>NZ_CM178974.1:2512500-2927500 GCF_058732025.1 Sinorhizobium sp. Y406 | reverse complement strand
GGTCCTAAGGTAGCGAAATTCCTTGTCGGGTAAGTTCCGACCTGCACGAATGGCGTAACGACTTCCCCGCTGTCTCCAACATAGACTCAGTGAAATTGAATTCCCCGTGAAGATGCGGGGTTCCTGCGGTCAGACGGAAAGACCCCGTGCACCTTTACTATAGCTTTACACTGGCATTCGTGTCGGCATGTGTAGGATAGGTGGTAGGCTTTGAAGCGGGGACGCCAGTTCTCGTGGAGCCATCCTTGAAATACCACCCTTATCGTCATGGATGTCTAACCGCGGTCCGTCATCCGGATCCGGGACAGTGTATGGTGGGTAGTTTGACTGGGGCGGTCGCCTCCGAAAGAGTAACGGAGGCGCGCGATGGTGGGCTCAGAGCGGTCGGAAATCGCTCGTCGAGTGCAATGGCATAAGCCCGCCTGACTGCGAGACTGACAAGTCGAGCAGAGACGAAAGTCGGTCATAGTGATCCGGTGGTCCCGCGTGGAAGGGCCATCGCTCAACGGATAAAAGGTACGCCGGGGATAACAGGCTGATGACCCCCAAGAGTCCATATCGACGGGGTTGTTTGGCACCTCGATGTCGGCTCATCGCATCCTGGGGCTGGAGCAGGTCCCAAGGGTTTGGCTGTTCGCCAATTAAAGCGGTACGTGAGCTGGGTTCAGAACGTCGTGAGACAGTTCGGTCCCTATCTGCCGTGGGTGTAGGAATATTGACAGGATCTGTCCCTAGTACGAGAGGACCGGGATGGACATATCTCTGGTGGACCTGTTGTCCTGCCAAGGGCATAGCAGGGTAGCTATATATGGAAGGGATAACCGCTGAAGGCATCTAAGCGGGAAACCCACCTGAAAACGAGTATTCCCTCGAGAACCGTGGAAGACGACCACGTTGATAGGCCGGGTGTGGAAGTGCGGCAACGCATGAAGCTTACCGGTACTAATCGTTCGATCGGCTTGATCGTTCCCATTGCTCATGCTCATCGAAGATGAGCTTTTAGCCCTCACGGCGATCCGCTGTCGCGGATGCCTCCGGGAGGGCGCGCCAAAAGGCGCGACGGCCTTTGGCCTTGCGGAGCTAAAGCTCCGATGAGTGCCCCAAGCGCCGTCGAAGACGTGTTCAAAAAAACGAAGCAATCGCTTCACCAGCTTCTCGAAATCAATTTGCGCCCTTAGGGCGCAAAAGCTTGCGCTTTGCCGACCTGGTGGTTCTGGCGGGGTGGCTGCACCCGTTCCCATTCCGAACACGGCCGTGAAACGCCCCAGCGCCGATGGTACTTCGTCTCAAGACGCGGGAGAGTAGGTCGCTGCCAGGTCTGCAAAGCGCAAGAAAAACGCCGCTCCCCTTCACGGCAAAGCCGTGAAGGACAAGGCAGCGGCGAAAACAAAAAACATCTTCTCTCACACGCCGACAAAACGGCGAAACAAACCATTCGAACCATAACGCGGGGTGGAGCAGCCCCGAACGCCCGCAGGCCGAACGGCCGAGGACGGGCAAACAGACAAACAACCGGGCAAGAAAACCCGGACAAGCATAACGCGGGGTGGAGCAGCCCGGTAGCTCGTCAGGCTCATAACCTGAAGGCCGCAGGTTCAAATCCTGCCCCCGCAACCAGATCAACAGCACACACTCCCATCATCCCCGCCAAAACAGCGGGGATTTTTGCGTTTCGGGGCACGGCACAGGCGCGCTCCTGCGGTTCACCCCCCGAAAACGAATTTCCACACGCGTCACCACGAAGCGTTTCAATATCAGCTTCGGGCAAGTCACCTTTCCTAGAGGTGGTGAGTCCGTGCGACCGGTCGTAACCGGTAGGGCGGACTGCGTCAGCCTCGACCGTGGACACGCGCGTGGTTTCCGGAGCGACAGGCGGCGAACAGGATTGTCCGAACCGCAAGGGTTTGCACGCATGAGCTCGACCATTTCGTCCCTGAGCACCAGTCAGATCAGAGCGCTCTCGACTGCGGCGGTTGCTGCCTGGTCCACGGAAGATGTGGCGTTGCTCACCACGAAGCAGATCAGCGTGCTTTCCTCTGCCCAGATCGCGGCCCTTGATACCGAGGATGTCGATGTCCTCAGCAACCAGCAACTTGCCGCGATTTCACGCAGCGCCATCGTCGGGCTGACGCTGGATCAACTGGCCGTGCTCGACAAATACGACATAGAAAGCCTGGGCACGAATCAGGTTGCGGGGCTCACCACAGCGCAGATCAGGGCGCTGACGACGGTTCAGGCGGAAGCCTTGCAGTCGTCTCAGGTCGGCGCCCTCAGTGCGTTGCAGTTCTCGGCGCTCAGCGCCGAGGATCTGGCGACCTTCTCGACTGCCGACATCGCATCCATCGGCGGGCAGGCGGTGTCCGGTCTTGCCACCGACGTCATAGCGTCACTTTCGACCGAGCAGATTGCCGCATTAAGCACCAGCGCTGTCGCGGGGCTTACCACGGCACAGTTCGCGGCCTTGTCGACCGCCCAAATCGAGGCACTGTCGTCCTTCCAGGTCAGCGCGCTGAGCTCAAGGCAGGTTGCAGTGCTCGGTACGGATGACGTCGCGACACTCTCCACCGGCGATATTGCTGCAATCAGCAACAAGGCCGTAGGGGGGCTGTCCACCGAGGTCGTCGCAACGCTTTCGACGGATCAGCTGGCCGCCTTGAGCACGGGTGCGGTCGCAAGTTTGACGGTCAAACAGATCGGCGTTCTTTCGACCGCACAGGCGGCGGCTCTGTCCATCGCGCAGGTCCGGACGTTGAGCCCGGCGCAGGTCGCCGCCCTGGGCGCGGACAACATCGCGGTCCTGTCGACGGATCAGATCGCGGCTCTGAGCACGACGGGCGTCACGGGCCTGACGACCGCGCAGATCGATGCGTTTTCGACGGGCCAGGCGGAAGCGCTGACCGCCTTGCACGTGAAGGCACTGAGCTCAAGACAACTTGCCGCATTCGGAACGGACGATATCGCGGCGTTTTCAACCGTCGATATTGCGGCTATCACCAATAGAGCGATAGCCGGCCTGACGACGGCGGCGCTCGCGGCGCTCTCCACGGATCAGATCGCTGCCCTCAACACGACAGCCGTCTCCGGCCTGACGACGGGGCAGCTCGCCGCTCTGTCGCCGACCCAAGTCGAGGCGCTGTCTGTTGCACAGGTGAAGGTGCTGAGCTCGAGGCAGCTTGCAGCGCTCGGGACCGACGGCATTGCGGCATTCTCCACCGCCGATATCGCAGCGATCAGCAACAAAGCCATTGGAGGCCTGACCACCGACGCGATTGCGGCGCTTTCCACCGACCAGATTACCGCTTTGACCACCAGTGCTATCGCGAGCCTGACGACCACACAAATAGGCGCCTTATCGACCGCCCAGGCCACAGCGCTGACCGTCAGGACATTGAGTGCGACGCAAGTGGCGGCCCTGAGCACGGGACACATCGCGGTCCTGACGACGGACCAGATCGCCACACTGACCACGAAGGCCATCGCGGGCCTGACGACAGCGCAGATTGCCACGCTGTCGACCGGCCAGGCCGAAGCGCTCACAGCGCCGCAGGTAAAGGCGCTCAGTTCGAAACAGCTTGCGGCGCTTGGGACGGACGATATTGCAATATTCTCGACCGCCGATATCGCGGCGATCAGTGATAAGGCGGTAGCGGGCCTGACCACGGCTGCGGTCGCCGCACTTTCGGCCGATCAGGTCGCCGCCTTGAGCACAAGCGCTGTCGCGAGCCTGACGGCCACGCAGCTCGGTGTACTCTCAACGCTTCAGGCCGCCGCCCTGTCCACGGCACAAATCAGGACGTTGGGTTCGACTCAGGTCGCCGGCTTCAGCACGGAGAATATCGCTGCCCTGTCCACGGACCAGATTGCCGCCTTGAGCGCGAAGGGCGTTGCCGGTTTGACCACGGATCAGGTCGAGGCCTTGTCCACTCTCCAGCTCGAAGCCCTGTCTTCCACGCAGGTGGGTGCCCTCAGTTCGATCCAGCTCGCGGTGTTGGCCGCCGACGATATAGCAGCCTTTTCGACCGCGGATATCGCGGCGATCGGCTCCAGCGCCATAGCGGGCCTTTCTGCCGACACTGTTGCGGCCCTTTCCACCGCCCAGATTGCCGCCCTCAGCACGAAGGGTATCGTAGGCCTGAGCACGGATCAGGTCGAGGCCCTGTCCACCGCCCAGGTCGAAGCCTTTTCCTCTGTGCAGACCGGCGCTCTCAGCTCGGCACAGTTGGCGGCGCTAGACGCTGAGGACATCGCAACTTTCTCGACCGCGGACATCGCGGCGATCGGCTCCAGCGCCATAAGGGGTCTTTCCGTCGAAGCCATAGCGGCGCTTTCCACGGACAAGATCACGGCTCTGAGCACGGCCGGCATCAGGGGCCTGAGCACCGACCAGATCGATGGATTGAGTAACGGCCAGATTGCCGCTTTCGGGACCAAGCAGGTTTCGGTGCTCAGTTCCGCGCAAGTCGCAGCGCTCGGAACGGACAAGGTCGCGAGCTTGTCCTCCGACCAGATCCTCGCCCTGAGCGTGGCCGGCATCGGTGGGCTCGGGACCGATCAGATCGCCGCACTCAGCACTGACCAAATTGCCGCTCTGAGCACCAAGCAGGTTGCGGTGCTGAGTTCGACACAGGTTACTGCTCTCAGCACGACCAATATAGCAGTCCTGTCGACCGACCAGATCGCCGCTCTGAAAACGGCCGGCATTGCCGGCCTTTCCACCAAGCAAATCGTTGCGCTGAGCACCGACCAGCTCGAAGCCTTCACCTCCACCCAGGTCGCCGCGCTCAGCTCTGCGCAACTCGCGGTGCTGGAAACGGACGGTCTGGCAACATTCTCGACCAGTGAGATAGCAGCGATCAGCTCCAGCGCCATATCAGGCCTGACCACGACCGTGCTGGCCTCGCTCTCGACCGACCGGATCGCCGCCTTGAGCACGGCCGCCATCGCCGGGCTTACCACCAAACAGCTCGTTGCGCTCGGCACTGCGCAGATGGAGGCCTTGACCACGGCCCAAGTCGGCGCTCTCACCTCCACGCAACTCGCAGTGCTGGAAACGGACGACATTGCAACTTTCTCGACGAAGGACATTGCGGCCATCGGCTCGCCTGCCATTTCGGGATTGACCACGACCGTCCTGGCGACTCTTTCGACCGACCAGATCGCTGCCCTGAGCACGGTGGCCATCGCCGGGCTCACCACCAAACAGGTTGAGGCGGTGGGCACCGGCCACGTCGCGGCCCTCACGACCAAGCAGGTGGCGGCGCTCACGTCATCGCAGGTTGCGGCCTTCGGTACTGACGATATCGTGGCCCTTTCGACCGGTCAGATCGCCGCCCTGAGCACCGCCGGCATTGCGGGCCTGTCCACCAAACAGATCGTTGCCCTGAGCACGGAGCAGGCGGCGGCTTTGACCCCAGTCCAGGTCGGCACTTTCAGCTCCGCGCAACTCGCGGCCCTCAGTGCCGACGTCATAGCTACCTTTTCGACGAAGGACATTGCGGCGATCGGTTCGAATGCCATACCGGGGCTGACCACAGCCGTCGTGGCAGCGCTCTCGCCGGATCAGATTGCCGCCCTGAGCACGGCCAGCATTGCGGGTCTTTCCACGGCCCAGATTTCCGCATTGACGAGCGACCAGATTGCAGTCCTGCGTGTCACGCAAATTGCTGCATTGACTTCGGCGCAGGTGAGCGCCCTCGGCACGGGCGATCTAGCGGCCCTCTCGACGGACCAGATTGCCGCCCTGAGCATGGCTGGAATTGCGGGTCTCTCCACGGGTCAGATCGTGGCCCTGAGCAGCGACCAAGTCGAGGCACTGACCCCGACCCAGGTCGCCGCGCTCAGTTCTGCGCAGCTTGCGGTGCTTGAAGCGGACGATATCGCAACCTTCTCGCTCAAGGACATTGCGGCCATCGGATCGAGCGCGATGGCGGGATTGACCACAGCGGTCGTGGGCGCCCTCACCAGGGAACAGATCGAAGCGCTCAGCGCAGCCGGCATTGCGGGCCTGTCCACCCGGCAGATCGCTGCCCTGAGCACTGGCCAAGCCGAGGCCCTGTACACCGCGCAGGTCGGTGTGCTCAGTGCCGTGCAGCTTGCCGCCCTCGGCAGTGATGACATAGCGACCTTCTCCACCAACGACATTGCGGCGATCGGCGCAGATGCCATATCCGGCCTCACCACCGCCGCTGTGGCAGCCCTTTCGACTGATCAGGTCGCCGCAGTGAGCACCGCGGCCATTGCCGGGCTGACCACGAAGCAGATCGCAGCCTTGAGCACCGATCAACTGGCGGCCTTGACCGCCGCCCAGATCGGCGCCCTCGGTTCCGTCTCCTCGCTCGGCACGGACAACATGGCGGCTCTCACGACGGACCAGGTCGCCACCTTGAGCACGGCAGCCATAGCGGGATTGACGACCACGCAGATCGCCGCGATGACCAATGCCCAGATCGAGGCGCTGACGACCGCTCAGATCGGCATTCTCAGCGCCAAGCAGATCGCCGCCCTGAGCACGGACGACATAGCGACCTTCTCGACCGCCGAAATCGCGGCAATCGGTTCAAACGCCGTGGCCGGACTGTCGACGGACACGATCGCCGCCCTCTCGACGGATAAGATCGGCGCCTTGAACGCGGCGGCCATCGCCGGCCTGTCCACAAGCCAGATCCATACGCTGACCAGTGCGCAGATCCAGGCTTTGTCGACGAGCCAGGTCAACGCTTTGAGTTCAAAACAGGTCATGGCGCTTGGCACCGACGGCGTGGCGGCGCTCTCGACCGCCCAGATCGCCAACTTGAGCACGGCGGGCATCGCGGGATTGACCTCGACGCAGATCGTTGCCCTGACCGGCGACCAGATCGAGGCCTTGACCACGCTTCAGGTGGGTGCACTGACCTCCACCCAGGTTGCCGCCCTCGGACCGGACGATCTGGAGGCGTTCACGACCGCCGAGATTGCGGCACTCGGTTCGAGTGCCGTGGCGGGCCTTTCCACGGCGACGATTGCAGTCCTCTCGACCAAGACGATCGCCGCCCTGAGCACGTCGGGTATCGCCGGCCTATCGACCGTCCAGATCGCTGCCTTGGCCACCGAGCAGATCGAAGCCCTGTCGACGAGGCAGGCCGGCGCCCTTGGCTCCAAACAGGTCGCGGCTCTGGGCACTGGCGGTATTGCGGCCCTGTCGGCGAGCCAGATCGCCGCCCTGGGCACAACGGGTATCAAGGGTCTTTCCACCGACCAGATCGCTGTCCTCAGCGCCGCTCAGATCGAGGCTCTGACCTCTGTCCAGGTGGCAGTGTTGAGTGCGACCCAGATTGCGGCCTTGGACGTGGACGATCTGGAGCTCTTCTCGACCGCAGACATGGCGGCGATCAGTTCCAGCGCGATATCAGGCCTGTCCACCGGTACGGTTGCCGCGCTATCGGCGGAGCAGATCGCTGCCTTGAGCGCGGCCGGCATTGCGGGGCTTTCCGCCGGCCAGATCGCCGCCTTGACCACCGGTCAGGTCGAGGCGCTGACCGCGGCGCAAGTGGGCGCGCTCGGCTCGAAGCAGGTTGCGGCCCTCAGCACGGCCGGCTTGGCAGCCCTTTCGACAAGTCAGATCGCGGCCCTGGGGACGGCCGGAATTGCCGGCCTTTCCACCGACCAGCTGGCGGCCTTGAGCGTCGACCACGTCGAAGCCTTGACCTCCCTTCAGGTTGCGGCGTTGACCTCGATGCAGATTGCTGCGCTTGGACTGGACGATCTGGAGTCATTCTCGACCGCCGATATCGCGGCGATCAGTTCGAGCGCCATATCGGGCCTGTCGACGAACACGATCGCCGCACTGTCGACCGAGCAGATCGCCGCTTTCGGCACGGGCGGCATCGCAGGTCTTTCCACCGCGCAGATCGCAGCTTTGAGCACTGACCAGGTCGACGCCCTGACGTCTCGCCAGGTGGCGGCGCTGAGTTCGAAGCAGATAGCTGCGCTCGGCATTGACGACCTGGAGACGTTCTCGACCGCGAAGATCGCGGCGATCAGTGCAAGCGCCATAACGGGCCTGTCGACGAGCACGATCGCCGCGCTCTCGACCGAGCAGATCGCCGCCCTGGGCACGGCTGGCGTCTCTGGCCTTTCCACCGGCCAAATCACGGCCTTGAACATCGACCAGATCGAGGCCCTGACCACGGCGCAGATCGCCGCCCTCGGCTCCAATCAGGTAGCGGTTCTCGGCACCGATGACATAGCGGCTCTCTCGACGGCCCAGATTGCAGCCTTGAGCACAACCGGTATTGCGGGCCTGACCAGCGGTCAGGTGGCAGCACTCAGCGCCGATCAGATCGATGCGCTTTCCATCGCTCAGATCGGCGCGTTGACTGCGGATGGGCTTGCGGGGCTCTCCGCAGACGATCTCGCCACCTTCTCGGCCGAGGAACTGGCGGCGATCAGTTCGCAAGGCATTTCGGGACTGACCACGGACTTCATCGCCGGGCTTTCGACGGCGGAGATTGCGGCTTTGGGCACGGCCGCCATAGCCGGGCTGAGCAGCATCCAGGTCGCGGCGCTGAGCGCGGAGCAGATCGACGCGCTATCCACCAGCCAGGTTGCCGCCTTGAGTTCGGCTGGGCTCGCGGGTCTGTCCACGGAGGATCTCAACACCTTCTCGACGGCGGAACTCGCGGCGATCAGCGCGCCTGCGATAAAGGGGCTGTCCACGACCTTCGTCGCGGCGCTGTCCACCGATGCGATCGCCGCCTTGACGACGAGCCAGGTTGCGGCCTTGAGTTACAATCAAGTGGCGGCGATGAACACCGATCAGATCGCGGCGCTGTCCACGTCGCAGATCGCCGCTCTGAATGCAATACAGGCCGCCGCACTCGGTACGGATGCCATCGCCCAGTTCTCCACCGATCATGTCGTCGCCTTGAGCACGAGCGCCGTGTCCGGCTTGAGAACCGCAGTCATGGCTGCTCTGACGACGGCGCAGGCCGAGGCCTTGACGCCGGGGCAGGTCGGCGCTCTGACGTCGGCGCAGGTCGCGGCGTTGACCACGGAGGATCTCGCCACCTTCTCGACGGAAGATGTCAGGTCGTTCAGTTCGACCGGTGTCGCGGGGCTTTCAACGGAAGACATATCCAATCTGACGAGCGCCCAGCTCAACGCCCTGATGGAGTCGCAGATGGGGTCCCTGAACTCGGATCAGATCGCCGCCGTCATCGAGGCCTATCTGGCTCTCGGCTAGGTTGATTCCAGCAGACGGGATGATGCCTGGCGCTTTGGATCAGACGCGCGCGCGGCGCTGCCGGACAGGAAGTCCCGCGCCGCGTCCAGCGCCTCGCGGATGGTCACGTCCATGTCGAGATAGCGGTATGTTCCAAGGCGGCCGACAAAGGTGACGAAGGGTTCCTGAGCCGCCCGCGCGAGATATTGCGCGAGTTGTGTTTTATCCTCGACCAGGCGGATCGGATAGTAGGGGATGTCATCCGGGCCGCAGGCGCGCGCGTATTCGCGATAGCAGACCGAACCGGAATGCTCTTCCCATGGCGAAAAGTGCTTGTGCTCGGTGATACGCGTATAGGGGACCGAAGCGTCCCCGTAGTTCATGACGGCGCAACCCTGGTAGTCGCCTTCATAGGTGAAGCGCTCGAAATCCAGCGTGCGGTATCCCAGGCGCCCGTATTCATAGTCGAAATAGCCGTCGAGCGGGCCGGAATAGAACGTCTGCGTGAAGTCACCGCTCCAGTCTCGATGGAAGCGCGTCTGGAGATGAACCGTGATGTTCGGATGATCAAGAATTCGCCCGACCATTACGGTATAGCCGTTTTCCGGCATGCCCTGATAGGTGTGAAAGAAGTAGTTGTCGTCGTAATTGAAGCGCACCGGAAGCCGCTTCAGGATGGAAGCGGGCAGCTCGGCCGGGGAGCAGCCCCATTGTTTCTCGGTATATCCCTCGAAGAACGCCTGATAGAGCTCCCGGCCGATGAAGCGCAGTGCCTGTTCCTCGAACGTCTTCGGATCTGCGATCGTCGTGTCGGACTGTTCTTCGATGAAGGCGCGCGCCTCGTCCGGCCGTAAGGACTTGCCAAAAAACTGATTGATCGTGTGCAGGTTGATAGGCAGGGAATAGACCTGCCCCTTGCTCGTCGTCTTGACGCGATTTCTGTAGGGCATGAATCGCTCGAAGCGGTTCACATAGTCCCAGACTTCGCGGTCATCCGTGTGAAAGATGTGCGGTCCATAGACATGGACCATCACCCCCGTTTCCTTGTCGCGTTCGGTGTGGCAATTGCCGGCGATGTGGTCGCGCGTATCGAAGACTTCGACCTGGTGCCCCGCTTCGGCGAGTTCGCGCCCGATCACCGCACCCGAAAGTCCGGCGCCGACCACTGCAATTTTCCCGCTCTTTAGCTTTATCATGTCGCGGAAACGGTCTCTGCCGTCCAGAGGCGGTTGTCGGCGGGAATCGGAGCGTAGGCGTTCAAGGCTGTCAGCTTCTCCAGATAGCGCTGGCGATAGGTCCGATCGTCCGAGAATGCGATGTTGCCCTCCACGCATTCGGCCCCGATCTCGTAATAGAGGTCGAGATTGCTGAGGTCCGGCACCGGTGTCTCGCCGCGCTCGCATTCAGCCTGCATCTGCCAGAACAGCTCTTCGAGCCTGCGGGCAAGAGCAGGAATGTCGCGGAGCACGCTCGTCTCGCGTCCGGCCTGCAGCGCCTCGCGGATCGTTGCGAGCTCCGCGGGCGCTTTCGCAAGGGCAATCGCCTTTTCCACATAGTGTTCCGGACCGCTGCAAATCAGTTCCGGAATGCCGGCGGCGGCAACGATGCTATGGCAGAAGCGTGCCGCGAAGCTCTTGCCGGGGAATGTCAGGACGGGTAGTCCCATGGTCAGCGCATCGGCCGCCGTCGAGTGGGCGCCGTAGGGGAAGGTGTCGAGGAAGAGATCGGCGAGTGCGATCCGGGCGAGATGCCTTGCATTCGGCGCCTTGGGCGCGAAAATGAGCCTGTCGGGCGCGACACCGGCCTTCTCCGCCGTCTGACGCAGGCGCTGATCCACGGCGTCGCCTCCGGTGAGCAGCCAGAGCACGCTGGCGGGCGCCGCCTTCAGGATCGTCATCCAATGGGCGAAGGTGGGTTCGGTGATCTTCTGCATGCCGTTGAAGCAGGCGAAGACGAAGACGTCCTCCGGCAGCCCCGCTTCCGCCCGTGACGGCTCGTCTGCGATCACCCGTTTGCGGTCGACGGGCTGGCTGCATGGAATGCGCAGCACTTTCTCGGAGTAGTAGATCTCGTTTTCGGGCGGGACGATGCGCTCGTCCGCGATCATATACTGATGGAAGGGGCTGCCCATAGACCCCGGATAGCCGCAGAAATTGACGATGACCGGCGCCGGACGATAGGCGAAGATCTTCGTTCTCGCGTGCTTGGTGTAGCCGTTGACGTCGACGAGAATATCGACGTCGTCGGCGGTGATCTGCCTCGCCGCGTCCGCGTCGCTGAGCTGAGCGATGTCGCGCCAGCAGTCGACGGCGTTCTTCATCCGCGTCTGCGTTGCGTCGTTCGAAACCGGATCGCCGCAATAATAGGCATAGATCTCGACGCTCTTCTTGTCGTGCAGTTCCAGCACTTCCCTGAGCGCGAAGCCGACCGCATGGTCGCGCAGATCCGAGGAAACATAGCCGACGCGAAGGCGCTCGCCGGTTCCCGTCTTCCGCTTCGGCATCCTGCGGGAGAAGCCGCTCAAGTCGGGACGTCCGACGAAGGACTTGTTGTAGCGGCAGGCCTTGGCGAGCTGGAACAGCGGATCGTCGGAATAGCAGGCAAGCGCCAGCGGCGACATGGCGTCGAGAAGCTGCCGCATGGAAGCATGCTCCGACGGCACCAGGACCGGCCATTTGCATTGGCGCTGCCTGAGAGCGCTCCAATGCTGGCCGGCCTCGGTCTTGTCCGGCCGCAATTCGATTGCCTGCCACAGGGCGGTCTCCGCCTCTTCCAGCAGGCCGGCATTCTCCATGACGCGGCCGATGTGCTGAAGCGCCATCAGGCGATGCGCCACCCGTTCGGCCGTGCTCTCCGCCGTTAACTCGACGAGGCTGCGCCATTGCTGAATGGCTTGCGTGGCGAGCCCGCTGTCTTCGAAGGCGCGGCCGAGGTTGATATGGGCCTGGGCGAAGCGCGGATCGAGTTTCAAGCAGGCCCTGAGCGCGTGGATCGACCCCGCTATGTCGCCGAGCTGACGAAGCGTGACGGAATAGTTGAAATAGACGAGGTGCAGGAAAGGGTGTGTGTCGTTGTACGCGATCCAGACCTTGTAGATCTCGGCTGCCTCGACCGGGTTCCCGGCGCCGCTGCGCGCTTCCGCATGCTGGAGCAGGTCCGTCAGGGACAGGCGCTGGGTGCGGGCGAAGTCCAGCACCGACGCGAGAGGCGCAAGAGGGGCCGATGCATGATTCGGGGCTGTAGACATGTCGAGAATTGACGGTCTGGCAGCCGGAGCCGCAACTCTTCGCCACGGATTTCCACGGGATAATTTGCGGTCCTAACGACAACGCCGCGCGTCTGAAAAGACGCGCGGCGCGGTGACGTAAGGAACCGAACAGACGGTCAGCTGCGCGGCTTCAGGTTTTCAGGGTCGTAGAGCGGCTTGTAACCGACGCCGGCGACTTCGACCGGGTAGGTTTCGGCGAAATACTCAACGTTCAGCTTGCGGCCCTCCTGGCAATAGGCCCAGGGCAGGTAGGCCAGCGCGATGTTCTTGCCGATCGTCGGGCCGAAGGCGATGGAGGTCGTGTAGGAGCGGCGGCCGAGTTCGTCGACCAGCACCTCACCGGTTTCCGGGTCCATGACCGGCAGGTTGCCGACCGGGTAGCGTTTCACGCCGTTCCTGTCGGTGTTCTCCAACATGACGAGCGTGCAGAGCATGGCGGGCTGGTGCTCGCGCGCCTTGTACTCCAGATGCTTCGCCTTGCCGCGGAAGTCCGCTTCCTTGACCTTCGGACGGGCAAGATCGGCCTCGATGAGGTTGTACTGGGTGAGAAGATCCGCGTTCTGCAGGCGCAGGCTCTTTTCCATGCGGCGCGAGTTGGCATAGGTCTCGACGCCGAAGGCCATGACCCCCGTGGCGCGCAGCGCGTCCCAGACGGCAAGGCCATCCTCGTATTTCATGTGCAGTTCCCAGCCCTGTTCGCCGACATAGGAGATGCGGAAGGCGGAGACCGGCTTGCCGGCGATCTCGATCTGCTTGATCGCTGCGAAGGGGAAGTTCTGGGCGTCGAGGCCGGCCGGATCGGCAACCACCTTCTTCAGCGTCTCGCGGGCATTCGGGCCCCAGATGCCGATGGTGATGAACTTCTCCGAAACATCGGTGATGGTGACGTCGAGGCCTCGGTCTTCGGCGACGCGGCGCATGTAGTGGAAGTCGCGCGGGCCGGCATCGGCGCCGTTGACGAGACGGCAGCGGTCGGCCATGCGGAAGACGGTGAAGTCGGCCCGCACCATGCCCTCGTCGTCGAGGAAGTGGGTGTAGATGCCCTTGCCGATATTGCCGTCTCCGCCGATCTTGGCGGCGCAAAGCCATTCGAGAAGCTCGACATGGTCCGGACCTTCGATGTCGACCATGTGGAAGTGCGAGAGGTTGACGATGCCGCAATCCTCGCTCATCGCCAGATGTTCGGCGTTGGAAACGCGCCAGAAATGGCGGCTGTCCCATTCGTTCTCGCGCACCGGCACCCTGTCGCCGTATTTCTCCAGGAGGTGCTCGTTGGCGGCATAGCCGTGCGCGCGCTCCCAGCCGCCGAGTTCCATGAAGTGGCCGCCGAGCTCCTTCTCGCGCTCGTAGAAGGGCGAGCGCTTGACGTTGCGGCCGCCCGCATAGGGCTCGCGCGGATGCACCGCCGGGAAGTAGATCTTCTGCGCCGACTCGAAGCAGCGCTCCTCGATGTACTTTTCTTCGAGCTGGTGCGGGTAGAAGCGGGCGTAGTCGATCGAGGCATGGTCGATCTCGGTGCGCCCGTCCGTCATCCAGTCGGCGATCAGCTTGCCGTAGCCGGGGCCGTCCTTCACCCAGATGGCGACGCAGTACCACAAGCCCCGCACCTTCTGGCTCTCGCCGCAGGAGGGGCCGCCGGCGGCCGATACCTGCAAGAGGCCGTTGAAGGAGTGGCCCTCGTTATAGCCAAGCTCGCCGAGGATCGGCGTCAGTTCCATGGCGCGCTCGAGCGGCTCGATGATCTGCTCCATCTCGAGGTCGCGCTGCGAGGGCGACAGGCGCGCCTCGTGCTTTTCGAGAATGTCGCGCGGATGGCAGAGGCGCGGATTGTTGGCCTCGTAATAGCCCCATTCGATCTGGCCGCCTTCGGTGGTCTTCGGGTCGCCGGTGTCGCGCATATAGGCCGAGTTGCCCTGGTCGCGCAGCAGCGGGAAGCCGATTTCCTTGCCGGTGCCTTCGAATTCGTTGTACGGGCCGAAGAAGGTGAGCGGATGGTCGACCGGCATGACCGGCAGGTCTTCGCCGACCATTTCGGCGATCAGGCGGCCCCAGATGCCGGCGCAGACGACGACATGGTCAGCCATGATCGTGCCGCGATGCGTGACGACGCCCTTGATGCGGCCGTTCTCGACCAGGAGCGAGGTTGCCGGCGTATTGCCGAAGACCTTGAGCTTGCCGGACTTTTCCGCCGCATCGACCAGCTTGCCGGCAACCGTCTGCGAGCGCGGGACGACGAGGCCGGCATCCGGATCGAACATGCCGCCCATCACCTGATCTTCCTCGATCAGCGGGAACATCTTCTTGATTTCGGCCGGCGAGACATAGTGCGCGCGGGTGCCGAAGGCCTTGGCGGAGGAAAGCTTGCGCTTGATCTCCTCCATCCAGGTCTCGTCGCCGGTGCGTGCGACTTCCAGACCGCCGATGCGGGCGTAGTGGCCCATCTTCTCGAAGAAGTCGATCGAATACTGGGTCGTCCAAACCGAAAGAAAGTCGTGGCTCGTCGTGTAGCAGAAGTCCGAGGCATGCGCCGTCGAGCCGATATCGGTGGGAATGCCGGACTTGTCGATGCCGACGATGTCGTCCCATCCACGCTCGATCAGGTGATGGGCGATCGACGCGCCGACGATGCCACCCAGACCTACGATTACGACCTTCGCCTTTTCAGGAAACTCTGCCATGGAATGCGACCCTAGTTGGTGTTTGGCGGGATATTAGAGTGTGCAGCGACGCCATTTGAGCCTGTCTACGACATTATCATCCTGCTGCACGACCAGACCGGGCGCTCCCCTCCCAGTCGTACCCCTCCCTAACCCCTCCCCACAAGGGGGAGGGGTCCTACGATGCGGACCCCTCTCGTTCGTATTTCAACTGTTCACGAGCCTGGACGTCGGAGATGGCGCCCTCGGATGCGGCTCATGAATACGAAAGTGGCACCGAGGACGTTGCGGCGCGAAAGGCGCTTGAGGGCTCAATGCCGCCGGTGAGCGGTTGCGTTCTGCGCCTCGGCCGCGCTTCCTCCGACTTTGCAATAAACAGTGAAAACTCTCGCTCAATATATGTTACAGGATCTGATCGCGGTGAGGCCGAGTCTCAGCTATATTACTGTTTTGCATTGCTTTATTATAACCTTACTTCGACGGGATTAATCCTGATTGTTTCATGACAGGATGTAAGAACACGCATAGGCTATGCAGCGCTAATCTGGTTGCAGAGAATCCTGGGGGGTTGACTCGTGTCTATCAGTTCAGGAACGGCGCGTCGCCACGGCCGCAGTGCACCGACCGGAATCGTCATCCAGCATGATACACTCACGCGCACCGTCATCGTGAGGCTTCTCGAGCGTGAACTCGCCGGCTGGCACTTCGTCGACATGATCTCGACCGCGAGTCTTGACCAGGCCACCGGGCTGGACGTCCGCCTGGTCACGCTGGATCTCGCCGGAAGAGGGGTCGGCAGCCTCAGCTTGCGCGGCGAGCTTGCCGACATCCGCGAACGCTTTGCCGATGCACCGATTGCCGTGCTGGCGGACACGGACGACCTGACGACGGCCGCCCAGATCCTGAAACTGGGTGTTCGCGGTTTTTTCACCCCGTCGCTCAGGATCGAGCTCGCGCTTGCCGGTTTGCGGCTGGTGCTCGCCGGTGGCATCTTCTGTCCGGATCCGCTGGGGGCGATCAAGGATGGCGCCGCTGCGAGCGACGAGATTGGCGGAGAGCCGCAAGCGGGCGGCCAATGCGATGGATTGGCCGATTTCACGCCGCGCGAGGCCGACGTTCTGGCCGAACTCAGATGCGGCTCGTCGAACAAGGTCATTGCGGGCAAGCTTAACCTCTCCGATCACACCGTGAAGATGCATTTGCAGCACATCATGCGAAAGCTGCAGGTTCAGAACCGGACGGAGGTGGTGGCGCTCCTGGGCGGGCGAAACGGCAGCGGCAATGGCCGGATCCCGGCCGCAAGGAGAGCTGTCAGCGCGACGTCTTTTCGAGCATCTCGCTGAGGGTCGCCGCGGTCAGCATGGCCTCGGCGAGCAATTTCTTGAGCTTTTGATTCTCCTGCTCGAGCGCCTTCATGCGCCTGGCGTCGAACTCCGAGCCTTTCAATTGCGACGACTGCCAGCGGTAGAAGGTCGGTTGGCTGATGCCATGCCGGTGGCACACTTCCGATACGGTCGCGCCGGCCTGATGCTCCTCCAGGATTTCCCTGACTTCTTCGTCGTTGAATTTTCGCTTGCCCATTTGCGGTCGTCCTTCGACCTCGATTCAAGGACAAAGACATGCAGCATTTCAAAGTGCTACGGCGGCCTTTGCGCGTTCGATAAAACGCGCGGCGCCGTGGCCGATCAGGGCATACATCAATTCTCACGAAACGCCCTGTTGAAGCTGTCCAGGAGCGGCTGCAATGCATACAAGGCGACGCTGCTCTTGCCCGTTATTATCATTGCCTGCACCGGCATGCCGGGAACCATCTTCACATCGGGCATATGCGCCAGTCTTTCATCCGTCACACGGATGGTCGCTGCGTAATAGGAATGCCCGCTCAGCCGGTCGATCAGATGATCTGCAGAGACGTATTCGACCTGTCCCTTCAGGCGGGGAACCCGCCGCTGGTCGTAGGGGATCAGATGCACCTGTGCCTCGAGTCCCGGATGCACCTGGTTTATATCTTCCGGCTTTATCCGCGCCGCGACGACCAGCCGGGCCGCACGCGGCACGAGCTCCGCGAGCGGTTCGCCGGCGCCGATCACGCCGCCGGCCGTGTGGGTGCGCAGGTCCATGATCACGCCGTCTTCGGGCGCGCGGATCTCGGTTCTCGCCAGCTGGTCGTCGATCGCGCGCAATCGCTCGCGCGTCTGCAGGAGCTGGTTCTCAGTGTCGCGGAGGCTGAGCGCGACTTCGTTCAAGCGGTCGCTGCGCAGCTTGACGAGATAGGCCTGTGCCTCGCTGATGACCTGATGGGCGCGCGAAATACGCGCTGCGACATCGCCCAGCTGGCCGCCGATATCCGCCTTTTCACGTTCCAGCATGAGAACCCGGCTTATTCTTTCCAGGCCCTTGGCGGAGAGTTCCGAGGCGGTCTTGAACTCACGGCGGGAGATGTCGATCCTCTCGATCAAGGCAGCCTTCTGGGCGCTCAGCCCCGCCACCTCCTCCAGCACCTGCTTGATCTTCTGCTGCGTGATCGCGATCTCCGAGCGCATGACCTGCCGGCGCGCCTCGAAGATGCGCTGCTGCCCGGCGAGGATCTCGTCGATCGCACGGTACTTGACCGCGAGTTCCGGGAATTCGGGCGGATAGATGATGCTGTCCGTTCCGTGCTGCTCGGCGATCAGCCGGGCGCGCCGCGCCCGCGCATCCCATAATTGCCAGCGCAGGCTGTCGCGCTCGGCGCGCGCTTTCGTGTCGTCGAGCTCGACCAGGACCTGGCCCGCGACGACGGCGTCGCCGTTCTGGACGAGAATCCGCCTGACGATGCCGCCCTCGAGGTGCTGGATGGTCTTGCGGTTGTTTTCCGTTTCGACGACGCCCGAGGCGATCGCCGCGCTGCTCAGCGGCGCAAAGGCGGACCACGCCCCCAGGCCGACGACGAAGACGGCGATCAGCAGGTTTCCCGCCAAGGTAACCCGGCGAAGCCTCGACCGCGGCGATGCGTCCGCCAGCGTCAAGGCGGCACGGGCAGCGGGAGGCGAGGCGGGCGCCGGGCGGGCGGACCCGTCTGGCGGGCAGACATGGCCCTCGATCTCCGGTCCCTGAACTCGGTCGAAAGAAGGGGTCCGGTCGAAGGAGGGTTCGATCCTGGCAAGTCGCATGGGGCCGGCCTCCTTCCTAGCTGCCCGTCCGGGCGGGTGGTTGAAGATAGGTATCGAAGATATGGTCGCTGTCGCCGAAGGCCTCGATCGTGCCGTTGCGCATGATCGCGATCTTGTTCGTTATCGGCAGGATGCCCATGCGGTGGGTAATGACGACGACCATCATCCGCAGCGAGCGCATGCGGGCGATCGCCGTGAACAATCGCCGCTCGCCCTCGTAATCGAGGCTCGAATTCGGGTCGTCCAGCACGACGAGCGCGGGGTTGCCGTAGACCGCCCGCGCCAGGCCCAGCTGCTGGCGTTCGGCGCGCAGCAGCAAGGCGCCGCCATCGCCGACATCCGTGTCGTAGCCCCGCGGCAGCCTGATGATGCTTTCATGCAAACCGACGAGCTTGGCCGCCTGGACGACCTTGCCGAAGTCGGTCCCGTCGAGCCGGCCGATGACATCCTTGATCGCGCCGCCGATGAGCTCGATGTCCTGCGGCAGGTAGCCGACATGGCGCGTGCCGCCGAAGAACGGCAGGGCCGAGATATCGACGCCGCCGAGGAGCGCGCAGCCCGACGTCGCCGGCTGGACGCCCGCGATGATGCGGCCAAGTGTTGATTTTCCGGACCCCGACGGGCCGATCAGTGCAACGCAGTCGCCGGGAACGAGCCGCATGCTGACGCCGCCCAGGACCTGGCGATTGTCGGACGCCAGCACATAGCCGACGCCGTCGAGCAAGAGCCCGCTCGCCTCGTGCATCGGCACCGTGCGCCGATTGGCCTGCGAGGCGACGGCGATCAGCAGGCGGTTCAGGCGATTGAAGGCGGTGCAGGCAAAGGCGACGGCGCGCCACGCGCCGATCGCGCCTTCGACCGGCGCGAGCCCCCGCCCGAGAAGCAGGCTCGACACGAAGATGATTCCCGGGTTTCCGCTTTCCTCGAGGACCAACCAGGTCGCCGCGCCCATCATCAGGATCTGCGCCAGCATGCGGACGGACTTGGACAGGCCGAGGACGATCTCGCTCCGGTGCATCGCGTCGTCCTGCGCATGCCGCGCCGTCTCCGCGTCGCGATAGACGAGCTGGGCCGCACCGTTCTGCATGTTCATGGCGCGGATGACCTGGATATAGCGCAGCGCATTGGCGAAACGCATCTGGCTGCGGGCGAGCGTGGCGTTCGCCTGCGCCAGCGGCTGCCGCGTCGAGAACTCGGTGAGGATCGCCAGCAGTAAGAGGGCGATGGCGCTCACTAGCCCGATGGTGCCGAGCACCGGGTCGACCAGAAACAGGAGAAGCAGGAACACCGGCGCCCAGGGAATGTCGAAGAGCAGCGAGGCGGCCGGGGAATCGAGGAACTGGCGCAGGGTCGACAGGTCCCGGTAGCCTTCGTTCGCCTGGCCCGCATCGGTGCGGGCGCCGTATTCGAAACATGCGGTGAGCACGACCGGCCGCAACCGGTGATCCAGCCAGCTGCCGATGCGCGAAAGGGCGGCTCGCCGTACGATATCCAGGAGCGAACCCACCACCACCGCCGCCGCGATGATCAGCGTCAGCATGATCAGCGTGTCGAGGCTGCGGCTCGACAGGACGCGATCGTAGATCTGCAGGAGGTAGATGGAGGGGGCGAGCAGGAACAGGTTGTAGCCGCAGCTATAGAGGAAGACCAGGCAGAAGGCTCCGGCTGAGGCCCTGATGGCGGTGGCCAGGTGGGTCGGGGGCTGTTCAGCCCTTTTCGGATTTGTCGTCATTTTCAGGCCTCGGCGTGATCGATACCGAACGGCCGGCTTCGCCGCTGCGTAGTTCCTCTTGCCGGAACCGACCCGAACCCATCGGGCGGTTCAAGGGCAGAAACGGAGCTTGCCCGCCTGCAGACCGCGCGGCGCCCGCGAAGAGGACGACCGCCGGCCGCGGCCGGCGGTCGTCGTCGAGTATCAGACGCCGATGTCGATGATCCCGCCTATGTTGGCGATATCGTCGAGAAGAGCAGAGACTGTCGTGGTATTCGTCGTGGTCGTGGTTTCCGCGATCGGGCTCGAGTGAACCAGGGCCGCGGAAATATCGCCGCCGACGGCCGCATTGCCGGAGCCGCCCGCGCCGCCTACGCCCGCAAGGATCGTCGCGCTCTGATCGGCGACGAGCGTGGTGTTCTGCGTGGCGGTTGTGTCGGCGGACACGGCCGCGACGTTGCCGCCGCTCGTATTGCTCTGGTCGCCGTTCGAGTCGGCACTGCCGCCGGCACCGCCCGTCCCGGTATTGGTGAGGGCTGCCAGCACGGCAATCGGTATCTGGACGACGTCGCCACCATCGGCGTTGCCCGCGGTCCACCCGGCGGTCTGGCCGACGATATCGCCGTTGAAGACTGTTGGGGCGGAGCCCACGACGGTCTGCACGTTGGAGACATTGGCGACCGGGTTGTAGAAGATATCACCATTATTGGTGCCATCGCCGCCATTGCCGGCATTGGCGTCGCCGGCGATGGGATTGGTCAGGTTGATCGTGTCTGTCGAAACTTGCGCAATAGGCATGACGTCGCTCCTCTGCTTGCTTGCCCCGTTGTCATGAGCGGTTCGATGCCAAGGGACACCGCCCGCGGGCGGGACACGACAAGGCTATGGTGCGCGTGACGGAGAAGAGCGGCCAGCCGGACATTCGGGGACGTTCGTTTGGCTAGGGTGCGAACTTCAGGACATGCTGAAACCATTGGCGTCCGCGGCCGAACGGAGCACCCCCCCTCTGCCCGGTCCACCCTCCGCAGGAGCCGCGCTGCAGCTGCGGAGGGTGGACCGGGCATCTCCCCCACAAGGGGGAGATCGGCCAGATGCGCTGCCGTGCAACCTCGACGGTGCTGACGCGGACACAACTGTAAATGAAGGGCCTGTAGCCCACGGTCAGGTCGGATGGAAAAGGTGCGGTCCAGCCAGCAGATGCCGAAGCGCTTGGTCAACGCGAACAGCTGAATTGGTGGAGCGGTCAGATCGCCGGTTGCCAATCTCCCCCCTTGTGGGGGAGATGCCCGGTAGGGCAGAGGGGGGCATCACGGCACGGCTCTGTCGAATGCCTGCCTCAGACGTTCACCAGGGCGAGAACGTCGTCGACGAGCGCCGAATTGGCGTCGGCAATGTTGCCCTCGCAGCCGGCTCCGCCGACGCCGCCGAGCTGCAGCGTGTGCTGGTCATAGAGCACGTGGTTGAGCTGATCGGCCTCGGCCGTGCCGCCGGCGGGAACGGCGATGTTGATCGGGTGGAAATAGCCGATATTGACGTCGACCATGCTGCCGGTCGACGTGCCGGTGCCGCCGCCACCGCCGTCGCCGACGGCATTGCCGGTGAAGATCGTGTCGGAAGCGAAATTGAACCCGCCGCCATTGCCGCCGATGCCGGCGATCTGCACGCCGCCCTGGTCGAAGATCACATTGTTCGTCTGCGTCGCCTGGGCATTGCCACCGGCGGCTCCGACGGCGATGTTGATAGGCGAGAACACGGCGACATTCACGTCCACCATGCTGCCGATGAACGTGCCGTCGCCGCCATGGCCGGCATAATTGTCGCCGGTGAAGGTGAAGGTCGCGCCGGCGGAAGCGGCTGGCGCGCCGCCCGCGCTATTATGGTCGCCGCCCGCGCCCCCGACGCCGCCGACCTGGGTCGCGCCCTGGAGGATCGCCGCGTTGTTGGTCTGCTCGGCAGTGGCCGTCGCGCCCGGTCCGGCGGCGACGGCGGTGTTCACCGGCGCGAACACCGCGACATCGGTGCTGAGCAGGCTGCCGAAAAACGTGCCGTTGCCGCCATTGCCGGCGAGATTGGAATTGCCGACGCTGCCGATCGCCTGATTGCCGCTGCCGCCGTCGCCGCCGATGCCGGCCATTTCGGTCGCATGCTGATAGATGAGGGCATTGTTGCCCTGTTCAGCGCTGGCATTCGACTGCGGCCCGGCGATTGCCAAGTTGGAGGGTACGAACATGGCGAGCGTGTTGCTGCCGATTACCCCGACGCTGGTGCCGTCGCCGCCGTTGCCGGCGGCGTTCTGGCCAGAATCGCCGGCGATATCGAGGGGAAGCCAGGTCGGAACCAGCGCGAGATGCCCGGCGGCGACGCTGCTTTGATCGGTGTTCGTATTCGGTGCGTCATCCGACAAGGGACGAGAGTCTGCCATCGCCGTATCTCCACGCAATGCCCGGTCATGCGCACCCGCCATCTTGTGGCCGCTCGCGGAAAAATGAGAGCCTGCAATTCGTCTACGCCCGTTTGGGGAGGGTAGCCGAATGGGTGTAGCGGGTGGTTTTCGGGCTCCCGGTGCGGAGTCGCACGCCGAGTGGCGCGGCAGGGGAGGCCTCAGCCATACGCTTACCCACGAATGGCACACTACGCGGTGCATTGGCTGGTGACTTGTGTCAATGCTGCGGGCTTGGAAGTTTCCGTCGCCGCCTCGGCCCGGCACAGGATTCGCCACACGACGATGAAAAGACCCAAATAAAAGAAGCCTGCAAGCGTCGGGGGGCCCCCCGCATCCAAAGCGGTGGTGGGCTCCATTTGCGTGGAGACGAGATAAAGCGCGGTGCCCAAGCCACTGGAGGCGAAACCACAGAAGTAGGCGAACTTTCTCTCCGACAGCGTGCTGAAGTTCACGAAATCCTTTGCGATCATTGCCAGGCCAATTGTCGCGATCGGCAAGTCGTAGTCGTAGGCATAGGGGGTAATCAACGGCGCGGCGAGCACCGAAAGCGCGATTGCTCTTTCTGGCCGCGCGTTCAGGGTCACGCGGATGATAACGAAGATCACGAAGAGCGAAGTGATGACCTGGGCACCAAAGGCGATTTCCGAGGGTAGTGCGAACGATCTGACGGCAGCATAGACCGAAACCATTCGGAAAAGGGGAAAGGCCCCCAGGTTCAGAAGCACTGCACTTTCCCGAACGCCATTTCGGTAGGCCTCCCAGATTTCCAATCCGAAGAAGACGGTCGATAGCGCACAGAGGACGAAAGCAGCCGCCGCGGCAACGGCTATCACTTTCCACATGCGCAGGAGAATCGAAAGGAGGCCCAAGGTGACGGCAAGGTGCGGCTTAACAATCATCATTCCAAGAGGCAGGCCCGCGGCTCCCCTTTTGCTGCGGGCAAGCAAACCGGCGGCGCCAAGGAGGAACCCCGTCATGAATCCATTTTGGCCGCAGGATATCTCCATGATGATGGCGGGAAAGGTCATCAGAACCGGCAACGGAGTAAGGGGTCCCGCCAGGCGATGGACTATCCATACCCAGAGCAAGAATGTAGTGCCAATGAAGATCGTATAGGCAGAGCCCAATGAGAATAAGCCCAGTGGTGCAATAAATAGATCAAATGGCGGTGGATATGCCCACAGCATCAGACTGTGCGCTCCCCTGTAAGTCTCCATCAGTTCCAGAAGAAGTGAGGAATGATAGGTCCGCGCGATGTTACCATCCCAGACGGCCATGGAGACAACATGGAACACGTCGAAATCGATAAGTTTGGTTTCACTGCTTAAGCTGAGAAGTCCGGAAAAATAAAGAACACGTGCCATCAGAACGATGAGGATCGTACCAAAGATGAATTTCGTGCGTTTGAGGAGCCGTTTTTCTAGCGAGCTGAGTTGCAAATTCTCTTGATAGTCGGTCATTGAATTTTCCTTAAAAATAAAATATATTGAAAAATATTTGACCTCATTTGAGCCATTGAGCATTAATGCAAAGATGCACAGAAAACTCAATTTTCAAAAAATCACCGGTATACCGAGGAGCGCCACTATAGCCAAGACTCAAGATAAAGTCACCGGCACGGTCGTAGCACGTGTTGCTTTCGATGTCGGTGCGAGTTGACCGGGTGGGTGCAGGAGGCGAGGTTGACGGGGGTGGGAGCCGTAGAAAGCCATGGAATTATAATCTAGCGTCAATCCTCAACTAAATACATAACCTAGTTTAAGGCTATATCCAAACCATAAAAAAGAAATGCTTTTGGATACGACGAGGACTTTCTATGAAAAAAATAGTAGAAATACTTCATTGTAATGAGCGGGCCAAGTTTGCTAATTCATCGTTGCTCCTGGTTGTGCAAGCATCATCTCTCCTCCTCATAGCGGCCCTGATTCAGATTGCAAATCCAGGTGTCGCCGACGTGAGCTTGTTGACCGCTATTGGAGAGAGGGTCCTGAATGGTGAGCGACTTTATTCTGATATCTTGGAAACCAATCCACCCGCGTCCGTTCTCATTTATCTTCCAGCCGTCTGGATAGCCACGTATTCTAGGATTGAGGCAGAATACGTCCTCTTGGTGCAGATAATCGCAGCCCTAGTAGCGGGATTGTGGTTTTCTGGTCGTTTACTTGCTCGTCATCAGCTCTTAGGGAACGCAACTCATGCTACGATTGCGGCCTTCGTTGCCTTCGGTATCCTTGCCGGAAACTCATTCGCTCAGCGGGAGCACGTAGGCGTAATCGCCCTGCTGCCTATGCTGGCGATCATGAAGTGTAGAACACTCCGGACTGCAAGGATAACAAAATTCGAGAGTCTTGCGGCAGGTATGGCCGCTGGCCTCGCCGTTTCTGTTAAGCCCCATTTTGCTGCAGCAATACTACTTCCGCAATTGTACTTAGCTTGGCGCGCTCGGTCTGTTAGGCCGCTATTTTGCCCTGAAAATTGGCTGATTTTAACAGTGTTCCTGGCTTACGTCGGAAGTGTCTTCCTCCTCTTTCCTATGTATTGGACCAATGTCTTCCCTATTGTGGTGGAGGTTTACAGGCCCGATCGCATTTCGATTGTCTGGCTAACATTGCTCATTTTTCCCGTCATCAACGCAGCCATTATCTATTTCTATACCGCCGGGAGCAGAATCGTTTCTGCGAGCTCCGTTATTCCTGTTCTTGCTGCAGTAGGATTCGTTATCGGCTACTTCGAACAAGGCAAGGGCTGGTCGTATCACTATTACCCAGCGGCTGCTCTATTGCTTTATTTGGTCCTCAAGGACGCCTTGGGGTGTTGGTGGCAGGTTAACAGGGAGCGGGGGCAAGCTCCACCTCGCTACCTGGTCAGAATCGCCGCTGCGATTGCGCTACTGGTATCGGCAGCATTCCGCTTTATGCCGAATGCTCAACCATCAAATTCCTTGGAACCATTCATTCGGGAGATTTCAAGCCGTTCCCGGATCCTTGCCATTTCCGGGGACCTCGGGATCAGTCATCCCTTGGTACGTCGTGTTAATGGTATTTGGAGCGGCACTGTGGTCAGTCAATGGATATCGGAAGCGGCAACCCGCCAAATTCGGACGCGACGCCTTGGTCGCGACTCAGAAGAAAGGAGGAGGCTGGAAAATTGGATCAAAATGGATCGATCCATACTTGCCGCTGACATTCGAAAGGCGCGGCCAGACATACTGTTGATCGACGTACGTGACGACTCCTTGGATTGGAAGGCGTGGGGGCTGGCAGATCCAGAGCTCAAGCAGCTCATGTCCAACTATGTTCTCAAGGCGCAGAACAGGGACGTTGAGCTTTATATTCGCAACGGCCCGTGACCTATAAAGCCCATCGCCGCCTGGCAGGAGGCGCGGCAACGCGACCTATGCCGATGCCGTCCTCGACGGTTGTTCACAATGATCAGCGCCTCGATCTTTCCGAGGGTAGGCCTTCGCCGGAAACAAACACAGAAGGCTTGATACCAAACGCGAACGAAAACGACAGTAGAGCGTAGGCCCTAAGGGCTGAGATCATCTTGGAAATCCGGGGGCGGATTAATCTCGGAGCAAAGGGGCTTCGTCGGAATCGGCATGCGGCTGTGGGTCAGATCCGCGCACAATATTTGAAATAAAGTAGGGAGGTCGTCGCTTTGATTCCAAATAGATCCGTCCGACATATTCCCCAATGATACCTAGAGAAATCATCTGCAATCCCCCGAGGACGAGTGCGCCTACAGCTATCGATGCGTACCCGGGAACATCGACTCCGTAAATCAGCACGCGGGCGATAAGGTAGGCTCCTCGAACGAATCCGATCAGGGCGAAGAAAAATCCAAGATAGCTCCAGAGGCGAAGCGGTAATGTCGAGAAACTCGTAATCCCGTCGAGCGCAAAGTTCCACAGCTTCCAGTAGTTCCAATTGGTCTGTCCACCGATCCGCGCCTTCCGTTCGAAAGGGACGCCAATTTGACGCCCTCCCACCCAGGCAAATAACCCTTTCATAAAGCGGTTATGTTCCGGGAGCTGCTTTAGATAACAGACGATTTTGCGATCAAGGAGGCGAAAATCGCCGACGTCTTTCGGAATAGGCACTGCCGAGAGCTGGTTAAACAAGTTATAGAAAAGACGGGCGGTAACCCGCTTCGAGCCGCTGTCGGACCTTCGACTGGTCCGAATCCCATACACCACATCGAAGCCCTCGCGCCAGCGCCCGATGAAGTCCGCAATGAGCTCCGGCGGATCTTGAAGGTCTGCATCAATTGGGATGACCGCGTCCCCACGGGCGTGATCAAGCGCCGCTGTCAGTGCGGCCTCCTTGCCGAAATTCCGGGAGAGGTCAATGACGCAGACGCGGGGATCGGCCTCGGCGCGCTGCACCAGTTTCAGAAGTGTTCTGTCCTGGCTGCCGTCATTCACGCAAATGATCTCAAAACGACAATCCAACCCGAAGATCGCGCGATCGAGTTCCTCGAAGAAGCGATCGATTGTGTCCTCCTCGTTATGCATGGGGACAAGAATGGATATCAAGGGACAGTTGGGACGCATCGCAGTTGGTCCGGATTGATTTTGAAGCTCATGCATTTTGGCTCATCGGTGTTGCCACCCTAGCGGGCGCTAGCGGACCTGCCTACCCTACCTAGGGATGAAGATGAAAAAGCGATTGATGAGGAAGCTCGTCAGGGGCCCCATGATTATCGCGGCGGCAATCGCAAGGCTGTCCGGCAGGGCCAGAGCCTGAACGCCCAATATCAGGGCCGTGATCACGCCATAGACCATCAGTGAGGCGAGAAAAAATGAGAGAAACGGAGCCCAACCCAGTTGCTTCCGCTTGAAGGTCCATCGCGCGTGACCCAGGTAGGACCATACGACCGCGGTCAGAAACGCAGTGCTGTTGGCGAAGAGAAGAGGCCAACTTACCCCGAGAAGAAGGGCATATGCGACGAGGCCATGGATGAGCGTCGCTGAAAGACCTACTGCACTGAATCGCGAGGCCGTTAAGACTTCCCTCTTCCAAGTGGAGACACGAAGGGCGCTCATGGCTTCGTGGCCAGGTGAAACACTGAGAGCCCTGCCAGGCGATTATACTTGAGGAGCGGGCGTTCGAGTGCTGACAAGCCAGTCAATATGGCATTTGTCACCGGTGAGTGGCGCTGAAGATCACTCGTCGGCGCAGACCGGGGGGCCCGGAAATTGCGAGCGAGCCTCCGGCACGCCGCAAACGGGAAAACGAAGCCGAAGTAGTATGAGCTCCGAACTGTCCGAAGCCCTGCGGCCTGGGCGAGCTTTTCGACGGATTGAATCGTGTAGCGCCGCCTGTGCTCAAGGAACACGTCATGCCCGCTCCATAGAAACTGGAAAGCCGGAACGGTTATGAACACAAAGGAACCCGATTTCATACGCTCCACATACTTGGACAAAAGTCCCCGGTCATCGTCTAGATGTTCCAACACGTCCATAAAGAGAAGGAGGTCAGCACTGGCGTCTCCAGGTGACCGCCGAAAGCGCAGCGGCTTCTGGTTGACAGTGTCGTCCCAGTCGTATGGGTACCCAATATCGACGCAGATCCCCTGTTCAACTGTTGTGGTCTTGAGAAGATAACGCGTGAAGAAACCGGAGCCTGCTCCGACGTCGAGTAAGTCGCGACAACGCTCAAGCGGGACGTATGTCCGCATCGCCTGAGCTTTGCTCTTGTAGTACCAGTGGCTTTCAACACTGTCGCCTAGGATCAGTTCCTCCTTGAGATCCATCAGTCCTCCCCCCCTCTCTGCTCAAAGTCTGGTCAATGTACATCCAGAATGATAAAGTATTTTTAAACAAGAATAACAGCTGCGCAAGGCGCAAGGCTTCTGCCCGAACTCGGTCATAGGCGGAAATAGCAGAGCCTCATCCGGAGGTCCTCTTTCCCTCCAGATGGAAGACTTGGAGAGCCTGTTCAAGAATACGCACCCGTGACTCCGACCGGAGCGGAGTCCAGACCACGCTGTTGCACGCGGCGGCCGTCAGACACCAGGACGCATACTCATCACCGCAAGCGCCGCGGCGACCATGATGACGCCGTAGGGGATTTTGCGGGTGGCGCGGATTTCCTGGAGGCGCATCACTAACGCATAATGCGTGAACTGCAGCGGCATCGGCAATCTGAGCGCCAGCATGATGAGCACGCCGCCGATCAGCAGGAAGATCGCGAAGGGCAGCATGCCGTTCCAGCCGACGAAGAGACCGATCGGCAGGAAAAGCTTGGCGTCGCCGGCGCCGAAGAGGCGGAAGCACCAGAGGGTGAAGCCGAGGGCGAAGAGTAGGAGGCCGGAGGCGAGATCTCCGCCAATGCCGGCAAAGGAGAAGAGCGTGGCGCCGAGATCCTGCTCCATCAGCAGTCCCGGCGCGCCACCGGTTTCGTTCGCCGCCAGGAGCCGCAGCGTGGCATCGACTGCGTAGACGACGATCAGCGCCAGCACGACGCTGTTTGGGATTTTCCAGAGGCGAAAATCGCTCCAGGCGGCATAGAGGAGAAGGAAAACGGCGGCGATGGTTATAATGTTGATGCCTACAATCATGTTATATGAGGCCCCTCGGTGTGGTCGAAATTGATTATCTTCAAATCGTTTTTCGATGACTTCTAACCCATTTGGGTTATAAAGGCGTAAAGCCACTAATCACCATGTAATAATCGTACGACTAATTCCAACTCGAAACGGGTTATCCTTATGTTCCATTTTAACCATAAGATAGAGATGCCGTAAATGGCTACATCTTAGTGGTTGACGAAGTAGTAGTTAACGGTTTATTAATCGTACCCATCGACGAGGTGGTCTCGACGATGGCGCGGGCCGGGGGAAATTGCGGTCACGCGAAATATATTTTGAAAGGATTTCTCGATGAAAGCTGTAATGTCTACGGTACGCGCTTTCGCGCGGGAAGAAGATGGTGTCGCGCTGTCGGAATATCTGATCCTTCTTGGTCTGCTCGTTGGCGGGGTGATCGCTGCGGTAACTTTGGCTGGCTCAAACCTGTCGACGGCATGGAACAACTGGGCTGGATTCTTCCTCGTGTTGGACGATAGTGTTCCGTCTTAATCGAAGTTTCATTCAGGAGAGGGGTTTTTTTGACCCCTCTCTGTTACTTAAACAATTTTTGAACAAAATATTTCGATCATGTATGGGATATCGGCGATGCGCTCCTCGACGATCATGAGTCTTTCTATTGCTGTTGTACTTGCCGGTGTGGCGGTCTTCGGGACGCGCACCTATCTCGCCGATGAGCAGGCGCGGCTCGCGGCCTTGAGCACCCCCAAGACTGAGGAAAGGACGCTTGTTGTCGCCGCCAAGCCCATGCGCTTCGGCGACCGGGTGATGTCGGAAAATCTGAAGACCATTCCCTGGCCTTCCGCTGAGCGGCCCGAGGGCTCGTTCCAAACCATCGAGGGAGTTATCGGCGACGAGACTAAGCCGCGTTATGCCATGGAGGCGATCGATCCCGGAGAACCAGTTTTAACCTCCAAGATCACTGGTGCTGGCGAGCGGGCGACTCTTTCGGCGGCACTCGACCAGCGCATGAAGGCCATTTCCATTCGTGTCAATGACGTGCTCGGCGTCGCCGGTTTCGTGCGTCCGTCGGATCGCGTCGACGTGCTCCTGACTCGCGCCATTCGCAATCAGAGAAACGGCAACGAACAGACCTATGTCGATGTGCTCCTTCAGGGTGTGAAGGTGCTGGCAGTGGACCAGACGGCAGACGAGCGGAAGGATGAGCCCTCCGTCGTCAAGACCGTCACCTTTGAGGTGTCGACGGACGAGGCGCAGCGGCTGACACTTGGCGCCAGCATAGGCACGCTTTCGCTGGCGCTGCGCAACATCGCTTCATCGGACGTCGAGCAGACACGACCGATCACGATTGCCGATCTCGGCGGCGGGCTGGTTTCGAACGAACTCGCGAATAAGGCTGATGACGGGCGATTCGATACGATCGAGAAGCTGGTGCAGAAGGTCGGGGACGAGCTCGGCAACCGGATCGACTCGGTCGAAGACAAAATGAAACAACCTGTTAAAGAAAAGCAGTTACAAATTGTGGAACGTACGGTAGAACCGGCCTTGCCGATTCAGCCAAAATGGGCGACGGTCGGCGTCTGGAATACGACGAAGCGCGAGGAGCACCGAGTCGGATTGATCCAGTGAAATGAAGATGTGGCTCGCCGCAGGGGCTTTAGCGGCCGAACGAGGAGCGGAGGCAGAAGCGGGGATGTTGAGGGGACTGAACAGGGGGGCGGTGCGTGCCAAAGCCCTCGCGGTCACAGCCGCGGCAGCGATCGCCTTCGGGTCGTGGGGAACCGGCTTCGTCGGCCCCGCCGATGCCCAGGAAGAGTATATCAACCTCACTGGTTCGGTAGAGCAGGTGACATTGCCGCCGAACGACACCGTCACCATCCGGACGAGCAAGACCTTTGGCGACCTGGTGATCGGCAGCGCGGAACTGATCGACGTTGTGCCGCTTTCCGATCAGTCGCTCTTCATCCGCGGCAAGGCCCTCGGTGCCACCAATATCTCGATCTATGACGACAACAAGCAGTTGATCGGCGTCATCGACGTCCGCGTCGCCAGCGATTTCAGCGAAGTGGCGTCCGCGGTCCGCGCCGCCGCGCCCTCGTCCAGAGTCCAGGTCTTCAACTCCAACAATCGCATTCGGTTGGCAGGCACGGTGCGTGACGCGGTAGAGCTGCAGCGGGTCGTCGAGATTGCGCAATCCTATTCCGAGGAGCCGGTGATGAACCAGCTTCGCGTCGCCGAATCGCAGCAGGTTATGCTTGAGGTGCGGATCATCGAGGCCTCGCGCCAGACCGGCCGCGACCTCGGCATCGGCTGGTCGGGGCAGGGCCGCAACGGCATCGGCAAGGCGACCCACAGCCAGGGGATCGCGGTGGACGACGGCTCGCTCGTCCGGACGCTCGGCGATGCCGCCGGTGCTGCAACGGGAATGCAGCCCTTCGGGCAGTTGATCGCCAAGGTGCTGGAGATCTCCGGCGGGCAGATCGACATCGTCATCAATGCGCTGGAGCAAAAGGGCCTGGTGCGGCGCCTGGCGCAGCCGAACCTGATCGCGCTCAGCGGCGAGACCGCGAGCTTCCATGCCGGCGGCGAAGTGCCGATCCAAACGACGGTGGCAAATGGTGCGACGGTTGCGACGGAGACGGACTATCGGCCCTTCGGCGTGCGGCTCACCTTCTCGCCGGTGGTGCTCGACGACGGCATCATCAGCCTGAAGGTTCAGCCGGAAGTGTCGGAGCTCGATACGTCCATCAATGTCAACGGCAATCCGGGCTTCATCTCGCGCGCAGCGAGCACCACGGTGGCGCTCCGCGACGGCCAGAGCTTCGCCATGGCGGGGCTCCTGCAATCGGTCAATTCCAAGGATGTCCAGCAATTGCCGTGGCTGGGGCAAGTTCCGGTCATTGGAGCGCTGTTCCGGTCCACGAGCTTCCTAAAGCGGGAATCGGACCTCGTGATCGTCGTGACCCCGCATATCGTGCGGCCGTCGCGTCCGGGCGAGGATCTCTACAGCCCGCTCGACCAGACGCGCTCGTCGAATGATGCGGAGCTTTTCGCGCTCGGCATACTGGAAGTGGACAAGGACATGCTGCGCCGCTTTCGCCTTGGCGAAGGCGTGAAGGGCCCATATGGCCACCGTCTCGATCTTGATGTGGGAGGCCAAGTTGTTGTTTCAAAGAAATAAGCGCCTTCTCCTGGTTCTGACGGCAGCGGGTCTGCTTTCCGGTTGCGCCGATTACCTGAACCATCGCGATTCGATCACCTTCGGGCTGGGCAATGCGGTGGAGGCGAACAAGGGCATCCACATCCAGGAGCCCTTCCCCCGGGTGGCGCAGAACACCAATATCCCGAGCGACGGCAAGGTCATCAATCGGGCGATGCGCACCTATCAGGGCGGCGGACAGACGAGTGCGCCGCCGCCGTCGGCGGTGATCCTGCCGATGGCGACGCCGCCGAATGGAACGAATTCCGCCACTCGATAAGGGGGCGGTCCGAAGCATGGACAGCGGCAATAGGGCCGCTGGATAAGTAAAGGAAATACTAGGCTTGTCTCGATCCTTGGCCAAGGCCCGGTTCGGGTGACCCGAGAATAGATTTTATAAGTTCAGAAGCGGGATGCGGGCGGATAACCGCTGATATTTTTGAAGATTCCGCCCTTGTACTAAGCACATCGTCGTCCGGAGCCGCTTCGCTTCTGACGGCAGCCAAGCCGTGGCGGACATTCCGCCGCGATCCGAGGAGCATGCCATGTTGAGTAAGGCAATCAAACGCTTCCTGGACGATAACCGTGGCTACGTCATCGCCTTGACGCTGATCTCCATGCCGCTTCTGCTCGGCTTTTCACTGATAGTCATCGATGTCGGTCGCACGGGCAATCTCCACACCGACCTGCAGAATGCCGTCGACGCCATGGCGCTCGCCGGTGCCCGCGAGCTCGACGGTCGTGACGATGCGATCGACCGGGCCAATGCGGCAATCGAGACGCTTGCCAACAACGCCGCCTTCGGTGGCGGCGGCACCGGGATGTCGCTCGGCTCTCATATAACCGTGAATTATGATGCAGGAAACGATGCCGGCAGCACGGTGACCGTCCATTACCTCAAGAGCATACCGGCGAACGACGACACGAGAATCGATCCGCTGAGCAACTTCGAGGCGGCGAATGCGAATGAGGCATCCTATGCCTACGTGGTCGCCAAGCCGCAGGCAATGACCACGATCTTCCCGGTGCCCGTCGGCTTCACCCGGGATACGATCAACGTCGCCGCCGATGCCGTGGCGGTCTACCGCGCCAGCGCCTGCGACGTGACGCCGATCTATATCTGCAATCCGTATGAAAACGCCTCGGGCACCAACAACGAAGAGGCGGAAGAACTGCTGCACACGAATTTTGCCGCCGGCAATCTCTACGGCGTGCAGATCGAGCTTCACAGCACGTCTTCGAGTTCTCCCGGCCCCGGCAATTTCGGCTTTCTTTCGACCTATGGAAATGGCGCGAATGTGCTCGCGGAAGCCTTGGCAACCGGCGCCCCGGGTGTGTGCTACAAGCAGGACGCTTTGGAAACCAAGACGGGTGCTAACGCCGGCCCCGTGGAGGCCGGCCTCAACACGCGCTTCGGCCTCTATGGCGGGTCGTTCAAGAGCGCGAGCAATAATGGCCGCTATCGCCCGGCACGCAATGTTCGCTCGGCGCAGACACAGACAGGTGGTGCCAACAAGATCTGCAGCGACTATGATCCGGTCATGGCTGGGAGCACGGTCGGCGATGTCAACCTAGCCGTGCCGCTCGGCTACGGGGCGTCGATGAGCTCGCTTGCCGGCGGCAAGATCAGCACCGGCAACAATTGGCAATACAACACCTACTGGAATGTTGCGCATGGCACAGGCGTTCCTTCGACCGCCGATATCCTGAGCAATCATTCCAGCTATCCGTCGCCAACAGGGTCGCCGTCGCAGCCTTCGGCCTATGACGTCTATCGCTACGAGCTCAACGATCCGAATCTGCTCAATCACGCGTCCAACAGTGGCGAAAAGGGCGCTCCCCTGACCGGCGGGCAATGCTATTCCGGACCCGATCTTTCGAATTACAGCAGTGGCGACTATGGCGATCGCCGGGAAATCTTCGCGGCCGTCGTGAATTGCAAGCACGAGTACAATTCCGGCCGTTTGACAGGGCACAGCACCGATACGCGCGCGATCGCCTTCGCCCGCATGTTCGCGACGAAGCCGGCGATCAAGCAGAGCAGCGAGCGCTATCTCTCGCTTGAAATGATCGACATCACCGGCAAGGGCGGGCGCGGCACTCTGGACGAGTTCCTGCGGGAAGAAGCGGAGCTGGTACGATGAGGGCGTTCAAACATCTCGTTGAGTACCGGCCCAAGGGCACCTTCTGGCGGAAGGAAGAGGGAGCCGTTCTTGCCGAGGCGCTGCTGGCGGTGCCGTTCGTAACGCTTTTCGCTGTCGGCATTCTCGAATTCGGCAATGTCATGTGGGAGCGGATGCAGATCGATGCGGGCCTGCGCGATGCGGGCCGCTATCTCTCCCGCTGCCGGCCGTCTTCGCCGACCTATACCGCCACCTGCGCGGAGGCAACGGCGAAAACGATCGCCTATTACGGAACGCAGGCACCGGCGGCGGGCGCGGCGCTGCGGGTGCCCGGCTGGGGGCCGAGCCTTGCCGATATCACCGTCACGCCTGTCAGCGCCGACGGCACGATCACGCTCGCAACCGCGCATCTTTACGAGGCCTCGCCGCTCTTCGGCTGGCTCGGCATCGGCGCCATCACCATCAGCGTCTCGCATGAAGAGAGGTACATGGGATGGTAGCCGAACGGGTACATGAACAGGCGTTACGTGATCGGATGGGGCAGGCCGCTCCGCTGGTCGGCCGCGCAACCAGTCCTCCCTCATTCCTGTGCTTGTCACAGGAATCCAGCAGCGCCGCGTCGGCGGCGCGGGAGAAACAATGTGATGGGTGGGCCAGCGTCCGCTTGGGCGCACAGTCCAAGGTAGTCATTCACGGTGCGGACGCACCGTGGCTGGATCCCTGTGACAAGCACAGGGATGAGGGTGGTGCATTGGGGCGTCTGGCGCTCCTCGCAGCGAGGCTTCGCGGCCCGACCTCATGGCCATGCCCATTCATAATGCCCTTCCGCAAAGAAGAAAGCGGCGTCGTGCTTTCCGAGGCGCTGATCACGTTTCCGATCGTGCTGCTGGTCTTTGCCGCCTTCGTCGAATTTGGCTATGCGATGTCGCAGTGGAACCAAACGGTGAAGGCGCTGCAATATGGTGCGCGATTGGCGGCCGTTTCCGATCCGCTGGTGAGCCAAGCGTCCTTTGACGCGGCATTTCCAATGGGCGCTGCGAACCCTTTGAACAATGGGGACGCGACGCCAAACGATGCGACGATCTCCGTGAGCTGCGGCCCGGGCTATGCGGCCTGTGATGCCGCCCGACTGAGTCGGATCGTGCGCGGCAGCGACGGCGCCTGCGGTACTGCGGGCGATCCGCGGCCCGGCATCTGCGACATCAACTGGCGTATTCAGCCCGCGAACCTCGTCGTCACCTACCAGCGCTCGGGCCTCGGCTATTGGGGTCGACCGGAGGGGCCGGTGCTGACCATGCGGCTCGAGGTTCGCAACATCACCTTCGACCTGCCGCTCCTGGGTGGCCTGCTGGGGATCAATACCATCACCATACCCGCCCATCCGGTGACGATCACGACCGAAGACCTGAGAACATGCTCAACCTGCTAAACCTTTGATATTGCGTGGGGAAGCGAGATGACAGCCCATATGAACTTCGTAGGGACCACCAAGATCCTCGTCCTTTCCGACGATGCCGCGGCTGCGAGCTTCATGCTCGACACCTTCGGCTCCCTATCTCGCTACAATGTCCGCCACATGGCGCTGAAGGCGCTCGGAGAAAAGGGCCGTATCGATCCGGCCGAATTCCATATGATCGTGCTCGACGTCGACAATGGCGAGGTGCTGCAGCAGCCGGAGCTCTTCTCCTTCCGCGCCAATCACCGCACCATTCCGCTGGTCGTCGTCTCCGAGGAGCTGACGGACGAGCGGATGCGGCTTTTGATCCGCCTCAATGGCAGCGACTGGCTGAAGAAGCCGCTCGACCGCCGGGCGCTGATCGACATGATCTCGACCCATACGCCGACGGCGGGCGCCACCGGCAGCCGCGTGCACGCGGTCGTTTCGGCTGTCGGCGGGGCGGGGGCGAGCGTGATCGCCTCCTCGCTTGCCCATGTGCTGGCGCAGCCGAAGAAGGTCGGCACGCCGCGCGTCGATCTCTTCGACATGGATTTTTCCTCCGGCTCGCTCGGCTATTATCTGAACCTCGTCAATGATTATGACTTGATGCCGGTCATCGCCAATCCCACGCGCGTCGATCTCGAATTCATCGACCTCGTGCGCAAGCGCCATTCGAGCGGCTTCTCGCTTCTCTCCTTCAAGCAGCCCTTGGTCCTCTGGTCGCCCAAGGGCGCGGAACTGGTGCTGCGCATGCTGGATGTCGCGGCCTTCGAAAGTGACGAGACCGTGATCGACATGCCCTACTACAGTACGCCATGGAAGGACGATGTGTTGAGATCGGTCAACAGCGTCACGATCGTCACGGAGATGACCATCCCCGCGCTTCACCAGGCGCGGGACCTCTTCCTGCATCTGACGCGGCTCCGCGGCAGTCCGGCCTCGATCTTCCTGGTGGTCAACAAATATCGCACCCGGCTCTTCAGCCTCGGCGTCAGCCGCAAGCAGATCGACCAGGTGTTCAAGGACATTCACGCCCATATGGTCGCCTATGACTGGGAGACGTTGCGCGAGGCGCTCGACCGCGGCGTGCTGCCGGTCGAGGTCAACGCGCGCTCGCGCTTCTGCAGCGCCGTCGGAAAGCTCGGAGCACTGGTGAAATGAAGGCGGGCGGACAGGACATGATCAAGCGGCAGGCGGGAAAGGCGTGGCACCGATTGGCGGGCGCCTTGCTGGTGCTGGTCCCGCTTACCTTCCCTGCGATCGCGGAAGCGGCAAGCGCGCGGGTGCCGCGCAATCTCGGCCAGACGACGGCGACCATGGTGAATGCCGCCCAAGCCCACCCGGCCGGCACGATCGTGATCAAGAGCGACGAGCGGACGCTCGACCTCGTCCTCTCCGGCAGCAGTGCGCTCCGCTACCGCATCGGCGTCGGCCGCGACGGTTTCCGCTGGACGGGCGTCGTCAGGATCGGTCGCAAGGCGGAATGGCCCGACTGGCGCCCGCCGACGGAGATGAAGGCGCGCGCGCCGGAATTGCCGGATCTCGTGCCGGCGGGCCCGTTCAATCCCATGGGCGCGCGCGGCATCTATCTCTACCGCGGCGGGGCGGACACGCTCTACCGCATCCACGGAACTAACGAACAATCGACCGTCGGCGAATTCGCCTCCTCCGGCTGCTTCCGGATGAGCAACGCCGACGTGATCGATCTCTACAACCGGGTGAAGCTGGGGGCGACGGTGGTGGTGAAGTAGGGAGGCAGGCCAGAGGGGGTGAGCGGCACCCGCAGAGTAACGAGTGTGTGTAAGGAGTAAGGCTGATGGCGAATGGGTTCATAGGACGCTTTTACAAGCAGCCGCCGCAAGAGAGAGCGGAGAGCGGTCCGGTTGTCGAATTTCCGTCAGGCGCGGCGCCGGCGCTCGCGGCCGCGCCGGCCGCGGCAGTCACCGACGCGCCAAGCGAAGAGCCGTCGCCGCTTGGGCTGGACATGGTCTCCGAGAGGGTGAACCTCCATCGCCACCTGCTCGATCATATCAACCTCGGCATTCTCGACTCGCTCGACACCGAAGAGATCGCCGCGGAGATCCGGCCGCTGGTCAAGGACTATATCCGCCGCAACAACTCAGCCCTCAACGCCAAGGAAATCAACGACCTCGTCCGCGACATCACAGACGAGATGCTGGGCCTCGGGCCGATCGAGCCCTTGCTCGCGGACGAGAGCGTCGCCGACATACTCATCAATGGCTACAAAAACGTCTATGTGGAGCGGAGGGGCGTGCTCGAAAGCACGGCGGTGCGCTTCAAGGACGAGGACCACCTGCTGCGGGTGATCAACAAGATCGTCTCGGCGGTCGGCCGCCGCGTCGACGAGTCGACCCCGATGGTCGATGCCCGCCTCAAGGACGGCTCGCGCGTCAACGTCGCGATCCGGCCGATCTCGATCGACGGGCCGCTGGTTTCGATCCGCAAATTCACCCGCAAGCCACTGACCATGGAGCGCCTCGTCGAATTCGGCGCCATGGCGGAGGAGATGCGCATTCTTTTAAGCGCCGCCGTCAAGGGCCGGGTGTCGATGGTCATTTCCGGCGGTACCGGCTCGGGCAAGACGACGCTGCTCAATGCGCTCTCCTCGCAGATCTCGCCGAAGGAGCGGCTGATCACCATCGAGGACGCGGCGGAACTGCAGTTGCAGCAGCCGCATGTGGGCCGCATGGAGACCCGGCCGCCGACGCTCGATGGGCGCAACGAGATCCGCCAGCGCGAGCTTTTGAAGAACGCGCTGCGCATGCGCCCGGACCGCATTATCGTCGGCGAAGTGCGCGGCGAAGAGGCCTTCGACATGCTGCAGGCGATGAATACCGGCCATGAAGGCTCGATGACGACGATCCACGCCAACACCCCGCGCGATGCGGTGAGCCGCCTCGAGCAGATGGTGGGCATGGCCGGCATGCCGATGACCCCGCAAAGCGTCCGCTCGCAGATCGCCTCGGCGATCACGCTGATCGTGCAGGTGCAGCGCTTGAGCGACGGCAGCCGCAAGCTCGTTTCCGTCTCTGAGATCACCGGAATGGAGGGCGAGGTCGTGCAGATGCAGGAGATCATGCGCTTCAAGAAGACCGGCACCGACGAGAACGGCCGTATCGTCGGCGAATTCCGCGCCTCGGGCCTCCGGCCGCGCTTCGTCGAGGATTTCGCCGAAGTCGGCATCATCGTGCCACAGTCGATCTTCGAGCCCGGCAAGCCGTTGCAGACGGGAGGCAAGAAATGACACTCCTGCTCCTCTACGGCGCCGTCTTCGTCGCGGCACTGATTTCCGCCGAAGCGCTGCTGCGCGGCTACTTCCGGACCTCCGAACGCACAAAAGCGGTCAATCATCGCCTGAGCCTGCTCGCGGCAAATGAAGACCACCGCGAGATCTACCGGGATATGCTGAAGGAACGCGGCGCGGAGTGGCGTTCGCTGCCGCTGATGCAGCGGCTGCGTCAATATTACGTGCAGTCAGGCATCAAGTTCGACGGCAAGCGCTTCACGCTTTATGGTGTCGCAGGCGCGCTTGCCGCCTGGCTCGTCGTGCAGTTCTTCGTGCCGACCAACCTGATCCGCATCCCGGTTTTTCTTGCGATCTGCCTGCTGATCCCCGTTATCGTTGTCTGGCGGGCACGGGTGACCCGCATGCGCAAGTTCGCGGAAAAGCTGCCCGAGGCGCTCGATGTCGCGACGCGCAGCCTTGCGGCCGGGCATCCGCTGCCCGCGGCGATTTCGCTGGTCGCGCGCGAGATGCCGGATCCGATCGGCAGCGAGTTCGGCCTCCTTTCAGACGAGCTGACCTATGGCGTCACGCTCGACGACGCGCTGATCAACCTCAATGATCGGGTGGGGGTCGAAGATCTCAACCTGCTGGCCATTTCGCTCAGCGTCCAGGCCGGCACCGGCGGCAATCTGGTCGAGATCCTGCAGAACCTCTCCAAGACTCTGCGGGACCGTTTTATGCTGAAGGCGAAGGTCAAGTCGATCTCGGCGGAAGGACGCATCACCGCGATCTTCATGTCCGCCTACCCCTTCCTTCTCTACAGCATGATCAAGGCGCTGTCGCCTGACTATTTCGATCCGGTCTGGAACAGCGGCTACGGCTCGATCATCGTCACGAGCCTCCTGGTCGTGATGGCGATCGGCAACGTCATTCTCTACAAGATGGTCAACTTTGAATATTGAGGTGCCGCCATGTGGAACGAGTACGGCATTTACCTCGTCGTCTTCTTCTCGGTTCTGATCTTTTCCGCCGTCGCGTCGGAGGTCGTCTTCCGTCGCCGCGCGGTCGGCGTCCGGCTCTCGGAGGCGCGTGCAAGGGCAGGCGGTGAGGAATTTCACGTCGGCGAAGCGGCGATCGACGAGCTCGGCGAGGCGGAGAACCGGCTGATCCGCCGCTATTTCGAGATCACCCGGCGCGACACCAACGCCAATTCGACGCAGAACCGGCTGATTCGCGCTGGCTTTTTCAGCGCCAATGCCGTCACGACCTTCCAGACGGTCCGCGCGATTGTCTGCATGGGCGTGCTGGTGGCGACAGTCTGGGCCGTGAACCGCTTCATGCCGGAAACGTCGCGGCTGATGACGCTCCTCGTCGCGATGTTCGCCGCCGGCGCGACCTTCATTTTGGTGAATATCTATATCGACCGGCGGGGCGACGCGAAGGAGCGGGAGTATCGCCGCCTCTTTCCCGATTTCATGGATATGCTGATCGTCTGTCTCGATGCGGGCATGAGCCTCGAGGCGGCGGCAAACCGCGTCGCGCGGGAATTCGTCAGCAAGAAGCAGGATTTCGGCCTGCATCTTGCGATCATGATGCTCGAAGTGCGTGGTGGCCGGCGACTGCGCGAGGCGCTCGCCAACCTTGCGGCGCGGCTCAGGATTGACGAGGCGCGCGCGCTTGCCGTGCTCTTCCGCCAATCGGAGGAACTCGGCACGAGCGTCACCCAGACGCTCCGGGTCTACAGCAAGGAGATGCGGGATCTTCGCATCGTGCGGGCGGAGGAAAAAGCCAATGCCCTGCCGATCAAGATGCTGCTACCGCTTGGCGGCTTCCTGTTCCCGGTCAGCCTAGTCATCGTGCTCGTTCCCATCGTAATCCGTGTAATTATGTTGCTCGCCGGCCTGTCGCCCGGTGGTTGAGAGGAAGGAGATCCCCATGCACTCGCTCGACGAAGTTCGTGAAGATTTCGCCGCCACGCTCGATCCCCGGATGCCGCTGGCGCCGATGAGCGTCGAGGAAACCGGGCTCGAATTGTCGTTCCTGCTGCGGCTTGCGGCGAAATGCGCGACCGAGCAGGACACGGTGACGCCGTCGCATCTGGCCGAGCGCATGAAGCTCTCCAAGGCGGTCGTCAATCTCCTGATCAAGGAGCTCACCAAGCTTGCCTATTTCGAGGCGCGCGGGCTTGCCGGCGAGGACGTCAGATCCGATATCCGCTATGCGCTGTCATCGAAGGGCGTCGAATATGCGCAAGCCGCCTTGCGGCAGTCGAGCTATGTGGGGCCGGCGCCGGTCTCGCTCGACGCCTTCTGCCGCCAGATCGGACTGCAGACGATCCATCACGAGCGCGTGACGCCGGAGGTCCTGACCGACGCCCTTGAAGGGCTCGTGCTTTCGCCGTCGCTGATCGCAAAGCTTGGGCCGGCAATGAATTCCGGGCAATCGATCCTGCTTTACGGGCCGCCCGGCAACGGCAAGACGAGCATTGCCGAGCGGTCCGCGCGCCTCTTCCGGCAGACGATCTTCGTCCCCTATGCGATCGAGGTCGGTGGCTACGTCATCAGTTTTTATGACGAGGCGGTGCACCAACCGGCTGGCGCGGCAATCTATCCAAAGGCCGACCGGCGTTGGGTCGAGTGCAAACGGCCGGTGATCAAGACCGGTGGCGAGCTGACGCTCGATCTTCTCGACCTGACCCTGGGCGAGGGCTCGAACGTCTACGAGGCGCCGATCCACCTCAAGGCTTCCGGCGGCATCTTCATCATCGACGATTTCGGACGCCAGCAGGTCATGCCGCAGGCGCTGATCAACCGCTGGATCGTGCCGCTCGAGCGCGGCTACGATTTCCTGACGCTGCATACGGGCAAGAAGTTCAAGGTCCCGTTCGACGAGCTCGTGGTGTTCTCGACCAATATCGCGCCGCGGGATCTTTCCGACGAGGCGGGCTTGCGCCGGTTGAAATACAAGATCTTCGTCAACACGCCCTCCCGCGAGGACTTTTTCCAGATCTTCGAGGCCTATGCGCTGAGCGTCGATGTGGAGCTCTCGGCGCGCGACCTGGAATTGTTCTACGATCATCGTTACAGTGGCGAATCGCTGGCGTCCTGCTACCATCCGAAGTATCTCCTGGATTTCATCGGGTCCTATTGCGAATTCAATGGAGTGCGGAAGGTAGCGTCGCTGGAGTTGCTGGAACGGGCCTGGGAAGGGGTATTCACGTCGGATTGAGCGTGGATGATGCCTCTCCGCCCTGCATGGGCCCCCGGGGATATGTTCGAGGGCTTCGGCCTGCGATTGTTTTTGTGCATGTCGTCGCCCCAAAACCGATGTGCACTTTTGGGCGACATGCGATTGGCGGCGGAGTGAGAGCCATGGTCAGCTTGGCGAATGTCGACGTGGAACTCGATGGCGTACGGCGCGAAGGGGTTGCCGAGGAGCCCGCCCGGTCGCGCTTCGCGCCCTTTATCGCGCTGGCGGTGGTGTTCCTGCCGCTGAATGCCGGCATGCTGCTCTATACGGCGAAGAATGCCGCGGATGTGCGCGAAAGTCGGGAGGCCATCGCTGCGGTCAAGCGCTCGATCGACGGGCTGAAACTGCAGATCGAGAAGCAGGGGCGGCATGTCGTGCAAGGCGCCAAGGCCGACGAACTTGCAATCGTCCGTCAGCAATTGGAAGGGCTGCGGAAGGAAATCGGGAAATTCGACGGCGGCGTACGCTTCGCGGCGCCGGCCTCCGGCGGCTCCGTAATCCTGAGCGCGCCGGGCAAGGGCGTCACGCAACGCCTCGCACCTTCGCTCGGGGCTCCGGCCGGTGGCCCGGATGTGGCGGAAGATACTTCGGCTGCTGAAAGCGGCGGCACGTCGATCGCCGACCTGCCGCGCTACGAGCGCTCGATCTCGCCCGAGGGCAAGCTCATTCTTCGCAAGGTGCGGTAGAGCGCGATGTACGAGGATCCTCGGGTCAAGCTCGAGGATGACGGGGGAGGAGAGGTTAAGACGCAAAGCGTACCGTGGCTCCTGAGGCGCCGAAGGCTGTCCCCGAAGGATGTATGACCGCGCCGCAGCCGACGAGGAACGGGTGCGGCATCCTCAGCGCGTCGCGGGATTGTCGATGACACCTCCTCCGCCGTCATCCTCGGGCTTGACCCGAGGATCCATGCACAAGCATCATCCCCCCGCATGGCCGGATATGTTTACATCGTCACGAATCAGAAGAGAGGAACGCTCTATATTGGCGTCACCTCCAATCTCGAGCGCCGCATCTTTGAGCATCGGGAGGGCCTGACGCCCGGCTTCGCGTCGAAATACGGATGCGACCGGCTCGTCTGGTATGAGGAACATCTGCAGATCGGCACTGCCATCCAGCGCGAGAAATCGCTCAAACGATGGTACCGGCAATGGAAGATCGAACTCATCGAGAAGATGAATCCGGGCTGGCGGGACCTCTATTTCGAGCTTTGGTAGGGCTTGTGCGTGGATCCTCGGGTCAAGCCCGAGGATGACTGCGGATTGCAAGCCCCGTCATCCCTCTTCCGTCATCCTCGGGCTTGACCCGAGGATCCACGCACAAACCTCCCCTAACGTTGGAAGGACAGCATATGCAGTCCGGACAGGACCATGCGGGGACGGTGCTTGCGATTGGATCCTCGGGTCAAGCCCGAGGATGGCGGCGCAGGAAAAATCGTCGACGTTCCCGCTACGCCTAAATATGCCGCCGTCATAAACGCAGTGCTGCGGCAAGCTCATGCCCGCGTCAGTTGGGCGCCTGCGGCGGCCTTCAGCCGGAGATTCTCCGCCAGCTTCGGGCGGCCCACATGGAAGCCCTGGACCTGGTCTATGCGGAACTGCCGCATGAGCCCCATCTGGTCCTCGGTTTCCACGCCTTCGACGAGGATCTTGTGGCCGCGGTTTCGCACGAGACCGATAATATCCCTCAGCATCGCCTTGCCCCTCGGGGTGTCGCAATCGTGAAGGAACGAGCGGTCGATCTTCACTGTGTCGAAATCGATCAGCCGCAGCCATGACAGGCCGGCGAAGCCGGTGCCGAAATCGTCGAGCCAGATGCGGACGCCCAGGGTCTTCAGGTCGCTGATGCAGCGCAGGACGTCCGAATGCATCTCCATCTCCAGCCCCTCGGTGATTTCGAGCGCCAGCCGGGCTCCGGCGACTCCGGTTTCACCTAGAATTGCCGCGACGGAAGCGGCGAAGCCGGGCGATTTCAACTGGATCGGAGAGACATTGACGCTGACGACCGGAACGCGATCGACCGCGAGGATTTCGCGGCAAACGGTCCTTATCGCCCAGCGCCCGAGTTCCAGGATGACGCCGGTGCGTTCGGCGATCGGGATGAAAAGGCTGGGTGGGACGGCGGTACCGTCGAGCATTTTGAGCCGCATCAGCGCCTCGACGGCGTCGATTCTGCCGGACGCGACGTTGCAGATCGGTTGGTAGACCATCGAGACGAGATCCTGATCGATCGCGATCTTCAGCAGTGCCGCGATGTTCTCGCTCTCGTCGCTGGTCAGGGGATCGCTGGGGTCGAACAGGCGCGCGCAGTTGCGGCCGCTTGCCTTGGCGCTATAGAGCGCGCGGTCGGCCTCGTGGATAAGCCTCTCGAGCTTCGAACCCGTCTGGTTGCGGGTGAAGGCGGCGCCGACGCTGACGGTGACGACGGACATGCCGTCGCGCCGCTCCTGATGCGGCAGGGCCAGGCCTTCGACGTTGCGGCGAATGGTTTCCGCGAGCTCGGCGGCCTCTTCGCCTGTCTGCATATGCGCAAGCACGATGAACTCCTCGCCGCCGTAGCGGCCGATGGAGCCGTTGCAGGCCTCTATCGATCCCTTCAGGGCATTGGCGACCAGGACAAGGCAGCGGTCCCCTTCCTGGTGGCCGTAGTAGTCGTTGTATTTCTTGAAGAAATCGACATCGATGAGGATTGCTGCAAAGCTCTTTCCGCGCCTCTGCCAGTCGCTCCAATAGTCCCGCAGCGTCTGGTCCACGGCGCGGCGGTTGTTGAGACCGGTCAGCGAATCGGTGTGCGACAGCCGCAGCAGCGCCTTTCCGCGCTCCGACGCCTCCTTGTGCTGGATTCTCGCCTCGATGGCATTGAGGAAGACCTTGTAGCGCTCCCGGTTGAGCTTCCAGTTCACGTAGGAGGTGAAGATGAAACAGGAGACGTTGAAGGTGCCGAATGCGAGCCGATAGGAAACCTCCGCGGGGGGGAAAGACAGAACCGCGGCAAAGAAGATCAGAAGTATCGTTATCGATGCGAAGAGGGACAGTCGAAACCTGAAGCTGAAGAACAGGTTGACACTCATCATGAAGATGGCGCCGAAGACCATATAGTAGGAAATGCTTTCGGTGTCCGACGTCATCATCGCCGGATAGAGCCAACCCGCATAGGCGACGACCAGTGCGGCCGCGGCGGTGCAATCGATCGAATTCGCGGTGGCGTTCAGGCGGTACTGTGTTTCGAGGATAATGAGCGCAACGATCGAAATCGTGAAACGGGCCCCGATCGTCAAAGCGGCGACGTCCGGCACCAGCAGCACATCCGTCACCGAAAACAGGAGATAGACGCCGACGGCCGTCCAGAACCCCTGTCTGGTCGCCTGTTTGCGCGCACCTTCGCCTTCCTCGTGATAGAGGCTCAGCAATTCGCTCGAGGCCGGTCTCGGCGGGTCATTATCGAGATCGACTTCAATCATATCGGTCAACGTGTGCTTCATGCACCGATCCATCGCGTTACGTCGCCTGTCCATTTCCGGGTCTTTTCTTCCTGAAGTTGATACCGCATCAGACAGTTCAATCTGGCGTGATCATGGAAAACCCTGCACGTCGGGCAACATTGTTCGGCACAATAGTACAGGTCGATTAAGTTTTGCTGAATTCGGGAAGAACAGAAGCTCTTGCGTCAGCGTAGCAGAATGGATCAATGGGAGAGCTTGTTAACCATATTCTACGAAAACTTTATCCTTGTCTGGCGCATCTTCCAAACTTGAGCATATTGTTAACAATCTATTAACGGATGAGTTTCGCGTGACCCAAATTCAGATTCTTTTCGACGGCGAAAGCCTGATCACCCCTGAGTCCATCACAACCGAACTGTCTCCCGCCAAAACGGCTCAGCACGAGAAGCAACTCGAAACCGGCAAGGCCGAGCTCGCGCTCGTGTTGTCGATCGCGCGCCAGCAGGTCGAGCAGGGGCGGGACCCGGCCGCCATCCTTCACCAGTTGATCGGTGCGCTTCACGGCATGCGCGGCAAATTCGATCCGAGCGTCTGGCAGGAGCTCGTGCCGTTGGTGCAGAATCACCCGCTCGCGGATTTCTTTCACGAGGATCCCTTCACCCGTTGGTCCTTCGAGAAACCGCGCGGCTATTCCGGCGACGCGCAATTGATCGATTTCATCTATGCTCATCCGAGCACCTCGGAAGCGATCGAAAAGGCCTCGCCGCTTGGGCGCGCCCTTTACAAGTACACCAGCAATGCGCCGTCCTCTGTTGCCGTTCGCGAGAGGCGCGATCTCCTGACCCGGCATGTCGATGCGGTGGCGAGCGAGCGGGGCGGCGAGACGGAAGTCCTCACGATCGCCGCCGGTCATTTGCGGGAGGCCGACCGCTCCGTCGCCCTCAAAGAGGGGCAGATCAAACGCTGGGTGGCGCTCGACCAGGACCCCTTGAGCGTCGGCTCCATCGCGCGCGACTTCAACGGAACCTGCATCGAAGCGATCGACGGGTCGGTTCGCGGTCTGCTCACCAGGGGCTACGACCTCGGCCAGTTCGACTTCATCTACGCTGCCGGTCTCTACGACTATCTCGCCGACAAGGTGGCGGTGAAGCTGACGCAGAAGTGCCTTGAAATGCTGAAGCCCAACGGCGTGTTTCTGTTCGCCAATTTCGCCGACGAGATCAGCGACGACGGCTACATGGAGACTCTCATGAACTGGGCACTGCTGCTGCGTTCGGAGAGCGACATGTGGAGGATCATCAATGCGAGCGTCGACCGCAACAGGTTCGATGCGCGCGTGGAATTCGGTGAAAACCGCAACATCATCTACGGCATTCTGCAAAAGCGTCCGTGAGGACGGGGCAGTTCAAAGTGATACAGGGCTGCGCGGTTCAAGACGCGCAGCCCTGTAAGCGCGCTTCAGCCCGCAATGACGCGCATCGCCTGAGTGAACCCAGACGATGCGCTTTTTCTGTCAGATATTATCAAATGCGCAGTTGCAGCGCCGCGCGTCTTTTCAGACGCGCAAAGGTCGCTGTAACGCTTTGAATCTGCGCATCGAGCTTTCCGAAAATCGGGTACGATTTTCGGGCCGATGCGCTAGCCGCGGCTCGTTGAGCAAGCCGCCTCCGGTCGCAATCCGTGCCGGCCGGCAACCGTCAGCGCTGCGCGTACTTCACGCTGTTCTTCATCAATTCGAGGTTGGTCGCAGTGGTCTCGTTTGCGGGGTCGAGCTCATAGGCCTTGAGGAAATAGCGACGCGCCTTCGGCAGGTCGCCGCGCAGAAGATGGGAGTAGCCGAGGTTGTTGTAATAGACCGGGGTATTGCCGATCATCTTCGAGAGCTGCACATAGGCCCTGTCCGCCGTGTCGAACCGGGCGATCATGTCCGCAGAGGCGGCAAAGCCGAGCCAGGCGGCCGGATCCTGAGGGAACACGGCCACCGCGCGTTTGTAGATGGCGTAAGACTTGCCGTAGTTCTTTTCCTTGAACTGCAGCTTGCCCTTCGTGATCAGCTCATCGTTCTTGTAAAATGCGACCGCCGAGTCGTCCTCCAGCGTCTTGGCGCTGTCGCCGAATGCGGCCACGTCATCGAAAGCGGCGGACTGGCATCCCGCCAGGAAAATTCCGACGGCCAGCAGCGACGTAAGGCATGCGATTCGTGATCCAACCTGCAATGCGATCATACCTACCCCCAAACTTACGGGTGCATCCTAGCCAAGCGGGTGCCGGTCCTCACGAGAATTCTTCGCCAAGAAAAGCTAACAAATGAAGAATTGGGCTGGCGCGTAGCATTAAAGAGACACATTTCCTTGCCTCCCATGGTCTCCTCCCGCAGAATTTCACGGGGAGGCGACGCGTTAAGAGCGAATCGGTCGGCCTGGAATGTAGCCAAGGTGCTTCGGCCGTCCTTTGCAATGAACGGTGGTAAGCTCCGGTTAAGCGCCGGCTCCTATGATGCAGCGATTCGAGGCGCTATAGCGAGCATTTGCGTGTCTGATCAAAGGCGCGGCGCTGGCGCCGAAAAGGCCGCCTTCAACCGAAAAGGATGCACGTCCTATGCGCTCCTGGGTTTTCACTCTTGTTCGACTCGGACCGTCCTTTGCCTATGCCTTGGCCGCGGCATTTCTCCTGAGCATGCTTCTCTTGGCACAATTTCCGTCGAGTGCAATCGCCTGGTCGCTCTATATGACCATCCTTCCGGTGGTGCGCGAGCCGGCCTTCCTGCTGCTCGACGGTATCGGCCTCGAGGCGGCCGTGGCGGCGCTGCTGGCTGCCGCAGCGCTGGGCATCCCCCTTGCCGCCCGGCCGGACCGTTATGTGAGAAGCCGTTTCGTTCACGCGCATGTCGCGCTGATCGCGTCGATGTTCGGCGTGGTGCGGGCGTCGAGCGCACAGGCCGGGCTTACCGGCCTCTCCCTTCCTGAGCTTCTCAGCGGCGATTGGTCCTTGCTGCCTCTGTCGGTACCAGGGCTCTGGGTCGTGCTTTTCCTGCTGGTGGCCGGCGCATGCCTGTCGTCGCATGCCGGCATCATCGCCCGCATTCGGCGCCGGTGAATCCACCCCGATTTGGAATGCGCTTGTCAATGCTTCAGTCTCGAGCCGAAGCCTCCGTAAAGCGACGCCCTTGCATGCAGATGCGTCGAAACGCCCCGGGGCAGTGAAGGCCTGAGAAGCGGCTTGGCGAGACCGAGCGGATTCGCGCGCCTTACGGCGGGCGAAGGGTGGCGGGCCTCTTCCGCTCCTTCCGGCGTCTGGCCATCGGCGTGCCGGCTTTGCGAGTCCGCCAATGTGCCGAGATACCATAGCGCCTCGCGTGATTTCGCCTTGCACCGCATGTGATCCGGATCATCGGACACGACGTCTTCAAAACTTTCGAAGACGGCAATCGCCGCCTCCCTCTGCCCCGCTGCTAGCAGGCACACGGCCAGCTTGTAGCGGATCACGCCAAGGTGCGGATGGCGACCGAGCAGGTTCTCGAAAGTTTCGCTCGCGTCGCGGTATAGCGCCTGCCCCATCTGCGCGTCGCCGAGCCGATGCAGGATCCGGTCGCCCTGCGGCATGAGGGAAAGCAGTCCGCGATAGATCTGCTCCGCCTCGGCATAGTCACCCCTGTCGCAGCACAGTTGCGCCAGCGCGTAGCGGGCGTGGATATGCCGGGGCGCCGATCTGGCCACTTGATGATAAGCCGCCTCCGCCCGGTCGAACTCTCCTCGGGCGTGCAGGTCCATGGCACGTTCGAAGACGAAATCGATGCTGCGGCGATTGAGGCAGCCGCGCAGATTGCGGCCGCTTCGCGTGCTTATGAGCAGAGAGTGATAGCGATCGCCTTGGCCGGGGCACGTGACGCCGCCAGCTTCTTCGCAGAGGAAGCGCTCGGTGGCAAAAGCCCGAAGCAATCGTTCGAGCCGGGGGGAGACAGGCTCGAGCCATTCCATTTTCATGCGCGCCCAGTTCTCCATGCCGATGCAACCGGCGCAGACGTCCACCGCGTCGCCCTCGAGCACCGGCGTGCAGAGCATGCCGCTGCGGCCGGTGTCGCAATTGCCGAGCATGCGGATTTCGTCGCAGAAGAGTCCGCTGCTTTCGTCGAAATAGGTCTTCACTTCAAAAGGCAGGAACGCGCAATATCCTTCGCCGGAGTGCTCGTCGCCCAGCGCCAGGACAGACCATCGCCCTGCGCGCGAAAAGTGTTCGCGCAGCCGTTCCCAGGACAGGCCGGCATGAGCCTCGGGATCTTCGTGATATAGTTTCTCCCAGTCCCGGCGAACTTTTTCGAAACCGTCAACGTGTTCAATAATATCTACTCTCATCGCTCAGCCTCGATGAATAAATATATTAAAAATAAAATCCGATTATACGCCGCCGGCCCCGACTATTGAACCTATCCACTTAAGGTAGAAAAATGGTGGTGAAACTGGGAGATCATGCTTTCTGATTAACGCAGAAGGTGTAAGGAGCCTTCCCGCCGCGGGCGCAATATGACCGCAGCCCGCACCTCGCCCGAGGCGCGGGCATGATCGTCGCGCATCCGGCGCATCGGACTGAAAATCGGAGCCGATATTCGGGAAGAGCGGCGTGGTGAAATGGCGCTTAAAGGACGTCAGCGTTCCATGAAAGCCCGCGCCATGCTGTCCCGAATCGGCTTCGTCAGGTAGTCGAAGAAGGTGCGCTCGGCCGTCTGGATCAGGATCTCCGCCGGCATGCCGGGGGTCGGTGCAAAGCCGCGCACCCGCGAGAGCTCGCTGACCGGCAGGCTGACCCTGGCGAGATAGACTTCCCGCGCAGGGTTGCTCGCGGAGTCGGGAACGGAGTCGGCGGAGACGTAGAAGACCTTGCCGTTCAGCACCGGCGTCGTGCGCTGGTTGAGCGCGGTCAGCCGCACGGTGGCGTGCTGGCCGATCTTCACGCTGTCGATCTCGGTGCGCAGGACCTGCGCCTCGATGATGAGCGGCACGTCCGACGGCAGGATTTCCATGATCGGCTTGCCGCTCTCGATGACGCCGCCGGGCGTATGGTAGTGGAGCCGCACCACCGTCCCGGTGACCGGCGCGTCAATGGTAGCGCGGCGCAGGATGTTCGCGGCGCCTCTCAATTGCTCGCGCACCGTATCGAGTTCGGCCTCCACCTTCTGCAATTCTTCAAGCGCGGATTCTCGGTAGCTTTCTTCCGTCTGCCGGACCTGATGTTCCTGTTTCAGGATCTGCGAGCCGGTCTCCGAAATCTCGGCCATGAGCCTGCCGATCTGTCCCTCGGCGTCGGCGATCGCCCGCTGGATCGACTTGATCTCGGTCTTGCGGATCAGGTTCTTCGAAAGCAGCGTCTGCTTGCCGGCATGTTCCTCCTGGAGAAGCGCGAGTTGCCGCCGAACTGCCCGGAGTTGCTGGGTGTAACCTTCGGCGCGGAAGCGGAACCCTTCGATGTTCTGTCTGAACAGTTCGATTTCGCTGTCGAGCTTGCTCTTCCAGGCCCGGAAGTTGAGCTCCTGGCTATCGACGATCGGCCGAATCTCGGGGTCCTGCAAATGCTGCTGCAGCACGTCGGGAAGGGCGATCGCATCGACGCCCTGGATCTGCGCCGTCAGACGGGCGACGATCGCCTCGAGCCGCGCCCGCCGCAGAAAGAGTTGGCGTTCATTGGCAAGCGCCGCCGTCTCGTCCAGATGCACGAGCGGCTGGCCCATCTGCACGTGATCGCCCTCGCTCACGAGAATCTCCTTGATGATCCCGCCTTCGAGATGCTGGATGATCTTGTTCTGCCCGGTGGCGACGAAGCTACCCTGGGCGATGATGGCCGCGGCCAACGGTGCGGTGAAGGCCCAGAGGCTGAAGCCTCCGAACGTGACCGCCATCAAGACGAGACCGATCAGGGTCTGGCGCCAGATCGAGCGTGGAACCTCGGAGAACCACTCGAGGTCGTGAATGTTGACCGTATGTGCCATGGTTGCCTACATCAGCTGGTTTTGCGCAAGCGGGTTGCCTTCGAGGTTCATGCCGCGCGCGGCGATCGCCTTGAGCACGTCCTGGCGCATGCCGAACAGAGCCACCGTGCCGTTCACAAGAAGCAGTACCTTGTCGACGCTGCTGAGGAGGGCGGGCCGCTGGGTGATGGTTATGACGGTGATCTTCTGCTCCCTGGCATGCTGGAGCGCGCGTGTGAGCGCGGCTTCGCCGGCGCTGTCGAGATTGGAATTGGGCTCGTCGAGCACCACCATGCGCGGATTGCCGAAAAAGGCGCGGGCAAGCGCGACGCGTTGTTTCTGTCCGCCGGAGAGTGGCGCACCGTCGGCGGCGACGAAGGTCTCGTAGCCGTGCGGCAGCAAGGCGATCATATCGTGCACGTCTGCGAGCTTGGCGGCCGCGTAGATGTCGGCATCGGTCGCCTCCTCCTGCATGCGCGCGATATTGGCCTTGATCGTTCCCGGAAACAGCTGGACGTCCTGCGGCAGGTAGCCGATGTTCTCGCCGAACTGGCGCTGGTCCCAGTTTCTCAGATCCATGAGGTCGAGCCGGACATTGCCCGATGTCGGCAGAATGGAGCCGACGAGCATCTTGCCGAGCGTCGTCTTGCCGGCTCCTGAACTGCCGATGACCGCCAGCGAATCGCCGGGGTTCAGCGCGAAGCTGACGCCGTTGAGGACGACGCGCTTGGTGCCCTGCGGGACGAAAAGCAGCCGTTCGACGTCGAGGCGTCCCTCCGGCTGCGGCAGCTTCAGTCGTTCGAAGTTGAGCGGCGAGCTCTGCAGGAGCGCGGTGATGCGCCCATAGGCGGCGCGGGATTGGATGACCTGGTTCCAGCCTTCGATCGCGCCCTCGATCGGTCCGAGGGCCCTGCCGGCGATGATCGAGGCTGCGATCACCATACCACCCGTAAGCTGGCCGTGCAGGGCGAGGTTGGCGCCCCAGCCGAGCATGGACACCTGGGTAAGGAGCCGCACGGCCTTGGAGAGCGAGGCGAAGGCGATGTTGCGGTCCTGCGCCAGCACCTGGGACTTCAGCGAGCCCGCCATGTCCTTGCCCCAAATGCGAACGGTTTCCGGGATCATCGCCAGCGCATTGATAATCTGCGAATTGCGCGACATCGAATCGAGGTGGAGATTGGCCTTCGTCTGGAAACTGTTGGCCGCGCCGAAAGATGCGGCTGTCGCCTTCTGATTGAGCACGGTAACGATGAGAAGCAGCAGGGAAGATGCAATGACGATCGAGCCGAGATGCGGGTGGATCAGGAAGACCGCCACGACGAAGAACGGCGCGATCGGCGCATCGAGGAAGGAGAGCAGCGTGCCGGAGACCAGGAAGGAGCGAAGCTGCTGCAGGTCGCCCAGCGTCTGATATTCGCGCCCGTTGCTATGGAGCGAGGCCCTGGCGGCGGCGCTGAGGATCGGTGCGCCGAGCTGGGCGGCGACCTCCACGGCGGTTCGCATGAGGATCATGCGGCGGATTCCGTCGAACACGGCTTGAAGGATCACCGCGCCGACGATCAGGACGGTGAGCATGACCAGCGTGTCGACCGAGCGACTGGTCAATACCCGGTCCGAAATCTGGAACAGATAGACCGGTATCGCGAGCACCAGGACATTGGTGGCGATCGTGAAGACCATCACGATCATCAGGTTCTGCCGGATCGCCTTGAGGCCCGCCTTGAGACTCGCCGAAAAATCGACCGGTCCGAGGCGCTTGTGGAAGACGCCGCCTCCACCCTTGCCGCCGCCGCCATTGTCGCCGCCGTCCGAACCACCCTTGCCGGGCGACCGGTTCTCGGTCTTGACCGGGCCGCGGTCGCCGTCGATCACGACCATTCCCGGCACGCTGGTCTTGTCCTTCACCTCGGCCTTGATCTCCGGGGCCGGCTTTTCCCCGCGTGGGGCCGGTTCATCTGCCTCCCGGGTCGGCCGGGGCTTGTCCTGGTCACGCAGTTCGGGCCGGACTTCCGCTTCAACGGGAGGAACTGCCTTCGGGGCCGGCCGCGCCTGTCGTGCGCTTTCGGGCCTTGCTGCTGCGCCCGATGCCGTTGCGGCCTCTCTGATCGGCGCCGGCGGCGTGGGGTTTGCGTGATTCGTGCCCGGGCGGTCGCTCGCAGCGGCTCCGCCACGAAGCTCATAGAGAACCCCATCGATCTTCTTCACGGTGCTATTCAATACATCCTCCCGATTATCGATCTCGCGAAGCAATTGCTGCCCGGCAGCCTCTGCATCGATCTTCCGCTGTGGCTGATCCGTTACGGCCTCAGCAGAAAAAATCTTCTCGCCGTCGCTTGCGGATAGTCGCAGGGACGGGGCGGGGGTGTCGGCCATGATCTCCTCCCGCGTCCCGGTCAGGCAAGCATGCTGTGCATGGGATCGGCATCGATATGGGGCGAGGCATGATCGGACGGTCCCTTGTCCGTCCCGTCATTGTGAGATCGCCCGAAATCCGACTGTCCGTGGTCCATCGGCTGTGGCCCGCGGTCGGGCGTCATCATGTCGTCCCCGAGAAAGGCGACCGCTTCGTTCACCAGCGCATCGGGATCCTGGCCGCCGAGATAGGGCTCGTCGGTGATCAACTCGGCCTGGATGAGAACTTCGTCGGAATAGGCGCCGCCGCCGGCATAAATCGTCGCGCCGGCATCGACGTCGAGAATACCCGCATGGTTGACGAGCACGTTCGAGCCGGTCGAGATCGACCAATCCCCGTCGGAACCGGTAACCAGAGCGCTTTTCGCCAGCGCAACCTGGTCGCCGTCTCCGAGAATGGTCGTTTGCTTGATATAGTTGAGATTGATGAGGTTGCCCGAGATATAGAGCACCTTCAGTCCCTGCATGCCGGCGAAAACGTCATCCTCGAGGACATCGCTCGGGAGCGACTTCTTCCCGCCGGCCAACAGGTCGAGGGCATCGAGATAGGACTGCGGCATCGGCTTGACGCTCGTCGCGCCACCGGCTTCGACGATCCCCGCATAGTTCCAGAGCAGATTGCCGCCCGTGGATACGGAACCTTCGCCGCACGTTCCGAAGCCGTCGACGGCGCCGACGAGGTCGTTGTCGAACAGGATATTCAGCTGCTGGATGATGTTGGCGTCGTAGACATGCCCGCCGACGAAGATGAGATCGTAGTACGAGCCCAGTTCGGCGAGCGAGATATTATTGACCGCGGTGTTGCCGCCGGCAATGATCGAGGTCGTCGAGCCAGCGCATGACAGAATGGCGACGTCCTCATCCGTCATGAAGGTGAATTGCTCGAGCCAGTTCATGATCAGGAGGTCGCCCTTGATCTCCGTGATCGCCCAGACCTTGGGAAAGTCGCCGTTGCCGGCGTGCCCCGCTTCCGCGGGCGAGGGATCCAGATGCTTGAACATCGCGACGTTGAAGGCCTGGGTCGGATTCTCCGCAATCAGCTTCCAGTCGTTGAGGGCAGGGCTTACGAGATCGCTGTCGCACCAGGCGTTGATCTGGACGATCACATTGAGTTCGACATGATCGCCGGCAACGGCCAGGACATGCGATTGCAGCCAGTTGTTCGTCAGCACGACGGAATTGACCAGGGTATTGCCGCCGGCCTCCAGCTCGACCGAAGCCCCTGCCGCCACCGGACCTTCGCTCGCAGCGAAGGATCCGCTGGCCTGTGAGGATAGGGTCGGTGTGTCGGCGGCCGTCTCGTCCGGTTCAGGAAGGTAGTCTTCGAGGCGCGGCGCTTCGTCGACGAGTTCACCATTGACGTAGGTGCCTTCGAGCGTCTCGGACTTGGCCACGAACAGGCCGTGCTCGCCGCCGCTCTCTGCGGAATGGGCGTCCAGCTGCTGCGATGCGGTGTCGATGAAGGTGAGAGCCGCGTCCGGGGAGCCAGGCTCCTCCGCGTCCGCGAGGGGGGAAACTTGCCGTGCGGTCTCGATAAGCCCGGCCAGCATCGCGCTGTTGTCGATCCGCAGCTCGAAATTCAACCCGTGGCCGCCGATGCTGACGAAATCACTGTCCGAAAGCCGTATGTATTGGGAGGTGTATAAGGCGACCGACCCCGGCGGATCGATGTCGAAGTCAAATTTCTGCGACGACGACTTGGCGGTCGACCAGTGCTGGGGGAGGAGCCCGGGTTTGGCGAGGGCTGCCATGTCGCCGGGTGCGGAGAATGTCGGCGGGAGCGGCCCGACATGCGACCAGGGCACCAACCCCACCAGTTCCGGCGCGAGCGGCTTATAGGGAACGTCCGGGTTGAACTCGCCGAGATCGTACGGCGCCTTTACATTGACCGGCACGAAAGGAAGTTCCGGCGGGGCCCGCTCGTCTTGCCGGGATGCCGTGAACTCCTCGTGGGCCTCGCGCAGCCGAAGCTCCTCGATCTTGATTTCAAACAGTCCGATGAAATGGGCTATGGCCTCGGTGGCCTTGTCGAAATGCAAGGTCATTGTCAGCCCCCCTTTTTACTTGCGGTGCTGCTGGACTGCGCGAGGCGGGCTCGCGCAGTCCGGTTCAATGCCCGATTCCGCATGTGAATCGGCGGCTTTGCACTGCGATCAGGCGTCGTCTTCGCCGATGATCGATGTGCTGTAGTCGCCGCCGACGATCGTCATGTCGACAGTATTGCCCTGCAGATTGGCGCCGAGCACGATCTGCTGGTTGAAGGCGTTGGTGTCGATCACGGCATCGGCTGTCGCCGAGGAAATCCCTTCAACGAAGCCATCGTCTCCGTTGTAGGAGCCCCATGTTCCGGCATCGCCAAAGCCGCCGTCTCCGGTCGTGGCAGTGCCGCCGGCCCCGCCGCCACCGCCAGCGCCGCCGGTCGCCGCTCCGCCCGCGCCACCGTCGGCCGAGGCATCTCCGGCCCATGCGCCGCTGAGCGCAAGGCCGCCTTCACCCGCGCCGCCGGTCGCCGCTCCGCCCGTGCCGGTACCGCCACTGGCATTGCCGGTCGTTCCGCCATCCGCGGAGGCACCACCACCACCGCCGCCGCCGCCGCCATTACCGGCGCCGAGCCCGATACCCGTGCCAACGCCGACGCCTGCACCAAGCGCGTTGCCGCCGTCGCCGGCATCATCGGCGCTGCCGCCATTGGCGTTGCCGGTCTCGCCGAAAGCGACGCTGTTGCCGCCTTCATTGTCGCCGCCGTCGCCACCGATGTTCAGGATCGGGATCGAGAAATCGGCGTCGTCGGCAGCGTCGCCACCGTCCCCGGCGTCGTCGGTTTCGGCGTCATCACTCTCGATGTCGCCGGATTCGCCACCGTTGCCGGCTGCGTTGTCGCCGCCGTCGCCGCCGGCCGCAGCGCCGACGCCGAGACCGACACCGAGCCCGAGACCGACGCCGAGGCCTGCGCCGCCGTTGCCGCCGGCACCGCCGGTTGCCGCGCCACCATCTGCGCTCCCACTAGCGCCGCCGGTGCCGACACCGACGCTCGCAGCAATGCCGCCGAATCCGTCGCCACCGTCCGCGTCGCTATCGGCGTTTCCGCCATCGGCATCACCGCCAAACGAGAAGCCGCCAACGGCAAGACCGCCGTCGCCGCCGTTTCCGCCATCGGCATCGGCATCATCGCCGCCCGAACCGCCATCACCCTCGGCGTCGATGCCGTCGTCGGAGGTGGCCGTGCCGCCGGTGGCCGTGCCATTCAGGTTCAGGGTGCCGCTGTTGGAGACACCATGCAGGTGGTCGTCGTCCGACATGATGGCGGACTGGCTGATGACGTTGCCGACATCATTGCCCGCACCATTGAGCGAGCCGTTGAGGATGTTGCTGAAGCTGACATTCGCCATGCCATGGATCGACGAATTGTCGATGTCGACAAAGTCATCGTCGGACGGCTCATAGCCGCTCAGATCAAGATCGATGTCGACGTCGACGTCGGTCGTGCTCGATACGTCGACCGTGGTGTCGCTGGTGTTGGTGTTGCTATTGCTGTTCGTATTATCGTTCGCATTGGCATTGGCATTGCCGTTTCCGTTCAGGTTGAGATTGCCATTGCCGTTTCCGTTCAGGTTGAGGTTGCCGTTGCCGTTGCCGTTGCCGTTCAGGTTGCCGTTATAAGATTCACTGTACTGACCCTGATACTGGTCCTGGTCCTGATCCTGATCTTGGTCCTGATCTTGCTCCTGCTCCTGCTCCTGTTCTTGCTCCTGTTCCTGGAGCTCGAGCTGGGCCTGAAGCTCGGCTTGGGCCTGGCCCTGCAACTGGTCCTGGCTTTGCGACTGATTATCCCATGGCCACAAGAAGTTTTTGTTATTGCTCATAGCTACGTCCTCAAAGTTGAGGCCGCTACGACCGAACCGCTTTCATCTCTCACGCGGATCTTGGCCGTGCGCGGTCTGAAGTTGAAATGAAGTTTTTCAGTGGAAAGGATCTCCGGGCGCACGGAAATGCGCGGCCGGGATTGGCGCTACTTGCCTGGCATTCACCTCCCTTGCTCGTCGGGAACGGCAGCCAGGCTTTCGAGGGGGCATTCCGCCCTAAACGCAGTACTGGATCAACGCAAACCTGGGCATACCTGCCCTCTGTTGTGCGTGAAAAGTGTGTTGCTAACAGGCTGGAATTGTAAGCTGTCAGTTCGGGCTAACCCCCCTAGGCGATGAGCGGCAAAGATTGATCACCCGTAAGAGGTTGTTGCGTGTGCGACCTATCCCGGAAAGACTTTCGGGGGTCAGAGGCTACCGCCTCGGAGGTATTCTGCGGCCGATGCGTTTCGTTCGCTGTAAATTTATCCGAAGACCGGAATGCGCTATTGTGGCTGTAAAGGGATGCTGCTCATGAAGAAATTCCACGAGATACTCCTTTTAATCGGACAGCTGAACTACACGTGGACCAACACGGAAAGTCTGCTCATCTACCTGATTGCGGGCCTTGCGAAGGTGGACAAGGAAACCGCCATCGTCATCTTTTTGACGCTGAATACGACGCGCGCCCGTCTCGAGCTCGTCGAACGGCTCGCCAAATTGGAAAAGACGCCGCTTGCTCGGCGGCAGGAGATTCTCGCAGTGACACAGCAGCTTGGCCGGCAGGGCAAACTCAGGAACAAGTACAGCCACTGCATCTATTCCTTCGACGAAACCGGAGACCAGGCGAGCACTCAGCTGATGAGCATTTTCGACAGCAAGGACACGATCAAATACGGCAAGATCGAACAGATTGACGATTCGGAGATCGCCAGGATCAACGAGGCGATCGAGCAGATCATGAGGATCAACAAGGAAATCTGGGCTATCGTCGAGCGATATTCATTTCCCCGTTGAGGAGAGGCTTTTCTTACACTGTGGAGAAACGGAGGAAGGAGCCAGCACCGAAACCCCTTCATCTTCATAGGTTTTTTTGGCGCTGGCTCTCACTCAGATGAACTATCGATATTCATCTGCGGGTGTTTCGATACTCTCTGTATTTTGTTCAATATAAATTTCACGGTTAGGGATATTCCGCTAATGCATTAGGTGTTGATAATTGATAGTCATACACTTTGTCATACGAACGCAATATAAATAGTTTCCAAACCTACGCTGAACCTTGTCCGGAGACGCATATAACTCCATGCGACCGGTACAGTGTGATCCGGAATGGGGAGAAGTGGAAGATACCAATTATGGTTAGTCCCAGCCGTCACTTGGCGGATGAGGGCATCCGGGATGGGGGCAGCACAGCCGGATATTGCTTCCGAGGAAGCGGTCGTCTTGTCCAGCGAAGCGAGTCGTCCTTACCCCTTCGGACTGTCCGGCCATTAAGGCGATGTTAACATTGTGAATCCGAGGCTGCATGCCCGTAAGATGGAATTGCCTGTCGAGTCTCAACCTAAGCGGGATTTTTCGATGATGGGTCGTCGGGTCTCGACATCCGCCCGCCGGAAGACCGGAAGCATACATGCCTGCCGAGGCCGTGATGCGCCGCCGCTAGCCCCTTTGGAGTATAAAGTGGTTCAGGTCGAAGGGGAGACGGCGGCCTGTGCTCCTCATTCCGAGGTACAGGGTTGCGATAAGCGCAACCTGACATACCCTCTAGAATGCCCGGGTCCCCGCTTGGCGCGAAAAGGACGGACACGCCCACGGCCGCGCAGACTTGACATCAGCTCGACTCACCCAGAATTGGTGCAAATCGGGACTATTTGGACGGGAATGGGGCCGAATCTAACCCTTTTGGGCTGTTTCTTATCCCCCATATTTACGATACATTAGCCATCATGAAGTTTTTTCGTGGTTAGTGACTTCGCATTTTTGATCGAAAACATTTTCAGACAGGGCGCTCCAATACCCTTAAGAAGATAGGGGGAATGCCCAAGGAGGGGATAATGTATCGTACCGGCTCCAGTTTGAGCGAATTTGAGGACAACAACAGGGTTTTAGCGAAGAAAGCGAAGATCGTAATGCTCGCCAGGGCGGATCTGCTCGCCGAATGTCTGACGCAGGCGATCAGCACCCGGTTCCAGGGGAATGAAGTTGTGAGCCTTTCGGAGGCCGACAGCCTGCTCGATGGCAATCTCGACGATGTGGCGCTGATTATGCTCTACCGCCTACCGGCGAGCACGTTTCCATCGGTCATCAGGACGATCCACGAGTTCCATCCGCGGGCCTCGATCGGGCTCGTCGTCGAGAATGCGGACGAGGTCGATTCATCGATCGCCGGCTTTGTCGACGAGGGGCTGATCCATGGCGTCCTGCCCTTGAACCTCCATCTGGACGTCTGCCTGACCGCCATCGATTTGCTGATGAAGGGCGGCGAGCATTTTCCGGCCGCCCTGCTGCGTCGGCTGGCGCCGCGGTCGGAGACAGGCAGTGCCACGCCTGCCCAGCGCGAGGCATGCGCCGAGGCCATGCCCCCGGCACAGAGGAGCGATGTCGGCAGAGGTCTGCTGACAAGCCGGGAGGTCCAGATCCTCGATCTGATCTGCATGGGCACGCAGAACAAGATCATTGCCGACCGACTCGGCCTGTCGGAGAACACCGTCAAGGTTCATGTCCGTAACATCTACAAGAAGATGAACGTGCGAAACCGGACAGAAGCGGCGTCCCGCTACTTCAGGCATGACGGCGATGCGGGCCCGCCCCGCTGGCGCAACTGACGGTCTCGATGGCTGCATGGACGCCGCGCATCTGGTCGGACACGCGGCGTCTTTGCAATTGAGCGAGTGGCATGCAGCAAATTCAAAGAGTTACGCCGATCTTTGTGCTCCTGAAATGACGCGCGGGTTGTAGCGCGTCTACGCACGCCGCTGCAGGGCGCCGCGGCGGATCTGATCGGCTTCGATCGATTCAAACAACGCCCGGAAGTTTCCCTCGCCAAAACCCTCGTCGCCTTTACGCTGGATAAATTCGAAGAAGATCGGGCCGATGACCGTGCGCGAGAAGATCTGCAGCAGGATCTTCGTCATGCCGCCGTCGATCACGCCCTCGCCATCGATCAGGATACCGTGCTTCTTCATCCGCTCGATCGGTTCCTCATGGCCGTGCACACGCTCGTGCGACATCTCATAGTAGGTGTCCGGCGGCCCGGGCATGAATTTGAGGCCGTTTGCCGCGAGCTTGTCCGTTGCGTCGTAGATCGCCTCGGTACCGACGGCGATGTGCTGGATGCCTTCGCCTTTGTATTTCTTCAAGTATTCCTCGATCTGGCTGGTTTCGTCCTTCGACTCGTTCAGCGGAATGCGGATCTTGCCACAAGGTGAAGTGATCGCCCGACTGAGCAAGCCGGTAATGCGGCCGTCGATGTCGAAGAAGTGGATCTGCTTGAAGTTGAAGAGCTCTCGGTAGAAGGCCCACCACTTGTCCATGTTGCCGCGATAGACGTTATGGGTCAGGTGGTCGAGATAGTAGAAGCCGACGCCCTCCGGCCTCGGATCGCGTTCACCGACCCATTCGAACTCGGCATCATAGGCCGAGCCTTTCGCGCCATAGCTGTCGATGAAATAGAGAAGTGAGCCGCCGATGCCGACGATTGCCGGGACATCGAGGGTCTTGTCGCTGCCCTCATAGGCTTCGGCACCGTTCGACACCGCATGTTCGAAAGCCTGCTTGGCGTCAACGACGCGCCACGCCATGGACGGTGCACAGGGGCCGTGCTTGTCGACGAAGCGCATCGCATGCGAACCGGGCTCGGCATTCAGGATGTAATTGATGTCGCCCTGCCGCCACACGGTGATGTTCTTCGCCCGGTGCCGTGCGACGGGGGTGTAGCCCATGCGCGCGAAAAGCTCCACGAGTTTTTCCGGCTCCGGATGGGCGAATTCGACGAACTCGAAGCCGTCCGTTCCGGCGGGGTTGTCCGCCGAGATCGTTGCGGGCGGGGCGTCATGCGGAAACGGGCCCATCGAAAGTCTCCTCTCAATCCTCGAGAACTTTTGCCGGAGTATGCCGCAGATGCGATGCATGATGCTTGTATTCTTGCAGGGTTTTGGCGAAACTGTGCACGAATTGTGCGTGCATGGGCATGAGGACGCATGCAATGGAGCAACTCGACGGCTTTGATCTCAAGATACTTAGCGCGTTGCAGCGGGACGGGCATCTGACCAATAACGAGTTGTCCGAGCGGATCGCGCTATCACCGTCGCAATGTTCGCGGCGGCGCTCGCGGCTGGAGGCGGAAGGCTATATCACCGGCTATCAGGCGCAGATCGACCGGCAGAAGCTGGGGCTCGACCTGATGGTGGTGATCTCGGTGACGCTCGCCACCCACAATCGCGACAATGCCAAGCGGTTCGCCAAGCTGATTTCCGGGCTGCCGGAGGTGCTGGAGGCCTATGCGCTGACTGGCGAGATGGATTATCACCTGCGCGTCGTAACACCCGACCTTGCCGGGTTGTCGCGCTTCGTCAACGATGTGCTCTTGCCGCATGACAGCGTCCAGCACGTCAAGACCTCGATCGTGCTCGAGACTTTGAAGAGCTTCGAGGGGCTGCCGATCCCGGAGCGCGTGCGGGGATAGGTTCATCCGGCCGCGGGCGACTTTCCCACGGCCGTTGCCTGAAAATTCGACGGCACACCCGGAAACAAGTGACTTTCCGCAACGAACCATGACATGCTGCAATGGTTCGCGCCGGTCGGAGCGGATCAACAGAACATCTCGGGAAACACCATGAAACTCGCGACGCTGAAAGATTCCACCCGCGACGGCAGGCTCGTCGTGGTCTCGAAAGACCTCACCCGTTGCTCGGAAGTCGGGCATATCGCCCGCACGCTGCAGGCGGCCCTCGACGACTGGGCGCATGCTGGGCCGCGGCTGGCGCGTGTCGCCGACGGTATAGAGACCGGCTCCCAGCCGACCATGCGTTTCCACGAGCACGATGCCGCCTCGCCCTTGCCGCGGGCGTTCCACTGGGCCGACGGCTCCGCCTATGTCAACCACGTCGAACTGGTCAGGAAGGCGCGCAACGCGGAGATGCCGGCAAGCTTCTGGAACGATCCGCTGATCTATCAGGGCGGATCCGACGGCTTCCTCGGGCCGCGCGACCCGATCCTCATGGCGGATGAGGCCTGGGGCATCGATATGGAGGGCGAGGTCGCGGTGATCGTCGACGATGTGCCGATGGGCGCGACGGTTGAGGAGGCGCGCGAGGCGATCCGTCTTGTCATGCTCGTCAACGACGTTTCGCTGCGCGGACTCATTCCGGCCGAGCTCGCCAAGGGATTCGGCTTCTACCAATCGAAGCCGTCTTCCGCCTTCTCGCCGGTCGCCGTGACGCCGGACGAATTGCGCGAGGCGTGGGACGGCGGCAAGCTGCATTTGCCGCTTCGCGTCGATCTCAACGGCAGGCCCTTCGGTCGAGCCAATGCCGGCATCGATATGACCTTCGATTTCCCGCAACTGATCGCCCATGCGGCCCGCACCCGCCCGCTCACGTCCGGCACGATCATCGGCTCGGGGACCGTGTCCAACAAACTCGACGGCGGGCCGGGCAGACCGGTGTCGGAGGGGGGCGTCGGTTATTCCTGCCTCGCGGAGCTGCGCATGATCGAAACGATCGAGAGCGGCGCACCGAAGACGCATTTCCTGAAGTTCGGCGACGTCGTCAGGATCGAGATGAAAGACGCGAGCGGCCATTCGATCTTCGGCGCCATCGAGCAGAAGGTGGAGAAGTACGAGCGCTGATAGCGAGACGGGAGGCGACCCGGATCCAGGAGACCGGTCTCTACGACTACTGGCGCTCGTCCGCGAGCTATAGGCGCTGTAGGACGTCGTTTTCTACGGTTGCCGGCGGATCGTCGCCATCGATGCCCGTTGCGCAGAGATCGAGGCCTTCGCCAAAACGCATCCCGACCGGGTAAAAGCCCTGAATGTCTCACTTCTGAGAGCCGGAGAGAGCGTGGCCCGTTCCGTCCAGCCGATGTCGCGAATGGATCGGCGGGTCTCGAAGCGCCAGGGTAGTTTCGCATGAACGGCCCGAGGGGCCGGATACCGCATCAGAATGAGAGACCACCGATGAAAAGCTACGTGCTGACCGTCACCTGCAAATCTACCCGCGGCATCGTTGCCGCCGTTACCGGCGGTCTCGCGGAAAAAGGCTGTTACATCAGCGACAGCTCACAATTCAACGACCTTGAAACCGGGCTTTTCTTCCTGCGCGTCTCTTTCATCAGCCAGGCTGGCGCTAAGCTCGAAGAGCTGCGCGAAGCCTTCGCTCCGGCGGTCGAGCGGTTCGGCATGACAATGGAGATCCGCGATTCGGAAGAGCGGATGAAGGTGCTCTTGATGGTCTCGCGGTTCGGCCATTGCCTGAACGACCTGCTCTATCGCTGGAAGATCGGCGCGCTGCCGATCGACATCGTCGGCGTCGTCTCCAACCACTTCGATTACCAGAAGGTCATCGCCAACCACGACATCCCCTTCCACTGCATCAAGGTAACGAAGGAGAACAAGCCGAGGGCCGAAGCACAGCTGATGGAGATCGTCGAGCAGACCGGCGCCGAGCTGATCGTGCTCGCCCGCTACATGCAGGTGCTGTCGGATGCGCTGTGCAAGAAAATGTCGGGCAGGATCATCAACATCCATCACTCCTTCCTGCCGTCGTTCAAGGGCGCCAACCCCTACAAGCAGGCCTATGAGCGCGGCGTCAAGCTGATCGGCGCGACGGCGCACTACGTCACCGCCGATCTCGACGAGGGCCCGATCATCGAGCAGGACATCGCCCGCATCACCCATGCGCAGTCGGCCGAGGACTATGTCTCGATCGGCCGCGACGTCGAGAGCCAGGTGCTGGCCCGCGCCATACACGCCCATATTCATCGCCGCACCCTCATCAACGGCAACCGCGTCGTCGTCTTCCCGCCGAGCCCGGGCTCCTACGCGTCGGAACGGATGGGCTAATCTGCGGCTATCCCGCCGGCGGCCCACAAGGGCGCGGATGGCGTTGCCTTACTGCATTCGGCGGTTATAGTCGGTCGAGAGTGTTGACGATGAGATGCGGGTATTTGCCCCTCACCCTAAGCCTCTCCCTGCGTGCGGGGAGAGGGGACGAGTCGGCGCCCTCCGCTTCGTTTTCACCTGACGATCCGTGCTGCTGGGGGACGAGCCGGTGCCACATGTCCCTTCTCCCCGCCTGCGGGGAGAAGGTGGCGGCAGGCGGATGAGGGGCGCTCATTCCGCAGCCTCGACGGTCGCACTCCGGGGCCAAGGCCGACCGATATTCGGCGAAATGGGAGGATATGATGAGCAATCGCGATCCGGTGGTTATCGTGTCGGCGGCGCGCACGCCGATGGGCGCGTTCCAAGGAGGGCTCAAGGATCTGACAGCGCCGGAGCTCGGGTCGGCAGCGTTGAAGGCGGCGCTGGATCGCGCCAGCCTCGATAAGGTCGACGAAGTGCTGATGGGTAATGTCCTGCCCGCCGGCGTCGGACAGAATCCTGCCCGGCAGGCGGCACTCGGCGCCGGCCTCGGACAGGAGACACCCTCGACAACCGTTTCCAAGGTCTGCGGCTCGGGCATGAAGGCCCTGATGCTCGGCAATGACGCGCTTGTCTCCGGCAGCGCCACGGTCCTTGCCGTTGGCGGAATGGAGTCGATGACGAACGCGCCTTATCTCCTGCCGAAGGCCCGCGGCGGTTTTCGGCTTGGCCACGGCGAGATCAAGGACCACATGTTTTTGGACGGGCTGGAGGACGCCTATTCCGGACGACTGATGGGCACCTACGCCGAGGATACGGCCCAGCATTACCAATTCTCGCGGGCAGACCAGGACGCTTTCGCACTCCGCTCGCTCGAGCGGGCGCTGAAGGCGGCGGAAGACAAATCCTTTGCCGACGAAATCGTGACGATCGTCGATGGCGGCAAGCGCAAGAGCGCCAATCTCGATCGCGACGAGCAGCCGGTGAAGGCCGATCCGGCGAAGATACCGAAGCTGAAGCCAGCCTTCCGCGACCGCGGCAGCGTCACGGCGGCCAATTCCTCCTCGATCTCCGATGGTGCGGCTGCGCTGATCCTGATGCGTGCGAGCGAGGCGGAGAAGCGCGGGCTGACGCCGCTTGCGATCGTCGCTGGCCATGCGGGCCATGCACAGGAGCCCGCCTGGTTCACCACGGCGCCGATCGGCGCCATCGACAAGCTCTTCGACCAGCTCGGCTGGGAGAAGGGGAGCGTCGGGCTCTACGAAATCAACGAAGCCTTTGCCGTCGTCGCCATGGCGGCGATCCGCGACCTCGGTCTCTCCGACGACATCGTCAACATCCATGGCGGCGCCTGCGCCCTCGGCCACCCGATAGGCGCCTCCGGTGCGCGCATCGTCGTGACGCTTCTCCATGCAATGCGAAAAAACGGCGTGAAGCGCGGCATCGCCTCCCTCTGCATCGGCGGCGGCGAAGCGACGGCGGTCGGGCTGGAGTTGGTGCAGTAGCGCTCGTCGTGCCTCGACCCTGCAACTGGGGCTTTGGAAGAAGCGGTATTGGGAAATGTGCGGGCGCGGCATCGCCCCTTCTCCCCGCCTGCGGGGGAAAAGGTCGCGGTCCACCCTCCGCAGTTGCTGCGGAGGACGGGCATCGGGATGAGGGACAACCTGCACCACATCTCAAATATGCAGCGCGTGCCCCAAGGCTTTGAAGGCCGCCTCCTGGAAGGCCTCCGATTGGGTCGGGTGGGCATGGATGGTGCCGGCGACGTCTTCCAATCGCGCGCCCATCTCGATTGCCAGCGCGAAGGCAGCGGAGAGTTCCGAGACGGCATGGCCGACGGCGTGGATACCGAGGACGAGGTGGTTGTCGGCGCGGGCGACGACGCGCACGAATCCGTCCTCGGCGAGGGTCGTCATGGCGCGGCCGTTCGCCTGGAAGGGGAATTGGCCGATCCTGACCTCGATGCCGGCCGCGCGTGCCTCCTCCAGTGAGAGACCGGCGCTGACGATTTCCGGGTCGGTGAAGCAGACGGCGGGGATGCACCGCTTGTCCCAGCTTCGCTTCTGCCCGGCGACGATCTCGGCAACCATTTCCCCCTGCGCCATGGCACGGTGCGCGAGCATCGGCTCGCCGGTCACGTCGCCGATCGCATAGATGCCGCGCATGGACGTGCGGCACTGGTCGTCGATGCGGATGAAGCGGCCGGAGCGGTCGAGATCGATCTCCTGGATCCCCCAGCCCTCCGTCACCGGCCCGCGACCGACGGTGACCAATACCTTTTTTGCCGGAACTTCGAAGGCCCGCCCGTTTTCCTCGGCCAGAAGACCGCGCTTGTCGGCCGAGAGGCGCTTCGCGGTGGTGCGGGTGAAAACCTCCATGCCGAGTTCGCCGAGCCGCTTCATTACCGGCCTTGAAAGTTCGGCGTCGTACTGCGGCAGGATGCGGTCCATCGCTTCGAGCACGGTCACTTTCGAGCCAAGTTTGGCAAAAGCGGTCCCGAGTTCGAGGCCGATATAGCCGCCGCCGATGACCGCGAGCGTCTCGGGCAATTCAACCAGAGCCAAAGCCTCGGTGGAAGAGATGACGCTGCCGCCGAAGGGCAGGTCCGGAAGCTCCACCGGCGCCGAGCCGGTGGCGATGACGACCGCTTCGGCGCGGATGCGCTGCTGGCCCGTTTCCGTCTCGACATCGACCGTCTTGCCGTCGACGAAGCGTGCTTCTCCAAATACAGCCTTCACGCCCGCCTTCTTCAGGAGCCCGGTAACCCCGCTGTTCAGGCGCCCGACGATGCCGTCCTTCCAGGCGACGGTTTGCTTGAGGTTAATCGCCGGTGCGCTCAAGGATAGCCCGAGCGGACTTCTCCCGGAGGCGGCGGCATGAAGCTTGTGATACTCCTCGGCGGCGTGGATCAGCGCCTTCGACGGAATGCACCCGACATTGAGACAAGTGCCGCCCGCCTTCGCCCTTTCGACAATCACCGTGTCGACGCCGAGCTGCCCGGCGCGGATGGCGCAGACATAGCCGCCGGGACCGGCGCCGAGCACCAGGAGCTTGCAGGAGATTTCCTTCATTGCGAGATCATCCCTCCACGAAAATCAGCGCCGGGGTTTCGAGCAGCGTCTTCAGTCGCTGGACGAAGGTGGCGGCGTCCCATCCATCGATGACGCGGTGGTCGAAGCTCGACGAAAGATTCATCATCTTGCGCGGCACGAATTGCGCCCCGTCCCAGACCGGGCGGGTCGCCATCTTGTTGACGCCGACGATCGCCGCCTCCGGATGGTTGATCACCGGCGTCGAGACGATGCCGCCAAGCGCGCCGAGCGAGGAAATCGTGATCGTCGAGCCGGTCAGTTCATCGCGCGTCGCGGTGCCGGTGCGGGCGGCTTCCGCCAGCCGATTGAGTTCCGCCGCGCAGTCCCAGATGCCGCGCGCCTCCGCGTGGCGCACGACCGGCACCGTCAGGCCGGCGGGGGTCTGCGTGGCAATGCCGATATGGACGGCCGCGTGGCGATGGATGACGCCGGCATGGTCGTCGAAAGTGGCGTTGATGCCGGGCTGCTCGGACACTGCCTTGACCAGCGCCCGCATCAGGAAGGGCAGGATTGTCAGCTTCGGCTGGTCGGGTTTGCGGTCGCGGTTCATCGTCGTCCGCAGATCCTCCAGTGCCGTCATGTCCACCTCTTCCACATAGGTGATGTGGGGGATCCGTGAGGTGGAGAGCGACATCTTCTCAGCAATCCGCCGCCGCAGACCGGCGATCTTGACCTCCTCGACTGCCGTCTTCCGGACGAGCCCGATCTGCGCTGGCAGCGGGCCCGGCCCGCGGCTGATGAAGAGATCGAGATCCTCGTGGGTGATCCGGCCGGCAGGTCCCGTGCCGGCGACCTGCCTGAGATCGATACCGCTTTCCTTGGCGCGCAGGCGCACGGCCGGGGAGGCAAGCGGTTTGGCTGAAACATCCGGCGCCTGGCGCGGCCTTGGCGCTTCCCCGCTCGCGCTCCTGCCCGGTTCCGGGCGCGCATTCTCCTTGATCGGCGTGGGGGCCGCCGCCACCGGCTCCTCCAACACGGCTTCGGCAAGCGCCTCGGGAATGCTGTCCGGCGGGGGCTCGCCGGTTTCGCCGGCCGTTTCGATCCTGACGAGCGGCGCCTTGACCGGAACCGTGTCGCCCACATGAGCTCCGAGCCAAATTACCTTGCCGGATACTGGTGAGGGGATTTCGACCGTCGCCTTGTCGGTCATGACGGCGGCCAGCACCATGTCTTCGCGCACCGGATCGCCAGGCTTCACATGCCATTCGACAAGTTCCGCCTCGGCGACGCCTTCACCGACGTCCGGCATTTTCAGAACGAATTCTCCCATAGCCTCACGCCTCCATCGCTTCAGCAAGCGCACGGCCGACGCGCGCCGGCCCGGGGAAATAGTCCCATTCCTGGGCATGTGGATAAGGGGTGTCCCAGCCGGTCACCCGTACGACCGGCGCTTCGAGCTGGTAGAAGCAATGCTCCTGGACGAGGGCGACCAGCTCGCCGCCGAAGCCCGAGGTCAGCGTCGCCTCGTGCACGACGACGCAGCGCCCAGTCCGGGTGACGGAATCGACGATCGTCTCGAGATCGAGCGGCAACAGACTGCGCAGGTCGATCACTTCTGCGTCGATGCCGGTCTCCTCGGCTGCCGCAAGCGCCACATGCACCATGGTGCCGTAGGCGAGCACGGTTACCGCCGAGCCATTGCGGCGAATTTCCGCCTTGCCGATGGGGATCGTGTAGTGCCCTTCCGGCACTTCGCCAAGTTCGTGCTTTGACCAAGGGGTTACCGGGCGCTCGTGATGGCCGTCGAAGGGGCCGTTATAGAGCCGCTTCGGCTCCAGGAAGATGATCGGATCCGGATCCTCGATGGCCGAGATCAGCAGGCCTTTGGCGTCATAAGGATTTGACGGCACGATGACCTTGAGGCCGCAGACGTGGGTGAAGAGTGCCTCCGGGCTCTGGCTGTGCGTCTGACCGCCGAAGATGCCGCCGCCGGTCGGCATTCGCACGACGATCGGGCAGGTGAAGTCGCCGTTCGAACGATAGCGGATGCGGGCTGCTTCCTGCGTCAGTTGATCGTAGGCGGGGTACATGTAGTCGGCGAACTGGATCTCGACGCAGGGCTTCAGGCCGTAAGCCGCCATGCCGATGGCGCTGCCGACGATGCCGGATTCGCTGATCGGTGCATCGAAACAGCGAGTGTTGCCGTATTTCGCCTGAAGCCCCTGAGTGCAGCGAAACACGCCGCCGAAATAACCGACATCCTCGCCGAAGACGACGACGTCCTCGTCGCGTCCCATCGACACGTCCATGGCACTGCGCACCGCTTCAATCATCGTCATTCTGGCCATGTCAGTACCCCGCCTTCTGCCGCTGTCGGCGGATGTGCGGCGGCATCACCGCGTAGACGCCTTCGAAGATGTCGCGCACCGAGGGCCTGCCGCCGGCATGGAGCGTGCCATGGCTTTCCGCCTGCTTCTGCGCCTGGATCACTTCGTCCATGATCTCGGCTTCCGCCTGTAGGTGTCGCTCTTCCGACCAGACTCCGCGAACGATCAGGTGCTTCTTCAACCGCAGAACCGGATCGCCAAGGGGCCAGGCTTCCGACTCGGTCTTCGGCCGATAGGCGCTCGGGTCATCCGACGTCGAATGGGCGCCGACGCGGTAGGTCACATATTCGATCAGCGTCGGCCCGAGATTTCTCCGGGCGCGTTCCGCTGCCCAGCGCGCCACCGCATAGACGGCAAGATAGTCGTTGCCGTCGACGCGCAGCGCCGGAATGCCGAAGCCCAGACCCCGGGCGGCGAAAGTGCCGGATCCGCCCCGCGCAATTCCCTGGAAGGTCGAGATCGCCCACTGGTTGTTGACGATGTTAAGGATGACGGGTGCCTTGTAAGTCGAGGCGAACACAAGAGCGGAATGGAAGTCCGATTCGGCCGTCGAGCCGTCGCCGATCCAGCCCGCCGCGATGCGGGTGTCGCGCTTGATGGCGGACGCCATCGCCCAGCCGACAGCCTGGACGAACTGCGTGGCAAGGTTCCCGGATATGGTGAAGAAGCCATGCTCTTTCGAAGTGTAGAGAACCGGCAGCTGCCGGCCATGGCAGGGATCGCTCTCGTTCGAGAATATCTGGTTCATCATCTCGACCATGGGGTAGTCGTCGGCGATCAGGAGCCCCGCCTGTCGATAAGTGGGAAAGTTCATGTCGCCCTTGCGCAGCGCCTTGCGGAAGGCGCAGCTTACCGCCTCCTCGCCGAGATGCTGCATGTAGAAGGACGTTTTGCCCTGGCGCTGCGCCATCACCATTCGCGCGTCGAAGGCTCGCAGCATCATCATGTGCCGGAGGCCGGTCAGCAGTTCCTCGTCTGACAGGAGACCGGCCCAAGGCCCGACCGCTTCCCCTTCGCGGTTGAGAACGCGGATGATGGAGAAGGCCAGATCGCGGATCGTCTCCGGGTCGACATCGACCTCGGGTCGCGGGACCGTGCCCGCTTTCGGTATCCTCACAGTGGAAAAATCGGGTTCGTCGCCCGGCCGAACCGCCGGCTCGGGGACATGCAGGCTCAATCGGCTGAATTCATCCATGCGGGTTCCGGCCTCCTTTCCGGATTGCGCATCGCGCGTCAGCCACTCGCTGGAGCCGATTCTCGTGGATCTTGCGGCGCGGATGACGGCAACGGTTTGTGGGCGGTCCTCCGTGCCCGCACTGCCAAACCGCCAACAACCCTCGTTCTCCCAAAGGGTTATGATGACAGACTGCCACGAGTTCGGGGTGAGATGAAGGACTTTCGACGAGGTGCCCGCCTCCGGCGCGAAGAAAGACAGATTCGTACCGGCAAACCGCTCAGACCGTTCGGCGGGCCGATACACAGCCAGTCGGCTGCGCAATTTTCTTTCGCGACGATGACGGCTGAGGGAATATGTCTTTTGTCTATAAAAATACAATTAGCCGCTTGACAGCTGGCAGGTGCCGATGTCTGCTGGCGCGACGTGCATCCGGATAGGGCGAGGCGGAAAATGAGCGGAAGTCTGGCAGGCAAGCGTGCGGTGATCACGGCCGCGGCACAGGGTATCGGCCGTGCGACGGCCGAGGCTTTCAGCCGGGAAGGTGCGTCGGTCGTCGCGACGGACATCAACGAGGAGAAGCTAGGCGAAGTCGCGGCTCAGGGTATCGACGTGGCGCGGCTCGACGTGTTGAGTGGCGAAGCGATCAGCGAGTTTGCGGCGCGGACGGGTGCGATCGACATCCTCTTCAACTGCGCCGGATTTGTCCATGCGGGCACGATCCTTGAAGTGGCGGAGAAAGATTACGACTTTGCCTTCGATCTCAATGTCAAATCGATGTATCGGATGATCCGCGCTTTCCTGCCGGGCATGGTCGAGAAGGGCGGCGGCTCCATCATCAACATGTCGTCGGTTGCCGGCGTGCCAATGGGCGTGCCGAACCGCTTCGCCTACTCCGCCAGCAAGGCGGCGGTCATCGGCCTCACCAAATCGGTGGCGATCGACTTCATCGGCAAGGGCATCCGGTGCAACGCCATCGCGCCTGGCACGGTGCAGTCGCCCTCGCTCGAGGAACGCATGCGCGCGCAGGGCAATTACGAGGAAGCGCGTAGCGCCTTCATTGCCCGCCAGCCGATGGGCCGCCTCGGCACCCCCGAGGAGATCGCGGCCCTCGCGGTCTATCTCGCGAGCGACGCCGCGGCCTACACGACCGGCCATGTCCATGTCATCGACGGCGGCATGAGCCTCTGACGGCGGGACTTTTCGAGGGTCGCTGCAGCCATTATGCTCGAGCGCATGTCCAGAGCCGATAACGGGCTTCGCCCCATTCTACGCATCGATTTTCCACCCGAAGACCGCCTCGGGCGCGGAAAGATCATGCTTCTGGAGCTTATCCGCGAAACCGGGTCGATCTCGGCCGCCGGCCGGGCGATGGACATGTCCTACCGGCGCGCCTGGCTGCTGGTCGACGCGCTCAACCGCATGTTCAAGGAGCCAGCCGTCGAGTCCCAACGGGGCGGAAAGCAGGGCGGCGGTGCCGCGCTCACCGCCTTCGGCGAGGCGCTGGTCGACCGCTTCCGGGCGATGGAAGCCAGGATGGGGGCGGCGCTCGCCGATGATCTCGCCTGGCTGGAGGCGGCGCGCGTCGGGGATGTTCCGCGGGCCGAAGAAACTCAGCCGCGGCGCTGAGCACGACTGCATGTTTTCGCAAATCGATCTCGGTTCGGGGACAAGGACACGCAGCGTTGAAGGTCGCTGTAACAAGGCGCCCGGCCGGGGAACCGAGATTGGGATTCGACGCCCGGCCTAGTCGATCAACCGGTTATTCGACCGGTATCATGAGGTGCTGGTACGGCGTTCCCGCCCACATCACCCATGGCTTCGACCGGTCGGGATTCTCGCCTGGCTGGGGATAGTCGGCCGGTATCTCCGGCAGGCTGAAGATCATGACATGCGGGGGTTCTTGCGCCAGTTCCCCGCCTTCCGGCGCGGCGGCAAAGGGATCGACGTTGCTCGGTGTGGCTCCGCCCGCCAACATGTAACCGAAGCCGACCTTTCCCTTTGGCGGTTCGGTCTTGTTCATCCAGGCCTGCGCCCACTCCATGGCATTCTTGTCGAGGCACATCGGATTGTTGCCGGGCCCCGGGTCGTCGGCGATGCAGGTGAAGTTGTTGGTACCTTCCTTTAGTGTTCTCATCTTGCCGTCTGCGTCCATAGCCATGATCGTGGCATCGCGCGCCACGGCCTCGGGCGCAGCCGACATCGCATTCTTGATCAGTTCCTCGTCGCTCATATCCGCCGACAGGGCCGTTGCCGCGAGGCCGAGTCCGGAAAGGCCGGCAGCAAGCGAAATCATCCACAAACGCATGTCACTCCTCCCATTCGAGCTGGTCGGCGCGAGCGCTCGCGAGTTCGGTTGGCCGCCCGCACAACGAACGCACCAAAACATGATTATACGCTCGCAGCGGTCACCTCTGCTAGTGTCCGGAGGCACTTCAATAGTCGAGCGCGACGGTCTTGATGACCGCGTGCACCGGCGTTCCCGGCAGAAGCCCGAGCGCCTCGCGCGAAAGGGTTGTGATGCGGGCGAGGAGGGTGTTGCCGCCGCAGTCGAGGCGGACGTCGAGGCTGCCCTCATGGGCTGGCGACAGGCCGATGATCGTCCCCGGCAGCACGTTGAGGGCGCTGATCCCCTGCGGCCGCGTCGTGGCCAGCATGACGTCGCGGGCGGCGATGTAGAGTCGAAGGCGGTGCCCGGGCGCCGCGACGACGTGGGGAACACGGAAGAGGCATTCGCCGGCGCGCACGAGCGTCAGCTTGTGCGCCTCGTCGTGGAGTTCGACCAGACCTTCGATCAACGCGCCCGCCTCCTTTCTGGCGATCGCATGCGTGTCGGTCGACCGGCTGAGAATGACGGCTGCTTCGCCGGATGCCTGAACCCGGCCGTCATCGATGACGACCACGCGCTGGGCCAACCGCGCCACTTCCGCGACGGAGTGGCTGACATAGACGATCGGAATCCTGGTTTCGTCGCGGAGTCGCTCCAGATAGGGCAGGATTTCCGCCTTGCGCGCCTCGTCAAGCGCGGCGAGCGGTTCGTCCATCAGCAGGAGGCGCGGCGCGGCAAGCAGGGCCCGACCGAGCGCGACCCGTTGGCGCTCGCCGCCCGAGAGCGTCGAGGGGCTGCGGTCGAGCAGGTGCCCGACGCCGAGCATCTCGACGACTTTAGTGAATTCGGATGCGGACTTGCCTGCGCCGTTGAGCCAGCGGCCGTAGACGAGATTGCTGCGGACGGTCAGATGCGGAAACAGGCGCGCCTCCTGGAACACGTAGCCAAAGCGGCGCCGGTGGACAGGCGTGAAGAGCTTGCGCGCACTGTCGGCGATCACGTCGCCATCAAGGACGATGCGGCCGCCATCGGGGCGCAGGAGCCCGGCGATGATGTTGACGATCGTGGTCTTGCCGGATCCGGAGCGCCCAAACAGAGCCGTCACGCCGCCGTCCGAAAGAAAAGCGGCGTCGATCTTGAAAGTGCCGATCCGATGGCGCGCCTCGACCTCCAGGCTCATGTCAAGACCGTCCGTCGCGCCGCGGCTGCTGCAAGGGTTTCCGACAATACCAGTGCTGCCATCGAGAGGACGATCGAGATGATCGTAAGGCGCATGGCGCCGGCATCGCCGCCCGGCACCTGCGTAAAGGTGTAGATGGCGACGGCAAGCGTCTGCGTTTCGCCGGGTATATTCGAGACGAAGGTGATCGTGGCTCCAAACTCGCCCATCGCCTTGGCGAAGGAGAGGACCATGCCGGCGACGATGCCGGGCAGGATCAAGGGCAGCGTCACCGTCAGGAAGATCCAGGCGGGGCCGGCGCCGAGCGTGGCGGCTGCATCCTCGAGCTTGCGGTCGACCGCTTCGATCGACAGCCGCATGCTACGCACCATCAGCGGAAAACCCATGACGGCGCAGGCGAGCGCCGCACCGGTCCAACGGAACGAAAAGACAAGCCCGACATGCTCCGCCAAAAAGGCACCGATCGGACCGCGGCGGCCGAAGAGCAGCAGCAGCACGAAGCCGGTGACGACAGGCGGCAGGATCAGCGGCATGTGCACCAGGCCGTTGAGGACCGACTTGCCCCAGAAGCGGCCACGCGCAAGGACGATGGCAGTCAGAAGCGCGAGCGGCAGGCTCGAAAGCATCGCGACGGTTGCGACGCGCAGGCTCAGCCGGACGGCCATCCATTCTGCCTCGCTTAGCGCCACCCAATCCAAATCGATGCTCTCCTGTTTGACTGCTGCGCGGTGCCATTCGAACTCCCACGGCGCGGCCTTGGATGTTTTTGGCCAGGGGCGGTGGCGCAAGCCTATTCCAGCACGGTGAAGCCTTGTGCCTGAAAGAAAGGCGCGGCCTCTGGCGATCTGACGAAGTCGAGATAGGCAGCCGCATCCGGGCTCGCGCTGTCGGCGGTGATCGCGATCGGATAGATGATTGGGGGATGGCTGTCTTCCGGGAAAGTCCCGACCATTTCCACACCGGGATCGGCCGCCGCGTCGGTCTGATAAACGATGCCATAGGGCGCTTCGCCGCGCGAAACGAGCAGAAGGGCGGCGCGCACGCTTTCAGAGCCGGCGACCCTGTCGGAAACCATCGGCCAGAGGCCGAGATTTTCGAGCGCCGCCTTGCCGTATTTGCCGGCGGGGACCGAATCGACCGCGCCCATGGCCAGGCGCCCATTACCGAGGAGGCCGGCGAGGTCGAGGCCGGCCTTGATGTCCACCGGGCCGGCGTCCGCGTTGGCGGAAACGAGGACGAGCCGATTGCCGAGCAGGTTTGATCGGCTATCGGCCTTGATGAGGTTCTTCTCGGCCAGATAATCCATCCAGGCAAGATCGGCCGAGATGAAGATATCGGCCGGCGCTCCCTGTTCGATCTGCTTGGCGAGCGCAGAGCTCGCCGCATAGGAAGCGGTCACGTCACCCTCCGTTAGCCTCTTCCATTCGGCATTGACCGCATCGAGCGCGCTCTTCAGGCTCGCCGCAGCGAATATCGTCACCCTCTCGGCCGCGCTGACTGGGGTGAAGCCCGCGCCGGAGAGAACAAGACCAAGCGCCAGCGCCAGTCTCGTTAACCAGTCCCTGCGTCCCATCATCAGTATCCTTGCTCTGTGTCCCGCGATATTCCTGAGTATATAACGCTCCGTCTTCTGTTAGCGCTATATCGGGAGAAATACAATGCTCGTGGATGAGGCAAGCAAAGCAGTGAACCGACGCGGTAAAATTGCGGGTGAATGCTTGTGCCGGGTGCCAACGTGGCTAAATTCTTGGGCCGAACGAGGAGTTGGGCGCCCATGGATGCGACGATCAAGCTGGAAGAAAGCTGGAAGGCGGCCTTGGCGCCGGAGTTCCGGCATGGCTATATGGCCGATCTCAAGCGCTTCCTCATTGAGCAGAGGCACCAAGGCCGACAGATATTCCCGAAGGGCAGCGAGTATTTCCGGGCGCTCGACCTGACACCGCTCGGCCGGGTGCGGGTGGTCATCCTCGGTCAGGACCCCTACCACGGCGAGGGCCAGGCGCATGGGCTCTGCTTCAGCGTCCTACCCGGCGTGCGCATCCCGCCATCGCTCGTCAATATCTATAAGGAACTCGAGGTCGACCTCGGTATTCCGCCGGCGCGGCACGGCTTCCTCGAAAGCTGGGCGCGCCAGGGCGTGCTCCTCCTGAACGCGGTGCTGACGGTCGAACGCGGCCGGGCGGCTTCGCATCAGGGCCGGGGCTGGGAGCGCTTCACCGACGCGGTCATTCGCATCATCAATGACCAGCAACAGCCCGTCGTCTTCATGCTCTGGGGTTCCTATGCTCAGAAGAAGGCAGCCTTCGTCGATCGCTCCCGCCACCTCGTCCTGACGGCGCCGCATCCCTCGCCGCTCTCGGCGCATTCCGGCTTCTTCGGCTGCCGGCATTTCTCGAAGGCCAATGCCTTTCTGACCGCGAAGGCACTCGATCCGATCGATTGGCGGCTGCCGGACAATCCGCCCCTCAGAGCTGATCCGTAACGGGGCGTCCCGTTCTGGCGCTCCCATGCGCCCTTCTGTCGCGGCCGGGCTTGCGTCGGCAGCCCGGATCCGCCAAAGACCGACGGGCGTACAAGCGGGAGAGACGGCATGCGGCATATCCTGATCATCGGTATCGGCGCGGGCAATCCCGAACACATCACCGTCCAGGCGATCAATGCGCTGAACCGGGCCGACGTGCTCTTCATCCCCACCAAGGGCGCGAAGAAGGCGGAGCTTGCCGAAGTGCGCCGCGATATTTGCGCCCTCTATGTCACCCGGCCTGACAGCCGCACGGTCGAGTTCGCCGTGCCGGTGCGCCGCACCGAAGGGCGGAGTTACACGGAAAGCGTCGACGAGTGGCATGCCAGCATCGCGGTGACCTATGAGGAACTGCTCGAACGCGAACTCTCGGAGGGGCAGATCGGCGCTTTCCTCGTCTGGGGCGATCCCATGCTCTACGACAGCACGATCCGCATCGTCGAACGGGTGCGGATGCGGGGACGTGTCCCATTCGGTTTCGATGTCATTCCGGGCATCACCAGTCTGCAGGCGCTCTGCGCCAGCCACCGCATTCCCCTCAACCTCGTCGGAAAACCGGTCGAGATCACCACCGGCCGCCAGCTTGTCGAGAGTTTTCCGGAGAAAACCGCGACGGCGGCGGTGATGCTCGACGGGGAACAGGCGTTCCACAAGATCGAGGACCCTGAGGCGGAAATCTATTGGGGCGCCTATCTCGGCACTCCGGACGAGATCGTCATCTCCGGGCGCCTTGATGAGGTAAAGGATGAAATCCTGAGGACGCGCGCGGAGGCGCGGGAGCGTATGGGCTGGATCATGGATATCTATCTCCTGCGCAGGGGCGCCGATTTCGACGACTGACGAGGCAGCGCGCGCGGGGGTCGCTATTGCCGCGCGTTTGATCTCTCTCAAGGCGCGGGCCTGTGATATAGGGTCGATCAAAGGCACAATGGCGGAGATGCCGGGGCGCAGCCTCGGGGGGAGATTGACTGGAGCGATGACGAACTATGCCGTGACCAAGCCGAACCCCTCGCTGCGCCGCGGCGCATGTCCGTCGCTGGCAAGCCCGATGCAGACCGGCGACGGTCTGCTGGTGCGCCTGCGTCCCGCCGGCTCGCTCGCGCCGACGGATATGCGCAAGATCGCGACGCTCGCGGGGCGCTTCGGCAATGGCCTCATCGAGGTGACGGCCCGCGGCAACCTGCAAATTCGCGGGCTGACGGCCTTGGCCGTTGCGCCGCTCGCCTCGGCTATTGCCGAAGCCGGGATTGCGATTTCCGACGGCGTCACGCTGGAGATGCCGCCGCTTGCCGGTTTCGATCCGGAGGAAATCGCCGATCCACGGCCGCTTGGCGCTCAATTGCGCGCGGCGATCGCCAATCACCAGCCGGCGCTGGCGCTCGCGCCGAAATTGTCGATCGTCGTCGATGGCGGCGGGCGCTTCCATTTAAAGGAGGTTTCCGGCGACCTGCGGCTCGACGCACTCGACGGAGAGGGTGGCGGCCGCTGGCGGCTGTCGGTCGGCGGCACGGTCCGCTCGGCGCGTCCGGTCGCTCTGCTCGCATCCGAGCAGAGCCTTCCTGCGGTCATGGAGGTCCTCGCGGAACTGAACTCCCTTGGACCAAGCGCGCGGGGCCGCGATCTCGACGCTGATCGCATCCGGCAGCGCCTGCCCGATGCGGCATCGACGGCGGTGCTCGACGGGCATGCGCCCTGGCTGCCGGCGGGCATCCACGACTTCGGCGACGGCCGCATCGTGCTCGGCCTCGGTCTTGCCTATGGGCAGGCGGAGGCGAGCACACTCATCGCTTTGATGAACGGGGCGGAGGAGATGGGCGCGACGGAGATACGGCTTTCGCCGCGGCATGGCTTGCTGGTGCTTGGTCTGTCCCGTGAAGCGGCAACCCGTGTGCAAGGCCTGGCGTCCACCCAGGGCCTGCTGGTCTCGCCCGATGATCCGCGCAACCATATCGCCGCCTGCGCCGGCCGCGCCTGCGCCTCTGCGCTGATGGACACGAAAGCGGTGGCAAGGCTCTTGGCGGAGGCGGGCGGCGACCTGCTCGACGGCTCGCTCGCGGTCCACCTGTCGGGCTGTGCCAAGGGGTGCGCGAGGCCGACGGCCTCTCCGTTGACACTCGTCGGTGCGCCATCAGGATATGCGCTTGTCGTAAATGGTACGGCTTCCGTCGCGCCGAGCGCCTACACGAATGAAAATGGAATAGGGTCGGCGCTGGCGCGTCTCAATGGGCTGGTGCGGGAGAACAAAGGCGCTGGCGAATCGGCACGCTCCTGTCTTACCCGGCTCGGGAGCGGGCCGATCGCCGCAGCGTTTGAACAGGGATAGCAATGCCTGATTATGATTATATCCGCGATGGCAACGCCATTTATGAGCGTTCCTTTGCGATCATTCGCGCCGAGGCCGATCTTTCCGGCTTTTCGGAAGAGGAAGCGGATCTCGCAGTCCGCATGGTGCATGCTTGCGGCTCTGTCGAGGCGGCGCGCCAATTCGTCTTCTCGCCGGACTTCGTTTCCGCCGCGCGCACGGCGTTGAAAAATGGCGCGCCGATCTTCTGCGACGCGGAAATGGTGGCGCATGGCGTAACGAGGGCCCGCCTGCCGGCTGGCAATGACGTCATCTGCACGTTGCGCGACCCGCGCACGCCAGAGCTTGCGGCCGGAATTGGCAACACGCGCTCGGCGGCGGCGCTGAAACTCTGGCGCGAGCGGATGGCCGGCTCGGTGGTCGCCATCGGCAATGCGCCGACGGCGCTGTTCTATCTGCTCGAACTGCTCAGCGACGGCGCACCCAAGCCGGCCGCGATCCTCGGAATGCCGGTCGGCTTCGTCGGCGCGGCGGAATCGAAGGATGCGCTTGCCGAGAACTCTTACGGCGTGCCCTTTGCCATCGTTCGTGGCCGCCTCGGCGGTAGCGCGATGACGGCGGCCGCACTCAACGCACTCGCGAGGCCGGGCCTGTGAGCGGGGTGGGTGCAGGCAGGCTCATAGGTGTCGGCACCGGACCGGGCGATCCGGAGCTCCTGACCGTGAAGGCAGTGCGGGCGCTCGGCGAGGCAGACGTCGTCGCCTATTTCGCCAAGGCCGGGCGCAGCGGCAATGGCCGCGCCGTGGTCGAGGGGCTGCTGAAGCCGAATCTCGTCGAGTTGCCGCTCTATTACCCGGTGACGACCGAGATCGACAAGGACGACGCGGCATATAAGGGCCAGATCACCGCTTTCTACAATGCCTCCGCGGAAGCGGTCGCGTTGCATCTGCGGGCAGGGCGGACCGTCGCCGTGCTGAGCGAGGGCGACCCGCTCTTCTACGGTTCCTATATGCACTTGCATGTGCGGCTTGCCGACCGCTTTCCGGTCGAAGTCATTCCCGGCATAACCGCCATGTCGGGTTGCTGGTCGCTGGCCGGCCTGCCGCTGGTACAGGGTGACGACGTCCTCTCAGTGCTTCCCGGCACAATGGGCGAGGCCGAGCTCCAGCGCCGTCTTGCGGACACTGAAGCGGCCGTCATCATGAAAGTCGGTCGCAACCTGCCGAAGATCCGTCGCGCCCTTGCGGCCGCAGGTCGACTGAAGGCCGCCGTCTATGTCGAGCGCGGCACGATGAAAAACGCGGCAATGATCCCGCTTAACGAGAAGCCGGACGACGCGGCACCCTATTTCTCGCTGGTGCTCGTGCCCGGTTGGAAGGACAAGCCCTGCTCGATCGAGACTGTCCAGGAGGCAAGGGCATGAGCGGCAAACTCTTCATCGTCGGCACCGGTCCCGGTAAGCCGTCACAGATGACGCCGGAAACGCGGGAAGCGATCGCGGCTGCGACCGAGTTCTTCGGCTACGGACCATATCTGGATCGGTTGGACCTTCGCTCCGACCAGGTCCGCATTGCCTCCGACAATCGCGAGGAGCTCGACCGGGCCCAGGCCGCGCTCGCGCGCGCGGCCGCCGGTGCGAATGTCTGCGTCGTCTCCGGCGGCGATCCTGGTATCTTCGCCATGGCGGCCGCGGTCTGCGAGGCGGTCGACAAAGGCCCACCGGAGTGGCGACAGGTCGATCTCGTGGTCACGCCGGGTGTGACGGCAATGCTCGCGGTGGCCGCGCGCATCGGCGCGCCGCTCGGTCATGACTTCTGCGCCATGTCGCTGTCGGACAACCTGAAACCCTGGGACGTCATCACCCGGCGTTTGAGGCTCACCGCCGAGGCAGGGCTGGTGATCGCCCTCTATAACCCGATCAGCAAGGCGCGTCCCTGGCAACTCGGCGAGGCTTTCGAGGTCCTGCGCAATGTGCTACCGGCCAGCGTGCCGGTCATTTTCGGCCGGGCTGCCGGCCGGCCGGACGAGCGCATCACGGTCATGCCACTCGGCGAGGCCGATGCAAACCGCGCCGACATGGCGACCTGCGTGATCATCGGATCGCCCGAGACCCGGGTGATCGCCCGCGAAGGCAGGCCGGATCTCGTCTACACGCCCCGATCCTTTTTAGGGGAAAGCCATTGATGGATGCGTTCGAGCGCCTCGTCGCACGTGCTTACTGCGGGCACATCGGCGGGCGCGTGGCGCTCGACCATCACCACTTCGAGCCCGAGCGTGCGGGCGGCGGCGATTTTGCCGTAGGTCGCGCCGCCGCCGCTGTTCTTGGCGACGACGACGTCGATTTCTTGATCACGGAAGAGCTTCACCTCCTTTGCTTCCGCAAAGGGGCCGCTGGCGAGAATCGGCGTCACGTCCGGCAGGTCGAGCGGCGGCGTGACGGGGTCGACGCTGCGCAGGACATAGCTGTGCTGCGGAGCCTTTTCGAAATGGAACGCCTCTTGCCGGCCGATCGCCAGGAAGACGCGGCGCGGAACATCGCCGAGCGCGGCCACCGCCTCGGGAATGCTCTGCACTTGAGTCCAGCGATCGCCGGGCACTGCTATCCAGGCAGGGCGGCACAGCGCAAGAATCGGCGTCCCGCTTGCCTCCGCTGCCGTGGCGGCATTGTGCGAGATGCGGGCGGCAAAGGGATGGGTCGCGTCGACGAGCAGGGAAATCTCTTCGGACATCAGCCAGGCGGCGAGCCCTTCCGCGCCGCCGAAGCCGCCGATGCGCGTCGGCAGCGGTTGCGGGCGGGGGTCGGCCGTGCGCCCGGCAAGCGAGATTGCTGCCGCGTAGCGCCCATTGTCCGCGAGACGCTCGGCAAGCTGCCGCGCTTCGGTGGTTCCACCAAGGATCAGAATGCGAGGTCTGCCCGTGGCTGACATGTCGAATAGCGTCTCGGCCATGGCCGCTCCCTGGATTACTATTATCGGTATCGGCGAGGATGGTGTAACCGGTCTCGGCGACCGGGCCAAGCAGGCCATTGCGACGGCGCCGGTCGTTTTCGGCGGCGCCCGCCATCTGGAGCTCGCGGCATCGCTGATCAAGGGCGAATGCCAGGTCTGGCAGAGCCCCTTTGAAAGATCGGTCGAGGCGATCGTGGCGCGGCGCGGCAGCCCCGTCGTCGTGCTTGCCTCGGGGGATCCATTTCTCTACGGCGTTGGAGCAACGCTTGCCCGGCGCGTCGACCCGAGCGAGATCCGAACAATTCCGGCACCCTCGGCCTTCAGCCTGGCTGCATCGCGCCTCGGCTGGGCTCTGCAGGACGTCACGACCGTGTCGCTGCACGGCCGCCCGCTCGACCTCGTCCGGCCGCATCTGCAGCCCGGGGCCCGGGTGCTGGCGCTGACATCGGACGGAAGTGGCCCGCGGGCGCTTGCCGAGCTCCTTACCGAAAGCGGATTGGGCCAGTCCCGGATTGTCGTGCTGGAAGCGCTGGGAGGCGCGCGTGAGCGGATTTCGCGGCAGGTCGCCGCCGATTTCGCGCTCGAGGACATTCATTCCCTGAATCTCTGCGCGATCGAAGTGATTGGCGCGGCTTGCGCGCGCGTGCTGCCGCTCGCCTGCGGTCGCGACGACGCCCTGTTCGAGCATGACGGCCAGATCACCAAGCGCGAGGTGCGGGCGCTGACGCTTTCGGCGCTTGCCCCGCGCAGGGGCGAGCTTCTCTGGGATATCGGCGCCGGCTCCGGATCGGTCTCCATTGAATGGATGCTGAGCGACCCGGCCATGCGGGCAATCGCCATCGAGGCATCGCCGGAGCGGGCGGCGCGGATCGGCCGCAACGCCGCAAGCTTCGGCGTACCGGGGCTTCTCGTCGTCGAAGGCCAGGCGCCGGGGGCGCTGCGGGATCTGCCGGAGCCCGATGCGATCTTCATCGGCGGCGGCGGCAGCGAGCCGGGAGTTATGGGTACGGCGATCGCTGCGCTTCCGCCCGGCGGCAGGCTCGTCGCCAATGCGGTGACGACGGAAATGGAAGCGGTGCTTCTCGCACATCACGCGCGGCTTGGCGGATCGCTGATCCGCGTCGATGTCGCGCGCGCCTCGCCGGTGGGGACCATGACGGGGTGGCGGCCGGCGATGCCCGTCACGCAATGGTCGTGGACCAGGACCTGAGCAGAATAGTTCAAGAGGAATAGATCATGACCGTTCATTTCATCGGCGCCGGTCCGGGCGCGGCGGACCTCATCACGGTCCGGGGCAGGGATCTGATCGCCCGTTGCCCCGTGTGCCTCTATGCCGGTTCGATCGTTTCGCCGGAGCTCCTGCAATATTGCCCTCCCGGTGCGCGCATCGTCGATACGGCGCCGATGTCCCTCGACGAAATCGAGGCGGAATATGTTCGCGCCGCATCGGCCGGCGAGGATGTCGCGCGGCTGCATTCGGGCGATCTCTCGGTGTGGAGCGCGGTTGCCGAGCAGATCCGGCGGCTTCAAAAGCACGACATTGCCTATAGCATGACGCCCGGCGTGCCGTCCTTTGCCGCCGCTGCAGCAGCGCTCGGCCGCGAGCTGACGATCCCGGAGATTGCTCAAAGCCTTGTCCTGACGCGCGTCTCAGGCCGCGCCTCGCCAATGCCGACGCGTGAGACGCTGGCGGGCTTCGGTGCCACCGGTTCGACGCTGGCGATCCATCTCGCGATCCACGCGCTCGACCGCGTCGTCGACGAATTGAGGCCGCTCTATGGCGCCGATTGCCCGGTAGCGATCATCGTCAAGGCCTCCTGGCCGGATGAACGAGTCCTGCGCGGCACGCTCGGCGATATCGCCGCCAAGGTTGCTGCCGAGCCGATCGAGCGCACCGCGCTGATCTTCGTCGGACCGGGGCTCGAGGCATTGGATTTCCGCGAGAGTTCGCTCTACGATCCGGCCTACCAGCGCCGCTTCCGCGGGCGCGAATGAAGGCGGGGATCAGGATGCGCAATGCGTCCGCAAAAGGGTGAGGCGCGCCGGCTAGACCCTGGTCTGCTGGATTCCCGGGATATCGCCAATCTGCTCGGCGAGAAACTCGACCAGAAGCCGGACCCGAGCGATGCCCGCTCGTTCCGGAACGATCAGCATGCTCAGCGGTACAGGCGGCAGTGAATAGGCGGGTAGGACAGCCTCGAGCCGACCCGCGGCCAGTAGATCGCCGACGAGCCAATGATGCGCGGGCGCGATGCCGCGCCCGGCGACGAGCGCTTCCCGTGCGGCGAGCCCATGATCGACTCGCAGTCGTCCTCCGAAGGGCACCATATGATGCTGGCCATCCGGTCCCCGCAAGGCCAGCGTATCGCTGCCCGCGACGTTGGACATCCGAATGCCTTCGTGCCGAGAAAGGTGCTGCGGCAGAAGCGGCCTGCCTCGATCCGCCAGATAGGCCGGCGCCGCCACCAGTAGACGCCGGCTTCGGCCAAGAGCCCTGAGTTTCATGGAACTGTCAGCGAGCGGACCCAGGCGAAGTGCGATATCGACACCCTCCCGCACCAGGTCGACGCGTTCGTCTGTGAGGCTGAGGTCAGCGCCGATATCCGGGTAGCGGTCCTGAAAGGCGAAGATCAGCCGGCTGACATGCAGGACGCCGAAAGCGGCCGTACAGGAAATCCGGATCGTGCCAGCCGTCGCACCGCCCGTGCCCCGTGCCTGTTCGGCGGCCTGCTCCACGAGGCGCAGGATCTCGACGCTGTTGGCATAATAGCGGCTGCCTTCATCGGTCATCGTGACCCGCCGCGTGGTCCTGCTGAGCAAGGGCACGCCGATCGCTTCCTCGAGCTCGCGCAAATGCCGCGTGACGGTCGACTGGCCGATCCCGAGTTCGCGCGCAACCGCCGACAAGCTTCCGCGTTCGGCGACGCGGACGAACGTGCGCATGCGCTCAAGCGTGATGTCTGATTTATCCATTTTTCGGCACAATAATATGCATTCTCTACAGGTAGCGGATTATTCGAATGCTGGCTACCTAGATCGAACAACTGTCACCAGGAGACTGCCCCATGAAAGTACTGCTTGTCTTTGCCCATCCCGATCCGCGCTCGCTAAACGCGGCGCTCCGCGACGTCGCGCTCAAGGATCTCGAAGCCCAAGGACACGAGGTGCGGATGTCGGACCTCTATGCCGACGGATGGAAATCGGAGGTCGATCGCGCCGATTTTCCGCTGCTGGCGCCAGACGCGCGACTCATACCGGTCGCGGCCTCGAAGGAGGCCTTTCATGCGAAGGCACTGACCGAAGATGTCAGCGCAGAGATCGAGAAGCTTCTATGGGCCGACGTTCTGATCCTCCAGTTCCCGCTCTGGTGGTTCACCATGCCGGCGATCCTCAAGGGCTGGGTCGACCGGGTCTTCGCCTACGGCTTTGCCTATGGCGTCGGCGAACATAGCGACAAGCGCTGGGGCGACCGCTACGGCGAAGGGACCTTGGCTGGCAAGCGCGCGATGCTGATCGTGACGGCTGGCGGCTGGGAGGAGCACTATTCCGCCCGTGGGGTCAACGGGCCGATCGAAGACCTGCTGTTCCCCATCAATCACGGCATCCTCTATTATCCCGGCTATGACGTGCTTCCCCCCTTCGTCGCCTATCGCGTCGATCGTCTTGATAAGGCAGGTTTCGACGTCTTGGCCGAGCGCCTGCGCGAGCGGATGAGGACGCTCGCGACCACCCCGCCCATTCCCTATCGGCAGCAGAATGGGGGAGACTATCTGATCCCAACCATGCAGCTCCGTCCCGGACTGACCGATGCGGCTGCGACCGGCTTCGCGCTCCATCTGGACGATTCGCGAGAGGCGCTTCGTCAGGCCGGCGAGTAGCTCGGACGGCTATTGCGCATCCGGTGGAGATATCGGCCTTGGCTTCCGGGGAACGTCCTGCGGCTTCTCGAAGCGGTGGCGGTAAAGGGAGGCCTGGCCAAGCAGCATCAGCGTCACGGGCGTGGTCACCGTGATGAAGACGATGATCAGCGCTTCGTGGAATATCCAGCGGCTCTGCAGCACCGCGAAGCAGAGCATCGAGGCGAAGCAAACGAGAATCGTGCCGCCGCTCGTCGTGATCGTCGGCGCGTGCAGGCGGTCGTAGAATGTCGGAAGGCGCAACAGGCCGATCGAGCCGATCAGCGTCATTGCCGCGCCGAGGAGCAAAAGACCGCAGACGGCAATCGCCGCCCAGGCAGGCAGATCGGTGAGGTGGCTCATTCGATAATCTCCCCGCGCATGAGAAATTTCGCGAAGGCGATCGACGAAACGAAACCGAGCAGCGCGATGATGAGTGCCGTCTCGAAATAGACCGTGTTGGCCGTGCGAACGCCAAAGGCAACGAGCATCAGCATGGCATTGATGTAGAGCGTGTCCAGGCCGAGGACGCGGTCCTGGGCGTGTGGCCCCTTGATGATCCGGTAGAGGGCGAAGGCCATGGCGAGCGCGAGCATGACCTGGGCGAGCAGGATGGACCAGAGGATTGCCAGCTCCGTCATCGGAATATCTCCTTCAGCGATGCCTCGTAGCGCGCAAGCGTTTGCCGCCAAGCATAGGCGTTGTCCATGTCGAGGATGTGGAAGAGCAGCTTCTTCTCGCGCCGATCGTGTTCCAGCCAGGCCGTGCCCGGCGTCGCCGTCAGGATACAGGCAAGCAGCGCCAGCGCGTTCTCGTCCTCGATATCCAGATCGACGGAGATGAAGCCGGATTTCACCGGCTGCCGCCGCGATCGCAGGATGATGCGTGCCACTGCGATATTCGAGCGGGCAATATCGGCGATGACGTGAAGAGCGAAGCTTGCGAAATGGCCGAGGCGGCGCAGATGCGACCGCGGCGGCTGCAGCTTCAGCAATACCCAGGCGAGAATCGTACTGAGGATAATACCGACGAGAATCGTTCCCGGTGCCACAGATTGGTTCAGCAACAGCCACATGAGGAGAAGCGCGGTCGACAGCAGCGGGTAGGGAAACCAGGCGCGCATCGGCTATCGGTCTCCGGCCCTGGGTGCGGAAAGGACCCGCTCTTTGTAGAGGCCCGGGGTAAGAAGGTCGCCGACCGTCTCCTGCATGTAACGCATGGCAGGGGCCGGATGGAAGCTCAGGAAGAGGCAGGCGGCAAGCAGGACCAGGACGGGCGTGATCTCGATGATGACGACGCGCGGGATGGTGCCTTCGATCGAGGCCCAGAAGGTGCGGATGCCGATGCGGTTCATGGCGATCATGGCTGCGAGCCCGGAGAGTATGATTAGCGTTACATAGGTCCAGTCGGCGGCCGAGAGGGCTCTTGCCGGGTCCGCCGCCGGCATTCCGAAGAGGCCCTGGAGGAGTGCGAATTTGGCGACGAACCCGGAAAGCGGCGGCAGGCCGGACAAGAGCACGGCACAGAGCGAGAAGCAGAGGCCGAGCACGGCCATGGTGCGGGGAATGGCGACGCCCGCTTCCTCTTCCTCCTCGTCCTCATCGAAATCGCCATAGGCCTCCATCGTCACCGCCAGAACGTCGGCTGCGGCATCGCGGCCGCGCTCGACGAGCTCGATCAGCAGGAAGAAGGCGGCGATGGTCAGCGTCGAACTGACGAGGTAGAAGAGCGCGCCGGCCAGCATCTCCTCACGCCCGAGCCCGATGGCGGCAAGCAACGTGCCGGAGGAGACGAGGACGGAATAGCCGGCGAGTCGGCCCATCGCCTGCGATGCCAGCACGCCGATGGCGCCGAAGGCGATCGTCGCCACGCCGCCCGCAAGCAGCCAACTCTGGCCGAAGCCGGCCGAGGCGCCCGCCGCGGCGCCGAAGACGAGCAGGTGCAAACGGAGGATGACGTAGATCCCGACCTTCGTCAGTATGGCGAAAATGGCGGCGGCGGGTGGCGTTGCCGCGGCATAGGCTGTCGGCAGCCAGAAGCCAAGCGGCCACATGCCCGCTTTTACCAGGAATGCGATGCCGAGAAGGGCGGCGCCTGTTTCGACGAGCATCCTGCTTTCGGGGGTCAGCGCTGGGAGCTTCGTCGCGAGATCGGCCATGTTGAGCGTGCCGGTGGTGCCGTAGATCAGGCTGACGCCGATCAGGAAAAGCGAGGAGGCGGCAAGATTGATGGCGATGTAGTGCAATCCCGCCTTCACCCGCAGCGGGCCGGAGCCGTGCAGCAGGAGACCGTAGGACGCTGCGAGCATCATTTCGAAGAAAACGAAGAGATTGAAGAGGTCGCCTGTCAGGAAAGCGCCGTTGAGGCCGGCCAGCAGAAGCTGGATGAGGGAATGGAAGTGATGTCCGGCCGTATGCCAGCGCGCCATGGAATAGACCTGGGCGGCTAGCGCAAGGCCGCTCGTCAGGCACAACATGAGCGCCGAGAGCCGATCGACAACGAGAACGATGCCGAAGGGCGCCGGCCAGTTGCCGGGCTGGTAGACGCCGGAGCCCGGCAGGCTGTCTTCGCCTGCTGCCGCAAGGCGCATGAGGATCATCGCCACGATGAAGACGACGAATGTCGAGACAATGCCGATGGAACCTTTGAGGGTCCGCTCGCGCTCATTGATCGGGACCAACGCGGCCGCAACCGCGAGCGGCGCGAGAATTGGCAGGATCGACAGATGGTGCAGCCACTCAGTCACCGCGCTGCTCCCTGCCGTCGACGTGGTCGGTGCCGGTGAAGCCGCGCGAGGCGAGAATCACCACGAGAAACAGGGCGGTCATGGCAAAGCCGATGACGATAGCGGTCAGCACCAGCGCCTGCGGCACGGGATCCGTGTAGCGTGCCAGATCGCCGACGCCGCCCGGGTCGAGAATGGGCGGGGCATTCACCCGCAGCCGCCCCATGCCGAAGATGAAGAGATTGACCGCGTAGGAAAGTAGCGAAAGCCCGATGATGACCTGATAGGTTCGCGGTCGCAACAGCAGATAGACGCCTGACGCGGTCAGTGCTCCGATGCCGGCGGAGAGGATGAGTTCCATTACTGGGCCGCCTCCCTCGCGGTGCGCGCGGGTCTCGCATGGGCGCGCGGTGCGCGGACGGACTGGTGTGCCAGCGCGATGAGCATCAGCACCGTGGCGCCGAGTACGAGCGAAAAGACACCCAGGTCAAAAAGGATGGCGCTCGCCAGCGGCACCTTGCCGATGATCGGAAGCGTCGCATATTGCGAATGCGACGTCAGGAACGGATAGCCGAACACCCAGGAGCCGATGCCGGTGCCGGCCGCGACCAGGAGGCCGATGCTCATCCAGCGGAGCGGATGGATGCGCAGCCGCTCCTCGACCCAGCGCGTGCCGCCGGACATGTATTGCAGGAGAAAGCCGATCGACAGGGCGATCCCCGCGGCAAAGCCGCCGCCCGGCAGGTCGTGACCCCGCAGGAAGAGATAGGCGGCGAGCATTCCGATGACCGGGAACATCCAGCGCATGATCGCGGAGGGAATGTGGAGGTATTCGGCTATGCTGTCGCCGGCGCTTCGATCCGGATGGTCGTCGTCAAAGGCGTTCTGCACCCGTTGCTGCAGCGGGATATCCTGGTTGTCCAAGTGCGGGCGGAAACGCAGGAGCAGCGCGAAGACCGTCAGTGCGACGATACAGAGAACGGCGATTTCGCCCAGCGTGTCGAAGCCGCGGAAGTCGACCAGGATGACGTTGACGACATTGGTGCCGCCGCCTTCGCTATAGGCGCGCTCGAGGAAGTAACTGGCGATGGACTCGGATGCGGGCTGCGTCATCACGCGATAGGCGATGAGGCTCATCCCGCCGCCGGCGGCAAGCGCAAGCAGAAAGTCGCGCAGACGCCGGAAGCGAACCTTAAGTGGAATATCCTCCGACTCCGGTTCCTGGATCCGTTTCGGCAGCCAACGCAATCCGAGTAGGATGAGCACGGTCGTGACGATCTCGACGAGAAGCTGGGTAACCGCCAGGTCCGGTGCGGAGAGCCAGACGAAGGTGACGCAGGTGATGAGCCCCGCACCGCCGAGCAGCACGAGCGCGAACAGGCGGTGGAATTTTGCCTGGTAGGCCGCGCCGACGGCGCAGGCAATGCCGATCCCCCAGAGCAGGGCGAAGGCCGGGTCGATGCCGCGTATCATCAGGGGCGGCAACTCGAAACCGCGGAGGAAAAGCGGGAATGCGGCCGCCGTGACCGCGAGAAAAACGAGGAGCAACATCTGTGGTTGCAGCCGCCGTGTACCAAACCTCTGTTCGAGCCAGCGCGCCCATTTCCATGAAAGCGTCACCAGCACGCGCTCGAATATGCGCTGTCCTTCGAGCAGCCGGAAGACCGGCGGCCCCTCGATCCCGGTTGCGAGATAGGAGCGCATCAGGAAGTAAAGACCGACGCCGCCCGAAAGCGCTACGAAACTCATGATCAGCGGGACGTTCCAGCCGTGCCAGACGGCCAGGCTGTAGTCCGGCGTCCTGTCCCCGAGGATCGAAACGACGGCCGTGTGCAGGAAAGGACCGATCGTTCGGCCAGGAAGAATGCCGACGACCAGGCAGGCGAGCACCAGGAACTCGATCGGTGCCCGCATCCAGCGCGGTGGCTCGTGCGGCTTCTTCGGCAGATCCGCAGGCGGATCACCAAAGAAGACGCTGTGGATGAAGCGCAGCGAGTAGGTAACGGCGAACATGCCCGCAATCGTCGCGACATAGGGCGTCGCCGTATCGAGCGTATTGACGAGATGCGTCTCGATCGCCTCGGCGAAGAACATCTCCTTCGACAGGAAGCCGTTCAGCAACGGCACGCCGGCCATTGCGGCGCTGGCGACCATGGCGAGCGTCGCCGTGATCGGCATGTAGCGGAAGAGGCCGCTCAGCCTGCGCATGTCGCGCGTGCCGGTCTCATGGTCGATGATGCCGGCCGCCATGAACAAGGACGCCTTGAAGGTGGCATGATTGACGATGTGGAAGACGGCGGCGACCGCCGCGATCGGGCTGCCGAGGCTGAGCAGTACGGTGATCAGCCCGAGATGGCTGATGGTCGAATAGGCAAGCAGGCCCTTCAGATCCTGCTGGAAGATGGCGAAATAGGCGCCGAGCAACAGCGTCGACAGGCCCGCAAGGCCGACGATCCAAAACCAGGCTTCCGTGCCTGCCATGACCGGCCAGAGCCGCGCAAGCAGAAAGACGCCGGCCTTCACCATGGTTGCCGAGTGCAGGTAGGCGGAAACCGGTGTCGGCGCGGCCATGGCGTGCGGCAGCCAAAAATGAAACGGGAACTGTGCGCTCTTCGTCAGCGCGCCGAAGAGGATGAGGATCAGGATCGGCAGGTATAGCGGATCATTGCGGATCGCATTGCCGGAGGCGAGCACCGCATCGAGCTCGTAGCTGCCGACCACGCGTCCGATGAGCAGCAGGCCGATCAGCATGGAGAGGCCGCCCATCGCGGTCATCGTCAGTGCGATGCGGGCGCCGTCGCGCGCATGGGCGTTGTGGTGCCAATAGCCGATCAGCAGGAAGGAAACGATGCTCGTCAATTCCCAGAAGACGGCGAGCAGGATCAGGTTGCCGGAAAGCACGACGCCAAGCATGGAGCCCATGAAGGCGAGGAACAGCGAGAAGAAGCGGGGGACGGGGTCTTCGGCCGCCATGTAATAGCGTGCATAAAGCACGACGAGAACGCCGATGGCGGTGATCAGCGTCGCAAAAAGCCAGGCGAAGCCGTCCATGCGCAATGTGAGGTTCAGACCGAGCTCTGGGATCCAATCGAGTTCGAAACGAAGCACGCCGCCCGCGGTGACCAAAGGGTAGAGACCAGCCGCCAGCAGAAAACAGACGAGCGCAATGGCGCCGGCGAACCAGGCCGTGGCGCCGCGTTGATCGGACGGGAAGAAGAGTACGAGGAGACTCCCCCCGAAAGGGGCGAGAAGAAAGATGAAAAGCAATTTCTCCGCGTATTCGATCGTTCGACTCCTGACTGCCTGTGTTTGGGATTGGGTCCTGGTGCGCGATAACATCGTCGCCGAAGCGGCCGACGAAGGCAATGCCCGGACCGTCGTCCGATCGGCAAACGCATATGTTTTTATGGCTTTTTTCAGTCGGCTGCGCAGCCCGCCGGAGAGAAATAGCCGGCGCCTGTAGCGCCGGCTTCAAGCCCCCAGCTTGCGCTCATCGGCACGCCATCGCCGCTCGAAGACGAAGGTGGCAAGATCGTTCGCACCCATGGGCCGCGCGAAGGCATACCCTTGGAGGCCGTGGCAGCCGAGTTCCTCGAGAATGGCGGCATGCTCCAGCGTTTCCACGCCCTCGGCGATCACCTCGATGCCGAGCGACGTGCCAATGTCGATGATCGATTCCACCAGGCGCCGCTGCTGGACCGACTCGCGGATCGGCAAGATCAGTTGCCGGTCGATCTTGAGCCGGCGTGGCGTCAACTTCAAAAGGCTGACGATCGAGGCATAGCCGGTGCCGAAATCGTCGATCTCGATGTCGATGCCGAGCTCCTTTATGCGCCGGATATTCGACAGCACCGTCAGGTCGTTCTCGTCGAAGGATATCGATTCGAGCAGTTCGAAGGAAAGCCGTCCTTCGGGAATGTGCATCTGTTCCAGCCGCTCGATCAGCCGCTCGTCGCTCAGGCGCGAATAGGAGAGATTCACGGAGACCTTCGGTATGCGGACACCATTCGCCTCCCACCGGCAGATCTGGAAGAGCGCCTGCTCCAGGATCGTCTGATCGATTGCCGCGACCACGTTGATGTCCTCGGCCGTCTTCAAAAAGGCATGCGGACCGATGAGCCCTTTGGTCGGATGGTCCCAGCGCGCCAGCGCCTCTACGCCGATCACCTCCAGCGACTTCGGACAGAATTGCGGCTGGAAATGCGCGACGAATTCGTTCTGCTCGAGAGCGCGAAGGATTTCGTCGGCGGTCTGCTTGGTCTTGAAAACCTCGGTCTTGAGTGCACCCGTGAAGGTTTCGTGGCGATTGCGGCCACGGCGCTTGGCCTCGTAAAGCGCGATATCGGCGTTGACCAAAACCTGGGAGAGTTCGTCCGCGGCGGCGGCCTGGGCAGCGATGCCGATGCTGACGCCGATGCGGCATTCCTGGTCCTTGTAGCGCACCGGTGTGCTCATCGCCTCGATAATCCGTGAGGCCAGTGCGGCATCATCGTCCGGACTGTCGCTTGCACGGATGATGACGAATTCATCCCCGCCGATTCGTCCGACGAAGTCGCCCTCGCGCGCATTTTCCTGCAGCAGCGCGGCGGCATGCCTGAGGATCTCGTCGCCGGCGGCATGGCCGAGCGTGTCATTGATTTGCTTGAAGCGGTCGAGATCGATGTGAAAGATGCTGAGTTTTGCCCCGGGATCGAACTGCATGCTGCGATCCGCCAGGATCTGGTCGAGGAAGCGCCGATTGGGCAATCCGGTGAGTGGATCGTGAAGCGCATTGAATTCCATGCGGTGGCGCGCGGCCTCCAGCTCGGCGCTGTGCGCCTCTGCAAGGCGCTTGGCTTCCGAAAGCCGCGCCCGCGTTTCGATATCGGCCGTTACGTCCCAGTTGACGCCGACGATCTTGCGTGTGCCGCTTTCGGCGAGATAGGTGGAGCCGATGGCGCGGATATGGCGAATCCGGCCGCTGGGGAGGACGACGCGGAATTCGGAATTATAGGCTCCACCCGTGGCGACCGCTTCGGCGAACTCCGCTTCGGCACGTGCGCGATCGTCCGGGTGCAATCTCTCTTCCCAGTCGGCGGTCGTCGTGCCCACATGCGATCGAACGCCGTAGAGCTCCTTCATCCGGCTGTCCCAGAGCAGCCTGCCGCTGTCGATATCCACCTCCCAAATGCCGATCTTCGACGCGTCGAGCGCGATCTTCAAGCGGTGAGACAATTCTTGGAGCAGATCCTTGCTGCGCTTCAGCGCCCGGATATTTTCCTGGCGCTCCGTCGTCAGGCGGCCGGTCATGATCATCGGACCGACGATCGTCAGGCCACCGAGCAGGATCAGCAGGCGAACCGTCCAGGCATTTTGCGGCGTCGCCGGCCATCCGCCCTTCGGAACCGCCGCGATGCGCCAGGAGCCGCCCGGCAGAGCAACATCTATCTCGACCGGCGTTTTCCGGAAGATCGTCGCATCTCCGAAGAAGACGGAACCATGGCGCCCCAGCCCGTCGCGACCGGCGATGGCTATATCGATGTCGAGATCGGGCGAAACCAGGCCGCTGTCGCGATAGAGCTGATCGATATCGATGACGGCCGAGACAAGGCCCCAGAAGCGCTTTCCCTCACCGGTTATCACCGGAAAACGGCCGATCAAACCCTGTCCGCCCTGCACGAGCTCGACGGGGCCGGCGAGCACGAGCTTTCTCGTCTCCATCACCCGCAACGCGCCCGCACGCTGCTTTTCATTGTTGCGATAATCGAGGCCAACGGCCTTTTCGTTGCCTTCGACCGGATAGACCATCGATACGACCAGATCCGGGGCGGCCGCTAGGTTGCGCAGCTGTGAGCGCTCGGTGAAGATGCTTTGCGCGAGTTCGGCAAAGCGTTGCTGCTGCATCTCCGGTTCGGTGGCGATCGTGCCGATCAGACCGCGGACGAGTTGGATGTTGCCGTTAATGCTGTTCTCGAGCTTTGAATGGATCGGCGCCAGTTCGTCGGCAACGAGCGAGCGCGTGCGCGCTTCCGAAATGACCCGGTTTTGATGGTCGGCAAAGATCCCGGCAACTATCACGACAATGGTAGCGATAGCCGCCGGGAGGTAATTCGGGGTCAGGAATCGCGAAAGCCGGGACTTTCCGACGTTGTGGATGTTGTTATCTGGCACAAGACTACCCAGCAGACGCGCACGCACATGGTCGCAGCGATGATTCCAGATTCTCCTTAACAATTCTTCATGCGTCGTAGCTGAAATAGGATCATGCCCTTGCGGCGATCATCGCCTGCAGGGTTTCCAGACGGTCGGCGTCGCGCGGCAGCTTGTCGGGCCGCAGGCGGGAGATGCGTGGAAAGCGCATGGCGACGCCCGATTTGTGGCGCGTGGAACGGTTGATGCCTTCGAAGGCGACTTCGACGACGAATCCGGCGTCGGGTTCTGCCCGCACGGCGCGAACAGGACCGAATCGCTCGACAGTGTTGTCGCGCACGAAGCGATCGAGGATTTCGAGTTCGGCGTCGGTGAAGCCGAAATACGCCTTGCCGACTGGAACGAGCGCCGTTCCGTCTTCCCCTCCCGTCCAGACACCGAACGTGAAATCGGAATAGTAGCTGGAACGTTTGCCGTGGCCGCGTTGCGCATACATCAGCACCGCGTCGATATTGAAAGGTTCGCGCTTCCACTTGAACCAGGGGCCTTTGACGCGGCCGGCCAGGTAGGCGGAATCGAGCCGCTTCAGCATGACGCCTTCGATCACCGGATCCGGCGGGCTCGAGCGCAGGCGGTCCAGTTCCTCCCAACTGGAAAAGGGGACCAGCGGAGAGAGGTCGAAATGTTGCGGCGAGGAAGAGTCGATCATGGCGGACAGAGCTTCGCGGCGGACATGAAAGGGCTCGGGCCGGATGTCCTGCTCGCCGGAAAACAGGATGTCGTAGCCGCGGATGAAGGCCGGAAAGTCCGCAAGCAGCCTGCGGCTGACGGTCTTGCGGTTCAGGCGCTGCTGCAGGTCGGCGAAGCTGCCCGTCGCGCGGTTGCTACGCGCGGTCCCGCCGATCAGCAACTCGCCGTCGATTACGCCGGCGAAGTCGGCGGCATCGAGGATTTCCGGAAAGGCGCCCGAGATCTCATCGCCGCTGCGCGAATAGAGGCGTCGCACGCCACCGCTGTTGGCAAGCTGCACTCGGATGCCATCCCATTTCCATTCGGCCGCGAAATCGGCGGGATCGAGTCCCTCGAGTTCGCGCTCGGCGACCGGCGTCGCCAGCATCACCGAGTGAAACACGGCGGGCGTCTTGAGCACAGGCATCTCACCCTCTCCACTGAGCCAGAGGAAGAGGGGCAGATAGGGCGGTGCCAGGCCGTGCCAGAGCCTCTCTATCTCGCCGACATCCTTGCCACCCATGGCGGCCAGCGCCTGTTTGGCGAGCCGCGCCGAGACGCCGATGCGCAACCCGCCGGTGACGAGCTTCAAGAAGGCGAGACGGCCGGAAGCATCGAGCTGGTCCAGCGTGTCGCGCACGAGCGAGCGCACTTCGGTGCGTCCCGTCCTCTGGAGGCGTTCGACGATCTCTCCCAGGGGAATGTCCGCCGGTACGACGTCGGCCGGTGGTTCCCAGGCCAGCGAAACCGTCTCGGCGAGATCGCCCACATAATCATAGGAGTAGTGGAACAGGGCTTTGTCCATGCGCTCGAGCAGGAGGTCCCGGATCAGGGCCGGCTTCACGGCGTGGAGCGAAAGCGTGCCGGCGATTGCCGCCAGCGCATAACCGCGGCTCGGGTCCCGGGTGGTACGGAAATAATCGACGAGCAGCCGGATCTTTGCGTTTCGCTGCGGCGTCAGCACGAGGCGGTTGAGGAGTTCGGCGAAGGCCCTCATCGCTCACTCCCCTTCGTCTTCGTAGCCGACGAGGTGCAGCGGGCGTGCCGGGATACCCTCCAACTCGCACCAGCGCACCAGGGCCTCTTCGCGGCCGTGCGTCACCCAGACCTCGCCTGGCGCGATCTCCCGTATGGTCTGCGTCAGTTCTGCCCAGTCGCAATGATCGGAGATGACGAGCGGCAGTTCGACGCCGCGCTGCTTCGCTCGCTGGCGAATAAGCATCCAGCCGGATGCAAAGGCGGCGAGCGGCTCGGCGAAGCGCCGCGCCCAGCGATCGGAGAAGGCCGAGGGAGGGCCGACGATGATCGCGCCGGCGAGGTCCGGCCGATTCTCGCCCTCGACCGTGGCGTGGCGGATCTCGCCGAGATCGATACCTTCGCGCTGGTAGTACTCGCACAGTTTTGAGAGCGCGCCATGGATGTGGATCGGGGCATCATAGCCCTGCCGGCGAAGGAGGGCGATGACGCGCTGCGCCTTGCCGAGCGCATAGGCGCCGACCAGATGGGCACGCTCGGGGAATTGCCTCAGCGACTGAAGCAGCCGGGCAACTTCCGCCCTGTCGTCCGGGTGGTGGAAGACCGGCAGGCCGAAGGTCGCTTCGGTGATGAAGACGTCGCAGGGGACGGGCTCGAAACTGAGGCAGGTCGGATCCGGCCGGCGCTTGTAATCGCCGGAGACGACGATCCGCGTTCCATTCGCTTCAATCGAGACCTGCGCCGATCCGAGCACATGGCCGGCCGGATGGAAGCGCAAGCGCACGCCGTCGATGACAATTGTTTCTCCGAGGCGCGCAATCTCGCTCGCGCCGCAAAAGCCGTCGCCATAGCGCAGCCGCATGATGTCGAGCGTCTCGCGTGTCGCAAGCACATGGCCATGGCCGGCGCGGGCATGATCGGAATGGCCGTGGGTGATCAGCGCCCTTTCGACCGGCTGCACCGGGTCGATGTAGAAGTTTCCCTTTTCGCAATAGAGCCCCTTCGGGGCGGGATAGAGCAAAATCTCCGGCTTCATGCGGATAAAGATAGCCGGCCGACGCCCGCCTGCCAGCTATCCAAGGCAAGTTTTTTGGCGTCAACGGACCTTCGCCAGCGTTTCACCGATAAGCTTGAGGACGGCTTCGGCATCGATGCCGATGCAGGCCCGCTGGCTCGGCAGTCCGTCCCAGGCATTCGGCGGGAAGAGACGTCCATCCGGCTTCTGGATCGTCTGCCCATCGGCGATGCCGCCGCAAAGAACGCGGATGGCGCCGCTGCGGATTTCGAAGAGTTCCGGTGCGACGACATAGGCGCAGGCGCAGCTGTCGTGCACGACCATGCCGTCGTCGACATGCTGCTCGTAGAAGGTGATGTAGAAGCGCGAGATATCGGCGAGCAGCCGTGCCGCCGTGCCGCCGCGCTCGGCAATGTCGGCGAGGACGGCGCGCGTCATCATCGTCTGCGAGGTTACGTCGAGTCCGACGACGGTCACCGGCCAGGGCGCCGTCATCACCATGTCCGCGGCCTCCGGGTCACCGTGGATATTGGCTTCGGCCGCCGGCGTGATGTTGCCGGGCACGTCGAAGGCTCCGCCCATGATGACGACCTCCTTGACCAGGAGCGCGATGTCAGGGTCGTTGCGGACCGCCCGCGCCAGATTGGTCATGCGGCCGACCGCCACGAGCGTCACTTCGCCGGGATTGGCGCGCACGGTGTCGATGATGAATTGGTGGGCCGGGCGGGGATCGAGCGGCAGATCGATCCCCTTTGGCACGTCGATATTGCCGAGCCCGTCATGGCCATGGATACCCGTCGGCCAATCGGCATGCGGCCGGCTCGGATCGAATGTTTCTCCGAGGCCGCGGGCGACCGGCGCGGCGATGCCCCAGGCTTGCTTCAGAAAAAGTGCGTTGCGCGTGGTCGTCTCGATAGAGGCGTTGCCGAAGACAGAGGTGATGCCGATGAGATCGATGTTCGGGTGCCGGTGCAGGAAGAGAAGGGCCATCGCGTCGTCGACGCCCGGATCCGTATCGAAGATGACCTTGTGCATGATGTCGCCTGTTCTTTCCGGCGGGTTCCCCGCCTCATTGCCTGTTGTTGCGTGCGGGCGGCAATGGACAAGGTGCGGGCGAAAGTCAATCGCCTGCGGCGCGGCCCTTCCGAGAATGAGGATACTCAAGCGGCTGCGATCCGCCCGTTGGCGGTGCTTAAACTTTCCGAAAGGGTGCGTCGCTTATCCTTGCAGGAATCCACTGGTATTCCCTGCAATCCTTACGACGAGCGCGGAGCCGAGCGTGAAGGTTATCCTGAGTAAATTGCGTCCTTCGAAGCGCCTTGTGCTTATGCTGTCCGCGGCCTTTGCCGTTTCCGCCGCTTCCGGCGCCGCTGCCGTTTATGTCGGCGGCGACCGGCTCATGTCGCACCTCGGGCAACCCTCACTCTCGGGCCTTGCCTGCACGACGCTCAGGACAGTGAAGCTCGATCACCATGGCCAGCGCTGGATCCGCATGCATGTGAAGACGGACAGGGCAAGCGGCCCGGATCGCGTCCGAACGGCGCTGCGCGTCGTCGGGGCGTTGGCAAACAGGGAAAAGGCGGATCTCTACCAAGTGGTGGTGCTGGATGCTGCCGGTCCGGAGGAGCGCGCGGCGGTGCGCGGCGCGGCGATCGGTGCGGAGGTGCTTTTTGCCCCCGGGCCGCGAAGCGTCATCGGCATGGATGAACCGTTCCGTGCCTCCTATAACGACGGGAAGGCCAATCGGATCGGCATGTTTCACGGCAATGTGGTCGATCTCGAACTCGACGATGTCCGAAGCATGATGGCCAAAATGGACGATCGCTCGCTGTGCCTCGAGTCCGAGGGAACTGAGATTGCGCAGGCGAGCGAGAGCGCCGCGCATGGGAGCCACTAGCCCATCGCATCACCCGAAACCCCGGAATCTTTGGAAAGCCCGCCGCTCGCGCGGCAGGCGCCCTTTTTCGTCGACTGCTGCTTCGCTCAATCGACTTTGTGGCGGCGGGCCGGGAAGAGGATGATATCGCGGATCGACGGCGAATTGGTGAGCAGCATGATGAGCCGGTCGACGCCGATCCCCAACCCGCCGGCGGGCGGCATGCCCTGGTCCATGGCTTCTAGGAAGTCTTCGTCGAGCGTCTTTTCCGTCTCGCCGCGGGCGTGGGCCTGTTCCATCTGCTCGACCATGCGGGCGCGCTGTTCGACCGGATCGTTGAGCTCGGAGAAGGCATTGCCGATCTCCCAGCCGTTGCAATAGGTCTCGAAGCGCTCCACGAGCCGCGGCTCGCCCGGCACTTCCTTGGCGAAGGGCGAGATATCCTTGGGGAAGTGGACGACGTGGGCGGGCTGTATGAGCGTCGCCTCGACCCTTTCCTCGAAGACGAAAGCGAGAACTTCGCCCCACGTCGCGTCCTTCTCGATCTCGAAACCGGCCATTCTTGCGGCCTCGCGGGCTTCCTCATCGGTCTTAATCGCAAGGAAATCGATGCCGGTCGCCTCCTTTACGGCCGCCGGCATGGAGACGCGCGGGAATGGTCCCTTGAAAGAGAGCTGCTTGTCGCCGAATTCGAACTCGGTCTTACCGTGCACCGCCAGCGCCAGCGCCTCGAACATGCGTTCGACGAGGCCCATCATGTCCTCGTAATCCGCATAGGCCCAATAGCACTCCATCATCGTGAATTCCGGATTGTGCCGGGTGGAGACGCCTTCGTTGCGGAAGTTGCGGTTGATTTCGAACACCTTGTCGGTGAGGCCGGAAACGAGAACGCGCTTCAGGTAAAGCTCGGGCGCGATGCGCAGATACATGTCGAGCTTCAGCGTGTTGTGATGGGTCTTGAAGGGTTCGGCCGTCGCACCGCCATAGATCGGCTGCAGCATCGGCGTTTCCACTTCCATGAAGCTCTCGTCCTCAAGGAAGCGGCGCAGGCTCGAGACGATGCGGCTGCGCTGCTGAAAGCGCAGCTTGGACTCCTCGTTGACCATGATGTCGAGATAGCGCTTGCGGTAGCGGGTCTCGATGTCGGCGAGGCCGTGATACTTCTCCGGCATCGGCAAAAGCGACTTGCAGAGCATGGTGATCTCTTTCGCGTTCACCGTCAGCTCGCCCCGCTTGGTGCGCCGCACCTCGCCGGTGACGCCGATGATATCGCCGAGGTCGATCATCGGGAGCAGGGCCCGCGCCTCTTCCGGCGCCGTATCCTTGTGCGAGAAGATCTGGATCTTGCCGGATGCGTCATGGATATCGATGAACATGCCGGAATTGCGCGAGGAGAAGACGCGGCCGGCGACCGTTACCGTCTCGCCGCTTTCCGTCTCCGGTTCGAGCCCGGCGTATTTTTCGGCAAGTTCCGCATTGGTGATGGTGCGATGGAAATGCGCCGGGTAGACGTCGCCGACCTGCTCGCGCAGGAGTTTCAGCTTCTGGGCGCGAACCTCGGTCGCGTCGGAGGAAAGGCCGGCGTTTTCAGTCGTCTGATTCATCGTCTTGTCCTTACTTTCCGCCGCCGACCATCGAAGCGACGACCTGAGACGCCACCTTCAGGCGCTGGCGCACGACCGCGCGGCCGAGCAACTCCATTGAATCGAAGAGCGGCAGCGAGCGCTGCGAGCCTGAGACGGCGACGAAGAGCGGCGCGACGATCGCCTTCAGCTTCTTGCCGGTCGCTTCGGCGACGGCGCGCAGTTCCGCCTCGATCGACTCCTTGTTCCATTCGAGGATCTTCTCGAGATGCGGCTGTACCGTGTTCAGGATTTCCAGCATGTCCTCGGGCGAAGCCTTGACGCCGGCAAAGGCGGCGGGCTGCAGGCCGAGGTCCGACTTGAACAGGAAGGCGGCGAGGTCGGGCAGTTCACCGAGCTTGGAAATACGCGACTGCGAGAGCTTGAGGCCTTCCATGAGGCGGTCGTTCTCGCGCGCCCAGGCGAAGACGCGGGCGGCGAATTCTTCTTCGGAAAGCTTCTCGCGGATCCAGCGGGCGTTCAGCCAGTCGAGCTTCTGGACGTCGAATATGGCGCCGGCCTTCGAAAGGTTTTCCGGGTCGAATTTCTCCGCCAACTCGTCGACCGTCAACAGCTCTTCACCTTCTGCGATCTGGATGAAAAACAGGCCGAGGAAGTTCATCAGCGCTTCAGGCAGGTAGCCGAGCGCGGTGTAATAGGAGATCGACGTGGGGTTCTTGCGCTTCGACAGCTTCGACTTGTCGGCGTTGCGCATAAGCGAAAGGTGCATGAACTTCGGCGGTTCGAGGCCGAGATACTGGTAGATCAGGATGTGCTTCGGCACGGAGGCGAGCCATTCCTCGCCGCGCGCGACATGGGTGATCTTCATCAGGTGGTCGTCGACGACGTTCGCCATGTGGTAGGTCGGCATGCCGTCGGCCTTGAGCAGCACCTGCATGTCGACCGCATCCCACGGGATCTCGACGTCGCCGTAGACGCCGTCGTGGAACTTGCAGGAGCCTTCCGTCGGGATCTTCATGCGCACGACGTGGGGCTCGCCGGCGGCGACTCGCGAGGTCACTTCCTCGGCTGCAAGGCTGAGGCAGAGACCGTCATATTTCGGCGGCTTGCCCGCGGCGCGCTGCGCCTCGCGCATCTCTTCCAGCCGCTCGGGCGTGCAGAAACAGCGGAAGCCGTGGCCGTTTGCAACGATCTTCTCGACATAGGGCTTATAGATATCCTTGCGGTCGCTCTGGCGATAGGGACCGTAGGGGCCGCCGATATCGGGACCTTCCGACCACTTGAGGCCGCACCATTCCAGGGCATCGAGCACCTTCTTCTCGAATTCCGGCGTCGAGCGTGTCGCATCGGTGTCCTCGATGCGCAGGATGAACTCGCCGCCATGCTTCTTCGCGAAGAGATAGTTGAACAGCGCGATGTAGGCGGTACCGACATGCGGTTCGCCGGTGGGGGAGGGCGCGATGCGCACCCGGACTCCTGAATCTGCCATGGTCTTGCCCGTCTTGACGTGCTTTGGGGCCCTCTGCCGGAGCGTACTCCCGCAGGCGGGGCGCCTTTTTTATGGGAAGGAAACGCCCGCAAGGGCGCCGCACCAGCGGTATCGGCGGGCAATTCCAGTCGGCAGGGGTGAGACCATAGAAAGCCCCTCCTGTCAACGGAAACCGGAAGGAGACGCTTCGGTAGCGGTGATCGTGCCGCGGGACGGCGGAGCCCGCTCATTCTCATGGAGGTCCGCGATGCCGACCCCCATATCGAGGGGCGGCTAGAGCGCGTTTCGATCTGCCTGGATCAGATCGGCGCTCTAACGCTTTCTTTTTGACGCATGATCTTGTCGATCCTCGTTTCACTCCGGTCGGATCATGCGCTAGTGGAGCTTTTCCGCCCGCCTCTTCAGACGAGCATTGCGGGCCATCATATTCAGCCCCTCGACCAGCGCCGAGAATGCCATGGCCGCATAGACATAGCCCTTCGGGACGTGGAAGCCCATGCCCTCGGCGATCAGCGTGGTGCCGATCATCAGCAGGAAGGCGAGCGCCAGCATCACGATGGTCGGGTTCCGCTCGATGAAGTTGGCGAGCGGCGTTGCCGCAAGCAGCATGACTGTAACGGCGACGACAACCGCGGCCACCATGATCGGCAGGTGCGGCGTCATGCCGACAGCGGTGATGATGCTGTCGACGGAGAAGACAAGGTCGAGCAGCAGAATCTGGCCGATGGCTGCGGTGAAGCTGTTGATCGCTGAGGTGGCGATGAAATCCTCCGCGTGATCTTTCGGATCGACGCTGTGGTGGATTTCTTTCGTCGCTTTCCAGACAAGGAACAGGCCGCCGGCGATCAGGATCATGTCCTTCCAGGAGAAGCCGTGCCCGAAGGCTTCGAAGACCGGCTGGGTCAGTTGCACGATCCACGCGATTGTTCCGAGCAGTGCCAGGCGCATGATCAGCGCAAGGCCGATGCCGATGCGGCGGGCACTGACACGGTGGGCTGCAGGCAACTTGTTGGTGAGGATCGAGATGAAGATCAGGTTGTCGATGCCGAGCACGACCTCCATGACGATGAGCGTCACCAGGGCGACCCAAGCCTCGGGACTTTGGACGAGTGTGAGGATTTCCTGCATCGGCGATCTTTTCCTTTCCTAGACCAAAGCAGAGCGGGAACCCGCTCCGGGCGCGTCGTCGCGCAAGATCGCCGCAGTATTTAGGGATACTTCTGAAAGTCGCAAGCGCCGCCGCGCCTTTCGCGGCGGCGTTGCGGCATGATGCGCTCATTCCTTTATGGGTACCCACATCTCGACGACGCCCTGGCCTGTTTCCGGATCGAAGCGCTCGTCATAGCGTTCGATGAGGTCGGGGGTCTGGCCATGCTCGAGTCCCGATTGCGGAAACCAAGACCCGAAGATGTGTTGAGCCGTGTTGGAGATCGCGGAAATGTGCCCTCGATGCAGGAACACCGCATAGCGTTGCTTCGGCAGCTTCAGGGTCGAAAATCCGTTCGGCAGCGAGTCCGCGTCTTCGACTTCGACGGCGGCCATGTAACGGAAGCTCCCGGTCGCCGCATCCGCGTGGGTGCAAACGCCATAGGCGACATTGCCGCGTTGGCCCGGGATGTTGCCGAAATAGGTGTTGAAGCGCTGCCAGAGGGAGGGGATGCCCTCGGTGCGATTGTAGGTATAAGTCTCCGCCAGGCCGGCGAGGAGAAGCGCGGGGCCATCCTCGAAGCGCGGCGGGTCGATTTTCAGGGTGCGTGTGTCGTCCATTCTGATGGGCTCCATCAGTTCGATGTTGCGAAAATGCCCTTGCTTGCGGATGGATTCGGGAGTCACGCCGAATTGCTCGCGAAAGGCACGGGTGAAGGCCTCGTGCGAGCCGTAGCCCGCATCGAGGGCCACCTCGAGAATGGTCGAGTTGCCGTCGGCGAGGAGGCGTGCCGCCCCGCTCAGGCGGCGCCCGCGGATATAGGTGCTGATCGAACGACCGGTCGCAAGGCCGAAGACGCGCGACAAATGATAGCGCGACAGCCCGGCGGCCTCGGCAATCTGCTCCAGCGATATATCTCTGGCGAAATGGCTTTCAATGAACCAGATCGCCCGTCCGATGGCACTCATGTTCACTCCCGTGGCAGACGATCCAGCTGATACGGCCTCGCAGGCGGACACGTTTGATCGCAATTGCGGGATTGGACGAGAATGGCGCTGCGTGTCCCGGGGTGCCGTTTCAGCCGGTTTGCGATTTCTGCCCATAGGCGGCCATGAAGACGCGGATGGCTGAGCTCACGTTCTTTTCCAACTGTGCGGCCGGAACCGCGTCGCACATGCCGAAGAGGCGGCCCTTGAAGAGGCCGGCCATGGAGAGCTCGATGAACTGTTTCGCTGCCAGCTCCGTATCGTCGATCGACAGCATGCCCTTGGCCACCTGCCGGTCGAGATAGGACTTCAGGACGGTATAGCCGTTTTCCGGCGTAGCGGTGAAGAAGCGTTGTGCCAGCCGCGGCATTCGGTCGATGACACCGAGCACGGTGCGCATCGCGCGGATCGTGTAGTCGGAGGTGATGCTGGTCACGAGGGCCACGCCGAAATCGTGAAGCGCGACCTCAATGGAGTCATGATCGTTCAGCAACTGTTTGATGCTGCTGACGATGCGGCTGCGCTCGCGCGCGATCAACGCCTCGAACAGGTCTTCCTTGTTCTCGAAATAGACATAGAGAGTGCCCTTTGAGACGCCAGCCTCGCGGGTAATGTCGTTCATACTGGCTGCATCGAAGTTGCTGCGCATGAAAACGCGTTTGGCGCCCTCGAGAATCTGCTCGCGCTTCACCGGATCCGCGCCGGCGGGTCGCCGGCCGCCGCTCGTGGACGGCTGTTCCTGCTCCTGCGGATGCCTTTCCTGCTGGTCGCTGTTCGATGGCTTCATGATTGCCGGGCTTCTCCACTGCTTCGCGTTGGTTTCTGGAGCCGATCCAAAAACCATAGGCGCGATCGGATCCAATAAAAAGAAAGGGGTACTGAGCGGTCGGCGCCTCTTACCACTTTGTTTTTCGAACCGATCGGTTCGATTTGCACTTGATATGCGGCGACAAAGGCCCTATGTCAAGCGACATCGAACCGAACGGTTCAGTCAATTTTAGCAATCATTCATTCAGACCGGTGTCCCCATGTCCAGCAACAGCATCTCGAGCGCTGCCCGCGTCCGTCCCGTCGACGATGACTTCGAAGTCAAGGACCTCACCGGCAAGGTCGAGGCTCCGAGCGGCGAAGCGGCGTCGGCGAGGGGACGGCCATCGACCGATACGGCAGCGCCTCAGAAGAAGCGCCGAAACCCGATACTTCCGGTTCTGGGCCTCGCGTTGCTCGCGGCGGGCGGCTGGTATGGCTATGACTGGTGGACGAACGGCCGCTTCATGGTCACGACCGACGACGCCTATATCGAGGCGGATATCGCCACCATCTCGCCAAAGGTGTCTGGCTATGTCGCCAAGGTCAATGTCGTCGCCAACCAGCACGTGAAGGCCGGCGCCTCGCTCGTCACGCTCGACGATGGCGACTATCGCATCGCGGCCGAGCAGGCCGAGGCGCAGATTTTGACGCAGAAGCTGGCGCTCAGCCGCTTCGACGCGCAGATCGCCGGCGCGAAGGCAAGCCTCAACCAGGCGCAAGCGCAGAAGGAATCCTTCGAGGCGGCGCTCAGGGGCGCAGAACTGGCGCAGAAGCGAGCCAGCGATCTGCAGTCAAAGGACTTCGGGACCGACGCCGCTCGCGACAGCGCACAGGTTGCACTGGACCAAGCACGCGCGAACCTCGTCGGCGCGGATGCCAATATCGCCGCGGCCCAGGCTAATATCACCGTGCTCCAGGCGCAGCGCCAGGAAGCGGAGAGCACCATCCGATCGCTTGAACTTGCGCGCGACAAGGCGAACCGCGACCTCGCCTTCACCGTGCTGAAGGCGCCCTATGACGGTGTCGTCGGCAATGTCGCGGTCCAGGTCGGCGACCTCGTTTCCGCAGGACAGCGCCTTGCGGCGCTCGTGCCGGTAAACGCGCTCTATATCGACGCCAATTTCAAGGAAACGCAGATTGCGGATCTGGTGCCGGGTTCCAAGGTCCAGATCCATGTCGACGCCTATGACGGGCACTCCATCGAAGGCACCGTCGCGTCGATTTCGCCGGCCTCCGGCGCGGTCTTCTCACTGCTGCCGGCGGAAAACGCCACGGGCAACTTCACCAAGATCACCCAGCGCGTCCCGGTCCGCATCACGCTGCCGGCCGATGCGCTCGCCAAGGGCAATCTGCGCGCGGGGCTGAGCGTCGTTGTCGACGTCGATACCCGAACGGCCCCGAAAGGCGCGACGGTCGCCGAGGCGAAGTAAGCGACAAGCGAGGAGTGCCCAGGATGGCGGCAACGGCAGCAGCGGGCGTCGTGGCGGCACGCGCCGTCGGCGCGGAAGAACGCATGGACCCGCGGCGGCTGATCGCTTTCCTGGCTATGGTGGTCGGCATGTTCATGGCGATCCTCGACATCCAGATCGTTTCGGCCTCACTTGCCGAAATCCAGGCGGGGCTCTCCGCCGGCTCGGACGAGATCGGATGGGTGCAGACTGCCTATCTGATCGCCGAAGTCATCATGATCCCGCTGTCGGGCACACTCGCCCGCATCGTTTCGACGCGCGTGCTCTTTTCCGTCGCCGCCGCCGGTTTCACGGCGGCTAGCGCACTCGCCGCGACCGCTACCAACATAGAGCAGATGATCGTCTACCGTGCGATCCAGGGCTTTATCGGCGGGGGCATGATTCCCTCGGTCTTTGCCGCCGCCTTTACCATCTTCCCGCCGTCGAAGCGCAACGTCGTCTCGCCAATCATCGGGCTGATCGCGACGTTGGCGCCCACCATCGGCCCGACGGTCGGCGGCTATCTGAGCCACGCCTTTTCCTGGCACTGGCTGTTCCTCGTCAATGTCATTCCCGGCATCATCGTTGCGTCGCTGACCTGGACCTTCATCGACTTCGACAAGCCGGAACTGGGACTGATGAAGAAGTTCGACTGGTGGGGCCTTCTTTCGATGGCAATCTTTCTGGGCTCGCTCGAATACGTGCTGGAGGAAGGCAACGCCAATGATTGGTTCAATGACACACATATCGTCATGGGCGCGGTCGCGGCCGCGCTCGGTGCCCTTGTGTTCTTCCACCGGGCATTCGCGGCGGAATTTCCTGTGGTCGATCTCAGGGCCTTCGCCAACCGCAACTTCACATTCGGCTCACTCTTCTCCTTCGTCATGGGCATCGGTCTCTACGGACTCACCTATCTCTATCCGCTCTACCTCGGCCGGATACGCGGTTATGATTCGCTGATGATCGGCGAGACCATGTTCGTCTCGGGCCTCGCCATGTTCTTCACCGCGCCGGTCGCAGGTTTCCTGGCGGGGCGCCTCGATCCCAGACTGATGATGGGGATCGGCTTTGCGGGATTCGCGGCGGGCACCTGGATGATGGGCCATTTGACCGCGGACTGGGACTTCTGGGAACTGTTCGTGCCGCAGATCCTGCGCGGTTGCTCGCTGATGCTCTGCATGGTGCCGATCAACAATATCGCGCTCGGTACGTTGCCGCCCGAGCGCGTCCGCAATGCCTCCGGTCTCTTTAATCTGACGCGCAATCTCGGCGGCGCCGTCGGACTTGCGATCATCAATACGATCCTGACAGCGCGGCAGGATTTCCATCACGCCCGACTTGCCGAGCACGTTCAATGGGGCAATCCCGAGGCGGTGGATCGCCTCAACAGCATGGCGGCGAATTTCGACGCCTATGGCCTTGACGGCACGACCGCCGCCGTCAAGCAACTGGCCGCCATGGTGCAGCAACAGGCGGCGATCATGTCGTTCGGCGACATATTCCTGCTTTTGACCGCACTCTTCCTGGTGATGATCACCGGCGTCCTGATGATCAGCAAACCGCAGGATGGCAGCACCGGCGGCGGGCATTAAAGGCTACGAATCCCTCATCCGCCCAGCTACCCCGCATAGGGCGGAGGGAGATGCGGCAACTTTCCAGCCGCTCTTTGCCTGTGCTAGGCGTTGGCGGAGAGAATGGTGGCCGTTGTGCTCCCGTTCCGTTGCCTTTTGCGGGACAAGCGTGAGGGGCCACCACGGTGCAAGAGTGTCAAACTCGTTGCGGGCGTTTTTGTATTGAACCATCCCCTCCTGCCAATGGCGCCCTCAATACATTTTTGATTTACGTACATCAGAAATTCCTCTAAGGGGATTCCCGAGGAGGAGAAGATGCGCCCAACCGTTCACGATATCGCCGCCGAAGCGGGCGTCAGCCTGGCCACCGTCGACCGGGTGCTGAACAAGCGTCCGGGCGTCCGGGCCGTGACGCGCGACAAGGTCGAGCGGGCGATCGAAACGCTTGGCTACGTACGCGACGTCACGGCAGCGAACCTTGCAAAGGGCCGCACCTATCCGCTGGTTTTCATCGTTCCGGCGGGCGACAACTCCTTCATGCGCGGCCTGGAGGTCGAAGTCAGGGCGGCGATCGCCCGCTCGGCGGCGGAGCGCACGGAGATCACCATTCTGTCGGTACCGGCCTTCAATCCGCAGGCGTTGGCGGAGGCACTCGAAGAGGCGCATCGGCGACAGCCGGCAGGCGTTGCCGTCGTCGCTATCGATGCGCCAGAAGTGACCGCGGCGGTGAAACGTCTTCGCGACGACGGTATTGCCGTTGTGACTCTCGTCTCGGATCTGCCGGGTTCGGCGCGCGATCATTTCGCCGGCATCGACAATATCGCCGCCGGGCGCACGGCCGGCAATCTGATCGGACGCTTTCTCGGCAGCCGCGAAGGACCGGTCGCCGTGCTGGCCGGCTCCATGCTCGTGCGCGATCACAGGGATCGGCTTGAAGGCTTTCATGCGGTGATGCGCGACCATTTCGGCGCCCGCGCGCTGCTGCCGGTAATCGAGGGCCAGGACGATGCGGTGCTCGCCCAGAAGCTGGTCGCGGCGCTTCTCGCTGCGCAGCCGGATCTTGCCGGCATCTATAGTCTCGGCGCCGGCAATCGCGGTCTCGTCGCGGCGCTCGAGACGGCGGGCAAGGCGGAAACGATCTGCGTGGTTGCACACGAACTGACCCCCTATAGCCGCGCCGCGCTTGTCTCCGGAACGATCGACGTGATCCTCAACCAGGATGCCGGCCACGAGGTCAGGAGCGCGATCCGCGTCCTCAAGGCCAAGGCGGACGGCCTGCCGGTGATTGCGGCGCAGGAACGCATCCGCATCGATATATTCCTGAAGGACAATCTGCCGAACGGGCAGGCTTAGGAGGATACCCATGTATCTCGGACTGGATCTCGGTACCTCCGGCGTCAAGGCGATGCTGATCGATGACGACCAACGCATCGTCGGTTCCGCCTCGGCCGGTCTCGACGTGTCTCGCCCGCGTCCCGGCTGGTCGGAACAGGATCCCGCCGACTGGATCCGTGCGGCTGACGAGGCGATCGGCGGGCTCAAGGCGGCCCATTCACAGGCGCTTGCCGCCGTCCGCGGGATCGGCTTGTCCGGCCAGATGCACGGCGCAACGCTTCTCGACAAGCATGACGCCGTGCTTCGGCCGTGCATACTCTGGAACGACACCCGCAGCTACGCCGAAGCAGCCGAACTCGACAGCGACCCGCAGTTCCGCGCGCTCACCGGCAACATTGTCTTTCCCGGCTTCACCGCGCCGAAGCTCGCCTGGGTGCGGGAAAACGAGCCGGAGATCTTCGCGCAGCTGCGCTGGGTCCTGCTGCCCAAGGACTATCTCCGCCTGTGGCTGACCGGCGAGCACATGTCGGAAATGTCGGATTCCGCCGGCACGTCGTGGCTCGACACGGGCAAGCGCCGGTGGTCCGAGAGTCTGCTTGCCGCCACATACCTCGAGGAGCGGCAGATGCCGAGCCTCGTCGAGGGGACCGAAGGGGCCGGCGCCTTGAGGCCGGAACTTGCGAGCCGCTGGGGCATGGGCCAGAACGTCGTCGTGGCCGGCGGCGCCGGCGACAATGCGGCGTCTGCCTGCGGCATGGGCACCGTCGGCGAGGGGGATGCTTTCGTCTCGCTCGGAACGTCCGGCGTGCTCTTTTCCGCCAACGCCCGCTATCTCCCCAATCCGGAAAGCGCCGTTCATGCCTTCTGCCATGCGCTGCCCAACACATGGCATCAGATGGGCGTCATACTTTCGGCGACCGACGCGCTGAACTGGCATGCGGGCGTAACCGGCAGGAGCGCGGCGGATCTCACCGCAGAGCTTGGCGATGAGCTCAAGGCGCCCGGTTCGGTCACCTTCCTTCCCTATCTCTCCGGAGAGCGCACGCCGCACAACGACGCGGCGATCCGCGGCGCCTTTGCCGGCCTTGGGCACGAGAGCTCGCGAGCGGTGCTGACGCAGGCGGTGCTCGAAGGCGTTTCCTTTGCGATTCGCGACAGCCTGGAAGCCTTGCGGTCGGCCGGCACGTTGCTTTCCCGCGTCACTGCGATCGGCGGCGGCTCCCGCTCCCGCTATTGGCTGAAATCGATCGCGACGGCGCTCGACCTGCCGGTCGACCTACCGGCCGATGGCGATTTCGGTGCGGCGTTTGGCTCGGCGCGGCTCGGTCTGATCGCCGCGACCGGCGCGGATGCGTTTTCTGTCTGCACGGCGCCCGAGACGGCGGAAACGATCGCGCCCGACGCCTCGCTGGTGCCGGCCTATGAAGACGCCTACCGGCGCTACCGTCGGCTTTACCCCGCAATCAAGGGAGCGACGATGTAACGAGCCAGGCACAGCCGGCCGGTGCCGGTCACCCGAGGGACTGTAAACGATTACCTTTCCACCAGACGGCCGGACAGAGCCGGCATTGCAGAGTCCATGAGAGGAGCCAGCCGTGAACACGGGTTTTTTCGGCGATATCGCCAAGATCAAATATGAAGGGCCGGAAAGCACCAATCCGCTTGCCTTCCGTCACTACAATCCGGACGAGATCGTCCTTGGCAAGCGGATGGAGGAGCATCTGCGCTTCGCCGTCGCCTACTGGCACACATTCGTCTGGCCGGGCGGCGATCCCTTCGGCGGACAGACCTTCGAGCGTCCATGGTTCAAGGACACGATGGAAGCGGCGAAGCTCAAGGCCGACGTTGCCTTCGAGTTCTTCCAGTTGCTCGGCACGCCCTACTACTGCTTCCATGACGCGGATGTGCGCCCGGAGGGCCGGAACTTTGCCGAGAACACCAGCAACCTCAATGAGATCGTCGACTATTTCGCCAGGAAGCAGGCGGACAGCGGGGTAAAGCTGCTTTGGGGTACCGCGAACCTCTTCTCGAACCGCCGCTATATGGGCGGTGCCGCGACCAATCCCGACCCGGACGTCTTCGCCTTCGCGGCGGCGACCGTGAAGACCTGCATCGACGCGACGCAAAAGCTCGGCGGCGAGAACTACGTGCTCTGGGGCGGGCGCGAGGGATATGAGACGCTGCTCAACACCGACATGAAGCGCGAGCTCGACCAACTCGGCCGCTTTTTAAATCTCGTCGTCGAATACAAGCACAAGATCGGCTTCAAGGGCACGATCCTCATCGAGCCGAAGCCGCAGGAGCCGACAAAGCACCAATACGATTACGACGTCGCGACCGTCTACGGCTTCCTGAAGAAATACGGCCTCGAAAACGAGGTGAAGGTGAATATCGAGCAGGGCCACGCGATCCTCGCCGGCCACTCGTTCGAGCACGAACTGGCACTTGCCAATGCGCTCGGCATCTTCGGCTCGATCGACATGAACCGCAACGATTACCAGTCCGGCTGGGATACCGACCAGTTCCCGAACAATGTTCCGGAAATGGCGCTCGCCTACTATCAGATCCTGTCCGGCGGCGGCTTCAAGACCGGCGGCACCAATTTCGATGCGAAGCTGCGCCGCCAGTCGATCGATCCGGAGGATCTGCTGATCGGCCATATCGGCGGCATGGATTGCTGCGCGCGCGGCCTGAAGGCGGCGGCGAAGATGATCGGGGACAAGGCGCTCTCGGCCCCGCTCGACAAACGTTACGCCGGCTGGGCTGTACCCGAAGCGAAGAAGATGCTCGAGGGCGGCTTCTCGCTCGAAGAGATCGAGGCCTGGGTTCTGAAGGCCGACCTCAATCCGCAGCCCAAATCCGGCAAGCAGGAACTTCTGGAAAACATCGTCAACCGTTACGTCTGACGGGCATCCGTCCCTTGGCAGGGGCGTGGTCAGCGCTCCTGCCGGCGTGACGAGTTCTTTTTCCACAAGGCGGCAGAAGCCCATTGCCCCTGACGGAAATTCTGTTAGCTTTTGGCTCCTGCAACGTTGCAGGTATGTCGGTTGTCACGAAATTGCGGGGACGAAGCGCTCAACGGCCACCACTTGACCGGCACGCCGGTTTTCTCAGAGAGGCAAAAGGGAGGAAATTTGCATGAGGACCATCAAGGGACCGGGGCTCTTTCTTGCGCAATTCGCCGGCGATGCGGCGCCGTTCAACTCCTGGGACGCGATCACCAAATGGGCCGCCGATTGCGGCTACAAGGGCGTGCAGGTACCGAGCTGGGACGGCCGGCTCTTCGACCTGAAGAAGGCAGCCGCATCGAAGACCTATTGCGACGAGATCACCGGCACGGCACGCGACAACGGCGTCGAGATCACCGAGCTTTCGACCCATCTTCAGGGCCAATTGGTGGCGGTGCATCCCGCCTATGACGAGGCCTTCGACGGTTTCGCCGCACCGGAGGTTCGCGGCAATCCGAAGGCGCGCCAGGAATGGGCGGTCGAGCAGGTGAAGCTGGCGCTGACGGCTTCGAAGAACCTCGGTCTCAACGCCATGGCAAGCTTTTCCGGCGCGCTCGCCTGGCCCTTCGTCTATCCTTGGCCGCAGCGTCCCACAGGCCTGGTGGAAACCGCCTTCGACGAGCTCGCCCGGCGGTGGAAACCGATCCTCGACCATGCGGAGGATTGCGGCGTCGACGTCTGCTATGAAATCCACCCGGGCGAGGACTTGCACGACGGCATAACCTACGAGATGTTCCTCGAACGGACCGGCAATCACGCCCGCGCTTGCATGCTCTTCGATCCGTCCCACTACGTGCTGCAGTGCCTCGATTATCTCGACAATATCGACATCTACAAGGACCGCATCCGGATGTTTCACGTCAAGGATGCGGAGTTCAATCCGACCGGGCGGCAGGGCGTCTATGGCGGTTATCAGGGCTGGGTCAACCGCGCTGGCCGCTTCCGTTCGCTCGGCGACGGTCAGGTGGATTTCGGTGCGGTGTTTTCGAAGATGGCGGCGAACGACTTCGCCGGCTGGGCTGTGGTTGAGTGGGAATGCGCCTTGAAGCACCCGGAGGACGGCGCGCGCGAGGGCGCGGAGTTCGTCAAGGCGCACATCATCCACGTCACCGAAAAGGCCTTCGACGATTTCGCCGACAGCGGCACGGATGAGGCGGCGAACCGGCGGATGCTGGGGATTTAAGCGGGAAACCCCTCCCCAACCCCTCCCCACAAGGGGGAGGGGCTTCCCGAACTGCTCCCGCCGTCATCATCAGCAAGATATCCATACTCCCGAAAGGCGTCGGGACATGAATGGAGCGGACGGCAGGTGAAGCCGCTCCCCCTTGTGGGGAGGGGGTGGGGAGGGGGCTTTGTATTGCCCAACAGCTAAGGTCAGGAGAGGAAACACGCATGGCAGTTGAGGGAAGCAGCACGGAAACTCATCAGAAGCGCATCCGTCTCGGCATGGTGGGCGGCGGCTCCGGCGCCTTCATCGGCGCGGTGCATCGCATCGCCGCTCGGCTCGACGGTCACTATGAGTTGGTCGCCGGCGCTCTGTCGTCGACGCCGGACAAGGCCCAGGCCTCGGGCCGCGAGCTCGGCCTAGACCCCTCGCGCGTCTATTCCGATTTCAAGGAAATGGCGATCCGCGAGGCGAAGCTGAAGAACGGCATCGAGGCGGTGGCGATCGTCACGCCCAATCACGTGCATTATGCCGCCGCCAAGGAATTTCTGAAGCGCGGCATTCACGTGATCTGCGACAAGCCGCTGACCTCGACACTTGCCGATGCGAAGAAGCTCAAGCAGGCGGCGGACGAAAGCGATGCGCTCTTCGTCCTGACGCATAACTACACCGGCTATCCGATGGTGCGGCAGGCGCGCGAGATGATCGCGAATGGGGAGATCGGCGCCGTCCGCCTCGTCCACATGGAATACCCGCAGGACTGGCTGACCGAGAGCATCGAGCAGTCCGGCCAGAAACAGGCGGCATGGCGGACGGATCCGGCGCGCTCCGGCGTCGGCGGCTCGACCGGCGATATCGGCACTCACGCGTATAATCTCGGCTGCTTCGTATCGGGGCTGGAACTGGACGAGCTTTCCGCCGATCTCGACAGTTTCGTTCCCGGCCGTCAGCTCGACGACAACGCCCATGTGATGCTGCGCTTCAAGGAGAAGGACGGCGCGCGCGCAAAAGGCATGCTCTGGTGCAGCCAGGTGGCGCCCGGTAACGAAAATGGGCTGATGCTGCGCGTCTATGGCAGCAAGGGCGGTCTCGAATGGACGCAGAAGGACCCCAATTATCTCTGGTACACGCCCTTCGGCGAGCCGAAGCGCCTGCTGACCCGCGCCGGTGCGGGTGCATCACCGGCGGCTGCCCGAGCATCGCGTATTCCTTCGGGCCATCCGGAAGGCTATCTCGAAGCCTTTGCCAATATCTATACGGAAGCGGCGCGGGCGATCCATGCCAGGGGCAACGGCGAAACGGTGGACCCGGCCGTCACTTATCCGACAATCGACGACGGTATGAAGGGCATGGTCTTTGTCGACGCCTGCGTTCGCTCCTCGAAGCGCAACGGCGCCTGGATAAAGGTTTGAGGCCCGGGCGATGGGAGGGGCAACCCTTCCGTCGCGGGTTGACATTTGCCACTGTCGCTTCAGGCGGTGGTCGGAATAGAAGAGGCGCAGCGGCGGCCACGGCTTGTCGGCCGGACGCCGCTGCCAGAGCAAGGATGATGAGCATGATCGAAGCCAGGAAACTCGCAGAGCGCTTCCCGGGCGACTTTGTCTTCGGCGTTGCCACAGCTTCCTTCCAGATCGAGGGCGCCAGCAAGGCGGACGGACGCAAGCCGTCGATCTGGGATGCCTTTTCCAATATGCCCGGCCGTGTTTTCGGGCGCCACAACGGCGACATCGCCTGCGATCACTACAATCGGCTGGAGCAGGACCTCGACCTGATCAAGAGCCTCGGCGTCGAGGCCTATCGCTTTTCGATCGCCTGGCCACGCATCATTCCGGAAGGCACGGGACCGGTCAACGAGAGGGGGCTCGACTTCTACGATCGGCTCGTCGACGGCCTGAGGGCCCGCGGCATCAAGGCCTTTGCCACACTTTACCACTGGGACCTGCCACTGGCGCTGATGGGCGACGGCGGCTGGACAGCGCGGACCACCGCCTATGCCTATCAGCGTTATGCCAAGACGGTGATCGCCCGTCTCGGCGACCGACTTGACGCGGTGGCGACCTTCAACGAGCCCTGGTGCTCCGTCTGGCTCGGACATCTTTACGGTATCCATGCGCCGGGCGAGCGCAACATGGATGCGGCGCTTGCCGCACTGCATTTTACCAATCTCGCCCACGGCCTCGGCGTCGGAGCAATCCGCTCGGAACGGCCGGAACTGCCGGTCGGCATGGTCATCAACGCTCATTCGGTCTATCCCGGCAGCGACAGCGCCGAGGACAAGGCTGCGGCCGAACGTGCTTTCGATTTCCACAATGGCGTCTTCTTCGATCCGGTCTTCAAGGGCGAGTACCCGGAGGGCTTCCTGGCGGCGCTCGGTTCCCGCATGCCGCCGATCGAAGACGGCGACATGGCGACGATCGCACAGCCCCTCGACTGGTGGGGGCTCAATTATTACACGCCGATGCGCGTCTCGCAGGACCCCGCCCCGGGTGCCGAATATCCGGCCACGGTCAGTAGCAAGCCGGTCAGCGAGGTGAAGACGGATATCGGCTGGGAGGTCTTCGCGCCGGCGCTCGGCACTCTGGTCGAAACGCTGAACGCCCGTTATGCGCTCCCCGACTGCTACATCACCGAAAACGGCGCCTGCTACAACATGGGCGTCGAGAAAGGCGCTGTCGACGACCAGCCGCGGCTCGATTACATCGCCGACCACCTGGCGGTGACGGCAGACCTTATCGCCAAGGGATATCCCATGCGCGGCTATTTCGCCTGGAGCCTCATGGACAATTTCGAATGGGCCGAAGGCTATCGCATGCGCTTCGGCATCGTCCATGTTGATTACGAGACGCAGGTGCGAACAATCAAGAAGAGCGGTTACTGGTACCAGGAACTGGCGGAGCGGTTCCCGAAGGGCAACCATAGGGCTGTGTGACACTACAGCGCCGCGGGTCTTATTAGACGCGCTGTAGCACTTTGAATTACTGCATGCGTACCTGAACGGCTCGGGAAGGTCGTCGTTCGGTTCAGTTCCCCAGATGCCTATCTCCGCGCTTCTTCGCCAGGGCGATCTGCCGCTTTCGTTCCCGGTAGCGCTCCCGATCCTCCTCGCTGCGCTCGTCGTGACAATGCACACAGGAGACGCCTTCTTCGTGGAGAGGCGAGAACAGGTCTTCGGGCGTCAAGGGCTGGCGGCAGGCATGGCAGAGCGTGTGCTCGCCTTCCTGAAGGCCGTGGGTGACCGAAACGCGCTCGTCGAAGACGAAGCAGGCGCCGTCCCAGAGGCTCTCCTCCAACGGGATTTCCTCGAGATATTTGAGAATGCCGCCCTTGAGATGGTAGACCTCCTCGAAGCCCTGTTCCTTCATGAAGGCGGTCGCCTTCTCGCAGCGTATGCCGCCGGTGCAGTACATGGCGATCTTCGGCTTGTTGTGCAGCCCGCCATGGTTGCGTACCCAATCGGGAAACTCCCGGAAGCTCTTCGTCTTCGGGTCGACGGCGCCGCGGAAGAGGCCGATCGCGGTTTCGTAGTCGTTGCGCGTATCGATGACGAGCGTCTCGGGATCGGAGATCAACGCGTTCCAGTCCCTCGGCTCCACATAGGTGCCGACCACCCGATTGGGGTCGATGTTCTCGACGCCCATGGTGACGATCTCCTTCTTCAGGCGCACCTTCATGCGCAGGAAGGGCATGGACGAGGCCCGGCTCTCCTTGTGCTCGAGGCGGGCGAATTCGGGCTGCGCGCGCAGAAAGGCGAGCACCGCGGCGATTCCTTTCTCGCTGCCGGCGATCGTGCCGTTGATGCCCTCCCGGGCGATGAGCAGCGTGCCCTTGATCCCGTTTTCATCGCAGACGACCTGCAGCGGTCCGCGGAATTCGGCGAAGCGCGGAAAGGAAACGAAGTGATAGAGCGCGGCCACGAGAAATTGGCCTTGCGTCTCCGGGCGCGGTGTCGTGAAGGTGTCGTTCATGGGCAGGCAAATACAGCTTTCGGGCCTCCGGCGCAATTGCGGCGAATAGCGCCTGTGATCGCCGCTCCCCTGCAAACGGGGGGAAGATGGCGGGGAGGCCGGATGAGAGGCAAAAGAAGCTACCGTCCCGCCTCGAGCCAGAGTAATCCGACCGTCCGGCTCTCCCGCTCCGGCGCGTCGAAAAAGACGGCTTGCGCCCGCTGCAGAGCCTCCTGACGAAGTTCTTCCTGGCGGGCGATTACGGCTGAAAGGAGATGTGTCTGGTTCTGACTGTCGCCGGCGATCTCCGGCTCTTCGTCGATGAGCGACGTCAGGGTGGAGAGGTCGTTCAGGTGGCCGAGCAGGTCGACCAATTCCTTGGTGTCTGACCGCTTTGCCTGCATGGCTGATGGCCACACTTCCCTGAGGAGGGCGAGATGCATCCGATAGTCCTGGGCACGCTTGCGCAACTCGTGAAAGAGCACGGCGTCGGTGCCCGTTTCGCAGGCAGACCTCGCGCGCGCCGCGCGTTTCAGCGTGCGCCGCCAGCCCTTTTCCAGTCGGGCGGCCGATTTTCGCCTGCCATCATGGAACGACACGCGCGCGAGTGCCGCAAGCGCCGCTTCGCAGCCGGCGATTGTCACGCAGATTTTTCGCTCGAGATCGGTTTCCTCTGCAGCGATCCTGTCGCGGCGGATCGCCAGGATCGCGCAGACCTTATCCAGAGCGACCTGCTGCTCCTCACTTGCCGCATGCGCACGCAGGTAATTGGCGTTTTCGACAAGCGCGGCCGCATCGCGCACGATCGACAGATTCCGCGCCATTTCCCGAATGCGGGCGTTTTCCTGCTTCTGGAAGAGCGCCGCGTCGCAGGCCACCAAACGGTAGAGGGCTCGCAGACGCTTGAAGTTCTTGCGGGCGTCGTGGATCGCCTCATGCATGCCTCCCGGCTGCTCCTCCAGCACGGCTACTGCGCACCCGATCTGCTCGGCCGCGATCGCGCGGAAGTCTTCCGTGAAGGGATGGGCAGGGTCGAAGGCATAGGTCATGGCTGAGCCACCAGGACCCCTTCAGTGGCGAGCGCCTGGTTGGAATAGCGGCGGTCGCCGGTGATCTCCCGCCCCACCCAGACGGGCAAGGCGGGCAGATCCGATTCCCGCTTCATTTCCACCTCGGCGACGACGAGTCCCCCGAGCGCGCCCTCGTAGACGTCGACCTCCCAGGTGAAACCCTTGTGCGGCACGCGAAAGCGCCGCTTCTCGATGACGAGGCCGACCGCCTGGCCCAGCAACTCGCGGGCGTCGTCCATCGGCAGATCATATTCGTATTCATTTCGAACGAGCGAGGATTTGCCGATCTTCACGGTGAGGCGCGCCCATTTGTTGCCGTGGATGCGGACCCGCACCGAGCGATCCGCCATGGTCACGATATAGGCCTGCCGAAGCCTGATACCCTTGTCGGCGTGGTGTTTCCAGCCGTCGGACGCGACCAGGAATTTTCGTTCGATCTCCTTAGCCATGGAAGCCTGCCGGTCTTGAGAGGTCCCTTACGGCAAGACTAGCGTCTAATCGGTCCGGCTCAAGCCATCTCTTTGTCGTGGATGATATTTTATCGTCTGCTTCATCAGGGTGGTGGGTGCGGTGCAGCTTTGGGGTCGACAATGACAGGCGGGCGGAGTATTCGAAGGGCAGGATTCAATCGTTTTAAAAGGACGGCGGGCATGAGCGTCAAGACCGACAGGCTTCTTTCCATCCTCAAGCTGCAACCGGTGGTACCGGTCTTGGTGATCGATGATGCGGCGACCGCCGTACCGCTCGCTCGGGCGCTGGTTGCCGGCGGCCTCAAGGCGATCGAGATCACGTTGCGTACGCCGGCGGCCCTCGAGGCGATCCGCGCGGTGGCAGATGAAGTCGAAGGCGCGGTTGCGGGCGCCGGAACTATCCTCAATGCGGCGCAGTTCGAAGCGGCCGTCGAGGCTGGGTCGCAATTCATCGTCAGCCCCGGCACGACACAGGAACTGATCGATGTCGCCAATGACCACGAAGTGCCGCTGCTGCCCGGTGCGGCAACGGCCAGCGAAGTGATGGGCCTTCGCGAGGAAGGCTATGAAGTGATGAAGTTCTTCCCCGCCGAACAGGCCGGGGGCGCTGCCTATCTGAAGTCGCTTTCTTCGCCGCTCGCTGGCAGCCTGTTCTGCCCGACCGGCGGCATCTCGCTCGCCAATGCATGCGAATACCTCTCGTTGCCGAACGTCGTCTGCGTCGGCGGTTCCTGGGTGGCGCCGAAGGACCTCGTAGCCAAGGGTGACTGGGCTGGAATCACCAAGCTCGCCGCGGAGGCAGCTGCACTGAAGGCTTGACGCAGCTTGCCTGGAAGGCCGGAGGCGGTCCATCCTCTTCCTCGGGTGTTTGTATTTTGCCGGCAAGGTTCCTATGTCTCTCTCCGCCGACCGGAGCGGGTGGGAACGCTGAAAGCGTCCCAGCCAAACCCATAAGGAGCGAGGCCGATGTTCGACGCGAAGAAATTGCTGGATCAGTTCCTGGGATCGCAGGTGCCCGGTGCCGGCGGCACGGTTCGCGACCGCGCGGACCAGGTGACGAAGCTCGCCAAGGACAATCCCTTGGCAACGGGTGCGATCGCGGCGGTCCTCCTAGGCACCAAGTCCGGCCGAAATCTGGCCGGCAATGCGGTGGCTCTCGGCGGCCTGGCGGCGATCGCCGGCCTCGGATACCAGGCCTACAAGAAGTATCAGGCGGGCCAGGCGCCCGCGGCCGAGCCCGCCACCCCGGCGCCCGCGCAATTGCCGGCGCCGCCGGCCGATTCCGGCTTCGTCGCGCCGGAGGCGGTGAGCGATGACTTCGCCCTGGTCCTCGTCCGCGCAATGATTGCTGCTGCCCGGGCCGATGGACATATCGACGAGTCTGAGCGGGGCCGTATCATGGACAAGCTGTCCGTTTCCGGCCTTTCGGCAGAGGCGGCCGCCTTCCTCGAAAGCGAGTTGGTAAACCCGGTCGATCTCGACGCGATCATTGCCGCCGGGACGACGGAGGAAAAAAGGGTGGAGATTTATACCGCCTCGCGCCTTGCGATCGAGCCGGAAAGCCGGGCCGAGCGCGGTTACCTCGATCTGCTGGCCGGCCGGCTTGGTCTTGCCGATGCGCTCGTCGACCATATCGAAGCCACCGTATCTGCGGCGAAACTTCCCGTCTGAAGCGATGTCGGCGAATCAGAGGCGCCATCCGGTTCGCTTGTCGGATGCATCACGACTTTGAATTTGCCGTCGATCGGCGTCCGTCCTACTGCATGTCTCGTTTGATCGACCTCAATTAAAGAGCAAAGACATGCAGCAATTCAAAATGCTACAGCGACCTTTGCGCGTCTAACAAGACGCGCGGCGCTGTATTGCGAGGCAAATGCAAAGCGGGAGAAATCGATGCGTGATCTTGCCCATTGGACGGCCTGCCCGGCGCCGCAGCCGGTGACGATCGACGGGCGCTACGTGCGCGTGGAGCCCTACGACCGCGCGACGCATCTCGAGGCGCTCTGGCATGACGCGTTTGGTGGTCTGGCGATCAATCCGTTGCTTAAATATTTCACGCAGGATGATTTTTCCGGCATCGCGGCCTTCGAGGACTGGCTCTCTGCCGTGCAGACGAAAGCCGGCTGGATCACGGAGGTGTTTCGCGATCGGGCGACGGACAAGATCGTCGGCATGGCGAACTATATGCGCGCCGACCCGACCAACGGCGTGGTGGAGGTCGGCGGTATTGCACATGGGCCCGCCATGGCCCGCTCGGCCCTCTCGACGGAAGCGCAATACCTGCTGGCGCGACACGCCTTCGAGAATCTCGGCTATCGCCGCTACGAGTGGAAATGCCACAGCGAGAACCAGCGGAGCCGCGCCGCGGCACTACGGCTCGGCTTCACCTTCGAGGGCATTTTCCGCCAGCACATGGTTTCCAAGCACGCCAATCGCGACACGGCATGGTACTCGATGATCGACTGCGAATGGCCGCTCATCAGGGCCGCCTTCGAAGACTGGCTGTCGCCTGACAATTTCGACGGCGAGGGGCGCCAGCGGCGGCGTCTCGAGGATATCCGCGCGGAGCTTTCGGCAAAGGAGCAGGCGTGACATGGCCGACAAGAAAGAAAAATCTCCGGCAATCGCGGCGGCGATCATTCTCGTCGTCGTCGGCACCGGCTTCTTCGCCCTGCCTTCGATCATGCTGCGGCTGGGCGACATCTCGCCCTGGCTCGCCGCCGGCTTCGGCGCCCTTTTCGTGCTCGCCTTCTTCCTGATCTTCTGGCTGCGCGCCCGCCACCAGCGTCGGCGCGGACAGTGAACTTGCTGTTACAGCGCCGCGCGTCTTTTTCAGACGCGCGGCGCTGTAGTCTTCCGGTCTCGGATGCCGATCGGGCGGTTGTCCCTCACTCCGACCACTTGCGGCGAGAGGCAGGTACAGAAGGAGAAGCTTCAGTGCCGCTCAGCTCTGCAGCGCCGCGCCCAACAGCACTAGCCCGAGGATAAGCACCAGCAGAGCGCCGGCAATCTCTATGCCGTTTGAAATGCGCATCGCGGCCGATCGGCTCGAGACGTAACGTAGCGCGAAGCCCTTAGCTGTCACGGCCATGGTGGCGAGGGTCGAGACGGTGATCGCGGTGCCGATCGACATGGCGAAGACCGAGAGCACGCCGCCGAGATAGAGCCCGTTCAGCAGGGCGAAGGAAAGCACGATCAGCGCGCCGGAGCAGGGGCGCAGGCCGACGGCGACGATCGCCGACCAGGCCTCGCTGAGGGCGAATCGGTCGCCTTTCAGCATTTTCGGGTCGGGCGCATGGGCATGGCCGCAGGTGGCGCAGATCCCGCCGGGAGCTTGCGCAGGGCCGTGATTGTTTTGGTGGTGACCGTGATCGTGATGGCTGTGATCATGGTGCACGTGATCGTGGTGGTCATGCACGCCGGACAAGGCGATGGCAGGCCGCGAAATGGAGCGCAGCTTGCGGAAGAGCAGCCAGCCGCCGAAGGCGGCTATCAGCCCATAGCTTGCGATTTCGAGCGACTGGGTCGCGCGAGTCATGTTGATCGAGGAGCCGCGCAGCACGAGATAGACCGCGCCGATCAGGAGGATGGCGACGACGCCCTGCAGGAGTGAGGAAAGAAACGACAGGAGCACGCCGCGTTTGAGCTCCGTCTCGTTGGCGATCATGTAGGAGGAGATGACCGCCTTGCCGTGGCCGGGGCCAGCCGCGTGGAGCACGCCATAGGTGAAGGAGAGCCCGACCAGCGACCAGAGCTGCCAGGGGTTCTCGCGCATGCCCTTGAGCGCGCCGGTCAGCAGTCGATAGAAGCTCTGTTGCTCCATGTTCACCCAGGCGAAAAAGCCGCCGAAGATCCCCGTGGTCTGGAAGGAGGGCTCGGCGGCGCCGATGCCGAGCGGCGACTGGGCCATGGCGATGGTTGCAGAAAGGGTCGTCAACAAAAGTGCAGCCGCGAGCGAGCCGCCGATCCTGCGGACGTTCAGCATGTTAACTCGATCCTGGTTGCGAAGAGCTTCGACATGTTGGTGCCCGTCGGATCGTTCCAGAAGGCGTCCGTGAGCGTGTCCTTGTTTTCGGCCAGCACTTCGTCCGGGTCCGGCCGCACCACCTGATGCTTGCAGGCCTCGATCTTGTCGCCGATGACGGTGAGATCGTTGTCGGTCGGGAAATCCATCGCCGTGTACATGGTCGGATCGTAGACGCCGAAGGAGAGCTTGCCTTTAAGCGGCATGGCTTCGGCCGGCGTGACGGCGAACATCATCAGGAGCTGATTGTCCTTGTAGTCGACGGTGATCTTGTCGGGCGGGTTGACCTTCACCGATTTGCCGTTGTCGAGAATTGTCGTGTAGTAATCGTACTCAGCCAGGGATTCGAGCACGGTCTGCCCGACCTCCTGCAACTCGTCCGGATCGAGCGTGGCATTCGCGTTCTTGTCGAAATCCAGCACGACGCTTGCCGAAAACATCTCATCGAAGCGCCAGACATTGCGCAACTCGCCGATCTCACCCTTGTCGTCCGAAACGATCTCGAGTCGCGCTTCGGCGAAAATATGCGGATGAGCGGCGGCAAGCGTGGGCGAAAGCAGCATTGCGAGACCGGCCATGGCGAGGCGTCGTGTCTTCATTCGTTTGGGAACCCTTCTCGGCCGGAGCGGCCGTTCGAATCGCCTCCCGAATGTACCCGAAATGGGACGGAATTGGGACTTGGCCCATACTGCTTCGGCATGTACGACGGTCGCAGCGCGCTTTACTACGTTCTCCGGAACCAGCTGTGCAGGAAATCGACGAAGGTGCGCACCTTTGTCGGCAGGTAGCGCCGGTGCGGATAGATTGCGTAGATGCCGCGATCCCTGGGCAGGAAATCGTCGAACAGCGACACGAGCTCGCCCGACTGAACCTTCGGGCGGGCGATGAAATCCGGCACGGCGGCAACACCGAGGCCGGCCGCCGCCGCCCGCAGGGTGGCAAGCGGACTGTTGACCTCGATCGGCCCGCTCACCGGAACGGTGAAGGAGGCGCCGTCCGCCCCGACGAACCGCCAATTCGAATAGGAGCGGCCGTTGGTGTCGAGGATACACGCGGCCTTCGAAAGCTCGCTCGGATGCTCGAGCGGGCCGCTTTTCGCAATATAGTCCGGCGAGGCGCAGATAACGATCTGGAAATCGTCGAGCTTGCGCGCGATCAGCGTCGAATCCTCGAGCCGGGTGATCCGAATGGCCACGTCAAATCCTTCTTCGACGAGATCGACGAAGCGGTCGTCGGAGACGATATCCAGGGATAATTCCGGGTGCTCCCTGCCGAAGTCGATCAGCGACTGGCCGATCTCGGCATCGACGAAGGTGCGCGGTACGGTGATCCTCAACCGGCCGCGCAGGTCGGAATTGTTGGCGCGGACGAGATCGGCGAGGTTGTCGATTTCCTTCAGGATCTCCGAGGCGCTGCGGTAATAGGTATGGCCGGCCTCGGTCAGCGAGAATTGCCGCGTCGTCCGGTTGAGGAGAAGGGCGCCGAGTTCGTCTTCGAGTTCCCGCACATATTTCGAGAGCAGCGCCTTGGATTTGCCGACCCGGCGGGCGGCGGCCGAAAAACCCTCCGCATCCACGACGTCGATGAAGGCGCGGATTCGGGTCAAGGTGTCCATAACTCGTCTTTCTCGTCGCGCTGTTCCGGCCGCCAAAGACGCATCCGCATTCTTCGGCGTCTTTGCTGCACCGACGACAGCCCGGAAATCGTTTGATCAAAGTGAACACTGGCGGTGACGCCCGGTCCAGAAAAAATTATGAGGCGAGCGGAAAAAACTCTTGATTACGACAATGATTTTTCTTACCTACGCCCTTGCCCAAAGTCGCACGTGCCTGTGGGTGTCCGCCGACCCTCGATTAGGTGAGGGTATCGGTAAGGTACCTGGAACTAACCCCTCCAGTCGCTATTCCGGCCAACCGGGAAATGCGAGGACATCTTGAAGCAACGACGGTGCGGGCCTTTCTGGTGTCTGCCGGCTCTCCAACAGCCGGGGTTACTGAAGAGGCACACCTTCATTGCCGGAAGTGCGGTTGGGATATCCCCTCCAATCCATGGCAGACAAAGCCGAGTCCTAGCCTTCGCGGGCTTCGATTCATCGTTCGCGCATCGAGCGCATGCATGGTTCCGGGGTCTCCACCGGCTGGTGCCAGTGCAAGCGCGCATGCCCTTTGTCCTCCACTCAGGTGGAGCTATTGGATCAGGGGAATATCGCCATGACCACGGCACGCATCATCGACTTCCTGAACACCCGACGTCCGGAAGGCCCTTGCCTCGTCGTCGATCTCGACGTTGTGCGCGATAATTTCAAGGCTTTCCGCCATGCGCTTCCCGACAGCGCGATCTTTTACGCCGTCAAGGCCAACCCGGCCCCGGAAATCCTGCGCCTCCTCGCCGGCCTCGGCTCCAATTTCGATTGCGCGTCCGTCGCCGAAATCGAAATGGCGCTCGATGCGGGCGCGACGCCGAGCCGCATTTCTTACGGCAACACCATCAAGAAGGAGCGCGATATCGCCCGCGCCCATGCGCTTGGGGTCAGCCTGTTCGCGGTCGACAGCCACGAGGAAGCGGAAAAGATTGCGCGTGCCGCTCCCGGCGCCCGGGTCTTCTGCCGCGTCCTGACCGACGGCGAAGGGGCCGAGTGGCCGCTGTCGCGCAAGTTCGGCTGCGTACCGCAAATGGCCGTGGACGTGCTCGTCTATGCCCATCAGCTCGGCCTCGTCTCCTATGGCGTGTCGTTCCACGTCGGCTCGCAGATGACGAAGCTCGACGCCTGGGATTCGGCTCTTGCCGATGCCAAGCGCGTCTTCGTCCAGCTTGCCAAGCAGGGCATCGAGCTCAAGATGGTCAATATGGGCGGCGGCTTCCCGACGAAGTACCTCAGGGACGTCCCGTCGTCCGAAGCTTATGGCCAGGCAATCTTCGGTGCGCTGAAGAAGCACTTCGGCAACAACATCCCGGAGACCATCATCGAGCCGGGCCGTGGCATGGTCGGCAATGCCGGCGTGATCAAGGCGGAGGTCGTTCTCGTCTCGAAGAAGTCGGACAACGACAACCACCGCTGGGTCTTCCTCGATATCGGCAAGTTCGGCGGTCTCGCCGAGACCATGGACGAGGCGATCCGCTACCCGATCCGCACCGTGCGCGACGACGACGCGATGGAGCCCTGCGTGCTCGCTGGCCCGACCTGCGACTCGGCCGACGTGCTTTACGAGAAGAACATGTATCCGCTGCCGATCTCGCTGACGATCGGCGATGAGGTTCTGATCGAAGGCACCGGTGCCTACACGACCACCTACTCGGCCGTCGCCTTCAATGGTTTCGAGCCGCTGAAGGCTTACGTGATCTGATCCGGCACGCTCCCGTGATTGCGGGAGCGGCCACTTCACAATTCTTGTCCGGTCCGCCTGAAGCGGTTTTGATGACGGGAGGCCCCGATGGCCGCTGTTGTTGACACCCTGCGCGCATTCTTCGCGCCGTCCACCTTTGTGATCGATTCCGAAAATGCGGGCGACGTCGTCGCGCGCGAAAACCTGCTCGACCGGGCCATGGGCCCCGGCCGCCGCAGGAAGTCGTCGGAAAAGTTGCGGCGCGGTCGTGTGCCGGCCGAAGGGCTTGCCCTCGTCGCGCGTGACCGCGACGGCCATGTCATCGCCACCGTCCGCCTCTGGAACGTCGAGGCCGGCATAGACCGTGAAGGGCACGCCGTGCCGGCGCTGCTTCTCGGTCCACTTGCCGTCGATCCGACGCATGAGGGCAAGGGCATCGGCGGCATGCTGATGCGTGCGGCGATAGAGGAGGCGAAGAGTCGCGGCCACGGCGCGATTCTGCTCGTCGGCGATGCCGCCTACTACGAGCGCTTCGGCTTTTTCGCGGAGCGGACGCAGCACCTTGTCATGCCCGGCCCCTTCGAGCGCAACCGTTTCCTGGCGCTCGAGCTCAAGGAAGGCTGGCTGGAAGGTGCGGCCGGCATGCTGGTCGCCAGCGGCCGCAAGCTAGCGCTGCCGCCGCTCAAGCGCGCGGCCTGACATTTTCTCGTCTCCAACCCTGCAGGGGCGATTATCAACGGCGCTCGCGTGTCCGGGCACGGGGGCGCCGTTTGCTTTTGGGGTAGGCGTTCACGAGGGTGCCCGCCGATAGAACGCCAGCGATCCGGCAAGCGCCAGAAGCGCACCGCCGCATATCCGGTCGAGCCATACGGCGCCGGACCGTTTCAGGAACCGGACGGCTTGGGAACCCACGAGGGCGTAGCCGAACATCACGAGGAAATCGATCGAGGCGAAGACGACGGCAAGCGCGGCGTATTGCGGCGGTTGCGGCAGCGCGGGGTCGATAAACTGCGGTAGGAACGCGGAAAAGAACAGGTAGCCCTTGGGATTGGTGACAGCGACCAGAAAACTCTTCAGGAAGACAGCACGCGATGTGCTCGCCGATGCGTCCGGCGTTCCGCTCGCAACATCAAGCGTGCCCTTGGAGCGCAGAAGCAGGATGCCCAAAAAAGCGAGATAAGCAGCGCCCAGCCACTTGACCACCGTGAACCAGAATTCGGATGCTGCCAGCAGAGCTCCGAGACCGAGCGCCACGGCGCCGATCAGGGCGAAATCGGACAGAACTGCGCCGATCATGCCCGCCACCGCCTTCTTCATGCCGTGGCGCGAGCCATTCGTGAGCGCGAGGAGAACCGTCGGACCTGGCGTCGCGATGCCGATAAAGGCAACGAGCGCGAATGCAAGTGTCGTGGCGTCGCTCATGATATCCTCCCTCAAGGAAGCCCAGTGGTCTCACAGCTGTTGCGTGCGCGCAACCGTTGTGTGCAACATTCGGCAAATCTTGGTTGAAGGGACTTTTCGCGTCGAGATGCGATTGGCCATCGCAGGCGTCACCCGCTACCCCGCAAGGTCCACGACGCCGCAATCGCCGGCGGCCGAACTGAAGGCGAGTTGACGGCCGGTCTTGTTCCAGGCCATGGCGGTGATTGCGCCCTTGCCGGGACGGCGCAGCAGTACTTCCTTGCTGTCGGCGAAACGGGCGGCGATGATCATGCCGTCCTCATATCCGATCGCGACGATATCCTCCGCCGGGTGGCAGGAGACCGCCGTCACCATGGTATTGCCGCGGGTGCCGAGTTCGAGCGGCGCCTTGCCCATGGGCCCGTCCTTACCCTGAAAGGGCCAGACGATCGCCGCCGGCGCGCCGGAGGAGGCGAGCCACTTGCCTTTGGCAGACCAGGAGAGCGATTTCACCTTGGCGGGATAGCCGGTCATGCGCATGTGCCGAGCCTCGGCACCGGGTTTCGCGTCGAGCTTCCAGCCATGCAGGGCGTTTTCCTGCATCGAGGTGACCACGAAGCGCCCGTCGGGAGAGAAGGTGACGCCCGTATGGGCGCCCTTCCATTCGAGGTCGACCGGCTTTCCGGCCATCGCCACCCAGTGCAACGACACGCCGTTGTAGCGTGCAACCGCGATGCGCAAGCCCTTGGGGGCAAAGGCAATGCCCTCGACCGTGCGGTCCTCGGCAAATTCCTTTGTGTTGCCGTCGGCAAGGCGGACATAGGCGGTCTTGCCGAAGGCGTATGCGACCGCGCCTTGGGGCCCGGCCGCCACTTCGGAAATCCACTTGCGCGGCGTTTCGGCGACGAGGCTCGCCGTGCCGTCGGCCAGGATGCGCATCACCTTGCCATCCTCTCCACCGGTCAGAAGCGTATCCGTTACTTCGTCATGGGCCAGCGATAGCAGGCCGTCGTGCGCTTCGGTGGTCCTGTGGCCGTGATCGAGCCGGTGAATGGCGCCGACGGCCCCGGCAAAAAAGGGAATGTCTTTCAGAAAGGCCACGCCGACGATGTGGCCTTCGAGATCGAGCGGTGCGACGGTCGGCATCGGTTGGTGAGGCTCTCTGGTTACAGATTGACGTCATTCGAAATCCGGCAAATCCGCGTCTGGCGGTCATGCCTGGGCTTCGCAGGCCTTGAAGGTGCGTTCGAGCTTCTCGCGGTCGAGATCGCGGCCGATGAAGACAAGGCGGCTCTCGCGCTTCTCGTCCTCCTTCCAGGGGCGCTGGTGGTCGCCTTCGATGATCATGTGCACCCCCTGGACCACGTAGCGTTCCGCGTCGCCGGAAAAAGCCACGATGCCCTTCAGGCGCAATATATTTGGTCCCTGCGTCTGGGTGACCTTCTGGATCCAGGGGAAGAAGCGCTCCGGATTCAACTCGCCACCGCGCAGAGAGATCGATTGCACCGTCACATCATGGATCGGCGAGGGGGCGTGGTCATGGTGATGATGGTGGCGATGATCATGATGATCGTGGTGATCATGATGATCATGATGGTGGTGGTGATCGTGGTCGCAGTCGGGGCCGCAGACATGATCGTCATGCTGGTCCTGATCGAGGAAGTGCGGGTCGTTCTCGAGCGCCTTCTCGAGATTGAAGGCGCCCTGGTCGAGGACCTTGGCCAGTTCGATCTCCGAGCGCTGCGTCCGGTAGATGCGGGCGGACGGGTTGATCACGCGTACCGTCGCCTCGATGCGGTCGAGCTCTTCCGGCGTGACGAGATCCGTCTTGTTGAGCAGCACGACGTCGGCAAATGCGATCTGATCTTCCGCCTCGCGGCTGTCCTTCAGCCGGAGCGGCAGGTGCTTGGCATCGACCAGCGCTACGACGGCATCGAGTTCGGTCTTGGCGCGCACGTCGTCGTCCATGAAGAAGGTCTGGGCGACCGGCACCGGATCGGCGAGCCCGGTGGTCTCGACGATGATCGCGTCGAAACGGCCGGGACGGCGCATCAGCCCTTCGACGACCCGGATCAGGTCGCCGCGCACCGTGCAGCAGACGCAGCCATTGTTCATTTCGTAGATTTCCTCGTCGGACTCGACGATCAGGTCGTTGTCGATGCCGATCTCGCCGAATTCGTTGACGATGACTGCATAACGGCGGCCATGATTCTCGCTCAAGATGCGGTTGAGGAGCGTCGTCTTGCCGGCGCCCAGATAGCCCGTAAGCACGGTGACGGGGATCGGCTTCTGCGTCGATGTTTCGGTCATGGGGGCCTCGAGGATTGGCGATGCGCCGCGGCTATCAAAAGTGTTGGCGTCTCATATAGGAGATGGCGGAGCGAAGCGCAAATGCGCGGGGCGGCCTTTCGCCGGCACACGGCGCAGGCGACGCGGTCAGGCAAAGTCGCCGGCGTCGAAGGCCTGAACGTCCTGGAGCAACTCGATTATACCTTTCACCGCGTGGGCGATGAGGACTTCGCCGCGCGCGGCGGTGGCGGCAGCAGCATTGCCGGCGACGCCTTCGGAATTGAGGTCGGACATCTTCCAGCCGAAGGCGTGCGGCCCATAGGCGCGCAGGTGCTTGAAGCGGCGGGCGAACTCGCTCTGGCGCGAGGGGAAATTACGGGCCTTGGCCATGTCCACTTTGTCGGGATAAAGGGCCAGCATCGCCGAGGTCTCGATGTCGCCGCCGTGAATGTCGACCGCCTTGTCCTCGGGCTCGATCCAGCCTTCCGGTTGGCCGAAGCGGGTCCAACTCGTCGCGACGGCGAGCATGTCGAAGCGTATCCGCGCCTCGGTCGCGACGATCGTCACCAGGGGAGAATTGCCGCCATGGGCATTCAGCATCACCAGCTTGCGGATGCCCAGCGCGGCAAGGCGTCCGGCGATGCCGAGCCAGCGCGCGATCGCTTCGTCATAAGCAAGCGTCCGGGTCCCCGCCACGTCCATGTGCTCGACTGAATAGCCGACCGGCTCGACCGGCAGGAATGTCACAGGCAAATCCGCGGGCAATGCCGCAATGACGCGCTCGACGATGCCTTCGGCGATCAGCCGGTCGGTTTCGAAGGGGAGGTGGGGCCCGTGCTGCTCCTCGGCGCCGAGCGGTACCACGGCAATCCAGTCGCGCCGCTCAATGGGCAAAAGTTCGGCGGCATTGTCCTCCCAGCGGGACTTTGGCATCGACATATCTCTTCGGCCCTCGTCAGCGAATGTCGTAAAATTGTTATTTGAGTCATACAGTTCGTAATCACAAGCACTATTGTTATAAAGGTGGAGCAAGGGATTCGGCGGAGGTTCAATGGGTAAGAAGAGCAAAGCCGAAAAGAAGGGCAAGGACGGTAAGAGGAAGGAGGAGCTCGACGCCGAAGTGCATGACCAAGAGCTCGCTTCAGTACTCGTCCAGGCTGCGCGCTCGATGCGCACCGTGCTTTCCCGAAACCTCGTCGAGAGTGGTCTTTACGCGGGGCAGGACGGTGTCATGCTGGCCCTTGGCGAAAGTGACGGGCTGACCGCCGGGGCACTCGCCGCCAAGCTTGGGGTCAAAGCTCCGACCATGACGCGAACGATCGGTCGCATGGAAGCGCAGGGCTTCCTCGAGCGTCGGCCGGACGAGGATGATGCCCGGCTGACCAAGGTCTATCTCACGGCTCAGGGCCGGGACCGGCTGCAAAGGATTGCCGAGGCCGGTCAGCACTCTGAGAGACTCGCTACGCGAGGGCTCACCGACAAACAGGTGCGCACACTTCTGAAACTGCTGCGAATCGTCGACAGCAACCTGCAGGCGGCGAGAGCGGGCGAGTGACCCATCAACCGACTTCCCGATTGCAGCGACGATTTAAACAGTTTAAAGAGGGTTTAAATCGGGCTGGAATACATCGAGGCACGGGGGGCATGGTGGCGCAAAAGGTCAAGCTTTCGACAATCGCGGAAACACTCGGCCTTTCGACGGCGACGGTATCCCTGGCATTGCGAGACAGCCCGCTAGTGGCGTCTGCAACGCGCGACAAGATCAAGGAGCAGGCGCGGGCACTCGGTTATATCTACAATCGCCGCGCCGCCAGCCTCAGGACGTCACGCTCCGGCATCATCGGCGTCGTCGTGCACGACATCATGAATCCCTTCTACGGCGAAATCCTGAAGGCGATCGAGGCGGAGCTCGATCGCGACAAGCAGACCTTCATTCTTTCCAATCACTACGATTCCGTCGAGAAACAGCGCGATTTCATCGAGACCCTGCTGCAACTCGGCGGTGACGGCGTGATCATGTCGCCGGCGATCGGCACGCCGCCGGAGGACATCCAACTCGCCGAGGACAACGGCATGCCGGCGATCCTCATCGCGCGCTCGATCGAGGGCTTGGACGTGCCGATTTTTCGCGGGGACGACGCCTACGGCATCGCACTTGCGACCAACCACCTGATCGGCCTCGGCCACCGCTGCATCGCGATGGTCGGCGGCACCGACCAGACCTCCACCGGGCGGGACCGCTACCAGGGCTATGTCAATGCGTTGCGCAAGGCCAATATCGACGTCGATCCGGACCTGCGTATACCCGGCCCCCGTTCCAAGCAGGGCGGATTCGAGGCGGCCGTGCATCTTCTGTCGCTGCCGCAAAAGCCGACTGCCGTCGTCTGCTGGAACGATCTCGTGGCCATCGGCATGATGAACGGCATTGCCCGTGCCGGTCTCGTTCCCGGCGTCGATATTTCGGTCACCGGCTACGACGACCTCGAGGAGGCGTCGATCGCGACGCCGGCGCTGACGACGGTCTGGAACGGACAGACGGAGGTGGGCCGCAGCGCCGCGCGGGCGCTTCTCGACAAGCTTTCCGGCAGCCACGAGCCGGACGGCATCCACCTGATCAAGCCGGAAATGCGCATCCGCCAGTCCACCGGGCCCCTCCGCGTCATCGCTTGATCCGTCCCCCGAATTCGGAGCAGGATGAAGGCGGAGAACGGATCCAGTCCACCGGAGAAAAACCGCGATGAGCCGCCCCAGAATTCTCGTGCCCGGCAAGATAAACCCGCGCGTCCTCGAACGGCTGCCGGAGATGTTCGAAACAGCGCGCATCGAGCGCGCCGACGCGGCTCTAGTGACGGCGGATATGGCGGACATAGCCGGCATTGCGGTTTCCGGGCGGCTGCCGATCGCTTTGATGGAGGCATTCCCGAAGCTCGAGATCGTCGCCAATTTCGGCGTCGGCTATGACGGTGTCGATGTCGGTCGTGCCGCCGCGCGGGGCATCGTCGTCACCAACACGCCGGAAGTGCTCAACGAGGAGGTCGCCGATACGGCGATCGGCCTGCTGATCAACACGGTGCGCCAGCTGCCGCAGGCGGAGGAATGGCTGCGACAGGGGCGCTGGGCGCGCGACGGCAACTTTCCGCTCTCGCCCTTGTCGCTGCGGGGGCGAAAGATCGGTCTCTACGGTCTTGGCCGGATCGGCCTCGCGATTGCCCGCAGGCTGGAGGCCTTTGGACTGTCGATCGCCTATCACACGCGCACTCGACGCGAAGATATCGCCTTCCCCTATTATCCAAGTCTGGTGAGCCTTGCCGGAGCGGTCGATACTCTGATCGTGATCGTACCGGCGACGCCGAGCACGGCAAAGGCCGTCAATGCGGAGGTTCTCTCGGCGCTTGGCCCGAATGGCGTTTTGATCAATGTCGGGCGTGGATCGACGATCGACGAGGCCGCGCTCGTCGCGGCGCTCCAGACCGGTACGATCGCCGGCGCCGGTCTCGACGTTTTCGAGAACGAGCCGCATGTCCCGGAGGCGCTCCTTGCGCTCCCGAACGTTTCGCTGCTGCCGCATGTGGCATCCGCTTCGGTCGTCACCCGCGGCGCCATGGCCGACCTGGTGGTCGACAATCTCAAGGCTTGGTTCTCCAATGGAAGGGCCTTGACGCCGGTCGCCGAGACGCCGTTCGAGCGCAAGGTACAATAGACCCTACTTGAGCTTGCTTTCCCTGTAAGTGCGAACGGCTTCGCCGAAGGCCCTGAAGAGGGAAGCCGAGGCGGCGTCGGTCCTGACCCAATATTCCGGGTGCCATTGAACGCCGACGGCGAAGGCTTTGGCGCCGATCACCGAAACGGCCTCGATCGTGCCGTCGTCGGCCACGGCCTCCACCGCCAGACGCGGCGCCGCGGAGGCAATTGCCTGGCGATGCAGCGAATTGACGCGAACCCGGCCGACGCCGAGGACGGGTGCGAGGCAGCTTCCCTGCTTGACGATGACGTCCTGGCGGATCCCATAGGCGACGTCGAGATCCGGCACGTCCGGCTTGCGGTGATCCCAGATACCTGGCAGCTCCTGGATTTCGGTCGCGAGCGTTCCGCCGAGGGCGACATTGAGTTCCTGGAGACCGCGGCAGATGGCAAAAAGCGGAACGCCGCGTTCGAGCGCGCGGCGGATGAGCGGCAGGCTGGTCGCGTCGCGGCCCCGATCGAAGGGGCCGTCCTCCTCTGTTGCCTCCCTGCCGTAGAGCGACGGGTGGACATTGGAACGGGCGCCGCTCGCAAGCACGCCGTCAACGCGGTCGAGGATCTCGTCGACGTCGTTGCCGGATTCAAGCGCCGGCACGAGGAAAGGCATGACGCCGGCTCCCTCGACGGCCGCACGCACATATTGATGCGCAACCACATGCCAAACATTGCCGTCAAATTCGCGGAAATCAGAGGGGATGGCAACGACAGGTTTCGACATCATCAGGCTCCGTCGGGCGTTAGCTGCATGTTTTCGGGGACAAAGTCATGCAGGCAATTCAAAGTGCTGGGGACCTCTTGTGGTCTTGGCAGACACGGACCAAGAGCGGGTAAGGAACTGTGACCTTCCGCCCGCATCCGCTTCGGCTCGTGCAAAAGCCTTGGCGCCATATACGGCTGAAAGTCAACTCCATCGAGGCGAGCGCCAGCCGACTCCTGCCCCGTTCTCGGACTAGCCAGGAATTCGGAAGCAGTCTTTCAAGATCAGGTAACCATTTCGCGCGGTAAGTGTGACGCTTCGGATTATGCTTTTCAGAATTGTTCAAGTCGCGTTCCCAATCCGTCTCTATTGCGATACCAATGCCTGGTTGCGAAAACCTGACCTTATTAGGCGCCAAGCGCAAGACAGGGTTGAAATTGGGCTGAACTTCCATCGGAGGCTCGGGGTTTTTCTGCAGCTGACCATCTCTCATGCGAGGGTAGGGAGAAATCTTTCGTTAAAATCTCGATCTTAACAATCCGGTAAACCGGAGCTTTGTTGCATGACGCGCAATGAACAGGGCGCTCTTCCGACGGATATCTACCTGTCGTATGTGAGTTCGCTCTATCAACATCGCCGGACATTGGTGATCGGCATGCTGTCGCATGTCGTGGCGTTTCTGATTGTCTTCCTCAAGAGCTCGGATTCCTTCTATCTGGCATGCGCCGCAGCAATTGCCATTGCCTGGTGCCTGCGCAACCTCGACATGAACCGCTTCGATCACCAGGATTTCTCCGGCGCCAATCGGGCAATGATCAGAAGCTGGGAGAACCGGTATATCGTCGGCGGCATGGGTGTCACGCTGACCCTGGGAGTCGCCTGCGGCTATGCCGTTGCCGTTACCCGGGAGCCATTTTCGGAACTCGCTTGCGTATCCGTGACGCTCGCGTCGATGATCGCGCTGGTCGGCAGGAACTATGGGTCCGAACGGGTGGTGCTCCTGCTTTCATCGTCGGCCTGCGTGCCGATCATGATCGGTCTCCTCACTCTCCGGGACCCGTTCATGCTGGTGCTCGCGGTGCTTATCCTGCCGTTCATACTCGCAACCTGGATGATGGCGAGCAATCTGCGCGGCGTTCTTTACGAGAACGCCCTTGCCGCACGCGAAATCAGGACCATTGCCGGGCAGTTCGACGCGGCGCTCAACCACATGACGCACGGCCTGTTCATGCTGGACGGCGACGGTCGTATCGTGGTCTCGAACGAACGCGCCTGCGTGCTTCTGGAGCTCGGCGACCGGGCGGAACTGAAGGGACGGCCCATCGGCGAGGTGCTCGCGGGCGGCGCCCGACGAATGGCGCTCGACCCGAAGAAGAGCGACACGATCGTTCGCCAGATCGACTTTTTGATCGAGGGAAAGCGCTCCCGAGCGCTCATCTCGATTTCGGACGATGTCTTTCTCGAGTTCTCGGCGAACCGGCGTGAGGACGGCGAGATAGTGCTGATCTTCGAGGACGTGACGGCGCGGGTCGAAGCGGAACACCAGATCCTACAGATGGCGCGTTTCGACGCGCTGACCGGGCTGCCGAGCCGCGCCTATTTTGCCGAACTGGCCCGGAACGCTGTCGCCGATGGCGCGCCGGACCGCCACGTCGGGCTTCTGCTCATCGATGTCGCGGAGTTCAAGCACGTCAACGACACGCGGGGCCATGTGATCGGCGATAAATTGCTCCAGGCTATTGGCGAACGGCTCGAGGGGTTGGTGAAAGGGACCGATGCGATCGCGGCGCGATTGATGGGCGATGAGTTCGTCGTCTTCTTTCCGAACGGGACCAATGGCGCCGATCTGGAAGAGCGGATTCGCGCCGTTCACGTCTGCATGTGCGGCAACTATGCGGCCGGGGGCTTTCCCTTCGATGTGACGATGAATGCCGGTTTCGTCATTGCAAAGGGCGGCGACTTCCGGTTGGAAGACCTGCAGATCAAAGCCGATCTGGCGCTATCGGAGACAAAGGCCCGCGGCAAGGGAGGCTGTACGGCGTTCGAGAGCGAGATGGATGCGCGCTACCGCGAACGGCAGAAGCTCAAGAGCGACCTGCGCGAAGCGCTCGGCGCCGGAGCACTTCAGGTCGCCTATCAACCGATGTTCCTGCCCGATGGGTCGCGGGTCGCCTGTTGCGAGGCTTTGGCGCGCTGGACCCATCCGGAGCGTGGACCGGTCCCGCCGAGTGTCTTCATTCAACTGGCGGAGGAGATGGGGCTCGTGACCGACGTCACGCGCTTTGTCCTGCGGCAGGCCTGCAGCGACTGTCTCACCTGGCCAGCGGAAGTATCCGTTTCGGTCAACCTTTCCGTCCTCGACCTTCGAACCGAGATCGTCGACGTCGTCGCCGAGATCCTGGAACAGACGGGGCTGAACCCGGCCCGGCTGCATCTGGAGGTGACGGAGAGCTGCCTAATGGATGAGCCGGTCAAGGTCCAGGCCGTTCTTCAGGAACTGCGCGAGCGCGGCATCACGATCGCGATCGACGACTTCGGCACCGGCTATTCGAGCCTCAGTTATCTCGACGTACTCCCGGTCGACGTCATCAAGATCGACCGGTCCTTCGTTCGCAACATTCGCAAGGACTCGCGGCGCTTCAAGGTCCTGCTCGGCGCGGTCGCCCTTGCTCGATCGCTTGGCTTGAAGGTCGTCATCGAGGGCGTGGAAACGGTCGACCAGTTGCAGCTCCTGAGCGAGCATGGCTGTGCCGATCTGATCCAGGGCTTCGTCTTCTCGGCGCCGATGCCGGGATCCGCGGTCGCCGCTCTCTGCCAGAAGAGAGCGCGCAAGCGAAGCGCACAAACCTCGCGTACTCTCATTGCCTGAAGCCCCTGAATATTTCCGAAATGCGCAACCGACCTGAAGGGCTTCAAAGCACTCCGCCCAGCCTGGCCTCCGTTGGACCGCAACACCATAGACACAAGTGGTGCCGGGGCTTTCTATACCTTATCTTAACCATGGTTGTTAACCCTTTGTTAAGGTTAACAATAGGTTAACCGTCAACTGTGCCAATTTGGTGTTGTCGGTCCTTCGCCACTCAATAGGTTGACGTTTTGTTAACCTTGGGGGGGGCGGCGATGGGCGACAGTGGACACCAGGCGAAATCAGGCAGTTTTTCGGAAAGGCTTATGCTGCTGCTCGACCGGGTGGAATACCGGCGCGTAGAGAGCAGCGAGGACATGGAGGACATTGCGCGGCTGAGATACAAGGCCTACAAGGCCGTGAACCTGATGGAACTGACCGACGCCAGGCTCCTCGACGAGCTTGATTTCGACAGTCAGGCCTATGTCTTCGGCATCTATCTCGACGAGCGACTGGCGAGCACCGTGCGCGTGCACCATGTGACGCCCGACCATCGCGCCAGCACGTCCGGCATCATCTTCGGCGCGGAAATCGATGCTTTCCTGGATGCCGGCATGGTGCTCATCGACCCCGGAAGGCTGGCGGTTGATCCGGATCTACTCGGAGACGACCTCAGGGCGCTGCCCTACCTAACGCTGCGTCCGGTCGCCATGGCTTGCGAATATTTCTCCGCCGACCGTTGCCTGACTGCGTGCCGTCCGCGTCACGCGGGCTTCTACAAGCGCATCTTCCAATCGGAGACCGTTGTGGCGCTGCGCGAAAATCTCGGCGTCTACAATGCCGACGGGGCACTTCTGGTGGCGCAGGTGCGCGGCCAGCGCCCCTCGATTCTCGACCGCTATCCGATTTTCGATTCCGAGCCCTTCGAACGGCGGCTGATGTTTGCCGATCGCGAGGAGGTGCCGTTCGCGCCGCTAACCATCCTGCCGACGGCGCGCATCGCGCAGGGCGGATACGGCAAGATTTTCTCGCGCGGGACATAAGGATGCGGCGCTTTTCGGCGTCGTTTCTGCTGCTTCACTGACCATGCCGCGGCGCAAGCAGGCGGGTTTTCATTGCGAACGTCCCGCGCATTGTGTATGCGGAAACCACGGGGGTATCCTGTGCGTTCCGCGCAGGCGCTCCATTCGTGGATCATGTGCCCGCCCATTGGCGGTGCCGCAGCATTCTGGAGTATTTGACGATGGCAGAGCAACATTCGGGACCGGTCGAGACGGGCGCTCCGATGGACTATTCCGAGCACGAGAAGACCTACAACTTCTTCCTTAACGCAACCAAGTACGGCACGCTGTTTTGCGTCGCATTGCTGATCGCCATGGCCGCCGGCTTCTTCACGACCATGGGTTTCTTCAGCTCGCTGATCCTTTTCATCCTCCTCAATGTCGCGGGTTATTTCTTCCTGCGCTAACACCTGCCTTGCCGAAGGCGGGGGCGAGGATGCCCCGTCTTCCCTGCCGGAGGGCTATCCGGTTTTCCCTCACCCTGTGAGGAGCATTGGTTTCGGCGGCGGTGAAAACCGCCTTCGAGCGAAGAGTGCCCGCGCTACAGCGATTCCATCGCTGCAATACTTTTGAATAGTGCCGCATGGCTTTGCTTGGATCGGGGGCGATCTGGCTTGCTACGCGAGCGGCCCATTCGGCAAATCGAACTAGATGCCCGCCATCCAGACCTAGTGCGGGCCGGTGGAGGGGGACTATTGAGCGAGATCGTCTTTATAGCCAAGGAATCCGACCCGAATGAGCCGCGTGTCGCCGGATCGGTCGAGAGCGTCAGAAAGTTGGCGTCACTCGGTTTCGAGGTGGTGGTCGAGGCCGGTGCGGGGCTGACGTCGCGCATTCTCGATACGGAGTACGAAAAGGCCGGTGCGCGGATCGGCACGACGAAGGACGCCAAGAGCGCCGACGTCGTTTTGAAGGTGCGCCGTCCGACGGTGGACGAGATCAAGAGCTACAAGCCGGGCGCGCTGGTGATTGCCATCATGGATCCCTATGGCAACGAGGAGGCCATCGCCGCGATGGCGAAGGCCGGGCTCACGGCTTTCGCGATGGAACTGATGCCGCGCATCACCCGCGCCCAGTCGATGGACGTTTTGTCCTCGCAGGCGAACCTCGCCGGCTACCAGGCGGTGATCGACGCGGCTCATGAATACGACCGGGCGCTGCCGATGATGATGACGGCGGCCGGCACCGTGCCGGCGGCCAAGGTCTTCGTCATGGGCGCCGGCGTCGCCGGCCTGCAGGCGATCGCCACGGCGCGGCGCCTCGGTGCCATGGTGTCGGCGACCGACGTCCGACCTGCCGCCAAGGAACAGGTCGCCTCGCTCGGCGCCAAGTTCATCGCCGTCGAGGACGAGGAGTTCAAGGCGGCCGAGACCGCCGGCGGCTACGCCAAGGAAATGTCGAAGGACTACCAGGTGAAGCAGGCGGCGCTCGTCGCCGAGCACATCGCCAAGCAGGACATCGTCATCACCACGGCGCTGATCCCGGGCCGGCCGGCGCCGCGGCTGGTGACCCGCGCGATGCTCGATGCGATGAAGCCCGGCTCCGTCGTCGTCGATCTTGCCGTGGAGCGCGGCGGCAATGTCGAGGGGGCGGAAGCCGGCAGGGTCGTCGAGATCGGCGGCGTCAAGGTCATCGGCCACCTCAACGTGCCCGGCCGCATCGCCGCCTCCGCCTCGCTGCTCTATGCCAAGAACCTCGTCACCTTCATGGAGACGCTGGTCTCCAAGGAGGAAAAACGACTGGCGGTCAACATGGACGACGAACTCGTCAAGGCGACGGCGCTGACCCACGGCGGCACGATCGTGCACCCGGCCTTCGGCGGCGCGAAAGAGGGGGACAAGTGATGGCGAATGAACTGTTGGACAAGGCACTGACAGACCTCGAACGGGCGGTTGAGGCGGTCAGGACCGCCGCCGAATACGTGCCGGACGCGGCCGGGGCCGTTGCTCATGGTGCGACCGGCGGCGCAATCGATCCCTTCGTCTTCCGCCTGGCGATCTTCGTCCTGGCGATCTTCGTCGGCTATTACGTCGTCTGGTCGGTGACGCCGGCGCTGCACACGCCGCTGATGGCGGTGACAAACGCGATCTCCTCGGTGATCGTCGTCGGCGCGCTGCTTGCCGTCGGTATCTCCGCTTCCGGGCTTGCCACCGGCTTCGGCTTCGTCGCGCTGGTGCTTGCCTCGGTCAACATCTTCGGCGGCTTCCTCGTCACCCAGCGCATGCTCGCCATGTACAAGAAGAAAGAAAAGTGAGGCGGGACCGATGAACGCGAATTTTGCAGCCTTCCTCTATCTCGTCTCCGGCGTGCTGTTCATCATGGCGCTGCGGGGGCTGTCGCACCCGACCACCAGCCGCAAGGGCAATACCTACGGCATGGTCGGCATGGCGATCGCCATCGTCACGACGCTCTTCCTGGCGCAGCCCTCGATGGGCGGCTTCCTGCTGATCGTGCTCGGTCTCGCCGCCGGCGGCGGGGTCGGCGCCTATATCGCCAGGCGCATCCCGATGACGGCGATGCCGCAGCTCGTCGCCGGCTTCCATTCGCTGGTCGGTCTCGCGGCGGTGCTGGTCGCCGCCGCCGCGCTCTATACGCCGTCCTCCTTCGGCATCGGCGAGGTCGGGTCGATCCACGCGCAGGCGCTGGTCGAGATGGCGCTTGGCGTCGCCATCGGCGCGATCACCTTCACCGGCTCGGTGATCGCTTTCCTGAAATTGGACGGCCGCATGTCCGGCAAGCCGATCCTTTTGCCCTACCGCCATCTGATCAACCTGGCGCTTGGCGCGCTCGTCATCTTCTTCATCGTCGGCCTGGCGCTGACCGAGAGCCACTTCAATTTCTGGGCGATCGTCCTCCTGTCGCTGGCGCTCGGCGTGTTGATCATCGTCCCCATCGGCGGCGCCGACATGCCGGTGGTGGTGTCGATGCTGAACTCCTATTCCGGCTGGGCGGCGGCTGGCATCGGCTTTACCCTCGGCAACCTGGCGCTCATCATCACCGGCGCGCTGGTCGGCTCTTCCGGTGCGATCCTCTCCTACATCATGTGCAAGGGCATGAACCGCTCCTTCGTCTCGGTGATTCTCGGCGGCTTCGGCGGTGAGACGGCGGCTGCCGCAGGCGACGACGGCGTGCAGAAGACGGTCAAGCAGGGCTCGGCCGACGATGCCGCATTCCTGATGCAGAACGCCTCGAAGGTGATCATCGTGCCGGGTTACGGCATGGCGGTCGCGCAGGCGCAGCATGCGCTACGCGAGCTTGCCGACAAGCTCAAGGAGGCGGGCGTCGAGGTCAAATACGCCATCCACCCGGTCGCCGGCCGCATGCCGGGGCACATGAACGTGCTCTTGGCCGAGGCGAACGTGCCCTATGACGAGGTGTTCGAGCTCGAGGACATCAATTCCGAGTTCGCGCAGGCCGACGTCGCCTATGTCATCGGCGCCAACGACGTCACCAATCCGGCGGCGCGCGACGACAAGACCTCGCCGATCTACGGCATGCCGATCCTCGATGTCGACAAGGCCAAAACCTGCCTGTTCGTCAAGCGCTCGCTCGGTTCCGGCTATGCCGGCATCGACAACACGCTGTTCTACAAGAATGGCACGATGATGCTGCTCGGCGACGCCAAGAAGGTCACCGAGGAGATCGTCAAGGCGATCAATCATTAGCGTATCGCCCGAAAATCGTGCCCGATTTTTGGAAATCTCGATGCGCAGATTCTAAGCGTTGCACGGCCTTTGCGCGTCTGAGAAGAGCGTGGCGCTGCGGAGCGGATCACGCAGGATTGAGCGCATCCGCCGCTCATCCGCCTAACGGTACCTTCTCTATCCTGACGGGGAGAAGGAGAGTTGTCTCACTGTGAGTGGAGGGGGGTGAGAGCGTTCCTCCGCGTCCTGCGCCGACATGAGCAATTCGAATTAGCCGGCCGCGATCTCCGGGTCCCAGGTGAAGAGCTCCTTCGCCCGGGCAATGCCGCGCAGTGCGAAGCGGCCAAGCGAGACGGTATTGGCGCGGTGAAGCGGCGGGCACGCCGCTATGAACTCGGACGACATGATCACCTGCCGCTCGACCGAACGGCACATGGCGACGATGCGGCTCACTTCATTGACGGCCGGTCCAACAACCGTGAAATCCAGTCGGTCCTGGCTGCCGATATTGCCATAGAAGACCTCTCCGATATGCAGGCCGAGCGAGACGTCGGTAACGGGCTTTCCCTCTTCAAGCCGACGCGTATTGAGTTCCATCAGCATGAGCCGCAACTGTTGCTCGGCAGCGATTGCGGCGCTGCAGGCATCGGCGGGTTTACCGTCGTTGAATATCGCCAGAACTCCGTCGCCGATCAGCTTCAGCACGCTGCCGCCGTGGTCATGGATCGCGCCGATGACGGTGCCGGAGTAATCATTCAGAAAGGGAATGATCTCCTCCGGCGCAATGCTATCGGATATCCGCGTGAAATTCCGCAGATCGGAGAACCACATGACGGCTTCGATGCGTTCGACCGCGCCCCGCTCGATTCTGCCTTCGACGACGCGCCGGCCCGCATCCTCGCCCAGATAGACATCCGCAAGGGTGCCGATGATGCGCATACAGGAGGCCGCCTTGACGGCGAGGGCGAGCGTCGGCACCAGTACCCTCAGCGCCTCCATATCTTCGTCGCTAAAGCCCCGATCGTCCTTCGTCGTCCAGTTGGAGTAAAAGCAGTCCATCGCTCCGACGCGACCGCGGTCGGTGAAATGGTGAACGAAGCAAAGACAATCGGCGTGTCCCTCGGCTCTCAGCCGTTCGAGGGGTGCGAAGGGGACGTGCTGTTCGAGTGCCAAGCGGATACGGCGCTCGCCTTGCTGCTGCTGGAGCATCTGGAAGAAGACCGAACGCTGCCAGTTCGCCAGGGCCTCTCCGCTGGTGGTCGAGCCGTAATGCAGGACCTCGGGGATTTCGTCGCTATCGCTGAGCCACTGGTAGGCGCGCCCCTCGAATTCTGGATGAAGCGTATCGATGATGCCGAGCGCCCGATCGACAGGAAGGCCGGCAGCAAGGCATTGCTCGCAGAAACCGGCAAGCAGATCCTGTTCCTTGAGGCCTTGGAGCCCCTGTTCCGAAACCCACCGAAGGATGTCGCGGATCTGCTGCTCTTTCATACCGTATCCCGTCGCGGCTTTGCGGACACCGGTGTCGCCGATGCGCACGCACAGTGCCGTGCCGTGCTGCGGCGCGCAAGATCAACTGGTACCTGCCTGCCCTCCATTAATCGAGGTCGATTAAAGGAGACATGCAGTAGACGCGCGGCGCTGTGAGAGCCATGCCGGAGACCTCAGGACATTGCCTTGACCCGGGCAAGACCGGCGCGGGCGGGCTCGTATTTGGGATCGAGCTGTAGTGCATGCGAGTAGGACTTTTGCGCCTTGGCCTTGTCGCCGCGGCGCTCGTAGATCAGCGCCTGGTTGGCCCAGGACTCGGCCAGCTTGCCGTTGAGGTTGATGGCGGTGTTGAAATCCGAGAAGGCATTCTCGTCGTCGCCCTGGGCGGCATAGGAGATGCCGCGACCATTATAAGGCTCCGGAGAGCTGGGCGACAGCGAGATCGCAGTCGAGAAATCCTCGATCGCCTGGGCATGCTCCTTGCGCGCCTGATAGATCAGGCCGCGATTATGATAGGCGCGGGGATCCGTCGTGTCGAGTTGGACGGCCTTGTTGAAATCGTTGAAGGCCGCATCGAGCTGGCCGGCCTGGCGGTAGAGATTGCCGCGTCCGATATAGGCGACGTCATAGCTCGGGTTGATCTGCAGCGACGCGTTATAGTCGGCGAGTGCCGCTTCCTGATTGCCGAGGTTGCGCTGGACGAGCGCACGGTTGGCATAGGCCTGGTAAAAGCGGGGATTGAGCTGAATCGCCTGGTCGAAGTCGGCGACCGCACGGCGGAATTCGCCGGCGCGGCCATAGGCGGAGCCGCGCACATTGTACGCTTCCGGGTCGCTGGGGTTGGAAGCAATCACGCTCGATAGCGAGGCGATATTCTCTTCCGAGCCTTGTGCCCGTTCGACGCGAATCATCGATTCGGTGTTGTTTGCCGTCTGGCATCCGGCAACGAGCGCGGAGCTGATGATCAGCATGGCTGTAAGCATCGGCTTGCGCTGGTGGCGGCGGCGAGCCTCGTGGATGGCGAAACCGGAGACGTCCGCAGTCATGGCAGCAAATTTCAAAGTCGATTCCTCAAGGTCCGAGTGGCTTTCCGTAGGCGGAGAGCGGCGAAGGCGCCGGTCCCGTCAATGCCCGTGGCGAACCGGCCTGTTCTTCCCGGGGGTTGGCCGTCGACCGTTCATGCAGGCAGGCTAGACTGCCGACGGACCAGGTGTCCATATAAAAAAGGCGGCGGCGATAATTCGCCCCCGCCACGATTTACATCGGAAAGCGTCGAAAAAACGACGATCAGCGGGCCAGAAGGCCTTCACGCTGTGCGCGCTTGCGAGCCAGCTTGCGCACGCGCCGAACAGCTTCGGCCTTCTCGCGTGCACGCTTCTGGGACGGCTTTTCGTAGAAGTCACGCATCTTCATTTCGCGGAAAATGCCTTCGCGCTGCATCTTCTTCTTGAGAGCGCGGAGCGCCTGGTCGACGTTGTTATCGCGGACAAGTACCTGCACGTGAATCCCGTTCCTTTGTTGGCGTTAGAGCCTCACCATCTGGGAGGCAATAATTCTGCGTTCGCTGAGCCGGAGCCTTGCGATTAATGGAGCGGATACCAGATCGGGGACGGAAAGTCCAGCGCGAGATCGTTTCGACGGGCAAATAATCGGTCGGGAGCGCAAGCCGGCTGGTCGTCAGCGCTGTTCGCCGCGTCGACCCATGGCGCACCTTCATGTCGCAGTTCCGTCCAAGTCCGTCGGATCGCGTCGCAAAAGAAACGTTGCGCAGGCTTTGGATTTGCGATTTCTAACGGCAACAGGAAGGTTCACCGGGGTTCATGGAGTAGCAGGCGGATGCGCAAATATTCTGTTTTTGCCGTGGCGCGCGAAGCGATGCGCGGCCACAAGGGCTGGGGACCGCATTGGGCCTCGCCTGAGCCGCGCAAGCAATATGATGTGATCATCATCGGTGGCGGCGGCCATGGTCTCGGCGCCGCCTACTACCTGGCGAAAGAGCACGGCATCACCAATGTCGCCGTGCTCGAAAAGGGTTGGATCGGCGGCGGCAATACCGGCCGCAATACGACGATCATCCGGTCCAATTATCTCTATGAAGAGAGCATGGACATTTATGAGCATTCGCTGAAGCTCTGGGAAAACCTGTCGCAGGACCTCAATTATAACGTCATGTACTCGCCGCGCGGCGTGATGATGCTGTCGCACAACATTCACGACCAGCAGTCCTTCAAGCGCCACATCAACGCCAACCGGCTCTACGGCATCGACAATGAGTGGCTGACGCCGGAGCAGGCAAGGGCCTATTGTCCGCCGCTCGACATCGCCAAGACCGCCCGCTATCCGATCAACGGCGCGGCATTGCAGCGGCGCGGCGGCACGGCGCGCCACGATGCGGTCGCCTGGGGCTATGCGCGCGCGGCTTCCGACCGCGGCGTCCACATCATCCAGAACTGCGAGGTGACCGGTATTCGTCGTGATGAAACCGGACGCGTCACCGGTGTCGACACCAGTCGCGGCTTCATCGGTGCGAAGAAGATCGGCATCTCCGCTGCCGGTCATACGTCGACCTTGATGCGGATGGTGGACGTGCGTATGCCGCTGCAGAGCCAGCCGCTGCAGGCGCTCGTTTCCGAGCCGCTGAAGCCGATCTTTCCCTGTGTGGTCATGTCCAACTCGGTGCATGCCTATATCTCGCAGTCCGACAAGGGCGAGTTCGTCATCGGTGCCGGCACCGACCAGTACAACTCCTATTCGCAGACCGGTGGCCTGCAGATCATCACCCATACGCTGGATGCGATCTGCGAGCTCTTCCCGATGTTCCGTCGCGTCAAGATGATGCGGCAATGGGGTGGCATCGTCGACGTCACCCAGGACCGCTCACCGATCCAGGGCGTGACGCCGGTGCCGGGTCTCTATCTCAACGCCGGCTGGGGAACGGGCGGCTTCAAGGCGACGCCGGGTTCGGCCAATCTCTTTGCCTATCTTATCGCGCGGGGCGAGCCGCACCGGCTCGCTGCGGGGCTAACGCTCGATCGCTTCCGCACCGGTCGGCTCATCGACGAGGCGGCTGCCGCCGCTGTTGCGCACTAGTTAGGAAGATAGAGCGATCTTCGCGCGTTCGAGGGAACGCGCGGCGCTCTAACGCGAGGACATTCCAGATGCTTTTGATCTATTGCCCCTACTGCGAGGAAGAGCGCTCCGAGCTCGAATTCCGCAATGCCGGCGATGCCCATATCGTCCGACCGACCAACATGGCCGAGATCAGCGACGAAGAGTTCGAGGCCTATTTCTTTCTTCGAGAAAACCCGAAGGGCGTAATTTTCGAGAGATGGCGGCACATGCATGGCTGCGGCCGCTTCTTCAATGCCGCCCGCGACACGGTGAGCGATCGCTTCATCACCACCTACAAGGCGGGCGAGCCGAAACCGGATATCGATGCGAAGCCGAAGACGCCGGCAATGGTCGAAACCTATGAAGCCCTCGAAGGAGCAGCACAATGACCGGGGTCAATCGCATTTCGGGTGCTGGGCGCCTGACGCCGGCGCGCACGGCCCGCTTCACCTTCGACGGCCGCTCGCTGACGGCACTCGAAGGCGATACGGTCGCCTCGGCGCTGCTTGCCAATGATATCCATCTCGTCGGCCGCTCGTTCAAATACCACCGTCCGCGCGGTATCCTTTCGGCGGGCGCCGAGGAGCCGAACGCGCTGCTCGACGTCTCGCGCGACGCCGCGCGCCGGCAGCCCAACGTGCGGGCGACCGTTCAGGAGGTTTTCGACGGCATGAAGGTGTCGTCGCAGAACCGCTGGCCTTCCCTCTCGTTCGACGTCGGCGGATTCAACAATTTTCTGTCGCCCTTCTTCGCCGCGGGCTTCTACTACAAGACCTTCATGTGGCCGAAGGCGGCGTGGCACGCTCTCTACGAACCCTTCATTCGCCGCGCAGCCGGCCTCGGCGTCACCCCGACGGAGGCCGATCCGGATCACTACGCCAGCCGTTACGTCCATTGCGACGTGCTGGTGGTCGGCGCCGGCGTAGCCGGTCTTTCGGCCGCACTCGCCGCAGCCAAGGCCGGGGCCAAGGTCATCCTGTGCGACGAGCAGGCTGAAGTCGGCGGTGCGCTTCACTACGACACCGGCACCCTCATAGACGGCCAGCCGGGTTACGAGTGGGCGCAGGCAACCGGCAAGGCGCTCGCGGACTCGGACAATGTCAAGCTGCTGACGCGCACGACCGCTTTCGGCTACTACAACCACAATTACGTCGCTCTCGTCGAGCGCGTCACCGATCATCTCGCTGCGCCGGAAAAGGCGCTGCCGCGCGAGCGGCTCTGGCAGGTGCGTGCGAAAAAAGTGATCCTCGCCAATGGCGCGATCGAGCGCCACATGGTCTTCGCCAATAACGACCGCCCGGGCATCATGCTGGCATCGGCCGGCCGCACCTATCTCAACCATTTCGGCGTCGCCGTAGGCAAGAAGGTCGGCGTCTATACCGCGCATGATTCCGCCTATGAGGCAGCCTTTGATCTCAAAAGGGCAGGGGTTGCGGTTCCCGTGATCGTCGATTGCCGTGAAAAACCGAGCGAGGCGGTGCTTCAGCAGGCCCGCAGCCTCGGCATCGAGGTGCTGACCGGCCACTCCGTCGTGGACACCGCTGGCAAGCTTCGCGTCGCCTCCATCAGTGTCGCCCGCAACGGTGGTGGCGGCGGCCGGCGCAAGATCGGCGTGGATGCGCTTCTGGTCTCGGCCGGCTGGACGCCGTCGGTACACCTCTTCTCGCAGTCGCGCGGCAAGGTGAAGTTCGACGCGCCGACGGAGCGGTTCCTGCCGGGCATTTACGCGCAGGACTGCCTTTCGATCGGCGCCTGTAACGGCACCGACGATCTGCAGGCGACGATTGACGAAGCGCTTGCCGCAGGTGAACTGACTGCACGCGCTGCCGGCGCCGAAGGCGGCGCGCAGGTATCGCTGACCGGCAAGAATGCCTTCGAGTGGACGGGCGGCATGATCGGCGCGGCCGAAGGGGCGGGGGCCGATACGACGGTCAAGGCCTTCATTGACTTCCAGCACGATGTCTGCGCCAAGGACATCCGCCTCGCCGTGCGCGAGGGCATGCACTCGATCGAGCACATCAAGCGCTTCACGACGAATGGCATGGCTTCCGACCAGGGCAAGCTCTCCAACATGCATGGACTTGCGATCGCGGCGGAAGCGCTCGGCAGGGAAATCCCGGCGGTGGGACTGACGACCTTCCGCCAGCCCTATACGCCGGTGACCTTCGGCACGATCGTCAACCACTCGCGCGGCAGCCTCTTCGACCCGGCCCGCAAGACACCGATGCATGCCTGGGAGGAGGCGCGTGGCGCAGAATTCGAGGATGTCGGCAACTGGAAACGCGCCTGGTACTATCCGAGGGCCGGCGAAAGCATGCATGAGGCGGTCGCCCGCGAATGCAAGACCGTTCGCGACGTCGCCGGCATTTTCGATGCCTCGACGCTCGGTAAGATCGAGGTGGTCGGCCCCGACGCGGCCAAGTTCCTCAATCTCATGTATACGAATGCCTGGGACAATCTGAAGCCCGGCCGCTGCCGCTACGGCATCATGCTGCGCGACGACGGCTTCATCTATGACGACGGCGTTGTCGGCCGGCTGGCCGATGACCGATTCCACGTGACGACGACGACCGGCGGTGCGCCGCGCGTCCTCCACCACATGGAAGACTACCTGCAGACGGAATTCCCGCATCTCAAGGTGTGGCTCACTTCGACGACCGAGCAATGGGCGGTCATCGCGGTGCAAGGCCCGAAGGCGCGCGAGATCATCGCGCCGCTGGTCGAAGGCATCGATCTCTCGAACGAAGCCTTTCCGCATATGAGCGTTGTGGAAGGCCGCATCTGCGGCGTGCCGACGCGGCTGTTCCGTATGTCGTTCACAGGCGAGCTCGGTTTCGAAGTCAATGTCCCGGCCGATTACGGCCAGGCGGTGTGGGAAGCAATCTGGGCCCAGGCCGAACCCATGGGGGCCTGCGCCTACGGTACCGAGACTATGCACGTCCTGCGTGCCGAGAAGGGCTATATTATCGTCGGCCAGGACACGGACGGCACCGTCACGCCGCACGATGCAGGACTCTCCTGGGCGGTCTCGAAGAAGAAGCAGGACTTTGTCGGCATTCGCGGCCTGAAGCGGCCCGACCTCGTCAAGGACGGCCGCAAGCAGCTCGTCGGATTGCTCACCAAGGATCCGAAGGTGGTGCTGGAGGAAGGTGCGCAGATCGTCGCCGATCCGAACGAGCCGAAGCCGATGACCATGCTCGGTCATGTAACGTCGTCCTATTGGTCGCCGAATTGCGGCCGTTCGATCGCAATGGCGCTCGTCGCGGGCGGCCGCGCGCGCCTTGGGCAGACGCTCTACATACCGATGGCGGATCGGACCATCGCCGTCGAAGTGAGCGACATGGTGTTCTTTGACAAGGAAGGAGGTCGCCTCCATGGCTGACCAGGCAATGGCAACTCGCAAGACCCCGCTCGAGGGGCTCCGCGGCGGCTCACCGGCGGCGATGATTACTCCGGCCGCCCCCGCCTCGCGGCTGTCGCTACGCGCCCCGGCTGAATCGGTTGCGGGTCTCTCCGCTGCGCTCGGCGTCACGCTGCCCGTGCGCGCGAAGACGTCCGCCTCGACCGGTCGACGTCACGCGCTCTGGCTCGGACCCGACGAATGGTTGCTGATCGACGAGGACGGTGCCGACCTGATGGCGGCGGCGGCTTCGAGCGGCACGCTGCATTCGGCGGCCGATGTCTCCCATCGCAACACCGCCGTGATCGTCAGCGGTCCGGATGCCGAGATTGCGGTCAACAGCGGCTGCCCGCAGGACCTGTCGCTCCGGCTCTTCCCGGTCGGCGCCTGCTCGCGTACGATTTTCGGCAAGGCCGAAATCGTCCTCTTGCGCACGGCCGAGGACACGTTCCGAGTCGAATGCTGGAGGTCGTTCGCGCCATTCGTCTTCGGTCTGCTTTCAGAGGGCGCCGAAGACGCGGGGCACTGAGCCGGACGCGGCCCGAATACCGGACCTACAGCTCCGCGCGTCCGATAAGACGCGCGGAGCTGTAGTGCTTCATGACAACGCGATGGGGCTCGTTCCCGAGCGCAGGCGCGTTACCACTGCAAAAGCCGCTGACGCGAGAGCCATCGTCGCCAGGAGCAAAGCGGTTCCGCCAAACAGGCCTTCGTAGCGGAAGGCCGAGATCGCCGGTGTGCTGAGCAGCGGCGAGCAGAACTGCCCGATGAATACCGAGCTCGTCAGGATCCCGCCCGCCAGTCCGCGCCGCCGTGCCGGCGCGACATTGAGGACGAGGGCCAGGAAGGCGGGCGAGACGAGCGCATATCCGGCGCCAATGGAAGCGGCGCCGGCAAAGGAAAGCGCATCCGTCCCGACGCATAAAAGGGCAAAGCCGAGCGCCATCGCCGCATAGCCGAGAACGAACACACCGGCATGGCCGACTGTCCGGTGGACCTGCGGATAGAGCAGCGCGAAGAGGCCGCCCGCGAGCATGAGCGTGCCGAGCGCCGCCCCGGTAACGCCGCCGCCATGGCCATGCGCATCGAAGAAGAACGGCAATTGCGTCGGGACGATGAAGAAGAGCAAATTCGTCAGTGCCTGGAGCAAGACGAGCCCGGAGAAGAACAGTCGCCACGACGTCCGCTCTGTTCCCGCCGCCGCGCCGCCGCTCTGCCCTGGGGAGGGCGCCGAGACATCGACGATGACCCTCCACATCAGCGGCAGCAAGACGATCGCCAGGGCATAGATCGAAAAAGGCATGCGGGGAGAAAGGAGTGCAGCGCATCCCGCCAGGGTGATGAAGACCAGTCCGCCGAAATTTCGCGCCGAGATCTGCAAACCCGTCAATGCGCTTCGCTCGGCGCCCGAGAAGTAGTCTCCGATGAGCGCCGTTTGTGCCGTCATGATCAGGCCGACGCCTAGCCCGAGAACGAGGCGGCTGGCGAAAATCGTCGGCAGGTCCGGGAGGAAGAGACCAGCACTTCCCGCAACAACGAACAGGATCACGCCCAGGAGCAGCAGCCCTCGCCGTCCGAAGCGATCCGCTGCCAACCCTGCAATCGGGGCTGAAAGCGCGACGCTCAACGAAGGCGCCGGCACGAGCAGGCGTGTCAATATCTCCGCATGCGGATCCTCCGCAAAGAGGCGCTGGAGCCCCGGCAGGGCGGGACTGATGGTCGCATTCGCCATCGTCGTGAGCATTGCTGCCGTCAGGAGCGTGATGGCCCGCGCATCCCGCCAGATTGTCTTTTTCGCCGCAGTTCCAAGGCTGTCCATCGATTTTCCTCTTGCTGAAATTACCGATCCGGAAGAGACTGCCACTTCAAGCCAACTTGAGGTCAAGGATGAATCCGCTCGACATCGGCGAGGTCGCCCGGCGTTCAGGCGTCCCGCCTTCAACGCTGCGCTATTACGAGGAAATCGGGCTGATCAGTTCCTATGGCAGGCGCGGTCTGCGGCGGCAGTTCGACGTCGACGTCCTGCTCAAGCTGTCGCTCATCGATCTTGGGAAGTCAGCGGGCTTCAGCCTTACAGCCATTGCGGGAATGTTCGGCCGGGACGGCGAACTCGCGATTCCCCGTGCCGACCTGCACGCCAAGGCGGACGCCCTGCAGAGGCAGATGGTGGATCTCCGGATATTGCGGGACGCACTTCGCCATGTCGCCGACTGTCCAGCGGCGAGTCACCTCGAATGCCCGAGCTTTCGCAAGCTGGTCAAGGCGGCCTCGCGCGGACGGGTTGCGTCAGGGCGGCGCCGAAAGGCTACGGACAAAGTATGATCTGCGGTTCGGCCCGGTCGAACACCGTTCTCGCCCGTCGCTCCTCAGACATCCGCGGGCCGGTCCTTCGGGTCGAACTGTATGATGGTCTGCCAGATCGCGGTCAGCGCCGGCTTCCTCTCGCCTTCGATCTCCACGGTGGCGTCATAGGTGATCATCAGCATACCCGCCCCGCGGAAGCGGGCGTCGGCCATGGTGAAGCGGCCGCGTACGCGTGCGCCGCTCTTGACCGGCGCCATGAAGCGCACCTTGTCGAAGCCGTAATTGATGCCCATCGTCTGCTCGCGGATCTTCGGCAGGCAATTGTAGTTCATCGCCGAAAGCAGAGAGAGCGACAGGAAACCGTGCGCAATGGTGCCGCCGAAGGGCGTCTCCGCCGCCGCGCGCACCGGGTCGGTGTGGATGAACTGGAAGTCACCCGTCGCCTCGGCGAAGTTGTCGATGGTCTTCTGCGTTACGAGGATCCAGTCGGAGACGCCGATCTCCTTGCCGACCAGGTCCTTGACATCGGAAAGTGAAATTTCTCGCGGCATGTATTGTTCCTGAGGAATCCGTGCAGCCGATCTATAGGCCGCTCGCCCCGATCCTAGCAAGTGGTCGTAAAACTTTGGAAAACTTCGACGAAAAAGGTGACCGAGCGGGCAGGGGCGAGGGTCCCGAGGGCGGCGCCCGTGAGCGCATCGTACCATTCGCCATCGAGGCTTGCAGGCAAAAGGACGGGGTGCGGTGCATGGCTGCGATTGATCACGACGGCAAGTCGCGTGAACCGCTTCTGCACCTCGTCCTCGGTCGCAAGCATCATGACCAGATTTTCGGTCGCCGGGTGCTCCCAATCCTCGACCGTCATGGGGCGGCCATCAAGGCGGAGCCAGGCGACGTCATCCACGCCGGTGAAGAAAGCCGTTTCGGCGAAGACGCGGAAGCGGCGGCGCATGGCGGAAAGTGCAGCGGTGTGGCCGACCATTTGCTGGTCGACCTTGCTCCAGTCGAGCCACGTGATCCTGTTGTCCTGCGCATAGGCGTTGTTGTTGCCTCGCTGGCTGTGCCCGCCTTCGTCGCCGGCGGTCAGCATGATCGTGCCGCGGGAGGCGAACAGGCTGGCGATCAGAGCCATGACGTCACGTCGGCGTGCGTCAAGGATCTCCGGATCCTCGGTAGGGCCTTCGACGCCGTTGTTCCATGAGTGGTTCTCGTCGTGGCCGTCGCGGTTGTCTTCGCCGTTGGCCTCGTTGTGCTTACGTTCATAGGAGACGAGGTCCATCAGTGTGAAGCCGTCATGGGCGGCGATGAAGTTGAGGCTGCGGGTGCTTGTTTCGCCCCAGCGCGAAAACGCGTCGGAGGAGCCCGCCAGTGCCGTTGCAAATGCGCCGATCGCGTGCCGGTCGCCGCGCCAGTAGCGCCGGATATCGTCCCGCGCACGATCGTTCCATTCGAGGAATGATTCCGGAAAATTGCCGAGCTGGTAACCACCGGGGCCGGTGTCCCAGGGCTCGGCAATGAGAATGCGGTCGCTGAGCACCGGATCGGCGGCGACCGCCTGGAAGAGAGCGGCATCGCGGTGGAACCCGCTCATGTCGCGGCCAAGAACGGAGGCGAGATCGAAGCGGAACCCGTCGACGCCGGCGGCACGTACGAAATGGCGCAGGCTGTCGAGGACGAGCGCCTGCACCACCGGGTGGTCGCACGCGATCGTGTTGCCACAGCCGGTGTCGTTGATGAGTTCGCCCGGCTGGTCGGTCGCATGCCGGTAATAGGCGAGATTGTCGAGGCCGCGCATCGAAAGGGTGGTGCCGTAGCGATCGCTCTCGCCGGAATGGTTGAAGACGAGGTCGAGGATGACGCCGATGCCGGCCCTGTGCAGGCGCTCCACAGTCCGGCGCAATTCCTCGATGCCGCCGGGCACGAGGCGCGGATCGAGCGCCATGGGGGCGATCGGGTTGTAGCCCCAGCCGTTGTGGAGCCGGAGCGGCGGCAGATGCCGCTCGTCGATCCAGGCGACGATCGGCATCAGCTCAACCGCGCAGACGCCGAGGCGGGTGAGGTGCTCGATCACGGCCGGTTCGGTGAGCGCGGCCAATGTGCCACGCTTCTTTTCCGGAACATCGGGATGGAGGATCGTGAAGGGCTTGACCGCGACCTCATAGATCAACCCGCCTGGCTCGAAAAGCGGCGGCTTCTGCCTCGCCGGCCTGTAGTCGGTGACGATCGCCTTGGGCACAAGATCGGCCGTCTCCTCGCCGTAGACCGTCAGCCGCGGATCGTGGCGAAAGGGACGGTCGAGTTCCACCGCATAGGGATCGACCAGCAGCTTCGATGGGTCGAACCAAAGTCCATGCTCCGGCGAGTAGATGCCGTCGGCGCGAAGGCCGTAGCGAGTGCCGAGGGGCAGACCCGCGAGGGTGAGGCTGTGCACGTCGCCGTCGCGCAGCATCGGCAGGCGGCGGAGTTCCCTGTCGCCGGCATTGTCGAACAGGCAGAGCTCGATAAGGGCGGCGTTGCGCGACCAGACGGCGAAGCGCGCCCCATCGGGTGTGTGCGCCACGCCGAGAGGCGGAAGTCCGGTCATCGGCATGAAGCGCGTCCCTACACAATCCTCAGGTGATCACGCTCGGCTCTTCGCGGCCGGTGCGCGCCTTGATCTCCGCGATCTCGTCGGCTACGGCGATCAGGTCGGCGAGAGCGGCCTGCGTATCGAGGTCGTGGCGTGCCGGGTCGGGCTCGTAACGCTCGATATAGACGCGCAGCGTCGCGCCGGAAGTTCCGGTGCCCGAAAGGCGGAAGACGACGCGTGAGCCGCCCTCGAAAAGGATCCGGATACCCTGGTTCATGCTCACCGACTTGTCGACCGGATCGTGGTAGGAGAAATCGTCGGCGGTCTCGACCTTGAGTGCGCCGTAGCTCTTGCCCGCAAGGCCGGCGAGCTTCTCTCTCAGCGCCGCCATCAGTCCGTTCGCCGCCTCCGTATCGACGGCTTCGTAGTCGTGGCGCGAATAATAGTTGCGGCCATAGGCCGCCCAGTGCTTCTGCACGATATCGAGCGCGCTTTCCTTCCGCGCCGCCAGAATGTTGAGCCAGAGCAGCACCGCCCAGAGCCCGTCCTTCTCCCGCACGTGATTGGAGCCGGTGCCGGCGCTTTCCTCACCGCAGATCGTCGCCAGCCCCTCGTCGAGCAGGTTGCCGAAGAATTTCCATCCGGTCGGGGTTTCATAAAGGCTGATGCCGAGTTTTTCCGCGACGCGGTCGGCCGCACCGCTTGTCGGCATGGAGCGGGCGATGCCGGCAAGGCCCTGAGCGTAGCCGGGTGCCAGGTGCGCATTGGCGGCAAGGATGGCGAGGCTGTCCGAGGGCGTGACGAAAATTCCTCTGCCGATGATGAGATTGCGGTCGCCGTCGCCGTCGGAAGCGGCGCCGAAGTCCGGCGCATCGGGCGCCATCATGGTCTCGTAAAGCGCGCGCGCATGCACGAGGTTCGGATCCGGATGATGACCGCCGAAGTCGGGCAGCGGGATGAAGTTCATCACCGAGCCCTTTGGCGCGCCAAGCCGCTTCTCGAGGATCTCCTTGGCGTAGGGGCCGGTGACGGCGCTCATTGCATCGAAGGCGACGCGGAAGCCGCCGGCGATCAGGGCCCGGATTGCTGCGAAATCGAACAGGCTCTCCATCAGTTCCGCATAGTCGGCGACGGGATCGATCACCGTCACTGCCATTTCTTCTACATGCTGCGTGCCTTCGACATCGAGGTTGATGTCGGGAACGTCGGCGATCCTGTAGCTGTCTATCGCCTGCGTACGGGCGAAGATTGCATCCGTCACCCTTTCCGGCGCGGGACCTCCGTTGCCGACATTGTACTTGATGCCGAAATCCTCGGTCGGGCCGCCTGGGTTGTGGCTCGCCGACAGCACGATGCCGCCGAAAGCCTTGTTCTTGCGGATGACATTCGAGGCTGCCGGCGTCGACAGGATACCGCCGCGGCCGACGAGCACGCGGCCGAAGCCGTTTGCGGCGGCCATCTTGATCGCCTTCTGGATCACCTCGCGGTTGTAGTAGCGGCCGTCGCCGCCGATCACCAGCGTCTCGCCCTCATAGCCCTCGAGCGAATCGAAAATGGACTGGATGAAGTTCTCGGCGTAGTTCTTCTGCTGGAAAACCGGAACCTTCTTGCGCAGGCCCGAAGTCCCGGGTTTCTGGTCGCCATAGGGGTTTGTGGAGACGGTTATCATCATCTGTCTTAGCCTTTCGCGAGAAGACCGGAATAGAGCGAGGCGTAGCGTTCCGCACTCTTCGCCCACGAAACGTCGGACTTCATGCCCTGGTTCTGCAAGCGCGCCCATACCTTCGGCTCTTTGTATGCATGCATTGCGCGCCGGATCGCAAGACGCAGGCCGTCCGCGGTGACCGGCTGAAACTGAAAGCCGGTCGCGACCCTGGCCGCCAGCGCCGCCTCGTTGGCGTCGATGACCGTGTCCGTCAAGCCGCCGGTGCGCGCGACGATCGGTACGCAACCATAACGCAAACCGTAGAGTTGCGTCAGCCCGCAGGGTTCGAAGCGCGAGGGAATGAGTATCGCGTCGGAACCAGCCTGCATCAGGTGCGACAGCGGTTCGTCATAGCCGATCACCATGCCGATATGGCCGCGATGGCGCGAGGCGGCGGCCATGAGAGCGCCTTCGAGCGCCGCGTCGCCCGAACCGAGCACGATGAGCTTACCGCCGAGTGCGACGATGTCGTCGGTCACCTGCGCCAGCAGGTCGATGCCTTTTTGCCAGGTGAGGCGGCTGATGACGCAGAAGATCGGCCCCGGGCCCTTGTCGAGCCCGAAGCGCTCCTCCAGCACGCGGCGGTTTGCCGCGCGCCGCTTGAGCGTGCCGTGAGCGTAATTCTGGGGGATAAGCGGATCCGTTTCGGGATTCCACGTTGCGGCGTCGATGCCGTTGACGATCCCGCTCAGGCTGCCGACACGGCTTGCCAGGAGCCCCTCGAGCCCCATTCCGAATTCCGGGGTCAGGATTTCCTGCGCATAGGACGGGCTGACGGTCGTGATGGCGGTCGCAGTCTGCAAGCCGCCCTTCAGAAAGCCGACATCGCCATAATATTCGACGAACTGCATGGAGAAGGCTTCGGGCGGCAGCGACAGTTCCGGAAAGACCGACGCGCCGAACTGGCCCTGGAAGGCGATGTTGTGAATTGTCATGACGGTCGGCATGTCGGCGGCGGAGCCGAAGCGCATGTAAACCGGCGTCAGCGCCGTCTGCCAATCATGCACGTGCACGAGATCTGGCTTCCAGCCCGGGACGACGCTGTCGCCGGCGATCTCCGCCGCCGCCAGCGAAAGGGCAGCGAAACGGCGAAAATTGTCCGGATAGTCGCGTCCCGTCGTGTCGAGATAAGGACCGCCATCGCGGGCATAAAGCTCCGGCTGATCGAGGACGAGCAGATCCAGGCCGTCATACTCGGCCGCGAGCATCCGGGCCGGATGGCCGAAGAGGTTGTCGATGCCGCCGACCGCCTTCTTCTTTTTCAGCTTGTGCAGCACGGCGGGATAGCCGGGCACCAGCGTGCGTACCCGGATGCCGTGTGGAAGAAGAGCTGAGGGCAGCGCACCGACGACGTCGGCGAGTCCCCCGGTCTTGACCAGCGGATAGACTTCGGACGCAACGGACAGGACATTCATGCGACTTAAGACCTACATTCCCAGCTTGTCGATCATCGGTTGCGTGATCAGGCAAACGCCGTTCTCAGTGCGGCGGAAGCGTTTGGCATCGAGCTCCGGATCATCGCCGACAACTAGCCCTTCGGGGATGGTGACCCGGCTGTCGATGACGACGTTGCGCAGGATGGAGTGCCGTCCGACCGTTACGTCGGGAAGAACTACGGCATTTTCGAGTCTGGAATATGAATTGACCCTCACGCCGGTGAACAAGAGACTGCTATTGAGCATGGCGCCCGAGATGATGCAATCGCCCGAGACGAGGGAGGAGGTAGCCGAGCCGCGGCGGTCCTCGTCGTCGTGGACGAATTTCGCGGGCGGTTTGATTTCGGCGAAGGTCCAGATCGGCCATGTGCTGTCGTAGATGTCGAGTTCCGGCGTCACAAGGGTGAGGTCGATATTGGCTTGCCAATAGGCATCAATTGTACCGACGTCCCGCCAATAGGCTTCCCGTTCGAAATCCGAACGCACGCAGGAGTGGGTGAAACGGTGCGCCACCGCTTTGCCGTGTTCGACGATATAGGGGATGATGTCCTTGCCGAAGTCCCGGCTCGACTTCGGATCTGCCGCGTCGCGGCGAAGCAAGTCCATCAGGAACTTCGTGTGGAATACGTAGATGCCCATGGATGCCAGCGCCATCTCCGGATTGCCTGGAATGCCGGGCGGATCGGCCGGCTTTTCGACGAAAGCGATGATCCGGTCTTCGGTATCGACATGCATCACGCCGAAACCGGTCGCTTCCATGCGCGGCACTTCCAGGCAGCCGATGGTGACGTCGGCGCCGGAATCGACGTGCTGCTGCAGCATCAGCTCGTAGTCCATTTTATAGATGTGGTCGCCGGCGAGAATTACCATGTACTCGACGCCGTAATCCTCGATGATGTCGATGTTCTGGTAGACCGCGTCGGCGGTGCCTTCGTACCATTGCGTTTCCGAGACGCGCTGGCTGGCTGGCAGGACGTCGAAGCTCTCATTGCGTTCGGGTCGAAAGAAATTCCAGCCGCGCTGCAGGTGTCGGATTAGCGAATGGGCCTTGTACTGGGTCGCGACACCGATCCGTCGGATGCCGGAGTTCAGCGCGTTGGATAGCGCGAAATCGATGATGCGCGCCTTGCCGCCGAAATGGACAGCCGGTTTGGCGCGGCGGTCGGTGAGCTCCTTTAACCGGCTGCCGCGGCCGCCGGCAAGCACATAGGCCATGGCATCGCGAGCCAGAGGTTGTGTACGCTTTTCCACCATTTGTCCTCCCCTAGATCATGTCGTCGAGGACTGCCCGGCGACCAAATGCGACGCCTCGCGGTCCACGTCACTCCGTCCTCTTTCCGCCGGCGGAACAGGCCGCCGGGCAGCTATTCCTGCTCCAGCATCAGCGTCGCCAAAGGCGGCAGCGTGATGGTCGCAGCCGTCCCTCCGCTCGGCTTCCTCTCCGCGTAAACGGCACCGCCGTTGCCCTTGCCGCTCCCCCCATAGATTTCCGCATCCGTGTTGACGATTTCCCGCCAGCGGCCTGCCGCCGGAAGGGGCACGTCGTAGCTCTCCCGGTAGACAGGCGTGAAATTGGTGACCACTGCGACAAGCTTCTCGCCCGGCGCCTTTCTCAGCCACGCAAAGACGGAATTGTTGCGATCGTCCGCAATGAGCCACTCGAAGCCTTCGCCCTCGCAGTCGCGCGCATGCAGCGCCGGCTTTGACCGGTAGGTGCCGTTCAGGTCTCGCACGAGCCGGCGCATGCCCTCGTGAAGGTTGTATTCGAGCAGGTTCCAGTCGAGTGCACGCTCCTCAGACCATTCACGCCATTGCGCGAATTCCTGTCCCATGAAGAGCAGTTTCTTGCCCGGATAGCCCCACATGAAGGCGTAATAGGCCCTGAGGTTGGCGAACTTCTGCCAATCGTCGCCGGCCATTTTGGCGACCAGCGATCCCTTGCCGTGCACCACTTCGTCGTGGGACAGCGGCAGCACGAAATTCTCGCTGAAGGCGTAGAGCAGCCCGAAGGTCATGTCGTTGTGGTGGAACTTGCGGTGCACCGGCTCACGCGCGAGATATTGCAGCGTGTCGTGCATGAAGCCCATGTTCCACTTGAAGCCGAAGCCGAGACCGCCGGCATGGACCGGGTGTGAGACCTTCGGCCAGGAGGTGGATTCTTCTGCGATCGTCAGCACGCCCTGGTGGATGCCGTAAAGGCGGGTGTTCATGGTCTGCAGGAAGCGTACGGCCTCAAGATTTTCGTTGCCGCCATATTCGTTCGGCACCCATTCGCCGGGCTGGCGCGAGTAGTCGAGGTAGAGCATGGATGCGACCGCATCGACGCGCAGGCCGTCGACATGGAATTTTTCGGCCCAGTAAAGCGCATTGTTGATGAGATAGGCGGCGACCTCCTCGCGGCCGAAATTGTAGATCGCCGTGTTCCAGTCCGGATGGAAACCCTGGCGCGGGTCTTCATGCTCGTAGAGCGCGGTGCCGTCGAACCAGCGCAGCCCGTGCTCGTCCGTCGGAAAATGCGCCGGCACCCAATCGAGAATGACGCCGATGCCGACCTTGTGGCATCCGTTGACGAAACGGGCAAAGCCCTCCGGTTCGCCGAAGCGCGCGGTCGGCGCGTAGAGGCCTGTCGTCTGATAGCCCCATGACGGGTCATAGGGGAATTCGGAGATCGGCAGGAACTCGATGTGGGTGAAGCCCATGTCGGCACAATAGGGGATCAACCGTTCCGCCAGTTCGTCCCAGGTCAGCATCTCGCCATCGTCGCGGCGCTGCCAGGAGCCGGCATGGACCTCATAGATGGAAATCGGCTGGCGGCGCGGGTCGACCTCCTCCCAATGGCGGCGGTGGGCCGCGTCCTCCCAGACCTGCTCGATCTCGCCCGTCGTCACCGAGGCCGTATCGGGACGCAGTTCCGAGCGCCGGGCGAATGGATCCGCCTTCAGTGGCAGCAGCCGGCCATCGCGGTCGAGGATCTCATATTTGTACGGAGCGCCCGCGGACACGCCGGGGACGAAGATTTCCCAGATGCCGGTGTCCGCGCGAAGGCGCATGACGTGGCGGCGCCCGTCCCAATCGTTGAAGCTGCCGACGACCGAAACGCGCCGCGCATTCGGCGCCCAGACGGCAAAGTGAAAGCCTTCGACCCCCTCATGCGTGATCTGATGGGCTCCCATCTTTTCGAAGAGCCTGAGATGCGAACCTTCGCGGATGTAATAGTCATCCATCGGCCCCAGCACCGGACCGAAGCTATAGGGGTCGACCACGATCCAGTCGCCGCCCTCGTTGCGGGCGCGGTAGCGGATCGGCTGTGCCTTGCGGAGCGAAATGGAGCCCTCGAAGAAGCCGGCATCGTCGCGCCGCTCGAGCGTGCCGATTTCGTTCCCGGAAAGTGTTTCCGCAGTGACCGATTCGGCGCCTGGGATAAAGCACCGGGCAATATAAGCCTTGTCCGTCGCGTGCACGCCCAGAACGGCAAAGGGGTTGCTGTGGTTGCCGGAAAGTATCGCCGCAATCTCCGGCGCCGGCAGCGGGCCCGACGCTGTGGATGTGGCTGTCTCCTTGCCGGGCGAGAGCTTCATCCTGCTCTCCAGATTTCTCCGGCATATTGGCGGATCGTCCGATCGGACGAAAACCAGCCCATACGTGCCGTGTTTCGGATCGCCTTCGAATACCAGTCGGAAGGCATCGTCCAGAGTTGGTCTATCTCGCGCTGCGCCTTCGCATAGGTCTCGAAATCTGCGGCGACCATGAACCAGTCATGGTTGTAGAGCCCGTCGACAAGGCCCGAGAAGCGGTGGGGGTCGTCTGGCGAGAAGACGCCGGAGGCGATGGCCGAGAGGGCCTGCGACAGTTCGCGTGAGCCCTCGATGATGGCACGCGGATTGTGCCCCTCCGCCCGAGCCTTCGCCACTTCTTCGGCGGTCAGGCCGAAGATCTTGATGTTTTCCTCGCCGACCCAGTCGCGCATCTCGACATTGGCACCATCGAGCGTGCCGATAGTCAGCGCGCCGTTGAGCGCGAACTTCATGTTGCCGGTGCCAGAAGCTTCCATGCCCGCGGTTGAAATCTGCTCCGAGAGATCGGCTGCGGGCACCATCACTTCCGCGAGCGAGACATTGTAATTGGGAACGAAGACGACCTTGAGAAGCCCGCGGACGGCCGGGTCGTTGTTGATGACCCGCGCGACGTCATTGGCTAGCTTGATAATGAGTTTGGCGTTGTGATAGCTCGGCGCCGCCTTTCCGGCGAAGAGCTTGACGCGCGGCACCCAGTCGAGCTCGGGATGCGAGCGAATCTGGTCGTAAAGCGCAACGGCCTCGATGATGTTCAGCAATTGCCGCTTATATTCGTGGATGCGCTTGATCTGGATGTCGAACATCGCCGAGGGATCCAGACGGATGCCGAGCCTCGTCTGCACGAGCTTTGCCAGCCTTACCTTGTTGGCGCGCTTGACGGCGGCGAACTGCTCCTGGAAATCGGCCTTGTCCGCGAAGGCGTCGAGCGCCTGCAGGGCCTCCGTGTCGTCCATGAAGTCGTCGCCGATCGCGTCGCGGATCAGGGCGAAGAGACCGGGATTGCATTGCATCAGCCAACGGCGCGGCGTGATGCCGTTGGTCTTGTTGTTGATGCGGTCGGGATAGAGCCGGTGCAGGTCGGCAAAGACCGTTTCCTTCATCAACTCCGTGTGCAGCGCCGACACGCCGTTGATGGAGTGGGAGCCGACGAAGGCGAGATTGCCCATTCGCACACGCCGCTCGCCGGTTTCATCTATGAGCGAAATGTTGCGGATTTCCTCGTCGGTTGCGTGCTTCTGCTTGCGCGCCTCGATCAGGATCTTGGCGTTGACGGCGTAGACGATCTGCATGTGGCGCGGCAGCAGCCGCTCGAAGAGTGGTACCGGCCAGCTTTCCAGCGCTTCCGGCAGAAGCGTGTGGTTGGTGTAGGCGAAGGTACGCCGGGCAATGTCCCAGGCCTGGTCGAAACCGAGCCCGTGGACGTCGGTCAGCAGGCGGACGAGTTCGGCCACCGATACGGCCGGATGCGTGTCGTTGAGCTGGATGGCGACGGCATCCGGCAATGAGGTGAAATCCGGATATTGCTGCAGGTGCCGCCGCAGGATGTCCTGCAGCGAAGCGGAGGAGAAGAAATATTCCTGCCGGAGGCGCAGTTCCTGTCCGGCCGGAGTCGCGTCGGCGGGATAGAGCACGCGTGTCAGGCTCTCCGCCTTGTTGCTGTCGCGCAGCGCGCCGATGTGGTCTCCGGCATTGAAGGCGTCGAGCAGGATCGGATCGATCGGTTGCGCGGCCCAGAGCCTCAGCGTATTGACGCGCGTCGCCCGCCAGCCGACGGCCGGCGTGTCGAAGGCGGTCGCGATCACCCGCTCCGCCGGCTTCCACACATAGCGCTGGACTTCCTCGTCGACATTGACGGTCTCGACGCTGCCGCCGAAGCCGATTTCGTAGGAGCTTTCGCGTCGTTCGAATTCCCACGGGTTGCCGTGCGCGAGCCAGGTTTCCGGCAGTTCGACCTGCCAGCCGTCGGCCATCTGCTGCCGGAACAGGCCATGCATGTAGCGGATGCCATAGCCATAGGCGGGCACGTCGACCGTCGCCATGGATTCCATGAAACAGGCAGCAAGCCGCCCGAGGCCACCATTGCCCAGCGCGGCATCCGGCTCCAGCTCGGCGACCAGGTCGATATCGACGCCGAGAGAAGCGAGCGCATCGCGCATCTCGTCCATCAGGCCGATATTGGTCATCGCATCGCGCATCAGCCGGCCGATGAGGAATTCGAGCGAAAGATAATAGACCCGCTTGGCCCCCGTCGAATAGGTCTTGCGCGTCGAGTCCATCCAGCGATCCGTGATGCGGTCGCGCACGACCAAGATGGCAGCCGTCAGCCAGTCATGCGGTTTGGCGACCTTGGGATCCTTGCCGATGCGATACTTCAGGCGCTCCAGAATTTCGACCGCGAGTTGACCCGGTTCGGAAGACCTCAGTGCGGGCTGCGGCAGTTCGTTGGTGGAGAGCCGATTCATCATCAAAACTGTCAAACCCTTGTTGCATTTGGGAGACCGAAGGCCGGAGCCGACCGTAGACAGGGCAATTTATGCATCGATCCGAAGCGCTTGCAACAGGTGTTTTTAAATGGATTAAAACAGCCGCCACTTACATGTTGACGGGTCCGCGATGCTTTTCGCCTGAAATGCGCGGTGACATGGAGACCCGTCGCGGCATGCGCGTCGCGCCTATCCAGTTTCCTATGCATTATGCAAAATGCCGTCCGGGAACCGGACGGCATGGCGAAAACCGATCTGAGCTGGCTTACTTCGTAAGGCGCGAGACCATTGCCGACGCCCTTTCGCCGATCGCCTTGAATGCGGCGACGAGATCTGCGGCCTCCTCGGCTTCGAAATAGTGCGATGTCGATGAGGCGCAATATTTCAGGAGTGCCTGGCCGCGGCTCGGCGCCATGAAGGCAACGCTGTACACCTCGACCTTGTTGGCCTTTGCCGTGTCGCACCATTGCTTGGTCAGCGTGTCCTCGGAAGTGTAATTGTTCTCGCCGTCGGTCATGAAGACGATGTATTTGGTGGGAACCTGACCGTTCTTGCTGGCGTGAGCAGTATTTTCGGCGCTTGCCGTCACCTTCTGGTACGCGGACTTGAAGGCGTTGCCCGATGCCGTGCCGCCGGTTGCCTCCAGTGCGTTCACATAGAGGGCCGTGTTCGTCACGCCCCAAGCGATGTCGCCCGGGGTATCCTGCGAGGCATTGTAGGAAACCGCGCCGGTCCGCACGTAGGTCGAATCCGGATCCGCTACCTCCAACTGCGCGAACAGATCGCTCGCTGCGGTCTTCAGCGCATCGATCTTCGCGACGTAGCAGGGGCTGGTCGCCTTCAGGTTGGGATACTTGCTCCAGGTCGATTCCGTGTAATTGGGACAGCTCTTCTTTGCCGTGTTGATGGTATCCGTCTTCCAGGCCATCGAGCCGGAGCGGTCGAGCACAAGATACATCGAAAGCGCGTTCTTGCTCTCGGTCGCGCTTTCCGCAGTCGAACTGGTCTCAAGCGTAACCCGATCCTGGCCGAGCAGTCGCGTCATGGCATTGAAGTTGACGATTTGTTTGGCGGTGACAGTGACCTTGAAGGTTTTTCCCGTTGCGCCGTTCTGCGTCTCGGAGATGCCGACGTCCACGCCGTCATCTTCGCTATCGGCGCCGCTCTCCGTCTCGGCCACCGACGGGGCGCCAGCGACTTGCGTGCGAAGGAACTTGCGGGCGATTTCCTGGGCCGCTTCGATGCTCGGCTGCTCCTTGGAAACGAGCGCGGAAGCGGCCGCAAGCGCAGCAGCATCGGTCGCGTCCTGAAGCTGGTTCTTGGACATCAGCATATTGGCCATGTCGATCGAAACGCCGCCTACCGCAAAGAGCAGCGGGGCAAGCAGCGCCGTCATCATGCCGAAATTGCCGCCCCGGTCCCGCCACATCGTGATGAAGGTCCGGCCGGCTGTGGATCCGCTTTCCATTTTCATGCCCCACACGTTGTATGAATTCGTGCTGCGACACTACCGGTTATGCGTTACCGCTCGGTTCACCTGTTCGTTGCATTTTTATCGTTTAGCCGCAAAGACGATTATTTTTTACGGATTTGAGCAGGATCGGCCTGACCAGGATTGGCACGTTCGTGCCAATCCTGGTCACTCGACGGGATTGACGTCGACGGCCTGTTCGGTCGTCTGGCCGCCATAGCTTTTCAGGACGCCGATCACCGGCGCCACGTCGCCATAGTCGCGACCGTGGCCGACGATGATGTGATCGGTCCCGGCGGACATATTGTTCGTGGGGTCGAGTTCCATCCAGCCGCCGGACGTGCCGCACCAGAAGCGCACCCAGGCATGCATGGCGTCGGCGCCTTCCAGGCGCTCCTTGCCGGGCGGCGGAAGTGTTCTGAGGAAGCCGCTGACATAGCCCGCCGGAATGCCGAGACTGCGCAGCGCCACGATCATCACGTGGGCGAAATCCTGGCAGACGCCGCCCTTCAGCTTGAAGGCCTCGGCCGGCGTGGTTGTGACGGTCGTCGCGTCCGTGTCGTAGGTGAAATCGCGATGGATGCACTCGCAAATGGCAAGGCCGATCTGCTGCACCGTCATCCCGTCGCGCTTGATCTCGCGAGCATAGGCGGCGATCTCCGGGACCTGCTCCAGTAGCGGGCTTGGCCCGAGGAAATGATGGGGGGAGTTGGCGTCGACGGACCAGCAGTCGGCAAGCTCCGCCGGCAGAGCCGCAAGCGCCGGCGAAAGATCGGCTGAGAGTGCGGCGGGCTCCGCCTGCACGCGCGCCTGCATGCGGATGATCAGGTGGTCGTGGGCAGAGCGGAAAAGGATGGTGGTGGTCGGATTGGAGAAGAAATCGACATTTTCCGAGCGCTCGAACGGTGCCGGCTGGCACGTTACCGAACCTGCGATGAGCCGCTGGCGCCCCGGGATCGACGCGGGCAGGACCCGGACGAGGTGGCGCCCGCCGCTGACCGGAACCTCGTAGCGATAGGTGATCTTCAGGTTGATGTCGTAGAGCATCGGAACCGCCGCTCTTGTTAGCCGAGATAGGTTTGCGCGAGCAGGTCGGAAAGCCTTTCGAGGTCCTGCTCCAGCCGTTTGTAGACCGTCGCCGTCATTGCCTCCGGTGTCATCACGGCAAGACCGGAATGAAGTCGCATGGTTTCCCGATAGAACGGCGACATCTGGCCGTTGACGAAAGCATTCGGCAGCAGCTCGACCTCCGTCTTGATCTCGTTCAACTGGTAGAGGATCGAGCGCGGGTTGAGCGGGTCGAGCGCCAGCAGGTCGGTAACGGTTACGGCTGCCGTGTTGACGTTGTAGCGGCGTCGGTGGGTCATGACGCTGTCGCCGATCTCGAGCAACATGTCGTAGGCGCCGTCCGGTGCATCGGGCCCGGACATGTGCCCGAGCAGCCGCGTCATGTGCATGCCGCGCTCGAGATAGCGGCCGATCGAAAGAAAGCGCCAGCCGGTAAAGCGATACATGTTTTCGTGCACGAGGCCTGCAAAGCCCGCGAGCTTGCGCAGAAGAATGGTCATCGCGTGGGAGGCGTCATCGCCGGCCTGCACGGTCGCGTGGAACTTGCGCGCCGTTTTCAAGAGGTCGTTGAGCGCAAGCCAGCCGTCGGGCGAGAAGCGGTCGCGAATGTTGCCGGCACTGAAAAGCGCGCTGGCGATATCGGAAACCAGGCTGTCCGGCACCGGCTGGCGCGTCTTGACATCGAGGAGGGCAAGATACTCGCTCACGTCCTTGAGCAGCGGCATGTCGGGGTCGGCCGCCTCGGCGAAGCGACTATGCCAGGCGCGCAGGATCCGCAGCGCGCCCTCCGCCCGTTCGATGTAACGACCGAGCCAGAAGAGGTTGTCGGCGGCGCGGCTCGGCAGGCTGCCCGGCAGGTTGCGGCTGAAGCTCTCCTCTGCCGGAAGCAGCGACATGCGCTCGACCGGCCTGTCGCTGACGATCCAGACATCGGCGGCGGTGCCGCCGGACTGCATTGCGATGGCCGCCACGTCGTCGCCGGAGCCGATGCGGGCGAAGCCCCCCGGCATGATTTGCCAGCCGTCGCGCGTGCGCGCGGCAAAGACCCGGAGACTCATCGGCCGGGGCGTCAGCCGGCCGCGCACCCAGGCGGGCGTCGTCGACAGCGTGACGACCTCCTGCCCAACGAGCTTGCCGCCGTCCGTCGCCAGCCACTGGGCGACCGAGGTCCTGGCCGTATCGCGGAGCGAGGCACCGAGCACAGACTGGCCATCGTCGTCGAAGAAGGGCCGCGTCGAATAGGCCGGGCCGATCACCATGCCTTCGATGTTGCCGGCGACATGTTCGCGCTCGGATTCCTGACCGCACCACCAGGTGGCGATCGACGGCAGCTTCTGTTCCTCGCCGAGCAATTGGCGACAGATGGCCGGCATGAAGGCCAGAAGCGCACGCGTCTCCAGGATGCCGGAGCCAAGCGCATTGACGATCGAAACGGAGCCTTCCCTCAGCGCCTCGACGATACCGGGCGTGCCGATATGCGAAGACTGATTGAGCTCAAGCGGATCGGCGAAGGAGGCGTCGAGGCGACGCCAGAGCACACCGACGGGTTTGAGGCCGGCGACGGTGCGAACCATCACGCGGCCGCCGACGACCGTCAGGTCCTCGCCCTCGAGCAGCATGAAACCGAGATAGCGGGCGATATAGGCATGTTCGAAATAGGTCTCGTTGGCGATGCCCGGCGAGAGCACGGCGATGCGGTCGTCGGGGTGCTGCTTGCGCGACTGGAGCGTGTCGCGGAAGGCGCCGAAGAAACTCGCCAGCCGGTGGACATGGGTTGCGGCATAGAGGTCGGAAAAGGCGCGTGCCGTCGCCACGCGGTTCTCGAGTGCGAAGCCGGCGCCGGAGGGCGCTTCTGTCCGGTCGGAAAGCACCCACCAGTTGCCGTCCGGTCCGCGGCCGATCTCGAAGGAGCAGAAGTGCAGGAAATGCCCGTCGGCCGGCATGACGCCGACGAGCGGGCGCAGGAATTGCGGATTGGAGGCGATCAGCGCCGGCGGCAGCAGGCCTTCGCGCACCAGCCGGTTTTCGCCGTAGATGTCGGCGACTACCCTTTCCAGGAGCTCGGCGCGCTGCACGAGTCCCTCGGATACAACGGTCCATTCGGCCTCGTCGATCAGGACCGGCACATGCGACAGCGGCCAGCTCCGCTCCGTGTTCTCCTTGCCATAGGCGCGGTAGAAGACGCCGGCGTCGCGCAGGTAGCGGTCGGCGCGAGCAAAGCGGTTGGCGAGTTCCGTCTCGTCCATGCGGCCAAGCGTCGAGAGCAGCCGTTGCCAGACGGGCCGGACGTTGCCGTTCGGATCGACCATCTCATCGGCGACGCCCGCCAGCGCGCGGTAGCCGCCGAAGGGATCATGCCCGGGACGGATCGCTTCATTTGCCTCTGCCGCCTGCTTCTTCGCCATTTACACTCCTGCCGGACACCGCAAATCGAGCGTCAGGGGAAACTCCGCCGATGGGCTTTCGGGATGCAGCCGATACATGCCCGTGGTGTGGCCCCAGGGTTCGAAGCGCGCCAGCCGGCGCGCCTCTGCCTCGTTGCCGTTGACCGGGAAGGTCTCGTAATTGCGCCCGCCCGGATGCGCAACGTGATAGACGCAGCCACCGATCGCCCGATTCGACCATGTATCATAAACGTCGAATGTAAGGGGAGTGTTCACCGGCAACACCGGATGAAGGCCCGCGGCCGGTTGCCAGGCCTTGTAGCGCACGCCTGCGACGGTGACGCCGTTTTGGCCCGTCTTCGCGAGGGGCACCGGGCGGCCGTTGCAGGCGACGGTGTAGCGATCGGGAATGGCGGTTTCGAGTTTCACCTGCAGGCGCTCGACCGAGGAATCGACGTAGCGCACCGTGCCGCCGATTGCGCCCTGTTCGCCCATCACATGCCAGGGTTCGAGCGCCTGGCGGATTTCGAGCTTCGCCTGTTCGTACTCGACCTCGCCGCAGAAGGGGAAGCGGAACTCGAGTTGTGCCTTGAACCACTCCGGGCGGAGATGGAAGCCGTGTGAGCCGAGGTCCGCAACGACCTCGAGAAAATCCTGCCAGACATAGTGGGGCAGCATGAAGCGGTCATGGAGCGCCGTCCCCCAGCGCACGAAGCGGCCTTCGACCGGGCTTTTCCAGAAGCGGGCGATAAGAGCGCGCACGAGCAACTGCTGGGCGAGCGACATGCGCGCGTTCGGCGGCATTTCGAAGCCGCGGAATTCGACGAGGCCGAGCCGTCCGGTCGGACCGTCGGGCGAGAACAGCTTGTCGATGCAGATCTCTGAGCGATGGGTGTTGCCTGTGACGTCGACGAGCAGGTTGCGGAAGAGCCGATCGGTCAGCCAGGGCAGCGGCGGCAGTCGACCGGTATCGGGTGACGGCACCTGGGCCAGCGCGATTTCCAACTCGTAAAGTGAATCATGCCGCGCCTCGTCGATGCGCGGAGCCTGGCTGGTCGGTCCGATGAACAGGCCGGAAAAGAGATAGGAGAGCGACGGGTGCCGCTGCCAATGAAGCACGATGCTCTTCAACAGGTCCGGCCGGCGCAGGAAGGGACTGTTGTTGGGGCTGCGGCCGCCGACCACGACATGGTTGCCGCCGCCGGTTCCTGTATGACGGCCGTCGATCATGAACTTGTCGGCGCCGAGCCGGCTCTGGCGCGCTTCCTCATAGACCGCCGTGGTGATGTCGACGCATTCCCGCCAGTTCGCGGCCGGATGGATGTTGACCTCGATCACGCCCGGATCGGGTGCGACGCGGATGACGTTGATGCGCTCGTCCTGCGGCGGCGGATAACCTTCGATGTGAACGGGCAGGCCGACCTCCGCGGCGGCGCGTTCGGTCGAAGCGACCAGGTCCAGATATTCCTCGATACTCGTCGTCGGCGGCATGAAAACGCAGAGCCTGCCGTCGCGCGGTTCCACGGTCATTGCGGTGCGTACGGCGCCCGCAATATCATCGGGCATAGGCGAAAGCGGCGTCGGAGGTCTCTCCGACGGCTGGAAGCGTGATTGCTGCGCCCGCCCTTTTTCTTCCGCGAAATCCGGCAGGTCGCTGCGCGGAACGGTCGGATCTACCGGATTGATATAGGGATAGGAAGAGGGAGGGATGTGGGGCAAGGCGCCGAGCGGCAATCGATAGCCGACGGGGCTGTCGCCGGGTACAAGGAAAAGGCGCCCACGACGGGTCTTCCATTTCTCGCTAAGCCACTGCACCCCTGTGGCGCGCGCGTTCCAGGCCTGCACCGGCAGCACGTAGCCGGTCGGGGTCGTCAGGCCCCGTTCGAACACACGCGCCAGGCGGCTGCGGGCCTCCGGGTCCTCGAGCTTGGAGTTGGACGGATCGACATTGTCCGGCAGATTGGCTTCCTTGACGATCCATTCGGCCGGATCCTCATAGGCCGGAACGACCATGTCCGCGCTCAGATCGAGTTCGCCGGCAATGGCAACGAGCAGGCGCTCCGCATCCCGTTCGGTAACCTCGGTCTGGCTGACTTCCTCGGCGATGAGGGCGGGCCGCTGCCAGATCGGCAGGCCGTCGCGACGCCAGTAGAGCGAAAAGGTCCATCGCGGCAGGCTCTCGCCGGGGTACCATTTGCCCTGGCCGTAGTGCAGGAATCCGCCCGGTGCAAAGCGCTCGCGCAGACGGCGAATGAGCCTGTCCGCCTTCTCGCGCTTGGTTGGGCCGACCGCGGCGGTGTTCCACTCGTCGGCTTCGAAGTCGTCGATCGATACGAAGGTCGGCTCGCCACCCATGGTGAGGCGCACGTCGTTCTCGTCCAATACGCGGTCTACCTCGTCGCCAAGGGCATTCAACGCCTGCCAGCTCTCGTCGGAAAAGGGCCTGGTGATACGCGGATGTTCGGCGACGCGCGCAATCTTCATGTCGAAGGCAAAATCGGATCTGGTTTCCGGATCGCCGAAGAAGCCGCCGGAGATCGGCGCGGCATTGCGATAATGAGGCGTCGCGGCGAGCGGGATGTGGCTCTCGCCGGTCAAGAGCCCGGAGGTCGGGTCGAGCCCGATCCAGCCGGCACCTGGAATATAGGCCTCGGCCCAGGCATGGAGGTCGGTGAAGTCGTGATCCGTTCCCGAGGGGCCGTCGAGGGCTTTCAGATCCGGCGTGAGCTGAATGAGGTAGCCGGACACGAAGCGCGCGGCAAAGCCGAGATTGCGCAGGATCTGCACGAGCAGCCAGCTCGAATCGCGGCAGGAGCCCGTGGCGAGACCCAACGTCCCCTCCGGCGTCTGCACGCCCGGCTCCATGCGGATGACGTAGCCGATCTCCTTTTGCAGCCGCATATTGAGACCGACGATCATGTCGACCGTGCGCTGGCGCGAGCGGTCGATCGTTTCCATGAAAGCCGAGAGCTTCGGCCCGATTGGGTCCGGCGTCATGTAGATCTTCAGGTCGTCGCTCAGGTCTTCGGCATAGCGAAATGGCCAGTGCTGTGCCTCCTCTTCGACGAAGAAGTCGAAAGGATTGTAGACCGTCATGTCGGCGACGAGATCCACTTCGATCTTCATTTCCGTCACCGGATCGGGAAAGACGTAGCGGGCGAGATAGTTGCCGTAGGGGTCCTGCTGCAGATTGACGAAGTGATTGGCCGGCGAAACCTTCAGCGAATGGCTGATGACCTTCGTCTTCGAATGGGCGGCGGGCTTGAGCCTGATGATTTGCGGTGAGAGATTGACCGGCCGGTCGTATTTATAGTGGGTCAGATGATAGATACTGGCCTTGATCGACATGCAGCGTTTTCCCCTCGATGGCAGATCCCTTTGCCTGCCATTCGAGAGGACTTTTGTGCAATGCGAATAGGAAAGCAAGCTGAAACCATTGGGCGGTTGCGGCTGGCTTTCGCACGGCGGCCGGCTTCCTGCCCCCTCAGACCGGCGGCGGGTTGATGTGCGCAAAGCCTGTCTGGCGATAGTAAGGGAAATAGGGGTAGGGCGCCGTCGTTGCACTCACCGCATCGAGGCGCGACACTTGTTCGGTCGAGAGCGCCCAGCCGATCGCGCCGAGGTTCTGCCGCAATTGCTCCTCGTTGCGCGCACCAATGATGACGCTGGAGACGGTTGGGCGCCGGAGAAGCCAATTGATGGCGATTTGCGGCACGGTCTTGCCGGTTTCCTCGGCGAGTGCGTCCAGTACCTCGACGATGTCGTAGAGCTTTTTGTCGTCCACCGGCGGCCCGAAGTCGGCCGTGTCGTGCAGGCGGCTGCCCTCCGGCCACGGTTGGCCGCGGCGAATTTTGCCCGTCAGCCGCCCCCAGCCGAGCGGGCTCCAGACGAGGGCGCCGACGCCCTGGTCGAGGCCAAGCGGCATCAGCTCCCACTCGTAGTCACGCCCGGCGAGCGAATAATAGACCTGGTTGGCAACGTAGCGAGGATAGCCATATCGGTCGGCGGCCGCGAGCGATTTCATCAGTTGCCAGCCGGCGAAATTGGATACGCCGACATAGCGCAGCTTGCCGGAGCGCACGAGCATGTCGAGCGTCGAAAGCACCTCCTCGATTGGCGTTCCGGCGTCGAAGGCGTGCAGTTGCATGAGGTCGACGTAGTCGGTGCCGAGCCGCCTCAGGGCATCCTCCACACCGTTGACGAGGCGCGCGCGGGACGAGCCGGCATCGTTCGGACCATCGCCGATCGGGAGCGATATCTTCGTCGACAGGATGGCCTTGTCGCGCCGTCCTTTGACTGCCGCTCCCAGGATCTCCTCGGATGCGCCATCGGAGTAGACGTCTGCCGTGTCGAAGAGATTGACGCCGGCTTCGAGGCAGATGTCGATGAGCCGGCGGGCCTCCACTTCATCCGTCGCGCCCCAGGCGCTGAAAAGTGGTCCCTTGCCGCCGAAAGTGCCCGCGCCGAAACTGAGCGCCGGTACCTTCAATCCTGACGAACCGAGCCGTCGATAATCCATTCCGAAACTCCTTTGTGCTCATCATCATTTCTCCATGACAATGGAGCCGGTCACTTTTTGGATATAGACTGCTTGCAGGAACATTATCTGTGAGTTGAATTCACATGTCTCGACTGTCGGTCAATCGCTCGGGCGAAATGGAGGTCTTCGCCAAGGCAGTTGAGCTTGGCGGCTTCTCTGCGGCAGCCCGCTATTTTCGCATGACGCCCTCGGCCGTCAGCAAGCTCGTGCTGCGCCTTGAGGAACGGCTCGGCGTGCGCCTGGTGAATCGATCGACGCGTAGCCTTCAGCTTACACCGGAAGGGCACGCATTCTACGATCGGACGACCCGCATCCTCGCCGATATCGACGAGGCGGAGCGCTGCGCGTCGGCCGGCGAAAGCCCGGCGGGCAGGGTCCGATTGAATGTCAGCGCCTCCTTCGGCACCCATATCCTGATGCCGCTAATACCCGAATTCCGGGCACGCTTTCCGGCCGTCACCCTCGATATCGTACAGACCGATGCGGTGGTTGACTTGATGGAGGCGCGCGCCGACGTGGCGGTGCGGGCAGGTCCCTTAAAGAGCTCGACGCTGATTGCGCGCAAGCTCGGGGCGACGCGTATGATGATCGTCGCGGCACCGTCCTATACCGAACGCTTCGGCACGCCCTCGAATCTCGACGAACTGAAGATGCATGATCGGCTTGGTTTCTGTTACGCCCGCGCCGTCGACGGCTGGCCCATCAAAGCGGATGGCGAAACCATCATAATTCCGGCGAATGGGGCGGTGCAGGTAAGCGATGGTGAGGGGCTGCGCCATCTGGCGCTCGCCGGTGCAGGACTGGCGCGGCTTGCCGAATTCACGGTGCGCGATGATCTGCGCATGGGCCGGCTCGTTCCCGTGCTCGAAGAATTGAACCCGGGCGATCTGGAAGAGGTTCATGCCGTCTTTCTTGGCCAGGGCGGCGCGCTCCCCTCTCGGGTGCGCGCCGTTTTGGATTTCCTCGCCAGCCATGCCCGGGTGATGCCGGACACGGCCATGTAGAGTCAGGCAGTCACAAATCGTTCCTCGAGACCGGGGAGCAGGAGCGGATCAGCGTTTCGGCGCGACCAGCGCGAAAAGCGCACCCTGCGGATCGGTGCACTGGACGATCCAGGCGCCACCGGGGACTTCCATCGGCTCAACCACGACTTGGGCACCCTCGGATCGCGCCCGATCGATCGCGGCGTCGAGCGCTTCGACGTTGAAATAATAAAGCCAATAGGGCGCGGGAACGTCCCTCGGCTTTGTCATCATGCCGCCAATGGCTTGTCCATTGTGGGCGAACAGCTGGTAAACGCCCATCTCGCCCACGTCCATCGCCTGGTCCTTCGTCCAGCCGAACAGCTCCGAATAGAAAGCAAAGGCGCTGTCGAGATCGCCGGCCATCAGTTCGTGCCAGCCGATGTTTCCGGGCGCCATCTGGTCGAGCGACGGCGGCGGTTCGCCGGTTCCCGTGAAAAGAGCGAAGGCGGCGCCATGCGGGTCGGTAACGACGGCGAAACGGCCGATGCCGGGAATATCGTCCGGCTCGCGATGAACGGTGCCGCCCTCGCCGGTGAGTTTGGCGGCGGCAGCGTCGACGTCGTCCACGGCCACGTAGCCGAGCCAGGCCGGCGGCACGTTCATGTCGAGCGCACCTTCTGGCATGGTCATCAGGCCAGCCACCTGGTGATCGCCGATGGAGAAGAGCGTGTATTCGGTTCCCGGCATTCCTGCATCGCGGGCGCTCCAGCCGATGACCTTCTTGTAAAAGGCCTCCGCCGCCTTCGTATCCGTCGTCATCAATTCGTACCAGACGAATTTGCCGTGCATTGTCGGTCCTCCCGTTTTTTCGTGGACATGTGCTGTTGGACGGCGACGGAACCGTCGCCGTGATGGTCTGGGCCGGGGCGGATTGCGCCGCGCCGGTCCCGGCGGTCTAACGGCGGCGGTAGTCCGCCGTCATGATGTCCTTCCAGTCGCCGCTGCCGGTTTCAACGCGGGCTGTCAGGATGCGCCGGTTGGAATCGATCAGCGTGATCCTGTCCTGATATCTGGCGGTCCTGCCGGGATTTTCGAAGTCCGGTCCCTCGCAATTGAGGGCAAGGGTCCGGCCGTCGTCTTCGATCTCGCCGTCATAGATCCACATGTGGTTTATCATCGAGCCGACCCAGGTGCCGACATAGCGACCCGTCGAAGGATTGAAGCCGAGTGTCATCAAGGTCTGGCCGGGCTTTCCGTCCGGCATCGTTCCCTTGCCTTCGCAAGCGATCCAGAGGCCATTGAGCGAGCGGACATTCTCCACCCATGCATCAGCCGATGGTGCGGTTCCGGCGGGATCCTGCGACGTCACCGTCCACTCGCCGAGCAATTGTTCAAGCCAGCGGTGCTCCTCCTGAGGCTCTGCATGCATTTCTTTCTCCCGAGAAAAAATGGGCGCTCCGTCGCCGCCGCCGGAAAACGCCGGGAGGCGACGACGGGTTCCGTCCCGGATGGTTCTTCTTCAGGCCCGCCGCCGCGGCTCCTCGTCGTATTCGTCGTGCCGGCGGACGAAGTCCATGGTCGTCCCTTCGTTGCGGCCCTTCGGCGCGCGATCGAGCAGCATGAAGGTGCTGACCAGTTCCTCGAGGCCGCGCGCATAGGTGGAGTAGGTGTGATAGACGGTTCCGTCCTCGTCCTTGTAAAAGGCGCTCAGGCCCGGCAATTCTTCATGGGCATCCTTGCTGTCGATCTCAGTGAAATTGTAGCTGACCTTGCCGAGCGCCATTTCCGCTGGCGTGAAGGACACGTGGAAATCACGGTTGAAATCACTGCCGTGAGACGAGACCCAAGGAAAGTGCCAGTCCATCCGCTGGCGATATGCTTCGATCTTTTCGACCGGAGCATTCGAGGCGACCACCAATGTGACGTCATGATGGTTGAGGTGGGGCAGGGTCGCATCGAAATGATCGGCGAGGAAGGAGCAGCTTGGGCAGCCGGCCTGCCAGTTCTCGCCGAACATGAAATGGTAGAGAAGAAGCTGGCTGCGTCCATCGAAGAGGTCCGCGAGGCTCTTCAGGCCGTCACGGGTTTCGAAACTGTAGGTCTTGTCCAGCTTCACCCAGGGCAGGGCCTGACGTTCGGCATTCACTTTGTCGCGCAGATGGGTGTGCTCCTTTTCGAGCGCGAGAAGCGACCTGCGGGCGTTCAGCCATTCCTCCTGCGATACGACGGCGTGGTTCGGTCTCATGTCCGTTCCTCCTCCGGTCCATCCGATTATTGCGAATAATGCAGCCAACCAGGCGGTGTGACGACTGGTGAATTTCATAGGTCCTGGGATCAACCGCATGCTCTTGGCGTCTGGAGACGCGCTTGACATATTACGTTGATATCAACATTACTGCTCTATGTCAAAGTCATCACTCATTCCTTTTACCACCACTTCGCACGTCAGGGATACCTGCCTCTGCCTCCACGTCCAGCGCGCCGCGCGGGCGCTCGGCCGCCGCTTCGACGAGGCACTGCGGCCGTTTGGTATGACGAACGGACAATTTTCGCTGATGATGTCGCTCAACCGACCTGACCCGCCGACCGTCGGTGCGGTAGCCGCGTTGCTCGCTATGGACCGCACGACACTGACTGCAGCCCTGAAGCCGCTGGATCGCCGCGACCTCGTCGAGATCTTCGTCGATCCGGGCGACCGGCGGCAGCGCCGCATTCGGCTGACTGCGGATGGCGAACGCCTGCTGGCAGAGGCCGTGCCGGTCTGGAAGGAAACACATCGGGCGCTCGACGAGCAACTTGGCGAAGGCGGTTCGAAGCGCTTGCGCGCCGACCTTCTTGCCGCGACGCATGCGTCCAATGCGGATGGTTAGCCGCGGCGGCTCGGAACAATCACGTTTTCTGCGGCACGATGCTGATCGCACCGTCCGCCTCGAGAACGGCGAACTTGATCTGGTCCAGGCGGTAGAGGCCCTGCTGTTGCCTGGCAGCAGTCAAGATGTCTTCAATGCCGATTCTTGCGCTCTTCAGCGCATGGGTGTCGACTTCCCCGTCCGAGACGAGAACCGTCGGTGTGCCATCGATGAGCAATTCGGCCCTCGGGAACCATTGCTTGATGTAGGACAGCGCGATATCGACGCCGAACAGGGTGAGGATCAGTATCGTCGCGTTCATGATCGAGAAATCGTCGCCCAACAGGGCTTGCTGCGTTGTCTCGGCGATGATGAGCAGCAGCACGAAATCAAAAGGCGTCAGCTGCGCAACCGTGCGCCTGCCCGAGAGCCGCATGACGATCAGCATGATAACGTAGATGGCAACGCCGCGAGCAACAGAATCCATTGCAATCTCCCTCTAACCAGGCTTCCAAAGCGGTCCCACGGGCGAAACCACGCGAGCCTGCTTGCAGCGCGGCGCGTCGCGTGCGGCGCTCTTTCGTTCCGGTGCTGTCGTTGTCCCCAAAACCGCTGCACAAATTTGGGTGACATGCCATTAAGGCCAGACGATCGTCCGCGTGGTCTGCATCGCCTCGCCGTTGACGCCCACGCGATAGCTCGCAATGCCGGGCTCTTGAGCGCGAAGGTGCACCGTGAGTGCCAAGGGCGCCTCCGGATCGGATCGGAAGCGGTAAACGGTGCCGTCGCTCCCGTTCTCGGTGGCGAAGGGCGGCGGTACAATGTCTTCGATCTGGAACGTGCGGAAGAATGCGGGGGCAACGGTGAAGCGGCGCTCGCTGTCTCCCGGCGGCAAGGATGCGGTCAGGCTGTCCGACGCCTGCCACCGACTGAAACGGGGCACGTCGACATATCCGTCGCCGAAGTCGATGGTTATTCGCGAGAAGACGCCTCCGGATCCCGTTAGGCCAAGCAGGGCGAAAAGGAGAAGGAGACCAAAGCCGGCCCAGCCGATCCGCTCCGCTTTCCAGAACTTCTCCTGAAATGGGCGATGCTCGTCAATCTGTAGTCCGTCGGGGCGGATCGGCGGCTGCTCCAAAGTTCATCCTCCGTCTCGGCTTCTGAAAACGCATTGGAGGTGAGGAGGTTCCTTCCTGCGGATGTGGTCACGTGCCGGCACGCAGGCAGAGGAATGTGGCCATTCAACGTTGTGTCCTTCGGTCACTGAGGAGGGTGATGACGTCGCTCACCAGTGCCGTCGCCCGCCTCAGCCTCTCTTCGCCGATTTCGGCGCCGAGTGCATTCGCCCAGGCGGTCTGGCGGCTGCTGATATCGGCGAGGACGGCCTCGCCCTTTTGTGTCGGTATCATCAGCTTCGCCCGCCGGTGAGCCGGATTGTCCCGATAGGCGAGCAGCCCCTCCGCTTCGAGGAGGTCAGCGATGCGCTGTACCCCCTGGCGGGCGAGCCCGAGCATGCGAGCCGCATCGGCGACCGACATGGGCGCATGGCTGGCCGCCGCCAGTACCTGCCAGCGGGCGCTGGTCTGGTCGGACGGCCGGGCGAGCCTATCTCCTTCGGAGGTCAAATGGCCCGCCAAACGAAGCACGGAGATTGCGAGTTCGGCAAATGCATCGCCGGAGGGCGTTCGCTGGTTGGAATTCATATTGACAACATGCTGTCGTACTGCGTATACGGATAATGACAATATATTGTCATATTGAGTGAGGCGTGGCAACCCTTCGGGAGGAGCGATCATGAAGCAGACCTACAAGGGCAGCTGCCATTGCGGCCGCATCCGTTACGAGGCCGATGTCGACCTTCAGGCCGGAACCAGCCGCTGCAACTGCTCCTATTGTTCAAAGCTGCGCTACTGGGGCGCGACCATTAAGCCGGAGGATTTCCGATTGCTGTGCGAGGAGGCGGGGATCGGCGATTATCAGTTCGGCACGACGAGCGGCCATCACCGCTTCTGCACCGCCTGCGGCATGGCGCCCTACGGCCATGGTTATGTCGAGGCGATCGGTGGCGCCTTCGTCTCCATCAACGTCGCCTGCCTGGACGACGTCGATCCCGCCGTGCTTGCGGAACTGCCGGTGCAATATATGGACGGCTTGCATAACAATTGGTGGAACCCGCCAGCTCAGACGCGGCACATGTGATCGATGCCAACAATGAAAAGGCCCCGTCGGGAGCCTTATCCTTGCGTCGACGATTGCGGTGGTCAGCGATCGCCGAGATCGCGCACGGCGCCGCGGTCGGCGGAAGTGGCGAATGCGGCATAGGCCTTCAGCGCCGTCGTCACCCGGCGCTTACGCTGCTCGGCCGGCTTCCAGCCCTTGGCATCCTGCTCCTGCCGCCGGGAGGCGAGTTCCGTCTCGTCGACCCTGAGGCCGATCGTGCGATTCGGGATATCGATGTCGATCATGTCGCCGTCGCGCACCAGCCCGATCGTGCCGCCATTCGCCGCCTCGGGCGACACGTGGCCGATTGAAAGGCCGGACGTGCCGCCGGAGAAGCGGCCGTCGGTGATCAAGGCGCAGGCCTTGCCGAGGCCCTTCGACTTCAAGTAGCTGGTTGGATACAACATCTCCTGCATGCCCGGCCCACCCTTCGGCCCCTCGTAGCGGATGACCACGACATCGCCGGCCTTGATCTCGTTGCCGAGGATTGCCTTGACCGCGGCGTCCTGGCTTTCGAAAACGCGTGCCGGACCGGAAAATTTCAAAATGCTTTCGTCGACGCCGGCGGTCTTCACGATGCAGCCGTCGAGCGCGATGTTCCCCTTAAGGACCGCGAGGCCCCCATCCTTGGAGAAGGGATGCGTCACCGAGCGGATGACGCCGTTCTTGCGGTCGGTGTCGAGTTCCTCCCAACGGGCAGCCTGGCTGAAGGCCACCTGGGTCGGGATGCCGCCGGGCGCGGCACGGAAGAAGTCGCGCACCGTCTCGCTCGTGGTGCGGGTAATGTCCCAACGGTCGATGGCATCGCCGAGCGTCTCGCTGTGCACGGTCGTGCAGTCGCGGTTGATGAGGCCGCCCTTGTCGAGTTCACCGAGGATTGACATGATGCCACCGGCGCGATGCACGTCTTCCATGTGCACGTCCGCCTTTGCGGGCGCAACCTTCGACAGGCACGGCACCTTACGTGACAGGCGGTCGATGTCGTCCATGGTGAAATCAACCTCGCCTTCATAGGCCGCGGCAAGGATGTGCAGCACGGTGTTGGTCGAACCGCCCATAGCGATGTCGAGCGCCATGGCGTTCTCGAACGCCTGTTTGGACGCGACCGAACGCGGCAGCACGCGTGCATCGTCCTGCTCGTAATAGCGGCGTGCAAGATCGACGATCAGATGACCGGCTTCCACGAAGAGGCGCTTGCGATCGGCATGGGTGGCCAGCGTCGAGCCGTTGCCCGGCAGCGACAGACCGAGCGCCTCCGTCAGACAGTTCATCGAATTGGCCGTAAACATGCCGGAGCAAGAGCCGCAGGTCGGACAGGCGGAGCGCTCAATGATCTTGACGTCCTCGTCGGAGACCTTGTCGTCGGCGGCAGCAACCATCGCGTCGACGAGGTCGAGGGCGTGTTTCTTGCCGTGCAGCACCACCTTGCCCGCTTCCATGGGTCCGCCGGAGACGAAGACGGAGGGGATGTTGAGCCGGAGCGAGGCCATCAGCATGCCGGGGGTGATCTTGTCGCAATTGGAGATGCAGACCATGGCGTCGGCGCAATGGGCATTGACCATATATTCGACGCTGTCCGCAATGATTTCGCGCGAGGGCAACGAATAGAGCATGCCGTCATGGCCCATGGCGATGCCGTCATCGACGGCGATCGTGTTGAATTCCTTGGCGACGCCGCCCGCCGCTTCGATCTCGCGCGCGACAAGCTGGCCGAGATCCTTCAGATGCACGTGGCCGGGAACGAACTGTGTGAACGAGTTGACCACCGCTATGATCGGCTTGCCGAAATCGCTGTCCTTCATGCCCGTCGCGCGCCAGAGGCCGCGGGCGCCGGCCATGTTGCGGCCGTGGGTGGTGGTGCGAGAGCGATAGGCAGGCATGAACGTCTTCCTTCACGGTCGGATGGCGATACGCGGAATATGGCGATGCTGGAGCGCCGATGCATGGCGTACTAGCGCAAAATTGCGCCCGCGTCATCTTTTGCGTCGGAATATTTCCGCCTCTCGCCGGGATCAATACGGTGGCTGCGGCCCGTCTTGCTTGTCAAGGCGGAGTGAGAGGTCCATTGTCATCAGGCATTCTTGCGTACTCGCCGGAGCCTTCCGGCGGCAGCGGGCTTGTGAGGTTCGTCCGAGATGAACTGCCACGAATGCGGCACTGAGATCGAGAGCGGCTTCGCCTACTGCCCGAGATGCGGGGCGAAGCAGCAGACGCTGTGTCCCGATTGCGGCCATGCATGTCCGCCGCACTTCGCCTTCTGCCCCCGATGCGGCACGAAGGTCGGCACCTCGCCAGCCCCGCGGCGTTCCTCATCCGGTGCCGCAGCGGCGCCTGCGTCGCGATCATCATCGTCAAGCCGGGAGGCGGGTGCCGACCGGCGCACCATCACGGTCGTCTTTGCCGATCTCTGCGGGTTTACGAGCCTCAGCGAACGGATCGATCCCGAAATCCTGCAGACCCTTCAAAACGAGCTGTTCGAGGAAATGACGGAAGCCGTCGAAGCCTTCGGCGGCTTTGTCGACAAGTTTATCGGCGATGCAATGCTTGCCCTTTTCGGGGCACCGGTTGCGCATGAGGACGATCCGGAACGGGCGCTTCGCGCGGCACTCGAGATGGTGGGCCGGGCAGCACGGGTGAGCGAGCGCTGGCGCAAGGAGATCGGCCTGCCCTTGAGCCTTCATGTCGGTGTGAATACCGGACCGGTCGTCGCGGGGGGGTTCGGCGCGGGAGATTCCAAGTCCTATTCCGTCACCGGCGATACGGTCAACATTGCTCAGCGCCTGCAGGCGACCGCCCGGCCCGACGAAATTCTTGCAGGACCGATGACGCACAAGCTCACCAGGCACGCTTTCGCGTACGAGACGCTTGGGGCTGTTGGCCTGCGTGGCAAGACCGGCAGCCTGCAGGTTCACCGCGTGCTGGGCGCGCTGGAGGTGCCCCGTCCGGCAAGGGGCCTTGAAGCGCTCGGCCTAAATGCGCCGCTGATCGGCCGGGACACCGAAATCGGTCGCCTGCGGGATTGCCTGGCCGTGGCCTGCGCCGGTGCGGCGCAATTGGTGCGGCTGACCGGCGAAGCCGGCATCGGCAAGTCGCGTCTCGTCGGAGAATTCCTCGCAGACACCGGCCGCGATCGGCGCTTCGCCCATGTCGCCATCCGGCGCGCCGCCTGCTCGCCGCTTGGAGAGCCGTCCTACGGCACGATCGCCAGCGTGCTTCGCAGCGCCTACGGCCTGTCGAGCGTCGACTCGGAGGAAAGAGTTCGGGAGGGCCTGGCGTCGGGCATGACCGAGATCGGCTTTACAGCCGCCGAGGCCGATGAATTGATGCCGCTCCTCTTCCACATCCTCGGAATGGGGGATCGGACGGGCGCATTGGAGCACGTCGCCCCCGAACAGGTTCGCCGCCAGCTCTTCTCGGTCATCCGTACTCTCTTCGAGCGTCGGCTCGATCGGGCGCCGCTTCTCCTCGTCATAGAGGATTTGCACTGGGCCGACGAGGCCTCGCTGGAGGCGCTGCGCTTCGTGCTCGACCGATTGGATCGCCGCCCGCTGATGGTGATCACCACGCAGCGGCCGGATGCCGGGGCGGAGCGACTGGCGCCGGGTCGCACCAGCGTTACCACGCTTCGCCTGGCTCCGCTCTCCGCGGCCGCCGGTCAGGGTCTCCTCCGCGCACTCTTCGGTGAAGGCGCGCTCCCGCTAGACCTGCGCACGCGGGTCCTGGCGCGCGCCGGCGGCAATCCGCTCTTCGTGGAGGAGATCGTTCGCGGCCTGATCGAGCTCGAAACGCTGCGGCGCGACGGATCGCGCTGGCACGCGGTCGATGCGGATGCAAGCGTAGAGATTCCTGTCGGCATCGAGGCGATGCTGCTTGCACGTATCGATCGCCTTTCAAAGGAGATGCGCAGCCTCGTCCACTACGCCGCCGTCATCGGCCCGCGTTTCGACGCTGCTCTTCTCGCCGCGATCATGCCAAATCCCGGCGAAGTCGAATCCGGCCTGGAATTACTCTGCGAAGCGGAAATCGTGGAGGAAGATGCCGGCGCAGGGGCGCAAGCCTATCGCTTCGTGCAGTCGCTGCTCCACGAGGTGGTCTACAACAATCTCCTGGTAAAGCGGCGGATGGAGATCCATGCGGCTGTCGCGGCGGCCCTGGAACGCCGTTTTGGCGGAAATCCCGAGCGTTTCGAGGATTTGGCGTTTCTCGGGCATCACTACGGCCAATCGGCCGAGCGGGCGAAGGGTTCCCGTTATCTTTTGGCAGCGGGAGACCGCGCACGCCGGCTCTATGCCAACGAGGACGCCATCCGCTTCTACAGACAGGCGATGACGGCACTCGCCACTCTCGGCCAGGAGGAGCCCGAATGGTTCATCGCCCGCGAGCGCCTCGCCGATCTGCTCGGACCTGCCGGCAGACGAGCCGAGGCGGAGGAGCACTATCATGCGCTGCTCGATAGCCATCAGCTCTCGGGGGACACGGTTGCCTCCGCCCGAATTCTGCGCAAGCTCGGCCATCATCATTGGGAGGCGGGCAAGCGCGACCGGGCGCAGGCGAGTTTCGCCCGGGCCGCTGCTTTGCTGGAGAGCACGGACGCGCCTTTGGAGAGCGCATCGCTCCTGCAGGAACGTGGTCACCTCGCCTTCCGCATGGGTGACTATCCCGCAGCCGCCCGGTGGGCAGACGAGGCCTTGGAAAAAGTCGCGGCGCTTTCGCCCGATGCCGCGGAGGAGGCGCGGCGCGAGGCTGCGCTGGTTACCGCCGAGGCGCTGAACACCAAGGGTGTTGCGCTGGCGCGGCGGGGCAGCCTGCGCGAGGCGATCGATGCGGTGGAAAGGAGCGTGGCGGTAGCCGATCGGGCGGAATTGATGCATGCCGCCTGCCGCGGCTATACGAACCTCGCCGTGCTCTACACGATCGTCGATCCGAAGCTGGCCGTGGATATCTGCCGGCGCGGCCTCGGCATAGCGCGTCGCACCGGCGACCTCGGATTCCAGGCGCGCCTGCTTGCCAATCTCGCGGTTGCCTGTTGCACCTTCACCGACCGCTGCGGGAGGGAAGGCGTTCCGGCGGCGCAGAGGGCGATTGATATCGACCGGGCACTCGATCAGCGCGAGCATCTGCCGGTGTCCCTGCTCGTGCTCGGCCAGATCTACCAGTGCCATGGGCGGCCGGAGGACGCCCGCGCTTTGTACCGCGAGGCACTCGACCTTGCCGGCGAAACGGGCGAGGCACAGCTGCTGTTTCCGTGCTATGATGGCATGGCGACGCTCTGCCTTAATGAGGGCCAGCTTGCCGAGGCGGAGCGCTACTTCGTTTTGGCTCGCGGTGTCTGCGAGCAACATGATCTCGACCCGGAAGCCTTGGTGGTGTTGCCGTTTCTCGACTGAGCAGCCTGATTTGGGACGCAGCCGCCCGCATGCGGGCTTTTGGCTTCCGGGCCGAAGCGGCGTGAGCGTTACCGGAGGAGAAAGCCATGGAGGAATATCGCCGTTTCGAACCGTTGCAGCCGGGCGATCGGGCACCCAACGTCGTGCTAGACGCGATCACCCATGAAGGCAAGATCGCCATCGACGATTTTCGCGGGCGCAAGCCTGTCCTGGTGGGGCTGTTCAGGGGCCTGCACTGCCCCTTCTGCCGCCGTCAGATCGCGACAATGGCGCAGCTCAAGGCTGCCCTGAACGAAAAGGGCGTCGAGAGCCTGACCGTGGTGAACACCCCGATCGAGCGGGCGCGCCTCTACTTCCGTTACCATCCTTTGCCCGGTCTGCTTGCCGCGGCGGATCCCGAACGTGTTTCACACCGAGCCTTCGGCCTGGCCAATCCTGAGTTCACCGAAGACGAGGACGACTGGCCCTACAAGGTCAGCATGCCGACCGTAATGTCGATGCGGGTGGAGATACCCGGCGAACTGCCGGAGCCGATGAACCCTGCTGCAGCCTCCGGCTATCTCCAGCGATTGGATGGCTACGAGATGACGGAGGACGACAACCGCATGGACGCGGCCGCATCCGGGCAGCTCGTCGGCGAGTTCCTGCTCGACCGCGATGGCGTCGTGCGCTGGTGTTTCACCGAGGCGGCGTCGGAGGGCAGGAACATGTTTCGAACCCCGTCGCCCGAGGAGGTGATGTCGGCGGCAGCGCAGGTGGCGCATTGAGGGCCGCTACAGCGCCGCGCGTCTTTTCAGAAGCTTTCTGAAGCGCAGAGGTCGCTGTAACCGCTTGTTCCGCGCATCGCGGTTTCCGAGAATCGGGTCCGATTTTCGGGCCGATGCGCGGGAGGTGCAATGTTAGTGGTTTCTAAAGAATTCATCGGCAAGATGTCGTCATGCGCAGTCTGCTACTCTTCATTGTTGTGTCGGGCAGCCTGATGACGGTCGATTGGATCGTATCCGAGGGACGGCATAGCCGCGCGGTATGGCGCGAAGCGAGGGAGCAGACCAACTTCATTCGGTATCAACTTGAATATTGGGTCGGCGACATCGTCGGTTTTTAGGGCCGGTCAAAGGCTTGCATCGACAGCGCAAACAAAAAAGGCCGGGGCAAACCCGACCTTCCTCGTGACCTTCGCCAGTGCCAGTACATCCGTGGTCAAATGGCGAGGTGATTATCTCTTAGCGCTCAAACGTGACAACGGCATGACGCCGCCGAAAAAAGCGTCGTCTTACTGCTGCATCACATGAGGGGATCGGAATGGTGGGCGTGACAAGGATCGAACTTGTGACCCCTACGATGTCAACGTAGTGCTCTCCCGCTGAGCTACACGCCCATCCGATGCGGCGCATAGACCACAAAACCCGCACCGGCGTCAATAGGCTTTTCGAAGGTTTTTTGACAGAAATTCCGACCGAGATTTTGCAGGCGATGCCGGAGCGATTATTGCCTTTTGCTCGCGTCGCTTCAAGAATCAACGCAGCCGTCGGTAAGGCTAAGCCCTTGAATGGAAAGAGCGTTGCGCGCGCACTCGTCTGCCACGGCCCCGGAAGCCAATTGGATCGGCTCCTGTGGGAAAATCTGCGGCGGCTCCGTCAAACGTGCGGTCATGCGGCGGGTGCCCGCCGCTCCTTTACAACTGCTGCATGTCTCCTTTAATCGACCTCGATTAAAGGAGACATGCAGGAATTCAAAGTGCTACAGCGCCTTTGCGCGTCCGATAAGACGCGCAGCGTTGTAGATCATGCCGCCAGCATCTTGTTGACCTCGTCGACGAGATCGCGCAGGTGGAAGGGCTTGGAAAGCACCTTGGCGTCCTTCGGTGCCTTCGAATCGGGGTTCAGCGCTACAGCGGCAAAGCCGGTGATGAACATGACCTTCAGGTCCGGATCGAGCTCGGTGGCGCGGCGGGCAAGTTCGATGCCGTCCATCTCGGGCATGACGATGTCGGTCAGGAGCAGCGAAAAAGGTTCTTCGCGAAGCCGGTCGTAGGCGCTGGCGCCATTGTCGTAGGACTGGACCTTGTAGCCCGCCTTTTCCAGCGCCTTCACGAGGAAGCGGCGCATGTCGTTGTCGTCTTCGGCAAGGAGGATTTTCGCAGTCATGATTTCGGCCGTGGCTACTTCTTTTCAATGCTTGTGAATGGCGGCAGTCCAGCTAACCGCAGCCGCGTAAATATCCGGTGAATGGGATGGGTCAACCCCCCGAATCCGGGAAGCGGCCATATGGACACAGAGGCGGCCAACTGGCAACATGGTCGAAGAAGCAAGATCCCGACATGGTAAAAAGGGTTCCGATGGGGGAAGTGGGCGAGTGGGAAATGTTCGAAATCCTTGAACCCGCGACACAGCGGATTCCCTTTGTGTTCAACTCTCCCCATAGCGGCCGCCTCTATCCCCAGTCCTTTCTCGATCAATCGCGCCTCGATGCCCATTCGATCCGCCGTTCGGAAGACCATTTCGTCGACGAACTCTTCCAAAGCGCCACCTTCCTGGGGGCGCCGCTCCTGAGGGCGCATTTCCCGCGGGCCTTCCTCGACGTCAATCGCGAGCCCTACGAACTCGACCCCCGCATGTTCGATGGCACCCTGCCGCCGCATGCGAATATTAGTTCGATGCGCGTTGCCGGCGGGCTCGGCACGATTCCACGCGTGGTCGCCGAGAATATGGAGATCTATCGTGGCCGTTTTCCGGTCGAGGAGGCGCTCACGCGCGTGGAGTCGATTTACAAGCCCTACCACGCGACGCTCCGGAAGCTGATCGCCCGCACGCATGTGCAGTTCGGGATGGCGATCCTCATCGATTGCCATTCGATGCCCGGCAATGTGCATCTTTCAGCGAGCGGTCAGCGCCCGGATTTCATCATCGGCGACCGTTACGGAACGAGCGCCGCGGCGGAATTGTCGCGCATGGCGGTGGAACTCCTGGAACAGCTTGGCTATGCGGTGACCCGCAACAAGCCCTATGCCGGCGGTTTCATCACCGAGCATTATGGCCGCCCGACGCGAGGCCTGCATGCGCTGCAGATCGAGATCAATCGCAGCCTCTATATCGACGAGGCGACGCTGATCAAAAAGCCAGGATTTTCTGCTTTGGCGACCGATCTCGCCACCTTCATCGGAGCGCTTGCCCGACATGTCGAGGATTTTGCCGCCGATCTGCCGCTGGCGGCCGAGTAGCGGCCGCGCGTTCCTCAATCTTCGCCGCACAAAAAGAACCGCGCCAGCGGCGCGGTCAAGTCTAGGGAGGAAACACCCAAGGAGGGTATTACAGCCACGAGTGACTGCACGAGGATGCTAATATTGCATTGCACAATTGTCAAGTTTTCCAGTCGGTAACTTTTGCGGTGCAGCAAAAAACATTCGTGATCTTGCCGAACTTGCTTGGGGCCGTGTGCCGCGAGGGCGAACATTGCCTTTCGGTGGAATTCGTCTATTCAAGGATTTCCCACGCCCGCCAAGAGAGTCAAATGCTGCCCGACCGCTCCTTCTTCGATCGCCTCGCCGACGCCGCCAAGGCGGAAACCATCCCGCGCTTCCGGACCGGCGCATGTGTGACCAACAAGCTCGAAGGCGGCTTCGATCCTGTCACGGAGGCCGATCAGTCGGCCGAGGCTGCGATCCGGGCGCTGATCGAAAGCGCTTATCCCGAGCACGGTATCCTCGGCGAGGAGCACGGCAATGTCGGCCTCGATCGAGAGCATGTCTGGGTTATCGATCCGATCGACGGGACGCGCGCCTTCATCTCCGGCCTGCCGGTATGGGGCACGCTGATCGGACTCTATCGCAACGGCGAGGCGATAATGGGACTGATGGACCAGCCTTTCACCGGCGAGCGCTATTTCGCCGATGGCGAGAGATCGGTCTATCGCGGCCCGGATGGCGAGAAGGTGCTGCGGACACGCGACTGCGGCGGACTGTCGGATGCTGTTCTCTTCACCACCTCGCCGCATCTTTATGCGGGCAAGATCAAGGAGCGCTTCGAGGCGCTTCAGTCGAAAGTCCGGCTGTTCCGCTATGGCTGCGATTGCTACGCCTTCGCGCTCCTGGCTGCCGGTCATGTCGACCTCGTCATCGAATGCGGTCTAAAGCCCTATGACGTCGGCGGGCTCATCCCGCTGATCGAGCAGGCGGGCGGCATCATCACCGATTGGCAGGGCGGTCCGGCGGAATGGGGTGGCGAGATCATTGCCGCCGGCAGCAGCGAAGTTCATGCGCAGGCCCTGGAAACGTTGCGTGGCCGATGATCCGGAGGCATCAGGCCTCCTCTGCTGCATGTCTCCTTTGATCGACCTCGATTCAAAGGACAAAGACATGCAGCAATCCAAAGTGCTGCAGCGACCTTTGCGCGTCTAAGACGCGCGGCGCTGCAGGAACTGTCGTGACTCATCATCCTCCCCGGCTTCCGCCTGTGGCAGGAAGGCGAGAATCGCCGCCATGGCCTGGGCGCGATAGCGGTCGGCCTCCTGCAGCAGTTCGTGCCGTGCGCCGTCGATCGGTATCAGGTGGCCGGCGCGGAAATTGCTGGCAAGCCGTTCGATTGCGACATAGGGCACGAGTCCATCGGCGGTCGGCGCCAGCAGCACGGTCGGTACCGTGATCCTCGTCAGATGCTCGCGGCGCGTGACGCGCCGTATGGTTCGGAAGGCCTCGTTCAACCACCGCGCGGTCGGCGGTCCAAGGCTCAAGCGCGGATGGGTCTCAAGCAGCGCCAAGTTGCGGGCGTAGCGGTCTGCATCCCTGGTCAGCGGATTGTTCGTGAAGGGTCCATGGCTGCGCCCGTCCCGATGGAGCGGCAGTCTGCCAAGTCCAAGCCAGCGCATCACGGCCGCGACTGCAACGATGCCCGGTTCACCGATGACCTGCCCGCCCAGCCCCACAAAAGGGGCTAACAACACCATGCGGTCTACCCGAGTGGCCAGTGCCGGCGCCACCGACAGGCAAACGAGCGCTCCCATGGAATGGGCGACGATCGAAAAAGGCAGGCGTGTGTCCGGCAGCACGATCTGCTCCAGGAAAGTCATGAGGTCGCGCCCGTAATCGGCGAAATATTCCACATGGCCAAGCGTCGACTGCGCAAGCAGCCGTTCCGACCCGCCCTGTCCGCGCCAGTCGAAGGTCGCGACCCAATAGCCCGCCTCCATGAAATCGCCGATGGTTTCGAAATATTTCTCGATCGATTCGTTGCGCCCCTGCAGCAGCACGACGGTGCCGCGCGCAAAGCGCGCCTTCGTCTTGAAAATCGCGTAGCGGATTTTCCGGTTGCCGACGCCATCGAAAAAACCTGCCACTGGATATCCCGGGATCGGATTGTCGGGTGTGGCGTCGAGGATCGCTATCATGGGTCCGGGCGAGACGAAATGAACTCGAGTTGTTGTTGTCGGCGGGGACACGGGAAAGCTCGACCGCGCCGCGTCTTTCCATCCTTCTTCAGGGATAGGCTGTGGCTCATCGTCCGTCAAAGGAAAATGCCGGAAGCGGTGATGAAGTCCGGGCGATCACCGCTTCCGGCCGCTGAAGGGAGAAGGGACATGTCACTTCAGCACTGGGGCTTTCGCTCCCAGCATTCTCTTTTGCGCGCGAGCCCATGAACCGCGGCCGAATCCGGCATTCATGCGGCATTCACAAAGGTTGGCGGATTGCGCAATACGCGGCCCTTGAACTCGGCGATGCGTGTTCCCATGTCTTTCCCGGACGCCGTTGACGGGTCCGTTCACCGGTCGCGCCACTGCCTGGTGGGGTGGCAGGCCAGACATCGCAAACAGTTGCTCTTAAGGAGGACAACATGCGTCATTTTGATTTCTCCCCCCTCTATCGTTCCACCGTCGGCTTCGATCGCCTGTTCACAATGCTCGATAGCCTCGGCCAGCCGGATCAGGCGCAGACCTATCCGCCTTACAATATCGAGCGTACCGGCGATAACGCCTATCGTATCACCATGGCCGTCGCCGGCTTCGATGAAAGCGAGCTCTCGGTCGAGGCGCGCGAAAACACACTGGCGATCAAGGGCGAAAAAAGCGAGGAAAAGGCTGACGAGACCCAATTTCTCCATCGCGGCATCGCCAAGCGCGCCTTCGAGCGCCGCTTCCAACTCGCCGACCACGTCGAGATCAAGGCAGCCTCGTTGAAGAATGGCCTGCTCCATGTCGACCTCGTGCGCGAGATCCCGGAAGCTGCCAAGCCGCGCCGGATCGAGATTTCTTCGGTTTCGTCGCAGCCGAAGCAAATAGAGGCGCAGAACGCCTAATTCACAGCCTCGGATTTCGGCGAACGGTGCCCTTTGCGGCGCCGTTATTTAATTGTGGCAACCCTGCGGTGCAGTTGCTCCTCAGCAGGCGGCGACGAAGCGGTCGACGTCGTCCGGTGCCGTGACGAAGCTCGTGACGAGGCGGTAGAGGCCCTCGTTCTCTCCAAGGATGCCGGCAAGGTGCTGCGGCACGTGCCAGTCGTAGAAGACGGCGCCCTCCTGCTGGAGCCGTGTCGCCATCTCGCGTTTCATGATTACAAAGACCTCGTTGGCCGCCGGCGTCCAGGCAAGACGGCTGCTCGCGGACGCCGCAATGCCGTCGGCGAGGCGTTTTGCCATGGCGTTGGCGTGGCGGGCGAGATCGAGCCAGAGGTCGCCCGCGAAATACGCGTCGAACTGGGCGGCGATGAAGCGCGACTTGGAAAAGAGCTGGGCCGTCTGCTTGCGCAGGAACTGCATCTCCGGCGCCTTGGATAAATCGAACAGGACCACGGCTTCGGCGCACCAGCAGCCGTTCTTCGTTCCCCCGAAGGAGAGCAGATCGACGCCGCGCTTCCAGGTCATTTCGGCCGGCGTGATGTCGAGACCAACGAGGGCATTGGCAAAGCGCGCGCCGTCCATGTGGAGCGGCAGCCTGTGCGCTCTGGCAATGGCGGCGATCGCCTCGATCTCGTCAAGGGAATAGACCGTGCCGCTCTCGGTGGCCTGGGCTATCGTTATGGCCATGGGCTGGCCGCCATGCACGAATTCTGGCGGAAAGCGGCGGATCTCCGCCTCGAGCCGTGCCGCATCCATTTTGCCGAAAGCGCCGTCGACCGGGTTCAGCCTTGCGCCGTGCGAGAAGAACGCCGGCGCACCGCACTCGTCGACATTCACATGGGCCTCGCGGTGACAGAAGACGACGCCGCCCGGCCGATTGGCGGTGGCAAGCGCCAGCGAGTTCGCCGCCGTTCCGGTACCGACGAAAAACACCGCGACCTCTCTGCCGAAAATCTCCGAGAACCGCTGCTCCACCTTTAGATCGAGTTCGCTCGCGCCATAAGCCGGAACACAGCCGCCGGCGTGCGCCGCCAGGGAGTGGGCAATTGCCGGATGGGCGCCGGCCCAGTTATCGGAAGCGAAGATCATGGCAAATCACCCTGTGCTCGACTGCTCTTGGCGAAACAATAACGGACTTCGGGCCACTGGCAATGCATTGCGATCTGACAAGACCAATACAAGACCAATTCGAAATGAAAGCGATATTATTGTGGGGCAAACGTAATTATATTTCAAAACTGCGAAACATTCGGCAATGTTCGACAAAATCTCCTCCACTAATTGCGGGCAGGCCCTTGCGGAGGGGAATGCTTTCTGGCATAGAGCGCATGAAATAGGACAGGCTTACTGTCCTATTTCGGTCTAGGGACCGGAACAATCGCTGGCAAGCACGCGCAAAGCGGCTTCGGCGGGGCGCAAGGGTTTCTCCCGATTTCATTCGGTTGTTAGCCACTGCCGTCAGAATGGTCGCAGACATTGGTGCCTGGTGCAGCCGCGCTTCATTTGCGACCTGATCAGGATCATGCGACGATAACGTCCGGCCTGCCGTACCGCGAAAGCAAACGCGAGGTGGCGACAGGCGGGCTCCGCGGTATGCCCGGGATTTCGGGCGCAACAGGAGGGAACAGGATGACGGATCATTCGCCATCGCACCAGATTGGGCTCAATCTCGCAACGAGCGCCGCGACGGCTGTGAAAACGCCCGCATTCCCGTCCGGACTGCCGCGAAAGCAGGGGCTTTACGATCCGCGCAACGAACGCGACGCCTGCGGCGTCGGGTTCGTCGCGCATATGAAGGGCGAGAAGTCGCACCAGATCGTGCGCGACGGCCTCTTCATGCTCGAAAACCTGACGCACCGCGGTGCGGTCGGTGCTGACCCGTTGATGGGCGATGGCGCGGGCATCCTCGTGCAGATCCCCGACCGCTTCTTCCGCGAGGAGATGGCGAAAGAGGGCGTCACCCTGCCGAAGGCCGGGGAATACGCCGTCGGCTATCTCTTCATGCCGCGTGACGAAAAGCTGATTGCCCATTTCAAGGATGTGATCCGGGAGGTCGTGGTGGAGGAGGGGCAGCATCTGCTCGGCTTCCGCGACGTGCCGGTCGACAATTCATCGCTCTCCAAGGCGCCGGACATTGCGGCCACCGAGCCGCAGCACGTCCAGGTCTTCATTGGCGCCGGCCGCGATGCCGCCACCAACGACGAATTCGAACGCCGGCTGTTCACGCTGCGCAAGGTGATCTCCAACCGCATCCATGCGGAAGCCGACGGCAGTGATCTCGGCTTCTACATCGTGTCGCTATCAACCTCGACGATCGTCTACAAGGGCATGTTCCTCGCCTATCAGGTCGGCGCCTATTACAAGGACCTTGCCGACGAACGCTTCCAGTCGGCGGTGGCGCTGGTGCATCAGCGGTTCTCGACCAATACCTTCCCCTCCTGGAAGTTGGCGCACCCCTATCGCATGGTTGCCCACAATGGCGAGATCAACACGCTGCGCGGCAACGTCAACTGGATGGCGGCACGCCAGGCCTCGGTCTCCTCGCCGCTCTTCGGCGACGACATCTCCAAGCTCTGGCCGATTTCCTATGAGGGCCAGTCGGACACAGCCTGTTTCGACAATGCGCTCGAATTCCTGGTGCGCGGCGGCTATTCGCTCGCCCATGCGGTGATGATGCTGATCCCCGAGGCCTGGGCCGGAAACCAGCTCATGTCGGCGGAACGCAAGGCATTCTACGAGTATCATGCGGCGCTGATGGAGCCGTGGGACGGGCCGGCGGCAGTCGCCTTCACGGACGGCCGACAAATCGGCGCGACCCTCGACCGCAACGGCCTTCGCCCGGCGCGCTACATCGTCACCAGTGATGATCGCGTTATCATGGCGTCGGAAGCCGGCGTGCTGCCGGTCGCCGAGGACAAGATCGTCAAGAAGTGGCGGCTGCAGCCTGGCAAGATGCTGCTGATCGACATGGAAGAAGGCCGCATCATCTCCGATGAGGAGGTGAAGTCGGCGCTTGCAAGCAAGCACCCCTATCGGCAATGGCTCGACAATACCCAGCTCATCCTCGAGGACCTGAAGCCGGTCGAGCCGAGGGCGCTTCGCCGCGACGTGTCGCTGATCGACCGCCAGCAGGCCTTCGGCTACACGCAGGAAGACACAAAGCTTCTGATGTCGCCGATGGCAACGACCGGCCAGGAGGCGATCGGTTCCATGGGCACCGACACGCCGATCTCGGCGATGTCCGACAAGCCGAAGCTGCTCTACACCTATTTCAAGCAGAACTTCGCGCAGGTCACCAACCCGCCGATCGACCCGATCCGCGAGGAACTGGTGATGAGCCTCGTCTCCTTCATCGGTCCGCGTCCGAACATTCTCGACCATGAGGGCATGGCGCATGCCAAGCGGCTGGAAGTCCGCCAGCCGATCCTCACCAATGGCGATCTCGAGAAGATCCGCTCGATCGGCCACACGGAAGACCGTTTCGACACCAAGACGCTCGATTTCACCTACGACATTTCGCGTGGGGCCGAAGGCATGCCGGAAATGCTCGACCGCCTTTGCGAACGGGCGGAAGCGGCAGTCAAGGGCGGCTACAACATCATCGTGCTTTCCGACCGGCAGGTCGGGCCTGATCGCGTGGCTATCCCGGCGCTGCTCGCCACGGCGGCGGTTCACCACCACCTGATCCGCAAGGGCTTGCGCACCTCGGTCGGTCTCGTGGTGGAATCCGGCGAGCCGCGCGAGGTGCACCATTTCTGTCTGCTGGCCGGTTTTGGCGCGGAAGCGATCAACCCCTATCTCGCCTTCGACACACTGATCGACATGCACAAGCGCGGCGAGTTCCCCAAGGAAGTCGACGCCAGCGAAATCGTCTACCGCTACATCAAGGCGGTCGGGAAGGGCATTCTCAAGGTCATGTCCAAAATGGGCATCTCGACCTACCAGTCCTATTGCGGCGCGCAGATTTTCGACGCCGTCGGCCTTTCCTCGGCGTTGGTCGAGAAATACTTCTTCGGCACGGCGACGACGATCGAAGGCATCGGGCTCGATGAGATCGCGGCAGAGACCGTCGCCCGTCACAGGGCTGCCTTTGGAGCCGACCCGGTTCTCTCCAATGCGCTCGACATCGGCGGCGAATATGCCTTCCGCATGCGCGGGGAAAGCCATGCCTGGACGCCGGATGCGATCGCCTCGCTCCAGCATGCGGTGCGCGGCAACGCCGAGGATCGCTATCGCGAATTCGCTGCGATGATGAACGAGCAGGCGAGCCGCATGAATACGATCCGCGGCCTCTTCACCATCAGGCGCGCCGAGGACGCCGGCCGCAAGCCCATCGCGCTCGAGGAGGTCGAGCCGGCATCCGAGATCGTCAAGCGCTTCTCGACCGGCGCCATGTCCTTCGGCTCCATCAGCCGCGAGGCCCATACGACGCTGGCGATCGCGATGAACCGGATCGGCGGCAAGTCGAACACCGGCGAGGGCGGCGAGGAGAGCGATCGTTACCTGCCGCTGCCGGACGGATCGATGAATCCGGAGCGCTCGGCGATCAAGCAGATCGCTTCCGGCCGCTTCGGCGTCACCACCGAGTATCTGGTCAACGCCGATGTGCTGCAGATCAAGGTGGCGCAGGGCGCCAAGCCCGGCGAGGGCGGTCAGCTTCCCGGCCACAAGGTCGATGCGACTGTCGCGAAGACCCGGCATTCTACCCCAGGCGTCGGTCTCATCTCGCCACCGCCGCACCATGACATCTATTCGATCGAGGATCTGGCGCAGCTGATCTTCGATCTGAAGAATGTCAACCCGGAAGCCGATGTCTCGGTCAAGCTGGTGTCCGAAGTGGGCGTCGGCACGGTCGCGGCCGGTGTCGCCAAGGCACGCGCCGACCACATCACTATTGCCGGGTTCGACGGTGGCACCGGCGCCTCGCCGCTTACTTCGCTGAAGCATGCGGGCAGCCCTTGGGAAATCGGTCTTGCCGAAACCCAGCAGACGCTGGTCTTGAATGGCCTGCGCTCGCGCGTCGCACTTCAGGTCGACGGCGGTCTGAAGACTGGACGCGACGTCATCATCGGTGCCATGTTGGGGGCCGATGAATTCGGCTTCGCCACCGCGCCGCTGATCGCGGCCGGCTGCATCATGATGCGCAAGTGCCACTTGAACACCTGCCCGGTCGGCGTCGCCACCCAGGATCCGGTGCTCAGAAAGCGCTTCAAGGGCACGCCGGAGCATGTGATCAACTACTTCTTCTTCGTCGCGGAAGAAGTACGTGAAATCCTGGCGTCACTCGGCGTCAGGAAGCTCGACGAGATCATCGGTGCTTCCGAACTGCTTGAGCGCGACGGCATGATCGAGCACTGGAAGGCCAAGGGGCTCGATTTTTCGAAGATCTTCCACAGGGTAGAAGCGCCGAAAGAAGCGAGCTATTGGACGGAGCGCCAGAGTCACCCGATCGACGACATTCTCGACCGCAGGCTGATCGAGAAGGCGAAGCTGGCGCTGGAAACCAAGGTGCCGGTCGCCTTCGAAGCCGAGATCAAGAATGTCGACCGCTCGGCGGGGGCGATGCTTTCCGGCGCGCTTGCCAAGCGCTGGGGATACAAGGGCCTCAAGGACGACACGATCCACGTGACGCTCAAGGGCACGGCAGGCCAGTCCTTCGGTGCTTTCCTTGCGCGCGGCATCACCTTCGACCTCGTTGGCGACGGCAATGACTATGTCGGCAAGGGGCTTTCGGGCGGACGCATCATCGTCCGGCCGCCGGAAACCGCCAGGATCGTGCCGCAGGAGTCGATCATCGTCGGCAATACCGTGCTCTATGGTGCGATCTCCGGCGAATGCTACTTCAATGGCGTCGCCGGCGAGCGCTTCGCGGTGCGCAACTCCGGCGCGATCGCTGTCGTCGAAGGTGTCGGCGACCACGGTTGCGAATATATGACCGGCGGCGTCGTCGTCGTGCTTGGCAACACGGGACGCAACTTCGCGGCCGGGATGTCCGGCGGTGTCGCCTATGTGCTGGATGACGAGGGCGATTTCGCCCGTCGCTGCAACATGGCCATGGTCGAACTGGAGCCGGTTCCGGAGGAGGACGACATGCTGGAGAAGCTGCACCACCACGGCGGCGACCTCATGCACAAGGGCCGGGTCGATGTCTCCGGCGACATGACGCGTCACGACGAAGAGCGGCTCTACCAACTCGTTTCAAACCACCTGCATTACACGGGTTCGGTTCGCGCCAAGGAGATTCTCGAACATTGGACGGACTACCGGCCGAAGTTCCGCAAGGTCATGCCGGTCGAATATCGCCGCGCGCTTGAGGATATGGAGCGCATGAGAATGGCGGAAGCGGCCGAGTAACCGGCCCCGTGACCGCGGCCCCCGATCCGGTCTATCCGAAAGCGGGAGCCTTCACGCGCGCTTTACGGCGCGTCTGTTTGAGATTGAAGCTATCAGGATCGTAAGATGGGCAAGGTTACTGGATTTCTCGAGATCGACCGGCAGGTGGCGAAGTACCAGCCGGCATCCGACCGCATCCGCCACTTCCGTGAATTCACCATTCCGATGTCCGACCAGGAAGTGCAGAAGCAGGCCGCTCGCTGCATGGATTGTGGCATTCCCTATTGTCATGGGCCGACCGGTTGCCCTGTTCACAACCAGATCCCGGACTGGAACGACCTCGTCTACAACGGCAATTGGGACGAAGCGATCCGCAACCTGCATTCCACCAATAATTTCCCGGAGTTCACCGGCCGCGTCTGTCCCGCACCTTGCGAGGAGGCCTGCACGCTGAACCTCGAAGACGTGCCGGTCGCGATCAAGACGGTGGAGCAGGCGATTGCCGATAAGGCCTATGAGATGGGATATATCGTGCCGCAGCCGGCCGTCACCAAGACCGGTAAGCGGGTGGCGGTCATCGGATCCGGTCCGGCCGGTATGGCGGCCGCCCAGCAGCTCGCTCGCGCCGGCCACGAGGTTCATGTCTACGAGCGCGAGTCCAAGCCCGGCGGCCTTCTGCGTTACGGCATTCCGGACTTCAAGATGGAAAAGAACTTCATCGATCGCCGCATCGAGCAGATGAAAGGCGAGGGGGTCACCTTCCACTGTGGGGTCAATGCCGGCGTCGACCTGGCCGTCCAGCAGCTCCTCGACGAGAACGACGCCGTCGTCTATTGCGGCGGTTCCGAGACCCCGCGCGACGCCGGGATTCCGGGGGTGGAATTTGCCGGCGTGCACGATGCGATGCCTTATCTCGTTCAGCAGAACCGGCGCGTCGGTCGCGAGAACATAGACAGCGTCGGCTGGCCGTCCGAGCCGATCCTGGCCGGCGGCAAGCATGTCGTGGTGGTCGGCGGCGGCGACACGGCGTCCGACTGTGTCGGTACCGCCTTCCGCCAGGGTGCCGTCAAGGTGACTCAGCTCGACATTCGGCCACAGCCGCCGGAAAAGGAAGACAAGCTCGCCGTCTGGCCCTTCTGGGCGACAAAGATGCGCACCTCCTCCAGCCAGGCAGAGGGCGCGGTTCGCGAGTTTCAGGTGGCGACGCTGGAATTCGTCGGCGACGAGGACGGCATTCTAACAGGCGTCAAGTGCTGCCAGGTGGATGAGCGCCGCAAGCCGATCGCGGGTACCGAATTCGTCATCAAGGCTGACCTCGCCTTCATCGCCATTGGCTTCCGTGGGCCGTTCACCGACAGCGTGGTTAGGGATCTCGGCGACCGACTGGCCCTCAATGTCGACCGTCGCGGCTCGACCAACGTCGTTGCGAACGAGCGGGACTACAGGACGTCGGTCGAAAAGCTCTGGACGGCCGGCGACGTCCGCCGCGGCCAATCGCTTGTCGTCTGGGCGATCCGCGAAGGCCGCCAGGCGGCGCGCGCGATCGATGAGGCGCTGATGGGCTCGACGGTGCTGCCGCGGTAGCCGATGCGCGCATTCTGCCACTCTCCTCGGGTTTAACCCGAGGACTGACCCTCTTCCGGCACGCGGGGAGAGGAGACTGAGACGCTGCGGCAAGTCCTTCTCCCCGTAAAAACGGGGCGCAGGTGCCAATCCCCCTCCGCAGCTGCCGCGGAGATGGGGGGATGAAGGATGCCTGACAGCGGACCTTCCAAGCAGTGATCACCGACCGGATTGCTCAATTCCGCATCAATGGCTTGCTGATCACCGTCTCCGGCTTCGCGAGGCGAAAGTCATCAACGCGGCCGGGCGGGGCTGCGACCACCTCGCCCTTCTCGACGAGCAGGTCCCTCGCGCTCTTGCCATTCCCTTTCGGCGGATCGCCCGCACCGAGAAGCGCCGTCGCGCCGTCGAGTGCCGGGTCCGTCAGGCTGATCGGCTGGGTCCTGACGATGTCCTCGCTGGCGAGCGGTGTTGTGACGCCGAGATCCTTGAGACCCTCGGCGCCAGGAATATCGCTGCCTGACGTCATGCCACCGAGCAGCTTGCGGATCTCCTTCTCGACATAAAAGGCGAGCTTTCGCTTGCCGGCCTTCGTCAGATTGATGCCGTCGGAGCCGCGCAACCGGACCTGCTGCCCGTTGATATCCGAACCGGTCAGCACGAACTTGCCCTGCTCGTCGACGAAGCCGTCCCAGATGTCGATGAAATGGCCGCCCGCCTTTTCGGCCTCCTCGCGATAGATGCCATTGAAGGTCACCATGTCGGCGGTCATCGCGCTGGATTGGAAGGGCGGCATGCCGACCCAGAAGACCGGCAGATTGTCCTTCCGTGCGATCGCCGCCATCGTGCCGACGCGCCTGCGATATTCTTCGGTCCAGCGATCGGTCCGGAACTTTTCCTTGCTGTCGCCGACGCGCATCGTCTGGCGGTCGTTGGCGCCGATGCTGATGACGACCGCAGCGGGACTGAGTTCTGCCACGTAACCGGGCAAAACTTCCGGCCAGCCGAAATAATCGTCGCGCACGAGGCCCGAGGAACCGCTGGCGCGCGTTTCGATGGCTATGTTCGCCGTCTCCTCGAAGGCGACCTTAAGGCCGTCGCCGAGGCTCGCGGCAACGAAGTCGCCGACGACCAGCACCTTCTTCGCATCCGGCGATTTGTCGACGACCGGGGCAGGCGGCGGCGTCTCGGCGATGCGCGGCCTGGCGCTCTGCTGGCGCCGTTGCTGGACGCCTGTGGGCTGTGCCTTGCGTTTCTGGATTCGCCGCGGCCTCGGTGCCTCAGGGTAGGCGTATCGGTCGTCATAATAGATCGGTCGCTGGCCCAGACCGAAAATGCGCTGCAGCAGGTTGCGCCGCGGAACCGGCTCCTGTGCCGCGGCCATGGTGGCAAAAAAGCCGGCAACGAGCATCGCCGCCGCCGCCGCGAGCACGGCTGCGAAACGGAGCGAATGCAAGATCTTTCCCTTGCCGCCGGTTCTCTCTGTAAACATGGCCCTCATCATACGCCGGATCGCGGCAATTTGGGACCGTCGAGCCGCAAATCGCCGCAATTGAAAGCTGGGTCGTTCCACTCACTTTCGCAGCGCGCGCAGGAGATGCTGGTTCGGCTCACCGTCCGGTGTCAGACCATTTTGCGCCTGGAACGCCTGGATCGCGGCCCGCGATCCGGAGCCGAAATTGCCGTCCACCTCGCCGCTGTAGTAGCCAAGCTCCTTGAGGCGGCTCTGGAGCTCGAACTTCTCGCTAATATCGAGGGAGCCGTCCGGGCGCGGCCAGCGCTGGTGCATGCCGGAATAGCCGGCAATCTGGTCGGCGAGCAGGCCGACGCCGAGCGCATAAGAGTCCGAAGCGTTGTAGCGTTTGATGACGAAGAAATTCCTCGTCATCAGGAAGCCGGGACCATTGCCGCCGCTCGGCAGCTTGAGTTCGGCCCGCATGCCGGGATTGCGGAAGCCCTTGCCCCCCGGCCGAACGAAGCCGAGCGCCGCCCACTGTCCGATCGTCTTCGTCTGGCCCGAATATTTCGCGGCATTGACCGGCGGCACCACTTCGTAGCCCCAGGTCTCGCCAGTCCGCCAGCCGTTCTTTTTCAGAAGATTGGCTGCGGTTGCCAGTGCGTCCGGAACCGAGTTCCAGATGTCGCGATGACCGTTGCCATCGGCGTCGACGGCGTAGAGCAGGTAACTCGTCGGAATGAATTGTGTATGGCCCATCGCACCGGCCCAGGAACCGGTGAGGTCACGCGGCGCCACATCGCCGCTCTGCAGGATCTTCAAGGCTGCGATGAGCTGCGTGCGAGCAAATTTCGCCCGCTTCGAGTCGGCATAGGCAAGGGTCGCCAGCGCGCGCGGCACGTAGTGCAGCCGGTCGTCTTTCTCGAGGATGGCGCCGTAATTCGATTCCATAGACCAGATCGCCAAAAGCACCGATCCGTCGACGCCGAAATGCCGCTCGATGGCAGCGAGCGTCCGCGCATGCCTGGCCGCCATTTCCTGGCCGATGCGCTTGGTATACGGATTGACTCGCGAGTCGATATATTCCCAAATCTTGTGCTTGAACTCGGGTTGGTGGTTGGCTTTCTCGATGACCGTGGGGTCGGGCGTCGTTACGCCGGCAAAGGCTTGGCGGTAAGTCTCCCTGGAGATGCCGTTCTTGGCCGCGGTCGCGTAGAAGTCATTGATCCAGTTTCGAAAACCCGCGTCTGCGCGCGCAGGCGAGGCACCAGACGCGGCGGCGATGACGAGAGCGGCGGCTATATGCCGGAAGAACGTCCTGCGGTTTGTGATCATTTTGCTGTCGGTTCCGTTTCTCGGCGGAGCGTTCAGCCGGTGTTCATGCCGGACCGATTACTCCGGATTGCGAATGTCGGGTCCTACTTGAGGCCGTACGGCATCAGCCGCGACGGTTCAGTGGAGAAGCCTACAGAAACGAGGTCAACAAAGTCTTTACCATGAATGTGGCGAGTCGTCTTCCACGATGGAAAGTCGGCAAACCGCGTCTCGGCAAGTTTTCGTCAATCGGAGTCGATTATGGAAAGCGTGCAGAGATTCAAATCGTTACAGGAACTCACGCCCTTGGTCGGCGCAGGCCTGTTCCAGTTGGATTGCCTGGTTCAGGCGGCTGCGTGTCTCCCTAAAGCCTCGATTTAGGAGACAAGCAGCAATCAGAATGCCGCAGCGACACGTCTGAAACGACGGCGGCGCTGTAGAAGAGAACCATTGCCACTGCAAGGAGGTTTCCATGACCGAAAAGCGTAAAGTCCGCAAAGCCGTCTTCCCCGTCGCGGGACTGGGGACGCGCTTCCTTCCCGCCACCAAGGCCGTGCCGAAGGAAATGCTGACGGTGGTGGACAAGCCGGTCATCCAATATGTCGTCGACGAGGCGCTCGAAGCGGGCATCGAGCATCTGATCTTCGTGACGGGCCGCAGCAAGGCGGTCATCGAGGACTATTTCGACATCCAGGTCGAACTCGATCAGACATTGCGGGAACGCAACAAGAAGGCAGAAATCGAGCTTCTCGAAGCCATGCTGCCGAAGGCCGGCACCACGAGCTTCACACGCCAGCAGGCACCGCTCGGCCTGGGGCACGCGGTCTGGTGCGCGCGCGATCTCGTTGGCAACGAACCTTTCGCCCTGCTTCTTCCCGACATGATCATGAAGGGAGAGAAGGGCTGCCTCAAGGGCATGGTCGAGCTTTACGAAGAGAGCAACGGCAATGTCGTCGCCGTCGAGGAATGCGCGCCCGACCAGGCGCACAAATACGGCATCGTCGGCGTCGGCGAGCCGGTCGGCGACGGCTTCAGTATCACCAGAATGGTCGAGAAGCCCGCACCGGGCACGGCGCCTTCGAACTACTTCATCAACGGCCGCTACATCCTGCAGCCGGAAATCTTCCCCATCCTGGAACTCCAGGAGCGCGGTGCCGGCAACGAGATCCAACTGACCGACGGTATGGTGAAGCTTTCCGAGACGCAGCCCTTTGCAGCCTATCACTTCCGCGGCGAGACCTTCGATTGCGGCGCCAAGGACGGCTTCATCCTCGCCAACGTCGCCTTTGCGCTGGAGCGCGCCGACATCCGTCCGGTGGTCGAGGGACCGCTCAAGGGATTGCTGGAAAGGCTCAAGTGATCCAAGTTGGGTGCGAATTCCGGCCCCATGTTGGGGCGTGGCCGTTCGCGTTTACTGGCAATCAGCGTCGCAGCGTGAGTCCAACACCCACGCGCGCTGTTTCGCTCGAAGTCCCGCTGTCTCTGTTCGTGCGCTCGTAGCTCACATCTCCGGTGAGCGCGAGGTAGCGGCTCATGTCATAGGTCAGCCCGGCGCCCGTGCGCCAGGTTGTCTCGTCAGAGCCGGCAGCACCCGAAGGGAAATTGCGCAGCGTCACGCTGTTGGAGAGCCTGGCGGCGATATCCGACCTCATCTGATGCGTGACCACGTTCGTCAGCTGATAATTGATCGATCCCGCCTCGCCGGCTGTGGTGGACGGGTCAAGATACGTCAGGAAGCCGAACAGGACATCGGTGCCGCGTTGCGGCGACCAGTTGATACGCCCGTCGACCGATAGCCCGCGGAGATCGCCGAGCCGTGCATCGTCGAAACGGTGGGCCTCGTAGCCGGCCGCGAGCTCACCGTTGAGCTTCTCGCCGAGATCGACCTCCACGCCGGCACGGCCGGCATAGCTCTGATAGGAGCGTTCGAAGCCGAGCGTATCCTGCCTGAGATCATAGACCGATTTTCCGACGGAGCCTTCGAGGAAGGGGATGAGCGCCGGGGAGAGCTCTAAGCCGATGCGTGCGGTAAGCGTACCGATGTTGCGGCCCCTGTCCTCCTGTGACACCGTGGTCCCATCGTCGAGCTCGACATCGCCATAGGTGAGGCGTTCGAAATCAATGCCGATCGCGCCCCGGATCATGCCGAAGTCGCGCTCCGCCGCCGCGCCGAGTCTGTAACTGTTTACGCCGGATTGGGTCTCTGCATTGGCGATCGCGTTCGGATCGCTGGCGTCTTCGCGCTCGAAGCTGTAGCCTGCCCGGAGCCTGGCTATGGTGTCCTCGCTCAAGTCGAGCCGCAGTTCCGCATCGATGTCGGCACGTGGTTCTTCTTCACCCTCGCCCGAAACATTGTGCTGCAGCACGCCTTCGCCGGTCACGCTCAACTGATGGCGCGACCAATCCGAGGTGAACGACCCTTTGAGGCCGGTCTCGAGGAAGCTCCGGCTCTGGCTGTCGCCGCCGGTCTCCTGCCGCTCATGATTGAAGCTTTCGCTGAGCGCAGGCTTCAGGACGAAGGTGCCGATCCGGATACCCGCCGCCTCGTCGCCATAGGGATCGGGGCGGGCGCGCAGCCCGTCGATGGTATCTTCGCGTCGGTTGAGGCGGTTGAGATCCTCGTCGAGCGCCGGCGAGAGATCCGCACCGGCAACGGCGCCGGTCGTCTGCGGATCACTAATGGCCGGGCTCGTGCCGGTCAGGCTGGTGGCGACGCTGTCGTTCCCAAGGGGTGCGAGACTCTGCGCCAAAGCGGGTGTCGGAGCGAAAGCGGTCCAGCCGGCCAACAGCCACGCTGGCATTGTCACCCGCATGGCGCCCGCCAATTGAGAGCGTGAGGTAATGGGCGCCATCGATCGCTTGTCCGCATGTCCGATTGCAATTCTTTCACAATCGTAAAGCGGCGTGGTTAATCAATGGTTTCCGTTGAGCGCATCAGCCAAACAGCGCCGCAAGTCTTTCAACCCCCATCAGGCACGCTCAACCGTCAGGTGCCTTCCGGCGCTGGCGACGATGCGCACGCGTGTGCCCGCGGGAAGATCGGGTCCCTCGACCGCCCAGGTCGTATCGTCAAGGCGCACGCGCCCATGGCCCTCGGCGATTGGCTGTTCGAGCACCGCGGTGCGGCCGACCAGGCTTTCGGCACGCTTGTTGAGCAGCGGCTCGTCGCTCTCCTCGGAGGTGGCGACGATGCGGCGCCCAATCAGGACCGCGATCATGGAGAGCAGGGCGAACGCGGTGAGCTGGACCTGCCAGAGCCAGAATGCCGCGTCCCACAGGAGCAGGGACAGAACGCCAATGATGAGCGCCGCAAGCCCGATCCACACCAGGAATACGCCGGGAACGAGCACTTCCGCCGCCAGCAGCACGAGGCCCAGAACCCACCAGCTCCAGGGACCGAGTTCGAGAACGAGGCGGGCGACCATGGAGCGGACCTCACGGCGTCTCGAGCGGACCGGAGGCCGGACCGCTGCGCGGCGTGGAGGCACGCGAACGCGCGGCTGGCTGGCCCTCGGCGAAGACCTCTCGGGCAATTGCGCCGATGCCGCCAAGCGAACCGATCAGCGAGGCTGCTTCCATCGGCATCAGGACGATCTTCTGGTTATTTGCGGTACCTATCGACGCCAGGGCCTCGGTATATTTCTGCGCCACGAAGTAGTTGATCGCCTGGACGTCGCCTGCAGCAATCGCTTCGGAGACCATTCGGGTCGCCTTGGCTTCAGCCTCTGCCAGGCGTTCGCGCGCTTCCGCTTCGCGATAGGCGGCTTCCCGCTGCCCCTCGGCCTGGAGGATGGCCGACTGCTTGGCGCCTTCGGCGCGGAGAATCTGGGCGTTCCTTGCGCCTTCGGCCTCCAGCACCTGTGCGCGCTTCTCACGCTCCGCCTTCATCTGCCGGGCCATGGCCTCGACGAGGTCCGTCGGCGGTGCGATGTCCTTGATCTCGACACGGGTGATCTTGATGCCCCAGGGATTGGCCGCCTCGTCGACGACGCGCAAGAGGCGATCGTTGATCGTATCGCGGTTGGAGAGCAATTCGTCGAGATCCATCGACCCCATAACCGATCGAATGTTGGTCATGGTCAGGTTAAGGAGGGCGTTCTCGAGATTGGCGACCTGGTAGGCGGCCTGGGCGGCGTTCAGGACCTGATAAAAGGCGACTGCGTCAGCCGAAACGCTGGCATTATCCTTGGTGATCACCTCCTGGGTGGGCACGTCGAGAACCTGCTCCATCACGTTCATTTTCGCGCCGATGCGGTCGAAGACGGGCACGATGATGTTCAGCCCCGGTTCGATGGTCCTTATGTATCTGCCGAAGCGCTCGACGGTGTAGCGATAGCCTTGCGGTACGGTCTTGACCCCGGTGAGGAGCACCAGAAGGACGAAGACGACGAAAGCAATGACCGCGATATCCAGGCCGCCCAAGGATAGTCCTCCACTGTTCAACTTAAGCGATAGATGTGCCGCTTCAACCCAACACGTGGCGATTCGCTCCGAGTTTTCAAGCGGCAGCGGGCGAAACCGGCTCGGCTGCGAAAGAAAACTGTGCGCAATGTCAGACTCGCCTTAAGAAAGCTCAAAGGAGTTTTCGCGTATTGGTGGCCTTGAGAATCTTTTGGAAGGCCGATGCAGCGTGATGAATGGCATGTGGGGGCAATTTGTAGGCAATCTTGCTTTCGTAAGCTTGGCAATTTCTCTTTGGGCGCATCTGTCGATCTGGTTCCGCTCGCGGCTGGCCGATCGTGAAAACGCCGTGCTCGGGGCCATCGCAGGCGGCGCCTCCATCGGCTCCATTCTGCTCGCCATCGAGTTCGCGCCGGGCATCTATATCGACCTGCGTTTCGCACCGCTCGTGCTTGCCGGGATGTTTGGCGGGGCGCTCTCTGCCGCGATCGCCTTGACACTGGCGGTCGCCGTTCGTCTCGTGCTCGGCGGAGCAGCTGCCTCAGAGGGTATACTGGTCATGGCCGCTCTTGCGACGGTCGGCCTCCTCGCCAATCTCTGCATGAAGAAGAAGCCGCCGACCTTCATGCACGTCGTCATGCTCGCCGCCGCCGTCGGCAGCGTGCTTGTCCTAACGATGGCGCTGTTGCCCACTCTTTCGAATGCTCGCACGCTCGCCGCAATCGGCCTGCCCATGACGGCGATGAATGTGACGGCGACGCTGATCTGCGGCGTCGTCATCCTGAAAACACGTCAGCTGGACCTCGAGCGCCGGATGCTCGAGACCGCATTTTCGCAATCGCCCGATTATCTCTATGTCAAGGACAGGGACAGCCGCTTCATCACCGTCAACGAAAACATGATCCGGCTCTACCGCTACAGGACGACAGCGGAGATGGTCGGCCTGTCGGATTTTAATCTCCAGCCGCTGCGGCTGGCAGAAGAGCTCTATCACAGCGAGCAGGAGGTCATGCGCACGGGCGTGCCTCTGATCGACTCCGTCGAGCACATCGAAGGCAGAGATCTTCTCGCCTCCAAGGTCCCGCTCAGGGATATGGAGGGCCGCGTGATCGGCCTTGCAGGCGTTACGCGGGACGTTACGGAACGGGTTGCTCTGGAGCGGGAACTGCGGGAAAACAAGGATCTGCTTTCCCATGCGATCGCGGGAATGTCGGATGGGTTTGCGATGTTCGACAGGGAAGGCTACCTGCTCTTCTGCAACGAGCAGTATCGCAGGGCTTTCCCGCTCTCCGGAGGCGCCCGGGTAATCGGCGCCCATATCAGCGAAATTCTGCGACGCGTCGCCGAAACGCGTGAGCGTTCCGGAGTCGACTATGAGGCGGTGGAAGAGTGGATCAAGTCGCTCAGCGCCGCTTTGCACCAGAACAAGGATGAAGAGGTTCAACTCCAGAATGGAGACTGGCTCAGCATTCGCACGAGGCTTGCGGCGGACGGCAGCGCGATGGTGGTCGTCTCCGACATCACCGCGACGAAGCAGTCCGAAATCGCGCTTCGGGTGTCGGCCGAGCAGTTGAAGAACCTGGCGGAGACGGACGGCCTGACCGGAATCGTCAACCGCCGCGCCTTCGACGAGGCCTTTGAGCGCGAGGCGGCCAAGTGCGCCAGGAACGATGCTTCACTCAGCCTGCTGATGATCGATATCGACCGCTTCAAGGCCTATAACGACACCTACGGGCATCCTGCCGGCGATCAATGTTTGCGCCAGGTGAGCAACTGTCTGCTGAAGTCGGCGAAACGACCCGCCGACATTGTCGCCCGCTACGGCGGCGAGGAATTCGTGGTCCTTCTGCCGGATACCAACGAGAAGGGCGCGATCACGGTTGCGGAACAGTTCGCGGAACTTCTCGAGGGTGAGAATATCGTCCATTCGCAGAGCGAGTTCCGGAAAGTGACCGCCAGCATTGGCATAGCCGTTGCGAGCGGCCCAGTCCTGCAGACGCAGCCGGATCTTCTTCTCTCGGAGGCGGACGCCGCGCTCTATGATGCCAAGGTGCAGGGGCGCAATCGCGTTCTCATCCGTTCGATCGCCGACGACCCGGCGGCCATGAAGAAAGTCGGATAGTACCGAGGAGGCACGGTCTGCGCCAGTTTGCAAGAGCTTGCTCTTACCCTGGGTCTTTCGCTCTGCAGCGTCAAGCGGAAGGCCGAGTGGCGGCCGTTAAGCCCACCCCTGCAATTCGCGCCGCACGACGTGGTGGAGCACCGCCATGCCCCCGGGGCTGTCGTTCAGACAGGGGATATGCGCGAATTTCTCGCCACCATTGTGGAGGAAGCTTTCGGCCGCCTGGCCGGCGATTTCCTCCAGGGTCTCCAGACAGTCGGAGACGAAGCCGGGATTGATCACTGCGATGCGCTTGACGCCGTCCCTGGCAAGTTTCTCGACCGTCGCGTCCGTGTAGGGCTGCAGCCATTCCTCCGGACCGAAGCGCGACTGGAAGGTAACCTGCAGCTTCTCCTTCGGCCAGCCCAGCCTTTCCTTGAGTAGGCGCGCCGTCTTCTGGCACTGACAGTAATAGGGATCGCCGAGGTCGAAGTAGCTTTTCGGGATGCCGTGGAAGGAGGCAAGGACGACCTCGGGCTGCCAATCGAGCGTCGCCAGGTGGTGATCGATCGAGGCGGCGAGCGCGTCGATATAGACCGGATCGTCGTAATAGGGCGGAACGGTACGCAGGGCCGGCTGCCATCGCATCTTGAGAAGCGCCTCGAAGGCCTTGTCGTTTACGGTCGCGGTCGTTGCCGCCGCATATTGCGGATAGAGCGGAAAGACCAGGATACGCTCGCAGCCCTGTTTCTGCAGCGCCTCCAGGCGCGAGGCGATCGACGGCTGACCGTAGCGCATGGCCCAGTCGACAACCACCTGCGGCTTGTCGGCGAGGCTCTCGGCCATCAGTGCCGCCTGGTTGCGTGTATAGGTCCGCAGCCAGCTTTCGTTCTTCTCCTTGTTCCAAATCAGCTCATAGGCCTTGCCGACCTTGCGCGGGCGCGTGTTGAGCACGATACCGTAGAGGATCGGGTACCAGAAGAGGCGCGACCATTCGATGACGCGCCTGTCGCTCAGGAATTCCCTGAGATAGCGGCGCATGGAGGCGAAATCGGTGCCGTCCGGAGTGCCGAGATTGACGAGCAACACACCGACCTTTCCGAAATTCACGGGCGGATGAGCGGGGGCGATCGGTTCTGCGGTTGCTTCGGTCATCGTCTTCCTCATGGGCGCCATATATTGAGCGGCACCTCTGCTTTCAAACACTTCTAAAAAGAAAAGCCGGCGCGGGAAAGCCCGCGCCGGCTCTAAACTTGAGGGAGATTGTCTTACTTCGCCGGAATTTCCAATTCGCGGCCGACCTCGAGCCTGCGCGGCGCCGGGTCGCCATTGGCAGCCGATATCTTTCTCCATGCCGCGCCGTTGCCGTAGAAGGACTCTGCGAGGTCCCAAAGCGTGTCGCCGTTGGCGACGATGTGCTTTTGCGGGCCGGCGGCTCCCGCCGTCGCTTCGGGCATCGCCTCGGTAGCGGCGGCGGTCGTCTCCGCCGGTTTCGCCTCGGCTCCCAGCTCAGCCGCCGGCGCTGCAGCCACCTCGGTGATGCGACCGTCCGTGTAGGGTGTAAATGGCTGGTGTGCTGCAAGATAATCGGCGAGCACCGTTTCCAACCCCGGACCGTAGTCGTAAGCGTTCTCGCCCCTCGTTTTGAAGACGGAATAGCCGTCGCCGCCGGCGCGCATGAAGTTGTTGCTGGCGAGCGAATAGGTCTTTTCAGGGGCAAGCGGCACGAAGTTTTCGCCGTCCTTCGTTTCGACGGAGACGAGGCGGCTGCCGGCTGGCTTGGACGCGTCGAAGGCGATCTTGAGGCCCGCCACCTGCGGGAAGCGTCCGCCGCCTTCCTCGATCTGGCTCAATCCGTTCTCAAGCGCGTCGCGGATTTCTGAGCCCTTCAATTGAAAAGTGGAAAGCGTGTTCTGGAACGGGAGCACGGTGATCACTTCGCCCATGGTCACGTCGCCCGCGTCGATCGACGCTCTGAGGCCGCCGCCATTGGTGATGGCGATGGTAACTCCCTGGTCCTTAACGCGTTCGAGCATGGCGTCGGCGACCAGGCTGCCCATCTCGCATTCCTTGGCGCGGCAATTCTCGCGCGACCCGTCGATCGGCGCCTCCGTCTTGGCGATAACCTTGGACCTCAGTTCCTCGATCGGCTTGGCGAGTTCCTTGACGCGGGCGACGACAGCTTCGTCCGGCTTGACGGAGAAATCGATCAGGATCGGGTCGCCCTTGGCGCTCTTCACGACGCCATTGTCGTCGAAGGTGACGACGAGATCGCCGAGATATTTGGTGTAGGCGCCGGCCTGTACCACCGGAACCTTGTAGCCGCCGGGATTGTCGACCATGGTCGGGTAGGGGCCTTCCGCATGTTCGTCGGTGTTCGAAAGAAGACTGTGGGAATGGCCGCCGACAACGACATCGACATCCGGGATTTTGGCGATCGCCGCCAGGTCGCGCGGATAGCCGACATGGGTCAGCGCGATGATCTTGTCGACGCCCTGCTTCTTCACTTCCTCGACGGCGCTGGTGATTGTCGCCACGTCCTCGCCGATCAGGATGTCCGGCCCCGGTGACGAGAGTTCCGCGGTGTCGTTGGCAACGGCGCCGATGACGGCGATCTTCTCGCCGCCGACGTCGAGAACGATCGACGGCTTGATTCGGTCGCCGATCTTCGACTTGTGGCTCGGCAGCACGTTGGCGGTCACGACCGGGAAGGTGACCTTGTCGAGGAAGCTTGCGAGCCCGTCCTCGCTCTCGTCGAACTCGTGATTGCCGACGGTCATCGCGTCGAATTTCATCAAGTTCAGGAACTCCGCTTCCGCGTCACCTTTATAGGTCGTGAAGAAAAGCGATCCCTGGAAGTTGTCGCCGGCGTTCAAGAGCAGCACATTCTTGCCGGCCAGTTCCTGTCGCTTCTGGTCGATCAGCGTCTTCAAGCGGGCGACGCCGCCGAAGCATTCGTTCTTCTCCTCCTCTTCGGCCGAGCAGGTCGAATCATATTTGTTGATCGACTCGATGCGCGAGTGGAGATCGTTGATATGCAGAATGTTCAGTTCGTAGTCGGCGAAGGCGGCGCCCGATGAAAGCGCAAGAAGCGAGGCGGTGATAAGGCCAGTCCGCATGTGTCTGATCATGATGTTCTCCCTGTTTGCCTGTGCACGTCGTCCGACTTCGACGCCCTTCGCCGGGGCCGCGGCCGATTTTTCCAGGCCGGATGGTTTCACCAGTCGCGGCCGACTGCAAGCGTTAAGCGTGTCGTGCTTCCGCTCAGTCGAATCAGTGTTAAAGCGCTCGTCGGAAATGAAAAAGCCCCCGGGGCGGGGGCTTTTGGAAGACATTTCAGGAATGCCTCTTCTCAACCCTGGCGGGCCAGCGAGAATTGCGCGCCGGAGTCCGTGGTGCAGTTCAGCTGATTGGATGTCACCAGCGCGCAATTGACCTTGGATTGCGTGTTGCGCACGAGCGAGGTCATGTTGATCTCGACCAGCGTCGGGCTGACATTGACGTAGCTGCCGGAGGCAAGAAGCTGGTTGGTGTCGGTAGTCCGAGTCGAGAAGGTACCCCCTGCGAATGTAGAGACGATGCCGTTCGGATCGACCCAGGCGCCTTCCACACCGGCGGGCTGGCTTGCCTGCGGCATCGGTCGGACGGTCCTTGATGTCGCGTGGCATGATGTCAGCGCCGCGGCGGCGGCAAGAAGTGCAAGGGTGGCGAATGGCTTCATTGGCGTTTCTCCCGCGTCACAGATTGCAGCGGATGCGAACGCAAAACCGCTTCACACTCGTCCGCTCTAGCGCATAAATCTTCGATCCGGAACCGGCTAAAGGCAAAATCGGGCAGAAATTCAAGGCGCTGCAGCGACTTTTGTGCACAAAGCGCCTCGCCGACAGGGATGCGGAACCATGCCGCGATCAGGAGTTGAACGCAAGAGCGGGCTTGTTGCGAGGCCCGAAACGCGATGAGTGCCCGAAGCGGACCGCCCCGGGCGCAGGCGATTCTTGTTGAACCGGAGCAAATGGGCGCACCAGCGCCCATACCCCGACGGCCATATTACAGCGCCGCGCGTCTTTTCAGGCGCGCAATGGTTGCTGTAACTGTTTGAATCTGCGTATCGAGCTTTCCGAAAATCGGGTACGATTTTCGGGCCGATGCGCTAGAGCGGATGCGCTCACGTACGTTCGCGCTACCGCTCTATCTGCTTGTTTTTGCCGCATTTGTGCGACGTCAGGTGATTCCACCTGACTGCAAAATGCTCTAGCGGACCAGGATATTGCGGAACTGCCAAGGGTCGCGGGTGTCGATGTCCTCGGGGAAGAGGCCCGGGCGGCCGTCGAGCGGCGTCCAGTCCGTATAGTGGCCCTCGACTGGACCGAGATAGGGCGATTGCACTTCGAGGCAGCGCCTGTAGTCCATCTCGTCGGCCTCGACGATGCCCGCGTTCGGGTTCTCCAGCGCCCAGACCATCCCGGCGAGAACGGCGCTCGTCACCTGCAGGCCGGTCGCATTCTGGTAGGGCGCGATGCGGCGGGTCTCTTCGAGCGACAGGCGCGAGCCGTACCAGTATGCGTTCTTGGCATGGCCGTAGAGCAGCACGCCGAGTTCGTCGATGCCGTCGACCAGTTCGTTTTCGTCGAGGACGTGCAGTTCCGGCTGCGCCTTGCCGCCATTGCCGAACATCTCATGCAGCGACAGGACAGCGTCGTTGGCGGGATGATAGGCATAGTGGCATGTCGGACGGTAGGCGACGTCGCCATTCTTGTCGCGAACGGTGAAGAAGTCGGCGATCGAGATCGATTCATTGTGGGTGACGAGGAAGCCATATTGCGGGCCGGGCGTCGGGCACCAGGTGCGAACGCGGGTGTTGGCGCCCGGCTGCTCGAGATAGATCGCCGCCTTGCAGCCTTTCTTGTGCTGCTTCGCGTTCTTGGGCATCCATTCTTCATGCGTGCCCCAGCCGAGTTCGGCCGGTTGCAGACCTTCAGAGATGAAGCCTTCGACGGACCAGGTGTTCCAGAAGACGTCGAGCGGCTTGGGGTTCTTCGTCCGCTGGGTGTCGCGTTCGGCGATGTGGATGCCCTTGACGCCCACCTTCTTCATCAGCTTCGCCCATGCCTCGCGGTCGTCCTGATGCGGCTCCTCGTATTTGAGGCCGATGTCGTCGGCGAGATTCAAGAGAGCCTTCTTGACGAACCACGAAACCATGCCCGGATTGGCGCCGCAGGTGGAAATCGCTGTCGTGCCGCCGGGGTTCTTTTCCTTTTCGCGGCGGACGGTCTCGCGGAGCGCATAATTGGTGCGGTCGGCGTTGTCCATTTCAGTGTCGAAGTAGAAGCCGAGCCAGGGTTCGACGACCGTGTCGATGTAAAGAACATCGAGCTTCCGGCAGAGCTTCATCAGGTCGAGCGACGAGGTGTCGACCGATAGATTGACGCAGAAGCCCTGGCCGCCGCCCTCGGTGAGCAGCGGCTTGAGGACTTCCTTGTAATTGTCCTTGGTCACGTATTCGCGGACGTGCCGCACGCCATGGTGTGCGAAAAGCTCCGCATCCTTTGCATCTTCGCGCGGTTCCACCACGATCAGCCGGTTCTTGTCATATTTGAAGTGGCGCTCGATCAGCGGCAGTGTGCCGTGGCCGATCGAACCGAAGCCGATCATGACGATCGGGCCGGTTATCTCGCCATAGACCGGATAAGTGGTGTCTGACATTTTAGCGTTTCTCCTGGCAAAACGTCTCAGTGGTGATTGAACGCGCGGAATGGCGGGCCTACAGCGCCGCGCGTCATTTCAGGCGCGCAAAGGTCGCTGTAGCACTTTGAATTGCTGCATGTCTTGGTCCTTCAACCGAGGTTGATTAAAAGGAGACATGCAGTAGTTCGTTCTTGGGGCCTGCTGCAGCAATCTCTGCGCGCCTGAAAAGACGCGCGGCGCTGTAGAGCACAGTTTCCTGTCACAAAAAAGGGCCGGCCGGTCAACCGCGATCTCAATAATTGCTTAACCGGCAATCGAGGCAAGGGCGGAAATCAGGGCTCCCCGCTTGCTGACTAGGCCCTTGTAGGCCGCTTGCGGCAGCGTCAATTCGCGGAGCTGGGTAATGAAAGAAAGGGCAAGCCTCGCCGCATCGGGGCGGCTCCCGAGTGCCGCGAGCGGATCGGAGTAGATGCGGATCGTGAACGCGATCGCGCCCGTTTCCGGCAGTTTTCGCAGTGTCTGTCTTTCGACCCGGATATAGGTTCGCTCTTTTTCGAGGGCGACGGCCTCTGCGCCAATGTCTTCCGTTTTCGACTTCGGCAGGTGCAGCGCGCCGTCTGCGTTTATTGCCCAGTTGAAGCGTTCGACGAAGCGGTCGGGCGGCAGCCGGTCGAACATGCGGGCGATCAGTTCCGCATTGCGCGAGCCCGCTGCGAAGCCGGGAACGGGCGCATGGATCTCGTCCATCGAGCGGCCGAACTTTTCCGCAAGCGACCAAGAGGAGGGAAAGGCGATATAGGCGGCGGTGAGGCGCCATTCGCCGTCTTTGCACTCCATGATGGCGAGATCATCCTGGATGAGCGCTCCGGCGGAGAGGATCGGGGGGTCGCCATTCAGGTTCACTTCGCGCCCGCCGACGACTATCGTCTCGCCATCGCGCCGATAGATATGTGGATAGCGGCGCAACAGATAATCCATGAGCAGCGAGAGAAGCTCCCGCTGGGCGTTGCCGCTTTCCGCCGCGGCTGCGAAGACGCTGCTGCGGTTTTCGATCAGCAGCCGCGACTTTTCCGATAGATAGAAGTCGAGCGCCTCGTCCGGCTCAATCCACCGGTCGGAATCGAGCTGGGCGAGACCGATTGCAAAGGGCTTCGACGTGCCGTCGTAAGGCGTGTGCTTCATTCGAGATGACTCGACTTGACCATTCCCTCGGGTTTCGCATGTTAATGCGACTTGTCACAAGCGTTTCGTGCTATAGCTTAAGTTGAGCCGTCCGCTTCGCGCCGTGATTGATGGATGCCGTTCCAACTGGAGCAGACCAAACGTGACCGGTGAATACGCCAAGGCCCTGATGGGTCTGCAAGCCAGAACGCCTGTGCTGATCGCGCTTTACGATCAGCATGACCGATTGCGCTTTGCCAATGCGGCATTTCGTTCCGCCTATCATGTTGGCGTGGAGGAGGCCCCGACCTGGGCGGAGATCACGCGCCGCAACCACGCGACCGGCAGCGGAGCGATGATCGAGACCAGCGACATCGAAGGCTGGATCGACGCCGCGCTCGAGCGCCGCGGCAGCGCCCACACCCGAACCGCGGAAGTCGAGCTGCATGATGGACGCACCCTGTTCGTGACCGAGACTGTCGACGAGAAGGGTTGGCGTCTTTCCATCGCAGCCGACGTCACGGCGATGCGCGAGGAGGAGCGCAAGCACCGGCGCGACCGGGATTTCGCCCTCAGGGACTCGCAGGTGGACGAACTGATCAGCGTCCCTGACCGCCGGCACACTTTGGGAAAGCTTGCCGACTTCGTGCAAAACTGTGCCGACAATCCACAGATGTGGGGGTGCGTGGCGATCCTCGACATCGACTATTTTAAGGCCATCAACGACCGCTTTGGCCCGCACGGGGCCGATGAGGTGCTGCTCGATTTCGCCCGCCAGATGCAGGGCTTCGTGCGCCGTACCGATTGTTTCGGCCGGATCGGCGGTGAGGAGTTCATGCTTATCCTGCCTGACACCACCGTCAGCGAAGCGAACCTCATTCTTGATCGGCTGCTTGTAAAAGTACGCAGCGCCAGACCGCTAGCGAACATTCCGGAATTCTACTACACCTGTTCGGCAGGACTTGCGGAATATCGCGAGGGCGACAAGGTCAACGACATCTATGTGCGCGCCGGCCAAGCGCTCCATCTCGCCAAGCGCGAGGGCCGCGATCGGGTGAAGCGCTACACGCTGCCCGGTTCAGACCACGAGTTCCGCCCGGATCAGACCTCTTAGCGAGTTTCCGAGCAAGAGGCGGCCGTGCTGAAGATCGGCCGGTTGCAGGCGCGCGGTGCGCGCACGGCGCTCACAGATGAGGTCGGTGCGAAGCACACCGGCGAGAAGGCCGCAGGCGATCGGCGGCGTCTTCAGCTCGCCGCTGCCGTCATCGAGGAAAACCGAGGTGATTGTGCCCTCGCAGACCTCGCCCTTCTCGTTGAGAAGGATGACCTCGTCTGCCTCTTCCGGGGAAAATTCGCCGCGCGCCGCCTCATAAACCTCGCGCCGCGTCGTCTTCATCCGCAGGAGCCAGTCGCTGGAATCGAGCCGCGTGGACGCGATCCGTGCCCGCCATCTCGTATCGTCGGCAAGCGGCGTGAAGGGGGCGGTCGTAATCGCGACGGTGCCGTCGCGGCTGAGCGTGAGGCGGACGCGGAGCGGCCGGTCGGCGCCCCGCACGGCCTCGTCCAGGCGCTCCCCGGCGGTGGCCGCGCCGGCAAATCCCAGCCGCCGGGCGGAACGCGTCAAGCGTGCCAGATGCAGCCGGAGGCGAGCCAATCCCGCTGCCGGGTCGTAGCGCAGCGTCTCGATCAGCGAGAAATCCGTCATTGCGCGATCTCGGCATCGCCGACGGCGAAGCGCGCCTTCAGCAGGCATTCGTCATATTCCGCCTCGGCCTTGGAATCGAAGACGATGCCGCCGCCGACATTGAAGATTGCCCGGCCGTCGGGAAAGACCGAGATGGTGCGGATCGCTACATTGAAGCGCATGATGCCGCTCGGTGCGACGAAGCCGATGGCGCCGCAATAGGCGTCGCGGGGACCGGCCTCCAGCGCATGAAGGATCTCCATCGCCCGCATCTTCGGCGCGCCGGTGACGGAGCCGCAGGGGAAGAGCGCGGCGAAAATGTCGGAGATGCCGATGCCGGGCAGAAGCTTCGCCCGCACATGGCTCACCATCTGGTGAACCGTCGGGTAGGTCTCGATGTCGAAAAGTCTCGGCACGTCGAGCGAGCCGACCTCGGTGACGCGGGAAATGTCGTTGCGCAGGAGGTCGACGATCATGCGGTTCTCGGCCTGGCTCTTCTCGTCGTCCCGCATCGCCTGGATGATGGCTGCGTCCTCAGCGGGGTTAGACCCGCGCGGCGCCGTTCCTTTCATCGGATGCGTCTCGATCCAGCCGTCGTCATCGACACGAAAGAACAATTCGGGCGAGCGCGACAAGAGCAGCGGCCCATCGAGCGCCACAAACGCGCCGTACTTCACCGGCTGGCGCTCGATCAGCGACCAGAAGGCGGCGAGCGGGTCGCCGGACCAGCGCGCGAAGACCGGCATCGTCAGGTTCGCTTGGTAGCAATCGCCCCGGCGCAGATGCTGGTGCAGCCGTTCGAAGCGCTGCCGGTAGGCCGGCAGGTTCCAACCGGCACGCGGCTCGGCGAGAAACGGCTCGTTCTCCGTGCGCCGAAGCGGCGTGGCGAGCGGATGGTCTTCCGCCGGCGCGTCGAAGACGCCGAAGGACATCAGCGGCGTCTCGCGGTTCTCCTCGGCAAACAGCGCAAGCTTTTCCTCGAAGAGGTGACCCGCCTCATAGGCCATGTAGCCGGCAAGCCACTTCCCGGCGTGGTGGGCGGCATCGAGCTCGGCAAGGCCGAGCTGAAACTCCGCCCGCGTGCGCGCGGTGATCACGCGCGACGGCTCGGCGAAGACGGTCGTCAGGTTTTCGCTGTCATCCCGGAATAGGACAAAGGGCGCGTGTTCGATCATACGGGTTGCAGTCAGTCGTCGGTCTTGCCGGATGGGCTCGGTCACGCCCTATCAAGCGCCTCCAGTTCGTCGATCAGCCCTTCAATCATCGACAGGCCCTGTGCCCAGAACGACGGATCGGTGGCATCGAGCCCGAATGGCGCCAGCAACTCGGAGTGATGCTTGGTTCCTCCGGCCTTCAGCATGTCGAAATACTTCTCCTGAAAGCCGCTCTCGGCGTTCTGGTAGACGGCATAGAGCGAGTTCACCAGGCAATCGCCGAAGGCGTAGGCATAGACATAGAAAGGCGAATGGATGAAGTGGGGGATATAGGCCCAATAGGTCTCATATCCCTCTGACAGCCGGATCGCCGGACCGAGGCTTTCGCCCTGCACCGACAGCCAGAGTTCGCCCAGATCGTCGGCGGTCAGTTCGCCTTTCTTGCGGGTCGTGTGGACCTTGCGCTCGAAGTCATAAAAAGCGATCTGCCGCACGACCGTGTTGATCATGTCCTCGACCTTCTGCGCCAGCATGGCCTTGCGCTCGCGCTTGTCCCTGGTCCGGTCGAGCAGCGCGCGGAAGGTCAGCATCTCGCCGAAGACGGAGGCAGTCTCGGCAAGCGTCAGCGGCGTCGAGGCCATCAACGCCCCTTGAGCGCCGGCCAGCACTTGGTGCACGCCATGGCCAAGCTCGTGAGCGAGCGTCATTACGTCCCGCGGCTTGCCCATGTAGTTGACGAGAACGTAAGGATGCGCGGAGGGAACCGTCGGATGGGCAAAGGCGCCCGGCGCCTTTCCGGGTCGCACCGGCGCATCGATCCAATGCTCGTCGAAGAACTGCCGGGCGATCGCCGCCATCTCCGGTGCGAAGCCGTGATAAGCGGAAAGCACCGTTTCCTTGGCGGTGTCCCAGGGAATTACCGCGTTCGGCGCTTCGGGGAGGGGGGCGTTGCGGTCCCAGAACTCCATCTGTTCCATGCCAAGCCATTTGGCCTTCATCGCATAATAGCGATGGGAAAGACGCGGATAGGCGTCCTTAACCGCTGCCGCAAGTGCGTCCACCACCTCGCGCTCGACGCGGTTGGCGAGGTGGCGACTGTCGGCGATGTCCTGGAAACCGCGCCAGCGGTCCGCGATTTCCTTGTCCTTGGCGAGCGTGTTGGTGATCAGCGCAAAGGTGCGGATGTTTGCCTTGAAGGTTTCGGCAAGCGCCATGGCTGCTTTCCTGCGCTGCTCCGGAGATGGATCCTGCAGGAGGTTCAGGGTCATTTCGAGCGGCAGGGCCTCGCCGTCGACTGTGAAGGTGAGGGAAGCGACGGTCTCGTCGAATAGCCGGTTGAAGGCAGCGGCGCCGGTCATCGATTTCTCGAGGAAGAGCTGCTCCAGCCGGTCGTCGAGCTGGTAGGGCTTGTCCTTGCGCAGGTCGAGGATCCAGGGCTTGTAGTGCGCAGCGAGGCTGTCGGTTTCGAGAGCGGCGTCGATCGCGGCATCCTCGACGCGGTTGAGCTCCAGCGAAAAGAACAGGAGATGTGCCGAGATGTCGGTCAGCTTCGACTGCACGTCGCCATAGAGTTTGCCGTTTGCCGGTTTGGACGTGTCGGAGAAATAGGTCAGCCCCGCGAAGGAGGCGATGCGGCCCATCAACTCCTCGAGCGTTTCCAGTTCCTTTACCGCCGCGCCGATGCCCTCGTCCCCGGTCTTTCGGGCGGCTTCCGCGAGCTTGCCCTTCCATTTGGTCTCGAAGGCGATCGCATCGGCTTCCGCCTTTGCGAGGTCGGCACGGAATTCCTCGGAATTCGCGGAAACATAGAGGTCCTCGAGCCGCCAGCTCGGCAGGTCGCCGAGTTCGGCGCCTCCGCCCGCCGCCTGCCCGGCTTGCGCGCGCACTCGGGATCGGCCGGAGCCGGCGGAAAGGAGCGAGGCGAATGTCATTGGCGTATCTCTCGTTTGGACTTTGAATTGCTGCAACCTTCCCCAGTTCGGACCGGGCCGGGAAGAGGTGCCGCAGGCAAGCGATATGGGGCCCATTGCTATCGCCCGCAATGGATAAAATGCAAGCATTTCCCAAAACATGATCTTCAGCCCTTTGTGGCACGAATGGTGGCATGAATTGGCACATGAGGTTGGCCAAGAGTACCGCGTGTCCAGAGCAGGAGGCTTTCGTGACATCCCATATTCTTGTTATCGATGACGATCCGGTGCAGCGCCGATTGCTGACGAACATGATCGAACGACTGGGTCATGTTGCCCATGTGGCCGATAACGGGCGTCGCGGGCTCGAACTGCTGGACCGCAAGGGCGGCATCGTCAATGTCATCCTGCTCGATCTGCTGATGCCGGAGATGAACGGCCACGGCTTCCTCGAGGCGCTTGCCGAACGCGGTGTCGATACGCCGGTCGTCGTGCAGACGGGTCAGGGCGGCATCGAGACGGTGGTCCAGGCGATGCAGGCCGGCGCCTTCGATTTCCTCGTCAAGCCGGTATCGCCGGAGCGCCTGTCGATCGCCATCGGCAACGCGTTGAAGATGGCGAGCCGCGACGGCAAGGTCAAAACCGCGCGGCGCCCGCGCGGGGGCGCCGTCGGCTTCGACGACATCGTCTCGGCGAGCCCGGCGATGATCCGCGTTCTCGACCTTGCCCGCCGTGCCGCGCAGTCGAATATTCCGATCGTGCTCGAAGGCGAATCGGGCGTCGGCAAGGAAATGGTGGCGCGGGCGATCCAGGCGGCGAGCGCTCGCGCGAACAAGCCCTTCATCACGGTCAATTGCGGCGCCATCCCGCACAACCTCGTCGAGAGCATTCTCTTCGGCCACGAAAAGGGCGCGTTCACCGGCGCCACCGAAAAGCATGCGGGCAAATTCGCCGAGGCGGACGGCGGCACGCTGTTCCTCGACGAGATCGGCGACCTGCCGCTCGAGGTGCAGGTGAAGTTGCTGCGAGCCGTCCAGCAGGGCGAGATCGAAACGGTCGGTGCCCGCCAGCCGCAGAAGGTCGACGTGCGGTTGATCTCCGCCACCAACAAGGACCTGATCAACGAGGTGCGCGAAGGGAGGTTCCGCGAAGACCTCTATTACCGGCTCAATGTTTTCCCGATCACGATTCCGGCTCTGCGCCGGCGCAAGGAGGACATCCCCGTGCTGGTGCGTGCGTTCGTCGAGCGCTTCGCCGCCGAACAGAGACTCAATCAACGCCTGACTGCTTCGAGCGGTGCGATGGCGCTTCTGACCGCCTATGATTGGCCGGGCAATATCCGCCAACTGGAAAACGCGATCTTCCGCGCCGTGGTGCTTGCCGAGGGCAACGAGCTTACGGTCAAGGACTTTCCGCAGATCGCCACGCAAATACCGGGTTATGTCGTTGCCGACCGGGGCGGTCTCTCCTGGGGGGAGGCGGGGCCGGAGCGGCGGCCGAAGGGCGACGCGCTTGCGGACTTTCGGGCCGAGATCGCCACTTCCCAAAAAGCGGAGCGGACATTGGAGGGGCGATTCGAGAATGCGATCGCCAGCGTTGACGAGGGCGGCGACGTGCGCAAACTCGCTGAAGTCGAGGAGGAACTGATCCGTTTTGCCCTGAAGTTCTATCGCGGCCAGATGAGCCAGGTGGCGCGCAAACTCGGCATCGGGCGCTCGACGCTCTATCGCAAGCTCAAGGATTACGGCATCGATCCCGATAATCCTCTGCGCGAAGCCGCATAATCCCACGTATTCACAGCCGTTCGCCGTGCAACTTGGGCGCTCCGTTTAGACCTTGTTAGGGAACCGTTCACTATACTATAAGGAACGGTGACCACTGTGGCATATCTGCCATGCTGTCACCTTAATTGACGGTCATGGGACACAGCGAAGCACGGTTGTCCGTCGAACGGGGATTGAATGCCAAATTTGTTCGGTTTGGAGGAACCAGCCGGTTCCCTAGCGCGCAGACTCTGCTCGGCGGTGGCCCGTAAGGCACCGCAGTTCCTTGCTTCCATCGCCTTGGCTTGCTCTCTCGTGACCCCCGGCATGGCGCCGCCCGTCGAGGCTGCCGGCCAGACTCGCACGTTGAGGCTGTACTTCATTCACACCGGGGAAAAGGCGCAGATTACCTTCAAGCGCAATGGCCGCTACGATTCGAGGGGCCTGGAGCAGGTCAACCGTTTCTTGCGTGACTGGCGGCGAAACGAGCCGACTAGGATGGACCCGCGCCTCCTCGACCTCGTCTGGGAAGTCTACCAGAGGAGCGGTTCGCGCGATTATATCCATGTCGTCTCCGCCTATCGCTCGCCGGCAACGAACTCCATGCTCCGGTCGCGCTCGAAGGGCGTTGCCAAGAAGAGCCAGCACATGCTCGGCAAGGCGATGGACTTCTATCTGCCGGACGTCAAGCTGAAGACTCTCCGTGAAATCGGCATGAAATTCCAGGTCGGCGGCGTCGGCTATTACCCGACCTCGGGCTCGCCTTTCGTGCATATGGATGTCGGCGGCGTGCGCGCCTGGCCGCGCATGACGCGCAACGAACTGGTGCGGCTCTTCCCGGACGGCAAGACCATGCACATTCCTGCCGACGGCAGGCCGCTTCCCGGCTATGAGCAGGCGGTTGCCGATTACAAGCGTCGCGTTGGAGCCTCGGCGATCGAAGTGGCCGGTGGCGGTGCCAAGGGCGCGGGCGACGCGGGCAAGCGTCGCAATCTGCTTGCCATGCTGTTTGGCGGCGGGGACGAGGATGAAGAGCCGATGGCGATTGCCGCCGGTGGCGAAACGGCGGCTCCGGCCTCGGTGCGGAGTGCGGCAGGTCAGGACGCTTTGCCGGGTGTCGTGACCTCCGCCGATGCACAGCAGAATTTCAGTGCGCCTGTTCCGAGTGTACGTCCGGCCCTCAAGGAGGCGCCCGCGGAAAGCGGCGTGACCGTCGCGCTCGTCGCGCCGGAGAAGAACAGCTCCCAGGAGGCGCTGGCGGCGGTGATGCCGCAGACTTCGCCGGCACCGGGTTCGGAATTCACCGATCTGAGTACGCTTGCGGTGCCTGTGCCGCAGATGCTCGACCGGGCCAACGCGGCTGCCGACGGCGAAACGCTCCTGGCTTCCGCCGATGGCGGGGTTGCGGAACTGGGCTTCGTGCCGGTGCCGGACACCCGTCCGGCAGGCCAGGCTGCGCTTGCCGCCGTTGCGGAGGTCGAGGTTGAAATCCCGACTGCCGCTGATCGTCCGGCTTTCGCGTCGATAGCCGAGCCGCTGAACGCGCCGACAGAGACCGGCACGCAGGTGGCGCTGGCCGCGCCGAACGCTGCCGCCGAGCAGATCGACACTCCGCCGCTGCGGGTGGCGGCCTATGCGCCGCAATTGGAAACGAACGGCAGGGCCGCGATTTTCGACAGTGCCTTCGATACGCAGTCGGATGCGCCGTCGAAGGGCGCGCGGCCAAAGAAGCAGGACGCGGCAGCCGCGTCGCGATCCTCGGTGCGCACCGAGCCGAAGCTGACGCAGAAGATCATTTCCGAGTGGGCCCTGTCGACGAGCCGTTTCGCCACGCTGTCGAAACCGGTCAAGGCTCCACGATTCGTCAGCAGCTCGCTCAGAGCCGCGCCCACCACCATCTATGCGGCCGGCTTCTCCAGCGATGCTGGCACCGTCGACACGGCCCGCTTCACCGGCAATGCCGTGAATTTCATGGAAGTGAAGAGATTCAGTACCAATTGAACCCCTTTACCTAAACGAAAAAGTCCGCCATACCGGCGGACTTTTTCGTTTGTGTTGTGAGAAGCGGCGCGCGTGCCGCGTTCATCTCCAGCGCCGCCCGCCTTATCGGATGCGCAAACGTCGCTGCAGCGCTTTGAATCACTGCATGTCTTTGTCCTCTAATCGAGAAGGAGACATGCAGTAGACCCCGTGCTGCCGCATCGGCTTACGCCGCGTCCTCGGCCACGGGCATCATGCCCAGTGCCTGCAGGTAGGTGTCGAGGATCGCTTCCTGCTCCAGGCGCTCGTCCTGGTCCTGCTTGCGGATCGAGATCACCTTACGCAGGATCTTCGTGTCGAAGCCCATCGACTTTGCTTCGCCATAGACATCCTTGATGTCATCCGCGATGGTCTTCTTCTCCTCTTCCAGCCGTTCGATCCGTTCGATGAAAGCGCGAAGCTGATCGCGTGCGAAGCCTTGAGCATCCGACATGGTCGTCTCCTTTTGGGGAATGAATTTGCAGGTGCTGTGACCTGCCGCGAACCGCCTCCGAGGTCAAGGGCGATTGCGCAACAGCGCCGGCATTTCCTGCCGTGCTGGCCACAGGCGCCGCATTCCGCCTGCCTTCTGACAGCCACAACGGGATGCGCTCAAACGCATGCGCGCCGCAATCTCTCTATTTGCTCTTGTGGCATTTGTGCGACGTCAGGTGATCCCACCTGGATGCAAAATACTCCCTATTCCTTCGGCCGGTTGCGCTCGAAGGCAGTCTTCTGCTCGGCCGATGCATCCGTCTGGTGGCGCGACCGCCACTCCTCATACGGCATGCCGTAGATGATCTCGCGCGATTCTTCCTTGCTCATCGCGATCCCGGAAGTCTCGGCCGCCTCTCGATACCAGTTCGAAAGGCAATTGCGGCAGAAGCCGGCGAGATTCATCAGGTCGATGTTCTGGACGTCGCTGCGCCTGCGCAAATGCTCGACCAGCCGGCGGAAAGCGGCGGCTTCGAACGCCAGGCGCTGTTCCTCGCTGAGCTGGGTCATAGTAGTTTCTCCTCTTCATCCCCGTCGCGATAGGCGCCCGTGCGCGAAGGGTGGCGCTGATAGGCGTGGAGCGCCGGCATGGCGTTGAGCGCCGCGAGAATGGGCGCCAGGCGTTCGGCCCAGGCGGCAACGCCCGTGTCATCGGCAATCAGATCCTGCCGTATCTCGATCAACGCATGGGGGATGCCTGCCGCCATGCAGTGCCGGTACATCGTATCGCCCCTGAGCGCGCCGTCATAGGGCTCGTTGTTCCCGACGAGGATATCGCCCGCAGCCTCGAGACGCTCGATCAGCGGAAAGACGGCGCGGGGGTCATTGTCCCAGAGCACGGCCGCATGCCACGGCCGCGCCACGCCCTTCCAGGCGGGTGTGAAGGAGTGCAGCGAAATGACCAGCGGGGCCCGGGCGCCGGCCGCCGCGACTTCGGCGATCGTCTGCGATACCGCCTGGTGATAGGGGCGGTGAAAGCGGTCCAGCCGCCTCTGCCACTCATCCGTGGAGATCGGATGGTTGCCCGGGACGATGGCGCCGTCGGATATTCTCATGATCAGTGTCGGGTCGTCCTCACCGCGATTGGGGTCGATCAGGAGTCGCGAAAAGCAGCCGAGAACGGCTGGTGAATCGAGCGCGGCCGACAGTTGCCGTGTCAGCGACTCGATGCCGATATCATAGGCGATGTGGCGCGCGAATGCGCTTTCAGGCAGACCGAGCCGGTCGTATTCCGGCGGCAGTCGGTTCATCGCATGGTCCGCCAGAAGCACAAGTCCTTGCGCCGGATTGCCCTTGATGATCTCGTAGGGAGAGTAGTGCCGCATGCCGTTTTGTGCTGGGAGTTTCGAACGTCGCAACCTGATCGCACGCAAATTCGCCTTCCGCAAGAAAAAGACGCAAGTTTCGGCACCTTCTGTCACATGAAGGGCAAATATAATCGATTAGAGTTGCGTTGACTTTCAGGGCTGGCCGTCGCAAGAAAGTGCCACGCAAATCAAAACGGAGTTCCGCAGGAAGCCGTGTTCAGACATCCTTTATCCAAAGTGAAACCGGGGCCGATGTCGTTGGGAGCCGTCCTCCTGTTTTCCGTGGCGATTTCCGGTTCGTTCCTGTTTGCTGGCGAGGCGCGGGCCGACTTTCGCGTCTGCAACGGCACTCAGACCCTGGTCGGAGTGGCGATCGGCTATCGCGCGAAGGAAGGCTGGGTAACGGAGGGTTGGTGGCAGGTGCCGGCAACGACCTGCGCCACCCTGATCGAGGGCGAACTAGAGTCGCGCTACTACTATCTCTACGCGGAAGACGCGGCCAAGGGCGGCCGCTGGACGGGCGACGTCAACATGTGCGTCGCGGAAAACGAGTTCAAGATCGTCGGCGTTGAGGACTGCTATGCACGCGGCTTCCAGCGCATGGGATTCAAGGAATACGACACAGGGCGGCAGGGAAGCTGGATGGTTCAGCTTTCCGATACGCCCGGTACGCAGGAAAGCCAGAATTGATGAGACGGAACAGAAAAGTCAAAATTCTCGCCACGCTCGGACCGGCATCGGCCGAGGAGCAGACAATTCAGAAACTGCACGAGGCGGGGGCTGACCTGTTCCGCATCAACATGAGCCATGCCAGCCACGAAGTCATGCGTACGTTGATCACGCGGATTCGCGCCGTCGAAGTGCGTTGCGGCCGTCCGATCGGAATTCTTGCCGACCTGCAGGGCCCAAAGCTGCGCGTCGGCAAGTTCGCCGAAGGCAAGGTCGATCTCTCGATCGGCCAGACCTTCACGCTCGACAACAAGGACGTCCCCGGCGACAACACGCGCGTCCACCTCCCGCATCCGGAGATCCTCCAGGCGGTGAAGCCTGGCGATCGCCTGCTGATCGACGACGGCAAACTGCACCTGCGCGCCGAAAGAACCGACGGCAACAGCATCGTGACCACCGTCGTTTCCGGCACGAAGATCTCGGACCGCAAGGGCGTCAGCCTGCCCGATACGCTGCTCGGCGTCGGCGCGCTGACGGATAAGGACCGATCCGATCTCGACGCTGTACTGGCAACGGGACAGGTCGACTGGGTAGCGCTCTCCTTCATCCAGCGTCCGGAGGATCTGGCCGAGGTGCGCAAGATCGCACGTGGCCGCGTCGGGCTGATGTCGAAAATAGAGAAGCCGCAGGCGATCGAGCGCATCGACGAGATCATCGAATTGTCGGATGCGCTGATGGTGGCGCGTGGTGATCTCGGTGTCGAAATGCCGCTCGAATCCGTTCCCGGACTTCAGAAGCAGTTGACGCGCGCCTGCCGTCGCGCCGGCAAGCCGGTGGTCGTCGCCACCCAGATGCTGGAATCGATGATCTCGGCGCCAGTGCCGACGCGCGCGGAAGTGTCGGACGTGGCGACCGCGGTGTTCGAAGGGGCCGACGCGGTGATGCTCTCGGCCGAATCCGCCTCCGGCGAATATCCGATCGAAGCGGTTAGGACCATGGCTTCGATCGCGAGCAACGTCGAGCGCGACCCGCACTATTCGGGCATCATCTACGCCCAGCGAACGCCGCCGGAGGCAACCGGCGCCGACGCTATTTCGCTTGCCGCCCACCAGATCGCCGAAACGCTCAATCTTTCCGCGATCGTCTGTTACACCTCCTCCGGCGCCACGGGCTTGCGTGCCGCGCGCGAGCGCCCGCAAGTTCCGGTCATCGCCCTTTCGCCGATCGTCGAAACGGCCCGGCGTCTCTCGGTGGTATGGGGGCTCCATTGCGTCGTCACCGAAGATGCCAAGGATCTCGACGACATGGTCAACCGTGCCTGCCGCATCGCCGTTACCGAGGGCTTCGCCACGCCGGGTGACCGCATCATCATCTCCGCCGGTGTGCCGCTCGGAACGCCGGGCGCCACCAACATGCTGCGTATTGCGTATATCAACGCGGACGGTTTGACCGGCGTTTGAGCCGCCGCTGCTAAGGCGAGAGCCCCCGGCTCTCGCTCCTTGCAAGCGCGTTTGCTGCGAGTTCTTTCGTCCTCCCATAACGTCGCGCGTGTTGCAGACATGCAAAAGTCGCTGCAACTCTTTGAACCTGCGCCGCGCCTTCAGGTCCGGCTGCCGGCGAGCCTTTCAGCCAGCTCGCCGAGTTGTTCCTGCGCTTTCCGATCGGAAGGGTAGATATCGAGAAACTGCTGCCACGCGCGCAGGGCGAGCTCGCTCTTGCCGGCATCTTCAAGCATGGACGCCATGCCGGCGAGGGCGCCGAAATGCCGTGGTTCGAGTGCAAGCACGTGGCTGACGTCCGACATCGCCTTCCGGAAATTGCCCATCTGGTAATGCAGCGTGGCGCGACGGTTCCAGCCCTCAATATAGTTAGGGGCGAGAACGATGACCTGGTCGAGGATGTCGAGCGCCATCGACTTCTTGTCGTCGGCGATTGCCTTGTCCGCCCATTGCATGAGCAGGTTGACGGTCGCGCTGCCGGAGTCCTGCCATTGCTGACGAATGCGGTTTGCGATGTCCCGTGCCCGATCCTCCTCGCGCTCTTTCTTCAGTTCGGCAAAGAGGGAATCGAGCTGCTGCTCCGGTGTTGCGAGACTGGCCGTCTCCGGTTGCGGCAAAGCTTCGGCAGCCAGGAGCGGCGTTCCGGACGTGGTCCAAACGGCCAGTGCGAAAAATGCCAGAATTGAAGTCATAAAAATGCACATGGCGGACATCGTAGCCCGCCATGGCGCAAGATCAAAATCAAAAAATCAAGGGACCAGTGAAGCGACCGACGGACAGGCGAGCGGCCTCCGCGGGGCCTCAGCCCTGGCGTGCCTTGAAGCGCGGGTTCAGCTTGTTGATGATGTAGACGCGACCCTTGCGGCGAACGAGACGGTTTTCGCGGTGGCGGGCCTTCAGCGACTTGAGCGAATTCTTGATCTTCATTTTTCCTGATCCGCAGGTTTCGGGGAACGAAAATTCGCCCGGTAATTCCAACAATCAAAAGCGCGCCGGAAAGCGCGCTCTTCAAGTAGGCAGGCACATACCGTGTCGCCCCTGGCCTGTCAACCGCGGTAGGAGGGATTTTGCCGCCCCTTCCGCGCAATCCTGTGGCTAGCGAGGCTGGAGGAGCCGGGTAAAATGCCCCATCTTGCGACCCGGGCGCGCCTCGGTCTTGCCATAGAGGTGGACCAGCACGTCGCGTTCGGCGAGCAGGTGAGAGACTTCGGCAATGTCATCGCCGATCAGGTTCTGCATGACGCAATCGGTGTGGCGCGACGCGTCCGCAAGCGGCAGGCCGGCGATGGCGCGGATGTGCTGCTCGAACTGCGATACGACGCATGCGGCTTCGGTCCAGTGGCCGGAATTGTGAACGCGCGGCGCCATTTCGTTGGCGACGACGCTGCCGTCGGCAAGCACGAAAAATTCGACGCCGATCACGCCGACATAGCCGAGTGCGTCGAGGATGGCGGTTGCTGCCTGGCGGGCGGCTTCAGCCGTCGAGGGGTCGATCGCCGCCGGTACGGTGGAGGTGTGAAGGATGCCGTTACGATGCACGTTCTCCGCCGGGTCGAAACAGGCGATTGCGCCGTCAGTACCGCGAGCCGCGATGATCGAGATTTCCCGCTCGAAGGGCACGAAGCTTTCGAGAATGAGCGGCACCCCGCCGAGCGCGGCAAAGGCGCCGGACGGATCGTCTCCGGCGGAGCGGAAGACGCGCTGGCCCTTGCCGTCATAGCCGAGACGCCGGGTCTTCAGAACGCCGGTGCCGCCGAAATCGGCCAGGGCGACTTCGAGATCGGCCTGGCTGTCGACGGCGTGGAAACGGGCCGTAGCGATGCCGCAGGCGTTGATGAAGCGCTTCTCAAGCAGCCGGTCCTGCGCCACTTCAAGGGACCTGGGCGGTGGAAAGACCGGCCGCGATTGAAGAAGCCGCTCGGCCGCGGAGACGGGGACGTTCTCGAATTCATAGGTGATCAGGTCCGAGGCCTCGGCGAGTTCATCGAGGCCCCGCGGATCGTCATAGGCGGCGACGATCTGGGCGTTTGCGACCTGAGCGGCCGGACAGTCCGGTTGCGGTTCGAGGACGAGCGTGCGGAAATTCAGCCGGGCAGCGGCCATGGCAAGCATGCGGCCAAGCTGGCCGCCGCCGATAATGCCGATGGTCTTCATTCCTCGTCCACCGGATATTCGGCAACCGAAACTGTCTGCTGTTCACGCCAGTCGTCCAGGCGGTCGGCGAGGTCCTCGTCGCTGAGCGCAAGCACGGCGGCAGCGAGCAGGGCGGCATTGACGGCGCCGGCCTTGCCGATCGCCAACGTGCCGACCGGGATGCCGGCGGGCATCTGCACGATCGACAGCAGGCTGTCCTGGCCGGAAAGAGCCCTCGATTGTACCGGAACGCCGAAGACCGGCAGCGGCGTCATTGAGGCACACATGCCGGGAAGATGCGCGGCTCCGCCGGCACCTGCGATGATGACCTTGAACCCTTCGTCGCGGGCGCCCTTGGCAAAACGGACCAGGCGATCGGGGGTGCGGTGCGCGGAAACGATGCGGGCTTCGTAGGCGATGTCGAGCGCCTCGAGCGTATCTGCCGCATTCTTCATCGTCTCCCAGTCCGACTGGCTTCCCATGATGATGGCGACGGGCGGGGTCGTGGCTTCTGTCACTCTGTCGGGTCCGTTTCAGGCGATTGGTCTACAGGTAATGACGGTGTCTCAGGCAATGATATCGGGGATGATCTGGTCTTCGATCTTGGTGATCTTGTCTTTGATCGCCAGCTTCTTCTTTTTCATGCGCTGGATGCGCAAGGCGTCGCAGCCGGTTTCGATCATCGCGTTGATCGCCACGTCATAATCTTCATGCTCCTGTCTCAGGCGCGCTATGGTTAGTCTGAGTTCGGCCTGGTCCTGGTCCGGCATGCGAATACGATCCCCATGAGCCCGGTCGCGAGTCACGATCCGGTATTCTTCCTGCGCCGCTCTATCACATCTTTGGCCGTGACGGGAAGTTATCCGACGTCATCATTTCGCCTTCGACAAATGAAAAATGGCATGGCACAGTAGTAAGGTTTCAACCATGGAAGATCCGGCATTTGCGTGCCGGATGCAAGCAAAAGGAAGGGACTTGCCAATGACCATTGAGGCTCATCTTGCAACGCTTGAGAAAAAGCATGGCGCCCTGGAAGAGGAGCTCCACGAGGCTCTCAACTCTCCCTCCTGCGAGGACGAGTTGATCAGCGAACTCAAGCGGCGGAAGTTGCGCATCAAGGACGAAATCGAAAGACTCCGTTCCGCGACCCACTGATCGCGGACGCTTTTGCCGTCCAGTCGCGGGGCGTATCGCACCCACCGCCCGGCGGCGGCAAGGTCAAGACCAATCCCAAAACGGATGAAACTGACAGTCGACCGGGCTTTCGGCCCGGTCTGCCTCACAGCACCGCGCGTCTTTCAGAAGCGCAAAGGTCGCTGCAACTCTTTGAGTCTGCGCATCGACCTATCCGAGAATCGGATACGATTCTCGGATAGCTCGGTGCGCTCTAAGGCGCTCCGGATCTCTCTGGCTCAGGACCAGAACTGGTCGAGCCAGAGATTGAGCCGATCGAATCCCGGCCTGTTGATGGCATAAATTCGTCGCGTGCCGCTCGTCGAAACCGACACAAGATTACAATCGAGCAGCGCCTTCAGATGCTGCGAAACCGCCGGGCGGCTGATCGGCAGCCCCTCTGCAAGCTCGTTGACAGTCCTCGGCGCACGCCGCAGTTCCTCCAGCAGATAGCGCCGGTTCGGGTCCGCGATGGCATCGAATGGGTCCGCGATGGTCATGGGCGCGACGTTAGGCGAATTTCTGCAGTGCGGCAAGAGAGATTGTGCAGCGCGGCAATTGCTGTTGCTTTGCAGCATCACCTGCGCGCCATCGCAAGCACAAAGATTTGACCGGAGCAAGTTGAAGACGCTGCATGTCACCACACCGACTTCGAAGTCGATCGAAGAGACATGCAGGAGCGGCCCTCGATCAGAGCAGGCTCAAGAGGCCGTCCCAGACAAGTTTGCAGCCGGCGAAGAATGCCATCGCATACATGAAAGGATAGAAGACCTGCGCCTTCATTCTGCGTACGATCCATACGCCGCAGGCGGTCGCGGTCATGGCCAGCGGGAAAAGCGTTGCCGATGTGGCAAGATTGCTGAGGTCGAGCTGCCCGAGGGCGAAATAGGGAATGAGTTTCACCGCATTAAGGGTGGCGAAGAAGCGCACGATGGTCCCGGTATAGTCGCGCGGGTCGAGCTTCAGCGGCAGGGCGTAGATCTGGAAAGGCGGGCCGCCGGCATGGGCGACGAAGCTGCCGTAACCGGCGAAGCTTCCCCAGAGCGCGGCAGGGCCCCGGCGGTGTGGCTTGGGCTGGATCGGTGCGCCGCTGCGGCTCCGCCAGACCATATAGGCATATCGCAGCACAAACACGACGGTGATCAGTCCGATGATCAGCCGTAGCGCGTCCCGCGGCACATGCGCGGCGGTTGCCCAGCCGACCGCGATGCCGACGACAGCGCCGGGCAGCAGCATGAAAAGCGTCTTGCGGTCGCCGTGCTTGCGCCAGAACCACAGGGAGACCATGTCCATGGCGATCAGGATCGGTAGGAGCAGCGCCGCGGCCTCGATCGGTGAAACGGCGAGCGAGAGGATCGGCACGCCCATCAGCGACAACGCTTCCCCCATGCCGCCCTTGCTGAGGCCGACGAGCAGAACTGCCGGGATGGCAACGAGATAGAAGTCGAGATCGGGAAGCATGGGCGACGGTTGATCCTTTGGTCATCTCCGTCTATCGGTTTTCCCGAACGAAATCGAGACCCGGCTTCCGCTCGCGGGGAAGCACGCCGCCAGGAACGGACCCATGAGCAAAATCGAAAACCGCTGCCGCCTCGTTCTGGTCGCGCCGGACATCCCGGACATCGCCGAACAAGCGAGAGTGCTTGCTGATGCGCTGAAGGGCGGCGACGTTGCCTCGGTGATCGTGCCGCAGTATGGCCTTAACGAGACCGATTTCCAGAAACACGCCGAGGCGCTCGTGCCGGTGATCCAGGAGGCGGGTGCCGCGGCGCTCATCGACGGCGATACGCGGGTGGCCGGCCGCGCCAGGGCGGACGGGATTCACATACCGGGCGGTGCGGATGCGCTATCCGAGGCGATCGAGCGGCACACGCCGAAGATGATCGTCGGCGGCGGCAATGCTACCGACCGCCACCATGCACTTGAGATCGGCGAACTCAGGCCGGACTACGTCTTCTTTGGTCGCACCGACGGCGACATCAAGCCCGAGGCGCATCCGAAAAACCTGGCACTCGCAGAATGGTGGGCGTCGATGATCGAAATTCCCTGCGTGGTCATGGGCGGTGCGGACCCGCAATCGGCGCTGGCGGTTGCCGAGACGGGCGCCGAGTTCGTCGCGCTTCGCCTTGCAGTCTTCGCCGATCCGGCGCAGGCGCCATCCGTGGTTGCTGCCGTCAACGCCTTGCTTGACGAAAAAGCGCCACGGTTCGAAGATTAAGACGTGCGGATGCTGAGCCGTTTCCTATTGAGATCCAGCCTAGCCGTGACCTTGTTGGCGGCTATTGTCCCGGCGGCCCTGCCGTCGTGGGCCGCGCAGCCGACGCCCCAGGATCCCGCCGAGGAGGGAAGCGTCCCGAAGCGCGGGCGGATCACGCCATTCAACGGCGCCGCGCCGCTCGAGGGGGCGAAGGAACCCAATGGCAATCCGGCGAAGCCGGAGACCGGCGACGGCAAAGGCAAAGGACCTTCCAAGGGTGTAAATGTCATCGACCGCATGGGCGCCGACCTGCCGGCGCTTCCAGAGGAGAAGCCCTTCACCGGCAAGATCGACGAGGCCTATGGCGCCTTTCAGCGCGGTTATTACCTGACGGCCATGGATCTTGCCCTGCCGCGGGCCCAGCTTGGCGACCCTGCCGCGCAGACGCTCGTCGCTTCGATTCTCGAGCAGGGCCTCGGCGTTGCGCGCGACCCCAAGGAGGCGGCCTTCTGGTACGGCCAGGCGGCCGGAAACGGCGACCCCGCCGCCATGTTCAAATACGCCCTGATGCTCATGGAGGGACGCTACGTCGAACGCGACCGCAAAGGATCTGAGGCGCTGATGAAGAAGGCGGCCGATCTCGGCAATGCCTCCGCGCAATTCAATTACGGACAGACGCTGGTGGCTGACATGCCGGGCCCGAGAGGGCTCAAAGCGGCAATGCCCTATTACGAGAAATCCGCCGAGCAGGGGATCGCCGACGCGCAATATGCGCTCTCGCAGATCTATCTCAATGTCGACGGCATCGACGAAACCAAGCGTGCGCGAGCGCGCGAATGGCTGATGCGGGCCGCCCGCGCCGGCTACGATACGGCACAGCTCGACATCGCCATCTGGCTGATCGAGGGCATCGCCGGCGATCGTAATCTTGAGGAGGGCTTCGCCTGGATGAAGCGGGCGGCCGAAGGCGGCAACGTCGTCGCGCAGAACCGGCTTTCGCATCTTTACGTCAATGCCATCGGCACCCGCCCGGATCCGGTCGAGGCGGCCAAGTGGTACGTGCTGTCTCGCCGGGCGGGTCTCAAGGACGACACGCTCGAGGATTTTTATCTTGGCATCACCGAAGAGCAGCAGAAGTCGGCGCTCGCGGCGGCGAACAGGTTCCGTTCGTCATAACCACAAAGGACGCCGTACGTCAGCTACGCATCGTGCTTTTCGAGCGAAAATCCGGTGCGAGTGTCAGGCCGATGCGCGTGGGTGCGCGTTCTTCATCGACGCCGTCTATTTCACTTGAAATTCCGGGTCTTTTGTGGTCTTGAACCCGCGGTTTATCCGCGGATTGCCCCATCCATCATCTTCCCGCGGACGAGTGATCTCTCACTCGGTTTTTTGACGGCGGCATCGCACCTATCCTGGGCACGTCCGACAGGGCGCGCAGTGCTTTTGGAGGCGCGGCCGTGAAGCAGGTTCAATCTACGGCCGGGATGTTCGGCCGGCTTCGTTTCAGAGGATCATCCGATGGCCCGTTCTGCCCTCCTCAATGTCATGGTTCAGGCCGCCTTCAAGGCTGGCAAGTCGCTGGCACGCGATTTCGGCGAGGTGCAGAACCTGCAGGTGTCGCTGAAGGGCCCCGGCGACTACGTTTCCCAGGCCGATCGCAAGGCCGAGCGGGTCATCCGCGATGAACTCCTGAAGGCGCGCCCGACCTATGGTTTCCTCGGCGAGGAGGGTGAGGAGATCAAAGGCACCGACGGCGCCCACCGCTGGATCGTCGATCCGCTAGACGGCACCACCAACTTTCTGCACGGCATTCCTCATTTTGCCGTTTCGATCGCGCTGGAGCGCCAGGGCGAGATCGTCGGCGGAGTCGTCTTCAACCCCGCCACGGATGAACTCTACACCGCGGAGCGCGGCGGCGGCGCCTTCCTCAACGACCGGCGCCTGCGGGTCGGCGCCCGCCGCAACCTCTCCGATGCCGTTGTCGCCACGGGCACGCCGCATCTCGGCCGCGGCAACCACGGCAAGTATCTGGTCGAACTTCGCCATGTCATGGGCGAGGTCGTCGGCGTCCGCCGTTTCGGCTCCGCTTCCCTGGATCTCGCCTATGTGGCCGCCGGGCGCTTCGACGCTTATTGGGAACGCGATCTGGCCGCCTGGGATATCGCGGCCGGGGTGCTGCTAATTCGCGAGGCCGGCGGATGGGTGACCGACGCCAACGGCGACAACAGGCCCTTGGAGGATGGCTCCATCGTCTGCGGTAACGAATATATCGCCAAGGCTTTGGGCGAGGTCATTCGCCGCCCGGTCCCCATCAAATAACCAGATGGTGCAGAAGGCGGAAGCTGCCCGAGTAATGCCCGCCGCCGCGGCCGCCGCCGTTTATGTCTCAATAGTTTCGCAATACCAGCGGCAGTGACTTGGGCTCATCGGAGCGGTCAGAATCTGCTGCCGCCGGTTATAGTTCGTAGAACATCTTGTTTTCCCTTCAATTCGGCGCAAAGTTACACTAGTCTCCGGCCCAGTAACCGATGGCCTCGGGCTCGCCGTGGCATCACGTCTTCGGGTCGCGATCGCTTCGAGAATGATCCGGCGAATCAGAGTGTTGCGGCGATCTCCACCTGGCAGTGACAAGGTGGGCGTTGCCGCAAACCGGGAGACTGGCATACATATGACGACATTGAACCTGTCTGGCTGGCGTGACCGGGAAGGCGCGGAGGAAAATTACAACCCGCGCAAGCTTTCGAGCCCGATGCCCTATTTCTGGACGATGGCCATTTTCCTGGTCATCGTCGGTTTCGTCGCCGCTATCCTCTTCCGTCAGGCGCGTGACGCTTTCCTCGGCAATCCCGGGCTCAACGGGCTGATCCTCGGCGTTCTGCTCATCGGCATTCTGCTCGCATTCAACCACGTCCTCAGCCTCCGGCCGGAGGTGCGCTGGTTCAATTCGTTCCGCGCCGCCGGCAGCGCCGCCAAGGTCGGACGCGATCCGGTGCTGCTTGCGCCGATGCGGGCGCTGATTGGCGAGCGCCACGGCAGCGGTATCTCGACCGTCGCTCTCCGGTCTATCCTCGATTCCATTGCTTCGCGCCTGGACGAGTCGCGCGACACCACCCGATATCTCACGGGCCTTCTCGTGTTTCTCGGCCTGCTCGGCACCTTCTGGGGCTTGCTCGGCACGATCGGTTCGATCAACACGGTCATCCAGTCGCTGGATGCGGGTAGCGGCAGCACGGAAGATCTCCTGGGGTCGCTGAAAAGCGGTCTGTCGGCGCCGCTGACCGGCATGGGGACCGCTTTCTCGGCCTCTCTGTTCGGCTTGTCCGGTTCGCTGATCCTTGGATTCCTCGACCTGCAGGCTGGCCGGGCGCAGAACCGTTTCTACACGGAACTCGAAAACTGGCTGTCGTCAGTGACCGATGTCAGCCACGGCGTATCCGCCCCGGTCGAGGCCTTCGACGGCGCGCCGGTCGAGGAATTGCGGCGCCTGACGGATCAGATCGCCCGCATCGCCCACGACGGCGGCGTGAACCAGCGCACGACGGCCGCGATGGCGAGCCTGGCGGAAGGCATCCAGGGTCTCGTCAAGAACATGCGCGGCGAGCAGCAGATGCTGCGCGACTGGATCGAGGCGCAGCAGGAGGAGGCGAAATCCATGCGCAAGACGCTGGACAAGCTGACCTCGCGCATCGGACAGGCGGATCGGATTGCCGTCAACAGCGAGAAGGCGCTGTCGCAGCCGAAGATCAGCCACCGCGACGATGGGGGTGATTGATCATGGCACTCGCCAGAAGAAGCCGCAACGCGCGGGCGATCAATTACTGGCCGGGCTTCGTCGATGCGCTGTCGACCTTGCTCATGGCGATCATGTTCCTGCTCAGCGTCTTCGTACTGGCGCAGTTTCTGCTCGGCAGGGAAATCAGCGGCAAGGACGAGGTGCTGAACCGTCTGAACAGCCAGATCAACGAGCTGACGCAGCTGCTTGCCCTCGAAAAGAGCGGCAAGCAGGATCTGGAGGATTCACTTGCCAATCTCCAGGCATCGCTGGCGCAGTCCGAGGGCGAGCGTTCGCGCCTGCAGGCACTGCTGGACAAGGGCGCCGGTAGTGCCGAAGTCGCCAGCGAAAAGCTCGGGCGGCTGGGATCCGAGCTCGAGAACGAGCGGCAGATCAGCGCAAGGGCGATGAGTCAGATTGAACTGCTGAACCAGCAGATCGCGGCACTGCGCAACCAGATTGCCGCCATCGAGGGTGCCCTCCAGGCCTCCGAGGCGAAGGATCAGGCTTCGCAGGCGAAGATCGCCGATCTCGGCCGCAGGCTCAACGTTGCGCTCGCACAACGGGTGCAGGAGCTGAACCGCTATCGATCCGACTTCTTCGGGCGCTTGAGAGAAATTCTGTCCGACCGCGAAAACATCCGCATCGTCGGTGACCGCTTCGTCTTCCAGTCGGAGGTGCTGTTTTCTTCCGGCAGCAGCGACCTGAATCCCGAAGGGCAGGCGGAGATGACTAAGCTCGCCACGGCGCTGCTCGACCTCGCTAGGGAGATTCCCTCGGAGATAAACTGGGTTCTTCGCGTCGACGGGCACACGGACAATGTTCCCCTGTCCGGAACCGGGCGCTTCCGCGACAACTGGGAGCTCTCGTCGGCGCGCGCGACTTCGGTCGTCAAATTCCTGATATCCAGGGGCGTCCCGGCCGACCGGCTGGTCGCCGCCGGCTTCGGCGAGTATCAGCCAATCGCCGAGGGCGAGAGCCTGGCGGCACGGGCGCAGAACCGCCGCATCGAACTCAAGCTCACCGAGAAATAGGCACAAAGCACCTGCTTGAACTGACCTTGACGTGCGCGCAAGAAGTGCTCGGGCCCGAAGCCGAGGCGATCCGCCGCAGCGGCCGTGGCCGCTTCTCCGGTCGAGGCTGAAGGGAAGACCCTTTGAAGATCGCGCCTATTGCCGAGCGGCGACAAAAAGACCCTCCGCCCCATGGTCGAACTGCAGGCGCGCGAGCTTGGCATAGAGCCCGCCCTGATGGATCAGCGAGGCGTGGGTGCCTTCCTCGACGATGCGTCCATTTTCCATGACGAGGATGCGGTCCGCCTTGAGCACCGTCGCGAGGCGGTGGGCAATGACGAGGGTGGTTCGTTCCTGCATCAGCCCATCGAGCGCCTTCTGCACGAGCTTCTCACTCTCCGCATCGAGCGCGGAGGTCGCCTCGTCGAGAAGCAGGATGGGCGCGTTTCTGAGGATTGCCCGCGCAATGGCGATGCGCTGGCGCTGGCCGCCGGAAAGCGTGATGCCGCGCTCGCCGACCATCGTATCGTAGCCGCGATCGAGCCTGGTGATGAATTCGTCCGCTTGGGCGGCAACTGCAGCGGAAACGACCGCTTCGCGGCTCGCGTCCGGCGCGCCAAAGGAGATGTTGTCGTGGACGGATGCGGCGAAGATCGTCACGTCCTGCGGCACGATGGCGAAGCGCTCGCGCAAGTCCTTCGGATCGACCGTGCGGACGTCCGTCGCATCGACCAAAACGGTGCCCTTGGTCGGATCATAGTAGCGCAAAAGCATCGAGAAGACGGTGCTCTTCCCGGCGCCGGAGGGGCCGACGATGGCCACGGTCTCGCCCGGCTCGACCGCGAAACTTAGGCCCCTGAGGCTCTTGTAATCCGGACGCGCCGGATAGGCGAAGTGGACATCGGCGAAGGCGATTGCGCCCTTGGCCGGCGTAGGCATTGCGGCCGGATGTTCGGGCGCGCGGATTTGCGGGACTTCCGTCAGGAGCTCGCGCAGGCGCTCGGCGGCACCGGCGGCCTGGGAGAGCTCGCCCCAGACCTCGGAAAGTGCACCCAGGCTGCCAGCGGCAAAGACCGAATAGAGCAGGAACTGGCTGAGCGTGCCCGCCGAGAGCGTTCCATTGAGGACGTCCCGCGCGCCGAACCACAACACCGCCACGACGCTGCCGAAAACCATGGCAATGGCGAAGGCGGTCAGCGCGGCGCGCGCCCGGACTGCAGACCGGGCGGCGCGATAAGCGTTCTCGACGGCGGTGCCGAAACGCCGATTGGCGCTTTCCTCGCCGTTGAAGGCCTGAACCGTGCGGGTGGCGGCAATCGCTTCGCCGGCATAGGCCGATGCGGCGGCGAGCGTATCCTGCGCCTCCCGGGAACGGCGGCGGACGGAGCGTCCGAAGCCGACGATTGGAAAGACGATGAGCGGAATGGCGGCAAGCACGAGGCTCGAGAGCTTTGGGCTCGTATAGACCATCATGGCAACGGCGCCGAGACAGAGGATGAGATTGCGCAACGCAACGGACGCGGTAGCGCCAACCGCCGACTTGATCTGGGTCGTATCCGCCGTCAGGCGCGACACGATCTCGCCGGACTGGTTGACGTCGAAAAATGCCGCCGATAACCTCGTCACCCGCGAGAAAACCTCACGCCGGAGATCGGCGACGATGCGTTCGCCAAGCGAGATGACGAAATAGTAGCGGGCGGCGCTCGCTAGCGCGAGGACGATCGCCAGCACCATCAGCATGGAGAAATAGGTGTTGATGAACGCGACATCGGAGCTGGAGAAGCCGTGATCAATCATCCGGCGAACGGCTAGCGGCAGCGTCAGCGTGGTCACTGCGGCAATAGTCAGCGAGATCGCCGCGCCGACCGCGAAGCGGCGGTACCGCCGCACATAGGGCAGGACTGTCACCAGGGGACGGATGGATTTTGTCGATGACGGCTGATTTTCTTGTGTTGCCACGTGACCCCCTTCGCCTGTCACGGAGGGTCGATAAGTCTTCCGCTCGGCACTTGTTATCCCGAAGACCTTCATGTATAGGCACGGCATCGAATTGGGAAGCCGTGGCCAGAGCGGTCTACGGCTTCATTTACGTGTTCGGTCAAATTGTCGCAATGCCTTGCGACAATTGGACCCCGGAACTCTAGGAAGATTGTTATGAAGGCAGACATCCATCCCGACTACCACGTTATCAAGGTGGTTATGACCGACGGCACCGAATACGAAACCCGCTCGACCTGGGGTACGGAAGGTGCGACGATGAACCTGGAAATCGACCCAAAGTCGCATCCGGCCTGGACTGGCGGCAATCAGCAGCTCGTCGACCGCGGTGGCCGCGTCTCCAAGTTCAAGAAGCGCTTCGAAGGCCTCGGTCTCTAAGTCTTCACCGACTGGCAACAAAAAAGCCCGGCCTAGCGCCGGGTTTTTTTGTTTTGGGGGCTGCAGCGATTGGATGACCTGCGCCCGGCCACGCATCGCCGCAAAGATACACCCGGCGCTACAGCGCCGGGTGTATCTTCAGACGCGCAAAGGTCGCTGTAGCACTTTGAATTGCTGCATGTCTTTGTCCTTTAATCGAGGTCGATCAAAGGAGACATGCAGTAGGCCGCGCTCAAAGCTCAAGCAAAAGAGAGCGATGTCAGTTGGTGCCGAAGGCGGTCTGCAGCAGCTTGATCTGCGCCTTGACGCCGTTCTGGTTGTCCGGGACGAAGGCGGAAGCTTCCTGCGGACGGTAGATCTCGCGGTCGAGCAGTGCGACACGGTTCTGCAGGCGCAGCGAACGTTCGATCAAATCGCGAAACGCATCCGGAAGATCGTTCCAGCCGGGAGCGCTGCGATCGACGTTGAAGCTGTCGAGGCGAACCTTGCTCTTTTCCGACATCACCTGGTCGCGGCTCATCTCGCCATTGTTGACGGCGCGCTGCAGGAGCAACCAGGAGGCCACCTGCATCAGCCGTGTGGTCAGCCGCATCGACTCGGCCGCATAGAGAACGGAGGCCATGCGCGGCAGAACCTTGGAGGCCGACCGACCCGGCCCGTCGAGATAGCTTGCGGTTTCCTCGACAAGCCCCATGCCTTCCGCGTAGAGGGCCTTGAACTGCGCCGAGGACGCAGCATGTCCCGCGAAACTGACGGTATTCAATCCTCTCTCGGACATGGCCTGTCTCTATCCCTGGTTCAAACGCATCACAACGGTCAGGTAACGGTGAGGCCGTGGGAAAAGTTTCCTTGGCCCCTCTCTTGCCGGAAGAATGATCTGATACCGCATTCCGCGCAAGGGTATTCTTAAGAAAGGGTTAATCTCCACAATTCTTTGAAATTTCTACAGCGCCGCGCGTCTTTTCAGACGCGCGGCGCTGTAGGCGCGAACAAAAAAAGAGCCGCACGGAGCGGCTCTCAAGGTAAAACAGGGAGAAAAGTCAGACCCATTCGCCAGTCGGTGAAACATGTCTGAGTCCGGAACGAGCCGGATGCTCGGACAATCGCAGAAAATGATTAATGTGCTGTTAAATCGATCCCATTCCGAGGCGTCCCGTCCGTAAAGACGTGCGGGCGCTGCAGCATGCGCCGATTAACGAAAGAGGCCCTCGGCGGCCGAGCGGCTTGCCGATTTGCGGGTGCGTTCGGCCTCTAGCCTGGCGATTTCCTCGCTCAGCTGCGCGATGCGCGCACTCAGCTCATCGACCGAGAGTTGGGACAGATCGCTGCCGATCTCGTGGATGGGTTTCTTCTTCGGCTGATCGTCGTCAAACAGGCTCATTCTCTTTCTCCTCCTGGTCTTCCACCATGCAGTCGGCATCCTCCTGCGGCTCGTCCAGCGGTGCCGCCCGCGGCGAGAGCTGCAGGCTTTCGGGCGTCGTCGCCGTGCCGGCATTGACCGGCGAGAAGGTCTCGCGTTCGGCGACGGGCACCGGTGCGCGACGGCGGCTGCGGACGATCGCATAGGCGGAGATCAGCATATGCGCTGCGGCGGTGATCATGAAGAGGCCATAGGGTCCCGCTGCGGTCATCACCGGTCCGCCGATCGTCGGGCCGATGATCGTACCGATCCCATAGAGCAGCAAGAGGCCGCCCGAGACCTTGACGAAGTCCTCGGCCGTGGCGAAGTCGTTGGCGTGGGATACGGCGATCGGATAGAGCGCGTTGGCGGCGGCGCCGTAGATGGCGATCATCGTCAGCACGATCCAGACCTGGCCCGGTTCGAAGAGGAAGAGCAGGAGTCCCGCCAAGGCTCCGACGCCGGCGAGGACGGCCAGCACATAGCGGCGGTCGACCCGGTCGGAGATGCGGCCGGCCGGCAATTGCATGACTGCGCCCGAAAAGATCGCGACGCTCATCATCATGGCGACCGTGCTGTCGGAAAGGCCGGCCTGGCGCCCGAACACCGCGCCGAGCGTGCCGAAGGCTCCGTTGGCGATGCCGACCAGCAGGATACCGAGGAAAGAAACCGGTGAATTGCGATAAAGGCCGCGAAGATCGAGCCGAACCTGCTGGAGCGGCTGCGGCGTGGCGGCCTTCGACAGCAATGTCGGCAGCATGGCGACGCAATAGAGAATACCGCAGATCATGAAGAAGAAGGTCGTCGACGTTTCTCCGAAGGGGATCATCATCTGGCCGCCCACGACACCGACGAGCGTGATCGCGATGTAGAGCGAAAAGATCACGCCGCGGCTCTCGTTCGTGGCGCGTTCGTTCAGCCAGCTCTCGATGATCATCGACGTACCGGCGGTGGAAAAGCCGGTAACCGCCCTGAGCACGACCCACGAGACCGGATCGACCATTACCCCGGTCATCAGCGCGATGATCGCGATCAGCGCGGTGAAGACACTGAAGGCGCGGACATGGCCGATGCGCTTGACCACATTCGGCGCGAAGAAGCAGCCAAGGACGAAGCCGGAGGCCCAGGATGTGCCGAGCAGGCCGAGAACAACGGTCGGATATCCTTCCGCCGTGCCGCGCACAGGCAGGAGCAGACTGTGCAGCCCGTTCCCGAGGAAGAGGAAGAGGGTGCCCAGCAGGAGCGCGGCGATGGGAAGAAGCAGGTTCTTTCTCATGATATATCCGAAAGTGGTTCTGGTACCGGCAAGTCGCGGCAGGACACGACGCTTTGCCGGCTGGATTCGTCTCTGCCGGTCATTGCAAATCGGCGGCGAAAACAATAGCCCTCTATGCGACGAAAAGTGACAGCCGTATGACGCAGACCCTGCGGCTGCAGAATTCTCCGGGCCGAACGAATGTCGAAAATACTGGCGCTACTGCTGCTCCTCGCCATGTGCGTGCAGCTCATCAAGCCGCTCGGATATCCGGGGCTCAGGCAGCGTCGGGATTTCTGGAAAATTGCCGTCTTCGCCATCGCGGTCATGATGATCACGGTGCTCGTGAGGCCCTAAGCAGGTTAAGAAATATTCCGCGTTTCTGCGATCAGAACGTGCGGGAAAGCTGAGGAATCCAAGAGATAATCGTGGGTAAACCCATGAATATCTGCCTCGCCGCGATAGCACCATAGGCAGACCGCACTCGTCCCTCCTCCGCCTGCGTGGAGCGTGCCGCCTCGGGCTGGCGCGACGGCGTTCCTTTTGAAACAGCTCAGCTTTTGCGGCTGGGCTATCGTTTGGGCCACGCCGCGTTTGGAAGCGCTGCCGGTGCCTTGTGCCCTGGAAGCAGCAGCGCCGCAACGGATGAAAGTCTCCGCGGGACAGGATGGCAAGAAAAGGTTAAATTACCGTGCTCCGCCAGAAGATGGATATCGAGGCTCTCTTGGAACGCCGCCTGACCGCAATCCTCGCAGCCAACGTCGTGGGCTACAGCCGCCTCATGGGAACCGATGAGGCGGGAACCCTGGCTGCGCTGAAACGGCATCGCCGCGAATTCGTGGAGCCGAAGATCGAGGAGCACCGGGGCCGTATCGTCAAGCTGACCGGCGACGGTATACTGGTGGAATTTTCGAGCGTCGTGAATGCGGTCGCCTGTGCCGCGGAGATCCAGCGGGGCATGCTCGACCGGAACCTCGGCCTGGCGAAAACCCGGCGTATCGAACTCAGGATCGGCGTCCATCTCGGCGACGTGATCGTCGAGGACGGCGACATATTCGGCGATGGCGTCAATGTGGCCGCGCGCCTCGAAGGGCTTGCCGATCCCTCCGGTATCGCGGTTTCCGCATCGGTGCGCGACCAGATCGGATCGCGGCTCACTCTCGGCTTTGTCGACAGGGGCGAGTTCAGCCTGAAAAACATCGCTCCGAATATCCGCGTCTATACCGTTGTTCTCGGCGACGGCGCCGCGGGACAGGAGTCGGAGGCTCCGCCGGTCGACAGCGGCTATGAGCTGTCGATCGCGGTCCTGCCCTTTACCAACATGAGCCACGATCCGGAGCAGGAATATTTCTCCGACGGGATCACCGAGGACATCATCACAGACCTGTCGAAGATTTCGCAGCTGCATGTGGTCGCGCGCAACACCGTCTTCACCTACAAAGGCAAGGCGGTGAAGATCAAGCAGATCGCCCATGAACTCGGCGTGCGCTACATCCTGGAAGGCAGTGTGCGCAAGGTGGGCGAGCGGGTGCGCATCACCGGTCAGCTCATCGACGCGCACACCGGTGGACATTTGTGGGCCGACCGTTACGATCGCGATCTGACGGATATCTTTGCCATTCAGGACGAGATCACCCATGCGATCGTCAACCAGCTCAGGATCAAACTCCTGCCGGAAGAAAAGAAGGCGATCGAGAGCGATCCGACCACCTCGGTCGAGGCCTATACCTATTACCTGCGCGGCCGTCAGTTCTCGCATGCCTGGACGCGCGCCTACATGCTGCTGGCGCGCCGGATGTTCCTGAAGGCGGTCGAGCTCGATCCGAACTATGCCCGAGCCTATGCCGGCATCGCCGATTGCGAATGCGCGATCAGGGACTGGCACGAAAAGGACTTTCCGCTCGAAAGCATCCTCGATATGAGCGCCCGGGCGCTGTCGCTCGATCCGCATCTCGCCGAGGCCCATGCTTCTCGCGGAATGGCGCTGCATCAGGACGGGCAAACCGAGGAAGCCGGGCGCGAGCTCCGTCAGGCACTGGCGCTCGACCCGTCGCTTTACGAGGCCAATTTCCACTACGGCCGATATCTTTTCATGCAGGGACGGTTTGGCGAGGCGGCCGAGTTCTTCACGCGCGCCGCGGAGATTCGGCCGGACGACTATCTTTCACCGATCCACTTGATGACCTGCTACCGCGCACTCGGCGCGGAGCCGGAGCGGCGGCGCTGGGCGCGGACAGGCATCGAGCGAGCCGAACGGGCGCTGGAGCAGCATCCGGAGAACTCCGGCCCGGCGCATCGCGGCGCGCTGGCGCTCGCACATCTCGGCGAAGTGGAGCGGGCGAAGGAATGGGCGGCGCGCGCTCTCGCGATCGATCCCGAGGACCTCGTCGCGCAATACAACCTCGCCTGCGTCTGTTCGCTCGTTGGCGAGTGCGAGCGCGCACTCGACCTGCTTGAGGCGGTCGTCCCCCAGAGCTCCGGCTATCATCTGCTCTGGTTCAAGCAGGATTCCGACCTCGATGCCATTCGCGACCATCCACGCTTCCGCAGCCTCCTCGACTCAGTCGCCGGTTGCTTGATGTCTCCGTAGATCGACCTTGATCCCAAAGACAAAGCGACCTCTGCGCATCCGACAAGACCCGCGGATGTTACAGCGCCGTGCTTTGCGCGTCTAATAGGACGCGCGGCGCTGTAGGCGTCAAATGTCGATCGATCCGCGCATGGCAATGACACAGTCGCCGGAGACGCCGACCTTACCGAGAATGCCGCTCTTCTTGCTGACGCTGACCGTGATCAGGCTGCGGCGTCGCATTTCAACGCCCTGCTCGATCGTGAGCTCAACTTCGGCATCCGCGTCCGGCAGGCGCGAAACGAGGTAGGCGCCGAGCGCTGCCGAGGCGCTTCCCGTCGCCGGATCCTCAATGACATTGTCGAGCGGCGCAAACATGCGGGCGCGAATGCGCCAGGGATGCTCGCGGGTGCGGGCGTAGAGAAACAGGCTGAACGAGTCCTCTGCCAGCGGATAGCGGGCGTTCGCCGCGTCAAAGGCGCTGACATTCGGCCGCGCCTTCGAAAGCCAATCGATGTCCCCGATCTCGGCGATGGTGAAAGCGAGGCCGACGGAGACGCGCACCGGTACGTGATGGCGGTCGCTCAAGGCATCGGGATCGAGCGAGGCACAGGCCGCAACGGTCGCCGTGTCGATCTCGGGCCCGACGGCGAGTGGTTTCGGGGCAACAATGCGTGCGCCGCTGACGATACCGTCCTTGCGCTGCAGGGTGACTTCGACAAGCCCCGCCTTCTCCTCAAAATGCAGATGCTCGCCCGGCCTCTTGCCGAAGATTTCCTCCTGACGTCCGAGCGCGAAGCCGGTGCCGACATTCGGATGCCCGGCAAAGGGCACCTCGCTCGTCGGCGTGAAGATGCGCACCCGAGCGGTATTCTCAGCGCTTTCGGGCGGCAGGACGAAGCTGGTTTCGGAATAGCCGAACTCCGCGGCGATCGCCTGCATCCGAGCGTCGCTCAGGCCTCGCGCGTCGGGGATGACGGCAAGCTGGTTTCCGGCGAAGCGCTCAGACGTGAAGACATCGACGGTGATAAAGGAGATGCTTGTCATGGAGGCCCTGGATTCAATCGGCGATGATTAAGCTGTAGATTCCGGCTGTGCCTGCCGAAACAGCGGAGTTGTCACCCGGACAATTTTCGTGGGCCCGCTTCGCGCACGAGAAAGCCCGGCGACATTGCTGACGCCGGGCCTGCTCCTCTCTCCCCTCTAAACTGGTGCCGCTCAAGCGGCCTGTTCGAGATCCTTCTTCCAACTGCCCTTGGCGGCGAGGCTGCACATCTTAGCGCGATGGGTGAAGGCGCGCTGACCGGCGGCGACGTTTTCCGCCTTGCCACTCCAGGCTTTGAGCGCCTCCTGCTGCAGCGCCCGGCCGTAGGAGAAGGTGAGTTTCCATGGCAGGTCGTGCGCGGTGTTCATGGCGCAGAGATGGGCGGTTGCCTCTTCCGTCGACTGGCCGCCGGAGAGGAAGGCGATGCCGGGGACCGCGGCGGGCACCGTGCGCTTCAGCACCTTGATCGTGCGTTCGGCGACGTCCTCGACCGAGGCCTTGCGCGCCTTCTTGCCGTCTATCACCATGCTCGGCTTCAGGATCATGCCCTCGAGCTTGACCCGTGCGTCGCCGAGCTCCTCGAAGACCGTGCGAAGCACCCATTCGGTTACTTCTTCCGAGCGCTCGATCGAGTGATCGCCGGGGGCGCCGTCCATCAGCACTTCCGGTTCGACGATCGGCACGATCCCGGCTTCTTGGCAAAGCGCGGCATAGCGCGCGAGGGCGTGCGCATTAGCCTTGACCGCACCCCAGGTCGGAAGCGCCTCGGAAATGGCGAGGACGCCGCGCCACTTCGCGAAACGGGCGCCGGCTTGATGGTATTTGGCTAGCCGGCCGGCGAGACCATCCAGGCCTTCGGTGATCGTTTCGCTGGGGAAATAGGGCATCGGCTTGGCGCCCGTGTCGACCTTGATGCCGGGGATCGAGCCGGCGTTCTTGATGACCTCGACGAGCGGCGTGCCATCGGCGGCTTTCTGGAACAGGGTCTCCTCATAGAGAATGACGCCGGAGATATAGTCGCGCATTGCCTCGTCGGATCGCAGCAGCATTTCGCGATAGTCGCGGCGCGAGATTTCGGTGGATTCCAGTCCGATGCCGTCGAAGCGCTTCTTGATCGTCCCGGTCGACTCGTCGGCTGCGAGCAGGCCCCGGCCATTGGCAACCATGGCAACCGCAATATCTTCCAGTCTTTCGCTCATCTTGTTCTCCTACACACAGCGCCGATCATCGGCGGAGCAGCGAATGAAACACGTTCTGGCTCGGCGCACGAGACGGTTCCGCGCTGCCGAGCGACGGCGCGTTAACAGAAGATACTGTGCGGGAAAATGGCAGTAAAACGGGCTAAAACGATTTAAATAATTTTAATCGTTTGAAACATTTGGAATTATTCCGACCCGAGCCTCGTGCCCGGGTCGGACGGCTGCTGTCACTTTTGTCGATGCAGGATATCGACGCCCGGCAGCGGTTTGCCTTCCATCCATTCGAGGAAGGCCCCGCCAGCAGTCGAGACATAGGTGAAGTCCTCGGCGACTTCCGCATGGTTCAGGGCTGCGACCGTGTCGCCGCCGCCGGCAACGGATACGAGCGAGCCCTGTCGGGTGCGCGAGGCGGCGTGCTTGGCCGCGGCGACCGTCGCCTTGTCGAAGGGGGGGATTTCGAAGGCGCCGAGCGGTCCGTTCCAGACGAGCGTTTCGGCGCGCGAAATCCAGTCATTGATGGCGGCGACGGATTTTGGCCCGACGTCGAGCATCATCCGATCGGCGGGGATAGCCGCGACGTCGACGATCTCGTGCTCGGCACCAGCCTTGAACTCGAGGGCGACGACACCGTCTTCCGGCAGCACGATGGCGCAGCCGGCGGCGGATGCCGCAGCGAGGATCGCCTTTGCCGTCTCGGCAAGATCGTGCTCGCAGAGCGACTTGCCGACGTTTACGCCCTGGGCGGCCAGAAAGGTGTTGGCCATGCCGCCGCCGATGACCAGGGCATCGACCTTCTTCACCAGGTTCTGCAGGAGGTCGATCTTGGTGGAGACCTTGGCGCCGCCGACAATGGCAACGACCGGGCGCTTCGGATTGCCGAGTCCCTTTTCGAGCGCCTCGAGTTCGGCTTGCATGGTGCGGCCGGCATAGGCGGGAAGATGGTGTGCCAAGCCTTCGGTCGAGGCATGGGCGCGATGGGCGGCGGAGAAGGCGTCGTTGACATAGAGATCGCCATTGGCGGCAAGGGCGGCGGCGAAGGCTGGATCGTTCTTTTCTTCGCCTTTGTGGAAGCGGGTGTTCTCGAGAAGCAGCACATCGCCGTCGTTCATGTCGGCGACCGCATTGGCGGCCTTGTCGCCGATGCAGTCGGCGGCGAAGGCGACGCGCTGGTCGAGGATCTCCTCGACCGCGGGCGCGATCGCCTTCAGCGACATCTCGGCAACCGGCTCACCCTTCGGGCGGCCGAAATGGGCGAGCAGGATGACCTTGGCCCCTTTTTCGGAGAGCTCGCGGATGGTCGGCGCAACGCGCTCGATACGCGTGGTGTCGGTCACCTGACCGTCCTTGACCGGTACGTTGAGGTCAACGCGCACGAGCACGCGCCTGCCGGCGATGTCGGTGAGATCGTCGAGAGTCTTGAAAGTCATCAGATGGTCTCCGGTGATAGTCTTCCGAAAAGAGTGGGATAGTCGATGACGAGGCCGTCCTCGTCGACCGGCAGGTCGGCGGTGAAGCTCAAATCGTCCGCCGCGTAGCGATACAGCCTGCCGTCTTCAATGCAGGTATAGCGCTGTCCGTCGACGCTCGGTTCGAACGTGTCGAAGGGCACATAGAGCATCCTGAGCGTCACGGTACCGAACCGGCTGTCGAGTCCCAGCCGGCGAATCGGCAGAGTGTTGGTGAAGGGCGTGCCGGCAAGGTCCACGTCGATGCAGCCGTCGAAGCGGGGGAGGGCGGCACCCTCGGCCGTTCGCCAATGGCCGCTGCCGTCGGACAGCAGGTGCAGGCTGCGCCCGTCCATCGTCTCGACCGTCAATGCGGTCACGCGCCAGCCGGCATCGCAGTCGATCCGATAGCGCACCCCATAAGCCACGCTATCGCGCTCGCCGATTACGACGCTTTCGGCGCGTATTGCCGCGCCGAAAGATGCATTCGAAGCTCTGAGTGTCAGATGCTCGAGCCCCTCCCCCTCGAGCGGACGCCAGCGTACCGTCGTTGAGGAAAGGGCCCGGAACATCGAACTTAAAGGAGCTTGCCGAGAGCGACTGCCGTGTCCGACATACGGTTGGAGAAGCCCCATTCGTTGTCGTACCAGGTCAGGATCGACACGAACTTGCCTTCCATGACCTTGGTCTGGTCCATGTGGAAGACCGAGGAATGCGGATCGTGGTTGAAGTCGACCGAGACGTTCGGGGCGAGCGTATAGCCGAGAACGCCCTTGAGCGGACCTTCGGCCGCAGCCTTGATCGCGGCATTGACCTCTTCCTTCGTCGTGTCGCGCTTGGCGACGAACTTGAGGTCGACGACCGAGACGTTCGGGGTCGGCACCCGCATGGCGAAGCCGTCGAGTTTGCCCTTGAGTTCCGGCAGCACCAGGCCGACGGCCTTGGCGGCACCGGTCGAGGTCGGGATCATCGACAGTGCCGCTGCACGGGCGCGGTAGAGATCCTTGTGCATCTGGTCGAGCGACGGCTGGTCGTTCGTATAGGAGTGGATCGTCGTCATCATGCCGTGATCGATGCCGATGGCGTCATTCAGCACCTTGGCGACCGGTGCAAGGCAGTTGGTCGTGCAGGATGCGTTGGAGATAACGAGATGATCCTTCGTCAGCTTGTCATGGTTGACGCCGTAGACGACGGTGAGGTCGGCGCCATCGGCCGGTGCCGAAACGATGACGCGCTTGGCGCCGGCTTCGAGATGGGCGGCAGCCTTGTCGCGGGCGGTGAAGATGCCGGTGCACTCCATCGCGATGTCGACGCCGAGTTCCTTGTGCGGTAGTTCGGCCGGGTTGCGGACGGCCGTTACCTTGATCGGCTTGCCGTTGTTGATGACGATCGCGTCGCCTTCGACCTTAACGTCGGCCGGGAACCGACCGTGGATCGAGTCGAAGCGCAGGAGGTGGGCGTTGGTCTCGACCGGGCCGAGGTCGTTGATGGCGACGACTTCGATATCCGTGCGGCCGGATTCGACGATGGCGCGAAGCACGTTGCGGCCGATGCGGCCAAAACCATTGATGGCGACTTTCACTGTCATGTCGGGTCTCTCCCTGTCAGCGTGGCGTTGAAACATATAGGGGGCGCCGTAAGCGCGCCCACCGGTTGATCAAGACAATTTGGCTTCGGCGGCGGCGACCACCGCTTCCGGCGTGATGCCGAAATGCTTGTAGAGGTCCTTATAGGGGCCCGAAGCGCCGAAGCTCGACATGCCGATGAAGGTGCCGTCGCTGCCGATCAGATGATCCCAGCCCTGGCGCACACCGGCTTCGACCGCGATCTTGACCGGCGAATTGCCGATGATCGCTCGCTGATAATCCTCGCTCTGCTCGGCAAAGAGCTCGACGCAGGGAACGGAAACGACGCGCGTCGCAATGCCCTTGGTCGTCAGCGTCTGGCATGCCTTCACCGCGATCTCTACTTCCGAACCGGTGGCGAATATCGTCACTTTTGCATCGCTGGCGGTGATGAGGTCATAGGCACCGCGGGCACAGAGATTTTCCTCTTCGTATTCCGTGCGCACCGCCATCAGGTTCTGGCGCGTCAGTGCGATCGCCGAAGGACGCGCACGGCTTTCGAGCGCGAGCTGCCAGCATTCGGCGGTCTCCGTTGCATCGGCCGGGCGGAAAACCAGGAGGTTTGGGATCGCCCGCAGCGAGGCGAGGTGTTCGACGGGCTGATGCGTCGGACCGTCTTCGCCCAGGCCGATGGAGTCATGCGTCAGCACATGGATGACGCGGATGCCCATCAGCGCGGCGAGGCGGATGGACGGGCGGCAATAGTCGGAGAAGATCAGGAATCCGCCGGAATAGGGGATGAGGCCGCCATGCAGCGCCATGCCGTTCATGGCGGCGGCCATGCCGTGCTCGCGCACGCCGTAATGGATATAGCGGCCGGCGAAGTTATCCGGGGTGATCGAATGGGTCTGGCTCGTCTTGGTGTTGTTGGAGCCGGTCAGGTCGGCAGAGCCGCCGACCGTTTCGGCGAGAACACCGTTGATGACTTCGAGCGCATCCTCGGAGGCCTTGCGGGTGGCCGGAGACGGTCTGGTCTCCGCAAGCTTCTGCTTATAGGCGCCGATCGCCGGGGCGAGGCTGCCTTCCAGGTCGCCGGCGAAGCGGCGGATGAACTGCGCCTTCTTCTCGGTCTCGGCGGATTCCAGCCGTTCGTCCCACTCCTTGCGCGCTTTGGTCGAGCGCAGGCCCGCAAGCCGCCAGGCGTCCAGGACGTCGGAGGGAACGGTGAAGGCTTCGGCTTCCCAGCCGAGCGCCTTGCGGGTCGCGGCGATTTCCTCGGCGCCGAGCGGCGATCCGTGCACCTTGTGTGTGCCTGCCTTGTTCGGCGCGCCGAAGCCGATGACGGTCTTGCAGGCGATCATCGTCGGCTTGTCGGACTTCTGAGCCTCCTCGATCGCGGCGGCGATCGCATCCGGATCATGGCCGTCGACGGCGATCGTGTGCCAGTTGCAGGCGCGGAAGCGGGCGTGCTGGTCGGTCGAGTCGGCGATCGAGATCGGGCCGTCGATCGAAATGTTGTTGTCGTCCCAGAAGACGATCAGCTTGTTGAGCTTCAGATGACCGGCAAGCGCGATCGCCTCCTGGCTGATGCCTTCCATCAGACAGCCGTCGCCGGCGAGCACGTAAGTGTAGTGCTCCATCAGCTCGGCTCCGAATTCATCGCGCAGCTTCCGTTCGGCGATCGCCATGCCGACGGAATTGGCCAGCCCCTGGCCGAGTGGGCCGGTCGTCGTCTCGATTCCGGCTGCGTGGCCATATTCCGGATGGCCGGCCGTCCGCGAGCCGAGCTGGCGGAAATTCTTGATCTCGTCAATGGTGATGTCTTCGTAACCGGTCAGATAGAGCAGCGAATAGAGCAGCATCGAACCGTGACCGGCCGACAGAACGAAGCGATCGCGATTGGGCCAATTGGGCTGCTTCGGGTCGAAGCTCAGATAACGGGTGAAGAGAACCGTTGCTATGTCGGCAGCACCCATGGGAAGGCCGGGGTGGCCGGAATTTGCCTTCTCGACGGCGTCCATGGAGAGGAAACGGATTGCATTCGCCATCCGGTCGTGTTTTTCGCGAGAGATCATGACTGTTCCGTTTGGTTCGGTGGTCAGGGACGGTCTCTAATCCTCCAAAGACCGTATGAGAAGCGGCCCGACACATAGCAGGTGCGCCGCGCGAGTCAACAAATTCAGGCCTTCCGCGACGGGATGGCGGCGAACTTTTGCGCCCCGTTCCGCGCGTGGCGATGCGGTCTCAGGAGGCGACTTTCCAGGTCCGATTCGGCCATCCACAGCTTGCCTCGAGCAATTGCTCCGCCCGGCATTGTTGAGAGTTGGGGAATGGGTTTAAAAAGGATGTTCCGATACGGTCGGTTGCGCCGGCGATTCGGAGCGCAGGGCTGTTTGCCGATCATGTTCCGACGGACATACGGAGCTCTGCCACCTGGTTCAAGGCATGAGGAGGCGGTCCACAGTCTCCCATCCCGCGCTCGTGAGGTTTCGGAAGGATGCCGGCAAAGACGGTAAAGGCAGCGATCGAGGAGTTGCAGAACGCAGTCCAATCTCTTGAGATCGCGCTGGACGGCCGTTTTGACAAGGAAAGGGACGTGGGCGAGTTCGAGGACGAAGTGCGGCGGGTCAATACGGACCGGTCGCGTCTGGCGCAGGAGCTCGACCAGTCGCAATTCCGGGCCAACCGCCTGGAAGAAGTCAATCGCGAGGTTTCCCGCCGGCTGGTCACGGCAATGGAGACCATTCGGGCAGTGCTGGATCGCTGAGGTTCTTGAAGCATGGCACAGGTGACGGTGACGATCGACGGCAAGGCTTACCGGATGGCCTGCGAGGAGGGGCAGGAGGACCATTTGAGCGAACTCGCCGCCAGGTTCGATCGATATGTCGGCCATCTCCGGGGGCAGTTCGGCGAGATCGGCGATCTCAGGCTGACGGTCATGGCGGGCATCATGGTGATGGACGAACTGAGCGAGGTCGACCGGCGGCTGAATACCCTCGAGGCCGAGGTCGAGAGCCTCAAGACGAGCCGCGAGACGCAAGTTTCCGACCAGATGCGCAATGAGGAAGCGGTCGCAGCGGCTCTCGGGGAGGTGACGGCGCAGATCCACGCCGTCGTAGCCAGGCTCAACGGCCGCCCGACGTCCGCCAACTGATATTGGTGCGCCGGCGCGCGGAAGCTCGGCTTCCGGATCAAATTCAGCGGCATTCGCAAATCCCGCTCTGGCGAAAGCGCCGAAGACGTTCTATATCTGCCGCGCGGTCTGCGCTTCCCGACAGGAACCACAATCCCCGGGGCCATACACGATCTCAAGGGAGCTGTCCCTGGCCGGACCCGTGGGTTCGGACATACGGCGCCCACCTACCTAGTAGGTACCCGGGATCGTAAACTATCCATCGGTCGTCGTGGATCGCACAACTTCTCTTTCAGCTTCGTTCGGTCCCCGAAAGGCGCGGCGAAGAGCGTCTGACATCGCATCGACCGCTTGCGATCGCTTGTCCGTCCTTGTCCGTAGCACGACCTTGGACAGGTCGATGATGCCGAAGCCGTCAGTCTCGGTGAGCTCGCGGCAATCGGGCGGAATGACGCTGCGCGACAGCGGCGCTACGGCCAGTCCCGATAGGACGGCCGCAATCAGGCCGCTGGTCGTGCGGCTTACGAAGGCAATGCGGCTCTCTATTCGGCGTTGCTTCAGGTTCCGCATGGCAAGATCATCGCACCACCCGCCTTCGATATAAGTATAGGTTGCGATCGGCAGTGGTTGGCGTTCATGGGTTGCGTGCTGGTCGGAGGTCACCCAGACCGTGGGATCGATCATGAGCACTTCGTTTCGGCTCCTACCGCCCGGCTCGAACACGACGGCAATGTCGATCTCGCCGGCTTCGAGCGCCGCCAGATTGGACATCGAGGTTCCCTGGTGCACGGTTATCTCGACGTCGGGATGGATGGCCGCAAAGGCGCCGAGCGCCCTCGGCAGTGCGGAGTTGATATATTCCTCCGAGATCCCGATCCGGACCGAGCCTCCGAGGGCCGGCTGCCGCATCGCCGCCGCCGTATCGTCAAGCAGCGAAACGATCCGCCGTGCGTTGTCGACGAGGCGCCGGCCATGCGCCGTCGGCACCACGCCGCGGGAATGACGCTCGAACAGCGGCAGACCAATCAGTTCCTCCAGCCTCTTGACCTGCATGCTGACGGCGGATTGCGTACGCCGGACCGTATCGGCAGCCCGCGTGAGATTGCCGGCCTCGGCGACTGCCAGAAAGGTCCTGAGCAATTCGCTGTCAAGGGGGATCGACACCCGGTTCACCATTAGGAAAATTGATGACAGGCATGTTCGCAATTCGTTTGCCGCATGTCAATGCGCAGTCGAAAATGAGGGCGCCGCAATCATCAGAGGTGATCGCCATGGGTGTCCTGGTTGCCCCAGCATTTCGCAACGTCCGCCGTTCGACACCACTTGAGGGCGCGCTTTGGCGTTGGCGCCTCCGGTTTGCGATACGGGCCGAATGGGCTCTCCTTCTCCGCCGGCGTGACCCTCGCCTCATCGCAGAAGCCGGTATCGCGGACGCGCTTCATGGGGGCGGCTGCGTCCAGCAGCCGCTTCGTCAGACCCATTGGATGCTATGAGATCAGCCCGAGCCGGACGTCGCGCACATGGCTTCCGTAGGATTGCGCGCCTCGAACCCCGCATCACGTCCTGAAGCGCCTCGTCGATGCGTTCGAGCGGGATGTCAGTTTCGACCGACGTGCCAATTTTGCCCGGCAACGGCTTGAACCGCCCATTTCTCGCATCCGAGGCGGCCCGCAACGTCCTCTGGCCGCAACTCCCGAGCTCGTGTCGAGACGGGAAGGGTGGAGCTTTGTCGCGAAATGTTGCAAAAGCGACGGCGACATGGTTCCAGCCGGGGGCGGCTTGCGCTACTCGGTTGCAGGATCGGACATGCCATGGAGGGGGCGCTCGATGTCGCCAAAGGACTTGAAGGCCGCGCTGAGGAATGAGCGTCTCGCCCTGCGTGACGCGATGCCGGCGGAGGTTCGCATCGAGGCGAGCCTTGCCATGGCCGATCACGCGGCCGAGGTCATCGCGCTCGATCCGGGCCATGTGGTCTCGGGGTTCTGGCCGATCCGCTCGGAGGCCGACATCCGTCCGTTGATGGTCCGGCTCAGGGACCGCGGCGCCCGGCTGTGCCTGCCGGTCATCCTGGACAAGAAGACGATCGTCTTCCGTGAGCTCGTCGATGGTGTCGCGGTGGTCGAAACCGGGTTCGGCACGACCGGGCCCGGCCCGGATGCGCCGGAAATCGATCCGGATATCATGCTGGTGCCGCTTTCCGCTTTCGATGCGACCGGCCATCGGATCGGTTACGGCGCCGGCTACTACGACCGGGCAATCGACCGTTTGCGCGGCAAAGGTCACATGCCGCGGCTGATCGGGATTGCATTCGACTGCCAGGAAGTGGCATCAGTGCCGGCTGAACCGCATGACGTGGCGCTGGACGCCGTGCTCACGGAAAGCGGTTTCCGGCATTTTTGAGCGGGATTGAACGGCAATGCGACTTCTGTTTCTGGGAGATCTGGTAGGCAAGACGGGCCGCACGGCGGTCTGGGAGCGCCTCCCGGGGCTGATCGGCGACCTGAAACTCGATTTCGTGGTCGTCAATGGCGAGAACGCCGCCGGCGGTTTCGGTATCACCGAGGAGATCTTCCTGGAGACGATCAATGCCGGCGCCGATGTGGTGACGACCGGCAACCATGTCTGGGACCAGAAGGAGGCGGTGGTTTTCTGCGAGCGGCATGACCAGTTCCTGCGCCCGGCGAACTACCCGGCCGGCACGCCCGGACGCGGCTCCAATCTCTATTTCGCCCGCAACGGTGCCCGCGTGCTCGTCGCCAATGTAATGGGCCGGGTGTTCATGCATCCTGAACTAGACGACCCCTTCACTTGCGCCGAGGCGATCCTCGAGGCTTGCCCGCTCGGCGAGCAGGCCGATGCCGTCGTTTTTGATTTCCACGCCGAAGCGACGAGTGAGAAACAATGTTTCGGCCACTTCGTCGACGGTCGCGCCAGCCTCGTCGTCGGCACGCACACCCATGTGCCGACCGCCGACCATCAGATACTCAATGGCGGCACCGGCTATATCAGCGATGCCGGCATGTGCGGCGACTACGATTCCTCGCTCGGCATGGATAAGGAGGAGCCGCTCAATCGCTTCATCTCGAAGATGCCCAAGGGCCGCTTCGAGGCGGCCTCCGGTCCCGCCACCATCTGCGGCGTCGGTATCGAGATTTCCGACCGCACGGGCCTCGCCGAACAGATTGCACCGCTGAGGCTGGGGCCGAGGCTCGGCGAGACGATTCCCGAGTTCTGGTTATAGGACACGAGTCCGCGCGGCATCCGGTTGATATTCAACTGTTTCGCGTGGCCCCTCCCGTCGGACAGGCGCTTGGCAACTGCGCGCCGTCTCCTGTCGGTTGGCTTTTTCCAAGTGACAGTCATTGCGAATAGTGGCAGGTTAGCTCCCAAAATCAGAGCCGTTCAGAGCGGCCGCTGTTCGCAAGTTTCCATGTAGATCGAAAAGCCAGGGCCGAGAGCGGTTTGAAGCCGCAGGCAGTTGTACGGTTGCTCTGGTACCGCCGGTGGTGAATGCCACGGGTCCGAAATGTCGCCACGGCAACCGATTTAACCCCGCCGGGCGACTTGATGGTCAAGTGTCTGGAGAGCGGTCATGTTGCGAAAATGGCGCCTGCCGGCGATCGTCGGCCTTTCTATCTCCTTTCTCATCGCGGGATCCGCAGGCGCGCAAGATGCGCAACTGCCGACGGTGACGGTCGCCAAGCCCGTGGTGCGCGACGTCATCGACGCGGACGAGTTCATCGGCCGCTTCGAGGCGGTCGACGAGGTTTCGGTCCGCTCTCGCGTCGGCGGCTATCTCGATCGGGTTTTCTTCACCGACGGTGCGATGGTGAAGCAGGGCGACAAGCTCTTCATGATCGACCAGCGCCCGTTCACCATGGCGCTTTCGCAGGCGGAGGCGACGCTCACCTCGGCGGAGTCGACGCTCGCCTACGCCGAAGCCCAGTTCAAACGGACGGAATCGCTTGCCGGCACCGGCACGCTCTCTGTCTCCAAGCTTGACGATGACCGCCGCGCGCTGCTCGCTGCGCAGGCCAATGTCCGCGGAGCACAGGCCGCAGTGGATCGGGCCCGGCTCGATCTGGAATATACGACGATCACCGCGCCCATCACCGGCCGCGTCGACCGGCGGCTGCTTTCGCCGGGCAATCTCGTTCAGGCGGATCAGACGGTGCTGACGACCATAGTCTCGCTCGATCCGATCGATTTTTATTTCGACGTCGACGAGCGCCGGGTGCTGGCCTATGCCCGCACCGCCCGCGAGCGGGGCAGTGCGCTGCAGGAGGGGGCCGGATCGCTCTCGGTCCTGGTGACGATCGCAGACGCCAACGAGGCGCCCTTCGAAGGCAACCTCGACTTCTCGGAAAACCGGGTGGACAACCAGACGGGCACTATGCGCCTGCGCGCGCGGTTCTCCAACCCGAGTCTCATTCTCCAGCCGGGCCTGTTCGGACGCGTGGAGGTCGAGGGTTCCGACACCTATCAGGCGATCCTCATCCCGGATGAAGCGATCGCCGCCGACCAGAACGAAAGGGTCGTCTATGTCGTCGGCGAGGACGGTAGCGTCACCACAAAGCCGGTGCGCCTTGGTCCGCGGCTGCACGGCTACCGCGTCATCCGCAGCGGCATGACGGGTAACGAAACGATCGTGGTCAACGGGCTCATGCGGGTGCGCCCCGGGGTCAAGGTGAAGCCGGAGCTCATCGAGCTGCCGCAGGAGTCGGCGCAATCGGCGGAGGCTCAGCAATGAGATTAGCGCACTTCTTCGTCGACCGGCCGATCTTCGCCTCGGTGCTGTCGATTGTGCTTCTGATCGTCGGCGGCATCGCCTATTTCCAGCTTCCGGTCGCACAATATCCGGAAATCGCACCGCCCACCATCGTCGTCAGGGCCTCCTATCCCGGGGCGGATGCTGAGACCGTCGCCAATACGGTCGCGACACCGCTCGAGCAGCAGATCAACGGCGTCGAGGACATGCTCTACATGTCGTCCTATTCGACGGCGGACGGCTCGATGGCGCTGACGATCACCTTCAAGCTCGGCGCGGATCTCGATCAGGCGCAGGTGCTGGTGCAGAACCGCGTCGCCATTGCCGAACCGCGATTGCCCGAGGACGTGCGGCGCATCGGCGTCACCACCTCAAAGAGCTCGCCGGACCTGATGATGGTGGTCCACCTGCTGTCGCCGAACGACCGCTACGACCAGCTCTATGTCTCCAACTACGCGCGCACGCGCATTCGCGACTTGCTAGTGCGGCTGGACGGGGTGGGCGACGTCACGCTCTTCGGTGAGCGCGAATATGCACTGCGCGTCTGGCTCGACCCGCAGAAGCTCTCGGCCTACGGCATGACCGCAGGCGATGTCGTCGAGGCGCTGCGCCAGCAGAACGTGCAGGTCTCGGGCGGCGCGATCGGCGGCCCGCCGATGTCGGGCGACGCCGCCTTCCAATATACGGTGACGACGGACGGCCGCTTCAGCGACGCCCGCCAGTTCCGCTATGTGATCGTCAAGGCGACGGAGGACGGCAGGCTGGTGCAGTTGCAGGACGTTGCACGCGTCGAACTCGGCGCACGCGAATACGTCACCAACAGCTACCTGAACGGCAGCCCCGCCGTCGCACTCGGGATCTTCTCGCGTCCAGGCACCAATGCGCTGGCCGCGGCGGACGCGATTCAGGCGACGATGGCGGATCTTTCACGGGACTTTCCAGAGGGACTGGAATACCGGATCATCTACAACCCGACGGAGTTCATCTCGGAATCGATCGACGAGGTCTACAAGACAATCGGCGAGGCGGTGGTTCTCGTCGCCTTGGTGGTTGTCGTCTTCCTCCAGTCCTGGCGCACGGCGATCATTCCGATCGTCGCCATTCCCGTTTCGCTGATCGGCACCTTCGCCGTGCTTTTCGCCTTCGGCTTTTCGCTGAACATGCTGACGCTTTTCGGCCTGGTGCTGGCAATCGGCATCGTGGTCGACGATGCGATCGTCGTGGTCGAGAATGTCGAGCGGAATCTCGCGCGGGGCATGACGCCGCGCGAGGCAGCCCATGTTACGATGGACGAGGTGGGTGCGGCCGTCATCGCGATCTCGCTGGTACTAACCGCGGTCTTCGTGCCGACCGCCTTCATCCCCGGCATTTCCGGCCAGTTCTACCTGCAGTTCGCCGTCACGATCGCTGTTGCGACCGTGATCTCGGCGTTCAATTCGCTGACCTTGTCGCCGGCGCTTGCGGCCATTCTCCTGCGCCCCCATGACGATCAGGCGCAGGAAAGCCGCAATCCGCTGAGCCGCTTCGGCCGAAGGCTCGCCGATAGCTTCAATACCGGTTTCGACCGTATGGCGGACGGCTATGCCTGGGTGGTGCGCCGGCTGGTCGGGACAGGGCTCGCGATTGCCGCTGTGCTCTTGGTCTTCGTCGGCCTGCTCGGCGCCACCTGGTACATGGCGCAGGTCGTGCCGCGCGGATTCATCCCGACGATGGACCAAGGCTATGCCATCGTCGTCATCCAGCTCCCCGAGGGTGCCTCGCTCGAGCGAACCGACGCCGTTGTCCAGCGTGCGTCGGCGATGATACGGGACGTGCCGGGCGTCAGGGACGCAGTGGCCTTTGCCGGCTTCAATGGATCGACCTTCACGAACGCCAGCAATTCCGGCGTGATCTTCACGCCGTTCGAAAGCTTTGAGGAGCGGCTCGAACATGGGCAAAGTGCCGACCGGGTCATCGGCCAGATCTTCGGCGCGATGCAAAGCGTACAGGAGGCCTTCATCATCGCCGTGCCGCCGCCGTCCGTGCGCGGCATCGGCAATTCCGGCGGCTTCAAAATGCAGATCATGGACCGCCAGAACGCCGACATGCGGCGCGCACTGGCTCTTGCCTATCAGATGATGGGGGCCGCCAGCCAGACCGAGGGCCTGACAGGCGTCTTCACCACCTTCTCCGCCTCGAGCCCGCAATTCTTCCTGGCGATCGACCGTGACAAGGCGCGGGCGCTGAACGTGCCGATTCCCAACATCTTCGAAACGCTGTCGATCAATCTGGGCGCATCCTATGTGAACGATTTCAACGCCTTCGGCCGGGTCTACCAGGTCCGTGCCCAGGCCGATCAGCAATACCGCATGGAGCGGGACGACATCCTGGCACTCAAGGTGCGCTCCGCCTCCGGCGCGCTGGTTCCGCTCGGAACACTGGTCGAGATCCGCGACACAAGCGGGCCCGCTCTCGTCCAGCGCTACAACATGTATGTATCCGTGCCGGTCCAGGGCAACCCGGCGCCGGGTGTCTCGACCGGTGCCGCGCTCGACAAGATGGAGGCGCTTGCAGCTGAGATCCTGCCGCAGGGCACGACCTTCGAATGGACCGAGCTTGCCTTCCAGGAGCGACAGACCGGCAACACGGCCGTCTTCATCTTCGCGCTCTCGGTGATTTTCGTCTTTCTGGCGCTCGCGGCGCAATATGAGAGCTGGGTCCTGCCGCTGGCGATCATCCTGATCGTGCCGCTCGCTGTTCTCGCCGCTCTCGTCGGAGTCTCGCTTCGTGGCATGGACAATAATGTGCTGACGCAGATCGGCCTCATCGTGCTTATCGGCCTTGCCGCCAAGAACGCAATCCTCATCGTCGAATTCGCGCGCCAGGGCGAGGAGGAGGGTCTCACGCCGATCGAGGCGGCGATCGAGGCGAGCCGGCTGAGATTGCGCCCGATCCTGATGACGGCCTTTGCATTCATTCTCGGCGTCGTGCCGCTGGTGATCGCGACCGGGCCCGGCGCGGAGATGCGCCAGTCGCTCGGAACCGCGGTCTTTTCCGGCATGCTCGGCGTCACCTTCCTCGGCCTGTTCCTGACGCCGGTCTTTTATGTGGCGCTGCGGTCGATGCGCAGGAAGCGCGCGCCCTCGGCGGCGCCGGCGCCGGCACCTGGGGAATGAAGCCGGCGTTCCAGCTTGGTAGGACGCAACCGCAATGACGCAATTGTGAGCGGCCGGCGGCCTCCAGGCGCTGGACGCCGCAAGCGCCTTGAACGATCCTGCGTTGCGCTGAAGACGTGTGAGGTGAAGGATGCTGCTGCGATACTTTGCCTATGTTCTCGCCGCCATATGGCTCGTCCATGTTTTCTGGTCCGAGCGGGCCGCTGCGCAAGAATCGCAGGCGCCCGTCAGCCAGTGCCAGGCAATCGCGCAGGCGACACCGGCGGCGATCTTCGTCGGCTTTGCGGCGCCGCCGGCCATTCCCGCCGCGGCGACGGAGGGGGAGGTGAGCATCACCTTTCTCGGCCACTCGACCTTCCTCATCGAAACGCCTGGCGGCATCTCGATCGCCACCGACTATAACGGCTGGTTCCGTACGGCATTGCCGCCGACGGTCGTGACGATGAACAGGGCCCATTCGAGCCACTACACGCTGACGCCGGATCCGGCGATCCCCCATGTGCTGCACGGCTGGGGCGAAAACGGCGAGCCGGCCGATCACGACCTCGTCGTCGGCGACGCCTATATCCGCAACGTCCCGACCGACATTCGCTCCGGCTTCGGCGGCATGGAGCCGAACGGCAATTCGATCTTCATCTTCGAGGTGGCCGGCCTCTGCATCGGCCATCTCGGACACCTGCATTACGAACTCGACGATAGCCATTATCGCGCGATCGGCCGGCTCGATGTGCTGATGGTGCCGGTCGATGGCGGCTTGACCATGGGCGCGGAAAGCATGAGCCGGGTCGTCACCCGGCTGCGGTCGGCCTTGATCCTGCCGATGCACCGGAGGCCGTTGGTCAACGATTTCCTGGCGATGTTCGGCGACGATTACGACAAGAGCTATGCCGCCGGAGACAGCGTGAGGGTCTCCCTGCGCTCGCTTCCCAAGAAGCCGCTGATCTATGTCCTGCAGGGGGTATGACCTTTCCTTCTTGCAGAACGCAGCGAAGATTTCGGAAAGATCGCGCCATTTTGCTTCCTGAAAAGACGGCACCACCTGCTGGACGGGACGTGGCAATGAAACTATAAGGCGCCCATTCCAACGAAATTATTGCATGCAGAGGGTGCCATGGCTGGCCATTCACAGTTCAAGAACATCATGCACCGCAAGGGCCGTCAGGATGCGGTGCGCTCGAAAATGTTTTCCAAGCTGGCGCGCGAAATCACCGTCGCCGCGAAGACCGGCCTGCCCGACCCGGGCATGAACCCGCGCCTCAGGCTGGCGATCCAGAACGCCAAGGCGCAGTCGATGCCGAAGGACAACATCGAGCGTGCGATCAAGAAGGCTGCCGGCGGCGATGCGGAGAACTACGAGGAAGTCCGCTACGAAGGCTACGGACCGGGCGGCGTCGCAGTCATCGTCGAAGCGCTGACCGACAACCGCAACCGCACCGCCTCCAATGTCCGCTCTATCTTCACCAAGGCCGGCGGCGCACTCGGCGAAACCGGTTCGGTCTCCTTCTCCTTCGACCGGGTCGGCGAGATCACCTACAAGCTCGACGCCGGCGACGCCGACGCCGTGATGGAAGCCGCGATCGAAGCCGGCGCCGACGATGTCACCACGGACGAGGACGGCCACACCGTCATTTGCGGTTTCGAGGATATCGGCGAGGTCTCGAAGGCGCTTGAAGGCGCGCTCGGCGAAGCCGAAACTGTCAAGGCGATCTGGAAGCCGCAGAATACCGTGCCGGTAGACGAGGAAAAGGCACAGTCGCTGATGAAGCTGATCGACAACCTCGAAGACGATGACGACGTCCAGAATGTCTATTCGAACTTCGAAGTCTCCGACGAGGTGCTGGAGAAGCTTTCGGCCTGATCCCCCGATCTGCGGCATGAACGGACCCCGCATTGCCGTCGCAATGCGGGTCTTTTGCTTTTCAGAGGCTGCCTCCGAGGGCAAGCGTCAGCGAATTGTCGATGTGCTTCTTCAGGGCCGCAATCGCGTCGGTCTCCCTGCCGTCCCGCATGGCTTCGAGAAACGCCAGATGTTCCCCGATCACGCGTAAGGCGTTGGAAGGCGTCACCCGGATGCGCGACTGCACCGCCATGCGTATCTTGATCGCCGTCACCCGGTAGACATTATCGATCAGGGCATTCCCCATCATGCCGACCAGCCGGGCATGCATGGCCCAGTCCAGCCTCTGCAACCGGCTCGACAGGTCGGGGTCGGCCGCGCAATCTAGGCTCGTGCGCGCCTCCTGATGCGCCGCAATCCAGGCGTCGATCTCTTCGGCCTGCAGGAATTTGAGCGCGTGGGGCACCGCGCTCATCTCGATCATCGCACGCAACTGATAGGCATCGCGCACGAAGGCGATGTCGAGGCTCGGCACCATCAGGCCGCGCTTGGGAAGCGTCTGGAGCAGGCCTTCGGCCTCGAGGCGCGGGATCGTCTCGCGAACGGCACCGAGGGTCGCCCCCGTCTTCTCGACGAGTTCGCGCTGCGAAACCACCTGCCCGGGTTTGAGAACGCCTTCGTTCAGCAGGTCTTCGATGCGATCATAGGCCGCCTGACGCAAGGGCGCGTGGCCGGGAGGCCGTTGTCCGCCCTGCTGATTGAGATCGTCAGCGTGAAGCACTGCGTCGCTCATCGTTTCACCGGTTCGATGTCGACATACTACTGACATGTTAGTCACTTGTCATCCGCGAAATTATGGTTATCCTATGAGCTCGTTCCGGCCGCGGGAGGAGAGGCGGCTCGAGACCGTACAAAACGAATGCCGGCTTCTCGGCCCTCGGGTGCCGCCGGCAGAGGTCAGGGGACCCGACGTTTCGAATGGGAGGAAAATATGAAGACGAAATTCACGCGCCGTTCCGTGCTTGCCATGTCGGCGGCGGCCGCCGCCTTGCCGTTGATCTCGCGGACGGTTCTTGCCGCGGACAAGCCGGTCCTCCGGCTCTCGACACCTGCATCCGATACCGATCAGCGCTCCGTCGCGCTGATGGAGAAATTCGCGCCGGGCATTGCCGATTTCGCTACCTTCGAGCCGCACTGGAACGCGACGCTGTTCAAGCAGGGCACCGAACTCGAGGCGATTGCCCGCGGCAATCTGGAGATGGCGATCACCTCGGCACAGGAACTCGCCGTGTTCCTGCCGGAATTCTCAATCTTTTCGGCCGGCTACGTGCACAAGGACGCGGCGCATCAGGTTAAGGTCTTCAACGACCCGCTGATGGATCCGCTGAAGCAAAAGGTCGAGGACGAGCTCGGCGTCAAACTGCTGACGGTCATGTATCTCGGTCGTCGCCAGCTCAATCTGCGCAAGTCCAAGGACGAACTCACCGTGACGACGCCCGCGGATCTCAAGGGCGTGACCCTGCGCATGCCCGGGACCGATGCCTGGCAGTTCCTCGGAAAGGCGCTCGGCGCCAATCCGGTGCCGATGGCCTTCACCGAAATCTATACAGGACTCCAGACGGGCGCGATCGACGGGCAGGACAATCCGCTGCCGACGGTGGTGGACGCGAAGTTCTACGAAGTCACCAAACAGATTTGCATGACCTCGCATCTGGTCGACCTCAATTACCTGGCGATTTCCAAGAAAACATTCGACGGCTTCTCCGAGGAGCAGCAAGCGGCGCTGCAAAAGGCCGCCGACGACGCCGCGGAATTCGGCCGCCAGAACCAGCTCAAGAAGGAAGACGAACTCGTCGCCTTCCTGAAGGAGAAGGGGCTCGAGATTTACGAGCCGGATATCGCGGCCTTCCGGGACCACGTGCAGAAGATGTTCCTCGAGAGCGAATTCGCCGCCGCATGGCCTGACGGCATGCTGGACAAGATCAACGCGCTCGCGGGCTGACGGGATCGGCGCCGCATCCGGCGTGTATTGCGGGTGCGGCGGCCGCTCTATCTGCTGAATCTGCCGCATTCGTGCGGTGTCCGGTGAATCCGCCCGACTACAGCGCCGCGCGTCTTGCCAGACGCGTAAGGGCCGCTGGAGCACTTTGAAATTCCGCATGTCTTTGCCTTCAGATCGATGTCGATTTGAGGAGAGATGCAGTAACAAATGCTTGGGAGATCCAATGACCGGCCTTTTCAAGGGATTGCGAAAAGGGGCGGAAGCCGTCGGCGCGCTGATGATGCTGGCCCTTTTTGCCACCTTCCTGCTGCAGATACTCTCCCGCTACGTCATGGACCAGGCTTTCGGCTGGACGCTGGAGCTCTGCCTGATCCTGTGGGTGTGGATCGTGTTCTTCGGCTGCGCCTTCTTCGTGCGCAACGAGGACCACATAACCTTCGATCTCCTCTACCGTTCGGCTTCGCGCGGACCGCGGCGTGCCATGGCCGCGATCTCGGCTTTGGCGATCGTCGCGGGCCTCGCCTGGTCGCTGTTGCCCACCTGGGACTGGATCGATTTCCTCCGCATCAAGAGAAGCCCGACCCTGCGTGTGCCCATGCGTGACGTGTATGTCATCTATGCCGTGTTTCTCGTCGCCGTCATCGCTGCCTATGCGTGGAGGCTTTTCCGGATATTGAAGGAAGGGGTCGCAGGCGATGATGCGCCCGAACATGACGAGGTCCGGTCGTGAGCGTTGCCCTTTCCCTCTGCCTCCTCGTCATTCTCGTGCTTGCCGCCATCGGCACACCCGTCGCCTATTCCATCCTGGTCGGCTCCATCGTCTATCTTACGGTGAAGGGCCAGGACGTGGCGATCGCCGGCGAACAGATGGCCTCCGGCCTCTACGACAGTTTCGTCCTGCTCGCGGTGCCGCTTTTCATTGTAGCCGCCAACATCATGAATGCAGGGACGATCTCCGAGCGGCTCCTGAAGTTCTGCGTGGCGACCGTCGGGCGGTTTCGCGGCGGGCTCGGTCATGTGAACGTCGTCTCGTCGATCATCTTCTCCGGCATGTCGGGGTCGGCGGTCGCCGATGCGGCGGGTGTCGGGCGCATCGTCACCGAGATGATGAGGAAGAGCGGTCACTATTCGCGCGGCTATGCAGCAGCGCTGACGGCGGCCTCCGCCACCATCGGCCCGATCATTCCCCCGTCGATCCCGATGGTTCTTTATGCGCTCGTATCCAACACGTCCGTCGGTTACCTCTTCCTCGGCGGCGTTACGCCCGGGCTCACGATGGGCGCAGTGCTGATGGGCATGAACATCCTCTACGCACACCGGCGCGGCATCGCTGCCGACGAAACGGTGCCCTTGCGCGAAGTTCCGCGCCTCACCCTCCAGGCCTTCCCGGTTCTTTTGATGCCGGCGATCCTGCTTTATGGCATCTATGGCGGTATCGCCACGCCCACGGAAGCTGCGGCGATAGCCGCCGCCTATGCGCTGCTGTTGGCGACCGTGTTCTACCGTTCGCTGACGCTGAAGGCCTTCTACGAGGTGCTCGTGGACAGCGCCCGCCCGTCCGCCTCCGTGGGGCTGGTGATCGGCGGCGCCCTGGTGCTGAACTATATCGTGGCGTCGGAGAATATCGGCACGACGATCGCCCAGTCGCTCGCCGGCATCAACGTGTCGCCGCTTGCCTTCATGCTCGGCATCAATCTGCTGCTGCTTGCCCTCGGCTGCGTGCTCGACGCCTCGACCATCATCCTCGTCATCATTCCGCTGTTCATTCCCACCTGCCGGGAACTCGGCATCGACCTCGTCTATTTCGGCGTGGTCGCGGTGGTGAACACGATGATCGGGCTCGTCACGCCGCCCTACGGAATCCTGCTTTTCGTCATCAATGCGACGACAAGAATTCCGCTTGCCGAGATCATCCGCGAAATCTGGGCTTTCGTCGCGGCGCTCATCCTCGCGCTCATCATGATGATCCTGTTTCCCGACATTATTCTCTGGCTGCCTCGCCTTCTGGGCTATGCCGGCTGAGCCACACCCATGGAGTCTCAAGTGAGCAAACGCATCGCCGGAATCATTCCCGTCATGATCACGCCTTTCGGCCCTGACGGAAAAATTGATTGGGGCGGCTATGAGGCCTTGATCGAGTGGTACATCGCCAATGGTTCGGAGGCGCTTTTCGCGGTCTGCCAGTCCTCCGAAATGCGGTTTCTGTCGCTCGAAGAGCGCGTGGATCTCTCACGCTTCACCGTCGAAAAGGTTGCCGGCCGCATTCCGGTGGTGTCCTCCGGGCACATTTCCGAAAGCCTCGATGATCAGATCACCGAGCTTATGGCCATTGCCGATACCGGCGCGGATGCGGTGATCCTCGTGTCGAACCGGCTGGCCCCGGAGACGGCCGGTGCGGCGGAGGTGCGCGCGTCGTTCGATGCGTTGCTCGCAGCCCTGCCGAAGGACGTGCCGCTCGGCCTCTATGAATGTCCGGCGCCCTATCGCCGGCTTCTCACCGATGATGAGATCGATTTCTGCGCGCAGTCGGGCCGCTTCATCCTGCTGAAGGATGTCTCCTGCGATCTCGATACCGTCAAGCGCAGGGCGACAATCGCCGAAAATACGCCATTCCTCATCTGTAACGCCAATGCCGCGATCGCCTATGCGGCCATGCAGGTGACCGGCGCCGGCTTCTGCGGAGTGATGAACAATTTCCACCCGGATCTGTACCGCTGGCTGCAGGATCATGGGGCGGAATATCCCGAGCTCGCCGACGAACTCGCGGTTTTCCTGGTACTTTCGGCGCAGACGGAACCGATGGGTTATCCGAAGCTCGCAAAGCTTTACCACAAGCGGCTCGGCACCTTTGCCGATACGTCCAGCCGCGCCGTGCCCTATGACCTCCACGAGAGATACTGGGCGCTCGAGGCCGTCATCGACCGGATCGTCCAGGGAACGGACATGTTCCGCGCCAGGATCGGAGCTGCAAGCAGCGCCGCCGTTTAACTGGCGGCAAGGCTCCGCTTCACCTCGGCGAAGAGCCTCAGCGAGCGAAGCCGCGCATCCATGTCGAAGATCGGCATGGAGATGATCAGTTCGTCGGCCTTGGTGAGATCGAGGAAGGATGCGATCTTCCGGCGGACGGTCTCGGGACCGCCGACCGCCGCATAGGCCATGGCGTGATCCACGAAGGTCTTCTCATCCGGGCTCCACAGGCCATCCATCGACTTCACCGGAGGCGGAAAGCGGCCGCGGGCGTTGCGGCGGAGCGCTGCGAAGGACTGCTGCATCGAGGTGAAGAGATAGTTTGCCTCCTCATCCGTGTCGGCAGCGACGCCCATGATGCCGACCATCACATGCGGCCGGTCGAGCTCGGGCGAGGGCGTGAAGCGTTCGCGATAGATCTCGAGCGCGGAGAGCAGCATGTCCGGGGCGAAATGCGAGGCGAAGGCGAAGGGAAGCCCCAGCATGCCGGCAAGATGGGCACTGAAATGGCTGGAGCCCAGCAGCCAGACCGGCACGTTGGAATCGGCACCGGGCACGGCGATGACCTTCTGGTCCTCGGCGACCGGACCGAGCAGTGCCCGAAGCTCGACGACATCGTTGGGGAAATTGCTGGCGCTCGCCTCCATGTTGCGCCGCAATGCCTGCGCGGTACGCATGTCCGTGCCCGGCGCGCGGCCAAGGCCGAGATCGATGCGGCCGGGAAAAAGCGCTGCCAGGGTGCCGAACTGTTCGGCGATCACCAACGGTGAATGGTTGGGCAGCATGATGCCGCCCGATCCGACTCGGATCGTCCGCGTCGCCGATGCGACATGCGCAATGACGAGCGACGTTGCCGCGCTGGCAATGCCCTTCATGCCGTGATGCTCGGCCAGCCAAAAGCGCTTGTACCCGTTCTCTTCGGCCGCGATTGCCAGCTGGCGGGAGTTCTCGAGCGATTGCGCGACGCTGCCGCCTTCGGTGATCGGCGACAGGTCGAGGATGGAGAAGGGGGCCATGGCAATGCCTTTTCTTCAAAAGAATTTGAGCGATGGCAATGTAGGTTCAAGTTTCCTCAATCCAAGGTTCGTCCGACCGCTTTCGCCCATGTCCCGCTCTTTCTGTGTGATGTTTTTGTTTTGTTCACTTTTCGCTGGCAGCGTCTCATCGACCGACATAGGGTGAGGCATGCAGACTACGATTCGCATTATCGGCATCGATCCGGGCCTGAGGCGCACCGGCTGGGGCATAATCGAGACGCTGGGCAACTCGCTGCGCTTCGTCGCTTCCGGCACGGTGACGTCGGACGGCGACAAAGACCTCGCGTCCCGCCTCTGTGAGCTGCATGACGGGCTCGCCGATGTGGTGCACGGCTTCCAGCCGCACGAAGCAGCAGTCGAGCAGACCTTTGTCAACAAGGATGCGACCGCGACCCTGAAGCTCGGCCAGGCGCGCGGCATCGCCATGCTGGTTCCCGCGCGGGCGGGCCTGCGCGTCGCCGAATACGCGCCGAACGCCGTCAAGAAGGCGGTGATCGGCGTGGGCCATGGCGAGAAGCAGCAGATCCACATGATGCTGAAGGTGCTGATGCCGAAGGCCGAGTTCAAGGGCAACGACGCTGCCGACGCGCTTGCCATCGCGATCTGCCACGCCCATAACCGCCAGGCTATCACCAGCCGTCTGGCGGCGCTTGCGGGGTAATGGCTGGGGCCCAGATGGAAGTAACGGCGTAATAGGACAACGAGAGCCATATGATCGGTAAACTCAAGGGCACCATCGACGAGATCGGCGAGGATTACGTCGTGCTCGATGTGCATGGCGTCGGCTATGTCGCCCATTGTTCGGCGCGCACGCTTTCGAAGCTCGGATCGGCGGGGGAGGCGGCGGCGCTCTTCATCGAGACCTATGTGCGCGAGGACCAATTGAGGCTTTTCGGTTTCCTGACGGCGCTCGAGCGCGAATGGTTCCGCCTGCTGCAAACGGTCCAGGGAGTGGGATCGAAGGTGGCGCTGGCGCTGCTTTCGACACTGACGCCAAGCGAACTTGCCAATGCCGTCGCGCTGCAGGACAAGACTTCGGTTGCGCGCGCCCCCGGCGTCGGTCCGAAGGTAGCCGTGCGCATCGTGACCGAGCTCAAGAACAAGGCGCCCGCCTTTGCCGGCGAGATGTCGGCCTCGATCGGCTTCAAGCAGGAGCTCGGCGAGGGGGGCGCCTCGGCACCGGTCGCGGATGCGGTCTCCGCGCTGACCAATCTCGGCTATTCGCGCGACCAGGCGGCAAATGCCGTTGCCGCGGCCCTGAAGAATGGCGGGGAAGGCGGCGACAGTGCCAAGCTGATCCGGCTCGGCTTGAAGGAGCTGGCGCGATGAGCCTTTGTGCGGCCGCAATCGCATCGGAATGAGGCTCGCGGGCGTGATCGGACTGGATCGGCGGCCGCGCTCGCACTATGGTTGAAAGCTGCCCCGCGCCGTCGGATGGCCCAGGCGACCCAGCCCGCAGATGGAAGTTTGAAATGAATGAAGCCGCACGCCTGATAGCGCCGGAAAAGCGAGGTGAAGATGTTGACGCGACTTTGCGTCCGCAGTCCCTCGACGAGTTCACCGGCCAGGCCGAGGCTCGCGCCAACCTCAAGATCTTCATCGAGGCGGCGCGCAATCGCGGCGAGGCGCTCGATCACGTTCTCTTCGTCGGTCCCCCCGGTCTCGGCAAGACGACGTTGGCGCAGATTATGGCGAAGGAACTGGGCGTCAATTTCCGCTCGACCTCCGGTCCGGTGATCGCAAAGGCCGGCGATCTCGCGGCACTTCTCACAAATCTCGAGGAGCGCGACGTGCTCTTCATCGACGAGATTCATCGCCTGAATCCGGCGGTGGAGGAAATTCTCTATCCGGCAATGGAGGATTTCCAGCTCGATCTCATCATAGGGGAAGGGCCGGCGGCGCGTTCGGTGAAGATCGACCTCTCCAAGTTCACCCTCGTCGCTGCGACGACTCGCCTCGGGCTCCTGACGACGCCCTTGCGCGACCGCTTCGGCATTCCCGTGCGGCTCAATTTCTATACCGTCGACGAGCTGGAATCGATCGTCAGGCGCGGCGCGCGGCTTATGGGCCTCGGCATGACCGACGAAGGCGCGCGCGAAATCGCCCGACGAGGGCGCGGCACGCCGCGCATTGCCGGGCGCCTTCTGCGGCGCGTGCGCGATTTCGCCGAGGTCGCCCGCGCCGACGCCGTGACGCGCGAGCTTGCCGACGAGGCCCTGACGCGCCTGCTGGTCGACAATGTGGGTCTCGACCAGCTCGACCGCCGCTATCTGGCGATGATCGCCCAGAATTTCGGTGGCGGGCCGGTCGGCATCGATACAATCGCAGCCGGGCTTTCCGAGCCGCGCGACGCAATCGAAGATATCATCGAGCCCTATCTCATCCAGCAGGGCTTCATCCAGCGCAGCCCGCGTGGCCGCGTTCTGACGGCAAATGCCTGGAAGCATCTCGGCCTCAATCCGCCCAAGGATGTAGAGGCGGCCCAATTCCGGCTGACACTCGAGGACGACTGAGATGATCAACCGCCGCGGCTTCATGAAATTGGTCGGCGGCGGGTTCACAAGTTTCGCTGCGCTTGGCGGCTATGCCTTGGCCGTCGAGCCGCTCGGGCGGCTCTCGATCGCCCGCTACCAGATGACTCCGCCCGGCTGGACGCCGGGCCTCAAGCTGCGTCTTGTCGCACTCGCCGATCTGCATGCCTGCGAACCCTGGATGTCGGCCGAGCGCATCGTCTCGATCTGCAAGCGCGCCAACAGCCTCCGCGGCGATGTCACCTTGCTTCTCGGTGACTATGCCTCGGGCATGAATTTTGTCACGCGTCGCGTTCCTGCGAGCGAGTGGTCGACTGCGCTCTCGACGCTCAAAGCGCCGCTCGGCGTGCATGCGGTGATGGGCAATCACGACTGGTGGGAAGACCGGACCGCCCAGAAGAACGGCGGCGGCGACACTTTCGCGCATCGGGCGCTGACACGCGTCGGTATCGAGGTCCACAGCAATCGCGCCATCCGCCTGGAGAAGGACGGCTTCAGCTTCTGGCTGGCGGGGCTCGAAGACCAACTCGCGCTTCGCCCGGGCAAGATCTGGAAACGGCGGCGCATGATCGGCCTCGACGATCTCGGCGGGACTCTTGCGCAGGTCACTGATAAGGCGCCGGTGATCCTGCTGGCGCACGAACCCGACATCTTTCCAGACGTGCCGTCGCGCGTCTCGCTGACGCTCTCCGGGCACACCCATGGCGGTCAGGTGCGGCTTGCCGGCTATTCACCGGTCGTACCGTCCCGTTTCGGCGACCGCTATGCCTATGGCCATATCGTAGAGCATGATCGCAATCTGATCGTCTCGGGCGGTCTCGGCTGCTCCATCGCCCCGATCCGCTTTGGCGTGCCGCCGGAGATCGTTGTGGTCGACCTTGGGTGACCGCAGACCGTCTTCATCCCTGTCGGGCACCTTCTCCCTGCAAGCGGAGAGAAGGGCCTCGCAGTTTGCGGCGAGGCGAGGGAAATTCGTCGGCGGCTGACACGCTTGCCAGTTTCTTCTATAGGAGATCCCGCGCCAGTCCCCCAATGGTGACCGCCAGTCGTTCCTGCCCGCCCGGGGTCCACCCAAGGGTGCGCAGTCTGTCCGTGGTCATAACCTTGACACCGTTCGGATCGGCTGCCGGCGGCAACGGATGGGGACAGCCTGTCGCTGCTTGAAAGATTGCCAGAATTTCGCGGGTGTCCGTCAGGACGTCGGAAACATTGAAGACCTTGCCGGAGATTTTCGCCGGATCCGCTTCCAGCATCTGGCGCACGGCCCGGGCGACGTCGTCGCCATGGACTTCGGTGCCGATACGGGGCGGCACGGACGCGCCGGCGAGATAATCGGCGAAAAGGCTGCTCCATTTGTGGCGTCGGACGGATCCGGCCTGGCCATAGACGCCGGTCACGCGCAGGCTCGCGGTCACGAAAGCCGGGCCTGCAAGCGATTCGAGCACGTTCTCGGCGGCGAGTTTCACCTCGCCGTAGAGCGTGTCCGGTTCGGGCGTCGTCGACTCGTCGAGGATGGGTGAGGCGGTTTTGCCATAGACGGCGCGGCTGGAAAGAAAGACTGAGCGACGGACGCCGGCACTGCGCGCCTCCTCGAAGAGACGAATCGAGCCGTCGAGATTGGCGCGGCGGAACCCCTCCGGGTCTCCGCCTTCGCCGCCGCGATACCTGCCCTCGACATGCTCGAAGGCCGCGTGGACGAAATAACAGACATCGTCGAAGGCGGCGATCTGGTCGCGGTCCGGATCGAGGTAGAGCGGCAAATAGGCGACCGGCCGGGAGAAGAAGCTTGCTGCTGGCCGCGATCGGCAGGCCACCGTCACCTTGTAACCGCTTGCAAGCAGATGCTCGACGATGAAGCGGCCGACATAACCGGTGCCGCCGGAGACGAGGACGCGGCTCACGATGCGGTTCCGGCACGTGGGGGATTTTGAAGCGCTGCAGCGTCGGGAATGCTCTCGCCGGTGAGGTAGGCTTGCCAGAGCTCGATCAGTGGGCGCAGGCTGTCTGCGCGCGGATGGTCCTTTTCCCACGGCTTTTCGTACTGATAGTGAAGGATGGCGATCGAACGCCAATCCCAAAGTCCGGGCAGGTTGAACCAGACATATTGCAGCATGTTCATCGTAACTGGCAATCCATGCCAGTCGGGGAAGTAGTCTTGCAGGAAGGTCTGGTCCGTACGCGGCCAGAAGGCGCCCGGCGCATCGAGGGCCGTCAGCATGCTTTTGAATGTCGCAAGCGAGGGCTCGGCGACGAAGACACCGGAATTCAGCCGATGGAAATCCGCAAGGTTCTCATAGACATTCGGCGCTGCCGAAAACTCCGGATAGAGAAACAGCTTGTCGATATTGCGCAGAACGAGCGCGTCGGCGTCGATGAAGACGCAGCACTCGTATTCGGTGAGCTGCCAAAGCCGCAGCTTGCAGAAATTGTCGAGTGGCGAGTGGAAGGCGGGCTTCCGGCCTTTCGTGAACGGCGCCTTCTCGTGCACATTCCGGCGCGCATGGCGCGCGTTGAATTCGTCGGAAAGCGGCAGTAGTTCCGTTTCGATCAGCCGGCAGCCGAATTTCCGGAGCGGCAAGAGCGCGGAAATGTCCACTCCGCCCGTATGCAGCACCACGATGTCTGCCGTCGTTTCCGTGCGGCGGATTGAGCGGGCGAGCGCGCGCGCGCCGAGTGCATAATCGGCATTGGTGACGAGCGTCACGAAGGCACGGGCTGCAGAGGGCGGTGAGGAGGGGCGGAGCCCCTCCGAAGCGGTCGTCTGTGCCATCACGAAACGGATTTCAGCCGCGTGCCCTCCGGATCGTGATTGATCAGCGGAGCGATGTCCCTGGTCCAGGCGGCGACGGCCGGCACGCGCGAGCGATCGACGCGATAGGCGAATTTCTTCGCGACGTCGACGATCTCAGAAAGCAGCCCATCCGCAAGGCGGATCGGGTCGAGCCCGAGCTCCAGGAACTTCTCATTGTGCACGACGAGGTCGTTCTCCGCCGCTTCCTTACGCGGGTTCGGCAGCCAGGCGATTTTGGAGCCGGTCATTTTGGCGATCATCTCGGCAAGGTCGCGCACGCGATGCGTCTCAGTCATCTGATTGAATATCTCGACGCGGCTGCCGCCGGCCGGCGGGTTCGACAGTGCGAGTTCGATGCAGCGAACGGAATCCTGAATATGGATGAAGGCGCGGGTCTGGCCGCCGGTGCCGTGCACCGTCAGCGGATAACCGATCGCCGCCTGGATCAGGAAGCGGTTCAGGACCGTCCCATAGTCGCCGTCATAGTCGAAGCGGTTGATGAGCTGCGGATGGCGCCGGGTTTGTTCCGTATGTGTGCCCCAGACGATGCCCTGGTGCAGGTCGGTGATCCTGAGCCCGTCATTCTTCGCATAGAACTGGAAGAGCAACTGATCGAGGCACTTAGTCATGTGATAGATCGAACCGGGATTGGGCGGATAAAGGATCTCCTGGCTCACCGTCTCGCCGCCCATCGTCTCGATCCCGACCGGCAGATAGCCTTCGGGAATGGCCGCGCCGACGGTGGAATAGCCGTAGACGCCCATCGTGCCGAGATGCACGAGATGTGCATCGAGGTCGATCTCCACCAGAGCGTTCAAGAGGTTGTGGGTAGCGTTGACGTTGTTGTTGACCGTGTAATTCTTGTGCCGGTCGCTTTTCATCGAGTAGGGTGCCGCCCGCTGCTCGGCAAAGTGGACGATCGCGTCGGGACGATGTTCCTGCAGCCACTTCTTGAGGAGCTCGTAGTCGCGGGCGAGGTCGATCAGGTTGAAGTGTATGCGCCGACCGGTCTCCGCATGCCAGATGCGCGTGCGTTCCTGGATGGAATCCATCGGGGTCAAGGATTGCACGCCGAGTTCGGTGTCTATCCAGCGGCGGGAGAGATTGTCGAGGATATGGATGTCGTGGCCCGCATCGGACAGATGGAGCGCGGTGGGCCAGCCGACGAAACCGTCACCGCCGAGGATTGCAATCTTCATGCACGATTCTCCTGATCGGGAGGAAGGGACGGATCATCAGATAGGACAGGATTGTGACAAAGCGACAAATACTTGCAAATGCCTTTTCGATCCTGCACAGGAAACCAAATCCTCCCGGAGAATGCCATGTCACTGATTTCGCTTGCCGGCGAGTTGACCGAAACCGGCCATCGACTGATCCAGCGGGTCTATTATGAGGACACCGATTTTTCCGGAGTCGTCTATCATGCCCGCTATCTCCATTTCATGGAACGGGCCCGAACGGATTATCTCAGGCTGCTTGGGGTCGAACAGGCGACCCTCGCGATCGAAGGCGACGCGGAGGGGCTTGTCTTCGTCGTCCATCGGATGGAAATCGATTTCAAGGCGCCGGCCCGCATGGATGACGTGCTGACGATCGAAACCGCAACGGAAAAGGCCGGCGGCGCCAAGATGGTGCTGCAGCAGCAGATCCGGCGCGGCGATGCGCTGCTGATTGCGGCAAAGGTCATTATCGCGGTGATCAACGGTCAGGGCAGGCCGCGCCGGCTGCCGGAGGCGCTGGCTGCGAAATTTCTGGCTGCGCAGACCGTCGCGGCCTAAACCGCACGGTCGATCTCAGCCCGCGACCGAGTCCAGGAGCTTTTTCGTCAGCGACTGCCTTGCCTTGCCGAACTCGCGCCAGGGATCCGTGCTGCTTTCGATCCGCTGAAGAATGTCGGCCATCTGGAAGGCGTTGGCGGCGCCGAGGGCTTCGAGTTCGTCCCAGCCGACGGGCGTGGCAATGGGCCCGCCTTCGCGGGCGCGGGTGGAATAGGGGGCTATCGCCGTGGCCCCGCGTTCGTTCCGCAGCCAATCGATGAAGATCCGGCCCTTGCGCTTGGCCTTCGACATGGTGGCCACGAATCGATCGGGATCGCGATCCGCGAAACCTTGCGCGACAGTCTTGGCGAAGCGCTTCACCTCTTCCCAGGGGGCGCGGCGGACGAGCGGCGCGACCACATGCACGCCCTTGCCGCCGGTCACGAGGGCGAAAGACGTCAGGCCGATCCGGCCGAGTTCGTCGCGCAGCGCTTTGGCCGCGTACTTCACCGTGGCGAAGCCGACGCTCGGATCGGGGTCGAGGTCGAAGACCAGGCGGTCCGGCTGTTCCAGCTTGTCGATGGTTGAACCCCAGATGTGAAATTCGAGCGTTCCCATCTGAACGGCGGCGACCAACCCGTTGGCATTGTCCAGATACATATAGTTCTTGGTCTCGCCGGATGCTTCCTCGATCGGAACTTCCCGTATCTCGTTCGGAAAGCCGTCGCTCGCATGTTTCTGGTAGAAGCACTTTCTCTGCCGACCTTGCGGGCAGCGCACCAGCGAGAGGGGATGGCCGGCTGCAAGCGGCAGCATCCGCTCGGCGACCACCGCATAGTAGCGGGCAAGGTCGATCTTTCTGATGCCTTGGCCCTGAAAAAGGATTCGGTCGGGATTGGAGATGCGGATGCCGAGCACCTCGTCCTCTCCCTTCGCTATGGGCCTGGAGCTCTTCGCCGCCGGGGATTTGCGTAGGCGCGTCTTGGCCTTGGCGGTTGCGGCATTCGGCGTTTCCAGTTTCACGGCCTTGGCCTCCTTGTCTTCGCGCAATCCCTCGAACGAGCCGTGGCGGATATGGCCGTCATCGGTGAACTCGGCGAAATCGACCTCCGCCACCAGGTCGGGCTTCAGCCATAAGCCATCGCGGCTTCGCTCCCGCGGCACCGCATCGAAGGGCGACGTTTGGCGTTTGCGCCTGGCGAAAAGCGCTGCGAGCTCATCGAGCGTCTTGCCCGTGAAGCCGGTGCCGACGCCGCCGCGATAGACGAGCTTGCCGCCTTCGAAGGTGCCGACCAGGAGCGAAGCGAAGGGCCGGCCTTTTTTCGATGAAGGCGTATAGCCGCCGATGACAAACTCCTGGCGTTTCGTGCATTTGACTTTCAGCCAACTCCGGCTTCGGCCGCTGCGATAGGGAGCGTTCGCCTCCTTGGCGACGATGCCTTCCTGTCCGGCCCTGCACATGGCGGCAAGCACATGCGCGCTGCTGCCACGCACATGCTCGCTGTACTGGATGGTCGCCGTCACGCCAAGCGTGTCGAGCAGCGCTTTAAGCTTCGCCTTTCTTTCGACGAGCGGCTGGCGACTGAGGTCCTTGCCGTCGAGCTCGAGCAGGTCGAACGCATAGAGGCGGGCGCTGGCACCGGTCTTGAGCGCCTTCTGAAGGGCGGAGAAACTGGAACCTTCTTGCGATAGCGCCACCACCTCGCCGTCGATCAGCGCCGACTTGCAATCGAGTTCGGCAAGGGCGGCGGCAATCGCGGGGAACTTTTTGGTCCAGTCGAGGCCGTTGCGCGTGTAGCAGCGCGCTCCATCACCGCCGACCGTGCAAACCAGCCGATAGCCATCGAACTTCACCTCGCTTAGCCAATCGTCTCCAGCGGGTGCCTTTGTCACCAGCGTCGCAAGCTGAGGTGGCCGGAAGTCGGGCGCCTTCGCGAAGGAGCGCGACCGCCACTTCTGCCGGTCGCCGCTCTCGGCTATTGCACCGGCCTCGAGATTGGCAGCCGTGCTCCTGTTCGAATGCCAGACGCGTGCCTTCCCTTCGCCCTTGCCGGAGGCAATCTCTTCCATCGTGCGCCCGGTGCGGATGCTCGTCACCTGGTCCTCGACGAGTGCATCGCCGTCCTCCGAGGCGATTTCGTCGCTGTGTTTCACGAGGAGCCAGTTTTCACGTTTCTCGCCTCCCTGCGGCCGCATGCGGACGAGTGCCCAGCCCCCCTTCATGCGGCTTCCATGCAGGCGGAAGGAGAGCTTGCCCTTCTTCAGCCCCTCGGCCGGGTCGCCTTCCGGTTCCCACCAGCCCGTGTCCCAAAGCATGACCGTGCCGCCGCCATATTCACCTTCGGGGATCGTGCCCTCGAAATCGCCATAGGCGAGCGGATGATCCTCCGTCCGTACGGCAAGGCGCTTGTCCTCCGGGTTGAGGCTCGGCCCGCGAGTGACGGCCCAGCTCTTCAGCACCCCCTCCCACTCGAGGCGGAAGTCGTAATGCAGCCGAGTCGCGGCGTGCTTCTGGACGAGAAAGCGCTTCCGGCTCTGGCGCCCTTGCGCGACCATACCCTTGGGTTCGCGCGTCTTGGCGAAGTCGCGGCGCCGATTGTATTCGGAAAGCGGTTCACTGCGCGCCGCCATGGATCTCTCCTCACGCCGATTGCTGCCGGCTGCGGCCGGAGGACGAGGATTGCGCCTTGGTCTTCTTGCCCTCGCTGCCCTCCGTCCGCTTGGCGCTGAAGAGCTGGCGAAGCTGGCCTTTCCACATTGCGCACGCTGCCGTCGCCACACCTCATCCGTTGCGGCGGCCGGCTTGCGGCAGTGGCGGTTCCCGAGTTTGTCTCGACGGCCTGAAAAACATGGAACCGAAACGTTCAAAGGGCGGCGAGGTTCCGCTTGTGGTGGCGTCCGGTAATACTCCTTTAACTATAACGGTGTCTTAATCTGTGTATCAGGATTTGTGCACTGCACGTCATCCTTTGACCAAAATTGACGGCAAGAAGGCAGGCTAAAGCAAAAGATCGCAGTGCCGCGATGGGTGGCAATGCCGGGGCATACTTGCAAAAGACCTTTGGGCAACCCGGTCACGAGCATGAACCGCTCTGCCGGGTATTTGGATTCGGGGACTGAATCGATGGAACAGGTAGGATTGGCCGCGACGAGCGATGTGACCCTCTGGTCGTTGTTCATGCAGGCGGGCCTTGTCGTGAAGCTGGTCATGCTGGGGCTGATCGGAGCCTCGGTCTGGACCTGGGCGATCGTCGTCGACAAGTCCCTGAAGTACGGACGCGTACGGCGCCAGCTCGACAATTTCGAGCAGGTTTTCTGGTCCGGCCAGTCGCTGGAGGAGCTATACCGCACGCTGTCCGACCGGAATACCACAGGGATGGGCGCGATCTTCGTCTCGGCGATGCGCGAATGGAAGAAGAGCTTCGAGCGCGGCGCCCGTTCGCCCATCGGTCTGCAGATGCGCATCGACCGTGCCATGGACGTGACGCTCGCGCGTGAATCCGAGACGCTCGAGGCGCGGCTCGGCTCTCTCGCCACGATCGGTTCGGCTGCGCCCTTCATCGGCCTCTTCGGCACCGTGATTGGTATCATGACCTCGTTTCAGGCGATCGCCGGCTCGAAGTCGACCAACCTCGCCGTCGTGGCGCCCGGCATCGCCGAGGCGCTGCTGGCGACCGCAATCGGCCTGCTCGCCGCCATTCCGGCCGTTATCGCCTACAACAAATTCACCGCCGATTCCGGCAAGCTGACGGCGCGCATGGAAGCTTTCGCCGACGAGTTCTCCGCCATCCTGTCGCGGCAGATCGACGAGAAGCTGCAGCCTTCGCGCCAGGCTGCGCAGTAATCCCCGGGCACGGAGACCAGGCTTATGGGTATGGCAGTTGGTGGAGCCAGGGGTTCGGGCGGCGGACGCCGCCGGCGCAGCGGCAGGAGGGCTACGATCAGCGAGATCAACGTCACGCCGCTTGTCGACGTGATGCTGGTGCTCTTGATCATCTTCATGGTGGCGGCGCCTATGATGACGGTCGGCGTGCCGATCGACCTGCCCGAAACGCAGGCGAAGGCCATGAACGCGGACACCCAGCCAATTACCGTTTCGGTCAATCCGGCCGGCGAGATCTTTCTGCAGGAGACGCCGATCGGCATCGACGAGGTCGTGCCGAAGCTCGAGGCGATCGCCACTACCGGCTACAACGAGCGCATCTACGTGCGCGGCGACACCAATGCCGACTACGGCACGGTGATGAAGGTCATGGCGCGCATCTCGGCCGCCGGCTTCAAGAATCTCGGGCTCGTAACGCTCCAAGAACAGGAAAAGTGATCTCCGGTCATGAAGGGCAGTCTTGCTACATCTGCTGTCCTCCACGCCCTGGTCCTGACCTGGGCGCTGGTGTCGCTCGGCAGCCCGGCCGAATTCGAGGTTGCGGATGTCGAGGCGCTGCCGGTCGACATCATACCGGTCGAATCGATCACCCAGATCCAACAGGGCGACAAAAAGGCGCCGGCCAAGGAAAAGGCCTCCCCGGTTCCGACCAAGAAGCCGACGCCAGTCGAAAATGCCGAAAATGTCGGCGACAACGACATCGATCTGAAGGCGCCGCCGAAGCCGGACGCTAAGCCGGTTGAGAAGGAAACGGCAGCCGCTCCGGAAAAAACGGAGAAGGCCCCGCCGACTCCCGACCCGGTGATGGAGGAGATCAAAAAGGTCGAAGAAACGAAGCCCGCCTCCGAACCGGCAACGGAAGTCGCGGCCCTGCCGACGCCGAAGCAGGAGGTGAAGCCGGAAACGATCCCCGAAGCGATACCCGCCGAAGAGAAGCCGGCCGAAAATCCCGAGGCCGAGGCTCTGCCCGACAAGGTGCCGACGCCGATGGCGAAGCCGAAGGTCGAACAGCCGGCGCAGACGGCCAAGACGCCCGAGCGCAAGAAGGAAGAGGCGAAGAAGGAACAGAAGAAGGCGACCTCGCAGAAGGAGAGCGACTTCAATGCCGACGAGATTGCGGCACTGCTGAACAAGCAGGAGTCTTCCGGCGGCGGCGCCAAGCGCTCGACCGAGGAAGCGGCTCTGGGCGGCAAGAAGACCACCTCCGGTGAAAAGCTTTCGCAGAGCGAGATCGACGCCCTGCGCGGGCAGATCCAGAACAATTGGTCGATCATCCCCGGTATGGCCGACGCTTCAGACGTGCGCATCAAGGTCACGATGCGGCTCGACCGGGACGGCAGCCTGATCGGCGAGCCCGAGGTCGAAGCCACAGGCGGTTCCGACTCGGCGCGCCGGGCGCTGATGGGCGGTGCGCGTCGCGCGATTCTCAAGTCCGCGCCGTTTCAGGGGCTGCCTGCCGACAAATACGATTCGTGGAGCGAGGTCGTCGTCAATTTCGACCCGAGCTCAATGCTCTAGACCGGCTGGGAACGGGATGCGGGGCGGGAAACCGCGCGCAATATCTCCGACCCGCCAGAAAGACGAAAGGCTGAAAGGCTTTATGGAAATGCTGAGCAACTTTTTCCGCCTTCTGATGGTGCTGTTCGCGGCCTGTGGGCTTCTTGCCTCGCCGGCGAACGCGCTCGTCGAGATCAACATCAACAAGGGCAATGTCGAGCCGCTGCCGATCGCCGTGACCGATTTCCTGCAGGGTGAACTCGGCAAGAAAATATCCGACGTGATTGCTGCCGACCTGAAGCGCTCCGGTCTCTTTGCGCCGGTCGACAGGGGTGCCTTCATCGAGAAGATTTCCAATCCCGATGCCGCCCCGCGCTTCGAGGACTGGAAGGTGATCAACGCCCAGGCGCTCGTCATCGGTCGCGTCACCCAGGAAGGCGACGGCCGGCTGAAGGCGGAGTTCCGCCTGTGGGATACATTCGCCGGGCAGCAAATGCTGGGCCAACAGTTCTATACCCAGCCGGAAAACTGGCGCCGCGTCGCGCATATCATTGCCGATGCGATCTATGAGCGGATCACCGGCGAGAAGGGCTATTTCGATACCCGCATCGTCTATGTCGCCGAGAGCGGACCGAAGAATGCGCGCAAGCGCCAGCTCGCGATCATGGACCAGGACGGCGCCAATGCCCGGGCGCTGACCAACACGAACGACATCGTGCTGACGCCGCGCTTCTCGCCGAACCGGCAGGAAATCACCTACATGTCGTTCGAGAACCAGCAGCCGCGCGTCTATCTGCTGCAGCTCGAAACCGGACAGCGCGAGGTCGTCGGCAACTTTCCCGGCATGACCTTCGCGCCGCGCTTCTCGCCGGACGGGCAGCGGGTGATCATGAGTCTGCAGCAGGACGGCAACGCCAATATCTACACCATGGACCTGCGCTCGCGCACGACGACGCGGCTGACCAACACCGCCGCGATCGACACGTCGCCGTCCTATTCGCCGGACGGAAGCCGGATCGTCTTCGAGAGCGACCGCGGCGGAAAGCAGCAGCTTTACGTTATGGGGGCAGACGGCTCCGGCCAGACGCGCATCTCCTTCGGAGACGGCTCCTATTCCACGCCGGTCTGGTCTCCGCGCGGCGACCTCATCGCCTTCACGAAGCAGTCGGGCGGCAAGTTCTCGATCGGCGTGATGAAGCCGGACGGTTCGGGTGAGCGCATTCTGACCACGGGCTTCCACAACGAGGGCCCGACCTGGGCGCCGAACGGCCGTGTGCTGATGTTCTTCCGCCAGAATGCCGGCGCCGGCGGTCCGCAGCTCTATTCGATCGATCTCACGGGCTATAACGAGCAGCTGATCCAGACCCAGGGCTTCGCCTCCGATCCGGCCTGGTCGCCGCTGATGGAATAGAACGCCGATTTCGATCTAGCCCGCCCCAGATATTAAGGGGCGGGATATCCACAGCAAGGGCGTGAAATGTGGCCCATTTGCCGCTTTCTCGCCGCAAAGTACTGGTGTAGGGGCCTTCCCACACCGATTTCCGTTTTGTTAACCATATCCGTTGAAGAGCAATTAACCGCTCCCGGTTACAGTCTGGCAACCGTGAATTCAGACACCTCTCTTATGACGCTTCTCAAGGAGACCCGGCCCCATGAGCCGAATTGACACCCCGGCCGCAAGCCGCCTGCAGACCTTTGCCCGCAATCCGGTCATGATCGCCCTCGTGATGACGCTTGCCCTTGCCGGCTGCGCTTCGAAGAAGAACTTGCCGAACGATGCCGCCGGTCTCGGCCTCGGCGCCGGCGCGGCAACGCCGGGTTCGCAGCAGGACTTCACGGTCAATGTCGGCGACCGCATCTTCTTCGATACGGATTCGAGCTCGATCCGCGCCGATGCTCAGGCAACGCTCGACCGCCAGGCGCAATGGCTGGCGAGATATCCGAACTACGCAATCACCGTTGAGGGCCATGCTGACGAGCGCGGCACCCGCGAATACAACCTGGCGCTTGGCGCCCGCCGCGCTGCCGCGACCCGCGACTATCTCGTCAGCCGCGGTGTTCCCGCCAACCGCATGCGCACGATCTCCTACGGCAAGGAAAAGCCGGTGGCCGTCTGCGACGATATTTCCTGCTGGTCGCAGAACCGCCGCGCCGTTACCGTTCTCGGTGGTGCCGGAAGCTGATCTTCAGCTCCCGTGAAAAGCCAAATTGAGGGGCGGCCGAGTGCCGCCCTTTGCTTTTTTACCACACTTTGGCCGAACTCCGTTGCTTTTTCACGGCAATTGGAAAACTGTGCGGCGCTCACCTCAGGGAATCGGCGAATGTATTGTGGCGCCATGGGGTGGGACGATCGGATTCGAACAGGACAAATGATATGAAGAAATTTGTCGTGGCAGGACTCGTTGGACTGACGGCCCTTACGAGCCTCGGCCCAATCGCGAATGCCATGCCGCTCTCCGGGCTCTTTGCCCGTATAACCGAAGCCGGAAAAGATGACCTGCCGGTGGTGAAAGTGCAGTCGGCCGACGCCGGTCGGATCGGCCAGCTCGAGGAACAGATCCGCTCGCTCAACGGGCGTATCGAGGAAATGAGCTTCCAACTCCTGCAGATGCAGGAACAGATCCGGAAGTTCCAGGAGGACAACGAGTTCCGTTTCCAGGATCTCGAAAGCGGCAGGTCCTCCGGCAAGAAAAGCGGCGCTCTTGATACGCCGAAGATGAACGACCAGGCATCCGTCACCCCCGAGGTGACGGAGAGCCCGGAACCGACCGCGTCGGCCGATGACGACATGGCTGCGGCAGTTCCAGGCGCTGCGCCGCCGCCGACGACGCTCGGCCAGATCATTTTCGACGAGAACGGCAATCCGGTCTCGGCCACCACGGATATCGAGCCGGGCGCAAACGCCACTCTGCCGGGTGTCGATACGGGCATGGCCGACCAGGGTACGGCCGGTATCGACGGCAATGCGGCAGCGGGCCAGCAGACGGCCGCGCTCGGCAATGCGGGCGATCTCTATCAATCCGCCTACGGCCATGTTCTTTCCGGCGATTACGGCTTGGCCGAGCAGGAGTTTCGCCAATACCTCGAGGCTTTTCCCGAGGGGGAAAAGGCGGCGGACGCCAGCTTCTGGATGGGTGAAGCGCAATATTCGCAGGGCAACTTCAGCGATGCGGCGAAGACCTTCCTGAACGCGCACCAGACCTACGGCAAATCGCCCAAGGCACCCGAAATGCTGTTGAAGCTCGGCATGTCGCTCGGGGCTCTCGACAACAAGGAAACGGCTTGCGCGACATTGCGCGAGGTGAACAAGCGCTATCCCCAGGCATCGGCCGCCGTTAAGGCGAAGGTGACCAGCGAGCAGAGCCGCTTCGGCTGCTGAGGCCCGTTTGATGCCCAACGCCGTCCTCGATGCGGCCAGACGTCTTCTCTCATCCTTCGTCAAACCCGGCCGGATACTCGTCGCCGTCTCCGGTGGCAGCGATTCCATGGGCCTGCTCTTCGCCCTGCATTCGGCGATCGCGGAAGAGAAGGGCGGCTTCTCCCTTGCCGCCTGTACCGTCGATCACGCGCTACGGTCCGGGTCTGCTGTTGAAGCCGAAGCGGTCGGCAGGTTCTGCGCCGAGCTCGATATCCCCCATAGAGTTCTTCGCTGGGAGGGCGACAAACCCCGGACCGGCATTCAGGCGGCAGCGCGCAACAAGCGTTACGAACTGCTTGCCGTAGCGGCCAACGCGTTTGACGCCGATTGCATCGCCACCGGCCATACGGCCGACGATCAGTGCGAGACGATCGCCATGCGCGGCGCGCGCCACCCTGTCGAAGGGGAAACGGGCGAGGGCCAGGGAGCCGCAGGCATGGCGGCAACAATGCTGTACGCCCGGCAAATTTGGGTCTTGCGGCCGTTCCTAGGCATTCGCCGCGCCGAAATCCGCACCTACCTCGAGAGGAGGGGCATCGGGTGGTCCGACGATCCGAGCAACGTCAATCCTCAATTCGAGCGGGCCCGCCTGCGCGCGGATGTGGATAGGTCGAATTGCGCGTCGTCGCCCGTTTGGAGTGGGGCGCAACGGGCCGCCTCCTCGGCAAGGGCGGCGGCGCTGATCGAGGAACGAGTAAAGGTCCACGAGGCACTTGTTGCCGAGATTGCGGCATCCAGTGCGGTGAAGATGGACAACCCGGATTGGCGCCGCGGCCTGATGTCGGTTGCCGCAGTCCTCGGGGGGCGCGGCCACCTTCCGGCGCGCGCGACGATCAAGAGGCTTTCGGATTTTCTGCGATCGGACCGTCCAGGTCGCATGACCGCCGGGCGGGTGGTCTTCGACCGGCGTCGCAGCGGCCTCTATCTCTACCGAGAACCGCGCAACCTTCCGGTCCTCGGCATCGGACCCGGGGGCAGGGGCCTTTGGGATGGGCGCTTCAGCATTGCGAGCCTGGGACCCGCCCTGACGGTGAGCGCCGGCGTGGATGGAGCCGCGCTCCAGCAGAGGCTTATTGACGCAGGACTGCCGAAGGGGGTTGCGAGAAGGGCTTCGGAGGTGGCACCTCGCATCGTGTCTGCGGAGCCCGAAAGTTCAGGGCGCGAGGCGGCGGTGATCGAGTGCCGTATCGGGCTTTATGACACCTTTTTGCCCGGTTTCGACAGGATCATGGCTGATGCCGTTGCCGTGCTTTTCGGACGGGAACGCTATCCCGCTCCGCCGGTTCACGATGTTTGACGGAAAAGGAAGGGTAGCCAGCGGTTTGCCTTGGCAAGGCAGCGCAGGAACCTTATGTTAAGGAACAAGAGTGCGGTCCGGCAAAAGCCAGGCTGCGGCAGGTTCCGGGGAGTTCGATGAACCCTAATTTTCGAAATTTTGCCCTCTGGGCAATCATAGCGCTTCTCCTGATAGCGCTATTCAGTATGTTCCAGCAGCCGACCGAGCGCACGGGTTCGCGTGAAATTCCCTTCTCGCAGTTCCTGAAGGACGTCGATGCCAACCGCGTCAAGGAAGTGGTGATCACCGGTTCCAAGGTGATCGGCAGCTACACCGAGAGCGGCTCGACCTTCCAGACCTATGCGCCTGCGGTAGATACCGCGCTCACCGAGCGGCTGGAAGCGAAGGACGTGACGGTGACGGTGCGTCCGGAAGCCGACGGCTCCTCCGGCTTCCTGAGCTATATCGGCACGCTGCTGCCGATGCTTTTGATCCTCGGCGTCTGGCTGTTCTTCATGCGCCAGATGCAAGGCGGCTCGCGCGGCGCCATGGGGTTCGGCAAGTCGAAGGCCAAGCTTTTGACAGAGGCGCATGGCCGGGTGACCTTTGACGATGTCGCCGGCGTTGATGAAGCCAAGCAGGACCTCGAGGAAATCGTCGAATTCCTGCGTGACCCGCAAAAGTTCCAGCGGCTCGGCGGCCGTATCCCGCGCGGCGTGCTGCTCGTCGGTCCGCCCGGAACCGGCAAGACGCTGCTTGCCCGCTCTGTCGCTGGTGAGGCGAATGTTCCCTTCTTCACCATCTCCGGTTCGGATTTCGTCGAGATGTTCGTCGGCGTCGGTGCGTCGCGCGTCCGCGACATGTTCGAGCAGGCGAAGAAGAACGCCCCCTGCATCATCTTCATCGACGAGATCGACGCGGTTGGTCGTCACCGCGGCGCAGGTCTCGGCGGCGGCAACGACGAGCGTGAGCAGACGCTGAACCAGTTGCTGGTCGAAATGGATGGCTTCGAGGCGAATGAGGGGATCATCCTGATCGCCGCGACCAACCGTCCAGACGTGCTCGACCCCGCGCTCCTGCGCCCAGGCCGGTTCGACCGGCAGGTCGTCGTGCCGAACCCGGACATCAACGGCCGCGAGCGTATCCTCAAGGTGCATGTCCGCAACGTGCCGCTCGCACCGAATGTCGATCTCAAGGTGCTTGCCCGCGGCACGCCCGGCTTCTCCGGCGCCGATCTCATGAACCTCGTCAACGAGGCGGCGCTGATGGCGGCGCGGCGAAACAAGCGTCTCGTCACCATGCAGGAGTTCGAGGACGCCAAGGACAAGATCATGATGGGTGCGGAGCGCCGCTCCTCCGCCATGACCGAGGCCGAGAAGAAGCTGACCGCCTATCACGAGGCCGGCCACGCGATCGTCGCGCTCAACGTCCCCTCGGCGGATCCGCTGCACAAGGCGACGATCATCCCGCGGGGCCGCGCACTCGGCATGGTGATGCAATTGCCCGAGGGCGACCGCTACTCGATGAGCTACACGTGGATGATCTCGCGGCTTGCCATCATGATGGGCGGACGCGTCGCCGAGGAGCTGACCTTCGGCAAGGAGAATATCACCTCCGGCGCCTCGTCCGATATCGAGCAGGCGACCAAGCTCGCCCGCGCGATGGTCACGCAATGGGGCTTCTCCGACCAGCTCGGCCAGGTCTCCTATGGCGAGAACCAGCAGGAGGTCTTCCTCGGCCATTCCGTGGCGCAACAGAAGAATGTCTCCGAAGCGACCGCGCAGAAGATTGACAACGAGATTCGCCGTCTGATCGATGACGCTTATGAAGAGGCGCGTCGTATCCTGACGGAAAAGAACCACGAGTTCGTTGCACTCGCGGAAGGGCTGCTCGAATACGAAACATTGACCGGCGACGAGATCAAAGCCCTGATCCGTGGCGAGAAGCCGGCCCGCGATCTCGGCGACGACACGCCGCCACATCGCGGATCGGCGGTGCCTTCGGCCGGCACGAAAAAGGAAGTCGGCACCAAGGGCGAGGAGCCCGAAGGCGGCTTCGAGCCGCAACCGCAATAGAAGCTTCATCTGGACCGCCGTCATAGGCCGCTGCTCCGGAAGGGGCGGCGGCCTTTTCTATAGATCGGGGCCCAAGTCCGCTGCACGGCTATCGGCACCAATGCAGTACGCCGCCGTGCGCCTTTCAGACGCGCACGCTACTGCATGTCTCCTTTAGTCGACCTCGATTAAAGGACAAAGACATGCAGTAAATTCAAAGTGCTACAGCGACCTTTGCGCGTCTTATAAGACGCGCGGCGCTGTAGAAGTCGAGCTCGATTTACGGAGACATGCGGTAGGTAACGCGCTGTAATGATTTCTGATGATAGGTTTGCTGCCGTTCATCGCGCTTTTGTGGCAAAGATGGCACAACAGCGGCCGCACGTCTTGTCAGACGCGCAAAGGAGACACGCAGTGGCGAGTTCGCGGAAGATGAAAACCGTCCGTGGAACAGGCAAGAACACACGGACGGTAGATGGGGGTCCGGCGAAGCGGGACAATGGAGTACAGATGAAGCGCAAATATTTCGGCACCGACGGCATTCGCGGGCAATCCAATATCTTTCCGATGACGGCGGATCTCGCGATGCGAGTCGGTGTTGCCGTCGGCACCATCTTTCGCAATGGCGCCCACCGCCATCGCGTGGTGATCGGCAAGGATACCCGCCTTTCGGGCTACATGCTTGAAAACGCGATGGTCGCCGGATTCACGGCAGCCGGTCTCGATGTCTTCCTGCTCGGGCCGATCCCGACGCCCGGGGTGGCGATGCTGACGCGGTCCCTGCGCGCCGATATCGGCGTGATGATCTCCGCCTCGCACAATCCCTTCCGCGATAACGGCATTAAGCTCTTCGGGCCCGACGGCTACAAGCTTTCCGACGAGATCGAGGAAAAGATCGAGGAACTGCTCGATCAGGACATGACCGCTCAACTGGCGAAGCCCGAGGACATCGGCCGCGCAAAGCGTGTCGACGGCGACATTTACCGCTACATCGAACAGGCGAAGCGGACGCTGCCGCGCGATGTCACGCTGCAAGGCTTGCGGATCGCCATAGACTGCGCCAATGGCGCCGCCTACAAGGTCGCGCCATCTGCGCTTTGGGAACTCGGCGCCGAGGTGGTGACGATCGGAACGGAGCCGAACGGCGTCAATATCAATCTCGAATGCGGCTCGACCCATCCGACAGCCCTGCAGAAGAAGGTGCACGAAGTCCGCGCGGATATCGGCATTGCGCTGGATGGCGATGCCGACCGGGTGGTGATCGTCGACGAGACCGGAACGGTTATCGACGGCGACCAGTTGATGGCGGTGATCGCCGACAGTTGGGCCACAGACGGCATGCTGCAGGGTGGCGGCATCGCTGCGACCGTCATGTCGAATCTTGGCCTCGAGCGGTATTTGAAGTCGCGCGGGTTGAAGCTCCATCGCACCAAGGTCGGCGACCGCTATGTCGTCGAGCAGATGCGCCAGGACGGGCTGAATGTCGGCGGAGAGCAGTCCGGACATATCGTGCTCTCCGATTTCGGCACGACCGGTGACGGGCTGGTGGCCGCGCTGCAGGTGCTAGCGGTTGTCAAGCGGCAGGGTAAGTCCGTGAGCGAGGTTTGCCAGCGTTTCGAACCGGTGCCTCAGGTGCTGAAGAACGTACGTATCTCGGCAGGCAAGCCGCTGGAGGACGAGACGGTGCGCCAGGCAATCGCCGACGCTGAAGCGGAGCTCGCGAAGAGCGGCCGTCTCCTGATCCGCCCCTCCGGCACCGAGCCGCTGATCCGCGTGATGGCCGAAGGCGACGATCGCGGGAAGGTCGAGCGGATTGTCGACGAACTGGTCAATGTTATCGGCAGCGTTCGCAGCGCCGCTTGACCTGCGGCTCTCTCGTGCGGCTTCCGCACCTCTACTTCTAATGGATTCCTTGGGCGGTGCCAGGCAATGGACCGCTCGATTTCCATTTCGCCTCACGAAAATTCCAGGAGCGGGCGTGCGGCGTCCGCGCTAAATGCCTGAACTGTAGGATTTTACGTCACAGGCAGGGCGTTCCACGGAATCTATATCCAAGGGCCGGCATCGATTGCAGGTCCCTTCTTGTCGCATGGAAAGCTTGGTGCCTAGCATCGGTATTTGTTAAAAAACACAGTAAATTTCTATGCTTAATCTGAAATTAACTGGTGCATGCGAATTCTATGCAACCGAAGTTGCATGACCGCTCCGGCGAGACGCCGTGGGCCTAGAATTCTCGCGGAGCATGTTATGAACAAGTCCTTGATTGCGATCATCGCCGCATTGTTGAGCGGCACACCCGCAGTGGCGGCCGATCTCTATATCGAGGATCCCGGCGACCCGCCGGTGGTGCTGTCCGGCGGATGGTATCTGCGCGGCCATCTCGGCATGAGCAATCAGCGGCTCGGTCACCTCGAGAACGGCGCGTTCGACGACGTCGCCGTGCACCAATTCCTCGATAGCGGCAGCTTCGACAGCGCGCCGCTGGGGGGGCTGGGTATCGGCTATCAGTTCAACGATTGGCTGCGCCTCGACGGCATTGTCGAATACCGCGGCAAGGCCGACTTCGCTGCCCTCGACCGGTATGATGAGGATGGCGACGGCGTATGGGACGGCACCAACGACTATGACGGCGCCAAGTCCGAATGGCTGCTGATGGCGAACGTCTATGTGGACATTGGCGACTGGAATGGCATCAAGCCCTATGTCGGCGCCGGCATCGGTGCGTCGCGCAACACAATTTCGAATTTCCGCGATATCAACGTACCGAACCTGGGCGTTGCCTCCGCGAGCAGCGATCCGACCTGGAACTTTGCCTGGGCGCTGCATGCCGGGGTCGCCTATCAGGCGACCGATCGCTTGGCCGTCGATTTCGGCTACAGCTATGTGGATCTCGGCAATGCGCGAACCAGCACCATCCGCAGCTATGACGGGAACTTCTCGTCGCCCCCGATGCACTTCGAGGACATCACCTCGCACGATTTCAAGCTCGGCATGCGCTACTCGCTGCAATAGAGCATTTTGCAGTCAGGCGGAATCGCCTGACGTCGCACAAATGCGGCAGAAAACAAACAGATAGAGCAGCGCAGACGCTTCAAAGTCGCCGCACTTCCGAAGGGTCGCAGACGCGGCCCTTTTTGCTAAATGCCGCAGTTAATAAACATGGTTAACTCACGGTTAACTTGTCCCGTCCAATAGTTAACGCCAACGGTCATGCCGGCATATCCGCTGGCGTTCGACGATGGGTGAAGAGGCGGGACTATGGATTGGCGGAACGGGATTTGCGGCATCGCTCTGGGTGCCGGCCTGCTGCTTTCCGGCACGGCAGAAGCTGCCGACGAGGACCTGCTCGACGCGCCGGAGATCACTATCTCGCCCGAAGGAAACGATGGCGACCGCCTCTACCTGCGCGGCGACATTGGCTATGCGCCGTGGAGCGGGGAGGGTGATCCCTACTACCGAACCTTCGATGGAGCCGGTTACGAGACGGTTCCCTTTGACAACACCCGCTTCGGCAGGCCGGTGTCAGGCACGATCGGCCTCGGTTATCAGTTTACGGACATCTTCCGCGCCGATGTCACGGCTGAATATTTCGAGGGCCGTTTCGATGGCGCCTCGCTTAGGGCCACGCCTTGTGCCGGGGAGGGGGCCGGAACCTCCTGCGCCCTTTCCCACAGAGCCAATTTTTCGGCACTCGGGCTGATGGCGAATGGCTATGTCGATCTCGCAACGCTTGCGGGGTTCACGCCCTATGTCGGTGCAGGCCTGGGCGCGACCCATCTCGACTGGAAGACGGCGCACGAAAGCTCGACCTGTATCGCGGGCCTAGGCATGTGCGCCGGTTCGGAGGGCGGAGCCTCTTATCAAGGGCGCGACGGCTGGCGTTTCGCCTATGCGCTGATGGCTGGCGTCTCCTATGACGTCACCGATCGCCTGAAATTGGATCTGGGCTACCGCTTCTCGTACATTGCCGGCGGCGACATGTTCGACTTTGGGGAAGAAGGCTTTGCCGGTGCAAGCGGCGCCAAGGGCCATGACGATGGCCTTGCGCGGCACGAATTCCGCGTCGGGCTGCGTCTCGCATTCTGGTGAGTCGCGGATCGACCGCCTCGTGCAGCGATTTTCTCGAAGCGCCATAAATTTTATCAAACGCGACGCAAGCCGCTTGACTTCCTCTCTGTCCCGCAATATTCCCGACGGCGGGACACCCCTCCCCAACGAGGGGCTTCTATCTGAGAGGATAGCATATGACGAAGCCTGCCAAGCCGGCCGCGCGCCCGGCGAATACCCATTTTTCTTCTGGTCCTTGCGCCAAGCGCCCCGGCTGGACGCTTGAAGCCCTTTCCGATGCCGCGCTCGGTCGTTCGCACCGGGCCAAGATCGGCAAGGCGAAGCTCAAGCAAGCCATCGACCTTACCCGTGAAATTCTCGAAGTGCCGGCCGATTACCGCATCGGCATCGTGCCCGCTTCCGATACCGGCGCCGTCGAAATGGCGCTCTGGTCGCTGCTCGGCGCCCGCGGCGTCGACATGCTCGCCTGGGAAAGCTTCGGCGCAGGCTGGGTCACCGACGTGGTCAAGCAACTAAAGCTTGCCGATGTTCGGCGCTTCGAAGCCGACTATGGCGAACTGCCTGATCTCTCCAAGGTCGACTTCGACCGCGACGTCGTCTTCACCTGGAACGGAACCACTTCGGGCGTTCGCGTCCCGAATGCTGATTTCATTCCGGCGGATCGCAAGGGGCTGACGATCTGCGACGCGACCTCCGCCGCCTTCGCCCAGGCGCTCGATTTCTCCAAGCTCGACGTCGTAACCTTCTCCTGGCAGAAGGTACTGGGCGGTGAGGGTGCGCACGGCATCCTGATCCTGAGCCCGCGTGCGGTGGAGCGGCTGGAGAGCTACGTCCCCGCCTGGCCGCTGCCGAAGATCTTCCGCATGACAAAGGGCGGCAAGCTGATCGAAGGCATCTTCACCGGCGAGACGATCAATACGCCGTCGATGCTCTGCGTCGAGGACTATATCGATGCGCTCCTCTGGGCGAAGTCGCTCGGCGGTCTCAAGGCGCTGATCGAGCGTGCCGATGCCAATGCCGAGGTCATTCACCGCTTCGTCGCGGAGAACGACTGGATCGCCAACCTCGCGGCCAGGCCGGAAACGCGCTCCAACACCTCCGTCTGCCTGAAGATCGTGGACGAGGATGTGGCGGTGCTTGAAACGGATGCGCAGGCAGCCTTCGCCAAGGGCGTGGTCGCGCTCCTCGACAGGGAGGGCGTCGCCTTCGACATCGGCCATTACCGCGATGCGCCCCCCGGCCTTCGCATCTGGGCCGGCGCGACGATCGAGACCGCCGATCTGGAGGCCCTGATGCCGTGGTTGACCTGGGCCTTCGAGACCCAGAAGGCGACCCTTTCGCAGGCGGCCGCCTGATCCGATGCGCATGCTTCGCTCTCAAGGCGGGCGAAGCACCCCTTTCCATCAGACCAGATTCTTGAAGGAGGCCCTCATGGCACCTCGCGTTCTCGTATCCGACGAACTGTCGGAAACCGCCGTCCAGATCTTCCGCGACCGCGGCGTCGAAGTGGACTTCGAGCCGAAGCTCGGCAAGGATAAGGAGCGGCTTGCCGAAGTGATCGGCAAATATGACGGCCTTGCCATCCGCTCCGCCACCAAGGTGACCGAAAAGCTCATCGCCGCCGCCACCAACTTGAAGGTTGTCGGCCGCGCCGGCATCGGCGTCGACAATGTGGACATTCCCGCCGCTTCGCGCCGCGGCATCATCGTCATGAACACCCCCTTCGGCAATTCCATCACCACGGCCGAACACGCGGTTGCGCTGATGTTTGCGGTCGCCCGCCAGCTTCCCGCCGCCGATACGTCGACGCAGTCCGGCAAGTGGGAAAAGTCGAAGTTTATGGGTGTCGAGATTACCGGTAAGGTCCTCGGCGTGATCGGCGCCGGCAATATCGGCTCGATCGTCTGCGCCCGCGCCATAGGCTTGAAGATGCACGTCGTCGCCTATGATCCGTTCCTGTCGAAGGAGCGGGCCGAGGAAATGGGCGTCGTCAAGGTCGAGCTCGACGAACTGCTCGCGCAGGCGGACTTCATCACCCTGCACGTTCCGCTCACCGACAAGACGCGCAACATCCTGAGCGCCGAAGCGATCGCCAAGACGAAGCCCGGCGTGCGAATCATCAACTGCGCCCGCGGCGGCCTCGTCGACGAGAAGGCGCTTGCCGAGGCGCTGAAGTCGGGTCATGTCGCCGGCGCCGGCTTCGACGTCTTCGAAGTGGAACCCGCCACCGAAAGCCCGCTCTTCGGCCTGCCCAATGTCGTTTGTACCCCGCATCTCGGCGCCTCCACGTCGGAAGCGCAGGAGAATGTGGCATTGCAGGTCGCAGAGCAGATGTCCGACTATCTCGTCAAGGGCGCCGTCTCCAACGCCATCAACATGCCGTCGATCACGGCGGAGGAGGCGCCGATCCTCAAGCCCTTCATCCGCCTCGCGGATGTGCTTGGCGCCTTTGTCGGACAGGTGACCGAGAGCGCCATCAAGGAGATCGAGATTCTCTATGACGGCTCGACAGCGGCGATGAACACCAAGGCACTGACAAGCGCCGTCCTGGCTGGTCTCATCCGGCCCCAGGTGGCTGACGTCAACATGGTTTCGGCGCCGATCATGGTCAAGGAAAAGGGCATCATCCTTTCCGAGGTGAAGCGCGACAAGACGGGCGTCTTCGATGGTTACATCAAGCTGACGGTGACGACGGCGAACCAGACGCGCTCGGTTGCGGGAACGGTGTTCTCCGACGGCAAGCCGCGCTTCATCCAGATCAAGGGCATCAACCTCGACGCGGACGTCGGCAACCACATGGTCTACATCACCAATACCGACGTTCCCGGTATGATCGGCTTTATCGGCACGACGCTCGGCGATGCCGGCGTCAACATTGCCAACTTCCAACTCGGCCGTGAGAAGCAGGCCGGCGATGCGATCGCGCTACTCTATGTCGACGGGCCGGTTTCCGAGACTGTGCTCGACAGGCTGCGCGCCAATTCGGCAATCCGCCAGGCCAAGCCGCTGGTCTTCAACGTCGACTGAGCGGCACTTCGCTCTCCAGGCGCTTGCAAGCCTTCGCCCCTCCCAGCCCTCCGCTTTTTTGGACGGGTTGGGAGCGGCGGTGGATCCCGTCAATGCGCCTGCTTCGGCCGGCCGCGTTCGGCAACGGCGATGCCGCCGAGCACAAGCAGCATCGCCGCCAGATGAAACAGGTGAAAGGTCTCGCCGACGAGCAGGATGGAGAGCAGGGTGCCGAAGACCGGGATGGCGTTGATGAACAGCCCGGCGCGATTGGGGCCGATCATCTCGACGCCGCGGACATATAGGACCTGTGACATCAGCGACGGGAAGATCGCGGCGTAGAACACGATCGCCCAGCCGGTCGCATCCGGAAAGATTACCTCGCCGCTTCCCGCTTCCCAAACGAGCAGCGGAATGGAACTGATAAGCGCTCCGAAGGCGGGGACGGCGATGAAGCTCTGCCAGTGAATGGCCGGTTTCCAGCGCAGCGTGACCGTGTAGATCGCATAGACGATGCAGGCGAGAAACATCAGCCCATCGCCGAAATTGAATTGCAGCTTCAAAAGGCTTGCGAAATCGCCATGCGCCGCCGTGGTGAGCACGCCTATCAGCGTCACGGTGAAGCCGATGGCCTGGGCAATCGATGCGCGAGTGCGGAAGAGCGCGAAGTTGAACAGGAAGATCAGCATCGGGATGCCGGCCTGCAGGATGACGGCGTTGATGGCGGTCGTGTATTTCACGGCCGAATAGAGAAAGGAGTTAAACAGCGTGAAGCCGACGGCGCCATAGGCGAGCAGTTGCAGCCGATGCTGGCGGATCTTTTCCCAGTCCCGGCGAATCTGCGGCGTCATCAGCGCCAGGATGATGGCGAGTGCCACGGACCAACGCAACGTCGTCAGCATCATCGGGCTGATATGGCCGACGGCGAGCTTTCCCGCCACCGAATTGCCGCCCCAGAAAAGCGAAGTGATGCCGAGATAGAAATAGGCTCTGGAGTTCAAGAGACTGGTTCCGTGTGGGAAGGGGACGCAGGGAATTGCCGGCGGCGGAGAGCGTTTGCAGGTATAGGCGGTAAGGCCGCCGCTTGTCATGCAAAAAGCCTTCCCGCAGGGCATAACGGGGTCGCTTTCCGCAAGACAACACAGTATAGATGCGCGGGTTTGAGAACAGCGCAACGTCTTGATGCGCGCGTGAACAGGAAGAAGATTATGACGAATGTCGTGGTGGTCGGATCCCAATGGGGCGACGAAGGCAAGGGCAAGATCGTGGACTGGCTCTCGGAGCGTGCCGATATCGTCGTGCGCTTTCAGGGCGGCCACAATGCCGGCCACACGCTCGTCATCGACGGCATCAGCTACAAGTTGTCACTGCTGCCCTCGGGCGTCGTCAGGCCCGGCAAACTTGCGGTCATCGGCAATGGCGTGGTCATCGACCCGCATGCCTTGATCGCGGAGATCGACAAGCTCGCGGCCCAGGGCGTCAAGATCACGCCCGAGAACCTGCGCATCGCCGACAATGCGACGCTCATATTGTCGCTTCACCGCGAACTCGATGGTATCCGTGAGGATGCAGCATCGAACAGCGGCACCAAGATCGGCACGACGCGCCGCGGTATCGGCCCGGCCTATGAGGATAAGGTCGGCCGCCGCGCCATCCGCGTCATGGACCTGGCGGACCTCGACACGCTGCCGGCCAAGGTCGACCGGCTGCTGACGCACCACAATGCGCTGCGCCGGGGGCTCGGCGAGCCGGAGGTCAGCCATCAGGCCATCATGGACGAGTTGTCTGCCGTCGCCGAGCGGGTACTGCCCTTCATGGACACGGTCTGGCTGCTGCTCGACCGGCAGCGCCGCAAGGGCGCGCGCATCCTCTTCGAGGGTGCACAGGGCACCCTGCTCGATATCGATCACGGCACCTATCCCTTCGTCACCTCATCGAACACCGTTGCCGGTCAGGCGGCCGCCGGCTCCGGCATGGGACCCGGCTCACTCGGCTACATACTCGGCATCACCAAGGCCTATACGACGCGCGTCGGCGAAGGACCGTTCCCGACGGAGCTCAATGACGAGATCGGCCAGTTCCTCGGGGAGCGCGGCCATGAATTCGGCACCGTCACCGGGCGCAAGCGCCGCTGCGGCTGGTTCGACGCCGCGCTGGTGCGCCAGTCGGTCGCCGCGAACGGCATCACCGGCATCGCACTCACCAAGCTCGACGTGCTCGACGGTCTGGACGAGTTGAAGATTTGCGTCGGCTACACGCTTGATGGACAGGAGATCGACCATCTTCCCGCAAGCCAGGCGCAGCAAGCCGCGGTCAAGCCCCTCTATATTTCGCTCGAAGGTTGGAAGGAATCGACGGTCGGCGCCCGAAAATGGGCCGATCTACCTGCTCAGGCGATCAAGTATGTTCGCCAGGTGGAAGAACTGATCGGCGCGCCGGTCGCCCTTCTTTCCACAAGCCCGGAGCGCGACGACACAATACTTGTGACGGATCCTTTTGAGGACTAGTGTCGCGCAATGCGGCGGCATGGTAATTGCCGCCGCGTGACTGAGAATTGAGAAAGTTTCTGATGGCGGATTTTGTTGCAGTTATTCGCAGGACCGTTGACGGCCTGTCGGAAAACACCCCCGAAATGCGAGCCCGGGTTTACGAGAAGGCGCGCGGTGCCGTGCGCCGCCAACTCGAAAACATGAACCCGCGCCCATCGGACGACATGATCAGCCGCCAGCTCAACAAGCTGGAAACGGCGATCGCCGAGGTGGACAGCGAATACGCCGAGGCATTGCCGGCGATCGAAGAGCCGGAGGCGATCGAGCCGGCTGAGCAGGCGCCGCTGGTGGCTGCATCGGAGCCGGACACGGTCCCGCCACCGCCCGCGGAGCCGGAACAGACGATGCCCGCGGAGCCGGAACAGACGCCGCCCGAGCCACAGCAGGAGGTTGCTACGCCAGCCGCTGCCGGCGCCGAAGCGCCGTCGCCCGCTTTTGAAGAAGTGCCCCACGTCACGGCTGAAGTGGCGCCCGAATCGGAGCCGGAGGCTCCGGCGCAGCAAGAGCGCCAGACGGAAGCGGAAACCGAAGCCGCGCGCGCGCCCGTCCAACGCTATGAGCAGCCACCGGCCGTAGAAGAAGAGCCGGACTTGACGCCGGCGACGCTCCCATGGAGCGCCTCGGCCGAGGAGCAGGCGATCGAGGGAGGCCCTATCGAAGATGCCTCGGCCGTCGACGAGATCGCCGAACAGCAGGCGGAGGATCGCCCGCACGCCGAATTCCTCCACGAGGAGGGCGGCCAAGCGGAGCTGGCTCCTGTCGAGCCGACCGTTGCGGACGAGGAGCCGCTCGCAGCCTCGCCGAAAAGCGCAGCGCCGTCCGAATGGGCCCTGCCGGAATGGGACGATTCCCCCACCCTCCCGAGGGAGGCGCAGCCGGCGCCCGAGCCCTCTGTGGGCCCCGAGATTGGCGAGCCGGAACGGCTGGGCCTGCACCCCGTTGAGCCAGATGGGGGCGAGCCAAGTCACGCGCCAGAGCCCGGTCCTGTCTCCGAGAAGGAGGCTGCATCATCCTGGTCCTTCGACGACAGGGATCCTTTTGGGGCGCCAACGAAGAAGACGGAAGGAGTGGCCGAACCGGAAATACCCGAGTGGTCCTGGCCGGTGGAAAAGGCGGCCACGGCCGCAGGCGAAGAAGAGCGTGCCGGGAGTGCCTGGGACCATATCGATGACCTGCTCGGCTTCCAGGACGGCGATCGGGCGCAGAATGGCGCGAGCTCGGCCGCCAAGGAGGAAGGTACCGGCGTCCCCCCGACCGCGGAGCCGGGACCGCCCGTCTCCTATCGGGCCACGCCCAAGACGTCCCGCTTCCGCATCAAAGGCCTGGCAATCGCCGCCGTCGTTCTGCTTCTCCTCGGTGGTGGCGGCTATGCGTATTGGATCAATAGGGAAGTCGGCAACGCCTGGCTTTCGGACATGATCGCGAAGATCATGCCATCGGATGCCGAATCGCCGGCCCCGGCTGCCGATGGGAAGTCGCCGGCCAGCCAGCCGGACGGCGAGACCGGCGCAGAAGACGGCGCGGTTTCGCCCGAGCCTGGTTCGACCAAATACACGCAGCGACTGCTCGCGGACGGGACCGAGAGGGACGAGGGGCCAGCCGGCACAAGCGGCACGGATATCTCCCAGGAAGGCAAGTCGGTGGCGGCGCAGACCGAGGTCGGGCAGCAACCGAAGAACGATGGCGCCTCCGGACAGTCAGCCGCGGCCACGCCGGCGGAGAACGGCGATCAGACGGCCATGCCCGAGGTTTCCATTGCGGATGGCGAGAAGATGTTCCTTTACGAGGAGCGGCTCGGGCAGTCGTCGCCCACGGCCATCCCCGGTGCCGTCTCCTGGTCCATCAAGGAGGAATCGCCGGGCGGCGACGCCAAGCCGGAGGCGGCAATCCAGGCGCAGATCGTCGTGCCGGATCGCGGCTTGACGGCGCTGATGACGATCAAGCGCAACGCCGATCCCTCGTTGCCTGCGAGCCACGTGATCGAGTTCGTGTTCTCGTTGCCGTCGAATTTCGAGGGCGGCAGCATCGACGGAGTCCAGCGCGTCTCGATGAAGCGCACGGAACAGGACCGCGGCGATCCGCTAATCGCCGTTCCGGCGAAGATTACCGACGATTTCCACATGATAGCGCTCAACGACTTCGCGGAAGCCACCAAGGTCAACACCGAACTACTGCGCAGCCGCAGCTGGATGGACATTCCCATAACCTATCGGAACGGGCGCCGGGCGCTACTGACGCTTGAGAAGGGCGCCACCGGCACCGACGTCTTCAACGAGGCCCTGCAGGCCTGGAGCGCTCTCGGCAGTGCCGCTGCCAGCGGCCAATAGCGGAAAGAGCCGCGACGGCGAAAAGCGAACCCGGCAAGATCGTCATCCTGCCGGGGTTTTGTAGCGCCGCGCGTCTTTTTTAGACGCGCAAAGATCGCTGTGACTCAGCTCATCGAGGTTGAGTGCCCATCGAGCATTCCGGAAAATTGGTTCCGATCTTCGGGGCTATATGCAGGATTCGCTGTGTGGCTTGTTTACGCGCCCTCGACGACGCGGAGCGCATTGGCGCGGTCCAGCGCGGCCTTGCGGACGGCATCCTGCACCTTCTCGAAGGCGCGGACTTCGATCTGGCGGACGCGTTCGCGGCTGATGTCAAACTCGCTCGAAAGATCTTCCAGCGTCACCGGGTCTTCGGTAAGCCGACGGGCTTGGAAGATGCGGCGCTCACGGTCGTTCAAGACCTTCAGGGCGTCGGCGAGCAAAGCGCGGCGGCTGTCGAGCTCATCCTGTTCGATCAGGATTTCTTCCTGATTGTCGTGTTCGTCGACGAGCCAGTCCTGCCACTGGCCGGAGTCGCCTTCGCTCGCCTTGATCGGCGCGTTCAGCGACGCGTCGCCGGACAGACGGCGGTTCATCGAAACGACTTCGTCCTCGCTCACTTTGAGCGTCGTGGCGATTTCCTTCACCTGTTCCGGCTTGAGATCGCCCTCGTCGAGAGCCTGAATCCGGCCCTTCAGCCGGCGCAGATTGAAGAACAGCCGCTTCTGGTTGGCGGTGGTGCCCATTTTGACGAGCGACCAGGAGCGCAGGATGTATTCCTGGATGGCCGCCTTGATCCACCACATCGCATAGGTTGCAAGGCGGAAGCCACGGTCGGGCTCGAACTTTTTGACCGCCTGCATCAGGCCGACATTGCCTTCGGATATAACTTCGCCGATCGGCAGCCCATAGCCGCGATAGCCCATCGCGATCTTGGCGACCAGGCGCAAATGGCTCGTCACGAGCTTGTGCGCGGCACCGCGGTCCTCATGCTCCTGGTACCGCTTGGCGAGCATGTACTCTTCCTGCGGCTCCAGCATCGGAAATTTGCGGATTTCATCGAGATATCGATTTAGACCGCCCTCTCCGGCGGCAATGGTCGGCAAAGTATTGCGGGCCATGAAGCACCCCCTCTTTGTAGCCTCCGGCCTCCAGGACGGCAAGCCGGCGTGGGTCTTCGTCCAGACCCCACAGGCTAGAAGATAAGTGCGGCAAAAGCATGATTCAAGGAGTCCGGTTTCACGCTGTCGTGAGACCGGGAGAAGAGATATGGCGATGCGAGACCATCATAAGATCGGAACTATTCGCAGCGATTTCAAGGGTGATCAGCTCGCGGTCCGCAGCGCGGCGATCAGTCCCTCCATGTCCGCCGGCATCGGTGCTTCGAAATGCATTGTCTCGCCGCTCGAGGGATGTTCGAACTGCAGCATGAAGGCGTGAAGCGCTTGTCGAGGGAAGCGATTGACCACGCTTTTCGCCGGCTCGGGCAAAAGGTTGGCCTTCGTCCGGAAGGCGGCGCCGTAATCGGGATCGCCGATCAGCGGATGCCCGATATGGGCCATATGCACACGGATCTGATGGGTTCGGCCGGTTTCCAGATGGCATTCGACGGCCGAGGCGAGTGCTGTGCCGTCCGGCTTTTCGCAATAGCGCTCGACGACCTGGTAATGGGTGATCGCCTCGCGCGCGTCGTCGCTCTCCTCGCGCTTGACCGACCGCTTCGTCCGGTCTCCCGCCCGTCCGAGCGGGGCGTCGACCATGCCTTTCAGCTGACGCGGCCGGCCCCAGACGATTGCCCGATAGGCTCGCTCGAGCGGTCCCGTGCGGCCATGATCGGCAAACTGGCCGGACAGATGGCGATGGGCGGCATCGTTCTTTGCTGCGACCATGACGCCGCTCGTGTCCTTGTCCAGCCGGTGGACGATTCCCGGTCGTCGGACGCCGCCGATGCCGGAGAGGCTCTCGCCGCAATGGTGAATGAGGGCGTTTACGAGCGTTCCTGTCCAGTTGCCGGCACCGGGATGCACCACGAGGCCGGCCGGCTTGACCAGCACGATCAGATCATCGTCCTCATAGACGACATCAAGCGGGATCGCCTCGCCCTTCGGTTCCGGATCTTCCGGTGCAGGCAGGACTATTTCGAACGCATCGCCCGGACACACCTTTTTCTTCGGCTCGAGAACGGGCGTGCCGTTCAGCGAAACGGCACCCTGTTCGATCAGTCCCTTGATGCGATTTCGCGAGAACTCGCCCGAAAGCGCCTCAGTCAGAAAGGCGTCGAGCCGTCCCGAGGCGCTCTCATTCGCCGTCAGGACTTTCCTATTGCCGGACGCTTGTTTAAAGGGATCGTTCATGCGTTCCAATTCCGATAGAAAGCCAGCCATGACTGCAATCGAGCCCGATGATGAACTGGAAGAGAAGCCCCTTGATCCGGCGATGGAGAATGTCCGCCGTAAGATGGTGCGCCTGCAGCTCGTCTCGGCCGGCGTGATGCTGATCATGCTTATGGCCGTCCTCGGGACGATTGTCTACAAGCTGACGCGGGCCGACGGCGGCGCGGCGACGGCGCAAGCGGCAGCCAGCGCGCCGGCGGACGCGCCGGTGAACGCGATCGCGGCGCTGCCGGCCGGCTTTTCGGTGAGCGACGTGGCGCTGTCCGGATCGCAATTGCTCTTCTACGGCAGCTTGCCTGGTGCCGAGCCACGCGCGATTGTCTTCGACATCCGGGCAGGACGCATCGTCGCGGACGTCACCGTCAGGACGAATTGACGCGATGGGCGTGGCCGGTCCGATCCGGATTGAAGACTCGGCGGACTCCCGCATTGCGGGATTCGTCTCGATAAGGGAGCGTGATCTCACGGGGCGCGAGGGCCGCTTCATCGCCGAAGGCACCGTCGTGCTGCGCATGCTGGCGGCGGCGCATCGCTCCGGCCGCGGCATTGCCGCCGAAGCGATCCTGCTCCTGGAAAGCCGCGTTGCCGGTCTTGCGAGTTTGCTTGCCGAGTTCCCGCCCGAGGTACCGGTCTACATGGCCGATGCCCGCGTCTTCGAGGCGATCGCCGGTTTCAACATGCATCGCGGCGTGCTGGCGCTCGGCCGATTCGATCAGATGCCGGGCAGGGACGCGCTGATTGCCAACCTTCCCACGTGCAGCCTGGTTCTCGCCGCCTGCGGCATCTCCAACCATGACAATATGGGGTCGCTGTTTCGAAACGCGGCGGCCTTCGGTGTCGATGCGGTGCTGATGGATCAGACCACCTGCGATCCGATGTATCGCAAGGCGATCCGCGTGTCGGTCGGCTCCGTGCTGACGCTGCCTTTCGCGCGTGAGGGGACCGCGGCCGATCTGATTGAAAGGCTGCAGGCAGGCGGCTTTGCGATTTGGGGACTGTCGCCGCGCGGCGAGACCGATTTAGGTGAGATTGCGCCGGCGCCGCGCACGGCGCTCCTGGTCGGCACCGAAGGCGAGGGCCTGCCGCAGACCATTCTGTCAGCCGTTCGGACCGCGCGCATCCGCCAGCGGCCGGGCCTCGACAGCCTCAATGTCGCAATGGCGGCAGGCATTGCGCTCCATCAGGTTGCGCGCGTCAACGGCCGGATCTGACCGGGGCGCGCGGCCGAAAACGTTCCACCGAAGCCGCGGCATTATTTCGGCGACAACAATTCCTTGGCGCGCTCCGCCAGACTGTTTCCATTTTCGTGCTTCTCTGCCTCTTCGCCGGTAAGGAGACCGTGGATCGGCGAGGTGTCGCCCTCGCGCATCGCGGTAAGCGCGATCATGCCGGCGGCAATCGCCGCCATTTCCTCGCGCAGCGCCTCGTCATGGGCGGCGGATTTCGAATTGGTCAGACGTTCCGAGAGCGCCGTTGCGCGCATGCGCATATCTTCGGAAAGCGTGTCGGCATCGCTCCCCTGCGACATGGCCTTCTCTTTCTCCCCGGCGTCGCTTGCCGCTTTCCAGCTTGGCGTCGGCTGTTTCGGCAGCTTTACGCCGGCGGTGCGGAGCGCCCTCGTCGCCTCGCGGATCTCCTGCTTCGCCGACTTCAATCGCACCTTCAGTTTCTCAATTTCCTCGGCGCCGCGCTCGAGCGTGCTCTCGCGGTCCGCCTTCGCGGCGGCTTCGCGGGCAAGCTTCGTTTCCAGCTGACGCATGCGGCTGCCGTCCCGCTCCAGGCGCAACTCCATTTCGCGTGTACGCGCATTCTCCGCCTTGAGGTCCGCCCGCAGTGCCTCGCGCTCGTCGCGCAGCCCAGCGACACGGCTCTTCAAATGCTCGACCTCGGTCTCCCGCGCCACGACGTCGATGCGAAGACTGTCGATCTCGGCGGTGTGCCTGTCCAGATCCTTCCTAAGCCGGCGAATGGTTTCGCTCTTGTCGCCATCGGCGCGCTGCAGGCTTTCGAACGACGCGCGCACGTCCGCAAGCCGCTGCTCGAGTTCCCGGATGGTCGAGCGCATAGTGGTGACCTCGATGTCCATCTCCGCCGCCTGCGCCTGCAGTTCGGTGTTTTCGCCGGCCAGTCGGCGCACCTCCTGGTGCGTCCGTTCGCTCTGCAGCATCAGGGCGACGCCCTTGTCGCGTTCCCGGCGCAGGGCCTGCATGGTTTTGGCGTTTTCGGCGGCGTAGGTCGCGCGGGCGGCATCCCTCTGTGCGCGCACTTCCTGGGGGCTCAGTGGCATGGTTGCCTTCAGCCGATCCTCGGCGAAGCGCACGATGCGCTTCTGGATTGCGGGCGCGATCATGAGGCCGAAGAGGACCGCCGTCAGGAAGCCGAGGGCAAAGAGGAGTGCATATTCGATCACGTGCCGGCCGTTTCATCTGGACCGGACCGCCCATGCGGGACGGTCTGGCAGCCCTTCGTTCTTCGCAATAAAGCATGACGCCTGAAATGACATTTACCGCAAGCTTTGACGCCTTTCCATATCCGCAACGGTCGACCCGGCGCGCGCGACGTCACCGCTGTCAGAAGGGGTTCCAGGTCGGTTGCTGCGTCAGCTTCAAATAGCCGACATTAACGCCGAGCCTTGCGCCGATACCGGTGCGGATCGGCACGACCACGACGTGCTCGTCCGTCAGCACCGTCATGCCGACACCGGCGACGACATAGGCGGAGCCGGAGACACCACCGAAGCGCTTGTAGAGCGCCGGCACGCTCGGCAGGTTGTAGACGAGCATCATTGCCCGGCTGCCTTGTCCGCCCCAATCGAGCCCGAGCGATGGGCCCTGCCAGAAGACCGGATGCTGGCCGACATTCTTGGTGTAGAGCTCACCCTCACCATAGGTGAGGCCGGCGATGAAGGCGCCTGAGCCTTCCTGCCCGAGAATGTAGCCGTTCGGCAGGCCGTAACTTTCGAAGGCGCGCTCCACCACCTTGGCAAGGCCGCCGGAAGTCTCGCCGAAGAAAGTGTGGCCCGCATCGACGATCTCCTGCATCGTATACTGGCTTCCGTTGGCGGCTTGGGCGTGGGCGGCGGAATTGGCGCCGGTTGTCAGAGCGACGCCTATCAGCATGATTGTCGTCAGGATGGCGCGGACAGCCATTGCAGTAGCCTTCATCGTCGGCTGCATCGTTTCCTCCGTCGGGCGCGAATGCGGCGCGCGCGGGCGGCTATGGCCAGCGTTTCGATCGGTCGCGCGCCACCCGCGGGTCTGGTCCATTTTCAAGCGGCTGCGCGTGAATGGCACTACCGGCTTGATCGAGCGCACCCTCTCTGCTTCCAGTGCTTCCACGAGCTGGGCTATCCGAAACCGGGGTGCTCTGACAATTTGAACCGATGATCTTAACAATCGGTTTACCAAATGTGATGTCATTATGGCTGATCGAAAAATAAGAGTGCTCGCCGGCCGCATGGGGCTGGCCGAAGTCGGGCATGGCCGCGGAGCCGTTTGCGCCCTGCGCAAGCCCCGGATGGAAGAACCGGACGAGGAACGAGAATGGCAAAGAATCCGAACCTGACGCTGACGGGACCCGACCTCGCCGCGCTGCTGTGCAGTCGGGTGTGCCACGACATCATCTCGCCGGTCGGCGCCATCAACAACGGCCTCGAACTGCTCGACGAGGGCGGCGCCGATGCCGATGCCATGGACCTGATCCGCACCAGCGCCCTCAATGCCTCGGTCCGGCTGAAATTCGCCCGTCTCGCTTTCGGCGCCTCAGGTTCGGTCGGCGCATCGATCGACACCGGAGAAGCGGAGAAGGCGGCCAAGGATTTCGCCGCTGCGGAAAAGAAGACTGAAGTCACGTGGAACGGCCCGCGCGCGATCATCGCCAAGAATCGCGTCAAGCTGCTCCTGAACCTGTTCCTCATCGCCTATGGCGCGATCCCGCGCGGCGGCTCGATCGACATCACGCTGGAGGATCCGGAATTCGCCGCCGCCTTCAGCCTCGTGGCCAAGGGGCGGATGATGCGCGTGCCGCCGAAACTCATGGAAATTCTCTCCGGCACCCCGGAGGAGGCAGTCGACGCGCACTCGATCCAACCCTATTACACGGTGCTGCTTGCCGATGAGGCGGGCATGACGATCGACGTCGCTTCGACTGGCGAAGAGATCGTCTTCACGGCACGCGTTGGCGTCTGATCGGCAGAGCCGCTCATTGACCATGACAGGAATATTGGGTCCCCGCCGGTCGGTCCGGCGGGCTCTTGCGTTTTTTCCCACAGCGGAACGCTCTAAATTTCCTGGCTCTCGATGATCGGACTCGGAAGCGTTAACGAGCCCGACAACTTTGCCGCGAAGCAAAAAAAGAACGTAAGCGTGCGCGGTAACGCTTTCTTTGCCAAATCCATATAAGATTGTTTCATGGATGCGTTTTCGCCTGTGAGGCCTATAGGGAGTGAAGCATGCGGCGCTTGATGATCGCTGATGGTTCGGATGTTGTAAGAAAGGTCGGCAAACGTATCCTCTCGGGCATGGGTTTTCTCGTGTCCGAAGCGCCGAGCAGCCTGGAGGCGCTGGTGCGTTGCGAGGCCGAGCTGCCGAACATCCTGATCGTCGACGCCGCGCTCGAAGGGGCACTCGATCTCATCGGCAATATCCGCAGGCTGCCCGAGGGCGCCTCGGTCAAGATCTATTATTGCGTCGTCGAGGCGGACCTTCGCAAGATGATGGCCGGCAAGCGGGCCGGCGCCGATGATTTCCTCCTGAAGCCCTTCGACCGCAAGATCCTGACGAATGTCTTTGCCAACCAGTCGATGGCCGCCTGAGGCGCGTATTTCCGCGACGCACTTTTACATTGCAGATCCTCCCGGAGAAATTGGCCGCGGCTCGCCGCGGCTCTTTTTTATTCGACGTGTAGAAGGACAGGGTCACGGAGCCTGAAGGCGGCGCCAAACGGCAAAAAACCCGCCAAGGGGCGGGTCTTCGTGTTCGGGGGCGGGTTGGCGCGGACCTTTTGCCCGGCGCCAGCCATTGGTAAATCAGGCGGTTTCCAGGTAGTCGTTGCCTTCGGGCTCGCGCAGCACGTAGCCGCGGCCCCAGACAGTTTCGATATAGTTGGCGCCGCCGGCGGCGTTTGCGAGCTTCTTACGCAGCTTGCAGATGAAGACGTCGATGATCTTCAGTTCCGGCTCGTCCATGCCGCCGTAGAGGTGGTTCAGGAACATTTCCTTGGTGAGGGTCGTGCCCTTGCGCAGCGAGAGCAGCTCCAGCATCTGATATTCCTTGCCGGTCAGATGGACTCGCTGGCCGCCGACTTCCACCGTCTTGGCGTCGAGATTGACGATCAGTTCGCCGGTTGCGATCACCGACTGGGCGTGGCCCTTGGAGCGGCGCACGATCGCATGGATGCGCGCCACCAGCTCGTCCTTGTGGAAGGGCTTGGTCATATAGTCGTCGGCGCCAAAGCCGAGTCCCCGGACCTTGTCTTCGATGCCTGCCATACCGGAGAGAATGAGAATCGGGGTCTTCACCTTCGACAGACGCAGCGTTCTCAGGACCTCGTAGCCGGACATGTCCGGCAAATTCAGATCGAGTAGGATAATATCGTAATCGTAAAGCTTGCCGAGATCGACGCCTTCCTCCCCGAGATCGGTGGTGTAGACGTTGAAACTCTCTGACTTGAGCATCAGCTCAATGCTTTGAGCCGTCGCGCTATCGTCTTCGATCAGTAGAACCCGCATAGTCTTCCCCTTTTCCGCCGCCCAAGGTCGTCGTGGCCCCCCTTACGCGTGACGGATCCAGTCGTTGCCTGATTTGGAGGCTGCCATCAAATGGTTAACAAATTCTGATTCACTCTGGCAAGGTGTATCGAGCGTGTTAAATATTTTTAGCAGTCTCCTGATTCCAAAGGTGAATCCGAAACGGCATTTCTCATGCGATACATGAGGAGATGCCGCTATCCGACTCTCTAGACTCGCAAATAGGCCAAGCGCCACATTTCGTATCTCAGCATTTACGGAGCCTTAAATCATCGTCCCTATGATTAACGATGCCCGTAAACGAAAGGTTACCAGCGGTAGGTGTTTGTTAAGACCGCTGGGGATTTTTCGTTTTCGGCTCCAAGTGGGCCGGAGGGTAGCGCATGGGGGCTCGGATCGGTGTCGATTTGAGGCGGATCATGCGCAAGTTCAAAGTGCTGCGGCGGCCTTGCCCCAACGCGGGGGCGCTGCGGAATCGGTAGCCGGGGTGTCGCCATCCACGGGAGTATTGCGTATGAAACCACGTGAGAGCCTTGTCCGACTGAAAGAATTTCAGGTTCGGGAGAAGCAGCGTCAGTTGAACCAGCTTCAGATGATGATGGCTGAGTTCGAGCGGATGACCAAGGACCTAGAAAGCCAGATCGTCTTCGAGGAAAAGAAGTCGGGCATTTCCGACCCCTCGCATTTCGCCTATCCCACCTTCGCAAAGGCTGCCCGCCAGCGCGCCGACAACCTCCAGGTGTCGATCCGGGAATTGAAAATGCAGCAGGATGCGGCCGAGCTCGCCCTTGCGGAAGTTCAGGCCGAATATGAGAAGGCGGCTGCGCTCGAAGAGCGGGACGCGGGCACCCGGCTACGCGCCTGAGATCGCCTGAGGCGCAAGCAGCAGAGAAGTTGACCGAACCCGCCTCCCGTCCCCCGGGGGCGGGTTTTCGTTATTGACGTTGAGATGGGAGCTGGAGCGCGCATCCTGCCGGAAGCGCCCGAAACGACACCGGCGGCTCAGGAGGGTCCCGAGCCGCCGGTTCGAATTATGGCCCTGTTTCAGGGGTGATCAGTGGCGATATTGCTGGATGCGCGTCGTGCGCAGGCCCGCCAGCCCGTGATCGTTGATAGAGGACTGCCAGGAGAGGAACTCCTCGACGGTGAGGGTGTAACGCTCGCATGCCTCTTCCAGGCTCAGGAGGCCGCCACGCACGGCGGCGACGACTTCGGCCTTCCTGCGGATTACCCAGCGCCGGGTATTGGCCGGCGGCAGGTCCGCAATCGTCAGAGGGCTGCCATCGGGGCCGATAACATATTTTACGCGTGGACGCATCATTTCGGTCATGGGACTCTCTACACAAACTCAAGACCATATGCACACGACCCTAGCGTGCCACATTTAACATTTACCTAAGCGGCCGGTAACGATTTGCTTATAATTTGAGACACTTCCGGCCGGCAGGAATTCCCGTGGCATGGCCGGGATCGCGACGCTCCTGCCCATCCCCTCGGCATGCCGCGACGGGGCTGATTTGCCGGGGATTTTGCGACCCTTCGCGCCAGAAGCCATGCAATCACCACATTTCCCTTCGAGGGAGATTTCCTGATAACGGGACGCCCCATGATGCATACCGCGCGAAAACGTGCAGCGGGTTCGCGGCAACGGCATGCAAAGGAGCGAGCGTCGAAGCGGCGCTCCCGGATTTTCCGCCCGCGCATCACCACTCCCTTTGACTGGCCGCGCCGCGACGGGTTTCATTCGCCGCGGCTGCCGATCGCCGGGACGTGTGAAGCGTAGAACAGGGCCTGGCGACGGCGCCGGCAGCAGGGTGAGCTTGAATGAAGGAAACGAATGAACCGGCCCTGCAGCGCGGGGCCGACGCAGATTTGTCATTCGACGTCGACCCGGCGTCCGTGCAGACGGAGTACGAAGTCCTCCAACTGATGCGGCGGCTTGTCGCCCGCTATGGCTACGCGCATTTCCTGATCGCGCGGCTGCCGATGGGAGAGGAGCAGCGCTTTTCCGAGCGCCTGGTTCTCAGTAACTGGCCGGCCGAGTTGGTGCGTCAATACGACGCCGAGCAGGTTTTCCCGGCGAGCGCGCTCGTCGAGCGCCTGCGCCGCACGAAGCTGCCCGTGATCGGCGGCCCGGAACTGCTGCAGGAGGCAGGGAGGGGCATGGAGAGGGGCGTGACCCGCCAACTCCAGCGCTATCCGGAGATGGCGCGTCATTTCGCCTTGCTTCTGCACGCGACCTCCGGCGAGCCGTTCCTGGCGGTGCTTTCGGGCAGTCGGGAGGAGCCCATCGGTGGGGAGCGGGCGATGATCTATCTCGCGCTCGTCCAGCTCTTCGAATGCCTCGAGCGCACGTTCGATGCCGGCCAACCCGCGCGCGAGCGATTGTCGAGCCGGGAGATCGAATGCCTGCGCTGGGCGGCCGCCGGCAAGAGCGGTGACGAGATCGCCATCATCCTCGGCATCTCCGCCTATACGGTGGCGAGCTATTTCAAGAGCGCCACCCGCAAGCTCGATGCGGTCAATCGCGTGCAGGCGATCGCCCGGGCGCTCAGGCTGAAGCTGATCTGATGCACTTGCCCGGCGAAGCACAAGTTTCTATATGTCGCGGCACGAAAGCCGTGGGAAAAAGCCGTTGGCGTGGCAGACGCCTTCCGGCCCGAAAGCGAAAAAGAGGGTGTCGGACGGCCGCGCCCGGATGCCGGATTGGATCCCGTGAACAGTCTCGATTTTGACCGCAAGCCCGAAGAGACGCGCGTCGTCGTCGCCATGTCCGGCGGCGTCGATTCCTCCGTCGTGGCCGGGCTCCTGAAACGCGAGGGCTATGACGTGCTCGGCATCACGCTTCAGCTCTACGACCATGGTGCGGCGGTGCACCGCGCCGGCTCCTGCTGCGCCGGCCAAGACATCGACGATGCCCGCCGCGTCTGCGAAACGCTCGGCATTCCGCATTACGTGCTCGACTACGAGGCGCGCTTCCGCGAAACCGTGATCAATCCCTTCGCCGAGAGCTATATTGCCGGTGAAACGCCGATCCCCTGCGTCGCTTGTAACCAGACGGTTAAATTCGCTGACCTGCTCGCGACCGCCAAAGAGCTTGGCGCCGATGCACTGGCGACCGGCCATTACATCCGCTCGCGGCCGAGCCCCAGACCTCGCCATGCCGGTCAGCGGGCGCTGTACCGGCCGGCGGATGCGGAGCGCGACCAGAGCTATTTTCTCTTTGCCACGACGCAGGAGCAGATAGACTATTTGCGCTTTCCGCTCGGCAGCCTCCCCAAAACCGAGACGCGCCGCCTCGCGGAGGAGATGGGCCTCGTCGTCGCCAGGAAGGCCGACAGCCAGGACATCTGCTTCGTGCCCCAGGGGAAATACAGCGACATCGTCTCGAAGCTGAAGCCGAATGCCGCGCTTGCCGGCGAGATCGTGCATCTCGACGGCCGCGTGCTCGGCACGCACGAGGGCATCCTGCACTATACGATCGGCCAGCGCCGCGGCATTGGGGTCGCCACCGGCGAGCCGCTCTATGTCGTCTATCTCGACGCGCGCTCGCGCCGCGTCATCGTCGGCCCGAAGGAGGCGTTGGAGACGCGCCGCGTCTATTTGCGCGATGTCAACTGGCTCGGCGACGACGAACTCGACGAAGCGGCAGCCCGCGGCTTTGCGTGCTTCGCCAAAGTGCGCTCCACCCGCCAGCCGGCGCCGGCGGTGCTGAAGTGCGACACCGACGGACTCTATGTCGAACTCGTCGAGGGCGAGGCGGGGGTGGCGCCAGGCCAGGCCTGTGCGCTCTATTCCGGCACCGGCGAAGACGCCCGCGTCTATGGCGGCGGCTTCATCCGCAAATCGGAGCGCGAGCCCGCCGCCGAGGCGGCCCTGCAGGCGCTCCTCGGGGCGCCGACGGCCGCCTGAGACAGGCCGATCGGGCTCTTCGGGAAAACTTCGCGTTTTTCCCGAAGACATTGCTTGACACTAGCCGGAACAGCACCTTATAAGCCGCCCGACCAGCCGAAACGGGCTTCGCCAAGAAGCTTCAGGCACCGGCGGCGGAGTAGCTCAGTAGGTTAGAGCAGAGGAATCATAATCCTTGTGTCGGGGGTTCGAATCCCTCCTCCGCTACCATTAGAACAGTTGTCCGACCCGAAGACATAGGTAACAGACTGTACCTAAGACATGGGCGACAACCTCGTTGCAGATCGCCGTGAATTGCCGGAGTATTGCCGCGAAAGCGGGAAACCGGATATTTCGAACGGCCTTTCAAGAATTGCGCGGGAAGCTTCCTCAAGCTTGCTTGGCGGCAGGCTCCCAATGTCGCTGCGATTGCTGGTAATTTCCCTGCCCGCACGCTCGGTTCAGCACGCGCACTTGCCGCGACTTTCGGACCTATGCGTAGGCGGCATTCTCAGCGAGGTGTGAGGGCGTCCGTGGCCTGCGGCGTGTAGACGACTATATCGGTCCTTTTCTCCGAAAAAGCCCCACCGATCGCCAGGTAGACGAGGATAGCGCTTATGGAGAGCAAGAGCAGGCCGACAGGGAAGGCCGTTGAAGCGTTCTGTTCGGGCTTGTTGTGATCGCCGTCGCTATACATATCGCACTCCCACAAAAGGTGCAGGAAGAACGAAAATGGCGTCGACCGGTTCCCGCTCGCGCGACGTCGGGGACTTAAGTCCGAGGCTGTGTGGTCAAAGGTCTTAGCACCATTGCGAAGTGGCTTTCCCGCTCCATAATGGAGGAATGAGCACCCCGCGAAAAAGGGGGTGAGCCCCTGCTAGCAGCCGTGAGTGCTCGGTCCCGGGGCGGTGCTTCCGTCCCTTCTGCAATGCCCTGGGACCTCACTTCCGGTCTTTCCCTCGAGGTCCGCCATGAATGCCCAGAAAATTCGGAAGCTCGTTGAAGACTGTCGACGCGACCTGTCGGAATATCTGTCGCCCGAAAGCGGAATCAGTGACAGGGAGATCGTCATCGCGCTGCTTTATCGGCTCGATGGACCTCAGGCTAAGGATGCGCTGGGTGAGGATTTTGACTACCGACCGCCGACGGACAATTCACGGACCGCCGAGCCCGCCGGGACTCGCCCCAACGAAGCCCGGCTGAGAATAATTTTCGGGCAAACAAGGAAATGCCCTTAGTGTCGAGCTGGCAGAGCTTGTCTGGTGATGGCTCTGCCGCAGTTTCGACAGCAACGGCTCTCGGTCAAGAGCCGTGATTTAGACGATCTCTTCGCACGCCCTTAAGGCCGAAGCGCCGGAAAAGTGCAATATTGGCGTGCCGCAGCAGGCCGAGCTGCAGACCGGAGCGTCTGCGAGAGATTTCAAGCGGAGGTCAAGCGATTATTGGCCGATGCGCAGATACCAAGTGTTACAGCGACCATTTGCGTGCAAAGACGCGCGGCGCTGTCACCGGGCGCAAAGTTCGAGGCGAGATCGATTCACCCGCCCGCATTTCTGCTCTGCCCAATCGCGAGAGTAGCCTCCAAGCCGCCTTGGCAGTATCATGCCCGCCGTGCTCCTCGCGGGAGGCGAAGTGAGCAAAGGAGGACCGAGTCATGCCAATGTCTTCGGTGCTGCGCCTGCTGCGGATGGTCTGTCTCGCAGCCGGTGCTTTTTTCATGTCCGTACAGCTGGTGAATGCAGCAGAGGCGCTTCCGCCCGAGCTCGAAAAGCTGAAGGTTTCGCTGGAGAAATACAAGGATCCGGTGGTTGCCGTGCGCGAGGGCTATTTCTCGACGCTCGGATGCGTCACCTTCGCGGAAGGAACGATGGGGGTTCATTTCCTGAACCCCGCCCTCATCGGTCCCGAGCCCGATCCGATGAAGCCGACCTTACTCGTCTATGAGCCTGTCGGCGACCGGCTGGAACTCGTTGCCGTCGAATGGCTGATCCCGCTCGCGACCGGCGTCAAGCCGAAGCCGGAGTTGTTCGGGCATCCCTTCGACGGACCGATGGAGGGTCATGAACCGCTTCTGCCGGCGGCGCTTCATCACTACGACCTGCATGCTTGGATCTTCAAGCCGAACCCGCGTGGGGTGTTTCACCCGGTGAACCCGGACGTCAAGTGCCCCGAGGGGCCCTACACCTTCCTGGAAGCGCCGGCGAAAATGCTGCCGCATCCAGCCGCGCACCAGTAGGACTGCGGGCGAATTGCCCGCCTAGCTTCTGCGCTCGCCTGCCGCGTCGTTGAGATCACGGGCGGGCGCGGAGGTGAAGGACGGGAAATGGTAGCCTTCGAGAGGCGTGAGGCTCTTCGATTCGCGCGCCGGTCTTTCGCGCGGCCTGCGGGGTCCGATCCTGGCCCCCAGTTCGTCGACATATTCGAGCGCCTCGTCGACGGCCTTGCCCGTCACCGCGCTGCCGTCGGCTCTGCCGACGGCTTGCAGTTCGCTTCTCGTCGCCTCCAGGAACGCTTCGATGAAGCGCTGTGGATCGTCGCTCTGGGCGGCCGCCCATCGGAGCAGCCGGCATGTCAGGATTTCGTTCACGCGCAACGCCGCGATGGTTTGACCGAGCATAAGCGTCAACTTCTGGAGTTTTTCGGGTGTGACCTTCTGCGGCATCGAAAACGCCTTCCCTTCTTTTTTCGATCTTTCGATCTTTCTTCTCTGCGGCCCCGCCGGGGCAGCGATCCTAGATCAACGGAGCGAGCGACGATCTTGTTCCGGTCCGGCCGAAGGGACGCCCTCGAACGTTCGCAAACCGGTTCGGGCGCGGGCGGCGCGTTGTCGGCGTTCCTCCCGAGCCCGCCTTCAACAAAACCCCGCCGCCGCCGCGGAACAAGGCCCACATTGCCCGCGTTGAATCACCGCAAGTCCCGGGAGGCGGAACATGAAGCACACCGACATCAAGAAGCTCGACCAAATCCAGACCAGACATGTCTGGGATGTCGCGGAGTATTGCCGGCGAAGCGGCCTCCACAAGACCGAGGAACGCCGGCTGATCCGGGTGCTCGGCAAGTTCGCCTCCAGTCATGAGCTTCAGATGAACGTGATCCGGCCTCAGACGCGCGTGCGCTGAACTTTTCGTCAATTTCGGTCGCATGCCGCAAGCCGCTAACAAGTGGAGAATGGGCGTGTGGGCAATTCTGACCGGCGCATTTCTGGTAATCTGCGGGCTCCTCTACATGATGGCAGAGGCGCTCAGCCGACGACGGCTGAGCAAGGAGCCTGATCCGGCAGTGGAGCCGAGGCAGAGCCTGGAGCCGCGGCGGCAGGGCCTGCGTTTCCTCGGTGTCGGGCGCAACTGGCCCGGCGTGGTGCTGATGTTTATCGGGGCGCTGCTTTTACTTTACGGCGCCTTCCTCCCGGAACTAGCCTGACATCATCTCGATCAGGAACACCTCTGACGCGATATCAGCCGAGAGGGTCAGGGCTATCGGTTGCTGTAGGATGGCGGTGTCCAGCGCATGCAGGGTCGCGGAAACGCCTTCGGTGCGAAGCGCGACGCTGCCTTTATGGCAGAAGAGCAGGATTTCCCGGGCATTGGTGGAGATCGGTAGCGAACCCTCGACATGCAACTTGCGCACCCGGTGCTTGAGCGCATGCCGCCGCGTCATGACGTTGAGGTCGGTGACGGGGCCGTCCGCCAGCCTCGATGATGTCGGCACGTCGGCGGGGAATGAAAGCGGCGGATCCGCGACCGTCAGCAGCTTCGGCGGCCGTCCCTCTATGACAAGCGTCAGGCCGTGGCCCTCGAGGACCGACAGCGTGCGGTCGATCCCCGGGAAGCTGGAAAAGGCGCCGTCGGCCGCGACGGTCGCCATGCTGACGCGCCAATCGAAATCCGCGAGCGTCGCCCGGTCCGGGGAGACGGCGATCTCCACCGTCTCGCCGCCGCCGTTCTTCCACGGCATGCGCCTGTATTCGATCGCGCGCAGGATTCGCATCATCTCAACCGAGCCATCCCATCGCCGCACCGATCCAAACGATCGGAGCAGCAACCAGTATGCTCAAAGCGACGCGAATATACCAGATCACCAGGAGATTCCGGAGACTGAGCGGGATCGACGTCGCCAGCATGCAGGGGATGGAGGCCGAGAGGAAAAGCACCTGGCTCACCGAAACCACGGCGGCGAGGAACTTCAGTTGCGGCGCCGCCTCCTTGAGAAGGATGGCGGGCAGGAACATTTCCGCCAGCCCCGAGGCGAGCGCCCTGGCCGCCTGCATCGGCTCGCCGACCTGGGCGACCCAGGCGAAGGGGTAGAGCGTCAGGCCGAGAATGTCGAAGATCGGCGTGTATTTGGCGGCAAGGAGGCCGATCAGCCCGACGGCCATGATGCTCGGCAGGATCAACGCGGCCATGCGCAGCCCGTCGAGGAAGCTTTCGCGCAGGAGCCCCGGCAGGCGCTTGGCGGAGGCCGCCTGCTCAAGTCCCGTCTCGATGGCAACGCTCAGGCGGTTGCGCCCAGCCGGCAGCGGCTGGTCGCGATCGCCTGCATGCGGAAGCCCTGCTATTGGCCAGACGCGCGCGGAGATCGCCGATACGAGGAAGGTGACCGCGAGCGTCGACCAGAAATAGAAGTTCCAGACGTGCATCAGCCCGAGCGTCTTGGCGATGATGATCATGAAGGTGGCCGAAACGGTGGAGAACCCGGTGGCGATGATTGCCGCCTCGCGCACCGTATACTTTCCCTCGCGGAACACCCGGTCGGTGATAAGCAGCGCCAGCGAGTAGCTGCCGACGAAGGAGGCGACCGCGTCGATCGCGGACCAGCCCGGCGTGCGCCAGATCGGCCGCATGATCGGCTGCACCAGCACGCCGGTGAATTCGAGAAGGCCGTAGCCGACCAGAAAGGCTAGCGCGAGCGCGCCGATCGGCACTATCAGGCCGACAGAGAGCACAAGCTTGTCGAAGAGGAAGGGCAGCATGTCGGGCGCAAAGATCGCCGCGGGGCCGATGCCGGCGAGGTAGAAAAGGGCGAGCGCCAGACCGATAACGCGCAGCACCGAGAAGACCGCATCCGTCGCCGACTTCCGCCAGGTCTTTTGCACGAAGGGAGCAAAGGCGCCATAGGCCATCAGCAGGCAGACGAACGCGATCGCCACCGGGCGGGCGCCGGTGGATATGGCGCTTGCCGCATGGTCGAGCAGGATCGTCGATTTGCCGCTCAACTCGACCGGCACGAAGAACAGGACAATGCCCAAAAGGCTGCAGAGGACGAGCCGCAGCGCGGCCATGCCGCGCGTGCCCCTTGCCGCCGTGGTGATATGCGTCATGTGGTTTCCTCCCTTATGCGATTGAAGTGCTGCGTCTCACGGTCCGATCGCGTCTGCATCGCCCTGCATCAGACGTTGCATCCGGTCGAAATCTTCGTTCATCGGACGATCATCGCGATAGATCGGGATCGCCGCGCGAATGCAGCCGTGAAGTGCGTCGGTGCGTTTCGCCCTGCCTCGCGCCCGTGGGTGCAGATCGTAAGCCTGGGCGGCGGCAAGCAGCTCAATGGCCAGGATCCTTTCGAGATTGTCGAGGATTGAGAGGACCTTCCACGCCGCAGGTGTCGCGTGAGTGAGTATGTCTTCCTGCAGCGCGGAAGTGATCCCGCCGTCGAGGCTTGCCGGCGCCGCCAGGCGGCGGTTCTCCGCCACCAGCGCGGCTGCCGTATATTGCGCGATCATGTAACCCGAAGACACGCCGCTGTCTTCGGCAAGGAAGGCGGGAAGACCGCTCACCAGCGGATTCACCAACCGGTCGATGCGACGTTCCGAAATGGCCGCCATCTCCGCCGCGGCGACGGCGAGGCTGTCCATGGCGAGTCCGAGTGCTGCGCCAACGGCATGCGCCTGCGAATGCACCTCCGGGGCCTCCGGCGAACCGGAGACGACGGGATTGTCGGTCACGCTCGAAAGTTCCCGGTCAACGATCGCGGCGACCTGCTCGAAGACATCGCGGGCGGCGCCATGCACCTGTGGCACCGCTCTGAGACTTAAGGGATCCTGTGTGCGGCTGCCGGCCGTCGCCGCGAGCATCGGGCTTCCCGCGAGCCAGTCGCGCAAGCTCTGGCCGACGGTCTGAAGACCGGGAGATTGTCGGAGAGCCAACGATGCTTCGGCAAAGGCATCGGCCTGGCCGCCGAGATTTTCATAGGTCATCGCTGCGGCCGCATCCGCCCAAGCGAAAAGCCTCTCCATGCGCGCGAGCGCCACCGCCGTCAGACCCGTGGCACAGGGGGTGCCGTTAACGAGGCTGAGGCCCTCCTTCGCTTCGAGCCGTATCGGCTCGAACCCGATGCGGGCAAGGGCTTGCGTGCCGTTCAGCATTTCCGCCCCCTGCATGGCTGAGCCATGGCCGATCAGGACGAGGCCGATGGCGGCGGCATGGGTGAGATAGCCCACCGAACCGCGCGACGGGATCAACGGAACGATGCCGGCATTGAGGAGGGCAAGAAGTGCCTGGACGGTTTCAAGCCGGACGCCGGAATAGCCGTGGGCGAAGTTGGCGATTTGTGCCGCCATTACGGCGCGAGCTTCGACTCGGCGAAGAGGAGCGCCGACGCCGCAAGCGTGACTGAGAATGATATTGCGTGAGAGCGACTGCTGGTGTTCGCGGCCGATCACGACGTCGCACAGCGCCCCGACGCCGGTGTTGATACCGTAGCCGCGGACGCCGCGCTCGACAAGGCCATCGACGATGCGGCGGGCATGGACGATCCGTTGGCGTGTAGTCTCCGACAGGTTCAGATGACCACCTTCGGAAACGGCAGCGATCTCTCGCCAGGTCAACGGTCCGTCGATTTCGATGGTCTCAGCCATTAGCTTCGGGCCTTCCCATCCGGCGCTGGACGAAGCGGGCGACATAGTCGTTGGCCGGGTTGTCGAGGATATCGTCCGGCGTGCCAACCTGAACGACACGCCCGTCCTTGAGGATCGCGATTTCGGAGCCGATGCGCAAAGCCTCGTCGAGGTCGTGGGTGATGAAGACGATCGTCTTTGCGAGGTTCTGCTGAAGCTGTAGAAGCTGGTCCTGCATGTCGGCACGGATCAGCGGATCGAGAGCGCTGAAGGCTTCGTCCATCAGGATCACATCGGTGTCCGCCGTGAGCGCCCGGGCGAGGCCTACGCGCTGCTTCATGCCGCCGGAGAGCTGATGCGGGAATTTGGCGTCGTAGCCTGAGAGGCCGACCGTCTCGATCCATTTCATCCCGATGTCGCGGGCGTCGCCTTTGGACACGCCGCGCACGCGCTGGCCGTAGACGACGTTCTGCAGGACGGTGCGATGCGGCATCAGTGCGAAGCTCTGGAAGACCATGCTGACACGTCGCATTCGGAAAGCGCGCAGCGCCCTCGCGTCAAGCTCGAGGATGTTGCTGCCGTCGAAGAGGACCTCGCCGCTCGTCGGTTCGATCAGCCGGTTGATGTGGCGCACCAGCGTCGACTTGCCGGAGCCCGAAAGGCCCATGATGACGAAGATCTTGCCGGCACCGATCTTGAGGCTGACATTGTTGAGGCCGACACTACAGCCGGAGCGGGCAAGGATGTCGGCCTTGTCGAGGCCTTCCTTTGCCATGTCGAGCGCCGCCTTCGTATTGCGGCCGAAGATTTTGTAGACGTTGCGAATCTCGATATCAGCCATCGCGGGCGTCCTCCGTGCCGGGCTTGCCAAAGCCTTGGGTGATGCGGTCGAGCACGATCGCGAGAATGACGATGCCGATGCCAGCTTCCAGGCCCTTGCCGACATCCAGGGTCTGGATGCCGTTCAGCACCTGTTCGCCGAGGCCGCGTGCGCCGATCATCGAGGCGACGACGACCATCGACAGGGCCATCATGATCGTCTGGTTGAGGCCGGCCATGATCGTCGGTGTCGCGAGCGGCAGTTCGACCCCGAAAAGTATCTGCGTCGGGCTGCCGCCAAAGGCGGTAGCCGCTTCGACCACCTCGCCGTCGACCTGACGGATGCCGAGGTCGGTGAGACGGATCAGCGGTGGAACGGCATAGATGATCGTGGCGAGGATCGCCGGCACCTTGCCAAGACCGAAGAGCATCAGCGCCGGAATCAGGTAGACGAAGCTCGGCATGGTCTGCATGACATCGAGGATCGGCAGGGTAATGTGGCGGACGGCGCGGCTCTTGGCGACGAGAATGCCGGTCGGTACGCCGATCACCACCGAAACGAGAGTTGCCATCAGCATCAAGGCCAGCGTCTGCATCGTCAGGTCCCAGAGCCCGAGCACGCCGACGGCAAGGAGCAGCGTTCCCACCGCAAGCGTCAGCGACCACCGCCGCGAACTTTGCCAGGCGAGCGCCATGAAGGCGAAAATGACGAGCCACCAGGGCAGCCCGCGCAGAATCCATTCGATGAACAGAACCGCCTTCAGAATGACGCCGCTGATTGCTTTGAAGACCCAGCCGTAATTGGTGACGAGCGCCTGGATGAACTCATTCACGGGGGCTCGGATAGAGAGATTGAGAGAGTCAGGAAACATCGGAACCGTTCCTTGCTCTACGGCGCCCGCGCGTCCCTTCAGACGTGCAAAGGTCGCTGTAGGACTTTGAATCGCTGCACGGTCCTTCCTTGAACCGGCCAGGATCAAGGAAGCATGCAGTGGCAGCAGGCTGCGGCCACTGCGTCTCTCCAGCCGGAAAGACGCGGTGCGCGCCTGCGGTTACCCGTGACGCTACTTGAGGCTTGCCTCGATCTTGCTGCGCGCTTCGTCGCTGACCCAAGTGCCCCAGATATCGGCCTTGGTCTTGAGGAACTCCGCTGCAGCTTCGGCCGCATCGACCTGGTTATCGGCCATATAGGCGAGGCTGCCGTTGACCTCCTCCAGCGGGAAGGTCGCTTTTTCGAGGATCTCTACGATTTCCGGAGCTTCCGAAGCGAAGGTGCTGTTCACGCCATAGGCGACGTCGACCGTGGGAAAGGCGCAGCCCTGATCGCGCTTGCCGTTGGCGCTGCTCAATTCCTTCCAGCAGGCTTCGTTGTAGGCGGGCTCTTCCAGTTGGACGAGCTTGAATTTGCCCATGATTGCGGTCGGCGACCAGTAGTAGAAGAGGATCGGCTCACCCTGGAGATAGGCGGAGGTGATCGCCGAGTCGAGCGCCGTGCCGGTGCCCGGCCGGAAGTTCACATAGGACTGGTCGAGCTTATAGGCTTCGAGCTTGGCGGAACTGACACCTTCGCAGGTCCAGCCGGATGGGCAGTTCAGGAAACGGCCCTTTGAGGGCTCCTCCGGGTCCGCGAAGACCTCGACGATCTTCGGATCGGAAAGTTGGGAGACGCTTTTGAGATCCGGCGTCTTGGCTTCGATATTGCGCGCAGGATCGCCGTGGACCACATAATCCGGCACGAACCAGCCTTCGCTGGCGCCAACGAATGTCTTGCCGATGGCGACGACCTTCTTTTCCTCCACCGCCTTGTTCCAGATATCCGAACGGCCCAGCCATTCCTCGGCGAAAATCTGAACGTCGTTGTTGGCAGTCGCCTGCTCCAGCGTCACGGAATTGCCGGGGATGGAATCGACCTGGCAATCATAGCCCTTGGAGAGGATCGTCTTCATGACCTCGGTAATGAAGGCGCCGCTTTCCCAGTCTATGCCGGCGAAGGTCACGGTCTTGCCGTCGCCGCAATAGGAAGCATTGGCCGTGCCGGCGGAAGCCGCGAGCATCAGAACCGCGGCGGTGAAGGTGAGTTTCGTTGTGCTGATTGGCATGCGTATTCCCCTTTTTTGATCGATGGTTCGACTGCTATTTCAGCTTGTTGAGGACCCGCGCGAAGGCGCGGTCGATGTATTCCTCCCGGTCGTGGCGTCCGTTACGGATCTTCCATTGGCCCCCGACCATGACGTCGCGGACCGCCTCGCCGCCGAGTGCAAAGAACCAGCGGTCGAGAATCTGGTTGCCGCTTGCCGCGGCGATGTAAGGATTGGCGCCGTCGAGAACGACGAGGTCCGCGCGCGCGCCGACGGTGAGGCCTCGCGGATCAATGCCGGCCGCTTGCGCGCCGCCGGCAAGTGCCGCATCGAAGATCGTTCTCCCGACCGAGGCGCCGGGGCCGGCGGCGAGGCGGTTTCGGCGGCGGTCGCGCAGCCGCTGGCCGTATTCGAGGAGCCGCAGTTCGTCCGACACACTGGTTGCGACATGGCTGTCCGTGCCGATGCCGAGCCGACCGCCCGCGGCGAGGTAATCGACGGCGGGAAAAATCCCGTCGCCGAGATTGGCCTCGGTTGCCGGGCAGAGGCCGGCAACCGCCCCGGACTTCGCCAGTCGCCCGGTTTCCTCCACCGTCATGTGCGTCGCGTGAATGGCGCACCAGCGCTCGTCGACGGGCATCTCGTCGAGCAGCCATTCGACCGGACGCCGCCCGCTCCAGGCGAGGCAGTCCTCGACCTCGCGGATCTGCTCGGCCACATGGATGTGGATCGGGCCGGAAACCGGGGCCGCGTCCAGGATCGCGCGCATCTCTGCCGGCGTTGCGGCGCGCAGCGAGTGGATGGCGTAGCCGAGCTCGGCACCGTCCTGCCGGGCGGCGGGAACGAGACGGTCGATGAGGGCGAGGAAGCGATCCGGATCGTGCAGGAAGGGGCGCTGCCCCGGATTGGGTGCCGCGCCGCCGAAATTGGCGTGGGCGTAGAAGACGGGCAGGTGGGTGAGGCCGATGCCGGTCGCCTGTGCGGCGGTCAGGATGCGCAACGACATTTCCGCCGGGTTGGCATAGGGCGTGCCGTCGGCGCCGTGATGAAGATAGTGGAACTCGACCACACGGCCGAAGCCGCCTTTCAGCATCTCGACATAGAGCTTGGCGGCGATCGCCTCGACATCGTCTGGATTGACGAGGCCGACGGTGCGGTACATTTCCTCGCGCCAGGTCCAGAAGCTGTCGTCCCCAGCGCCCGCGACCTCGGCAAGGCCGGCCATGGCGCGCTGGAAGGCATGGGAATGCAGGTTGGCCATTGCCGGGAGAAGGGGGCCGACGACGCGCTCGTCCGCTGCGTCCGATGCCTGGTTCGGCTCGATCGCGGCGAGGCGGCCGTCATCGCCGATCGACACGGCGACGTTTTCAGCCCAGCCCGTCGGCAGGAGTGCCCGTTCGGCAAAGAGCCGTTGCGCGGGATGCCTCGCCATGCGCCGTTCCCCCTGTGCGTGGTTGTATATGGAACTATAGGTATTTTGTGGTGGCGCGCAAGCGTAAAATCGAGCAAAAGAATGGCTGATTTGCCGATGGCAGGCCGGCCGGGTGCCGGCGAGACGGAGCAACATATGACGCCAATGGAGCGCAAGAGGGAGCCTGCCGCCTTCGATGAGGGACCGGTACCGCGCTACGAGGCGGTGAAGCAGTTCATCCGCAGCCGCATCGAAAGCGGCGAATGGCCGGCGCACCACCGCATCCCCTCCGAAAATGAGATCGTGGCGGAACTGCGCGTCAGCCGGATGACGGCGAACCGGGCGCTCAGGGAGCTTGCGAGCGAGGGCGCGATCACCCGCGTGCAAGGTGTCGGCTCCTTCGTCGCGGCGAGCAAGGGCAGCAGTGCGCTTCTGGAGGTCCGCAACATTGCCGACGAGATCCATGCGCGCGGCCATCTGCACAGGTCGCGGATCAACCTGATGCAGGCGGTGCCGGCGAGCTCCGAGGTGGCGGACGCTCTGGGGCTCGCGACGGGCGGCCGGGTTTTCCACTCGATCATCGTCCATCTGGAGGACGACGTGCCGATCCAGATCGAGGACCGCTTCGTCAACCCGTCCGTCTGCCCCAACTATCTGAAGCAGGATTTCGAGAGCACGACGCCGAACGCCTACCTGACATTGGTGGCACCGATCACCCGCACCGAGCAGATCGTCGAGGCGGTGCTGCCGAAACCCTGGGAGTGCAAGTTGCTTGCGATCGGTCGCAACGAGCCCTGCCTGATGATTCGCCGCCGGACCTGGTCCGATACCGCCAATGTCACCGTGGCGCGGCTTCTTTACCCCGGCACCCGCTATCGGCTCGAGGGCATGTCCCAGTAGAATCGCGCAAATACGGAAAACGAACGATGGAAGAGCAACCGCTGAAGCGCCGCACCGAGCTTAAACGGCCGCAACTGTCCGCCGAAGAGGCGAGCGCGATCCTGTCGGAGCATTACGCTGTCTCCGGCGAACTCGTCGAGCTCGGCAGCCAGCAGGACCAGAACTATCGTGTAGACGCGCCGGAAGACCGCTACGTCCTGAAGATAGCGAGGGCGGAATATGCGCGCGTCGAGCTGGAGGCGCAGAATGCGGCCTTGGCTCATGTGGCCGGAAAGGCTGGTGCGCCGAAAGTGCCGCGGGTGGTGCCGTCGCATGGCGGCGAGGAGATCGTCCCCGTCACCCTCAGCGGCGAGGCCTATCAGATCCGACTCCTCACATTTCTCGACGGCAAGCCGCTGACGGGCCGCAAGCACCTGGCCATGGAGAGCGTGGCCGCGCTTGGCGATATCGCCGGACGGCTGGCGGTTGCGATGCAGGATTTCGATCATCGGGGCCTCGATCGCGAACTGCAATGGGACCTGAGAAAGGCAGGGCCGGTGGCGTTGCACCTGCTTTCGGCCATGACGGACGGGGAATTGCGCAACCGCATCGCCGAAGCGATGGTCGGCGCCATGCGGCGGCTGCAGCCGCTGATGCCGGAGCTGCGCGTGCAAGCGATCCACCAGGACGTGACCGACGACAACGTCGTCGGCCGCGCCGACGGCAGCGGCCGCCTCGTGCCTGAAGGCGTCATCGATTTCGGCGACGTCATGAGGGGCTGGGTGGTTGCGGAGCTCGCGGTCGCCTGCGCCTCGCTGCTGCATCACGCGGACGGCGACCCCTTCGTAATTCTCCCGGCGGTGAAAGCCTTCCATACAGCTTACCCGCTGACCGATACCGAACTCGAGGCGCTCTGGCCACTGGTGGTCGCGAGGGCCGGCGTGCTGGTCGCAAGCTCGGCGCAGCAGCTCGGGATCGATCCGGACAATGCTTATGTCCAGCACAATGCCTCCCATGAGCGAGAAATCTTCGAGGTGGCCGTCTCCGTCCCCTCCGACCTCATGGATGAGGCGATCCGCCAGGCCGTCGGCAAGGAAGCGGCGAAGACAGTCCCGGCCATGGAGGCCCGCCTGCTGCCGGATATCGATCCGGATCATGTCGGCATCGTCGATCTCTCGCTGCTCGGTTCGCATCTACCCTCAGACCGCTGGCAATACGAGGACACCGAGGCGCTGCTCCTGCAGTCGGCGGCGCGAGCGGCGGGCGCTGCCGCCACGCGCTACGGCGAATTCCGGCTGACGGAGACGCGACTGCTTCAGGCTCAGGCGCCGCGGACCTCGGCGCTCGGCGTCGACCTTTGCCTGCCCGGGCAGACGGCGGTCCACGCGCCCTTTTCCGGTCGGATCGTGGAGCGTCAGGGCAGGCTTGTGCTTTCGGACGAGCGGCTGCATCTCCACCTTCTCGGCGTCGATCCGACGGATACTGGCAGCGATACGGTCGAGGCTGGTGCCCGCATCGGCACGACCTTTGGCGATCCCGGGGCACTCGGCTTCATGCGCGTCCAGCTCTCAACGGTGCCGGATCTCGACCCGCCGGCCTTCGCTGCGGCGCATCAGGCGAAAGCCTGGCGGCGGCTCTGCCCGTCGCCCGCCGCGCTTCTCGGTTTCGATTGCGACGCGCCCTTGCCGGATGCGGCCGGGCTCCTGCAACGGCGCCGGCGCCATTTCGCACGCCCGCAGAAGAACTATTACCGCAATCCGCCCGAGATCGAGCGCGGCTGGAAGGAGCATCTCTTCGACATCGAGGGGCGCGCCTATCTCGATATGCTCAACAACGTCACCATCGTCGGCCACGGACATCCGCGCCTCTCGGCCGCCGTCGGGCGGCAATGGTCGCTGCTCAACACCAATTCCCGCTTCCACTATGCGGCGGTCACAGAGTTTTGCGAGCGGCTTGCGGGGCTGGCACCGGAAGGTCTCGACACGGTCTTCCTCGTCAACAGCGGCTCGGAGGCGAACGATCTCGCCATTCGTCTGGCCTGGGCCGCTTCCGGCGCTCGCAACATGATTTCGCTGCTCGAGGCCTATCATGGCTGGACGGTCGCCAGCGACGCGGTCTCGACCTCGGTCGCGGACAATCCGGAGGCGCTGACCACAAGACCCGGCTGGGTGCATCCGGTCGTCTCGCCGAACACCTACCGCGGTCCGTTTCGCGGCGCTGGCTCGACTGGTGACTATGTCGCGACAGTCTCGGCCAAGCTCAGTGAACTGGAAGAGAAAGGGCAAAAGCTCGCCGGCTTCATCTCCGAAACCGTATACGGCAATGCCGGCGGCATTCCGCTGCCGCCCGGCTATCTGGAGGCGGTCTATGCCATGGTCCGGTCGCACGGCGGTGTCACGATCGCCGACGAAGTGCAGGTCGGTTATGGACGGCTCGGGCACTATTTCTGGGGCTTCGAGGAACAGGGCGTGGTCCCGGACATCATCACCGTCGCCAAGGGGATGGGCAACGGCCATCCGCTCGGCGCCGTCCTCGCGCGCCGCGAAATCGCGGAGGCGCTGGAGAAGGAAGGCTATTTCTTCTCCTCCTCCGGCGGAAGTCCGGTCAGCTGCGTCGTGGGCACGACCGTGCTCGACATCCTTCACGACGAGGCGCTGCAGGACAACGCCCGCACGGTCGGCAGCCATCTCAAGGCGCGGCTGCAGGCACTTATGGATCGTTTCCCACTCGTTGGCGCCGTTCACGGCATGGGACTCTATCTCGGCGTCGAATTCGTCCGCGACCGGGAGACCCTCGAGCCCGCGACCGAAGAGACGGCAGCGATCTGCGACCGCCTGCTGGAGCTCGGCGTCATCATGCAGCCGACCGGCGACCATCTGAACGTGCTCAAGATCAAGCCGCCGCTCTGCCTCAGCCACGAGAGCGCCGATTTCTTCGCCGACATGCTGGCGAAAGCGCTCCGGGACGGCTGGTAGCGCGTACGCCGCGGCGTCATTCGCTCAGTCCGTTCCGGTCAGCACTGCCGCGAAGGTTTCGTCGAGCACGTTGATCAGGTGATCGGCGTCGCGTCTTGAGAAAATCATCGGCGGCCGCATCTTCAGAACACTATCGTGCGGTCCCTCGGTGCCTAGCAGCACGCCCCGTCGTCGCGCTCCGTTCGAAACAGCCCGGGCGATCTCGGTCGCGGGCGCTTTCGTGTTCCGATCCGCAACCAACTCGATGCCAAGAAAGAGACCCAGGCCGCGCACGTCGCCGATCACCTCGTAACGCTCCTGCATTGCCCGGAACTCAGCGAGAAGATAATTGCCGATCGTGAGTGCATTGCGGCGCAGGTCCTCGGCCTCGATTATGTCGAGGACGGCGAGGCCGACCGAGCAGGAGACCGGGTTGCCGCCGAAAGTGTTGAAGTACTCCATGCCGTTGTTGAAGGATTGGGCGATCTCGCGGGTTGTGACGACCGCCGCCAGCGGATGCCCGTCGCCGATCGGCTTGCCCATGGTGACGATGTCCGGAACCACGTCTTGCGTCTCGAAGGCCCACCAGTAACTGCCGACCCGGCCGAAGCCGACCTGCACTTCGTCGGCGATCGTAACGCCGCCGGCCTCGCGCACGATCCGGTAGACCTCCTTCAGATAGCCCTTCGGCAGGAACACCTGGCCGGCGACGCTCGGGACCGACTCGGCCATGAAGAACCCGGGCCCATCGCCTCTGGCCTTCATCGCGTCGATCAATTCGGCAACGCTTTCGGCAAAACGCTTGCCATGCTCTTCGGCCGGCCAGTCCGGCGGCGCGTGATAACCATCCGGTATGCTTGCGACATGGACATGTGGCTTCTGTCCTTGGCCGCCCTTGCGACGGAACTTGTAGGCGCTGAGATCGATCAGTTCCTGCGTCGTGCCGTGATAGGCCCAATCGAGCACGATCGCGTTTTCGCGGGCCGTATGGGTGCGTGCAAGGCGCAGCGCTAGGCTGTTGGCTTCGGAGCCGCTGTTGACGAAACCGGCGACGGTCAGTGCCCTTGGCATTGTCGCGGTCAGCCGCTCCGCATAGGCGACGATATTGTCGTGCAGGTAGCGCGTGTTGGTGTTGAGCATCGCCGCCTGGCGTGCCATCGCCTCGACGACCGCCGGATGGGCGTGGCCGACGTGGCAGACATTGTTGAAACAGTCGAGATAGGCACGGCCGCGGTCGTCGATCAGCCAGACGCCTTCGCCGCGCACGAACTTGATAGGCTTGTCGTAGGAGATCGCGAGGTTTGGTAGCAGCAATTCCCTGCGGAGCCGGACGATTTCCTCATGCGGGCGGCCGGTCCGCGCGTAGAATTCCGGTGCAATACCGGCGAACGTGGCGGCATCGGGGAATAGTTCCGCCCAGACATCCAGGTAGTGCTCCTCGCCCACGCCGAGGATCTCCGTCGCCGCCAGGCTCGTGTCGGTCGAGATCTGCAGATGCAGATGCGGCGCCCAGCCGCCGTTTTCCTCCGGCGTACCGATTTCGCCGACGAGCGCGCCGGCTTCGAGCCGGTCGCCCGGCTTCAGGCGACCGAGAGCTTCGTGGGCAAGATGCCCCCAGAGCGTCACGAAGGGCGGGCAGTGCTCCGGCTCGTGGCGGAGCGCGACGAGGCAGCCGTAGCCGAGCGGATCCTTTTCGATCTCGATGCTGACGACGGTGGCGGCGAGTGGTGCGTGGAGCCTGGTACCGGCGGCCATGAAGAGGTCGAGGCCGAGATGACGGGTGCGGCGCGTGGCTTCGATGAGATGGGAAACGAACATCTCGCCCGAATAGACGGTGCGTGCTTCGCCCCAGGGGCCGATGCCGAGTTCAACGCCCGCCGTCCCGCAATGCGCCTCCCAAATCGACTGCGCCTCATGCGGCCGCTCACCTGCCGAAGCGATGGTCATCGGATGGGCGGGATTGCCATAGGGCACGACGTCGGCGGGATAGGCTGCTGCCGGGCGCTCGAAGATCGGGGACAGGCTTTTGCGGTTCTGCTGGATCCACACGGCAACAGCCCGCGCGCCGGCAACCGCCTCGAAACCGCAGGCGCTGCGCAAGATGGCGGTGGCGAAACGCGGGTTCATGGCGTCGAGCTTGCGCAAAAGCGCCCAGGCCGGTTTCTCGCTGACGCCGAGATAGGGGTTTCCCTCTGTCTCGGCCCGGCGCGAGGCGGACATCGTGACCGACGCCACCAGCCGCATGGCAATCAGGTCGAAGAGGAGATCGATTTCCTCTTCCAGAAGCGGGTACTCGGTGTGAAAACCGCGGGCGATCGCCGCAGCGGCCCCGATCGGGTCGGCATGGTCGAGCCCTGCATAGGCGGCGGCAATCGCCACTTCGGCAATGACGGGCGCGTAGAGGGCGTCACCGAAGTCGATGATGCCGGCGATGCGATCGTGATCCTGCTCTTCGACCAGCACGTTCCAATCATTGGCGTCGTTATGGATGATCCCCGCGCGCAGCATCGAAAGCTGCGGCGCGACCCGGACTTCGAAGCGGGCGAGGAAGCGTTGAAGAAGCGCGCGGTCGCCCTCATCGGCCACATGTTGCAGCCGGTCGGCGGAGCGTCCGGCATTGCGAATGTCCCAGTCGATGTCGCGCAGCGCACCCGGGTGCATGAAGCCCTTAAGGGCGGCGTCGAAGCGGCCGAGCATGCGGCCCAGCGAGTGAAGTGCCGCGTCGCTTCGTCGGGACCGGGCGAGCGGCATGCCTGGAAGCCAGCTGACAACCCGCAGCCTGTGGGTGAGACCAGACGCGCCTTTGGCCTCGGCAAAGCTTTGCCCGAACAGCGTCGGATGCGGGTGCGGCACGGGAAGGTCGCCGGCAATTCCGCCGAGATGATTCAGTAGTACCGACTGGAAATCGCTTTCGATCTCCGGCTCGGCCGCATTGATGATCTTCAGAACGTAGGTCGCGCTATCGGCGGTGACCTTGAAGTTCTGGTCCCGTTCGCTGTCGAGCGGCGCGAGCGTTCCCTCCAGGCTGAAATGTTGTGCAAGGAGCGCTTTCGCTTCGGCAGGGGAAAAATTCGGCGTGGTATTCAGCATCTCGTCCAAAAGCCCTCGTTTTGCGGCGAGAGTGACATGCCCAACGACGCACCGCATCCGGCATTTCGCTGGTTGTGCCGGCACTCTGTTTATTCTAACCGTCCTTTTGTCGGCGCTCTGATGAGCAGGGGCGGAGCACGGAGGGTGGGAGGCACCATTGCAGAATATCGATGCGACCGACCGGTCGATCCTCAGCATTCTCAGCCGTGAGGCGCGCCTCCCGATGAAATCGCTTGCCGGCCGTATCGGTCTGTCGCGCAGCGCCACGGCGGAGCGCGTTGCACGGCTGGAAAGAGCCGGCGTCATTCGCGGCTATCGCGCTGATATCGGGCAGTTGGAGGAGGGCCAGATCGAGGCCTTCCTGCTGGTGACGCTCAAACGCACGCCCTCTGTCGGCGTGCTCGACAGGCTCGCCGGCTTTCCCCCGGTCCGCCGCGTGTCCTCCGTCAGCGGTCAGCTCGATCTGGTGGTCGAGGTCAAGGTGGCGTCGATCAATGCCTTGAACGAGTTGCGCAATGAGGTGGCGGGGCTCGACGAGGTCGATGATCTGACGACATCGATCGTCCTGCGGCGCGAAATCGAGCGAAGCGGATGACCGGCATGCTCTATCCTTCGCTCAGCATCTCCGGCTCGCCCCTCGAGCGACCGAACAGATTGCGGCGGACGCGGCCTATGTCGCGGGCCGGCGGGTCGCCGAAGTGGCGCGCATATTCGCGGCTGAATTGCGACGGGCTCTCGTAGCCGACTCGATGACCGGCGGCGCCGGCGTCGAGGCGTTCCTGCAGCATCAGCCGCCGCGCCTCCTGCAGGCGAAGCTGCTTTTGATATTGCAGCGGGCTCATGGCCGTGATCGCCTTGAAATGATGATGCAGCGAGGAGACGCTCATGTTCACGCGGCCTGCGAGTTCCTCGATGCGCAGGGGGGTGGCATAATTTTCCGTCAACCAGGCGACGGCGCGGCCGACCTGGTGCGGATAGCTCTCGGCCGTCGCCATCTGCCGCAGCTTGGCACCATGGGGTCCGATCAGCAGCCGGTATAGGACTTCCTGTTCGAGGAGGGGCAGCAGGACGGCCGAGTCCTCGGGGCGATCGAGCAGTCGCATCAGGCGCAGTGCCGCGTCCTCCAGGTCGCTTGTCAGCTTGTTGACGGTCATCCCGCGCGGCGAGGCTGGCAACGGTGCCGGTGCGTCGCCTATCCTGTCGACGAGCTCCGCGATCTTGCGCACGTCGATTTGAAAACTCATGCTGAGATAGGGTTCGTCCGGCGTCGCGACGATCTGCCAGGATACAGGCAGATCGATCGAGGTCACGAGATAGTCGGAGGCCCCATAGGTCAGCGTTTCCTCGCCGAGCATCAGGCGCTTGGCGCCTTGTACGATGATGGCGAGACCTGGCCCGTAGGAACCGCAACTGACCTCGGCGAAATTGGACGACCGATGCACGGCGAGACCCGGAACGAATGTCGAAAAATGGCCATCCGTCACGGCCGTTCGGGCAATGATGTCGATCATCTCCTGGCGTGGCGATTTATGCGTGACTGACATGTTCTGCGGTCTTTCCAGTGGCTTGGGTGGTGGCGGGCTCGATAACAGATAGCCGTTCGAGCCAATTCCGTCAGCGCTCCACGACCGTTCTTGCAGGATCGTGCAAGAATCTTGCAGGATCAAGCTACCGCAATCCACGGCAGAGACAGCATAGTGCGACCTGCCGCCCGCGTCCATCGTCGCCACGCGCGGGCCCCCACAGGCGCCGCGCGCTCCCGAGCCGGCGCCCACTCCAAAACATCAAGGATAGACCCATGGCCATTGCTAGAGGATATGCCGCGACCGATGCGTCGAAGCCGCTCGCGCCCTTCACCTTCGAGCGCCGCGAACCGCGCGAAGACGACGTGGTTATCGATATCAAATTTTGCGGCGTCTGCCATTCCGACATTCACCAGGCCCGCAACGAATGGGGCAATTCGATCTTCCCCATGGTGCCCGGCCATGAAATCGTCGGCATCGTGCGGGCAGTCGGTCCCAAGGTGACCAGATTCCGGATCGGCGACCGCGTCGGCGTCGGTTGCTTCGTCGATTCCTGCACCACCTGTGCGGCCCGCGACCTCGACCGCGAACAGTATCTGCCCGGCCTCGTGCCGACCTATAACGGCGTCGAAGCGGACGGAACGCCGACCCAGGGCGGCTATTCCGATCACATCGTCGTCAAGGAAGGCTATGTGCTCTCCATTCCGGAGAATCTGCCGCTCGACGCGGCCGCGCCGCTTCTCTGCGCCGGCATCACGCTCTATTCGCCGCTGCGCCATTGGAAGGCGGGGCCCGGCAGGAAGGTGGCGATCGTTGGCATGGGCGGACTTGGCCATATGGGCGTGAAGCTCGCCCATGCGATGGGGGCGGAAGTGACGGTCTTCAGCCAGAGTCTATCGAAAAAGGAGGACGGGCTGAAGCTCGGCGCCGACCACTATTACGCGACGAACGATCCGGAGACTTTCCAGGCGCTTGCCGGCAGCTTCGATCTGATCATATGCACTGTAGCGGCCGAGATCGACTGGAACGCCTATCTCAATCTCCTGAAGGTCGACGGTGATTTCGTGCTGGTCGGCATTCCGGAAAATCCGGTGCCGGTCCATGCCTTCTCGCTGGTGCCGGGCCGGCGCAGCATTTCCGGCTCGATGATCGGCTCGATCAAGGAAACGCAGGAGATGCTCGACTTCTGTGGCGAGCACGGCATCGTCTCGGAGATCGAGAGGATCAAGATCGATGAAATCAACGCGGCCTATGAGCGGGTGATCAGGAGCGACGTGCGCTATCGCTTCGTCATCGACATGACCTCACTTAAGGCATAATCGACAACGCGAAACGGTCCGCTACTCAGATCAGCGGCAGCGGACCGTCATTCTTGATTTCTTCCATTACCGCATAGGTGCGGGTCTCCTTGACGCCGGGCAGCGTCCACAGCACCTGGCCGAGGAAGTTGCGGTAGGCGGCCATGTCCTCGAAACGGGTCTTGACGAGATAGTCGAAACCTCCGGCCACCATGTGGCACTCAAGCACTGCGGGCGCCTGCTTGATGGCGGCGGTGAACTGGTCGAAGACCTCCGGCGTCGTCTTGTCGAGCATGACCTCGATGAAGACCAGGAGCCCGAAGCCGAGCTTGTGCGGATCGAGACGCGCCCCAAAACCGCAGACATAACCTTCCTTCAGGAGCCGCCGCAGGCGCTCACTGGTGGCGGTCGGAGACAGGCCGATGCGGTCAGCCAGCTCGAGATTGGTGATGCGGCCGTCCGCCTGCAGGATCTGCAGAATTCTGCGGTCGGTCTTGTCGATCTGATGCATGTTGCCGCCTCCCCGCGTTCGTCAGGCGGCAAGTCGCGCTTCGGCGAGCTTCACCCAGTAGGAGATGCCGTGCGGAATAACCTCATCGTTGAAATCATAGGCGGGATGATGAAGGCCGGCCGTATCGCCGTTGCCGATGAAGATGAAGGCGCCCGGACGGGCAAGCAGCATGTAGGAGAAGTCCTCGCCGCCCATCATCGGGTCGAGTGCGGCATCCACCTTGCCGTCGCCGGCGATCGTCGCTGCGACTGCAAGCGCATGGGCGGTCTCGTCCGCATGATTGACCGTGACCGGATAGTTGCGACCGTACCAGATCTCGGCTGTCGCCCCATAGGCGCCGGCGAGGCTTTCGGCGATCTGGCGAATTCGCGCCTCGCCCGTGTCGCGCACCTCCGGCGTCAGCGCCCGGACTGTCCCGGCAAGCACGGCCTGTTCGGGAATGACGTTGTGAGCGAAGCCGGCATTGAACTTGGTGACAGAGACGACGATCGAGGCGAGTGGATCGACAGTCCGCGAGGCGATCGTCTGCAGCGCGTTGACGATCTGCGCGCCGACCGTGATCGGGTCGACCGTCTTGTGCGGCTGAGCCGCATGGCCGCCGCGGCCCTTGACGGTGATCGAGAACTCGTCGGTGGAGGCCATGATCGGGCCGACGCGGCTGCCGAACTGGCCGACCGGCATGCCCGGCATGTTGTGCATGCCATAGACCTCCTCGATGCCGAAGCGTTCCATGAGGCCATCCTTGACCATCTCGTTGCCGCCGCCGCCGCCTTCCTCCGCCGGCTGGAAGATGACGGCGACATTGCCAGCGAAATTCCGCGTCTCGGCGAGGTATTTCGCCGCACCGAGCAGCATGGCCGTGTGACCATCATGACCGCAGGCATGCATCTTGCCGGGCGTCGTCGAGGCCCAGGGCTTGCCAGTCGTCTCGGTGATCGGCAGGGCATCCATGTCGGCCCTCAGACCAATGGTGCGGCCGGTGCCGAGATTGCCGCGAATGAGGCCGACGACTCCGGTGCGGCCGAGTCCGGTCACGATCTCGTCAACACCGAACTCCTTGAGTTTCCTTTCGACGAAGGCTGACGTATTTTCCACCGCGAACAGAAGCTCCGGGTTCATGTGCAGGTGGCGCCGCCATTCGGTCACTTCGTTCTGGAGTTCGGCGGCGCGGTTCAAAATCGGCATGATGTATCCCTGTCGGTCTTCGGTGGATGGACGCGCCAGCCAAATCACTGGCCTTTGCCATGTCCTGGCCATATAGGCTAAATAGCGGGACAATACGAGGCAACTGCGGAATTTCGAGGTTTGAGATCGTGACGACGACTGCTCGATTCATGATGTGCAACAGCATTAGGGCCCTGGCCGCTCTTGCGGTCACCTGTGCGGCCATCATGGTTGCGGCCCTGCCGTCCCATGCCAATCCGCGACTCGTCGTCGACGTCAACACACTGAAGGTCTACGAGCATGAGGACATCTTCCAGAGATGGTACCCGGCGTCGCTCACCAAACTGATGACGGCCTATACGACCTTTCGTGCGATCAAGGCGGGGCAACTGGCGCTGGAAAGTGCGGTGGTCATGTCGAAGAACGCAGCGTCCGAACCGCCGAGCAAGATGTTCTACAAGCCCGGCCAGACGATGACGCTCGACAGCGCGTTGAAGATGATGCTCGTGAAATCGGCGAACGATGTTGCCGTGGCGATCGCCGAGACGGTCGGCGGATCGGAACAGGCCTTCATCGATCGCATGAATGCCGAGGCGCGCCGAATCGGCATGACATCGTCGCATTTCGTCAATCCCAACGGCCTGCCCGGACAGGGTCAGTACACGACCGCCCGCGACCTTGCGGTACTGGCGATCACGCTGAAGCGCGAATTCCCAGAATACGCTCCCTATTTCGCCCTGGAAGGCATCACCACGGGCAAGAAGGACTATGCGAATTACAACATGCTGATCGGGCGCTTCGACGGTGCGGACGGCATGAAGACCGGGTTCATCTGCGCGTCGGGCTTCAATCAGGTATCGTCGGCGACCAGGGGCGGCCGCAGCGTCGTTTCGGTCGTGCTGGGCGAAGATAGCCTCGGCGCCCGCGCCGACGAGTCGGCCCGTCTGCTGCAGATGGCTTTGACAAGCGGGAGTGTGGGAAAACCATCGCTCACGCAAATCGCGCCCTACGGCGAAAGCCGCGATGTGACTGCCGATGTCAGCAAGGAAATCTGCTCGAAGGAGGCGGCGAAAATCCGCAGCGAAGGGCGTGACGAGGCCGGGCGGCAGAAGCTGCTCTCACCCTATATCCATGAGATCAACCGTCCGCTGAAACTGGTCTACGCCGGGCTTGTTCCGGGCAGCGGCGAAAAGACTGCAAAGGCCGGCAGCGACGTCGCAGGGCAGGGCGACACCGCCGAAATAGCCAATGTGCCGATTCCCGTGCCGCGCCCGAACCTGTGACGATTGTCCGAAGGAGCTCCGCCATGAACGGTCCATTGCCGGTTGTTCCGGTCTCCATCCTGACCGGCTTCCTTGGTGCCGGCAAGACGACCCTTCTCAATCGTCTGCTGAAGGATCCGGAACTCACCGACACCGCCGTGATCATCAACGAGTTCGGGGATGTGGCGATCGACCATCTTCTGGTCGAGGCATCGAGCGACGGCGTGATCGAGCTTTCCGACGGCTGCCTCTGCTGCACCGTGCGTGGCGAACTCGTCGATACGCTCGCCGATCTCATGGACCGGATGCAGACGGGGCGCATCACGCCGCTGAAGCGCGTCGTCATCGAAACTACGGGGCTCGCCGACCCGGCACCCGTGCTTCAGTCCATTATCGGCAATCCGGTGCTCGCGCAAAATTACCGTCTCGACGGCGTGGTGACCGTCGTCGACGCGATCAATGGCGAGTCGACGATTGCCGGCCATATGGAAGCCATGAAGCAGGTTGCCGTCGCCGATCGCCTCGTCATTGCCAAGACGGGGCTTGCGAAAAGCGAGCAGGTCAGCGCGCTTTCGGTCATCCTCAGAGAACTCAATCCGCGCGCGCCCGTCATCGACGGCGATACGGAGGCGGCCGGCCGGGCAGATTTGTTCGCCTGCGGCCTCTATGACCCCTCGACCAAGGCCGCCGATGTCGGCCGCTGGCTGCAGGACGAAGCCGAAGCAAGTTGCGGCCACTTGCATGAGCATCATCACGAACATGACCATCACCATCATCATGATGGGCATGGGCACCCCTATCGTCACCATGACGTCAACAGCCATGGCTCCGACATCCGCTCCTTCAGCATCATTCACGACCGGCCGATCGAGCCGATGGCGCTGGAGATGTTCATCGATCTCCTGCGCTCGGCCCATGGTGAGAAACTCTTGCGGATGAAGGCGATCGTGGCGGTTGCAGACAATCCGGAGCAGCCGGTAGTGCTGCACGGCGTCCAGACGGTGTTCCACACGCCGGAACGCTTGCCGGCCTGGCCCGATCCCGCCGACCGGCGCACCCGCATGGTGCTGATCACCAAGGGGCTGGAGGAGGTCTTCGTCTGCGACCTTTTCGACGCCTTCACCGGCAAGCCGCGTATCGACCAGGCAGATGCCCAGGCACTCGCCGACAATCCGCTAGCGGTGCCCGGGATTCGGTTCTAAGCCGGTTCCGCATCCTCGGGCATGCGCAGGGCGATGCGCTAGCCTTTCTTCCGAATGAGAAAGCGATGGCCGCCCGCAACAGTGGTCGCCTCTTCGAGCCGGTGTCCGTCTTCGTTGCAGAAGTGCGGAATATCGACGACGGCGAGGGGATCGGTCGTCTCGATCTCGATCAGCGCGCCCGGCGCGAGCGATTCCATGCGTTTACGCGCCTTCAAAACCGGAAGGGGGCATTTCAGCCCCCTCAGATCATAGACGATCTTCTGCTCGACCGGCATCAATTGCCCCAGATCTTCCAGAAGGGGCGCTTTTTCGGTTGTTCGATGAGAGGCTGTTCGGCAGGGGCGGCTTCGCCGGCGGGCGCTGTGGCCACACGCGGGTTTTCGGGCACCGCCGGAGCACCTGCCGCTGGCTGCTGAACGGGTGCGGGCTGACTGGCAGCCTGTTCCGGTGACGGGGCAGCCGGGCCTGGCGTTACGGACTCGCCGTTGGAGAACAAGTTCCAGAACGACTTCCTGGTGGGCGTCGGCTGCAGCGTCGCCTGTTCCACCGGCCGCACAATCGGGTTCGGCTCCGGAACCGGTACCGTCCTTCCCTCGCGGCCCGCCTTCTCCAATGCTTCCTTCTGGATAAGCGTGGCCTGCCTGGCCTCCTCGGCCTCCTGCTGTGCGGCGATCCTCTTTTCGAGGTCGCTCACCTTCATCAGCTTGCCGGCGTCAAGCGAGGTGCCGGTCGGCGCATAGGCGAGTTCGCGGCCCTTGCGCTGTTCGGCGACCACCGCCTTGCGCTCCGCCTCGGTCGGTTCATACCAGACCATGCCTTCGAATTTCTTCAGCGCCTTGTCGTAGTCGCGCTTATAGTCCTTCTCGAAATTCGCCATCGCCACATGCAGTTCCGGCGGCGTGGACATCGGGGGGCATTGCCCGGCCGGATTGAACGTGCCGTCGCTCTGCTGGTTGAAGACGTATTTCCGCTCACAGACGTTCACTTGCGGCGGCCGCTTCGTCACTTCGAACTGGTCGTAGCCTTCCTTCAGCATCTTCCAGAACTCGATATTCGAATTGTTGCGGTGACGCGCCATGTTCTCCGCCGTCATGCGAAAGGGAAAGGCCTGCAGCTGGATGTTTTCCTGTCCCCCCCGGAAGGCGTCGCGCGCCAGCGCGAAAATCTCGATGACCTGCTCGTCGGTCATGGAATAGCAGCCAGAGGAGGAGCAGGCGCCATGGATCATCAGATGCGTGCCGCTGCGGTTGTTCGCCTTGTCATAGGCGTTCGGAAAGCCGGTATTGATCGCTAGATAATAGCTCGAATTGGGATTCATCTGGTGCGGATAAAGCGGGTAGAATCCCTCCGGTGCCTGTCGGTCGCCTTCCTTGACCTTCGGGCCGAGCTTGCCCGACCAGGCGCAGATCTTATAGCTCTTCAGAAGCTGGAAGCGGTTCGCCGTATTCGCTTTCCAGACTTCGAGGGTTCCCTCTTCCTTGAAGATGCGCAAGAGTATCGGGGACGACTTCTGCATCCCAAGCTCGCGCATCTTGCTGACCAGCTTGCTGGAAAGCTGGTACTCGGTCTTGTTCTTGACGTTGGAAATGTTGACCGAGTCGAGCGTCTCGTTGGTGCAACCGGCAAGCGCGGCTACGACAGCGGCGGTGACAACAAGATTTCTAAAACGCATCAGCGAAAGCCCGTTCTTGCCACAATCCATCCTTGAGCGCCGCATCCATCCGGGAAGGGCTCTTCAACGAATCACTACGTCATTACTCTTCACGAAATCTTAACCCTGCAGGGACCGCCTGCGAATGCCGCTTTTCATGACCCGATGAATATGGCCAAGATTTGGCCATGATCGATTTCCGGTTGCCGTACGCGAGGCTCTGATCGCAATGGTTCAGAGCGGAAAGCGGAGCTTTCAGAACGCGCAAGGCGTCGCGGTTCAGAGATTGCGGCCGATATTCAGATACTTCTGGCGGCGATCGGCGCGTAATTCGTCGCCGTTGCGCGCGGAAAGCTCCTTGAGCGCGTCGGCAATCACGGTGCCGGTGCGTTCGATCACGGCCTGCGGATCTCGATGCGCCCCGCCTATCGGCTCGGGGATGATGCCGTCGATAACGCCGAGCGCCTTCAGGTCCTCGGCGGTGATCTTCATGTTGCTTGCCGCCTCCTTTGCGCGGGTGGAATCGCGCCAGAGGATCGAAGCGGCGCCTTCGGGCGAGATGACGCTGTAGATCGCGTGCTCGAGCATATAGACGCGGTTACCCGTGGCGATGGCGATCGCACCGCCCGATCCGCCTTCGCCGATCACCACCGTCACGATCGGCACCTTGACGTTCAGGCACATTTCGGTCGAGCGGGCGATCGCCTCGGCCTGGCCGCGCTCCTCGGCGCCGACGCCGGGATAGGCGCCGGCGGTGTCGATCAGCGTGATCAGCGGCAGTCCGAAACGGTCGGCCATTTCCATGACGCGGATCGCCTTTCGGTAGCCTTCCGGGCGCGGGCTGCCGAAATTGTGCTTGATGCGCGACTTGGTGTCGTTGCCCTTCTCCTGGCCGATCACCGCCACCGGCGTGCCGTGAAATCGCGCAAGGCCGGCCTGAATGGCATCGTCGTTGGCGAAGTTGCGGTCGCCGGCCAGCGGCGTGAATTCGCTGAAGAGCTCGTTGGCATAATCGAGAAAATGCGGGCGCGAAGGATGGCGCGCGACCTGGGTCTTCTGCCACGGCGACAGCCTGGAATAGATCTCGACCATCGCGTCGCGGACGCGACCCTCGAGTCTTGCGATCTCGTCGGACGTGTTGACGCTCTCATCTTCGCTGGCGAGTTTCTTCAGTTCGAGAATCTTGCCCTCGAGATCAGAGATGGGCTTTTCGAAGTCGAGATAGTTGTGCATGAGATGCGTTTCCGATCGTTTTGCGACGAGGACTGCCCGGCCTCGCCAACTGTCCGGCGGACCTAATCCTGTTTTTTCGCCTGTTTGGCAAGGGGGTGATGGTTTTGGACGAGCTCGTGCAACCGTTCTTCCAGCACATGCGTGTAGATTTGTGTCGTCGAGATGTCTGAGTGGCCGAGCAGTTCCTGCACGGCGCGAAGGTCGGCACCGTTTGCGAGAAGATGACTGGCGAAAGCATGGCGGAGCACGTGCGGAGAGATCGCTGCCACCCGAATGCCGGCGCGTGCGGCGAGGCTCTTCAAGTCGCGGGCAAAGACCTGGCGCGGCAGGTGGCCGGATTTGCCATAGGAGGGAAACAGCCAGGGGCTCTCCTCCGTGCTCCCTCCTTGCCGCAGGGCATCGCCATAGCTGCGCATGGCGCGCATCGCTGCCTGCGAGAGCGGCACCAGCCTTTCCTTGTTGCCCTTGCCGCGGATCACCAGAAAGCGGCCGTTTTGCGAAAGCACACTCGCCGGCAGCGATACCAATTCGCTGACGCGCATGCCGGTGGCGTAGAGAAGCTCGATCAGCGCGTGCATGCGCAGTTTCGCGAGCGCATCCTCGCCGCCGGCCGCCGCCTCTGCCTCCGCCTGGCCGATGAGCCGGGTGACGTCGTCGACGCTCAGCGTCTTCGGCAGCGCGCGCGCCTTTTTCGGCGCGTCGAGAATGCCCGTCGGATCGTCGCTACGCAGGCCTTCGGCATAGAGGAACTTGTAAAATTGCCTGAGTGAGGAGAGGCGGCGTGCCTGCGATGAGGACTTGAAGCCCTCTTTGGCGAGGTGGGCAAGATAATGCCGCAGGTCATCGGGGGAGGCCTCGCCCAGCCGCGCGCCGCGCGAGCGTAGGAAAGAAAGAGCGTCCTTGAGGTCGCGCTCATAGGATTGAAGCGTGTTCACTGCGGCGCCGCGTTCGGCGCTCATCATCTCGAGAAAGGCTTCGAGGTGCGCTTCTGAGAGATCCATCATTGCGGCTCGTTGATCCGCTCGGAGGGGATGCGCACGGTAACGTCCCGCTCCACCGGCTCGACGAAGGTGACGAGCGCCAGCATCGTAGCATAGACCATGCCGGCGACGACGGCGCAGAAGAACAGGAATCGGAACAGGGTCGGCATTTCGATCTCCTCTACAGCGCCGCGACTCCTTTTCCGATGCGCAAAGGTCGCTGTAGCATGTTGAAACGCTGCATGTCCTTGTCCCCAAAGCGAAGTTGAGCAGGGAGTCATGCAGCCGAGACCCTTTCATCCGTGCCAGATGCTGCGCTACCGCTCAAGATGCGCTTGCGACATTTGCGCATTGAAAGGGCCAGGACGACAATATGAATACCCCCCGACAGCGCGTCCACGAAGCGCCCGGCGGCCCTTGGCGACGACTTGACGCCCTTCGCCGATTTGTCGATACCGGAATGGAATGGGGAATATGAAGCGCAATGAACGACGTTACCGAACCGGTTTCCGCGACGCTTGCCGAGCGGGCGAAGCGCGCCCTCGGTAGGCGCAATCTCATCTTCATCGGCCTGATGGGAGCGGGTAAATCGGCGATCGGCCGGATGACGGCCCAGGCGCTCGGCGTTCCCTTCGTCGACTCCGACCACGAGATCGAGCGGGTTTCGCGCATGACGATCAGCGAACTTTTCACCGCCTATGGCGAGGAAGAGTTCCGGGCGCTCGAGGCGCGTGTGCTGAAACGTCTGTTGCGGTCGGGGCCACGTGTCGTCTCGACTGGCGGCGGAGCCTATGTCAACGAGCGCTCGCGGCGGCAGATCAAGAAGGGCGGGCTGACGGTCTGGCTCAATGCCGAACTCGAGGTGCTCTGGGAGCGGGTGAACAAGCGCGACACCCGACCGCTTCTGAAAACGGAAAATCCCAAACAGACGCTCGAAAACCTGATGCGGGCGCGCTATCCGATCTATGCCGAGGCGGACCTCGTCGTCCTCTCGCGCGACGTGAAGAAGGAAACGATGGTCGAGGAGGTCCTCGCCGCCATCGCCGATTGCAAGAAAGCCGAGACCCCATGATGAGCCAGATGATCCCCGCCGAACGCTCGGTCCGCGTGAATCTCGGAGACCGGTCCTATGACATCCTCATCGGCCCCGGGCTGATCGCGGAGGCGGGTCGGGAGATCGCCGCACGCCTCAAGGGCCGCAGGGTGGCCGTCATCACCGATGAGAATGTCGCGCCGCGTTACCTCGAAACGCTGATGGCGAGTCTAGCGCAAAGCGGCATCGAGGCCGTCTCGCTGGTGCTGCCCGCGGGTGAGAAGACCAAGAGCTTCGATTGCCTCATACCGGTTTGCGACGCCATTCTCGGCGCCAGGATCGAGCGCAATGACGCGGTGATCGCGCTCGGTGGCGGCGTGATCGGCGATCTCACGGGCTTTGCCGCCGGCATTGTGCGCCGCGGTTCGCGCTTCATCCAGATCCCGACCTCGCTACTGGCCCAGGTGGATTCCTCCGTCGGCGGCAAGACCGGCATCAACTCGCCGCACGGAAAGAACCTGATCGGCGTCTTCCATCAGCCGGACCTCGTCCTGGCCGACACGGGCGTGCTCGACACGCTGAGCCAGCGTGAATTCCGTGCCGGTTATGCGGAGGTTGCGAAATACGGTTTGATCGACAAGCCTGAATTCTTCCATTGGCTGGAACAGAATTGGCAGGCGGTCTTCGCCGGGGGGGGCGCGCGGATTGAGGCGATTGCCGTAAGCTGCCAGGCAAAGGCCGATGTCGTGGCGGCGGACGAGCGCGAGAACGGCCTGCGGGCGCTCCTCAATCTCGGCCATACTTTCGGACATGCGCTCGAAGCAGCCACTGAATATGATAGCCACCGTCTGGTGCACGGAGAGGGCGTCGCGGTCGGCATGGTACTGGCGTACGAATTCTCCGCGCGGATGAATCTCGCGAGCCCGGACGATGCGCGTCGGGTAGAAGCCCATCTCAGGGCAGTCGGACTGCCGACGCGGATGGCAGATATCCCCGGGATGCTGCCGCCGGCGGAGCGGTTGATGGAGGCGATCGCCCAGGACAAGAAAGTGAAGGGCGGCAAGCTCACCTTCATTCTTACGCGCGGCATCGGGCATTCCTTCGTGGCCGACGACGTGCCGGCCTCCGAAGTCTTGAGCTTTCTTAAGGAAAAGCACCCGCAATGAGCAGCGACACTTTATTGACCTTCGTGGCGGACTATTGGCTATCCCTGGTTTCCGTCACCGCTCTTCTCGTGCTCTCGGCATTCTTCTCCGGGTCCGAGACCGCCTTGACCGCCGCCTCCCGGTCGCGCATGCACACGCTCGAAAGCAATGGCGACGAGCGGGCGGGGATCGTCAACCGGCTGATCGAGCGGCGCGATCGCCTGATCGGCACCCTGCTCATCGGCAACAACCTCGTCAATATTCTCGCATCATCGCTGACGACGAGCTTGCTGATCGGCCTCGTCGGCGATTCCGGCGTGGCGATAGCGACGTTCGCCATGACGGTGCTGCTCGTCATCTTTTCCGAAGTGTTGCCGAAGAGCTGGGCGATCGCCTCGCCCGATCGCTTCGCCCTCACCGTGGCGCCGGTGGTCCGGCCCTTCGTCGCGGTCGTCGGCCCGGCTTCGTCTCTCGTCAACGCAATCGTCCGGCGCATCCTGAACCTTTTCGGCGTCAATCTCGCCTCCGACATGCCCATGCTTTCGGCCCATGAGGAATTGCGGGGCGCGGTCGACCTGCTGCATCGCGAGGGAGCGGTCATCAAGGCCGACCGCGACCGACTGGGCGGCGTGCTTGATCTCGGCGAGCTCGAAGTGTCGGACGTCATGATCCACCGCACGGCCATGCGCGCGATCAATGCCGACGATCCGCCTGATGTTTGCGTGCGGGAAATCCTCGAAAGTCCGTTCACGCGACTGCCGCTGTGGCGTGGTTCGACCGACAACATTGTCGGCGTCGTCCACTCAAAGGACCTGCTGCGGGCATTGGCCGAGCCAAATGTGGAGCCGCAGACGCTGGACATCGTCAAGATTGCGCAGAAGCCCTGGTTCGTTCCGGACACGACCAACCTCAAGGACCAGCTCAACGCCTTCCTCCGCCGCAAGCTCCATCTGGCCATCGTCGTCGACGAATATGGGCAGGTGCAGGGGCTGGTCACGCTCGAGGACATTCTCGAGGAGATCGTCGGCGACATAGCCGACGAACACGACCTCGACATTCAGGGCGTCCGGCAGGAGGCTGACGGCTCGATCGTCGTCGATGGGTCGGTTCCGATCCGCGACCTGAACCGCGCGCTCGATTGGTCGCTGCCGGACGAAGAGGCGACGACGGTCGCCGGCCTCGTCATTCATGAATCGAAGAGCATCCCGGAGGAGCGGCAGGCTTTCACATTTTACGGCAAGCGCTTCACCGTCATGAAGCGAGTCAAGAATCGGATCACCAAGCTGCGCATCCGTGCCGCCGACGACGCGCCGACGGCTTAACCGGCGCGTTGCTTTTCCCAACAATACCGGCGAAGTGGATCACCAGCGCGTCGGTTCACCGGGGGCGGCGGGCTCGACCGCGAGCGCGTGCAGGCCGGCATCGAGTTCCGGCTTCAAAAGATCATTGATGGCGCGGTGGCGCGCTACGCGGCTCATGCCTGAAAACGAGCTTGCGACGATGCGGACGCGCATATGGGTCTCGCCGCCGCCGTCAAAGCCCGGCTGATGGCCGGCATGAAGATGGCTCTCATTGATGACCGCGAGCCGTTCGGGATGAAACGCTTCCACAAGCTTCTGCTCGATCCGGCTTTGCAGCGACATGCTTCCGTCCCATTTCCCTGTTTGCTGCGCCAACCAGCCGTGCGATGCCTTGATGGTGCAAAATACCCGCACAAAGCCAGCAACATTCCGCTTTGTCAATTCTTGTTGTGACCTGTCGCAAACCCCATAATGTGCGCCATGAAACTCGATTCAAAATACTTCGACCGCATCCGCACGCGCCCAAAGCGCGAAGCGCGCGTCGAGTCGACCGTGCACGTGTGCCAGTGGGACGGTTGCGACAAGAATGGAGTGCATCGGGCGCCCGTCGGTCGCAATGCCGAAGGCGAGTATTTCCTCTTCTGTTTCGAGCATGTGAAGGAATACAACAAGGGTTACAATTATTTCTCGGGCCTCTCCGATTCCGAGATCGCGCGCTACCAGAAGGAGGCCGTGACCGGGCATCGACCCACCTGGACAGTCGGTGTCAACAAGAATGCCGGGAAAGGTCCCACGCAATCGCAGACGCGCTCCGGCAGTGCGGGTTCGCAGGCGCGCATGCGCGACCCGTTCGGCTTCTTCAACGAAGCGCGCGCCCGCTCGAGCCGGCACGAACCGCGGCTGCGCAAGCTGAAGACGCTCGAGGCAAAGGCCTTCGAAACGCTCGGACTTGCAGCCTCGGCAACAACGGCCGATATCAAGGCGGCCTATAAGGAACTCGTCAAGAAGCATCACCCCGACGCGAACGGCGGAGACAGAGGCTCGGAAGACCGTTTCCGAGCCGTCATTCAGGCCTACCAATTGTTAAAACAGGCTGGTTTCTGCTAACAACGCGGATTATTACAGAAAGCACATTTCGCAGGCGAATGCGCGGGTGCCGTTCGGCGGCCGCTCTGGAGACATGATGAGCAAGATTGACCTCGACATTTCAAACCTCCCCGACACGACGATTTCAGTCCGGGAGGTTTTTGGCATCGACACGGATTTGCGCGTTCCCGCCTATTCCAAGGGCGATGCCTATGTGCCCGATCTCGATCCGGATTATCTTTTCGACCGGGAAACGACACTCGCCATTCTTGCAGGCTTCGCCCACAATCGCCGAGTCATGGTTGCGGGCTATCACGGCACCGGCAAGTCGACCCATATCGAACAGGTGGCCGCAAGGCTGAACTGGCCCTGCGTGCGTATCAATCTCGACAGCCATGTCAGCCGTATCGATCTCGTCGGCAAGGATGCGATCGTCGTCAAGGACGGCCTGCAGGTGACGGAATTCAAGGACGGCATTCTTCCTTGGGCCTACCAGCACAATGTCGCGCTCGTCTTCGACGAGTATGATGCCGGTCGCCCGGACGTCATGTTCGTCATCCAGCGTGTACTCGAATCCTCCGGCCGGCTGACGCTTCTGGACCAGAGCCGGGTCATTCGCCCGCACCCGGCCTTCCGCCTGTTCGCGACCGCCAACACGATCGGCCTCGGCGACACCACCGGTCTCTACCACGGCACGCAGCAGATCAATCAGGCGCAGATGGACCGCTGGTCGATCGTAACCACGCTCAATTACTTGCCGCACGACAAGGAAGTCGACATCGTCGCCGCCAAGGTCAAGGGATTCGCGGCCGACAAGGGTCGCGAGACCGTATCGAAGATGGTGCGCGTCGCGGATCTGACACGCGCCGCTTTCATCAACGGCGATCTCTCGACGGTGATGAGCCCGCGCACGGTGATCACCTGGGCGGAAAACGCATACATCTTTGGCGACGTGGCCTTCGCCTTCCGCGTAACCTTCCTCAACAAATGCGACGAGCTGGAGCGGCCGCTGGTTGCCGAGCACTACCAGCGCGCCTTTGGGGTCGAGCTGAAGGAAAGCGCCGCCAACATCGTGCTGGAAGCCTCCGCCTGATTGCTTAAGGCGGCGGGTGCGGTGATCGCTCGGAGATCGGCCCGGGCCGGGCTGGAGAAGGAACTGTTGTGAGCTCGAATTCCAAGGCGAACCAGCAAGCGAGGGAAAACGCTGCCGAACCTTTCAAGCGGGCGCTTTCCGGCTGCGTCCGCTCGATCGCCGGCGATGCGGAGCTCGAGATTGCCTTCGCCAATGAGCGTCCGGGCATGTCCGGCGAGCGTATTCGCCTTCCGGAGCTTTCCAAACGTCCCACCCGCCATGAGCTCGCGGTCGCGCGTGGCCTCGGCGACTCGATGGCGTTGCGCAAGGCCTGCCATGACGACCGCATCCATGCGACGATGTCACCGCAGGGGGCCGACGCGCGCGCGATTTTTGATGCCGTCGAGCAGGCACGCGTCGAGGCGATCGGTGCACTCAGGATGCCCGGAGTAGCCGCGAATCTCTCCTCGATGCTCGAGGAGAAATACGCCAAGGCGAATTTCGGTGCGATCGAGAACCAGTCGGATGCGCCGCTCGAAGAGGCGATGGCATTGCTGGTGCGCGAGAAGCTGACGGGCGAGAAACCGCCGGGCTCCGCCGGAAAGGTGCTCGACCTCTGGCGCGACTTCATCGAACAGAAGGCCGCCCCCGACGTGCGGAACCTGCCGGCGGCGGTCAACGACCAGCAGGCTTTTGCCCGCGTGGTGCGCGACATGCTTGCCTCCATGGATGTAGCCGAAAAATACGGCGAAGACGATCTGGAGCCGGACGAGCAGGAAAGCGAGACCGACGAGGACCAGCCGCGCAGCGAGCAGCAGGACGAAAACGCCAGCGAGGAGGAAGAGGGGACCGACGCCGCGCCCGCCGAGGAGAACCAGTCTGCCGAGGAGCAGATGGAAGAAGGTGAGATGGACGGCGCCGAGATATCCGACGAGGACTTTCAGGACGAAGGCGACGAGGAGAGCGAGACACCCGGCGAGGTCAAGCGGCCGAATCATCCTTTTGCGGATTTTAATGAGAAGGTCGATTACACCGTCTTCACGCGGGAATTCGACGAGACGATCACCGCCGAGGAACTCTGCGACGAGGCCGAGCTCGACCGCTTGCGCGCCTTCCTCGACAAACAGCTTGCCCATCTCCAAGGGGCCGTCGGCCGCCTCGCCAATCGCCTGCAGCGCCGACTGATGGCACAGCAGAACCGGTCCTGGGAATTCGATCTGGAGGAGGGCTATCTCGACACGGCCCGGCTGCAGCGCGTGATCATCGATCCGATGCAGCCCCTGTCTTTCAAGCGGGAGAAGGATACGAATTTTCGCGATACGGTCGTGACGCTGCTGATCGACAATTCGGGCTCGATGCGTGGACGGCCGATCACCGTGGCGGCGATCTGCGCGGACATTCTCGCCCGCACGCTCGAGCGCTGCGGCGTCAAGGCCGAGATCCTCGGCTTCACCACGAAGGCGTGGAAGGGTGGGCAATCGCGCGAGAAATGGCTGATGGGCGGCAAGCCGCAGTCGCCCGGCCGCCTCAACGACCTGCGCCACATCATCTACAAATCGGCCGACGCACCCTGGCGCCGGGCCCGCCGCAATCTCGGCCTGATGATGCGCGAAGGCCTGCTCAAGGAGAATATCGACGGCGAAGCGCTGATGTGGGCGCATGACAGGCTGATCGGCCGACCCGAGCAGCGGCGCATCCTGATGATGATATCGGATGGCGCGCCGGTCGATGATTCGACGCTGTCGGTGAATCCGGGCAACTATCTCGAGCGCCACCTGCGAGCGGTTATCGAGCAGATCGAGAACCGCTCGCCGGTCGAGCTGCTGGCGATCGGCATCGGCCACGACGTGACGCGCTATTATCGCCGTGCAGTGACGATCGTCGACGCCGACGAACTGGCAGGGGCGATGACGGAACAGTTGGCGGCCCTTTTCGAAGAGGAGAGCGGTCGTACCGGACGCCTGCGTCGCGCCGGGTGAGCCGCGTGCCCCAATTTCGCCCGCGCCCCGCTTGCCTTTGCCCGGACGGACGGCAATTCAAAGTAGCGCCCATTGCGTTACCGGCGCGATTTGCGGCGGCGCGGCGGATTTCACCTCTCCAGGAGGGTTTATTGTAGATGTTCCGCCGGTCCCTTGCAGTCCTGCTCATGCTCGCATCGACCGGCGTACAGGCCGAAGCGCCTGGCGGAATCGCCTTGGTGCGAAGCCGGCAGATCACCGAGTTCAAGGTCGGGTCGGGCACGGCCGTGTTCGGTGCGCTCGAGTTCATCGGCGGCATCGAGATGACCTCGCCCAATTCGCTCTTCGGTGCGCTTTCGTCAATCCGGTTCCGGCCGGACGGCCGGTCCTTCGTCGCCGTTCTCGACACCGGCCACTGGGTCGAGGGCGCCGTTATACGGGACGATGCCGGGCGTCTTTCGGGGCTGACCGATCTTAGGATCACTTCGATGACCGATGGCAGCGGCGCGGCTCAACGCGAAAAATGGAGGGTGGATGCCGAAGGGCTGGCGCTCAGAGACGGCGAAGCGGTTGTAAGCTTCGAGCAGTCTCATCGGGTCGACGTCTATCCCAACCCCGGTTTTTCCTCGTCGCGCCCGGTCAGGCAGTTGAGCCTGCCCTTTCCGGTCGAGGAATTGCGCAACAATGGCGGCCTTGAAACGGTTGCGATTGCACCGAAGCATGGGCCGCTTGTCGGCTCCGCGGTCGTCGTCTCCGAGCGCAGCGTCGACACGTCCGACAATCTGCTGGCGGGTATTCTGGAGGGGCCGATGCGGGGCGCCTTCACGGTGGTCCGCCACAATCCCTATGCCGTGACCGACGGTGCCTTCCTGCCAAATGGGGACCTGCTGCTGCTCGAGCGTCGGTTCAACTTCGCCTCGGGGCTCGGCATGCGCATTCGCCGAATTGCCGGCGGCGACATCCGGCCGGGCGCGGTTGTCGACGGCGAGGTGCTGATCGAAGCCGACATGGGTTACCAGATCGACAATATGGAAGCGCTCGACGTCGTTACGACTCCCGACGGCGAGACCCGGCTGATTCTCGTTTCCGACGACAATCACTCTATCCTCGAGCGCAACCTCATGCTCGAGTTCCGCCTCGGCAGTTATTCCAACTAGCCCATCGGCCGAGATCGTCAGGAAGCCGCTTTGGCCGCCGTCGTCGGCATGGGTTTGATGACGCTCATCAGCGCGCCATAGGGAAGCAGGAGCGCGATTCCACAGAGGAACTTCACCAGAAGATCGCCGAACGCCCAGGAAATCCAGCGCGGCGTGCCGGCTGAAGCCAGGCCGAGCAGGGGAGCCGCCTCGAGCGCGAATGCGTCATTCGGTCCGAGAAAGACGAAGAGCGGTGCAAAGGCGAAAGAGAAGAACATCGCCGTGTCGAGGCTCGACCCGACCAGCGAGCCGGCGAGCGGGGCGCGCCACCAAGTCTGGCGCCGCAGCCTGTTGAACACGGCAATGTCGAGAAGCTGGCCGAGCAAAAAGGCTGTGCCGGAGGCAATCGCGATGCGCGGTGTTGCGGCAACGAAGGAGAGCGCAACGGCGACGGCAAAGCCGGCAACCACCACGCGGCGCGCGATATGCGGTCCGAGTTGCCTGTTCGTCAGATCCGTTACGAGGAAGGCGAAGGGATAGCTGAAGGCACCCCAGGTCAGCAGGTCACCAAGCTGCATCCCGGCGATGGAGCCCGGCAGCGGATACTGGACGAGGAAATTCGAGGCGACGACCACCAGGGTCATCAGCGCAACATAGATAGGGAACCTACGGCCAATAAGCATTTTTATCCTGGGTGATGCCACCAGTGAGGGAAAGGGTGCAAGGCACGAGAAAAAGGCTTGCCGGACGAGTCCGCAAGCCCTCATTTCTACAGAGCCGCACGTCTTAACGGGCGCGCGAATATTACTGTAGCAGCAGTGCCGGTGCCGATCAGGCGGCTTCGGCAACTTTCTTGACGATCTGGCGGCGCAGCAGGCGGGCGCGCATGCTCAGTTCGTTCTCGTCCGCCTTCAGCAGGAAGGCGTCGAGACCACCGCGATGTTCGACCGAACGCAGGGCGGCCGCGGAAACGCGCAGGCGGAAACGCTGGCCGAGAGCGTCGGAGATCAGCGTGACATTGCACAGGTTCGGCAGGAACTTGCGCTTGGTCTTGTTGTTGGCGTGGCTCACATTGTGGCCCGACTGGACGCCCTTGCCGGTCAATTCGCAACTACGGGACATGGTACACCTATTTTCTCTATCGCCGCCGGACAATGCGGATAGCGGGCCCAGAGCCCAGGCCGCGTTCCTACTGGCCATTATTGGAAAGTCGCGGTTCTATAGTCAGTGACGGGCGGCCCGTCAAGCCAAACCTGCGCATTGCTGCAAAACCGGCGCTGTTCGACACAGGCGGGCATCGATCCGTGCCTCGGAACGCCAGGCTTTTCCGATTCCAAGACTGCCGAGCTTGCACTATTTCTGTCGCATGCATTCCGGAAGCATGCAAGCGGGGCCGCTTCCTAATGATTTTGACCGATTGGCGCAGAAAAGCCGCAAACCGCCTGCATTCCAAGGGATGCAACGGCATAGGAAGGGGAACTCGAGGCCATGACGTGGCGTACTTGCTTTCGTGCGCCGGCCATTTTGGCCGCGACGATGTTTTCCACAGCATCCTTCGCTGCGGAAATCGAGCATCAGACGGATTATAGTATTGCCCTTGCGGGCCTGCCCGTGGCGCGGGCCTCCTTCCACACGGAACTTGAGAAGAATCGCTACACGATTTCGGGAACGCTGCATTCGGCGGGGCTCGTCGACATCATCAAACGCACCTCGGGACAGACGCGCGTTTCCGGGGTCGTCGGCCGCGATCAACTTCGCGCCACTTCCTATTCCATGTCCTACCGCAGCGGCAGCAAGGCCCGCGCGATCAGCGTCACCTTCCGCAACGGCAATGTCGTGCGCGCCAGAATGGAACCAAAGCGCACGCCGCTGCCGAAGAACTGGGTGCCGGTGACGCATCGCGACTTGCGTAACGTGCTCGACCCGCTGTCGGGCTTGATCATTCCGGCCAAGGCCCGTGTCTGTCCCAATACCCTGCCGATCTTCGACGGCGAATCGCGGCTCGATATTCAGCTGTCTCCGAAAGGGACAAGACCCTTCAGGACCCGGGGTTTTGAAGGCGAGGCCATCGTCTGCGGCGTCCGCTTCGTGCCCAGGGCGGGCTACAGGAAGGGGCGGGAGGACGTCGAATATCTGCGCCGCCTGAACACGATGGAAATCTGGTTCGCAAAGGCAGATGCCGTCGAGGTCTATGCCCCGGTCTATGTGCGCATCCCGACCAAGCTCGGTCCGGTGACCGTTTCCGCGACACGCTTCGGCGGCTGACGCTCTCATCCAAGGAGAGAGCGATCAGCTGCGTGTCTACCGCGCCGCGTGTCCAACCAGGCGCGCAAAGGTCGCCGTAGCAGACTGGCCCTTACATCGAGCTCGATCTAAGAAGGCAGGCAGTAGGTATAGGCATGCGGGTCCGCTGGAGCCAGCGCTGCGCGAGGGGTCGACAATGAAGCTCAAGGCAACCCTGATCGGTTTTTCCGCGATCCTCATGTGGTCGTTGCTGGCGCTGTTTACGGCCGCGTCCGGCAAAATGCCGCCGTTTCAGCTTTCGGCGATCTGCTTCCTGATCGGCAGCCTGCCGGGTGTCGTTCTGCTCGCACTGAAGCCACAACGCCTTGTGCTGCTGAAACAGCCCTTCCGAGTCTGGTTGACTGGCATTGCCGGCCTGTTCGGCTACCACTTTCTCTACTTCACCGCACTGCGCAACGCGCCGGCCGTCGAGGCGGGGCTGATCGCCTATCTCTGGCCATTGCTGATCGTCGTCGGCTCGGCGCTGCTTCCGGGCGAGACACTGCGTTGGTACCATATCGCTGGCGCGCTTGCCGGGCTTGCCGGCACCATGCTCATCGTTGGGCGCAACGGCGTCGCCTTCGATGACGCCTACACGCTTGGCTACGGTGCAGCCTTTCTCTGTGCCTTCGCATGGTCGGGCTATTCGCTGATCACACGCCGTTTCGGCAGGGTGTCGACCGATGTCGTCACCGGCTTCTGCCTGGCGACTTCGCTCCTGTCCTTGCTCTGCCATCTCGGCCTCGAGACCACGGTCTGGCCTGAGACCGCATTCGAGTGGCTCGCGGTCGTAGGACTCGGATTCCTGCCGGTCGGGGCGGCCTTCTATGCCTGGGATTTCGGCGTGAAGAACGGCGACATCCAGTTGCTCGGTGTCGCGAGCTATGCGGCACCGGTACTTTCGACATTGATTCTGATCCTGTTCGGCTTCGCCGAGCCGTCCTGGCGGATCGCGGCGGCCTGCCTGTTGGTCACCGGCGGAGCCGTGCTTGCGGCGCATGACATGATCTGGCGCAGAGCGACAACCGCGGCACAGCCTGCGGAGTAGGCCCTCGGGGTCGTGCGTCTTTCCAGACGCGCAAAGATCGCTGTAACTCCTTTAACCGAAAATCGGGTACGATTTTCGGACCGATGCGCTAATCCGGCTGCCAATCGGGCGGCGCCATCTCGAAGGCGGAAAAATCGAAGCCTGGCGCGACAGTGCAGCCGACGAGGGTCCAGTCGCCGAGCGAAGTCGCCGATTGCCACCAATCGGCGGGGACGACATGCTGCGGTCTTTCGCCAGCGGTGAGGTCGGGACCCAGGCGAACTCGCGCCGCCGGCCCGCCGGGCTCGGCGACCCTGAGGTCGAGCGGCGCGCCGGCGTAATGGTGCCATACCTCAGCGGCGTCGCGGACGCGGTGCCAATGCGAGCGATCGCCCTCCTCGAGCAAGTAGTAGATCGCGGTCGAATGGCCGCGGAGGCCGCCCTCATGATCGCGGAAGGTCTCTCGATACCAGCCGCCCTCGGGATGGCGCGCAAGGCCGAGCCTCTCGATGATTGCCGCCGCGCTCAGGTCTCCGTCGGCCATCAGAACTGGTCCTTGCGCTTGCGGATCTCGGCAAAGACGGCGGCGTCACTTGCCTTCTCCATTCCGAGATTGGCGCGGATTTTCAGATCGGCGGCGCGCAGAAAGGGATTGGTCCGCTTCTCCAGCCCGATCGTGGTCGGTGCGGTGAAGCCGCCGTCCGAGCGGGTTTCCTCAATCTCGGCGGCGCGTTCCCTGAGTGCGGTGTTGTCGGGGTCGACGGTGACGGCGAAGTGGGCATTGGAGAGCGTGTACTCGTGCCCGAAGTAGACAGCGGTATCGTCGGGCAGCGCCATCAACCGACCGAGTGATTGCCACATGGTTTCCGCCGTGCCTTCGAATAGGCGGCCGCAGCCAAGCGCAAAGAGCGTGTCGGCCGCAAATAGCAACTTATCCTTAGGAAAGTAATAGCAGATGTGGCCGGCGGTATGGCCGGGTGTTTCGATCACCTCGATGGGGTGGCCAGCGAAGTCGAAGCGCTCGCCGTCGCCAACCGCCTTGTCCAAGCCGGGAATCTTCTGTGCCTCGCCCTTGGGGCCGATGATCGTCACGCCGAAGCGTTCCTTGAGGCTGACATTCGCGGCGACGTGGTCACCATGATGGTGCGTGGTGAGGATATGCGTCAGGTTCCAGCCGCGCCGGTCGACAGCCTCCAGGATCGGCAGCTCTTCGGGGGCGTCTATCGATGCGGTCGCACCGCTTGCCGGATCATGGACAAGCACGCCGAAATTGTCGGAGCGGCAGAGGAAGAGATCGATTTCAAGGGCGGCCATGGCGTGTTCCTCCGATCGGATGTGATCGATGCTGATGGCGGGTGGGGACGGCAGATGATCCTTCTTCCCGCCCGTCGTTTCATGCACCGAATGTAGCGAGGCTCGCCTTGAAGTCTACCGCCCCAAGGCTAACATGTCGTCCATGCACACCGATATCGTCGATCTCCGCCAATTCTACCATTCCGAACTCGGCCGGATGGCGGAACAGGCCGTCACCATGGCGCTCTCGTCCATTTGGGCTCGGCTGCCGGAGGAGCGTCTCGTCGGTCTCGGTTATGCGGTCCCCTATCTCGAACGGTTCCGTCCAGACACCGAACGGACCTTTGCCTTCATGCCGGCGGGCCAGGGGGCGGTGAACTGGCCGGCGGCCGAATTGTCCTCGACGGCACTGGTGTTCGATGAGGAATTGCCGTTGCCCGACGCCTCGATCGACCGCGTGCTGATGGTCCACGCCTTGGAATTCGCCGAAAGCCCGCGCGAGACCATGAAAGAGATCTGGCGGATTCTCGCACCCGGCGGGCGACTTGTCATCGTCGTGCCCAATCGCCGCGGCGTCTGGGCCCGGATGGAGCATACACCCTTTGGCTCCGGCCGGCCCTATTCCCGTGGGCAACTGACGGCGCTTTTGCGGGAAACGAATTTCACGCCCGGCGCCAGCTCCGAGGCGCTGTTCTTCCCGCCGTCCAAACGCAAGCTGGTTCTCCGCCTGCGCCACGGACTCGAGCGCTTCGGCCGGTCGTTATGGCCGGTGTTTTCCGGGGTGATTATCGTCGAGGCCCAGAAGCGACTCTACCAGGGCCTGCCGGTCGCTGCCCGCGCCTCGCGCCGCGTCTTCGTTCCAGTTCTGGCGCCGCATGGGGTTCCGAGCACGCGGAACCGAGCGCTGTAGGTAAATCACGTCGCACTCGACAAATTTCTGCGCTCCGGCTATTGGCTGGACCTCATCTTTCCCGTGAAGGCCGAGCCGATGAACCTTGCTTTGAAGAACCCCGGGCCGCGCCCCGGTATCCTGGACATAGCCGCCTATGTTCCGGGCAAGGAGCATGCGCCGGGTGCGGTCAAGGTGCACAAGCTGTCGTCGAACGAAACGCCACTCGGTCCCAGCCCGCGCGCGATCGAGGCGTTCCAGAACGCCGCCTTCAATCTCGAGCGCTATCCCGACGGACGGGCATCGGCGCTCAAGGAAGCGATGGCTGAGGTCCACGGGCTGAATCCGGCGAATATCCTTTGCGGCAATGGTTCGGACGAGCTCCTCGGTCTGCTCTGCCACGCTTATATTGGTCCGGGTGACGAGGGCATCGTCACCGAGCACGGATTCCTGGTTTACAAGATCCAGATTATCGCGGCCGGCGGTACGGCGGTAACCGTCAAGGAGAAGGATGAGCGGGTCGACGTCGATCAGATCCTGGCAGCCGTCACGGAGCGCACCAGGATCGTCTTCATCGCCAACCCGGCGAACCCGACCGGCACCTACATTCCGGTCGACGAAATGCGGCGGCTGCAAGCGGGTCTTCCGGCAGACGTGTTGCTGGTGCTCGATGCAGCCTATGCCGAATATGTCCGGCGCAATGATTATGAAGCGGGGCTGGAACTGGTCTCGGCCAACCGCAATGTGGTGATGACGCGGACACTCTCGAAAATCTACGGTCTGGCGGGCCTGCGCATCGGCTGGATGTATGCGCCGCGTGCCGTGGTGGACGTGCTCGACCGCATACGTGGGCCATTCAACCTCAACGCGCCGGCTCTCGCCGCCGGCGCAGCGGCTGTTCGCGACCAGGCTTTCGCCGCCGCTGCGGTCGAGCACAATCTCGCCTGGCTCGCAAGGGTCGGCGAAGCACTGACGGCGATCGGTCTTCGGGTGACGCCGTCGGTTACAAATTTCCTGCTGATCCATTTCCCGGGCAGGGAAGGAAAGACCGCCGAGGCCGCCGATGCGTTCCTGACGGGGCGCGGCTTCATCCTGCGCGCCGTTGGCGCCTACGGTTTTCCAAATGCGCTTCGTATGACGATCGGCGCGCAGGAGGCGAACGAAGGCGTCATCGCGGCGCTGACCGAATTCATGGGACTGAAATGATGGCTCAGCAGTTCGAAACCATCGCGCTTGTCGGGATCGGCCTGATCGGCTCGTCGATCGCACGCGACATCAGGGAGAAGCAGCTCGCCGGCACCATCGTCGTTTCGACGCGCAGCGAAGCCACCCTGAAGCGTGCGGGCGAGCTTGGTCTTGGCGACCATTATGCGCTTTCGGCCGCCGAGGCGGTCAAGGATGCCGATCTCGTCATCGTCTCGGTGCCGGTCGGTGCTTCCGGGGCCGTGGCAGCGGAGATCGCGCCGCATTTGAAACCGGGCGCGATCGTTACCGACGTCGGCTCGACCAAGGGGTCGGTGATCGGGCAGATGGCCCCGCATCTGCCTAAGAGCGTGCACTTCATCCCCGGCCATCCGATCGCCGGCACGGAGCATTCCGGTCCGGATGCCGGCTTTGCGGGGCTTTTCCGCGGCCGCTGGTGCATTCTGACGCCGCCGGTAGGTGCGGACGAGGAAGCCGTGGCGCGGCTGCGGCTCTTCTGGGAAACGCTGGGTTCCATGGTCGAGGAAATGGACGCGGAGCATCACGACAAGGTGCTGGCCATCGTCTCGCATCTGCCGCACATCATCGCCTACAACATCGTCGGAACGGCCGACGATCTGGAAGCGGTCACCGCGTCCGAAGTGATCAAATATTCCGCCTCCGGCTTCCGCGATTTCACCCGCCTTGCGGCTTCGGACCCGACCATGTGGCGGGACGTCTGCCTGCACAACAAGGATGCCATTCTGGAAATGCTCGCGCGGTTCTCCGAGGATCTGGCTTCGCTGCAGCGTGCGATCCGCTGGGGCGACGGTGACAAGCTGTTCGATCTCTTCACCCGCACGCGGGCCATCCGTCGCTCGATCATCCAGGCCGGCCAGGACACGCCCATGCCGGACTTCGGCCGGCATGCCATGGATCAGAAATAGATGTCGGTTCCGATTTGAATGACTGCGGCGGCATCGCGGACGCTGCGGCGGCCCCCGCCTATAACGCCGGCAGCACCCCGAGGGGAACGAAGGCGAGGAAGGCGGTGCCGTCTCGTACATTGAGCTTGACGGTCGCCTTGTCCTTGCCGCCGGCAAGCGCCGTCAGCATATTGGCGACGTTGTTGATGAGATCCGTCTCCTCGGGAACGGCTTTCGACAGGCTGTCGCGCCAGGCGCCGATGCCCATCAGCGTGAGGGAGAACTCGCCGGAAATGAGCCCCTGCTCATTGACGGAAAAGGGGCCGGAAAGCTTGGCGCTCATTCCGTCCCCCAGGTCCAGCGCCAGCTGGCGCAGTTCGCCCGCCGTGCCGCGTAGCGCATGCGGCGAAAGCGAGGCCCCCAGGAGCCAATCGGCCTTTCCCGTCAATGTGAAATCCGCAGCGATATCGGCCGGCCGAGCGAGGCTCTGCCCATCCTCAGGGCGCAGGTCGAGCTTGTCGACGCTCAAGGCCGCATCGAGGTCGTCGCCGTTCTGGCGCAAATGCAGTTCCCCATGATTGGCGCCGAAGTTGAGGCCCTTTGCCGACAGCGGCGAGCGAACCGCGCCCGTCAGATTGTCATAGGCAAGCGAGGTGCGATCGACGCCGGTAAGCGTTGCCGCAAGACTTGCATGCAGCAGCGTCCAATCGGCCGAGATCGAAACGCCCGGCGAGACGCGGATTTCCGCCGGCCCATCGAGTTCGATCACGGCGCGGCCGGGCTGGTAGACCTGTGCGGCGGACCTCAGCGCCCCGAAGGAGGCGGAGGCGCCATAGCGGGCGTCGTCGAGGCGAACTTTTTCGCAGAAGAGGCCGATTCGAAATGGAAAGCCGCGCACCTCCATATCCCCGCATTCGGCGCCAAGGCCGGCCTTCCGCTTCTCTGCAAGATAGGCCGGCAGGCGCTTTTCGATCTGATCCGCCGCGAGGAACCAGCCACCCGAATAGAGGCTGGTGACCAGCACGACGCCCGCCGCAAGCCAGAGTAACTTCCTGCCGGCACGTGATCCCTTGTCGACCTCGGTCATCGTCATGATACTCGCATGCTCCAATTGCTTCGGCGGAAGCTGCATTTCTTTGGCCGCTTCCGGTCCCGCAAACTGATTTTTCCTCCGGTGCAGCAGGCGGCTTTCTCTTCAGCCCGCATGCATCTTACTGCATGTCTCCTTTAATCGACCTCGATTAAAGGACAAAGACATGCAGCAATTCTAAGTGCTACAGCGACCTTTGCGCGTCCAACAAGACGCGCGGCGCTGTAGAGAATTGGGGCGAAAGAAGGTGGAAACCGCTTCACACCTTCCATCATCCCGCTCTAAAAGACCCATTACAGCGCCGCGTCCTATCAGACGCGCAAAGATTGCTGTAGCACTTTGGATTGCTGCATGCCTTCGTCGACAAATCGAGGGCGATTAAGGAGACATGCGGCCGGCCGTCGCTCACCTCGACGCCTTTTTCGGGGCCGGCGGCACTGGTGAATGGCAGTGGATATGGACGAATTTTGGGTCTTTGGCTACGGATCGTTGATGTGGAATCCGGGCTTCCGCTTCGAGGAGAAGTGGACCGCCCGCGCTTTCGGCTATCGCCGCTCCCTATGCGTGCATTCCTGGGTGCACCGTGGCACCGAACAGCGACCGGGCCTGGTGCTCGGCCTCGACTATGGCGGCTCCTGCATCGGCACTGCCTTTCGCATCGCGCTCCCCGATAGAGCGGAGGTGATCGATTATCTGCGCGAACGGGAGCTGGTAACCCGCGTCTACAAGGAAAGGGTCATGCCGGTGCAACTCATGGACGGGCGTCGCGTGCCGGCGCTTGCCTATGTGGTGGACCGCGATCACGCGCAATATGCCGGCGGTCGGACACCGGCGGAGGCGGCGGCAACGGTCGCCGTCGCGTTCGGCAGGTCGGGTCCGAACAGCGAATACGTGCTCAATACACTGGCCCATCTGCGGGAGATGGGCATCCGCGACCAGTGGCTCGAAGAGGTCGCCGCCGACCTCTCGAACGGAGTCCTTTCGCAAAGCACGACGCGTAAACTCAAAGAGACATAGTTCTTTGTACGTCTGAAAGGACGCGCGGCGCTGCATAGGAATTCGGCGCTGCCATGCCTCTCTCTCAGGCGCTAAGCTCGCTCAGCCGCCGTTTGGCCGTAGCCGGGAGCGGCACATGCGGATTGTTCCGGACCGTCTCGACGAGAAGCTCGTCGCTGGCGGCTTCGGTGACTTCCACGAGCTTCTTGAGGAAGGCATCCGGGTCCATGCCGGGCTCGATCGGCGGCAGGATACGCACCTTGAAATGGCCGGGGAAGCGCAGGAATTTGCGCCTCGGCCAGAACAGGCCCGGATGCATGGCGATGGGGACGACCGGCACCTGCAGGTCCCGATAGAGCCGAGCGATCCCGAACTTATATTCCGGCGGTGCCCCCGGCGGGCGGCGCGTTCCTTCCGGGTAGATGATCAACTGACGCCCGGTTGCCAATTCCCGTTTGGTGCGCTCCATCACGGCGGACATGGCCTTGCCCCGCGCGGCACGATTTACCGGCACCATGCGCTGCTTGATGACGTACCAGCCGAAGAGCGGTATCCAGGTGAGCTCGCGCTTCAGGATGTAGAACGGATCATCGAGCCAGGGCAGAAGCGCGTAGGTGTCCCAAAAAGACTGGTGCTTCGGCGCGAATATGTAGGAGCCCATTGGAATGTTTTCCAGGCCCTCGATCTCGAAGGTCGTGCCGACAATCTTCTCCATTAGCCAGTGATTGCTGCGCACCCAGTTCTTCGGCACGATCCAGGATGCCTTGCGCGGCAAGAGGAAATAGACCGGCGTCATCACGATCATCTGCGCGATCAGATTGGCGTAGAAGACCAGATTGAAGAGGATCGAACGCAGGATGATCATCAGGCAGTCTCTCGTGCGGATGCAAGGCTTTCGGCCGCTGCCTACACGAAACCCGCTCGAAGGAAAACTGTTCTTTGGCTATTCGGTCGGCGTTCCCTGAGAGGAGGCGGTCCTGGGCTGGTGTTCGGAATGGGAACCGGCCAGGTCCCGCAGCGACGCAATGGAGTATTTGGCGTATTCGAGCAATATGGCCTTCAGGAATAGCGGATTGCGCAGCCAGTTGCTCGACTTCAGATCGGAGTTGACGACCGGATAGGCAATGAACTCCGTTTCCGGCCGGGCACGGCGCAATTCAAGCAGGCTGCGGGGCATGTGATAATTGTTGGTGACGACGAGAACGCTCCGGTAACCGCGATCGAGAATCCACTGGGAGGCTTCGGTCGCATTGCCCGTCGTGTCGATCGCCTGGTGCCCGATATCCACGCAGCATTTGAAGAGAGCGGTCGAGCTCTGCGTGTTGCGGCGGATCTGGCTCCCGGTCGTCGCGGGGTGAACGCCGGAGATGAGAAGCCGTTTGCCGGCGCCGGTCTTCAAGAGTTCGACCCCTTGGTCGATCCGCTGGAAACCGCCGGTAAGGACGATGATTGCATCGGCCTTGGGCGCTAGCGGGGGCTGCAGCGAGGCGACGGTGTCGGCAAATTGCAGAAAGCCGGCAATGAAGAGGCCGAGGAAGGAAACCAGGACGAAAAAGCTTCGGCGCAGAATCCTCCGCAGCAGGCTGCGGGACCGGCGGCGGTGTGCTGCCCTGTCTCGCCATTTGCCTTTGTCGGCCATTCGGTTCCCGCGAAGCTCCTCAACCATTGTGATTCTCTCACATAGCCGCCCTTTACGGCAGGGAATAGATCAAACGCGGGCGAATCACCGCTCCAACGAGCTCCATACTGCCAGGGCCAAGAGCGCCTCGCGATCAAACGTACTTGTGCGACGCGCTTCAAGTCTTGTTTGTGCATCTCGTCGCCCCAAACCGCCGTGAATTTTGGGGTGACGCCATTGCAGCGCTGCGCGTCTCTTCAGAGGCGCAAAGGCCGCTGTCAATCTGCGCATCGAGCTTTCCGTCAATCGGGTCCGATTTTATGGGCCGATGCGCGAAGCAGACATTCACGGGTCTACCAAGGAAAAGTGATGGGGTACAGCTTTGCGGAACCTGCTCAGCCCTGGAAGGTATCGGTCCGCCCGGGGTCCGACCGGATCAGGTCGATTTCGTAGATGGTCCGCATGACGGTGAGCCGTGCCGTCAGCGTCGTCAACAAGGCGATGACGAGAATAATCGCGAAGATGCCGAGATAGCCGGTATAGCCGATCGAGAATGTGCCGAAGAGGGCGGTCGCCTGATCGGTTTCGGGGGTGGCGAGGGTCTGCGATTGCCAGAAGCTGGCGATTGCGAAGGAGAGGGCTGCGAGAAGCCCGCCGGCGCCGGCGCCCTTCAGGCTGATCCTCAAAAAGTGCTTCTGGAATTCGGAGGCGACGAAGCCGGCTTCCGCGCCTACGAAATGCAGGACCTCGACGATGTGGCGATTTCCGGAAAGCGCGCCGCGCGTCGCGAAGACGACCGTCAGCACCATCGCCGAGAAGACGAGCGTCAGGACGCCGCTGCCGATCATTGCGGTGGTGTTCGCCATCGTTACCAGGCGGTCGACCCAGGTGCGGTGATCGTCGAGGAAGGCCTGCGGTATCATCTCCGTCAGCGCCTGGCGCATGGCGGCGAAATCCGGCGGATTGTTCTCGTCGATCGTGATCACCACCAGTCGCGGTACCGGCAGTTCGTCGAGGTCGAGACCGCCGCCGAGCCAGGGCTCCAGGAGCCGCGCCGTCGCAGCGCGGTCGATGATCGACCCGCCCGTCGTGCCGGAGAAGGTCAATGCGAGATCGCGTGCGTCGGCAAGCGCCTTCTCCATGTCGAGATTGTCGTCCGGCTTGATCTGGATGGTGATTTCCCGGGAGATCTGCGATTGCCAGCTTTGCGCCGTCGCCCGCACCATGCTGACGCCGCCGAGCGTCAGGCAGGCGAGGAAGGACATGATGGCAATGACGCACATCAGCGCATTGCCGGAAACATTGGCCGAGGGGACGATAGGTCCGGTGGGGCGCACACGCATCTCGGCGCGACGCTGCGGCTGCGGCGGATCTGCTTCACGGCGGGGGCGCTGCTCATTCATAGATGTCGAGCCGCCCCTGTGACAAGATCATGCGTCTGGCCTCGACCTGATCCATCAGCGACAGGTCGTGGGTGGCGATCACCACCGCGGTCCCGAGCCGGTTCAGTTCGAGGAACAGGTTCAGGAGCCGGCGTGCCATCGGCGGATCGACATTTCCGGTCGGCTCATCGGCCAGCAGGATTTCCGGCCGGTCGATCAGGGCCCGCGCGATCGCGGCGCGCTGCTTCTCGCCGCCGGAAAGCACCGGTGGCAGTACATTGATGCGTTCGCCGAGGCCGACCCATTTCAAGAGCTCCAGCACGTCGGAGCGGTAGGCGGACTCGTCCTTCCCCCGCACCCTCAGCGGCAGAGCGACATTCTCGTAGGTCGTCAGATGATCGAGCAAACGGAAGTCCTGGAAAACGATGCCGACACGGCGACGCAGCATCGGGAATTCCTCGCGTGGGATGGAGGAAATGTTGCGATCGAACATACGAATGAGACCGCGCGTCGGCTTTAACGAGAGGAAGAGCAGGCGAAGCAGCGTCGTTTTGCCCGCCCCGGAGGGCCCCGTCAGGAACTGAAAGGACCGGCGCGGAATATCGAAGGTCAAGTCCCGGAGGATTTCCGGTCCCATGCCATAGCGCAGTCCGACATTTTCGAAATGAATCAACGGGACATCCCAGTCTCTCGTCACGACCTGATATCCGCGGCTACTCGGTCGGAACGGCGGCGTCACGTCCGCTGCACGTTTCGGGTCCCCAAATGGAGATCAGGACCATGCAGTAGGACAGCGCGCCTGCCAGTGCAAAACCGAGGGCCGCATCATGGTTAAACGGCCGTTAATTTTCCATGAAAAGGCGCCGCTTTCGCGGCTCCTTTCCGAAACATTAACCATTTCCGTTTACGTGTCGTCAGGGTTTCATGCAATGCTTTGTTTCCTGAGGGGCCTGGGCATTTGCCGGAGCGAAACCATGGCGCGCTTCATCAGAGGCGCGGCGCTGCGACGGGAGAGCGCCATGAAGTCATTTCGCACGAAGACCGCCGCCGGTATCGACCTGCTTCCACCGGAGCGAGGGCCGCGCTCGGCTGCGGCTGCGACCAGGCGACTAGAATATATCGACGTCGAGTTCGAGACGTTGGCGCCAGGGCCGAGGCGGAGCGCCTATCCGGTCTACAACGACAACCGAAGGGCGGCAACTCGCCCTCTGTCGCACCCGACGACGGTGACGGCAGAAAGCTTGCCGCACCGAATCATGTCTCTTGCCGAGACGAAACTCGACGCGATGCCGGCGCGGCGTTTCGCGGGCCTCGTCCTCGCTCTCGGCGTGGCCGCGTTCCTGACAATTGCCGGGCTCGGCCGCCAGGATGAGGCCGACGCGCATCCGCTGGCGATCGCAGGCATTACCACGGCTCTCGGCGACGCCGGCGGCATGCGCGTTCTCTCCGTCTACGCCACGATCGACAACCGTTCAGGCAGCGAACAGCAGGTGCCGCCTCTCGTCGTCGATGTGCTCAGCAACGGGCGCAAGGTGACGGCGACGCGGCTCATGCCCGAGAGTTCGGCTTTGGCGCCGGGCGAAAGTCGCCACTTCGTCGCCCGGCTGCCCTATGCGGGTGGAAAAATGCCTGAGGTGAGTGTTTCGTTTGCCGAAAGCCGTGCCTCTTCCCGCTGATTGTGGTATTCGGCGCTTGAAAGCGGAACAGGAGAGGCCCCGAGCGTTCTTTCGCATGTGTTCCCTTACCACATGAAATGGGAAGGCTGGTGTTCTTCCTGGCAAACCGGAGAAGCCTGCATGCCCGTCGTTCGCGGTAAGACTATCGAGGTTCTTTACAGTGCGGAGTTGATTGCCAAGCGCAACAGGGAGATGGCCGATGAGATCATGCGCGGGCCGCACAAGGACCTGCTCGTCATCTCCATTCTCAAGGGCTCGTTCATCTTTGCCGCCGACCTTATTCGCGCCATGCACGACGCCGGCCTGGCGCCGGAGGTCGAATTCATCACGCTTTCGAGCTACGGCACAGGGACCGAGTCGAGAGGTGTCAAGATTACCAAAGACATCGACAGCGACGTGCACGACCGTGACGTGCTGCTGATCGACGACATTCTCGAATCCGGTCGCACGCTGCGTTTTGCCAAGGACCTGCTTTTTGAGCGTGGTGCCCGCAACGTGACGGTGGCGGTGCTGCTCGACAAGCGCTCAAAACGTAAGCTCGACCTGGAGGCGGACTATGTCGGCTTCGAATGCCCGGACCATTTTGTGGTCGGCTACGGCATGGATGCCGCCTATGCTTTCCGCGAACTGCCATTCGTCGGCGTCGTCACCGGCGACGCGTAGGTATATAGCCTGCTGCGTCTCTTGTTCGCGTTCTCGATCTGCACGGCATTGCCCAAAAACCGCTGAACTGTTGGGCGACAGCGCATTATTCGCCGACTAGAGACAACCGAACCGAACGCGTTTACCGAAAGCAAACGAAAAGCTGTTTGTTTGGAGCTGCGTGGCGGCTGTCTCCGACCGGTCGGTCATGCTTAGCTTCAATGGCATAGGGCGTTCCTCAGCGTTCTATGAGAGCGAATACGGGAGGCCATGATGGCGAGAATCCTGATTACCGAGGATGAGGACGCCTTGCGCTCATTCGTTGCGAGGGCCCTGCGACTGGATGGGCACGAAACGGTGGAAGCGGGGGATGGAGCCGACGGGCTCGCCCGCCTCAATGACCAGCCGTTCGATCTCCTGCTTTCCGATATCCGCATGCCCGTTATGGACGGAATTGAGCTGACCCATCAGGCCGCTTCCGCCTTTCCCCAGTTGAAGATATTGTTGATGACGGGCTATGCGGAGCAACGCGAACGCACCGACGACCTTTCCGGCAAGGTGGTGGACGTCATTTCCAAGCCGTTCACGCTACCCGACATCCGCAAGGCGGTTGCCCAGGCGTTGGCGGCCTGACGCGCTCTCGCCTTCGCAACGAACGGTGTCGCCTACGGCGCCGCGCTCCTATCGGGTGCGCAAAGGTCGCTGTAGCGCTTGCATGTCTTTGTCCTTAAGTCGATCTCGATTTAAGGACACATGCGTGTAGCGCATCGGCCCGAAGACCGGGCGGGATTTCGGAAAGCACGGCGCGCAGGTTCAAAGAGTCATTTTTGCGCAAGGACGTACGGCGCTTGAAGTGGATTCAATGCGGCGCGATCCGCTGACCGGGGTGCAAATCGTCAGCGCAAGTCAAGCAGGCGCTCGAGATATTGCCGCTCCAGCTCCGGCGACAGATTGTCGCCGAGCTTGCGTCTGATCGCGTCGAGGATCTGCCGGGCTCGCTGGGTGTCGATCTCGTCCGGCACCTGCACCCGGTCGTCGAAATAAGGGCCGGCGTTCTGGTGGCGTCGCCCGAGCGGGTCGCGCCCGCTCTGGCCATATTGCGGCATGCCCATTCCCGGCCCCTGCTGCTGACCCTGTGCCTGCATCTGGCTCATCATATCCTGGGCGCCTTCGCGCAGCGCCTGCAAAGCCCGTCCCTGGCTGCCGACGGCGCGCTCTCCCTGGCCTTCGCCCAGGGCGCCGGCCGCATCCCCCATTTCCTTCTGTGCCTCGCCGAAGCCCTTGCCGGGTTTGATCCCGAGGTCCTCGAGGCCCTTCTGAAGCTCGCCCAGCTGTTTACCGAGGCCCTCCTGTTGCTGCTTCAGCTGCTTGAGCGCCTCCCTCAACTCATCGGCAGTCATGCCGTCGAGCGGATTCGTCTGGTCGTTTGGATCGCTGCCCTGTCCCGGATCCTGGGGCATGTCCTGGCCGAAGAGCTCGTTGTCCTCTCCCTGGAGCGGATCGCCACGCTGCATTCGGTCGCGCAGGGCCTGATCCAGCTTGAACGTCTCGTCCATCAATTGTTGCTGTTGTTGCATCAGCTGGCCGAGCTTGTCCATCTGCTGGCGCATCGCATTGTTCTCGCCCATCTGCTGCATCATGCGGCCGGACGGCAGATTGCTCATCATCCGCTGCAGTTCTGACAGGAGCTGACGGGCCTCGTCGCGTGCGCCGGAGCGCGCAAGATTTTCGATCTGGTCCATCAGCCGCTCGAGATCCTGCTGGCGCATCACATTGTTCATGTCGAAATTGCCGGCCACCGGCGGGTTCTTCGCCAGCTGCTCGGCAAGCGCCTGCATATAGTCCTGCATCGCCTCTCGCAATTCCTGCATCAGCTTGGCGATTTCCTCGTCGGGGGCATTGCGATCGAGTGCGTCGGAAAGAGCCTGTTGTGCGTCGCGCAGCCGCCGTTCGGCCAGCGACAGGTCGCCGTCCTCGATGCCGAGCGCGATCTCCCAAAGGTGGTCGGCGGCATCTCGCAGCATGTCGTCGTTGCGCGCGAGCTGCATGCGCGTCCTTGCCGATTGCAGCAACAGGAAATGCGTCAGATTTGGAATCGTCACTTCCGGATAGAGCATCAGCGCTTCGTTCAGTTCGATCGAACGCGGCAGCCGGTTGGCGTCAAGCGCGAAGATTTGCCGCTGCTCGGCGACGGACGCCGCGAGTGGGTCGAAAAAGCGACGTGCCGGCAGCACCATTTCCTCAGGCACGCTCCGTCCCTCCTGGCCGGCCGCATCACGCGCAACGAGCGTGATTTCGACGCGCTTGCCCGAGAGAGGATGTTCGCTGAGGTTGCGGTTCGTCGTGCCCTTGGCCTCACGGGCGTTGCGACGCGGCAGATCGAGGCGGTATTCGGGCAGCGGATACAGCGGACGGGCATTCTTCGCCGGTTCTTCCAGCGGCTTGATTTCGGCCCAGGCCTGCGAGATTCCGTAGTCGTCATGGGCGAGGAAGCTGATTTCCAGCGATCCGTTCGCCATTGGGCGGGGCGGATCGGCGAAAGCGATGTCCGGCACGCTGTCGGGGGTGATCCTAAAATTCCAGCTCTTGTCGGCGACGCTAAGGGTGCCGTCCCGCGTGATCTTGTAGAGAAAGTTGCGCGCGCCCTTCGGCGACCCGTCGGCGGACTGCGCCTTTGGTTGCGAATCTGGCTTCCCCTCGGAAGCGGGAATGATCGTCGACTCCGACTTATGGGCTTCGCTGTAGCTGACCTCGGTCTCCTCGGCGGTGCCGGTTATTCGAACCGTCAGGTCGCTGAACTGCGGGATAGTGATCGGTGCATTCTCCTCGTCCGTGGCCGCCATATCCTGACGGCCGGTCAGGAAGAGCGGTGCACGCCCGGTATAGGCGGGCGGCGTCACCCAGGCATCGATCCGGATATCAGGAGCTATTGACTGCTGCTCGGGCAAGTGGAAGGCATCCGAGATCAATCCCGCGCGGTTGGAGTAGGAGTAGGCGAAGGCGATGCAGGCGATCAGGATCGGCACGGCCCTCACGGCAAAGGGGTCGTGTCGCGCGACGTCGGGGCGCGGCATGCCGGTGCCGAGACCGCGGACGAGCCGAGCCATGCGCGCCTGGTGCTCGCGCCAGAGCGCCGCGCCAATCAGACCATGCGTCGCCGGTATGTCGTCCTGTACTCGTATCGCCTGGTGAGGCAGTCGGTTGCGCTCTTCCAGCATCCGGTCGGCATCTGTGATCTCCGGCCAGCGAATGCGGGTGAGCGGCAGGAGGGTCAGGAACAGCCCGGCGACGAAGCCGAGCAGCACCAGCACATGCAACCATAACGGAGCAACACGAAAGAAGCCAAGCCAGGCAGCCGAGAGGAAGAGGAGCACGAACGAGAGCGGGGCGAGGGTGCGCGGCAGCACCGCCTCGATTACCAGCACCAGTTGCGCCAGCAATCGCTTTGCCGCCAGCATTTTGACGAACGACCGCGGTCGTGGCGTGTCATCCTGCCGGAACTGCGTCATCCGCTTCGTTTCCCTACAGTGCCGTGCGTCCTTCAGGATGCACAATGGACTCTGTAACTCATTCAATCTCCGCCTCGTGCTTTCCGAAAATCGTGCCGTATTTTCGGAAAGCACGAGGCGCTAGGAGTCCCGTCGACTGCTGGCAACGGTTAACGGCAGGATAACATTGTTTGTGGCGAAGACGAGGGCGGCGTCGAAAAAGAAAACGTGATCGCCGACCGGGTTCGTCACCCTGCTGCAGTCTCCCCAAAAATAGACCTCGACTCGAGCACGCAGCACTTAAGTGCTGCAGCGACCTTTGCGCGTTCGATACACGCGGCGCCGTAGCGGCTCATTCGAGCCAGTCCGGCACTGAATCGAGACCGAGCAGGTCTTCATAGCTCCTGCGTTGTCGGACGACGTGGAAGCGGTCGCCCTTGACGAGCACCTCCGGCACGAGAGGGCGGCTGTTGTAGGTGCTTGCCTGGACCGCGCCATAGGCGCCTGCCGAGCCGATCGCGAAGAGATCGCCCGGTTTGGGCATCGCCATTTCCCGATCGAGCGCCAGATAGTCGCCCGTCTCGCAGACCGGACCGACCACATCGGCCTTGATGCGCGGCGCGTTGGCCGCCGAGATCTTGACCGGACGCACCTCGTGATAGGCTTCATACAGCGTCGGGCGGATCAGGTCGTTCATGGCGGCATCGACGATCACGAAAGTCTTCTCGCCGCCATCCTTCACATAGATCACTTCGGTGACCAGAATGCCGGCATTGCCGACGATCAGGCGCCCGGGTTCGGTGACGATCTTGCAATCGAGATCCTTCAGCTGGTTCTTGACGATCTCCGCATAGGCGTCGGGCAGGGGCGGCGGACTGTTGTCTTGCCGATAGGGAATGCCGAGGCCGCCGCCGATGTCGACGTGATCGATCAGATGGCCGTCGGACCGCAGCGTGTCGACCAACTCGCGCAGGAGCTTGAAAGCATCGTCGAAGGGCTGCAGTTCGGTGATCTGGCTGCCGATATGCATGTCGATGCCGGTTACCTTGATGCCCGGAAGCGTCGCGGCATGCGCGTAGACGCTGCGCGCCCGTTCCCAGGAGATGCCGAACTTGTTTTCCTTCTTGCCGGTCGAGATCTTCGCATGCGTGCGGGCGTCGACATCGGGATTGATGCGGAAAGAGACGTGGGCCTGCTTGCCGGCGCGCACGGCCCGCTGATTGAGGACCTCGAGTTCGGGCTCCGACTCGACATTGAAGCAGTAGATGCCCGCTTCGAGCGCGAAATCCATCTCGCGCGGCGTCTTGCCGACCCCGGAGAACATGATACGGCTTGCCGGGATACCGGCGGCGAGCGCCCGACGCAACTCGCCTTCAGAGACAACGTCAATGCCGGCGCCGAGCTGGCCGAGCGTCTTCAGCACGGCCTGATTGGAATTGGCCTTCATCGCATAGCAGACCATGGCGTCGACGTCGGCGAAAGCATCGGAAAAGACACGGTAGTGCCGTTCCAGCGTCGCAGTGGAGTAGCAGTAGAACGGCGTGCCGACGGCGCGCGCGATGTCCGTCACCGGTACGTCCTCGGCGTAAAGGATTCCGTCGCGATATTCGAAGTGGTTCACGGCAATTGCTCGTCTTAGAGGAGGGGATCAAGCAGGAATGGACGGTCTGCGGCCGTTTGCTGCGGCTTGGCTGTGCCGGCGGGCGCTGTGGTGTTGATCGACGCGGCTCCCGGGCGCTCGAGATCACCCTTGCGGCCGCAACCGGTGAGAACCAAACCCGGGATTGCCAGGAGAAGCACAAGCCGGGCGGCCTTCGTGAATGTCATCGTCATTTTCCTTCGCCGACGCTGAAGCCGATTGATCACAGAGCGTCAGCGGGCGTGGGCCGCGCGGATTTGCCGTTGCGCTCTGGTGCGATCTCTTATCGGTTTTTCAGCGGCTTGTGCACCCTGTTTCTCTGTTGCTGGCGCCGCGCCTAGGTCCTGACCCTAATTGCGCGTCCGCCACCAGGCGATCTGCTTGCGAACCTCGGCCGGTGCCGTGCCGCCGAAGCTGGTGCGGCTTGCGACCGAGGCTTCGACGGTCAGTACGTCGTACACCTTGTCGGTGATCGCCGGATTGATCGCCTGGAGGTCGGCAAGCGCGAGATCGGCGAGCTCGCAGCCCTTTTCTTCAGCGAGCGCGACGGCGCGCCCGGTCACGTGATGAGCGTCTCGGAAGGGCAGGCCCGCCTCGCGCACCAGCCAGTCGGCGAGATCGGTGGCGGTCGAATAGCCGGATCCGGCGGCGGCCTTCATCCGGTCGGTCCGTACGGTCATGTCCCGGACCATGCCGGTCATCGCCGCGATCGCAAGTTCCAGGCTCTCGGCCGCGTCGAAAACCTGTTCCTTATCTTCCTGCATGTCCTTCGAATAGGCGAGCGGCAAGCCCTTCATCACCGTCAGGAGGGCGATCAGCGAGCCGTTGATGCGGCCGGTCTTGGCGCGCACGAGCTCGGCGGCATCAGGATTCTTCTTCTGCGGCATGATCGATGAGCCGGTCGAGAAGGCATCGGACAAGCGGATGAAGCCGAATTGCGGCGTCGACCAGATAACGATCTCTTCCGCAAGGCGCGACAAATGCGTTGCAGCGATCGCCGCGATCGACAGGAACTCCAGCGCGAAATCGCGGTCGGAGACCGTGTCGATCGAGTTGCGGGTCGGCTCGCGGAAGCCAAGCGCGCGCGCCGTCATGTGGCGGTCGACCGGGAAGCCGGTGCCGGCAAGCGCCGCCGCGCCGATCGGGCTTTCATCCATGTGCTCGATCGCGTGGCGCACGCGCGCGCGGTCGCGGCCAAACATCTCGACATAGGCCATGCAGTGATGGCCGAAGGTCACCGGCTGCGCGGTCTGCAGATGGGTAAAGCCCGGCATCACCGTCTCGGCATGCTCCTCGGCGCGATCGAGGAAGGCGGCGATCAGCGTCGTCAGGGCCTTCTCCGTCTTCTGCAGCTCTTCCTTCACCCAGAGGCGGAAATCGAGCGCGACCTGGTCATTGCGCGAGCGCGCCGTATGCAGACGCCCGGCCGGAGGGCCGATCAGCGCCGCAAGCCGCGCCTCGATGTTCATGTGGATGTCCTCGAGACGGCGCGAAAACTCGAAGCTGCCGCTTTCGATCTCTGACAGGATCGTGTTGAGCCCGTGAACGATCTTGTCTTTATCGTCGGCCGAAATGATGCCCTGATGCGCCAGCATAGTCGCGTGCGCTATTGAGCCGCGGATGTCCTGGGCATAGAGCTTCTTGTCGAAGCCGATCGAGGCATTTATTTCCTCCATGATCGCGTCCGGACCCGAGGCGAAGCGTCCGCCCCACATCTGGTTGGAGGATTTCGTCTCGGAACTGCCGTCAGCCATGAGGATGCCCGCCTTGGAGAATGAGATGCCAGACCAGAAGAAGCGTCCTCCGGCCCTGAAGTTGTTCGCGCTCGCCGCCCTTTTCGGCGTGATCGCCGGTGCGGCTGCGGTATACGTGAAGGAGACCGGGTCTGGCAATGCCGGGGCGGCGCAAACCGCGGCAAGCGCCAGTTGCCCGCTTGCCGCCGAGAAGGTCGCCGCGGCGACGCCGCTGATGCGCGGCCAGGTCGCGGCGATGACGCCGGCCGCCAATCCGCACCCGATCAGCGAACTCAGCTTCGTCGGAACGGACGGAAAACCGCTGACGCTCGCCTCCTTTGCCGGCAAGACCCTGCTCGTCAACCTGTGGGCGACCTGGTGCCTGCCCTGCCGGGAAGAAATGCCGGCGCTCAATACCCTGCAAAAGGGGCTCGGCGGGGACCGTTTCGAGGTCGTCGCCATCAATATCGATACCGGCGACGACGAGAAGCCGAAGGCCTTCCTCGACGAAATCGCCGTTCACGACCTTAGCTATTACCGCGACAGTTCGATGGGCGTGTTCAACACGCTGAAGAAGGAAGGCCTTGCCTTCGGCCTGCCCGCCACCCTGTTGATCGACGAGAAGGGCTGCCTGATCGGTTCGATGAACGGACCTGCCGCCTGGGACAGCGAGGACGCCAAGCGCCTCATCGAGGCGACGCTTGGCGTCCCTGCAGCCGGTTGATGCAGGCAGTGGGCCGCCGCGGCGCCGGTCAGCGCGTCGGGACCGGGGCGTCTCCGCGATAGTCGTAGAAGCCGCGGCCGGATTTGCGGCCGAGCCAGCCGGCTTCGACATATTTCACGAGAAGGGGGCAGGGGCGGTACTTGGAATCGGCCAGTCCGTCATGCAGCACCTGCATGATCGACAGGCAGGTATCGAGACCGATGAAATCGGCAAGCTGCAGCGGGCCCATCGGGTGGTTGGCGCCAAGCCGCATCGCCGTGTCGATGGCGTCTACGGTGCCGACGCCTTCATAGAGCGTGTAGATCGCCTCGTTGATCATCGGCAGCAGGATGCGGTTGACGATGAAGGCAGGAAAGTCTTCGGCGACGGTCACCGTCTTGTCGAGACGCGCGACGAAATCCTTGGCGGCCTTGAAGGTTTCCTCCTCCGTTGCAATGCCGCGCACTAGTTCCACCAGCTTCATCACCGGGACCGGGTTCATGAAGTGTATACCCATGAAACGCTCGGGGCGGTCGGTCGCAGAGGCAAGGCGCGTGATCGAGAGCGACGAGGTATTGGTTGCAAGAATGGCGTCCGGCCTCATGACCGGGCAAACCTGGCCGTAGATCTTGCGCTTGATGGTTTCGTCTTCCGTGACTGCCTCCACGACGAGGTCCGCCTGCGAGAGGTCGTTGATATCCGTCGAGCCCTTGATCAGGGAAAGCGCCTTCTTGCGGGCCTCATCGCTCATCTTGCCGGACGAGACCTGGCGGGCGAGGTTGCCGTTTATCGTGGCCAGTCCTGCTTCGATGCGATCCGCTGCAATATCGTAAAGCTGTACCTTGTATCCGGCGGTTGCCGAGACATGGGCAATGCCGCAGCCCATTTGGCCAGCGCCAACAATTCCGACCGTCTTGATCATCGAAGCAAACATCCATCTTCAAGAGGTCTCGGCAGCCGCGCTGCCGCAGACAGGAAAATACCGGGCCGACTGGACCGGCCCGGTACGATTGTTAATGCCAAGCTGGCAGATTTTCCAGCCTTTTTCACGGGTAAGCGTGGTGCCCTCAGAGCGCCTTCTCGAGTTCCGGCAGTACGTCGAAGAGGTCGGCGACGAGGCCGTAGTCGGCGACCTGGAAGATCGGCGCCTCCTCGTCCTTGTTGATCGCGACGATCACCTTCGAGTCCTTCATGCCGGCGAGATGCTGGATCGCACCGGAAATACCGCAAGCAATATAGAGGTCGGGGGCGACGACCTTGCCGGTCTGGCCGACCTGCCAGTCGTTCGGCGCATAGCCGGCATCGACGGCGGCGCGCGATGCACCGACGGCGGCGCCGAGCTTGTCGGCAACCGGCAGGATTACCTCCTGGAACTTCTCCGAGGAGCCGAGCGCGCGGCCGCCGGAGATGATGATCTTCGCCGAGGTCAGTTCCGGGCGGTCGGAGGAGGACAGCGCATCGGACACATGGCTAGAAAGCCCGGGATCGGCAGCGGCCGGCACCGTCTCGATCGGTGCCGAACCGCCGTCTTGGGCTGCCGGGAAGGAGGCGGTGCGCACGGTGATCACCTTCTTCGCTTCCGTCGTCTGCACCGTCTGGATGGCGTTGCCGGCATAGATCGGTCGCTTGAAGGTGTCAGCGGAGACGACTTCGACGATCTCGGACACCTGCGCAATGTCGAGCAGGGCTGCGACCCGCGGCATGACGTTCTTGCCGACCGAGGTGGCGGCGGCGATGATCGTGTCATAGTTGCCGGCGAGCGAGACAATCGTTGCCGCCAGCGGTTCGGCGAGATTGTGGGCGAGCGAAGCATCCTCGGCGAGGAGCACCTTGGAGACGCCGGAGAGCCTGGCGGCCTCATCGGCGATCGCCCGGGCGTTCGAACCGGCGACCAGCACATGCACGTCGCCGCCGATTTTCTGGGCCGCCGTCAGCGCCTTCGCCGTCTGATCGGAAAGGTGGGTGGTGTCGTGGTCAGCCAGAAGCAGAATGGCCATGAGATAAATCTCCCTTTCGGTTTGAGCTCAACGATCCGTTCCGGATCGGAGCTCGAGGATTGTGAAGCGGTGCATGCGTCTGTCCGGAAACCGGTTCCCGCTTTCCGGACGCAGGAACTAGAGCACGCCGGCTTCGCTCCTGAGCTTCTCGACGAGCTCGGCGACCGACTTCACCTTGATGCCGGCCTTGCGGCCCGACGGCTCCTCCGTCTTCAACACCTTGATCCGTGCCGCGGTGTCGACGCCGAAATCGGCCGGCGTCTTCTTGTCGAGCGGCTTCTTCTTCGCCTTCATGATGTTCGGCAGCGAGGCATAGCGCGGCTCGTTCAGGCGCAGGTCGGTGGTGACCACCGCCGGCAGCTTCAGTTCGACCGTCTGTAGGCCGCCGTCGACCTCGCGGGTGACGTTGACCTTGCCGTCGCCGATCTCGACCTTGGAGGCGAAGGTGCCCTGCGGCCACCCCAGGAGCGCCGAGAGCATCTGACCGGTCTGGTTCGAATCGTCGTCGATCGCCTGCTTGCCGACGATGACGAGACCCGGCTGTTCGGCCTCGGCGACGCCCTTGACGATCTTGGCGACGGTGAGCGGCTCGACCTGGTCGTCGGTCTCGACGAGGATAGCCCGGTCGGCGCCCATGGCGAGGGCGGTGCGGAGCGTTTCCTCGGCCTTGGCCGGGCCGATCGACACGACGACCACTTCGCTCGCCTTGCCGGCTTCCTTCAAGCGTAGCGCCTCTTCGACGGAGATCTCGTCGAACGGGTTCATCGACATCTTGACGTTGGCGAGCTCGACGCCCGTGCCGTCCGCCTTCACCCGGATCTTGACGTTGAAGTCGACGACCCTTTTCACCGTAACTAGAATTTTCATGGATACTTTCCCTCCAGGAACTTTCGCAGGAAAATGCGCCTTAACAGAGCGGTCTGATTGTCGGTTGGCGACATCGATACGCGTTTTTTCTCCAATTACAATTGCTCACCGCGACGCTAAATCGATAAAAACCGGTAATTCTGACTGACGTTTACGTACACGTAATATAATGCCCTGGCAACCGGAAAGGCGCACGGCCAAACTGTTCCGCGACAGCGCCCGGCCGCGTCGGCAATCCCTTGAATCAGCGCGTTATTTCGCCTGCTGGTAAAAAATGTACCATTCCCTTTCAGGTGGGTCGGCCCCAGGGAGTCGGGGGCTTTTTGCGGCCGGGGAGCGGGGTGGTCGTGCCCTCTATCGGCTCGGACCGGTGTTCGACGGCGCGCGGGGTGACGATCGCCCGGTCGAAGAGCGGAACTCCGGGGCGTCGCAAAAGGACCACCAGCACCAGCCCGGTCACTATGCCACCTGCATGGGCGCTCCAGGAGACGCCGCCATTCGGATCCACCGCGAGCATGAAGAACTGCTGACCGATCCAAAAGGCAAGCGGAATTGCGGCGGGAAGCGGCAGGGGAAAGCGGAAGAGCACCAGGACCCAGACCCTGACCTTCGGATGCAGAAGGAAATAGGCGGCGACGACGCCGGAAACAGCACCGGAGGCGCCGATCAAGGGCGCTTCCGAGGCGGGGTCGACGAGCCCGTGCGCCAGCGCGCCGGCGGCGGCGCAGAGTAGATAGAAGACGAGAAAGCGGAAGTGCCCGAGCGCGTCTTCGACATTGTCGCCGAAGACCCAGAGAAACAGCATGTTCGTTGCCACGTGCGAGAGATCGCCATGCAAAAACGAGTAGGTGACGAAGGTGAATTCACCCGGCAGATAGACGAGCGACGGATCGAGAGCCGCATAATCAAAGACGATTGCCGGGATATAGCCGAAGCCGAGCAGTGCGGCATTGGCGAAATTCTCGGTCGCGACGGGTCCGGTAATGAACCAGACTGCGAAGTTGATGACGATGAGCGTGACCGTCACATATTGCATGTCGATGTGCTTCAGATCGTTCCGGTCGTGAAGCGGTATGAACATGCGGCCCCCGGCGTGTGTTTCGAGGTTTGGTATTATCTGTTCTTGCCAGGAATCCAAAGCACGTCGGCCCGGCCCTTGTCGTTTGCCCAGCGGGCAGCGACGAAGAGGAAGTCGGAGAGCCGGTTGATATAGGCGATCGCCTCGTGGCTGACGGTTTCGCCTTCGGTTTCTGCAAGCGCCACCATGTGCCGTTCGGCGCGCCGGGCAATGGCGCGGGCGGCATGCAGGGCAGCGGACGCGGCACTGCCGGCGGGCAGCACGAAGGAACGCAGCGGTTCGAGTTCCGCATTCAGGCGATCGATCTCGCCCTCGAGTCGCGCGACCTGCGCGGCAACGATCCGCAACGGCTCATAGGCGGGCTTCTCGCCGGTGTCCGGTGTGGCAAGATCCGCACCGAGATCGAAGAGGTCGTTCTGGATGCGCATCAGCATCGTATCGAGCTCGCTCAGGTCTCCGGTATGCTGCCGGGCAAGACCGACAAAGGTGTTCGCTTCATCGACGGCGCCATAGGCTCCGACCCTGGGGTCGCTCTTCGAGCGGCGCGGACCGGCGACGAGACCGGTCGTGCCGTTGTCGCCGGTTCTCGTATAGATCTTGTTCAATCTGACCATCATTCCTCCCCGCGTCGCCGGTCGTTCAGGCCGGACGGCCGCCGCCGGTGATCCACAGCGTCAGCATGATCAGCACCAGCGCGACGGCCTGCAGCAGGATGCGCATCTGCATCAGCTTGTTGGAGGTGTTGCCGCTGCCGCGCCGGGCCATGTTCAACAGGCCGCGGATGAGCACGATCGCAACCAAGCCCATGACGAACAGGGTCACGGCGGTAAGAAAACTGGGCATGGCGTCATTCCTTCTCTTCCATCAGCCGAGCCGGCCGATGATGCGATAGAACAATGCCGCCGGCAGGACCTTCTTCAGGAGCGCGCCCTGCTTGGCGGGGGTCGTCACTATATAATGCGGCCTTGGACGGCGTGCCGTCAAAGCGTGTTTCAGGACATGGTAGACGGCGTCCGGTCCGAGCTTGCCGCGCACTGGCTTGCTTTCGCCGCGAAGACGCCGCAACTGGCGCTCGTATTCCGCCCGGTGGACTGAATTCTTCAGGTCGATGAAGCGCTCGACATAGGCGACGGCATTGGCGGTGAACTTCGAAGCGATGGGCCCGGGTTCGATGAGACTGACCTCGACGCCGCTGCCGGCAAGTTCCATCCGGAGTGTAAGGGACAGGGCCTCGAGCGCGAATTTCGATGCGTTGTAGGCGCCGCGCCAGCGATAGGGCACGATGCCGAGAATAGAGGAGCACTGCACGATGCGGCCGCAGCCTCGCGCCCGCATCGCCGGGATGACGCGGCGCGTCAGCTCGTGCCAGCCGATGACATTGGTTTCGAACTGCAGCCGTAAGGCATCACTCGGCAGGTCCTCGACGGCGCCGGCCTGACCATAGGCGCCGTTGTTGAAAAGGGCGTCGATCCGCCCGCCCGTCTCCGCCATCACGGCCTCCACCAGCGCGGCGATCGTATCCGGCTGGGTATAGTCCATGATGAACGTCTCGATGCCTTCCCCTTCGAGTTTCTGTTGATCCTCGGCGCGGCGGACCGTCGCGAAGACGCGCCAGCCCTCCGCCTTCAGAGCGCGGGCGCAATAGGCGCCAATACCGGAGGAACAGCCGGTGACGATGATTGTTGGGCGATCGGGCATGAAAGCGATTCCTGTAGAAATCCGAAGGTCGTTTCCCATATTCATCCTTGGGATACAATCGGATTGCGTATACTCAAGCCTCGGGGGCTGCGCATCGCAGGAGGGCGCTTCTGGCCGACCGAAGCAGGCAGCCGGACGGCGACCGATGGATTTGGAGACGGGATGCCGGCAGTCGTTCGCATCATCTGGAAAGTCCTGTTCGACGCGTACTGGCATTTCAGCGAGGACGATGGCTGGGCCATGGCGAGTCACGTCGCCTTATCGTCGCTGATGGCCATTTTCCCCTTCCTGATCTTCGGCACGGCGCTCGGCAGCTACCTCGGCGCCGACCAGTTCGCCGACACGGCCGTCCACCTGATCTTCGATGCCTGGCCGGAATCGATCGCAAAGCCCGTCGCCGACGAGATCGTCCGGGTGCTGACCATTCCGCGTAGCGGCATCCTCACCATATCTGTGCTGGCGGCAGCCTATTTCGCCTCGAATGGCGTAGAGGCGCTCAGAATTGCGCTCAACCGAGCCTACAGGGTTGCCGAAAGCCGCCCCTGGTTTGTGACGCGGCTTGCGAGCCTCGGCTTCGTGCTTGCCGCCGTGCTCATCCTCGCCGCCCTCAGTATCCTGCTCGTTGCCGTACCCCTTGCCGTTCGCAACGCCGACGAATGGCTGCCCTGGCTCAGCACGGTGCTGGCGACCGTCGACAATTGGGGGCTGGCATTGGTACTGGTGATGCTGACGGCGGGGCTCCTCGTCTCACATCTCTGGCTGCCCGATGGCCATCGCAACGTGATGGACGTGCTGCCCGGCATCATCCTGACGCTGTTGTTCTGGTCGATCGGCGCCTATGCCTTTGCGTCCTATCTCGCCGCCTTCTCCACCTATGTCGCGACCTATGCCGGCCTTGCCTCGGTGGTGATCGTATTGGTGTTCCTCTACATGATCGGCGCGATTTTCATCATCGGCGCCGAGATCAATGCCGCAATCATAAAATTTCGGGTCAAGCGCATGGTCAGGCGCAGATTTCAAGCGCGTGGCGAGTGAAAGCCGCGCATGCGTTCGCCCGTATCGGCTGCAAGCATCCTGCGAATATCCTCCGGCGAGTGGCCCGACGTGCGAAGGGCGGCGATGCCGCTGTCTCCATTGCTCTTCGACAGTTTCCGCCCGTCCGGGCCGAGGATGAGACGGTGATGGTGATAGACGGGCTCGGGCAGGCCCAGGAGCCGCTGCAACAGACGGTGGATGGAGGTCGCGTGGTAGAGGTCGCGGCCGCGCACGACATGGGTTACGCCCTGCAGGGCGTCGTCGGCCACGACCGCCAGGTGATAGCTCGTGGCCGCATCGGAGCGCGAGAGGATGACATCGCCCCAGGCAGAGGGATCGGCGGCAATCCGCCCCGTTTCTCCCGATTGCCCCGCTCCCGTTTCCTGCCATGTCAGCGGCTCGCCGATGCGCTTCACGGCCTTGGCGACGTCGAGGCGCCAGGCAAAGGGACGGCCGCTTGCCACGAGATCCGCCTGCTCACCGGGCGACATGTCTCGCTCGTGTCCGGGGTAAAGCGGCGTCCCATCCGGATCGCGCGGCCAGGCTTCGCCGCTCGCCTCCGCCGCTGCCACGGCCGCCTTTATCTCGCCGCGCGACAGGACAGATGGATAGACGAGGCCCATCCCCTCCAGCCGCTCGAGCGTTGCGGCATAGAGGTCGAGATGGTCGGACTGGCGACGCACTGGTTCGTCCCAGGAGAGCCCCAGCCAGGCTAAATCCTCGAAGATCGCCGTCTCGAAGTCCGGGCGGCAGCGGGTCTGGTCGATGTCCTCGATCCGCAGCAGGAACCGGCCCCCGATTGCGGTCGCCAGGTCGTGGTTGATGATCGCCGACAGCGCGTGGCCAAGGTGCAGCAGGCCGTTCGGGCTCGGCGCAAAGCGGAAAACGGGTTGTTCCGGTCGTATTATCGGCATCGTGTTCCTGTTGCATAAAGCAGTAGGACGGTCATCCGCTTTTTACAGCGCCTTCGGACATATTCAGGCCCGTTCAGACGCACAAGGACGCGCAGCACTTTGAGTTGCTGCTTTGGTCTGTCCTTAAAACAATGAATATTCTAGAACAAACCATGGGAGGGTGTATGCGGATCATCCGGACACATGAGGACATCGAAGCGGGCCTTGCCGGGCTGATTATGCTTGATGCGCGACTTGAGCACGTGCTCTCGAAGGCAGGCCCCGTGCCGCTGAGGCGCACGGAACCCGGCTATCGCGGCCTTGCCAACATCATCGTCTCGCAAATGGTCTCGAAGGCGAGCGCCAAGGCGATCTGGAACCGGATGGAAGCGGCGCTCGGCGAGATCAGCGCCGCTGGCGTGCTCTCCTTGAGCGACGAGGACTGCCGGCTCGTCGGCCTCTCGCGCGCCAAGGCCGACGCGTTGCGGCGCGTGGCGGCCGCGACCGTCGCCGGTGAGATCGACCTCCAGGCCGTCTGCGACATCGACGCGGCGGCGGCGATTCACGAATTGACGGCGATCAAGGGCATCGGGCGCTGGACGGCGGAGGTCTATCTGCTCTTCTGCGCGGGCCATCCGGATGTCTTTCCCGCCGGCGATGTGGCGCTGCAGAATGCGATCGGCCATGCGCTTGACTTCAGCCTCCGCCCGACGGCTAGCGAAGTCGACTCGCTGGCAGTCGTCTGGTCGCCTTGGCGCAGCGTCGCGGCGCGGCTCTTTTGGGCTTATTATGCCCAGCAGATGCGGCGAGATGGGGTGCCCGTGACGCCTTGAAGGAAAAAGCGAATCGCCAGTCGACTTTTTCTTTGTGGCTTCACAATCCTGTCGCAACGCGCCTAATATAGAAGATGCAGATGCCGAATCGATCAGGAGAATACGCTTGACGATTGCAGTCTCACCTCAGGCTCTTCCGGCGCTTGTCTTGAACGCCGATTACAGGCCCTTGAGTTATTATCCCTTGTCGCTCTGGTCCTGGCAGGACGCGATCAAGGCGGTCTTTCTCGACCGTGTCATTATTCTCGCCGAATACGAACATTCCGTCTCGTCGCCAAGCTTTTCCATGCGGCTGCCGAGCGTCGTCTGTCTGAAGAGCTATGTCCAGCCTTCGCGCTTCCCGGCCTTCACCCGGTTCAATGTCTTCCTGCGCGACAAGTTCGAGTGCCAGTATTGCGGATCGCCGGACGATCTGACCTTCGACCATGTGATTCCGCGGGCGCATGGCGGCCAGACGACCTGGGAGAATGTCGTGGCGGCCTGTTCGCCCTGCAATCTGCGCAAGGGCAGCAAGCTGCCGAAGCAAGCCAGCATGTTCCCGCACCAGAGGCCCTATCAGCCGACGGTGCAGGATCTGCACAACAATGGCCGGCTCTTCCCGCCGAACCATCTGCATGACAGCTGGATGGACTATCTCTACTGGGATGTCGAACTGCAGCCGTAAGGCTATCTGGCAGCGGTCAGGCCCTGGCGGCGCCGCGAAGCGCAATTGCGGCGAGGATGAGGCTCGCGATCACATTCCATCCGGCGAAGGACAGTCCGAAGACACGCAGCGCCGCTTCCGTGCAGGAGGGGGCATGCTTGGCGTCGAGATCGCCGAGCAGATCGCCGACATCGGAGGAAATGCCTTGCGCGGTGGTGGCGCAGGTCGAGGGGCCGTCCCAGAAATGCCATTCCGCTCCGGCGTGATAGACGCCGATCCCGGCGCCGACGAGCATCAGTATGCCGACGAGCACGAGCACGGTGCGCGTCGTCCAGGCCGGCAGCTTCAATACGCTTGTAAGGATAGCGAGGATGCCGAGCGGGATGCCGTAGTAATAGGGATCGCGCTGCAGAAGGCAGAGCGCGCAAGGAATGTAGCCGCCGATATGCTCGAAGCCGAGGGCGCCGCCGACGGTCGCCGTCATGCCGAGCGTGACGAGCACTGCTAAGATGAACTGCTGGCGCTGGGCTACGGACGCTTCGATCATGCATACCTCGCGGCGGCCGGGCGGAATATGGGCGGCCCTTCATTCGATGTCATCTTCTTATGTAGGAACGTGGTGGCTGTAAATCGCTTCGACATGCGACCGATCGCACGGTTTTGTGATCTCTTGGGCGAAATTCAAAGTTCCCGGTTGACCGGCGCGAAAAGCTTCGTGTAAATCGCAAACCGCTGATATCGCCCAGCCTTATGCCCCATTGGCGGAATTGGTAGACGCGCTCGACTCAAAATCGAGTTCCGAAAGGAGTGCTGGTTCGACCCCGGCATGGGGCACCACCAAACCGAACAGACCACCAAAGCAAACAATGAGCCGCCTGTTCCTGGAAGCAGCCTCTGCTTGCTCCCGGCTTCCTCGAAGAACTTGCCGAGCTGAATTGTATGACGAAGCGGCCGGGCCGTTGAATTTCATGGGATGGACGTGCTAGCTGCTGCATCGCACAAGCTGTCAGCGCGGCAGGGCCCATGTTACCGAGGATCGAAAACTACGAGGATCTCTATAGCGAGTTCCGCTGGCGGATTCCGCAGAGGTTCAATATCGGCGTTGCCGTCAGCGATGCCTGGGCGGCGCGGGATCCGGGGCGCGTCTGCCTTGAGCATTTCAGTCCGGGTGATGCGCATCAATCACTGACCTATGCCGACCTTGCGGGCCGTTCCTCGGCCTTTGCCGCAGGTCTCGCGGCGCGCGGCATCAGGCCGGGCGATCGCGTCGCGATCCTGCTGCCGCAGGGCTTCGAGGCGGCGATCGCCCATGCGGCAATCTACAAGCTCGGCGCGATCGCCCTGCCGCTGGCGTTGCTCTTCGGCGTCGAGGCTCTTGCCTATCGCCTGCGCGACGCGGCGGCGGCGGCGATCGTCACGAACCACTTCGGCTATGAACGCGTGGCGGCGATCAGGGACGAGTTGCCGGAGCTGCGGCTGGTCGTGCTTGCGGAAGCGGAGGAAATGCCGGGCACTGCCCGTTTCGACCATCTTATCGCGGGCGAAGGCCGTTTTGCTGCGGCGGACACGACGCCGGACGACCCGGCACTGATGATCTACACGTCCGGGACGACGGGGCCGCCGAAGGGGGCGCTGCACGGTCATCGCGTGTTGCTCGGCCATTTGCCGGGGTTTCAGTTTCACCACCACTTCCTGCCGAAACCGGGCGACCGCATGTGGACGCCGGCCGATTGGGCCTGGGCCGGCGGGCTCCTGAATGCGCTTCTGCCGTCGCTGTTCTTCGGCGTGCCGGTTGTCTCTTCGCCGGCGCAGAAATTCGACCCGCACATGGCTTTCCGGATCATGCAGGATATGGATGTGCGCAACGCCTTCATTCCGCCGACCGCATTGAGGCTTCTCAGATCGGTCGAGCGACCGCGCGAGCGCTATCGCCTCAGTCTCCGAACCATCGGCTCGGCGGGCGAAGCGCTCGGGCGCGAGACCTATGAATGGGCGAAGGCGGCGCTCGGCATCGAGGTCAGCGAATTCTACGGGCAGACGGAGTGCAACATCGTCATCTCCTCGGCGGCCGATCTCAACGTTCTGAAACCCGGCTCGATGGGCAAGGCAGTGCCGGGGCACGAGGTCGCGATCATAGACCGGAAAGGAAGCGTCCTGCCGCCGGGAACGGTTGGCCAGGTGGCGATCAAGCGTCCCGATCCGGTGATGTTCCTCGGCTACTGGAAGAACGGCAAGGCGACGGAGGCGAAATTCATCGGCGACTGGATGACGACCGGCGATCAGGGAGTCATGGACGATGAAGGTTATTTCACATTTTTCGGCCGCGATGACGACGTCATCACCTCGTCGGGCTACCGCATCGGCCCGGGGGAGATCGAGGATTGCCTGGTGGGACACCCCCACATCCAGATGGCGGCGGCGGTCGGCAGCCCGGACCCGGTCCGCACCGAGATCGTCAAAGCCTACGTGGTGCTGAAGCCCGGCGTTGCCGCCGACGAAGGGACCGCGGCCGATATCCGCGACTGGGTGAAGAACCGGCTCTCGATGCATGAATATCCGCGCGAGATCGAGTTCGTCGATAGCCTGCCGCTGACGACCTCCGGCAAGGTGATCCGACGGCTCTTGCGCGAAAGAGCGGTGCCGGAGGCGGTCAGAAACCGATAATTCCGTCGCTCACCGCCCCGCCAGCGCCCGTATCTTGTCGCGCAGCATTCGGGCCATGTTGCGAGTATTGCGGTAGAGGTGAAGCTGGGCTGCGACCTGGCGCACGTCACGGTCGCGGTTCTGCTTGAGGCCGATCACGAGCGTGCCCATTTCCTCGCGCTCCTGCCAGAAGCGGGCAATCATCGGATGATCCGGCACTGCGCAGGAGTCGGAGCGGAGCGTATTGGCGTCGTCGAGGTGCCACTCGGTCAGTTGTGCCAGCAGCAGCTTGCCCGGCGAGAACTTCGCATAACGTTCGTCATAGGCGGTCTTCCACGTATAGGCCTCGCCGGCCATCAGCAGAACCACCATCGCCGCGATCGCCTTGCCGTCCAGATCGAGCGTGTGGATTCGGACGCTATCGCCCTCCGCGAGATTGGTGATCGCCTCCCTCGCGAAGGCGGCGCGGTAGCGGTCCATGATCATGGCGCTGCGCTCTCGTCCCTTCCAGCCGGAGGCCTCGAGCGCGAGGAACTCCTCCATTCGCCAGCGGATCTCCTCCGGCTGGCGTGCGACGCAATAGGCGAGATCGCCGCATTTCCCGAGATTGTTCCATTGCCGCCGCAATTCCTTGAAATGGCTGCGGCTGATTGCCTTGCGCAGATAGGCGGTGCCGTCGAGCAGGCTGTCGAGCATCGGCCGCTCGAAAGTGTCGGTCACTGTCAGCGGTAGGTTCTCGCCGATGGCGACGGCGCGGGCGAGCTGCGCGAATTTACCCTTGAGCCGGATGTCAGGCAGCACCAGAACCTGCGGCAGGCCGGAATCGCGGGCGGCGAGCGCCTCATAGACGTTGCTGATCGTCTCCGCCGCGTCTTCCGCATCGAGGAGCGGGACGCCCAGGGGGCCGAAGGGATTGGACCAGGCGCGGATGATCGGCGCGCCGATCGAAAACCCCGGCTGTTCGAGCGAAAACGGCATGGCGAAGCGCATGCGGCTGCTGCGTTCGTTGTCGTCGCGAATGACGGCGAGGCGGACGACCCGATCCTCCAGCCGGGGCATGGCCGGCGCCAGAAAGCGTCCGGTGAAGAAGACGTTCGGCTCGATGGCGCGGTTGGAGAGAAAATCGAGTTCCCGCTGCAATTCGTAGCCGGCTCGTGCCGGATAGATCGCTAGATGCCGCCCGGATCGTCCGACCGGGAGCAGGCGCTCGGCCTGGGACGGATCGAAGGGCGGCCGCGCCGCCAAGCCGCCGGGCATGCGGGTCGCCATGCCGTTTGCATCGCCGGGAAGCTGGATATTGCCGCTCATGGCCTGCTCGCCTCCTTCTTTTCGCCGTTATCGCCTCCGCCCGCCAGCGCGAGCAGGGTGAATCCGAATGTGTGCCTGACCGCCACGTGCAGGATTGCCGCCTCCGCGAACATCGCGCCGGCCGTTGCGCACGCCGCCCCCGTCAGGCCGAAAAGCGGCACGAGCGTAATGTTCAGCGCGATATTGGCGCTAAGGGCCCCGGCATAAAGGCCGACGCAGAGCTTCTGCCGGCCGGCCATGGTGAGCAGGGTTTCGGCAGGACCGACAAACGACTTGGCGAGGATTCCGGCCAAAAGGATCGCCATCAGCGGAGCGCCGGCGGTGAAGGCCGGACCGAACAGCGAAAGCAGCAAGGGCCCGGCCGCGACCACGGTGCAGCCGATCGCGAGCGATGGCCAGAAAGACCAGCGCGCGCTCTCGATGGCGATCTCGGACAATTGTCGACGGTCACGCAGGGCCATCGCCGCGGAAAAGCGCGGACCCGCCGCGGCCTTGACCGCAAACATGACGAAATGCACCAGCGCCATCGTCTTGGCGGCGGCAAAATAGATCGCAACCTCGTCCGGCTTCAGATAGAGCCCGACGATCACCACGTCGGAATTGGTGAGCAGGAATCCAAAACCGTCGACGAGGAAGATCGGAACCGAGACGCGCAGCCAGCGGCCGAGCTCGATCTTCATCGGTCCACGCGCATAATGGCGGCCGAGCCGCCACACCATGGCGAGGAATTGACCGAGTGCGGTGACATAGGTTGCCGCCAGAGCGGCCGCCATAGCCGTCGTCGCGTCGCGGGGCAGACCGGCGGCGATCGCGAAGAGCATGAAGGCGAGGATGAGCAGCGGCCGTACGATATAGGTCGGGCTCAGCGCCGCGATCGGCCAGCCATGGGCGCGGGCGGTGCCGTCCATCACGTCGCCGAGCGCGATCATCGGCAGGGTGCAGAGGCCGAGATAGAGCGGAAGGATGTAGTAGTTCTCGATGGTGCGCCCGAAGAGCCAGAGTCCGATGGCCGCGATCGCGGCAAGGGTGCTGGCGGAGACGAGGGCAAATATGCGTGCCGTCGTCGTCAGGCCGCGGATTTCTGGGAGTGCCGAGGTCGTATGATATTCCGGCAGGAAGCGGATGACCGCCGCGTGAAGTCCGAGGCAGGAGAGGTTGCCGAACAGGACCGCCATCACCCAGACGAAAATGAAGACGCCGTATTCGAATTCGCCCATGAGGCGCGCGATCGCGATCTGAGAGACGAAGGCGATCGCTGCGCTCAGTATACGGATGATGAAGGCGATGAGCGCCATGCGCTGCGCGCGGCTGCGGGAATCGGCGCCGGACAAAGTTGCGGCGAGCCGCTCAAGGATTGGAACCAGTCGGAGCCTCAGCGCCGACGGCAATATTCGTCCGGCCGTTTGACATACCGCCATGAACACGAGGACACCCTGAGATTACGCAATACAGGGTCTCACTTCTGCCAGATCAGCGTTAACAAACGGTTCAACGCCTTCCATGCGGTTCAGACGAAAATGCCGCCTACTGTGTAGAGGCGGCATCTCGATCAGGCTTCATAGATTCCGTGGCAATGCTTGTATTTCTTGCCGGAACCGCAGGGGCATGGCTCATTGCGCGCCACCTTGCCCCAGGTCGAGGGATCGGCCGGATTGCGGGGAGCGGTTGCGAGCAGCGTCTCTCCCGCCTGCGCGAAATCGTCCTGGCCGGTGAGCGGGGAGATGTGGTGCGCTTCCATCGGCGGCAAGGGCTGCGGCTCCTGCGGCGCCTCGCGCACCAGCTCAACGCGCATCAATTGCGCGGTCACGGCTTGACGGAGATTGACGAGCAGGGCCTGGAACAGCTCGAACGCCTCGGATTTGTATTCCTGCAGCGGGTCGCGCTGTGCGTAACCGCGGAAGCCGATGACGGAGCGGAGATGGTCGAGGTTGACGATGTGCTCGCGCCAAAGATGGTCGAGCGTCTGCAGCACGACCGAGCGTTCGACATATTGCATGATATCGGGCCCGAAGCGTTCCGCCCGGTCGGCCGCGGCTTTGTCGGCGGCGGCGGTGATGCGCTCGAGGATGTCGTCCTCGGCAATACCTTCTTCCGCAGCCCATTCGACGACGGGAAGATCGAGGTTGAGATATTGTTGGACGTCAGCCTTAAGCCCTTCCATGTCCCATTGCTCGGCATAGGCCCGTTCAGGGATGCGCTTGCCGACAATGTCCTCGATCACTTCGTTGCGCATGTCGGCGATGGTCTCGCCGACATCCGTTGCGTCCATAAGCTCGAGGCGCTGCTCGAAGATGACCTTGCGCTGATCGTTGAGGACGTCGTCGTATTTAAGAAGGTTCTTCCGGATATCGAAGTTGCGCGCTTCGACCTTCTTCTGCGCGCGTTCCAACGCCTTGTTGATCCAGGGATGGACGATGGCTTCGCCTTCCTTCAGGCCCAGCTTCTGCAGCATGCCGTCCATGCGGTCTGAGCCGAAGATGCGCATCAGGTCATCCTGCAGCGACAGGTAGAACTTCGAACGGCCGGGGTCGCCCTGGCGCCCCGAGCGGCCGCGCAGCTGATTGTCGATGCGGCGGCTCTCATGCCGTTCGGTGGCCAGCACGTAGAGCCCGCCTGCGGCGAGCGCCTGCTCCTTAAGCTTCTGCACTTCCTCGCGGATTGCCTTTTCGCGTGCTTCGCGCTCGGGACCCGACTCGACGTCGCCCAATTCCTGCTGGATGCGCATGTCCGGGTTGCCGCCGAGCTGGATGTCGGTTCCGCGGCCCGCCATGTTGGTGGCGATCGTCACGGCGCCCGGCACGCCGGCCTGGGCGACGATATAGGCTTCCTGCTCGTGATAACGGGCATTCAGAACCTGAAACTTGGAGAAGCCGCTCTTCTTCAGCATCTCGGCGAGCAACTCCGATTTTTCGATCGAGGTGGTGCCGACAAGCATCGGCTGACCGCGCTCGTGCGCCGTCTTGATCTCCTCGATGATCGCCTTGTACTTCTCGCCGGCGGTCCGATAGACCTCATCGTCCTCGTCGCGGCGCTGGATCGGCAGGTTCGTCGGAACTTCCACCACTTCGAGGCCGTAGATATTGCCGAATTCCTCGGCTTCCGTCGCCGCGGTGCCGGTCATGCCCGCAAGCTTTTCATACATGCGGAAGTAGTTCTGGAAGGTGACCGAGGCGAGCGTCTGGTTCTCGGGCTGAATCTGCACCTTTTCCTTGGCTTCGAGTGCCTGGTGCTGGCCTTCCGAATAGCGGCGGCCCGGCATCATACGGCCGGTGAACTCGTCGATGATGACGATCTCGCCGTTGCGGACGATGTAGTCCTTGTCGCGGGTGAACAGCTTGTGAGCCTTCAGCGCATTGTTGACGTGGTGGACGATCGCGACGTTCTCAATGTCATAGAGCGACTCACCCTTCAAGAGGCCCGCTTCGCGCAACAGGTTCTCGAGCTTCTCGGTGCCTTCCTCCGAGAAGTTGGCAGAGCGCTGCTTCTCGTCGATCTCGTAGTCTTCCGGCGCCAGCAGCGGGATGAAGTCGTTGATGGTGTTATAGAGTTCCGAGCGATCGTCAAGCGGACCGGAGATGATGAGCGGCGTGCGCGCCTCGTCGACGAGGATGGAGTCGACCTCGTCGACGATCGCGAAAAAGTGACCGCGCTGCACCATCTGCGAGCGTTCGTACTTCATATTGTCGCGGAGATAATCGAAGCCGAGTTCGTTGTTGGTGGCGTAGGTGACGTCGCAGGCATAGGCTTCACGGCGCTGCTCGTCGGTCAAACCATGGACGATGACGCCCGTCGTCAAGCCGAGAAAGCCGTAGACGCGGCCCATCATGCCTGCATCGCGCTGGGCGAGGTAATCATTGACGGTGACGACATGGACGCCCTTGCCGGCAAGCGCGTTCAGATAGACGGGCAGTGTCGCGACGAGCGTCTTGCCTTCGCCGGTCTTCATTTCGGCGATGGAGCGCTCGTGCAGGATCATGCCGCCGATGAGCTGAACGTCGAAGGGGCGCAGGCCGAGCACGCGGCGTGCCGCTTCGCGTACGACGGCAAAGGCCGGAACCAGGATGTCGTCGAGGGTCTTGCCGTCGGAAAGCTGCTGGCGAAACTCTGCCGTCTTTGCCGCCAACGCTTCGTCGCTCAGAGCCTGCATATCGGATTCGAGGGCGCTGATGGCATCCACCCGGCCCTTGTAGCTGCGGACGCGGCGATCGTTGGAAGAGCCAAACAACTTGCGGGCAAGGCCGCCGAGACTGACCATTAGAATGGTCCTTTCCTTTTTTGTCGCCTGCGGTTTCAGAATCGGGCTTCAGGTTCGCCCGAAAAACCGCGAAGTGCCGTGAAACGCCCGGAAAACTGTTCTGGACGCGAGGTTGCGTGACAGATAAGAGGGGGGTCGGATTATGTCAACGCACTTGCACGGCCAGCCGGCTGCAGAACTGCCACATTCTGGTGTTGTGCAGTCCGCTTAAGGCTTGGCGTCGCGCTGACGGCCAATGTGAAAGGTTAGATAGATGTCCAGATACAAGACCCTGGCGCTCGCGGCGCTGGTCGCGATGATCGCGGCGGGCGGTGTCGTTCGCGCCGAAGAGACGGACCCGATCGTCGCGAAGGTCGGCGATCAGGAAATTCGCCAGTCGGAGCTTGACCTGGCGATCGGCAGTCTCGATCCTCAGCTTGAGCGCATGCCGGAGGAGCAGAAGCGGGCTGCGGCTCTCTCATCCGTCATCGACGTGAAGCTTCTGGCGAAGGACGCCGAGAAGGAAGGACTTCAGAACGACGAGACGTACAAGCAGCGCATCGCCTTTCTGACCGAGCGCGAACTTCACAACGCCTTCTTCAAGAAACACGTCGTCGACGCCATCACCGAGGATGACGTCAAGGCGCGTTACGAGAAAGAAATCGCAGCCATCCCGGCACAGGAGGAGGTGAAGGCGCGGCACATCCTCGTCAAGACCGAGGAGGAAGCCAAGGAGATCATCAAGGAACTCGACGCGGGCAAGAGCTTTGTCGATCTCGCCAAGGCCAAATCCACCGATCCGAACAAGGACGACGGCGGCGATCTCGGCTACTTCACCAAGGGCCGGATGGTGCCCGAATTCGAGGCGGCCGCCTTCGCACTGGAGAAGGGCGCCTATACCAAGGAGCCGGTAAAGACCCAGTTCGGCTATCACGTGATCCTCGTCGAGGACAAGCGGCCGCAGGCGCCCCCGACGCTCGAACAGGTCGAGCCGCAGGTGCGTCAGCTTGTCATGCGTGACAAGTACCTGGCGTTGCTGGCGACCGCGAAAGAGTCGACGGAGGTCGAGATTTCCGATGCCGAGCTGAAAAAGGCCTACGACGCGGCCAATGCGGCGCGGGAGGCACGGTAACGTTCTCTGGGGTGCCCCACTGCATGTCTCCTCGATCGACCTCGAAGACGAAGGCATGCAGCAGTTCAGGGCGCTACAGCGATTTCTCCGCCCCCGATTGACGGTGCGCGGCGGCTCTCGCACCTCCGACAGCGTAGCGCACCGCCGTTGGCAGGAGCAGTGCGAGAGTGAGGCGAAGTCAGTGTCGCTTCAACGTGCCGCTCCGCCTTCGACAAGGTCGGAATGCCCGGCGGCTGTATACCGCTCGGGCGTTTGTCACACCCACCCAAGGCTTCCAAAGCAGGTATGTCCCATGTCCGGTTCCGTTTCTCCACTTGCTCCGAAAACCTTCGCCGAAATGCCAGCGCTGCGCGGCGTGCGTATGGCAACCGCCGCAGCGGGGATAAAGTACAAGAACCGCACCGACGTGCTGATGATGATCTTCGACGCGCCGACCGCCGTGGCCGGTGTTTTTACGCGCTCCAAGTGCCCGTCCGCTCCGGTCGACTTCTGCCGGAAGAACCTCCCCGCCGGCGTCGCCCGTGCGGTCGTGGTCAATTCCGGCAATGCCAATGCCTTCACCGGCAAGAAGGGCAGGGAAGCGACTGAGCTCACGGCGAAATCGGCGGCTCAGGCGGTCGGCTGCAGCGAAGGCGAAATCTTCCTGGCCTCGACGGGCGTGATTGGCGAGCCGCTTGACGCGGCGAAATTTGCCGGCGTCCTCGACCGGCTTGCGGTGGAGGCCACGGAGGACTTCTGGTTCGAGGCGGCCAAGGCGATCATGACCACGGACACCTTTCCAAAGGTCGCCACCCGCAAAACCGAGATCGGCGGTGTCAAGGTCACGATCAACGGAATCGCCAAGGGGGCCGGCATGATCGCGCCGGATATGGCGACTATGCTCTCTTTCGTGGTTACCGATGCGGATATCGCACCGGCGGCGCTGCAGGCACTGCTCTCGGCCGGTGTCGGCCCGACCTTCAACTCCGTGACCGTCGACAGCGACACCTCCACCTCTGATACGCTGATGCTGTTTGCAACCGGTGCGGCGGCAAAGGACGGGCAGGCTCGGGTCGAGGCTTCGGACGATCCGCGGCTCGTTTCCTTCCGCGCAGCCCTCAATGATCTCCTTCGCGATCTGGCCCTGCAGGTGGTGCGCGATGGCGAGGGCGCGCGCAAGATGGTGGAGGTGACGGTCCAGGGTGCCGAGACCGATGCGGCCGCCAAGCGCATCGCGCTGTCGATTGCCAATTCGCCGCTCGTCAAGACGGCGGTCGCGGGCGAGGACGCGAATTGGGGCCGGGTGGTGATGGCGGTCGGCAAGTCCGGAGAAATGGCCGAGCGCGACCGGTTGGCGATCTGGTTCGGCGATGTGCGCGTCGCCGTCGAGGGCGAGCGCGACCCGGCCTATTCCGAAGCGGCCGCAAGTGCGGTGATGAAGGGTGAGACCATTCCGATACGCGTCGAAATCGGTCTCGGCTCGGGCAGCGCCACCGTCTATACCTGCGACCTCACCAAGGAATATGTCGAGATAAATGGCGATTACAGAAGCTGACCCGGCGCTTCATCGGGGCTCAAGAACATGACATCGAAAGATGGACGGCCGGACGGCCATGTCGAGACCGAAGCCATGGCGGTCAACCTTCCGAGCGTGCGGCGCCTCGAAGCCGTCGGCTTCCGCGCCTGGCCGGCGAGCAGTGTATACTACGATGGAAGCTGGCTGGTCCGGTTGACCGCCGGCCATGCTTCCAAGCGCCTGAACTCGGTCAATCCGCTCGACCCGTCGGACTATCGAGACATAGCCATCAGGCTCGACAAGGCGGCGCGGCGCTTTGCCGAGCACGGGTGTGTGTTGACCGTCCGCCAGACGCCGCTGACGCCGCCGCAGATGATCGCCCACATGGACAAGTCTGGCTGGCCGGCTTTCGGGCGCAGCTTGGTGCTGGCGCTCGATCTGGCGGAACGCGATTTCGGCGACGGCATGGATCATCTGCCGGTCAAGGATGTTGCACGATTTGCCGATGCCCGGCTGCTGATCGGCAAGGAGGATCCCGAAAGCAAGGCAGCTTTGATCGGCATCATCAATGCGATCAAGCCCGAAACCGGCCTATTCCTCTTCGAGGATCGCGACATCGGGCCGACGGCCGTGTCGCTTGTCGTGCACGACAACGATCTCGCCGGCATCATGCAGTTCGCGGTTGCGGAGTCGGTGCGGCGCCAAGGCGTGGGCGATGCGCTCCTCGACGCGTCGCTGCGCTGGGCCCGCCTTCGTGGTGCGAAAAAGGCCTGGCTACAGGTGGAAGCCGATAACGAGGCGGCAATAGCGCTTTACCGCAAGGCCGGCTTTACCGAGGTCTATCGTTACGTCTATCGCGCGCCGAAGGTGTAGGGCATGGAAACCAAGGAAAAGAAGATCGTGCTCGTGGCGGCTTGCGCGCTGGTCGACTCGGACGGGCGCATCCTGCTTGCGCAGCGACCGAAAGGAAAGTCGCTCGCCGGGCTCTGGGAATTTCCGGGCGGCAAAGTCGAGGCCGGCGAAACGCCGGAGGAGACGCTGATCCGCGAGCTGGAGGAGGAACTGGGCATCCGCACCAAGGTCGCATGCCTCGCGCCGCTGACATTCGCGAGCCACAGCTATGATAGTTTCCACCTCCTGATGCCGCTCTATATCTGCCGCCGCTACGAGGGATTTGCCGAGGGACGAGAGGGCCAGGCGATCAAATGGGTGCGTCCCAAGGCGATGCGCGATTACCCGATGCCTCCGGCCGACGAACCGCTCATTCCTTTCCTGATGGATTTGCTTTAGCCGATAGCCGATAGCCAGCGCTCCGTTGCGAGTGCGGAGTCCGCGCTTTCCATTCCCTTGATCTCCAACATTTCATTAATCGAAAGTTTATCACCCGTGAGGCAAACTCGTCGCAATCGGTTTGTGCTTCAAATCGGGGCCGGTTGAAGGGCAATTGCGTCGGGCAGCGTCAGCGAGTTGAAGGGAAGGTGCTTTCAACGCTGCTCCTAAGAGTATTTCGCGAGGCTGGAATGGTGGACGAGGATTTCTGGAGGACGGTCGAAGACAAGGATCTGGCGGCAAGCCAGTCCCGCCGGATGGGTGTGCTCAATCTTTCGCTGCTGTTCGGGACGGCAGTGATCGCGCTGACGCTGATTCTGACGCCAATGCTGTCGTCGAAGAGCGACAAGCGGATGCTTGCGAACAGGCCGATCGACTACGACAATATCACCACCGGTTCCATCCCTGCCAGTACGGGCAGACGCTATACCGTGCGCCGCAGCGTGCTACAGGAAATGCCGGGCGCCGTGTGCATCATCGATGCAGATGGCGCCAGGAGCGGATGCTGACCTGAGCCCCTACAGCGCCGCGCGTCTTATTGGACGCGCAAAGGTCGCTGTAGCACTTTGAATTGCTGCATGTCTTTGTCCTTTAATCGAGGTCGATTAAAGGACAAAGACATGCAGCAGGCTCGCGTCCTCCGCGGAAAATCACTATGGGGTCGTGCGCCTGTCAGACGCGCAAGGTCGCCGTGGCATTCTGATTGCTGCATCTCCGTCCTTAGATCGAGGTCGGTCCAGGGAAACATGCAGTAGCATGGCGAAGCCGCAAGGATCGCTGGAGGACGTATGCGCAAGTTCAAATTCCTCATTCACAACCGTGACGGCGCCACTGCGGTGGAATACGGGCTCATCGTCGCATTGATATCGGTCGGTCTCCTCGTCGGGCTCAGGGGCTTTTCGGACAGTCTGCAGAATGTGCTGGAATACATAGCGGAAACGATCGACAACGCCTGAAGCCAGATCAGGACTCGTCCGAATTCCTCAGCGAATGTTCTTCCACTCCCAGCGCCTCGGACAGCCTGCGCTTTGCCGAGCCCGGCTTTAGCGGCTTCTGCTGGCTTCCATGCGGCGCCCAGCCCGAGACGTAAATAATTGAGAAGGTCGCACGAACTCGCCCGTCCGGGTCGGAAAAGCGTTCCGCGTAGATTTCCGCCGCTCTCAGGAAGAAGCGCCTCGGCACGGGTGTTCGGCTGCGGGCGGCCAGCGGATTGGTCATGCCCATGGCTCTTAAATCTGTGAGGAGACCGAAGAGCGACTCGTAGCGGACGGTGTAGGTTTCGGCATCTGCCACGGGCAGCGCAAAGCCGGCCCGTTGCAGCAGTGCGCCGATGTCGCGAACGTCGGCAAAGGGAATGACCCTCGGGCTTGCTCCGCCGGTCAATTCGGCTTCGGCGACGAGTAGCGCCTCGCGCAGCTCCTGCAACGTGCCGCTGCCGGGGATCGCCGCCAGAAAGAGGCCGTCGGGCTTCAGCGCCCGGCGCGCCTGTATGAAGGCTCCGGGCGTGTCGTTGGTCAGATGCAGGGACAGCGGCGAGACCAGGAGGTTGAGGGAAGCCGGTTCGGCGGGGATGCGTTCAAGCGGCGCGATCGTTACGGGCCCGTCATTCCAACGGAAGACTTGGTCGGTTTCCACGCGCTCGATTTCGCCGACCTTGCCGGTTTCTGCCAAAAGACGGGCGGCAGTGCCTGTGTAGCCGTGCAATTCCATTGCCTTGTCGAAGTGCCGCTCCACGACGCCGACCCGGTCGGCGAGTTCCTGCGCCACGATGTCGAGAAGGAAGCTTGCTTTCGGATCGCCGCGGAGAAGCGCGCGTCGGCGGTGCGCCTCGACGAGGCTCTGGTCAAAGATGATTTCCACGATACTCTCCCGAGATCACGAATGTGAGAGAAACCCTGGCGGAGATAAAGTCAACCGGATGGAGCGGCATGTTTGGAGAAACTGGACAGCGCACGGTGCGCCGCTACTCGCGCGGCTCAGGATCGGTGCAATCAACCTGGTGTTTCCACCCGTCTGCCGCGGCTGCGGGCGGCTGACGGGCGACGCACATGCCGTCTGCCCATCGTGCTGGGCGGGGTTGCCGTTGATCGAGCGGCCCTATTGCGAAGTGCTCGGCTTGCCCTTTGCCTTCGATCCTGGTGCGGGCGCCGTGTCGCCGGAGGCGATTGCCGACCCTCCTGTCTTCGACAGGCTGCGTTCCGTGGCGCTTCACCAGGGCATCGCACGTGATCTGGTGCACGGCTTGAAATATCGCGACCGCACCGACCTGGCGCCGATGATGGCGGAATGGATGATCCGCGCCAGCGACGGTGCCGTTGCGGCCGCCGATGTGATCGTGCCGGTGCCGCTGCATGCCTTCCGCCTGTGGAGGCGGAAATTCAACCAGGCGGCGGAGTTGGCGCGGGTCATAGCGGAGCGTGCGGGAAGGCCCTATCGGCCCGACGCGCTTCGCCGCATTAAACGCACGAGCCGTCAGGTCGGGCTCGGGCTGAGAGTCCGCGAGGACAATGTCCGTGGCGCCTTCGCCGTTCCGGAAGGCGTGAGGCCGATTCTCGCCGGAAAGAGCATAGTGCTCGTCGACGACGTCTATACGACGGGTGCGACCGTTTCGGCTGCCACACGCGCCTTGAAAGGCGCGGGGGCTCGGGACGTCACGGTTTTGACCTTTGCAAGAGCCTTGTCCGGACCTATATGACTGAAGTGCAGCGCTTCCATAGGGGAGGCTGTAGTGCGTTGAATTCCTGCATGTTTCCATGCTGCGCCGGACGGTCAGGGAAACAGGCAATGGCAGATGTCCGGCATCGGAGTGGTGAAGGAGCGGTTTGAGACTATGGCTTCGGTCGTCATCTATACGCGTCAGTTCTGCGGTTATTGCACCAGGGCGAAGAAGCTCCTGGAGACGAAGGGCGTTGCTTTCGTGGAGTACGACGCCACCTGCGATCCGAGTCTACGTCAGACGATGGTCGAGAAGTCCAACGGCGGCAGGACCTTCCCGCAAATCTTCATCAATGACATTCATGTGGGCGGTTGCGACGATCTGCACGCGCTTGATCGGGTGGGCAAGCTCGACGCGATGCTTGCCGCCTGACCGGCACTTCCGGAGAAAGAGTATGACGTTCAAGGCTGCCGCCATCCAGATGTGTTCCGGCATCGATCCCGCAAGCAATGCGGAGACAATGGCGCGTCTCGTGCGCGAGGCGGCGTTGCAAGGTGCGATTTACATACAAACCCCCGAGATGACCGGCGCCATTCAGCGCGATCGGGCGGGGCTCCGCTCCGTGCTGAAGGACGAGACCGGCGATCTGGTCGTGCGAGAGGCGGCACGGCTTGCCGGCGACCTCGGGATCTATCTCCATGTCGGCTCAACGCCGATCGGCCTTGAGGACGGCAAGATCGCCAATCGCGGTTTTCTCTTCGGACCCGATGGAAAGAAGATCTGCGACTACGACAAGATCCACATGTTCGACGTGGATCTGGAGAATGGCGAGAGCTGGCGGGAAAGTGCCGCCTACCGGCCCGGTTCCACGGCCCGCATCGCCGATCTTCCCTTCGGGAAGCTCGGGTTTGCCATCTGCTACGATGTCCGCTTTCCGGAACTCTTTCGCTGCCAGGCGGTTGCCGGAGCCGAGATCATGTCGGTGCCTGCAGCTTTCACGCGCCAGACCGGGGAAGCGCATTGGGAAATCCTGTTGCGCGCCCGCGCCATCGAGAACGGGCTGTTCGTCGTCGCCGCCGCGCAGGGCGGAGACCATGAGGATGGACGGCAGACCTTCGGCCATTCAATGATCATCGGTCCCTGGGGCCGGGTGCTGGCCGAGGCCGGTCCGAGCGGCGAGGCGGTCATCATCGCCGAGATCGACGTTGCTGCGGCGCATAAGGCGCGGGGGCGCATCCCCAATCTCAAGAATGCCCGCGATTTCGTGCTGGATGAAGTGGCTCCCACCGGGCAAGGAGGCGTTGCAGCTTGATCCACTACAATCTCACCTGTGAGAACGGTCACGCCTTCGAAGGCTGGTTCTCCTCGAGCGACGACTACTCGCGGCAGGTCTCAGCCCGACTGATCACCTGTCCCACCTGCAACTCCGCCTCCGTCACCAAGCAGCTTATGGCGCCTTCAGTTTCGACCGCTCGCAAGAAAGAGGCGCGGCAGGCACTGGTCATGGACCAGGCGCAAAAGGAAACGATCACCAAACTTAGAGAGATGGTGAAATCAATCCGCGAGAACGCGGAAGACGTCGGTGAGCGCTTTCCCGAAGAGGCGCGCAAGATCCATTATGGCGAAGCCAATCAGCGCGGCCTGATCGGCAAGGCCTCCAGGGAAGAGGCGATCGCACTCCTGGAGGAGGGCATCGAAGTCGCGCCCCTGCCGGTGCTCCCCGACGACGCGAACTGAGGACGGTCCAACTTATTCAAATCGGCCGCTTGGCGACGATCATGTAGTTGACGTCCATGTCCCGCGACAGGTTCCACTGATTGGAAAGCGGGCTGAAGAACACGCCGGTGCGGTCGGTGACCTGCATGCCGCTCGCCTCGAGCGGCTTTTCCAGTTCTTCCGGACGCACGAGCTTTTCGTACTGATGCGTGCCGCGCGGCAACCAGCGCAGCACGTTCTCAGCGGCAAAGATGGCCAGGGCCGCTGCCTTCAGCGTCCGGTTGATGGTGGCGATAAACATCAGCCCGCCGGGGCGAACCATGTGGGCGCAGGTCGTCATGAAGAAGTCGACATCCGCTACATGCTCGACCACTTCCATGTTGAGGACGACATCGAAGCTCTCGCCAGCCTCGGCGAGCGCTTCGGCTGTCACGGCGCGGTAATCGACCGCGACGCCGCTCCCCGCCGCGTGCGTCCTGGCGATGCCGATATTCTTTTCCGATGCATCGGCTCCGAGCACGTCGGCCCCCATTCGCGCCATCGGCTCGGAGAGAAGACCGCCGCCGCAGCCGATGTCGAGCAGGCGCAGCCCCTTCAGCGGCTGCGGGCTCTTTGGGTCGCGGTCGAAATTCTCGCAGGCCTTATCGCGAATATAGGCGAGGCGCACCGGGTTGAACTTGTGCAGCGGACGGAACTTGCCGGTCGGATCCCACCATTCGGCCGCCATCGCCGAAAAGCGATCGACCTCGTTCTGATCGATCGTCGTGCGTGCCGTCTCGCTCATCGCAGTCTACCTCGCCTTGCCGGTTCATCGTGAAGTCGGACGATTGGCGGGCGATGTCAAGGGTCCTGTAGCTGCGTTCATCAGTTCCGGACGGGCTGATAGTGCAGGATGACGACCCCCGACTTCAGCGGCCGCACCTGGGTGAGCGACAGTTTCGTGTGGTCGGGGATGTTCTGGAAGAGGGGCGTTCCTTTGCCGAGCAGCACCGGATTGATGCCGAGGCGGTATTCGTCGACAAGGCCCTTGGCCGTCAGCGTCCCCGCGAAATCGGCGCTGCCGTAGACGAAGATCGTGCCACCCTCGCGCCGCTTCAGTTTCTCTACCTCGGCGACGGCATCGCCGGAAACGAGCGTCGTGTTGTTCCAATCGGCATTCTGGAGGGTTCTGGAAAAGACGAACTTCTCGACGCTGTTCATGAAGGTGGCGATCTCCCCCTCGGCTGAGGGCCAGTAGGTCGCCATCATTTCATAGGTAACGCGGCCGAAGAGAAGCGTGTCGGCCCCGAGCTGCGTCTCGCGGATATAGGCGGCAAGCTCGTCTTCGAATACGAACCAGCCGATGTCGTGGCCCGGGGCCTCGAAGAGGCCGTCGACGCTGACCATATCCCACATGATGACCTTGCGCATTCCACTTTCCTCCCGTTGTTTCCGCCCCTCGATCCTTCGAGCATGTAACAATGGTTTTAAATTGCAAGTGGTTTAATTATGAAATCGGATTGATGCCACGCTGGTCGAGGCGATGCTGGCTCAACACCTCGGCGGGTGCGTTGTCCGCCCACGCGTTCGCAGCCCTGCCTCCGGGCTTTCACGGCCATTGCGCGCCGTCCCCTGATCCGCTAAGAGACGCCGCGACTTCCGCTCCCCGAGGCGGTGACCGGCCGATGTCTGAGACGTCTCTTCAAAGCTCTTCGATCGTCAGGTGCCGGCGGAGCGAATTCCTGTCGCGCGTTCGCGCGGAAAACTTGTTGGTACGGTAGAGGCGAAATGGCACGCATCGTGATGAAATTCGGCGGAACTTCCGTCGCAGATTTGGACCGCATCCACAATGTCGCCCGCCACGTTAAACGCGAAGTCGACGCCGGCCACGAGGTGGCGGTCGTCGTCTCTGCCATGTCCGGCAAGACCAACGAACTCGTCGGCTGGGTCGACAACATGCCGAAGGTCGCATGCGCCAACGCGCCCTTTTTCGATGCGCGCGAATATGATGCGGTCGTCGCCTCCGGTGAGCAGGTGACCTCCGGTCTGCTCGCCATCGCTCTCCAGTCCATGGGCATCAATGCCCGATCATGGCAGGGCTGGCAGATCCCGATCCGCACCGACAACGCCCATGGTGCCGCCCGCATCCTTGACATAGACGGCTCCGATATCATCCGCCGCATGGGCGAGGGGCAGGTTGCGGTCGTTGCCGGTTTCCAGGGGATCGGCCCCGACAACCGGGTCGCAACGCTCGGCCGAGGCGGCTCCGACACCTCGGCAGTCGCGATCGCGGCCGCCGTCAAGGCCGACCGCTGCGATATCTATACCGATGTCGACGGCGTCTATACGACCGACCCGCGCATCGAACCGAAAGCCCGGCGGCTGAAGAAGATCGCCTTCGAGGAAATGCTGGAAATGGCGTCTCTCGGCGCCAAGGTGCTGCAGGTGCGCTCGGTCGAGCTCGCCATGGTGCACAAGGTGCGCACCTTCGTGCGCTCGTCTTTCGAGGATCCCGATGCGCCGGGCATGGGTGACCTTCTAAACCCGCCCGGAACGCTGATTTGTGATGAGGAAGAGATCGTGGAACAGGAAGTCGTAACCGGCATTGCCTATGCCAAGGATGAAGCCCAGATCTCGCTGCGCCGCTTGGCCGACCGGCCGGGTGTTTCCGCCGCGATCTTCGGGCCGCTTGCGGAAGCCCACATCAATGTCGACATGATCGTTCAGAACATCTCGGAAGACGGCTCCAAGACGGACATGACCTTTACGGTGCCGTCCGGTGACGTCAACAAGGCGCTGAAGGTGCTTTCGGAAAACAAGGAGAAGATCGGCTACGACGTGGTTCAGTCTGAATCCGGTCTGGTCAAGGTCTCCGTCATCGGCATTGGGATGCGCAGCCATGCGGGCGTTGCCGCCTCGGCCTTCCGGGCGCTTGCCGACAAGGGCATCAACATAAAGGCGATCACCACCTCGGAAATCAAGATTTCCATTCTGATCGATGGACCTTATGCCGAATTGGCCGTTCGCACTTTGCATTCCGTTTACGGTCTGGATAAGAGTTAAGCAGCAGGCATAAGATCTGGGATTCGCGGCCCCGTTGACGGCCGCCGCATCCCGTCCTTTGCTAACGTCTGTTTTTGTCGGGAGACCCCACGCGATGAGAGACCTTTCCGCGGGTCCGCGCGTTCTCCTCAAGCGGTTGCGCGAACTCATGGCGGAGCCGCTCGAGCCGCAGGAGCGCCTGGATCGGATCGTGCGCCAGATAGCGCAGAACATGGTCGCGGAAGTGTGCTCCGTCTATGTGCTGCGCTCCGACGGCGTGCTCGAGCTTTACGCGACAGAGGGTCTGAACAAGACTGCTGTGCACCTGGCGCAATTGAAGATGGGCCAGGGCCTCGTCGGTACGATCGCCGCCTCGGCGCGCCCGCTCAATCTCTCCGATGCCCAATCACACCCCGCCTTCACATATCTGCCGGAAACGGGCGAGGAGATCTATCATTCCTTTCTCGGTGTGCCGATCCTGCGCACCGGACGCGCGCTCGGCGTCCTCGTCGTGCAGAACAAGGCGCAGCGCAACTATCGCGAGGACGAGGTCGAGGCGCTCGAGACGACCGCGATGGTGCTGGCCGAGATGGTCGCGACCGGCGAGCTCAAGAAAATCACCAAGCCCGGACTGGAGCTCGATCTTTCGCGCCCCGTTGCGATTGAAGGCAACAGCTATGGCGAGGGTATCGGCCTGGGCTACGTGGTTCTGCACGAACCGCGGATCGTCGTTACCAATCTGCTCAACGAGGACACGGATCGCGAGTTGCAGCGCCTGGCGGAAGCGCTCGGCTCGCTGCGGATATCGATAGACGATATGCTGTCCCGGCGCGATGTGTCGATGGAAGGCGAGCACCGGGCCGTGCTAGAGACCTATCGCATGTTCGCTCATGATCGCGGCTGGGTGAGGAAGCTCGAGGAAGCAATCCGCAACGGCCTGACGGCGGAAGCTGCTGTCGAGCGGGTGCAGAGCGAGACCAAGGCACGGATGATACGCCTGACGGATCCCTACCTCCGCGAGCGAATGCACGACTTCGACGACCTTGCCAACCGGCTCCTGCGCCAGCTGTCGGGCTATGGCGCCAAGCTTTCGGCGGCGGACTTCCCGAATGATGCGATCATCGTCGCGCGCGCCATGGGCGCCGCCGAACTGCTCGACTACCCGCGGGAGAACGTGCGCGGGCTGGTGCTCGAGGAGGGCGCGGTCACAAGCCACGTCGTGATTGTCGCGCGCGCCATGGGCATCCCGGTTGTCGGTCAGGCGGCAGGCGCCGTGGCGCTTGCCGAAAATCGCGACGCGATCATCGTCGACGGTGACGATGCCAAGGTCCATTTGCGCCCGGTCGCCGATCTGCAGCGCTCCTACGAGGAGAAGGTGCGCTTCCGAGCCCGCCGTCAGGCGCAGTTCAGGGCGCTCAAGGACGTCGAGCCGCTGACGAGGGATGGCAAGCGCATCACCCTGATGATGAATGCCGGTCTGCTCGTCGATCTGCCACATCTGAACGAGGCCGGGGCCGAAGGAATAGGACTTTTCCGGACCGAACTCCAGTTCATGATTGCTTCCACCATGCCGAAGGCGGAGGAGCAGGAGGCCTTCTACTGCAATGTTTTGAAGCAGACGGGCGGCAAGCCGGTGACCTTCCGCACGCTCGACATCGGCGGTGACAAGGTGGTTCCCTATTTCCGCGCAGCAGAAGAGGAAAATCCGGCACTCGGCTGGCGTGCCATCCGGCTTTCGCTCGATCGGCCGGGGCTGCTGCGCACCCAGTTCCGGGCGATGCTGCGGGCCGCCGCCGGCGGCGAACTTAAGCTGATGCTGCCGATGGTGACGGAGGTTGCCGAGCTGAAGGCGGCGCGCCTGCTTCTGCAGAAGGAAATCGAAAGGCAGTCGAAGATCGGAGAACAATTGCCGCGCAAGCTGCAGTTCGGGGCGATGCTGGAGGTGCCGGCGCTGCTGTGGCAACTTGACGAGCTGATGGCCGAAGTGGATTTCGTCTCGGTCGGTTCCAACGATCTCTTCCAGTTCGCCATGGCGGTGGATCGCGGCAATGCCCGGGTTTCCGATCGCTTCGATACGCTCGGTCGGCCGTTCCTCAGGATCCTTCGCCAGATCGTGCGCGCGGGCGAGCGCAACGAAACGCCGGTGACTCTCTGCGGCGAGATGGCGAGCAAACCGCTCTCGGCGATGGCACTGCTCGGCCTGGGCTTCCGCTCGGTGTCGATGTCGCCGACGGCCGTGGGTCCGGTGAAGGCGATGCTGCTCGCGCTCGATGCGGAAAAGCTGGGCGAAGTCCTCGATGCTCAGCTGGACGACGTGAAATCCGAGACGTCGATCCGCCAGATCCTCATCGATTTCGCCGCTGCAAACGGCATACCGGTATAGATCGAACGAGAGCGTCTTGTTCTCGTCCGGCAGGGTTCGGGCGGGTAAGTGTATTTGGAGTGACAGTTGGCCAACCTTCCTGTTGAAAAGATGCGCGAACTCGAACGACGGTTCGGCGAAATCGAGGCCCGCATGTCTGCCGGTCCTTCAGCCGATGTCTATGTGAAGCTTGCTTCGGAATATTCAGAGCTACAGTCGGTGGTAACGAAGATCCGCGCCTACCAGAAGGCAGAGGACGAGCTTGCCGACATCGACGCCTTGCTTGACGACCGGTCGACGGACAAGGACATGCGCGACCTTGCGGAAATGGAGCGGCCGCAGCTTGAGGAGAGGATCGAAGCGCTCGAGCAGGAAATCCAGGTCCTGCTGCTCCCGAAGGATGCGGCAGACGAGAAAAGCGCCATTCTCGAGATCCGCGCCGGCACCGGCGGCTCGGAAGCGGCACTCTTTGCCGGCGATCTCTTCCGCATGTACGAGCGGTATGCCGCGACCAAGGGGTGGCGCGTCGAGGTGCTTTCAGCAAGCGAGGGGGAAGCTGGCGGCTTCAAGGAAATCATCGCGACCGTCTCCGGCCGCGGCGTGTTCTCGCGGCTGAAATTCGAGTCGGGCGTTCATCGGGTGCAGCGCGTGCCGGAGACGGAAGCAAGCGGCCGCATCCACACGTCAGCTGCAACCGTCGCCGTGCTTCCGGAGGCCGAGGAGATCGACGTCGAGATCCGGCCGGAGGATATCCGCATCGATACGATGCGCTCATCAGGCGCAGGCGGTCAGCATGTCAACACAACCGACTCGGCCGTCCGAGTCACGCATCTGCCGACCGGCATCGTTGTTACGAGTTCGGAGAAGTCGCAGCACCAGAATCGATCCAAGGCGATGCAGGTACTGCGTTCGCGGCTTTACGACATGGAGCGCCAGCGTGCCGAGAACGAGCGCTCCGCCGATCGCAAGAATCAGGTCGGTTCCGGCGACCGTTCGGAGCGCATTCGCACCTATAACTTTCCGCAGGGCCGGGTGACCGATCACCGGATCAACCTGACGCTCTACAAGCTCGATCGGATGATGGAAGGCGAGATCGACGAGGTGGTTGATGCGCTCCTGGCGGACCATCAGGCAAGCCAGCTCGCCCTCCTCGGCGAAAAGCAGAACTGAGCAGCGATGGCCGAGACGGTTGACAGCCTTCTTGCCGAAAGTCGCGATCGGTTGATGGCCGCCGGCATCGAAGGTGCGGCGCTGGATTCGCGCCATCTCGTTTCGGGTTTGCTCGGCCTGTCTCTTGCGGAGTTGATGACCCGCGGTCGGCATCCGGTGAGCGACGCCGACGCTCAGCGTATCCGGACCGCAATTCAGCGCCGCGCGGGTCGCGAGCCGGTCTATCGCATTCTGGGTGAACGCGAGTTCTACGGATTGACGCTCAAGCTGTCCGGGGAAACCCTCGAGCCGCGGCCGGATACGGAAATGCTGGTGGATCGACTTATTCCGTACGCACGCCGGATCGCCGCTTGCAAGGGACACTGCCGAATCATCGATCTCGGCACCGGAACCGGAGCCATCTGTCTCGCGCTCCTCGCATCGGTACTTGACGCGCGGGGCCTTGGTACCGATATATCGGACGAAGCCTTGGCGACCGCAAGCGAGAACGCCAAGCGGAACGGCCTGGCCGAACGCTTCGAAACCCTTCGAAGCAAGTGGTTTGAAGGTGTGGGTGGACGGTTCGACATCGTCGTCTCAAATCCGCCGTATATCAGGTCCAAAGTTATCGAGAAGCTTGAGCCGGAAGTGAGACTCTACGATCCGGCTGCCGCACTTGACGGCGGAGATGACGGGCTTGATGCCTATCGCGCAATCGCTCTACACGCGGGCCGCCATATCGAGGCGGGCGGTGTAATAGGCTTGGAAATCGGTTTCGACCAGAAGCAGGCAGTCGCGGCGCTGTTCGTGAGCGAGGGGTTCCGCCTGCTTGAAAGCGCCAAGGATTTCGGCGGCAACGACCGGGTCTTGGTGTTCGAGCAGGACGTCGAAGGCAGCACCAACCGTTGAAAAAATGCTGCACCGGCGTCTCTCTTATCTTGAAGAGCAAAGAAAGGGCTTGGAATCCCGAAGGAAGCGGGCTAGTTTGCGCCCGCGCACTGGGCAGAGGGTCATGGACCGGAGATTCGGTCCAGTATGGCCTGGCCAATGGGGATTGCTCTCAAGAAAGAGTTGCTTGGGTTCGACAGTGCCTTGTGCGGGTATCTGTTAATTTGACGTCAGCCGGCGCCGAGATCGCGAACAGACGGTCTGCTGCGGCGCGTGTTTTTCTGGCGCGGCAGAGCCGGCCGGGATGCGGAACCATATGATCATTATAGAAAAGATTCGGGTGAATGGACGATGAGGCCAGGACAGCAAAATAAGCGCGGCCGTGGGCGAAATAACAATAATAGCAACAACAATAACGGCAATGGTAACCGCAAGGGCTCCAATCCGTTGACGCGCACCTATGACAGCTCCGGCCCGGACGTGAAGATTCGCGGCACAGCGCAGCATATTGCTGAAAAATATGCAGCGCTCGCACGTGACGCCCAAAGCGCCGGCGACCGCGTCATCGCCGAAAACTACCTCCAGCACGCCGAGCACTACAACCGCATCATCGCGGCAGCACAGGCACAGATGCAGGATCGCTTCCAGCGGGACGACCGCCAGGATCAGCAGGATCGCGATCTGACCGACCGCGAGCAGGACGATCTGGATCAGGAGCAGGTCTTTGCAGAACCGGCGCCGGCGCCGGTGGCAGTAACGCCCGCAATTGAGCCGCAGCCGGTGGTTGACGGTTCCGGACCGCAGCCGGTGATCGAAGGCGTGCCTGCCGAGGTCGCTCTGGAAGAGGAAACGCAGTCGTCCGGCCGGGCATCATCGCGCCGCCGCAGTGCGTCTCGGCCGCGCCGCCAGCCACGCCGGACCGCCTCAGAAGAGGGTGCAGCGGGTGAAGCTCCGGCATCTGGCGATGCGGCGGCATTGGCGGCATCGGAATAAAAGACAAGCGCACGTGTCAAGTAGGGCCCGGTCTCATGGCCGGGCCTTCTGTATTGCAACGCCGCGCGTCGTTTCGGACGCGCAAGTATCGTTGTATTCTTTGACTCTGTGTATCGATTTCGGAAAACCGGGTCCGATTTTCGGGCCGATGGGCCAGCGCCAGCTGCAGAACGCCGAGCGGCTCATCTTGTCATCAACAGCCCCCGGAATCCTCGCGTTCCCGCAAATCTGATTTCGGAAAAGCGGTGATATACCCACCTTTAATTTCCTAAAATGCTGCCCCATATTCCCCTTCGAAGACTTGATCCCGCGCAAGGCGAGGACGAGGCGTCGATGACAGGCTTGCCGATGCGGGAGCCTGATCCTGAAACTCCGGCCAGTGCCACCACGATGGGCTTGCCGGGCTATGGAGGTAAGTTATGAATATCGAAAAATATTCCGAGCGTGTGCGTGGTTTCCTGCAATCGGCGCAGACCTATGCCCTGGCGGAGGGACATCAACAGTTCACGCCGGAGCACGTTCTCAAGGTCTTGCTTGACGACGATCAAGGGATGGCGGCATCGCTCATCGAGCGCGCCGGCGGCGACGCACGCGAAGCGCGGACGGGTACTGCGCAGGCGCTGGCAAAGCTTCCTAAGGTGACCGGCGGCAGCGGTTCCGTCTATCTTTCACAGCCGCTTGCCAAGGTGTTTACCACGGCCGAGGACGCGGCACAAAAAGCCGGCGACAGCTTCGTCACCGTCGAGCGGCTGCTTTTGGCCCTCGCGGTCGAGAGTTCGGCCTCTACCGCTGCGATCCTCTCGAAGGCTGGCGTGACACCGACGAAACTCAATCAGGTGATCAACGACATTCGCAAAGGCCGGACGGCCGACAGCGCGAATGCCGAGCAGGGCTTCGATTCGCTGAAGAAATATGCACGCGATCTGACGGCGGAAGCGCGCGATGGCAAGCTCGATCCGGTGATTGGCCGCGATGACGAAATCCGCCGCACAATCCAGGTGCTGTCGCGCCGCACGAAGAACAATCCGGTGCTGATCGGTGAGCCTGGCGTCGGCAAGACGGCGATTGCCGAGGGGCTGTCGCTCCGCATCGTCAATGGCGACGTACCCGAGAGCCTCAAGGACAAGCGGCTCATGGCGCTCGATATGGGGGCATTGATCGCCGGCGCGAAGTACCGCGGAGAATTCGAGGAGCGACTGAAGGCGGTACTCAACGAGGTGCGCTCCGAGGAAGGCGAGATCATCCTCTTCATCGACGAGATGCATACTCTCGTCGGCGCCGGCAAGGTGGACGGCGCGATGGACGCGTCGAATCTCCTGAAACCGGCACTGGCTCGCGGCGAACTGCACTGCATCGGCGCGACGACGCTTGATGAATATCGCAAGCATGTCGAGAAGGATGCGGCTCTTGCCCGACGGTTCCAGCCGGTCTTCGTCGACGAACCGTCGGTCGAGGATACGATCTCAATCCTGCGCGGGCTCAAGGAGAAGTACGAGCAGCACCACAAGGTGCGGATATCCGATTCGGCACTAGTCTCGGCCGCGACCCTTTCCAACCGCTACATCACCGACCGGTTTTTGCCGGACAAGGCAATCGATCTCATGGACGAGGCCGCGTCGAGACTGCGGATGCAGGTCGATTCCAAGCCCGAGGAGCTCGACGAGCTCGATCGGCGTGTCATCCAGCTGAAGATCGAGCGCGAGGCTTTGAAAAAGGAGACCGATGCCTCCTCCAAGGATCGCCTGGAAAAGCTGGAGTTCGATCTGGCCGCGCTCGAGGAACAGGCGGCGACGCTGACCGCGCGGTGGCAGGCCGAGAAACAGAAGCTCGGCCGTGCCGCCGATCTCAAGAAGGAGCTCGACGAAGCAAGAAACGAGCTACAGATCGCCCAGCGCAAGGGCGAATTCCAGCGGGCGGGCGAACTCGCCTACGGCGTCATTCCGAAATTGGAGAAAGAACTCGCCGAGGCGGAAAGCCAGGATAGTTCGAGCGCCAAGGCCATGGTGCAGGAGGTGGTGACGCCGGACCATATCGCCCATGTCGTTTCGCGCTGGACCGGCATTCCCGTCGACAAGATGCTCGAAGGCGAGCGGGAAAAGCTGCTCCGGATGGAGGACGAATTGGCGAAATGGGTCGTCGGCCAGGGCGATGCGGTCCAGGCCGTGTCGCGAGCGGTTCGCCGCTCTCGCGCCGGGCTTCAGGACCCAAATCGGCCGATCGGTTCTTTCATCTTCCTTGGTCCGACCGGCGTCGGTAAGACAGAACTTACCAAGGCGCTTGCTCGGTTCCTTTTCGACGACGAGACTGCGCTGATGCGGATCGACATGTCGGAATATATGGAGAAGCACTCGGTTGCCCGGCTGATCGGTGCGCCGCCCGGCTATGTCGGTTACGAAGAGGGGGGAGCGCTTACCGAATCCGTTCGCCGCAGGCCCTATCAGGTGGTGCTGTTCGATGAGATCGAGAAGGCGCACCCGGACGTCTTCAATGTGCTGCTTCAGGTACTCGACGACGGTCGTCTGACCGATGGTCAGGGTCGCACCGTCGACTTCAAAAATACGATGATCATCATGACCTCGAATCTCGGGGCGGAGTATCTGACAGGGCTTGGCGAAGACCAGGACAGCGATGTCGTGCGCGAGCAGGTGATGGAGGTGGTGCGAGCCGCTTTCCGGCCCGAATTCCTGAACCGGGTGGACGAGATCATCCTCTTCCACCGGCTGCGGCGCGCGCAAATGGGAGCCATCGTCGACATTCAGCTCGAAAGGCTGCGCAGGCTGCTCGCCGAGCGCAAGATTACCATCGAGCTCGAAGACGAGGCGCGGAATTTCCTCTCCGAGCGGGGCTATGATCCGGCCTATGGTGCGCGGCCCTTGAAGCGGGCGATCCAGAAATATGTCCAGGATCCGCTGGCGGAGAAAATGCTGCAGGGCGAGTTCCCGGACGGCTCGGCGGTCAAGATTCTCGCCGGCTCCGATCGGCTGACCTTCAAGCGCGGCTCAAGCTCAGCACAGGAAGCCGCGTGAACCCTGTGCGTTGACGGCGCCGTCCCAGGGACGCACAAGGTTGCTGCTTCATGCAGAGGGCCGCCCGTAGCGCGTCGACCGTGAACAATGACTATCGCTAAGCGGCGCGCGGGTTCGCTCGGGCGTGCAGCCAGGCGAGCAGCAGCCACAAAAGCTGCCTCAACCAGTTGAGAAGGAGCGAGAAGTTGTAGCCGGCGGCGGCCAGGACGGCGTTGTTGGCGTCGCCGTGTTCGCTGGCGAGATAGTTGCGGCCCATGCGGTGCTCGGCCTTGAGATGGCCGATGACCGGTTCGACGGCGGAACGCCGCCGCATCTCGCGCTTAATCGCCGGCGTGACGCGGCGTTTCTGGCCGCTGGTGAAGACCCTGAACCTGTGGCTCTCCGGGGCATTGTGGCCGCGGTAGCCGGCGTCGGCGAGAATGCGGCCGATCTCGTTGCCGATGGTTTTCTCCATGTCCGGGATCACGGTCGCCAGCGTGTGGCCATCATAGGGATTGCCGGGCAAGGCCTTTGCATGCAGGGCAAACTGGCCGCCCCTCGAGCGCTTGAGCGTGGTGGCGACGGAGACCTTGACGCCGAACTCGTACGGCCTGTGCGCCTTGCCTTTGCCGATACATTCGACCTCCGGCGCGTGCAGGCTGTAAATCTTGCGGCCGCGCTGGCGCTGCCGCTGCTCCAGAACCGTCGAGGCCTGGTGGAGCGGCCAGAGGAAGATCGCCCGCAGCTTCTCGTCATCGCCGATCTGCCGGCGAACGTCGCGGACGGTGCGGCCGAGATAGGTCCTGAGGGTCCGCAGCGCCTTGTTGGCCCGCTTGAACTGCTTGGCATGGGCGTAGCGCTGGTGCTTGATCAGCGCCAGCTTGCCGATCCGCAGATAGGTCTGGCGCAGCTTCACGCCGGTCTTCTTCGCCAGCCTCACCAGTCGCTCGCGCGCCCGGTGGAGGAGCTTCGCGTCGGTCGGGAACATCACGTTCTTCGGCTGCACGGTGGTGTCGACGATCACCCGGCGTGTGTCGGCCGGCTGCATCGCCCCGGTCTTGACCGCCACCGCCAGGCTTTCCTGCAGCAGCGCGGTCAGCCGCTCCTCTCCCATGCGCCCTCGCCAGCGGGTCATCGACGAGCGGTCGAACGGCAGGTCATGGCGGAAGAACTCTTCGCCGCACAGATATTGGAAATAGGGGTTCTCCACCCAGCGGGCGCACAGCTCCTCGTCCGACAGGTTGAAGGTATGCTTGAGGATCGAAAGCCCGGCCATCAGCCGCGTCGGCAGCGGCGGCATGCCGGGGCCGTCGCTATAGACTTCACCGAAGTGGCGCTCCAGAAACGGCCAGTCGATCGCCTGCGCCAGCCGCACCAGTTCGTGCTTCATGTTGATGATCTGATCCAGCCGGGAGCGGAATAGATCCTGCTCCCCCGTCTCGCGCCGCTCGCGTGGTCTCGACATCGCCGCTCCTCGATTCACCGCCGCTAAACCGAGTGAATCACGCCGCGCTGAAGGCGCAAACCGCAAAATCAAATTGCAAGAAAAGCGCGCTTAGCCAGCGCCTTTCTTGCAACACTGTACCGCAGGAAAGCAGAAATTACAGAGCGCTTTCAGAGACGTACGGATAGTTCACGGACGACTAGCGCCACAGGCGGCCCATCTGCATAAGGCGAATACGGGCTACTTGCTCGCCACCTCGTTGGCATCGTCCTTGCCGAGGAGTTCGTCGATCCGCTGCCGCTCCTTCTCGAACTGCGCCAGCGCTTCGCCGGAGAGCGACTTGCCGCCCGGCAGGCGGACGCGCAGCGGGTCAACCTTGTTGCCGTTTACGATCAACTCGTAGTGGAGGTGGGGACCCGTCGAGAGACCGGTGGTTCCGACCCAGCCGATCACCTGGCCCTGGACGACCTTTGCGCCGGGTTTGACGTTCTTGGCAATCGCACTCTGGTGGTTATAGGACGAGACATAGCCGTTGGCATGCCGGATCAGCGTCTGGTTGCCGTAGCCGCCGGAGTCCCAGCCGGCACTCTGTACCACGCCATTGCCGGCGGCGATGATCGGGGTTCCGCGCGGAGCCGCCCAGTCGACGCCTGTATGCATGCGAGAGAAACCGAGGATCGGGTGGCGGCGCATGCCGAAGCCCGACCGGAAGCGACCGTTCGGGACCGGATTCCGTAATAGGAACTGGCGGATGCTCTTGCCGTCCTGGTCGAAATAGTCGATCGAATTATCCTCGGGATCCTGGAAACGGTAGAAGCGCGTCTCGGCGTCGCCGAACTTGGCATTAACATAGAGAAGCTCCGAATCCTCGGTCGCGAGGCCGCCTTCGTCGGCAACCGAGAAGAAGGCCTCAAGCGAGTCCGCGGGCTTCAGCTGCGCCTGGAAGTCGACATTGCTCGCCAGCAGCCTGACGAGCAATGCGACCATGTCAGAACTCATCCCGTAGGAAAGTGCCGCCCGATAGATGCCGTCATAGACTCGCGGCAGGTCATGGCCGCTGGTGACCACCGGCACGCCCGTGTCGTCGAAGGCGGTCTCGACCGCATCGAGCTTCGGCGGTTCCGCACCGGGAACGAAACGCCCATGATCATCGACCGCCATCGTCAGCACATGCCGGTTGCGCGAATAGATCGTCGCCCGCACGATGTGCGCCTCTTCGCCCTTCTGGATGATGCCGATCCGCAAGACATCCCCGGCGGTAAGGTTCTTGGAGCCGAGTGCTTCCTCGATATAGCCGGCGGCGTCCTCGGCTTCGGCTTCGGCGTAGCCGGCATTCTCCATCACCGTCGCTATCGCCGTATCACGACGCACCGGTATGACGTCGTCGGCATATTCGGTGCTCTGCTTGGTGATGTTCTCATAGGCTGAAACGCTCATATTTTCCTCGACGATGCGGGCTGTTAGACCCTGGATCAGGTCGAGGTTGCCGTCGTCGGAGGCGAAGCGCTGCGGGTCGACATAGAAGAGCGAGGCGACCTGGGTGCTGCCTTCCGTCAGCACAGAGCCATTGGTTCGGACGTTTTCCTCCACCTCCTCGAGCGACATCGAGGGGCCGAACTTCAAGCTCGCCCCCTTCAAAGGAAAGTTGACCGTCTTCAACGCCACCTCGGATTCCACGTCCGAACCGTAGATCGTTCCAGTCCTGACCGCAGGCGCCTCGGCCGGCCCCTCGGTGGAAAAGATCGCGAGCGGATCGAAGGAGGGATAATCCTGCGTGGTCTGGTGATTGGCGGCGAGCGCCATCTTAACGTGCACGAAGGGTTGACGGCGAACCACCTCCCGCTCGCCGTCATGGATCATCGTCGAAACCTCCATGACAGTCTTGTCTGCCGGCTTGGCGACGACGTTCGGTGCGATGATGCGGTTTCCGCGCTTGGCAGCGCTGATGCCTTGAGATGGGTCGAGGGCGGCAAAGGCTTCCGCCGGAATCGCCAATTGTTGCCGGCCGTCGAGAGCGGCAAAGAGCGCGACCCCCATCAGAAGGCTGGAAGTGATGCCCGTCAGGAACGTCCCCGAGAGCCAGCGCATGGAGATTTCGCGCCGGTCCGGTGCACGACGTCCATCCGCCAGGATCGGCGGCTGATCA
>NZ_CM178974.1:0-2507500 GCF_058732025.1 Sinorhizobium sp. Y406 | reverse complement strand
CTATAACGGTCCTAAGGTAGCGAAATTCCTTGTCGGGTAAGTTCCGACCTGCACGAATGGCGTAACGACTTCCCCGCTGTCTCCAACATAGACTCAGTGAAATTGAATTCCCCGTGAAGATGCGGGGTTCCTGCGGTCAGACGGAAAGACCCCGTGCACCTTTACTATAGCTTTACACTGGCATTCGTGTCGGCATGTGTAGGATAGGTGGTAGGCTTTGAAGCGGGGACGCCAGTTCTCGTGGAGCCATCCTTGAAATACCACCCTTATCGTCATGGATGTCTAACCGCGGTCCGTCATCCGGATCCGGGACAGTGTATGGTGGGTAGTTTGACTGGGGCGGTCGCCTCCGAAAGAGTAACGGAGGCGCGCGATGGTGGGCTCAGAGCGGTCGGAAATCGCTCGTCGAGTGCAATGGCATAAGCCCGCCTGACTGCGAGACTGACAAGTCGAGCAGAGACGAAAGTCGGTCATAGTGATCCGGTGGTCCCGCGTGGAAGGGCCATCGCTCAACGGATAAAAGGTACGCCGGGGATAACAGGCTGATGACCCCCAAGAGTCCATATCGACGGGGTTGTTTGGCACCTCGATGTCGGCTCATCGCATCCTGGGGCTGGAGCAGGTCCCAAGGGTTTGGCTGTTCGCCAATTAAAGCGGTACGTGAGCTGGGTTCAGAACGTCGTGAGACAGTTCGGTCCCTATCTGCCGTGGGTGTAGGAATATTGACAGGATCTGTCCCTAGTACGAGAGGACCGGGATGGACATATCTCTGGTGGACCTGTTGTCCTGCCAAGGGCATAGCAGGGTAGCTATATATGGAAGGGATAACCGCTGAAGGCATCTAAGCGGGAAACCCACCTGAAAACGAGTATTCCCTCGAGAACCGTGGAAGACGACCACGTTGATAGGCCGGGTGTGGAAGTGCGGCAACGCATGAAGCTTACCGGTACTAATCGTTCGATCGGCTTGATCGTTCCCATTGCTCATGCTCATCGAAGATGAGCTTTTAGCCCTCACGGCGATCCGCTGTCGCGGATGCCTCCGGGAGGGCGCGCCAAAAGGCGCGACGGCCTTTGGCCTTGCGGAGCTAAAGCTCCGATGAGTGCCCCAAGCGCCGTCGAAGACGTGTTCAAAAAAACGAAGCAATCGCTTCACCAGCTTCTCGAAATCAATTTGCGCCCTTAGGGCGCAAAAGCTTGCGCTTTGCCGACCTGGTGGTTCTGGCGGGGTGGCTGCACCCGTTCCCATTCCGAACACGGCCGTGAAACGCCCCAGCGCCGATGGTACTTCGTCTCAAGACGCGGGAGAGTAGGTCGCTGCCAGGTCTGCAAAGCGCAAGAAAAACGCCGCTCCCCTTCACGGCAAAGCCGTGAAGGACAAGGCAGCGGCGAAAACAAAAAACATCTTCTCTCACACGCCGACAAAACGGCGAAACAAACCATTCGAACCATAACGCGGGGTGGAGCAGCCCCGAACGCCCGCAGGCCGAACGGCCGAAGACGGGCAAACAGACAAACAACCGGGCAAGAAAACCCGGACAAGCATAACGCGGGGTGGAGCAGCCCGGTAGCTCGTCAGGCTCATAACCTGAAGGCCGCAGGTTCAAATCCTGCCCCCGCAACCAGATCAACAGCACACACTCCCATCATCCCCGCCAAAACAGCGGGGATTTTTGCGTTTCGGCGTTCGGACGTCGTTTCGGTAGCTTGTCGTGTCGGGATCGAGATCCCTCTACAGCGCCGCGCGTCTTTTCAGACGCGCAAAGGTCGCTGTAACGCTTTGAATCTGCGCATCGAGCTTTCCGAAAATCGGGTACGATTTTCGGGCCGATGCGCTAAGGCCCGGGACCGAAGAAGGCGAGGCGGGTGAAGAGGATGTAGTTCGATTCCGACACCATCAGCGTCACGAAGACGAGCACCAGCAGTGGTGGAAGAAGGATCGCATAGATGAGGGCGAGGCGCTCCCACGCCATATGCATGAATACAGCGACGATGAGCCCGGCCTTCAGCATCATGAAAATCAGGATCAGCGACCAGCGTAGAAATCCCTGCAGGCCGAAATAGTCGACCAGGTAGGAGAAGGCGCTGAGGACGAACAGCAGACCCCAGACGAGGAGATAGAGTTTGATCGGGTGCTGTTGTTGTTCCGCATGTGCCTCTGCGTGGGCCATGATAGCTCTCCTCACCACAGATAGAAGAACGCGAAGATGAAGACCCAGACGAGATCGACGAAGTGCCAGTAAAGGCCGGTGATTTCGACGATCTCGTAACGGCCCTTGCGGCTCGTAAAGAAGCCGCGCCGTTCCGTGTCGAAGTCGCCACGCCAAACCTTGCGGGCGACGATCAGCAGAAAGATCACACCGAAAGTGACGTGGGTGCCGTGAAAGCCGGTGATCATGAAGAAGGACGAGCCGAATTGTGCGGCGCCCCATGGATTGCCCCAGGGCCGCACGCCCTCGGCGATCAGCTTCGACCACTCGAAGGCTTGCATGCCCACGAAGGTGGCGCCGAAGAGGGCGGTGACCAGCATCAGCGCCGCGGTCTTGCGCCGGTCGCGGCGATAGCCGTAATTGACCGCCATCGCCATGGTGCCGCTCGAGGAGATCAGCACGAAGGTCATGATGGCGATCAGGATCAGCGGCATGTGAGTTCCAGCGATCTCGAGAGCGAAAACCTCGCTCGGATTCGGCCAGGCAACGGTGGTCGACATCCGCGCTGCCATGTAGGCGAGCAAGAAACAACCGAAGATGAAGGTGTCGCTCAGGAGAAAGATCCACATCATGGCCTTTCCCCAGGAGACGTTCTTGAACGCGCGCTGATCCGACGCCCAATCGGCGGCGAAGCCCGCCAGACCGGCCGGGTGTTGGTACGTTTCTGCTGCGGGAGGCTTCAACGGGGCGGACATTTGTGCGGCTCCTAGGTCAGCAATTGTCGGCAGAATACGACGACCTCGGTCGCCCAGCCGGAGAGCAGGGCGAAAAGAACCAGCCAGACCGCCAGCATGAAATGCCAGTAGATGGCGCAGAGCTCGATCGAGAGCCGCGTCCTGCGGTCAAATCCGGCATCCGAGGCATGCATTGTGACGCGCCCGAGCGCGGCGAGCCCGCCAAGAATATGCAAGCCGTGCAGGCCGGTCAGCATATAGAAGAAGCTGTTGGCGGGGTTACCGGCAAGGAGATAGCCGGCATTGGACAGTGCCCGCCAGGCGAAGAGCTGACCGACGAGAAAGGCAAGTCCCGCCGCCAACGCGACGAGCAGTCCGGTTCGTGCCTTCTCGCCATGCCGGCTCTCCGCCCTGAGCTTCGTCCAGTGCAAGGCGGCGCTGGCGAGCGCCAGGATTGCAGTATTGACCCAGAGGAAGCCCGGCAGCGGCAGTGCACCCCAGTCGGACGAGGCCATGCGCATGAAATAGGCGCTGAAGGAGAGGGCAAATAAGGAACCGACGACGGCGAGGAAGACGCCCAATCCGACCTTGGCCGCCGGCAGGGGGGCAGCGCGGCGAGGGTCGTGAGCGTGCCCGACCTCGAGCCAGGGTTTCGACGCCAATCGCTGCTGGGCGAGCCACCAGACGACGATAGCGGCGATTGCCGTCAGGAATATCAGCATGATGCTCATGAAACGGCCTCATGGCTGACGCGGCTGGGGGCCGGATGGTTCTGCGGGATGAAATCCTCCGGCGCGCCGGGGACGCTGTAGTCATAGGCCCAGCGATACACAACCGGCAGTTCCTTGCCCCAGTTGCCGTGGGACGGCGGCGTCTCGGGTGTCTGCCATTCGAGCGTCGTCGCCCGCCAGGGATTGCCACCCGCCTCCCGGCCGTGGCGCAGGCTCCAGACGAGGTTGAAAAGGAAGACGATCTGCGCAGCGCCGACGATCAGCGCCATGATGCTGATGAAGGCATTGAGATTATGAACGGAGTCCGGCACGAAAGCGGTCTCGCCAAGCTCATGATAGCGCCGCGGCACGCCGATGAGACCCAGATAATGCATCGGGAAGAAAATTCCATAGGCGCCGATGAAGGTGATCCAGAAGTGGATCTGACCGAGCGTCTCATCGAGCATGCGCCCGGTCATCTTCGGGTACCAATGGTAGATAGCGCCGAAAATGACGAGGATCGGCGCCACCCCCATGACCATGTGGAAATGCGCGACGACGAACATCGTGTCCGAGAGCGGAACGTCGACGACCACGTTGCCAAGGAATAGGCCGGTCAGCCCGCCATTGACGAAGGTGACGATGAACGCGAGTGCAAACAGCATCGGCAGGGTCAGGTGAATATTGCCGCGCCAAAGCGTCAGCACCCAGTTGTAGACCTTAATCGCGGTCGGCACCGCGATGATCAGCGTTGTGGTGGCGAAGAAGAAGCCGAAATAGGGGTTCATCCCGCTGACATACATGTGATGCGCCCAGACGACGAAGGAGAGGCCGCCGATGATGACGATCGCCCAGACCATCATGCGGTAGCCGAAGATGTTCTTGCGCGCATGCGTGCTGATGAGATCGGAAACGATGCCGAAGGCCGGCAGGGCGACGATATAGACCTCGGGATGGCCGAAAAACCAGAAGAGGTGCTGGAACAGGATTGGGCTGCCGCCGCCATATTGCAACTGTTCGCCCATTTCGACGATCGCCGGCATGAAGAAGCTGGTGCCGAGCAGGCGGTCGAAGAGCATCATGACGCAGGCGACGAAAAGGGCAGGGAAGGCGAGGAGCGCCATCACCGTCGCCGTGAAGATGCCCCAGACGGTGAGCGGCATCCGCATCAGCGTCATGCCGCGTGCGCGCCCCTGAAGTACGGTCACGACATAGTTGAGGCCGCCCATGGTGAAGCCGATGATGAAGATGATCAGCGAGGAGAGCATCAGGATGATGCCCCAGTCCCTGCCGCCCGGTGTGCCGGAAAGCACTGCCTGCGGCGGATACAGCGTCCAGCCGGCGCCGGTCGGCCCGCCGGGCGCGAAAAAGCTCGCGACGAGGACGAGCACGGCGAGCAGATAGATCCAGTAGCTCAGCATGTTGGCGTAAGGGAACACCATGTCGCGCGCGCCGACCATCAGCGGAATGAGATAATTGCCGAAGCCGCCGAGGAAGAGGGCGGTCAACAGATAGATCACCATGATCATGCCGTGCATGGTGATGAACTGATAATAGGCCTCCGCATCCACCAACTGGAATGTGTCGGGAAAACCGAGCTGCAGGCGCATCAGCCAGGAGAGCACCAGCGCCACCATCCCGATGGCGATCGCGGTGGTCGCATATTGGATGGCGATGATCTTCGCATCCTGGCTGAACACGTAGCGCGTCCACCAGCTGTGCGGATGGTAAAGCTCAACATCCTCGACTTCGGGAGGCGGCAGCGCCTCGCCAATACCGGACCGGACGTCGACCATCTTATCTCCTCCCAATTGTTACCTCACGGCGCCTCCGATTGCGCCGCTGCCGCGGCAACAGCCGTTGCCGTCGGGTCCCCATCGGACGATGCCGTCAATTGCGAAAAGGTCTGCTGCTCGGCAAGCCAGGCCTGATAGTCGTCCTCCGTGTCGACGACGACGGTGCCGCGCATCTGCGGATGACCAACGCCGCAGAGCTCGGCGCAGAGGACCTCGAATGTGCCGGTCCGCGTCGGGGTGAACCAGAAATAGGTGATCATACCCGGGACCATGTCCATCTTGGCGCGGAACTCCGGAACGTAGAAATCATGCAGCACGTCGACGGACCGGAGCAGGACCTTGACCGGCTTGCCGATGGGCAGATGCAACTCGCCGGCTTCGACGATGACGTCGTCGAGGCTTGCGGCGTCATTCCGATTGAGACCGAGCGGGTTTTCCGGCGTCACGTCGCGTGCGTCCGTCGTGCCGAGCTTTCCATCGGCCCCTGGCAGGCGGAAGTTCCAAAGCCATTGCTGCCCAACCACTTCCACTTCGGCCGCCCCTTCCGGCACGGTGACGAACTGGTTCCAGACGAACAGGCCCGGCGCCAGCATCGCCGCGACGCCGAGCGTCGTGCCCGTTGCGAGCCAGCTTTCCAACCTCCGGTTTTCCGGCTCGTAGTCCGCGGTGTTGCCGGGCCGGTGGCGAAAGCGAAACACGCAGTACGCCATGAATAGCACGACGGCGACGAAGGCGATTCCGGTGATCCAGAAGGTTATGATGATGGTATTGTCGATGTAATTCCAGTTAGAGGCGATTGGTGTCCACCACCAAGGACTCAGCACATGGAACAAGACCGACCCGAGGGCCAAGAGTACCAGAATTACTACCACGGCCATTTCCTGTCCCTCCCCGCCACGATCGGCCGTGAGACGAATACTTAATCCGCAGCGTTCCGATCGGAATTATTGCACGAACGGAAAATACTGGCAAATCGCCCGTTAGAAGTGTGCTCCCTCCTCCCGGGGGTTGTCCTACTCGGAATGTTGCTTCAGATAGGCGATCACGTTGTTCACGTCTTCCTCTTCCTTGAGACCGGGGAACACCATCTTGGTTCCCTTGATCATGGCCTTGGGATCGCGAAGATATTCGTGCAACGTCGCATCATCCCAGACGAGACCCTCTTCACCCGCCTTCACCATGGCCGGCGAGTAACGGAAATTCGCATGCGTCCCTGCGGTCCTGCCGATGATGTGCTGAAGCGAAGGCCCGACCCTGTTCTGGTCCTTGTCCACGACGTGGCAAGCCGCGCATTTCTTGAAGACGGTGGCGCCGGCCTCGGCATCGCCCTCTTGCGCAAGGGCGGCGGCCGGGCAGAGCAGGAGTACCGAAACAGACAGGGCAGCAATCGGATGTCGCATCATGAGTCCTCATTTCGCAGGGCGCCGGGCCAAGGAAGAGTGCGGTCAATTCATGGCTTTGGCCGTGCCATAGTCTCTCGGAAACGTTGCGCCGGGCGGTCGATACTGGCGATAGAAGAAAAGCTAGTCTTCCTCCCGAATAAGTCAATCGTCACTTTGAGCGACCGCATGTATCCTCACGTCGACCTCAGCGACGGCTGCCTCTGCGCGTCCGACCGGAAGGGCGGCGCTGTTGGAGGGTGGCGGCGCGGGTCAGACACGCCGTCCTTCGCGATCGAAGAAGTGCAGGCCCAGCGCCGGGAAGCGGACCGGAATCGTTCCGGACGCCGTGAGGAAGGAGCGGTCGCTGGTGAAAGCCTTGAAGCTCGATCGGCCGAGCGATAGATGCAGGATGATACCGAAGCCGGTCGGCTCGACGAGGTCGACCTGGGCAAAGAGCGCATCCGGTCCGTGCCCGGCAAGAACGACATGCTCCGGTCGGATGCCGAGCGTGACGCTGGCGCCTTCCGCGACCGGTGCCGGCGCTCCAAGCGGAATGGCGACATTGTCGACCGTCTCGAAACGCGGCGTCTCGCTGGCGGGGCAGGTACCCTCGAAGAAATTCATGCCGGGCGACCCCATGAAACCGGCGACGAAGAGATTGGCGGGGCGATCGTAGAGTGCGAGCGGGGTTCCGACCTGCTGGACGATGCCGGAATTCATCGCGACGATGCGGTCGGCGAGCGTCATCGCCTCGATCTGGTCATGCGTCACATAGATCGAAGTGGCGCCAAGGTCCTTGTGCAGCTTCTTGATTTCGGCACGCATCTGCTCGCGCAGCCGCGCATCGAGATTCGAAAGCGGCTCGTCGAAGAGGAAGGCCTTCGGCTGGCGCACGATGGCGCGCCCCATGGCCACCCGCTGGCGCTGGCCGCCCGAAAGCGCCCGCGGCCGCCGCTCCATCAGCGGCTCGAGCCCGAGCTTCGCGGCGGCGCCCGCAACGACCCCCGCAATCCTTTCGCGGGCGGTCTTTCGGAGCCTGAGGCTGTAGCTCATGTTCTTCTCGACCGACATGTGCGGGTAGAGCGCATAGGACTGGAACACCATGGCGATGTCGCGATCCTTCGGCGCGAGCTCGTTGACCCGTTTGCCGGCGATGCGGATCTCGCCGGCGGTGACGCTTTCAAGCCCGGCGATCATCCTGAGCAGCGTGGACTTGCCGCAACCGGAGGGGCCGACGAGCACGACAAATTCGCCGTCGCGGATTTTCAGGTCGACGTCGTGCAACACCGGATGGGCGCCGTAGGATTTCCGGATACTGGCGATATCGATGGAAGCCATGGTGGATTAGCCCTCAGCCTTTGACCGCGCCGGCCGTCAGGCCCTGCACGAGGTAGCGTTGAATGAGCAGGAAGAAGAGCCCGGCCGGGATCAGCGCCAGCACGCCGGCGGCCATCATCTGTCCAAAGTCGACCGAGAACTTCGAGACGAAAGAGAGGAGCCCGACCGGAAACGTCGCCTGTTCGTTGCCGGAGATCAGCATCAGCGAGAAGAGCAGCTCGCTCCAGGCGGCCGTGAAGACGAAGCCGAGGGTGGCGGCAATCCCCGGCAGCGTCAGCGGCAGGATGATCTGGCGGAATGCGACGAATTGCGTCGCGCCATCGATCATCGCCGCCTCCTCCAGGTCCTTGGGAATGCCGTCGAAGAAGGACTGCATCAGGAATGTTGCAAAGGGCACATTGAAGGCCGAGTAGACGATGACGAGACCGGTCAGGCTGTTGGTGAGCCCAATCGGCGACAGGATCTTGAAGATCGGCGCGACCAGCATCACCAAGGGGAACATCTGGGTCAGGAGCATCAACGTCACCAGCCAGTATTTGCCACGGAAACGGAACCGCGAGAGTGCGTAGCCGGAGAGCGAGGCCAGGATCGTCACGACGACGGCGGTCGAGCCGGAGACGATCAGGCTATTGCGGAAAAAAACCGGAAAAGCGCTATGCCGGAGTACGAATTCGAAATGTTCGAGGCTCGCGCGCGACGGCCAGAGCCGGATGCCTTCCGAATAGAGCAGGTCGTTGGGCGTAACCGCGACCTTGAGCAGCCAAAACAGCGGAAAGAGCGCGAAGGCGATATAGGCGAGGATCGCCAGGCGGTGCGCGATGGTGAGGAGGGCAGGCTTGGCGCCCATCGTTTCAATCCTTGCTCAGAAGCCACTGCCTAAGCATCACGATCAGCAGCGAATAGGCGAGGAGCAGCGCCAGGAGCACCAGCGCCACGGCCGAGGCATAGCCGAAATCGAGCCGCTTGAAGGCCTGGGTGAAGATGTAGCTGGCGACGATCTGCGTCCGATCGGCTGGCCCGCCATTGGTCATCACGATGATGAGATCGGCGAAGTTGGAGATCCAGACGGTGCGCAGCAGTATGGTGATCGCGATGGTCGGAGCGAGGAAGGGGAGCGTGATCGAAAGGAAGCGCTGGGCGGCGCCGGCCCCGTCGATGCTTGCCGCCTCGTAGAGATCGCGCGGGATCGCCTGCAGCGCCGCCAAAAGGGTGATTGCGAAGAAAGGAATGCCCCACCAGATGTTGGCGATGATCGGGCCCCACAGGGCAAGGTGGGGATCGGAGAGGATATTGCCCGGCTCGCTCATGAGCCCGGCCGCGTAGAGCCAGTGTGGCAGCGGGCCGACGACTGGGTTGAAGAGCCAGGCCCAGTTGAGACCGGCAAGAAAGCTCGGCACCGCCCAAGGCAGGAACACGAGCGCCTGGGCGAGGGCACGGCCGCGGAACGGCTTATCGAGCAGCAGTGCCAGGATGAGCCCGAACGTGAATTGCAGAAGCACGGAGGCGCCAGTCCACCAGAACGTGTTGCGCAGCGAGCGGAAGAAGGCTTCGTCATGAGAGAGCGCGCGGAAGTGATCGAGGCCGATAAAGGCGCCTGAAAAGGGATTGAGGAGCTGGACGTCGCGAAAGGCGTAGGAGATGCCGAGCGCCAACGGAACCAGCATCACGGTGGCGATCAGGATGAGCGCCGGGGCGCTGTAGAGATAGGGCGCCGAGGCATCCGCGATGCGTTTCATCAGCGGTGGTCGGATCGCGGGCAGGCCGTCTTGGCGTGCGGCATAGACCATCGGTCAGAGTTCCCTTTCCTACAGCACCGCGTGTCCTTCAAGGCGGGCGAAGGTCGCAGTAGCACTTTGGATCGCTGCATGCCTTTGTCTTTAAAACACGCACGATTTACGAAGGCATGCAGCAGCCTCGCGGCGCCTGTCTTTGCTGTCATGCGGGGGGGCGGCGGCAGAGCCGCCGCCCGCGCCGGCGCTACTTCTTGCTTTCCAGGTATTTCTGCTGCGCCTTGGTCAGATACTCCGCCCACTGATTGGCGAGCTGTTCCGGCGTGATGTCGCCGAGCAGTGCTTCCTGGGTGGTCTTGATCGCAAGCGAATCCTTGAAATAGGCGAACTCCTCGAGATAGGTCGGCATCACGGTCAGGACGACGTCCTTGTCGGCGAGTTCGTCGAACCAGCCCTTGAACTGCGGGCCTGCGTAGAAGGGATCCTTCTCGGCCGATTTATGGACCGGCAGCGCGCCGGTGCGCTTGTTCCACTCGATGTTGCCTTCCGGACCTTCGAGTGTTTCGATCAGCTTCCAGGCAAGCTCCTTGTTCTGGCTCGCCGACATCATCGACCAGCCGGCAAAGCCGATGGTGGTGAAGGCCTTGCCGCTTGGCCCCTTCGGCATGGTGGTGACGCCGAAGTCTTCGGGCTTCATGCGCTGGGCGATTGCGATCAGCGCATCTGGATCCTGGTCGAGGAAGGCGCAGGTGCCGCTATAGAAGCCGGCGACGATCTCGTTGAAGCCCCAGTTGACGCTGTCTTTCGGTGCAAGACCGTTCTTGTAGAGATCGACGACCCAGGTCAGCCCTTTTATCCAGCCCTCGCTGTTCATAGTCGAAGTGCCGTCCTCGTTGAAGAACTTGTTGTCTCCGGCCATGGTGGCGCCGAACATGACCCAGCCATTGAGCCCGCCTGGGCCGCCGCGCAGGCAGTAGCCGGATTTGCCGGGCAGGTTGGAGATCGCTTCCGACGCCTTGACGAAATCGTCCATCGTCTTCGGCGGCTCGGCAACGCCGGCTTCCTCAAGAAGATTCCTGTTGTAGAACATCGCCCGGAGATAGAAGCCGTAAGGCAGCATGTAGGCGGTATCGTTGACGTCACGGCCGAGCTCCAACGCGCGCTCGGTGAGCCCCGAAGTGTGTTCCCATTTGGCGAGATAGGGCTCGAGACTTTCGAGCATTCCGTTATTGGCATAGAGCGACAGCCAAGTGTCCGGCATTTCCATCACGTCCGGGACTTCGCCGGCCGAAACCATGGTCGCGAATTTCTGGAAGGCCTCGCCCCAGGGCAGGGAGATGATTTCCACGGTCGTGCCGGGGTTGGCCGCCTCGAATTTCGCGACGATCGATTTCAGCGTTTCGGTGCGCTCGGGGCTGGTGATGACCTCGACGAGCTTCAGCCTGGTCTGGGCAAGGGCGCTGCCGGCCATCAGCGTGGCGAGCAGGGTGGCTGTGATCAGTTTCCTCATTCCTCAGTTCCCCTTTTCTTAGGTGCTGACCTGATTTTCCGCGAGCAGGTGGCGACGCCAAACCACTTGCGCCTTTCCTGATCCGTTTCTCGTCAACCTGACGAAGCGGCGATTGCTGCTTCGAGATCGCTCCAGAGGGCCTCCGTTCCCTCCAGGCCGACATGGAGCCTTACCGACCGCGGAGAAATGCCGAAGGCGACCGCGGAATTGGGTTGCGCTTTCTGTGCAAGAACGATTTCTCCCGGCACGATGAGGCTTTCGTGGCCGCCCCAGGATACGCCGAGCTTGAAGAGCTGCAGATGGTCGGCGAAGCGGCGCAGGTCGACGCCCTCACGAAAGATGAAGGAGAAGAGGCCGGACGTGCCCGAAAGCCCCGGCGGCAGGTGATTGCCGAGGCCGGGATGGCAAACGGTCTCGACCGATGGATGCTCCTGCAGCCGCCGGGCGATGCCGAGCGCCGAGCGCTCATGCGCTTTCATCCGGATCGGCAGCGTCCGCAGGCCGCGGATCAGAAGCCAGGCCTCGAAGGGCGAAAGCTTGGCGCCGAGATAGGGATAGGCCTCCGAGCGGATGCGGCCGACCAGGTCGCTCGATCCGGCGACGACGCCGGCGACCACATCGCTGTGGCCGCCTAGGTACTTCGAGGCCGAGTGGATGACGAGATCGACGCCGAGAGCGATCGGCTGCTGGAAGATCGGGCTCGCCCAGCTGTTGTCGATGACGGTGACGATCCCCTTTGCCCTGGCGAGCGCCGCGAGCACGGCGACGTCGTGGGTGTCCATGACCCAGCTCGTCGGGCTCTCCATGTAGAAGAGCTTGGCTCCGGGAAGCGCTCTAGCGACCGCCTCCTCATCGCGACCGTCGACATAGGTGACCTCGATCCGCATGCGCCTGAGATGCGTGCCGAACAGGCGGAACGCATCCGGATAAACATGCCTGACCGCGACGATGCGGTCTCCGGGCTCGACGAAGGAAAGGACGGTGGAGGAGATGGCCGACATGCCGCTGGCAAAGCCGATCGCATCTTCGGCGCCTTCGAGCTTCGCCAGCATCTCCTCGAACATCCGCACCGTCGGATTGAGGCCGCGCGAGTATACGGGGCGCACATGCTCGCCCAGATAGCAGGCGATCATTTCGTCATAGTCCTTGAAGGTGAAGAGCGAGGTCTGGACGATCGGCGGCACGACGGCGTCGAAAGCATGGCCTTCGTCATGTGCTGCGATCAGCGAGGCTTTGTCGAAGAGATCGAGGCCATCGCTCATTTGGACATTTCCCTGATGTCTTCCTCGACGATGGCGAGGATTTTCAACGTCTCTTCCCGGGCGGCATCCGGATCCCGCGCCGCGATCGCGTTGAAGAGGGTGCGGTGAAAGGGGAAGGACCGGCGGGCGAAATCTGGCCGGTCGAAGGGTTTTTCCCAGAAGCGCTCGAAAGCCTCACGCATCTGCTCGAGCAATTGCCGGAACAGGGGGTTGTGGGTGGCGTCGTAGATCGCGAGGTGAAAGGCCAAGTCTTCTGGGCCGGAGGTGCCCTGGGCGAGATGCGCGCGCTCCATCTCGTCGAGCTTCGCTTCGATATTGGCGAGATCCGCCTCTGTGCGACGGCGCGCGGCCACCATGCCGGCCTCGATCTCGATACCGCGCCGGACCTCGAGCGTCTGCAGCAGCGCATCGCGCAAGTGTCCGGTGTCGAGCGCCAGCGGCATGTGAATGGTGGCACCCGAAATTGCCCGCAGCAGATAGGTCCCGCTGCCCTTACGCGCCTCGACAACGCCGAGCGCCTGGAAATGGCTGATGACCTCGCGAACCGTCGAGCGGCCGACGGCCAGTGCGGCCATCAGCTCGCGCTCTGCCGGCAGTCGGTCGCCCGGTTTCAGGCCCGATAGCTGGATGTAATCGGCGAGAGCGGCGATCACCTGCTGCGCCCGGTCCACCGCGGGCAGGGGCAGCAGTGTCGCTTTGGCCGGTTCGGGCATTGCAGTTCCTGAAATTGGTCTGACATCTGATCACTATGAGTGCGGAGCGCGGCATGGTCAAGAGGCAAGATTTGCGTTATTTCTCCTGCCGCCGAAGTCCCGGCCGTATCCAGGTCTTGCCAAAAGTGGAACGCTGCAACGATGGCGAGGGTCAGAAACTCTTATTCCGGCGACGGCTCCTATCCGACGAGCTACTATGCCGCCTCGCGCAACGTCGTCCGCACGCCCCTCAAGATTGAAGGGCGGATCGAGACCGACGTCTGCGTGGTCGGTGCCGGGTACACCGGTTTGTCGACGGCCATTCATCTGGCCGAAAAGGGCTACAAGGTGACAGTGGTCGAGGGGGCGCAAGTCGGCTGGGGCGCCTCGGGACGCAATGGCGGTCAGATCGTCAACGGTCTCAATGCCAGCCTGTCGACAATCGGGCGCCGTTATGGTGAGGGCGCCGCTCGGTTCATCGGCGGCCTCGTGCAGGAGGGCGGGCGGATCATCCGCCGGCTCGTCAACGCGTATCAGATCGACTGCGACCTGAAGTCTGGCAACATCTACGCCGCCTACACCAGTGCACATATGAAGGAGCTCGAGGCCAAGCATGCGCTCTGGCGCAAATACGGCATGGACGAGCATGAGTTGCTCGACCGCGAGGCGCTCAGGAAGCTCGTCAATGCCGAGGCCTATTGCGGCGGCATGCTGGACACCACCGGCGGCCATATGCACCCGCTCAATTTGGTGCTCGGCGAGGCGCGCGCCTTCGAGAGCCTCGGCGGCACGATCTACGAAATGTCGCCGGTGATCCGTGTCGACCACGCGGCGGCCCGGCCGAACGTCTATACGCAGGAGGGGGAGGTCTCCGCCCGCGCTGTCGTCCTCTGCGGCAATGCCTATCTCGGCGACGCGGTGCCGGAGCTTGCCGCCCGCGTCATGCCGGTCTCGACGCAGATGCTGGCGACCGCGCCCCTCGGGGAAGAGCTGGCCCAATCGCTCATTCCGAGTGACATGTGCGTGGAGGACGTGCGCTATATCCTCGATTACTTCCGGCTTTCCGCCGACAAGCGCATGATTTTCGGCGGGGGCACGGTCTATGGCGGCACCGATCCGGCCGATGTGGCGGCGAAACTGAAACCAAATCTCGAAAAGGTCTTCCCGCAGCTCAAGGGTGTGAAGATCGACTATGCCTGGAGCGGCAATTTCGCGCTTTCCTTCACCCGCGTGCCGCAGATGGGGCGGATCGGCCCCAACACCTATTTCGCCCATGGCTACAGCGGGCACGGCGTTACCGGCTCCCATCTTTTCGGCCGCACACTTGCGGAGGCGATCGATGGCGACGCCGCCCGTTTCGCCGCCTTCGAAAAGCTGCCCTGGTACCCCTTCCCGGGCGGGCGGATGTTCCGCGCGCAATATTCGACGATTGGCTCGTGGTGGTATTCATTCCGGGACGCCATCGGTTGGTAATGCCTGATCTTGCGCCCGCCGCTGGATGTCCCGGGGGGCGGGACGAGTGCATCGGACGGAAGTTCGTGCCCCGCTTTCGGAACGTTCGAATGCGCAGATTGAAAGAGTTGCAGCGACGCTTTGCGCGTCTGAAAAGAGGCGCGCCGCTGCAGCAAGACGTTGCCGATGCCGAATGCCGAAACGAATTTTCACGTTCCGCGCCATCGGGGGAAATTGATCTCTATAAATTCAATCGAGAATATAGGAGAACTGCTGTCTCGAAACAGCGGAGAGGATGAAAATGAACGCGACCAAGGCGATGATCCGATCCCGCTATCAGGTCGCCGCCCCGGCCAGGCACCGGCCGGTCGCCGTCATGCCTCACAGTCTTGCCGTCCTGGCAGCTTTCGCGTTCGTCTGCGCCCTCATCATCGGCCTGATCTGACCACCTGCGGGAAGCCTCTGTCCTGCGCCCGCTTTCGGACGCACAAAGGGGCTGCACGCGTCTGAGGCCTCTGACCAGACACGCGGCCTGTTCCGGAGATCCCCACGTTCTCAGATGCCCGGTAGAGCGAAGCCGGAGAGCCGTTCTTCGAGCTTCTGGATCGTCGGCACATCCGCGTTGGCGAAGGCGAAGCGCAGGTAATCTTCCTGACCTTCGCCGAAATAGTCGCCTGGCAGGCAGAGGATGCCGGCAAGCTTGGCCAGCTTCTCGGCGACGAATCGCGAGTCGATGTCCGGGAAAGGGTGACGGATATAGGCGAAATAGGCGCCGATGGCCTTCAGCTTCCATTGCGGCAGGCGGCTCAAGACCGTTTCGAGCGCTCTTGCGCGGGCGGCGATCTCCGCGCGATTGCCAAGCCGCCAGTCGGCGAGAGCCGGAAGCGCCTGGGCGACCGCGGCCTGGGCGGCGCGTGGGGCGCAGATCTGCAGGTTGTCCATGACCTTCGTGACCTGCGCGATCAGCGTCGGTCCAGCCGTGATCGCGCCAAGGCGGTGGCCGGGGATGCAGAAGGACTTCGAGAAGCTGTAGAGGCCGATGATACCCTCCTCCCAACCTTTCGCCCGGAGGAGCTCATGCGGCGCCGCGGCAGCATCGGGCAGGAAATCGCGGTAGGTCTCGTCGAGGACTAGCCAGGTGCCGTTTCCGCGGCAGATTTCGTGGATGCGGTGAATCAGTTCCGGCGGATAGACGGCACCGGTCGGATTGTTGGGCGACACGAGCGCCATGGCGCGGACACCCGGACGAAGTGCCGAGGCTATGGTCTCGATCTCCGGCAGGAAGCCGGCGCCCGCATCGCATGGCACGAGCTCGACATTGATGCCGAGCATCGCCAATGTCGTCTCCTGGTTGAAATAATAGGGGTTGGTCATCACCACCGTATCGCCGGCGCCGGCAATCGCCATCGCTGTCGCGGTGAAAGCCTGGTTGCAGCCGGATGTGATGTGAATATTGGCGGCCGTGATTGGAGCGCCATAAAGCGCCGCAACGTGCTCGGCATAGGCCTTGCGCAGTTCCGCTTCGCCTTCGATCGCGCCATAGCCCGCATAGGCCGGCGAGGCGGCAGCCTCGCCAAGCCATTTCAGCATGTCCGAATGGGCGGGATAGCCGGGCACCGCCTGGGAGAGATCGATCAGGGGACCCTTTGCCCCGTCATAGGCTTTCGCCCAGGCGAGCACGGATGGAACCGGCGGCGGCGTAAGCCTTTCGACGAGCGGATTGAAATGCGGCATGGAGCGTTTCCTGTTGCTGGACGGGCCGGCGGTTTCGTCGTCCCGTCTCTACGGTTGGGCCTTGTGCTTCTGCGGGAGGGTTGCACGCCGTGAGGGCGCAGGTTGAACTGCACCCGCTCCCGGCTCTTCGGACTCGCCCGCCTTTTGGATGCGCGAACGAATGATGGTTCGGGCGGACATCTGGAGTTCCGGCATGGGATCGCTCTCGAGCGCCGCGAACAGCCAGTCGATGAAGACGCGCACGATCGGGGCCGCCCGGACCTCGCTACGACAGGCGACGAAGAACGCATCATTGGCCGGTACGGTCAGGTCGAAGGGCGCTATCAGTTCGCCCCGTGCGATCAGGCTGCCGGCAGTGATCGTATCGCCGAGCGCCACGCCCTGGCTGTGCAGGGCACCTTCCGTCGAGAGCCGGGCGTCGCTCATGAAATGCTGGCGACCCCGTTGAAGGTCGGCCGCATCGGCGGCGGCAAGCCAGGTGTTCCATTCACGGCCATCGTCGCCGTGCAGCATCACATGGTCGCGAAGATCCCTGATCGAGCGTAGCGGCCGCATGTTGAGGAGCGTCGGGCTCGCAACGGGGAAAAGCTCCAGTCGGCTCCAGAGCCGGGCCCAGCAGTCGCCCCAATTGCCGTCGCCGTAGAGCAGGCAGACATCCACATCGCGGGAGTGGAGGTTCGCCGCGTCGTTCGAAGCGATCAATGTCAGTTCCACGTCGGGAAATTGCTCGGTGAAGCGATGCAGTCGCGGGATCATCCAAAAGGACAGGAGCGCCGGCACGCAGGTGATGCGGAGCTCGCCGCTGGTCGCGGGGCGCGTCATCGCCGCCGTCGCGGCGGCGATCTCGGCAAAGGCATGGGTGACGGCAGGGAGCAGGAGCGCGCCTTGCGGCGTCAATCTCAGCCGCTTGCCGCCGCGTTCGAAAAGAGTGGTGTTGAAGGACAGTTCGAGCGCACGGATCTGGTGACTGATCGCGCCGTGAGTGACGTTGAGCTCGCGGGCCGCGGCGGAAACGGAGCCGCGCCGGGCAGTCGCCTCAAAGGCGCGCAGCGGGTTCAGCGGGGGCAGGCGGCTCGACAAGCGGAGGCTCCGGACAATGTGTGAGATTTTCTCACAGGAAATGCTATAACAATGTCAATTGATTTTCCAGAGGTTTTGCCCCGTAATGGGCTGAAACAAGGGCAAAAGCCTGGGGAACATGATCGCGCCGATTCCGAACGGCGAAACCGCGGAAATGCCGCGCGATCCCTCGTACCCCAGCCGGGAGATACGGAGATGGCCCGCATGGTCTGGGATGAAAAGAGACTCAGCGCATTGAAGGCGAAGTATGGCGAGAGCCATGGCGGCGAGCTCTTCGATCCGACCTTCCGCAAGGTCGCCGACAAGATCTTCACCAAGGGCGGCACGCGGCTTGCGCCCTATTCCGGCATACCGACCTTTCTCAGCGCACCCTATATGCCGGTCGATGCCGAGCAACCCGATTTCGGCAACCTTCAGGTCGCGATCCTCGGTATCCCCATGGATCTCGGCGTCACCAACCGCCCGGGCTCCCGCTTCGGACCGCGGGCGCTGCGGGCGATCGAGCGGATCGGCCCCTATAATCATGTGCTCGGCTGTGCGCCGGTGCACGACCTTCGGGTGGCCGATGTCGGCGACGTGCCCTTTCGCAGCCGCTACCGGCTGGAACTCAGCCATGAAGACATCGAGACGCGCCTCAACCAGATCGTCGAAGGCGGTGCCGCGCCGCTTTCGGTCGGCGGCGATCATTCGATCACTCATCCGATTCTCAAGGCCGTCGGCAGCCGGCAGCCGGTCGGCATGATCCATATCGACGCACATTGCGACACCGGCGGCGCCTTTGACCTCACCAAATTCCATCACGGCGGCCCTTTCCGCAACGCGGTGCTCGACGGCGTGCTCGACCCGACCCGCGTGATCCAGATCGGCATCCGCGGCTCGGCCGAATATCTCTGGGAGTTTTCCCACGAGTCCGGCATGACGGTGGTCCATGCCGAAGAAGTCAGTGGACTTGGCATTGCGGCGATCGTCGAGAAGGCGAAAGAGATCGTCGGCGATGGTCCGACCTATCTTTCCTTCGACATCGATAGCCTCGACCCCGCCTTCGCGCCGGGAACCGGGACGCCGGAGGTGGGCGGCCTCACGACCCGCGAAGTGCTGGAACTGATCCGCGGCCTCAAGGGCATCAATCTCGTCGGCGGCGACGTCGTCGAGGTGGCGCCGCAATACGACGCGACGACGAACACCGCCCATGCCGGGGCCCAGGTGCTCTTTGAAATCCTGAGCCTGATGGCGTTCAGCCCGTCGATTGCCGGCGAAGGCTGACCTTGGTACGGCGCTACTCCAATGGAGATGCGCCAGCGGGCATTGCAAGGCGTATGATGTCGCCTCGGCGGCATGAGCAGAAAACAACAACAACGACAATAGGGAACGCGGCGACAGCCGCAAAGAATAAGGAGACAGGCGATGAAGATCAATTCCATCAAGCGCCGCACGCTGCTGGGGGCGGGGCTTGCCGGTGCGACCGCACTGGCGATGCCGGCGGTGCTGAGAGCCCAGGACCGGTCGTTGAAGGTCGGCGTCTATGGTGGCTATTTCAAGGACTCGTTCGACAAGAACATCTTCCCGGATTTCACCAAGGCGACCGGTATTGCCATCGAGTCGGTGGCCGAGCCGACGGGAGAGGCCTGGCTGGTGCAACTCGAGCAGGCGGCCCGCGCCGGCCAGGCGCCGGCGGACGTTTCGATGATGTCGCAGGTGGCGATGCTGAAAGGGCAGTCGACCGAGCTCTGGACACCGATCGACATCGCGAGGATCAAGAACAGTTCCAACCTGCTCGACCGCTTCATCAACAAATATCCGGATGGCCGTGTCGCCGGCGTCGGGGCGGTCTCGTGGTACATCACGCTGGTCACCAACACCAATGTCTACAACGAGCCGCCGACCTCTTGGGAGGCCCTCTGGGATCCGGCCAATGCCGACAAGCTCGGCTTGCTTGCACTGGTCTCGAACTCCTTCCTGCTCGAAGTCACCGCCAAGACCTTCATGGGCGGTACCGATGCGCTAGACACGGAAGAGGGCATCCTGAAGGCCTTCGATAAGCTCGCCGAGGTGAAGCCGAATGTGCGGCTCTGGTACCGTGACGAGGCGCAATTCGAGCAGGCGCTGAAATCAGGCGAAATACCGATGGGGCAATATTACCACGACGTCACCGGACTTGCGGCCGCAGAAGGCCATCCCGTCCGTTCCACATTCCCGAAGGAGGGCGGCATCCAGGATTCCGGCTGCTGGGCGCTGTCGCGTGCTTCGCAGAAGGTAGAGGAGGCGCATATCTTCATCGACTATATGTGCCAGCCTGCGATCCAGGCGACGCTGTCGCGCAAGGTCGGCACCTCACCGACGGTCAAGCGCGAGTCGATGGACCTGACGGAGCAGGAATTCGCGGCCGTCTCGTCGGATATCGAGCCGATCGTTCCGCGCTACGACCTTTACCAGACGAAGTCGGACTGGCTGAACCAGAAGTGGACGGAGCTCATCGTCGGCTGATGTGCATCCGTCTTTTCCGGTCTCCCGCGCCGATTGCGGGATCGGGGATCGACGTCCTCTAATCGTTCGCGGCTTAGGATAAGCTTGTGGAACGGAACTTGAAAGAACAGCCGCAGCGACCATGGGCCCGACCGGGCCCTGGCCTGGCGGGGCGGAGAATATATGTCGGGACTTGAGCTCCAGAATGTCGTCAAGGAATTCGGTGCCTTCCGGGCCGTCAACGACGTCGACCTGACCGTGCCGCATGGCACATTCGTCTGTATGCTCGGCCCATCGGGGTGCGGCAAGACCACGCTGCTTCGGATGATCGCCGGTCTCGACCTGCCGAGTTCGGGGGCCATCAGGCTCGACGGCGACGACATCACCCGCGTGCCGACACACAAGCGCAATCTCGGCATGGTGTTCCAGTCGCTGGCGCTGTTTCCGCATCTGACGGTCGGCGAAAACATCGCCTATCCGCTGCGTATCCGCAAGGCTCAGAAGGAGGAACAGAGGCGGCGCGTCGACGAACTTCTGTCGATGATCCATCTTCCGGGCTATGCCGACCGGCCGGTCTCCAAGCTCTCCGGCGGACAGCGCCAACGCGTAGCGATTGCCAGGGCGCTGGCGATCTCGCCCAAGCTGTTCCTCCTCGACGAGCCGCTTTCCGCGCTCGACGCCAAGCTGCGCGAGGCAATGCAGGTGGAGCTTCGGCAATTGCAGCAGAAGCTCGGCATTACCACGATCGTCGTCACTCACGACCAGCGCGAGGCGATGACGATGGCTGACACGGTCGTCGTCATGAATGGCGGCGAAATCCGCCAGGCGGCTTCACCGATCGAGATATATCGCCGCCCCGCGGACAGTTTCGTCGCCGACTTCATCGGCCAGACGAACCTCATCGAAGCGGAAGCGGACGGCCAGGGCCGCGCGACGGTATTCGGCCAGGCGGTCGCGGGTCTGCAATTGCCTCCCGGCGCGCGCAAGGCGACGATTTCCATCCGCCCGGAAGATGTGCACCTGACCGCGCCCGGTGCCGGCGCACTTTCAGGCACGGTCACATTCGTGCGCGATCTCGGCGGCACCATCGAGACCTTCATCGACGTCGCCGGCCACCAGATCGTCGCGGTCTCGACGCCGCGGGCCCGGCCGCAGGTCTCCGCCGGCCAGCCGGTTGGCGTCGCGCTCACCCCTGACGTCTGCGTGGTGCTCGGCAAATGAGACGCGAACCGCCCAAAACCTTTGGCGACTACGCGCCGCTTCTCTTTCCGGCGGGGATGCTCACCATCTTCTTCGTCGTGCCCTTCGGCACGATGATCGCGGTCAGCTTCTTCCAGCGCCAGCAGGGCGGCTTCTACACGCCAGCCTTCGTGTTCGACAATTACGCCCGGTTCCTCTCGGGTTTCTTCGGCGGTGTGCTTGGCTTTTCGCTGATGCTGGCGATCGCCGTCGCCGTCTGCTGCGTCGTGCTGGCGTTGCCCTTCACCTATCTCCTGACGCGCATGGCGCGCAGCGTGCAGGTCCTCTGGCTGGTCGCCCTCCTCTCGGTCCTGTCACTCTCCGAGGTCATCATCGGCTTTGCCTGGTCGACGCTCTTCTCGCGAACGGCTGGCATCACCAATATCCTCGTGGCGCTCGGCGTCATGAGCGAGGCCAAGGCATTGACGCCGAGCTTCGCCGCGGTGCTGACCGGGATGGTCTATCAGGCATTTCCCTATACGGTGCTCGTGCTCTTCCCGGCGCTGGTCCGTCTCGACCCGACCTTGACGGAAGCCGCCCGCACCCTCGGCGCCTCGCCGCTCAAGGCTTTTTTCACCGTTGTCGTGCCGGCGCTTCGAAACACCATTACCGCAACGCTGATTATGGTCTTCATCTTTGCGCTAGGCTCCTACCTGCTTCCGCAGCTTCTCGGCCGTCCTCAGCACTGGACGCTCTCAGTGCTGATCACTGACCAGGCGATCTACCAATCCAACATGCCGTTTGCCGCGGCCATGGCCGTTTTCCTGGTGTTGGTAACGCTCGGGCTCGTGGCGTTGACCGTTGTCGCCGGACGAAGAGGAGAGGCAGCATGACGGCCGTCTTCCGCAACTTCTATTTCTTCGTCATAGCGCTCTTCCTCGCGCTTCCCTTGATCGTCGTCGCTGGCGTGTCGGTCAACCAGAAGCAGACGCTCGCTTTTCCCCCGGAAGGCTTTTCGACGTCGTGGTACGGGGAAATCTTCCTGAACCCCGAGTGGCGCAATGCGCTCGTCGCTTCGGTCACGCTCGCGCTGCTTTCGGCGGCGCTCGCCGTCGCGATCGCGCTGCCGCTTGCCTGGTTTCTGTGGCGGCGGGTGGCGCCCTGGGCGAGCATCTTCCAGCTCTTGGGCGTTGCGCCCTTCACGCTGCCGCCGGTGATCACGGCGCTCGGCATGCTCACCTTCTGGGCGACCGCGGGTTTTTACGGCCAGCCGTGGACGGCGGTCGTCAGCCACGCGATCTTTTTCGTTACCCTGCCGCTCGTGACGCTCTCGCTCGGCTTTACGTCCATCGATCGTTCATTGGTCGAGGCTGCCGCCACGATGGGGGCGGACGAGCGCACCATTTTCCGCACCGTGGTGCTGCCGCTGATTCTGCCCTATATCGTTTCGGGCTATGCTTTTGCCTTTGTGCTCTCGCTCAACGAATATATCGTTGCCTATATGACGGTCGGCTTTACGATGGAGACGCTGCCGATCAAGATCTTCAATGCGTTGCGCTATGGCTATACGCCGACCATGGCATCGGTGACCGTCCTTTTCGTCGCGACGGCGGCGGTGATCTTCGGTCTCGTGGCGCGTTTCGGCGATTTGCCGAAGCTGCTCGGCGCCATGGCATCGGATGGAAAGTGATGAAGCTTGCGGGTCTTCAGATGAGAAGCGTCGGCGGCGACATTGCCGCCAATCTCGCACGGATCGAGGGCGCGGCGGCAGAGGCCGCGGGTAAGGGGGCGACCTTGATGGTGACACCCGAACTCAGCATCACGGGCTATGGTGCCGGCGCCCTCATCGCAGAGCTTGCGCAGCCAGCGGACAGTTCGATCGTAGTGCAATTGCAAAGGATTTCCCGCGCCACCGGCATCGCGATTATCGCCGGTTTTGCGGAGCGGGACGGCGACGCCGTCTATAACAGTGCGGCCTGCGTCGACGGTGACGAGGCGCCGATAGTCTATCGGAAGTCGCATCTCTATGGGGACTATGAGCGCGCGCTCTTCACGGCGGCGGAGCCTTCGACCCGGCTCTTCGAGCATGGGGCCGTTACCTGCGGCATGCTGATCTGCTACGATGTCGAGTTTCCGGAAAATGTCCGCCGGCTGGCGCTTGCAGGCGCCGAGGCCGTGCTTGTTCCGACAGCCCTGCCAGCGGGCTGGTCGGGCACCTTCATCACCGAACATATGATCCAAACCCGTGCCTTCGAGAACCAAGTCTTCGTCGCATACGTCAACCATTGCGGTTCCGACGCGATGTTCTCCTTTGCCGGTTCGTCGCGCATCGCTTCGCCGGATGGGCAGATTCTCACGAGAGCCGATTCCGCCAATGAATCCTTGTTATTCGCCGAGATCGATCCGCGGGCCTTTGCCATTTCCCGGGCGGAAAATACCTATCTCCGTGACCTGAAAGGCGCCTGATCGCTCCTCTTTTCTGTCTGAGATCGGGACCGTGCGGAACCCAGGAAGGGCCGGCAAAGGATTGCGACTTTCCTTTTGCTTTTGCGCCTCTAGTTCTAACGGAAGTGCGGCACGCTGTCGTCTTGCGGAAGTGGAGAGGCCATGACGAAGATTCTCGGCATATCGGGCAGCCTGCGGAAGGCATCGTTCAATACGGCGCTCTTGAACGCCGCCCAGAGCCTAGCGCCCGACGGTGTCGAGTTCGAGACGGCAACCTTGCACGGCATTCCGCTCTACGACGGCGATATCGAGGCCGAAAGCGGTGTGCCGGCGGCAGCCGAAGACCTGAAACGGAAGGTCATGGCGGCGGCCGGGGTGATCCTTTTCACGCCGGAATACAACAATTCGATCCCCGGTGTGTTCAAGAACGCCATCGACTGGCTGAGCCGCCCGCCTGCCGACATTCGCAAGGTGTTCGGTGGCCGGCCGTTCGCACTTGCCGGCGCGTCTCCGGGCAATTTCGGCACGATCCTTAGCCAAAACGCCTGGCTCCCGGTCATGCGAACGCTCGGTGCCGATCTCTGGTCGGGCAAGCGCTTCATGCTGCCCAAGGCAGAACCGCTCTTCGAGCAGGGCCGATTGACCGACGAACAGACAAGCGAGCGTCTGCGCGGCTTCGTCAAGGCTTTTGCGGACTATGCGGCCGCGGCAGGGGCGAGGTGAACGGTTGCTACAAGCCTCGTTTTCCGGCATGGCCCGACTGGATCAGACGACCAGAAAGTCGTCGAAGACCGGTGCCGGGTGCGCCGGTGGTGGTCAGCACCGAGAAGATGGCATTCTCCAGCCAAATCGTGCGAGGCCAGGGTCGGACGGGCTAAAAGGACTATATACCATTCTCCGCGAGCCAGCGGCGAATGGCCTCGATATCGCCGTCGCCGATACCGTGGTGCGTGTCGATGTCCAGCGCTTCGAGATTGGCGCCGGTGTCGCTGAGAATGCGCTTCAAGGTAGGCGCATGCTTGCCATAGGGGTCGTCCCTGCCGGTCAGCATCAGGATATTCGTTGAAGAGAGATCGGCTGTCGGCGGCACTTCGAGAGCCGACATCGCCCGCATCAGCACGGCGTTAGCGATCACGCCGGGATGAAGCAGCATCACCGCCGCCAGCAGATTGGCGCCGTTGGAATAGCCGATGAAGATCACCTTGCCAAGGTCGAGCCCGTAGCCGTCGCGCGCCCCTTCCAGGAAGGCGACGAAGGCCTCGGCCTCCGAGCGGATATCCTGCTGGTCGAAACTTGTCATCGTGAGGCGCCGGAACCAGCGGGGAAAGCCCTCTTCGGTGCTGCGGCCGCGCACGCCTAGGAGCGTAGCCTGCGGATCGATCTGGTGGCCGAAGGGGAGCATGTCCGTCTCGTTGCCGCCGCTGCCGTGGAGCAGCACGAAGGTACGGTCGCTCGTCTCGTCCGGGTGGTAGAAGCGATGGACGAAGGGCAGGTCGCGGCGCGTCAGGCGCGGTTCGCCCGGTAGAGCGAATTGCGGCAGCCGCACGAGCGTGGCGGCGGCATTGCTGCCGGCGAGATGCGGCGGCAGGAAGAGCTCGGTACCGAGCGCGTCCGGCGGCTCGTCGACGGCAAAGCCGGGTCCGTCGGTCGCAAGCTCGAAGAGCGAGCCTCCCGGTTCGCGCACATAAAGGGAAAAGAAGTACTTCCGGTCATGCGCGTTGGTGGCGCCGGCGTGTTCCTGTTCGAGATCGGCCCTGACGGCAAGCACCGTTGCCTCGTCCGGCGCGCGGAAGGCGATATGGTCGATGGTGCCGGTGCCGGGCGCGGCCGTCCAGAAGCCGGTCGCGTCGCGCACATCGATGACGTCGCCGGAGGGCGAGGTGAGGCGGCGGATCGCATCCGCTGCGACTGTCTCGCGATAACCGAAGTGGCTGCGGAGGAAATGCGCCGTCTCCTTTGGCCTTTCCGTGAGCACGGTCGCGCCCCGTAATCGCCTGATCGAGTCGGTTTCGGGAATGTCGCGGCTTGCCCAGGGCGCCGGTTCCGCCAGCGCGTCCGTGCCGACCAGTTTGACGATGATGCCGTCCGGATCCTTGAGCCTGAGCACCGGCTCGCCGAATTCCTGTGCCGGGCCGGTCGTCCGGATGTTGAACTGCAGGGCGCGTGTAAGCCAGAAGCCGATGCTTTCCGGCGGCATGGCGAAGGCGATCTCGCTCGGCTGCCCATGGCCGACACGCCCCGGCGAGCCGTCCTCCCAGATCAGGAAGGTGACGAGCGATCCGGGCGAACCCGAAGCGTCACCATAGAAGAGGTGCAATTGGTTGGGGTCCTCGAAGCCGCCGGTCCGCTTGACGAGGTGAAGGCCGAGAAAGTTCAGGTAGAAATCGATATTCGCCTGAACGCGGCGGCTGATCAGGGTGATATGGTGAATGCCGCTGGTCACGATTTCTTCCCTTTCGCGAATGCGATTTACAGCGCCGCTCGTCTTTTCAGACGCGCAAAGGTCGCTGTAACTTTGAATCTGCGCATCGAGCTTTCCGAAAATCGGATGCGATTTTCGGGCCGATGCGTTAGTCCCGTTTCCCGGCAAGGAATGCCTGGAACGATGCCTGGTAGTTCGGATGCCACCGCGAAAGGGGTGGGCGGTTCTCGACGACATCGCCGGCCGCCCACAGGATGCGCTTCTCGTCCGTCGGTCGCTGGACCTCGTTGTCGGGGCAGAGAATGTAGAAATCGCCGCCGGCGAGGCTTTCGAGCATGAAATCGACTGTCTGTTCCGGCGTCCAGGCGCCGGCCGGCTTCTCTGTGCGGCCATGCGCCGTCAGCGCCGTATAGACGAAGCCGGGGATCAGGAGATGCGCGTTGACCTTGCAGCCCTCCGTATTGCGCAACTCGTGCTGGAGGGCTTCGGTAAAGACCTTTACCCCCGCCTTCGCGACATTATAGGCGGGATCGCCGGGCGGCGTGGTGATGCCCTGTTTCGAGCCGGTATTGATGATCAGTGCTGGTTCTCCGTGGGCAATCATGGCGGGCGCGAAAATGCGCGAGCCGTTGATCACGCCCCAGAGATTGACGGACATCACGGCTTCCCAATTCTCCAGCGGACCGAACATCGAACTGCCGGGCTGGATCCCGGCATTGTTCATCAGGACATGGACATGGCCGAAGCGCTCCTGCGTGGCACGCGCCAAGGCGACGATCTCGTCCGGCCGCGAGACATCGGTGGCGATTGCTGCGACATCCGCGGTGCTACCCGCGGCAAGCTTCGCCACCGAGGCCTCCGCCGCCTGCAGACGATCACCGGCGAGGTCGGCCATAACAACCTTCATGCCGATGCTTGCGAAGTGCCTGGCGGCAGCAAGCCCGATGCCGGAGGCGGCGCCGGTGACGACGGCAACGTTGTTTTTGGCGATGGCGGAATAGGACAACATGGTTCACAATCCTGCTTGCGACGGGCGATCGACGAGAGATAGGGCCTGGCGGCGCGCAAGTCCATGAAGGGAACCGCGCGCGTCGCGCCAATTCTGTCACGAGGCTCCCGCGCAACCTGCCAAGCCGCCGCGAGCATCCGATGGCAAACGAAGACAAGTTCAGCAAGGCAACGCCGTGCGAGGCCTGTCCCCTGCGCCCGCTTGAGATTTTTCGTCCGTTCCAGCACGACGAGCTTGCCTTCGTGGCGAATTTCAAGATCGGCGAGCGGTCGGTCGACGGCGGGGGAACCATCCTGTCGGAAAGTCAGCGGAGTGAGCATCTCTTCACGGTTCTTTCCGGCTGGGGATTTCGCTACAAGGTGCTAAAAGATGGGCGGCGACAGATTCTGAACTACGTCATGCCCGGAGACATGGTCGGGTTGCAGGGCACGCTGATGGGTGAAATGCAGCACTCTATCGAGGCGCTTTCGCCCGTCACGCTCTGCGTGTTCAAGCGGAGCGGCCTGGAACAGCTCTACAGGCAGCACCCGGATCTCGCCTATGACATCACCTGGATCGCCGCCCGGGAAGAGCGCATTCTGGACGAGAATCTGTTGAGCATCGGTCGGCGCTCCGCACTCGAAAGAGCCGCCTATCTCCTCGCTTTTCTTTACCAGCGCGCGGAGACGCTGCAGCTCTTCCGAGGCGGCCGCAACGCCCTTCCGCTGACGCAGCAGCATGTTGCCGACACGCTCGGCCTTTCGATCGTTCACACCAACAAGACCCTGCGGAAGCTTTCCGGCCGCGACCTCATCCGTTGGGCGGACAGGGGCTGTGAAGTTCGCGATGTGCGGGGGTTGCTTCGGCTTGCCGGTTGGCAAGGGCTCGGCGAATCGAAACGGCCGCTGATCTGATGGGGGCAGTATGTCTTTTTTAAATGCCGAAGTCCGGTATTCACACTAGCTTCGCTGGCCGGCTTCCGGAACGGAAGCCAAGATCGAGGAACTTTACGTCGATGACAGGCGGTGAGAATGTGACGAGGATCCAGTCGGTTCTTGTCCTTGAGGACAATTTTCTGATCGCCTTGGACATGGAGGAAATGCTCGCTGCGTTGGGCGTCACTCACGTTTACACCGCGACGACAGCAGAAAGAGCGATGGAAATCGCAACCGAGCACCCGATCGATTTCGCCATCGTCGATATCAGGCTCGGTGACGAGACGAGTTTCACGGTTGCAGAAGCGCTCGTGGCGCGGGGGATCAAAATCGGATTCACCAGCGGCTGCGGCGAGATATTGCCCTTGCCCAGCCATCTGCGTGACGTTCCCCGGATCGAAAAACCCTTTACCGAAGGGTCCCTCTGCAGCCTCATTGCTGCTGGACTGCGGCCGCGCTCGCCCTGACCTTCGTGCCCTGCAGCGGCGCGCGTCCTTTACAGCGCCCCGTCTTGTTAGACGCGCAAGGTCGCTGTAGCAGTTTGAATTGCTGCATGTCCTTGAATCGAGGTCGATTAAAGGAGGCATGCAGTGGGATCCGCGGACGATGCGCTAAAACCGCCTCGCGCGCGCGATGAACCATGGGTTGGCGAAGTCGCTGTCGTTTGGCTGGTCGCGTTTGCCGTAGGCGAGCGGCTGGCCTTCCATGGTCAGCGTTTCACCGCCCGCGGCCCTCAGGACCGCGTCGCCTGCGGCGGTGTCCCACTCCATCGTGCGGCTGAAGCGCGGATAGAGATCGGCCCGGCCCTCGGCCAGCAGGCAAAATTTCAGCGACGAGCCGATCGTCTCGCAGTCGGTGATGCCCTGCTCCGCGAGATAGGCAATGGTCTCGGCACTGCTGTGCCGTCGGCTCGCCACTGCCACCGGCCGATCCGGGATTTGCCGGCAGCCGATCCGGCTCCAGCCGCCGGCGATTCGACCAGCCGCGACCATTGCTTTTTTCGCCTGTCCGTCCTTTGCCGCATAGATGACGCCAAGCGCCGGCGCATAGACGACGCCGGCGACCGGCTCACCGTTTTCGATGAGACCGATATTGACGGTGAAATGGTTATCGCGATCGACGAATTCCTTCGTGCCGTCCAGCGGATCGACGAGAAAGAAGCGCTGGCCGGCTATGTCGGGAACATTTCCCGCAGCGACCGATTCTTCGGCAATCACCGGGATATCGGGGAAGGCCGCGGCAAGCTCGGCAAGGATCATGCGCTCGGCGCGATGGTCTGCGTCGGTCACGGGTGAGGTGTCGGCCTTATAGGTGACTGCAGGGCCGGCATCATAGACTTCCAGGATCGCCTGTCCTGCTGCCATCGCTGATCTTTCCAAGATGCCGAGCATTCTCTTTCCATTCCTGCTTGTCCTGCCGTCCTACGTCAGATCCGGGCCGGCATTTTTCCGCCGCTTCTATCTTTCAGACACGTGAAGTTCGTGTAAAGATCGGCGATCAAGAACGGCTGTTTGCCGGCGTCCTTGAGGCAGACGCGCCATTTTCGCGGGCAGAATGATGAATTCGCAAGCGAATGCTGCATCTTTTTTGATTTCTGGCTGGCAAAAGGGGCGTCGAACTGACTTTTTCGCGGAAGAATCCGCAATTCGCGCGATTTTTGGCTTTCATTTTCGATCGAAAGAGGTATGAAATCGCCGCAGAGCACGCTCATGAGTGATAACTAATAACAAGAGGCCGGACTTTCGGGATCTGGTCCAGGGGAAGATTGATGGAGTACTTCGTCCAGCAGCTCGTCAACGGGCTGACGCTTGGTTCTATTTATGGTATGATCGCGATTGGTTATACCATGGTCTACGGTATCATCGGCATGATTAACTTCGCTCATGGCGATATATTCATGCTTGGCGGCTTCACCGCGCTGATTATTTTCCTGCTGCTTACGTCTTTCTTCGCAGGTGTGCCGGTTGTCCTGGCGCTGCTGCTGATGATGATCGTCGGTATGCTTACGGCGGCGCTTTGGAACTGGACCATTGAGCGGGTGGCCTATCGTCCGCTGCGTGGATCCTTCCGGCTGGCGCCGCTGATCACGGCGATCGGCATGTCGATCGTCCTGTCGAACTTCATCCAGGTGACGCAGGGTCCGCGCAACAAGCCGATTCCGCCGCTCGTCTCTTCGGTCTACAATGTGTTCGGCATCACGGTTTCGCTGAAGCAGATCATTATCGTGATCATCACCGCGGTTCTTCTGTCCGTCTTCTGGTACATCGTCAACCGCACCCCTCTCGGTCGCGCGCAGCGCGCCACGGAGCAGGACCGGAAAATGGCGGCGCTGCTTGGCGTCGACGTCGACCGAACTATTTCGGTGACGTTCATCATGGGTGCGGCGCTCGCCGCGGTCGCCGGTACGATGTACCTCATGTATTATGGCGTCGTCGTCTTCACGGATGGCTTTGTTCCGGGCGTAAAGGCCTTCACGGCAGCTGTTCTCGGCGGCATCGGCTCGCTGCCGGGCGCCGTTCTGGGCGGACTGCTGATCGGCCTCATCGAGGCGCTGTGGTCGGCTTATTTCACTATCGACTACAAGGACGTCGCGACCTTCTCTATCCTCGCGATCGTCCTGATCTTCAAGCCGTCCGGTATTCTCGGACGACCGGAAGTCGAGAAGGTATAATTCCATGGCAAATGTTGCTTCCACGACTGCAAGCGCCGGCACCGAGGTGACGGCGCGGGCCCTCCGCGAGGCCGTCTTCGCAGGGCTCATCACGCTCGGATTGTTCGTCCTCTTCGTCGGCCTCGAAACCGACCAGAACATCCGCAACGAACTCGTTCTCAGGCAGCGCTGGGGGCTGCTGGCCATCTTTGTCGCCGTCGCCACGGTCGGCCGATTCCTGATCGTCGCCTATGTCCAGCCTTGGCTCGCCCAGCGGAAGGCCGCGAGGGCGGCGGCGCCGGACATTGCGAAGGGGGAAAGCTTCTTTAGCCGCAATTTTTCCAAGATCGCGATTGTCGCTCTGGTGCTTTACCCGCCGGTCATCCTGGCCCTTGTCGGCGTCCAGGGTTCCCTGAAGTGGGTGGACAATTTCGGCATCCAGATCCTGATCTACGTGATGCTTGCCTGGGGGCTCAACATCGTCGTCGGTCTCGCCGGCCTGCTCGATCTCGGCTATGTGGCCTTCTATGCGGTTGGCGCCTATTCCTATGCGCTGCTCTCCAGCTATTTCGGCCTGTCCTTCTGGGTACTGCTGCCGATCGCCGGCATTCTCGCGGCTCTCTGGGGCGTGATCCTCGGTTTTCCGGTTCTGCGCCTTAGGGGCGACTACCTGGCGATCGTGACGCTTGCTTTCGGTGAAATTATCCGCCTCGTGTTGATCAACTGGACCGAGGTCACCAAGGGAACGTTCGGGGTCTCCGGCATTGCCAAGGCGACGCTGTTCGGCATCAAGTTCGATGCCTCCAAGGATGGCTTTGCAGCCCTGTTCGGCCTGCCGATATCTTCGGCCTACTACAAGATCTTCCTCTTCTATCTGATCCTCGCACTGGCGCTGCTGACCGCCTACGTCACGATCCGCCTGCGCCGGATGCCGATAGGCAGGGCCTGGGAAGCGCTTCGCGAGGATGAGATCGCCTGTCGGTCGCTCGGCATCAACACGACGATGACTAAACTCACGGCCTTTGCTACGGGAGCGATGTTCGGCGGCTTTGCGGGTTCCTTCTTCGCCGTCCGCCAGGGCTTCGTCTCGCCGGAATCCTTCGTGTTCCTGGAATCGGCCGTTATCCTCGCCATCGTCGTTCTCGGCGGCATGGGGTCGCTGACGGGTATCGCAATCGCGGCGGTGGTGATGGTCGGCGGCACGGAAATCCTGCGCGAGCTCACTTTCCTCAAAGCGGTCTTCGGGCCGACCTTTACGCCTGAACTTTACCGGATGCTGATCTTTGGCCTGGCCATGGTCGTCGTCATGGTGTGGAAGCCGCGCGGCTTCGTCGGATCGCGCGAGCCGACCGCGTTCCTCCATGAGCGAAAGGCCATCTCCGGCAGCTTCACCAAGGAAGGGCACGGCTGATGGCCCTCGAGACAACGACAATGACAAATGACCCCATTCTCAAGGTCGAGCACCTGTCGATGCGCTTCGGCGGTCTCATGGCCATCAACGACTTCTCCTTCGAGGCGGCGCGGGGCGAAATCACCGCACTGATCGGCCCGAACGGGGCCGGCAAGACGACGGTGTTCAACTGCATCACCGGCTTCTACAAGCCGACCATGGGCATGATCACCATGAGGCAGAGGTCCGGCGGAGAGTTCCTCCTGGAGCGCCTGCCGGATTTCGAGATCGCCAAGCGTGCCAAAGTGGCGCGGACCTTCCAGAACATCCGGATGTTCTCCGGCCTGACGGTTCTCGAAAATCTGCTGGTGGCACAGCACAACAAGCTGATGCTGGCCTCCGGTTTTACCATCCTCGGCCTCTTGGGCTTCCCGGCCTATCGGCAGGCCTCCAAGGAGTCGATCGAGGTTGCAAAGCATTGGCTCGAGATGGCATCGCTCGTCGACCGTGCGGACGATCCGGCGGGCGACCTGCCCTATGGTGCACAACGGCGACTCGAAATTGCCCGCGCCATGTGCACCGGTCCGGAATTGCTTTGCCTCGACGAGCCGGCTGCCGGTCTGAACCCGCGCGAGTCGCTCGCCCTCAACGACCTGCTGCAGACCATTCGCGGCGAAACAGGGACGTCCATCCTGCTGATCGAGCACGACATGTCGGTGGTGATGGAGATATCCGACCATGTGGTTGTGCTGGAATACGGGCAGAAGATTTCCGACGGCAATCCGGATTACGTGAAGAACGATCCGAAGGTCATCGCGGCCTATCTGGGCGTCGAGGACGAAGAGGTTGAAGAGGTGATCGAAGAGATCGAGGAAATCGAAAGCGAGCAGGGAGGCAGGACGCAATGACTGCTCCGCTTTTGAATGTGAGAAGTGTCGAAACCTATTACGGCAATATCCGGGCGCTTTCCGGCGTCGACGTCGAGGTTCACCGCGGGGAAATTGTCTCGCTGATCGGTGCGAACGGCGCCGGAAAGTCGACGCTGATGATGACGATCTGCGGCAGCCCGCAGGCGCGCACCGGCTCCGTCGTTTTCGAGGGACAGGACATCACGCGTCTGCCGACGCACGAGATCGCCCGCCTACGAATCGCCCAGTCTCCGGAAGGGCGGCGGATCTTCCCGCGCATGACGGTTCTGGAGAACCTCCAGATGGGAGCGAGCCTTGACAATCTGAAGCACTTCAAGGAGGACGTCGAGAAGGTCTTTGCGCTTTTTCCGCGCCTGAAGGAGCGTCAGACCCAGCGCGGCGGAACGCTTTCCGGCGGCGAGCAACAGATGCTGTCGATCGGCCGGGCGCTGATGGCGCGGCCGAAGCTGCTGCTGCTCGACGAGCCGTCGCTAGGCCTTGCGCCGCTGATCGTCAAAGGCATTTTCGACGCGATCAAAAAGCTCAACAAACAGGAGGGGCTGACGGTCTTCCTGGTGGAGCAGAATGCCTTCGGCGCGCTCAAATTGTCCGATCGGGCCTATGTTCTGGTCAATGGCCGGGTAACGATGAGCGGGTCGGGCAAGGACCTGCTCGCCAACCCGGAAGTTCGCGCCGCCTATCTCGAAGGCGGCCGTCACTGATGCGCCGCGTCTGGAGTTAATGACATGCAGGGAATTCTCTACGAAGAAGCGTCAATCTGGCAGTTTCTGTTCGTCACCTGTGTCCTAGGCGGCTGGACTGCCTGGAGAACGGGCAAAAATGTCGCCGAAAACTGGCAGACGGTTCAGCGTTTGCTGATCTATGTGGCACTGCTCGGCCTCGCTATCCGTTTCGTGCATCACGCCCTTTTCGGAGGAACGATGTTCAGCCTGCAATACTATATTGTAGACACGGTCGTGCTTTTGTTGTTTGCTACCGCCGGTTTCCGGTATTACCTGACCAAGCAAATGGCAAACAACTATTATTGGTTATATGAAAAAGCCTCGCCTTTCTCTTGGAGGGCGAAATAGGGGAACAGCATGTGCCGGTCGCAAGCGGCCGGTGCAAAGGATCACCGGCGCAAGAATAGTGGGCATTGCGCTGGCTTTGAAATGAGACCCGCTCGACAATTTGGGAGTAACAAGATGAAAAAGTCTCTTCTGTCGGCTGTGGCGCTGACCGCAATGGTCGCCTTCAGCGGCACCGCGTGGGCCGATATTCTTGTCGGCGTCGCTGGTCCGCTGACGGGCCCGAATGCGGCGTTCGGCGCTCAGCTCCAGAAAGGTGCGGAGCAGGCTGCTGCCGACCTCAATGCGGCAGGCGGCATCAACGGGGAACAGATCAAGATCGTACTCGGCGACGACGTTTCCGACGCCAAGCAGGGCGTATCGGTAGCCAACAAGTTCGTTGCCGATGGCGTGCAGTTCGTGATCGGCCACTTCAACTCGGGTGTCTCTATCCCGGCGTCGGACATCTACGCCGAAAACGGCATCCTGCAGATCACCCCGGCTTCGACCAACCCGCAGTTCACCGAGCGTGGTCTCTGGAACACGTTCCGCACCTGCGGCCGTGACGACCAGCAGGGCGCGGTTGCCGGCGCTTATATCGCCGCCAACTTCAAGGATGCAAAGGTCGCCGTCGTTCACGACAAGACGCCTTATGGTCAGGGCCTTGCCGATGAAACCAGGAAGGCCATGGGCGAAGCCGGCGTCACCGAAGCCCTCTATGAAGGCATCAACACCGGCGACAAGGACTTCTCGGCGCTGATCGCCAAGATGAAACAAGCCGGCGTTTCGGTCGTCTATTACGGCGGTCTGCACACGGAAGCCGGCCTCATCATGCGTCAGATGAAGGACCAGGGCCTGCAGGCGACGTTCATGTCGGGCGACGGTATCGTTTCGAACGAACTGGCCTCGATCGCCGGCGATGCGGTCGACGGCACGCTGATGACCTTCGCTCCGGATCCGCGCAAGAATCCGAATGCCAAGGAACTCGTCGAGAAGTTCCGCGCAGCCGGCTTCGAGCCGGAAGCCTACACGCTCTATTCCTATGCGGCGCTTCAGGTGATCGCTGAGGGCGCCAAGGCGGCCGGCGGCAACGACCCGCAGGCGGTTGCCGAAGCCATCAAGGCAAAGGGCCCGTTCCAGACGGCGATCGGCGAACTCGGCTTCGATGAAAAGGGCGACATCACGCGTCCGGACTACGTCATGTACACCTGGAAGAAGGGTGATGACGGCAAGTACAGCTACTTCCAGAACGAGTAGTCCTCGTTTGAAATAGTCAAGTGAAGGGCCCGGTCACAAAGCCGGGCCTTTCTCTTTTGTGCGTCCTCGGGCGTACGGCAATAATGTGAGTGCGTACCCAAAAAACGGCGCGTCGACGATCAACTGGGGGAGCTTCGTGGGACCGGACGGCAGCTCGACGGCGTGGAGCGTCAGTTCAGACCTGCTACGGACGCTTTAACTCTCCAAGTCCGCATCTGGGCTCACCGAAGGTTCGGGTCCGACAGGCTACAGCGCCGCGCGTCTTTCAGACGCGCAAAGATCGATGCGCTAACGCAACAACGATGTGCGAAGCGCCGCGATTTCCCGTTTGAGCCGGGTCATCTCGGCCGGCTCCATTCCAGTCGCGTCGACAATTCCGTTTGGCACGGAGCTAGCTTTTTCCCTGAGAGCGCGACCGGCTTCGGTGAGGCGGACACGTACCTGCCGCTCGTCCGTCCTGTCGCGAACCCTGGAAAGATAACCCATTGCTTCCAGCCGTTTCAGCATGGGCGTGAGCGTGCTCGATTCAAGGAAAAGCTTTTCGCCGAGGCTGCCCACCGTCTGGTCGTCCTTTTCCCAAAGCACGACCATGACCAAGTACTGCGGATAGGTGAGCCCCAACTCATCGAGCAGCGGCTTGTAGACACGCGTGAACGCGTGATTCGCGGAATAGATGGCGAAGCACAGAAATTCGTCGAGCTTCATCACCTCCTCGGAGGGGCGGGTATCTGCGTTTGCCATGGCCTTCTTCCAAACGTCGAGACCCACAAAGTAAATCGTTCGCGATATAATCGCAACGCATTGACAACCGAATTCCAGAGCGTTAAATATCGTACACGATCTAAGCGTACGCGATATATAAAAGAAAAGAGTTTTATATCGTGCACCATTAAATCGCGAGATCTAAAGGAGTACATGTATGAAGAACGGTCAAGCACGGATGATTGCTGATGGCATTTTCCGGCGTAGAATCCTGGCCGGGGTATCGGCTGGCATGGCACCGAGCGTGTAGCCAAGGTGGGGCTGATCGCGGCCGTTCCTCCGTTGATGGTGAAGGCTGAGAGCAATCCGGGCGGTTTGCCGAAGGATGTGTTCGACGGACTGCAGGCCGCCAGCCTTGCCGATCGCTCGCAGCTCTACAAGGACATTGCGTCGGGTCCGTTCTTCGGCTTCAATCGGCCCGGTGCAAAGCCCTCCCAAGGCATGATCGACAGTTTCTGGCTGCAGGGCATGACGGCCGGCCACAAGAACACCTATGATTCAATCGTCGCCTTCTCGCAGACGGATTTCACCGAGGATCTGAAGAAGTTCGACGTGCCGACGCTTATCATCCATGGCGACGACGACCAGATCGTGCCGATCGACGCAGCCGGCCGCGCCTCGAAGAAGCTCATTCCGCATGCGGTGCTAAAGGTCTATCCGGGTGCTCCGCACGGCATCACCGACACGCATAAGGACGAACTCAACAGGGATCTTCTGGAATTCGCACGGTCCTGATCTTAGCAACGCGTGTTGGAGGAGGGCCCCGACGAGGGGTCCTCCTTGTCGGCGAAAGCGGCGGCCGAACCGAGGCGGTGTTGTGCTGCGCTGGAACTTGGTCGAGGCGCCGTTGTCGTGGATGGCGATTTGGCTTGGGAAACAGTGGCTTGACTTTGGTCACCCGGTTTCCGACGATGCCGGATCAGGAATTGCGCGAGGGTCGCGCGCCGGCAGGGGAACTCCGAGACATTGACCGCGTCGGCAATCATCGCTCCGCAAAGGGCGTGGGGAAAGGGGCGGCTGATCGCCAAATTTCAAGGGGGACGCACGCGCATAGCCGAACTCTACCAGGAAGGCTGCGCCAAGCTCCGCCTGCCGAAGACCTTCGACGGTACCATGGAAGCAGTGCTCATCAACTCGTCAGGGGGCGTCACGGGCGGCGACCGTTTGAACTGGGCCTTCGAGGCCGGGGAGGGGACGAGCCTAACGTTGGCGACGCAGGCCTGCGAGAAAATCTACAAGGCGAGCGCAGGCACCGCAGAGATCGAGACACGCCTGTCGGTCTCGGCCGGCGCCCGTATCGACTGGCTGCCGCAGGAAACGATCCTCTTCGATCGGGCGTCGCTGTCGCGCGTGCTCGAGGTCGATCTGGCAAGCGATGCCGTGCTGCTCGCCGTCGAGGCGGTGCTGCTCGGTCGCAAGGCAATGGGCGAGACGGTGCATACCGGCCTCTTTCGCGATCGCTGGCGCGTCTCGAGCGGCGGCAAGCTGATTCACGCCGAAAATCTGACGCTCGCCGACGAGATTGCCCGACTTGCCGCAAGACCTCCCGTCCTTGGCGGCGCGGCCGCGTTCGCGACGCTTCTCTATGTGGCGCCGGATAGCGAAGCGATGCTCTCGAAGCTGCGCGCAGCACTTGCAGCGGTGGCATGGGCAGGCGTTAGCCACCACAGGGTCGGCGGGCGCGACAAGGTCGTCGCCCGCATGGTCGCCGCCGATGGTTACGAACTCAGAAAAATCCTCGTCCCGCTCATTTCGCACTTGCGTAAGGACGCATCTGTGCCGAAAGTCTGGACTCTCTGATCCTGCAATAACCCGGATGCCGACTCATGAATCTCACTCCGCGCGAAAAAGACAAATTGTTGATTTCCATGGCGGCGATGGTCGCGCGTCGGCGGCTGGAGCGGGGCGTCAAGCTCAATCATCCGGAGGCGATCGCGCTGATTACCGACTTCGTCGTCGAAGGCGCGCGCGACGGCCGGTCCGTGGCCGAACTGATGGAGGCGGGTGCGCATGTGCTGACCCGCGATCAGGTGATGGAGGGCATCCCGGACATGATCCACGACATTCAGATCGAGGCGACCTTCCCGGACGGGACGAAGCTCGTCACCGTTCATGAACCGATCCGTTAGAGCATTTTGCAGTCAGGTGGAATCGCCTGACGTCGCATAAATGCGGCAAAAACAAACAGACAGAGCGGTTGCGCGAACGTATGTGAGCGCATTCCGCTCTAAGACCTGCGTGAGGGGACAGAAACTTGATTCCAGGGGAAATCATCGCAGCCGCCGGCGACATCGAATTGAATGCCGGTCTTGAGACCGCCACCATCGAGGTCTCCAATTCCGGCGATCGGCCGGTGCAGGTCGGCAGCCATTACCACTTCGCGGAGACGAACCCTGGCCTGAACTTCGATCGCCAGGTAGCTTATGGCATGCGTCTCGATATTCCTGCCGGCACGGCCGTTCGCTTCGAGCCGGGCCAGACCCGCCAGGTTACGCTGATCCCGCTATCAGGCAAGCGCGAGGTGTTCGGCTTCCGCCAGCAGGTGATGGGCAAGCTATGAGGCCAATTGCTCCCGCCACCGCTCTACTCCTCATCGTTTCAACGGCTTCCGCGTTCGCCCAGGAGCAGCCGGAAGTGAATTGCCAGGCGAGGCGGCCGACATGGAACTGAACAGCATCTACCGACAGGCGATCGCCGCGATGCAGGCAACCGACAAGGAACTGGGCGATATCAACGCGGCCCATGTCGGAGCCGTGGGGGCGCTGAAAAAGGCGCAGCGCGCCTGGATCGGCTATCGCGACGGCCAGTGTGAACTGGCCGGTTTCGAGGCGCGCGGTGGCTCGATGGAGCCCATGCTCGTCTCTGGCTGTCTAGCGGACCTGACGCGAAAGCGGACGGCAGAACTCAAAGAACTGCTCGAGCCCGCAGGGAACTGACGTTGCAAGAGGGCCGCGTCGTCATGATCGTGGGCAATGGCGAGGTGTCGGAGGGTGCCGCCGCGATGATCGACACTGCCGATCTGGTGATCCGCTTCAACGACTGCCGCTCGATCGGCAAGGGCGGCAGCAAGACCGACATTATCGCGGTCTGCAACACCGGTCGCCCCGCGCTCGCGATGCTCGGCGGCGGCCGCTGGAAAACAAGCGACCCGGTGAGGCAGGCGCGCGAGATCTGGAGCGTACGCTCCGGTGCGAAGTTTGCCGCCATGCGGGCTGGTCTTGCCGCAACGCACCCGGATCTTGACGATTTCTGCGATGACTATACCGCCGGCTTCGAAAGCTTTGCGCGTGCGACCGGGCGTAAACACCGCGCCGTTCCCGCAGAGACGCAGGAACGGCTGGAGCGTGACCTCGCCCGCTTCGAGCCCACTCCTTACGTCGTTCCGTCGAGCGGCCTCGTTGCGGTCGCCGACATTCTCTTGAATGCCGCCTCCAGCGGCGACCGCATCGTGCTTGCCGGTTTCGGCCATAGCGGCTGGGCGTGGCACCCCTTCGCGGCCGAGCGTCGCTATGTCGATGCGCTCGCCGCCGATGGCCGCCTTCGCCGCCTCGATCAATCCATTTCGTCAGACTTGCCTCAAGGAGCCTGAACCATGTCCTACAAGATGTCGCGTGCGGCCTATGTCAACATGTTCGGTCCGACCGTGGGCGACAAGGTGCGGCTTGCCGATACCGAGCTTTTCATCGAAGTCGAGAAGGATCTCACCACCTATGGCGAAGAGGTGAAGTTCGGCGGCGGCAAGGTTATTCGCGACGGCATGGGCCAGAGCCAGGTGACGCGCGCTGCAGGCGCTGTCGACACGGTCATCACCAATGCGCTCATCGTCGACCATTGGGGAATCGTCAAGGCCGATATCGGCCTCAGGGACGGGCGCATCGCCGCCATCGGCAAGGCCGGCAATCCGGACACGCAACCGAGCGTGAACATCATCGTCGGTCCGGGTACCGAGGCGATCGCCGGCGAAGGGAAAATCGTCACCGCAGGGGGTATGGACGCGCATATCCACTTCATCTGCCCGCAGCAGATCGAAGAGGCGCTGACGAGCGGGCTGACCTGCATGCTCGGCGGTGGCACCGGGCCGGCGCATGGCACGCTCGCCACCACCTGCACGCCGGGGCCCTGGCACATCGCCCGCATGATCGAGGCGGCCGACGCCTTCCCGATGAACCTCACCTTTGCCGGCAAGGGCAACGCCTCGCAGCCGGGCGCGCTGGTCGAAATGGTGATGGGTGGGGCCTCGTCGCTCAAGCTGCACGAGGATTGGGGCACGACGCCGGCGGCGATCGACTGCTGCCTTTCGGTTGCCGACGAGTATGACGTGCAGGTGATGATCCACACCGACACGCTGAACGAGAGCGGTTTCGTCGAGGATACGATCGCGGCGATCAAGGGGCGGACGATCCACGCTTTCCACACGGAAGGGGCGGGCGGCGGCCATGCGCCGGATATCATCAAGATCTGCGGCCAGCCGAATGTCATCCCGTCCTCGACCAACCCGACGCGGCCCTACACGCTCAACACCGTGGCGGAGCATCTCGACATGCTGATGGTTTGCCATCACCTGTCGCCGTCGATCCCGGAGGACATCGCCTTTGCGGAAAGCCGTATCCGCAAGGAGACGATCGCAGCGGAGGATATCCTGCACGACATAGGCGCCTTCTCGATCATCTCCTCCGACAGCCAGGCCATGGGGCGCGTCGGCGAAGTGGCGATCCGTACCTGGCAGACCGCCGACAAGATGAAGCGGCAGCGCGGGCGGTTGAAGGAAGAGGCGGGCGACAACGACAATTTCCGCGTCAAGCGCTACATCGCCAAATACACGATCAACCCGGCGATCGCCCATGGATTGAGCCACGAGATTGGCTCGCTCGAGGTCGGCAAGCGCGCGGATCTCGTCCTCTGGAACCCGGCCTTCTTCGGCGTTAAGCCGGACATGGTGCTGATCGGCGGCACGATCGCCGCGGCGCCGATGGGCGATCCGAACGCCTCCATCCCCACGCCGCAGCCGGTGCATTATCGACCGATGTTCGGCGCCTATGGCAAGAGTCTTACCAATTCCTCCGTCACTTTCGTCTCGCAGGCCTCGCTCGATGCCGGGCTTGCGGGCAGGCTCGGCGTCGCCAAGGAACTCGTCGCGGTTCAGAACACCCGAGGCGGCATCGGCAAGGCGTCGATGATCCACAACAGGCTGACGCCGCATATCGAGGTCGATCCCGAAACCTATGAGGTCCGTGCCGACGGGGAACTGCTGACATGCGAACCGGCAACAGTGCTGCCGATGGCACAACGCTACTTCCTGTTCTGAATCTGTCGCATTCGTCTAATAAAATGGTCGGATTTGGGGCTGATGGGCAAACTCGTCGATTGCTCCTCGACATCAGCCATGCGTCTGCCGCAACGCTGCCATGCAGTCTCAAATCGCAGCTTTGATGCTGCACTGCAGCGCAAACTCCTGTAGGAAGAGCGCTCGCTTTCCGCGGGCCTGCGTTTTCCTCTCTGACGCGGTCGGCAGCAATTCGAAGGAGACCCTGATGCTCGGCAGAAAAGTTCCTGCAGTAACCTTCCGCACCCGTGTCCGCGACGAATCCGTCGGCGGCTCCAATCCATTTCGCTGGCAGGATGTCGGCTCGGATCACTACTTCGCCGGCAAGCGCGCTGTGCTCTTTTCCCTACCGGGCGCCTTCACGCCTACCTGTTCGACCTACCAGCTGCCGGACTTCGAGAAACTCGCGCCGGAGTTTCGTGCGCTCGGCATCGATGAGATCTATTGCATTTCGGTCAATGACGCCTTCGTCATGAATGCCTGGGGCAAGTCGCAAGGCCTCGAAAGCGTGAAGCTCATTCCGGACGGCTCGGGTGAATTTGCGCGCAAAATGGGCATGCTGGTCGCCAAGGACAATCTCGGCTTCGGTATGCGCTCCTGGCGCTACGCCGCCGTCATCAACAATGGCGTGGTCGAGCAATGGTTCGAGGAAGAAGGCTATTCCGACAATTGCGATAGCGATCCCTACGGCATCTCATCGCCGCACAACATCCTTGCGGCACTGAAGTCGCAGAAGATCGCCGCCTGATCGAATAGACGGTCCGAACAAGGCCCCGGTTGCCGCGAGTAGGTCCTAGAAAGTCCTTTGGATTTTCGCCGCCTCGCTGGCGCCGGGGCCTTTTATTGGCGGATCACGTTGATTTTAGGTCTAATCGAACCGAAAGCATAAACGTTATGGAAATCAGCGCTCAAATGCATTCTTACACGGCGCTATTTGTTGTTTTTTCCGAATGTGTGTGACGCCAGCCGTTTCCAGCTGACCGCAAAATGCCTAGAGTGCCAAGCCAAAACGGTGGGAGCTCAATGGTTTACGTGATCGCACATCTGAAGGCGCATCCGGAAAAGGTCGAGGAGATCTAACGTGCCCTATCGTTCGACCGCAGTCCTTTCGCCCGGGCCCGCCGACAGGATGCCTCTCCATCGTGTGACCTTGACGCATGACCAACGGCACCTGCGCCGCAAGCTCCTGCATCTCGAAAACGACGACGTGGTGATGCTCGATTTGAAGGAGCCGGTGATGCTTGCCGATGGCGACCTCCTGGTGCTGGAGGGCGGCGGTCATATCGAGGTGAAGGCGGCGCAAGAACAGCTTTATGAAATACGTCCGCGCGACAGGCTGCACCTGATCGAACTCGCCTGGCACCTCGGCAACCGGCACCTGCCGGCGGCGGTGGAGGAGGGGCGGATCCTGATCGCCCGCGACCCAGTCATCCGCGTGATGCTCGAGGGCCTCGGGGCGGCGGTGAGCGACGTGGTCGAGCCGTTTCATCCCTTGCGCGGCGCCTATCACGGCACGGGCGGCCACCATCATCATCATGTGCATGGCGGCGATCACCACCACGATGGCTGAACGCGCCAATACACAGGCGTTGATCCGCCTCGTCACCTGGCTTTCTCCTGCGTTTCCCGTCGGCTCCTTTTCCTATTCAGGGGGGCTGGAGCAGGCGGTTCATGACGGCCTGGTGACAGGCGCCGAAGACCTCGATCTTTGGCTGGAGACGCTCATGCATCGGGGAGCGGCCTGGAACGATGCGCTGCTGCTGGCCGAGAGCTACAGGAACCACGAGGATGCGAAGCGCTTGCGGGCGGTCGCCGAATTGGCGGAGGCGCTCGCCGGTTCGCGCGAACGGCACCTGGAAACCATGCTTCTCGGTGGCGCTTTTCTCGCCGCTGCCCGCCATTGGCCGCATCCGGTGTTCGAGTCGCTGGGCCCCGAGGCGGCCTATCCGGTGACCGTGGGTGCGGTTGCCGGAGCCCATCGGACCGGGCTCGAACCGGCAATCGCCGCCTATCTTCACGCCACCGCCTCCAATGCCGTCTCGGTCGCCATACGCTGCGGCGTAACCGGCCAGCGCGACGGCGTCGGCGTGCTGGCGGGGTTGGAGAAGTCGGTCATGAGCGTCTCGGCGCGCGCTGCACGCGGATCGCTCGACGATCTTGGGTCGGCGGCAATCATGGCCGATATTGCTTGCCTGAGACACGAAACCTTGCATTCGCGCCTGTTTCGCTCTTGATGCATGTGCCACATGCATGCCCACAGGTGACGGGAAAGGACAAGAGACATGCCATCGAAAAACGGTCCTCTTCGCGTCGGGATCGGCGGTCCGGTCGGGTCCGGCAAGACGGCGCTGACGGACAAGCTCTGCAAGGCGATGCGCGAGAAATATTCCGTCGCCGTCGTCACCAATGACATCTACACCAAGGAAGACGCGGAGGCGCTGGTGCGCATGCAGGCGTTGTCTTCCGAGCGGATCGTCGGCGTCGAAACCGGCGGCTGCCCGCATACGGCAATCCGGGAGGACGCCTCGATCAATCTGCAGGCGATCGCCGAACTCAACCGCCGCATTCCCGACCTGGACGTCGTCTTCATCGAATCCGGCGGCGACAATCTTGCGGCCACCTTTTCGCCCGATCTGGCGGATTTGACCATCTACGTGATTTCCGTCTGCCAAGGCGAGGAAATCCCGCGAAAGGGCGGACCGGGCATCACGAAGTCCGATCTGCTTGTGATCAACAAGAAGGATCTTGCTCCGTATGTCGGCGCCGACCTCGAGGTGATGGAGCGCGACGCGGCGCGAATGCGCGCGCAAAAACCCTTCGTCTTCTCCGACATGAAACGGGGGGAGGGGATCGACCTGATCGTCGAATTCCTGACAGCAAACGGCGGCCTTTGAGCCGGCTGGGCGTCAGAACTCCTCGAGCGCCTGGCGGTTGCGGATTTCGATCACGCGTCCCTTCACGACGACGCCGGACGGGCGCAGCATCGAGAAGGCGCGCGAAAGCGCCTCCGGCGCGAGACCGAGCTTGCCGGCGAGCACGTTCTTCTGAAACGGCAGCCGGAAGGAGAAGGTCTCAGAGCCGTTCGGGCAATGGCTGAGGATATAGTTGGCAACCCGCTGCGGCGCCGTCAGCAGCCGGTCATCCGCGAGGCAATCCTCGGTCATCTTGCCATGGTGACAGACGACCTCGAGGAGCGCCTGGGCGACGTCGGTTTCTTCGGCCGCGAGCTGGCTGAGCCGGCGGCTCTCGACGCGCGCCACGATCGATGGCTCGGCGGCCTGCGCATTCGCTGTCGCGCGGTGGTTCAGGAACATGGCGTTGACGCCGAACATATCGCCTCGCTGGAAGACGGCGACATCCGCCTCGCGGCCGTCCTTGCCGAGGCGGTAGAGACGCACGAGACCGGAGAGTACGAAGAATACCTCGTCGATCCGCTCCTGCTCGCGAAACAGCACGTCGTGCTCCTCATGTGTGGAGACTGTCGTGTCCGCGAGAATTGCTTCCACCGTCGCCCGTGCCAGCCGCGAGAAAAAGCGCGAGTGGAGGAGAATGGCCCTGTCGCCCGAGGTCAATCGCAATGTCTTCATACCGCTCGTTCCCAAAAAAGCCAGGGACGAAACTAGCGGTTCGGGCCGCGCCGGAAATTGACCTTGATCAAACAACTTCGCGAAAGAATCCGCGTCCTAGCGCTGCGCGTCTTGTCAGACGCGCAGCGCTAGGACGCGTCTTAAGGACTATTCGGCTGCAAGGGCCGGATGGCTGATGACCTTGCGGTCGGATTTGCCGCGCCGTTCCGCCTCCAGCGCATTGACGCGCTCGTCCAGGCTTTCGATCGTGCTGCCCTGCTCGGCGGCGAGCTTGCTCAGGGCCTCGCGGTCGAGAGGCAGGACTTCCTCGTCCTTCTTGCCGACGAAGCGGCCGAAGATCCAGGCGAGCAGCCGCGACAGGTCGTCCATGATCAGGAAGAACGAGGGGACGACGACGAGGCTCAAGACCGTCGACACGATGATGCCGCCGATCACCGCAATCGCCATCGGCGCGCGGAAGGAACCGCCTTCGCCAACGCCGAGCGCCGAAGGCAGCATGCCCGCGGACATGGCGATCGAGGTCATGACGATCGGGCGGGCGCGCTTGCGGCCGGCCTCGACCATCGACAGCGTCCGGTCCATGCCGTGGTGCATCATCTCGATGCCGAAATCGACGAGCAGGATCGCATTCTTGGTGACGATACCCATCAGCATCAATATGCCGATCAGAACAGGCATGGACAGCGCATTCTGCGTCAGGATCAGGCTTGCCGCCACGCCGCCGATGGCGAGCGGCAGCGAGAACAGAATGGTGAAGGGCTGGATCACGTCCTTGAACAGCAGGATGAGCACGACAAGCACCATCATCAGGCCGAGCAGCATTGCATTGCCGAAGCTCTGCTGCATCTCCGCCTGAACCTCGGCATCGCCGCTCTCCAGGAACTGGACGGTGGAGGGGAGCTCAGCCTGGGCGGCGATCTGCTTGAAGCGGGCCGATGCGGTGTCGAGCGCGACGCCGGCCGGCAGGTCCGCGCCGAGCGCGACAACCCGATAGCGGTCGTAACGCTTGATCGAGCTCGGGCCCTCAGAGTAGTTGATATCCGCGACGCTCGACAGCGGAACCATGGCGCCGGAGGCGGTCTGAACCTTGAGATTGCGGATCGCTGCCAGGTCACTGCGGAAATCGCGATCGAGCTGCACCCGGACCGGGATGAGGCGCCCATCAAGCGCGATCTTCGTCAGCTGCGCGTCGACGTCGCCGATCGTGGCTACGCGGATCACCTCCGAAATCTGCGCCGTAGTGATGCCGAGACGGGACATCTGCTCGTCGCGCGGACGGATTTGCAGTTCAGGCCGCGGCAGAGCGCCGTCCGGACTCACATTGGCAAGCAGCGGGTCGCTACGGAGCTTTGCTTCGAGAGTCGCGACCGCCTTGTCCAGATCGGCCTCGTCGTTGGAGAGCAAGTTGAACGAGAGATCGCGCTCACCGCGGTCGTTCAGCTTGATGACGCGGACGTCCGGGATCGACTGCAGCCGTGTGAAGATTTCCTTTTCGATCTGAGATTGCGGCTTGGTGCGGCCGGCCGGCGGTAGCTTCGGCAGATATTCGCCGATCAACGGCATGCCGCCGATCACGTCATTGACGATCCTGTTGACCAGTGAATGGTCGAGTTTCCCGAGAAGTACGGTCACGGCCGCGCGCCTGAGCTCGAGATCGCCCTTCGGAGAGGCGCCGCCAAGCACGAAGACGTCTTCGACGCCGTCGATATCCTTGATCCGGTTGTAGATCTCGGTGGTCGTCCGATCCGTGTCCTCGAGCATCGCGTCCGGCGGCAGTTCGATCGACAGGCTGACGCGCGAGTTGTCCTCCGGCGGCAGGAAGCTGCCGGGGACGAAGAGGATGAGGGCGACCACCGAGCCGACCGAGAGGACGATCGCGGCAAGAAGCGTCGAATAGCGCGTGTACCAGGCCTTCGTGGTGAATTGCACGAGGCGCGTGTACTGGCGCATTATGAAGCCGTCGTCGCCGTAGTGGCCGCCCACGTCCGTGGGCTTCATCAGATAGGCCGCCATTACCGGCGTGATCAGGCGTGCGACCAGAAGCGAGAAAAAAACGGCGACGGCGACAGTCAGGCCGAACTGGATGAAATATTGCCCCGGAATGCCCGGCATGAAGGAGACGGGTACGAAGACGGCGATGATGGTGAAAGTCGTGGCGATGACCGCAAGGCCGATCTCGTCCGCCGCCTCGATCGCAGCGCGGTAGGGCGACTTGCCCATCTGAATGTGCCGCTCGATGTTCTCGATCTCGACGATGGCGTCGTCGACAAGGATGCCCGTCGCAAGCGTCATGGCGAGGAAGCTCACGAGGTTCAGCGAGAAGCCCAGGAGTTCCATGACCCAGAAGGTGGGAATGGCCGAAAGCGGCAGCGCGACCGCGGCGATCAGGGTCGCCCGCCAATTGCGCAGGAACAGCATGACGACGATGACGGCAAGCAGCGCACCTTCTATCAGCGTGTGGATGGCCGCCTCGTAATTGCCATAGGTGAAATAGACCGAGTCATCGACCATCTCGATCGTGACGTCCGGATGTTTGGCCCGGATCCCCTCCAGCGTCTCGGCGACCGTTTCGGCCACCGTCACCTCGCTCGCACCCTTGGCACGGAAGACCGCGAAGGTAACGCCGGGATGCCCGTTGAAGCGCGAGAAGGACTTCTGTTCCTCATAGGTGTCGGTCACGGTGCCGAGTTCCGAGAGGCGGACGAAGCGGCCGTTCGGCAGCGAGATCATCGTGTTGGCGAGGCCTGCCACGTCGCGCGTATCGCCGAGCGTGCGGATCGCCTGTTCGCTGCCGCCGACCTGACCCCGGCCGGAACCGAGATCGAGGTTCATGCGGCGGAGCTGACCGTTGACGTCGGCGGCACTGATGCCGAAGGAATTCAGCCGGTCCTCGTCGAGTTCGATTCGGACTTCGCGGTCGGAGCCGCCATAGCGGTCGACGCGGCCGATGCCGCTCTTGCCTTGGATCTCGCGCTTGATCGTGTCGTCGACGAACCAGGAGAGCTCTTCGAGCGTCATGCCCGGCGAGGAGACGGAAAAGGTCTGGATCGCCTGACCTTCGACGTCGACCTTCGAGACGATCGGCTCGTCGATCGTCGTCGGCAGATCGCCACGGATGCGGTCAATCGCGTCCTTGACGTCCTGAACCGCTTGGGTTGTCGGCACTTCCATGCGGAAGATCACGGCGGTGGTGGAGGTGCCATCGGTAATGGTCGATTGAATATGGTCGACGCCCGAAATGCCGGCGACCGCGTCCTCGATCTCTTTGGTGACCTGGGTTTCGAGTTCGGCTGGCGCCGCACCGCTCTGGGTCACCGCGACCGAGACGATCGGCACGTCGATGTTCGGGAAACGGGTGATCGGCAGCGAATTGAAGGACTGCCAGCCGAGCACGACGAGCACGAAAAAGGCCAGGATCGGCGCGACCGGATTACGAATGGACCAGGCGGAGAAGTTCATGGTCTCGGTTTCCCGTCAATTGGTTATCGGCTGCGCCGGTTTGACCGGATTGATGCGGTCGCCGTCGCGCACATAGGCGCCGGCCTTTGCAACCGCTTGTTCGCCCGCCTCGAGTCCGGAAACAATCTCGACGAACTGCCCGTCCTGAATGCCGGTCGTCACCGGAACCAGGTGCACGACGCCGTCCTCGACCTTGCGGACGATCGATTTGCCGTTCTCCGCGGTGACCGCCGTTTGCGGCAAAACCACCGCCTGTTTCTGCGCGACGGTGATGACGGCGCTGGCATACATGCCTGCACGTGCCTCTGTCGCATCGGCGAGGGTGATGTGCACGGTGCCGAGCCGCGTCACCGGATCAATCGTCGGCGCGATCAGTCGGATCTTGCCGTCAATCGTCGTGCTGCCCCCGGCAAGCTTCATTGTTGCAGCCTGGCCGATGGCAAGCTTGAGAATGTCGGCCTCGGTAACGTCCGCCTTCATCTCGATGGCGCCGTCACGGATGATCGCGAAAAGCGGCGCGCCGGTGCCGCTGGCAATCGCACCGATCTTGGCATTCTTGGCGGAGATCACACCGCTGACCGGCGCCTTTACTTCCGTGCGGGCAAGACGCAGGTTCACATCGTCGATCTGCGCCTGAACGACCTTGATATCGGCGGCCGCAACACCTACGGATTGCTCGGCAGAGCGGACGCGGGCGCGCGCGGCTGCGGCGAGCGCCTTCAGCCGGTCGGCCTCCGCGGTCGAGACGGTGCCGTTTGCCGAAAGCTGCTCGGCGCGATCGGCAACGCGCGTCGCCTCTTCCGCATTGGCCGTCGTTTCGGCGAGCTGAGCACGATATTGGGCAAGCGCGGCCGCCGCCTTGGCCAAATTGGCTTGGAGTTCGCTTTTCTGAAGGAGCAGCGCATCGTCGTTGAGAACGACGAGCGTGCTACCTTTTTCGACCCGGTCGCCGACGTCGACGTTCAGCGACCGAATGGAAAGCCCGTCCACCAGCGGGGAAACATAGGTCTCCTCGACCGCCTCGATCGAACCGGTTGCGAGGACGCGATCCCTGATCGATCGCTCCGTGGCTTCGGTAACGACGATCGACGGCAAAAGCTGTTCCTGCTGCGGTGCCGGTTCCTCGGCCGAGGCTGCGGAAAAGCCGAGTGCAATCGCTGCGAAGGCGCCGAGAAAAGGAAGAAATATCTGAACCATCGGCCTGTCGTCCCAAAGAAAGTCATGCCCGCTCGCCAATCGAAAGACGAGGCGCTTATCTGTACTCGCGGCTTTGCCGGCTATGCCGCCCGATTGCCGGTCGCGGCCGCGGCATCGAATTCTTTCCGACCGATCCGGTCAAACAGAAACGGCCCGCTATTTTAACTGCGTTTTCAAACCCGCACAGGATACGGTGACACTTCGAACTGCCGCGTGGTTGTCGTCGGATCGGCTTCCGCATCGAACGAAACCAAGCGTCAGGGATAAATTTCCCCCACAGGACAGGAAGAGAGAATAAACGGCTCCCCCTGCGCCACCTTCCAACCAAACGTTGCGGCCTATGTAATCTTCGTAGCAAACGCTTGCAAGGGCTGGCGAAGCGATGGTGCCTCAATATTTTTGACCGTCCGCCACTCCAAGGCTATATCGATACAACTTATGATGTAGGTTTGGCAACCGAGGCAGGGCAGGAAGAAAGCGAGCGGCAGCCGCCGCTCGCTTTCCCGTATTCGACAGGACTGTTTAGTTCAGGGCTTCGTCAGTGATCTCATGCGTCCAGGCGCCTTCCGGCTCCTTCGAGATGACCGGATCGGAGCCGCCCGCAAGCAGGGATTCCACGGTGCGCTTGTAGTCGGCCTCGTCGAGGGCGCCGTTCGAGCCCGCGGTCAGCTTGGCGATTTCGCCCATCATGCGCTTCTGGTGCTTTTCCGTCTGGGCGCCGGTCGAGTCGTTCTCGAGCACGATCTCGGCCGCTTCATCCGGATTTTCCTCGGCATATTTCCACCCCTTCATCGAGGCGCGGACAAACTTCACCATCTTCTCCTTGAAGGCCGGATCCTTGAGCTTGTCCTCGAGCACATAGAGACCGTCTTCGAGCGTGGCGACACCCTGGTCCTCGTATTTGAAGGTGACGAGATCCTCGGGCTTGATGCCGGCGTCGATGACCTGCCAATACTCGTTGTAGGTCATTGTCGAGATGCAGGCCGCCTGTTTCTGGATGAGCGGATCAACATTGAAGCCCTGCTTCAGCACAGTTACGCCGTCCGGCCCACCGTCGGTCGGGATCTTCAGGTGCGCCATCCAGGAGAGGAAGGGATACTCGTTGCCGAAGAACCAGACGCCGAGCGTCTTGCCCTTGAAGTCTTCCGGTTTCTGCACGCCGGTCTCCTTGAGACAGGTCAGCATCATGCCGGACTTCTTGAAGGGTTGGGCGATGTTGACGAGCGGTACGCCCTTTTCGCGCGAGGCAAGCGCGGAGGGCATCCAGTCGACGATGACGTCGGCGCCCCCGCCGGCGATCACCTGCGCCGGAGCGATGTCCGGACCGCCGGGCTTGATCTCGACGTCGAGACCCTCCTCCTCGTAGAAACCCTTCTCCTTGGCGACATAGTAGCCCGCAAACTGGGCCTGGGTCACCCATTTCAATTGCAGGGTGACCTTGTCGGCGGCATTAGCGTGGAATGCAGCGAGCGAAAGGACGCCGGCTGTCAGCAGAGATGCAAGTCTTTTTTTCATGTCAGTTCCCTCTTATCGTTGCTTCATCGTCAGAGCGGGATGAGGAAATATCAGCGGGGTTTCCGCCCGCATCCTGCTCCAGATCGTCAGTGTCGACCACGTCTTTGATTTGGGACAGTCGACCCCAATTCATGGTGATCTAGCCCCGGCCACTGCGGATGGACGGATGCCAGAACGTGACGGCCCGTTCGATCAGCGCAACCGTCCCGTAGAAGGCGGAGCCAGCCACCGCCGCGACGGCGATTTCGGCCCAAACCATGTCGACGTTCATGCGGCCCACTTCCGTGGAGATACGGAAGCCCATGCCGACGATGGGCGTCCCGAAGAACTCGGCCACGATGGCGCCGATCAGCGCCAGGGTGGAGTTGATCTTGAGTGCGTTGAAAATGAAGGGCCAAGCGGCCGGCAGCCGTAATTTGATAAGCGTCTGCCACCAGCTGGCCGCATAGGTGCGCATCAGGTCGCGCTCCATATGGCTCGCGGCGGCAAGTCCCGAAACGGTGTTCACCAGCATCGGGAAGAAGGTCATGATCACGACGACCGCGACCTTCGACTGCCAGTCGAAGCCGAACCACATCACCATGATCGGCGCGACGCCGATGACGGGCAGGGCGGAGACGAAATTGCCGAGCGGCAGCAGGCCCTTCTGCAGGAAGGGCGAGCGGTCGATCAGGATCGCCGCCAGAAAGCCGAGGCCGCAGCCGAGCCCGTAGCCTGTCAGCACCGATTTCAGGAAGGTCTGCCGGAAATCGGCCGAGAGCGTAGGTATGGAATTTACCAGCCTCTGCCAGATCATCGACGGCGCCGGCAACAGGACCGACGGGATGCCGAAGCCACGGACGATGCCCTCCCAGAGGACGAGGATGGTGATGCCGAACAGGAACGGTACCGCAAAGCGTGCAAGGTTGCCAACCGTGCGGTTCGCGAAATGCTGCCGGACCAGCCATTCGTTGACGGCCCAGGCGACAAGCCAGAAGGCAATCGCGCCGGCGAGAGGGGTCGTATTCATGGCTTGGCCCCCATGCGTCTCAGCACCGCCGAGTGCGCCAGGCCGACGATCATGACGAGGACGGCCGCGAGCGCTGCCGCCATGAACAGAGCCGCCCAGATCTGCACCGTTTGGCCGTAATAGGAACCGGCAAGCAGGCGAGCACCCAGCCCAGCCACCGCGCCCGTCGGAAGTTCGCCGACAATGGCGCCGACGAGCGAGATGGCGACTGCGACCTTGAGCGAGGTGAAGAGGAAGGGCATCGAGGAGGGCCAGCGCAGCTTCCAGAAGGTCTGGGCCGGCGATGCGTTATAGGTATGCATGAGATCGAGCTGGATCGTTTCCGGGCTGCGCAGCCCCTTGACCATGCCGACGACCACCGGGAAGAACGAGAGATAGGTGGAAATCAGCGCCTTCGGCAGCAGGCCGGCGATGCCGATCGCATTGAGCACGACGATGATCATCGGCGCGATCGCCAGGATGGGGATCGTCTGGCTGGCGATCACCCAGGGCATTAGCGAGCGTTCCATCGCCCTGTTGTGGACGATGCCGACGGCGAGAAGAATGCCGAGCGCCGCGCCGATTCCGAAGCCGAGCAAGGTGGCCGAGAGCGTGATCCAGGCGTGATAGACGAGGCTGCGCTTCGACGTGATCGCCTTGTTGACGGTCGTATCCCAGATCTCGGCCACGACCTGATGCGGCCCCGGCAGGACCGGCCGCTCCTGGAACATCGTGTTTCGGACGAGATCGGACAGGGCGATCTCGGTGCCGCCGCGCGCCGCGGTGTCGCGCTCGAAGGGTGCGTTCAGGAACACGGCGGCGACATACCAGACGGCGATCAGAATCAGGACGACGGTGGAGATGGGGAGGAGTTTGTCGCGGACGAAGCTATAGTCACGCATGGAACGCTTCCCTCCCGCGCGGCAGTTCGGCACGCCAAAGATAGAGTATATCCGGCAGGCCTTCCTCGTTCTCACCGGCCGTTCTGCCTACCGGCACGAAGCCCTCGCGTTCATAGAAGCGCTGAGCACGCGTATTGTGTTCGAAGGTCCAAAGTCTGAGCTCGGTTCCCGACCGCTTCTTGGCTACGCCGAGCAACGCGGCTCCAACTCCAGTGCCCCTGTGGCGTTCATCGACATAGAGCGCCGTTACGAGGTGCTCGTCGGAAAAAGTGAGAAAGCCTGCGATTTCAACTTCACGTTCTGCGACGACAACCGAGCGCTCGGCAAAGACAGTTTCCCGGTAATACCGCTCCACTTCGCCTGTTGAATGGACTCTTGGCATCCACGGCGTCGCGTCTATCCAGCTGCTGAGGATACCGGCGCATACCGCCATATCTGCCAAATCCGCATCGCGGCAGCGCGCCGGACAGGAGGGGCTATTCCTCATAGCTGTGCCCCGCTCTCAAGCCCTCGCGGACGCGATGGGCGATTTCGAGGAATTCCGGCGTTTCGCGGATGCCGAGCGGTCGTTCCTTCGGCAACGTCGATTCGATGATGTCGGTAACGCGGCCGGGGCGGGGGCTCATGACGACGATCCTGGTCGAGAGGTAGACGGCCTCGGGGATCGAGTGCGTCACGAAGCAGATCGTCTTGCTGGTTGCGGCCCAGAGCTTGAGCAACTGTTCGTTCAAGTGATCGCGGACAATTTCGTCGAGCGCGCCGAAGGGCTCGTCCATCAACAGGAGATCGGCGTCGAAGGCAAGCGCGCGGGCGATCGAGGCGCGCTGCTGCATGCCGCCGGAAAGCTGCCAGGGATATTTCTTGCCGAAGCCCGCAAGGTTGACGAGCTCCAGCGTCCGTTCGATCCGCGCCTTCTTCTCTTCCCGCGAGTAACCCATGATCTCGAGCGGAAGAGCGACGTTCTTCTCGATCGTCCGCCAGGGATAAAGGGCGGCTGCCTGGAAGACATAGCCATAGGCCCGCTTGCGGCGAGCGTCCTCAGGCGTTAGGCCGTTGACGGCGATCGAACCGGAGGTCGGCTTTTCCAGGTCGGCGATGACGCGCAGGAACGTCGTCTTGCCGCAGCCGGAGGGACCGATGAACGAAACGAAGTCGCCCTTGCCGACGTCGAGGTTGACGCCGGTGAGCGCGTTGACCGGCCCGTCGCTCGTCTCGAACGTCAGCCCAAGGTTCCGGGCCGAGACGACGGAAGCGGGATTGGATGTCATCGGTGAATTCTCATTCTCATTTGTCTGTGCCAGACTGCTATCAGGGCGCGCAACATGCAATCGCGGATTTGCCGCAGACGGCTCCGGTTGCGGGTTTTTCAGCGAATTCTGGAGAAGATTCATGTCTCGATCATCCAATCCTGGCTGTCGCGTGGTGCGCCCGGGCAACGGTTACGCCGGAAGGCAGGGGCTCAACTATTTCGAAGGCATTGCCGCGGAGACGGTGGGGTCGACGGGCATCTGCATGCATCTCCTGACCATGCCGCCGGGCGCCCGCGCCAAGGCGCATCTCCATGAGAGCCACGAGACAGCGATTTACGTGCTCTCCGGCGAGGCGCACACCTGGTTCGGCGACCGGCTCGAGGAGCATGTGGTCGTCAAGGCCGGCGAGATGTTCTACATCCCCGCCGGCGTGCCGCATCTGCCGGCGAACCTCTCCGACAGCCCCTGCACCGCAGTGATCGCCCGGACGGATCCGAAGGAGCAGGAGAGCGTCGTGCTGCTGCCGGAACTGGAGGGACTTGTGCCGGCCGATCCTTTCGCGCCTGACCAATGACGGATGCGGCATCGCGTCAGACGCCGCTTGCCGGGATGCCGGTACGCTGCACCGCGCGCGGCGCCGTCACTTCCTTCCAGGTCGTGAGCGCCGTGCTGACGGCCGGGAAGGGATCGCGACGGACGAATTCGCCATGGCCTTCGTGGGTTTTCACCGTGCCTTCCTCGATTGCGACAACGCCGCGCGTCAGCGTGAAGCGCGGCAGACCGGTAACCGTCTTGCCCTCGAAAACGTTGTAGTCGATCGCCGATTGCTGGGTCTTGGCCGAGATCGTCTTCGAGCGCTCCGGATCCCAGACGACGAGGTCGGCATCGGCGCCGACGAGTATTGCGCCCTTTTTCGGATAGATGTTGAGGATCTTGGCGATGTTGGTGGACGTCACCGCGACGAATTCGTTCATGGTGATCCGACCGGTCGCGACGCCATAGGTCCAGAGCATCGGCATGCGATCCTCCAGCCCGCCGGTGCCGTTCGGGATCTTGGTGAAGTCGCCGACGCCGAAGCGCTTCTGCGCCGTCGTGAAGGCGCAATGGTCGGTTGCGACCACCTGCAGCGAGCCGGAGGCAAGCCCCGCCCAGAGGCTGTCCTGATGCGCTTTGTTGCGGAAGGGCGGCGACATCACCCGGCGGGCGGCGTGGTCCCAGTCCTTGTTGAGATATTCGCTCTCGTCGAGCGTCAGATGCTGGATCAACGGCTCGCCGAAGACGCGCATGCCCTTGGCGCGGGCGCGGCGGATCGCCTCGTGCGCCTGCTCGCAGGAAGTATGGACGATATAGACGGGACAGCCGGCCATGTCGGCGATCATGATCGCGCGGTTGGTGGCTTCGCCCTCGACCTCGGCCGGCCGCGAATAGGCATGCGCCTCGGGGCCATTGTTGCCGTCCGCGAGCAGTTTCGCTTGCAGTTGCGCCACCACGTCGCCGTTTTCGGCGTGGACGAGCGGCAGCGCGCCGAGCGCGGCGCAGCGCTGGAACGACGAGAACATCTCGTCGTCGTCCACCATCAGCGCGCCCTTATAGGCCATGAAGTGCTTGAAGGTGTTGATGCCCTTATCCTTGACGATGGTCTCCATCTCATTGAAAACCTGTTCGCCCCACCATGTGATCGCCATGTGGAAGGAATAGTCGCAATTGGCGCGAGTCGACTTGTTGTCCCACATGGTGAGGGCTTCGAGCAGCGACTGGCCGGGCGAGGGGAGGGCGAAATCGACGACCATGGTTGTGCCGCCGGCCAGAGCCGCGCGCGTGCCACTCTCGAAATCGTCGGAGGAATAGGTGCCCATGAAGGGCATTTCGAGATGGGTATGCGGGTCGATGCCGCCCGGCATCACGTAGCAGCCGGTCGCGTCAAGCGTTTCGGCGCCCGAGAGATTGGGGCCGATTTCGACGATCTTGCCGCCTTCGACCTTGATGTCGGCCTTGTACGTCAGGTCGGCTGTGACGATGGTTCCACCCTTGATGACGGTGCTCATTGTTCTTTCCTCGCAATGATCTGTTGGGCGGCGGTAGGCCACCAGCCAAACGGGCGGAACTTCCGTCCCGCTGCAGCAATTCTCACTCGACGACTTCCGCCGTTTCGAGCACGGCGTGGAATAGGACGTCGGCGCCGGCCGCGGCCCATTCCTTTGAAATGTCCTCGGCCTCGTTGTGGCTCAACCCTCCGACGCAGGGGCACATGATCATCGTCGTCGGGGCGACTTTTGCCGCCCAGCAGGCGTCGTGCCCTGCACCGGAAATGATGTTCATATGGCTGTAGCCGAGCTTCTCGGCGGCGCCGCGGACGGTTGAGACCAGCTTGGGATCGAAGGTGACCGGGTCGAAATGGCCGACCGCCTCGATGGCACACCCGACGCCAAGGGGCTCGCAGATCTTCGGCGCTTCCGCCTCGATGCGCGCGCGCATGCCGTCGAGCTTGGCCTGGTCGGGCGAGCGGATGTCGACGGTGAAAACGACCTTGCCCGGCAGCACGTTGCGAGAATTCGGCGAGAAGAACATCTGGCCGACGCCGCCGACGGCTCCCGGCTGATTTTCAACGGCGACGGTCTGCACCATTTCGAGGATGCGCGCCATGGCGAGCCCGGCATTGACGCGCATGTTCATCGGCGTCGAGCCGGTATGGGCCTCCCGGCCGGTCAGCGTGAACTCGAGCCACCAGAGACCCTGACAGTGGGTGACGACGCCGATCTCTTTGTTCTCGGCTTCGAGGATCGGCCCCTGTTCGATGTGATATTCGAAATAGGCGTGCATCTTGCGATCGCCGACGTCTTCGTCGCCGACCCAGCCGATGCGCTTTAACTCGTCGCCGAAGATCTTTCCTTCGGGATCCTTGCGGGCATAGGCATAGTCGAGCGTGTGGACGCCGGCGAAGACCCCGGAGGCAAGCATTGCCGGCGCGAAGCGCGCGCCTTCCTCATTGGTCCAGTTGGTAACGACGATCGGGCGCCTGGTCCTGATCCCGAGATCGTTCATCGTGCGCACGACCTCGAGGCCGCTTAACACCCCGAGCACGCCGTCGAACTTGCCGCCGGTCGGCTGGGTATCGAGATGGGAGCCGATATGGACGGGCAGGGTATCGGGATCGGTTCCGGGGCGAGTCATGAACATGGTGCCCATTTTGTCGACACCCATGGAGAGCCCGGCCGCTGCGCACCAGGACTGAAAGAGCCGTCGGGCTTCGCCGTCGGCATCCGTCAAAGTCTGGCGATTGTTACCGCCAGCGACGCCTGGGCCGATCTTCGCCATTTCCATCAACGAATCCCACAGGCGGTCGGCATTGACGCGCCTATTCTCGCCAGGTGTTGCCATGGCGTTCTCCTCTGTTTTCGGCTGGGCCCTCCCCGGGGATAGCCCTCATGTTCCCGTTGGCCAAATTGGAGCTTTGTTTTATGCCCTTCGAACAGCCGTTGCCTTTATTGGCGTTCTGGCTGATAATTTGACCGGTTGGTAAACATTACAACTTCCGCGGCGGCACTCAAGCGGGAAAAAGAAAAAATCGGAACTGCTGCCCATAAAATGGCGCGTCCGAATTTCGGACAGATCGGGTCCCTTTCCGATCCGGTGCGGGCATCGACAGGGGGAGATATGGTACTTCCAAGAGCGGCCAAGACCCAAAGGCGCACGCGTATTCAGGAGGAGAAGGAGGAGCAGATCTTGGAAGCGGCGCTGGAGGTCTTCTCCGCGCACGGCTTCCGCGGCTCGACCATCGATCAGATCGCCGAGGTCGCCGGCATGTCGAAACCGAACCTGCTTTATTATTTCCGCACCAAGGAGGCGATGCACCGCGCCCTGATCGACCGAGTGCTCGACACCTGGCTCGATCCGCTGCGCGCGCTCGACGCAGGCGGCAATCCCGTTGCCGAGATCCGAAGCTATATCCGGCGCAAGCTCGAACTTGCGCGGGATTACCCACGCGAAAGCCGCCTCTTCGCCAATGAGGTGCTTCAGGGAGCACCGCATATCGAGGACGAACTGAAAGGACCTCTGAAGCAACTGGTCGACGATAAGGCCGAGGTGATCAGGGCCTGGGCGAAGGCGGGCAAGATCGCCAAATGCGATCCCTATCACCTGATCTTCGCGATTTGGTCGACGACGCAGCATTACGCCGACTTCGACGTGCAGGTGCGCGCCGTCCTCGGCCAGGAGCATGCCGGTGACGGGCGCTTCGAGGATGCGGCGCGGTTCCTCGAGCGGCTGTTCATCGATGGCCTGCAGGTGCGGGAGTAGGTACGTCGGCGTTTGCGGGTCATCTTCGTCCCTCATCCCGCTGCCGCGAGAGGGTGAGGGGGCAACCGATGATGGCTCAATCCTCTGCCGGGAGCGCGTTTGATATTGCCCCGGCGTTTTCGAGGATCCAGATTTCGAGCCGTGCTTGGCGGCCGCGCAGGCCGATATCCAGACGGCGATTGCCCTCGAGGCTGACGCCGGCGCGGTTAACGAGCTCGACGGAGACGGCAAGCTCCGCGTCATGCTCCTTCGCCAGGCCCTCCAGCCGGCTTGCGGTGTTGATCGTGTCGCCGACTGCAGTCAGCGATGTCGCCTGGCCGTAGCCCATCTCGCCGATGATCGCCCGCCCGGCATGCAGGCCGATTGCGAGCCGCAGCGGCTGCTGGAGTTCAGCTTCGAACGTCTGGTTAAGCGCCTCCACGCCTTCCGACAACCGCATGGCGGCGGTCAGCGATTGCAGGCAGGCGTCTTTGTAAGAGCTCTTCAATCCGAAAATCGCCAATGCGCCGTCACCGATGAATTTGTCGACAACGCCGCCCGACCCCTCGACCGCCTCGCCGATCATTGCGAAATAGCGGTTGAGCAGGAACACAGTGTCGTAGGGCAACCGGTGCTCGGCGATGCGGGTGAAATCGCGCAGGTCGCAGAAGAGCACGGCGACGCGCCGCTCGCGCCCACCGCCGTTCTGGCGGGCAATCTGCGTCTTGATCCCGAGGCTGTCGGTATCGAGAATGGGCACGACCGTGACATTGTGGGTGGGCCGGAACTGGCAGGCCAGGCGGACATTGTCGGGGGCGCCGATCCGGCTGAGGGTCGCAAATTCCGCGGCCTCCGGCGCCGGGTGGCCCTCGAGGCCCTCAATGACGCGTACGCGGCAGGTCGAGCACCGGCCGCGGCCGCCGCAGACCGAGACATGGGGGAAACCGGCGGCGCGGCTCGCCTCGAGCACGCTGAAGCCGAGGCTGACCGCCGCCACGCGCCCATCCGGATAGCGAACGCGGATGCGGCCGCGCGCGGGCATGGCGCGCAGCGCCAGGGTGCCGCCGATCAGGCCGGCAAAGCCGGCATAGAAGGCGAGCCGGATGTTTTCGGCAAGGGCGGGATCGAGGCGCTGCCGCTCATTGACATAGGCCGTGTCGCCATAGGCGCCATGTTCGGCATAGTCGCGGACGAGGGAACGGGCGCCGTTGACGAAGCCAAGCAGCGCGAAGATGGGTACGAGCAGGGCAACGGTATAGAGCAGGATCTCGTATCGCGGAAACCAGTCTCGGCCGCGCGTCCAGAACCAGGCACCAAGACAAGCGTGGCTCCATACGAACAGCAGCGCGATCGTCTGGCGGGTTGTGCCGACCGAACTCGACCACAGTGCGCGCAGAATGCCGGGATAATCGGCACCGATCCCGGTCAGGAACGGCTCCACCCGTGTGGCGACCACATGGGGTATCAGCAAGAAGGGCAGGCTCAGGCCAAAGGCGATCTTCAGGGCTTCGCCGATGGGCATCCTGAGGGTCTGGCGGCGATAGAGACTGTCGAGGGCCATCACGAAGTGCAGGAGCAAGGCGCCGTAGAGCAGAACGGTTCCTGGTATGCTTTGCCAGAAGAATGTGCAGACACGCCGACCGGCTTCCATCGCACCGATGGAGATCAGGCCAAGCGAGTGATTGGTGAAATGCGAGAGCACGAAGACGCCGAGAACGGCACCGGAGATCAGGTGTGTCTTCTTGCGCGTGCTGGCGGAAATGATAGTCAAACAGTTTGCCCGGGTCTGCGGCGGCCGGCCGCTGCTGGTTTTTCCCCTTATCGACCAGATTGCGGGTGGCGACAACTTACGTTTTCTACACAATCTGTTTAGCGTTCGTGTTCGCGCGAAAATCCCCTCAATCTAAGGAATATGCTGAGATTCGAACGCCTAGCACTACTTTGGCACGTTAACGATTTGTTATCCAAGATGGCTTGATGCTGCGCGCTCCGATGAGGAGGAGCGCGTCATGGTGGGATGGCATGAGGAATTGATGGACTGGCTTCAACCGTTTCTGGCGCCGCTGGGGCACAAGCGGCGGCGGCGGATGTGCCCGGCCTATGTAGCGGGGCTGATCGGCCCTGGCGATCGCAAGAGCGTTCAGCCGATGGCGGCCCGAGATAGCGGCGTGAGCTATGACCAGCTCCATCATTTCATCGGCAGCGGCGTCTGGGATGCCTCTGCGCTCGAAACGGCCCTGCTCATTGAAGCCGACAAGTTGGTTGGCGGCGACAACGCCTGGTTGATCATCGACGACACGGCGTTGCCGAAGAAGGGATGTCACTCGGTTGGCGTTGCGCCCCAATACGCCTCCGCGCTTGGGAAGACAGCCAACTGTCAGACTCTGGTCTCGGTGACGCTGGCATCGCGCGAGGTTCCGGTGATGGTGGGGCTGCGGCTGTTTCTGCCCGAGACCTGGATGGACGATAAAGAGCGCATGGCGCGGGCCGGCGTGCCGACGGATCGACAGATTGCTCGGACGAAGCCGGAGATTGCGCTTGAAGAGATCGACCGTGTCATCGCCTCCGGCGTCCGTTTCGGCTGCGTGCTTGCCGATTCCGGATATGGATCAAGCGGGCCGTTCCGTCAGGCCTTGAGCGAGCGCGGTCTGCTCTGGGCCGTTGGCCTGTCGCGTCGCCAGAACGTCTATCCGGCCGACGTTGCTCTGGTCTTCCCCGTCGCCAGCACCGGCAAGCGCCGCAAATACCACATTGCCGACCGGCCCCCGGTTTCTGCCGAGGCGATGTTGGCGGGCGAGAAATGGCAAAAGGTTAGCTGGCGCCGGGGCACTAAAGGCCGGCTGACATGTCTCTTCGCAGCCTGCCGTGTCCGGGTTGCGGATGGCCATAAGCACCGGATGCTCGATAATCGTGTGCAATGCATGCCTGGCGACGAAGTCTGGCTCGTCGGCGAGCGGCGGTCGACCGGAGAGCAAAAATACTATCTGTCGAACCTGCCGACCGATACCACCCTCAAGACGCTCGCCGCCACGATCAAAGCGAGATGGGTCTGCGAGCAGGCACACCAACAACTCAAGGAGGAGCTTGGGCTCGACCACTTCGAAGGCAGGTCCTGGACGGGGTTACATCGACATGCCTTGATGACGATGATCGCCTACGCCTTTCTCCAATCCCGCCGCCTCAAGGCCGCGGGACGGAAAAAAAAGACTCACAGGTCCGCCGCCACAACCGAGCATGCCGACCGTCAGGCAAGCGATCCTCGACATCTTCGCACGGCCACCGCCGCTACGATGCCCCCACTGTGAGATGCTCCTCACAGAACGCCCCAAGCCAAAAGTGCCAAAGTAGTGCTAGGCGTGGCCAGCGCATCTATTCCATGATGCGCGGCAGACCCGCGGCGAGGGCGTCGATCGCCACCCGCAATTTCGGCAACAGCAGCCGCGTTCGCGGCCATACGGCATGCACCTTGAAAACGAGACCGGGCCGATCGCTCAGGACGCGGACGAGTTCACCGCGTTGCACGCGCTCGCGCACCAGCCAGCAGGGCAGCCAGGCAAGGCCGATGCCCTCGGCTGCCGCATCAGCGATCGCCGCGAGATCGTCGAGCCGCAACCGGGTCTTCGGCAAGATCGTCTCGGCGGTCCTGCCTTCGACAGGAAAGGACCATGGTCGCTGTTGGCCGCCGCGGCAGTAGACCACCGCATCGTGGGATGCGAGGTCTGCCACGGTATGCGGCGCACCGCGCGCCGCGAGATAGGCGGGAGAGGCACAGACTGTCATGCGCTGCTCGGCGACGGCACGCGTCATCAGCCCGGAATCGTTGCCCAATGAACCGTTGCGGATGGCAAGATCGAAGCCTTCGTCGAGAAGGTCGATGACGCGATCGCTGAAGGACAGATCGAGCTCGAGATGCGGGTGGCTGCGCAACAGGTCCCGAAAGAGCGGTGCCACGCATTGGCGGCCGAAGAGCACCGGCATGGAGATCCGCAATCGGCCACGGATTTCCTGTCTCCCGGATTCGAGAAGGGCTTCGGCGCTGCGGATTTCGCCGAGCGCTCTCTGGCAGCTCTCATAGAAGAGCTGGCCCTCCTCGGTCAGGCTCTGCGCCCGGGTGGTGCGATGGAAGAGGCGGACGCCGAACTTCTGCTCGAGCCGGGCGATCGTCTTGCCGACGGCTGAGCGTGAAAGGTTCAGCCGCTCCGCCGCAGCGGAGAAGCCGCCGGCCTCCGCCGCCTCGACAAACACCGGGATGCCGTTGAGATGTTCCATGCGATTGTGTCCGTTGAAGAACCAATGAGGGGAATTCTTATCGCAACTGGCGATCTCATTTTCAACATTATGTTCGTCCCAGCACAACAACTGGAAAGGAACGAACATGTCGAAATGGATGCAGGAATGGAGCACCGAGGCTGTTGGCCCGCATAAGCTGAAGATCGCGGAGCGCAGGGTGCCCGAAATCGGCGAGTTTGATGTACTTGTTCGCACGACGGCGGTGTCGCTCAACTATCGCGACAAGCTGATACTGGAATCCGGCATGGGCCTGGCTCTCACTTTTCCCTTCGTTCCGGCCTCGGACATGAGCGGCGTCGTCGAAGCGGTCGGCAAGGGTGTGACTCGCTTCAAGGCCGGCGACCGCGTGATCTCGACCTTCGCGCCCGTTTGGCTCGACGGCCTGCGGCCCGGAAACGGCAGGACGCCTGCATATGACACGCTTGGTGGCGTCCATCCAGGCGTGATGTCGGAATATGTCGCCTTTCCGGAGGACTGGTTCGTCGGCGCGCCGAAAAGTCTCGATGCCGCTGAGGCGAGCACGCTGCCCTGCGCTGGCCTGACTGCCTGGTTCGCCCTGATCGAAAAGGGTCATCTGAAGCCCGGCGACCGTGTCGTCGTGCAGGGCACGGGCGGCGTCGCACTCTTTGGCCTGCAGATCGCCAAGGCTGTCGGCGCCGAAGTGATCGTCACATCGAGCAGCCGGGAAAAGCTCGAGAAGGCGCTTGCGCTTGGCGCCGACCACGGCATCAACCGCCTCAGCGAAGACTGGGTAGAGCGCGTCTATGCGCTCACCGGCGACCATGGCGCCGACCATATTCTTGAGATCGCCGGCGGCGCCGCTCTCGGCCAATCGCTGAAGGCGGTCGCCCCGGACGGGCGCATCTCGGTGATCGGAGTGCTCGAAGGCTTCGAGGTTTCCGGTCCCGTAGCACCGCTGCTTCTCAAGTCGCCGGTGCTGCAGGGCATCAGCGTCGGACATCGCCGGGCGCTGGAAGACCTGGTCGGCGCGGTCGATCGCTTGCGCCTGAAGCCGGTGATCGACAAGCGCTACAAGTTCACGGAGTTCAATGAGGCGCTCGCGCATCTCGACCGCGGGCCTTTCGGCAAGGTCGTGATCGAGTTCTGACGCCAGTGCAAATGCAGAAGGCCGCCGGCGCTCCCCGGCGGCCTTGTTGCTCCATCCCTTACTCGGCGGCCTGGCGGGCCATCGGGTTGTTGGGGTGGGTCGTCCAGTTGGCGTAGTTCGGATCGACCGGCTTGCCGGTGCGCCTGTCGAGAGTGCCGGCGGCGAGCGGCTCCATGGTGATGCAGTTCTCGACGGGACAGACGTTGACGCAGAGGTTGCAGCCGACGCACTCTTCCTCGATCACCTCGAAATGGCGCACGCCGTTGACGAACTGGGTGATCGCCTGGTGCGAGGTGTCCTCGCAGGCGATGTGACAGCGGCCGCACTTGATGCAGGCGTCCTGGTCGATCTTCGCCTTGGAGACGTAGTTGAGGTTGAGATACTGCCAGTCGGTGACATTCGGCACGGCGCGACCGCATATGTCGTCGAGCGATCTGTGGCCCTTGGCGTCCATCCACTCGGAGAGGCCCGAGATCATTTCCTGGACGATCTTGAAGCCGTAGGTCATCGCCGCCGTGCAGACCTGCACGTTGCCGGCGCCGAGCGCCAGGAACTCGGCAGCATCGCGCCAAGTGGTGATGCCGCCGATGCCGGAGATCGGCAGGCCGCGGGTCTCGGGGTCGCGCGCGATCTCGGCGACCATGTTGAGCGCGATCGGCTTGACCGCCGGTCCGCAATAGCCGCCATGGCTGCCGCGGCCGTCGATCGACGGTTCCGGCGAGAAGGTGTCGAGGTTGACCGAGGTGATCGAGTTGATCGTGTTGATCAGCGAGACCGCGTCGGTGCCACCGACCTTGGCGGCGCGGGCGGGCTTGCGAACGTCGGTGATGTTCGGCGTCAGCTTGGTGATCACCGGCATGCGGGTATACTGCTTGCACCAGCGCACGACCATCTCGATATATTCCGGCACCTGGCCGACCGCGGAGCCCATGCCGCGCTCCGACATGCCGTGGGGACAGCCGAAATTGAGTTCGATGCCGTCGGCACCGGTTTCCTCGACGAGCGGCAGGATCGCCTTCCACGCCTCCTCGACGCAAGGCACCATGATCGATGCGATCAGCGCCCGGTCGGGCCAGTTCATCTTCACCTGCTTCATCTCGCGCAGGTTCACATAGAGGTCGCGGTCGGTGATGAGTTCGATATTGTTCAAGCCCAGAAGCCGCCTGTCCGCGCCCCAGATGGCACCGTAGCGCGGGCCGTTGACGTTGACGACCGGCGGTCCTTCCTCGCCAAGCGTCTTCCAGACGACGCCGCCCCAGCCGGCCTTGAAGGCCCGCTCGACATTGTAGGCCTTATCCGTCGGCGGCGCCGAGGCCAACCAGAACGGGTTCGGGGATTTGATCCCGACAAAATTGTTGCGAAGATCAGCCATTGTTCTCGTCCTCTCGATCCTGTTCCGCTTTTCAAGCAACGGCGCTCGCCAGCGGCGCTTCCGCGGCGAGAGCCCGGTTGATCGATTCGGCTGCGTCGCGTCCCATGGCGACGGCCGAGACGGTCAGGTCTTCGCCGCCGTGCACGCAGTCGCCGCCCGCCCATACTTTTGCCAGCGAGGTGCGGCCCTCCTGATCGACGGCAATGCGTCCGCCCTCCATCTGCAGCGCGCCGAGACCGGAGGCTTCGAAGGTCTGGCCGATCGCCTTGAAGATCTGGTCGGCGGCAATGATGCCGGTCTCCCCGGTCGGCGTCAGCTTGCCGTCTTCGAGGGTGGTGTATTCGAGCTCGATGCCGGCGACCTTGCCGTCCTTCGCGGCTATACGCTTTGGCTGCAGCCAGTGGCGAATGGTGACACCCTTGGAGGTGGCCAGATCCTGCTCGAATTCGGAGGCGTTCATGTGCTCCTTGCCGCGGCGGTAGCAGATCGTCACTTCTTCGGCCCCGAGCAGCTTTGCCTGTACGGCCGCGTCGATGGCGGTCATGCCGCCGCCGAGGACGACGACCCGCCGACCCACCGGAATGTCGGCCCTGGTATTCGATTGGCGTAGCGCCGCGATGAAATCCACGGCGTCCTCCACTCCATCGGCATTCTCGCCTTCGGTCCTGAGAGCGTTGACGCCCGCAAGGCCGAGACCCAGGAAAACGGCGTCATGCTGCTCGGCGAGGTCCGCGAGCGAGAAGTCGCGGCCGAGCGCCTGACCATGGCGTACCTCGATGCCGCCGACCGACAGCACGTAATCGACCTCCTTCTGGGCGAAATCGTCGACCGACTTGTAAGCGGCAATCCCATATTCGTTGAGACCGCCGGACTTTTCACGCGCGTCATAGATCACCACGTCATGACCGTTGACGGCGAGGCGATGGGCGCAGGCAAGGCCGGCAGGCCCTGCGCCGACAACCGCAACCCTGCGGCCGGAAGACGCCGCCCGCGCATAATACTGCTTGTTCTCCTTCATCGCGATGTCGGTCGCATAGCGCTGCAGTCGCCCGATCTCGACCGGCCGCTCCTCGGCGGTGTTGCGCACGCAGGCCTGTTCGCAGAGCGTCTCGGTGGGACAGACGCGGGCGCACATGCCGCCCAGGATGTTCTGGTCGAAGATGGTCTTGGCGGAGCCGATCGGGTTGCCTGTCGCGATTTGTCGGATAAACAGCGGAATGTCGATGGAGGTGGGACAGGCCGTCATGCAGGGCGCGTCGTGGCAGAAGTAACAGCGGTCCGCGGCCACGAGCGCTTCGTGTCTGTCGAGCGGCGGATGTAGGTCGGAAAAGTTCTTTTCGTACTCCGCGAGCGGCAGGCGCCCGCCGAGAATCCCAGATTGCGTCGTTCCCATTTTTGGCTCCCAATGTCTTCTCAGGATGGGTAACGGTATCACGCTTTATTTTTTTATCAAACGGTAAAATTTTGGACGCGCCTTCCGCGAATCCGGAGAGTTTGCGGTCTTTTTTCCTCGAGGCCCGGTCGATTTACGCCCTGGTTTGACAGGGCATGCCAAATAGTGGCAGCAAATCAAAAGGAAGGAGGCGAACCATGGCGCGCAAGCCGGAGAACAACAACAGGCTGGACGATGCTGCCCGTGCCGGATGGCTCTATTATGTTGCCGGTCGCACGCAGGACGAGATTGCGTCGATCATGGGCATTTCGCGCCAGTCGGCGCAGCGCCTCGTGTCGCTTGCCATGGCCGAGCGGCTTGTCAAGGTGCGGCTCGACCATCCGATCGCCGCCTGCCTGGAAGCGGCCGCCCGGCTCAAGGACAGATACGAGCTGAAATATGCGGACGTGGTGCCGAGCGACCCGGGCTCGGCGTCGACGACGGTCGGCATCGCCGAGGCCGCGGCGACGGAAATCGAGCGCTGGCTGAAATCCGCCGAGCCGGTGGTGCTCGCGGTCGGCACGGGTAGGACGCTGAAGGCGACGATCGACCAGTTGCCGCCGATGGACTGTCCACAGCACCGCATCGTCTCGCTCACCGGCAATATCCGGCTCGATGGTTCGGCTGCCTATTACAACGTGATCTTCAGCATGGCGGACGTGATCAATGCGCGCCATTTCCCCATGCCGCTGCCGGTTCTCGTCTCGTCGCCGGAAGAGCGCGAAGTGCTGCACAAGCAAAGCCTGGTGAAGATGGCGCTGGAACTCGGCGCCCGCGCCGATGCCGTTTTCGTCGGCGTCGGCGAACTCGGCGCCGAGGCACCGCTCTGCGAGGACGGCTTCCTCGCCCGGGAGGAAATGGCGGGATTGATGGCGGCGGGGGCCGTCGGCGAGATCTGTGGATGGATGTTCGACCATGACGGCGCCTTGCTCACGGGCAGCATCAACGAGCGCGTCGCCTCGATTCCGCTGCCGCCGCGCGACCGCGCCGCGGTGATCGGCATCGCCAAGGGAACACGCAAGTACGAGGCCCTGCGGGCTGCCTTGAGGGGTGGAATCATCAACGGTCTCATCACCGATGAAGACACGGCCGAATATCTGCTCAAGGCCTGAAAACGCCCAAGTCGGAACTTGGCCAGGCCGCCGCGGTTGCGGATCGGCCGCTCCCGAACGGAACTTCTCCAAGAACACTACAGCGAAAACAGCCATTTAGCGCTTCATTCTGCACTGCAGCATGGAATCCGCATTGACATTTTTTCCCGAAAAGTGAGTAATTGCTCACGAGCAAGGCAAATGCTCAGTTCTTCTGGGAGGAAATCGATGAATTTGAGAACATTCCTGCTGGGCACGTGCTCGGCGGTCGTTATGGCGGGTTTGGCCCAGGCCGAGACCCTGACTATTGCGACGGTGAACAATGGCGACATGATTCGGATGCAGAAGCTGGCAGACGATTTCACGTCGAAAAATCCGGACATCGATCTCGAGTGGGTGACGCTCGAGGAGAACGTGCTGCGTCAGCGCGTTACCACGGACATCGCGACGAAGGGCGGTCAGTACGACGTCATGACGATCGGGACCTATGAAGTGCCGATCTGGGCCAAGCAGGACTGGCTTCTGCCGCTCGACAATCTCGGCTCCGACTATGATGTCGACGACCTTTTGCCGGCGATCCGCAGCGGCCTGACGGTCGACGGCAAGCTCTACGCCGCACCGTTCTACGGCGAGAGCTCGATGGTCATGTACCGCAAGGACCTGTTCGAGAAGGCGGGGCTCACCATGCCCGATGCGCCGACCTGGGAGTTCATCGCCGATGCGGCCCGAAAGATCACCGACAAGGGCAATGAGATCTACGGCATCTGCCTGCGTGGCAAGGCCGGCTGGGGCGAGAACATGGCTTTCCTCACGGCCACCGCCAATTCCTTCGGCGCGCGCTGGTTCGACGAGAACTGGCAGCCGCAGTTCGATCAGCCGGAATGGAAGAACGCTCTCGACTTCTACGTCAAGCTGATGAACGATGCCGGCCCGCCCGGCGCCTCGTCCAACGGCTTCAACGAAAATCTATCGCTGTTCCAGACGGGGAAATGTGGCATGTGGATCGACGCGACCGTCGCCGCCTCCTTCGTGACCAATCCCGACGAATCCACGGTTGCCGACAAGGTGGGCTTTGCACTGGCCCCGGATACCGGGCTCGGCAAGCGCGGCAACTGGCTGTGGGCCTGGAGCCTTGCCATTCCGGCAGGTTCGCAGAAGGCGGACGCCGCCCAGAAGTTCATCGCCTGGGCGACCGGCAAGGACTACCTGAAACTCGTGGCGGAGAAGGAAGGCTGGGCCAACGTCCCTCCGGGTACCCGCAAGTCTCTGTATGAGAATCCGGAATACCAGAAGGCTGCGCCATTTGCGGCTATGACGCTGGAATCCATCAATTCGGCGGATCCGAAAAACCCGACAGTGAAGCCCGTGCCCTATGTCGGCGTTCAATTCGTGGCCATCCCGGAATTCCAGGGCATCGGCACGGCAGTCGGCCAGCAGTTCTCCGCAGCCCTCGCCGGGCAGGTCAGCGTCGACCAGGCGCTTGCCAATGCGCAGCAACTGACGACGCGCGAAATGACTCGCGCCGGCTACATCAAGTAAGCTCCCAAGGGTCGGGGTGCTGGCCGGAACCGGCCGGCGCCCCGGCAAACTCCGGAGCGGAACGAGGAAAAGGCGAACCTTCCCGATCCGCGTTCCGCTCTGCCTTTTCAAAACGGCGACAGGCGCGTTCCACATGCGACCCGCATGCTCCGCAACAGCGCCGACACCTCATGGGGAATGCGATGGCGACCTTGCACACCCGCTCTGCCGCGCGGCTGATGATCGCACCTTCGGTGCTCCTGCTTCTGGCCTGGATGATCATTCCGCTGTCGATGACGATCTATTTCTCGCTGCTCCGCTACAATCTGCTGATGCCGGGAATGGAGGAGTTTGCGGGCCTTTCCAACTATACCTACTTCCTCACGGATCCCGCCTTTTTCCAGGCAATCTTCAACACGCTCGCCATCGTCCTCGGCGTGCTGTTCATTACTGTCGCCGGAGGCATCGCGCTCGCGCTTTTGCTCGACCAGCCGATGTTCGGGCAGGGCATCGTGCGCATCCTGGTCATCGCCCCCTTCTTGATCATGCCGACCGTTGCGGCGCTCGTCTGGAAGAACATGTTCATGAATCCGGTGAACGGGCTTTTTGCCTGGCTCGCCAAGCTCGTCGGCCTGCAGCCCTTCGACTTCCTCGCCAATGCGCCGCTTTTCTCCATTATCCTCATCGTCGCCTGGCAATGGCTGCCGTTTGCGACGCTCATCCTCCTGACGGCGCTGCAGTCGCTCGACGAGGAGCAGAAGGAGGCAGCCCAAATGGACGGCGCCGGCGCCTGGAGCCGCTTCATCTATCTCGTGCTGCCGCACCTTTCGCGCGCGATCACCGTGGTGATCCTGATCCAGACGATCTTTCTCTTGTCCGTTTTTGCGGAGATCCTCGTCACCACCAATGGCGGCCCCGGCACGCAGAGCACCAATCTCACCTTCCTGGTCTACGCGCAGGCGTTGCTGCAGTTCGATGTCGGTGGTGCATCCGCCGGCGGCATCATCGCCGTCATCCTCGCGAATATCGTCGCAATCTTCCTGATGCGCATGATCGGCAAGACGCTGGAGGCTTGATCAAATGGCACGCAATGTTTCGACCCGGCGCAAGCTGCTGACGACCGCCGCGGCCTGGACCATCGGCATCCTCATCTTCTTCCCGATCCTCTGGACGTTCCTCACGAGTTTCAAGACGGAAGCCCAGGCGATCGCCTCGCCGCCCGCCTTTCTGTTCTTCGATTGGACGGTGGAAAACTATTTCGAGGTGCAGAGCCGGTCCGACTACTTCAAGCACTTCATGAATTCGGTCGTCATTTCCTTCGGATCGACGCTGCTCGGCCTGGTGATTGCCGTTCCGTCCGCTTGGGCGATGGCCTTTGCGCCGACGAAACGCACGAAGGACGTGCTGATGTGGATGCTCTCCACCAAGATGATGCCGCCGGTCGGCGTGCTGGTGCCGCTCTATCTCATGTTCCGCAATACGGGGTTGCTTGATACCCGCGTCGGTCTGGTCCTGGTGCTGATGCTGATCAACCTGCCGATCATCATCTGGATGCTCTACACTTATTTCAAGGAAATCCCCGGCGAGATCCTCGAGGCGGCGCGTATGGACGGCGCATCGCTTGCCAAGGAGATTATCTATGTCCTGACGCCGATGGCGATCCCCGGCATCGCCTCGACCTTCCTGCTCAACATCATTCTCGCCTGGAACGAGGCGTTTTGGACGCTCAATCTCAGCGCGGCACGTGCCGCGCCGCTGACCGCCTTCATCGCCTCCTATTCGAGCCCCGAGGGCCTCTTCTACGCGAAGCTGTCGGCGGCCTCGACGATGGCGATCGCCCCCATCCTCATCCTCGGCTGGTTCTCGCAGAAGCAACTGGTGCGGGGCCTCACCTTCGGCGCGGTCAAATAAGGAAACGACAATGGGAAGCATTACACTGAAGAACGTTTCGAAGGTCTTCGGCGCCCACGCCGTGATCCCGTCGATCGATCTGGATATCAATGACGGCGAGTTCGTCGTCTTCGTCGGCCCCTCCGGTTGCGGCAAGTCCACGCTTCTGAGGCTGATTGCCGGGCTGGAAGACGTCAGCGGCGGCGAAGTCGTCATCGATGGCAAGAACGCGACCGAGCTGCCGCCGGCCAAACGCGGTTTGTCGATGGTGTTCCAGTCCTATGCGCTCTACCCGCATATGAGCGTGCGCGGCAACATCGCCTTCCCGCTGAAGATGGCGGGCGAGGACAAGTCGGTGATCGACAGGAAGGTTCAGGATGCGGCACGTGTCCTGAACCTGACCGACTATCTCGAGCGCAAGCCCCGCCAGCTTTCCGGCGGTCAGCGCCAGCGCGTTGCAATCGGACGGGCGATCGTCCGCCAGCCGGACGCCTTCCTCTTCGACGAACCGCTGTCGAATCTCGACGCGGCACTGCGGGTCAATATGCGGCTCGAGATCAGCCAGCTCCACCAGCAGCTGAAGACGACGATGATCTATGTCACCCATGACCAGGTCGAAGCGATGACGATGGCCGACAAGATCGTCGTGCTCAATCGCGGCCGTATCGAGCAGGTGGGCTCGCCGCTGGAGCTCTATCACCGGCCGGACAATCTCTTCGTCGCGGGGTTTATCGGCTCGCCGAAGATGAACTTCGTCTCGGGAGCGCCGGCTGCGGCCTACCAGGCCCACACGATCGGCATCCGCCCCGAACATCTCGTGCTCTCGAAGGACCACGGGACATGGCGCGGCACCGTCGGCGTCGCCGAACATCTCGGCTCCGACACCTTCCTGCATGTGAAAGCCGACGGCATCGACACGATGACGGCGCGCGTCAGCGGCGACTTCCCCGTGACTCATGGCGATCAGGTGTTCCTGACGCCGGATACCCAGCGCGTGCACAGGTTCGACGAGAAGGGAATGGCAATCCGATGAAACGTCTCGACGGCAAGAATGCGCTCATCACCGGCTCGGCGCGGGGCATCGGCCGCTCGTTCGCGGAAGCCTATATACGCGAGGGCGCGACGGTCGCGATCGCCGACATCGATATGGAACGTGCGAGGGAGACCGCCGCGGAAATCGGGTCGGCGGCCTACGCAGTCGAAATGGACGTCACCCGACAGGGGTCGATCGATGCGGCTATCGCCGCGACCGTGCAGCAGGCCGGCGGGCTCGACATCCTCGTGAACAACGCCGCTCTCTTCGACCTCGCTCCAATCGTCGAGATCACGCGCGAAAGCTATGAGAGACTGTTTTCGATCAACGTCGCCGGCACGCTCTTCACACTGCAGGCGGCGGCAAGACAGATGATCGCGCAGGGGCGGGGCGGCAAGATCATCAACATGGCGAGCCAGGCCGGCCGGCGCGGCGAAGCGTTGGTCGCTGTCTACTGTGCCACCAAGGCGGCCGTCATCAGCCTCACCCAGTCCGCAGGCCTCGATCTCATCAAGCATCGGATCAATGTGAACGCGATCGCCCCCGGCGTGGTCGAGGGCGAGCACTGGGACGGGGTCGATGCGCTGTTTGCCAAATATGAGAACCGGCCTCTCGGTGAGAAGAAGCGGCTCGTCGGTGAGGCCGTGCCTTATGGCCGCATGGGCACTGCCGAGGATTTGAGCGGAATGGCGATCTTCCTCGCTTCATCGGAAAGCGACTATGTCGTGGCCCAAACCTATAACGTCGACGGCGGCAACTGGATGAGCTGAGGCCGGGTTCTCGAAAGGAACGACAGGATGACGACCAAACTCTCGCTTGCCACGCTCGACGCGATCAAGGCCAAAGCCGGCGTGCCCGGGTATGGCCGGCATGATCTCAGGGCCGGAATCTTGCATTTCGGCGTAGGCAATTTCCATCGCGCTCACCAGGCCGTCTACCTCGACGATCTCTTCAATCTGGGGCGCGACCGCGATTGGGCGATCATCGGGGCGGGCGTCTTGCCCTCGGACGAGATCATCCGCGCCAAACTCGAAGCGCAGGATTTCCTGACGACCGTCGTCGAGCAGGATAACAACCGCACGGCGGCTCGGGTGACCGGCGCGATGATCGCCTATCTGAAGCTCGGCGATACGCCGGCCATCGTCGCCCAACTGGCAAGTCCCTTCATCCATATCGTGTCGCTGACGATCACCGAGGGGGGCTATTTCATCGATCCGGCGTCCGGGGTCTTCAATCCTGAGCATCCGGCGATGGTCGAGGATGCACGCAATCCGTCGTCACCGAAGACTGTCTTCGGTCTCATTCTGGCGGGCCTTGCCGAGCGGCGGGCAAAGGGAATGCCGCCGTTCACCATCATGTCCTGCGACAATATCCCGGGCAATGGCGAGGTGACGCATGCCGCCGTTTCCGGTCTCGCGCGCCTCTCCGACCCGGGCTTCGCCGACTGGATCGACGCGAATGTCGCCTTTCCGAACGGCATGGTAGACCGTATTACGCCGGCGACCGGCGCTCGCGAGATCGGCATCGTCGCATCGGATTACGGTATCGACGATGCCTGGCCGGTCTTCTGCGAGGAGTTCAAACAGTGGGTGCTCGAAGATAACTTTCCCCAGGGCCGTCCGGCGCTGGAAGAGGTCGGTGTGCAATTCGTTTCCGACGTGGCGCCCTACGAGCATATGAAGATCCGCATCCTCAATGGCGGTCATGCGGCGATCGCCTATCCGGCGGCATTGTTCGACATTCATTTCGTTCACGAGGCCATGGAGGAGCCGCTGATCCGCGGCTTCCTGGCAAAGCTCGAGCATGAGGAGATCATCCCGGTGATCCCACCGGTTCCGGACACGGACCTGAAGGACTACTACAGACTCATCGAGAAGCGGTTCTCAAACCCGAAGATCGGCGATACGATTGCCCGCCTGGCTCAGGACGGCTCCAACCGCCAGCCGAAATTCATCCTGCCATCGACAGCCGACCGGCTGAGCCGCGGCGAGGATGTGGTCGGGCTGTCGCTGGTCTCCGCGCTCTGGTGCCACTATTTCGCAGGCAAATCCGAGAGCGGCAAGGACATCGTCTTCAACGACGCAAACGCCGACCGGCTGCATGCCGCAGCGCTCGCGGCAAAGGACGAGCCTGCGGCGTTCCTCGCGCTTTCCGACATATTCGGCGAAGTCGCGCAGTCCGATATCTTCCGCCGCCGCTTCGCACATGCCTTGAAAACACTCTCGGAAAAGGGTACCCGCGCCACACTCCAGCTCTATTCGGATGGCGAACTTAGGGAATAGGCAATGGCGGTGCACGCGTCCGGACTGGTCATTTTCGACTGTGACGGCGTGCTTGTGGACAGCGAGCCGATCTCGCTCGCTGTCCTGGTCGAGTCGCTCCAGGCCGCGGGAGTTTCCATGACGATCGAAGAGGCGAGCGAACGCTTCCTCGGACGCAGCCTCAAGAGCATGTCGGCGATCCTGCACGCGGAGTACGGGCTTGCAGCGGACGACGTCTTCCTCGAAGGAATGCGGATGCGGCTTTACGCCCGCTTTCGTCAGGAATTGAAACCGATCCGCGGCGTCCGCGAAGCCGCTGCGCAGCTCGGCGGCGCATGCTGCGTCGCCTCGTCGAGCCAACCGGAACGCATCCGCCTTTCACTGACGGTGACCGGCCTCATCGATCTCTTCGAGCCGCATATTTTCAGTGCGAGCATGGTGACACACGGCAAGCCGGCTCCCGACCTCTTCCTGTATGCGAGCGCCGAGATGGGTTACAGGTCGGCCGATTGCATCGTCATCGAGGACAGCCCAGCCGGAATTGAGGCGGCAAAGGCCGCGGGAATGCGCGTCTTCGCCTTTGCGGGCGCCAGCCACGCGCGCAACGAGCGACACCGGCGGGCGCTCGCCAGTCTCGATCCCGATGTGTTGTTTGACGACATGGGCGAATTGATACAGTTTGTCCGACAATGATCGGAACGAACCGAACGCCTACACCAACTGCATGTGCCGTTAAATCGACCTCGATTAACACACATGCGGTCACTGAAAGTGCTACAGCGATCTTTGCGCGTCCGATAAGACGCGCGGCGCTGTAGAGACCGGCGGCACTTGCATATCTCGGGACGGGGAATCCATCGATGCGGGAATACGTCGTTGCGGTCGATATCGGAACCGGCAGCGCCCGTGCCGGCCTATTCGACCGGAGGGGAAAGCTTCTGGCGCGCTCCGACCGGCCAATCGCCATGAACCAGCCGGCGGAGAACCACGCCGAGCATGATTCCGAAGACATCTGGGCGGCCGCGTGCGCGGCGGTGCGTTCGGCCCGTGAGGAAGCGGGTGTCAGCGCCGAAAGCGTCGCGGCGATCGGTTTCGACGCGACCTGTTCGCTGGTGGTGCGCGATCGCGAGGGCGCGCCGCTGTCGGTCAATCGCGAAGGCGAGGGGCGCTGGGACACCATCGTCTGGCTCGACCACCGGGCCTTGGACGAGGCCGATCTTTGCACCGCCACCAAGCATCCGGTGCTCGATCATTCCGGCGGCGTCCTTTCGCCGGAGATGGAAATGCCGAAGCTGATGTGGCTGAAGCGTAACCTGCCGCTGCAGTGGGCGAAGGCGGGCTATTTCTTTGACCTGGCCGATTTCATGTCGTGGCGGGCGAGCGGAAGCACCGCTCGCTCGCGTTGCACGCTGACGGCGAAATGGAACTATCTTGCGCATCGGAAACGCGGCTGGCAGCAGGACTATCTCGAGCGGATCGGCCTTGCCGACCTGCTCGAGCGCGGTGGACTGCCGGAAGAGACATTGCCGGTCGGAGGCGCCGTCGGAAAGCTGACGGCGAGCGCGGCGGCGGCGCTTGGACTCGACACCGAATGCCGGGTGGCGCCGGGGCTGATCGATGCCTATGCCGGCGCCCTCGGCGTGCTCGGAGGCTTTGCCGGCGATCCGGCAAAACTCGAAAGGCAGCTGGCGCTGATCGCCGGCACGTCGAGCTGCATCGTTGCCTTCTCCAAGGAAATGAAGCCCGGCTTCGGCATGTGGGGACCCTATTTCGAGGCAGTGCTGCCGGGCTTCTGGCTGATTGAGGGCGGGCAGTCGGCAACGGGAGCGCTGCTCGACTATGTTGTTCGCCTGCATGGTGGCGGGCGCCAGCCTTCGCCCGACACGCACAGCAGCATCATCGAGCGCGTGCAGCAATTGCGCGAGCTGCACGGCGCCGATTTCGCCGATCGTCTCCATGTGCTGCCGGATTTTCACGGCAACCGCTCCCCGCTGGCCAACCCGCACGCGCTCGGCGTCATCAGCGGGCTGGCGCTCGATTCGTCCTTCGACGCGCTGTGCCGTCTCTATTGGCGGACCTGCGTCGCGATCGCACTCGGGATCCGCCACATCCTCGAAATGATGAAAAAGGCCGGTTACGATCTCGACACGCTGCACGTCACCGGCGGCCATGTACGCAACCCGCTGTTGATGGAACTCTATTGCGACGTCACCGGATGCCGGGTAGTCGCGCCGGAAACGCCTGACGCCGTGCTGCTCGGCACGGCGATGGCGGCAGCCGTCGCGGGGGAGCTCTATACGGACTTGCCTGCCGCGGGGGGCGCCATGGCCTCGGCGGGCAAGGAGCGGCTTCCGGATTCGACGCTGCGCAGCTTCTACGACCGGGACTATAGGCGCCTTCTTGCCCTCCACCGCCATCGCGCCGAACTGGAAGCGATCCGCTAGCCGCACGCGCGGCTCAAAGATTTTCTGCCCCGGCGGAACCTTTTTTTTCTTGGCGCGTTTTTGGCCATAGCCGAGCGGTGACGCACATGGCCCCCAATGTGACGTCGGAGGCATACCGCCGGTTGCCAACTCACGATCCCCCTCAGTGAGTTGCATTAGCTCAGCCAGTGCCTTCCCTCGGCACTGGCTGTTTTGCATGTGGAGACCTGACGATTTCTGGCCCCCTGGGAGGCCGCTGTAGCGCGATGCGGCGACAGGCCATTCCCGCGATGCGCAGGAATGACGGGTATGGGTGCGGATCAGGCCGCAGCTTTCGTCGATTCGTTGAAGAACAGTGCCTGGCTGATCAGCGCCTTGACCATTTCCGGATTGAAGGGCTTGGTAACCAGGAAGGTTGGCTCGGGTCTCTCGCCGGTCAGCAGTCGTTCCGGGAAAGCGGTGATGAAGATCACCGGGATGGCGTTCGTCTTCAGGATCTCGTTGACGGCATCGATGCCCGAGCTGCCATCGGCAAGCTGGATATCGGCGAGCACCATGCTGGGTTTCGTCGAATGGAAGAGGGCGACAGCCTCGTCCCTGGTCCTTGCGATTCCGGTGACACGGTGACCGAGGCTTTCCATCATCTGCTCGATATCGATCGCGATCAGCGGCTCGTCCTCGATGATCATGATATCGGTCGCAACCTGGCGGGATATTTCCGCCGAGGCGCGTTCCAGCAGAGAGGCGAGCTTTTCGGCGCCGATATCGAGCACCTCCGCGGCCTCGCGCGCGTTGAAACCTTCGACCGAAACGAGCAGGAAGGCCTGGCGGGCGAGCGGGGTGACGGCGGCGAGATTGACGGATGCCTGCTGTTCCCAGGCAAACGGCGATGCCGGTTCCGGGACCAGCATCGAGGACGAGCCGAACAAGGACGTGAAGAGGCGAAACAGCCCTACCTTGTCATTGCTCGAGTCGGGGAAAATCGCCTGGTCCGCGATCAGCGCCTCGAGAACGGCTGCGACATAGGCGTCGCCCGAGGTCTGAGATCCGGTGAGAGCGCGGGAATAGCGACGCAGATAGGGAAGAAACGGAGCGATGCGGGTGGACAGTGTCATGCAGGACTCCCTCGATCCATTCATTATTCATTTTTGATTTGTTCCGCTGCGGAAACGTGCCGTCGAAAAAAAGGTTCCGTACGGGAACATTTCAAATTTTTGTGGCGTTAATGAGCAGGCATTTTTCTCCGCGGCGACATGCGCGGGCAAGAATGCGCGTTCAAACAAGGGCGACCGTTAAAAATGAGATATACTTCAGGGGCAGGGAGGCCGATGGGGGCGAACCCTAAAAGCGACGATCCGAACGCGCAGATCGCGACGAAGCTGAAGGCGCTCTACCAGTCCGTGCAGGAGGAGGCGATACCGGCGCGCTTTCTCGAGCTTTTGGAGAGGCTGGAAGCTGCCGAGCAAAGAACCGTGCGGCAAGGCAAGGAGTAGGCGCCGGATGCCATCCGAAAACCAAGAGTTCAAGCGCGAGATGCTTGCTGCCCTGCCGAGCTTGCGGGCTTTCGCCATGTCTTTGATCGGACGCCACGACCGGGCCGACGATCTGGTGCAGGACACGATCATGAAGGCGTGGGCCAAGCAGGACCATTTCCAGATCGGCACCAACATGAAGGCGTGGCTCTTCACGATCCTGCGCAACGAGCTCTATAGCCAGATGCGCAAGCGTGGGCGCGAGGTTCAGGACAGCGACGGCCATTTGACCGAGACGCTGGCACATCATCCGGAACAATATGGCTCCCTCGACCTGCAGGATTTCCGCAGGGCGCTCGACCAATTGCCGCCGGATCAACGGGAAGCGATCATCCTTGTCGGGGCTTCCGGGTTTTCCTACGAGGAGGCAGCGACGATCTGCGGCTGCGCGCTCGGCACCATCAAGAGCCGCGTCAACCGCGCCCGCCAGCGCCTTCAGGAGATCCTTCAGGTTCAGGGTGAAAACGACTACGGGCCGGATGAGACTTCGGCTCCCATAACGTCCCGTGCCTTCGTTTCGTGACAGCCAGGCGCTTTGCCGGTTCGCTCGACGCGGCCTGTGTCCTGCGGCAGCATGGTCGAGGCAAAGCTTGCCGCCGTGCACGGGAACCTGCAATCTCTTGTCCTCACGGAATATCGAATTCGAAGAGCAGGCGCTGTGATTTCAGTCGATACACCCTACTGCATGTCTCGTTAAATCAATCTCGGTTCAAAGACATGCAGCAACTCAAAATGCTGCAGCGACCTTTGCAGGTCTGTTAAGATCCGCGGCGCTGCAGGCATTTTCGCGATGGCGCCTCGCCCTGCTGGAGGAGGCCTATGGGAGCTCGGATCGAGTGCATGAGGTAACAGCGATGCTTCCGACGCTTGCTCGAGTGCTCGGCTCGCAGGATCGACTCGGCGCGTTATATGCCGCCGTGCCGGACATGGCCCAGCCGGACGGTGACTTCGACGCGCTGGCGAGGCTGGCGTCCGGCATCTTCGAGGCACCGATCGCTCACGTCACGCTCATTGGTCAGGATTGGCAATGGTCCAAAGCCGCCGTCGGAACGCCGGACACGCGTGTGCGCGTGGAGGAATCGTTCTGTGTGCACACGATTGCGCAGGAAACACGCGAGGTTTTCCTCGTGCTCGATGCCTCGAAGCATGCGGTTTTCCGCCACTGGCGCAGGGTCGCCGAGGCGCCCTCCCTGCGGTTCTATGCCGGCGTTCCAATCATGCTCGAGGGGCAGGCCGTCGGGACCGTGTGCGTCCTCGACGTCGTCCCGCACAACGGCGTCTCGGCAAAACAGGTCGAGGAGTTGCGGCGGATTGCCGAAGTCGCGGCGACGTTGTTGAAGGTCAAGGACAAGGCGCATCGGCATTCGCTCAATGAAGCGGCGCTTCTGCGTCAGGAGCAGCGTCTCGCCATGGCGCTCGAAGCCGCGAATGTCGGCAGCTGGCTCTGGGATATTCGTGCGGGGACGGTCGCGGGCGATGGTGCCATGACGCGCATGTTCGGGCTGCCGTCGGAGCGGTCGCTGAGCGCCAAGGTGGTCTTTTCCGCCATACATCCGGATGACCGTGCCGCAACCTTCTCGAAGCTTCGCGCGGCAATGGCCGCAGACGAGGAATATGACGGCATGTTTCGGATCCGGGCAAACGAGCGCTGGCTGCTCGGCCGCGGCCGCGTGCACGACCGCGACGGCAAGGGCGCACCGCTCACCTTTCTAGGCATGACGATCGATGTCTCCGAGCAGCAGGTGGCCGTCCAGCGGACCAGGCTTCTGCTCAAGGAATTGAACCATCGGGTCAAGAATACGCTTGCGATGCTGCAATCGCTGGCGCGTCAGACACTGCGCCAGACCAGCGACCCGGCCGAATTCATGATGGCCTTTGCCGGCAGGCTGCAGGCGATCTCCGAAGCGCATGGGCTTCTGTCGGATCATGAATGGGGCACGATCCGACTTTCTGAGCTGATCTCGAAGCAGTTGCGGCCCTATGTCAGCGACTATGCGGAACAGGTCGAACTGCACAAGGACGAGATCCTCCTCGGACCGGACCAGGCCGTGGGGCTCGGTCTTGTGCTGCACGAGTTGGCGACCAATGCGGTGAAGTACGGTTCGCTCTCGGCACCGAAGGGCAAAATCGTGCTCACCGCGCGCAGCGTCGTCGAGGAGGATAGTGCCGTCCTGCACCTGACCTGGACCGAGGTCGGCGGGCCGCCTGTCCGGGAGCCGCGGCGGCGCGGCTTCGGCTCGCTCCTGATCGAGCGCAGCCTGGACAAGATCATCGGCAGCTCGGTGAAGGTCGAATACATGTCGGCCGGCGTCACGGCGCTGATACATCTGCCGCTTTGACGATGTTTCTTAGGCCTGTCGACCTACACTCCGCGCGTCTTTCAGGCGCGCAAAGGTCGCTGCAATCCTTTGAGTTTGCGCATCGAGCTTTCCGAAAATCGGATACGATTTCCGGGCCGATGCGCTAGCGCTCAGGCTTTCCGCGCCGCCTGCCCGTGCGAAGGCCGAGCAGGGTGCCGACTGCGATCGCGGCGGCCAGTGCGAGCAAGGGCTGGCTGCGCGCGACGCTTGTGGCGGCAATCAGACCGACATTGGCCTGGAGCAACGCGCGGCGCCGGCGTTCCTCGGCCAGCCGGCGATCGCGAGCGTGAAGAACGACCAGCACAAGGATGAGGATAAGGGCACTTAAAAAGAGCACGGCCGCGACTATTGCCGCGGCGATGACCGGAGAATAGTGTTCGGCAAGTGCCAGGGCAATGGCAACGAGAACGAAGACATAGGTGCTGCCGAGCAGAACGGCGATGATCGCCCACAGGATCGCGTTGCGCCTGTAGCGTGCTACGGTGGCACTCAGATCGGCCGCGAGCAGGGCGGACAAGACGGCCCCCAGTGTCCCCATGTAAATTGCTCCTCATCGCAATGGGGACCGGAAAGGCATCCTTTCCGGTCCGGATTCCGGGCGCCTCTTCGAGATTTCGCCTGGATATATCGTGATCGCCTGGTTACCTGCGCAGGAGAGCGGCCGCGATCAGTCCGATTGCCGCCGCGGTGCCGAGCGTTGCGACCGGGTGTTCGCGCACGACCGTGCGAAGCTGTCTTTCGGTACCCGCATAGCGGCCGCGCAGTTCGGAGAGCATCTGTTCTCCGCTTGCCAGCAGGTCCTCGAGGTCTGTTGCCGCTCTGGCACGGGCGCCTTGCGCCCTCGCCTTCGCCTCCTCGGATGCGGCGAGGCCGCGATCCGCCAGCAAGGCCACGAGTTTTCCGACGTCGTTGCGGATTTCGTCGAGTTGGTCCTGGATCGACGTCTCGCCGGATCCGCCGTTGTGCTTCCTCGTGCTCGAACTTGAGAAGAGACCAGTCGCCATTTTCGCTCCCTCCGCTAAAAACGCCGGCAGGAGCCGGCGTGTGACCTGCAAGACACACGATGCTGTCGGCGAAACCGGCCGCGCCGCGGGCATGCCCGATCAACGCATGAGGGAGAGATTTGTTTCGATAAATCTTGGCGTTGCTACGGTTTGCTGCTGAAGCTCAGCGGGCGGCCGACTGCGGCAACACGAAGGGGACGTCGCGCGCCGGCGCGACGCCCCCCTGCAGCCGGCAGCCGAACACGGCTTCCATGGGCTCGTCGGTGAGGACGTCGCCCGGCGCGCCGCGGGCGCGGATGCGGCCGGATTTTTTCATCATCATCATCTGATCGGCGAACATGGCGGTAAGATTGAGGTCGTGCATGATGGCGATGACGCCGCCGCCCCGTTCGCAGAAGGCATGATGTTCAGCTGGTGAAGAATGTCGAGGCTCGACACCGACTCGTCAAGCAGGAGGTAGCGGGGCTCGCCCTCGGCGACCGGCGCGAATAGCTGGCAGAGCACGCGCGCGAGCTGGACCCGGCGCTGCTCACCGCGGATTGCGGAAGAGGCCCTGCATGATGGCGCCGGAGACCGCAAGGGCCGCACCGACCAGCATGCCGAGCACGGCCCGCGTCAGGCGGATGTCGAGGATGATGATGCGATCGCGCGTGCTCAGCGCCCAATCGGCGGGTGCATCGCCGGGAGTCAGCCGAGCACATTGCCGAGCGACGCATCGGCCGCCCCGTTCATGATCGCGGTCGGCTGCAGGGAGTGTTCGGTTTCGGGGTCATTCACGGCTTCGGCCCGCTCGCGAAGGCGAGAACTTCAGGCAAAATCCCCCCTTTTATCCCCGCGTCTTCCATTTGCTATCTTGACTTCGTTACTCATATTTTTTTACGCAATACGGGATAATTCAAGTCAAGTTAGTTGATCGCGCCGCCGGCGAAGAGTTGGTGGGCGGGGTCGCGGACCAGGGGTGACGAAACGATGGCCCATCTTTCCTTTTCGGCCTTTTCGGCCGCAATCGTGGTTCTCGGCATGGCAGGAACCGTTGCCGCAGAGGACGCTCGATCCGGCGGACTCTCGATCGAGCTCAACGAGATTGCCCCGTCGGAGAAAGGCTGCAAGCTCACGTTTGTTGCCGACAACAGTCTCCAGCAGTCGCTTTCCAAGGCTTCGTTCGAATTCATCCTCTTCGACCAGAAAGGTTTGGTCGAGCGAATGGCCGTGCTCGATTTTCGGGACCTGCCTGCCGGCAAGACGAAGGTCCGGCAATTCGATCTGCCGGGCACGAAATGCGAGGCGGTCAAAAGCTTGCTCATCAACGATGCCCCGGCGTGCGTCGGCGAGGGGATCGAGAAGGGCGCCTGCATGAGGGGTCTGAAGACCGGTTCCAAATCGGCGGTGGAACTCAAGGGCTGATAAAGCCCGGCTCTCGCAGGCCAACGGAAGGCGAGTTCGGATGAAGCAAATCGTCAAATGGACCGGGGCGATCGCCCTGTCGCTGCTCGCGCATGCCGGCGGCGCCATGCTGTTCGAGCCCGACGAAGACGACATTCAGATGGCCGGGGGCGCCGCCATGGAGGTTGCGCTGCTCGGCAACGCGTTCGAACAGACAGTACAGGCCGGCGATCTGTCCGACGTGGTCGAGCCGACCGAGGAGACGCCGGCGGAACTGGCGCCGAGAGAGATCCCGCCGGTAGAAGAGGCGGTCGAAGAGGTCGAGCCGACGATCCCCGATCTCGTTTCCGAACCGCCGTCCGAGGTTGCGCCCGCGGAAGCGGACGTGATCCTCCCGGCCGAGCAGGTGCCGATCGCCGAAATCGCGGAGCCGGCAGTGGTGACAAGTGTCGCCCCGGTCGAGACCGTCGTTCCGCATCCGAGGCCGGAGCCGCCGGAGACCGTGGAGAACGTCGAAAAGCCGGAACCGAAGAAGGAGCCGGTGAAAAGAAAGAAGGTCGCGCGGAAGAAGGCGGGCGAAGCCGGAAGCCAGGCGAAGACGCAGGTCAAAGGTCAGGCGGACGGCGTGGAAAATGCGGCTGCGAGTGCGGCCACGGGCGCCAAAGGCAGCGCATCACAGGCGGGTAACGCGGCCGTCTCGAATTATCCCGGCAAAGTGCGGCGGAGGCTGAACCGCGCCTTCCGTTATCCCGCGGAGGCAAAGCGTCAGGGCCTGCGCGGCGTCGCGCATGTACGTTTCACCGTCACCTCCGATGGGGGGCTTGCCGGCGTTGGCATCGCCAAGAGCGCCGGCTCGGCGCTTCTCGACGAGGCCGCGCTCGGGGCCGTGCGTCGCGCAGCGCCCTTTCCGGCAATCCCGGCCGGCGCCGGGCGCGACAACTGGGCTTTTACCATACCGCTTGAATTCAAACGCTGACGAAGCGCCATGGACCAGCCACGCCGCCCGGCGTGGCCAGGGATCTCTTCAGAAATAATATGAGTTATAAAGTCATGTTTATACTTTACTCGCATAATCAAGTTTAATAAGTTGCCGCCCACCATGCAACCGGGCGCTGTGGGCGCCGGAAGATATCTGATGGCGGTCGGCGGCAGAAAACGCGCCCGCGAGAAAAAGACGGAGAAAAATGGATGCGCGGCAAACGGCAGCAAGGCCAGAATTCAGCCACGGGCGGCAGGGGCAAGCCGAAGCCAGAGGCGAGCACCGGTAGCGGCAAGGCAACGCTCGAAGGCCGCAGCTTCCTTTATGTCGGCGGCCGCGACTGCCAGGTGGCGCATCTGCGCGAGATCGCCAGTTCCTTCGGAGCGGAACTCATCCACCACGATGGCGGTTTACGGGAGGCGGTTTCGCGCATCGACCGGGTCTTGCCGTCGGTCGACTGTGTCTTCTGCCCGATCGACTGCATCAGCCATGATGCATGTCTTCGCGTGAAGACCGGCTGCAAGAAGTGGGGCAAGGCCTTCGTGCCGCTGCGCAACGGCTCGAAATCGAGCCTGGAGCGGGCACTGAACGACCTCACCGCCGGCAGCGAGGATTGAGCCCCGGCAACATCGACGTCGAGCGGGCGTCAGCGCATGGAGAAGTGACGATGAATGACGAGCGTCCCGATCAGATGATGATGATCGGTCTTCATAAGCTGGCCTCCCAGTTCGGGGATGGGCTGGTGCCGGAACTCTACGAATTGCTGACGCGCCGCGCGCGGATGCTGGAGGACAACCCCGGCTTGGCGGAGTTCCCGGCGCGGCAGCCGGGCAGGGCGCCGCACGGTCTTGTGCCTTCGCCCGAGGGCGTTATCCTGCCATTCCCGGATGCGGAGGCGAGGTGCGCTACGCAGAAGAAGGCGCTTGGGAGGTAGCCCATGTATTTCGCGATGAACCGTTTCCGTGTCGCCCTCGGACAGGAGGGGGCCTTTGAGGCCGTCTGGAAGGGGCGCGATTCGGGTCTTGCCGAAATGCCCGGCTTCATCGATTTTCATCTGCTGCGTGGCGAGAGCGTGCCGGAAGAGGGCTATACGCCGTTCATTTCCAAGTCGACCTGGGAAAGCAAGGACGCGTTCCTCACCTGGACGAAATCGGAAAACTTCCGGGCGGCCCACCGCAATGCCGGCGACAATCGCGCCATGTATCTGGGGCCGCCGAAGTTCGAGGGCTATACGGTCGTCGAGGGGGCGTAGGGGAAGGCTTCAGGCGCGCCCGTTCTTACCCCCTCTGGCCTGCCGGCCATCTCCCCCACAAGGGGGGAGAATACACGCGGCTAGCTCCTCGCTCCGACCGAAGGCTTCTGCAGCGGAAAGCTCCCCTTGAGGCGCAAAGCGCACCGCACATTTTCTCCCCCTTGTGGGGGAGATGGCCGGCAGGCCAGAGGGGGTATCCAGGGCACCAGCGCGAATAACGCCTCCGACCCAGCAAAACTATCGACGCGGAAAAAACGCCCCGAGCGCCACGGCGAGCCACCCCGCCATCATCGTCAGCCCGCCGAGGGGTGCCGACATCGGGAAGAGGCCGTGGCCGGCGAAATGACGGAGCGTCAGGTCACCGGCGAAGACGGCCGTTCCTGCGGCGAGCAGCAGGGCCGCGATAGCCGCCGTGCGAAAATGCGCCCATCCGGCATGGAGCGCGACGACCGCCGGCGCATGGGCGAGGCACATGGCGGATGCGCCGCCGAGGAGCCGCGGATCGGCCCCGTGCGAAGCGGCGGCGGCCGCGGCGACGCCGAAGAGGCCCATCAGCCCGGCGACGAAAAGCATGGTCGAGCGCAGCGCCCCGTTCGGCATTCGACACTATTCCTTGTTCTGCATGTGAAAGGCGAGCCGCGTGATCGGCGCGAGAATGATTTCCCTGAGCTTCGGATGGGAGACGGTTTCCTCCAGGGCGCGGGTGAAGCAGAGCAGCCACTCATCGCGTTCGGCCGGTCCGATCCCGGCGATGAAATGGCGGCGGCGCAGCATCGGATGGCCGCGCTTCTCCACATAGATCGGTGGGCCGCCGAGCCAGCCGGTCAGGTACTCGTAGAGCTTTTCCTCGCTGCCCGCGAGGTCCGGCGGATGCACGGCGCGGCAGCGAGTCGCCTCCGGCAGGCTGTCCATGAGTTCATAGAAGCGCCGCGTCAGCGTCCGCACCGTCGCGTCGCCGCCGATCGCCTCGTAAAGCGTCGTCGTTTCCGTCATCGCCGTTTCCTTCGAACGGATGTCGTATCGCGGGCCCGACCCGCGGACAATGCCTGCTCGCCGCTTGCGGCGTTTCATCGCGGCGGCGCCGCATTTGAAATGCGCCTCTTGACAAACCGTCCAGACGGTATGTTTAATATGCGATGATCAGTGCCCATCAGAGGAAGAAGCAGCCGGAGCGCGTGCGCCAGCAATTGCTGGAGGTTGCCGCGCGGCTGTCGCTCGAACAGGGCATCGCCGCGGTGACGCTCGATCGGGTGTCGCAGGCGGCCGGGGTCAGCAAAGGCGGGCTGTTGCACCATTTTCCCAACAAGCTGGCCCTGCTCGACGGCCTGTTCGACGAACTCGTCGCCCGCTTCGACCGGGCGATCGCGGCGGCGATGGCCGAAGACGATATCGAACGGGGACGTTTCACTCGCGCCTATCTCGCCGTCTGCTTCGCCCTCGACGGAGAAGCGGAAGGACAGGATTGGCAGGTGCTGGCGATCGCGCTGCTTGCCGAACCGCAGCTCAAGGCGCGCTGGCGAGACTGGGTGGCGCGGCGTTCGGTCGAGTTCGCCAAGACCGACGGCTCGCCCAACTGCCTGATCGCCCGGTTTGCCGCCGACGGCGTCTGGCTCGCAGACCTGATGCGGAGTCACAAGCTCCACACGGCGATGCGCGCCGAGCTGCTTGAAAGGCTGAAGGCGCTGTCGTTGCAGTGAGGCGCGAATTTCGAGGTGCTACGGCGACCTTTGCGCGACTGAAGAGACGCGCAGCGCTGTAATCCCATGCTCTAACCGACCGGAGACGTCGCCCATGAACCCCGCCATGCTCTATACTGTCCTGGTGATCGCCATCGTCTTCGAAGTGCTCGGCACTTCGGCCATGCAAGCGGCACAGCATTTCACCCGGCTTGCGCCGACCCTGCTCATGGTCGTCTGCTATGCCGTTGCCTTCTTCTTCCTATCCTATACGCTGCGCTACATTCCGGTTGGCATCGCCTACGCGCTCTGGAGCGGCCTCGGCATTGTGCTGATTTCGCTCGTCGGTTACATGACCTTCGGGCAGAAGCTGGACTTTGCCGCCATCCTCGGCCTGGCGCTCATCATTGCCGGAGTTCTGGTTCTCAATCTCTTTTCGAAATCGACTTTCCATTGAGGCGGTAGGCGTTTACGGCGCGACCGCGGAGCCGACGGTGTTTTCCATCGACTGGCCCAGGCGGCGCAGCTGGTCGTCATAGGTCTGCCGGGTACGCGGGTCGAAGATCATGATCGGGGTCGAGACGGCGACGCTGGCCGCGCTGCCGACGGTTTGCGCGGTTCCAAGCGCGACGGCGCCGACACGCTCCCCAAGTCCGACATCCGAATCCGTCACGGTCTGGCCGGCAATCAGCCGGTTGCCGAGGAGCCGCACCACTTCCGGGCTTTCGGCGAACTTGCCGTGGTTGAGCCGATCCCCGCCCTTGAGTGCCGTCAGGTCGAGCACGGTGATGCCGGCGTTTTCGAGCTGGCTGCGATACGGTTCGACGGTGGGATCGATCTGGCCGAGCCGGTCGATATTGCCGGAGATGCGCCGAGAGACGGTCAGCGCCCGGTCGTCGCGGGAGACGAAAAGCGTGAATTTCGGCCGATCCTTGCCCATCGCCCGCATCTGCTGCGAGAAGACGTCGACGTCGAGGTCAGGCGACGCGAGGATCACGTCGGTGATCTTGGGCGCAACGCGGCCGTCGCGGATCGCCATCTGCCTGAGTGCTTCGACGGTGAGCCACGAGCCCATGGAATGGGCCATCAGCGTGATCTCGCCGACTGCGGGATCCTTGGATGCGCGCTGCAGCAGTTCCTCCAGCGCATCGCGCGAGTAGTTGGTGCTTTCCTTGTCGTAATTATAGTCGAAGATGCTCGCGCGCGACGGCCAGGTGAAGATCACTGGAGCGACGTCGGCGCCGGAATCGTGGACGATCTGGGCGTAGCGATAAACCGCATCCTCGAAGCGATTGTTGAAGCCGTGGACGAAGATCAGCACCCGCCGGCTCCGGGGCAGATGCCCCTCGAGCCAGGCGCGCGTTTGCGGGCCCGCCTCGATCGGCTCGACGCTGACGGTCGAGAAAGCGCGGCTCGGGTCGGGCGGAAGCTTCTTCGGCCATTGCACCTGGCCGACCGTTCGGTTCTTCTCGGGCGGTATCGAGACGACGATTTCCGTCAGCGACAATTGCCGGGCGCGCTCGCCGGTGAAAAGGATGCCGGGATCCTCGGAGGGTTTCCGGGTGGTGGCGACCAGGAGATCGACCTTGGAGGCGCCGTCGGCGGAACCGGAGGGAACGAGAACCCCGACGGGTCGCCCGCCGCAGCCGGCAATGCCGAACATCAGCGCCAGGCAGATGAAGGTGCGCGCCAGCCGCATTGCGAGGTTGAGAACAGCGATCGACGACACGTCAGATTCCCCTCGGCCTGTCCTTCAGCGCCTTGCCTCTCGAGGAGACATGCGGCAGACGGTCGTCATGACCGGCGGTCATCGGCTCTTTGCGCATAGCTATCGCAGATTTTCGCTCGCCTGACACCAATTCGATCGTCCTGCGCGTCTCGTTCGACAGGTCCTCGCCATGCGATTGCGGCTTTCCTGCAACATTTCGCTACAGGTGCCCGCGGGCGGGCCCCTGGAAATTCATTGAAATGGCCGGTGCCTTTCAATAGCATCGACCGGTCCACCCACGGGCGCGGCATGGCGGATGATCCATCCGATCTCCCTGATATAACGAGGAATTCTGCGCATGCAGGCGGTATTCGACGGCCATAACGACGTGCTCCTGCGGCTTTGGCAGCGCGAACGCGGCGGCAGCGATCCGGTGGCGGAGTTTATCGACGGAACCGACAAGGGGCATATCGATGCGCCGCGGGCGAGGGAGGGCGGCCTCATCGGCGGGCTCTGCGCCATATACATCCCGTCCGGCGATCTTGTCCTGAGGGTGCCGGACACCAATGGCCATTATGCGACGCCGCTCTCCGCTCCGCTCGACCACCTGCCGTCGCTCGCAACTGCGCTTGAGATCGCAGACATCGCCTTCAGGCTCGACCGGGCCGGCGCCTGGCGGCTCTGCCGCTCGACCGACGCAATCCGGAGAGCGATCGACGACGGGGTCTTCGCGGCAGTGCTCCACATGGAAGGCTGCGAGGCGATCGGACCGGACCTGGCTGGGCTCGAGACCTTCCATGCGGCCGGGCTTCGCTCGCTCGGTCCCGTGTGGAGCCGCCACAATGTCTTCGGCCACGGCGTGCCCTTCGCCTATCCGATGTCGCCGGATAGCGGCGGCGGCCTGACGGAAGCCGGCTTCGAACTCGTGCGCGCCTGCAACCGGCTCGGCATCCTGGTCGATCTCGCCCACCTCACCGAAAAGGGCTTCTGGGACGTCGCGAAGACCACCGACCAGCCGCTCGTCGCCAGCCATTCCAATGCGCATGCACTGACGCCCGTCGCCCGCAATCTCACCGACCGGCAGCTCGATGCGATCGGGGAAAGCCAGGGGCTCGTCGGCCTCAATTATGCGACGACGATGCTCCGCGCGGATGGACAGGAAAACGCCGCGACGCCGCTTGCCGACATGGTCCGTCATGTCGACTACATGGTCGAGCGCCTCGGCATCGACTGCATCGCGCTCGGCTCGGATTTCGACGGCGCGACGATCCCGGAGGCAATCGGCGACGCGGCGGGCAATCAGCGGCTCGTCGCAGCGCTGAGGGAGGCCGGCTATGGCGATCGCGAGCTCAAGAAGATATGCGGCGAGAACTGGTTGAGAGTTCTCGCAAAAGCCTGGCACGAGGATGCCTGAATTCGTGAAGAAGAGCCCGCAAAGGGCAAAAAAGAGGGAAGCGTAAAATGATGCACAAGCTCCATGGACGTTTTCGACTCCTGGCTGCATCTGCGGCCATGGCACTTGCCATGGGCGTGGCTCAGCCGACATTTGCCGAGACGCCGAAAGACACGCTCGTCCAGGCCTGGGCGATTGATGACATCATCACCATGGATCCGGGTGAGGCCTTCGAGATTTCGACCGCCGAGATGACCAGCAACACCTACAGCCTGCTCGTCCGCCTCGATCTCAACGACACGAGCAAGGTGATCGGCGATCTCGCCGAAAGCTGGGAGGTGTCCGACGACGGCCTCACCTATACGTTCAAGCTGAAGCCCGGCATGAAATTCGCGTCCGGCAATCCGATCACCGCCGAGGACGTTGCCTATTCCTTCGAACGCGCCGTCAAGCTCGACAAGAGCCCGGCTTTCATTCTCACGCAATTCGGTCTGACGGGAGACAACGTCACCGAAAAGGCCAAGGCCGTTGACGAAGGGACTTTTGTGTTCACGGTTGACCAGCCCTACGCGCCGAGTTTTGTGCTCAACTGCCTGACCGCCACCGTTGCTTCGGTGGTCGACAAGAAGCTGGTGCTCGAGCATGTGAAATCCGTCGAGCCGAGCGACACCTACAAATACGACAACGACTTCGGCAATGAGTGGCTGAAGACCGGCTATGCCGGCTCCGGGGCCTTCAAGCTGCGCGAATGGCGAGCCAACGAGGTTGTCGTGCTGGAGCGCAACGACAATTACTACGGCGAACAGGCGAAGCTCGCCCGGGTCATCTACCGGCATATGAAGGAAAGCTCCGGCCAACGCCTCGCGCTCGAAGCCGGCGATGTCGACGTCGCGCGCAATCTCGAGCCGGGCGACTACGAGGCGGTTTCGAAAAATGCGGACCTCTGGACGACCGACGCGGCGAAGGGCACCATCTATTACATCAGTCTCAACCAGAAGAACGAAGACCTCGCGAAACCCGAGGTGCGCGAGGCCTTCAAATATCTCGTCGACTATGACGCGATCGGCGCGACCTTGATCAAGGGGATCGGTGAAATCCACCAGACGTTCCTGCCGAAGGGCGTGCTCGGCGCGCTCGACGAAAACCCCTATAAGCTCGACGTCGCCAAGGCCAAGGACCTCCTGGCCAAGGCCGGTTATCCGGACGGGTTTTCCGTGACGATGGACGTGCGCAACACCCAGCCCGTCACCGGCATTGCGGAGTCCTTCCAGCAGACGCTGGGGCAAGCCGGCGTGAAGCTCGAAATCATTCCTGGCGACGGCAAGCAGACGCTCACGAAATATCGCGCCCGCAACCATGACATGTATATCGGCGAGTGGGGGATGGACTATTTCGACCCGCATTCGAATGCCGAGACATTCGCCAGCAATCCGGACAATTCCGACGAAGGCAAGGTGAAGACGCTTGCCTGGCGAAACGCCTGGGATATTCCGGAATTGAGCAAGAAGACCAGGGAGGCGCTTCTCGAGCGCGACAGCGCCAAGCGTGCCGAGATCTACAAGGAGCTCCAGAAGGCCGTTCTCGAGGATAGCCCCTTCGCGATTATCTACCAGAAGACGGAGGTCGCGGGCCTGCGCGGCAACGTCAAGGACTACAAGCTCGGGCCGAGCTTCGATACGAACTTCGTCTGGAACGTCTCCAAGGAATAGCCGGAAGGACCGTGTCCTTGAGCTTGAGTGCAACAGAGCGGGAGAACGGGCAACGGCGCGCCCGTCCCCGCAAGATCATTGCCGCGGCGCTGCAATTCCTCGTCGTGGTGGCGACCACGTATCTCGGCCTGCTCGCCGTCACCTTCTTCATCGGCCGGGTGATTCCGATCGATCCGGTGCTGGCGGTGCTCGGCGACCGCGCGCCGGCGCATGTCGTCGAACGGACGCGCGAGGCGATGGGGCTCAACCTGCCCCTCTACCAGCAGTTCTTCATCTATGTTCGGCAGGCGCTTTCCGGCGACTTCGGCACCTCCGTGCTGACGACCAATCCGGTGATGACCGATATCCGCCGCGTCTTCCCGGCGACGATCGAGCTTGCGACGCTCGGGACCTTGATCGGCGCGCTGATCGGCGTGCCGCTCGGGGTGCTCGCCGCCGTCAAACGCGGCAGTCTTGCCGATCAGATCGTCCGCATCATCGGTCTCGTCGGCTATTCCGTGCCGATCTTCTGGCTGGCTCTGCTCGCCCTCCTCGTCTTCTATGCGCGGCTGCGATGGGTCGCCTATCCCGGCCGCATCGACATCGTCTACGAATATAGCTTCACGCCGATTACCGGCTTCTATCTTCTCGATGCGCTCTGGCAGGGTCAGTGGGACGTCTTCCGCGACGTCTTCCGGCATATCATCCTGCCGGCCTCGCTGCTCGGCTATTTCTCGCTTGCCTATATCAGCCGCATGACCCGCAGCTTCATGCTGAACGAGTTGCAGCAGGAATATATCGTCGCCGCGCGCGCTAAGGGACTTTCCGAGGTGCGGATCATCTGGGGCCACGCACTGCGCAATGCGGCGGTGCCGCTGGTGACCGTGATCGCGCTTTCCTATGCGGGGCTGCTCGAGGGCTCGGTGCTGACCGAAACGGTCTTCGCCTGGCCGGGGCTTGGGCTCTACATCACCAATTCGCTGCAGAATGCCGACATGAACGCCGTGCTCGGCGGCACCATCGTTATAGGCTCGGCGTTCATCGGCATCAATCTCCTGTCCGATCTCCTTTATCGGACGCTTGACCCGAGGACGCGCGCGCGATGAGCCTTGCATCCCAAAGCCGCCCGATGACGCGGCGCGAATGGCTTCTTTCCGACCGGCCGCAATCGCGGATGCAGGCGCGGCTTGGCCGCGCCTATATGACCTGGCGTCGGTTTTCGGCAAACCACCTCGCCGTTGCCGGACTTCTGATCCTCATGGCACTCGTGCTCGTCGCCGCTTTTGCCGACTTCCTTGCACCGCATTCGCCCTTCGTCGGCAATCTCGCCGGCGCGCGGCTGCAGCCGCCGGGCAGCGAGGGCTATCTGCTCGGCACCGACGATCAGGGACGCGATATCCTGTCGCGGCTGATCCATGGTTCGCGTCTGACGCTCGTGGTCGTCGGGCTCGTCGCGATCATCGCCGCCCCCGTTGGCCTGATCGTCGGCGCCGTCGCCGGCTATGCCGGCGGCTGGATCGACGCGGTCCTCATGCGCATCACCGATATCTTCCTCGCCTTTCCGAAGCTTGTGCTGGCGCTCGCCTTCGTCGCAGCCCTCGGGCCGGGCATCGAGAATGCCGTCATCGCCATCGCGATCACCTCCTGGCCACCCTATGCGCGCATCGCCCGCGCCGAGACGCTGACGGTGCGCCACTCCGACTACATCGCCGCGGTACGGCTGATGGGGGCGTCGCCGGCGCGCATCGTCTTCCGCCATGTAATGCCGATGTGCCTGTCATCGCTGATCGTGCGCGTCACCCTGGACATGGCCGGCATTATTCTGACGGCGGCGGGCCTCGGTTTCCTCGGCCTCGGGGCGCAGCCGCCGCTGCCCGAATGGGGTGCGATGATCGCCTCGGGGCGGCGCTTCATTCTCGATCAATGGTGGGTCGCCACCATGCCGGGCATCGCCATCCTCATCGTCAGCCTCGGATTCAACCTGCTGGGCGACGGTCTGCGCGACGCGCTCGACCCGCGGGAGAGCGGCCAATGAGCGTCCTTCTGACGGTCGAGGACCTGAAGGTCCGCTTCCCGACCCGCACCGGCGTGGTCGAGGCGGTCCGCGGCGTGTCCTTCACGCTGGGGCGCGAACGCCTCGGCATCGTCGGCGAGAGCGGCTCTGGCAAGTCGCAGACGGGCCGGGCGATCATGGGGCTGACGCCGCCGCAGGCAGAGGTGACGGCGAAGACGCTGTCCTTCGACGGCATCGATCTCTTGAACGCCCCGCCGAAGCGGCGCAGGGATCTGCGCGGCAAGCGGATCGCCATGATCCTGCAGGACCCGAAATATTCGCTGAACCCGGTTATGAGCATTGGTCGGCAGATCGTCGAGACGCTGCGGCAACATGAGAAGGTCAGTCGCGCGGAGGCGCGCGAACGGACGCTCGACATGCTGGCCGCGGTGCAGATCCGCGACCCGAAGCGTGTGTTCGACCTCTATCCGTATGAGGTCTCGGGCGGCATGGGTCAAAGGGCGATGATCGCGATGATGCTGATTGCCGGGCCGGAACTGTTGATCGCCGACGAGCCGACCTCGGCCCTCGACGTGACCGTGCAGCTCGAGGTGCTGTCGATCCTCGACAAACTTGTGTCGGAGCGCGGCATGGGGCTGATCTTCGTTTCACACGATCTGCGGCTCGTGTCCTCCTTCTGCGACCGGGTGCTCGTCATGTATGCGGGGCGGATCGTCGAGGAGATCGCCGCCTTGGATCTCGCCAATGCGAAACACCCCTATACGCAGGGTCTCCTGAACTGCATGCCGGTGATCGGCGCCGACCGCCACCCCCTGCCGGTGCTCGACCGCAAGCCGGAGTGGGCGCTATGACCGCGGCCGTATCGGTTGAAAATCTCAGCGTCCTCTTCGACGGCTTCAAGGCGGTGGACGACGTCGGCGTCGAGATCGCGGCGGGAGAATCCTTCGGCCTCGTCGGCGAGTCCGGCTCGGGAAAATCGACGCTCCTGCGCGCGATCGCCGGGCTTGCGCCGACAAGCGCAGGCATCATTCGGGTCCAGGGGCGGGCGCTTGAAGGCGCGCGCGACAAGACCTTTTACCGCGCGGTGCAGATGGTGTTCCAGGATCCTTACGGATCGCTGCATCCACGCCAGACGATCGACCGGCAGTTGGCGGAGCCGCTCGCGGTCCACGGGTTCGGCGATAGCGAGCGGCGTATCGTGACGGCGCTCGACGAGGTGGGCCTCGGCTCCGGCTTCCGCTTCCGCTATCCGCATCAGCTTTCCGGCGGCCAGAGGCAGCGCGTGGCGATCGCGCGGGCCCTGATCCTCGAGCCTTCGATCCTGCTCCTCGACGAACCGACATCGGCGCTCGATGCCTCCGTTCAGGCGGAGGTGCTGAACCTACTCGAAGAGGTGCGCCAGCGGCGCAAGCTGACATTTCTCCTGGTCAGCCACGATCTCGGCGTCGTCACCCATATGTGCGATCGCCTGGCGGTGATGCAGGGCGGGCGCGTCGTCGAGCGGCTCACCTCGGCCGATCTCGTAGCCGGCCGCATTGCCGAGAATTACACGCTGAACCTGATGGTGGCGAGCGAGGGCTTCCGCCGAGAGGCCGCGCCGGCGCCGGGTTGATCCCATCCTTCCTTGATGCGGGCAGAACCGCTGAGTTTGTCATGAGCGGGGCCGCTCCCACAGATGTGTAGACGGCCGGGGCCGGCCTTGCTTGCGGGCCGACCTACAAGGGCGCAGAATGCTCGACTGCTGGGGCAGAGGTCCACCGCGGGAGGAGCGGATCATGAACGATATGAGCCTCACCAATCTGCAAGCAGGAAAAACAACCGTCGGCGCCGCGGCTGTCGAAGCGCTTCAAGGCCGATTGCGCGGGCGGGTGCTGAAGCAAGGTGATCCGGGTTACGAGGAGGCTCGCTCGATCTGGAATGCGATGACCGACCGCAGGCCCGGCTTGATCGTGCAATGCGCCGGCGCGTCCGACGTCATCAATGCCGTTCGCTTCGCGGCGGAGAGCCAGTTGCTGGTGGCGGTGCGGGGCGGCGGCCACAACATCGCCGGCAATGCCGTGTGCGACGGCGGGCTGATGATCGACCTCTCGCCCATGAAATCCGTGCGCGTCGATGCGACGACGAAACGGGCCTGGGTGGAACCCGGCGCGACGCTCGCCGATGTCGACAAGGAAACCCAGGCCTTCGGACTGGCGCTGCCCGTCGGCATCAACTCCACCACCGGCATTGCGGGACTGGCGCTTGGCGGCGGGTTCGGCTGGACCGCGCGCAAATTCGGCCTGACCTGCGACAACCTGCTCTCCGCGGACGTGGTGACGGCGAACGGCGAGCTGCTGCGCGCGAATCCCACGGAGCATCGCGACCTTTTCTGGGCCTTGAAGGGCGGCGGCGGCAATTTCGGCGTCGTCACGGCTTTCGAATTCGCCCTGCACGAGCTCGGCCCAGAGGTGCTTTCGGGGCTGGTCGTGCACCCCTTCGACGATGCGCGCCAAGTCCTTGCGCAATACCGGCAGGCGCTGGAGGCGGCGCCGGACGAACTCACCTGCTGGGTCGTCCTGCGTCAGGCACCACCGTTGCCGTTCATTCCTGAGGAGTGGCACGGCAAGGAAGTCGTGGTGCTCGCCATCTGCTATTGCGGTGACATCGCGGCGGGCGAGAAAGCAACGGCCGCCCTGCGCGCGATCGGCAATCCGATCGTGGACGTGGTCTCGCCCCATCCCTTCCTCGCCTGGGAGCAGGCTTTCGATCCGCTGCTGACGCCGGGGGCCCGCAACTACTGGAAGAGCCATGATCTCCTCGAGCTTTCCGACGCAGCGATCGATGTTCTGATCGAGGCGATCCGGAAGCTGCCGGGGCCGGAATGCGAGGTTTTCATCGGCCATGTGGGAGGCCTGGCCGGCCGGATCGCGGCGGAGGAGACGGCATTTCCGCAGCGCCATTCGCATTTCGTCATGAATGTGCATGCCCGTTGGCGCGAACCGGCCATGGACGAGACCTGTATCGGGTGGGCGCGCCAGGTTTACGAGGCGATGAGGCCGCATGCCGCCGGCACCGTCTATGTCAATTTCATGCCGGCCGACGAGGTCAACCGGGTGGAGGCGGCCTATGGCGGCAATTATCACCGGCTCGTCGAGGTCAAGCGCCGCTACGATCCTGGCAATCTGTTCCGCATGAACCAGAATGTGCAGCCGGTAGACGCCCGCGGAGCGGCATGAACCGGAGAGGAGGCCGCGACGCAAGCGCGGGGGGGTCAAGCGCAAGGCGCGCTTTCCCGCCCACCCTGTTCTGTCCAACCAAAGGAGGAAGCTCATGTTATCGATGCGATTGCCAGCGGTGGCCGCCCTCGCTGTCATCATGACCCTGGGCTCGACGAACATCGCCGCCGCCCAGGCGGCCGATGCGCCTCAGGAACCGGAGGCCGCGCCGGAGGCGCCGCAGGCGGAAACGCCGGATCAGGCGCCCCAGGCGGGGCAGCAGCGCGCGATGCCGCGCGACATGATGCGGCAGGGCCGTATGGGATATCACGGCCGGATGATGGGGGGACGCAGGCACATGATGAAGATGATGTTCGCGATCGCCGATGCCGACGGCAACGATGCGCTCTCCTTCGAGGAGATCAGCACCATTCACAAGCGCATTTTTGACGCGATCGACGCCGACGGCAATGGCGAGGTGACGCAGGAGGAGGTCGAGACCTTCATGCGCGAATAGCGTCCGCTGAGGCGCCGCATCTCGCCCGGACTCTTGCATTCGGGCGGGATGGATGGTCACTTCACGTAAAGTGCTTCCGGGGGACGGATGGGGGAACTGCGACTGAAACGTGTCTATGAAGCGCCGGGGCCGGACGACGGAACGCGCATTCTCGTCGACCGGCTGTGGCCGCGCGGCATCGCCAAAGAGAAGGCGCGGATCGACCTCTGGCTGAAGGAGATCGCGCCGAGCGACGCGCTGCGCAAGCGCTTCCATGGCAAGCCGGACGACTGGGAGGCGTTCTGCGAAGCCTATGCCGGCGAACTGGAAGGCGGGGCTGCACAGGCGGCGGCGGCAGGCGAGCTTCTCGACCGGCTGGCGCAAGGACCGGTGACGCTGCTTTATGCGGCGCGCGACGAGAGCCGCAACAATGCGGTCGCGCTGAAGGATTGGCTGGAGCGACGGGGGGAGGGGTCGCCGGGGTAGCGGTCTCAGCTGGCGCGGGCATGCCCCTCGGCAGCTTCCCGCTCATCCCGGCTGTCGGCCGCCAGGGAGATAGAGCGAAACATTCGCCGGTATTCTGCGGTTGTCAGCCCGGTATGGCGCTTGAACAGCCGCCGGAAGAAGGCCGGGTTCTCGTAACCGACTTCCGGCGCGATATCTTCCGACGAAGCCCCGCCGCCGGCTTCCAGGAGTCGTTTGGCCTCTTCGATACGCAGGTTCTGTACGCGCTCCATCGGGGTCGACCCGGTCGCCGCCTTGAACCGTCGCTTCAGGCTTCGTTCGGCGATGCCACAAGCGGCCACGGCGCCCGCGACCGGATTTGGCAGCCGGAAGTTGGCGGCGAGCCATTCCTCGGCCCGTCGGACCGCCGCATCCGCATGCGGCTGGTGCCGCACCAGGCTCGTATAGGGAAGCTGACCCTCCCCGTGCCATTTCAAGAGATAGACCTTGGCGATCCTCAGAGCTTCGCCGGGACTGCAATGACGCGCGACGATGTGGATCACCAGATCGTGCCAGGAGGTCGTCCCGCCGGCCGTGACGATGCGGCCGGCGGGATCGCCGAAGACCAGGTTGGGGGTTGGATTGAAGCGCACGTCGGGAAAGCGCCGACGGAAGAGATCCTGATATCCCCAATGCGATGTCGCCTCGCGACCATCGAGCAAACCGGTTGCCGCAAGTAGCACCGAACCGGAGCAAGCGGAATAGATGGTGCTTCCCTCCCGATAGCGATCGATTATCCATTGCTTCACTTGCGGATAGCGTGTGCGCATGTCGTCGTCGGGGGCGAGCCAGAGTTCAGGCACGATCACGATGTCCGCGTCGCGCGCCTCTTCCATTGCGAGATCGGGGGAGACCGGAATGCCGTTTCCGCAGCGGAACGATTGCCGTGACGGGGAGACGATCATTGGACGTATGAGCCCGACGCCGGGTTCCGCGCCCACCAGTTCCCGCCAGAGCGTGCCTGTCGCGGCGAGGACGTCGACAATTCCGTAGAGCGCGGAGCCTGCGGTTTCCGGCAGGGCCACGATGAAGGCTTTGACGGCTGGTTTCACGCTAACCGCTCCATATTGGCACGAAAGGATCGCTTTCGGCCAGAATCGTCCTAAAGCCAACGCGCCTCAAGCCCTAGTCTGATCTTCGTTGGCATTGCCCGATTGCAGACCGCTCGGCGATGCGAGCCAAAGCAGATCAAAGGAATGGAGATGACCCATGAATGAGCACGTCGTGAACAGCGTCCGCGTAAACGGTCTCAATGTGCAGGCAGCGCTTGAGACGATCGCCGCGATCAAGGCGGACAAAAGCCTCGCCCGTTTCGAATTCCGGGCGCGCAACCGGTGGATCGACGGCGGGGAGAACCGCTCGACCATCAAGGATTTCTACGGGGCCGGGCGTGAAGACTGCTCGCGCATGTCGGCATTCGAGTTCATCAATGGCGAGCCGCCGGTGCTGCTCGGAAACAACGAGGGCGCCAATCCGGTCGAATTTCTTCTGCATGCCCTGGCGGGTTGCGTCACGACGACCTTCATCCTGCATGCGATGGCGCGCGGGATCACCGTCCGTGAGCTCCGGACAGAGCTCGAGGGAGACATCGACCTGCAGGGACTGCTCGGTCTCGACGACGCCGTTTCGCCCGGATATGAGCAGATCCGCATCCGCATGCATGTCAAGGCGGACTGCCCGGAGAAGGATCTTGACGATCTGCTGGCCTACACCCAGCAGCATTCGCCCGTCTGCAATACGGTCTGTCGGCCCGTGCCGGTCATCATCGAGCGCGCGATGGATTAGCAAAGCCGCCGCCGGATGTCGCCGGAGACGCGCTGCAAGTCAAAGTGACACAGGACGGCGTTTCGTACAGCGAGGCCGCACCGATTCCTCGATCGGTGCGGCCTCGATGCGTTTCAGGCCGCGGCCATTTCGAAGCTCACCGCCCGGTCGCCGTTCTCATCCTTGATGCGGGTCGGCAGGCCGATGCGGTTGAGGATGTCGATGAAGGGCTTCGGCGGCAGTTCCTCGACATTCGCCATCTTCTTCACGTCCCACTCTCCGGTGGCGATCAGCATGGCCGCGGCCACCGGCGGCACGCCGGCGGTGTAGGAGATGCCCTGCGAGCCGACCTCGTTATAGGCTTCCTTGTGATCGGCGACATTATAGATGAAGACGGTGCGCTCCTTGCCGTCCTTGATGCCCTTCACGAAGTCGCCGATGCAGGTCTTGCCTTCGTATTCCGGCGCGAGCGATGCCGGGTCCGGCAGGCAGGCCTTGACCAGCTTGAGCGGCACGACCTCGAGGCCCTCCGCCGTCTTGACCGGCTGCTCGGAGAGGAGGCCGATGTTCTTCAGCACCGTGAAGACGTTGATGTAGTGGTCGGAGAAACCCATCCAGAAGCGCACGTCGGCGCCGTCCATGTTCTTGGCAAGCGAGTGCACCTCGTCATGGCCGCAGAGATAGGCCTTGCGCTTGCCGACCACCGGCAGGTCGTATTCCTTGCCGATTTCGAACATCTTATTCACCTGCCATTGCTGGTTCTGCCAGGAATAAACGACGCCGGTGAATTCGCGGAAATTGATCTCGGGATCGAAGTTGGTGGCGAAATACTTGCCGTGGCTGCCGGCATTGATGTCGACGATGTCGACATCCGTCACCCTGTCGAGATACTCGTCCTTGGCAAGCCGCGCATAGGCGTTGACGACGCCCGGATCGAAGCCGGCGCCGAGGATGGCGGTGATGCCCTTTTCCTCGCATTCGGCGGCGCGCTTCCATTCGTAATTGCCGTACCACGGCGGCGTCTCGCAGATCTTGCCGGGCTCTTCATGGATGGCGGTGTCGATATAGGCGGCGCCCGTGTCGATGCAGGCGCGAAGAACCGACATGTTGAGGAAGGCGGTGCCGACATTGATGACGATTTGCGAGCCGGTCTTGCGGATCAGCGCCTTGGTCGCTTCGATGTCGAGGGCGTCGAGCGCATGGGCCTCGAGCACGCCCGGCTGCTTCATCGCCTTCTTCTCATGGACCGACTCGATGATCCTGTCGCACTTCGCCCTGGTGCGCGAAGCGATATGGATGTCGCCGAGCACGTCGTTGTTCTGGGCGCATTTATGCGCCGCCACCTGTGCGACGCCGCCGGCGCCGATGATGAGCACGTTCTTCTTCATTTTGCGGGATATCTCCTTCTATCCGGATAAGGCCTCAGGAGAGGCTCTGTTCGTAATCCGCGTAGGTGAATTCGCGGACCGTTGTGATGCTGCCATCGAGTTCCCTGATGGCGATCGCCGGCATCTTCACGCCGTTGAACCAGTTCTTCTTGACCATGGTGTAACCGGCCGCATCCTCGATCGAGATGCGGTCGCCGACCTTCAGTTCCTTCTCGAAATCGAACTCGCCGAAGATATCGCCGGCGAGGCATGACTTGCCGCAGACCATGTAGTGGTGTGAGCCCTTATTCGGCCGAAGCTTGGCGCTTTCGCGGTAGATGAGCAGGTCGAGCATGTGCGCCTCGATCGAGGAGTCGACGATGGCGAGGTGTTTGCCGTTATAGAGCGTATCGAGCACCGTCACCTCGAGCGTCGTCGATTTGGTGATCGATGCCTCGCCCGGCTCCAGATAGACCTGAACCCCATAGTCGCCGGAAAAGCGCTTCAGCCTCTCGGCGAAGCACTCGACCGGATAGTCCTCGCCGGTGAAATGGATGCCGCCGCCGAGGCTCACCCATTCGGCCTTCTTCAAGAGCGGCGCGAACCGCTCCTCGATGACGCCGAGCATGCGGTCGAAGAGGTCGAAATCGGCATTCTCGCAATTGTTGTGGATCATGAAGCCGGAGATCCGCTCCATCACCCGCTCGACCTTGGCGACATCCCACTCGCCGAGGCGGGAGAAGGGCCGGGCGGGATCGGCGAGATCGAAGCTCGAGGAGCTCACCTGCGGGTTGAGGCGCAGGCCCCGGGCGATGCCGGAAGCCCTGTCGGCGAAACGCTCCAGTTGGCCGATCGAGTTGAAGATGATCTTGTCGGCGTGGCTGACGACCTCGTCGATCTCGTAATCCGCATAGGCGACCGAATAGGCATGCGTCTCACCGCCGAAGCGCTCATGCCCAAGACGAACCTCGTTGAGCGAAGAGGAGGTGGTGCCGTCCATGTAGTCGCGCATCAGGTCGAAGACCGACCAGGTGGCGAAGCATTTCAGCGCGAGCAGCGCCTTGGCGCCGGATGCCTCTCGCAGCCGCGCGATCTTCTCCATATTGCGGAGGAGCCTGGACTTGTCGATCAGGTAATAGGGTGTCGTCAGATGCATGATGTTTTCTTGCAATTTGCCTTGGATCGCCGGGACGGCCTCGGCGAGCGGTAACCCTGAACGCGGGGTGCGCGGGCGGCGCCTCCGGTTGAGGATCGGGATCGATGGAATTGGAGGCGACGTTACGTCGGAATCGTCGCCGCGGCCCGGCGACAGGCCGGCTCCTCACAAGATTTCCCCGGGAGCGCTACATCAGCGCGCATCAAAAAGCGTTCTTCCGTTCGGGGGGCATCGACCGAGCCCATCCCCGATTGGAAGAGGGCGTCGTCAGCCATGGCGTCCTCTCCAACCAGCAGATGAAACCTGCAAAAGTGGGGCGGTGTCTAGCACAGGGGGTGGGGGAGGGCAACATGGGTGGGTGCTTGATTGAGGCGGCGTCAGGGTAAGCACGTCGAGGATGTTCATAGCTCTGTCAGCATTCCTAGGAGCGCCAACTTCCTCTCAACTTGCCATGGAAGGCAGCCGTCACATCCGGGCTCAGCTTTTGCCAGCTTGCGATTTCTAGCAGGTTCGCCAAGGCCTCTTCGACAACACGCCTAAAGCGGTGGCCCCGCAGCGAGCGCTTTGAGGATTGCTGTCAACGGACTAGGTTGGAACGAAAGAGCCGCAGACCAAGGAGACAGATCGAAGTGAAACCAGATAGCGACGCACTCGACGATTTCTACGCGGCGCTAAAAGAGGGGCTTGCGGTGGACGACTTCTTGCGGCGGCGCAAACAAATCTTTCAGTTCGTTAAGTCAATCGGCCTTATTGACGGCTACGTGCTCGGACGCAGACGGATGGCCAAGCTGCGCGATGAGGTCACCCCCGCTGCCCGATTCGTCAGGGGACATGCCCGGCCTGATGACGAAATTCAATTCGCCTTAGATGGTACTTATCCTGATTGTGTCGTCCGCAATCGGCACGGCTGCAAGCGAGAGATTGAGGTTACCGTCGCACGGGCCCAGGAACGGCTTGCACTGATGGAGCGGGCGATCAAGGGCGGCGAAGTACGCGGGATCATCAATGTTCAGGATCACGAAGAGCTGGTCGTCTTTAGGCGCCATGCGGAGCACGCCGGCGATCCGGACAAGGTGGGAGCATATTCGACCGAGCAGCTTTTCAGCCTTATCGTCGATGCTGTGGAGACACGCGCCAAGAGAAAGGCTCGTCACAAAGGAGACACGCTGCTTATTGAAATACTGCCGGATATGTATGCCTTGACCGATGATCGGGTTCGTGATCTGGAAGCTCTGCTTCTCCAGAGCGAAGAAGTGAAGCGACTTTCCTTTTCAGACGTCTATGTTCTTGGTTATGGTCACCAAGGCGATATCTGTATGAAGATAAAATGAGCCGTCGGTTGGCTTCTGACGTTAGCTGGTAACGCATGGCACCGGGGGACGCGACCGTGTTCGCGGCCCACTTGATGGCGTTCGAGAGGGCGACCGAGGGCAAGGCGCATCGCGCTCCTTGGCGCGCAGCCCGCGGTGGCTTCAGCTATGATATTGAAGTTGAGCTTGTCGTGCTCGATCAATTGTGTAGTCAGCGGCAATGGGGCTTTCCGCGCATAACCATGGGTACGAGATTGATGCTGATCTGTGCCAAAGGCAGCGCCGCGTCACACCAAAGACAGCGGCGCGCAAACATTATAATAGCGACGATTGCCCATAACAAACCGAAGACATAGCCAAGAAATGGCGCACCCGACAGGATTCGAACCTGTGACCTTTGGAATCGGAATCCAACACTCTATCCAGCTGAGCTACGGGTGCATCCGTTGGCGGCCAAGGCCGCCGAAGCAGGCTGTGAGCGGTTCTTAGCCTAGCTTGCGCCGCGCTTCAATGGTCAATTGCAGGAGATCGTGGGGGAAATTTGATTTCGCCTGCCGGCCTGTGTTCCCCATGCATCGCTCGCGGCGAGGTATCACCCCAAGGAAAATGCCGCATCCTCGAGGGATGCGGCATCGGGAGGCGAGGCGGCTCAGGCCATCTGCATCGCGCCGGGGCCGGGGATGGCCTTGGGCGGCACCTTGCCCATGATGATCATGCCGAGCACTTCGTCCTTGGTCACGTCCTCGGTGCGGGCGTGGCCGACGACCTGGCCGTTTTTCATCACCGAGACGCGGTCGGCGAGGTCGAAGACGTCGTGGATGTCGTGGCTGATCAGGAAGATGCCGATGCCCTCGCGCTTCAATTGCTTGATGAGCTCGCCGACCTGCGCCGTCTCCTGGGGGCCGAGCGCCGCCGTCGGCTCGTCCATGATCAGGATGCGGGCGTCGAAGAGGATGGCGCGGGCGATTGCCACTGATTGCCGCTGGCCGCCGGAAAGCGCCTTCACCGGCTCCTTGAAGCGCTGGAAGTTGGGGTTCAAGCGCCCCATCACCTCGCGGGCCTTCGCCTCCATCGCCACGTCGTCGAGCGTGCCCCAGGGGGTGCGGAGCTCCCGGCCGAGATAGAGATTGGCGGCGGCGTCGACATTGTCGGCGACGGCGAGCGTCTGGTAGATCGTCTCGATGCCGTATTTCTTGGCGTCGCGCGGATTGCTGATCTCGGCCGGCTCGCCATTGATCAGGATCTCGCCGGCATCGCGCCGATAGGCGCCGGAGAGTATCTTGATCAGCGTCGACTTGCCGGCGCCGTTGTGGCCGAGAAGGGCGACGACCTCGCCGGGATAGAGATCGACGGAAGCGTTGTCCACCGCATGGATGCCGCCGAATGAGATGGAAATGTTCTTCATTTCCACGAGCGGAGTGCGTTGTTCGGTCATGTTCGAACTCCTTTACTTGGCGCGGGCGCGGTAGACGGTGTCGAGCCAGACGGCGGTGACGAGCACGACGCCGACGACGATGCGCTGCAGCGGGCTGTCGATGCCGACCAGAACCATGCCCGACTGCAGCGACTGCATGACGAGCGCGCCGAGCATGGCGCCGGCGATCGTGCCCATGCCGCCGGCAAGCGAGGTGCCGCCGATGACGGCCGCGGCGATCGTATAGAGCTCGTCAAGCTCGCCTTGAGCATTGGTGGCGGCGTTGAGGCGGGCCGTCGAGATGGCGGCGGCGATGGCGCAGAGCATGCCCATCAGCGCGAAGATGCGGACGGTAACCCAGCGGGTCTTGATGCCCGCGAGTTCGGCCGCTTCGGGATTGCCGCCGATCGCGAAGACGTAGCGGCCGAAGCGCAGACGCGTCGCGATGAAGGTCATGATGATGCCGATGACGATCGCGATCAGCACCGGAATGGCGATGCCGTGGGCGATGAAGAGGCCGCCGTCGGGCCAGGCGATGCTGTTTGCCTCCGCGTAGCGGCGTGCGATGTTGACCGGCCAGGGGTAGCTGTTGACGATCGCCACCGCGCCGACCACGAGGGCACAGCCGACCACGGAGAGGAAATACTCGGCCCAGACCGGGCGGAGCGGGAAGCCGAAGCGTTTGCGCTGCCGGCGCGAGTGCAGGATGCTGGCGACGATCGCCACGCAGGCGATGACGCCGACGATCCAGCTCGCGGTCGCGCCAATCGAGCCGGCGGTGCCGCCGCCCATCAGGCGGAAGGTCGCGTCCATCGGCGCGACGGTGCGGCCGCTGGTGACGAACCAGGTGGCGCCGCGCCAGACGAGCAGGCCGCCGAGCGTGACGATGAAGGACGGCACGTTCAGAAAGGCGATGATCATGCCGTGCAGCGCGCCGATCGACGCACCGAGGGCGAGGCCGGCCAGAAGCGTGATGACCCAGGTGGCAGGATGATTGAAGCCGAGGAGCTGCGGCAGGATTTCCGCCTGCAGCACGCCCATGATCATGCCGACGAAGCCGAGGATGGAGCCGACCGAAAGATCGATGTTGCGCGTGACGATGACGAGCACCATGCCGGTCGCCATCACGGCGATCGAGGCGGTCTGGACAGAAAGGTTCCAGAGGTTGCGCGGCGTCAGGAAGAGGCCGCCGGAGAGCATGTCGAAGCCGAGCCAGATGATCAGCATCGCGCCGACCATGCCGAGCAGGCGGGTGTCGATTTCGGTGGCGCGGAAGAAGCGCTTCACCGGGCTTTCGGTGGCGCTGCGGGCGCGATTGAAATGTGCGGTATTCGTCGTGTCGGCCATGGCCGCCGTCCCCCACTTGTTCTGCTTTCACGCGGGTCGCCCTTGGGCGTCGCCATCTTAGCACCCGCAAGACAAGAGCGATCGGACCTCACTGCATGTCTCCTTAAAACGTCCTCGATTTTAGGACAAAGACATGCAGCAACTCAAAGTGCTACAGCGACCTTTGCGCGTCTGATAAGACGCGCGGCGCTGTAAGCAAACGCCGCAACGGTCTGCCGTTGCGGCGTCGATGAGGTCAATGCAAGGGCCGTCAGTTGCAGGCTGCAACCGAGCCGGCAGGAACGCCCTGGCAGGCGGCGTCCTTGGAAATCCAGCCGGCGTCGATGACGACGTTCAGATTGTCCTTGGTGATCGGCATCGGCGCCAGGAAGACCGACTTCATCTCGACGCCCTTCGGACCGCCGTTGAAGGTCTGTACGCCTTCGATCTCGTCCATGGTCTTGCCGCCGGCGAGTGTTGCGGCGATCTCAGCCGCCTTCTTGCCGAGTTCGCGGGCATCCTTCCAGACGGAAACCGTCTGCGTGCCGAGGGCGACGCGGTTGAGCGCGGCGTGGTCGCCGTCCTGTCCGGAGACCGGAACGGAGCCGGCAAGACCCTGGGCGGAAAGCGCCGCGATCGCGCCGCCGGCGGTGCCGTCGTTGGAGGCGACGACCGCATCGACCTTGTTGTCGTTGGCGGTCAAGAACTGTTCCATGTTCTTCTGGGCGTTTTCCGGCTTCCAGCCATCGGTATAGGCTTCGCCGACATTCTTGATCTTGCCGGCGTCAACCGCTTCCTGCAGCACTTCCATCTGGCCGGCGAAGAGGAAATCGGCGTTCGGATCGGAGGAGGAGCCCTTGATGAAGACGTAATTGCCTTCCGGCTTCACCTTGAACACCTCGCGCGCCTGCATGCGGCCCACTTCCTTGTTGTCGAAGGTGATGTAGAAGGCGTCCGGGTTTTCGATCAGGCGATCATAGCCGACGACCGGGATGCCCTCGGCGGTCGCCTTTTCGATCGCCGGCGCAATCGCGTCGGAGTCCTGCGCCAGCACGATCAGCGCATTGGCGCCCTGGGCGATCAGCGACTCGATGTCGGTCAGCTGCTTGGCGGCGGAGGACTGCGCGTCGGCCGAGATATACTTGTCGCCGGAGGCTTCAAGCGCGGCCTTGATTGCGGCCTCGTCGGTTTTCCAGCGCTCTTCCTGGAAGTTCGACCAGGAGACGCCGATGACGAGGTCCTTGGCTAGCGCTGCGGAATGCATGGATGCGATGATGGCGGCACCCGCCATCAGCTTCAAAACGGATTTCATTATTTACCTCCCAATGGCTTTGAGTTGATGCGCACGAACCCTCCCGCGCGCACCCGACGAGCCGTTTGATGCTGTCTCGAAGATCGCTGCCACGGCGGGCAGGCTTTTTTCTCGACAGTCGAGAAAATAAATGTCAGAGTTTTGAAAGGCTGTCAACAAGGGCACTTCAGGACTTCGAAACTGCATGTCTCCCGGGCATGGGGTTCTTGTTCAGGCGGTCGCCGCTGCTTTGGAGGAGTATGTGTTTCAAGCGGGCGCTACCGGCGGGGGCGAGGAATGCTGACCAAGTCCAGCACCGAACTGGTGCGTCAGCAGAACTCGGCCCTCGTGCTTTCGGCGCTCCGCCGCAGGGGCGCGCTCGCCCACACGGAAATCGCCGAGCAGACCGGCCTTGCCTCGGCGACGGTTTCCGCGATCACCGCCGAACTGGAGCGCATCGGCGCGATCGCCAAGAGCGAGCATCACGTCCAGGGGGGCAGGGGCCGGCCGCGCGTGCTCTTCGCGCCGAAACGCGACTGCGGCTACGTGATCGTCGTGCGGATTTCCTCCGATCTCGTGCAATATTCCCTCGCCGATTATGGCGGCGTGCTGCTCGACCGTTTCGACGAGGCGCGCGGCGAGGATCATGCCGGTGCGGCCGCCTTCGGGCGCCGTTTTGCGGCGGCGCTCGAGCGCCTGCTGGCGCGCTCCGGGATCGCCAAGGCGCAGGTGCTGGCCGTGTCCATCAGCAGCAAGGGGCTTGTCGCCGCCGATGGAGCGCGGCTCATCTGGTCGCCGGTCTTCGGCAATGAGGAACTCGATTTCGCGGACCTGCTCGGCGACGGGTGGCGCGGGCGGATCATGCTCAGCAACGAGACCCTGCTCGTCGCCCAGGCGCTTGCGGTGCAGGCGGAGAACAAGGGTGGAGCGCCGAGAGCGCTGGCCGCCATCTCGCTCGGCCACAGCATCGGCCTGGGACTGGCGAGACGGAGCCGCTCAGGCGAGTTCGACGTCTCCGCACCGAATTTCGGCCATATGCTGCATGCGGTCACGGCCGGGCTCTGTCGCTGCGGCGCCCATGGCTGCATCGAGGCGGCGGCGGGCTTCTACGGTATCCTGCGCACCGCCTTCGAGGTGCCGTCCGACACGATACCCGCGAAATTCGTGCCGCTCGTGGAGATGGACAAGATCGCGGCCGGCGCGCGCCAGGGCCAGCGTATGGCCGGCTATGCCTTCCGTCAGGCGGGTCTTGCGCTCGGCATCGGCATTTCCCGGCTCATCAGCCTTTACGAGCCGATGCCGATCTTCGTCACCGGTCCGGGCTTGCGCTATTTCGATCTGCTTCAGAAAGGCGTGGAGGAGGGGCTGCAGCAATCGCTGCAGGTGCGGCTGCAGGGCATGCCGGAAATCGCCGTCGCCACCGATGAGCAGCAGCTTGTCTTCGACGGGCATCTGAACCGTGCTCTCACCGCGGTCGACGGCGACATCGCGGCGGCCGGGCAGCAGGCCGCGTGACGCGCTGCCGGACAGGAAAAGGCCGGGCATCGCGCCCGGCCGTCTCGATCAGGTTTACGATCTGCGTCAGTCGAGGCTGATCTGGCGCTTTTCGGCGACCGACTTCACGGCCGCATCGGCGAGCGCCAGGGCGGCGAGGCCGTCCTTGCCGGAGGGGCTGATTTCCGCGCCCTTTTCGATCGCGGCGATGAAGCTCTCGATCTCGTTGGCATAGGCTTCGGTATAGCGGGTCATGAAGAAATCGTGCAGCGGCGGGCGCGTATAGCCTTCGCCATTGGCGATTTCGATGGAGACGGGGCGCTGGTTCTCGGCCGAAACGGCACCCTTCGAACCGTGCACCTCGATGCGCTGGTCGTAGCCGTAGGTGGCGCGGCGCGAGTTGGAGATGATCGCCTGCTTGCCGGAGGCCGTCTGCAGGATGACGGAGACGCTGTCGTAGTCGCCGGCGGCTCCGATCGCCTTGTCGACGAGGACGGCGGCGGTTGCCGTCACCGAAACGGGCTCCTCGCCGAGCAGGAAGCGCGCCATGTCGAAGTCATGGATGGTCATGTCCCGGAAGATGCCGCCGGAGCGCTTGATGTAGTCGACCGGCGGGGCGCCCGGGTCGCGCGACGTGATCGTCACCATCTCGACGTCGCCGATCCTGCCCTCGTCGATCGCCTTGCGCACGGCCATGAAATGCGGGTCGAAGCGGCGGTTGAAGCCGACCATCAGTTTCGCGCCGGTCTCGGAAACCACCTTCATGCAGGCCTTGACGCGGTCGACGTCGAGATCGATCGGCTTTTCGCAGAAGATCGCCTTGCCGGCGCGGGCGAAGCGCTCGATCAGATCGGCATGCGTATCCGTCGGCGTGCAGATGACGACGGCGTCGATATCGCCGGCCGCCTCGATCGCCTCGATGGTGCGGACCTCGCAGCCATAGGCCTTGGCAATCGCCTCGGCGGCGGCCGGGAAGGCATCGGCGACGGCGACGAGAACGGCGTCCGGATTGCCGCTGACGGCTTTCGCGTGAACCTTGCCGATACGTCCGGCGCCCAGAAGACCAAATCTTACTGTCATCTTCGTTTCTCTCGAATTCCGGTCCGCAACCGGGTTGGGGCGCGATGATATGCCGCTCATCGCGCAAAGGCGTCACGGGACGACCGGCCCCGCGAATAGCAGATCAATGGGGGAAATATAGTGGCGCTTCCCGCCTCGGTTCCTCTCCCATGCCCTTCACCCTGACTCCGCCTGCACATCTTTACGCATATCGGAACGAAATGGCCATCCGCCAAATTTTCAGAACGTTTATTCCATTTTGTCCGAGTGACGTCAAGATGGCGGGCTACGGCTGCGACAGGATTTTACCCAGGCTCGGTTACGGGCTAAGGAAATGTCTGTTGGCCGTTAACTTCAGAGGCATGAGCATGATCAAATTCATCGATCCGGACCACCCTTTCTATCGGCCCTTGTGGATCCGGCTGCTGATCGTCGGCCTCTGCGCGGTGTGGACGGGCGTCGAGTTCTATGGCGGGCAGATGATGTGGGCGACGATCTTTCTCGTCGTCACCGCCTATGCCGGTTCTGCTCTCCTCGTCTTCTACCGGCCGAAGGAGCCGGAGGAAAAAGAGGCGGGTGCGCCTGACGAGCCGAAGTGATGGGGGTAGCGCGGATCGAATCGACCGTTCAAGGCCGGACAAGCCGTCTCGTCGCTTCGTCGATCAGCATGTTGGCGAGTTTCATGCGAACGGTCGCATTCGCCCGGAATTCTGCCGGCAGCCTGTCCGGATGGTTCGCCGCGGCAAAGTGCCTGCGCTTGGCCGCAAGCGTCAGGGTGGTTTCGTCTTCCGCGATCGCCAGCTCTTCGGCGACATCGGCGAGGCTCGTGCGCTTCAGATGGGCGGGCATGACCGGCGGCTCCGTCCTCTCGGCGGGTGCCAGCTCTCGATAGGCCCGGGCGACGGCGTTGAGGGCTGGCGTGGCGCAGGCGGGCGTCGCCATGACGAAGGCGGGTGATCGATCGATCGGCGAACGCCACGCCTGGACGTCGCCGGCTGCGTCCCCGTCCCCTTCCATGTCTCGTTCGGCCTTGAGGCGCTCGACCACCGACTGGAACACCGACATGCCGAACATGAAGCCTCCGCAAATCCCTTTTCGACCATCGGGCCATCCTGCCGGGCGAAGGTTATGCGGGCCTGATCACATGCGGCTTTGCTTCAGGATCAGGTCGTAGAGCAGCTTGGCGCTCGGGGGAAGCGCCCGGCCCTCGGCGGTGATCAAGCCGTAGGGTTTGATGCGGACCGGGAACTCGGTCTTGAGGATGCGGATCTCGCCGGCCTGGGTGCCGTTGCCGGCCACCAGCCGGGCGACGTCGAGCGCGACCGGGGCAATGGCGTTGGTATTGCGCACGATCGACAGCGTCAGGATGATGGAGGAGGTGTTGATGACGGTCGCGGGCAGCCGGACGCCTGCGGAGAGGAAGCTGTCTTCGACGGCGCGGCGCAGGAGCGTGCCCGGCGGCTGGAACACCCAGTCGTAACCCGGCAGGTCGTCGGCGCTCACCGAGGCTTTCCCGATCAGCGGATGACCTTCCCGTACGATCAGACAGACCTCCTCGAAGCCGACCTCGACGACGTTAAACAGGCGCGGATTTAGGTCGTCCGGAATGCGGCCAATGACGAAATCGTGGCGGGCGGCGAGCAATTCCCGCGTCAGCACATTGCTATTGTCGATCTGCACGTTGATCTCGATGCCGGGATAGGCGGTGGAAACCTGGCGGATCGCAGGGACGGCAAGAGCGAGCGCCGGGCCGGTAACGGAGCCGAGCGAAACCGACCCGCCGCTGCCGCTTTTCAATTCATTGATTTCGCGGGCGGCCTCGCGTAATTCAAGAAAGATGGTGCGGGCCCGCCGGGCAAGCGCCTCGCCGTAGCGGGTGAGTTCGACGCCGCGGGCGACGCGCGCGCAGATCGGCGCCTTTACGATGGCTTCGATTTCCGCGAGCATGCGCGAGGCGGCCGGTTGCGAAATGCCGAGCGATTCGGCGGCGGCGCTGATGCGGCGATGGTCGTCGAGCGCCAGCACGAGGCGCAGGTGATTGATCTTCAATCCCGACCGGAAAAGGCCGGCATCGAGCGGTTCGCCCGCGGGTGCAATCGTGCTGTCGGGGACCATTCTTTCGAACTCGTTTATCAAGAGATTCAAAAATCACACTCTTTGTTAGTGGTATACCAATTTTGGTATGCATGCAAAGCGATATTGTATTTGACAGTTATGGCAATTGATTCCAGTTTCGCAGCCTGTGCGACAGCGCATGCGGGAGTATGTAAGAGGGGAGGGCTTCCTTCATCTTGAAACGCCGCCGGAGACCGGAGTCTCGGCAGGCGGGTTCGCTGTGCATAGGCGGGGGGCTCTGGCCCGCCGCTTCAACACTCAGGGAGAGATCTGATGAAATTTGTTACTTCGCTTCTCGCAGCCGCGGCCGTGACCGTCGCGTCTTTCGCTGCGCCGGCATTCGCCCAGGACAAGGGCATGGTCGGCGTCTCCATGCCGACGAAGACGTCCACCCGCTGGATCTCCGACGGCGAAACCATGGAGAAGCTGTTCAAGGAAGCCGGCTACACGCCGGATCTGCAATTTGCCGACGACGATATTCCGAACCAGCTGTCGCAGATCGAAAACATGGTGACGAAGGGTGCGAAGGTTCTCGTCATCGCCGCCATCGACGGCACCACGCTCTCCGACATCCTGCAGAAGGCTGCCGATTCGGGCGTCAAGGTCATCGCTTACGACCGGCTCATCCGCGATTCGGGCAATGTCGACTATTACGCCACCTTCGACAACTTCCAGGTCGGCGTGCTGCAGGCAACCTCGCTCGTCGAAGGGCTGAAGCTCGACGAAGCCACCGAACCGAAAAACATCGAACTCTTCGGCGGCTCTCCGGACGACAACAACGCCTTCTTCTTCTATGACGGCGCGATGTCGGTCCTGCAGCCGCTGATCGACAGCGGCAAGATCGTCGTCAAGTCCGGCCAGATGGGCATGGACCAGGTCGGCACGCTGCGCTGGGACGGTTCCGTCGCCCAGTCCCGCATGGAAAACCTGCTGTCCTCCACCTACACGGATGCCAAGGTCGATGGCGTTCTTTCGCCCTATGACGGTCTCTCCATCGGCATCATCTCGGCCCTGAAGGGTGTCGGCTACGGTTCCGGCGACCTGCCGATGCCGATCGTCACCGGCCAGGACGCCGAACTGCCGTCGGTCAAGTCGATCCTCGCCGGCGAGCAGTATTCGACGGTGTTCAAGGACACCCGCGAACTCGCCAAGTTCACGGTCAACATGGTCAACGCAATCATGGACGGCAAGGAGCCGGAAGTGAACGACACCAAGACCTATGAAAACGGTGTCAAGGTCGTTCCGTCCTACCTCTTGAAGCCTGTTTCGGTCGACAAGACGAACGCCAAGGAAATCCTCGTCGGCTCCGGCTACTACACCGAAGAGCAGATCGACAACTGATCCAGTCGAAGGGGTCCGCGGTGACCGCGGGCCCCTTTTGTCTGAGCCGACCGGCCTCTAGCGGATGCACGTCGGTCGCTCCAAAACTTTGAACTGCTGCACGTTCGCCGGGTGGTGAATCCGGAATTGGCGCAGCGGGAGGAAGCCTGTAGTCTCTCGCGAGAGACTGCCGCTGGAATGGCTGATTATGGACAATATCATTCTCGAAATGCGGGGCATCACGAAGACGTTTCCCGGCGTCAAGGCGCTGGACAATGTCTCGTTCAAGGTCCGCGAAGGCGAAATTCATGCCCTCGTCGGGGAGAATGGCGCCGGCAAGTCGACCTTGATGAAGGTCCTGAGCGGCGTCTATCCCGCCGGCACCTATGAGGGCGAAATCCACTACGACGGCGAAGTCCGCCGCTTCAGCACGATCGCCGACAGTGAAGAACTCGGCATCATCATCATCCACCAGGAACTGGCGCTGGTGCCGCTGCTTTCGATCGCCGAGAACATTTTCCTCGGCAACGAAGTCGCCAACAAGGGCGTCATTCACTGGCCGCAGACTTTCGCGCGGACGCAGGAGCTCTTGAAGAAGGTCGGGCTGAACGAGTCGCCGGCGACGCTCATCACCGATATCGGCGTCGGCAAGCAGCAACTGGTGGAGATCGCCAAGGCGCTCTCCAAAAAGGTCAGGCTTCTGATCCTCGACGAGCCCACCGCATCGCTCAACGAAAACGACTCGGACGCGCTCCTGAAGCTCCTCATGGAGTTCCGCAACCAGGGCATGACCTCGATCATCATTTCGCACAAGCTGAACGAGATCAAGAAGGTCGCGGACCAGATCACCATCCTGCGCGATGGCGGCACCGTGGAAACGCTCGACTGTCACAAGGAAGACGTCAGCGAGGATCGGATCATCAAGGGGATGGTCGGGCGCGCGCTCGAGGATCGCTATCCGCCGCGCGAGCCGAAAATCGGCGATACGCTGCTCGAGGTGAAGAACTGGAACGTCTTCCACCAGCAGCACCGTGACCGGCAGTTCCTGCACGACGTCAGCTTCAAGGTCCGCGCCGGCGAGGTCGTCGGCATTGCGGGGCTGATGGGAGCCGGACGCACCGAAACGGCGATGAGCATTTTCGGCCGCTCCTGGGGCCACAAGATCACCGGCGAGGTGACCATGCGCGGCCAGCCCGTGGATGTGAGCACCATCCCGCGGGCGATCAAGGCGGGGCTTGCCTATGTGACGGAAGACCGAAAGCAACTCGGTCTCGTGCTGATCAACAACATCATGCACAACACCACGCTCTCGAACCTCGGCGCTGTTTCCGCAAGCGGCGTCATCGACGAGCGCAGGGAGGCGAAGGTCGCGTCCGATTATCGTTCCAAGCTCCGCATCCGTTCGCACTCGATCTATCAGGAGGCGGTGAACCTGTCGGGCGGCAACCAGCAGAAGGTCGTGCTGTCGAAGTGGCTGTTCACCAATCCGGAGGTCCTCATCCTCGACGAGCCGACGCGCGGCATCGACATCGGCGCGAAATATGAAATCTACACCATCATCAACCAACTCGCGGCCGAGGGCAAAGGCATTCTGATGATCTCGTCGGAAATGCCAGAGCTGCTCGGAACTTGCGATCGCATCTATGTCATGAACGAGGGACGCATCGTGGCCGAGCTTTCCAAGGAAGAAGCCAGCCAGGAAACCATCATGCGTGCCATCATGCGTTCAGGGGAGAAACACTAATGGTCGCCGATACGAGCACCCACACCACCAAACCGTCGATCGGGGACTACCTCAAGAACAACATCCGCGAATACGGCCTGCTGGTCGCGCTCGTGATCATCATGCTGTTCTTCCAGTTCGTGACCAACGGCGTTCTCTTCAAGCCGGTCAACATCACCAACCTGGTGCTGCAGAACTCGTTCATCGTCATCATGGCGCTCGGCATGCTGCTGATCATCGTGGCGGGCCATATCGACCTCTCGGTCGGCTCGATCGTCGCCTTCATCGGTGCCGCCTCGGCCATCATGCTGGTCAAATGGGGACTGCCGGCTTTCGTCGTCATTCCCGCCTGTCTCGTCGTCGGCGGCATCATGGGGGCGGCCCAGGGCTATTGGGTCGCCTATCAGAAGATCCCGGCCTTCATCGTGACGCTGGCGGGCATGCTGGTCTTCCGCGGCCTCACCTATGTAGTGCTCGGCGGCCGTCCGATCGGCCCGTTCCCGAAGGAATTCCAGATTCTTTCGACGGGTTTCGTTCCGGATTTCCTCTATTTCCTGAACCCGAGCCCGGATGTCATCAAGAACATGGTGGCGCTCGTGGCGGTGCTGCTGCTCGTCGGCTATGCGATCTATGCGGGCCTGCGCGACCGTCGGATCAACGAGCTGCACGGCACCGACAACGAGCCCTTCATCTTCTTCGCCACGCAGATGGCGGTGATCGCCGTCGTCGCGCTGTTCATCGGCTTCCAGCTCGCGACCTATCGCGGCCTGCCCAATGTTCTCGTCGTCATGGGTGTCCTGATCGCTCTCTACACTTTCATCACGACGCGCTCGACCGTCGGTCGCCGGGTCTATGCGATGGGCGGCAATGAAAAGGCGGCGAAGCTCTCCGGCATCAACACCGAGAGGCTGACCTTCTATGCCTTCGTGAACATGGGTGTGCTCGCGGCACTGGCCGGGATGATCATCACGGCGCGGTTGAACTCGGCGACCCCGAAAGCCGGCGTCGGCTTCGAGCTCGACGTGATCGCGGCCTGCTTCATCGGCGGAGCGTCGGCATCGGGCGGCGTCGGCAAGATCACCGGTGCGGTGATCGGCGCCTTCATCATGGGCGTGATGAACAACGGCATGTCGATCATGGGCATCGGCATCGACTACCAGCAGCTCATCAAGGGCCTCGTGCTGCTCGCAGCCGTGTTCTTCGACGTCTACAACAAGAACAAGGGCAAGGGCTGACCGGTTCGCCGGTCGGCCGCCTTACCTCGCAGATGAAATGGCAGCCCAGGCTGCCGGAGCCGGGCGGTCACGGGGCCGCCCCGAAGGTGGCGCGTTGCCTTCGCCGTGAAGGCACATCGCCCGGATCCAAGTCAGGAAGGACAGGAACGTGCTGATTTCTCAGATCAGAATGCAAGACGGATCGGTCGCGGTCGCGGTGCGGGTGCCCGGCGAAGCGGCGCGCGTCGTCAAGGGCGCAGAAAGCGTCTATGCGCTCGCCATGGAGGCGGCGAACGGGGGCAAGAGCCTGAAGGACGTCGTCGATGCCAAGGGGCTGGCCGAAGCCGTCGATCTCGAAAAGGCCTATGCCGAGGGGCGGATGCTGCCGCCGATCACCCATCCCGATCCGGCCCATCTGCACCTGACCGGAACCGGCCTGACGCATCTCGGCTCCGCCGCGACGCGCGACGCCATGCACAAGAAGACGACCGAGGCGGCGGAAGAGACGCTGACCGATTCGATGAAGATGTTCCGCATGGGGCTCGAAGGGGGCAAGCCGAAGCCTGGCGAAAAGGGCGTCCAGCCGGAATGGTTCTACAAGGGCAACGGCAGCGCCGCGGTCGCGCCCGGCCAGCCGCTGACGTCGCCCTCCTTTGCGGAGGACGGCGGCGAAGAGCCGGAAATGGCGGGGATCTATGTCATTTCCGACAAGGGCGTGCCCTATCGGCTCGGCTTTGCCGTCGCCAACGAGTTTTCCGACCACAAGACAGAGCGGGTCAACTATCTGTGGCTGGCACATTCGAAGCTCAGGCAGGCGAGCTTCGGTCCGGAGATCCGCGTCGGCGCCGCGCCCGATGACATTCGCGGCACCTCGCGAATCTTGCGCGGCGGCAAGGTCCTGTGGGAGAAGCCTTTCCTTTCCGGAGAGGCGAACATGTCCCACAGCTTCGCCAATCTGGAATACCACCACTTCAAGTATGAGCTCTTCCGAGTGCCCGGCGACGTGCATGTGCACATGTTCGGCACTGCAACGCTGTCCTTCGGCGACGGCATCCGCACGGAGGCGGGCGATGTTTTCGAGATCGAGGCCGCAGGCTTCGGTCTGGCGCTGCGTAATCCGCTGGCGATCTCCGAGGAAGAAGAAATCGCAATCCACCAGCTCTGATATGTAAAACGACTGGCTGGCCGCGACGGGCGGCCGCTTGCGACAAGACAAGGAGGCTGAAGCCATGACACTTCACCAGAACCTGATTGCCGGCGAATGGGTCGGCGGCGACGGCGTTGCCAACATCAATCCGTCGAATACCAACGACGTCGTCGGCGAATATGCCCGGGCAAGCGCCGAGGATGCGAAAGCCGCGATCGCCGCGGCGAAGGCGGCCTTTCCGGCCTGGTCGCGCTCCGGCATCCTTGAGCGCCACGCAATCCTCAAGAAGACCGCCGACGAGATCATGGCGCGCAAGGACGAGCTTGGGCGGCTCTTGTCGCGGGAGGAGGGCAAGACGCTTGCCGAAGGCATCGGCGAGACGGTGCGCGCCGGCCAGATCTTCGACTTCTTCGCCGGCGAGTGCCTGCGCCTGGCCGGCGAGGTCGTCCCGTCGGTGCGCCCGAACATCGGCGTCGAGATCACCCGTGAACCGGTCGGCGTCGTCGGCATCATCACGCCCTGGAATTTCCCGATCGCCATTCCGGCCTGGAAGATCGCGCCGGCGCTTTGCTACGGCAACACCGTCGTCTTCAAGCCGGCGGAGCTGGTGCCGGGCTGCTCCTGGGCGATCGTCGACATCCTGCACCGCGCCGGCCTGCCGAAAGGCGTCCTGAACCTCGTGATGGGCAAGGGCTCGGTCGTCGGCCAGGCGATGCTCGACAGCGCGGACGTCCATGCGATCACCTTCACCGGCTCGGTCGGCACCGGCAAACGCGTGGCGATGGCCTCGGTCGAGCACAATCGCAAGTTCCAGCTGGAGATGGGCGGCAAGAATCCGTTCGTCGTGCTCGACGATGCCGATCTGTCGGTGGCGGTCGAAGCGGCGGTCAACTCCGCCTTCTTCTCGACCGGCCAACGCTGCACGGCCTCGTCGCGGATCATCGTCACCGAGGGCATCCACGACAGGTTCGTCGCGGCGATGGGTGAGCGCATGCGGGGCCTCGTCGTCGACGACGCGCTGAAGGCCGGCACCCATATCGGCCCGGTGGTCGATCAGGGCCAGCTGAACCAGGACACCGACTATATCGCCATCGGCAAGCAGGAGGGGGCGCAGCTCGCCTTCGGCGGCGAGCTGATCACGCGCGATACGCCCGGCTTCTACCTGCAGCCGGCGCTGTTCACCGAGGCGACCAACGCCATGCGCATCTCTCGCGAGGAGATCTTCGGACCGGTCGCCGCGGTTATCCGCGTCAAGGACTATGACGAGGCGCTCGCTATCGCCAACGACACGCCCTTCGGGCTCTCCTCCGGCATCGCCACGACGAGCCTCAAGCATGCGACGCATTTCAAGCGCAATGCCGAAGCCGGCATGGTGATGGTCAACCTGCCGACGGCGGGCGTCGATTTCCACGTCCCCTTCGGCGGTCGCAAGGGCTCCTCCTACGGCCCGCGCGAACAGGGCAAATACGCCGCCGAATTCTACACAACCGTCAAGACAGCCTACACCCTGGCCTGATCGACCGGGCCGGGATGCGGGTGGAATTCCGCATCCCGGCCCACAGCGCCGCACGTCTCGTCAGACGTGTAGCCCTTTGAATTGCTGCATGTTCCCGACATCATGTCGATTAGGGGAAATACAGCGGGCCAGCCCGTTCCGCCCGTCCCCGGGCCTGAAGGAAGAAGAGATGAAGAAGAAAGCTGAGTGGCCGCGCAAGCTGCGATCGCAGGATTGGTTCGGCGGTACGGGCAAGAACGCCATCATGCATCGCTCCTGGATGAAGAACCAGGGACTCCCCGCCGACACCTTCGACGGGCGGCCGATCATCGGCATCTGTAACACCTGGTCCGAGCTCACCCCCTGCAACGCGCATTTGCGCGATCTTGCTGAACGCGTGAAGCGCGGGGTCTACGAGGCAGGCGGCTTCCCGGTGGAGTTCCCGGTCTTTTCGACCGGCGAGAGCACGCTTCGCCCGACGGCGATGATGTTCCGCAATCTCGCGGCGATGGATGTCGAGGAGGCGATCCGCGGCAATCCGGTCGACGGCGTCGTGCTGCTCGGCGGTTGCGACAAGACCACGCCCAGCCTTCTGATGGGGGCAGCCAGCGTCGATATCCCGGCGATCGTCGTCTCGGGCGGTCCGATGCTCAACGGCAAGTGGCGAGGCAAGGATGTCGGCTCGGGCACGGCGGTCTGGCAGTTCTCGGAAATGGTCAAATCCGGCGAGATGACGCTGGAGGAGTTCATGGATGCCGAGCAGGGCATGGCCCGATCGGCCGGTAGCTGCATGACCATGGGCACCGCTTCGACCATGGCCTCGATGGCCGAAGCGCTGGGCATGACGCTTTCCGGCAATGCCGCCATTCCCGCTGTCGATGCGCGCCGCCGGGTGATCTCGCAGCTCACCGGCCGCCGTATCGTCGAGATGGTCAAGGAGGATCTGAAGCCCTCCGACATCCTGACGAAACAGGCCTTCGAAAACGCCATCCGCGTCAACGGCGCCGTCGGCGGCTCGACCAATGCCGTGCTACACCTGCTGGCGCTTGCGGGCCGCATCGGCGTCGATCTTTCGCTCGACGATTGGGACCGGCTCGGCCGCGACGTGCCGACGATCGTCAACCTGCAGCCCTCCGGCAAATATCTGATGGAGGAGTTCTATTATGCCGGCGGTCTGCCGGTGGTGATCAAGGCGGTCGCCGAGATGGGACTCCTGCACAACGACGCCATCACCGTCAGCGGCGACACGATCTGGAACGACGTGAAGGGCGTCGTCAACTACAACGAGGACGTGATCCTGCCGCAGGAGAAGGCGCTCACCGCGTCCGGCGGCATCGCCGTCCTGCGCGGCAATCTGGCGCCGCGCGGCGCCGTGCTGAAGCCGTCGGCGGCATCGCCGCACCTGATGCAGCACAAGGGCCCCGCAGTCGTCTTCGAGAGCATCGAGGACTATCACGCCCGCATCAACCGCGACGATCTCGACATCGACGAAAACTCGATCATGGTGCTGAAATATTGCGGACCGAAGGGTTATCCGGGCATGGCCGAGGTCGGCAACATGGGCCTGCCGCCGAAGGTCCTGAAGAAGGGCATCACCGACATGATCCGCATTTCGGACGCGCGCATGTCGGGAACCGCCTACGGCACCGTCATCCTCCACACGGCACCGGAAGCCGCCGAAGGCGGGCCGCTGGCGCTGGTCGAGAACGGCGACCTAATCGAGGTCGATATCCCGAACCGCAAGCTGCATATCCATGTCTCGGACGAGGAGTTGGCCCGCCGCCGCGAAGCCTGGATCTCGCCGGTCAAGCCGCTCGTCGGCGGCTATGGCGGCCTCTACATCAAGACCGTCATGCAGGCCGACACCGGCGCCGACCTCGATTTCCTCGTCGGTGCACGCGGTGATCGCATCCCGATGGATCGCGACAGCCATTGAGGTGGGGTGAGGCGAGGGCGGTTGCCCGCCGCGTCGCTTCGCCACCCTGCGCCTTCCCTTGAATAGCCGCGATCGTGAAGATGGATCGAGGCGGCGCCACATCTACCTTCTCCCCGCCTGCGGGGAGAAGGCGCCGGCAGGCCGATGAGGGGCCGACTTTAGCCTCACTGGCTCTGCGTCTGGCTCTGACCGCCTTGGCTCTGGCTTTGCGTCTGCCCTTGCCGCTCGACCGTCACGGCCACCTTCAGCGTCTCGTTGACGGCGCCGTGGACGAGACCGGAGACCGGGGCGGCGTCCGGGTAGCAGAGGCCGGAGGCCACGCGGACATAGCGGTCGTCCGGGCAGATCTTGTTGGCGGCGTCGAAGCCGACCCAGCCGAGGCCGGTCAGGTGGACGTCGGCCCAGGCATGGCTCGCGGTCTGTTCGGGATGCCCATCCACCATCAGATAGCCGGAGACGTAACGAGCGGGCAGCCCAAGGGTGCGGGCCGCGGAGATGAGAATGTGGGCGTGATCCTGGCACACGCCCTTGCCGCGCTCGAGCGCCTCTTCGGCACTGGTCTCGACGTGAGTCTCGCCTGGCCTGTATTCGACGCTCTCGTGGATTATCGCCATGAGCGCGTGCATGCGGTCGAGATCCGTCTCGCCCGTGGCCGACTTCGCCAGATCACGAACGCGCTTGCCGGGCTTGCTGAGCGGCGTTTCGCGTAGGTAGAGCCACAGCGGCACGCAGGATTGGTGTGCGCCGAGGACACCGGCCTTGTCGTCGGTGTCGACCTCGCCGCTTGCCTCGACGCTAAAGCTCGTTCGGTTGGCGTCGACGCTGACGAGATGCGTCCGGTTGCCGAAATGGTCGTCATAGGCGACTTCGACGACGGCGCCCTCGACGAGCGTCCGCCAGTTGAGAACCGTCTGGCCGGGCTGGTTCGTCGGCGTCAGGCGCAGACGCTGCAGGGCATAGGACACCGGCTCGTCATAGTGATACTCGGTCCTGTGGCTGATTTTCAAGCGCATGCCCTTCTCCCGAGTCTGGAGCGGGATGAGGAAAACTGTGCGCGGTTTTCCGCCCGCATCCCGCTCTAATCTCTTCTAATTGTAGAACCGGTATCCGTCGGTGATTTCCTGTCCCACTCGGTTGTTGTGGCTGATGAACTCTTCCAGATATTCGTGCAGCCCCTGGTCCATGATGTCGTCGATGGAGCGGCTGCGTAGCGATTGAAGAGTTTGTTCCGCTGTCTCGTGGGCGGCATGCTTCTCGCCATACTCGCGCGCGAGATAGCCGAGATTGCTGACGATCTTCTCATAGCAATAGGCGAGCGATCGCGGCATGCGGCCGTTGGAAATCAGGAAGTCCGCGATATTCGCCGGCTTGAGTTCCGCGTCATAGACCCAGCCATAGGCGCGATGCGCGGAAACCGAGCGCAGGATCGATTCCCACTGCACGTTGTCCATCGACGACCCGACAGCGGCGACAGCCGGGAGCAGCACATAATATTTCACGTCGAGAATGCGGGCGGTGTTGTCCGCCCTCTCGATGAAGGTGCCGATGCGGGAGAAGTTGAAAATCTCGTTTCGGAGCATCGTGCCGTGGAAGGCGCCGCGAATGAGGCCGGTGCGCCGCTTGATGGCATCGATGACCTCGGGCATTTCTGCGGGCCGCACCTTTCTGGTGAGGCTCTCCTTCATCGCGATCCAGCATTCGTTGGTTGCTTCCCAGGTCTCGCGGGTCAGAGCCGTGCGGACCATGCGGGCATTGTGGCGGCCCGCCTCGATGCAGGACATGACGCTCGACGGGTTGGCGCGATCGCGCAAGAGGAAGTCGATGGCGTCGCTGCTCGTCAGCCTGTCGTGCACCTGGTCGTAAAGCTCGCGCACGCCGGCGCTCTGCAGCACGCCGTCCCAATCGTCCTCCGTCGCTTCGCTGCGCGTCAGCGACATGCGCAGGCCCGCATCGATCAGCCGGGCGCCGTTTTCGGCGCGCTCGATATAGCGGAACATCCAATAGAGACCGTTCGCAGTTCTTCCCAACATGGCCTCAGTCCTCCAGTACCCAGGTATCCTTGGTGCCGCCGCCCTGGCTGGAATTCACCACCAGAGAGCCCTCCTTCAGCGCGACGCGCGTCAGGCCGCCGGGAATGATCTGCACCTTGTCGGAGACGAGGACGTAAGGACGCAAGTCCACATGCCGGGGCGCAATGCCCTTGTTGACGAGGATCGGCACGGTCGAGAGCGATAATGTCGGCTGCGCGATATAGTTGCCGGGGCGCTCCTTCAGCTTCTCCGCAAAGGCGGCGCGCTCCCTTTTCGTCGCCGTCGGTCCGACGAGCATGCCGTAGCCGCCGGAGCCGTGCACTTCCTTGATGACGAGTTCCTCCAGATGTTCGAGCACATATTTGAGGCTCGGTGGTTCGGAACAGCGCCAGGTCGGCACGTTTTCGAGCAGAGGCTTGCGGCCGGTATAGAACTCGACGATCTCCGGCATGTAGGAATAGATCGCCTTGTCGTCGGAAATCCCGGTGCCGGGCGCATTGGCAATGGTGATGTTGCCGGCACGATAGACGTCCATGATGCCGGGAACGCCGAGTGCGGAATCCGGGCGGAACGTGAGGGGGTCGAGGAAATCGTCGTCGACACGGCGATAGAGCACGTCGATGGCCTCGTAGCCGCGGGTCGTGCGCATCTTCACCTTGCCGTCGATAACGCGGAGATCCGAGCCCTCGACCAGCTCGACGCCCATCATGTCGGCGAGGAAGGCGTGCTCGTAGAAGGCGGAGTTGTAGATGCCGGGGGTCAGGACGGCGACACGCGGTTTGCCGGTGCAGCCGGGCGGGGCGAGCGAGGCCAGGCTCTGGCGCAGCAGATAGGGATAGTTTTCCACCGGCCGCACGCGGTTCTGGTGGAAGAGCTCCGGGAACATCTGCATCATGGTTTCCCGGTTTTCCAGCATGTAGCTGACCCCAGACGGCGTACGCGCATTGTCTTCCAGCACGTAAAACTGATCCTCGCCGGTGCGCACGATGTCGGTGCCGACGATATGGGTATAGACGCCGCCCGGCGGGCGGAAGCCGATCATCTGCGGCAGGAAGGCATCGTTCTTCTCGATCAACTCGCGCGGAATGCGGCCGGCGCGGATGATCTCCTGCTTGTGGTAGATGTCGTCCAGGAAGGCATTGAGCGCGATCACGCGCTGCTCGATGCCCTGGGCGAGCCTGCGCCATTCGCGGCCGGAAATGATGCGGGGAATGAGATCGAAGGGAATGAGCTTCTCGGAGGAATCCGCATGTCCGTAGACCGCAAAGGTGATGCCCGTCTTACGGAAGATATTTTCGGCTTCCTTCGATTTCGCTATGAGCCGGTTTCGGTCCTGGCTGGCATACCATTCATGATAGGTCGAATATGGCTGGCGCGGACTTGTATCCGCATTCATCATTTCGTCAAATGCCAAAGGCGTGGTCCCCTTATTTTGCGACCATTTGAGTACATCGTATGACGCAATGCAAGAAGCGTGCACGTCCGCCCGCGAAGAAATTTCGGGCAGACGCCGGGCAAATTGAAAGCGTTTTGCTCACGCCGCCCTGCCCGCCGCCGCTGCAACCCCCACTGCGTGCGGCTGCTGATTTCAACAGGCGGTCGCCGACAGGGCAAATGCCTCAATATTCATCAATCTAGTCGAGCGGCCCCGAGGATTTGCCCTCGAATCAATCGAGCCCATTCCCCGCTGCGCCTGATAATTCCGATTCGCTGATTGCAGCCATCAGAAAAATTGCTTTGACCGGGCGAGGCGAGCGCTCTACCGCATGCAGCAATAGAGTGCTGCAGCGAGGTTTGCGCGTCTGAATAAGACGCGCAGGCGCTGCAGGCATGAGGCTCATGCGGGCCTCCATGATCCGCCTTGCTTCGGGAAAACACCGATGTTGCTTGCCCGTCTGGCTCCGGCCCTCTTCGTGCTGCTCTGGTCCACGGGTTGGGTGGTTGCGAAATATGCGGCCTTTTTCGCCGAACCGCTGACCTTCCTGGCGCTGCGCTACAGCATCGCCATCCTGCTCTTCATCGGCTTCTGTGCCGCGACCGGCGCGCGTTGGCCGCGCTCGGGGAAGACAATCGGCCATGCGGTGATCTCCGGCATGTTTCTCCATGGCCTCTATCTGGGTGCGATATGGTGGGCGATCGGCGAGGGGGTGCCCGCAGGCATCTCCGGCATCATCGCCGGCCTCCAGCCCCTGATGACCGCGGTCGCGGCGCCTTACCTGATCGGCGAAAATATTACCCGGGTGCAGAGACTTGGGCTCGCGCTCGGCTTCTCCGGCATTGCGCTTGCGGTGCTGCCGAAGGTGCTGGCGATCGACGCCGATATCAGTCTATTTCCGGTGGCGGTGAATGTGCTCGGAATGGGTGCGGTGACCTATGGCACGCTTTACCAGAAGCGGCACCTGCAGACCGGCGACATCCGGGCGATCGCGACGCTGCAATATGCCGGCGCCCTGATCGTCACCGTGCCCATGGCCCTGACGCTCGAGGATATGCGCGTGACCTGGAGCGTCGAACTTGTCGCCGCGCTCGCCTGGTCGGTCCTCGGCCTGTCGATGGGAGCGATCGCCCTCCTGCTCTATCTCATTCGCCGCGGTCAGGTCTCTCGCGCCGCATCGCTGATCTATCTGGTGCCGCCGCTTGCGGCCGTTGAGGCGGCACTCCTCCTGGGCGAAGCGCTCACCTGGCCGATGATCGTTGGTACGGTCATTGCAGTGACCGGCGTCTATCTCACCAATCGCAAGAGCGAAAGCGAGGCACGTTCCGAGGGGCAGACCGGTAAGGCTGCCGCTGTGTGAGGCGATAGAGAGAGACGGGTGAATCCCGGCCGTGGACGTGCTTCTGCGGCCGGGTTTCTGCTTTTTCGGGCCGATGCGCTACAGCGCCGCGCGTCTTTTCAGACGCGCAAAGATCGCTGTGACGCTTTGAATCTGCGCATCGAGCTTTCCGAAAATCGGGTACGATTTTCGGGCCAATGCGCTAGGCTGAACGGCCGCCCTTGCCGGCGCGGCGCATGTCCTGGCGGCGATTGCCGTCGCTCACGCCGCGGCGGCCGTCTTGCGGTCCCGGGCGACCGTGATGGTGCTTTTTGGCCTCGTGGTTGCGGTTGCCTTCCGAACGGCCGTCATGATGCCCATGACCCGCCGCACGCTGGTCGCGCCGCTCGTGCTTCTGCGGGCGATCTTCGAGGAGGAGCTCGTCGCCGGCAAAGCCGACTGCCGCCTCGCGCGCCGGGCGATTCCGGCGTGGTGCCTTGTCCTGCCGCGGACCACCGCCATTGCCGCGGTTCTGGCCATTGCCGCGGTGCTGACCATTGCCGCGTCCGCCGCGTCCCTTCGACGGGCGAGCCTGATCGGCCGGCGCCTCGCCGCTGGCGACGGCGATCTCGATGCCCATCAGCTTCTCGATGTCGCGAAGCAGGCGGATTTCGTCGGGGGCGCAGAAGGCGATCGCGATGCCCTCACGGCCATTGCGGGCCGTGCGGCCGATGCGGTGCACATAGGCATCCGGCACTTCGGGCAGATCATAGTTGTAGACATGGGTGACGCCCGGAATGTCGATGCCGCGGGCGGCGACATCGGTCGCGACGAGCACGCGGATTTCGCCATCGCGGAAAGCCTTGAGCGCCCGCTCGCGCTGGCCCTGGCTCTTATTGCCATGGATCGAGGCGGCCTTGAAACCGACATGGTCGAGATGCTTCATCAGCTTCTCGGCCCCATGCTTGGTGCGGCTGAAAATCAGCGACAGGCCATCCGGGTTGGCGGTCAGTGTCTGCTTGAGGATCTGCGTCTTCAGGTCCTTGCCCGGAACGAAATGGACATATTGCTCGACCTTGTCTGCGGCCTTGCCCGGAGGCGTGACCGCGACCTTGACCGGATCGGTCAGATACTCGCCGGCGAGCTCGGCAATCAGTTTCGGCATCGTTGCGGAGAAAAGCAGCGTCTGACGGTTCTTCGGAACCAGCTTGGAAATCTTGCGCAGGTCGTGAATGAAGCCGAGGTCGAGCATCTGGTCGGCCTCATCGAGGACGAGATAGCGAGCCTGCGTCAACGTCACCGCCTTGCGAGCAACGAGGTCGAGCAGGCGGCCGGGGGTGGCGACGAGAATGTCGACGCCGCGGGCGAGCTGTTCGGTCTGCTTGTTGATCGAGACGCCACCGACGACGACGCCGATCTTGAGCGGGCTCTTCTTGACGAAGAGCTTCAGATTGGCGGCGATCTGGTTGACGAGTTCGCGAGTGGGAGCAAGCACGAGAGCGCGGATGTTGCGCGGATCCGGGCGCTTGCCATCGGCAACCAGCTTTTCGATCATCGGCAGGCCGAAAGCAGCGGTCTTGCCGGTACCGGTCTGCGCAAGGCCGATGAGGTCATGGCCCTTCAATACCATCGGAATGGCCTGCGCCTGGATGGGCGTCGGTTTTTCGAAACCGTTGGCCGAGAGTGTTGCCAGAATATGCTCGGAAAGACCGAGCGCTTCAAAAGTGGACAATGCGTATACCTTTCGGGGCGCCAAACGCTCTCGCCGGAACCGCAGGATGCAATTCCGGTGTCGTCTGGCGTCAAGAACCCCGCGTGAATTGGGAACTTGTGGGTTAAAGAAAAGTCGTCAAGCGCCTGTGCTGACCGCAATTCGCGGCGATGTCACGCGCTTTCCTTCTTCACGGCTTGAAAGTGGTTGCCGAGGGCGCGCTCACGCGGCGGCCGGAAGGTGACGCACCCTCATGTCGTTGCTTTGGCTCCAAAAGTCAAGCTGCTTCTTCTGCTGGGTCCGAATTCAGCGCTCGACCCGGGGCATTTTGGTAAAGTTCCCGTCTAAGCCATGACAAGTTCGAAATCCGCCTGGGCGGCGGGTTGCCCGTTGACCAGGATCACGACGCGATGAGCGCCGCCATAGTAGCGTCGCGTGGTGATCGGCCGCATCGGGTGGTGCTTCCTGAACTCGATGGTGCTGCCGGGGTCGAGCGTCACGGTCGTCCATTTGAACACTTTCGGCGACGTGTCGCCATTCGCCTTCCGATGGTGCACGGCATAGTCGATCATGACTCGCTGCCTGGAGCCATCCGCATTGCGCATGGTCAATCCGAGGACGAGATCGTTGCCGAACCGGACGGTCGGCGTCACGAGTGCAAGGTGGGCGGCGACACCGAGCGGCGGCTCGAAGCCGAAATTGGCAAGCGCGCCGCGGTGCCCCTGCTTGAGGAGCGTGCGGGAGGCATGCCGCAGCAATTTCAGGCGTTCAGGCGATGCGCCTGCCATGTGCGCGGCCACGAAATCCGCGACGAGGTCGGGATGATCTTTGGCTATGTCGTTGAGGCTGTTGGCGACGGAGCGCCGCACATATTCCTCCGGATCGTCGAGAAGCGCCGTGAGGATCGGGAGGATCGGCCGCGGATCGAGGATGAGCCTTGGCAGTCGCATCGCCCAGGGCAGGCGAGGGCGCGTGCCCTCGCTTGCCAGCCGCCGGACGTGATGATCGTCATCCTCGACCCAGCGGCGGATCGTCTTCAGTGCCCGGTCCTGTTCCTGCTGGATGAAGGGGCGGATCGCGAACTCGCCGGTGAAGTGGGGGGTGAGCCGACGGAGGAACGACAGGGAAAGCTCGAAGTCGCCAAGCCCGCGAACCGCGACGAACTGGCTCGTCGGCAGAAGCGCCCAGCCGGTGAGGCCGGGCGCATTGCCGTTCGGCAACGCCGCATCGAGGATCGAGACGGCCGCGGGAAAGTCCAGGGGCAGACCCTCGATGAGGGCATCTCGGATCTTGAGCGAGCGCTGCATCAGTTCTAGCGACTCGAGGCCACCGCCGGCGGAAGCGACAAATCGGTCGCGGTCGAAGCCGGGGGCGCAGCGGGACAGGCGATCGGCGATCTCCATCACGACGCCCGGATGCAGGAGATTTTTCAGGGGTTCCGCCATCGCCTTGCCGTCGTTCAAATCTGTCGTTCGGTCAGGAAATGCTGCATGAGCTGAACCGAGCCGATCGCCGCCATGTAGGGTGCGAAATCGGGGTCGGTCATGACGCGCTTTCCGGCCTCTCGCGCCGCCTCCAGCGTCTCCCATTCGACAAGATCGGCAAGCATGTCGGTCGTTTCGCAGGCGGTAACTGCGCGCCAGGAGACGAAGCCCGGATAACGCGAGACGACCTGCATGGCCTTGCCGCGTGCCGCTATCGCGATCTCCTTGTCCGGGACCGTGCATACGGCGAGTTCGAGAACGTGTTTCGTTGTCATCGGGATCTCCTTGTTTGAATGCGGCTTGACTTAAGCACATTCCAACTGACAGCCTTATGGCCATAGCCGGCTAAGCTGTCTGAGGAAAGGCGTGACCGACTCTCGGCCCCCATTCCGCTCCGCCCGTCCGGAATTGGAGAAGACCATGCGGCCTGCCGACCGATTGTTCCGTATCATCCAACTCATGCGCGCCACAGGCCGGGCGATGACGGCGGGCGAAATTGCCGAAAGGATGGAGGTCGCGCCGCGCACCATCTATCGCGATATGCAGCACCTGATTGCTTCGGGTGCGCCGATCGACGGCGAGCGCGGCGTCGGTTACCTCTTGCGTGAGGCTTTCGATGCGCCTCCGCTCACCTTCACCTTCGAGCAATTGGAGGCGCTGGCCTTCGGCGTGCGCGCCGTGCAAATGCTCGGCGACGGGCGCCTGGCGCAGGCGGCGCGCGAGGCGATGGAGAAAATCGGCCACGGCCTTCCGCCCGAACATGCGGAGAAATTGCGCCGCGCACCGCTTCGCGCCTTCCGATCGGCGCTGCAGCCCGCCCCGCCGGCGCTGCTGGGCGACATCCGCCAGGCCATTGCCGGAGAGCGCAAACTCAGCATCACCTATGAAAGCCTTGCACAAGAACTGTCGGAGCGTACAATTTGGCCGCTCGGCCTCAGCATTTTCGGGCATCATTGGCTGCTGACGGCCTGGTGTGAACTGCGCCAGGACTTTCGCGATTTCCGGGTCGACCGGATCCTCTCGCTTAAGACCGAGCGCGAGCGATACGAGTCGACGCCGGACCGCAATTTCGAAGCCTATCTTGCCCGCCTGTAGCCAAGCCGCGTGAGATTTTGGACAAAAGGACTATCGGCGATTGGGAACCTGACGCGAGTTTCAACCGTTCCGTTTCCTGTGCATTCGCCGACCTATCTGCCAACCACGATATGAGCGGAGGACGTAGTGCGGAACCGGGTTTGGATACTGGCAGCCGACGGAAACGCGGCGCGCATCGTCAAGGACGTCAATTTGCTGAAGGACGGCCATCAGCATCCGGCAGAGGAGACCTACCAAATCGAGGGCAAACGGGCCCAGGACATCATGGCTGACAAGCCCGGCCGCAGCCATTCATCGGTCGGTCACGGTCGGTCGGCCATGGAGTACAGCAGCGATCCGGTCCGCGAGGAGCAACATCGCTTTGCCGCCGAGATCGCGGGGAAGATCGATCACTACGCGCTCGAGAATGCTTTCGAGAACCTGGTGATCTGTGCCGCGCCGAAGACGCTCGGCGACTTGAGAAAGCTGCTGTCGCACCAGGTCAGGGAAAGGACGCTTGCCGAGATCGACCGCAACTGCGTCGCGGCCCCGACCGATCAACTGATCGCAACGGTGAAATCCGTGGTCTTCCCCTGAAGCCAACGGCAGTGGATTTGACCGATCCGGATGGGACGGGGCGATCCACTGGACTTCGTTTGCGCCGCCGCGAGTACAAGAGGGTGCCGCGTCAGACCTTATCGCCGCGCAGCATCTCCCGCTTGCCGGCAAAACCTGGCAGGCGCTCGACGGCGAAGCCGGCAGCCGTGAGGTTGCGGCGAACGAAACCGGCCGCGGCATAGGTTGCGAAAGTACCTCCCGGCACCGTCCTCTCGAAGACGAGCCGCATCAATTCCTCGGACCACATGTCCGGGTTGCGGGACGGCGCAAAGCCGTCGAGATACCAGGCGTCGAAGCGTTCCGCTGCGGCGGTTACGCCGTCGATCGCCGTGCCGCAGACGACCGTCAGCCGTACTTTGCCGAGATCAATATCGATCCGGCTCGCCGGGAGGTGAGGCCAACTGGCGACAAGCGCCTGGCGCTCGGCATCGATTTCCTGCCAGTGCGACAATGCCCGGGCGATTTCCTCGGCTTGCATCGGAAAGCGCTCGAAGGAAACGAAATGCAGGCGTCCGCCATTCGGCGAGGCCTGTTTCCATTGCCGCCAGGTTTCGCAGAAATTGAGCCCGGTGCCGAAGCCGAGTTCGCCGATGGTAAAGGCGCCGCATCCTCGCCATCGCCCGGGCAGCCTGTTGCCGGCGAGGAAGACATGACCGCATTCGAGCCGCCCGTCCGTGCGGCAATAAAAGTGATCGCCAAATTCCACCGAATAGGGCATATCGCCCCCGTGCCATTCGAGGCTTTGCGCGGCGGGCGATTGCGTCTGGCGGAGATCGATTGCTGTCATGTCAATGCGGATCATTTTCCCAATCTACAGCGCCGCGCGCCCCCTGGGGCGCGCAAAGCTCGCAGTAGCACTTCGAGTTGCGGCATAATTTGATCGTCAGATCGAATACGATCTAAGGAATTATGCAGTGGTAGGTCAATCGATGAGCGAAGTCTTGATCGTCGGCGGCGGGATCATGGGCCTGTGGGCCGCCCTCATGGCAGGGCGCATCGGCATTGAGACGCGGCTCATCGAAGGCAAGAGGATTGGTGCGGGAGCGAGCGGCGGCTTGCTCGGCGCGCTCATGCCGCATATGCCGGACCGCTGGAACGCGAAGAAGCAGTTCCAATTCGACGCGCTGGTGTCGCTGGAAGGGGAAATCGCTCGGCTCGAGGAGGAGACCGGCCTGTCGGCAGGCTATCGCCGTTCCGGCCGGGTCATGCCGCTCGGCAAACCGCATCTCAAGGACATCGCCCGCGGCCATGAACAGGATGCCGCGCGGCACTGGATCGCGGGCGAGCGGCGTTTCCACTGGCACGTGAAGGATGGCGGAACCGGCGATTGGCCAGCGATCCAGGCGGCACCCTTTGGTATCGTGCACGACACCCTGGCCGCCCGGGTTTCGCCGCGAGACCTGCTTCGGGTGCTCCGCGCCGCAATCGCCGGTTTTTCCCATGTCCGGATCGAGGAGGGCGCTGAGGTTGCGTCGGTCGATCCGGAGCGCGGTCGGCTCCTGCTTGCCGATGGCAGGGCGCTGGTCTTCGGCCATTGTATCCTTGCGGCCGGCGTCGAGAGCTTCGCCTTCATCGACCATTTGGCACGCAGTGGGCAGGCGCCGAGCGGCGTCGCCATCAAAGGGCAGGCGGCCCTGCTTCGCGCCGACATCGACCCGGCGTCGCCGATCATCTTCACCGACGGGCTTTATATCGTTGCCCATGACAATGGCCACGTGGCGGTCGGAAGCACGAGCGAAAATCGGTTCGACGCGCCGTTTTCGACGGACGAGCAGTTGCAGGTGCTGATCGACCGCGCGGCGGCACTCGCGCCCGCGCTTCTAGGCGCTCCGGTCGTCGAGCGCTGGGCGGGCCTGCGCCCGAAGGCCATCGGGCGCGAACCGATGGTCGGCCGACACCCCGACCATGGCCGGCTGTCGGTCTTGACGGGGGGCTTTAAGATCAGTTTCGGGATGGCGCATGTGCTGGCGCAATGGGTGATCGACGAAATTGCCGGGCGGCAGGCTCGCGTAGATCTTCCGGACTCATTCCGTTGCGCGACCCATATGGAAGCGCTCAGATAGCCCCGTTCGAATTCGTCAATCTGTCACGCAAATCACCTAACACGCGGCCGATGTGTATCGGAGCGGGTTGCCTCGTCCTGCTCTGAACCGGTTTCGGAGCCTGCGACATGCGGTATGCCATATGTTTCACCCCGCCGATGAGCGATCCGCTCTCTGCCGTTGCGGCGAGTTGGCTTGGACGGAGCGTCTATTCGGGCGAGGCGGTTGAGTTTCCTTCCGTTGGCGCCCTCAGTGTTTCGGAAATCGCCTTCCATACCGCCGTGCCGCGCCGGTTCGGCTTCCATGCCATGATCATGGCACCGTTCCGCCTGGCGCCGGAGACCGACGAGGGCCAGCTTTTGAAGGCGCTGATGCACTTCACCACCGCCGAAACGCCGCTGACGGTCGAGCGTATGGAACTGGCGCGCATCAGCCAGTGCTGGGGACTGGTGCCGCACGTGCCTTTCCATGCGATGCATCTGCTTGCGGCCCGCGTCATCGAGGCGTTCGACCGCTTTCGCGCGCCGCTTAGCGAGGAGGAGATCGAGCGTACGGATCCGGATCGGCTGACGGCACCGCAATTCTCCAATCTTCACCGCTGGGGCGACCCCTTCGTGATGGACGAGTATCGTTTCCATCTTAAGCTTACGGGACCCTTGAGCGCTGCCGCCGAACGGCGGCTGGAGACGCCGCTGCGCGAATTATTCGAGCCGCGTCTGGCCGAGCCGCACGTGGTCGACAGCCTTGCGCTGTTCGTCGAACAGGATGCCAGGGCGCCGATGCGCGTGCATTCGCAGCATCCACTCGGCAAGATTTCCGCGCGTCCGCGTGGAGATCGTGCAAGGCGGCCGACGGAGCGTCGCCCTAAGGTAGACCCCTTGCCGCGCACAGTCGCGCCCTTGCCGACGCCACGCTAAGCGGATTTTCGATGGCCTTTCCGGACCTGCTTCGGTTCCGCTTTCGCCGTCATTTGCATCTCGACAATCCGGCCCGCGGTGCTACCGTTCCGGAAAAATCGAAGGGTGATTTGATGGCAGAGAAGACCTATCCGCGCGACCTCGTCGGCTATGGACGCACGCCGCCTGATCCGCGCTGGCCTGGCGACGCGCGCATCGCGGTCCAGTTCGTGCTGAATTATGAGGAGGGCGGCGAGAGCTCTATTCTTGACGGCGATCCGACGTCCGAAAGCCTGCTGTCGGAAATCGTCGGCGCGCAACCTTGGCCCGGGCAGCGCAACCTCAACATGGAATCCATCTACGAATATGGTGCGCGCGTTGGCTTCTGGCGTCTATGGCGGCTGTTCACGAGCCGCGGCGTGACGCTGACTGTCTACGGGGTGACGCTTGCCATGGCCCGCAACCCCGAGGCGGTCGCGGCGATGAAGGAGGCGGGCTGGGAGATCGCCAGCCATGGGCTGCGCTGGCTCGAATACAAGGATTTTCCCGAGGAGGTCGAGCGGCAGCACATTCGCGAGGTGGTGCGGCTGCACACGGAACTGACGGGCGAACGGCCGCTCGGCATCTACCAGGGCAAGCCGTCCGTCAATACGCTGAAGCTGGTTCTGGAGGAGGGCGGTTTCCTCTATTCCTGCGACTCCTATGCGGACGAATTACCCTATTGGGTGCCGGGGCCGACACCCGACAAACCGCATCTCATCATTCCCTATACGCTCGACGCGAACGACATGCGCTTCGCCACCAATCAGGGCTTCAACTCCGGCGACCAGTTCTTCACCTATCTCAAGGATACGTTCGACGTGCTCTATGAGGAAGGCAAGGAGGGCAGCCCGAAGATGATGAATGTGGGCCTGCATTGCCGCCTGGTCGGCCGGCCCGGACGCGCGGCGGCGCTCGCCCGCTTCATCGACTATGTCCTGTCGCACGACAAGGTCTGGGTGCCGCAGCGCGTCGATATTGCACGCCACTGGTACGAGCATCACAAGCCGGAAGGAATGCGCTGATGTCCGGACGCGAAGAATTCGTCCGCCGCTTCGGCGGCGTCTTCGAACATTCCCCCTGGGTGGCGGAGCGGGCCTATGATCGCGCAGCCTCCGTCGGGTTGACCGCCGGCAATGTGCATTCGGCGCTCTGCACTGCCTTTCGCGCCGCCTCGCCTGCGGAACGCCTCGCCGTCCTCAAGGCGCATCCGGACCTCGCCGGCAAGCTGGCGGTCGCTGGGGAACTCACCCCCGATTCGCGCGCGGAACAGGCGTCTGCAGGACTGGACCGATTGTCGCCCGAGGAACATGCACGCTTCACGGCCCTCAACGAGGCCTATACGAAGAAATTCGGCTTCCCCTTCATCATTGCGGTGAAGGGACTGACGAAGGACGATATTCTCGCGGCCTTCGCGCGGCGCATTGACAATCCCGCGGAAGAGGAATTTGAAGCCGCCTGCGCTGAGGTGGAGCAGATCGCACGGCTGCGTCTCAAATCCATGCTTCCGGGAGATGATTATGCCTGATGGTGCCGTTCCTGACAGGAAGCAAGGCCCGACGTCGCATCTGCTGTCGATCGAACCGCTGACGCGGGAGGCATTCGCGCCGTTCGGAACGGTGATCGAAGCGGATCCGGCGTCGATGCGCCTCATCAATGGCGGCAATACCGAGCGGTTTCACGCGCTTGCGGAGGCCGAGGTCGTCGGCGAAGGCGCGCGCGTCGTGATCAACCTCTTCCGTGGCGAGCCGCGGGCCTTTCCCTACGCACTCACCATGATGGAGCGTCATCCGCTCGGCAGCCAAAGCTTCTCGCCGCTCGAGGATTGGCCCTGGCTTGTGGTGGTCGCCGAGGACGAAGGCGGGCGGCCGCTGCGGCCGCGGGTGTTCCTGGCGAGCGGCCGGCAGGGCGTGAATTATGGCCGCAATGTCTGGCATCATCCGCTGATGGCGATCGGTGCCGTAAGCAATTTCCTCGTCGTCGATCGTGCAGGACCGGGCGACAATCTGGAGGAGTTCTTTTACGAGGCTCCCTTCATCATTCCCGATCCGTTCTCCGTGGAGAATATCCGATGAGCAAATCCGGCCGCCTGACGACCCATGTTCTCGACACCGCGCGCGGCAAGCCTGCCCAGGGGCTGTGCATCGATTTCTATCGGGTGGAGGGCGAGGAACGGCGCCTGCTTTGCACGGCAGAGACCAATAGCGACGGCCGGATCGACGGTCCGCTTGCCGAAGGCGCCGGCTTCACGGCGGGTACCTACGAGTTGGTCTTCCACGCCGGCGACTATCTTCGGACGGCGGGCGTGGCGCTTTCAGAACCGGCCTTTCTCGATCTCATCCCCTTGCGCTTCGGCGTCGCCGATCCCGAAAGCCACTATCACGTGCCTCTGCTGCTCTCACCCTACGGCTATTCCACCTATCGGGGCAGCTGAAGCGCCGCGGCGCATTCTGCGGTCGCTATTCCACGATGACGTCGCGTCCAACTTCGGTGATGAGGCGCTTGCCGCAAAGCGCCATGGTGATGTCCATCTCCTTGCGAATTATCTCGAGGGCGAGCGTCACGCCCTCCCTGCCCAAGGCGCCAAGGCCATACAGGAACGGGCGACCGATATAGGTGCCCTTGGCGCCGAGTGCGATCGCCTTCAGAACATCTTGGCCGGATCGGATGCCGCCATCGAGATGAACTTCGATCTGGTGACCGACGGCATCGACAATGCGCGGCAGCATGCTGATCGAGGAAGGGGCGCCGTCAAGCTGCCGGCCGCCATGGTTCGAGACGATGATCGCATCGGCGCCGGTCTTTGCCGCCATCTTGGCGTCTTCCGGGTCGAGAATGCCCTTGAGGATGAGCGGACCGCCCCAGCGCTCCTTGATCCACTCGACGTCCTTCCAGGAGAGTTGCGGGTCGAACTGTTCGGCCGTCCAGGCGCTGAGCGAGGAAAGGTCCGTGACGCTTTTCGCGTGTCCGACGATGTTGCGGAAGGTGCGTCGGCTGGTGCCGAGCATCTGCATGCACCAGCGCGGCCGCGTCGCCATCATCCAGAGGTGCTTCGGCGTCATGCGCGGCGGTGCCGACAGGCCGTTACGCAGATCCTTGTGGCGCTGGCCCAAAATCTGCAGGTCGAGCGTCAGGACCAGCGCCGAGCATTTTGCGGCCTTTGCCCGGTCGATGAGGTTGAGCACGAATTCGCGCTCGCGCATGACATAGAGCTGAAACCAGAAAGGCTTCGTCGTTACCGACGCGACGTCCTCGATCGAGCAGATGCTCATGGTCGACAGCGTAAAGGGGATGCCAAAGGCCTCTGCCGCCTGGGCGGCAAGCATTTCGCCGTCGGGATGCTGCATGCCGGTCATGCCCGTCGGAGCGAGCGCCACCGGCATGGAAACCTGCTGGCCGATCATCGTCGTTTCCAACGAGCGATCGGTCATATCGACCAGAACCCGCTGGCGCAGCTTGATCTTCTGGAAGTCTTCCTCGTTCGCCCGGTAGGTCCCCTCGGTCCAGGCGCCGCTGTCTGCATAGTCGAAGAAGAGCTTCGGTACGCGCCGCCTAGCGAGCGCCTTCAGATCGTGGATGTCGAGGATTTGCGTCATGGGGCTCGGCCTTCAGCAATGATGACTGCCGAGCCATTATCACGTTTCAGGCGGGGGCGTAATAGCAGAGGTAAAAAAAATTGACCACTTTCTAATCTGCTTGAATTGCGTCGAGCGGCGATTTGGCCGGCCGACCACCCACATAGGTCTCGGCCACGGCGCGGTCGTCGCCCATCGTCTGCAGCAGGAAGAGCTCGTCGGCAAGCGAATTGACCACTTCCGCCCTGAGCGCCATGGGTGGGGTTGCCGCCATATTCAAGACCGTGAGGTCGGCATCGGTGCCCGGCTCCAGCGTGCCGATGCGGTCGGTAAGCGACAGCGCCTCGGCATTGCCGCGCGTCATCATGTAGAAGGTCTCGAACGGGTTCAGCCGTTCGCCCTGCAATTGCAGGATCTTATAGGCCTCGTCGAGCGTCTTCAGCATCGAGTAGCTGGTGCCGCCGCCGATGTCGGTGGCGACCGAGACGCGCACCGGCTTTTCGCGCCTTGTCAGCACGCGCAATGGAAAAAGGCCGGAGCCGAGGAAGAGGTTCGATGTCGGGCAGAAGACGGCGACGGAGCCGCTCTCACTCATCGCATCGGCCTCGCGCTCGGAGAGGTGGATGCAGTGGCCGAAGAGGCTCTTTCGCCCGAGCAGGTCGTAGCGGGCATAGACGTCGGTATAGTCCTGCGCTTCCGGAAAGAGCTCGCATGTGTAGGCGATCTCGTCGCGGTTCTCGGAAAGATGCGTCTGCACGTGCAGGTGCGGGAATTCGCTGAGGAGCGATCGCGCGACTTCCATCTGCTCCGGCGTCGAGGTGATGGCGAAACGCGGTGTGATGGCGACGTGGTTGCGGCCCTTGCCGTCCCAGTTGGCAATGACGGCGCGTGTCTCGTCATAACTTGTCTCCGGTGTATCGAGGAGGCCCTGCGGAGCGTTGCGGTCCATCATCACCTTGCCGGCGACCATGCACGTCCCGCGCCTAAGACTCTCGGCAAAGAAGGCATCCGCGGACGCCTTGTGCACGGAGCAATAGGCAGTCGCCGTCGTCGTACCGTGGCGGGCCATCTCGTCGAAGAAGTGCCCGGCGATACGCTCGGCATGCGCGGTCTCGACGAAGCGGCACTCCTCGGGAAACGTATAGGTGTTCAGCCATTCGAGCAGGTTGGCCGCATAGGAGGCGAGGACCTGCATCTGCGGAAAGTGCAGGTGCGTGTCGATCAGGCCCGGCACGATGAGGTGCGGTCTGTGGTCGATCTCCTCCACCCCTTCCGGTGCCGCCGCCTTGACCGCCGTGTAGGTGCCGGCGGCCTTGATCAGCCCGTTCTCGATCAGCAGGGCGCCATCGCTTTCGTAAGCATAGGCGGCGCTGTCGTCGATGCTTTGCGGTGCTCGGTTGAAGCTCAGGGTGCGGCCGCGAATGAGGGCGGGTGTCATCGTGTCTCCCCGACGGCGCTTTCGAACCAGGCTGTGACCAGGCCACGTTCCTTCGCCGTCATGTCGGTTATGTTGCCGGGCGGCATCGCATGGCTGCGCCCGGCCTGGATATAGATTTCGCGTGCGCGCGCGGCAATCTCGCCGTCGCTCTCGAAGGTGACCCCGTTCGGGGGGCGAGCGATGCCCTCATAGACGGGCTCGGCCGCGTGGCACATGCTGCAGCGGGTGGAGATCGCCTCCTTCACCGCCGGAAAATGCGCGTTGTCGGCAAAGCGGCCAAAGGCCGGCGCGGCCTCGGCTCGTTCTTCGCCGGTCAAGACTTTCGGGACCGTCGAAAGCCAGATGATGAGGATGAAGAGAAGCACGGTGGCGAGCCAGGTCCAGGTCGGCGTGCCCTTGCGCGCATGGGTCGTGTTGAACCAGTGGCGGATCGTGACGCCCATCAGGAAGACGAGCGCCGCGATGATCCAGTTGAAGGCGGTCGCGAAGGCAAGCGGGTAGTGGTTCGACAGCATGAAGAAGATGACCGGCAGCGTCAGGTAATTGTTGTGCAACGAGCGCTGCTTGGCCTGCGCGCCGAGCCGCGGATCGGGCGTGCGCCCGGCGATCAGGTCGGCAACGACGATCTTCTGGTTGGGGATGATGACGAAGAAGACGTTGGCCGACATGATCGTCGCCGTGACGGCGCCGAGATGCAGAAATGCGGCCCGGCCGGTGAAGACCTGCGTATAGCCCCAGGCGATTGCGACGAGCACGACGTAAAGCAGGATCATCAGCCCCCAGGTGTTCTTGCCGAGGAGCGATTTGCAGAGCAGGTCGTAAAGGAGCCAACCGAGCCCGAGCGAGGCAAGGGAGAGTGCGATCGCGGTCGTTGCCGAAATGTCCAGCACATGCCGGTCGACGAGGAAAAGATCGGCGCCGCCATAATAGACGATGCAGAGCATGGCGAAGCCGGAGAGCCAGGTCGAGTAGGACTCCCATTTGAACCAGGTGAGGTGCTCCGGCATCCTCTCGGGCGCAACGAGATACTTCTGGATATGGTAGAAGCCGCCGCCATGCACCTGCCATTCCTCGCCGTGGGCGCCCGGCGGCAAGTGGTCGCGCATCACCAGGCCGAGGTCGAGCGCGATGAAATAGAAGGATGAGCCGATCCAGGCGATGGCGGTGACCACATGCAGCCAGCGGACGGCAAAAGCCAGCCATTCCCAGGCAATGGCGAATTCATACATTCAGTTCCCCTTTGTCTTCGTTCGCCCAACCTTGCGAGAAAAAGCGATGGCGGGGAAGGGGCGATTTCGCTGCCCTCCGCATTTTCGCCGAACGGTGAGCGTCTCGCGAAGCTGATCTATTACAAAAGCTTAGATTGATGTCCTGGGCGTGCGATTCAGTCATTTCAGCATTTGCATCAAGTGATGCTATCCGGGTTAAGCGCGCCCAGAATCCAATCGCGAAAAGCACGGATCTTCGGCGTGTTTCGGCGAGCATGCGGATAGACGAGCCAGTAGTCGTGAGTATCGCTGCAGCGCAGATTGAACGGCTGGTAAAGCCTGCCGAGCGCCACGTCGTCGCTATAGAATTCCGGCATCAGGATCGCGACGCCCTGGCCGGCCACCGCTGCACGAGCCTCGAAGACCTGTGCGCCGAGCCGGCTCACGGGACGGCTGGCCAGATCCGGATCGTCCACACCGGCAGCGTGGAACCACAACGGCCACCAGGGATCTCGAGGGTCGATGATGCGGAGCTTCAGTAGATCCCGCGGCGTGCGCACGCCACCGATCGTCTCGGCAAGTGCGGGGCTGAGCATGGGGGCAAACTCCACTCGCATCAAGCGGTGGCTGACGAGCCCCGGCCAGTCACCTTTGCCGGAACGGATCGCAACGTCGACCGATTCCTTGCTGAAATCGACGATCGCGTCGTTCGCCACCAGGCGTACGGCAATATTCGGATGTTCGAGCTGGAATGTGCCGATTTCCCGGGCGAGCCATTGCGAGGCAAAGGTCGCCGTCGAGCTGATGAGCAGGGCCGCTTCAGTGTCGCCACGGGCGGACGCGACCGCGTCCTTGAGCATTTCAAAGGCCTCGGTAACCTTGGGGGCCAGTCGGGCGCCGACTTCCGTCAGCGTGACCTGCCGCGGGCGCCTCAAGAACAAAGGCTCACCGACACTCTCCTCGATGAGCTTGATCTGATAGCTGACGGCCGTCTGGGTCATGCCGAGCTCTTCACCCGCCCTGGTGAAGCTGCCGAGCCGGGCGGCCGCTTCGAAAACCCTCAGTGCATTCAGCGGGAACTGCTTCGATAGCTTCATGGATAAGTTCTCTTGATGCATGCAGATGGATATTCGATTGGAATTCGAGCATGCTTATCGACATCCTGCAAGTCGACTTTCCCATTCCGAAGGATTTGCGACGATGACTTGCGATGCACTGGAACGCACTGAACGAAAAGCACTTTTGCCGCGCGAGCTTATGTCCGGGCTGGCCTCGGGCGTACGCACGCTGATGCGGCCCTCCTATCCGCGGCTGGATATCGGTGCCGTGTCGGATCACATGAAGAGAGATATGGGATTCATGGACGGACGCCCGCCCCGGCTGGATGATGAAGGGCTTTGATCGGGAGCCGTTTCGCGACTGCCCCTCGTGCCGGGCATCCTCTCCCTGCGAAGGGCAATCTCAATGTCTCAACCGCTCCACCGCCATCAGGACACGTTCCGGCGTCGCCGGCGCGTCCAGTCGCGGGCATTCGCGGTAATCGGCGACACTCGCGACCGCCATGGAGAGGGCCTCGAGCACCGAAATGGGCAGCATCAACGGCGGTTCCCCCACCGCCTTGGAACGGCCGACCGTCTGTTCGGCGTTTTCCGACCATTCGGCGAGGCGGACGTTGAAGATCCTCGGCCGGTCCGAGGCCAGCGGAATCTTGTAGGTGGAGGGCGCATGCGTTCTCAGCCGTCCCTTTTCGTCCCACCAGAGCTCTTCCGTCGTCAACCAACCCATGCCCTGGACGAAGCCGCCCTCGATCTGGCCGAGATCGATCGCCGGATTGAGCGAGCGGCCGACATCATGCAGCACGTCGACGCGGTCGACCAGGTATTCGCCCGTCAGCGTGTCTATCGAGACCTCGGAGACGGCGGCGCCATAGGCGAAATAATAGAAGGGGGCGCCGCGGCCGGTGGGACGATCCCAATGGATCTTCGGCGTCTTGTAGAAGCCGGCGGCGGAAAGCTGCACGCGGGCAATGTAGGCTTGGCGGATCAGGTCCGGGAAGGGCACCAGTTCTTCACCGATCTTCACGTGATTCGCCACGAAGCGGATATTCTCGGCAGTGGTCTGCCAGCGCTCGGCGGCAAAGGCGACGAGCCGCTCCTTGATCTGGCGGGCAGCATCGAAGGCGGCCATGCCGTTGAGGTCGGAACCCGAAGAGGCCGCCGTCGCCGAGGTGTTCGGCACCTTGCCGGTGGTCGTCGCGGTGATCTTCACGCGGTCAATGTCGATCTGGAAACTGTCGGCAAGGACCTGTGCCACCTTGGTGTAGAGCCCCTGGCCCATTTCGGTGCCGCCGTGATTGAGATGCACCGAGCCGTCCGAATAGATATGGACGAGCGCGCCCGCCTGATTGAGATGGGTAAGCGTGAAGGAAATGCCGAACTTCACCGGCGTCAGTGCGATACCCTTGCGGATTACCCGGCTGGACCGGTTGAACTCGATGATCGCAGTGCGCCGCGCCTGATAATCGGCGCTTGCCTCCAACTCGTCGACGATCCGGCGGATGATGTTGTCCTCGACCCTTTGGTGATAGGGCGTGATGTCGCGGCCGGACTCCTTGTCGCCATAGAAATTCAGCTTGCGGATGTCGAGCGGGTCCTTGCCGAGCGCATAGGCGATCTCTTCGATGATCCGCTCGCCGCCAAGCATGCCCTGCGGGCCGCCAAAGCCGCGAAAGGCGGTGTTCGAGACCGTGTTCGTCTTCAGCGGCTGCGAGGTCAGCTTCACATGCGGATAGAAATAGGCATTATCCGCATGGAACAGGGCGCGATCGGTGACTGGGCCGGAAAGGTCGGCGGAGTAGCCGCATCGCGCGGCATAGTTCGCCTGGACCGCCAGGATGCGGCCTTCCTCATCGAAACCGACGTCATAGTCGACGAGAAAGTCGTGCCGCTTGCCGGTGGCAATCATGTCGTCATCGCGATCCGGGCGGAACTTGACGGCGCGACGCAGTTTGCGCGCGGCAACCGCGGCAAGGGCCGCGAACTGGTTGCCCTGCGTTTCCTTGCCGCCGAAGCCGCCGCCCATGCGGCGGACATTCACCGTCACGGCATTGGAGGGCACGCCGAGAACTTGCGCGACCATATGCTGGATCTCGCTCGGATGCTGGGTCGAGACCCAGACGGTCACCTCGTCGTCCTCGCCCGGGATCGCGAGCGCGATGTGACCCTCCAGGTAGAAATGTTCCTGGCCGCCGATCCGCATCTGTCCCTGAAGCCGGCGAGGGGCCCGTTGCAACTCGGTTTCGGCATGGCCGCGCTCGAGCGTCAGCGGCGGCGTGACGAGTTCGCCGCCCGCTGCTTTCGCCTCGGCGACATCGACCAGCGGCGGCAGGTCCCGGTAGGTGATCTTGGCGAGTCGTGCGGCGCGGCGGGCGATCTCGCGCGTCTCGGCAATAACCGCGAAAGCCGGCTGTCCATGAAATTGCACCCGGCCGTCGGCGAGCACCGGCTCGTCGTGCAGATGCGTCGAACTGATGTCGTTGGAATGCGGCATGTCCTTGGCAGTCATCACGCAGACGACGCCCGAGACCGCGGCAACGGCGGAAAGTTCCATCTCCAGGATCTCCGCATGCGCCCGGTCGGTGAGGCCAAGCGCGCCGTGCAGGGTGCCGACGGGTTCCGGCATGTCGTCGACATAATCGGCGGTGCCGGCAACGTGCTTGTGGGCGCTGTCGTGGGGGAGGCGCGCGTGCATCGGTCCGACAATGGTGGCTTCGTCTTCGAAGGCGGTTTTATCCATCTCAGCCAATCCTCACGGCGGAGGGGCCCCTCATCCGGCCTGCCCGCCCTCCGCAGTAGCTACGCAACTGCGGAGGGCGGACCGGCGTTTTTCTTCCCGTCCGGGCGGTGAAAAGTGACGTTATCGCATTGCGCTCGTCCGCTCTCCCCGCCCGCGGGGAGAGGGTTAGGCCTTGGGTTAAATCCGAGGAGAGGGGCAATCGCGGGTCATAATTCTCGATGTCGGCCTTCATGCGACCTCCTCAAACCGCCGAAGCTCAGCCGTCTCACCGGCGCTCTCCAGGAAAAAGCGCATCAGCAGGTTCTTCGCAGCGAGCATGCGATATGCACTGGTGGCGCGCCAGTCGGTAAGTGGCTGATAATCCGTTTCGAGGGCTGGCTGCACGGTACGGATCGTCTCTTCCGTCCAGGGCTGTCCCGTGAGCGCGGCCTCGACCGCATTCGCCCGTTTCGGCGTCGCCGCCATGCCGCCATAGGCGATGCGGGCGGTCGTCACGCGGTTCTCCTCGTCAAGGGAGATCCGGAAGGCGCCGAGCAGGGCGGAGATGTCCTCGTCGCGGCGCTTCGAGACCTTGTACGCGGCGAAGAGGTCCCCCGCCGGCAGTGCCGGAACGAAGATGCTTTCGACGAATTCGCCGGGCTTCCGGTCCTGCTTGCCATAGGCGAGGAAGAAATCTTCGAGCGGCAGCGTGCGCGTGCCGGCTTTCGAGCGCAATGTTACGGTTGCTCCGAGGGCGATTAGCGGTGGCGGGCTGTCGCCGATCGGCGAACCATTGGCGATATTGCCGCCGATCGTGCCCATGTTGCGCACCTGCTCGCCGCCGATGCGCTCGAGCAGGCGGCCGAAGGTCGGATATGCCGACGCGAGGGCGTCATGGGCCTCCGTATAGCTGACGCCGGCACCAATCGTCAGGCCGGCGTCCGATCGTTCGATCCGCTGCAATTCGGCTATGCCGTTGATGAATACGACCGGGTTCAAGGATCGCATCTGTTTCGTCACCCAGAGGCCGACGTCGGTGGCGCCGGCGACGATGGTGGCGGCCGGATGTTCGGCGAGTACCGCCGCGAGACCGGCCGTATCCGCCGGCACGATCAGACAGTCATCGTCCTTGCGAATGGTGATCGATTGCGTCGGCCGAAGTTCTTTCAACTTTGTGGCAACCGCTTCCCGCGTGCGCGTGATCGGATCGAAGATCGCCGAAGGTCGCGCCTTGGCCGCGGCTTCGGCCGCTCGCACGATCGGCTCGTAGCCGGTGCAGCGACAGAGATTGCCCTGCAGCGCCTTTTCGATTGCGTCGCGGCGCGGCGTATCGTTGGTCAGCCACAGCCCGTAGAGCGACATGACGATGCCCGGCGTGCAGAAGCCACATTGCGAGCCGTGGAAATCCACCATCGCCTGCTGAACCGGATGGAGCGCGCCGTCCCGGGCAGCCAGATGCTCGACGGTGACGACATGAGTCGCATTGAGCGATCCCAGGAAGCGGATGCAGGAATTGACGGTTTCGTAGACGAGTTTTTCGCCGCCGCGGCCATCGTCGGCAAGCCGTCCGGCGAGCACCGTACAGGCGCCGCAGTCGCCCTCGGCGCAGCCCTCCTTGGTGCCGGTGAGGCGGCGGTCCAGCCTCAGATAGTCAAGCAGCGTCGCGGTCGGCGCGACCTCCGAAAGGACGATGTCGGTGTCGTTCAGGATGAAGCGGATGCTGTCGGATGCCGTTGCCATCACCGTCTCGCTCTACTGGGCCGTCCAGCCGCCATCCATCGAAACATGCGTGCCGGTGATCTGGGCGGCATCGTCGCTGGCGAGATAGAGCGCCAGTGACGCCACCTGCTCGACGGTGATGAACTTCTTCGTCGGCTGCCCCTTGAGCATCACCTCGTTGACCACCTGCTCTTCCGTGATGCCGCGCGTCCGCGCCTGATCCGGAATCTGCTTTTCGACGAGCGGCGTCAGCACATAGCCGGGGCAGATCGAGTTCACCGTGATGCCGTTTTCCGCCACCTCCAGGGCGACGGTCTTGGTGAGCCCCATGATGCCGTGTTTAGCCGCAACATAAGCGGACTTGAAGGGAGAGGCGACGAGCCCGTGCGCCGAGGCGATGTTGACGATGCGGCCCCAGCCCTTCTGCTTCATCGCCGGAACGGCCGCGCGGATCGTGTGGAAAGAGGATGAAAGATTGATGGCGATAATCCGGTCCCATTGTTCGACCGGAAAATCCTCGATCTTCTCGACGAATTGCACACCGGCATTGTTGACGAGGATGTCGGTGCCGCCGAAGCGCGAGGCGGCGGTGGCCATCAGATCGGCGATTTCCTCCGGCCTCGTCATGTCGGCCGGGTGGTAGACAACCGTGCCGGATGTCAGACCCGCAACCTCGTCCGTCACCGCCTGGATCTCGTCCGGTTTGCCGAAACCGTTCAACAGGATATTGGCGCCGGACTTCGCGAAGGCCTTGGCGATCGCCAGGCCGATGCCGCTCGTCGAACCCGTTATGACCGCAGTTTTCGTCATTCTCGATTTCTCCCTCGGCATCGCGATGCCTGTCTCGTCCGTCGCTCGTTTTGCGTCGCAAGATCTTCAGCCTACGCGCAAAAGTGCGCCGGTGACAATTGTGTTTTTCGGTCTTGCAACGCACTGTCGGCGGCAGTCGGGAGGCCGGGAGAGTGTTGCGTTTTGTTTTCGTTTGACATTCGTTTTCCCATCGTATTGAACTCTTTCGAAGGCCTTTGAGGAAGGGCGAAAGGAACAGGATGAGCGGAGCCGGGTTCCGGCGCATCTCCTCGTCTTGAAGCATCGCGTGCCGAGGAGGGGCATATGGGCGGATATATTCTCGCGATCGATCAAGGTACGACGTCCACTCGGGCGATCGTTTTCGATGAGACGCAAAAGGTCGTCGGCGTCGGCCAGAAGGAATTCAAGCAGCACTTCCCGAAGTCCGGCTGGGTGGAGCACGACCCGGAGGAGATCTGGCAGACGGTGGTTCTCACCGTGACGCAGGCGATGGAGAAGGCCCGCATTGTCGCGAGCGACGTCGCTGCAATCGGCATAACCAACCAGCGCGAGACGGTGGTCGTATGGGACCGCCAAACCGGCAAGCCGATCCACAACGCGATCGTCTGGCAGGACCGCCGCACGGCCGCCTTTTGCGACAAGCTCAAGAAGAACGGACTGGAAAAGACCTTCGCAAAGAAGACCGGCCTTTTGCTCGATCCCTATTTCTCCGGCACGAAGCTCCATTGGCTCCTCTCCAACGTGAAGGGGGCACAGGCGCGTGCCGCGAAGGGCGAGCTCTGCTTCGGCACCATCGATACCTTCCTCATCTGGCGACTGACGGGCGGCGAGTCATTCGCGACGGATGCCACCAACGCGTCGCGCACCTTGATGTACAACATCGTCGACAATGCCTGGGACGACGAACTGCTCGAGATCCTGCGCATTGCGCGGGCAATGCTGCCGGAGGTGAAGGATTGCGCCGCCGACTTCGGCGTCACCGATCCGTCGCTCTTCGGCGCGGCGATCCCGATCCTCGGTGTTGCGGGCGATCAACAGGCGGCGACGATCGGCCAGGCCTGCTTCGAGCCGGGCATGCTGAAGTCGACCTACGGCACCGGCTGCTTCGCGCTGCTCAATACCGGCAAGGATATCGTCCGGTCGAAGAACCGACTCCTGACCACGATCGCCTATCGCCTCGACGGCAAAACCACCTATGCGCTCGAAGGATCGATTTTCGTCGCGGGCGCCGCCGTGCAATGGCTGCGCGATGGGCTCAAGGTCATCAAGGCGGCGCCTGACACCGGCGCGCTTGCCGAAAGTGCCGATCCATCACAGGAGGTCTATCTCGTACCGGCCTTCACCGGCCTCGGCGCGCCGCATTGGGACCCGGATGCCCGCGGTGCGATCTATGGAATGACGCGCAATACAGGCCCGGCGGAATTTGCCCGCGCGGCGCTTGAGTCCGTCTGCTACCAGACCCGCGACCTGCTCGACGCCATGCATCGCGATTGGCGCAGCAACGGCAAGGACACGGTGCTGCGTGTCGACGGCGGCATGGTCGCCTCCGACTGGACGATGCAGAGACTGGCCGACCTGCTCGACGCGCCGGTCGACCGCCCTGTGATCCTCGAGACCACGGCGCTCGGCGTCGCCTGGCTCGCCGGCAGCCGCGCCGGCGTCTGGCCGACCCGGCAGGAATTCGCCAAGTCCTGGGCACGTGACCGGCGCTTCGAACCGAAGATGGACGGGGCGACCCGCAAGGTGAAGCTGAAGGGCTGGCGGAGCGCCGTGAAGCGGACGCTGGTGGCGGCTTAGCGCATCGGCCTGCAGCGGGCGAGGGGACAGTGATTGCTTGGGCGGCACTTCCCGGCAAAGAGGGAGGCCCAGGCCGCATGGTCGGAAACGCACTTTGTCGGAAACAGAGTGTTTCCTGAATGCGCCTTGGCGGCCTGGGCGTCAGCCGACTATCTCATCGCGAAGAGCAAACAGGGTGCTGCCATGGAACTCGGGCTTTACACATTCGCGGATGTCGATCCCAATGCGGCCGACAAGGGCGCCGAAGGGCGCCGCCGGCTTGCCGATCTCATCGAGGAGATCGAGCTTGCCGACCAGGTGGGGCTCGACGTCTTCGGGCTTGGAGAGCATCACCGGCCGGATTACGCCGTCTCCGCGCCGGCGGTGGTGCTTGCGGCGGCCGCGGCGCGCACGAGCCGTATTCGCCTGACGAGTGCAGTGACGGTGCTGAGCTCCGACGAGCCGGTCCGCGTCTTCCAGCAGTACGCGACCCTCGATCTCCTTTCCAATGGCCGCGCCGAGATCATGGCCGGGCGCGGCTCCTTCATCGAATCCTTCCCGCTCTTCGGACAGTCGCTCGACGACTACGACCAGCTCTTCGCCGAGAAGCTGGATCTCCTGCTCAAGCTCCGGGAGGCCGAGAAGGTTACCTGGGCCGGTGAGATGCGGCCGGCGATCAACGGCCGCGGCGTCTATCCGCGGTCGCTGCAAGATCCACTGCCGCTCTGGATTGCCGTCGGGGGCACGCCGCAGTCGGTCGCGCGCGCCGGCGCGCTCGGCCTGCCGATGGCCCTTGCCATCATCGGCGGCGAGCCGCGGCGTTTCGCACCGCTCTTCGATCTCTATCGCGAGGCAGCCCGCCGCGCCGGCCAGGATATTTCGGCGCTGAAGACGAGCATCAATGTGCATGGTTTCATCGCCGACACGACAGAGGCCGCGGCCGACCAGTTCTACGGCCCCCAGGCCGAGGTGATGGACCGTATCGGCCGCGAACGTGGCTGGGGGCCGACGAGCCGTGCCCACTACGAGCAGGCACGGAGCCCGACCGGCAACCTCTTCATCGGCGATGCGGAGACGGTAGCGCGAAAGATCGTCGTGCATCAGCGGCTCTTCCGCAACGATCGCTTCCTCCTGCAGATGGCGATCGGGCTCATGCCGCACGACCAGATCATGCGCGGCATTGAGCTCTACGGCACCAAGGTCGCCCCACTCGTGCGGGAGATGCTGGCGGAGGAGGCGGCCGGCAACTTTAGGGACTGACGCAGTCGAGGGACTGGCATAAGCCTGGCCGGCACGCTACATGTGCCGCGAAAGCGAGACGCCATGACCCTCAACAATGACGAAGACCTCGAACGGCTGAAGGAGATCGGCCGCATCTGCGCCAACGCGCTTCAGGCGATGGGCGACGCGCTCGAGCCGGGCATCACGACCGCGGAGCTCGATGCCATCGGCCGCAAGGTGCTGGAGGATGCGGGTGCGCGCTCGGCGCCGGAGCTCTGCTACCGCTTTCCGGGCGCGACCTGCATCAGCGTCAACGAGGAAATCGCCCACGGCATTCCCGGCAGCCGGGTCATCAACTCGGGCGATCTCGTCAATATCGATGTCTCTGCCGAGAAGGACGGCATCTTCGCCGACACGGGCTCGTCGTTTCCGGTGCCGCCGGTGACGGCTGCGATCGACCGCCTCTGCCGCGACGGCAGGCGCGCCATGTGGGTGGGCCTCAAGCAGGTGCGGCCGAACCAGCCGCTTGCGGCTATCGGCAATGCCATTGGCGAATTCGCGCGCAAGAACCGCTATTCGCTGGTCACCAATCTCGCAAGCCACGGCATCGGCCGGTCGCTCCACGAGGAGCCCGGCGAAATCGCGACCTGGCCGGATCCTTCGGAGCGGCGGCGGATGAGCGAAGGCATGGTCTTCACGGTGGAGCCGTTCCTGTCGATGGGAGCGCATTGGGCCGAGGGCGGAGACGACGACTGGACGCTCTATAGCGAACCGCGCGCACCGACGGTGCAATACGAACATACGGTGGTCGTTACCCGCGGCGGTCCGCTGGTTGTGACGCTGCCGGGCTGAGTTTGCCGAAGCCGGATCGTTCGATTTCCTCCATCGTCCCTTCAAATATACTGATTTGTCGCCTTCCTGTTGCGGTGCAATAAGGGCCTATGAGTACGCACCAGAGAGTGCCGGACTGCGACGGCAGGCGATCCGGCGAAGCCGTCGTCGATGGTGCCGATCCGCACCCGGGGGAGCATGCGGAGGCTTCGTCGCCTGCCGCCCTTCCTGCCGTTTCGAGCGGGAGCCTCGTTGCGACCGCCATCGCCGGCGCCATCGCTATGGCGGTGGCGATGGGCCTCGGCCGGTTTTCCTATACGCCTATCCTGCCGGCCATGATGGCGGATGCGGGGCTTTCACCCGCGCATGCCGGGCTGATCGCCTCGGCGAATTTCGTCGGCTATCTCGCCGGTGCCGTGCTGGCGGCCTATGGCTGGGCTCACGGCCACGAACGCAGAATTGGCCTGGCCGCCCTGGTGGCTACGGCACTGCTGCTTGGCGCCATGGGACTCACCGCGTCGGTGCTCGTCTTCGGGCTCATCCGCTTCCTTGCGGGCCTCGCGAGCGCCTTCGCCATGATCTTCGTGTCAGGGATCGTGCTCGGCGAGGGCCTGCGCGCGAGATCGGAACATGTGCCGCCGGTGCATTTCGGCGGCGTCGGGTTTGGCATCGCGCTGTCGTCGATCGCCGTCTGGGTGGCGCCGCTTGCCGGGGTCGGCAGCCTTTCCGCCTCGCAGGCACACTGGTTTACCGGCGCTCTTCTCGCGCTTGCGGGCACTGCTCTCGTCGCGGTTCTGTTGCAGGAGAGTGGCAAGGCCGCGGAAGGCGAACGGCCGGAGGCGCCGCTTGTCTGGACGAGAGAGCTCGCGGTGGTGACGCTCACCTACGGCTTTTTCGGCTTCGGCTATGTGATTACCGCCACCTTCCTCGTCGCCATGGCCCGCGAGGCAGGCGGCGGAGAATTCCCGGCCTGGCTGCTGACGGGTGCCAGTGCCGCATTGTCGGTGCAGCTCTGGCGTTTCGCCGTGCGGCGCGTCGGTCTTGCCGGCGTATATGCCATTGGGCTCCTCTTCGAGGCGGCCGGCCTTGTCCTGACCGTCTCTCTGCCCGGAACCCTGGCACCGCTCGTCGGCGGTCTGATGCTGGGGCTCACTTTCATGATGATCACGGCCTACGGCCTGCAGATCGGTCACCGCCTTGCACCCGAAAGCCCGCGCCGGGCGCTCGCCTTCATGACCGCCGCCTTCGGCGTAGGGCAGATCATAGGGCCTCTGGTGGCCGGCTGGCTGGCCGAATGGACCGGAAGCTTTACTCCGCCGACCTTGGTTGCCGCCATCGTGCTCCTGGCGTGCGGCGGCGTCGTGGTGCTGGAGTTGCGCGCAATCAACGCCGCGATCGCCGCGCGGCAACCATGATCTCGCCGGGCGCAGCTTCATGAAATAACGGTAACATTCGTATTGTCGAATTGTTGACGCGGTGAAATTGCCCTAGTTTCGGCGCATCAGGAGGCAAGTCGTAGACCTCCGAGAAAACGTGAGTGCCGTCCCTTGTTCGAATCCTTCTTTCCCAAACCGAAGCTGTTTTTTCTTTCCGTTGTCGTCTGGTCGCTCATCGCCATCCTCGGCTGGTATAGCGCGGGGCGTGATCTTGGCGCAGTGTTCGGGTTGCCGCCGCTTCCCGATGGCGTGGAACCCGTCATCGGTGTTTCGGTCTTCTGGTCGGCCCCGTTCCTCTGGTTCTACATCTACTATCTGGCGGTCGTAGCCCTGTTCGCCGGATTCTGGTTCGCATACGCGCCGCACAGGTGGCAAAACTGGTCGATTCTCGGTTCGGCGCTGATTATCTTCAACACCTATTTTTCGGTCCAGGTCAGCGTCGCGATCAACGCCTGGTACGGCCCCTTCTATAACCTGATCCAGCAAGCGCTGGCGAAGACGGCACCCGTGACGGCCGAGCAGCTCTATACCGGCATGCTCGGCTTCGCCGGGATTGCGTTCGTGGCGGTGACGGTCGGCGTACTCAATCTCTTCTTCGTCAGCCACTTCATCTTCCGCTGGCGGACCGCGATGAACGAATTCTACGTCTCGCATTGGCCGAAGTTGCGCCATGTCGAAGGGGCATCTCAGCGCGTCCAGGAAGACACGATGCGCTTTTCGTCCACGGTCGAACGGCTGGGTGTCGGCCTCGTAAGTTCCATCATGACGCTGATTGCTTTCCTGCCGGTGCTCTTCAAGTTCTCCGAGCAGGTCAGCGTACTGCCGGTCGTCGGCGAAGTGCCCCATGCATTGGTCTGGGCGGCGATCAGCTGGTCGATTTTCGGCACTGTTTTCCTTGCCTTGGTCGGCATCAAGCTTCCGGGCCTCGAATTTCGAAACCAGCGGGTCGAGGCGGCGTATCGTAAGGAACTGGTCTACGGCGAAGATCATGCGGATCGCGCCGATCCGCTGACCCTCGGAGAGCTGTTTCACAACGTGAGAAGGAATTATTTCCGCCTATACTTCCACTACATGTATTTCAACATAGCGCGTATCTTCTACCTGCAGGCCGATAACCTGTACGGCACATTCGTGCTGGTGCCCGCAATCGTGGCGGGGAAGCTGACGCTCGGCGTGATGACCCAGATACTGAACGTCTTCGGGCAGGTGCGCGAGTCCTTCCAGTATCTCGTCAATTCCTGGACGACGATCGTCGAACTCCTGTCGATCTACAAGCGCCTGCGCGCCTTCGAATCGATCCTCTATGAAGAGCCGCTGCCGGAGATCGATCAGCAGTTCATCGAGGCCGGCGGCAAGGAGGAGATGGCGCTCTGATCGCGCCATCCATCAGAAGGCGGAGCCGTCCGCCTTCTTCCTGGCGCGCTCGATCAAGGGCAGTGCCTGCGCATAGCTGACGCAGGCGACGTCCGGCTTGCCGCAGGCCTCGGTCAGGAAGCGGTCGAGCGCGCGCCAGTAGGCGCCGCCGTTCATCTCGACGAAATGGAAGCCGAGCTGCAGCGGGATGCGCTCGCCGTCATATTCCCTGATGAAGGCGTTGCGAAAGGCTTCCAGCGTGCGTTCCTCGAAGCGGGCGCTGTCCTTCTTGTTTTCGATCCCCATCGAATGGCGGATGAAAAGATTGTAGTCCATGCCGATCACCGGCCGGCGGGAAGGCCCTTCGGGGATGAGCGGCAGGCCGAAGCGGGGCAGTCCGTCCCCGGCCCTCGGCCAAGCGGGGCCTTTGGTGACGAGACTGGCATCATAGGTGAAGCCGAAGGCCTTTATTGCCGGCACCAGCCCGTCGCTCAAGGAGAGGTAGGGGGCGCGAAAGCCCGTAATGCCGGTTCGGGCGAAGTCCGCCCAGCCTTCCGGCTCGGCCTCCGGCCTGCCGGCCCTCTTCCAGGCGTCGACGAGCGCCGTGCGGAAGGACGAGAATTCCTGCTTCCAGTCGGCCTCGCTCCAGCCCTTGCCGTCGAAGTGACCGCAGGCATGGCTGCCGATGTCGTGTCCATCGAGATGCGCCCGCCAGATATGGCCGGCGCGAGCGGCGACCTCGTGGCGATCCTGGGCATAACCGACATTCGATCGGCCCCGTTTCTGGCCCGGCGCCTTGTAGCTCGCCTTCCCGTCGGCCTTCGTCATCAGAAAGGTGCAGGAGAGGAAATAGGTGAAGTGCGCGCCGTGCCGTTTCGCCAACGCGAGGCTCTTGTCCCAAAGCGCATTGTCATGGGCTCCATCGAAGGAGACGATCACCAGTTGCTTGTCTTTTGCCGGTGCGGCCGGCGGCGCCGCGACGGCGAGGGCGGGAAAAAGGCAGACGGGGAGCGTGAGGAACTTGCGGATCATGCGGAGGGCTTCTTGGGAGAATCAGTGGCTGCGACGATTTGTTCGCTGCCTCCTTGAGCAACAATGCGGCAATCCTTTGATCCGGCTGGAAATTCACAGGCGGTCCCGCTATGCGGTGGTTAACGAACGGTAAACGGGCGCGCAGGTCGGTCTGTCGGCCGAGCTCAATGTCAAAACGGGGGAGACATGGCACTTCTGGTCCTGGGCATCGTGATATTTTTCGGCATCCATCTGGTGCGAAGGTTCGCGCCTGCGATCCGCACAGCGGTGATCAAGCGGCGCGGCACGGGTACATGGCACGGCGTACACGGTACACTTGCACTCGTCGGGCTGGCGCTGATCGCGATCGGCTTCGCTCAGGCTCGCACGACGACCGGAATGCTTTACACACCGCCCATCTTCATGGCGCATATCGCGCTGACGCTGATGCTGATCGCTTGCATCTGCCTTGTGGCCGCTTTCCTGCCGCCCGGCAGGATTCGCGTGGCGACCAAGCACCCCGCGATCCTGGCAATCAAGATCTGGGCGCTCGCGCACCTGCTCGCCAATGGCGAAACGGCGTCCGTCCTGCTTTTCGGCTCGTTTCTCGCCTGGGGCGTGATCATGCGCATCTCGATGAAGAAGCGGTGGCGGGCGGGCGAGATCGCCTATCCCCGCTTCGTCTCCTACCGCTACGATCTTGCGGCGGCGGTGATCGGAGCCGCGCTTTTTGGCGTCATTGTCTGGAAACTGCACGAGTTGGTGATCGGCGTCGCTCCTCTCGTGGTCGGGTAAATCACGTTCGCCCCCTTACAAGCGGCGCAAAATCGGGTAGAAGGCGCAAACTCCTGGGGCAGCATCGAGAAAGATGCGCGGCGTTGCCGCTCCAGACGCAATCTTTAAAGTAAAGGCCGGGCAGCCGGAACAGGACATGGCGAACCAAGACGACAGCTTTATCCGCGAGGTCAATGAAGAGCTCCGTTCGGACCAGATGAAGGCGATCTGGACGCGGTTCGGCGGGGTCATTATCGCGGTCGCCGCCTTGATTATCCTCGGCACGATCGGCAAGGTCGGCTACGACTATTGGCAGGATGCCTCCTCGTCGGAATCCGGCGACGCCTTCCTGGTCGCCCTCGACCTCGCCAAGGAAAACAAATCCGACGAAGCGCTGGCCGCGCTGACGAAGCTCGAGCAGGATGGCTACGGCTCCTATCCCGTGCTTGCCCGTCTGCGTGCGGCGACGCTCGAGGCCGAAAAGGGGGAAACCGACGCGGCGATCGCGGCCTTTACCGACATCGGCAAGGACAGCCGGATTCCGGCGGCGCTGCGCGACGCGGCGCGGCTGCGCGCGGCCTATCTGCTGATCGACGCGGGAACCTATGAGCAGGTCTCGGCGGAGGTCGAGCAACTGGCGGTGCCGCAGAACGCCATGCGCCATTCCGCGCGCGAGGCGCTCGGGCTTGCCGCCTACAAGGCGGGCGACTACGCCAAGGCGAAGAGCTGGTTCCAGCAGATCGCCGAAGATACGGAGAGCCCGCGCGGCATTGCGAACAGGGCGCAGATGCTGCTCGACGTGATCGGGGCCAGCGGCAAGGCTTGAGGCATTCAGAATGAGTTTTACCGTCGCCATCGTCGGGCGCCCTAATGTAGGCAAGTCCACACTGTTCAACCGGCTTGTGGGCAAGAAGCTGGCGCTTGTCGACGACACGCCGGGGGTGACGCGTGACCGCCGTCCGGGCGACGCCAAGCTCGTCGACCTCAAATTCCGCATCATCGACACGGCCGGCCTCGAGCAATCCGCACCCGACAGCCTGCAGGGCCGCATGTGGGCGCAGACCGAGGCGGCAATCGACGAGGCCGACCTGTCGCTCTTCATCGTCGACGCCAAGGCAGGCCTGACGCCCGCCGACGAGACGCTTGCCGAAATGCTGCGCCGGCGCGGCAAGCCGGTCATCGTCGTGGCCAACAAAGCCGAGGCTCGCGGCTCCGAGGGCGGCTTCTACGATGCCTTTACGCTCGGCCTTGGCGAACCCTGCCCGATCTCGGCCGAGCATGGCCAGGGCATGCTCGACCTACGCGACGCGATCGTCGCAGCGCTTGGCGAGGAGAGGGCCTTTCCGCCCGCCGAGGACGTCGCCGTGACGGATGTCGATGTCAGGCCGGCCGAGGTGGGCGAGGGGGCGGAGGACGAAGAGGCCGAGCCCGTCTGTGACGCAACCAAACCTCTGCGCGTCGCGATCGTCGGCCGCCCCAATGCGGGCAAATCGACGCTGATCAACCGCTTCCTTGGCGAAGACCGGCTCCTGACCGGTCCGGAGGCGGGGATTACCCGCGATTCCATTTCGGTCGAGTGGCAATGGCGTGACCGCACGATCAAGATGTTCGATACGGCAGGCATGCGCCGCAAGGCGAAAGTTCAGGAGAAACTCGAAAAGCTTTCCGTCGCCGACGCGCTGCGCGCGATCCGCTTTGCCGAAACGGTCGTCATCGTTTTCGATGCGACTATTCCCTTCGAGAAGCAGGATCTGCAGATCGTCGACCTGGTGCTGCGCGAGGGACGTGCGGCGGTGCTCGCCTTCAACAAATGGGATCTGGTCGAGGATTGGCAGGCGGTGCTCGCGGACCTGCGCGAGAAGACCGAACGGCTGCTGCCGCAGGCCCGCGGCATCCGCGCGGTGCCGATTTCCGGACACACGGGCTATGGGCTCGACCGGCTGATGCAGGCGATCATCGAGACCGACAAGGTCTGGAACCGCCGTATTTCGACGGCGCGCCTCAACCGCTGGCTCGAAGCGCAACAGGTGCAGCACCCACCGCCGGCCGTCTCCGGCCGCCGGCTCAAGCTCAAATACATGACGCAGGTGAAGGCCCGCCCGCCGGGCTTCATGATCTCCTGCACCCGTCCGGAGGCGGTGCCGGAATCCTATGTCCGCTATCTCGTCAACGGCCTGCGCAAGGATTTCGATATGCCGGGCGTGCCCATTCGCGTCCATTTCCGCGCCTCGGACAATCCCTACGAGACGAAGGCGCGCAAGAGGCGGTGACGGTTTGCCGAGTGAGGACGGCGTTGGTCCCTCATGCGCCTGCCCGTCCTCCGCAGCAGCTGCCGATCTAAGCGATATCCTCGACCGCCAGCGTCTCCCGCGCAACCAGCGCCCCGTGGTGACCGATGACGGCAGCAGCGACGTGGGCGGCGAAGGCGGCGGCATCGGCGGGGCTGTCGCCGGCGGCAAGACGGGCGAGGAAAGAGCCGTTGAAGCTGTCGCCGGCGCTGGTGGTGTCGACGATCCGCGACGCGGGAACTGCGGGCACATGCAGGCGTTCGCCGTCAAACTGCAGCGTGATGCCTTTGCCGCCGTCCTTGACGGCGATCTCCTCGACACCAAGCGCGCGGTAGCGATCGATCGTCTCGCCGACTGACGCATCGCCGAAATGCGTCGCCTCGTCGTCAAAGCTCGGCAGCACCATCGTCGCCGCCCGGGCGCCGGCCTCGAGAGTGGTGAGCATCCGGGTCGCGTCGTCCCACAGGCGCGGACGGATATTCGGATCGAAGACGACGCGCTTGCCGCCGGCCTTCGCGCGGCGCAGTTCGGAAAGCAGCGTCTCGCCCGCGCCGGGCGAGAGGATCGCCAGCGTGATGCCGGAGAAAAAGGCAACGTCCGCGGCCTCGACAGCCTTCCTCAGCCGATCCGGGTCCTCGGCAAGCAGCTTGGCGGAAGAGGTGGAACGCCAGTAGGAGAAGCTGCGCTCGCCCTCCTTCAGGTGGATCATGTAAAGGCCCGGCATGCGACCCTCGATCCGGGCGATATGCGACGTGCCGATTCCGTTACTTTCCATGAAGGCGATCATTTCGTCCGAGACCGCATCGGTGCCGACGGCGGTGAAATAATCCACCGTCCAGTCCGCCGGCGCAAATAGCCGGGCATAATAAGCGGTATTGAAGCTGTCGCCGGCATAGCTCTTGCGCAGCATGCCTCTCTCCGCCTGCATCAGTTCGACCATGCATTCGCCGATCGAAAGCATCGTGCCTGCCATAAGGTCCTCCCTTGCCGGTTGTTCGCCCAATGGGTTAGCGAAGCGCCGCCGCTCGGGCAAGTGAATGTTGCAAGTGCCGTTTACTCGGACGGTACCGGACGATACATCTCAAGAGGATCTGCGGGAATGAAAGGAAGGCGCATGGCGATCGAGGCGAGGCGTGGCGACGACTGGTGGCGCGGTGCGGTGATCTACCAGGTCTATCCGCGTTCCTTCCAGGATACCGATGGCGACGGCGTCGGCGATCTGCGCGGTGTCACCCGGCGGCTTTCGCACATCGCTGCGCTCGGCGTCGACGCGATATGGCTCTCGCCCTTCTTCACCTCGCCGCAAGCGGACATGGGATATGACGTCTCCGACTATTGCGACGTCGATCCGATGTTCGGTACGCTCGACGATTTCGATGAAATGCTGGCGGAGGCGCACCGGCTCGGGCTGAAGGTCATCATCGACCAGGTGATCTCGCACACATCGGATCGGCATCCATGGTTTGTCGAAAGCCGATCGAGCAGGACCAATGCGAAGGCGGATTGGTATGTCTGGGCCGACCCGAAGCCGGACGGTGCCGCGCCGAACAACTGGCTTTCGGTCTTTGGCGGCCCGGCCTGGGAATGGGACGGCGTGCGCAGGCAATATTACCTGCATAATTTCCTGACGTCGCAGCCGGATCTCAATTTCCACAATCCCGAGGTACAGGAGGCGCTGCTTTCGACGGTTCGCTTCTGGCTTGAACGCGGCGTCGACGGGTTCCGGCTCGACACGGTGAATTACTACTTCCATGACGATCAGTTGCGGGATAATCCGCCGGTCGTGCCCGATCCCGATGCGATCAGTCAGGATGCGCCGGACGTCAATCCCTACGGGATGCAGAGTCATCTCTACGACAAGAGCCGTCCGGAGAACATCGCCTTCCTGCGTCGCCTGCGGGCGCTGCTCGATGAATACGGCGGCCGTACAACCGTGGGTGAGGTGGGCGACGGCGCTCGGTCGCTGAAGACTGTTGCCGCCTATACGAGCGGCAGCGACAAGTTGCATATGTGCTACACGTTCGACCTTCTCGGGCCGGCTTTCACGGCGAGCCACATTCGCCGCTGTGTGGAGGGCTTCCAGGCGATGGTCGCCGATGGCTGGGTGTGCTGGGCTCTCTCCAATCACGACGTGATGCGGCATGTCAGCCGATTTGCGGTTCCGCGTGCCGATCGCGAGCGGCTGGCCAAACTCGCCATTTCGGTTCTTGCTACCCTGCGCGGCTCGATCTGCCTCTACCAAGGGGAGGAACTGGGCCTGCCGGAGGCGGAACTGGCGCTTGAGGAACTGCGGGATCCCTACGGCATCCGCTTCTGGCCGGCATTCAAGGGCCGTGACGGGTGCCGGACGCCGATGGTCTGGGAACACAGACATCCAACCGGCGGTTTTTCGTCCGGCATTCCGTGGTTGCCGGTAAGAGACGATCAGCGCCTGCTTGCGGTGGATACTCAGGAGGGTGACGCCGGATCGGTGCTCGAACACTACCGTCGAACGCTGGCCTTCCGCCGTATGCATGCGGCCCTGATCGACGGAGAAATGTCCTTCCTGGCGTCCAATCGGGACGTGCTTGCTTGCGTGCGGGAGAAGGACGGCGAACGGCTGCTGTTCCTGTTCAACCTCACGACAGAGCCGCAAGAGGTTCATCTCTCATCGGCTACCACGGTTGCGGAGGCGCTGCCGCTGCCCGGCTTTGCGCCGGAAATTGCGGACGACGTGGTCAGGCTCGAAGGACTCGATGCGTTTTGCGGAAGGCTGCGGTGAGGCGTGAGAGGACGTTTCCTCTCCATTGTGATCCTCGGCCCTGAGATGCTCAGGGCCGAGGATAACGGTGGAGGAGGAGGCGGCAGTGCCCAGTCGGCTCAAGCCCGAGGATGAGGAGGGCGAAGCGTCGGAGCGAGCCTGAGCGAAGTCACCAGAGGCGGCCGGAGCGGGCGGACAACTCACCCGATCAGCGCAAACCTGTCGACGTCCACCAGCCCCCGGTCGGAGATCTTCAGATGCGGGATCACCGGGAGCGGCAGGAAGGCGAGTTGCAGGAATGGTTCTTCGAGCGTCGCCCCCAGCGCAACGGCGGCTTGGCGCAGGTGGTGGAGGATGTCGCGCACACGCTCATAGGGTTCGAGGCTCATCAGGCCGGCGACGGGCAAAGCGATCTCGCCGGTGACCTTGCCGTCCTCGACGACGACGAAGCCGCCCTTGATTTCGCCGAGGCGGTTGGCGGCGAGCGCCATGTCTTCGTCATTGACGCCGACGACGCAGATATTGTGGCTGTCATGGCCGACGGTTGAGGCGATCGCGCCCTTCTTCAGCCCGAAGCCCTGGACAAAACCATTGGCGTGATTGCCGTTGTGGCCGTGGCGCTCGACGACCGCGACCTTGATGATATCGCGGTCGAGATCGACACCGGTTCGGTTGCCCTCGGCGGGGAGACGATAGCGGCGGTGTTCGGTGATGATCTTGCCGGGCAGCACGCCGATCACCGAAGTTTCTCCCTCGGCATAAGGGACGCCGAAGTCGGCGGCCTTGACCTCTCGCGCCTTGACGCTGTCGAGCCCAACCGGCTCGACCGGCTTGCGCCGCGCGAAGAGCCGGTCGGTGACACGCCTCCCGGCGGAAAACACCATCTGCGCCTTGCAATTCTCCAAGCTGTCGACGACGACGAGGTCGGCGCGCCACCCGGGCGCGACAAGGCCGCGGTCCCTAAGCCCGAAGGCGCGCGCGGCCGAGATCGAGGCTGCGCGATAGATGGCCAGCGGTTCGACGCCTGCGGCGATGGCGGTGCGGATCATATGGTCGAGATGGCCCTGTTCGGCGATGTCGAGCGGGTTGCGATCGTCCGTGCAGAGCGCCAGGTAGGGCGAAAGGCGTTCGGTGATGATCGGCATCAGGGCGTGCAGGTCCTTGGAGACGGAGCCCTCGCGCACGAGGATGTGCATGCCCTTGCGGATCTTTTCCAGCGCCTCTTCCGCGCTCGTGCATTCATGGTCGGTGCGGATGCCGGTTGCGAGGTAACCATTCAGCTCCTTGCCGCGGAGCAGCGGCGCATGCCCGTCGATGTGGCCGCCCTGGAAGGCGTCGAGCTTGGCGAGGCAGACCGGATCCTTGTGGATGACGCCGGGGAAGTTCATGAACTCCGCCAGGCCGATCACCTTCGGGTGCTGGCGAAACGGCAGGAGCCGCTCGACCGGGAGGTCGGCGCCCGAGGTTTCGAGGTGTGTGGCCGGCACACAGGAGGAAAGCTGGACGCGAATGTCCATGATGGTTTGCAGCGCCGAATCCAGGAAGAACTGGATGCCTTCGGTGCCGAGCACGTTGGCGATCTCATGCGGATCGCAGATGGCGGTGGTGATGCCGAGCGGCAGGACGCAGCGGTCGAATTCGTGCGGCGTCACGAGTGATGATTCGATGTGCAGATGCGTGTCGATGAAGCCTGGAACGACGATGCGGCCGGAGATGTCGATCTCCTCGCGGCCGCGGTATTCGCCGCAGGTACCGACAATCCTGTCGCCTGAGAGGGCGATGTCCGAGACGACCAGTTCGCCGGTGACGAGATCGAAGAACCGTCCGCCCTTGAGCACGATGTCCGCCGGCTCACGGCCGACGCCCTGATCGATCAAGCGCTCCAGCGTTTCGGACATGGCCTCACTCCGTTTTCTATACCGATTCATAACAATAACCCTCTCCCCGCGGACGGGGAAAGGGTCGAAGGATTGCGAGCGGATTTCAGATATTGTTCGTCAGGACATCACGCAGCTTGTCGAACAATTCATCGATCTGCTCTCTTTCGATGATCAGCGGTGGCGAAAGCGCGATGATGTCTCCGGTGGTGCGGATCAGGAGGCCCTTCTCATAGGCTTTCAGAAACGCCGAGAAGGCGCGCTTCGTCGGCTCGCCGGCAATTGGCTCGAGTTCGATCGCGCCGATCAATCCGATATTGCGGATATCGACCACGTGCGGGCAGTCTTTCAAGGAATGCAGGGCCTCTTCCCAATAGGAAGCAAGCTCGGCGGCGCGCATCAGCAATCCCTCTTCCCTGTAGGTGTCGAGCGTGCCGAGTGCCGCGGCCGAGGCGATCGGGTTGCCCGAATAGGTGTAGCCGTGGAAGAACTCGATCAGGTGCTCCGGCCCGGTCATGAAAGCGTCGTGAATTTCGGAGCTGACGAAGACCGCGCCCATCGGGATCACGCCGTTGGTGAGCCCCTTGGCGGTGGTGATGATGTCGGGCTTGACGTCGAAATATTGTGCGGCGAAGGGCGTGCCGAGACGGCCGAAGCCGGTGATCACCTCGTCGAAGATCAACAGGATGCCGTGCTTCGTGCAGATCTCGCGCAGCTTCTGAAGATAGCCCTTCGGCGGGATGAGCACACCGGTGGAACCGGCAACCGGCTCGACGATGACGGCGGCGATCGTCGAGGCGTCGTGCAGGGTGACGATGCGCTCCAGCTCGCTCGCGAGATCGGCGCCGTGTTCGGGCTCTCCGCGGGTGAAGGCGTTCTTGCCTGGCAAGTGCGTATGCGGCAGGTGGTCGACGCCGGTCAAAAGCGTGCCGAACATCTTGCGGTTGGCGACGATGCCGCCGACGGAAATGCCGCCGAAATTGACGCCGTGATAGCCACGCTCGCGGCCAATGAGGCGGAAGCGCGAGCCGTCGCCCTTGGCGCGGTGATAGGCGAGCGCCACCTTGAGCGCGGTGTCGACCGATTCCGAACCGGAATTGGTGTAGAGAACGTGGTTCATCCCTTCCGGGGCGATATCGACGAGCCGGTTGGCGAGTTCGAAGGCTTTCGGATGGCCGAGCTGGAAGGCAGGCGCATAATCGAGCTCGCCCGCCTGCTCGCGAATGGCCTCCGTGATCTTCGGGCGACAATGGCCGGCATTGACGCACCAGAGCCCCGCGGTTCCATCCAGCACCGTCCGCCCGTCATGGGTCGTGTAGTACATGTCCTTGGCGCCGACGAAGAGACGCGGCTCCCTCTTGAATTGCCGGTTGGCCGTAAACGGCATCCAGAAGGCGCTGAGGTCATTGCTTAGGCGGGTCGCCATGTCCTGTTCTCCTTGGAGGATTCTCGTCCGGCAGCGAGGTGGTGGAGCGCGCCGGATTATTTTACCCGTTGGTCAAATTATCAGCGCCTCTATCAGCGTCAAGCCTGCAGCTTTGTCGACCGATATGCCGTTGGTTGGTCCGGTATTATGGTTGCGTTTAGAGCCTGCAGCGGCCCGGCGAATTTCGACAGGATGCGCGCTGGGGTGGTTGAGCGGCAGAACGCCTTCGGTCCTTTCGTGAGCGTGTTATAGCCAGCCCCCGGTGAACCCAGCCCTGCGCAGCCCTGTCACTATGGGTGCGGATCGGCGCATTATGTCCCAGAGCAGGCCCGTCCGGTAGTTTTCGACCATCAGCACAACCGGCCCTTGGTCGACGCCGAAGTGGTACGGAGTTACCCACCATCCGGTCGGACTGTCTTTCACCACGAAAGACTGATTGAACGACGGCTTGAACCCGTACAGACGCGTCATGCCCAGGTTCATGCGGGCAAAGTTGCGGGTTGTCGGAATGACGATTCAGGCGCGAATGGCAGCGAAGCGATAACAACCCATGGTGAAACCGTCCCGTCGTCGGGCCCGAATGGAGCCCCTCGTGCGATGTAATCAAAGAACTCCCGCTTGACATCATTGACCACGCGCGTGACCCAACCGGGCCCGTCGCTCGCCGTGAATCCCCAACAATATTCCCCGTAGCCGGCGAAATTCATCGGATTGCGAATCGCATACTCCTGCTGCACGAACGTTGCATGCCGACTGTTCTCGAAATAGTCGCTGTCGTGCTGCCGCATGAACTCGTCGCGAATGCCTCGAAAATCCACCCACATATGCGACAGTTGGTGGGTGAAGAGCGGTCCAGAATAAAGCACATCACGGCCATAGATATTCCTCCATTCATAGGTGGCCGTGTAGGCGGCATATGATTCGGGCGGCAACGGATGGGTCGGCGAACCGAGCCCGAGGATGTAGAGCAGCAGTCCTTCGTCGTACCCACGCCAGCGGTGGGGAATGAAACCGCTTTCCGGGTGCCAACCGTGCGTCAGCGTCGGACCGCCATCGCGGGCCCAGTTCCAATCGGCACGCTCATAAAGCGTCGTCGCGAGTCGGCGGATTTCCGCCTCGTCGGCGGTGTCGCCATCGAAATAGGTTGCTACCGTCAGTGCGCCCGCCAACAGGAACGCCGTATCGATGGTGGACAACTCACATTGCCAAACGCGGCGGCCCGTTTCGATGTCCAGAAAATGATAGAAAAAGCCTTTGTAGCCGGAGGCGTCCGGCTCTGGTCCTTGCGGAAGTTCCGACAAGAATCGCAATCGCTTGCGAGTGATCTTCGCCGCGAATTCGCGGATGATGACGCCTCGTTCCACAACAACGGGAGTCGTCGCCAACGCCATGCCGATTGCCGCGATGCTTGCCGGGGCGTTCGGCTCTGTTTTGTCACGGACCAGGCCATTGTCCGGATTGGTGACTTGCAGGTAATACAGCAGCGTTGTGAACTGTAGCCGCCCCAGATCTTCATCGGTCGGCGGTCCATGGAGATCGGCGTCGGTCGAGAGCATCTCGGGCATGGTTTCCGCTTGAGTCGTCCTTAAATATTGTCCTCTTCAGTGGACGTGCCCCGAGGTTTGCCAGCCGCTCCCTTCAGGCCCCACTTCCAACCGCTGATGGCTGGCAGATCGTCGCCGTACTTCTGAATGTGTTGCCGGTGTTCGATCAGTTTCTCGTGGATTGCCTGCTTGAAGTAGGCAGCACGGGCCCCCAGTTGCGGCAGCCGGTCGATCACGTCCTCGACCAGGTGGAACCGATCCAGGTCGTTCAACACAACCATGTCGAATGGGGTGGTCGTCGTCCCTTCCTCCTTGTAGCCGCGAACATGCAGATTCTTGTGATTCGTGCGGCGGTACGTCAAACGGTGGATCAGCCATGGATAGCCATGGAAGGCGAAGATGATCGGCTTATCCTTTGTGAACAAGGCATCGAAGTCGCGGTTCGAAAGGCCGTGCGGATGCTCCTCCGACGGCTGCAGCTTCATAAGGTTCACCACGTTGATGACGCGCACCTTCAGGTCCGGCAGATGGTCACGGATCAATTCGACCGCTGCCAGCGTCTCGAGCGTCGGCACGTCGCCGCAACATGCCATCACGACATCGGGCTCGTTGCCCTTGTCATTGCTCGCCCATTCCCAGATCCCGAGGCCTTCGCTGCAATGCTTGATGGCCTCGTCCATTGTCAGCCATTGCGGGGCGGGCTGCTTGCCGGCGACCACGACGTTGATGTAGTTGCGGCTCCTGAGGCAATGATCCGTGACCGATAGAAGCGTGTTCGCGTCCGGTGGCAGATAGACCCGGATAACGTCGGCCTTCTTGTTGACGACGTGATCGATGAAGCCGGGATCCTGATGGCTGAAGCCGTTGTGGTCCTGACGCCAGACGTGGGAACTCAGGAAATAGTTCAGCGAAGCGATCGGCCGCCGCCAGGCGATTTCGTTGCACACCTTCAGCCATTTGGCGTGCTGATTGAACATCGAGTCGATGATGTGGATGAATGCTTCGTAGCAGGAGAAGAAGCCGTGGCGTCCGGTGAGCAGGTAACCTTCCAGCCACCCCTGGCATTGATGCTCACTGAGCACCTCCATCACCCGACCGTCCGGCGCCAGATGATCGTCCTCGGGATAGATCTCCGCCATGTAGCAACGGTTCGTGACCTCGAGCACATCCTGCCAACGATTCGAGTTGTTCTCGTCCGGGCTGAAAAGACGGAAGTTTCTGGCCTCGAGATTGAGCCTCATCACGTCGCGCAGAAAAGCGCCCATCACGCGCGCCGACTCCGCCGTGGTGGCGCCGGGGCTCGGAACGGCGACCGCATAGTCACGGAAGTCAGGCATCTTCAGGTCGCGCAGAAGCAGGCCGCCATTTGCATGCGGGTTGTCGCTCATGCGGCGGCGCCCCACGGGAGCGAGCGCCGCCAATTCCGGCTTCAGCCGGCCGTTGCCGTCGAAGAACTCTTCGGGCCGATAGCTCTTCATCCAGTCTTCGAGAATGCGGATGTGGCTTGGATTGTCCATGTCGCCCATCGGCACCTGATGCGAGCGCCAGTAATCCTCGCATTTCTTGCCGTCGATCTCCTCCGGGCAGGTCCAGCCCTTCGGCGTGCGCAAGACGATCATCGGCCAGTTGGGGCGCATGACCTTGCCGTTGGTGCGGGCATCGGTCCAAATTCGCTTGATTTCCGCGACCACGGCGTCGAGTACGCCGGCCAACTGCTGATGGACGGCCGCCGGGTCACGCCCTTCGACGAAATACGGCGCGTAACCCATGCCCTCGAAGAATTTCTGCAACTCGTCCCTGGGAATGCGGGCGAGAAAACAAGGATTCGCAATCTTGTATCCGTTGAGGTGGAGGATGGGGAGCACGCAGCCGTCGCGCGCCGGGTTCAGGAACTTGTTGCCGTGCCAGCCGGTCGCAAGCGGTCCGGTCTCGGCCTCTCCGTCCCCGACGATACAGGCGACGATCAGGTCGGGGTTGTCGAACGCCGCCCCATAGGCATGGCTCAAGGCGTAGCCGAGCTCGCCGCCCTCATGGATGCTTCCCGGCGTCTCTGGTGCAACGTGACTGGGGATTCCTCCCGGAAAGCTGAACTGCTTGAACAGCCGCTTCATGCCCTCCGCATCCTGGCTGATATTTGGATATACCTCGCTATAGGTGCCTTCCATGTAAGCGTGAGCTACCGAAGAAGGTCCACCGTGCCCCGGGCCAATCACGTAGATCATGTTGAGGTCATCGCGTTTGATGACCCGGTTGAGGTGGGCATAGAGCATATTCAGGCCCGGTGACGTACCCCAATGCCCGAGCAACCTCGGCTTGATATGCTCGCGCTTCAGCGGCTCCTTCAACAGCGGATTATCGAGGAGGTAGATCTGCCCGACCGAGAGGTAATTGGATGCTCGCCAATAGGCGTCGATCGCCCGCAGTTCTTCCTTCGAGAGCGGACGGGTTGCCGTTGAATCTTCGACAGGCTCATCGCTTATGCCCGGTGCCGTTCTGGTCGAAACCATGGGTCGCTCCTTTCAACACAAGCAAGCGCCGATCCAAGCCGTGGCCGGCAGCGATGCAGGGACGCCATTGGCCAAAGGAGAAGCCTTACCTCAATTTCGTCGGCCGGGCATTGCGTTGAATCAAAGCAGCCCTCCGTTGCGCTAAGCCGTTTTCTCCCCTTGTGGAGAGATGCCGGGCAGCGCAGATGGGGGGTGAAGCAACGATGAAAGGGTATGATGACACATGCGCGTACGCCCTCGCACAATGGCTCGTCGGGGCCAATACGGAGGTCGTCCAGATGGGTGGCGTACGGGGAAGTTACGCCGATTTGCGCAGGAGCGGCTTGTCTCCTACGGGGTGGCTGTGTTCGCCATAGATCTCGTCGAGCGCGCCCAGGATCTTCATGACCGCGTCGGAAGAGCTCGAGTAGTAGATCGTCTGCGCGTCCCGGCGAGTGCTGACCAGATTCTGCGCCCGCAGTTTCGAAAGGTGCTGCGAAAGGGCAGACTGACTCAATCCGACCTTGTTGGCCAATGCGCCCACTGCCATCTCTTCCTTGACGAGCGAGTCGAGGATGAGCAGACGTTTCGGATTTGCCATAGCAGAAAGAAAACCGGCTGCTGTTTCGGCTTCCTCGTGTTTTTCAGGCGAGAGAGGCTGCATTGCGTGCTCCATGCGATCACATCACACGTAGTTATGTTTGACGAAGCACGATAATTAGCCGTGATGCATAAAAGGGCAACCACCCACTGCAAGAAATGGGGGTAGCCAAGTGCGGTTTAGCGGTAAAGTTTTTTCAGGACAGGCCGCAACTCGGCTGCATTTTGTATCGGCGTCTCGAATTCAAGGCGCTTCAGCGCCTCGCCATCAGCGAGATCGAGACCGGCCGCATCGATTCCAACGAGCTTCCAGTCGCCACCGGATGCCCGGCAGTGAACCTTCGCGTAATGGTCTACTGCCTCGGCATGATCGGTATTCATGTGGTCGATTGCGCTCGCCTCCATCTCCGCGAGCGCGGCGGTCGCCGGTGAATCGATGACGAGATCGTCGGCCGTCAGCGCATAGGCACGGCCAAAGCCGCCATTGAGGCTCGCTCGCTGCGGTGTCAGGCGGAAAAAGCCGAAATCGGGGAAATCGATATAAAGTCCCGCTTTCGGGTGGCGCCGCAGGAAGCGTTCGCGGATGCGGGCGTGGTCGTCCGAATCGCGCCGGATCTCTTCAGCCTGGCATTGTACGGTCAGGCGCGGATGGGCGAGCGGATCGCCTTTGCCGGGTTCGCCCGTCAAGAGAGATGCGCGGTCGTCGGCGAGCAGCGCCTGGGTATGGGTCGACAGACGCGAGACCAGAACCACCGGCGCTCCGTCGACGTCGATGCCGAGCAGCACCCGGCTGACGAAGGGAAAGCCGCCGCTCTGAGGTTCGATCACCGCCAGCGCAACGCTCCGCGCCGATCGGAGCAGGACACGGGCGAGCTTGCGTGCCTCGTCATCGGTATCGCGCAGGACATTGGGTTTCTCGCTCATCGTCGCCTCCTTAACGGTCGGTGCATCATCCAAAATAAAAGGCCCGGAGCGTGCGCTCCAGGCCTTTTTCGAACGCATTGCATCGCCCGCGTCATTCCCTGCTGCGGTGGCGGGTAAGTCCTTCGACGATGTCCTGCGCATCGATGGTTCCGACGACCGCGCCGTTATCGACGACGCCGATGCTGCCCGGCTGACGCGACATGGCGTCGAGGATGTCGATGAGCGGCGTCGTGGGCCTGGCGGTGGCGGTCACTCCCGCGCCGGCGGTCGAGCGATCGATGCCGCTCTGCATCACGTCCTTCGCGGTCAGCATCGCGATCGGATTCATGTGTTGGACGAAGTCGGCCACATACTGGTTTGCCGGGTTCCTCACGATTTCCTGCGGCGTGCCGCACTGGATGATCCGTCCGCCCTCCATGATCGCGATGCGATTGCCGATGCGGAAGGCCTCGTCGAGGTCGTGGCTGACGAAGATGATCGTCTTCTTCAGTCGCCGCTGGAATTCCAGCAGCTCGTCCTGCAGGCGCGTGCGGATCAGCGGATCGAGCGCGGAGAACGGCTCATCCATCAGCAAAATGGGCGCGCCCGTCGCAAAGGCGCGGGCGAGGCCGACACGCTGCTGCATGCCGCCGGACAACTCGTTGACCTTACGGTCCGCCCACGCGCTGAGATTGACGAGTTCGAGCTGCTCGCCGACGCGCTTCTTGCGTTCGCCGTCCGGAACGCCGGCAAGTTCGAGTCCGAAGCCGACATTGTCGGCCACCGTCCGCCAGGGCAGAAGCGCGAACTGCTGGAATACCATCGAGACGGTATGCATGCGGAAGTCGCGAAGCGCCTTGGCATTGCAGCGATAGGGATTGAGCGAGCCGTTCGCCGTCTTGACCTCCACCTCGCCGCGCACGACCGGGGCAAGCCCGTTGACCGCTCGAAGCAGCGTCGATTTGCCGGAGCCGGAGAGACCCATCAGCACGAGGATCTCGCCTTCATGAATCGACAGCGAGGCGCCGGCGACGCCGAGCACATGACCGGAGGCCGCGCCGATCTCGTCCCGGCTCTTCCCCTGGTCGACCATCTCGAGCGCCACCTGCGGGTTCTTGCCGAAGATGATGTCGACATTCTTGAAAACGACGGCGTCTGTCATGCGCCTTCTCCTTCATCGGATGAGCGGAACAGACGATCGAGAACGATTGCGAGGATGACAATGCAGAGCCCGGACTCGAAGCCCCGGGCGATATTGACGGTGTTCAGAGCCCTGAGGACGGGCACGCCGAGGCCGTTGGCGCCGACCAGAGCGGCGATGACCACCATCGAAAGCGAGAGCATGATCGTCTGGGTAAGGCCGGCCATGATCTGCGGCATTGCGAAGGGCAGTTCCACCTTGCGCAGCACCTGCCAGGGCGTGGCGCCGAAGGATTCGGCGGCCTCGACCAGCGCGGGCGGCGTCGAGATGATGCCGAGGCGGGTTAGGCGGATCGGCGCGGGAATGGCGAAGATGACCGTGGCGATCAGGCCCGGCACCATCCCAAGACCGAACAGGATCAGTGCCGGGATCAGGTAGACGAAGGTGGGGATCGTCTGCATGAGGTCGAGGATCGGGCGCATGAAGGCATAGATCCAGGCACGCCGCGCCGCGGCGATGCCGAGTGGGATTCCAACGGCCATGCTGACGAAGGTGGCCGCGAGCACCAGCGCCAGCGTCTCCGTGGTTTCCTTCCAGTAGCCCTGGTTGATGATCAGCAGAAGGCCAAGACAGGTGAAGGCCGCGATGCCGATCGAGCGGCGGAACCACCAGGCAAGCGCGGTCACGATCGCGATGACGATGAGCGGGTGCGGCGTCTGGAGGATGTAGAGCAGAATGGAGATGATTGCCGACAGGAAGTTTGCAAGCTGGTCGAAGAACAGCTCGAAATTGGTTGTCAGCCAGTCGACGAAGGCCTTGGCCCAGCCGCCGATCGGAATGGGATGGTCAGTCAGGAATTCCACGGGATTGAATCCCTCTTGTCAGGGGTCGAACAGGATCGCATGGCGCCGTGCTAAGGGCAGGCTGCTGCCGCATGTATCCGCTTCCGGAAACATGCGGCACGCGTCAGTCCCCTTATGCACGTCGTCGGGGCGCGTGGCGTCAGGCCGTCAGAGGCCGAGCTCGGACTTGACCGCGGCCAGCCCGTCGGCGCCCTCCTTGGTGGTGACGCCCGCAAGCCATGGCTCGAGGACCTGGGGATTGGCCTTGAGCCATTCCGAGGCAGCCTTCTCCGGATCTTCGCCGTCGTCCAGGATCTTGCCCATGATCTCGTTTTCCATCTCGAGCGTGAATTTGAGATTCTTGAGAAGGGCGCCAACGTTCGGGCATTCCTCGGTGTAGCCGGCGCGGACATTGGTGTAGACCGTGGCTCCGCCGAAGTTCGGTCCGAAGATGTCGTCGCCACCGGAGAGATAGGTGAGCTTGAAGTTGGCGTTCATCGGATGCGGCTCCCAGCCAAGAAAGACGATCGGCTCGCCACCCTTCTCGGCGCGGGCGACCTGCGCCAGCATGCCCTGCTCAGAGGATTCGACCACTTCGAAGCCCTTGAGGCCGAAAGTGTCCTTCTCGACCATGTCGATGATCAGGCGGTTACCGTCATTGCCGGGCTCGATGCCATAGATCTTGCTGTCGAGCGCATCCTTCTCAGCGGCGATGTCCTTGAAGTCCTTGATACCGAGTTCCGCGCCCTTTGCGTTGGTCGCAAGCGTGTACTTGGCGCCTTCGAGGTTCTCGCGCACGGTCTCGACCGACTTATCCTCGCGATAGGGAGCGATATCGCCTTCCATCGTCGGCATCCAGTTGCCGAGGAAGACGTCGATGTCCTTGTTCTTCAGCGACGTGTAGGTAACCGGAACCGAGAGCACCTTCACATCCGTCTCGTAACCGAGCGCCTTCAGGATGGTCGTGGCCGTTGCCGTCGTCGCGGTGATGTCCGTCCAGCCGACGTCGGAGAAGCGCACGGGACTGCAGCTTTCCGGATCCGCCGCGACAGCGTTTCCGGCGGTCAGGGCCGCCACGCAAACGCTGCCCGCGAGCATGAGTTTGAGAGTGAGATTTCTTATCATCGTAGTCGTTCCCCTGCTTCCATTCTTGTTTAGCCAAACACCAATGGGACCGGAATTCAAGGCCTTGGTGCCCACGGCAGTGTATTGTCTCAATACGCTGAAGGGATGCACGGAGCGACGCGGAATGTCGCAATCCCCGCGAAACAAGGCGCGATGCGGCTATTTCATGTCCGGCGCCAGGACCGTCCGCAGCGCCTCGCGAAAAGCTGTGGGTCGCGTCGCCCGCGCTCTGGCCTTCCGCCCTTCGCCTCGTCATGTAACGGCTTGCGATTCCGGAGACGGGGCTCATGGCAAAACTCTATGCCGGCAAGAGCACGCTGCTGCTGCAGGCATCCTACAATTACCAGGAGCGCGGCCTGCGCGTCGTGATGCTGATCGCCGCTTTCGACGATCGCGCCGGCGTCGGCCGGATCGCCTCGCGCATCGGGCTCGACGCGGAGGCGATCCCGTTCCGCCGAGCAGAGGATCTCTACGCCCTTGTCGAGCGCATGAACGGCGACGGTTCCGGCGAGATCGCCTGCATATTCGTCGATGAGGCGCAGTTTCTCGGCGAGAACCAGGTCTGGCAGCTCGCGAGGGTGGCCGACCGTCTCGGCATCCCAGTGATGGCCTATGGCTTGAGGACGGATTTTAAGGGCAAGCTCTTTCCCGGCTCCATGGCGCTGCTCGCGATCGCCGACGAACTGCGCGAGGTACGCACGATCTGCCATTGCGGCCGCAAGGCGACAATGGTCGTGCGCCTCGACGGCAAGGGCAATGTCGTGCGCGAGGGCGCACAAGTCGACGTCGGCGGCAACGAGAAATACGTCTCCTATTGCCGCCGCCATTGGGAAGACCGGATGCAGGGGTGAAAAAAGCCCAACCGCGTCTTGTCCTCGCCTGTCGGACGTCCTTTATATAAGTGCAATCGATGGCTGAGTAATCTGGGCCGCTGACGTGCGTCTGTCGGTGCGGATCAAGGGGACGGAAAATGGCGACTCTTCAGAATTTTGACACCGAGATCGAGAAGACGAAGAGCGTCGTCGACGAGATGCGCGGCAAGCTTGAGCAGTCCGGCGTCGTTCTCGAGCAGTTCGCCAAGGCCGACACCAGGCTCGGTGACGTCGATTTCGACATCGAGAACGCCCGTATCCAGGACGTCATCAAGCAGCAGAAGGTGATGGAGGCCAATATCGCCGATCTGATCATCGGCCTCGAAGACGCGACCAATGTCTTTGGCGCCGAATTCGAGAGCATGAAGAGCTATACCGGCTACGAGAAGTTCATCGGCATCTTTTCCAAGCAGTCGATGCAGCGCATGCGTACCGATCGCGTGCGCAACATGTCGCTCGCCGGCAATCTGCAGGAGCTGCTTGCCAAGTCCGATATGATCGTCGGCATCCTGAAGGATCAGAAGTCGATTCTCGACCAGCGCTACAAAACCTCGGAGCAGAGCCTCATCCAGGTAATCGAGCGCCGCAAAGGTACGATGACGACTCTTGAGGAAACGCAGAAGAGGATCGAGGAACTCAATCCGCTGCTGCTCGATATCGAGAACCGGATCGCCGCCTCGACCGACCAGAGGACCCGCACCGACCTTGAGGCGGAGCGCTCCAGGCTCGCGACCGAATACAACGAGAAGCAGGCCAAGGAGCAGGAACTGCTTGCCGAGAGCCAGACGCTCGAGCGCTACACGGCGATGTTCCAGACCTTCGTCGACTCGCTCAACAACCAGATCGCGGCGCAGAACACGCTAATCAACAAGCTGACGATTGACACCGAACAGCGTATCGTCCTCTACAAGTCGCTCGAGGATTCCTTGAAGACCGCGGCGCAGCAGGATGTCGCCCACAAGATCAACACGCTCGGCAGCCAGGTCGACACCGCCGCCGAGGAAACCATGGCCGGGATCGGCGCCGCGGCCCAGCGCCACATCGGCGACCTGCTCGAAATGCATGAGAAGAACATGCAGGCGACACAGGATATCCAGCGGCGCAAGAAACTCGCCGACGACGCCTTTGCCCGCCGCTTCCAGGACGTAATGGAAAAGCACAATGCCGCAGATTACGTGAAGCAGTGATCGGCAAGGCGTCGATGATCCGATTTCCGGCCGCCCTTTGGCAGATGGCGGGAGGCGTTCGATGAGCGTTGCGATATCCTCGTCCGTCCGGCAATACTTCACCTCGATCCGGGCTGCGGTGGCGGGGCTGGAGCTGTTTCTCGGAGACCGAAACTCGCCGCTCTACCGCAATACGGTGGTGGGCGAGGTCATTGTTCCCTATCTGGCGCGGCTGAAGGCATCGATCACCTGCTGGGAGAACCGCATCGGCTTTGTCGAGCAGTTCCGCATCGCGCGTGCGGAGAGCGGCTATCCGACGTTCCAGAACGTGCTGGAACTCGAGAATGACCGCCAGAGCGCCGACAGGCGGCTGGCGAGTATTCCCTCTGCCGATGCGCTGCGCGAGGAAATGGTGGATTTCATCCTGCGGCACAAGGCCTTTCCCGATGCGCTGCAATCGCGGATGGCCGAGCGGCTTTATCTCGAGCAGATCGGCCAGGGGGATATCTTCTCGCCCTTCATCCTGCCGGAGACGATCCGGGTTGCTGTCAATCCGAAGACGATGCGGCCCTATTACGTCGTGTCCTGGGGCGCATTCGACGGCAGCCAGACCCTGCCGATGGTCTATATGGCGACGATCGAGGATTCATCGGAAAATATCGTCGAAATGCTGGTGACCAGGGACGGCAAGCTCAATCCCGACGTCGAGATCCCGCTGCCTGTCGGCGGACTGCTCAATCCGGAGCTTGCCAGCCGCTTCGACGATTTCGCTTCGAAGCACAGCGCCTATTCGCTGACGCCGGCAACGATCGCCACGACGCTCGACAGGGATTTTCCGGAACTGCATCCGAAGCAGCTTCGGCGCATCGTGCTTGGGCCGTTCTATTCGGCGGGGATCACCGAGAACAGCGCGAAGATCAACGAAATCCTCTCGAAGGTGCGCAAGACCGAGAATGCCTGGCTTTTGACCTGGACGGTGCAGGAGGTCTATTCCAAGGCGGAGCGTCCGGCCAAACACGGCTTCTGGTCCTCGACGCCGGCGCAGGAAGAATTCCATATCGACACCGACAATCTCGAGGCCGCCCGCATGGGGGTCAGCGCCTATGAGAAGCATGCGCTGGTGCCGCATGACGCCTATCAGGCGCTTTATGCTTCCGGCGAGGCGGCCGGGATTTTCGGTGATTACAAGGTACATGTGATTTCCGGTAACCAGGTGGTGAGCGAGGTTTGAGCGATGACTTTGAACGCGGGCCTGACGACGCTCCACGAGGACGACATTGCCAAGCACCAGGCGATCGCCCAGAGCCTCGTCACCAAGCTCATCATCCTCGAGCGGGTCGATGGTCCAAATGGCGCGCCGCTTGCCGGTACCGGGCGCCGCTTCGTCTCGACCGTGTCGACGGGCGGCCAGCGCCGCACGCGGGAGGTCGAGCTTGCCCGCACCGTTCAATCGATCCGCGGCGCAGATCCGCTACTCTCTCCGGCGCAGCACGCCGTGCTCTACCGCGCCCGCCGCGGCATCCAGGTGGCGCTGGCGGTTGCCGACGTATTCGCGCGGCAGACGAGTCTCGAACAGTTGCAGGCGCGCAATTCGACTGCACCGCTCGCCGGGGAGGATGCGGAGCGGTTCAAGGCGCTGCTTGCGGCGTCGGCCTATGTCGCCGCCTTCACGCTCGCCGCCTATCTCGGCGCGACCTTGCAGGGGGAGGGGGAGCCGGTCGACGATGCCGCCGAGCCGGACTTTCTTTTCGACACCCCCCAGGACGCCTTGAAAAGCATGGTGGCGGCGCTCGACCGCAGCATCGCGGGCGCGCCCGACGAGCTTGCCCTGACGGCCCGAACCCGCGCCTTTTCACGCGTGGCGATCGACGGATTGCTCGCCCGCAAGGCGCGCTTCACGGGATTGCAGAACTTCGAGACTGTGCACATCCGGCTCGACCAGGACGACTTCACTCTCAACGGCTTCGACGTCGCGCCCGGGCAGAAGCGCAAGCCGCTTGTGATGACCTTCAAGAAGCCGGAGGAGATCATCGGCAACCACATCGCCAAATATCAGGCGCTGAAGCTTGCCAAAATGCTGGTGGCCTATGACTTCGACCGGCAGATGAACCCGTTCGTCGAACTCGGCGGCTTCCTCTTCACCTTCATCGGCGACGGTATGCCGGGCACCGGCAAGACGATCCTGATACAGATGCTTGCCGGCATGCTGCACGACTATTGCGGCGTCGCCGGCTATGCCCTCCATTACGAGAACTTCGGTGTCGACCAGATTTCCTCATACCAGGGCAAATCGGGCCAGAACTGCAAGGAGTTCGTCAATAACGTCATGAACCCGCGCGCGATCGGTTTCGGCACGATCGACGATGTCGACCAGGTGACGGCGAAGCGTTCCGACGACCGCGCCTCGGCCGGTCAGCATGAGGTGACCGCGGTTCTAATGGAGAGCTTCGCCGGCGCCTCGACCGTCATTCGCGGCAATTGCACCTTCGGCATGTTTTCGAACCATCCGGAGAATGTCGACGATGCGCTGCGTCAGCGGGCCGGTGCGCGCTGGCTGGTCGACGGGCCGCAGACGGAGGCGGACTACATCGACATTTTTGCGCTGCTCGTCGGCAACAACCATCAGATCCCGTTGGGAGAGCACGAGCTCTATGCCGGCCAGGAAATCAAGCGGGCCGTCACGCAATCTTATGCGGCGCATTCGCGGCCGCAGGAGGATGGGCTCGTCGCCGTCTGGGAACGTTTTGAGAAGGAAAGGGGCAAGGTCGCCACGCTTGCCGATGTCGGTGCCTATCTGCATCGGATAAAGGAGGCCGAACCCCGCTTCACCGGCCGCGCCATCAGGAACATCACCGACGCGATCAAGATGCGGGCGATGGATGTCGAACTGCCGGACGACTGGTTCGAGGATGCGGCCTCCTTCATGCACAAATCCTATGAGGAGAAGAGGGCAATGATCGAGGATCTCCGCGGCCCGATCACCATCGACATGGTGCTGCAGGAAATCAACCGCTATGCCGACAGCGAATTCCGATACACTGACAAAACCGACGACGCAGCGATCGCCGACATCATTCGCCGCGAACGCCAGCGCGAGAAGGCGATCCACGAGATCGAGGCAATGAAGCGCGCCGGCAGGTGGCAGAGTTGATGGCGGCATTGGTCAGCGAACGGGACGTCCGCGTCTTGCGGAGCGTTCCACAATGAAGCGCCTCCTGGAAGCCGAGCTCATTTACGGGCGGCTGCTCGATATTTCCGAGCCGCACCTTATTGCGCGCTACAACAAGGCGCTCGAAGGCTTCGGCCTCAGGCCGACGGCGCTTCCGCGCTTCAGCATCGACATGACCGGCTTCTCGCCGGAGATTGCCTATGAATTGGGGGACCAGGATTATCTCGATCCCAATCGGGTGAACCGGCGCTTCATCATCCTGACGCCGGCGCAGGGGGAGCTGCCGGTGGTGCACACGAGCTTTTCCAACACTGCGGCGTTGATGCACGAATTCTTCAATGCAAACAGCCGTGCAATCCACGCGGTGACGATCAAGGACGCTCTCTATGGAGAGATCGAGGATACGGTCTCCGTCGTCAAGGACATCGACGATCTCTTGTCGATCAACGAGGTGCGGTTCCGGGTGCTCTCGGCCGAAGGCATGCTCGGCAAGGCGGCCGAACTTCGCGAGCTCATCGACCGTTTGAAGAAGGTGCCGAACGCCTGGGCGGACGACGCGATGCTCGGGCGGATGGTGGAACTGGCGCAGACGACCGGCGACATCCGGCAGAATGCACTGGTGCCCGACCAACTCATCTTCCGCCACCAGGCCTTCTGGGCGAACCACTTCGGCGGCGTCTATGTCTTCCTGGACGCGAAGACGACGACGGTGATCTGCGATCCGTCGGCGCCGGGCTTTCGTCGCTCGCGGCCCTGGCAGGTGAGTTATATCGCGATCTCCGATCATGCGCGCATCTACGATTTCCTGGCTGCGACGAACCGGCTGCAATTGCCGCAGGCCTCCTGGGTGGAGCACTCCGGCCTGTTCCAGCACCGGGCGGACGTGGCCGTTCGCGGGCTGATCAACGAGGCCGATCCGGACGCCGACCTGGTCAATGCCGATCGAATCTGGCTGCAGACGTGGATTCACCGCAATGCCGCGCTGGTAGCGCGGGACGGCATCTATCCTTTCCTGCAGGAAATGTCGCGGGCGATCGCCGCGACCGGCACGGTCAAAATGCAGGAAATCGCCCCGGCACATCGCTTCCTGCTGGTAAGGGCCGCGCCCGATCACCCGGACCAGTGGCTCGTCAACCGCCTCGTTTCACAACTCGTCCCGCGCGATTTCGTCTCGCGCTTCGTTTTCGACAAGCAGGGCTTCTACAGCGCTTATGAAGGCTACAGCGAAAAGTTTCGGGAATATGTTGTTGCGACGTTGACGGGCACATATCTCAAGGACAAGGCCGCCTTCCGCCACAAGCTCTACGGTCTCAAAGAGGAATAGAAGATGTTCGATCCGATCGTTGCGTTCTTTCAGCGTGTCTTCACGGCGATCGGCCGGGGCATCGGGTTGGTAGTGGCGTGGCTCGCCTGGCCCTTCGTCGCGCTTGGCAACTGGTACCGCGGAAGAAGTTGGATCATCAAAGGGCCAATCGCGCTCATCCTGCTCGCCCTTGTCCTCTTCTACGGCTATTTCATCTGGCAGACGCAGGCCTGGACCAATTTCGATCCGGATTACGTCGACCGCTACAAGCTCGCCGAACGCAAGACACCGGCCGGCTCGCCGGTCAGTGGTCCGGGGGCGACGACGACCGGGCAATCGGCCGATGTGACCCCCGCCAACCGGGCAGCGCTCGATGCAGGGACCTCGACGCCTGAATCGCTGGCCGTCGCGCAGCTGCCCGCCGGGACCGCCTGCCAGCACTCCGCAATCGTCGATGTTGCAGCCGATCTCATCGACTTCAATGTCAACCAGAACGCCTGGATATCCTCGATGCTTGCCTACAAGCTCGGCTTTTTCGGGCTCGACTGGGACGATACGCCCTGGCTCGACAACAAGGCATCGTTCCAGCGAGGCATCAATCAGGCGGTGCGGCGCACGGCCGTGGAACTGGTCGACTCGCTCGGCCGCGTCCGCGGCACTTCCGGAATCAACAACGACCTGCAGAGCGCGCGCGGCAATATCCAGTTCGACGAGGAGACCTGGTATTTCGGCATCAGCCCGTTCGGCCCGAAAACACCGACTCCCAGCTTCTATCGCGCCGCCATGCGCGACCTCAGGAAGTTCAATGTATCTCTCGGCAAGTGCGATGCGGTCTTCGATGGGCGGTCGGACAATCTGGTCGAATTCCTGGATCGCATCGCGAGCGACCTCGGCAATACGTCGGCGATCATTCGCGAGCGCTCCGAGTTGCACAATGGCGGCTGGTTCGACACGCGGGCGGACGACCGCTTCTGGTTCTCATTCGGCCAACTCTACGGCTATTACGGCATCCTGTCGGCGGCGGGCGCCGATTTCGAGAATGTCGTCACGCAGCGGGGGCTGACGCCGATCTATACGGAAACGATGAAGCAGCTTCGCGCCGCGCTGCGTATCCAACCGCTGATCATCTCGAATGGCCGCGAGGACGGCTGGATCATGCCGACGCACCTCGCAACCATGGGTTTCTACATTCTCCGTGTTCGGTCCAATCTCGTGGAAATGCGCGACATTCTTGCCCGCTGACGGACTTCATGTCAGCGTAAGAACAAGCAAACGCAAGCGCATTCGGCGGAGGAGGTTGAATGCGCGAGCCGTGCGAACACAAATTGAGGGGGAGCCATGGGGCACGTCAAATCCGACATCGAGATCGCGCGCGCCGCGACGAAGAAGCCGATCATGGAAATCGGTGCGAAGCTCGGCATTCCGCCGGAGCACCTGCTTCCCTATGGGCACGACAAGGCGAAGGTGAGCGCGGAGTTCATCGCCGCGCAGAAAGAAAGGAAGAACGGGCGGCTAATCCTTGTGACGGCGATCAACCCGACCCCGGCGGGTGAGGGCAAGACGACGACCACCGTCGGGCTTGGCGACGGTCTGAGCCGTATTGGCAAGAAGGCAATCGTCTGCATCCGCGAAGCTTCGCTCGGCCCCTGCTTCGGCATCAAGGGCGGTGCCGCCGGCGGCGGCTATGCCCAGGTGGTGCCTATGGAGGACATCAATCTACATTTCACGGGCGATTTTCACGCCATCACCTCGGCGCACAACCTGCTCGCTGCGCTGATCGACAATCACATCTATTGGGGCAACGAACAGGCGATCGATACCCGCCGCGTTGCCTGGCGGCGGGTGATGGACATGAACGACCGGGCGCTGCGCCAGATCGTCGGCGCGCTTGGCGGTGTTGCCAATGGCTATCCACGCGAGACGGGTTTCGACATCACCGTCGCCTCCGAAGTCATGGCGATCCTGTGTCTGGCGACGGACATCCGGGACCTCGAAAGACGCCTCGGCAACATCATCATCGGCTACCGGCGCGACAAGAGCCCGATTTTCGCCCGCGAGATCAAGGCGGACGGCGCCATGGCCGTGCTGCTCAAGGACGCCATGCAGCCGAACCTGGTGCAGACGCTCGAGAACAATCCGGCTTTCGTCCATGGCGGCCCTTTTGCCAATATCGCCCATGGCTGCAACTCGGTGGTGGCGACGACAACCGCGCTGAAGCTCGCCGATTACGTCGTGACGGAAGCGGGCTTCGGGGCCGATCTCGGAGCGGAAAAATTCTTCGACATCAAGTGCCGCAAGGCCGGACTCAAGCCGGACGCCGCAGTGATCGTCGCAACCGTCAGGGCGATCAAGATGAATGGCGGGGTGAGGAGGGAAGATCTCGGCAAGGAGAATGTCGAGGCCTTGAAGAAGGGGTGCGCCAATCTCGGGCGGCACGTGCAGAACGTCAAGAAATTCGGCGTTCCGGCACTGGTCGCGATCAACCATTTCACGACCGACACGGAAGCAGAGATCCAGGCGATCAAGGACTATGTGAGGACGCTCGGGTCCGAGGCGGTGCTCTGCAAGCACTGGGCCGAAGGCTCAGCTGGCATCGAGGATCTGGCCTTGAAGGTCGTCGAACTCGCCAATGCCGGCCATTCGCAGTTCTCGCCGCTCTATCCAGATGAAATGCCGCTCTTCCAGAAGATCGAGACCATCGCCAAGGATATCTACCATGCGAGCGAGGTCATCGCCGACAAGCTGGTGCGCGAGCAGCTCCGGACCTGGGAAGACCAGGGCTATGGCCATCTGCCGATCTGCATGGCCAAAACGCAATATTCCTTTTCCACCGACCCCAACCTGCGCGGCGCACCGAGCGGGCATGCGGTGCCGATCCGCGAGGTGCGGCTCGCGGCAGGCGCCGGCTTCATCGTCGTCATCACCGGCGAGATCATGACAATGCCGGGCCTGCCGAAAGTGCCCTCGTCCGAGAGGATCCGCCTCAACGAAGCTGGCTACATCGAAGGGCTGTTTTAACGCATCGGCCCGAGAATCGTACCCGAGTTTCGGAAAGCTCGATGCGCAGATTCAAAGAGTTACAGCGACCTTGGACCTTTGCGCGTCTGAAAAGACGCGCTGCGCCGTAGATCCTGGCCTAGCCCGCATTCTCACACTCCTTGTGCCCTGCGCCGGTTCAAAATGGGGACAGGGTAGGAGAATGGTGCAGCCCGATGTGGCTCATCGGGCAAGTCATGCGACGCACACAGTCGCCATTTTCAACCGGCCCGCAGGGTTGGATTATGGCGGCTGCCTCCGGGCGAAAGCCGCTCAACCGTAGGACGGGCTACGCTTTTCGCGGCTTTCGCCTGCATCCAACTCGCCAAAATCCAACGCAAGGCGCAAGGAGTGTGAGAAATGCGGGCTAGCCGAGGTGGCCGATGAAGTCCGCCTTGCCGATCGGTACGCCTTTGTGGCGCAGGATGTCGTAGGTGGTGGTGACGTGGAAATAGAAGTTCGGCAGCACGAACTGCAGGAGGTAATCGCCGCCGCTGAACGTCACCTTGAGGTTGGGGAAGCTGAGCGTCACCTCACGGGTCTCGCTGCCGTCGAGATGCTCGGGTTTCACGGTCTCGATAAAGGCCATCGTCCTGGCGATCCGCTCGTGCAGTGCCGCGAAATCCTGTTCGTCATCGGGAAGGCGTGGCGCCTCGAGCGTCGTCAACCGCCCGATCGCGTTCTTCGCCGTGTCGCTCGCCCGCTGAATCTGGCCAGCGAGCGGCAGCATGTCCGGCGCGAGCCGCGCGTCGAAGAGCTCCGCGAGCGGCATGCCCCTCTCGGTGGCGAACGCTTCGGCCTTGCCCAGAAGTCCGTCGAGGGCCGTAAAGCCGCGGGTGAAGGCGGGGACGATGAGTGCGTACATGGGGAGCGGCATGGATGTTCCTCGATAGGTTTGTGCTTGCAGAAAAATGCTTGGCCGCCATTAGATCGTGGCGGTTGGGAGAGGTTTCAATCGGGCGCGGCGAGGTTTGCGCGAAAAGAGGCCGCAACGTGCCGTAGCTCGGCTCCCGATTGCAGCGCCGCGAGTCTTTCAGACGCTTTCAGACGCGCAAAGGACGCTGTAACGCTTTGAATCTGCGCATCGAGCTTTCCGAAAATCGGGTACGATTTTCGGGCCGATGCGGTAGAGGTGAGTTCTGCCCGGCCACTGGTCCGTGGCCAACCATAGGAGGCATTATGACACCCTCGGAACTGCGGGAATACCTCCATGCCCATATTCCGCTCTCCGCCGCCATGCAGGTCGAGGTGGCGGCGCTGGAGTGGGGGCATGTGGTTCTTCAGGCACCGCTCGCACCGAACATCAACCATCGCGAAACGGTCTTCGGCGGCAGCGCCTCGGCGCTGTCGATCCTCGCCGCCTGGTCGCTCCTCCATCTGCGGCTGCGGTTGAGCGGCGTCAACAGCCGGTTGGTGATCCAGAGCAACCGCATGGATTACCTGAAGCCCGTCGCCGGCGGCTTTTCGGCGCGCTCGAGCCTTGAAGACCCGGATCAATGGCCGGGGTTCATGCGCCTCCTGGAGCGGCACGGCCGCGCGCGACTGACGGTCACGGCCGAGCTCATGGGCGAAGGAGAGGTCGCGGGATGCTTTTCCGGCGAATTCGTCGCGCTCGGGTACGAGAGTGGGGGCGGCTGAGGGGAGATTCGTCGCTGATGCAATATTGTCAACGGCAATACCGATAACCGTTCTTCCGTTCGATGACGTCGAAATGCAGATGCGTCTCGTGCGCCGCATCGCTGCCGGGATCGAGCACGGTGGTGAAATAGAGGCAGGCGGTGGCGGTGATGGCGCGCTGAAAGGCGCCGGTTAGCGTACCGTCGTCGTCGCGCGGCTGGATGTCGATCGTTTTGCCATCCTTCAGTGTGATGGAGGCAATATCGATGGCGTTGCCACGCGCGTGTTCGGATATCTTGCCGGTGCTGCCGTTTTTCCTGAGACGGCAGACGTAGGAAGAGGCCTGATTGAGGCTCCCGATGGCCGCATCCGGGCCGAAGGCGACCTTCGCGGCCGGAGCCGCGGTCTCCCTGGTCCAACGGGCAAGCGCCAGCGCCGTTTCGCAGCGCATCGTGCCCTCCGGCTTCAGCGACGTGCCCGGCAGAATTTCGTTGACTTCGATCGGCTTGTCGATGCCGCAACCCTTGCCGTCGTCGATGCGCGCGCCTTCGGTGAATGAGGCGCCGAGGGTGCGAAGCGCGGCGAGGCAGGCTCGGTAGGCACCTTCATCTTCCTTCTCGATTTCGACGATCACCGGCGGCACGGCGTCAATGGCATCGTCCTTCCAGCCGGCAGGCAAGTCGCGGCCGGACTCGGTCTTCCCGGTTGCGGAACTGTCATTGTCGGTCGGCGCCGCAGGTTTCGGCGCCGGAGTCGGCTTACTGCTGTTTTCGGGTTTCTCCGCTGGCACCGGCCCCTGCTGAGGCAGGGTCGCGCCGCAGGCGATCAAGGAGCAGAGCAATATGAGTCCGGCGTGGCGCATGCGGGGACCTTCCGTTCGCGTCGCGGTCGAACGTGCCGAGCGCAAGGGAACAATCCTCCGTCAAAATGTGCTGAAACTGAGGAGAGGGGTATACTCGCAGCCGTCGCAATATCATTCCGAGCCGAGACGCACCTTCCGGGACTCTCTGGTCAGCGCTTCTGAGGTCCGGAAGGCTGGACGGTCCGGCGGTGGCCGTTCTATTCAACCAATGCTTTTCCCGCTTGCACGCCGTCCAAAGGCAGGCTAACAGTTTCGCCCATGGCAACCGCACGCAACATTTCGGTCTGGTGGTGGGTCCGCTGAAGCGGCCTTGACCAGTCATGCGTGATTGAGACATGAAGCCGCCCGGAGATTTCGAGGCGGCTTTTTCGTATTCGGGCCGCGTGGAAAGACCGGGCTTTGACGGAGCGAGACGAATGGCAACGGTAATTCTGGAAGACGGCGCGGAAAGCTACACCACCCGGGGCGGCATCGTCGTCACCCGCAGGCGGCGCGAAGCCTCCTATACGGACGCGATCGCCGGCTATGTCGAGAGGCTCGACGAGAGACGCGGCGCTGTGTTCTCCTCCAACTACGAATATCCCGGCCGTTACACCCGCTGGGACACTGCCGTCGTCGATCCGCCGCTTGCCATTTCTTCGTTCGGCCGTTCGCTCTGGATCGAAGCCTATAATGAGCGCGGCGAAGTGCTGCTGGCGCTTGTCGCCGAGCACCTGAAGTCCGTGGTCGACATCACGCTCGGGGACCGGACCGCGCGCCGTCTCGACGTTACCATCGACGAGCCCGACCGCGTTTTCACCGAGGAAGAACGCTCGAAGATGCCAACCGTCTTCACCGTGCTCCGCGCGGTGACCAACCTCTTCCATTCGGAAGAGGATGCGAGCCTCGGCCTCTATGGCGCCTTCGGCTACGATCTCGCCTTCCAGTTCGACTCGATCGAACTCAAGCTTGAGCGGCCGCAGGACCAGCGCGACATGGTCCTCTTCCTGCCCGATGAGATCCTCGTCGTAGATCACTATGCGGCAAGGGCCTGGATCGACCGCTATGACTTTGCGGGAGGTGGACTTTCGACCGAAGGCAAGGCGGCCGACATCGCGCCGGAACCGTTCCGCATCGTCGACAGCATTCCGCCGCACGGGGACCATCGGCCGGGCGAATATGCCGAGCTTGTCGTCAAGGCGAAGGAGAGCTTCCGCCGCGGCGATCTTTTCGAAGTGGTTCCGGGGCAGAAGTTCTACGAGCGCTGCGAAAGCCGCCCTTCGGAAATCTCCAACCGGCTGAAGGCGATCAATCCGTCGCCTTATTCCTTTTTCATCAACCTCGGAAACCAGGAATATCTCGTCGGTGCCTCGCCGGAGATGTTCGTGCGTGTGTCTGGCCGCCGCATCGAGACCTGCCCGATTTCCGGGACAATCAAGCGCGGCGACGATCCGATTGCCGACAGCGAGCAGATCCTCAAGCTCCTGAACTCGAAGAAGGACGAGTCCGAGCTCACCATGTGCTCGGATGTGGATCGCAACGACAAGAGCCGCGTCTGCGTGCCGGGATCGGTGAAGGTGATCGGCCGCCGTCAGATCGAGATGTATTCGCGGCTGATCCACACGGTCGATCATATCGAGGGGCGCCTGCGCGACGATATGGACGCCTTCGACGGCTTTCTGAGCCATGCCTGGGCGGTGACCGTGACCGGGGCGCCTAAGCTCTGGGCGATGCGCTTCATCGAGAGCCACGAGAAGAGCCCGCGCGCCTGGTATGGCGGCGCGATCGGCATGGTCGGCTTCAATGGCGACATGAACACCGGCCTGACGCTGCGCACGATCCGGATCAAGGACGGGATTGCCGAGGTGCGGGCGGGCGCGACGCTGCTTTATGATTCCAGCCCCGAAGAGGAAGAAGCCGAAACCGAACTGAAGGCCTCCGCCATGATTGCCGCCATTCGCGATGCGAAATCCACCAACAGCGCCAAGGCCGCGCGCGACGTGGCCCCGGTCGGCGCCGGGGTCAACATCCTGCTCGTCGACCACGAGGACAGCTTCGTCCACACGCTGGCCAATTATTTCCGCCAGACCGGTGCTACCGTCACGACGGTGCGCACGCCGGTCGCCGAGGAGATCTTCGATCGGGTCAAGCCGGACCTCGTCGTGCTTTCGCCCGGCCCCGGCAGCCCGAAGGACTTCGACTGCAAGGCGACGATCAAGAAGGCGCGGGCGCGCGAGTTGCCGATTTTCGGCGTCTGCCTCGGCCTGCAGGCGCTGGCGGAAGCTTATGGCGGAGACCTTCGGCAATTGGCGATCCCAATGCATGGCAAGCCCTCGCGCATTCGGGTGTTGGAACCGGGCATCGTCTTTTCCGGCCTCGGCCGCGAGGTGACGGTCGGACGCTACCATTCTATCTTCGCCGACCCATCGAGCCTGCCGCGTGAGTTCACGATAACGGCCGAGAGTGAGGACGGCACGATCATGGGCATCGAGCACATGAAGGAACCCGTGGCCGCGGTGCAGTTTCACCCCGAATCGATCATGACGCTCGGCGGTGACGCCGGCATGCGGATGATCGAAAACGTGGTGGCGCATCTGGCCAAGCGCGCGAAGATCAAGGCGGCCTAGGGCGACACATTTCGACTACCTGCGGCAGAGGCGCGCGGGCGGTGACCGCCCTTTGACAATCCGTCCGAAATCGCCCATGGTGACGACGACCCGCCTGCGCGAAAACCCGCGCGGGCGGTTTTGCGTTTGAATAGGCATGCATTTGCAACTCGTTTGCATCTGCAGAGGAATGAGATGACCGCGCCCGACAACCGAACAGTCCTGAGGCTCGCCTTCTGGGGCATGCCGCTTTCTCTTGGCGTCATGGGGCTGAAGATGCTCGCCTGGTGGGTGACGGACTCGGTGGCTCTTCTCTCGGACGGACTGGAATCCACCGTCAACGTCATCGCTGCGGTGATCGCCTATATGATGATCGGCTATGCCGCGAAGCCGGCGGATGCGACACACCCGTTCGGCCACCACAAGGCGGAGTATTTTTCCGCGGTCATCGAAGGCGTGCTGATCGTCGTCGCGGCGCTCCTGATCATCTGGGAGGCTGTGCCGGAGATGATGGCGCCCTCCATGCTGGATGCGCCCGCACTCGGTCTTGCGATCAATTTCGGTGCCGGCGTGATCAACGCCGCCTGGGCCTATCTGTTGATCCGGGCGGGCAGGCGCCATCGCTCGCCGGCGCTCAGCGCCGATGGTCACCATATCGTGTCGGATGTCGTGACCTCGGCGGGCGTGCTTGTCGGCCTTCTCCTGGCACTTGCCACCGGTTACGCGATCCTCGATCCGCTGCTTGCGGTGGTCGTCGCCGGCAATATCCTCTGGCAGGGCTGGAAGGTCATCTCGCGCTCGATCGACGGGCTGATGGACAGGGCCGTGCCGGCGCAGGAAGAGGAGGCGATCAAGCGGGCCATCGCGGACAATGCCGAGGGCTCGCTCGGCGTTCACGACTTAAAGACGCGGCAGGCGGGCCCGGCGACCTTCGTGGATTTTCACATGGTGGTGCCGGAGGCGATGCCGGTTGGCGAAGCCCATGATATATGCGATCGCATCGAGGATGCGATCCGTGTCGTTCACCCGGGGGCGCGGATCGCCATTCACGTCGAGCCGGAGGGCGAGAAGGCGCACGGCGTGCGCGTCAAGACCACGGGACCGCGCGGCTGACTGGACGTGCAATGCTGTCGCACTATGAATTGCCGCCTGATAGGTTAGGCATCATTCAGGGGCATTAAGGAGAAGAGTGGGCGGTGCGCCCCATCCAGCGTCTCGATCACAGATTGGAGCATGACGGAAATGACGAAGACGGACGTATCAGGACTTTCGCAACTCGGCGCGAAAGTAGATCTGCCGCAAAGCCCGGAAGAGGCCGAACTGGAAAGGGTGCCGAGCGGCCACGCCGGCACGGATTTCGTCGTCCGCTTCACCGCGCCGGAGTTCACGTCGCTCTGCCCGATGACGGGACAGCCGGACTTCGCGCACATCGTCATCGACTATGTGCCGGATGGCTGGCTGGTCGAGTCGAAGTCGCTGAAACTGTTCCTGCATTCTTTCCGCAATCACGGCGCCTTCCATGAGGATTGTACCATGGAAATCGCCAAGCGGCTGGTATCGCTGCTTTCGCCGAAATGGCTCAGGATCGGCGCCTATTGGTACCCGCGCGGCGGCATCCCGATCGACGTCTTCTGGCAGACCGGCAATCCCCCTGGAGGCGTTTGGCTGCCGGACCAAGGCGTGCCGACCTATCGCGGCCGCGGGTGACGCGCGCCCGAACAGGCGCACCGATCAGAGAAGCTTGGAGAGACCGACCTTTTCAAGATCGGTCTCAAGGATGGGGTCGAACAGCACCTTCCGCCAGGTTTCACGATAGCCGAGATGGCGATAGAGCTGGAGCGCCCGCTCGTTCCGGACGGCAACCTGAATATGCGCCTCCGCATATCCTCGGCCGGCGATCTGCGCTTCGAGCGCTCCGATCAGGGCCGATCCGGCGCCGCGCCCTTCGAAGGCCGGCGCGATCCAGATATCGCTGATCGTATTGTCGTTGCACTCGCATGCACCGATCCCCGCGGCTGCGCCGCCGATCTCGGCCACCACCACGCGTGGCCCCAGTTCTTGCAGAAACGGCAGGAAAGGATTGGTTGCGGCAATCCTGGTCGCCACCGTCTCGGTCACGAGTGGCGCTATCCCCTTCAGCCAGGCTGAAAGGCCGATTGCGGCAAGGGTGCCGATCTCCTCGGGGAGTGCAGGGCGGATCACCAGCATTCATTCAGCCATTTTCCCGAACGGCCGGGCATGGACCCGCCCCTTCGCTCTTCATTTGCTCATCCGAGCATCAGGGCTGCACCGGCAAGCGCGGTAATTCCGCCGAGCAGGCGGGCGAGGCAGGCGCCGCCCGAGCGCCTGGCGAGCGCCATGCCGAAGACCATACCGGCGACGTGGAGGAGGGCGGTCGCGATGATGAAGCCCGCGGCAAAGGACCAGGCGCTGGCCGCACCAAGCTCTCCCCCATGCGCATGACCGTGGAACAGCGCAAAGATTGCGACAATGGCCGCGGCTTTCGCAGCGCAGAGCCGGACGGCGATCGCCACCATCAGGCCAAGAGCAATCACGGAGGCGAGGATCGTCGGTTCGACAAAGAGTAGGCCGACGCCGATTACCGCAAGCGCAAAGCCGACGGCCATGGTCGCGACGAAGGTTGCGGGTACCGCCCAGCGTGCCCGTCCGCCGATCTCGCCGGCCCAGAGGCCGACGGCGAGCATCGCAAGGACATGGTCGGCGCCGAAAAACGGGTGCAACAGACCGGCCGTCAGCGAGCCGTGCAGCGTCGGATCGAGGTGGGCAAAAGCGGGTGCGGCGGAGGCAACAAGCGCGGCGGCGGCGATAAGGATCTGTTTCTTCATTCGGGTCCCCACTGGTCGGCAGGCCTGGGAGGTAGCCCGCCTGTCTGAAATTCATGTCAGCGGGGCGCGGCTCTACCAGGGACCGCACCATTGCTGACGCGCTGATCTTATTGGGCTTTTGCGCCCTGTCCATACAGCATTTGTCGTCCCTCGCGCATTTCCCACCGCAGCAGCACCGGCTGGGCGGAGCCAGCTTCGCCTATTTCATTGCATTGTTTTCGCTGTCGAGTCGCATTATCTGACTTTGAGACATTTCATGAGGAGTCCGGAGAATGCGGATGAACGACGACGACCAGGAAGAGAAGAAGACCGAATTGCCGCTCGGCAAGGAAACGGAGGCGAACCTTTTCAAGTCGCGTTCGATTTTCATCTACGGAACGGTCACCCAGGAGCTGGCGCTGAAGGTCTGCTCGCAGCTCGTGGCATTGGCCTCGGCCAGCGATGAGGATATTCGCATCTTCATCAATTCGCCGGGCGGCCATGTGGAATCGGGCGACAGCATTCACGACATGATCAAGTTCGTGAAACCCAAGGTCTGGACGATCGGCACTGGCTGGGTCGCTTCCGCCGGCGCACTGATCTATGTCGGGGCCCCGAAAGAGCGCCGCCTGTGCCTGCCGAACACCCGCTTCCTCCTGCATCAACCGTCCGGCGGTACGCGCGGCATGGCCTCCGACATCGAGATCCAGGCGCGGGAAATTATCAAGATGAACGAGCGCCTCAACCGAATCTTCTCGGAAGCGACCGGCCAGCCGGTCGAAAAGATCGCCAAGGACACCGATCGCGACTACTGGCTCGGAGCGGACGAAGCGAAGGCCTACGGGCTCGTTTCGCGGATCATCACCTCCGTCACTGAAATCTGATGACGAGCGCCTCCCGGCCTTAGAGCAAGCGATCGCCCCTCATCCGGCCTACCGGCCACCTTCTCCCCGCAGGCGGGGCGAAGGAGACTCGCGGCATCCTCCAAGTCCCTCGCCGCGCCGGCGGGGAGAGGGCTAGGTCTGAACCAGCCAAGACTTACATTCAGTACGGCACGCAATCTGCTTCTCCTCTTGCCCCACAGCGTCGGCCCGTGTATAGGCACTTGCATGACCCAGGCGAAAGCACACAGGATCGCAGCGATCTTCTCCGGACGCGATAACAATCGCGCTTCCGTGCGCGCCTTCGCCTCGCTTCTTCTTCTTCTCGGCCTTACGCGCGGTTGCCGGGTCCGGTGAGGAGCGCCCGGCGGCCGAAAAGCCTTGCCGGCGGATCGCTCCTCGAAATCCCAAGCTGCAAACAACAGTTAAAACAGGCGCGCTCCGGCGAGCATCAGCCATCGCAATAATTCCGGCGATCGGCTATTGCATGCGGCAAGCGACGCTCCAGTGACGAAGAGAAGCTGCACATGATCTTGAAATCGCATCCCGTCAAGCAAGGCATGCCCGAGGCCGCGTTGAAATATCAGCCCTATCCGCAGGTGGCGCTGCCGGACCGCACCTGGCCATCCAAGACGATCGCCAAGGCGCCGATCTGGTGTTCGGTCGACCTGCGCGACGGCAACCAGGCGCTCGTCGATCCGATGGGGCACGACCGCAAGGCGCGGATGTTCCACCTGCTCCTGGACATGGGCTTCAAGGAGATCGAGATCGGCTTCCCTTCCGCCTCACAGACGGATTTCGACTTCGCCCGCTGGTGTGTCGAGGAAGGTAATGTGCCGGAGGACGTGTCGCTGCAGGTGCTGGTGCAGTGCCGGCCGGAGCTGATCACGCGCACTTTCGAGGCGCTCGAGGGCGCCCGCAATCCGATCGTCCACTTTTATAATTCGACAAGCGAGCTGCAGCGTCGCGTCGTCTTCGCCAGGGACGTCTCCGGCATCAAGCAGATCGCCACCGATGCCGCCAAGATGATCACCGACATGGCGGCAAAGGCGGGAGGCGGCTACCGCTTCCAATATTCGCCTGAGAGCTTCACCGGTACGGAACTCGAAGTGGCGCTGGAGATCTGCAACGCCGTCACCGAGATCATCGGGCCGACGCCGGACAACAAGCTCATCATCAATCTGCCGTCGACGGTCGAAATGGCGACGCCGAACATCTATGCCGACCAGATCGAATGGATGTGCCGCAATCTCGACAACCGAGAGAACCTGATCATCTCCCTGCATCCGCACAACGATCGCGGCACCGGTATCGCCGCCACCGAGCTCGGCCTGATGGCCGGCGCGGATCGCGTCGAGGGTACGCTTTTCGGCAATGGCGAGCGCACCGGCAATGTCGACGTGGTGACGCTGGCGCTCAACATGTTCACACAGGGCGTCGATCCGAAGCTCGACTGCTCGGATATCGAGCGCATCAAGGAAGTCTACGAATATTCCAACCAGATGGTCATTCCGGAACGCCACCCTTACGTCGGCGAGCTGGTCTACACCGCCTTCTCCGGTTCGCACCAGGACGCCATCAACAAGGGCATGAAGGCGCTGAAGCAGGCAAACAAGACGCTCTGGGAAGTGCCCTATCTACCGATCGACCCGCGCGACGTCGGGCGCAGCTACGAGGCCATCATCCGCATCAACTCGCAGTCGGGCAAGGGCGGCATCGCCTATATCCTGCAGGAGGACTATGGCATCAATCTGCCGCGGAAACTCCAGATAGAGTTCCGCGAGGACATCCAGCGCATTACCGACGAGGAGGGCAAGGAACTGCCGTCGAAGCGGATCCATCAGCGCTTCATAGAAGGTTACGTGGAGCAGCCCGGCGCGCGGCTCAAATTCATCGATCACCACACCTATCCGGTGAGCGAACACAAGGGACTGCGCGTCGTTGCCGCCGAGATCACCGACAGGGGCGAGGCCAGGCGGATCGAGGGCAAGGGCACGGGCCCGATCGACGGCTTCATCAATGCCCTGTCGATCTATCTCGGCATCGAGCTCTCGGTGGCAGACTATTCCGAACACTCGCTGCAGCACGGCTCGAACGCCGCGGCGATCGCCTATGTGGAAGTCGAATATCCGGGGGGCACGCTGTTCGGCGTCGGCGTCAACACCAATATCGTCGCCGCCTCGCTCGAAGCGATCGTTTCGGCCGCCAACCGCGTGCTGGAGACGATGGGGAAGTAGCCTTCCGGGGCAGTCCCCCTCTGTTCAGAGGGGGACTGCCCCGTCATATGGCCGCCGCCACCATCTGGGCGAGATCCTGCAGGCCGGCATCCGATGACGGTCCCACCACGACGAAGGAAGCGTTGTTTCGCTGCCAGGAGACGAGGCTTAGATCGCCGCGGATCGTCTCTCTGAATTGATCCGGTTTCCCGCCGCCGCCGTTCTTCAGGAAACAGATGGCGACGATTTCGCTTTCGCGATCGCGGTACATCAGTTGGGCGACGGGTCTGCCGTTGGCGACAAGCAAGCGGGCACCTTCGAAGGTCAGTCCCTTGCGCGTGAGATCGGGGATGCGGAAGGCAACGCCGACGCTTGAGGAGAGCCAGCTTTGGATCTCTGCTGCCTGCGAGGCCGGTACCTCGACAAGGTGCTTTTTCTGGCGCGAATAGATGGCGTGATACTCTGCGACCTCGCCGATCCACGAGCGATCGGCCGCCTCGGGGGCGGGATCGACGATGTTGCCGGCACTGCCAAGAATGAAACCGCCGACGCTGCCGAGGAAGAACAGCGCAACGGCGGCGACGGCAAGGCGCGGCCAGATGCGCAGGCTTCTTTTCGGAAGGTTCGCCGTTGCGACCCGCTCGAAACGCGGCGTGATCCCGGGGCCTTGCTTGATCTGGCGGACCAGAGCCAGAGGCACGGGATCGTGGAGGAAATCCTCGAAGGCCCTGTTGCCGAAGGTGCTGCCTGCTTTCAGGCGCTCAAGCAGAGCCCTCGCGTCGTCGTCCTGCGCCAGCAAGCTATCGAGCTCCGTCTTCTCCGCTTCGCCGATCTCGCCGTCGATATAGGCCGAGAGCCGCACTTCGAGCGCGAGTCCTTTCGTCTCCTGCAACGCTCATGCCCTCCTTTCCGCATCTTCGGACAGCATTGCCGCAAGCCTGAGGCGCGCCGTCGACAATCTGCTCATGACCGTACCGACGGGGATCGCGAGTATGTCCGCCGCTTCCCGGTAGCTGTAGCCTTCGACGTTTACCAGCAGGAACACGCTTGCCAATCCCTCCGGCATGGAGAGGATCATCCTATGCAACTGATTGACATAGACCGCCTTCTCGGCGGTCGCTTCGACGTTGAGTTCGGCAGAACCCAGAAAATCGGTCATGTCGCCCCCGCTGCGGACCTTGCGCTTGCGGATCTCGTCGACCCAAAGATTGCGGGTCATGGCGTAGACCCAGCTCGCCAGCCGACCCTCTCCGTTCCAAAGATGGCTGCGCGTGATCGCGCGCTCGCAGACCTCCTGAAGAAGGTCGTCGGCATCATTGACGTCGCGTGTCAGCGTCATCGCGAAGCGACGCAATTTGGGCAGCAGGCTGACCAAATCCCGTCTGAAGTCCTTCATCTCAACCGCTTGGCGCATTACTCTTCCAATGAGACATGCCGGATCGGGGGCCTGCTCGCCACGCGAACCCACGGCCCATGATATGAAACACGATCCGAAGTCTGCAAGGGAAGAGCCGGAACGCAAAGAGGTTTTTGCGCTTCGGACCCATCCAATAGCCGCTCTGCGCCTCCGACAGCGGGTTACCTGTCCGAGGAAAGGCGCGCAGCCACGCGCTTCAGTAGTGGCGGAGACCTCCGAGCGATTGCAGCAATGCCCTGTAGGCCCAGGTGTTTTCGCCGCCGCGATCGCGAATCTCGACGAGCTGCAATTTCGCTTCCTCGATCCGGCCCTGCTCGACCAGCGCCTGCCCCATATAGGAGCGGGCAAGGATGTAATTTCCGTCCGCCTGAAGAGCGCGCTTGTAATATTGCATGCCGAGTTCCATACGGCCGGCCTTACGGTTGGCATAGCCGAGATAGTTGAAGACGCGGGCGCTGTGCTGCTCCTTCATGGCGCCGAGAACCTTGATGGCATTCTCGTATTGGCCGGCATAGGCGAGTTCGCGCGCCGCATCGAACAATATATCGTCATCGAGGCTGCTCTTCTTCGCTTCGACGCATTTGTTCTGCTTGGCGTCCCAGACCTTGCCGTTCGTGCATTGGGTGGTCGTCTTGGTCTTCTTCGGCGGCTCGCTGGTGTCATCGCCGACGGCCATCGCCGCGTGGCTCGCTACCGAGGCCGTCAAGACTGCGGAGGCGAAGAGAATGATTTTGCGGTTCGTCATGCCTGTCTCCTGTGAAGATCGGTGATCGGTGACCCAGCCGAACCGGACATCCCCCGGCGGCTGGCTGATCCGAACCGAACGCGAATAAGACGCGCAAGACTCGCCGTTTATTCGACAGGCTGGCCATAAAAATGCGTCGTTTCGGCAAGGGTGGTAGCGGTCGCGTCGGCATTGAGCGCGAAGCGCTCGCGCGTCACCTGCCATTTGTCAGGCGCACCTGCGATCGTGAAGAGATTGTAGGCGGCGACGGGCTTGCTGCCGCCCGGCGCCTGGGAGGCCGATGAGATTCCGACCACCGGCACCGGCCCTGCATGTCCCTTCAGCCAATGAACCGTGTTGAGATGGGTGTGGCCATGCAACACCAGTTCCACTCCACCGGACGAAATCGTCGCGGCGAAACGGCGGATGCCGATCATGCGCTTGTGCATCGAGGTTGCGCCGCGGATCGGCGGATGATGGATCATGATGACCCGGAAGAGCCCGGCCTCGCCGGCCGCGCGCAGCAGATTGACCGTGGCGCGCGCCTGATGCGGCCCGAAATAGCCGCTTGCCGCGAAGGGGGGCGTGGCGACGGCCGTCGAGCAGCCGATGAGCGCGACCTGGCCGCGCACGCGCATATAGGGGAAGCAGGAATGCTCCTTCGCCCATCCGGTTGGACCGACGTCGCCGCGCATATAAGGATACCAGGCACGGGACATCCGCTCGTAGGCGCCCGGCACATAGGCGTCGTGGTTGCCAGGCACGACGGAGACGTCTTTGGGATCGCCGGCTTCCGCGAGCCATTCGGTCACCGCCTTGATCTCAAGCGAGGAGGCGAGATTCACGAGATCGCCGGTGATCGCCAGATGATCCGGTCGGCGGCTCTCCATGTCCTCCATCAGGCACGCGAGCGTGCCGGGGAAAAGGTGGCGCGCTCGGTTTCTGTGCCAGTTGACGAAGCCGGTGATTCTTTTCGAGGCGAGTTCGCGCAGGGTAAGCTCCGGCAACGGCCCGAGGTGAACGTCGGAAATATGCGCGAGTTTGAACATTACCCCCCGTCTAGCGCATATTCGGGATCAGGGAAATCATTTGAAAGAATTATCCCGAACCTCTACAGCGCGGCTGTCGCCTTTATCGATCATAAGGAGTAGCGACATGCAGAGCTGGCGGCTCCGCCTTCTGACCCGGTTCGCCCATGTCTATTTCGCATTCTCGCGCGGCATGACGCTCGGGGTGAGGGCGGCCTGCTTCGACGAAGAGGGGCGGGTGTTTCTGGTCAGGCACTCCTACTTGCCAGGCTGGCACTTTCCCGGCGGCGGCCTCGATCGCGACGAAACCGCGGTCGAGGGGCTGGTCCGCGAATTGGGGGAAGAGGGCAATCTCGAACTCACGAGGCCGCCGACACTTGTACAGGTCTATTACAACCGCAGCACCAGCCGGCGCGATCACGTTATCTTCTTCCGCTGTGAGGGTGTCCGCCAGGAGCGGCCGAAGCGTGCGGACCTTGAAATCGCTGCCGCGGGGTTTTTCACCCTCGACGCCTTGCCGGAGGAGACGACACCCTCGACCCGCCGCCGGCTTGAAGAACTGGCCGGAATCGCAGCGCTGGATTCGTTCTGGTAACACCAAAGGGCGCACGGCTTTCCTCACGTCGATTTACAGGCGATCCCGCCTGTGCGGAGCCGCGAGGTCGAACTCCGGCCCGACCGGCACGATGCCGGTTGGATTGATCATCCTATGGCTGCGATAGTAATGCTGCTTGATGTGGCTCAGGTCGACCGTCGCCGCGACCCCCTCTATTTGGTAGAGGTCGCGCAGGTAACCCGAAAGATGGGGATAATCGGCGATGCGGCGGATGTTGCATTTGAAATGGCCGACATAGACCGGATCGAAGCGGACCAATGTCGTGAACAGGCGCCAGTCGGCCTCGGTCGTGCGATCGCCGAAGAGATAGCGCCGTGAGCCGAGGCGATCTTCCAACTCGTCGAGCATTGCGAAAAGTGCGGTGACGCTCTCCTCATAGGCTTCCTGCGTCGTGGCGAAGCCTGACTTGTAGACACCGTTATTGACCGCGTCATAGACGCGCGCATTGAGGGCGTCGATCTCGGTCCGGAGCGCCTGGGGATAAAAGTCCAGGGTCGTGCCAGTGAGGCCGTCGAAAGCCGAATTGAACATGCGGATGATTTCGGCCGACTCGTTGGAGACGATCGTTTCTCTTTCTTTGTCCCAAAGGACCGGCACGGTGACACGGCCCGTGTAATTGCTGTCGGCGCGAACATAGACCTGCCAGAGGAAGCGTGAATCGAAGAGGTGGTCGACCGTGCCGCCGTTCTCCAGCTTGAACTCCCAGCCATTGCTGAGCATCAGCGGGTCGACGACGGAGAGCGAGATCATCTCCTCCAGCATTTTCAACTTGCGGAATACCAGTGTTCGGTGCGCCCAAGGGCAGGCGAGCGATACGTAGAGGTGGTAGCGACCGGCCTCGGCCTTGAAGCCACTTTCGCCGGAGGGTCCGGGCGAGCCGTCGGCGGTGATCCAGTTGCGGAACTGCGATACACTGCGCTTGAAGCGACCGTTCGTCTCGACGGTATCGTACCAGACGTCCTGCCAGACGCCGTCCACCAGCCTGCCCATTACAGATCTCCATTCCTGATCCTGCTGTCGTTCAAAATAGCGCGCGACGGAGCAGGAGATAGGGGTCGAATCTCGAACAGTGCGTTTTCGGCTTTGACAGGCGGCAAATTTCTGCTATCGGCAACGGAACGCTTTTTCACTTTCGGAAATGACTGATACCCATGATCCAGTCGGGAAACCTGCGACGACGCTGATGCCGCCAACGCCCTTTGGGGTGAGCCACTGCATTCTGTCCGTTCGCATGCCGGTTTTCGACATCCATGAAAAAGCACGATCTCGTCTATCTGACTGAAGACGCGTCCCACGACGCAGCCATCGAAATCATCAATGAAGAAGCCTTTGGTCCCGGCCGGTTTACCCGTGCTGCTGCGCGGATCCGTGAGCAGGGACCACATGATCGGTCGCTTTCGTTCATCTGCACAGACAATGGCGAAACGATCGCGTCGGTCAGGATGACGGCGGTGACCGCCGGATCCGTGCGGGGGCATCTACTCGGGCCTCTTGCGGTCCGGCCGTCGTACAAGAACAAGGGCATCGGCCGGGAGCTCGTACGCATCGCCGTCGAGGCGGCGCGGCGGAAGGGCTCAGAGGCGGTGATCCTCGTCGGCGATCCACCCTATTACCAGCCGCTCGGCTTCGAGAAGGTGCGTTACGGCGCTCTTGAGTTCCCGGGGCCGGTCGATCCGGCCCGGGTGCTGGTCGTGCCGATCGCTACGGATGTTTACACACGGCTGCACGGTGTGATCGCCTGGCGTGACGACGGCATTGAGTCCGAGGGCGCCATCGGCGCCTCGCGGGAAGTCGCGGCGTGATCGCCTGACCGGGCTGCAAACTCCTCCTTCGTCAGTCATCCTCGGCCTGGGCTGCCCTGAGCCAACGATCCGCGCACAAGCATTGCGGGGAACACCAGGCACGTCGGCCGGGCGACTTTGCAGCAAGGTGCGGCGCCGCGCGCAAAGCGATAAACGCAAGCCCCGTTCACCGCCCTTCGCGATACCAGGTGGCCGAGATGATGAAGAGCAGTGCCGCCAGACCGAGCAGTCCGGAGAACAGCGACAGGGAATTGACGCCCTTGAGCACCGTCTCGTCGGTCATCTTCAGCGACAGGCGCTGGTCGTCGACCGCCCGCACGGCACCTCGAACAGGCAGGATCGAAGGAAGGTCGACCGGGCCGTCGGCATTTGCCAGGCGGCGGAGGGTTCCCTTGGTTTTCTCGGCCCAGGGTTCCAGCTTTTCCTCCGTCGAAATCGCCGCCTTGAACTCCGGTGCATTGACATTGCCGACATGCACGAGCGTCGTCAGCTCGTCATTGGCAACTTCGAAGAGCCCGATCTCGTCGGTGCTGACCTCCGCCTTGTACAGGCCCGGCTCCCGTTCCGTCAGCGTGACCTCCGCCGAGCGGCCGGAGGGATAGGTAAGCGTTGCCTGGCCCGGATCGCCCTCGATCGTCTGCCGGGTGATTTCCAGCGTCCGACCCGAAGCACGCGCGGTCAGCGCCTCCTCTTCGAGGGCCGGCTCCTGCATCAGCCAGTGGGCGGTGCGGCGGTAGAGCGAAATATGCGGGCCGCCACCTTCGAAATTGCGGGCCCAGAGCCAGCCCTGGTCGGAGAGCAACATGGCGACGCGGCCCTTGCCGACGCGGTTGAGCACCAGCAATGGCCGGCTGTCCGCGGCCTCCATCACCGTCTGACCGAGCGGCCTGTCGACATCGACCGTGCGGAACCAGCGCCCCCAGGCAGGAGGCTCGCTGTCCGCACCTTCGAGGCCCCTGGTCACCGGATGCTTCCTGCCCTCCTCGGAAAGGCGCGGGAAGAAGGCCTTTTCGTTGACGACCCCGGTCGGGTTTGCGGGAAGGACGGCCGACAGCGGCGTCGCCGCGATCGAATCGTCGCCGGCATGTTCCGGGCCGGCCGCGATCAGCAGGGCGCCGCCGTTCTGCACATATTGCGCGATGTTGTCATAGTAGAGGATCGGCAGCACGCCGCGATGTTGATAACGATCGAAGATGATGAGGTCGAATTCGCTGATCTTGTCGACGAAGAGCTCGCGTGTCGGGAAGGCGATCAGCGACAGCTCGTTGATTGGCGTGCCGTCCTGCTTTTCGGGCGGCCGGAGAATGGTGAAGTGGACGAGATCCACGGCCGCGTCGGATTTCAACAGGTTGCGCCAGGCGCGCTCGCCGGCATGCGGCTCGCCGGAAACGAGAAGCACCCGTAGGTTCTCGCGAATGCCGTCGATCACGTGAACGGCGCGGTTGTTCGCCTCCGTTACTTCCCCGGCGATCGGATTGACCGCGAATTCGAGAATATTGTTGCCGCCGCGCGGCACGGTAAAGCTGAACGGCACCTCCGTGCCGGGCTCGGCGTGCTCGATCGCGATTTCGTTGCCGTTGAGGCGGATCGTTACTTCGGCGCTGCCCCGGGGGGCGGTACCGTCATCGACGACGCGGAAGGTGAGGTTCTGCTGCTCGCCGACGATGCCGAAGCGAGGCGCGCTGACGATCTCGATGCGCCGGTCGAATTCATCGGGTCTTCCGGTGATCAGACCGTGCAGCGGCGCGTTGAATCCGAGCGTCTGGCTCACATCCGGCACATCGTGCACCTGGCCGTCCGTGATGAAGATGGCGCCGCCGACGCGCGCGGGCGGCACGTCGGCCAATGCCGTTGCCAGCGCGTCGAAAAGCCTTGTCGAGGGCGCGTCGTTGTCCCTGGAATCCGCCGCTTCCACGATGCGCGTTTCGATTTGCGGAAAGCGGGCGAGGCGCTCCTGGAGTCCGGCCAGCGCCTTGTCGGTCTGTTCACGCCTGTCGGCATTCTCCTGGCTCTGGCTGCGATCGACAACGACGGCAACGATAGTCGAAAGCGGTTCGCGCTTCTCTTGGAACAGCACGGGATTAGCAAGCGCAAGGCAGAAGGCCGCGAGCGCGGCCGTACGCAGGAAAGCGCCGCGAACGCGCTGCCAGATACCGAAGGCGGCCAGGACAATGGCCGCCAGGATCAGCGCCGTCAGGTAGGGCCAGGGGAGGAGTGGCGAAAAGTCGATGGTCATCGCGGTCTCACTGCCCGAGCCGCTCGAGCAGAGCAGGAACATGCACTTGGTCGGCCTTGTAGTTGCCCGTCAGCATATACATCATGATGTTGACGCCGGAGCGGAAGGAATACTCGCGCTGCATCTCGTCCGGCGGCACCGTCGGCAAGAGCGCGGCGCCGTTCGCGTCTATGGCCCAGGCGCCGGCAAAATCATTGCCGGTAATCATGATCGGCGTCACGCCGTCGCCGGGCCGGGCCGGGCGGTTGCTTTCCTCCTCGCGGTTGTCCAGTTGCGCTTCGATCCAGAGCGGACTGCCGTTATAGCGGCCCGGGAAATTCGTCAGCAGATAAAACGCCTTGGTCAGAACGTGATCCGTCGGAACAGGCTCCAGCGGCGGAATGTCGAGATTGCCGAGGATCGCCTGCAGCCGCTCCGTGTTCGGGCTCGTGCCGCTCGACGAGGCGCCGAGCGAGGAGAACTGGTCGCGGGTGTCGAAGAGCACGGTACCGCCAGCGCGCATATAGGCGTCGATCCGGCTCACGGCCTGTGGACTTGGCATCGGGGCTGTTGCCGAGATCGGCCAATAGATGATCGGGTAGAGGCTGAGCTCGTCGCTCATGATGTCGAGGCCGACGGGAGCGCCGGGCTCGAGCGTCGTGCGGTAGGTCAGGAAACTGGTGAGCCCCCTGAGCCCGCTCTCCGACAGCCGGTCCACCTCGTCCTCGCCGGTGACGACATAGGCGAGATGGGTGGTATCCAGCCGCTCGAGAATGCGATCGTCGCCCGGGCGTATGTCGTCCGCGAAAGCCTGCGGCGGAAGCAGAAGGGCAGCCCCGGCGATGAGGCAAATGAGTGCCGCCGCCGAGCGCGCCGAGCGGATGCGTGAGAAGGCACCCCCCATGAACAGGACGATCACGGCGTCGGCCAGCAGCAGCACGAGGGCGAGCGTCAGCAGCGCCGGCTTCAGCGACCAGCTTTCCGCCTGGACGAGCCGTTCCGAGGCGTAGGGGCCGGCGGTGGTCATGTCGATGCGCTTCAGTTCCGCGTCGCGCGGCAGGAGATTCAGTGCCGTAAAGCCGTCCTCCGAGCCGTAAAGGCCGGGCGGGTTGTCCGGTGTCGCGACCGGTTCCCTGCCGGGCCGCACTTCGAGCGGGCGGGCAGTGCCGGTTTCGGCGACCAGCACGCCATCGGCGTTCAGAAGGCGATAAGGTGCGAGCGCCTGTGCCTTGACGGCCTTGGTCTCGCCGGTAACGCCGCCGCTGCGTGAAAGCTGGACGCTGCGGCGGAGCATTTCCACGAAATCGCCGGAAATTGGCAGGTTCGACCAGGTGGCCTCCGCGCTGACATGGAACAGGATGATGCGGCCCAAACCGCGGACCGCGGTGGTGACCAGCGGCGTGCCGTCCGCGAGGCTCGCCCAGGTCCGCTCCACCAGATCGGCCGTCGGTTCCGCGAGGACCTGGCGCTTGACGAGGATGTCTGTCGGTCGCGCCATGCCGGCAAAGGGGCCGTTGGCCGGATAATCGGTGAGCGGCTGTGGCTCCGACCAGGACAAGGCGCCGCCGAGCGCCCGCTCGCCTTGCCGCAGCGTCACCGGAACAAGCGGATCATCTGCCGGGGCTGCGGCAAGCCTGGGGCCAGCAAAGCGGATGAGCGTCCCGCCATTCTCGATCCATTTCGTCATCAGCGGATAGGTCTCTTCCGGCAAGCGGCCGATGTCGGCCATGATCAAGACCGATGGGCGCTGATCGAGGAGCTCGGGAATGGCGATGGCGAGATCGGTCTCACGCGGCTCAATGAGATCGGCATAGGGGGCAAGCGCGCGATCGATATAATAGAGCGGCGAAAGGAGCGGCTGCGACCGGTCGCGCGCCTCTCCGCTCAACAGCGCCACCCGGCGCCGGCGGAACCCGTCGTCGAGCAGGTGCATCGCGCCGGCCGTGCCCGCGCCTTCGATGCCGATGCGGGCAAAGTCGTTCCGCAGTTCGAACGGCGCTTCGATCGTTCCCTTCGCGACCCCTTCGCCGGAGGCAAAATCGATCGAGCCGTCGGCGATCGCACGGCCGCGGCTGTCATAGGCGACAAGCGGAAGGGAACGGTTCGCGTCCGTCTTCAGGCGCGTTGCCGTCACCGACATGCCACTCGACTCGTTCATCGTGTCGGTGATCGCCACCGCCTGGGCGCCGTCCGCCTCGATCACCCGGACGTCCGCCGCGCCGAGTTCGGCAAGCGCCTGCATGGTCTGGGTGTCACCTGTTTCGATGCCGTCGGTGATGAAGGCCGCGGTACCAGGCGCGGTATCGGTAAAGGCTGTATCGAGCGCCGCAAGAGCCGATCGCCGGTTTGCCGGGAGCGGCGCGGGCGCGGCGGCCGCCAACCGGGTGCGCGCGGCGGCTGCCGATCCCGGAGTGGCATCGTGCTGCCGGTCGCCGGTGAGCACGATCGACACGGCCACGTCCCTTGCCTCCGCGTCGTCGATCAGTGCCGAGGCGACTTCGACCCGGCGCTCCCAATCCGGCGCGGTCGCCCAGCTGTTGTCGATCAACAATAGAAGCGGACCGGAGGAGGCGAGCGTGTTGCTGCGCGGGTTGAACACCGGATTGGCGATTGCCAGGATGACGGCGGCGGCCATCAGCATTCTGATGAGCGTCAGCCACCAGGGGCTCTTCGACGGCGTCTCCTCGCGCTTGATCACCGAGGCAAGGACGCGCAGCGGAGGAAACACCTCGGCTGCGGGGCGTGGGGGCGTCATGCGCAACAGCCACCAGATGATGGGCAGGGCCAGAAGCGCCGACAATATCATCGGATTGGCGAAGGCGAGGGAGAGGCCGCCGATCATAGGAGCCCTCCATGGGTCGCGCGGGAAGGCATTCCGGAAAGATACATATGCACGGCGACCAGCGCCTCGGACGCCGGTCTATCGGTCCGGTGCGGAATGAATGTCCAACCGAGATGCCGCAGCCCGTCGCCCAGGCTGTCGCGGCGTGCGCGATAGGCGCGCTGGTAGTCTTCCCGCAGGATTTCGGCGCGGCCGGCCGTCAGCTTCTCGCCGGTTTCGGGATCGGTGAACTCGGTGCGCCCGGCATAGGGGAAGACCTCTTCGGCCGGGTCGGCGATTTCGACCACATGACCGCGCAGGCCGCGACGCGCAACGGGGCCGAGCCGCTCCATCACCGCGTCCGCCGGGTCCAGAAAATCGCCGATCAGCACCAGATCGCTCATGCCGCGGATCATCCCCGTCTCCGGAAGGCCCTCGGCGAGCGGGCTCAGCATGATCGCGGTTGCGAGCCGTTCGGCGGCGTTGCGGGCGGAAACGGGCTCCATGACACCCGGACAGCCGATCCGCTCGCCGGAGCGGGCGAGAATTTCGGCGAGCGCCAGCATCAGAACCAGCGCGCGGCTTTCCTTCGAGACCTGGCCGAGCGTGGACTTGTACATCATCGACGGCGAGAGATCGGCCCAGAGCCATATCGTGTGCGCGGCTTCCCATTCGCGGTCACGCACATAGGTGTGGTCGTCGCGGGCGGAGCGGCGCCAGTCGATGCGCGACATGCTTTCGCCCAGGCTATAGGGGCGGAATTGCCAGAAATTCTCGCCGATGCCGCGCTTGCGCCGGCCGTGCCAGCCGGAAATCACCGTGTTGGCAATCCGGCGCGCCTCGACGAGGCAATCGGGGACGAGCATCGCGCGTTGCTGGGCGCGCGACAGAACCTCGCCGGAAGGCGTACGCGCGACTATCTGCCCGATCGCGGCCATGCGTTATCCCTTGGCTCGCTTCACCAGATCGCCGATGACGTCGCGTACCGTCATGCCCTCGGCGCGCGCGGCGAAGGTCAGCGCCATACGATGCTGCAGCACGGGTTCGGCAAGGGCGAGTATATCGTCGATGGAAGGAGCCAGTCGGCCGTCGTAGAGAGCGCGTGCGCGGGCGCAAAGCATAAGCGCCTGCCCGGCGCGCGGCCCGGGTCCCCAGGCGACATTCTTGTCCGTCGTCGCATTGCCGTTTCCCGGGCGGGCAGAACGGACGAGCGAGAGGATCGCGTCGACCACTTTCTCGCCCACCGGCATCTGGCGGATCAGCGACTGGAGTTGCTGGAGACGTGCGGCGTTGATGACGGGGCGAGCTTCCGCCTCCGACACGCCGGTGGTCTCCAACAGGATCTGCCTTTCGGCGGCGAGTTCCGGATATCCCACATCGACCTGCATCAGAAAGCGATCGAGTTGCGCCTCGGGGAGGGGATAGGTGCCTTCCTGCTCAAGCGGATTCTGTGTTGCCAGCACATGGAAAGGCTGCGGCAGGTCCTTGCGCGCGCCGGCAATGGTGATGTGATATTCCTGCATCGCCTGCAGCAGCGCCGACTGGGTGCGCGGTGAGGCGCGGTTGATCTCGTCCGCCATCAGAAGCTGCGTGAAGATTGGTCCGGGAATGAAACGGAACGAGCGATGGCCGGCCTGGTCCTGATCCATCACCTCCGAGCCCAGGATGTCCGAGGGCATCAAGTCGGGGGTGAACTGAATCCGGCTGTTGTCGAGGCCGAGCACCGTTCCGAGCGTCGCGACGAGCTTGGTCTTGGCGAGACCCGGCACGCCCACGAGCAGCGCATGGCCGCCCGACAGCACCGCGAGCAGCGTCTGCTCGACGACGCTTTCCTGGCCGAAGATGACCTTGCCGACCTCAGCGCGGATGTGCGCGATTTCGCCGAGGGCGGCCTCCGCGGCGGCGACGATCGCCTTCTCGTCGGCGAGCTCCGTCGCACCCTTCATCACACTCATCGCCTGTCTCCCCACGCATACGTTCGGAACCGAATCGCGGTCCTTCGAACCTTCGGTCCAGTTTTTCAATTTAGACTCTGGCGGGCGGCTGACAAGCCGCCGCAGACGCACTATCTCGTGAGCCACGGAGCGCCTAACGTCCGAAAACCTTGTCGGACGCACAGTGCTTCAGGGAAAAGATCGAGGCCAATCGGGACAGAACGATGGCAGAGCCGAAGATTCAGCAGACGAGTGACGCGGCGGGCCTTGCCGCACTGATCGCTCGCGCTGCCGGTCAGACCGGCGGAGAAGCGAAGGGACTGCCTCCGGTGGAACGTTGGAACCCGCCCTTTTGCGGCGACATCGACATGGAAATCCGCGGCGACGGAACCTGGTTCTACATGGGAACGCCGATCGGCCGCCAGCCGCTCGTCCGACTGTTTTCGACCGTGCTGCGCAAGGACGAGGACGGCAGGACCTATCTCGTCACGCCGGTGGAAAAGGTTGGCATCCGTGTTGCCGATGCCCCATTCCTAGCGGTTGAGATGAGTGTGACCGCACGGAATGGAGCAAGCGTGCTGACCTTCCGCACCAATGTCGGCGATGTGGTCGAGGCAGGTCCGGACCATCCGCTGCGCTTCGTCATCCATGGTGAGAATAGCGAGCTGAAACCTTATCTGCATGTGCGCGGCCGTTTGGAGGCGCTCGTTTCCCGGCCGGTCATGTACGATCTTGTAGAGCTCGGAGAGAAGGCTCAGATCGGCGGGACCGAGATGTTCTGCGTGCGGTCGGGCGGGGCCGTCTTCCCGATCATGCCGGCGGCGGAACTGGAAGCACTGTCCCGATGAGTCGTCCGCTCTTTTCCGCCGAGGAGTTTCGTCGCCGCGCGCGAAAGCAGACGGGTGGTCCGGTTGAGACTTCCTGGCGCGATCATGGGGATTTCCTGCTCAATCCCGGCATCGTGCCTTACCTCGAGACCTTGAATCTGAAAGACGCGGCCGTCCTTGTACCGGTCGTCGACGACGGGGAGGATGCCAGCGTGATCTTTACCCAACGGACCTCGACGCTGCGCAAGCATTCCGGGCAGGTCGCCTTTCCCGGCGGCGCCGTCGATCCTGAGGATCCGTCTGTCGAGATGGCGGCGGTGCGCGAGGCCGAAGAGGAGATCGGGCTCGATCCGCGCTTCGTCGATCCCGTCGGCCGTCTGCCGCATTACATGGCGCTTTCCGGCTTCCGTATCACGCCGGTTCTCGCCGTGGTGCAGCCGGGATTCGAGCTCGTCCTCAATCCGGTGGAAGTCGAAAGCGTGTTCCAGGTGCCGCTCTCGTTTCTAATGGACCCGAAGAACCATGGGCGGGGAAGTCGCCATTGGGATGGTGCCGAGCGGCATTTCTACCGCATGCCCTATGGTGAACGAAACATCTGGGGCATCACCGCAGGCATTGTCCGCATGCTCTATGAAAGGCTTTACGCATGACCTCCATTGCCGCTGAGCCCTGGTTTCAGGCACCGGCGCTGCGCCGGGTCTTCGCGCTCTTGAACGTTGACGGCGGAGAAGCACGGGTCGTGGGGGGCGCGGTGCGGAACGCCCTTCTTGGCCTGCCAGGTGGCGATGTCGATCTCGCGACCACCTGGCACCCAGAAGACGTTGCGGAGCGGGCGAAGACCGCCGGCATCAAGGTGGTCGCAACGGGGATCGACCACGGCACCGTCACGCTCGTCGTCGACGGCGTGCCCTACGAGGTGACGACTTTGCGCGAGGACCTTGCGACCGACGGCCGGCGCGCCGAAGTCGCCTTCGGATCGGGATGGAAAGAGGATGCGGCGCGCCGCGACTTCACCATCAACGCACTCTATGCAAACAGCGAAGGTGAGATCTTCGACTATGTCGGTGGCCTAGCCGATATTGAAAGCCGGACGCTGCGTTTCATCGGTAATGCCGCCGAACGTGTCGCCGAAGATTATCTGCGCATCTTGCGGTTCTTCCGGTTCTTCGCCCACTTTGGCAGCGGCCGGCCCGACGCGGAGGGCCTCAGGGCCTGCGCGCAGGCCCGCGCGAAGCTTGCGACGCTTTCCGCCGAACGGGTCTGGACCGAGATGAAGAAGCTGCTGTCAGCCGCGGATCCCGGCCGCGCGCTTCTCTGGATGCGCCAGGCGGGCGTGCTCGGCGAGGTTCTGCCGGAGACCGAAAAATGGGGCATCGACGCTATCCCGGCCCTGATTACCGCGGAAAAGACCTTCTCCTGGGCGCCTGATCCGCTTTTGAGGCTTGCCGCGATGATTCCACCCGATTCCGAACGGATTGCGGCAATGGCGTCGCGCCTGCGTCTCTCAAAGGCGGAAGCGGCCTATCTCGTCCGGTTCGCCGAGGCGCCGGAGATCGCCGCCGCCCTGCCGGATGCGGCCCTTGATCGCGCGCTTTACCGCCACGACGCCGAGGGGACGATCGCGCGCCTGAAGCTTTCACTTGCCTCCGCCCGCCGCAAGGCCGAGACCGATCCGGCCTTTCTGGCCGAGACGGCCGCGTTTCAGCGGCTGCTGGCACGTGCGGAAAAATGGCGGAGACCGGCCTTTCCACTGACTGGAGCCGACGTCCTGAAGGCCGGCGTGGCGCCGGGGCCGCAGGTCGGAACGCTTCTTTCGCAACTCGAGAATTTCTGGATCGAGCGCAATTTCAGCGTCGACCGGGCAACGCTCGTCGCCCGGCTCGAGTCCCTGGTGCAGGCGCGCTAACGCTCCTGCATGTCTCCTTCGATCGACCTCGATTTCAGGACGAGACATGCAGCAATTCAAAGCTACAGCGACGTTTGCGCGTCTGATGAGACGCGCAGCGCTGCAAGTGGCGTCCGGCGTCACGCAGCCTGTGGCTCGTCGACGATGCGCGCCTTGATGTTGTCGACCATGTTTTCGCGGATGACCGTTTCTCCATGGGTTTCGCGCATATGCTCGACGACCCGGCGTACGATCTCCGCATCATTGTCCGCGCGGGTGTGCCAATCGCAACCGGGGACGAGCGTACCGCATTCGAATAAGCGCATGGTGTTCCTCCTTCTCTTTGGCCGTGGCCGCGGGTGCGCCGAAGTGCCGGCCTCGCTCCAGGAAGTCGAAGCGGGATGCAAGCGGAAAGTTCCGCCGACACCCTCATCCCGCTGTGTTTCGCTCTGCAAATGGGCAGCGCCGCGACCGGCCGCAACCCGGCGACAAGCCTAACATCAACTCCGGCGTTCGGCCAAATCCTGTGGGGTTTGAGTGGATCGATGCGGGTTGGGGGCAGGGCTTGCGTGTTGTCCAGCCCTCGTCCGGAAGATGCTGGCGGGCGGGTATTAAGACCCGCGCCGAGACCCGCGAAGCCGCGCAAGTCTGGCCCGAGCCGAAGAAAATCCTGTAAGTCCGCGCTTTGTTGATGCTATGGCTGCGACACTTTCAAACGCGCAAAGGCTTTCTCCAGCATGACCGTTGTTCAATCGGAACTGATTTCTGCCATTCGGAGCATTCCGGACTATCCGAAGCCCGGCATCATGTTCCGCGACATAACCACGTTGCTCGGCAATCCGAAGACGTTCCGTCGCGCGATCGACGAACTCGTTCATCCCTATGCCGGCACCAAGATCGACAAGATCGCCGGCATCGAGGCGCGCGGCTTCATTCTAGGCGGCGCGATCGCGCATCAGCTGTCCGCCGGCTTCGTGCCGATCCGCAAGAAGGGGAAGCTGCCGCACGAGACGGTCCGGATCGCCTATAGCCTCGAATACGGCGTCGACGAGATAGAGATGCACAAGGATGCAATCGTGCCGGGCGAAAAGGTAATCCTTGTCGACGACCTGATCGCCACCGGCGGAACCGCCGAAGGCGCCGCCAAGCTCTTGCTTCAGATGGGCGCGGAGATCGTTGCCGCCTGCTTCGTCATCGATCTGCCGGAACTCGGCGGGCGCAGGAAACTCGAGGCGCTGGGCGTCGACGTCCGTACGCTGGTCTCCTTCGAAGGGCACTGAGCGGAAGGCGCTTACCCGCCTCACGTAAATTCGATGACCTTGCTTTCGAAGCGGATCACGGCTTCGCCATGTTGGTTCTCGCCTTCGCAGAGGAGTGTGTTGATCTTCCAGCCGGGGCGCGATGCAAGGGCACGAGCCTCGAGCAGGGTGACTGCGTAGGTCACCGTATCGCCGGCATAGACCGGCTTCAGCCATTTGAGATCGCGGAAGCCGGGCGAAGGGCCGAGCCTCGGCGCGCAGAGTCCCTCGGCTGCAAGCCGCCGGGCCTCGTCCTCCCAGAACCGCACGAAGCACTTCATCCATCCGGCGCTGGTGTGCCAGCCGGAGGCGCAGAGGCCGCCGAAAAGCGAATGCCTGGCCTGCTCCTCGTCCAGATGGAACGGCTGCGGATCGAAGTCACGGGCGAATTGGACGACATCTTCTGCCGCAAACGTCAGGTTGCCGATTACCACCCTGCGGCCGGCGGCGTAAAGCTGCTCCAGCGTTATCATGGTCGCATGCCTCTGTCACGGCGGCGGAACATGATCGAGCCTTCCGAGACCGCAACCGTTTCGCCACTTTGGTTGGTGAGCTCGTTGCGGAACTTCACGAACCCGATGCCGGGCCGAGACGTCGATGGGCGCGATTCCATGACCAGGCTGAAGCCCGAGAGCACGTCGCCGGCCAAAACCGGCTTTTTCCAGTCCATGAAATCGATGCCGGGTGAGCCTTGCGAGGCGGAACGCCCGAGAAAGGCATCGATCATCATGCGCATGCCGATGGCACTCGTGTGCCAGCCGGAAGCGGATAGGCCGCCGAGAATGCTGCGTCGGCCGGCCTCCTCGTCGAGATGCATCGGCTGAGGATCGAAGTCGCTGGCAAAGGCGACGATGTCGGCAGGCCGGACGGCCTTCGGCCGGTAGCCGAAGCGCCGCCCCGGCGTGAAATCCTCGAAATAGAGCATCGCTGGCTCGGTGTTCATCGCATGTCAGGTGTTGAAGCGGAAGTGAATGACGTCGCCGTCCTGGACGACGTATTCCTTGCCTTCGTCGCGCGCCTTGCCGGCCTCCTTGGCACCGGTTTCGCCGCCGAATGCGATGAAATCGTCATAGGCGATCGTGTTGGCGCGGATGAAGCCGCGCTCGAAATCCGAGTGGATGACGCCGGCCGCCTGCGGCGCCTTGGTGCCGCGCGGAATCGTCCAGGCGCGCGTTTCCTTCGGGCCGACAGTGAAATAGGTGATGAGATCGAGCAGCCTGTAGCCAGCACGGATCAGCCGGTCCAGGCCGGCCTCTTCGAGACCGAGGGCGGAGAGAAATTCCCTGGCTTCCTCCTCGGGCAATTGCGCCACCTCGGATTCAATCGCAGCCGAGATGACGACCGTTTCGGCTCCCTGAGCCTTGGCCATTGCTTCGACGGCGCGGGTGTGCTCGTTGCCCGTGGCGGCGTCGCTTTCGGCGACATTGCAGACATAGAGGACCGGATGGGATGTGAGAAGGTTCAGGCCCTGCAGGATGCGCAGTTCGTCGGCGGCAAGCTTCGCCGACAGCGTCCGCACCGGCTTGCCTTCCTGCAGCAGCTTCAGCGAGGCCTCCATGATCGGAAGCTGCGCCATCGACTCCTTGTCCTTGCCGGTCGCCCGCTTGCGCGTCTGTTCGGTGCGCCGCTCGAGGCTCTCGAGATCGGCGAGCATCAGCTCGGTCTCGATGGTCTCGGCGTCCTCGACCGGATGGATGCGGCCCTCGACATGGGTGATGTCATCGTCCTCGAAGCAGCGCAGCACATGCACGATCGCATCGACTTCGCGGATATTGGCGAGAAACTGGTTGCCGAGACCCTCACCCTTGGAGGCGCCGCGCACGAGGCCGGCGATGTCGACGAAGGAGATGCGGGTTGGGATGATCTCCTTCGACTTGGCGATATCGGCAAGCCTGCGCATGCGCGGGTCCGGCACGGCCACTTCGCCGGTGTTCGGCTCGATCGTGCAGAACGGGTAATTCGCCGCCTGTGCCGCCGCCGTCTTGGTGAGCGCATTGAAGAGTGTCGACTTGCCGACATTCGGCAGCCCGACGATACCGCATTTGAAGCCCATGGCTGAAACCTGTCGTTTTCGAATTTCTTGGGCGTGGCTATGGGATAAAGGAGCCGAGCGGTCAAGCCTTCGCGCATGCAGGCGCCAGCTAAGACCAAATCTCGCCAAATGGACGCCGATTGCTGCAGCGAGGTTTGCGCATCTGATAAATGGCGCGGCGCTGCAGGCTTGAATGCCCTTGCCCGGCGCGCAATAGTGGGACTGCGAAGTCGCTGTCTTCCCATGTCATCAACGGGTGTTCCGATGAGTGACAAGGATGTTGTCGTAAGACGCAAAACCAGGACGAAGCCGAAGCTCGAGCGGCCGAGGCTCTACAAGGTCATACTCGTCAATGACGACTACACGCCGCGCGAATTCGTCGTGATGGTGCTGAAGGCGGTTTTCCGCATGAGCGAGGAGACCGGCTACCGGGTGATGATGACCGCGCACAAGCTCGGTACCTCCGTGGTTGTGATCTGTGCCCGGGACATCGCCGAAACGAAGGCGAAGGAGGCGACCGACCTCGGCAAGGAGGCGGGTTTCCCGCTCCTGTTCACCAGCGAGCCGGAGGAGTGAAATTCGGCAGGGAAAGCACAATGCTCAGATACGAAGACCTACAGCGAACCTTGCGCGACTGAAAAGACGCGCGGCGCTGTAGTGGATGGTGCGGCCCCGTTCATTCCTGTGCCCGTCACGGGAGGACGCCAGGCCCGTCAATCCTCCTTGGCGCCGAACATCTTCTTCAAAATCTCGGCCATCGGGCCGGTTGCCGGGAGCTTCTTCGGTTGGGCCGCATTGCGCGCCTGGTGGATATGGGAGCGAGCCGTCTGCTTCTTCGTGGTCTCGGGCTTTTCCGTCTCCGGCTTTCCGCCCAGCGCAAGCGCGATCTTGTTCAGAAGCTGCGAGTCCTCGCCCCTCACCAGCATGTCGGCGTTGTCGGCGATCGCGTCGAGGAGGGGCGAAAGCCAGGCCTGATCGGGCTTGGCGAAATCGCCGAGCACATGCGCGTGCACGAGATCCTTCACGCCCGGATGGCCTATGCCGAGGCGAAGTCGGCGATATTCCTTCCCGCAATGAGCGTCGATCGACTTGATGCCGTTGTGTCCGCCATGCCCGCCGCCCGTCTTGATACGCGCCTTGCCGGCCGGCAGATCGAGCTCGTCGTAAATCACGACGATGTCCTTCGGCGCGAGCTTGTAGAACCGCATGGCCTCGCCCACGGCCTCGCCGGAAAGATTCATGAATGTCTGCGGTTTCATCAGCAGCACGCGTTCGCCTGCGACCTCGCCTTCGGCGATCTCCGCCTTGAACTTCTTCGACCAGGAGGAAAAGCCCTGCCGCCCCTGGATGGCGTCGACCGCCATGAAGCCGACATTGTGACGGTTGCCCGCATATTTGGGGCCCGGATTGCCAAGTCCCGCTATAATCAGCATACGGCCAAACTCCCAGTGCTTCGAAGCGGGTCGGACGGCGTCGAATGCCTCGGCGGCTGACGGACAACTCAGCATTCCCGCTCGCCCACCCAAAACCACCGCTGTCCGGGCAAGTCAATGCTATTTCGTCGCCTGCCGGATGCCGTTCGGGCGCAGGCCGTAAGCTTCGAAGATCCGGTCCTGCGTGCCGTTGGCGATCAGCCGGTGCAGTTCGACCTGCATGCGCGAGACGATCTCCTCCGGCATGTCCTTGTGACAGGCAATGCCGTATTGCTTGCCGTCCAACCTAAGCGCCGCTTCGACCGGCGTGCCGCCGGCCCGCATCGTCTCGAAGGTCTTTTCCGAGGTCATCATCAGATCGACGCGGCCGGCGAGGAGTTTCTTGAGCGTGGAATCAAGTGTGGCGGCAAAATCGATCCGCTGAAATCCGTGCTCCTTCAGATAGCCGGCGGAGAAGTCCCCGCGTTGCGTGCCGATGACGAAATGCTTTGCCTCCTCCAGTGATTTCGGCGCCGCGGTGGCGTCCTTGCGGCGGACCATGACCATGTGGTCGACCAGAAGCGGTTCGATCCATTTGAAAATCCTGTCCCGCTCGGCGTCGTGACCGGTCGTGAAGACGCAGTGGAAAGGCTGCCTCTCGGCAAGCGCAAAGGCTCGCGCCCAAGGCAGGACCTCGATGTCGTATGGAAGATCCAAGGCCTTCATGATCAGGGCGACCTGGTCGACGGAGGCGCCGCCCGGACCGTTATCGCTCAGGTAGTTATAAGGTCGGTACTCTTCGGTGAGGAAATGGATCGTTTCGGCGTGGGCTGTGGCGGCCAGGTTGAGCAGGATTGCCAGGATCAGTTTCTTCACGCCGTATTTTCCTTTCGTCCGTCCCCAGGCTCGGACAGGATCCGGCTTCAGCCTAGCCGGTTGAGCTCGTCTTCGCCTCGGATTCGTTCTCCAGCATCGTCAGCATGCCGCTAATCGGCATGGGCCGGCTGAAGAGATAGCCCTGGCCATAATCCACACCGAGCTTGCGCAAGAGTTGCCACTGCTCCTTAGTTTCGATGCCCTCGGCCACGACCGTGCATCCCATCTGATGTGAGATGGTGCGAATGCCTTTGATGAGCATGCGGCTCTTGCGCCTGACGTCCGCGGAACTGGAACTGAGCGATCGCGTGAAGGACTGGTCGACCTTCACGATGTCGACGGGGAAGCGGTTGAGGTAGCTGAGCGAGGAATAGCCGGTGCCGAAGTCGTCGAGCGCGATACGGCAACCGAATTCCTGGAGCTGCTTCAGGACTGCGTGGACTTCGGGATTGTCGAGCATCAGCACCGCTTCGGTGATCTCGACGACGATGCGGTGCGGCGAAATGTGATGCTTGAGCAGAAGTGCCGCGAGCTTATGAGGCAAAGTGAGTTCGAACTGCAGCGGCGAGAAGTTGACGGCAAGGTAGGTTTCCTGGGTTCCATCGAGACTGGAAATCGTCGCCAGATGGCGGATCGCCTTTTCCAGCACGCGATCACCGATGCGGCTGATGGTGCCCGTTTCTTCGGCAATGTTGATGATCTTGGCCGGCGGCAGCAGGCCCTTTTGCGGGTGGTCGAGCCGCATCAGCGCCTCGAAGCCGACGATCTGGCCGTCGTGGAGGCTGACGATCGGCTGCAGCCAGGCCTCGAACCAGTCTTCCTTGAGGCCCGCCTCGATGAATTGCTCGATCTCGTGGCGCTCGCGTGCGGCGTCGAGCATGCCGGCATCGAAGATCCTCAGCCCGTTTTTGCCGTCGCGCTTGCGTGCATACATTGCCATGTCGGCCTTCAGCAGCAGGTCGGCGGCGCTTTCTGCATGGAGCGGATAGGCCGAAATGCCGATGCTGGCACTGACGGACAGGTCGTTGCCGGCGATCGGCATGGGCGCACGCAGCGCGGCTGAGATCCGCTCGCCGATCTCCCCGGCAAGCGCGATGACGTCCGTCGACTGTACGAGAATGGCGAATTCGTCGCCGCCGAGCCTCGCCAGCACGTCGTCCGGACCGAGCGCCGTGCCGATCCGCTCCACCGTGAGGCGCAGCACCGCATCGCCGGCGGCGTGGCCGAAATTGTCGTTGATCCATTTGAAGCGATCGAGGTCGATGAAGAGGCAGGCGAGTTGCATGCCGCATTGATCCGCGCTCAGAAACGCGGCATCCAGCGCGCTCTCAAAGCCCTGGCGGTTGAGGAGGCCCGTCAGGTGGTCGGTGATCGCCTGCAAGTGGTTGCGGCTTTCAGCCTGTTTCAGTGCCGTCACGTCGGTCATTACCGAGAGCGAAGTCTCGCCGCCCTTCGTTTCTGTCTCCAGGATCAGAACGGTCATGAACTCGCCGTCCGCCTTGCGGAAGGGCAGCGTGACCTCGCTGTTGGCGGGACTGTCCGCTGTGCCGGCCCGCAAACGCAGACGGTAGGCTTCCCGCCAATGCGCGTCGATGAAGTCAGTAAAAGTCCGACCGATCACGGCATCACGGCTGTAGCCGGTTGCCAGAAGCCAGTAGTCGCTGACCGCCGTCAAGCGTCCTTCTGCGTCGAGCGAGAAGAGCATTGCTGGCGTCTGATTATAGGTCTCCGTCGCCCGGGCATGCGCGGTCTTCAGCTCCGTTTCCTCGCGCGCGAGCCGGTCCTGCATCGCGTTGAAATTCGCGGCGAGCGCGCCCATTTCGTCGTGCGACGTCCAGTCGACCCGATGGCGCGAGCCGAGGCGCCGCGTCGCCTCGATCGCCGCCGTCAGCCGCATCAGCGGCCGGACCACGGTCAGGCGGTTGCCGATCAAAGCTGCCGTGAAGACGATGGCTACGGCGACGAGCAGGATGCCGAGAACCGCCCATTCGTCCTTGCTGAACCGGGACAGCATGCCGGATGCGGGAACGAGGGTTTCAAGCGTGCCGACGGTTCGGGTGCCGTTCACAGCGTCGTAGCTGATCGAGGTGCTCAGAGTATAGGCGGCGGGCGCATCGGGCTGCGCCCCGGGCAGCCGCGTGAGGACCTTGCCCGCGGTATCGCGAATAACGACGGCGCGGATGTCGCGCGCGTTCATCAGCGATCGCGCAATCCGCTCGATGCCGTCCTGATCGAAGTCCCAGATAGGCTTGCCGAGCGCCTCGCCGCTGGCCTCCATCAGCAATTCGATGTTGTGCAGGCGCTCCCGTGCGACGCGGTCGCCGGACATGCTCAGGAAGAGCATCAACAGGGGTACAACGAAAATGAGCATCGCGCTGCAGACGATTGCGACAAAACGGTGTTCCACCGAGTGCATCATGAGATGGTCCCGCCGGTGGATGGTCTTGATTTTTGCATTCGGATTCTCTTGGACTGCCACGCTGCGCTCTCCACGCGCAGCACACCATCAAATCCTTAAATGTTGCTGAAATCGTCCTTGGAAAGGCAACGCGCAAGCGTTGTCTGTGGTTGGAACAGTGAGACCCGCCCCATGGGAAATGGGGCGGGTCTCTGGATCCAGTACGAAAGTGTGCGGCAGCTCAGAAGCCCGAAATCAAGCCTCTGCTTCGCCTTCCGCTTCCGTCTCTTCGGCTTCCTGTACACGGCCGGTGATCGTCGCGATGGTGAAGTCGCGATCGCCAATGACCGGAGTCGCGCCAGCCGGGAGCTTGACGTCCGAGATGTGGACGGTGTCGCCGATGTTGAGACCGGTGAGATCGACGGTCAGGAATTCCGGAATGGCGTCAGCGGAAACGTTCAGTTCGACGTCGTGGCGAACGATGTTGAGAGCGCCACCCCTTTTAAGGCCCGGGGACTTCTCTTCATTTTCGAAGTGAACCGGAACCTGGACGGAAACCTGGCTGTCCTTCGAGACGCGCAGGAAGTCGACGTGCATGGTGAAGTCGCGGACCGGATCCAGCTGATAGTCCTTCGGCAGGACGCGGATCTTCTCGCCGTTGACGTCGATCGTCGCAACGGTGGTCATGAAACCGCCGGCGTGGATCTTCATCGTCACGTCCTTGGTGGACAGCGCGATCGAAAGCGGGGGCTGCTTGTCACCGTAGATGACAGCCGGGATAAGACCGTTGCGGCGAAGTTCGCGGGAGGACCCCTTACCAACCCGTTCGCGCGTCTCGGCCTTGAGCTCGTAACTCTGGCTCATGGTTAGACCTTTCTGGTTATTTGGAGAGTTCATCCGTCAAGGGCCAAAGCCCGGGGGCGGAAAAACCTGGAGCCGCAGGGCGACGCCATCCGCGTTGCCTCCAAGGGTGTCTGCGCGGACGCGCGGTCCATAGCGGAGAACGGCATGAAATGCAAGGCGGTACGGTTCCTATGCCTTCTGCCGGGCAAGCGGGCGAGCGCCAGCATGAGACCGCCGGCAATCAGCCCCCAAAAGGCGCCGGAGACGCCGGCGAAACTGACGCCGGATGCCGTGACCAGGAAGGTGACGGCGGCGGGCTCGCGGGAGTCGGCTTCCGTGAATGCAGCCATGGCGGAACTCGAAAAGGCGCCGATCAGGGCAAGCCCGGCCACGGCTTCGATCAGCACCGGCGGAGCGAGGCCGACAAAGGCGGTGACGACACCGGCGAGGAGCCCGAAGGCGATATAGGTGATCCCGGCATTGATCGCCGACCAGTAGCGGCGGCCGCGGTCGGGATGGGCATCGGTACCGGCGCAATGGCCGCGGTGATCGCCGCCAGATTGACCGCATGACCGCCGAAGGGTGCGCTCAGCAGCGAAAAGAGCCCCGTCGTTGCAAACAGGGGGCCGGGGTTCGGTTGGAAGTGGTTGACCTTCAGCACGGCGATGCCGGGAATGTTTTGCGACGCCATCGTCACGATGAAGAGCGGCAGCGCGATGCTGACCGCGGCCGCAGTGTTGAAGACGGGCGGGATGAGCTCCAATCTCGGAACCAGCGCCGAGGAGAGCTCGCCGAGCGCATCGTCCGGCATGTCGATGCCGAGGGCGATCACGAGGACGAAGGCAAGCAGCGCGGCCGGCACGGCATAGAGCCTGTTGACGCGGCCGACGACCGCCCAGGCGAGGACGATCGGCAGACCGAAAAGCGGATTGAAGGCGAACGCCTTTACCGGCGCGAAGCAGAGGCCGATGAGCACGCCGGCAAGCATCGCATTGGCAAGCGCCGACGGGATGGAGGAGACCATCCGGGCGAGCGGTTTCCAAAGTCCGGCGGCGACGATCAGCAGCCCGCAGAGGAGGAAGGCGCCGACCGCGGCACTGAAACCGCCTTCCACGGCACCCGAGTCCGCCAGCAAGGCCGCGCCGGGCCAGGCAATGCTTACGGGAAGCCGCGTCGCGAGGCTGAGGACAATAGCGCAGGCGCCCATCGAGATCGAAAGCGCCATCAGCCCTGAGGCGGCTTGAACCTCGCTCGCGCTGACACCGGTGAGACCGTGAAGCACAACGGCGAAGGAGCTGGCGAAGCCGACGAAGGCGGTCAGCACGCCCATGAAGAGAGTTTGAACGGAAAAATCACGAAGCATGGACGAAAAGCCTGAACTTGCGGGCGACTCGAGGTACCGATGCAGTAGCATATCGTCCGGTATATCGATGCCGGCAGCCTTCGCTGCGCGACTATCGTCCGGCTGGACCTTGCCCGCGATCGCCGGCTATAGTGCCGGTAGAATGCAGCAGCGCCGAACCCGGGAGGTCGGGGCAATCTGCCTTCGCGGACGCTTTCAGGGAGGGAGCGAATGCCTGCAGCCACGGATCATTCGGAACAGGTCTACAGGATCGCACACCAGTCTTCGGCTGCCGCGAGGTCGCCGGTTGCCGCCTCGTGGCGGCGCTGCATGACCCTTCATGGGCTGGCACCCGAGGAGGTACGGAAGCCGTGGCGCCTCACGGAGAGCGAGTTTCTCGAGGCGCGCGAACGCTCCGGCGTTTTGATTGTGGAAGCGGCCGGTGAGCTTGATCGGTTGTTCACGTTCATCGGCAAGGCGGGGTGCTGCCTTCTGCTTACGGACACAAAAGGGATAGCGCTCGAGCGGCGTGGTGCGGTCGGGGACGACGCCGATTTTCGCGGGGTCGGCCTCTGGTCCGGAACGGTTTGGAGCGAGGCGAGCGTCGGTACGAACGGAATCGGTACGGCGATCGCGGACGAACGCTCCGTCGTCATTCATCGCGACCAGCATTTCCTGAGCAGCAATATCGGGCTCAGTTGCGCGACGGCGCCGATCCGTGACGAGGCCGGGCGCCTGGCTGCAGCGCTCGATATTTCCACCTGCCGTGACGACGCTTCCGAGGGGACGCTTTCGATCCTTTCCCAGGCTGTGCGCGACGCCGCCGCGCGGGTCGAGGCGAACCTCTTCCGGCGCGCCTTCGCCGGGGCACGCATCGTGCTCGTGCCGGTGGACCGTGCCGGACCGGCGCTGCTTGCAGTCGATCGCGACGACCTCGTGCTCGGCGCGACGCGGGCGGCCCGGCAATGCTTGGGGCTCGACGACAGGCGCATCGCCGCTGGCGTTCCCGCGTCCGACCTTCTCGATGAGGGGGCTCCGCGCGATGGCGGCGAGTTGCCGGATGCCGAGCGGGCGGCTCTTCGCCGCGTGCTGTCGCGCACCAACGGCAACGTCTCGATGGCCGCCGATCTCCTCGGTATCAGCCGCGCTACGCTGTATCGCAAGATGAAGCGGCTTTCGCTGAACTGAACCTGGCCCGCTGATCCCACCCGCGGCACCTCTCGTCGGTTCAATCTTGAGAATTCCGCCCCTCTGCTTTATATGATGCGTGATGACCGATGCGCGATGAGGCAGGTATGAGGACGACACTGGCGATCGACGACGATGTTCTGGTCGCCGCCAAGGCGATGGCGGCGCAACAGCACCGGAGCGTCGGCGAAGTCATTTCCGACCTGGCGAGGCGTTCCCTCCGCCGGCCGCAGAGCGGCGGCGAGCGCAATGGAATTCCTCTGCTATCGCCCCGACCCGACGCGCCACCGGTGACACTCGATATTGTCAACGCATTGCGTGACGAATTGCCGTGACTTTCCTGCTCGACGTCAATGTATTGATTGCCTTGATCGATCCGGGCCACGTCGCCCATGATGATGCGCACCACTGGTTCGCATCGACCGGCCGAAACGCGTGGGCCACCTGTCCTATTACCGAAAATGGCGTCGTCCGGATCGTCGGCAACCCGAAATATCCCAATTTTCCCGGTTCGCCAGCACTTGTGATGGAAATCGTAGGGAAATTGCGATCGCTCCCCGGACATTGTTTCTGGCCGGACGACGTGAGTCTTGTCGGTTCAGGCAACGTCGCTTCGGCAAAGATCCTGACTTCAGCCCAGGTGACGGACACCTACCTGCTTGCGCTCGCGAAGGTGCATGGCGGCCAGTTGGCGACTTTCGATCGCAAGCTATCAACCGCGGCCGTCACCCAGGGCAATTCTGCCTTGCACCTCATCACCGCCAAGTAGTCACGGCAATTCCGCGGCAGCGACGGTGTATTGCTGCGTTTCGGCATTACTGCCCCAGTCTACCTTAGGGCATAGCGTTAGTTTCCCGCTAAACAACGCTGACGTAGAACGAAGCCTGAACGCAGTCAGGCCGCTCGGTGTTTTCCAGCCAGGTTGAGCGGTTTCCGGTCGGTTGTCTTCGCGGCACGATCCCAAAGGAAATCGCCGGAGAAGGCGATGTGCTCCCATCCGGTGAGGTATGGGTCAGGAGATCGTCCGGGACGATTTCGCCTTGTGCCCGCAGGTGCGCCACGGCGTCGGCCATATAGATCGAGTTCCAATAGACGATCGCCGCGGTGACGAGGTTCAAGCCCGACGCCCGGTATTGCTGGGCCTCATGGCTGCAATCGATGCCCCTGTCGGAACGTATAGATGGCCTGCGCCAGGGCATGGCGCTGCTCGCCTTTGTTGAGCCCGGCGTGGCAGCGGCGGCGCAGTCGCAATACGCCGACATTGTCCACCCTGGACTTCTTTAAGGTCCCAAACGCGAGACGGACGGCAGCCGTCGAAACGAGGTCACACCCGGCTATTGCGGCCGCTGAGCGCGGCTGAAGCACGGGGAACCCGTTGCAGCGCTGTTTTATACTAGAGTGTGGCCGTTGCGCCACAACTTGCCAGTAACTTTACTCCCAAGATTTCTCTGTTGGACAAGTAAAACATCCGGTGTGGTTAATACCAGCGTCCTCGTCCGTAGAAGCCGCCACCTAGCAGAATAACTATCAGAAGTATGATGAGAAGCGTGGTGATATCCATGTACGTCTCCTAGGAGTTCCTAGCACGGTGCTTTTCTCGTGATTGTACTCCAACGCTATATAACGTTTAGCACGGGGTTTTGTTCCATTTTAAACTACGCAATGATAACGCTGAAGTGAATTCCTTATCCTTGACACAACCAAGCTCACGTGCGCAACGCCGTGGTGATCGATTGACTACCTGGCCCGGTGACGACACCGACATAAAGAAACCAATGGGGTCGGCTGGTGGATACGAACCAGGTGGCAGCTCCGCCGGCCGGCACTTACAACGACACTAAGTTGCATTGGAACATTGGAACAGTTGCCCTTCGCCTGCGTTCCCTGCGTTTCCCGTCATTGCGATGGGCAACGGTCGAAGGCCATGGAACCGGTCACGATTATGCTTGTGGAAGACGAAGGGCTGTTACTCTTCGAGTTTGAAGAAGCGCTGACGGAGGCAGGCTTCAATGTCGTCGCGTGCCTCCAGCGGAACGAAGGCCGTGGAGTACCTCAGGAGCGCAGAAGGCGCAGCCGAGGGTGTGGTCACTGACATCAGGATCCCGGACAGGGCCCTGGACGGTTGGGAGGTGGCGCGCATTGTCGGGGAGATCGACCCGGAGGTAGCTGTCGTCTACATCAGTGGACACGGCGCGGTGGAATGGCCGTCGAGGGGCGTTTCAAACAGCATCGTGCTTGAGAAGCCGTTCGCCATAGCGCAGTTGGATTTCACAACTTCTCAACGGTCCTTTAGCCGACGCCTCTTCGTAAAGCGGCGGAGACGAAGGAACCAGCTTTAGGGACATTTGTTGAGCGCCCCGAAACCTCATGTGGAGGACGGCCTCCGCCCCCGTTCGCTCTTGGCTCAGCACTCAGTTTTCCTGGACAGAAACGCCATTCTGGTCGAGCCGGAGTTCAACGCCGGCCGGCTTCGTTTCCTCGCGATAGAGGTAGACGCCCAGGACTATAACAGCGACAACCAGGCCGCCAATGATCAGGTACAAGGTATTGTTTCGCTGCATGAGGGGAGCAATCCTGCCTTTGAAGAAAGTGGGCCTATCCGGCCCCAATTTTGAACAGTGTGAATCAATACCAACGGCGGCGCGTATCCGCTAAAGTCAGGCCGACAGCCACGCCCAGCAGAAAACCGACAATGCCGACCCCGCCAAGCACAGTCGCTGTGGTGCCCGGGTTTTTTCGCGCGACTTCTGATACCGCTTGGAGCTGCGTGCCTACTTGCTTCGCTGCGCCCGCCGCCGTTTTCGACGCATCGTCGTAAAGATCGGATGCCCGTTCGCGCGCTTGATGCAAAACGCCGACAGTTCGTTTCGCAAGCATCTTGTTGATCTCTGTCACTTCATTGCGAAGCGTCGCGATCTGTTTTTCTAGTGCTTCCTGCGTATCGCCGACGCCCGGAGCGGCAGGCTTAAGAGTCTCGGCCATTCAACGTGTCCTTATAATGGAGAATTAAGGAACGACAAGCGCGGCCGTCGTTCGGGATTAGCGTTTCCAGCGGCCTTCGTATTTGAATTCGGGGGCCGCCTTGAGCTGATCCTTGGTCGCGTCCATCACAGCCGTCCATTTCTTGTCGTTTTCGACGTAGGTGATTTTGACGGCCTTCGGGCTGACAATAACGTAGCGCTCGCCCATCCCGAGGACACCTCCGACCGATACGATATATCCGGTGAGCTGACCTTCCGAGAGCACCAGATCCTTGATCTCCCCGATCGACTCGTTAGCATTGTTGGTGACGTTGAGATTGACGAGATTGTAGCTCAGCACGTCGGTCGGCTTGGCGGTGACGAAGGTTTCGGTGGTCGTGGTTTCCGCTGTCTGCGCGGCAGCCGCTCCAACAATCATCGTAGTCGCAGCAAGAGCAATCAGAATACGTCGCATGGTCCACCCCTTTGAGGCTGTTCAGGAACCCGGAAACGCCTTGAAGCAATCGAAAGTTCCAACGACCTCAGTGAATTGGGCAGCATTCTGTGCCGCGGCAAGAGCCACTTAGAGCCGACTAAGAACCCCGCCGACGGCGGAGTTTTAATTATGCCAGAGCGGGACCCTTACCAGTCGTCCTGTTTGCTGTACCAGTCTTCAATGTCCCTCTTCGCGCGGTCCTTCTCAAGACCATAGCGTTCTTGGATTTTGCCTTCGAGCTGGTCGCGTTTACCGGCGATCTGGTCGAGATCGTCGTCAGTGAGCTTACCCCACTGCTCCTTGATCTTACCTTTAAATTGCTTCCAATTGCCTTCGACCCGATTCCAATCCATGTGCGTTTTCTCCGGGTTTGCGCCTGATACAATAAACGTAAGCGGTGTTTTGACCGCACCTTCCGGATCAGTGCGTGATTGACGATGTTGAGCCCGAACGAGGGCTTGGACATATGTCGATTTCACAGCTTACACTTACATCCAGCGATGAAGAGCCGGCGCGCCGTTTCGAGGTTTTCACGGGCAGCGGTCGTCGGCGGGAGTGGAGTGACGAGCGCAAGGCGCAGATCGTCGCGGAGAGTTATGAGCCGGGCGTGACGGTCTGCTCCGTGGCGCGGCGTCATGGATTGACCCCGCAGCAATTGTTCACCTGGCGTCGGCTCGCCCGCAAGCCGCTGGAAGCTGTACCTGATGTCGAGGGTGTTCCGATGTTTGCGCCGGCGGTCCTGGATGTGCCGACGAAGGCGGTGGCGAAGGAGCCTGAACCGGCCCGTGCATCGAGAAAGAAGTCGAGCAGCGGCGCAATCGAATTGGAGATCGGCGGGGCGCTCGTCAGGATCGCATCCGGCGCGGACGCGGCCACGATTGCCGCCGTCATTCAAGCGGTGAAGGCACAGTCGTGATCGGGCCGTCGGGAGCGGTAAAGGTCATGGTCGCCACCCGGCCTGTCGATTTCCGCAAAGGTGCGGAGGGCCTGGCGGCGCTGGTAAAGGCCGAGATGGGTGCTGATCCCTTCTCCGGCACGATCTACGTGTTCCGGGCCAAACGCGCAGACCGGATCAAGCTGGTTTTCTGGGATGGCAGCGGGGTGTGCCTAGTGTCCAAACGTCTCGAGGATGGCGAGTTCCACTGGCCCAAGATGCAGGACGGTGCGATGCGCCTGACGGCCGCGCAGTTCTCGGCATTGTTCGAGGGACTGGATTGGAAGCGCGTCCATGCGCCCTTCGAGACGCGCATCCCGGAGAAGGCTGGTTAGCCGCTGCGACCAATTGAATCAGGCTCACCCACGCCCTCGTTTTGGTCGCCGGATTATGCTGTTGTCGCTCCATGACGATGACGGCCGACGAGCTTCCCGACGACCTGAACGCGCTCAAAGCCATGGTGCTTTCGCGCGAGGCGGAGAATGCCCGGCTGCGGCAGATCATCAAGGAATTGCAGCGCCACCGATTTGGCCGCAGAGCCGAGACGCTTCCAGAGGATCAGCTTCTCCTTGGGCTCGAGGAAGCCGAACAGGTCGAGGCGGACGGTCTGGAGGAGAAGGAACATGCAGCGAGCGATCTGCACCGGGAGCGGGTCGCCAAGCGGCGGATAAACCGCGGCTCACTTCCTGCCCATCTGCCGCGCATCGATGTGGTCATCGACATCGAGAGCCATGACTGCCCCTGCTGCGGCAACGGCCTGCACCGGATCGGCGAGGACGTCAGCGAGAAGCTCGACATCGTGCCGGCCCAGTTCCGCGTTCTGGTGACGCGCCGTCCCAAATATGCCTGCCGCGCCTGTGAGGAAGTCGTCGTCCAGGCTCCGGCTCCCACACGGCTGATCGAAGGCGGCATTCCGACCGAGGCGACCGTCGCCCAGGTACTGGTCTCCAAATATGCCGATCACTTGCCGCTCTACAGGCAGGCGCAAATCTACAAGCGACAGGGGATCGATCTCGACCGTTCGACACTCGCCGACTGGGTCGGTCGAGCCGCCTGGCACCTGCGCCCGGTTCACCAAAGGCTGCTCGAGCATTTGAAGGCCTCGTCCAAACTCTTCGCCGACGAGACGACCGCTCCGGTACTCGATCCGGGTCGGGGAAAGACGAAGACCGGGCAGCTTTGGGCCTATGCTCGCGACGACAGGCCATGGCAGGGAGTCGACCCGCCTGGTGTTGTCTATGTCTATGCGCCCGATCGCAAGAGCGAACGTCCGATGGCGCATCTTGATGGCTTCGTCGGCGTCCTGCAGGTGGACGGATACGTTGGCTATCGAGCGCTCGCCGCCGGCAACAGCGTGTCCCTGGCATTCTGCTGGAGCCATGTGCGTCGGCGCTTCTATGAACTGGCCGCCGCCGGTCCTGCACCCATTGCCAGCGAAGCGCTCAGGCGTATCGCCGAGCTCTACAAAATCGAGGACAATATCCGCGGTCTCACCCACGAGGACCGTCGCGCCGTCCGGCAGGACAAGAGCCGTCCGATCATCGCCAGTCTCGCGCCTTGGCTGACCCAGCAACTCTCCCTCATCAGCCAGAAGACCAAGCTCGCCGAAGCCATCCGCTACACGATCTCACGCTGGGACGGGCTGACCCGTTTCATCGATGACGGCCGTATCGAGATCGATTCCAACACCGTCGAGCGTTCCATCCGGCCGATTGCCCTTAATCGGAAGAATGCCTTGTTCGCCGGCTCCGACGCTGGGGCCGAACACTGGGCGACCATCGCCTCGCTCATCGAAACGGCCAAGCTCAATGACGTTGAGCCACTTGCCTATCTGACCGACGTCATCACCAAGATCGTCAATGGCCACCCGAACAGCCAGCTCGACGACCTACTGCCTTGGGCCTACGCCGATAAGCCAGAACCCAAGCCCGTGGCCTGAGAACACCGCTTACCAATAAACTCACAACGGTCGAATTAGTTCGAGCCGTCGCAGTGATATGTCAGGACGGCGGCTTGGCGGGCTCCAACTCATGCCGATAAACGGACCTTACGCGCCCGCGTACTCATTGAAGAATGCGCCTTCACCCCGCGTTGAACGGCCTCGTCACCAGAAACGCCGGTCCCGGTCTTGCACCAGTCAGAAGGCGCTCAGGAAACGCCGCTTATGAAGATCGCCGGAACTGGAGATTGAGCAGGAATGTTCCTGACCGCATCGATCCCGGAACTGCCACCGGCAAGCTGGATCTCCCGCCAGTATCATTTTGGGCGATGTCTTGCCATAGAGGTCGACGGCCTCATCGTCGGTGCGTGCGACCGCACTTAACAGAGCGCCGCAAAACGGCTGTCACGCGGGGGTCGCTCCTACGGCACTTCTTGCCAAAATGCGCGACGGTGTTTCTTCACAGGTCGAGGCGACCGCCGGCCAGCCTGGGGGTATTAAGAATACGCAGCGCGCGCACTGCATTTTTGGGGCTGAGCCCTTCCATCTTCCAAGGGCCTATCTCTGCTGTCTCTCCGGTGAAGAGGTGATAGATCGTATAGGTTCCGTCTCCATCGAAACGGCGGCCGTACTGATCGAGCTGTCCGGATCTGTTCGGCGCGCCGCCTTCGGATTCCCATGCGCTGATGAGGAGCGCGTGCTCTTCGTGTTTGCTTTTCATCTGCAGCTCTCCTCCCGCAGTCGCCTGCGCGACGACTGGACGCTGCTCAGTGATCGGATGCCAACCCGTCAATCGGCTCCAGATTATCTTCGTTGCTCACTCGCTCTTGGCCGAGTTCATCATTGCGGATGCGATACTGGGGTGAGTTGTCCCTTAAGGGGAGTTTGGCGGTGATATGATAGGTTTCCGCCGCACGGGGTGAAATATGTGCGCGATCTATGAGGCGCACTGAGAGACCCATGCGAAATCGATGAAGACGCAGTGGTTAGGACGACGGGGAGATTGTGTCTTCGTGGCGATCGACTGCAATGAGGCGTTCAAGTTCCTCGGGATCGATGGCCACAAGTCGCATTCGGTATTTGTTCTCGGCCGTGGCTGGTAGCTTGATAAAGGTCGCCACACGGCGATAGGCGAGCCAGGAGATGCCCTCGATCAACTCCTCGTCATCATCGACTTGGTAGTCGCCAGGAGCCACCATCTCACCGAGGTTCGGCATCCAGAATGGTCGATCGAAATGGACTGTTCGATGTGTCGTCCGGGCAAACATGCTGCCCTCCTTTTCTGTGGCGTACGTGGTGGCGAGACTGAGCAACGAAGGAGGCCGTTTGGCGCCAATTGCAGCCCGAACAGCGACTGTCCTACAGCCTCATTGAACCAAGTCCGCATGTGGATATGTTGAAGCGAGATCGGTGGGGTTTTCCTCTGATAAAGCAAAAAGCCGAGCGGGCCTCAAAAAGCAATCATAATTCTTTTATGCCTTGAATGTGGCTTTACCATGATTTTCCGGTGAAGATATGTTTTTGAAGAAAATAATTTTATGGTTATGTAAAATAGAGAAGCGCTGACATATCGAGATCTTTTGTTTTCAGACAAGCTTTTATGCGTTCATTAGTTGAAAATTTATTTTTTCTGATGAATCCAGAATTGGTTGTTTACTTTAGTTAATTTAGAGCGCACTGTGAAAAAAACTGGATTGCCATTGGCTCCTGGTCGGAGCACGGGCCCGCAACGATCCCGATAATCAACCTGATTAGAGGGAATGAGATCATGACATTCGATCAAATCCTTGAACGGACAAAACCCTACGCGATTGGTTTAGTTGTCGGGCTTTTCGCCGCGCCGATCATCGGCTTCAATGCTGGATGGATTACCACCACGACTGCCAGCACTCTGGCGGCAGAAACGGCCAGCGTGGACGCGCTTGCCGGCATTTGCTCGAGTGCGGCAGGGCGAATGGCTACGGCCAACAGCACGGATCTCGCAACGCTTAAGGGCTACGACAATCGTGCGAAACGTGACGAACTGGTGGCGACCATTATGGCCGATATTCAAGTTCCAGCGGACATCCTCGGCAAGGTCAGCACGACTTGCAGTCGCTCGCTATCCTGAAGCGCGCTAACGCGGCGCTTTGGGCATCTCGACGAAACTTAGGAGATCGCTATGAAAAACCTCATCCCGCCCGCTTCTATACCTACGACTTCACGCGCCTGTTCGTATCGCTTGCGTTTACGCTGGCGATTGCTGTGATTGTCTATTCGGTCCTGTTCGTATGCGGCGTCTCCACCCCATTGATTTTGCGGTTGCAACGGTCAGGTCTATCGCTTGCGGATGTCCCGTGAGCTCATCGAAGAGTCCCTGACGAGCTCACTATGAGGCGCTGGTCCGTTGCGCGTAGGCCCATGGCATGAGGGCGTCGATATCTTTCGCGAGATGACCATTGGCCAGGCTGATGAAGAGATCTCGCAGGTAGGCGTAGGGTTCGACGCCATTCATTTTGCAGCTGCCGATCAGGCTGGCAAAGCGGGCCCAATTTCGGCCACCCTCGTCATGGCCTGCAAACAGCGCGTTGCGGCGGTTCATGGCCGGGCTGCGTATGGCGTTTTCGACCAGGTTTGAATCGATGTCGACGCAGCCGTCATCGAGGAACAGCCGGAAGCCGTCTTGTCGTCTCAGCATATAGGCCATGGCCACGCCGAGGTCGGACTTGCGCGAGACGCGCGCGGCCTGCGCGGACAACCAGGTGAAGAACTCATCGACTAGCGGACGGGACAGGTTCTGGCGCACAGTCTGGCGGTGTCCGGGATCACGGCCTCGGATGCTGTCCTCGATTTTGTAGAGAGCGGCGATACGCAGCAACGCCTCGTCGACGATGGGCGAACCCTTCTTCGGCTTGGCCTTGATCAGTTTTCTGCGGCCATGCGCCCAGCAGAAGGCCAGCTTCAACGGATCGCCGCCCGTGCGGTCCGGCGTGGCGAGGTGCGAGTAACCACCATAGGCATCGACTTGGATCGTGCCGTTGAAGCCGTCGAGGATTTCTGCGGCATATTCGCCTTTACGCCCAGGCCGGTAGTGGAAGACCACACCAGTCGGCGCAGAGCCGTTCCAGCCGCGATCGTCGCGCAGAACCGCCCAGAGATAGCCGGTTTTGGTCTTGCCGCCTCCCGGATCCAACACCGGGGCCGTGGTCTCGTCGACATAGAGTCTTGAGCTGCCCTGTTTCAGGATCATGGCCATGTGGTCTACCACCGGCGCGATCGCAGCACCCGTCCTGCCCATCCAATCTGCCAGGACGGTGCGGTCGATCGGCACTCCGTGCCGGGCCATGACTGTCGCCTGACGGTTGAGCGGCATATGTTCGGAATGCTTCGACACGGCGACCTGGGCCAACAGGGCTTCGGTCGGCCAGCTACCTTCCAGCAAATGCGCCGGCGCTCTGGCCTGAACCACGCCCGTGCGGCCCTTGGGACAAGCGTATTTCGGGCGGATCGTGACGATCACCTGGTAGCACGCCGGAATTTGATCGAGCCGTTCCGTCCGATCTTCGCCGATCCGAACCATTTTGCCGCAACCACAGGGGCAAGCAATGCTGTCGGGCTCGATCACCCGCTCGACCCGCGGCAGGCCCTGCGGCAGCGCGCGCGTCTTACGCTGTTTGCGAGGGACGTCCTTGCCGATATCGGGTCCGCTCGCCGCGATCTTTTCCTCGACGACGGCGATCTTTGCCTGTGTTTCGGCAATGGCCGTCTCCAGGTCCTCCAGCGCCAGTTCCATCTGCGTCGGATCCAGCTTTTCCGATTTCGGCCCGAACTTCGTGCGGCGGTAGTCCTGAACTTGGCCCTCAAGCCTCTCGATCAGTTCCTTCAGCTCGGTGATGAAGGCGTCCTTTTCGGCCACCACCGCCTGCTCATGCTGACGTGCCGCACGCTCCACCGACAGCTCGAACTGCACCGCCGCAAAGGCGTTCAATACCTCGACGGGAAGGTCCGGGAACTGGCTGAGATCGATGGGCTGCGACATGCAGCTTCATAGCAAATCGAAGCAGAAAAGCCCAATAAAACAATGCCAAAACCGAACAGGTGAGTCATCCTGCCGCAGTCGGCGCTGTCACCCGCTGCGCCATAACCCGTCGCCAATCAAGCCCTTCGAACAAGGCTTCGTATTGAGCCCGAGAAAGACGCATCGTTCCATCCTGCACCTTGGGCCAGGCAAAGTTTCCCTGCTCCAAAACCTTGTAGATCAGCACCATTCCGGTGCCATCCCATACCAGGATTTTTAGGCGATCCCCGCGCTTCGACCGGAAGATCACCGTCACCCCGGAATGCGGATCAAGCTTCAACTCGGTCTGCACCATCAATGCCAGCGCCTGATGGCCACAGCGGAAGTCCACCGGCCGCGTCGCGATCAGGATCGGTAATCGTTGGCCCGCGACGATCACGCCGTCCCTCGCATCGCACGCACCAAGGCTGCAACCCGATCAACCGGCACATCGCCGGGAACCCTCACCACGAGGTCTGCGCCTATTTCTACCGTCACGATCTGCGAAGCGGCCGCGACCGGATCCGGGATCGGCAAAGCATCGGTAGCCGTCTTCGGCTCCGTCGTAATCGCAAGTGGCACAAAAGCGGGTTCGATAGGCCCGTCCTCAATGGCTGGCATCAGTTCGGCAGGCAGCGCCAGAAGACCCTGACGTGCTTGTCGTCGCCAGCAAGAAAGTTGATGCGCAACGAGATCATGACGACGCGCAACGTCAGCGACCCGAACTCCAGGCTGAAGGCTCTCCGCAACAATCCGCGCCTTCACAGCATCGGGCCATCGTCGGTTTCCACGACGAGGCTCCACAACTTCGCATCGCCCGACAAATCCTTCACCATCCGCCATGCCAAATCTCCAGCCTTGCCGAAAACCTTGTGGCAGAAACCTCAATGCTCAGAAACACACGGAATCAATGGGATGTAGGCGGCGCATACTCCTGTTCGGAGGCATCCTGTAGTCTTCTGATCATGCGCGCATCGCTCTCTAAGCTCGAACGCAGGTTCGGAGTGCCGCGCCGTTGAACGACGCTGGCAAGTTATTCCGACATTAGCTCCTTCAGGCGAGTAAAATGGACCTGACATTGGGAAGAGTTGGTCGGGACTTTATCCATGACACAGGCTCAGGCTTTCGCCTTCGCCATTCTGATCGGCCTGATGGTCGCTTTCATATGGGGACGGCTCCGCTACGACCTCATTGCGGTTCTCGCGTTGCTTTCCGCAGTTTTCACCGGCATCGTGCCGCACAAGGCAGCTTTCTCCGGCTTCGGGGACGACATTGTCATCATTGTAGCCAGCGCGCTTGTCGTAAGCGCCGCGATTGAGCGCAGTGGTGTCATAGGGGCATTGCTCCATCGGGTGGCGCCCAGCGTGACCTCTGTGCAGGCTCAGGTTGTTATTCTCGTAACGACCGTCTCGGTTCTCTCCGTGTTCATCAAGAACATCGGCGCGCTGGCGATGATGATCCCAGTCGCCTTCCAGATGGCGCGCCGGTCGAAAGCTTCCCCTTCGTCCTTTCTCATGCCGATGGCGTTCGGTTCTTTGCTTGGCGGGCTCATTACCCTCATTGGCACATCACCGAATATTGTCGTTTCCCGGATGCGCGAGGAACTGACGGGCCGACCTTTCAACATGTTCGATTTCACTCCGGTCGGCTTAGGGCTTGCCGCAGCGGGGGTGGTCTTTCTGGCGTTTGGCTACCGGCTGCTTCCCACGGGACGCGAGGCGGTCCCGACAATGGAGAAGGCGCTTAACATCAAGGACTACATGACAGAGGCCCGCGTTACCGCGACTTCGTCTGTCATCGGCAAATCGATCGGTCATTTGTCGACCTTGTTGGACGAGGAGGTCCTTGTCACCGGCCTTGTTCGCAACCGGGTCGAGCGCCTGATGCCGTTGCCGGACGTCGTCCTTCGTCAGGGCGATATCGTTCTGTTGGAAGGAGACCCTCAGGCGCTGGAGCGAGGCATCAGGCGCACGCGTCTGGAACTGGAAGGGCACGACCGTCCGACGGAAGCGAAGGGAGTAGACGAGGAGATTGGCGGCATCGAGGTGGTGATCGGCCCGAAATCGGTTTTGATCGGGCAAACCGCCAAGCGCCTGGCGCTACATGACCGTTTCAACATCAATCTTCTCGCGGTGAGCCGGAGCAGCAAGCGCTTCACCGAGCGTTTGCGCGACATCGCGTTAAGACCAGGCGACGTTCTCGTTTTGAAGGGCGATCTCGTGCTTCTCCCGACCAGGCTGATGGAACTCGGTCTTCTTCCGTTGGCCGGGCGTGAGATCCGCTTGGGCAATCCGCGAAAGGGCCTGATTCCGGTGCTGGTCCTGGCTGGTACCATGCTGCTAACGGCATTAGGCCTGCTGCCCGTTGCCACGGCCTTCTTTGCTGCTGCTGTCCTGACGGTATTGCTCGGGTCACTTTCGCTTCGGGAAGCTTACGAGGCTGTCGATTGGCCCATCCTGATAATGCTCGGCGCTCTCATTCCCGTGAGCGAGTCGATCCGTACGACCGGTGGTGCAGACCTTATCGCCGGCGGCCTCGCTCGGTTCGCCAGCACCTTGCCCCTCTACGGTGCGCTTGCAATGATCATGGTTGTCGCAATGGCCGCAACGCCGTTTTTGAATAACGCGGCCACCGTTCTCGTCATCGCACCGATCGCGGTCACCCTTGCTCAGCGACTTGGCTACAATCCGGATGCGTTTCTGATGGCAGTCGCGGTAGGGGCGGCGTGCGATTTTCTCACGCCTGTTGGACACCAGTGCAACACTTTGGTGCTGGGGCCCGGCGGTTACCGCTTCGGCGACTATTGGAAGTTGGGGCTGCCGCTCTCGTTCATTGTGGTCTTGCTAGGCGTTCCTCTGATCATGTGGTTTTGGCCGCCCGTTTAGCGCGCGAGCGTCGTTTCAATTCTGATCTCAGGTTCACCGTGGTGTCGGCCTAAAGTCTGCCCGTAAGGACCAGAATGAGCAGAACGATCGCCACGACGCCGAGGGCACCAATGCCGCCGTGCCCGTAACCGTAGCCATAGCCTCCGAATCGTCCACTAAACCCGCCCAACAAAAATATTATAAGAATAATTAGAAGTATCGTTCCCAAGGACATCTCTTTATCTCCATTTTGAATCTGGTTCTATTTCCTCTCGACCGAAATACCGTCCTCGCCGAAATTGATTTCGATCTCCGCTATATCCCGTCGCTCTTGAAAATACTGATAAGCAAAGACTGCCGCAATGATGATTAATGCGCCAATGATAATATACAAGATGTTACGATTATTTCGCATTCTTACAATCCGCTAACGGCTAGATGTATAATAGTTGAAAACAGGCAGGCTGCCAATTGCGGCCGCTTCGAAGCAAGCTCCGCGTCCAAGATGGAGGGCGATCGCGGCTCCAGGCATCCACGGGGATGGTTGCCAACTTTGGCACGTCCGCCACAGCGACGGTGTCTGGTCAGCGATGGCGTTGGGGGGGCAAATCAGCGATTCTGCACGGCGCCCTGCGCACCAAGATCAAAATTGGGAGTAGAATCGCAAGGAACCGGAGGAGGGGTCATGTTTCCTCTAAGCAGACTGATCGAGCAGCTCCTGGGCATCGGCGCGCTTGTGCTGCTGGCGATTGGTTGCGCTCTCGTCCTTTGGCCCTTCCTGTCGGCAATAATGTGGGCCGCGGTGATTTGTTTCTCGACATGGCCTATCTACCGCCGATGTGAACGTGCTGTGGGTGGCAACCGGGCGGCTGCCGCAGCAGCTATGACGATGCTAGTGGTCATTGTTGTGGCCGCGCCGCTTGCTTTCGTTGTGACGGCGCTCGCCGACGATATAAAGAATCTGGCCGAGGGAATAACGCGCGTCCTAGAGCAGGGTCCCCCGGCACCACCGAATTGGGTGAAAGGTCTGCCTGTTGTTGGTGAGAATTTGGCTACCTATTGGGAGGGCTTAGCCCATGACGCTCCTGCCTTCATCGTTGAGCTCAAAAAGCTGACCGGTCCTGTCACCGACATTGCTCTCGCTGGCGGTGCAGCTTTCGGCACCGGCCTCCTCGAAGTCGCGCTCAGTATATTCATCACCTTTTTCCTGTTCCTGCACGGCCGACGCATGATCAGTTTCATGCGCCAAATCGGTGAGCGGGTTGCCGGCACTCGCGCTAGGAGGTTGCTCGCGGTCATCGGCATGACCGTGAAAGGTGTCGTATACGGAATGATCGGAACGGCCCTTGCCCAAGGCCTACTGGCCGGCGTCGGTTTCTGGATCGCCGGTGTGCCCCAATCGTTATTGCTGGGCTGCCTGACGTTCCTGCTTTCGTTTGTGCCCGCGGGACCGCCGTTCGTGTGGGGGCCGGTTGCACTCTGGCTTCTCATGCAGGGGTCAGTTTGGTGGGGCCTCTTCATCGCTATGTGGGGTCTGCTTCTCGTCAGCAGCATTGACAACTTCCTACGACCATATCTGCTCGGCCAGAACATCAATCTGCCCGTGCTGCTCGGTCTGTTCGGGCTCGTTGGCGGCGTCCTGGCCTTTGGATTAATCGGGCTTTTTCTCGGGCCGACCCTACTGGCGGTGGCCTACAACCTCTTTCTCGAGTGGGTCGTAACGGAACTCGAAGAGCGTACGCTACGGGCGTCGCCCTCTGCTGCGGCTGACCACTTGGAAGCCGATCCAAGGGATTGAGTTGACGGATCCTCGTTTCAGAAAAGGGTCGGGTCGGCTGATCCCTCGCAAGCGGTTCCGGCACCACGCTCCACGCCGCTTCCTCCCGGCGCCGCTTAACAACGGTTGGCTGTCGATCGCTTGATACAATCCCTGATTTTCTCCGGCCAGATTTGGCTCCCAACTTAATCATTGATCAAAATGCGAGCTGGTGGTGTCTAGCCATGCCGCCGCCTTCGTTCTCCCAACGCCTCTCATCCTCTTTTTGAAGCGGATCGGCGATCGAAATAGGCGAAGAAGGCGAGGAAAACACCTTGATCTGGCGCATGAGCGAGGCTGAAAGCGCCGCCTCCGAATGAACGCCATCCTGGAAAGCTGTGATGAGATATCTCGCCGCATCCTGCCTTTTTTCTCGGTGCCAAGCGCTATCGACGTCAAACAGTCCTGTTGTGTCAAGCACACGCTTCAACATCTTGATGTTGAGCGAGGTAAGGTATTGCTGGGTCAAGGCGGAAGACATGCTGCCCTCCTTTAATTGGGGCATCTCGGCGGAACTCCGCGGGACCGTGAGGCGTGCGCTAGAAGGTTTGGTCTTAATCACAGCATGGACCCTTCCGAGAGAATTGCAATCAATTATCACCTCCGAAGGGAAACCGATCCACACGCGCGAATCCGACGTTTTATGGCACCCGCGCATGCCATCCCGTGCTACGATCAAGAGTAGATTGCGGTCATCCGCAAGCATCGAGGACGTCGACCGAACAAGAGATCTGGACGGAGCAACGCCAACGAGATTGCGCGAAATGCTACCCAGTGAATGCAGCATACTCATCTCCGAGCAGCGCGTGGCCCGGCTTGGATGTTGCCGTGACAATCAACCTTATGTTGTGCCGATATATTATATCCGAGCAGAGGGCCAAATTTTCAGTTTTTCGATGCCGGGAAGAAAGATTGAATTCATGCGGAGCAATCCGCTTGTCTGCGTCGAGATCGAACATTCCACTGATCAGCACCGATGGAAATGCGTAATCATCGAGGGCAGGTACCGCGAATTCCACGAAGAGACGGAGAAGAAGCACGCGTGGGGCATACTGAACGTCTACAATGATTGGTGGGAGCCAGGTGCCCTTAGCTGGGGCGCGGATGAGAAGCCACCCGGATACCTTCCCATTTTTTTCGCCATCAGCATGGACAAAGTGACGGGCCGTGAAGCGCTTGCGAGTTAGTTCGTTGCCAGGCTGCTAGTCAGCGAATGCCTTAAACCGGATCGCGGACTACCGTCTTCCAGGAGACGTCAGCCAGGTCAACGCCAGAAGACCGAGTGCTGCCGAGACGACGGAAGCGCCGAGAACGCCGAGCTTGACGGAGTTCAGTAGCTCGAGCTCGAAAGCAAGTTCGGCAATGAACAGGGCCATGGTGAAGCCGATCCCGGTCAGCAGGCTTCCGGCTGCCAGCAGGCTCCACGGGAGATCGTCTGGACGAGCCCCGAAGCGGAGTTTCACTGCGAGAACACTGAAGAGCACAATGCCAACGGGCTTGCCGATCACGAAGGCGGCGACAATTGCGATCGTGAGGGGAAGGTCGAAGTTTGCATCCGCGATCGGAACGCCCGCGTTGGTGACCGCAAAAAGCGGCATGATCACGAAGGCAACCCAGGGATGGAGAGCGATCTCGAGACGCTCGATCGGCGACAGTGCTTCGCGGGTCGCGACGCCTGCCCGATGGAGGTCGTTGCGTGCCGCCGTGTCGCGGCTCCAATGGTCGCCGGGCGGATAGGCGCTCACCCGGTCGAGTATCGCGTGGAGGCGTGTGTCGCTTATCCACCTCCGCGCCGGCGTCATTAATCCAAGAATCACTCCGGTGAGCGTCGCATGGACGCCCGATGCGTCGAATGCCAGCCAGATGCCGCCGCCTATCACGAAATACACCGGAATGCTGCGGATGCCCAGACGCGCGATCCCTGCGACGACAGCAAGCCCGAGAATGGCGGTTGCGAGTGCGACCCAATTCAAGGCTTCGCCATAGCCGATCGCCACGACCAGGATGGCGCCGACATCGTCGAAGATTGCAAGAGAGAGCAGGAACAGCCGCAAGCGGCCTGGTATGCGCGAACCAAGCACCGCAAGGCACCCGATGAGGAAGGCCGTATCGGTGGACATCACGGTGCTCCAGCCGCTCGCACCCGGCCCGCCGCCGACCAGCAGCGAGAACAGACCGGCCGGCACCGCCATCCCGCCGAGAGCAGCGGCGACGGGGAGAGCGGCTATGCGCGGATTGCGCAGCTCCCCCAGCACCAGCTCGCGTTTCAGCTCAAGGGCGATGACGAAGAAAAAGAGCGTCATCAGTCCGTCGTTGATCCAGTGCTTCAGAGAACGATAGATCTCGATGTCGCCAACTCTGACGCCCGCGGGCATCTCCCATAAGGCGAGAAACGACGACGACCACGCCGTGTTTGCGAGGCCTAGCGCCAAGAGCGTGCTGAGCAAAAGGATAATGCCCGCCGTAGCCTCGATGCGGAGGAATCGCATGAACGGCTTGGTGAGCCGATCTGCCGGTTCCCTGGGAAGCCGTGAGAGGCTGTCGTTCATGCCGTGAACCACTCCTGCGTTTTGATCGCGACTGGCGAATGCTCCCAGCGGCTATTGCAAGGCCGGCACCTCATAAGTCCACACCCGGAACGACTTCAGGACGTGCGGCCCGAACGAGTTGATGAGGGGGACATCGGCTGCGTCACGGCCGCGTGCAACCACGATCCTGCCGACACGCGGCGTATTGTTGCGCGGATCGAACGTGTGCCATCCATCGTCCAGGAAGACCTCCATCCAGGCACTGAAATCCATCGGGTCGACGACCGGGACGCCGATGTCGCCGAGATGACCGTTGATATAGCGTGCGGGAATGTTGAGACAGCGGCAAAGGGTGACCGCAAGATGCGCGAAGTCGCGGCAGACACCAACGCGCTCATGAAAGACTTCGAAGGCGGTCCGCGTCGATCGGGCCTGCATGTAGTCGAAACGGATATGGTCGTGAACGAAATCGCAGATCGCTTGCACACGCCCCCAACCGGGCGCGACCGCGCCGAACATGTCCCAAGCGATCTGGCTGAGACGGTCGGTTTCGCAATAGCGGCTGCCCATGAGGTAGGCGAGGCAATCGTCCGGCAACTTCGACACTGGGAGTTCCTGGGCGGCTGGCAGCACCTTGTCCGGTTTGCCGTCGTCCTCGATTGTGGCATCACCCCATATCGTCAAGTCGCCGGCCGGTGCGACAAGCCGCCGGCAGCGGTTGCCGAAGAGATCGCGATAGGTCGATGTCGGCACATCGGGGGCGGTGAATGTCGTTTCAGGAACGCGGATATCGGCCGCGCGATCCTCGTGGACCGACAACAGGCACACCAACGCGGTCGGTTGCTGGCAGTTCAGCGTGATCTCATAGCCGTAGCGGATCAGCATCTGGATCCATCCTAGCGGAAATCAGCGGCGGTCAGTGTGTAGGAATCGTGGCGGCCACTGGAATAGGCCTTGCGTGCGACATCGTAGATGGACGGACGCAACGCGTCAAAAGCAGAAAGGAGCTTTAATTCCGAGATTTCCGACCTGCCCAATTCGGCACCCGCTATCGCGAGCGCGCCGGCCTCGACGAAGAACCGCACCTCGAACATACCGTCATGGACGAGGAAACGGACGGCGTTCCTTTTTTCATCGAGGCTGCGGCTCGGATTCGGAAATGACAGCGTCATAATCAGCGCGCCTCTGTTTCGGACGCGGACCGCGCGGGTGCCGATAGCCTGATCCGTTTTATCCGGCGCTCGATATTGCGAAGGTTGCCGCCGACACGCGCCGGTGCGCCTGTGAACACGTGATAGACCGCCCAGGAGCGATCCGCATCGATGCGGCGGCCGCATTGATCATCCATTGTGTCGGGCGCTGGCGTCCCACCTTCATTTTCCCAGATGCTGATCGCAAGCGCATTTCGCCCGGCTTCAGTTTCATTGCTGTGGGCGTTCATGGTTGTGGCCTTTCATCAAGATTTTCGATGGTGTTGAACCTGCTTGAATGGATCGTGTTTCCATCACCTTCGACGACGTCCGGACGCTGCGGCATGTCGAGCGTCCGCAAGAGCTCCCGCGCAATCTCTGTCGCCTCGTCGAAATCGGCAGCTTCCGCGGTTTCGCGGACCGACGATCGCATGCGCGTCGTCCGCATCCCGAACACGGTAGAACGCAATCACGAACTTCGTCGCCATCCTTTCCGTTGGACAGAGGGGTTCTGTCATTTCTCGCCCTTGTCGAGCGAGGCGCTGCCGTTCGCAGCGGGCTTGATCTGGTTGCCGAACGTCCTTTCGATGAGCGTGGCGCCTTCATCGGCGGACGACATAGGCACCGGTTCGAGCCCGTCCTGCGTCGTGACCCCCTCGTGACCTTCGTCGTCGTTTTTGGTGAATGGCGGCCTCTGACGCCGCGAAGCCAATTGGCTGCCCAGCAAAATCAACGCGTTTCGCATATGTGGGCCTCAAATCGGTTTACCAGGTCATCCGTGCACCAACGCCGCTCAGGCACTGTTCTCAATATCCCATCCCGCCCATGCCGCCGTTACCGGCCGGCCGGGCAGATTCTCTTGAGGGAATGTCGGCGATCATCGCTTCGGCAGTGATCAGAAGTGCCGCGATTGAGCCGGCGTCCTGCAAAGCGGTGCGCACGACCTTAGCCGGGTCGACGATGCCGGCTTTGATCATATCGACATAGGTCTCCGTCTGCGCGTCAAAGCCCCGGTTGTAATCCCTGCTGTCGGTGAGTTTTCCCACGACGATCGAGCCTTCGACACCGGCGTTCTCGGCGATCTGCCGGATCGGGGTTTCAAGCGCCCTGAGCACAATCGAGATGCCGGCCGTGACGTCCGCATTCGCTCCGGTCAATCCGACCAGGACCGACCTGGCGCGCAACAGGGCAACACCACCGCCAGGAACAATGCCTTCCTCAGCCGCGGCACGCGTGGCGTTCAGCGCATCGTCGATGCGGTCCTTCTTTTCCTTGACCTCGATTTCCGTCGCGCCGCCGACGCGGATTACCGCGACGCCGCCGGCGAGTTTCGCCAGGCGTTCCTGCAGTTTTTCTTTATCATAGTCGGAGGTCGTCTCCTCGATCTGTGCCTTGATCTGCTGGATGCGCGCCTGGATGGTCGCTTTATCGCCGGAACCGTCGACGATCGTGGTGGTATCCTTCTCGATCAGCACGCGCTTGGCGTGGCCGAGCATGTCGAGTATGACGTTCTCGAGCTTGATGCCGAGATCCTCGGAGATCATCTGGCCGGCCGTGAGGACGGCAATGTCTTCCAGTATGGCCCTGCGGCGGTCGCCGAAGCCCGGCGCCTTTACGGCTGCGACCTTTAGGCCACCGCGCAACTTGTTTACGACCAGCGTCGCCAGAACTTCGCCCTCGACATCCTCGGAGAGGATCAGCAACGGTTTGCCGCTCTGCACGACCGCCTCGAGTATCGGCAGCATCGCTTGCAAATTGCCAAGCTTCTTTTCGTGGATGAGGATGTAGGGGTCCTCCAATTCCACGCGCATCTTCTCGGCATTGGTGACGAAATAGGGCGAGAGATAGCCGCGGTCGAATTGCATGCCCTCGACAACGTCGAGTGCGGTCTCGGCAGTCTTGGCTTCCTCGACGGTGATGGCGCCTTCATTGCCGACCTTGTCCATCGCCTTGGCTATCATCTCGCCGACTGTCGCGTCGCCGTTGGCGGCGATGGTGCCGACTTGGGCAATCTCGCCCGAGGACTTGACCTCCTTGGCGCGCGCCCGGATTTCCTTGACGACGACAGCGACACCAAGGTCGATGCCACGCTTGAGATCCATGGGGTTCATGCCGGCGGCGACGAGCTTGGCGCCTTCGCGCAGGATGGAGGCAGCGAGCACAGTCGCCGTCGTGGTGCCGTCACCGGCGAGGTCGTTTGTCTTAGAGGCCACCTCACGCACCATCTGCGCGCCCATGTTCTCGAACTTGTCGGGCAGCTCGATTTCCTTGGCAACGGCGACGCCGTCCTTGGTAATGCGCGGCGCGCCATAGGCCTTGTCGATGACCACATTGCGGCCCTTGGGACCCAGCGTCACCTTCACGGCGTTGTTGAGCAACTCGACACCGCGCAGCATGCGATCGCGCGCATCAGTGGAGAATTTGATTTCCTTGGCAGACATTATGTTCGTCCAGTTCGGTCTTGAGATTGCGGGGTCGGAAATCGACCGTCAGGCAGCGACGGTCTTTTCGACGATGCCCATGAGGTCGGCCTCGTTCATGATCAGTTCCTCGCCGTCGATCTTCATTCGGTGCCGGACCATTTGCCGAACAGGATCGTATCACCGGCCGTAACGTCGAGCGGAATCAGCTTGCCGCCTTCATCACGCGTGCCTGGACCAACGGCGATCAATTCGCCTCCCCGCGACTTTTCCTTGGCAATGTCGGAAATGATGATCCCGCCCTTGGATTCCGCGCGCCGGATGCCGACGCGGTCATGGAGTGGGCGCATTTCATAGAGATTCTTTCTACGGTCGGCGCATAGGGCGACAGCAATCCTTACATAGCACCTTTGGCGCTCAATTGATAGGAGCGCCAAGAAATATTATTTATACAAGGAAAAATGTTGGAAAATATAAGCCAACAAATCTGAGCAATACCGCCGTACGTCCCAATGATTATACTGTACTACATTTATTATTTTCCTAAGCCAAGAATTTGTTAACATGACTTCTTGGGAGAACCTTGATCACGCCTTCGCTTGGAGAACGGGATAATCAAGGCGGCGCAGTCGAAAAACCGCTGCGCAGGGAAACTCAAGGCAGGAGTGGCGATGACGCGGATGGAGGCGGCGGGCAAAAGCGACCAAGGACCGGAATGAGCAGTTCGACAACGAGCCTCTTGCGATTTCAAGTCCGGCTGGCGCGCAGGTATGTTGACGCCTTCGTCCAATCCGCACCGGAATGGCGGGAAAGCGGGCTGAGAGCACTCCCGGCCGGTGGTGTCGGCTGGGTCGAGTAGTGGCAGGCCTTAATCAAAATACGTTTAGCGAGCTGAGCAACGAGACGATGCCGACGACTACAACGACGATCTGAGCCATCTGCTTCATCGTCGAGTCAATCGGAAGTTTTTGCACGAGGTACAGCACCAAGGCGATGACAAGGACCGTGATCAGGATGCTGATTATGATGGACATGCCCCAGGCCTCTTGAAGAAACCGCCTTCCGGCAGTGAAGGTGTAAATATGGCTGAGTGCTATAAAGGGAAGGGCGGCGTGGGCGCGACACAGAGCGCTCGCGCCGGTCCCATCGGCGCGGGATAGGCATCCCGGCCGCCGTTTACCGGATCGTGTGGACTCTGGCGACTCTCTTTGGATCGAGCCGCAAACGTGACTGGCAGAAAGCCGCTGATCCTGTCGATGAAGCGGCGGGCAACGTGACGCGGTTCGGGCTTCGTTCCCTATTAGCGTTGTTTAGCGGACTTTCAGCGCGCTGCGCTCTACCTGTCGCAATTCTGAAACAGATGGCGTTTCCGTCTGCGGCGGGGCTCTATCGAAAATCGGCATTCGGCCTCACCCTTTCTTCCACAGCAATTCAGAACGCTGTTTTTCCAAGGGAGGAAGCCATGCTGCATCAGAAGATCGTCGAGAGCCCGTTCAAGGCCAAATACGGAAACTTCATCGGGGGTGAATGGCGCGAGCCGGTCTCCGGTCGCTATTTCGATAATACGACGCCGATCACCGGCGGTGTGATTTGCCAGGTCGCCCGTTCGGATGCGGCCGACGTCGAACTGGCCCTCGATGCCGCCCATGCGGCGAAGGAGAAATGGGGCCGAACCTCGACCACCGAACGCTCCAACATCCTCATGAAGGTCGCGGCGCGGATGGAGGACAATCTGGAACTCCTGGCGCGGGCCGAGTCCTTCGACAACGGCAAGCCGATTCGCGAGACGATGGCGGCGGACATTCCGCTGGCGATCGATCATTTCCGCTATTTTGCCGCCTGCATCCGCGCGCAGGAAGGCTCGATCGGCGAGATCGATCACGACACGATCGCCTATCATTTCCATGAGCCGCTCGGCGTCGTCGGCCAGATAATCCCGTGGAACTTCCCCATTCTGATGGCTGCCTGGAAGGTGGCGCCGGCGCTTGCGGCCGGCAATTGCGTGGTGCTGAAGCCGGCCGAGCAGACGCCCGCCTCGATCCTCGTGCTTGCCGAACTCATCGCCGACCTTCTGCCGCCGGGCGTGCTCAACATCGTCAACGGCTTCGGCCTCGAAGCGGGCAAGCCGCTGGCGACCAGCCCCCGCATCGCCAAGATTGCCTTCACCGGCGAAACCACCACGGGCCGGCTGATCATGCAATATGCCAGCCAGAACCTCATCCCGGTGACGCTCGAACTCGGAGGCAAGTCGCCGAACATCTTCTTCGCCGACGTGTTGAACGAGGACGACGACTATTTCGACAAGGCGCTCGAAGGCTTCGCCATGTTCGCGCTCAACCAGGGCGAGGTTTGCACCTGCCCGAGCCGTGCGCTGATCCAGGAAAGCATCTACGACCGCTTCATGGAGCGGGCGATCAAGCGGGTCGAGGCGATCCAGCAGGGCAATCCGCTCGATCCCGCGACGATGATCGGCGCGCAGGCGTCAAGCGAACAGCTCGAAAAAATCCTCTCCTATATCGACATCGGCAAGCAGGAAGGCGCCGAGGTGCTGACCGGCGGCGGGCGCAATGCGCTCGAAGGCGAGCTTGCCGGCGGCTATTACGTCAAGCCGACGGTGTTTCGTGGCCATAACAAGATGCGCATCTTCCAGGAGGAAATCTTCGGTCCGGTCGTATCCGTGACGACCTTCAAGACCGAGGACGAGGCGCTGGCGATCGCCAACGACACGCTCTATGGCCTCGGCGCCGGCGTTTGGAGCCGCGATGCCAACCGCTGCTATCGCTTCGGCCGCGACATCCAGGCCGGCCGTGTCTGGACCAATTGCTACCATGCCTATCCGGCCCACGCGGCCTTCGGCGGTTACAAGCAATCGGGCATCGGCCGCGAGACTCACAAGATGATGCTCGACCATTACCAGCAGACGAAGAACATGCTGGTGAGCTACAGCCCGAAGGCGCTCGGCTTCTTCTGATCGTTCCGCTCCGGCGGCGATCGCCGGGGATCCTCCCGGCGGGCCCCCGATATCCTTCGGGGGCCTGTCGGCCGTTGTGGAAGGAGAGAATTGATGACGGACACCCATGGCGAGCCGCGGGTGCTTGCGACCGATGCGGCGATCGATCTCATCCGCGAAATTCGGCGCGACCATCCGGAAATCCTGTTTCATCAGTCCGGCGGCTGCTGCGACGGCTCTTCGCCGATGTGCTACCCGGCAGACGATTACATCGTCGGAGGCAATGACGTGAAGTTGGGCGAGATCGACGGCGTCCCGGTCTATATCAGCGCAAGCCAATACGAAGCGTGGAAGCACACGCAGCTGATCATCGACGTGGTGCCGGGCAGGGGCGGGATGTTCTCGCTCGACAACGGACGGGAGAAGCGCTTCCTCACCCGTTCTCGGCTCTTTGGCGGGGGTGGTGAGGCATGCGCAGTACTGCCTCGGGAACTACCTCGCATGGAGAGATAGTCCGCATGCGTGGCGTGCGGAGACTGCGGCGCGGCGCGTCCTTTCAGACGTTCAAAGATCGGCGTAAATCTGCCTCTGCGCATCGCTTTCTCGGGTACGACTTTCGGGCCGATGCGCCACCCAAAAATTGACACGTACAAGGCGACGATGCGCTGTCATTTCGATGTAGGGTGGAAGCCCCGCAGAATTGAGTCGCCGCTAAATAAGAATTTTGGAATAAAACACTCTTTCCTTCACTGTTTGGAAACCATCGCATCCCAGTTTGGGGACAGCGAGGCTACCCATCTCCCGCCTGCCATGATGGCAGCCGGTTTCGCGGCGCGAGATCCTTGCACATTCGACAAACAACACTGGTGCCCTGGCTCACATCGATGTGCCGGCCTCTCGATCCTGCCTGCGGCGGGTGGGAAACGGCGAACGGCATTGACGGGAGCGGCATTGACGGGAGCGGTTACGGCTCGCTTCGCTTACAAGGAGGAAATAGCATGAAAGCAATTCCATTTGGCTTTGGTTCAGATGCCAAGGCGGTCCTGTCTGCGATGAACAAGTCGCAGGCCATCATCGAATTCGACATGACCGGCAAGGTACTGTCCGCGAACCGCAACTTCTGTAGCGCCCTTGGTTATGAGGCTTCGGAAATCGTCGGCCAGCATCACCGGATGTTTGTCGATCCTGCAGAAGCCTCGTCCTCCGATTATCGTGAGTTCTGGGCCCGGCTCAATCGCGGTGAGTTCGACCAGCGTCAGTACAAGCGCATAGGCAAGGGCGGCAAAGAGGTGTGGATCGAAGCGTCCTACAATCCCGTCTTCCGAGGTGGCAAGCCGTATAAGGTCGTCAAATTTGCGACCGACATCACGGCGCAGAAACTGAAGGGCGCCGAAGATGCCGGCAAGCTCGACGCGCTATCGCGCGCCCAGGCCGTCATCGAGTTCACGCCGAACGGCGAAATCCTCACCGCGAACGAGAACTTCCTCTCAACGCTCGGCTATCAGCTCTCGGAAATCCAGGGCCGCCATCATTCGATGTTCTGTGACAGCGTCTATACGAAAAGCGAGGATTATCACCGCTTTTGGCAGCGCCTGTCGGGCGGTGAATTCGTCGCCGACGAATTCACGCGCATCGGTAAAGGTGGGACAAGAGTTTATATCCAGGCCTCCTATAACCCGATTTTCGACATGAGCGGCAAGGTTTTTAAGGTCGTCAAATTCGCGACCGACGTTACCGCTCGGGTGAACAATGTCGACCAACTCGCAGCCGCCCTGAACAGGCTCTCGAACGGTGACCTGGCGCAGAACCTGAGTACTCCATTCATTCCCACGCTGGAAAAACTCCGGATCGACTTCAACGCCGCGGTGGAGAAGCTGCGCACGACAATGCAGGCGGTGGCGGAGAATGCGGGCGCAATCGCCGCCGGCTCGCAGCAGATTCGATCGGCATCGGATGATCTGTCGAAGCGGACGGAGCAGCAAGCAGCCTCGGTGGAAGAAACGGCCGCCGCCCTAGAAGAGATCACGACCACGGTGGCCGATACCAGTCACCGTGCAGAAGAGGCGGGGCAGCTTGTGCGCAAGACTCGCGAAAATGCTGAGCATTCCGGCGCAGTCGTGCGCAGTGCCATCGAGGCAATGGGCAAGATCGAAAGCTCGTCGTCGGAGATCTCCAACATTATCGGCGTCATCGACGAGATCGCCTTCCAGACCAATCTCCTTGCACTCAATGCCGGGGTCGAGGCGGCGCGCGCGGGCGATGCCGGAAAAGGCTTCGCCGTCGTTGCCCAGGAGGTGCGCGAGCTGGCGCAGCGGTCGGCCAAGGCCGCCAAGGAGATCAAGGATCTGATCACCGATTCAAACGCGCACGTTAAGAGCGGCGTGGCGCTGGTTGGCGAAACGGGCACGGTGCTCAACACCATCGTGTCGCAGGTCCAACAGGTCAACGGCAATGTCGAGGCGATCGTCGAAGCAGCCAAAGAGCAGGCAACCGGGATCAAGGAGATCAATCAGGCCGTCAACACCATGGATCAGGGCACGCAGCAGAACGCAGCTATGGTCGAAGAATCCACGGCCGCGGCTCACAGCCTTGCGAAGGAAGCCGAGGCGCTATTCGATCTGCTTGGTCAGTTCAATGTTGGAGTGAGCACGGCTTTGCGTCAGACGCGACCGGCCGAGGCAACGCCCGCCTCGAAGCCCGTCACTTCCCCGGCGCGGGTCATGGCAACCAAGGTGGCTGCGGTCTTCCACGGCAATGCTGCGGTTACGGCTGACGGTTGGGAGTCTTTTTGACGGAATTGGCGGTGGCAGGTGTGCTGCATGGGTCTCTTTCGCCACTGCTCATGAGGCACTCCCGTTGACAGCACGCGAGGCCAGGAAGAAAGAAACGCAACGTCTGCCCGAGCCGCGGCCTCATCCGTGTGAGACAAAAAGGTCATCAGCCGATCGCGGCTCGCGATCGGCTGCAAATCTCGAGGTGCGGCCTCAGTCGAACAGGCTTGATACCGACTCTTCCTGGCTGGTGCGGCTGATCGCTTCGCCGAGCAGGGCGGCGGTGGAGATCACGCGGATATTATGGGCCGATTGCACCGCCGTCGGCGGCTGGATGGAATCGGTGATCACCAGTTCCTTCAGCATCGACGACGTGACGCGGGCGACGGCACCCCCGGAGAGGACGCCGTGGGTGATGTAGGCGGTGACACTGATGGCGCCGTTCTTCAGGAGTGCTTCGGCAGCGTTGCAGAGCGTGCCGCCGGAATCGACGATGTCGTCGATGAGGATGCAATCCTTGCCGCTGACCTCGCCGATGACGTTCATGACTTCCGATTCACCAGGACGATCGCGACGCTTGTCGACGATCGCGAGCAGACAGTCGAGCCGCTTGGCAAGGGCGCGGGCACGCACGACGCCGCCGACGTCCGGTGAAACGACCATGACATTGTTGAGATTGTAGTTTTCCTTGACGTCGCGCGCGAGGATCGGGACCGCATAGAGGTTATCCGTCGGGATGTCGAAGAAGCCCTGGATCTGGCCGGCATGGAGATCGAGGGTGAGAACGCGGTCGGCGCCGGCTTCGGTGATCAGGTTGGCGACGAGCTTGGCGGAAATCGGGGTGCGCGGTCCGGGTTTGCGGTCCTGCCGGGCGTAGCCGAAATAAGGAAGCACGGCGGTGATGCGCCGGGCGGAGGAGCGGCGAACCGCATCGATCATGATGAGCAGTTCCATCAGGTGATCATTGGTCGGGAACGATGTGGACTGGATGATGAACACATCCTCGCCGCGCACGTTCTCGCCGATTTCGACGAAGATCTCCTGGTCGGCGAAGCGCCGGACCGTGGCTTTGCCGAGGGGCAGGTTGAGATAATTGCAGATCGCTTCGGCCAGCAGCCGGTTCGAATTGCCTGCGAAAACCTTCATTGACGGTCCGCCTTGCGCTGGCGCGGTCGCCATCCGGGGCCAGTCCGGGACGGCTTGTACCGCGCAGATTCCGTGAGCCATTCCGATCGCGGGCAATCGTTGCGGACGGCCGCTGTCAGACTGATCGGCCGCTTTTTAGCGTCCCTGAAGTCGAATGCAAGGGGGATTGCTGCGCCGCAGGGGTCGTTATCCTAAAATCTTTGCAATCTGCTGGCCAGGATCACGGTGAATTTGGCCCGACCGGCCTAAATCCGTAGAACATGATCGAGCTAAGCAAGTTTGGTGCGGGATGCGGGTGGGAAGCGCGGCGCTTTTCTCAGCCCGCTCTGGAGCGACGCCATTCGAGATAGGCGCTGATCGTCCTTTCGGCGATTGCCTGCATCGTCTCGGGCGGCACTGCGCTCCAGGGCTCGGCCGCGCTTCCGGCGACCGTGTCCTGTCCCTGGATGCGATGCAGGCGATTGCCGCTGCCGTCGAGAACGTCCCAGACATAGACCACGGTGGTCTTGCCGCCATCCTGGAGCGCCGAGAAATAGCCCTTGAGGATATGGTCGCTCGTGGCATCGCCGGAGCTCTTGATGGCAAGCCCCTCCGCGCGGGCCGAGGCCCCGAGTTGCCTGGAGAGCGGCGTCACCGCCTGAACCGGCGCCCCGATGATCGGCAGGAACCGGATGCTGCCCGCGCTGGAACCAGCGGTAGGCGATGCGGCGGCGTGCTGGCTTTCTGCCGGCGCGGCCGCAGCCGATTCCGTGCGAGACGGTTGAGAAGACTCCTGCGGAATCGGCTCGCTCTGCGGCTGCTGCACAGGCGGCTGCGTAGTCTGAATTGGGGCTGCGCCTTGCGCAAGCCGATTTGCCTGGCCCTCCAGCGTACCGGCGGGATCCGTGTAATCGGCATAGTCGGCCGCGGATTGCGTCGGCGGGCCCGCGACATGCGGCTGCGCAGAGAAGGCCGCCGTGCGGCTTGGCGGCACGCTTTCCACCGGCATCACCGCCGTCTGCGCCGACATGGTATCGAGGTCGGATTGCGTCACCGGCGGCGAGTGGAAGTTTCCTTCGCCGACGTCCACCTGTGGAATAAGAGCATCCGTCGTGTTGCAGCCCGCAAGGGCCGCGGCAAGACCAAGGCTTGCGATCGGCATGATCTGCTTTCGCATCATTCCTACCGTCCCGGCTTGAATTCTGGCGCGGGTTGCAGTCCGAAGACCGCGCTGCCCGCACTTCGCTTCATTTCTCGCCGGGGATCATAGGGCGTATTCCTTACGCAGAAATGAAGTCCAGGCCGAAGCGCGAGAGGGCGCGTGGCTCACCGGCCGTCGTCAGGTAAGTCTGGCCGAGCGTCATGGCCGTTCCGCTGTCGGAGTCCATGATGATCATGTGCACGAAGAGCGACATGTCGGGTTCGATCTCCTGGGGATTGCCGATATGGAACATCTGGTGCTCCATCCAGGACGGCGAGAAGCGGGCACCAAGCGAATAGCCGCAAGCATTCAGCCGGTGCCTGGCGAGGCCGCGCTCGTCCATGATCCTCGAGTGAACGTCGAAGACGGTTCCGAAGGTATTGCCGGGCCGGAGTACCATTTCGATCGCCTGGATTGTTTCGCGGCAGGCGCTGTAGAGTTCGCGATGGCGGTTGGTCGGCACTCCGATCACCACCGTGCGCATCATAGCCGCGTGATAATGGGCACTGACACCGGCCCATTCGAGCGTCAGCTGGTCATTGGCGTCGAGTGTGCGCCGGCCGGCCTTGTAGCGGCAGAGCAGCGCATCGGCACCGGAGCCGATGATGAACTCGTTGGCCGGATAGTCGCCGCCGCCGGCAAAGACCGCACCTTGCATCGCGGCGAGGATATCCGCCTCGCTGCCGCCGGGCCGGATCAGGGGTAGCGCCGCGTCCAGCGCGTCGTCGGCGAGGCTCGCCGCCTTCTCCACATAGGCGATCTCCGCCGGGCTCTTGATCAGCCGCAGCCGGCTGACGAGCAGCGAGGCATCGACAAGCTCGCCGAAGGTGGAAAGTTGATTGTCGACGAGCCGCGCCGTCTTTCCGGTCATGCCGTGCGTATCATATTCGACGCCGATACGGGAGCCGAGCAGGTCGAGTTCGCTCAGCAGGTTCTTCAGGTCTCCGGCGGGATCGGCATTGACGCGGTCGACCCAGATTTCGATCCGCTCGATATTCGACGTGTGGCGCGCCTGCCGCAGATCGGCCGAACGCGTGAGCAGCACCATCTCTCCGTCGCGTTTCACGACCAGCGTCTGGAAAAAGCAATAACCGAAGGTGTCGTAGCCGGTCAGCCAATACATGCTCTCCTGCGCGAAGAGGAGCAAGGCATCGAGCTTTTCTTCCTGCATCCGGGCCGTAAGCCGGGCCAGACGGCTGGCATATTCCTCTTCGGCGAAGTGAAGCGCCATCTCAAACCTCCCGTAGACAAATCGCGGATATCTGGCGTCCGTAGTCCGGCTCTTGCCGGTGCGTGGTGCGGCGATAGGAGAAGAAGCGGCCCTCGTCGGCATAGGTACAGATATCGAGGTTTTCCGCCGTCACGCCGGCCTCCGTCAGCTTCTCGATCGTGAGCCCCGGCAGATCGAACATGGCGTGCCCATTGCGGCCCGAGGGGCTGAAGAACGATGCGTGGCGCGCGTCGGCCGCAAGGAAATGCTCGACGAATTCGGGTCCGACCTCATAGTGCTGGCGGCTGATCGAGGGGCCGAGGCAGGCGACGATGCGCTTCCGGCGCGCGCCGAGCGAGACCATGGCCGCGATCGTGCTTTCAAGCACACCGCCAAGCGTTCCTTTCCAGCCGGCATGGGCCGCGCCGATGATGCGTGCTTCCGGATCCGCAAAAAGCACGGGTCCGCAATCGGCAGAAAGAACGCCGAGCACGATGCCGGGCGTCGCCGTCACCAGCGCGTCGGCATCGGGTCGGATGCCGTCGAAACTCGCATCGACGACGATCGCGTCGGGTGAATGGATCTGGTGAACGGTGGCAAGCCGCCGCGGCTCGGTGTCGAACCAGCGGGCCACCCGGGCGCGGTTCTCGCCGACGCGCGCCTGGTCGTCATTAGAGCCGAGGCCCACATTGAGACCGCGATAGATGCCTTCGGAGACGCCGCCCTGGCGGGTGAAAAAGCCATGCGTGATCTCCCGGCCGGCCATGGCGCCAAGGAGCGGACTTTGCACGGGGGAAATCGAGGCGTCGTCCTGCATTCGGTGTTTTCGCCCTTTGGAGTCAATAGGATAGGTTGGAGTTGAGGCGCTATTTCGGCCCCGTGGCTCGCGGCTGATTTGCCTGGATGTTGGCCCGGCCTGCCAAGACTGTCAATCGTCGGACGGCGTCGGCGGGGCGGAATGGCACGCAAGCGACCACGGCAATTCCCTTGCGGGGAGCAGTCCGGCCGTCGCGTTCGCCGTGCGTCTTTCGAACGCGCAAAAGGCCGCTATAACGCTTTGAGACGCGCGTGGAGCTTTCCGGAGATCCGTTCCGATTTTCGGGTCAAAAACGTCAGGCGGCCTTCTTCTTGAAAGGTGCCAAGCTCACTTCCGGGCTGCTGACGACCAGGACCTTGAACAACTCGCCCATCTTGCCGGCGCCGGCGCCGGCAAGACGTTCGACATCGTCGCGAATGCCTTCGCGCGTGGCCCCGTCCTTGTCGCGCCCGAGTGCGGCGGCGCGCTCCAGAAGGCCGAGGCCGACGAGGAAGTCGCCCTGATGGGCCAGTCCGTTGATCTGGACGCCTTCCGCCCTGGCGCGATGCGCCAACTGTTCGAAATCGACATGGCTGGTGAGATCTGCCTGGCCCGGATGGGCAAGCGGCAGGTCGTAGTGGTGCTTTCGCACGGCCTGCAGTGTGTCGCCATAGCTGGTTGCCAGATGCCCGTAGTCGATGATGACGGCGGTGCCGCCTCCCGCGCGCAGACGCTCGCAAAGAGCGGCGATCACGGCATCGCGCGCCGGGGCGATCTCGAAGATCGTGCCTTCGGCCACCGACTGCGGCGGCGTCGGCAGGAGTGATGGATCGATCCCGGCGACGCCTGCGGCGAACGCGAGCCGGTCATCGCCGTCGAGCCCGACCATACGCTCGCGGAACCCTTGCGCCGTGCGCACGAACTGGCGGATTGGGATGGCGTCGAAAAGCTCGTTGGCGGCGAGGAGCAGGAAGCCCGGCGGCAGGCTGTCGAAACTTTGATGCCAATGGATCCTGCCGTCATGGGCGGAGAGTGTGGTCGCCTGCACCTCCCGCAGCCGTTCGCTCGTTTCGACGAGGTGTATGCCTGCCGTCTCGTAGAGGTCCGGAGCGAGGCGACGGACGACGCGCAGGATATCCGCCATCATCGTGCCGCGGCCCGGGCCGATTTCGGCGATCATCGCGGGCTTTGGGCAACCATGTTGCTGCCAGGCATGGACCAGGAAAATGCCGATCATCTCGCCAAAGAGCTGGCTCACCTCCGGCGCCGTGGTGAAGTCGCCGGCGGCGCCGAAGGGCTCGCGCACGCGGTAATAGCCGTGCTCGGGATCGGCGAGGCAGAGGGAGAAATAATCGGTGACGCTGATCGGCCCGCTGGCCCTGATCAAGGCCTTGATCTTGTCCGCAAGTGGGTTGGTCATGGCTCGGCCCAATCAAGTGGCGGCGACAGCGGCCCGGCGCGCACGCAGGATTGCCCATATTCCGGCGAGCGCCAAGGGCGCGGAAAGAAGCATGCCCATGGTCAGCCAGCCGCCGAAAAGATAACCGAGCTGCGGGTCCGGCTCGCGGAAGAATTCGACGAAGATGCGGCTTGCCGCATAGCCGCAGGTAAAGATGCCGGTTACGAGACCGGGGTTTTTCAGCGCCTTCCGGCGATAGACGAAGTAGGCAAGCACCGCCAAAAGCAGGAAGCCCTCGAGCGCGGCTTCGTATAGCTGGCTCGGGTGGCGCGCGAAGGGTCCTCCCGTCGGAAAGACGACCGCCCAGGGCATGGAGGACAGGCGGCCCCAGAGTTCGCCATTGATGAAATTGGCGATGCGGCCGAAGAAGAGGCCGATCGGCACCACGGCGGCCACGAGATCAAACAGGCTCCAAACAGCAATCGCATGTTTGCGCGCGAAGACGATCATCGCCAACGTGGTGCCGAGAAGGCCGCCATGGAACGACATGCCGCCGTTCCAGATCTCGATCGCCCGGATCGGGTTATCGAGCACGGCATCGATGTCGTAGAACAGGATGTAACCGAGGCGCCCGCCGAGGACGATACCGCCGGCCGCCCAGAGGAGGAAATCATCGAGCTGCGTCAGAGTGAGGGCGGGCGTGGCGTTGCGCCAAAGGGCAGGTCTCTGAAGGATGCGCCGGGCATAGAACCAGCCGAGCAGAATGCCAGCCACATAGGCGAGGCCGTACCAGCGCACGGCGAGCGGCCCGATCGTGAAGATGACGGGGTCGATCTCCGGAAAGGGGAGGATGGCGAGGCGAGTGGCGATGGTTTCCAAGGTGTACTCTCTGGCGACCGAATGTCTTGGCGGAACATGGCGACCGAACTTCACCGGGTCAAGCCGCGAGCGGGGTCTCGGACTGCTTCGCGCCGTTTATTTTCCTTGCATCCTCCACCCGAGGACCCTACCTGAATTCCAAGGGATCCGCGCACGGAACCGAAAGGGAGATCAGGACGATGAGCACAGGCGCCAACCGCATTCTCGATGATTTTGCCAAACTGATGACAGATGCCGCCGGCGCTGCTCAGGGTGTGCGCCGCGAAATGGAAGCAGCGTTTCGCGCCCAGGCCGAAGGCTGGCTGAACTCGCTCGACGTGGTCAAGCGGGAGGAGTTCGAGGCGGTGAAGGAAATGGCCGCCAAGGCGCGTGACGAAAACGAGGCGCTTCTCGCCCGCATCGCGGCGCTGGAAGCGCGCCTTGCAGAGACGGGCAAGTAATTTCGCAAGCGGTATGAGGAGGTGGTCGGCCGGACTGCCTCGCATCGGGCGCGCGTGTCATCGTCGGTCGCCCGGCGACCCATTCCATTCATGCGGCGGCTCTTCGCGCCGATGGGATCGGCCCTGATTTTCGGGCCGACGCGTCAAGGCGACGCGTTCTCGTACAACGTCAGGGTGTTGCCGGATTTCCGCGTTAACGAATTCTGAAAAGTTTTCCACCTGTGGACACTCGCAAAAAAGCCTTATCGCAGAGTCGGTTAAGCTTCGGCGCTAAAACAAAATCACAGCGGGTTGAGCCGATCTTTCCTTCAATTTTTCGGCTAAGGGGCTGGCAGCCTGACTCTGCCGCTATACACTGATTTTAAATGATGATTCGAAACGGACCACGCAAGCTTCGGGCAGGGTAAGTAAGCCAGGATAGTCGCAGGTCCAGCAATCATAGTGTGTCCGTATCCGGTGTGGGTTTTCAAGCGTTGCGTCTTGTGAACGTGATCTTGCGCGCCCGTGCCGTGCCTTTAGGGTGATGCATGAGCCTTTTGGAACTGGAAGCCGAGCGCCAATCAAATCCGGTCGACATGATCGAATTCGTTGCCGCCAACAATGACTGGTCTTTCGAGAGATCCGGCGAGGACGAGATCGCGATGACGGTCGAGGGCCGGTGGGCCGACTATCACGTTTCCTTTTCCTGGATGGAGGAATTCGAGGCGCTGCACCTGGCCTGCGCTTTCGACGTCAAAGTTCCCGAAGGCCGGGTCAACGAGGTCATCCGGCTGCTCTCGCACATCAATGGCCAGGTGCTGATGGGCCACTTTGATCTCTGGCGCCAAGAAGAGGTCATCATCTTCCGGCAATCTCTGTTGCTTGCCGGTGGTGCGGAGCCGACGAACCGGCAGGTCGAGGTGCTGCTATCGAGTGCGCTCGATGCCTGTGAGTCCTATTACCAGGCTTTCCAGTTCGTCGTCTGGTCAGGAATGGATGCCCAGCGCGCCATCGACACGGTCATGTTCGAAACCGTCGGAGAGGCGTGAGATGCAGGCATCCCATTCAGGTCCGATCGTCCTCATCGGCGCCGGCAATATGGGCGGTGCGATGCTCGGCGGCTGGCTGAAAAGCGGCGTCCGCGGCAGCGACGTGCTCGTAATCGATCCGGGCCCGCCTCCCGTCATGGCCAAACTCATTGCAGACCACGGCGTGGGCCACGCGACCTTCGTGCCGGATGGGGTCAAGGCAGGCGTGATCTTCCTGGCCGTCAAGCCGCAGGTCATGGATGCAGCCCTGCCGCCGCTCAGGAGTCTCGTCGGTCCGGAGACGGTGATCATTTCCGTTGCCGCCGGCAAGACGCTCGCCCTCATCGAGCGTCACCTCGGCGAGGCGGCGATCGTTCGGGCGATGCCGAACACGCCGGCGCTGATCGGCCGCGGCGTGACCGGCGCGTTTCCGAATGCTCGGGTGACGGAAGCGCAACGGGTCCTCGTCCATGATCTGTTGAAGGTCAGCGGTCCGGTCGAATGGGTTGCGAGCGAGGCCGATATCGATGCGGTGACCGCCGTTTCGGGCAGCGGCCCGGCCTATGTCTTCTATCTCGTCGAGTGCATGGCGGAGGCCGGGCGCAAGCTCGGTCTCGAGGCGGACCTTGCCATGCGGCTCGCGCGGGAAACCGTCGCGGGGGCTGGCGAACTCCTGTACCAGTCCTCCGACGATGCCGCGCGCCTGCGCCAGAATGTGACCTCGCCCGGCGGTACGACCGCTGCCGCCCTGGGCATACTGATGGCGGATGACGGCATGCAGCCGCTTTTCAACAAGGCCATCGCCGCGGCGCGCAGCCGCGCCCAGGAATTGGCCAGTTCCGAATAGACACTGTCCGGGCATCGTGGTCGCCCGGGCTCAGCAGCCGTGGCACGCCGCAGCTTGTCTGCGTTCAGAGGCGAGGCTCCGGTTTCGTCTTAGCACGAGTTGCACCAGCCAGCCGACCGCCCGAAGGCAGGTCAGGCGGATGGCAGCGCTGCGCTGGCGGCGTGCCACCGCATGGAGATCGTGACCGTCGAATATTTCGAACTGCTCGTCCATCTGTTTCACCGTCGATCATTGTTTGCGAAAGGAGACGATAGTCTCCATGGAAGCCCCCGATAATCCTTGCTACATTCCGCTCATCTGTGACGTTTCGAAATAAATGCGATGGAGCGACAGGAGACCATGGCGGTATTTCTCGCCGTCGTGGAGGAAGGGGACTTTTCGGCGGCGGCGCGGCGGCTGAGGATGACGCCATCCGCCGTTAGCAAGATCGTCGGTCGGCTTGAGAGCCGGCTGGGCGTGCGCCTACTGCAGCGCTCGACGCGCAGCATCAGCCTTACGGCGGAGGGACACGCTTATGCGGAAGCCACTCGCCGGATCCTGAGCGATCTCGAGGAGGCGGAGCTGGCAATCCAGCCGGGTGCGGAGCCGCGCGGTCGGTTGCGTGTCAGCCTGCCGAGCGCCTTCGGCCACCGCCTGATCGTGCCGATGCTTTCGGCCTTCATCCAGCGCTATCCGGCGATCGAATTGGAGCTCGATTTCACCGATGCGATCGCGGACCTTATGAACGGCGATGCGGATGTGGCGGTGCGTGTGGCGGCGCAAAGCGATTCCGCATTGATCACGCGCCGACTGGCGGCCAATCGGCGCGTCATCTGCGCCTCGCCGGACTATCTGGAGCGTCGTGGCGTTCCCGAACGACCGGACGATCTTGAAAGGCACAGGTGCCTGGGGATCACATCCGGCGGCCGATTGAACGTCTGGGAATTCGACGAAGGCGGCCGGCGCCGCACAATTCGCATCCGCAGTTCCGTGGAGGCGAACAGCACCGAAGCCTTGCGACGGCTGGCTCTCGCCGGCATTGGTATCGTGCGCCTTTCGGAAATACTCGTCGGCCCCGATATTCAGAATGGCCGCCTCCAAGCCGTGCTCACCGACTGCAACCGAACGGAGTCCGAGCCGATCAGCGTTGTTTATCCGCATCGCCGTTTCCTGTCGCCGCGCGTGCGTGCCTTCGTGGATTTTCTCGCCCGGGAATTTGCGCATCCGCCGTGGGAGGAGAGCCATGGCGAGCCCGGCTAACCAACTTCTCCAAAATCGTCCGAATCGGATTGCGCCGCGGAGCATCGCATCTTATCGGACTCGCAAACGCTCGCCTGCAATTCATATCGGTCCGGTCGGAGAGGCAGTCAGCCGAGCGCAGCCCCAACTTTCTTCGCAAGGAACTGCAATGTCGGAAACCATTGAATTTTCTGATTTCGAGCGCGTTGACATTCGGGTCGGTACGGTTGTCGGAGCCGAAGTGTTTCCCGAGGCACGCAAACCCGCCTACAAGCTGAAGATCGATTTCGGCCCGGAGATCGGCATCAAGAAATCCTCGGCGCAGATCACCGTGCATTACGAACCGGAGGAGTTGGTCGGCCGCCAGGTGCTCGCAGTGGTTAACTTCCAGCCGCGCCAGATCGGCCCGGTTCGTTCCGAAGTCCTGACCCTCGGCTTTGCGGATGAGGGCGGTGCGATCGTGCTTGCGGCAACCGAGAGGCCGGTGCCGAACGGCAGACGGCTGATGTAAAAGCTCCATGTACATTCCATTTGATTCTATCTGCGACAGGCACAGATAGAATGAGATCGACGATGCGACTGCATTAGCCGGTGCAAATGCTGATTTGCCGCGCGCGGAGAGCGCATCAGGTTGGCACGCGTACGGTCGCCCGCAGGCCCCCGAGCGGGCTTTGCGCAAGCGTCACGTTACCACCGTGGCTGCGGGCGATGTCGCGGGCGATGGCGAGCCCAAGTCCAGTACCGGAACTGTCGAGATTGCGCGCCTCGTCGAGCCGGAAGAACGGCTTGAATACGTCCTCCCGCACGGTTTCCGGAATACCGGGGCCGTCGTCGTCGACGATGACTGTAAGCCATTTTGGGCTCTGCCGCGCGTCGATGTGGACCGTGTCGGCGTATCGATAGGCGTTGGAGACGAGGTTGGCGAGGAGCCGGGTGAAGGCGTTCGGCCGGACACGGATCTCGTCCTGGCCCTCGACCGAAGTGGTCAGGCTCTTACCGTAGAGTTCCGCCTCCGCAGTGAAGCGGGCCATGAGATCACTGAGCTTCAACTGGCCGACATCCTCTTCCGCCTCGCCGCGGGCAAAGGCCAGATAGCCCTCGAGCATGTTCTGCATGTCCTCGACGTCCTGATTCAGGTTTTCGAGGTCGGGACTGTCGCCGGCGAGCGCAAGCTGCAGTTTGAAGCGGGTGAGAATCGTGCGCAGATCGTGGCTGACGCCGGTCAGCATCGCCGTGCGCTGCTCGATCTGGCGTTCGATGCGTTCGCGCATCAGAATGAAGGCGAGGCCGGCGCGACGGATCTCGTCGGCGCCGCGAGGTGCGAAATCGTCGATCTTCTGTCCCTTGCCGAAACTCTCGGCGGCGTTCGCCAAGGCCAGGATCGGTCTGATTTGGCCGCGAAGAAAGAGAATGGCGATCGTCAGCAGCACCAGCGACGCGCCCACCATCCATACGAGGAAGATATGGGTGTTCGATGCATAGGCCTGATTGCGTCGGGCATAGATCCGGAGAATACGGCCGTCTTCGAGCCTGATCCGGATTTCGACGATCTTCGAGTTCCCGACGGTGTCGATCCAGAAAGGTAGCCGCACCTGGTTCGAGATCTCTTCGCTCAGAATCCGGTCGAGAATTTCGAAGAACGGCTTCGGGCGCGGCGGCGGCAGTTCGCCGCCCGGCTCGACGCTGATATTGAGACCGAGCTGCTCCCCAGCGATGCGGACGATCTCGTTGATATCGCCATCCTTTGGAAAGGTCGTGATCAGGTCCACGATCGCAGCGATGTCGTTGGTGACCGCGGCAGAGAGACGCTGCGTTACGAGCTGCCAGTGCCGCTCCATGAAGACGAAAGCGACGACCGACTGCAGGAGGACCATCGGAATGACGACGATCAGCAGCGAACGGGCATAAAGCCCCATCGGCAGGCGACGACGCAGCCAGCGGGCGAGGCGCTTCCAGGCGCCGTCGGCGGGGCTCGACCTTTCCCGCTTGAGGCTGTCGATGCTAGCCCGCATTATTCACACTCCTTGCGCCTTGCGTGGGATTGAGGCGCGCTGGATACGGGCGAAAGCCGAGTAAAGCGTAGCCCGTCCTACGGTTGAGCGGTTTTCGCCCGGAGGCAGCCGCCATTCTCCCACGCTGTCGCCGTTTTGAACCGGCGCAGGGCACAAGGAGTGTGAGAAATGCGGGCTAGCCATCAATGCCCATTTTGGTTGCCGGAACATGCCTTATGTTAGTGCGCGGGCGCCTCGCTAGTCCACGCTCAATCGATAGCCGATCCCCCGCACAGTCTGCAGCCAGACGGGATTGGAGGGATCGTCCTCGATCTTGCGCCTCAGCCGGTTGATCTGGACGTCGATCGTGCGTTCGCCGACTTCCGCATCGTCGCCGATCAGTTCGTGGCGGGGTATGGTCTCGCCGGCGCGTTGTGAAAACAGCATCATGATCTCCTGTTCGCGGTCGGTCAGTCGGATCTGCTCGGCACCGCGCCGGAGCTCCTTGCGCACGACGGAGAACGTATAGGGGCCGAAAATCACCTGATCGACCTTCGGCGTCTGCGCCGGCTGGTTTCGCCTTAGAATATTGCTGATCCGGAGCACGAGTTCGCGCGGTTCGAAAGGCTTCGGCAGGTAGTCGTCTGCGCCGGCTTCGAGGCCCTCAATGCGTGAGTTCGTTTCGGCCAGGGCAGTCAGCATGATGATCGGCACCGTCTTGATCTGCCGCAGGCTCTGGGTCAGCGCGATGCCGCTTTCGCCCGGCATCATCACGTCGACGATCAGAAGGTCGAAGTCGAGTCCGACAAGCTTACGCCGAGCCTCGTTGGCATCCGCCGCCGTCGTCACGCGGAAGCCCTGTTCGAGCAGATAGCGGTTGAGCAGGTCGCGAATGCGCCGGTCGTCGTCGACGATCAGAAGATGCGCTGCATCATCGGAAACTTTCGCCTTTGCCTTCAACATTCGCTGACCTCGTTCCTCGCTGAGCCGATTTGGCACTTCCCCTCGATCCGCAGGTTTCATCAACCGATTTCGGGCCAGAACCCTAAAACATGCGGCAAACAAAAGCGATATAGGCGCTTGGCCCGGTCGTGGCGTTCGGGTCGAGCGCCGCCATTTCAGATTCGGTGCGCGTATGGAAACATCGCCGAGCGGTCGCCCATGTCGCTGATTCCGGCGGGCTGGTCCACAGAGAGACCTGCCCCAGACTATTCCGCAGTGGTGTTCCTCATGCTGGCGAGAAACCGCTTCACGACGTCGCGCGCCCCCGGACCTGCCTCTGCCAATGCATCGGCTATGCGGCGGGACTGTGGCTCGGCAAGCGCTCTTGCCAAGGCTTGCCCCTCTTTTGTCGTGTAGAGCATGCGTTGACGCCTGTCCTCCGGACCGGTCAGCTGGCGTATGTAGCCTGAATCGATCAATTGCTTCAGGACCCGGGCGAGACTCTGTTTGGTGATCTTCAGCGTGTCCAGGAGATTGGCGACGGTCATGCCGGGTTCGCGGTTGACGAAATGCACGACGCGGTGGTGCGCCCGGCCGAAGCCGCTCTTTTCCAGAATGGCATCCGGATCGCTCGTGAAGTCGCGATAGGCGAAGAACAGGAGTTCGATCATCTCGAAATCGATCGCCTCGTCATCCTTGCCGTGGGCTTTGGTCAGGTGTTGGCTGTTGTTCCTCGGTTGGCCCGCCACGCAGTCATTTCCTTTCACGCTATTTGCGGTTCGCGGTGAAAAGATATGTCAGTTTTATTGACTTAGTTCCAGCCGGGCCAGCTGGACGCCTCTAATCGGCGGATAAAGAGCGCGCCTTCGCCATCTTGCGCGTGAAGGGGTGAAAAACGGCTACCGCCGCATGGGTGCGGCCCCATCGGGTGCTTCTTACACGCAGAAAATGGACAGGCGCCCAGCCGCCCTTCCACCTGCAGCATTGAAGCAACCTTCTAGATCAAAGACACGCGGCAATTTCAAGCCCGACAGCGCCGCGTGTCTGACATGGCGCACGGCACTGTGACGAGGGAATGAAACCGGCCGGCGGCGCGTCAACGGTAGATGTAGACGATCCGTCGCGTCGCCGGTTCGACCAGCACCGGCTGGTTGTTGACCACGACATATTCATACTCGTAATCCGGGATGGGTCGCACGGCTACCGCGCTCGGTACGGTGGCACCGAGGACCACCTCGCCTTCGAGATAAACCGGCTCCACCGGGTTTTCGGTGATATAGGTCCTCACCGTTGGAGGCGGGGCGACGGTCGGGATGTCGTCGACACGGCCTATGAGCTCAAGCGGTTCGGGTCCAGTGGTGACCGTTGCTCCCGTGGCCTCGTAGGAGACGACGGGAACCCCGATTTCCTGGCGCCGTTCGGAAATGACCACCGTCGAACCGCCGCTTTCCGTCTGCAGATACTTGGAATACGCCCAACCACTGACGCCGCCGGCATTCACGCGGCACCACAGGCTGCCTTCGATGCAGCCTTCCAGTGCGGCTGTGCTGCCGCCCGGCGCGACGCCAAGGACCGGATATTGGGGGCCGGGGCCGGCGCGCAGATTGAGGTCAGTCGTAACGGTGGCGTTCATGTCCGCAAAGGCGGCGGGAACGCCTGCGGCGAGGATCAGGCCCGCCGTTGCCGCTCGGATAAGATGGGGGAAGAGGGTCTTCATCCTTTTGCTCCTCATTCGTGATGAACGAAAAAACGCCTCGCGCCAGAGTGATGTTCCCCCCGTGACATCACGAAATGTGTGGTTGCGCCATATTGGGCCGAAACCTGGGCGCCGAAGGGAAACCACCGTCCATGCTTTTTTCGGCCGAACGAATTGGGGGGACGACATGCAGGGTCAATCCGTGCGGGAAATCAGCGCTGCCGAGCGGCAGCTTCGCCCGTTGGTCGTCATCGTCGTTGCGGCGAATTTCGCCGTAACCGCGCTGCTGCTCACGACCGTGCAACTCGCGCCGCCGGCGCCGGCGCCGGGAATCGTGGCGCTTCGTTGAGGCGATTTCCTGGTTTGAGCTGTCATTCCACCCATATAAGGCTATAGGTGGCCTTCTGCGGGCGCGACCCGCCACTGCACGTCTCCTTACTCGGCTCGATTTGAGGATAAAGACACGCAGCAGGGTGCCAGAGAGAACTTTGCGCGCTCGATAGGACGCGCGGCGCTGTAAAGACGTTCACAAACGAGGGCATGGTTGGCATGTTACAGGCGGGCATCATCCCGGTTACGCATTTTCAGCAGAACTGCACTGTCCTGTTCGACAGCGAGACAAAGGACGGGGTGATCGTCGATCCCGGCGGCGACGTTGACGTCATCCTGCAGACGGTCCGCGAAAACGGCATCACGTTGAAAGCGATCTGGCTTACGCATGGCCATATCGACCATGCGGGTGGCGCCAAGGAACTGAAGGATGCGCTGGGGGTTCAGATCCTCGGCCCGCACAAGGACGACCAGCCTTTGCTCGAGCGGCTGGAGGAGCAGGCGGAACGCTTCGGCCTGGCGATGAAGGTGGAGAACGTATTGCCTGACCAATGGCTGGAGGAGGGAGATGTGGTGTCCTTCGGCAGCCACGTCTTCGAGGTGTTGCATTGCCCGGGCCATGCGCCCGGCCACGTCGTCTATGTCAACCGCACCCAGAATTTCGCCCATGTGGGCGACGTGCTGTTCCACGGTTCCATCGGGCGCACCGACCTGCCGGGCGGAAATCACCAGCAGCTTCTTCAGTCCATTCGCGACAAGATCCTGCCGCTCGGGGACGATGTCGGCTTCATCTGCGGTCACGGTCCCGGCGGTCGGATCGGTGAGGAGCGCCGCACCAATCCGTTTCTGCGCGGCCTCTGAAGAGAAGCTACTGTGCCGCGCGACTTATCTGGATTGAGACATAGGAAAAGCCGCGCACCTCGGGGGATGAGCGCGGCTTTGTCAATTCTTCGCGTTATCAGCCGGCGGTGCAGAAATGGCTGCGGCCGTCATAGCCGATGAAGGTGCCGCTGTCCGGATCGAACGAGCGGTAGCGCTGCGAGCAGTAGCGGTACCAAGCCGGTGTCCAGGGCTCGAGGCCGTAGCTTTCGGCCACGACGGGACGATAGACGGGGCGGGGACGATAGACCGGGCGCGGCTCATAATATTCGGGTTCCGGATCGATATAGACCCGTTCGCTGTAGCGCGGTTGCGAGGCGATCGCGCCGCCGATGAGCGTGCCGGTAACAAGCCCGACAGCACCGGCCGCCCAGGCATCGCTGTTGTGGTGGTGACGATCTCGCGCCTGGGCGCTGCCGAAGGTGGGAAGCACCACGGCGGCTGCTGCGATCGAGAGAACGGCTGCTTTCCAGAACTTGTTCATGCGCTTCATTCCTGTGCCTTGGGCCGGCCAGTTCCGGCTTTCATGATGATCGGAAACTATCGGGGCCAAACTGAACGGAGCCTGAACGAAAAAACCCGGCATGGCTGCCGGGTCAAGAAAGTATCAATCGACGGAGGGTATCGTCAGCCGACGATCTGAAGGTTGACAGCCTTCGGGCCCTTGCCGCGACGATCCGGCTCGGTGTCGAAGGAGACCTTCTGATTTTCCGAAAGCCCGCTCAGGCCGGAAGCCTGTACAGCGGAAATATGTACGAAGATATCAGCGCCACCGTTTTCAGGTTTGATGAAGCCAAAGCCCTTGTCGGTGTTGAAGAATTTTACGGTGCCAGTCTCGGCCATGCGTCAGGTCCTTTTCTCTCCACCCGATCATGGGTGGCATTGCAGTTTGCCCAAATGGGCGTGGGGGCAGGCAGTTCTCGACAATTGAGGAAAGGGTCCTGTTATCGCGACCATCCATGGGAAGGCACAATTATCCTCCCCGCAGCTTGCCGCCCGGAGTGCTTTTGCGTCCTCCGGCCCGCTTATTTTCAAGATCTTCCCGTGTTCGCAAATTGCCCGAACAGAAGTAAGAGTGATCAGTTTATTTTAAGTTGGCAAGCAAAACTTTTGGGAAGCGGCGTTGCTTTTTGCCATTGCTCAAAAATGGCGCAATTCGCGGTTTTACCGGTGTTTTTAGAGATATATCGCAAGCTGTTGAATCCACCCGTCTTTTGAGGTGTGCCAGGCCCAACGGCAGGTTTGCGCCAAATTTTGTCGCTCTGGAACATGCTGCCGTATTGGGCGACGCCGCAGTCAGGCGCAAACGACTGATTTGGCTCGATCTCTACACAGGATCCGTTTCATCCGGGCAATCGGGCAACCATTGCAGGTGTTGATACTATTCCCCGCGTGGAACTGATGTTCCATTTTGGTGGAAAGTAGAACGACAATACAGCATTAAGTAATACAGTAAGTTCACGTCCTTTGCAGGCGCAATATTGCTGGCTGCCGCTCAAGCGGCCGCGGTCTTCTGGCGTCGCCTTGTCAATTCCGGCACGAGTTCGACCGCAAGCATCGCCGCGAAAATGACGGCGCAGCCGACATAGCCGACCGGCGTGATGGCCTCGCCGAGCAGCACCATGCCGAAGAGGGCTGCGAAGAGGGCCTCGCTCGAAAGGAAGATCGCCGCCTGCGCTGCCGTCGTGTACCGCTGGCCGACGACCTGACAGATGAAGGCGATGCCGCTCGAAAACACGCCGGCATAGAGGATTTCCGGCAGGGCGGCTTCCACGGCCTCGACGCTCAAGGGCTCAAACACGGCGGCCAGCAGGATGCCGACGACTGCGCAGACGGCAAATTGCGTCATCGAAAGCAGCATCGGCCGGCCGGTACGCGCCGCGAAGATACCAATGAGCATCACCTGGATCGCCCAGAAAAGCGCGCAGACGATCGTCAGCAGGTCTCCGCCGTTCAGGCCCGACAGGGTGCCGCCGCTCAAGAGAAAGATGCCCAGGCTTGCCATCAGTGCCGCCGGCCAGATGACCCAATGGGGCCTGCGGCGCAGGAAGACGATGGTCAGGATCGGCACGAAGACGACATAGAGGCCGGTCAGAAAGCCGGAATTGGTGACGCTGGTGGTGAGCAGACCGAACTGCTGCGTAACTGCGCCGCCGAACAGCGCCAGGCCGATGAACACGAAGTTGCGCATCGTCCCGCGGGATAGCGGCCTTTTGGTCTGCCGTGCTTCGATAAACACCAGCGGCAGCGCGACGAGCGTGGCAATTGCGAAGCGCAGGCCGATGAACCAGAGCGGACCGATCACATCCATTGCCGTCGATTGCGCAACGAAGCCGGCGCCCCAGATCGCACCGGATAGCAGCAGGAACAGATTGGCCTGAATGCGCGTCACGGTCGCCCTCTCGCTTTGGTTTGGATGGAAGCAATCCAAATCGGCGTCGTGCCGCGGTTGCATCCGCGCTGTAGCAATTGCGTGTTTCTTCGGCAAGAACCATGCTCGTGTGCTTCCGGTTGCGAAGCCGCAATGAGGGGCGATGAAAGAGGCAGACTATTCTGACACGCCGCTTGCAAGTTGTTCCGCGAAGCGCCGTACTCTTCGTAGCTTCCCGAAAATCCGGTGTCGGGCTGGTGCGCTGGAGCTTTGCGGAAGTTTACTGTGTCGGGGCTTTGGAGACCCGGAGCACAGCGCCGTTATCCTCGTCTGTGACCATCAGCAGCGCGCCGTCGGGCGCAACGACCACGTCACGGAGCCGGCCAAACTCGCCATCGAACAGCCGTTCCTCGGCAATGATCGCTCCACTTTCGTCGCGGTCCATCCGGGCGAGCAGCTGGTATTTCAAGGCTGCGACCAGGAGATCGCCGTCCCATTCCGGAAACATCTTGCCGCGATAGACCGCGATTGCGCCGGGGGCAATCGACGGGTCCCAATAATAGAGCGGCTGCTCAAGGCCCTCCTTGGCGGATCCTTCGCCGATTTCGGCGCCGGAATAATCGCGGCCATAGGTGATCACCGGCCAACCATAGTTGCGGCCGGGGAGGGGATTGTTGACCTCGTCGCCACCGCGGGCGCCGTGCTCGACGGTCAGAAGCGTGCCTTCGACGGGATCGAATGCGATGCCCTGCGGATTGCGGTGTCCTATGGACCAGATCTCCGCCCGTCCGCCGGTGTCGCCGCGATAAGGGTTGGAGGCGGGTATCGAGCCGTCGGTGTTGATGTGCAGGATCGAGCCGGCATGGTCGCGCGGGTCCTGGGCTCGCTCGTCGTCGCCGCGATCGCCGATGCCGAAGAACAGACTGCCGTCCCGATCGAAGGCGATGCGCGACCCGAAATGCTGGCCCGCCCGTGTGAACCGGTTCATCCGGAAGATTTCCTCGACATTCGTAAGACGCTCCTCGTCTTCCGATAGGACGGCTCGCGCGACCACGGTGCCATAGCCTCCCTCGCCGCGCGCTGCGAACGTGAGATAGAGCGTACGGTTCGTTGCGAATTGCGGATCGAGGGCGACGTCGAGCAGCCCGCCTTGACCGTGTGCCGCTACTTCGGGCACATCGCTGATAGGCGCAGAGAGTTTGCCGTCTCGCAGAATGCGCAGCCGCCCCGGGCGCTCGGTGACGATGAGCGCCCCATCCGGCAGCGCCTCGACCGCCCAGGGATGCTCAAGCCCGGTCGTGAGCGTCTCGACGACGATCGTCCCCTTCTGCGTTGCAAATTGCCGAGTCTCCGCGGCATTGGCCGGCTCTATTGGCATGAGGAGCAGTCCGCCCGCGAGGACGGCCGCAAGCGGAACGCATGCCGCGTGGATCCTGTGGAGCTTGGTTCTTCCCGACCACGGCTGTCGCATCCGCTTTCCCTTCCGTCGCGCTCCTGCGGAGGGGCGCTGTCTCGCCCGACGGCTTTTGCGCGGCTTTTGCACCAGCGCACGGGGCTAAGCTGGAGCGCCGCACCCGACGCTTCAAGTCATATCTGATCAAAAGGGCTTTACCGAGAAGGGGGCAAGAGATCACTGCAGCATTTTCAGCGCCGCATGTCCTGGTCCTTAAATCGAGGTCGATTGGAGGAAACTTGCAGTTGCCTTCATATAGAATCCCTTGCCAATGAGCATGAGGCCGGCGATGGCAATGAGGGCGATGGCGGCGGCGACGATGGTCTCGACCGCCGACAGCCGGGCGAGGAAGGCTTGGCGCTGGCTGGTTGGGCGCTGGCTGGTTGGGCGCTGGCCGTTTGGGCGCTTGTCGGTCGGGGCGTCCGCGTCATCGGCCATGGTGCCTGACCTTCGCGTATATCACCTCCACCTTCTGGCTGCGCCAGAAGCCGAATGCGGTTCCGCCGAAAAGCGCGGTCGCAAGCAGGATGAGTCCGGCGAGGATCTGCCTGTCGGCCGCGGTCGTCAGACCCATCCCCGGGTCCACTTCGGCGCTGCGCTGCGCCATCGACGCCGCCATTGTCGGACCGGGATCCGACAGCCTTGCCCCAATTGCGATCTTACTTTGCGGCGGGTCGTTCGCGCGCATATGTACCGCAGGCGGTGACGTGCTTTCCGCCGCCTGTGCCGTGGCCGGCACCAACAGGCCGAGGATCATCAGGACGCAGGCGGCGAGCGCGGCAATCGCCAGATAGAAGCCCCAGCGCGCCTCGTTCGGCCGCGGATGCCGGTCGGAAATTTCGTCGTCGAGAAACATGGCACGCCCCACGATGCGATGCATTCGGAGCATTCATGATGCGGCTCGGATCTCGGCTCTTGCGGGACGGAATTGCGGCGCTCCGTGACAGTTGTTGTGGCGAAATCGGGGCAGATCGGAGCGCGAATGCTGGCGGATTTTCCCGCGTGTGATCGGAATGCATGATGAGCATCCACATGCTGATCGCGCGAATTTCCGGGCGGTCCGACCCTGCGCAAACCTCGGATCGAGCGGATGAATCATTGTCATGGTGACGCATTTTAAACGGCATTGCGCCGATTTTGCCTTGGTGGCGCTTGCAAGACAGGACGTCTTTCGACATAGACCTAACCGCTATGGGGCCCGATATCCTGCTCCCTAGCGTTTTCACGCCCGCCTCGAAACGATCAGGACTCACATCATGGCCTTCCTTGCCGATGCCCTTTCCCGTGTAAAGCCCTCCGCCACCATCGCCGTTTCGCAGAAAGCCCGCGAATTGAAAGCGAAAGGCCGCGACGTCATCGGCCTCGGGGCAGGGGAGCCGGATTTCGACACGCCCGATAACATCAAGAAGGCTGCGATCGACGCGATCAACCGCGGCGAGACGAAATACACGCCGGTCTCCGGCATTCCGGAGCTGCGCGAAGCCATCGCCAAGAAGTTCAAGCGCGAGAACGGCCTCGACTACACTGCGGCGCAGACGATCGTCGGCACCGGCGGAAAGCAGATTCTTTTCAATGCCTTCATGGCGACGCTCAATCCGGGCGATGAAGTCGTGATCCCGGCACCCTATTGGGTCTCCTATCCTGAGATGGTGGCGTTGTGCGGCGGCACGCCGGTTTTCGTCTCGACCAAGCAAGAGAACAATTTCAAGCTCAAGGCCGAGGACCTTGAAAAGGTCATTACGCCGAAGACGAAATGGTTCGTCTTCAACTCGCCGTCGAACCCCTCCGGCGCGGCCTATTCCCATGACGAGTTGAAGGCACTGACGGAAGTGTTGATGAAGCATCCGCACGTCTGGGTGCTGACCGACGACATGTACGAGCACCTGACCTATGGCGACTTCAAATTCGCTACCCCGGTCGAAGTGGAGCCCGGCCTTTACGACCGCACGCTGACGATGAACGGCGTTTCGAAGGCCTATGCGATGACCGGCTGGCGTATCGGCTATGCCGCGGGTCCGCTTGAGCTCATCAAGGCGATGGACATGATCCAGGGCCAGCAGACTTCCGGCGCGACCTCGATCGCCCAATGGGCGGCCGTCGAGGCGCTGAACGGCCCGCAGGATTTCATCTCGCGCAACAAGGAAATCTTCCAGGGTCGTCGCGATCTCGTCGTCTCGATGCTGAACCAGGCCAAGGGCATTTCCTGCCCGACGCCGGAAGGCGCCTTCTACGTTTATCCGTCCTGCGCCGGACTGATCGGCAAGACCGCCCCTTCGGGCAAGGTCATCGAAACCGACGAGGATTTCGTCTCCGAGCTTCTCGAAGCCGAAGGCGTCGCGGTGGTGCACGGATCGGCCTTCGGCCTCGGCCCGAATTTCCGCATTTCCTACGCGACCTCCGAGACGCAGCTCGAAGAGGCATGCCGCCGCATCCAGCGCTTCTGCGCGGCCTGCAAATAAGGGCGGGTTTTTACCGCAATTGAAGAGAAGCCCGCCTGTTGTGGCGGGCTTTTTTGCGGCATGCCGATTCAGGTTGGTATGGTAATGGGTTGAAACTGCAGTCTTTTTGCCTCGGGAAAGTTTAAGGTTTGGCGGCAATGCCCCCTCTGGCACGCCAGACAGGCGCGACTGCTCTCAGCGCTCGGCCAGCGCCGGCTCGCCCTTCTTTTCGCGGATCAGGTTCATAAAGCGGCGGAACAGATAGTGGCTGTCCTGCGGGCCGGGGGAGGCCTCCGGATGGTGCTGGACGGAGAAGACGGGCCTGCCGGCGAGGCGCAGCCCGCAATTGGTGCCGTCGAAGAGCGAAATGTGAGTCTCTTCAACGCCCTGCGGCAACGACTTCGAATCGACCGCGAAGCCGTGGTTCATCGACACGATCTCGACCTTGCCGGTGGTATGATCCTTGACCGGGTGGTTGGCGCCGTGATGGCCCTGATGCATCTTCTCCGTTTTGGCGCCGAGCGCCAGCGCCAGCATCTGATGGCCGAGGCAGATGCCGAAGACCGGTATGTCGGACTTCAGCAGGTCCCGGATCACCGGCACGGCATATTCGCCGGTCGCCGCCGGGTCGCCCGGGCCGTTCGAGAGGAAGATGCCGTCGGGCTTGAGCGCCAGAACCTCTTCGGCGCTCGTTTGCGCCGGGACGACGGTGACCCGGCAGTTCAGGCCGGCGAAGAGGCGCAGAATGTTGCGCTTGACGCCGTAATCGAGCGCGACGACATGGTAGGCGGCATCCGTCTCGCCGAGCGTGGAATAGCCCTCGTTCCAGACCCAGGGCGTCTCGCTCCAGCGGTAGGACTGGCCGGAGGTTGCGACCCTGGCGAGGTCGAGGCCCTCGAGGCCGCTCCAGGCCTTCGCCTCGGCCTTCAGCGTCTCGACGTCGAAGACGCCGTTCGGATCATGGGCGATGACAGCGTTCGGCATGCCGTTCTCGCGGATCCAGGCCGTCAGTGCCCGCGTGTCGATGCCGGAAAGACCAATGATGCCGCGCGCCTTCAGCCAGGCATCGAGATGTTTGACGGCGCGATAGTTGGAGGGATCGGTGATGTCGGCCTTGAAGATCACGCCGACGGCGCCGTGGCGGGCGGCGGGCGTCAGGTCCTCGATGTCCTCGTCATTGGCGCCGATATTGCCGATATGCGGGAAGGTGAAGGTGACGATCTGGCCGAGATAGGAGGGGTCCGTCAGAATTTCCTGATAGCCCGTCAGGGCGGTATTGAAGCAGACTTCCGCCTGGACCTTGCCGGTCGCGCCGATGCCCTTGCCTTCGATCACCGTGCCGTCGGCCAGAACGAGCAAGGCAGTGGGTTTCTGGATTGTCCATGCGGGTGTCGCGGTCATCGTTCCTATCCCGTTGCGGCGGCCGGCGGAGCGGCTTGAAAGCCGGCCGATATATCGCCATCTCATATGCTCAGGCATGGACGCGCGGGAACCCCCGCGAAGAATGTGTCATGCCGATGTCGTGCAGGTGCCGGAAAATAGCCAAAGGCTTGAACGGGGTCAACCAGCCGCCTGTGAATTGTCGGGAAAATAAAGATCCTTATAATTCAAAGGGTTGCGTATTCCGTTTGATTGCACCTGCCGCAGTGGTTAAAGACGACGATAACAATGACGCAATCGAGCCGGTTCCGAATTGAGATGCAGGGGCCGGTTTCGGCATGGAGAAGAATATGCGCGAGCACTTCGCCAACGCACTGAAAGAGGCGCTGAAGGCCAAGGACGCAAGGCGAACGTCGACCGTCCGGCTGATCCAGGCGGCGATCAAGGATCGCGACATCGCCAATCGCGGCCAGGGCAAGGATCCGGTCGGCGACGAGGAGATCATGCAGATCCTCGCGAAGATGATCAAACAGCGCGAGGAATCGGCCCGCGTCTACGATGAAGGCGGCCGGCCGGAACTGGCCGAGCAAGAGCGGCAGGAAATCGCGATCATCGGCGAGTTCCTGCCCGAGCAGTTGCCCGAGGAAAAGGTGAAGGAGCTTTGCGCCAAGGTCGTGAAGGAGACCGGTTCGCACGGGCTCCGCGACATGGGCAAGTGCATGAACGCGCTGAAGGAGCGCTATCCCGGCCAGATGGACTTCGCCAAGGCTTCCGGCGTCGTCAAGGACCTGTTGAAGTAGAGGCGGGCCCGCCCGTTCGCGGCGGGCCGTCGATTTCGCAGTGAGAAAACGACCCCGGCAGGGCTGGACTCGAGCTCGTCTCCCTTCTTTCATGCCCCTGTGAATTGCGGGCAAGGTGGATCCGCACTGTGGCATCCCGTCGGCTTCCCGCTTATAGGGGGAGTCGGCCAGAGGAAATCCATGCGCTTTTCACCGTCCTTTCTCGACGAGATCCGCGACCGCGTCCCGATATCGGACGTGATCGGCAAGCGCGTGACCTGGGATCGCCGCAAGACCAATGTCTCGCGCGGTGACTATTGGGCCTGCTGCCCGTTTCATGGCGAAAAGACGCCGAGCTTCCATTGCGAGGACCGCAAGGGCCGCTATCACTGTTTCGGTTGCGGCGTCTCCGGTGATCATTTCCGCTTCTTGACTGATCTCGAAGGGTTGAGCTTTCCCGAAGCGGTGCAGCAGATCGCCGACATGGCGGGCGTGCCCATGCCGCAGCCGGATCCGGAGGCCGAACGGCGCGACAAGGAGCGCACGAGCCTGCTCGACGTGATGGAATTGGCGACCCAGTTCTTCGAAGACCAGCTTCAGACCGCGAGTGGTGCCAGGGCCCGCGCCTATCTGCGCGAGAGGGGACTGACAGGTCGGACGATCGACATGTTCCGGCTCGGCTATGCGCCCGACAGCCGCAATGCGCTCAAGGAATTTCTCGCAGGCAAGGACGTCGGCAAGGAGCAGATAGAGGCCTGCGGGCTCGTCGTGCATGGTCCGGACATTCCGGTTTCCTATGATCGCTTCCGCGATCGCATCATGTTCCCGATCCTCTCGGCGCGCGAAAGGGTGATCGCCTTTGGCGGCCGTGCGATGTCGCCGGATGCGCCGGCGAAGTACCTGAATTCGAACGAGACCGAGCTCTTCCACAAGGGCAATGTCCTCTTCAATTTCGCCCGCGCCCGCCGGGCGGCGCAGGGTGCGGACGGCGCCGGCACGATCATCGCCGTCGAGGGCTATATGGACGTGATCGCGCTGCATCAGGCCGGCATCGAAAACGCCGTTGCCCCGCTCGGCACGGCGCTCACCGAAAACCAGCTGGATCTGCTCTGGAAGATGACGTCGCAACCGGTGCTCTGCTTCGACGGCGACGGCGCCGGTATCCGCGCCGCCAACCGCGCCGTCGACCTGGCGCTGCCGCACTTGAAACCCGGGCGTTCGGTGCGTTTCGCCATGCTGCCGGATGGCAAGGATCCGGACGATCTCGTGCGCTATGAAGGACGCGACCCCTTCGACAAGGTGCTCGCCAATGCCCGCTCGCTCGCCGATATGGTGTGGCTGCGCGAGGTGCAGGGCGGCAGCTTCGATACGCCGGAAAAGCGCGCCGAGCTCGAAGCTCGACTGAGGCAGGTGACCGCCGTCATTGCTGACGAAAGCGTGCGCCGCCATTACGGCCAGGACATGCGCGACCGGCTGAACGCCTTCCTGCAAGCCGGCACTCCCTTTCGGGGTGATCGGCGGCCCTTCGAGCGGGGCGGGCGAGAGCGCGGCGGACAAAGAGGCTTTGCAGGCGCTCGCAATGCTGCCGGCCCGACCTCGATCTCCGACCGGCTGGCACGCACGTCGCTCGTCAGCGGCCAGCAGGCCGCGCCGCTTCTGCGCGAAAGCGTGCTGGCCATCACCATCGTCAATCACCCGCAATTGCTGTTCGACGAATATGACGAGATCTCGACCATCGAGTTCGACCACCGCGACCTGCAGCGCTGCTGGGCTGCGGTGCTGAACGCCGCGGCAGCAAGCGGACCGCGGCTGACGCGGGAGGGCCTTATCGAGCAGTTGGAGGCGGAGGGCTTCGGCGTTCTGATCGGCCAACTCGATCAGCAGGTGCGCTATGCGCGGCTCTGGACAGCGACGGCCGTCGCGGCTCCGGAGGACGCGCGCGAGGGCTACCTCCAGGCGCTCACCCTTCACCGGCGGACGAAGGCATTGCTCTGGCAGAAGCGGGAGTTGGAGCGTGAAATCGCGGAAGCCGCGGCGACCGAGGACGTAGAGCAGGGTCAGCGTCTGGTGCGTGCCATGGAGGAGGTGCAGCTCGAGCTCCACCGAATGGACAAGCTGGAAGCGATCATCGAAGGCTTCGGGGTGCTGTCCGGTCGCGTCAAAGGGCCGGCGGCGCGGTGATGGGGGCTCGTGGATTGCTCATCGGCTGCCCATGCGTGGTTCAGCGCCAGATTCCAGCCTGCTGCAGCCGAGGAATGCGATTCCATGCCTGAAAGCCGCAACACCACCGCCCACCTGTTCGAAACGGCGGGCGCCGCCGATCCCCTCGAGGTCCTTAAACGCGTCTACGGCTATTCCGCCTTTCGCGGCCAGCAGCAGGCCGTCGTCGAGCATGTGGCGGCGGGCGGCGATGCCGTGGTGCTGTTTCCGACGGGTGCCGGCAAGTCGCTGTGTTTCCAGATTCCGGCGCTTTGCCGCCACGGCGTCGGCATCGTCGTCTCGCCGCTGATCGCGTTGATGCGCGATCAGGTGGAGGCACTGAAGCAACTCGGCGTCCGCGCAGCGGCGCTCAACTCCTCACTTTCGCGCGACGAGGCGATCGCGGTCCGCCGCGCGCTGGCATCGTGTGCGCTCGACCTGCTCTACGTCACGCCGGAGCGCGCCGTCACCGAAGGCTTCGCGGAGATGGTCGCCGACACCGACATCGCCCTCTTCGCGATCGACGAGGCCCATTGCGTCTCGCAATGGGGACATGATTTCCGGCCGGAATATCGTGGTCTCCATTGCCTCTCGGAACGCTTTCCAGGCGTGCCGCGCATCGCGCTCACCGCCACTGCCGACCGGCACACGCGCGACGACATCATCGAGCGCCTGGCGCTCGGGAGTGCGCGGGTCTTCACCTCCAGCTTCGACCGCCCGAACATCGCCTACGAAATCGTCGAACGCGACCAGCCGCGCCAACAGCTCCTGCGCTTCCTGTCTCGCTTCAAGGATGCAAGCGGCATCGTCTATTGCCTGTCGCGCGCCAAGGTCGACGACACGGCCGAATGGCTGAACGTGCAAGGCATCCGCGCGCTGCCCTACCACGCCGGGATGGACCGGGCTTTGCGCGATGCCCATCAGGACGCCTTCCTCAAGGAGGAGAACCTCTGCCTCGTCGCCACCGTCGCCTTCGGCATGGGGATCGACAAGCCGGATGTGCGCTATGTCGCGCATCTCGACCTGCCGGGTTCCGTCGAAGCCTATTATCAGGAGACGGGCAGGGCCGGGCGTGACGGGCTGCCCTCCGAGGTCTGGATGGCCTATGGCATGGCCGACGTCATCCAGCGCCGGCGGATGATCGATGAGGGCGGTTCGCCCGAGGAGATCAAGCGCATCGAGCGGTCGAAGCTCAATGCGCTGCTGGCGATCTGCGAGACCGCCGGCTGCCGCCGGCAGGCCATTCTTGCGCATTTCGGCGAAGTCCATCCGGGCGGCTGCGGCCATTGCGACACCTGCCTGAAGCCGGTCGAGACCTGGGATGGGACGGAGGCGGCGATCAAGGCGCTCGCCGCCGTTTACCGTACCGGTGAGCGTTTCGGCGCCGGCCATGTGGTCGATGTGCTGATCGGCACGGTGAACGAGAAGACCGAGCGCTTCGGTCATGTGGACATGCCAGTCTTCGGCGCCGGCAAGGATCTGCCGGCGCGCACCTGGCAGTCGGTTTTCCGGCAATTGCTTGCCGCCGGACTGCTCACCGTGGATCATGCTGCCTTCGGGGCCCTGAAGCTCGAGCCGGAGGCGCGTGCCGTCTTCCGCCGGGAGCGGCAGTTGCTCTTCCGCAAGGACCGGCCGACGTCGGGCAAGGCGGCGCGCGAACAGAAATCATCCGCCGCGCGCGAACGTTCGGAGCTTGCGGGCTCCGACCTCGAACTCTTCGAAAGGCTTCGTTCGGAGCGCTTGTCGATCGCCCGGGAGCTCGACGTGCCGCCCTATGTGGTGTTCCCCGACACGACTTTGATCGCCCTCGCCAAGCGGCGCCCGCGCAGTTTCGACGACCTTCTCGACGTCCCCGGCATCGGCGAGAGCAAACGGGAGAGATACGGCGAGGCCTTTCTTGCGGTGATCGATGCGTTTGAGGATGCGGGGTGACCGAGTGGGTGTGCTGTGACCGTGGAGTCATTCACGGTGCGCCGGTGCCGTGAATGACCTGGAATCGAGGGACCAGAGCCTAGAGGCTGGCGCCAGACGGCGCCCGCTCCAGGCCTCCGCCGCGTCGGCGGCGTGGAAGGTGCTTGAATCCCGCGCAGTTCGCCTCGACAATGCAGCGAGATTTGGCTGCACGTTGTGAGCCGGCGTGCTATTTGTCTAGACAAACGCCTTTTTTTGAAAGCGGCCCATCATGACCTCTGCCTTCCTCTCCCACCTCAGTTCGGAACTCGCTGGCCTGAAGCAGGCGGGGCTCTACAAGTCCGAGCGCGTCATCACCTCGAAACAGTCGGGCGAGATCGAAATCGCCGCGGGTGCCCGGGTGTTGAACTTCTGTGCCAACAACTATCTCGGGCTTGCCGACAATGAGGAACTCGCCGAGGCGGCGAAGAAGGCACTCGATCGTTATGGCTACGGCATGGCCTCGGTGCGCTTCATCTGCGGCACGCAGGAGGAGCACAAGCAACTCGAGGCGCGCATCTCCGCCTTCCTCGGCATGGAAGACACGATCCTCTATTCCTCCTGCTTCGATGCCAATGGCGGCCTGTTCGAGACGCTGCTCGGGGAGGAGGACGCCATCATTTCCGACGCGCTGAACCACGCCTCGATCATCGATGGCGTCCGGCTCTCAAAGGCGAAACGATTCCGTTATGCGAACAACGACATGGCGGCGCTGGAGGAGGAGTTGAAGAAGGCCGCGGGCAGCCGCTTCAAGCTGATCGCCACCGACGGCGTCTTCTCGATGGACGGCATCATCGCCAATCTTGAGGGCGTTTGCGATCTGGCGGAGAGATACGACGCGATGGTGATGGTCGACGACAGCCACGCCGTGGGTTTCGTCGGCAGGCATGGCCGCGGCTCCGCCGAACATTGCGGCGTCGAGGGCAGGGTCGACATCATCACCGGCACGCTCGGCAAGGCGCTCGGCGGTGCCTCCGGCGGCTACACCTCGGCCAGAGCCGAGGTCGTCGACTGGCTGCGCCAGCGCTCCAGGCCCTATCTCTTCTCAAATACGCTCGCTCCGGTGATCGCCGCCGCCTCGCTCAAGGTCTTCGACCTGATCGAGAACGGAGACGCGCTGCGCCAGCGGCTCTCTGCCAATGCGGCGCTCTTCAGGGCCGAGATGGCGAAGCTCGGCTTCACGCTTGCCGGCGAGGGGCATCCGATCATCCCGGTGATGCTTGGCGACGCGGCGCTGGCGCAGGAGATGGCCGCACGCATGCTGGAAAAGGGCGTCTATGTCATCGGCTTCTCCTTCCCGGTGGTGCCGAAGGGGCAGGCGCGCATCCGCACGCAAATGTCGGCGGCGCACAGTGAGGAGGACGTCCGGCGGGCGATTGCGGTGTTCGAGGAAGTGGGCCGCGAGCTCGGTGTGATTTGAAGGGCAGATGATCGGAGGAGTGAGGATCCTGCAATGACCAACATGATGAAGGCGCTGGTCAAGACGAAGCCGGAGGTCGGGCTCTGGATGGAGCGAGTGCCGGTGCCGGAGATCGGTCCGAACGACGTGCTGATCCGCGTCAAGAAGTCGGCGATCTGCGGAACAGACGTCCATATCTGGAACTGGGACCAATGGGCGCAGAAGACCATTCCGGTGCCGATGGTCGTCGGCCATGAATTCATGGGCGAGATCGCGGAAGTCGGCTCGGCCGTCACCAAGTACCATGTCGGCGAGCGCGTCTCCGGCGAGGGCCATATCGTCTGCGGCAAGTGCCGCAACTGCCGCGCCGGCCGGGGGCACCTCTGTCGCAACACGCTCGGCGTCGGCGTCAACCGTCCGGGCTCCTTCGCCGAATTCGTCTCACTGCCGGAATATAATGTCGTCTCGATCCCTGACGACGTGCCGGACGAGATCGCGGCGATCTTCGATCCCTTCGGCAATGCCGTGCATACGGCGCTTTCCTTCGACCTCGTCGGCGAGGACGTGCTCGTCACCGGCGCCGGTCCGATCGGCATCATGGGTGCGATGGTTGCCAAGCGGTGCGGCGCCCGCAAAGTGGTGATTACCGACATCAATCCGGTTCGCCTCGACCTCGCGCGCAAGGTCGGGATCGACTATGTCGTGGACGCCTCCAAGGAAAACCTCGCCGATGTGATGCGCGCGATCGGCATGACGGAAGGCTTCGATGTTGGCCTCGAGATGTCGGGGGCCGCACCGGCCTTCCGCGACATGATCGACAAGATGAACAATGGCGGCAAGATCGCCATTCTGGGCATTGCGCCGGCGGGCTTCGAGATCGACTGGAACAAGGTGATCTTCAAGATGCTGAACCTCAAGGGCATCTATGGCCGCGAGATGTTCGAGACTTGGTACAAGATGATCGCCTTCGTCCAGGGCGGTCTCGACCTTTCGCCGATCATCACCCATCGTATCCGCATCGACGACTTCCGCGAGGGTTTCGAGGCGATGCGCTCCGGCAATTCCGGCAAGGTCGTGATGGACTGGGCGTAAGGAATTCCCGAACCGAAACGGGACAGGAGGTGCTCTGCCGGAATACGCGCGGAGCCCTTGTCTTTTCGCGGGTTGCTCCTACATGTTGAGCGAACGCTGATATGCGGCAAGAAGTCCTGTCAACACCGTTTTTGGCCGAATTGCGCGGTTTTTCACCGGAAAAGCTTGACGGGATCGAAAATTCTGGGAATCACCATTTCAAGCAGAAATGGCGACATGGTACGGCGGATAGGGATTCATGCCAGAAACGACTGAGTGGCAGGACTGTCGAAGCTTGCCCGCTCAACCGCGAACGCTGTCGTGGTTAATTAGGAATTAAACAACATCCCGTTACGTCAGGGGAAATGAATCGGTGGCGGGTACGCGGCGTGCCCGAAACTTCCGAGCGGAATTGGCACCGGGTGCAGGCCGGTTGCGACAAGGAAAGCGACGAATAAATGGCAACAAAAGTCAAAGAAAACGAAGAAGCGGACGTTGAACGCGAAGGTGCGCCGGACGGTCCGCTTCTCGATCTTTCCGACGACGCTGTCAAGAAGATGATCAAGGCCGCCAAGAAGCGCGGCTATGTGACCATGGACGAGCTCAACTCCGTCCTGCCGTCCGAAGAGGTGACCTCCGAGCAGATCGAAGACACGATGGCCATGCTGTCCGATATGGGCATCAACGTCGTCGAGGACGAGGAGGCCGAGGACGTCGCGGGCGGCGATGACGAGGACAGCGCCGACGAGGGCGAGAGCGAGGGCGGCGAACTTGCGCCCTCGGGCGGCACCGCGCTTGCGGCCAGCAAGAAGAAGGAACCGACCGACCGCACGGACGACCCGGTGCGCATGTATCTGCGCGAGATGGGCTCTGTGGAGCTTCTCTCCCGCGAGGGTGAAATCGCCATCGCCAAGCGTATCGAGGCCGGTCGCGAAACGATGATTGCCGGTCTTTGCGAGAGCCCGCTCACCTTTCAGGCGCTGATCATCTGGCGCGACGAATTGAACGAGGGCCAGACGCTTCTGCGCGAGATCATCGATCTCGAGACCACCTATTCCGGTCCCGAAGCCAAGGCGGCGCCGCAGTTCCAGAGCCCGGAGAAGATCGAGGCCGACCGCAAGGCGGCCGAAGAAAAGGAAAAGGTTCGCAAGACGCGCACGGCGGCCAATGACGACGACATCACCAATGTCGGCGGCGAGGGCCAGCCGGTCGAGGAAGAGGAAGAGGACGACGACGAGTCCAACCTCTCGCTCGCCGCGATGGAAGCGGAGCTGCGCCCGCAGGTGATGGAGACGCTCGACCTCATCGCCGAGACCTACAAGAAGCTGCGCAAGCTGCAGGACCAGCAGGTGGAAGCGCGTCTGGCTGCGACCGGCACGCTGTCGCCGGCCCAGGAGCGCCGCTACAAGGAGCTGAAGGACGAGCTGATCAAGGCGGTGAAGTCGCTGTCGCTCAACCAGAACCGCATCGATGCGCTGGTCGAGCAGCTCTATGACATCTCCAAGCGCCTGACGCAGAACGAGGGCCGGCTCTTACGCCTCGCCGAATCCTACGGCGTCCGCCGCGAGGCTTTCCTGGAGCAATATTCCGGCGCCGAGCTCGATCCGAACTGGATGAAGTCGATCAGCAATCTCGCCGGCAAGGGCTGGAAGGAATTTGCCAAGGCCGAGAACCAGACGATCCGCGACATCCGCCAGGAGATCCAGAATCTCGCGACCGAAACCGGCATCTCCATCGCCGAGTTCCGCCGCATCGTGTCGATGGTGCAGAAGGGCGAGCGCGAAGCGCGTATCGCCAAGAAGGAGATGGTCGAGGCGAACCTGCGTCTCGTGATCTCGATCGCCAAGAAGTACACGAACCGCGGCCTGCAGTTCCTGGACCTGATCCAGGAAGGCAATATCGGCCTGATGAAGGCGGTCGACAAGTTCGAGTATCGTCGCGGTTACAAGTTCTCGACCTATGCGACCTGGTGGATCCGGCAGGCGATCACCCGCTCGATCGCCGACCAGGCCCGCACCATCCGCATTCCAGTGCACATGATCGAGACGATCAACAAGATCGTGCGCACCTCGCGCCAGATGCTGCACGAGATCGGCCGCGAACCGACGCCGGAGGAACTGGCGGAAAAGCTCGCCATGCCGCTCGAAAAGGTCCGCAAGGTGCTGAAGATCGCCAAGGAGCCGATCTCGCTCGAAACGCCGGTCGGCGACGAGGAGGATTCGCATCTCGGCGATTTCATCGAGGACAAGAATGCGCTGTTGCCGATCGATGCGGCCATTCAGGCGAACCTGCGCGAGACGACCACCCGCGTCCTCGCCTCGCTGACGCCGCGCGAGGAGCGCGTGCTGCGCATGCGCTTCGGCATCGGCATGAACACCGACCATACGCTCGAAGAGGTCGGCCAGCAGTTCTCCGTCACCCGCGAGCGTATCCGCCAGATCGAGGCGAAGGCGCTTCGAAAGCTCAAGCACCCGAGTCGCTCGCGCAAGCTGCGTTCCTTCCTGGACAGCTGACCGCGGACAATTCAAGACGAGAAAAGCCGGGCCGAAAAGCCCGGCTTTTCTCGTTTGGGGCAGGCGCGCTGCGCCATCTCGCCAACTTGTTAGCTTCCGGCTGCAGGTTTATACTTCGCGGCTTGTAGCAAAGGGCACTGGGTCGCAGTGCACGAGCAGCCGTTGCGCCGCAGGCGTCGACCCCCTTGTCCTCAGTGGTGATCTGGGTTGAAGCGGCTTAGATCATGAATGTCATCGTTTTCTGCAGAAGTTGGAGCGGATAACGGGCCGGCTCAATCCAGCCTGCTCTGCTCCTTCACGAATCGGGGCATCTTTTGCCGCTTTCAATCGAAGGCGGGATGCCCTTGGGAGGTGAAGAGATGACCACATATGTCGTGCTTCTCAATTGGACCGAGCAGGGTATCAAGAACGTACGCGAGTCCCCGAAACGGCTGGACGCGGCAAGGAAGGTGCTGGAAGAGATGGGCGGCTCCTTCAAGGAATTCTATCTCACCATGGGCGAATACGACATGGTCGCCATCTGTGAGGCGCCGGACGATGCCATCGCCGCGCGTTTCGCCCTGACGCTCGGCACCTATGGCAATGTCAGGACGCGGACCTTGAAAGCCTTCCCCGAGGCGGCCTACCGCGAACTGATCGGCACCCTCGGATAGTAAGAGCCGTCGTGCTACTTCGGCCCATCGAGGCGCTGCGCATTTGACGCATCGGCCCGAAATCGTGCCCGATCATCGGGCCGATGCGGGAATTCAGGACCCCCTCAGCATGGCTTGTGCGCTCTGAAGGAAGGACGCACAAGCGACACTGAAAGGCGTTCGCGGCTTACCCGCCGGCTCCCGCCTCCCTTCTTTCGAGTTTCGACTCAATACCGATCCTTAACATTTACGCTTTATCAATCTCTCGCAAACGAGAGGTTCTGCGATGCGTTGCGTTTTTGTCGTCGTCCTCCTGTTGCTGGCCGGCTGCGGAACGGTGCCGAAAAACACCCGGAACGCCTGCGCGGTATTCGAGCAGCGAGATGGCCTGTTCCAGGATTGGCGCCGCGCCGCCAAGAGCGCCGAGCGCGAATATGGCGTGCCCGTGCCCGTGCTGATGGCGACGATCTATACCGAATCCGGTTTCCGGCATAATGCCAGGCCGCCGCGCACCAAGCTCTTCGGCTTTATTCCCTGGAAGCGCATTTCCACCGCCTACGGGTATTCGCAGGCGCTCGACGGCACCTGGGGCCGCTACCAGGCGGAAACCGGGCGCTGGATGGCGCGGCGGACCGACTTCGCCGACGCGATCCGCTTCATCGCGTGGTATCACAACGAAAGCCACCGCCGGAACGGTATTGCGCTCAACGATCCCTACCGGCTCTATATCGCGTATTATCACGGCCATGGCGGCTATGCCCGCGGCAATTGGAGCGATACGGCAAAGGCGGGCGCCAAGCGGGCGTCAGGCATGGCGGCCCTCTACGCGCGGCAATTGCAAGGCTGCGGCAACTGAGAGCTGTCGGCCGCCGCCGTCAAAAAAATAGCGAAAATAGTCGCCGCCTGTCGGAACTGTTCGGCCTCAGCCGTCCTTTGGCAGTCTATCAACGGAGGAAACGAATATGACCTATGTGGATGGCTTCCTGGTCGCGGTGCCGAAGGCGAAAGTCGAGGCCTACAAGGACCTGGCGCGCAAGACCGGCGACGTGTGGATGGAACATGGCGCGCTCAGCTATGTGGAGTGCCTGGGAGACGACGTGCCCTATGGCGAGGTGACGTCGTTTCCGCGCGCGGTGCAAGCGTCGGACGACGAGACCGTCGTTTTCTCGTGGATCACCTACAAATCCCGCGAGGACCGCGACGCGATCGTCGCCAAGATAATGGCGGATCCGCGGCTGCAGGGCGACGAATGGAAATCGATCTTCGACGGCAAGCGCATGATCTATGGAGGCTTCAAGAGCTTCCTTGAGCTGTGACCGTGCTTTCACCTATGGTAGGTTCCGGTTAAGTTGTCGGCAACCCAGACGCTCATGCCGGTCGCCTGCAGGGCAGGCGAGAAGGGGTAGGCGCCGGTTCGCGCGGCGCCTCGAAACAGGATCGACAACAGATGCCGCAAACCGTCATCACCATCGCCACAAGCGGGCAGGGCCTCTACGAGTTCACCGGCGAGGCGGCCGAATTCGTGCGAGGGTCGGGCGTGTCAGAGGGGCTTCTCACCCTCTTTGTCCGCCATACCTCCGCCTCGCTCCTCATCCAGGAAAACGCCGACCCGGACGTGCAGCGCGACCTGCGGGAATTCTTCCACCGCCTGGTGCCGCCGACGTCCGATTCATCCATGCGCTGGGTCGTTCACACGCAGGAGGGGGCGGACGACATGGCCGCCCACATCAAGGCCGCCTTGACCCAGGTCTCGCTCGGCGTGCCGGTGATGAACGGCCGGATGGCGCTCGGCGCCTGGCAGGGGCTTTACCTTTTTGAACACCGCGACAGCGCCCACCGGCGCGAGGTCGTGCTGCATCTCGGCAGTTGAAAACAGGGGGAGACGATGCCTGACGCCCAGACGATTGCCAGCCGCTTCATCGACGCCGTGAACGCGCGGGATTTCGAGACGATTGCCAGCCTCGTCGACGAAGACGTCGCTTTCGACCCGCTCACCGGCCAGCGGATGCTCGGCGTCGAGCCGCTCAGGGCTTGGATCATGAATTATCTCCGCCACTTCGACGAGAGCTTCGAGGACATTGTACTGATGCACGAGGCATCCGGGCAGCATGTGGCCGCCGACACGACCGCCCGCGGCATCTATCGCGAGACCCTGGCCGGCTTTCCGCAGGCGTCGGGCCAGAGCTATTCCATCCCGAGCGTTTTCGTCTTCGAGATCGAGGATGGCGCGATCGTGCGGCTCAGCCACTATCGCAACATCCGCCACTTCGAACGGGAATTGGCGGCCGGCTGACTACGCCGCCGCGCGTCTTCTCAGACGCGCAAGGGTCGCTGTAGCACTTTGAATTGCTGCATGTGTTTGTCTCTAAAGCGCAGACATGCAGTAGGCCCGTCGGACTGCCACGCCCTCGGCTGCCGGGCCGACGAGCGGCGGCAGACAGGAACAAATCCCTATCGCGGCCGTTTCTTCTCCGATCGGAAGGCGCCGGCGTTTGGCTGCCGCCCTTCCACCCCTGCGATTTGGCATGGCGATTATGCCCGGACAGCGCGGCGTATCTGAACAGCACATGAATGGGGGGTTCCGGGAACGTTCAGCTTGTCCGGCCTATAGTCGGCTCAATCGTAGAGATTGACTGCTGAAACGAGACTTTCGCTGCACCGGAGAAATGCCATGAAGAAGTTCCTAATCAATGCTACCGTCGCCGCCGTCGTCGGCTTGACCGGTCTTACCGGTGGGGCCTCCGTCGCTTCGGCCGACTCGCTCGTTTTCGAAATCGGACCGGGCGTCGATGTCCAGTATCGCGACCGCGATCGTAATCGCTGGGGCGACGAGCGCGACTGGCGCCGCGACCGCTGGGATCGTGGCGATCGTTGGGGCGGCCGCCGCGGCCGTTGCGTCCCGGGGCTCGCCATAGAGAAGGCGCGTGACCGTGGCTTGCGCCGCGCCCATATCGCCGACATCTCGCGCCGCCAGGTTGTCGTCGCCGGCCGCCGCCACGGCGACCGTCAGGCGATCATCTTCGCCAATGTCCGCGGTTGCCCGATCATCGGCCGCTGGTAATCCCCTCCGTCCAGTCTCTTCCCGGGCTGACGGAAAAGAGAGCCCCCGACGCTTGGCGCGCCGGGGGCTTTTTTGTACTTCCGCATGCGTTAGGGTCTGCGGCGGTTTACTCTTCTGCTCGGGATTTAACCCGAGGACCAACCTCTCCCCGCAAGCGGGGCGAGGGGACGAGTGCTTGCCTCGTCGTTTCCTCCCGCAGCGGCCTACCGCGTGGAGCGCTGAGATGCCGTCGCTGTGAGGCGGACCGAGGCGGTGCCGCGAGCCCCTTCGCCTCGCTTGCGGGGAGAAGGTGCCGGTCCACACTCCGCAGCTGCAGCGCAGCCGCTGCAGTGGACGGGCAGGCGGAGGGGCGGCCAGCGGTACAACCCATACTCGAAGCGCATCGAACCCCTACTGATTGATCGCGAAGGTCACGTTGACGGTGACATTATAGGCGTTTTCGCCGGTGGCGATCGGCACCTGGTCGGCGGCGGATTCCTTTGCCATGCGCGCGAAGGGCACCGGCGGTTCGGGGCGTGCCGGCTGTTCGGAGAGTTCGATCAGCCGGCCGAGCGAGACGCCGGCGGCTTCGGCCAGCACCCGCGCTTTGCCGATCGCGTCGGCGACGGCTGCCTTGCGGGCCTCGGTGATCACCGCATCCGGATTGTCGTTGGTGAATTCGATGCCGCCCGCCTGGTTGATGCCGAGCGAAACCGAGCTGTCGATAACCTCACCGAGTTTCGTCAGATCCCGCACGCGCACGGTGACGCCGTTGACCACCTGATAGCCGACGAGCTCCGGCGGTCGGTTGCCGCCGTCATCATTCGGCGGATAGTGATATTGCGGATTGATGGAAAAGCCGCTCGTCTGCAGATCGCGATCGGCAATGCCCGCCTGCCGGAGCGCCGCAAGCACCTCCGCCATCGCCTTGTTGTTGGCGTCGAGAGCCTCGCGCGCGGTCTTTCCATCCTTGACCACGCTCAATTGCACGATCGCCATGTCCGGCGCCGTCGTCGCACGGCCCTCGCCGGAGACCTTGATCACCGCCTGGCGGCCGCGGGGCGTATCCACGCGCGCCTTCTCCCCGTTGCCGTTGTCTTGCGCCAGGGCGGCGGCCGCAAAAGGGCCGGCAAAGGCGGCGGCGATGGCGGTGGCTTGCACCGCGCGGGCAATGCGTGTGGACATCATGGATGTTTCTCTCCGGTTGTTTTCTGCCGTCAATCCATGCTTATCGATTGTGTAGGCATTGCGGCAATGGCTTGTCGGCAAAAAGGATTTCGGCTAGAGCCTTTCACGACCCCGCGAATTGCCATTGGTTCGCGGGCCGGCTGACGCCGAAAGGGCCTGTAGCTCAATGGTTAGAGCCGGCGGCTCATAACCGCTTGGTTGGGGGTTCGAGTCCCTCCGGGCCCACCAATCACCAAAAAAATCAGGGTCTTGCCAACTGGTCGGTTAAAAGGTGAGCCAATCGGCCCTGACCCCCTTGTTTCCAGTATGCCATGTCGATCCCCGCCCGAAGCAGCATCGCTGCGACATACCAACCCTGTGCACCACCTAACCTTCGGGTTGCATCCCTCTCCATTTTCAAGCATCCTTCTACATGAGCAGCCAGCAGTTGACGCGAGGAGTCGTCGGATGGGGCGTAGCTTGCCCAATAGCATCGACGTTTTTGTCGGTCGCCGCATTCGGCTTCGTCGCGCGATGCTGGAGGTGGGCGAGGGCGAGATGGCTGCGGCTTTGGGCGTGCCCGTCGGGGAAATCCGGAAATATGAGAAGGGTGAGTCGCGGGTCTCCGCAAGGCGCCTGGAGAGGATCGCGGAAATTCTGGACGTGCACTTTTCCTTCTTTTTCGAGGATGCGCCGTTCTCAACCGGCGGATCGAGCGAGACAGTCAAGCGAGGGGCGGGAATGAGCGGGGCATCAGGCTTCCTATCGAAAGGGCGGCGACGTCCGATCCGGCGGGTCGTGCCGGGTCGTGGTTTTGTGAAGCTGTAATGCCGTTGAGCTTTTCGTGACGGGGTGCGGTTATCATCTTCAGACTTTCGGGGAGTTGCGGCTGACCGATGCCGGCGGCGCGGTCGTCGTGTGCCCGGAGCGCGGTCTGCTGATCCTTGCCTATCTCGCCGCATCCGAACGGGAGGTAGCCTCCCGCGAGAAGCTCGCGGCGCTGATCTGGCCGGAACGGGAAAAGGCCGTCGCCTTCAACAACTTACGCTCGACGCTCTGGCGCATGCGGCATCTGGCGACGGGCGGTGGACTGGTCCTGTCGGCGACGGAAGCGGAGGTGACGCTCGGGCCGGTCACCTCAGATCTCGCCGATTTCGAGGCGCCGAATGGCTCCGAGGAAGACTTCCGCAAGGCGCTTTCGCTCTGGCGTGAAACCTTCCTCGCTTTCGCGGACCTGCCGCCGGGGCGTTATGCGGACTGGGTTGCGGAGAAGCGGCGAGATTTCACCGCCCGGCTTCGGGGGGCGCTGATTGACGGCGAAGGGCGGTTTTCCGATCGGGCAATGCTGCGCACGGCCTCGATGCACCTGCTCGAACTCGACCCGGCGGATACGGCCATTCTCGAAATTCTGGAGCGCGCCAGCCGGGGCCCGTTGCTGGAGGTCGCTTCGCCCAAGGCATTGCTGCCGCCCGGCGCAATTTCCCGCGAGATGCCGGGGGAGGTCAGGGCGCCGGACATGGCCCGGGTGCCGCGGGTTGCGCTGCTTCCGCCCGCCGCCTTCGGCAGCGACCCCATGCTCCACGCCGTCAGCGTGGCGGTGATCGAGGACATCACCATCGGGCTCTGTTCGCTGCGTTCGATGTCGGTCGTAGCACCCTATACGGCCGAGCGCATTCGCGAGGCCGCAGACAAGGCCGCCTTTCTCGAGAAGCACGGCGTCACCTATGCGCTCGATTGCCATATGTCGGATCGGGGCCTTTTCACCCAGCTCATCTTCCTGCCTTCCGACCAGATCGTCTGGGCGGAGCGCTTTCCGGTCTCGCCCGTCGGCCTTCTCCAGCAGCGCGAGCAGATCGCCTTTCATATCGCCCGGGCTGTGACGCATCGGGTCGAGACGGCTCAGGCGGAGTATCTGGAGTATCTGGAGCATCCGGAGGCCTATTACGTCTATTTGGCCGGGCTCAGAAATCTTTCCGGCCTCGGCCTGCCGGAGGTTCGTCGGGCGCGTCGCGATTTTCGCGAGGCACTGAAGCACAAGCAGGATTTCGCGCCGGCGCTGAGCGGCATCGCGCGGACCTACGTGAACGAGTGGCTTTTGACAGCGCGCGCCGACGAAGAGCTCCTGACAATGGCGGAGCAGCACGCGTGGGAGGCCATTGAGAGCAACGATGCTCTGTCCGCCGCCCATCGGGAAGTGGGTGTCGTCAAGCTCTATCGGGGCGATCTGGACGAAAGCCTTTCTTCGCTGGACCAGGCCGAGCAATTGAGTCCGCATTATGCCGACGTGCTCTACAGCCATGCCGACACACTCATACACTCCTCCCGCCCGGCCGAGGCGCTGGAAAAGCTCGATAAGGCGCTTTCGCTTAATCCGCTGGCGCCGGACGCCTATCTCTGGAGTGCTGCAGGTGCCAGCTATAGCCTCGGCCAATACCAGGAGTGCATCGGCTTTGTGCAGAGGATGAAGGACAAGACGCCGGGCGGCAGGCTCGTCGCAGCGAGCTGGGCGATGCTTGGGAACTACAAGAAGGCGCGCCACTACAGAATGCGTGTATTGAAGGCCAACCCGACCTTCGACGTTGACAAATGGCTTGCTGTCATTCCGTTCAAGGAACAATGGCAGAAGGACCTCTACCGTGAGGGGCTGAAGAAAGCGGGATTTTGATCAAAGAGCATGAAGGGAAGCAGTATGGCTAGAGTTGTTGTGATCGGTATCCCGGGGGAATCTGGCCTGTGGCTGGCGGATCTCGGAAACGGAACGGTGAGGGCCCTTAATTCCGTGACGGGCGAACTGGCGAGCGTGAACGCACTTCGCAGGCCGGGGAGCGTTTTCGTCAAGAATGTCGATCTCGCGGTGGCGGTGTCGGCGGCCGACGAGGTTTTCGCCGGTCACATGGACGGGTGATTGATCTCGACATTGAGAAGAGGCCGATCGCGGGCAACAGCTATTCCGACCGGGTGTGCACCCCGGAAGAAACGTTCGCCCGCGTTCGGCCCTATCTTGGCGTCTTCGGCGTAACGCGTGTCGCCAGGCATACGGGTCTCGACAGGGTCGGAATCCCGATTTGGTGTGCCTATACGCCAAATTCCCGTTCCATCGTCGTTGCGCAGGGCAAGGGCCTGACGGATGCGGATGCACGCATATCCGCCGTCATGGAAGCGTTGGAGCGCGCGGTTGCCGGCGAGCCGGCAGTCGAAACGGTGATGGCGACGGCCGACGAGCTCAGCGCCTCGGGGCGGGCCGTCGATCCGCTCAACGCGCTGATCTCCGCGGGGCAGGGGGATCTTCCTCGGGATGAAGCGGCCGAATGGGTTCGCGGCACGGATCTCGTCTCCGGCGGCGACATATTCGTGCCGCTCGGGGCGACGCTTCTCGACCGTACGCGGCCCTCGCGTTTCTGGATGTCCTCCGACGGGCTCGCATCGGGCAACATCCGGGAGGAGGCAATCCTGCACGGCCTTCTGGAGCGGGTCGAGCGCGACGCGCATGTTCTCTGGCAGGTGTCCGGTCCTGATATCCGCCATCGGCAATGCATCGCCCCCGAGGCGCTCGGCGATCCGGCGCTCGACGCGCTCGTCGGCCGCCTTCGCGATGCGGAGCTCGACCTGCGGCTCTTCGACATCACCAGCGACATTGCCATTCCCTGTTTCCTGGCGTTTCTCGGGCCGCGTGGCACGGCGACCGCCGCGGGCCTGCGCTACGTGGAGGTGACGAGCGGTTGCGGGGCGCATCTCTCCGCCAGCCGCGCCGCGATCCGGGCAGTCACCGAGGCGGCGCAGTCGCGGCTCACCTATATCAGCGGCGCCCGCGACGACGTCTATTCCGAGGCTTTCGAGCGGCCGCTGCCGGAATCGACGCGGCGCGCCTTCCTGGCGGTGCCGCAGGCGAAGGCGGTTCAGACTTCCAGCATTGGCGGTGGGGTCGATACGCTGCTGCGCCACGTCATCGATCGGGTGAAGGGGATGGGTGTCGAGCGGCTGATCGCCGTTCCTCTGTCTTGCGACGATCTGCCGTTTTCCGTCGTCAAGGTCTTTGCCCCGGCGCTCGAACACCCTGAGGGCGAAAGAGCCCGCCGTTTCGGCCCGCGGGCCCTGTCGAAGGCGATTGCCTCGTGAGGGGATTTTGCCCCTATCCGCTATCGGCGAGATCTGCGCATCGAACTTTGCGAAAATCCGGTACGATTTTCGGCCGATGCGCTAGCGACAAAGCCGGTCGAGGGTCCGTCGAAGGGCGGCAACCGCCTCTTTGCGCTCGCCGGTCGACATGAGGTCAGGCTCCGCCTCAAGTATCAGATGAGGCAGTTCCGTCCGAATGGACTGAGAACCTCCGGTCAGGTTGGTCCGGAAGTCGATGACGCGATAAGTGGCGACGGGATAGGCTATTCCCCGGATGCGGATGTGACCCATTTCCTCGCAGTGGATCAGCTCCCGTACCTGCGCGAAAGTTTCGTAGGAGATCAGCACGGTTCCGGGTGCTGCCTCGTGCTCGAGGCGCGCGGCGAGATTTACGGCGCCGCCGATGATCGTGTAATCCATCCGGTCTTCGCTGCCGAAATTGCCGACCGTGCAATAGTCGGTATGAATACCGATCCGGCAACGCAGCGGCGACTCGATGCCGATGCCGCGCCAGGCCTCGCCGAGTTCGCCCATTCTCCGCTGCATGGCGAGAGCCATTGAAACACAGGCGATCGCGTCTTCCCTCACTCCGCGGGTTTCGGGGTCGCCGAAGAACATCAATATGGCGTCGCCGACATATTTATCGACGGTTGCACCGAAGGCGAGCGCGATCTTCGACATTTCGGTGAGGTACTGGTTGAGGAGTTGGGTCAATTCCTCCGATTCCATCTTGTCTGTCGTCTCGGTAAATGCAGCGATGTCGGAGAAGCAGATCGTCAGCTTCTTTCGCTGACTCTCGATCCTGACGTCCTGGCGGCCGCTGAAGATCGAGCTGTAAACCTGCGGCGCGAGATATTTGGCAAGCTTGGCGGAGAGTGCCTCGAGCGCTGTCGTTTTCTCGGAAAGATCCTGCTCCCGGCGCTTCAGCTCGGTGATGTCCGAATAGACCGCGACAGTGCCGCCACCTGAAATCCGGCGTTCACTGATCTGGATCCATCGATCCGGGTCACGCTGCTGCAAGAGCGTTCCGGAGGGATTGCGATGCGCTGCCAGACGCTCGGCGACCCATTCTTCCTCCCGGCCGATCGCGTCCTCTATCAGGCCGCGTTCCGCCGCCGCGCGGATGATGTTCTCGAACCGGGTTCCGGAAACGACGGTTTCGTCCATTCCCGGATATAGAATCTCACGATATCTGCTATTGCAGAGGAGAAGCCGGTCCTCTCCGTCATAAAAGGCGAAGCCCTCCGAAATGCTTTCAATTGCATCGACCAGGCGCTGGCGAGCTTCGGCGACATCGCGCAGGTTCTTTTCCTCGATCTCGACCGCCGTGTCGCGGAACACGCGAAGGGCCTTGGCCATGCGGCCGATCTCGTCGCCGCCGGTTTCCGGTAGCGGCACCCGAAGATTGCCCGCCGCTATCGCGAGCATGCTGCGGCTCAAACCCGCGAGACGGGCCAGGAGGTTGCGGTCGACATAGAGCCACACGATCAGGATTGAACTCAGCAGGCTGAGAAGTGCGGAGCCAAGGACGATTCCGGTACCGAAGCTCCGAACCATGACGGCTTCACGGCCCGCCTCGGCGATATCGCCCTTGGCGGCCGCCACCAGGCGGTCCACGGCAAACGTTAGATTGCGCGACAATCGCTTGTTCTCCGCCACCAGTCTTTCGCCCTCTGCCAGCACCGCGAGCTCTTCATCGCGGGCGCTTGGAATGCTCCCTGGTCCGTCGATCAGCGCCTTGAATTCGCCGACGAGTTGCTGAAACCGCGTGCGCAGTTGCTCATCGAATTCGGGTGTCACCGCCTCGAGGGCATCGACCGAGCGGTGCAAGGGAAACGAAAGAAGCGACAAGTCGCCGCGGGTCGGTGCGGCTGCCGCCTGCAAGAGCGTGCCGTTTATAGCCGAGATCTCCCGTTGAGCGGCCTGCTGAGGAAAGTAGGCGGCGATTGCCCGCGCAAGATCCATGGTCGCGGCGGCGCGTGCCTCTGGTGTCGCTTTCTCATCCTCCGTGGCCGCGCGCCAGCGGGGTACCTTGGAGCTCATCACGAGTATACCGGGTGCGACAAGCCGCTGGCTGGCACTGGTTGTGGTCGACAGGCGTCGTATGAGTTCGTCCTTGCGTGCAACAGCGGCAAGCCGGACAGAGACCAGATTATCGAGAGCGTTCAGGTTACGTCGCAGACCAATCGCCGCGTCTTCGATCTCACCGACGACGGCTGTGCTCAACGTCGCACCTGTAAGGTCGGCAAGCAGCTCTTCGAGGCGCGCCATCTCGCTCCTGATCGCGGCCGACATCTCGCTGTGTTGCGCCTTGCTGTTCGAAGCAAGGACGGCGGGTGCCGTGGCCGCAACCCTCTCGGCGTGGCGGGAGAGTTCAAGTGATGCAGTTGCAGATGGGACCCGGTGCTCAGTCACCCGTTCGAGCATCCGACTCAACTGCAGGAATGCGTACAGGGCGCCCGCGGATGCAAGCACCGCGAAGGCGCTGATACCGAAGAAGGCGAACAGCAGACGACCGCGAATGCCAAGACGCTCAAACATCGCGGCGACCCCTCGCTCCGGCCAATGCGGTCAACATGGTCCGCACAGTCTGCCTCACGGGCGAGCCGCATCAGTGAGCGCGAAATTACTGCATCGGCACGTACTCGCCATTTCTCCAAACATACCACACCCAGGACTGAACGGTGAGATCGCCCTTCTCATTGAAATCGATCCGGCCCAACACCGTGTCAAAATGATTTTGGCGCAGCGCCGCGATGACGCGCTTCAGCTCCAGCGATCCCGCCTTCGTCACCGCTTGTGCCCAGACCTGTGCGGCGCCGTAGCTGTGCAGAGTCCAGGAGTCGGGCTCGAAATTCTCGGCCCGAAAGCGCTCGACGACTTCCGCTGCCTCGGCATTTTGGCGCGGGTCGGCGACAAAGGTAAAGAGCGTGCCCTCGGCGGCAGGACCGGCAATAAGGCCGAATGCCTCGGTTGCCGTATCATCGCCGGAGATCACCTGAAGCGAATAGGCTCGGTCGCGCGCGGCGCGAACCATGAGCGCGGTCTCCGTATGGTAGCCGCCCAGATAGAGCACCGCGATTTCCGCTGCCTGCAAAGCAGCAATCTCGGCCGAATAGTCGTCCTTCCCGGGGGCGTAGCTCTGGTAGATCGTTTCGGTCACTCCGCGTTTGTTCAACTGTTTTTTAGTCTCGTCGGCGAGACCCTTGCCGTAGGTCGTGTTGTCGTGAAGAACGGCGATCCTCTTCTCGCCCCAATGGTCGGCCAGATAATTGCCGGCCACGAAGCCCTGGGCATCGTCGCGACTGCAGACGCGGAAGACGTTGGCGCGTCCCTGATCGGTCAATGACGGGTTGGTCGATGACGGCGAAATCTGCAGAACGCCCGCCTCCTCATAAATCTCGGAAGCGGGTATCGAGGCTCCGGAGCAATAATGCCCGATGACGAAGCCCGCACCGTCGGCGACAAGCTTCTTGGCCGCGGCAACCGCCTGCTGAGGATCGCAGTAGTCGTCGGCCACTATAAGCCGGACCTGCTGGCCGAGTACGCCGCCGGCACTATTAATCTGGGCCACGGCCATCTCCGCGCCGCGCTTCAGCTGGGTACCAGTCCAGGCAAGTTTTCCGCTCATTGGGCCCGCGACCCCGATCAGAACTTCCGCTCGGGCTTGGCATGCAAGAGCGAACACAAAGGCGGCGGCGAGCAGACGGCGCATGGAAACACCTCCAACTTCAGTTTACTCTCAAGCAATGGCCATCGCCACTCCAGGCGAGGGCATAGAGTATCCTCGCGCGAGTTCTCGACTGGCGATCGAGTAAGGACGGGTGGCGTGATCCGCGACCGCGGCGAAAGCGCGGTTGCGGTTGCATTGTTTCTACACGACGTCTACTTGTAAGTCCTTTACGGTACACAACCATATAGCGTGCAACGCTTGTGCAACGCGCAATAACACGGAATTCGGCTATAGTCGGCCAAGGGAAAGCTGGAATGGGGGTTCAGATGACTTACTCTGTCTCGTCTACGGCCGATCATGAATCGGAACTCGCGAGCATTGCGAGAATGCTGACGCATATCCGCGACAGCGCTCGCGCCATGGATGCGCAGGCCCTGGAATACTGCGTCGATCTGGCGCTGCAGGCGGTGTCCAGTGAAATACGGAACCGACGCGACACCGTCACCGGAGTGGACCTGGACTTCAGCCCGCGGGTGCTGCAGTAGGGGGTCTAGCCCGCATTTCTCACACTCGCTGTGCCCTGCGTCACGTTTTGGCGAGACGAATGCAGGCGAAAGGCGCGCAAAGCATAGCCGAAGCTATGGTCAAGCGGCTTTCGCCTGAAGACGTCCGCCAAAACGCGACCCTTCGGGCCGGTTGAAGCAGGCGACAGTGTGCGTCAAATGGCTTGCCCGATGGCCCACACCGCTCTGTACCATTCTCCTACCCTGTCGCTTGTTTCAACCGGCGCAGGGCATAGCGAGTGTGAGAAATGCGGGCTAGCGGTCCAGTTCCGGGTAGATCCTGTCGAGGAAGCCCGGTCGCAGCCTTTCGCCGATCATGCAGTCTGCCGCGGATTCCGCGGCAGCGGGGGTGAGCGTCGCCGCGGGCGGCAGCCCGCTCACTTCGAGAACGAGCTTCTGGCGGATCGCGATCGCGAAATCCTCGGGCTCGTGTACCGGCAGTACGAAGGCGCCCGGACCGCCGATGACGCAGGCCGTGTAATATTCGTCCAGCGGCCCGGTCGAAAAGGACGGGCGGATCATGATTGCCAGGCCGTTGATGACGATGCCGCGGGAGACGGCCTCGTCGCGCGCAGGAGGTACGGGCGGCCCGGTATTGTTTGGCCCATCGCCGGAAATGTCGAGAACGCGCCGGGTGCCTGAAAAATCGTTCGACTCGATCTGGTTCGTGCCAAAGAGGATCGCATTGGAGAGCGACGTGCCGCGCCTGGGGCCGATCGGCCGGGCCTCGATCTGCGAGGCGAAGGCATCGGCGTCTTCCGCGCTTTCGATGACCTGCCAGCCGACGACCGAGGCCTCGTTGACCATCCCGGCCCATTCGAAATAGCCGATGGCGATGCGACCGAGATAGCCGCCCTCAATCGCATTGATGAAATCCGGATGCCGCAGCGCCTGGACATAGCCGGAGCGTTGCACCCGCGCCTCCTCCATGTCCATCGAGCCGGAGACATCGACGGCCAGCAGCAGTTCCACGTCGACATCGGGGGGAGCGGCCGCCGTTTGCACGGGGCTGCCGCTAAGAGACAGGATCAATGCCAGAGTGCTCAACATCGCATCTGCCGATCATCAGCTCTGCCGTCGGAAGCTTCGGTTTCCGACCGGCTCCATCACGGGACTTTATCACAGGATCGCAAATCGGCGACTGTTGCGGTAAGCCGCGGCTACAATAATAGTTGATCGCCGCGTCAAAGGGCGCGGATATTGAACGAGGCCGCCCCGATGCTCCATGCCGCGCCCTTCAGCGATCTTGCCCGGATCGACCGCCTGCAGCGCGCCGCCTTCGATTATTTTCTATTGCATTCGGGTGCGCGGACTGGCCTCGTCGCCGATACGGCGCGGCCCGGTTCGCCGGCGAGCATCGCGGCAACCGGCTTCGGGCTCAGTTGCTATCCGGTCGCGGTGGAGCGCGGCTGGATCGGCCGGGGGGATGCGGCCCAACGCGTACTCACCGCTTTGCGCTTCCTCGAGGGCAGCAGGCAGGCGAGCGATTCCCGGGCGAGCGGCTATCGCGGCTTCTATTACCATTTCCTCGACATGCGGACGGGCGAGCGCGCCTGGAATAGCGAGCTTTCGACGATCGACAGTGCGCTGCTCCTTGCCGGTGTGCTGACGGCTGCCGCCTATTTCACCCGGCAGGACGCGGCCGAGGCGCGCATTCGCGATCTTGCCGAGCGGCTATACGCGCGGGCAGACTGGGCTTGGGCGCTCAATCGCGGCGAGACGATCACCATGGGATGGAGGCCGCCCGGGCGCTTCCTGAAGCACCGCTGGCGCGGCTATAGCGAGGCGCTGCTGATCTATGTGCTGGCGCTCGGCGCTCCCGACCATCCGATCGCGCCGGAAAGCTACGGCGCCTATGCCGCGGCACACGAATGGCTGACGATCGACGGAACGCGGCATCTTCACCAGGGCGCGCTCTTCATCCATCTCTTTCCGCATGCCTGGATCGACTTCCGCGCCATTCGCGACGGGGGCATGCAGGAGGCGTCAAGCGACTATTTCGAGAACACGCGCCGGGCGATCAGGCTCCAGCGCGCCCATGCGGAGGCGAATCCGCACGGCTTTGCAGGCTATTGCCGCGACCTCTGGGGGTTCAGCGCCTGCCATGCGCCACGGGGAAGGGCGAAGCTCCGCAATGGCCGTTGGCAGAGACTGCTCGGCTATGCGGCGCGCGGCGCCCCCTTCGGCGCCGATGACGGTACGCTGGTTCCCTGGGCGCCGCTTGCTGGCCTGCCATTCGAGCCGGACGCCTGCCTGAGCGGCCTTTCCCACCTGCTCGCCCGCTATCCGGCGCTGCTTCGCGAGGGGCGCCTTCCCGGCGGCTTCAATCCGAGCCTGCCGGGTGAGGGGCCCGAAGGCTGGGTGGACGATCGCGTCGTCGGGCTTGACCAGGGACTCACGGTCATGATGATCGAGAACTGGCGAAGCGGCTTGCTTTGGGAGCTGACGCGCGGCATTCCGGCGTTCACGCGGGGGCTGGAAAGGGCGGGCTTTACGGGCGGATGGCTTTCACCGCGTGTGCTGAGTAAGAGAGGCGGCCTTTGCGCCTCGCATGAGACGGGCGGCGCTGGAGTGTGAATGGTGAGGAGGGTGCAGGGCCGATGCGGGAGAGCGGGGGATTTGCGGCGTCGATCGATTGGCTCACGGCTGCCTTTCCGGAAGTTGGCTGCTCGCTCGAGGGGCCGATGGGCTTCGCGGTCACGGCCGCCTTCTGGGCGGAGGGCTCGACCGGAATGGAGGCCTGCCTTGCCTATCAGGACCGCTTCGCCTCCGGGATGGACGACAAGATCCGGGCGGCGCATCTGATCGCCTTCTACTGTCACCCACTCGGCCTCGCGATGGGCGCTGTCTATCTCGCCACCGGCCTTGTGCCCCGGATCGCGGGGCTCCGCTTCGAGACCTATCCGCGGATCGATGGCGGGCGAAGCTTCGAGGCTGGCCGCTTTCATTTCCTCCTCGATGCGCCGTCTGCGGCCGCCGGGAAAGGTGAGGAGGGGGAGCAACAGTTCCACGATGGCTTCGTCCTGCATATGAAATCGATCATAGCGCTCATCAAGCGCCGCTGCGGTCTTTCCGCACGGGCGCAATGGCGGCTTGCGACCGACGGCCTGGCGGGCGCTTTCCTGGAAATCGGGCGTCTGCGGGGGGAGCAGGCGGTCGCGATCGAGCGGGCTCTCGCCATCGTCAAACGCGCGGGCTCACCGCTCGCGTCGCGCGACCTGCGATATGAAGAGATAAGCGTCGAAACCCCGGGCGGTGCGCTTTGTCGAACCTATCGGATGCGCAGCGGCTGCTGTCTCTACTATCGGACGGAAGGCGGCGATTTCTGCGACACCTGCGTGCTGCTGAGGGCCGAGACACGGCGCGAGAGATTAAAGGCGCATTTGCTTGAGCCGGAGGGGAAGTCGGTTGGATGTGAAGTGGTGGATTGTCACCCACGATAGAATGGACGCACTCACCAAACTGACTGAGAATGCCCTTAGCCGAACCAAGCCCCTCCCCACAGGTGGGAGGGGCTTGGAGCCCGCGGCGATCGCCTGCGCTCCCAATACCCTTAGAGCATGATCCGACCGGAGTGAAACGAGGATCGATAAGATCATGCCTCAGAACGAAAGCGTTAGAGCGCCGATCTGATCCAGTCAGATCGAAACGCGCTCTAGCGTCTGCTCCAACTGGCGAGATTTGGGTGGAAACGGTGCGGCCGAGAAAGGGGTTGGGGAGGGGTGAGCCTGCTTAGCCGGCCTTCACGACCCGGTCGTTGATGAAGCCCGAAACGATGCCGAGGACGATCCAGAAGGCGAGTGTCGTGGCTAGTGCCGCAACCGCGAATTCCGCGCCAAGGACGGCCGGAACGTTGCTCGACATATCGAGCGGCTGCGGCGCGCCATAGGCGTGAGGTGCGGCGATCAGCACGAGGCCCGCGACCTTCGAGCCCAGTTCTCCGCGCAAGGCCAGCAGGTAGAGACCCGCGGCAGAGAGCAGCACGGTCAAGGCCCACCAGACCTGGCGCTCGCCAAGGTCGGCAGCCGGGAAGCCGGGCAGCTCCGGCGGCAAACCGAGCGCCGGCAGCATGTGCACGGCTAGCCAGCCGCAGGCGCCCCAGAGCGCCCCGTTTGCAAGCGTGATCCGATGGCCTGTCATGATGCTGATGCCGGCAAGCAGCAGCGAGAAGCCGGCGCCCGTGACCAGGTTGGCGAGCAGCGTTCCTGAAAAGCGGCTCATGCCGAACAGGATTCCGCTCTCCTCCTCGTGTCCGCCCTCATGGGCATAGGCGGGCGTTATCGGCGAAACGAAGGCGAGAAGTTTTTCGAGCGGCGAAACACCGTTCAGAGACGAATGCTCCTCGTGACCCGCAGCAGGCTGCTCTCCGCCCTCGAATTCCTCGGCATGCAGGATCAGCGGCGTGACGCGCAGTTCCTGGGCGGCGGTCATGAAGACGCCGGCGATCAGCCCGGCCACGATTGCGGCCAGAAGTGTCTTGACGATCATGTGTCGATTTTCCTCAATGCAGCGCTTCCCCTACTGCATGTCTCCTTTAATCGTCCTCGATTTAACGACAAAGACATGCAGCAATATAAGGTGCTACAGCGACCTTTGCGCGTCTGATAACGCGCGCGGCGCTGTAGGGAGCACGGTCCAGCCAACGCAGTCGGGCACCCCTACAGCGCCCTGCGCCTTTCAGAGCGCACAAAGGACGCCGATGCGCGAGCCGCGACATCATGCCGGATGGCATGCGCACATGCTCGGAGCGCCTGACGGCTCTGTTCAGCTTCGATCCGGAACGCGCAAGGCGTTCCATTGGCTTAGTGGCAGGGGAAGCCGTAGGAATGGCGGGTGTCGTGCGCCGTGTCGTGGAGCACGGCCGAATTTGCAAGGCCTGCACCGAAGACGAGGAAACCGCCGATCATAAGGGCAAGAATGCCCGCAACCAGACGATCGCTGAGGGAGAGCGAGACGCTCGAAACGTTAGACGTAGCCATGACAACCTCCGTGATGGCAAGGGATGTTCCCGATTGGGCGTTGCGCCCGCATCGATTGGCAGGTTTCCTGGCTCGCGGCGTCAGGTTTACACCAGGGATTTGCCTCGCCTTCCCAGATCGAACCGCCCTCTCGCGGTCCTTCCCAGTGGCTTTTTCCGGATCGCTCCGGAACGGCAAATTCACACCGCACTACAGTCGCGGGGTCGGCCGTGATTAAGATGCCCAGCTTGGGTCCACCCGTCACGTTCCCGTTTACTCCCGAAGCGCGTTCGCTTTCCGGGAACCAATCGATCCCCGATGATTAGGTGCGGCCGCGCCTGATGTCAATCGAGCCGGACCCGTAAAATGAACGGGATTGATGCCAGGCGCGGGCTTGCGAAATGGCGGGCGGCCGATCTTTCCAAAATGGTGCTGCGCCTCGTGACTGTATCGCGCCTCTCGTCTATCTCTGCAGTTGCGTTCCCGTTCCGAGCGCTTGCAGTTCCCGCTTGCTCGATCTGGAGATAAGTCATGGCAGCTTTCGTTCCCGGCCTTGCTTTTGCAGCCGCCATCGGTTCCGGCCTGATGGCGGGGCTCTTCTTCGTCTTCTCGGTCTGCGTCATGCGGGCCCTGTCGCGGCTTCCGGCGGAACAGGGAATCGCCGCCATGAACGCCATAAACGTGGCGATCCAGAACCCGTTGTTCCTGGTTGCCTTCATGGGCACCGCGATTCTCGGCCTGGCGCTGATTGTTGCTGCTTTCATAATGGGCGAGAGGGGGAGCTACCTGCTTGCCGCCGGTGGGCTCGCCTATCTCGTCGGCACATTCCTGGTGACTGTCATTTTCAACGTTCCTTTGAACGATGCGCTCGCAGCGGCGCGCGGCGAGGCTGCCGCAGCGCTCTGGCAGCAGCGCTACCTGACCGACTGGGTTCGCTGGAATCATGTCCGCACTATCGCCTCGATCGGGGCGCTGGCGCTTTTCGTGCTCGGCCTCGCCCGCAGTTGAATCAGGCCGTCGTCAAGGCATTGGCGAGGTCGGCGACGAGGTCGTCCGGATGCTCGATGCCGATCGACAGGCGGATGGTCGATTCGAGCACGCCGATCCGGCGCCTGACCTCGATCGGCACGCCCGAATGGGTCATGGCGGCCGGGTGGCTTGCGAGCGATTCGGTGCCGCCGAGGCTGACTGCGAGCTTGAAGATCTGCAGCGCATTCAAGAAGCGGAAGGCCGCCTCCTGGCCGCCGGCGATGTCGAAGGAGAATGTCGAGCCGGCGCCGGTGCACTGGGCGGCGAAGACACGGCCGGCATTCGATTCCCCGTCGTCGAAGGGCAGGTAGTGAATGCGCTCGACCTTCGGATGGTCGCGCAGGAATTCGGCGACGATACGGGCGTTGTCGTTCGCCTTCTCCATCCTGACCGACAGGGTTTCGAGCGATCGGCCGATCATCCAGCAGGAATGCGGGTCGAGCTGAGTGCCGATCGCCCCGCGCAGCGCCTTCACCTGTTTGACGAGGGCCTTGGAACCGAGGACCGCGCCGGCGATCAGGTCGGAGTGACCGCCGACATATTTGGTCAGGGAATAGAGCGAGAGGTCCGCGCCATAATCGATCGGGTGCTGGAACACCGGGCCGAGCAGGGTGTTGTCGCAGGCGAAAATCGGCCGGTGCCCCATTTTTTCGCCGATCCCGTCGGCGATGCGGCGGATCAGGGAGATGTCGACGAGGCTGTTGGTCGGATTGGCCGGCGTCTCGATCAGAATGAAGGCGACGCGGCCTTTCTTCATCGCCTCCTCCGCCGCGCCGTTGACCGCCTGCTCGTCTATGCCGTCGGCAAATCCAACGGCGGAGACGCCGAGATTCGGAAGGGTTTTCGCCAGCAGCGTTTCGGTGCCGCCGTACAGCGGCTGCGAATGCAGGATGACATCGCCCGGGCGAACGAAGGCGAGCAGCGTGGTCGCGATCGCCGACATTCCGGAGGAAAAGAGTGCGCCCGCTTCCGCCCGCTCATAGACGGCGAGCCGGTCCTCGACGATCTCGCTGTTCGGATGGTTGAAGCGGGAATAGACGAGCCCGGCGCCGACGCCCGCCGGCGGTTCGCGCCGGCCCGAGACGAAGTCGAAGAAGTCGCGGCCCTCTTCCGCCGAGTGGAAGACGAAGGTGGAGGTGAGAAAGATGGGCGGCTTGACCGCGCCTTCGGAGAGCTCGGGGTCGTAGCCATAATTGAGCATCAGCGTTTCGGGATGCAGTTTATGATTGCCGATATGGGTCTTTGATGGGTGCGGCGCGGTCATTGCTTTCTCCTCCGGGTGAACGGGCCTGGCTCTTTCAAATTATATCAAATGCTTGGACCGGTCCTGGCGATTTGCAGCAGCTTGATCATGGCCGGCGCAGATTTCCGCCGGTATCGAGGAGATAAGGCGCAGAATATCGCCGGCGAGTTCGATCGGCGGATTCCTGGGAGTGAACTCGAGCTGGATTGCCACGGCGGTCTGCGGGGGCGGGTCTGTCTATGGCCTTCAAAGGCTCTCTGCCGCCACGAGCATTGAAAATGGGAAAATTGGCCTAGATTCAAAGAACTAGGGTGGGTCCGTGGCGCATTCACCGTCACCGGGCGCCCGGCGCTCTGGGAGGACGGCAATGGATTTCCTGCAAGCGATCGAGGCCACGGAGTCCTGGCTGCGGACGATGGTCTTGAATGAGTGGACTCTCTACCAGCTGGCGTTGATCGCGGTCGGCTACCTGGTTTCCCGCATCCTGGCGAAACACATAGAGCCGGCGGTGGAAGCACGCGCGCGCACGATCAAGGGAAATCCGGACCTGCTTCGCGTGATCATCGCCTTCATGCGGCGGCTCAAATGGGTCTTCCTGATCATCTGGTTGTGGATCGCGGATGTGCTGCTGTTGCGGTATGGCTGGCCGTCCTATCGTTGGCTGGTCTCCACCGCGCTCACGCTCGCCGCCGCGTGGTTCGTCATTTCGGTGCTGACGCGGATCATCCGGAACCTGGTGCTGGCGCGTGTGGTCGCCGTCGCCGGCTGGTCTTACTTTGCGCTTTATGCACTCGGGCTGGACGAGGTCGTGCTGGCGGCTCTCGATGGCGTGGCGATCAATCTCGGCGCTGTTCGCCTTTCGATGTTGATCGTGTTGAAGGCGATCGTCCTTTCCGCCGCGCTGATCTGGGCGGCCGTCCTGATCGGCAATGTGACGGCGCACTGGATCGACCGCTCCGGGGATCTCACGCCCTCCTTCAAGGTGCTTATCAGCAAATTGATCAAGATCGGGCTGATCATGTTCGCCGGCGCGGTCGCGCTGTCGGCAACGGGGGTAGACCTGACGGCACTCACCATCTTTTCCGGCGCGGTCGGCGTCGGTATCGGCTTCGGCCTGCAGAAGGTCGTTTCCAACTTCATCTCCGGCATCATCATCCTGCTCGATAAGTCCATCAAGCCGGGCGATACCATCACGCTTGGCGATACGTTCGGCTCGATCCGCGACCTCAGATCCCGCTTCGTTTCCGTCATCACCAGGGACGGCAAGGAATATCTCATTCCCAATGAGGACTTCATATCGCAGCAGGTGGTGAACTGGTCCTTTTCCAGCGAATATGTCCGCATCGAAGTGGACTTCGGGACCTCCTTTGACAGCGACCCGCACGAGGTCGTGCGCATTGCGATCGAGACGGCAAAGGCCACACCCCGGGTCGCCAGCACCTACGCCCAGCCGGTCTGCTGGATGACCGGCTTCGGGGCATCGTCGCTCGATTTCAAGCTGCGGTTCTGGATTTCCGACCCCAGCAACGGACTGACGAATATCCGCGGCCAAGTGTTGCTTGCCTTGTGGGACGCTTTCAAGGCGGCCGGCATTTCGATCCCGTTCCCGCATCGCGAGATCATCATGAAGACGCCGGTCGAGGTGACTCGCGGCCCGAACTATGCCGACAAGGCCGGCGCTGCGGAGTAGGGGCCGGATTGCGGCAATTGACTGTGCCGGCTCATGGGGCGACATTGCCGCCGAGACTGCGCGCCTGCATGTTTCCCCGATCGGAATCGGCTTCTGGGCGTCAGCAGGGCGGACAGAGGTTTGCATTCCCCGGACGACAAACGGAAGTGACGATTGCGGCGGCGACGTATGGAGTGGAGGTCCGCGATGGAACGGTTTCGGCAGACGGAACTATCGGGTAGGACGCGGCCGCTGCCGCATCCGGTGGGCGGCTTCCTGCGTTCGTTCTCCGCGTCCGGCATGCTCGTCGGCGTCCTGTTCTTTGCGGTTTCGCTGACGCCGAGCCTCATTCCGCGGCCCTATGCGATCCAGGGAGTGATCTCCGGCGCTTCGCTTGCGGCCGGCTACGCGATCGGCGTGTTTCTGCGCTGGCTTTGGTCCTTCTTCGAGTTGCGCGAGCCTTCGCCGCGGCGTCAGCGCACGCTGAAGATTGCAGCAGCGATCGTCTGCATCGCCGCGGCGGCCGTGTTCCTGTGGCAGACGACAGCATGGCAGAATACGGTGCGCAGCATAATGGGGCTCGCGCCCATCGAGAGTGTTGAACCCGTCAAGCTCGGCCTCGTTGCAGGTCTCGTCTTCCTGCTGCTCGTCCTCACCGCGCGCTTGTTCCGGCTCATCTTCCGCGTCATTTCGCGCTGGTTGGAACGGTTCCTCACACGTCCCGTCGCCAGGGCGATCGGCGGCCTCATGGCGATCATGCTCTTCTGGTCGCTCGCCAACGGCGTCATTTTCAACCTCGCGCTGCATGCCGCCGACAGTTCCTTCCAGACGCTCGACGCGCTCATCGATCCCGACGTGGCGGCGCCGATGGATCCGGTGAAGACCGGAAGCGATGCCTCTCTTTTGAACTGGGACGAACTCGGTCGGCAGGGGCGCGAGTTCGTGGCTTCCGGGCCGTCGGGTAGGGCGATCGGCGCCTTCTTCGGCCGGAGTGCGCCCGATCCCGTGCGGGTCTATGTCGGGCTGAACTCCGCCGAGACGCCGCGCGAAAGGGCGCGGCTGGCGCTCGAAGAGCTCAAGCGCGCCGGCGGGTTCGAGCGTGGATCGCTGGTGATCGTCGTGCCGACGGGAACCGGCTGGATCGATCCCGCCGCGCTCGATACGCTCGAATATCTGCTGAAAGGCGATGTCGCGAGTGTGGCGGTGCAATATTCCTACCTCACAAGTTGGCTTTCGCTGTTGGTCGAGCCGGGATATGGAGCCGAGACCTCCGATGCGCTGTTCGAGGAGGTCTATCGCTACTGGACGACCTTGCCGCACGACCGGCGGCCAAAGCTCTATCTGCACGGCCTGAGCCTCGGCGCCATGAATTCGCAGGGCTCGCTCGATCTCTTCGACATCATCAGCGATCCCTTCCAGGGGGCGCTTTGGAGCGGTCCGCCCTTCCAAAGCGACCTCTGGCGCTCGGTTACGGCGGACCGTGTCCCGGATTCGCCCGCCTGGCTGCCGCGCTATCGCGACAGTTCGATAATCCGCTTCACAAATCAGGAGAACGACCTCGATATCCCAGGGGTGAATTGGGGCGCGATGCGGATCGTCTACCTGCAATATGCGAGCGATCCGGTGACCTTCTTCGATCCGCATGCATTTTACCGCGAGCCCGACTGGATGAAGGTGCCGCGCGGCCCCGACGTCTCGCCGGCGCTGAGCTGGTTTCCCATGGTGACCGGGCTGCAGCTTCTCGCCGACATGGCGCTCGCGACGACTTCACCGATCGGCTTCGGCCATGTCTATGCGCCGGAACATTATATCGACGCATGGGTCGCGGTCGTCGATCCGCAAGGGGTGAGTGCGGCCGATGTGTTGCGGCTGAAGGCGCAATTCCGCGCGCATTGAGCACCGGCTTTGCGATCCGCGTCGCGGCGAACGTTTACGGACCCGATAAAAGCTCCATCATCAAACCAATGATCTTGCGGTGCTGGTGCGCGTGCCGGCTGCGCAGGCTGGTTGCGGCATAGATGGTCTGCGGTATCACCGGCGCCTCCGAGACGATATATGCGAGGCCGTCGCTCGCGAGGCGTGCGGCCGTGTCGCCGGTGACATAGGCGGCACCGCCGAGCGTCTGCAGGAGCGCAGTGATTGCCATGTTCTGCCCGGCCGCAACCGGCGCGACGGAGAGATGCGGCAGCGCCAGGCGATGAACCCGCTCGAAGGCGGGGGAATAGTTCGCCCGGATATAGGTTTCCGCCCGGATCCCGGCGAGGTCGCGGGGCTCGGCGCTGACCATTTTGTAATGCAGTTCTCCGATCCGTTCGTAGTGCAGGTCGGGCAGGTAATGCGGCGTATAGAGGATCGCGAGATCGAGATCGCCGGCGGCGAGATCGCGGTTCATCTGGTTCGAATAGTCCGCCTCCATGTAGATCTCGGTCTCCGGGAACTCGCGGCGGATTGCCGCCAGCCAAGGGCCGACAAAGCTCTCGGCGAGATCATGCTGGATGGCGAGCCGCATCGAACGTTCCAGCGCGCCGGCACCCGCCACTGCCCGCGTTGCCTCGTGCCATTGATTTTGCAAGGCTTTTGCATAATCGAGAAAGCGCAGGCCGGCGGCTGTCGGAACGGTGCCGCCCTTGTTGCGGCTGAAGAGCTTGCGGCTGAACTGGGCCTCGAGCGCCTTCATCCGATGGGAAATGGTGGACTGGGTGACGTTCAGCCGTTCGGCCGTGCGGTTGAAGCTGCGCGTCTCCATCAGGTCCAGAAATGTCTCAATCAGATCAACTTGCATTTTTGCGTCGCTCTCCCGACCGTCATCATGCAATCTAATCGAAATTGTCGATCAATAAAGCCTCGATCGCTTCCTTGATGGCGCGTCGCTCCTCGTCAAATATCGCGGCAAAAGAGGGAGAGTGCATGTCGAGTTTGCCGTCTCACGCACGCGTCGTGATCATTGGCGGGGGAGCCGTCGGGGCCTCCTCGCTCTACCACCTTGCCAGGGCCGGATGGAGCGATTGCGTGCTCCTGGAGAAGAACGAGCTCACCGCCGGCTCGACGTGGCACGCGGCCGGCAATGTGCCGACCTTTTCCTCCTCCTGGTCGATCATGAACATGCAGCGCTATTCCGCTTCGCTCTATCGCGAACTCGGGGCACGCGTCGACTACCCGATGAACTACCACGTCACGGGTTCGATCCGCCTCGGCCATTCGAAGGCGCGGCTGCAGGAGTTCAAGCGCGTCGTCGGCATGGGACGCTATCAGGGCATGGACCTCGATATCCTGACGCCGGACGAGATGTGCGGCCGCTATCCGTTCCTCGAAACGCATGATCTGACCGGCGCGCTCTACGATCCCTATGACGGCGATATCGATCCGGCGCAATTGACCCAGGCGCTTGCCAAGGGGGCGCGTGATCTCGGTGCGAAGGTCGTCCGCTTCTGCCCGGTGACCGCTGCGCGGCGCGAAACGGACGAATGGGTGCTGACGACTCCGCAAGGCGAAATCCGCTGCGAATATGTCGTCAATGCCGCGGGCTATTACGCTCGTGAGGTCGGCAGGATGTTCGGTCGCGAGGTCCCGATGATGGTGATGAGCCATCAATATATTTTGTTCGACGAGATCCCCGAGCTTGCCGCCTGGTCGAAAGAAGCGGGCCACAAGCTGCCGCTGCTCAGGGACGTCGACTCCTCCTACTATCTCCGGCAGGAGAAATACGGCATGAATCTCGGCCCCTACGAGCGGAATTGCCGGGCGCATTGGTCGACGCCCGAAGACCCGATGCCGGAGGATTTCTCCTTCCAGCTCTTTCCGGACGATCTCGACAGGCTGGAATGGTACTTGAACGACGCCGTCGAGCGGGTGCCGATCCTCGGCACGGCTGGTCTTTCGCGCATCATCAACGGACCGATCCCCTATGCCCCGGACGGCAATCCTCTGATCGGGCCGATGCCGGGCGTTCCGAATGCTTTCGAGGCCTGCGTCTTCACCTTCGGCATCTGCCAGGCGGGCGGGGCCGGCAAGGTGCTCGCCGAATGGGTGATGGAAGGCCAGACGGAATGGGACATGTGGTCCTGCGATCCGCGGCGCTATACCGATTACACCGACCGGGACTATTGCATCGCCAAGGGGATGGAAATCTACGGCCACGAATATGCGATGCATTTCCCGAAACATTACTGGCCGGCCGGGCGCAACAGGAAGCTCTCGCCGATCCATGACCGCATCGCCTCGCTCGGGGCGCAGTTCAAGCCCTATAACGGCTGGGAACGCGCCATGTGGTACGCCAAGCCCGGCGACGACACATCCGAGGCGGCGACGCAGACCTGGGGACGCGAGGGACCATGGGCGAAGCGGATCGAGGAGGAGTGCCTGGCGGTGCGCGATGCCGCCGGCATTCTCGACCTGCCGGGCTTCTCGCGCTTCCGGCTGAAGGGCGAGGGCGCGCGCCAATGGCTCTCCGGCCTCATCACCGGCCGAATGCCGAAGCCGGGGCGCATCGGCCTTGCCTACTTCGCGGATGACATGGGCCGCATTGTCACGGAAATGTCGGTGATGGCGATCGAGGAAGATTTCTTCTTCCTGATCACCGCGGCGACGGCGCAGTGGCACGATTTCGAATGGCTGCGGAAGCACCGCCCCGCCGATGCCGCCTTCACACTGGAGGACGTGACGGCGAAATTCGCCTGCCAGATCCTGACCGGGCCGAAGTCGCGCACAATTCTTGCGGCGGTCACCGGCGCCGATCTCTCGTTGCCGTGGCTGACGCATCAGACGGCCGCGATCGCCGGACGCTATTGCCAGCTCGTGCGGGTATCCTTCGCCGGCGAGCTCGGCTGGGAAATCCACACAAAGGTCGAGGATACGGCGGCGATCTTCGATGCGGTCTGGGATGCCGGGCAGTGGCATGGGCTCAAGCCCTTCGGCATGGAGGCGCTCGACAGCCTGCGCATCGAAAAGGGCTACCGCGCCTGGAAGGGGGACCTCTCGACCGATTACACGATCCTTCAGGGCGGGCTCGAGCGCTTCGTCGACTGGTCGAAGCCGAGCTTCAAGGGCAGGGCGGCGCTGGAGAGGGAAAAGCAGCGCGGCGTGACCAAGCGCTTCGTCACGCTGACGGTCGAGGCCGGGGAGTGCGACGCGCCCTACATGTCGACGCTCTGGTCCGGCGGCGAGGTCGTCGGCGAGACGACTTCGGGCAACTGGGGTTACCGCGTCGGCAAGTCGATCGCGCTCGGAATGCTGCGCGCCGATCTCGCCGTTCCCGGCCAGGAGGTCGAGGTCGAGATTTTCGGCGAGCGCTTCAATGCCACCGTTGAGCCGGACCAGCCGCTCTGGGATCCCTCGAATGAAAGACTGAAGGCATGACGAAAGCGATCCCTGTAAAAGCACGCGCGGTGATCATCGGCGGTGGCATTTCCGGCTGCTCGGTCGCCTATCATTTGTCGAAACTCGGCTGGACGGATGTCGTGCTCCTGGAGCGCAAGCAGCTCACCTGCGGCACTACCTGGCATGCGGCCGGACTGATCGGCCAGCTTCGCGCCTCGCAGAACATGACGCGGCTCGCGAAATATTCGGCCGATCTCTATGTGAAGCTCGAGGCGGAAACCGGCATTGCCACCGGCATGCGCCAGAACGGCTCGATCACCGTGGCGCTGACGGAGGAGCGCAGGCAAGAGATCTACCGGCAGGCTTCGCTCGCCCGCGCCTTCGACGTGGATGTGCGCGAAATCAGTCCGGGGGAAGTCAAGGAACTCTATCCGCACCTCAATGTCGCCGACGTGAAGGCGGCGGTGCATCTGCCGCTCGACGGCCAATGCGACCCCGCCAATATCGCCATGGCGCTCGCCAAGGGCGCGCGGCAGAACGGCGCCACGATCGTCGAGGGGGTGAAGGTCACCTCGGTCCTGACCAAAGGAGGACGGGTTAGCGGCGTCACCTGCGAAGAGGATGGCGAGCGCATCACGATCGAGACGGAAAACGTCGTCAACTGCGCCGGCATGTGGGGGAGCGGACTGGCCCGCCAGTCCGGCGTCACTTTGCCGCTGCATGCCTGCGAGCACTTCTATATCGTCACCGAGGCGATCCCCGGCCTCGCCCGCCTGCCGGTGCTGCGCGTGCCGGACGAGTGTACCTATTACAAGGAAGATGCCGGCAAGATGCTGATCGGCGCCTTCGAGCCGAAGGCGAAGCCCTGGGGCATGGAGGGTATCCGCGAGGACTTCTGCTTCGATCAGCTGCCGGAGGATTTCGACCATTTCGCGCCGATTCTCGAAATGGCCGTCGCCCGCATGCCGATGCTGGAGACGGCCGGCATCCACACCTTCTTTAACGGCCCGGAGAGTTTCACGCCGGATGACCGTTACTATCTCGGCGAGGCGCCCGAGCTAAAGGGTTACTGGATTGCGGCCGGCTACAATTCCATCGGCATCGTTTCCTCCGGCGGCGCCGGCATGGCGCTGGCGCAATGGATGAACGACGGCGAACCGCCCTTCGATCTCTGGGAGGTGGACATCCGCCGCGCCCAGCCGTTCCAGAAGAACCGCGCCTATCTCAGGGAGCGCGTCTCCGAGACCCTCGGCCTGCTCTATGCTGATCACTTCCCCTATCGCCAGATGGCGACGGCCCGTGGCGTCCGCCGCTCGCCGCTGCACGAGCATCTGAAGGCGCGCGGCGCCGTCTTCGGCGAAGTGGCCGGTTGGGAACGCGCCAACTGGTTCGCGCGAGAGGGCCAAGAGCGCGCATACCGCTATTCCTGGAAGCGGCAGAACTGGTTCGACAACCAGCGGGAAGAACATCTGGCCGTCCGCAATGAAGTCGGCCTCTTCGACATGACCTCCTTCGGCAAGATCCGCGTGGAGGGGCGCGATGCGCTCGCCTTCCTCGAGCGTCTCTGCGCCAATCGGATCGATGTCGAGCCGGGCCGCATCGTCTACACCCAGATGCTGAACGCCCGCGGCGGCATCGAGAGCGATCTGACCGTCACGCGGCTTGCGGAGACCGCCTTCCTGCTCGTCGTGCCGGGCGCCACGCTGCAACGCGATCTCGCCTGGCTGCACAAGCATCGTGGCGACGCGTTCGTGGTGATCACCGACGTAAGCGCGGCCGAAAGCGTGCTCTGCGTCATGGGACCGAAATCGCGCGATCTGATGCGCAAGGTCAGCCCCAACGATTTTTCCAACGAGGCCCATCCCTTCGGCACGGCGCGTGAGATCGAGATCGGCATGGGGCTCGCCCGCGCTCATCGCGTGACCTATGTCGGCGAGCTCGGCTGGGAGCTCTATGTTTCGACAGACCAGGCGGCGCATGTCTTCGAGACGCTGGAGGAGGCCGGCCGGGGTGTCGGCCTGAAACTCTGCGGCCTCCATACGCTCGACAGCTGCCGCATCGAGAAGGCATTCCGCCACTTCGGCCATGACATCACCGATGAGGACCACGTGCTCGAGGCCGGGCTCGGTTTTGCCGTGAGGCTGGACAAGGGCGACTTCGTCGGCCGGGATGCGGTGGTTGCCAAGCGGACGGAAGGCCTGGCGCGCCGGCTGGTGCAGTTCCGGCTTGCCGATCCGGAGCCGCTGCTCTTCCACAATGAGGCGATCGTCCGCGATGGCGAAATCGTCGGCACGATCACGTCCGGCAACTACGGCCACCATCTCGGCGGCGCGATCGGGCTCGGCTACGTGCCGTGCAGGGGCGAGAGCGAGGCGCACGTGCTGGCGTCAAGCTATGAGATCGAAATTGCCGGAACCCGGGTCAAGGCCGAGGCATCGCTTAGACCTATGTACGATCCAAAGGCGGAGCGAGTGCAAGCGTAAGCTTGCCGCGAAAGCGGGAACCGGGTCACGCGAAACAAGAGCGCCATTGGGAGATGAATGATGGCTGAGGAATGCGCAGTTGCGGTTTCGAGACGGTCGGGGGGGAGGGCGGCGCGCGTCGCCTTGCGCTCGGCACCCTTGGCCGAGAACATCAGGCCGGTCCGCCCCGGTCTTTCCGGCGGCCAATACAAGCCGTTGACGGATGCGGGGGCGAAGCGCATCCATGAGGCGGCGCTCGAGGCGCTGGAAGAGATCGGCCTTGCCAACGCGCCGAAGTCCGGCATCGAGATCATGACCGGCGCCGGTGCGATCCTCGGCGACGACGGGCGTATCCGCTTTCCGCGGGCGTTGGTCGAGGACATGCTCGCCATTGCCGCGCGCGACATCACCCTTCACGCCCGCGATCCCAGGCAGGATCTCGAACTCAGCGGCACCCGCGTCTATTACGGCACCGCGGGTGCGGCGGTGCATGTGGTCGATGTCGAGAAGCGGGAATACCGCGAGTCGACCGCAAGAGACCTCCTGAACGCCGCCCAGCTCGTCCAACACCTCGACAATGTTCATTTCTTCCAGCGGGCGATGGTCTGCCGCGACATTCCCGACAATTTCCTGATGGACATCAACACGCTCTATGCCTGCTGCGCCGGCACGACCAAGCATGTCGGCACGAGCTTCTCCGACCCGACGCATGTCGAGGGCTGCTTCGATCTGATCCACATGATTGCCGGCGGCGAGAAGCGGTGGCGTGAACGGCCCTTCGTTTCGAATTCCAACTGTTTCGTGGTGCCGCCGATGAAGTTTGCAGAAGAGAGCTGCATCACCATGGAGAAGTGCATCCGCGGTGGCATGCCGATCCTTTTGCTTTCGGCCGGGCAGGCGGGTGCGACCGCCCCGGCGCCGCTCGCGACCGCGATCGTCCAGGCGGTTGCGGAATGCCTGGCGGGTGTCGTTTACGTCAACGCGCTCTCGCCCGGCCATCCGGCCGTCTTCGGTACCTGGCCCTTCGTTTCGGACCTGAGAACCGGGGCAATGTCCGGCGGTTCCGGCGAGCAGGCGCTTTTGACGGCGGGCTGCGCGCAGATGCACCAGTTCTACCGCCTGCCGGGCGGGGCTGCCGCAGGTATCGCCGATGCGAAGTTGCCGGACATGCAGGCCGGCTGGGAGCAGGCGATCTCCAACGTCATGGCCGGGCTTTCGGGGCTGAACATGGTCTATGAGGCCGTCGGCATGCACGCCTCGCTACTCGGCTTCTGCCTGGAATCGCTGGTGCTCGGCGACGACTTGCTCGGCCAGGTGCAACGCTGCATCCGCGGCATCGATGTGACGGAGGATTCCGTTTCGCTCGAGACCATGCGCTCCGTCTGTCTCGACGGCCCCGGCCATTATCTCGGCCATCCGCAGACGCTTGGGCTGATGCAGACGGAATATATCTACCCGGCGGTGGCGGACCGGACGAGCCCGAAGGAGTGGGCCGAGATCGGCCGGCCGGATCTCGTGCAGCGCGCGATTGCAAGAAAGAACCGCATCCTCGCAGATGCCGCCCCTTCGGTGATCGAACCGGAGATCGACCGGGCGATCCGGGAAAGGTACAGCATTTATTGCTGAGGGCAGGCCGTTTTCGCGGGTGCGAGCGAAGCCGCTTGCATATTTTCTTGAAATGGCTGCGATCACCGCCGTGTCGCACCTCTGACCTGACTCACCTCGTAGCTCCACTTCGGCGCTACGGGCGGCTCATCCGCACGGAACGGAAAGGTGAGAAAAGTTTCGAACGGACGGGTTTGGCCTGCGGGGACGCGAACGAGAATAAGGGCCGTGTCGTCGCCGATGCGCCGGCATGTGCCATCGGGGCAGTCTTCCAGGGTGACGGTTAACCGGAAATATTCCAGCGGGATATCGGAAGTGTTGTCGATGGAGCCGTGGACACGGTAGCTGCGCTCGGCTTGGTTGGACTCGAAGGTGAGGTCCCGGAGCACGATGTCGGAAGCGGAGAGACCGGCGCCGGTCCTCGTCGGTTGCGGGCGGGGCGTCTGCTCGGGCGTGCCCTCACTCAGCCAGATCAGGAAGGCGGCGGCAAGTCCCAATGCAACCGCAATCGACAGGACCGGTTCCACCCAATTGCGAAAACGGCCATAGCGGACCGCGAAATAAACGATGGCTACACCGGACAGCAATGCAATCAGCCACAGCATGAAGACTCTCCTGATGGAGTCTTACAGTGGCTGGCGCCAGGCTGGCAATCACCGCAACGGCCCCCGAGTGCCCTGCCTCGCCTTTCGGCGGGAGGCGGGCATCGTGTCGATGCCCGCCTGAGCGATGGCGCTGCCGGTTATGCAACAGCGGCGGCTGCAACGCCACCTTCCGCAGCTGCTGCGGAGGACGAGCAGGGGAGAGCGGCTGTTGGCCGAGTCAGCCGTGATTGATCATGATATGGCGCACGGCGGTGTAGTCCTCGAGCGCGTAGATCGACATGTCCTTGCCGTAGCCCGATTGCTTGACGCCGCCATGCGGCATCTCGTTGGTCAGCATGAAATGGGTGTTGATCCACGTGCAGCCATATTGCAGCCGGGAGGCGGCTCGCATCGCCTTGCCGATGTCCTTCGTCCAGACGGAGGAGGCGAGGCCGTAGTCGCTGTCGTTCGCCCAACCGATGACGTCATCCTTGGCGGTAAAGCGCGTCACCGAGACGACCGGGCCGAAGACTTCGCGGCGGACGATTTCGTCCTCCTGCGTCGCGCCGGCAATCACTGTCGGCTGGAAGAAGTAGCCGTCCTCGCTGCCGGCACGGCCGCCGGTGGTGATTTTAACGTGCTTCTGGTCGGCCGCCCGTTCGACGAAGCTCGCGACGCGGTCGCGCTGGCGTTTCGATATCAAGGGACCGATCTCGTTCTCGGTGTCGTCCTCAAGATTGTACCTGATGGTCGAGACGGCTGACGAGAGGTCGGCGACCAGTTTCTCGTAGATGCCGTCCTCGGCATAGATGCGGCAGGCGGCGGTGCAGTCTTGGCCGGCATTGTAGTAGCCGAAGGTGCGGATGCCGGCGACGACCGCTTCGAGATCGGCGTCCTCGTAGACGACAACCGGCGCCTTGCCGCCGAGTTCGAGATGGGTGCGCTTCACCGTCTTGGCGGCGGCGGCAAGCACCTTCTTGCCGGTGGCGATGTCGCCGGTGATCGACACCATCGTGATCTTCGGATGATTGATCAGCGTGTTGCCGACCGTTTCGCCGCGGCCGGCGATGACGTTTACGACGCCCTCGGGAAGGATGTCGGCCAGAAGCCGCGCCAGCTTCAATGCCGTCAAGGGCGTCTGCTCGGAAGGCTTGAAGACGACGGTATTGCCGCCGGCGATCGCCGGCGCAAGCTTCCAGGCCATCATCATCAGCGGATAGTTCCACGGCGCGATCGAGCCAACAATGCCGATCGGGTCGCGACGGATCATCGAAGTATGGCCAGGCAAATACTCGCCCGCCGCCGGAGCATGCAAGTTGCGCACCGCGCCGGCGAAGAAGCGCCAGCAATCGATGATGGCCGGCATTTCGTCGTTCTTGACCGCACTGATCGGCTTGCCGCAGTTCAACGCTTCCAGCGTTGCGAAATCGTCGGCGTGCCTCTCGATCGCATCGGCGATTTTCAGGAGATGGGCGGAACGCTCGGCGGGCGTCGTCTGCGACCAGCTCGAAAAGGCGCGGTCGGCCGCGTCGACGGCCGCGTCGATTTGCGCGTGAGAGGCTTCGGCGAGGTCGAGGATCCTGGCACCCGTTCTCGGGTTCAGGATATGCTCCTCGGCTTCCGTCCCGGCTTCGAAGCGCGATCCGATCAGGAGTTGGGTGTCCATGTCTGTTCTCCCTTCAGGTTATCATTTGCCGGCGCCGGCAACCTTGTCGCCGTCGCGGGTGAGGTAGTAGGCGCCGAGGATCGGCAAAAAGGTGACGATCACGACGATCATGGCAACGACATTCGTGACCGGGCGCTGGCGCGGTCGGATCAGCTCCTCAAGCATCCAGATCGGCAGGGTTGACTGCTGACCGGCCGTGAAGGTGGTGACGATCACCTCATCGAAGGACAGCGCGAAAGCGAGCATGCCGCCGGCAAGCAGCGCCGTGCCGATGTTCGGCAGGATGACATAGCGGAAGGTCTGGAAGCCGTCGGCGCCGAGATCCATCGAGGCCTCGATCAAAGAGCCGGAGATGCGCCGGAAGCGGGCAACCGCATTGTTGTAGACGACAACGATGCAGAAAGTGGCGTGGCCGAGCACGATGGTCCAGAAGGAAAACGGGATCTCGGCGATCGAGAATGCCGATCTGAGCGCGATGCCGGTGATGATGCCGGGAAGCGCGATCGGCAGGATGACGAGGAGCGAGATCGCCTCGCGGCCGAAAAAGCGCGTCTGGCTGACGGCCGCCGCGCAGAGCGTGCCGAGCACGAGTGCGGTGGCGGTCGCGATCGATGCCACCTTGAGAGAGAGCGTCAGCGCCGCCCAGACATCCGGCCGGCTCCAGGCGACCGCGAACCAATGCGCCGTCAGCCCCGGCGGCGGGAACTGATAGCTCTTCTCCTCGGTCGTGAAGGCGTAAAGAAAGATGAGTAGGATCGGCAGATGCATGAAGGCGAGGCCGGCGGCGGCGGCGATCTTCAGGCCGAGGGGGGCGTGGTTAGATTTCTCAGAGCGCATCGAAGGCCCCCATGCGTTTGGCCATCCAGAGATAGGCTCCCATGATGACGATCGGCACGACCGTGAAGGCGGCGGCGAGCGGGACGTTGCCGGCGGTGCCTTGCTGGGCATAGACGGCCTGGCCAATGAAGAGCCGCGACGAGCCGATGATCTGTGGGATGATGTAGTCGCCGAGGGTCAACGAGAAGGTGAAGATCGAGCCGGCGACGATGCCGGGCAGCGCCAACGGAAAGATGACGTGGCGGAAAGTCTGCGCCGGCGTGCCGCCGAGATCGGACGAGGCCTCGATCAGATTGGCCGGCACCCGTTCCAGCGCCGCCTGGATCGGCAGGATCATGAAGGGCATCCAGACATACACGAAGACGATGAACGTACCGCTGTAGCTGATCGAAAGCGAACTGCCGCCGACGATGGGAAGCGATAGCCAGGCGTCGAGCAGCCAGAGAAGGTTCAGCTTGGCGAGAAACCAGGTGAGAATGCCTTCCTTGGCGAGGATCAGCTTCCAGGCATAGACCTTGACGAGATAGCTGGACCAGAGCGGCAGCATGACGGCGAGGTAGAACAGCGCCTTGCCTTTGCCGCGGGCGTAGCGGGCGGCGTAATAGGCGATCGGGAAGGCGACGACGGCGGAGGCGAGCGTCACCAGGGCCGCCATCACCACCGTCCTGATGATGATGTCGAGATTGGCCTCGCTCAGGAGCTGGCGATAGGTCGCAAGCGTGAATTCGTAGTTGATCAGACCTGAAAAGTCGTCGATCGAAAAGAAGCTTTGCAGGAGAAGCGCGAAGAGCGAACCGAGATAGACGATGCCGAGCCAGAGCAGCGGCGGTCCGAGGAGAATCGCCAGGAGCACATGCGGGTGCCTCCAGAAGAAGTCGGAAAGGCGGCCGGCGGTACCGCGGCGCTCGGGAAGGGGGAAGCTTTCGGCAACGGTCGTCATGCGTCCTCCATTGGATGCAGGTCGCTGGCGGCGAAGCTGAGCGTGACGGGGCTGCCGATGGCGGGAACGACGTTCGCGGCGGGACTGGCGACGGCGATGCGCGCGCCGTCGACATTGACGACGATGCGGTTGGTCGCGCCGAGGAAGCTGCGCGACGCCACCGTGCCGGAAAGGCTGAGCGCGCCGTTCGAGGCAGGCGCAATCGCCACTGCCTCCGGCCTCAGGCTGGCGAAGGACGCCTTCAGCCCAAGCCTGCGGCAGAGATCGACCGGCAGCACGTTGGCCGAGCCGACGAAATCGGCGACGAAGCGGGTCTTCGGGCGCTTATATACCTCCTCCGGCGTGCCCAGTTGCTGAATGCGCCCCTCGTTGAAAACGGCGAGACGGTCGGCCATGGACAGCGCCTCGCCCTGATCATGGGTGACGAAGACGAAGGTGATGCCGAGCGATTGCTGCAGGCTTTTCAATTCCTCCTGCATCTGCTCGCGCAGCTTCAGATCGAGCGCGCCGAGCGGCTCGTCGAGAAGCAGCACTTTCGGCTTGTTGACGAGCGCGCGGGCAAGCGCCACGCGTTGCCGCTGTCCGCCGGAAAGCTGCCCCGGCCGGCGTTCGCCGTAGCCCGGCAGCTTGACCATGGCGAGCGCATCCTCGGCGGCCTTGCGCCGTTCCTCGCGGCCGATCCCCTTGACCATGAGGCCATAGGCGACATTGTCGAGGATGGAGAGATGCGGGAAGAGGGCGTAGTCCTGGAAGACGGTGTTGACGCTGCGCCGGTAGGGGGGCACGCCCTCGGCGGTTTCGCCGAAAATCTCGATATGGCCGCTGGTCGGCTGCTCGAAGCCGGCCATCAGCCGGAGGCAAGTGGTTTTGCCGGAGCCCGACGGACCGAGCATGGCAAAGAACTCGCCCTCGGCGATCGAGAGCTTCACGCGATCGACGGCGCGCACCGCGCCGAAGTGGCGGGAAACATTGTCGAAAAGGACGGCGGTCATAGAAATTCTCCAGGATTCCGGCCCCTCATCCCGCTGCCGCGACCTTCTCCCCGCTTGCGGGGAGAGGGCCAGTCCTCGGGTTAAACCCGAGGAGAGGGGCAAATGCTTGCAATCCGATTGCCGGAGGATTACCGCCCGCCGATCACGCCGATATAGTCCGATACCCAGCGGTGATAGGGCACGCATTCGCCCTGGCTTTCGCATTTGGACACCGGCGTCTTCCAGAACTTGACCTTCTCGAAATCGTCGTAGCCATTGGTGGCGCAGCCTTCGTCGGTCAGAAGCTCGTTGCCCTTGCAGGCGGCGCCGACGGAGGGATTGGCGCCGAACCAGGCGGAAACGTCGCCCTGGACCTTCGGCGACAGCGTGTGTTCCATCCACATATAGGCGCAGTTCGGATGCTCGCTGTCGGCATGCAGCATGGTCGTGTCGGCCCAACCCGTCACGCCTTCTTCCGGAATGACCGAGGCGATCGGCAGCTTCTCGGCCTGCATCAGGTTGACTTGGAATGGCCATGAGCCGGAAGCGACGACGCCTTCGTTTTTGAAGTCGTCAATCTGGATCATGGCGTCGTGCCAGTAGCGACCGACCAGTTTGCGCTGATTGCGGAGCAGGTCGAGGGCGGCCTTGTACTGGTCCTCGTCGAGCTCGTAAGGATCCTTGATGCCCAGCTCGGGCTTGTGCGTCATCAGGTAGTTGGCCGCATCGGCGACATGGATGGGGCCGTCATAGGCCTGGATGCGCCCCTTGTTGGATTTGCCGTCGGGCAGCGTCATTTCTTCGAAGACGACGTTCCAGCTCTTCGGCGGTTCACTCTTGAACGCGTCCGTGTTGTACATCAGCACGTTCGGTCCCCAGACATAGGGAGTGCCGTAATGGATGCCGTCGGCCGTATGCCAGGGCGCGTTCTGCATGCGCTCGTCGATCGTTTTCCAGCTAGGGATCAGATCGGTGTTGATCGGCTGGACGCGCTTTCCCGCAACGAGGCGTAGCGAGGCGTCACCCGAGGCGGTGACGAGATCGAAGCCGCCTTCATTCATCAGCGCCACCATCTCGTCGGAGGTGGCGGCGGTCTTCACGCTGACCTTGCAGCCGGTCTTGTTCTCGAATTCGGTGACCCAGTCGTAGTTCTTGTCCGTCTCGCCGCGCTCGATATAGCCGGGCCAGGCGACGATCGACAGTGCGCCTTCACCCGCTCCGAGTTCCTTCAGCGGCTCCTGCGCCAGGGCAGGGGCGGCGAGGCCGAGCGACAGGGTCAGCGCCGTGCAGGATTTCAACATCTGCTTCATCGGAAGTCTCCCCAGTTGAGCCGCTCATTCAGCGGCTTTATTCCCGAGGTGAAGCGTGCCTCTATTCCGACGTATTCGCAAATTCATTAATCAGAATGCCGTTATCGGAAATTCCGATATCACTACGGATCAGCGGGGTCGTGCGCTGCGCATCGCCTCGGCGATGCCGACGAAGTCGCGTGCCGAGTGCGGCAGGCTCGACCCCTTGCGCCAGACCATGCCGACCTGCACCACCGGTAGGGCGCCGGAGACATCGCGACTCTCGATCCGGTCGCCTTCGAGCGACCAGGGCCGATAAATGAGATCCGGCAACAGGGCGATGCCTGCGCCGGTTGCCACGAGGCTCCTGACGGCTTCGACGGAACGGGTGCGGAAGGCCACATGCGGCCGCGCGCCGAGCGCCGTCAGAAGCTTGCCGGTGTTCTCCTCGATCTCGTCCACCGTCAGCATGATCAGCGGTTCCCTGGCGATATCCCCGACCGAGATGATGTCGGCGCTGACGAGCGGATGCCCAATCGGCAGCCACAGGCGGTAAGGCGACGTTTCGAGGATCTCCGCCTGCAGCGCCATGCGATCGCGCAGGTTTGAGATCACCATGACCGCCACGTCGAGTTCGCCACCGATCAGTAGATGTTCGAGATAGGAGCCATTGTCTTCGAGGGCGCTCACCTCGACACCCGGGCAGGCGCGGCGATAGCGGGCGAGCAGGTCGGAGAGCACGTAACCGGCAACCAGCGAGGTGACGCCGAGATTGAGCTTGCCGCCTCGTTCCTCGCGGCTGTCGGAGAAGCTGCGCCGCGCATCGGAAACATCGGCAAGTATCTTGGTCGCGTGGCGCAGGAATTGGTGGCCGTTATGGGTAACGGAGAGCCCGCGCGGATGGCGGTCGAAGAGCTCGACGCCAAGGTCTCCCTCAAGTTCCTTGATCGCCTCTGTTATCGAGGACTGGGAGATCGACAGGTTCTGTGCCGCGCGGGTGACGGAGCCCTGTTCGGCGACGGCGACGAAATATTGCAATTGTCGGAGCGTGAATGCCATGAAGCGATTAAGACCAGCCGGAGCAGGGAACGCAAGTCCATGTGTTGGGCTGTTCCACCTGCTTTGAGCTAAGCGAAGCCGGGCTACAGCGCCCGCAATGCTTCCAGGGCCCGCGCTGCATCCGCAGCCGGCACGAAGATGTGGTCGTGGTAAAACGCGGCGACGATATTGGCGCTGATGCCTTGGCGCGCGAGCGCGGCCGAGACCGCCGCTGTGAGGCCGACCGCCTCAAGCGCAGAATGAACGCCGAGCGTGATCAGGCGCAACACGGGACCATAGGGCAGCCCGGCGGCTTCGGCGCGCGAGCGCTCAAGGATCAGCGTCACGCCCTCGGCCTCGCGGAAAGTGCCAATCGGTTCGAGCGGGATCCAGCGCTCGACGTCGCCTTGGACGCTGCAATAGACATATTCGTTCTCGCGCAGGATCGGATTCATCTGCGCAAGCAGTCGTGCGAGGTCGGTCTCTCCGGCTGCGCTCATGCCGTTCCGACCAGTCTCGCCACGCCATCGACGAGGCGGCGGAAGCCCTCCCGCGCTCCTGGGCTCACATGCCGCGCCCGGAGCCAGGCGTGGATCATCTGCGGCTCCTCCCGAAAGGTGATGTCGACGCCCGCGGCAGCAAGCTCAGCCGCGTAGGTGCGTGCGTCGTCGCGCAAGGGGTCGAACCTGGCGGCGGTTATATAGGTTGGCGGCAGCCCGGCGAAGTCCTTCGCCTTGAGCGGGTGCGCCAAGACATCGGCCGCCGGTGCCCTCAGGATCTCCCGGTAATAGGCGACATCCGCCGTCGAAAGCCCGGGCGCTTCACCCATTTCGACATAGGAGCCGCCGACGAGATCGCCACCGAGCGCGGGATAGATCAGCACCTGTCCGGCGATGCCGGCAAGCCCTTCCGACCTGGCCCTGAGCACGAGGCCGGCCGCGAGATTGCCGCCGGCACTGTCGCCGACGATCACCAGTGGCCTGCCCTCGGCGATCAGCGTCTCGAGCACGCTGTAGCAGTCCTCGTGGGCCGCGGGCCAGACATGCTCCGGTGCCAGCCGATAGTCGACCGAGACCAGTTCCGCCCGCGTTCTGTCCGCCAGCTCTGCGCAAATGGCGTCGTGGCTGTCGAGCGAACCGACGACAAAGCCACCGCCGTGGAGATAAATAATGCGCGCCTCGGTCGCGACCTCCGCCGGCCGGTAATAGCGGACCGGAATCCGCCCACCGATGCGGGCATCTCGCCGCGTCAGCCCGTCCGGTGTCGGCGCATCGAATTCGGCGCAGAGCGCGTCGTAGTATCGCCGCTGATCCCCCACGGAAGCATTCACGGCGTCAGCCGGATAGAAGGCTTCGCAACGCACATGGAAGGCGAGAATTTCCGGCTCGGCCGGCATCGGTTTCGAACGGTGCAGATCCATCCTCCATCCTCTGCAAGGCTTACGACATCCACGGCCTCACATCAGGTCCCGTCGAATGCGCTTCTCAAAGGTCTTTTCAAAGATCTTTGTCTCCTCCTCGAACGCTTCGACCTTGGCCGAGGTGATCCATTCGCTCCCGGTGCAGGAAAGTCGCGACTTCGAGATCGTCTTCAAGGATCTGCCATCGCGCCGGGCGGTACAGGTCCAGGTGGAGACGCCCGTCACAGAATGCGGATCGTCGGGGGCGATCGACCAGATTTCGCAGCGTATGTCCTGTGTCGCATTGCCGGTATCGGGGTGCTCGACGAGGCCTGTGTCCTCATAGATCGTGTAATGGGTCACGCCCCGCGTCATGTCGCGTTCGACCGTCCGTCGGGTCTGCGGCTGCGAGTGCGCGATATAATGCGGCAGCGGGTTGGGATTGGCTGGCTGCGGCACGACGATTTCGCGATGGTCCCCGAGGAGCGGCAGCGAAAGCGACAGGCTCTCCGTGTCGACCGTCAGGCCGGGATCGCTTGGGCTCGGCAGGATCATCGGCCAATAGGATGTCGACAGCGACAGGCGGATACGATGACCGGCGCGGAAGCGATAGCCGCAGGCGTCGAGCACGAGAGTGATGCGCGTCCTATGGTTCTTCTCCATCGGCACCGGCTTTGCATTGCCGTTGCGGTGGGCCAGGTTCAACACGCCGAAGGAGACGCGGGTCGCCGTGCCGTCCGGATGGACGTCGACGAGGCGTGCGATCAGGTTGGCGGTCGCGGCGGCGCAACTGACGTCGAGGCTGAGGACCGGTTGCCCGAGATAGTCCTCGGCCTCGAGCAAAGGATGCGTCTCGAAGGTGAGGGAGCCGGCATCGTCGATGCGCTGGTCGCCCGCCAGCTCCGCGTCCGGCTTGAGGGTGAAATACTCGCCGGCGGCCGTGCCGGTGTCGAGCGGCGAACGGAGGTAGACGTCGCCGATGCCTTCTCTCGAACGGCCGCTGGCGAGGCTGCCGTCGCGGGCAATGCCGAAGGAGCGCATCTCGGGTGCCGTCCAAACATCCTTGGCGATCCATCGGCCGGCATCCTCATCGCGGCGGAGCGCCGGTCTCGGCCCGTCGAGGATATAGGCGCGCATCTGCGGCAGCTGCTCGGCATCGTTCCGTTCGTTTCGCAGCCAGCGGTTCCACCAGCGGATCGCCTCGCTGAGGAAATCCGCCCGCGGCTTCGGCCAGGCGAAATGCGGATATTTGTGCACCCAGGGGCCGATCAGCGCCTTGGCCCTGTCGCCCAGACCCTCGATCGCCTTGATCGGCGTGTTGCGGTAGCCGTCGGCCCAGCCGGCGATGACGAGAGCCGGAACCGGGAAACCGTCGAAGTCTTCGCATATGGAGCCGTGGCGCCAGAAGTCGTCGCGGCGCTGGTGTTCGAGCCATTCCTCGAGGAAGAAGGGTTCGTTCTCCAGCCGCTCCAGCCACATTTCCTTCCAGCGTTCGCCGACGAGTTCCGGATCGGGGGAGCGCGATTGGTAAGCGAGCATGGTCGCAGCCCAGGAGAGCTGTGCGGAGAGATGGCAGCCGTTCTTGTAGTGGATGTCGTCATTGTAGCGGTCGACGGTCGAGGCGATGGAGATCACCGCCTTCAAGGCCGGCGGCTTGAGGGCGGCCACCTGCAGCGCGTTGAAGCCGCCCCAGGAAATGCCCATCATGCCGACCTTGCCGTTCGACCAGGGTTGCGCGGCGATCCATTCGATGATCTCTGATGCGTCGGACAGCTCGCGCGGCGTGTATTCGCCGTCGATCACGCCTTCGGATTCGCCCGATCCGCGGATGTCAACGCGAACGCCGGCGATGCCGGCTGCGGCGAAGCCGGGATAGGTGGATTCATCGCGCGCACTGGTGCCGTCGCGCTTGCGATAAGGCAGGAATTCGAGCACCGCCGGCACGGGGTTCTGCTCGGTTCCCTCCGGCATCCAGATGCGCGAGGCAAGCCGAGTCCCGTCTTTGAGCGCGATCCATTCGTTTTCGATGACGGTGAAGTTGCGGTCGGTCATGCAGTTCCTCGAGATGCACCTGAAGGCGCACTATCTTAAGCAGCGGAAGGAGCGTGCGGGCGTAAAAGGGCGCGCCGCCGATCCGCCTGCCGTCAATTCCCGGCGCTTTCCATGCGCCGAGTCGCGAGCACCCTTTCGAGCCAGCCGATCTCCATTTCCGGAACCGACTTCAGCAGGAGGTCGGTATAGTCGTCGAAGGGGGGCGACAGTACCTTCGATTTCGGCCCGAAGCGAACCAGCCGGCCGCGATGCATCACGGCGACGCTATCGGCAATGGCTCGGACGATGGCGATGTCGTGGGTGATAAAGACATAGGAAACAGCGGTTTCCTCCTGAAGCTTCAGAAGCAGATTCAGGATGCCTTCGGCCACAAGCGGATCGAGCGCCGAGGTCGGTTCGTCGCAGAGGATGAGCTCGGGCTCGGCGGCGAGCGCCCGAGCGATCGCGACGCGCTGCTTCTGGCCGCCGGACAGTTCGGCGGGATAGCGGTCGAGGAAGCGCGATCCCATCTCGATCTGGTCGAGCAGTTCCTTGATACGTTCGGTCTTCCTCGCGCCTCGCATTCCGAAATAGAAGGAGAGCGGCCGTCCAATGATGTCGCGCACCGTCTGGCGCGGATTCATCGCCGTGTCCGCCATCTGGTAGATCATCTGGATCCGGCGCAGTTCCTCCTGTGTCCGGCTCTTCAGAGCCTTCGGCAGCTCCTTGCCCTCGAAGGTGATCCGCCCCTCGGTCGGCGGCAGGAGCCCGGTGATGACGCGCGCGAGGGTCGATTTGCCGGAGCCGGATTCGCCGACGATCGCCAGCGTCTGGCCCTTCGGCAGATGCATCGAGACGTCATGCAGCACCTTGAAGCCGTTGCCATAGGCGGCATGGACATGCTCGATCTTGAGAAGTGTGCCGGATTGGTCTTCGGCTTCTGCCCGCTTCGTTTGGCGGACGCTGACCAGCGCCCGCGTATAGTCTTCCTTTGGGGCTTCGATCACCTGTTTCGTCGTGCCGTATTCGACGGTCTTGCCATGGCGCAGCACCATGATGTCGTCGGAAACTTGCGCCACCACCGCGAGGTCGTGGGTGATGTAGAGCGCCGCCGTACGCGTTTCCTCGATCGCGTGCTTGATGGCCGCGAGCACGTCGATCTGCGTCGTCACGTCGAGCGCCGTCGTCGGTTCGTCGAAGACGATCAACTCCGGATTGGGGCAGAGCGCCATGGCGGTCATGGCGCGCTGCAACTGCCCGCCGGAGACCTGGTGCGGATAGCGCTCGCCAAAGTTTTCCGGGTTGGGAAGGCCGAGCACGCGGAAAAGATAGAGCGCGCGCTCTTTTGCTTCCTCGCGCGTCATGATGCCGTGGCGGAGCGAGGCTTCGATCACCTGGTCGCCGAGCTTGTGGGCCGGGTTGAATGCGGCAGCGGCGGATTGGGCGACGTAGCAGACCCGGGCGCCGCGGATCATGCGGATGCCGGTCTTGTCGAGCTTCAGGATGTCCTTGCCGTCGAGCAGCACTTCGCCGCCGGTGATGCGGACGCCGCCGCGGCCATAGGCGAGCGCCGAAAGGCCGATCGTCGACTTGCCGGCGCCGGATTCGCCGATCAGGCCCAGCACCTTGCCCTTCTCGAGCTCGAAGGAAACGCCTTCGACCAATGTGACCACCTTCGGCGGTTCGCCCGGCGGATAGCTCGTCGCCTCGATCTTGAGGTTCTTTACGGAAAGCAGATCAGGCATCGCCGCGGCCTCCTTTCAGGCTCGAAGTACGCTTCATCAGCCAGTCGACGACCAGGTTGACGCAGATGGCAAGCGTGGCGATCGCGGCACCGGGCACGAGCGCGGCCGAGATGCCGAAGATGATGCCGTCCTTGTTGTCCTTGACCATGCCGCCCCAATCGGCGGCCGGCGGCTGGATCCCGAGGCCGAGGAAGGAGAGCGTGGAGAGGAACAGGATCGAAAAGGCGAAGCGCAGGCCGAATTCGGCGAGCAGCGGCGACAGCGTGTTCGGCAGGATTTCCCGGAAAATGATCCAGAGCGAGCCTTCGCCGCGCAGCCTTGCCGCCTCGACGAACTCCATCACCGCGACATCGAGCGCCACGGCACGGCCAATGCGGAAGACGCGGGTGGAATCGAGCACGGCCATGACGAGGATCAGGATCCAGAGGTGCTGTGGCAGCACGGCAAGCACGACAAGGGCGAAGATCAGTGTCGGGATCGCCATCATCAGGTCGTTGAAGCGCGAAAACAGCTGGTCGACGAAGCCGCCCATCACGGCTGCGGCGAAGCTTAAGATCATGCCAAGCGCGAAGGAAAGTACGGTGGCCGCCAGCGCCACCAGGATGGTGGTGCGGGCGCCATAGATCAGGCGCGAGAGCAGGTCGCGCCCGAGATTGTCGGTTCCGAGCAGGAATTCCCCACCGGCCGGCATCCAGATCTCGCCGACGATTTCCCGCTCGCCAAAGGGGGCGAGAAATGGCGCGAAGACCGCGCAGAGGATCGCAATGGCGATGCCGGCAATGCCAACCCAGGCGCTGATTGGTATGGATTTCACGTTCATCGCGGATGCCTCAGTCTCGGATTGGCGAGAATGGCGAGAATGTCGGCCGCCATGTTGAGGAAGATGTAGAAGGCTGCGAAAATGAGGCCACAGGCCTGCACGACCGGCATATCGCGCACCGTCACCGCATCGACCATGTATTGCCCCATGCCCGGATAGACGAAGACGACCTCCACGACGACCACGCCGACGACCAGATAGGCGAGGTTGAGTGCGATGACGTTGATCACCGGCGCCACCGCATTCGGCGCGGCATGACGGGCGATGATGCGGAAGGTGCTGAGCCCTTTCAGTTCCGCCGTCTCGACATAGGCCGAGGACATCACGTTGAGGATCGCCGCCCGCGTCATGCGCATCATGTGGGCAAGGACGACCAGCACGAGCGTCGCGACGGGAAGCGCGATCGCCGACAGCCGATCGGCAAGCGCCATGCTGTCATAGACGGTGGCCGGGAAGGTGGCGACGCCCCATTCGACGGCAAAGACCATGATCAGAAGATAGCCAACGAAGAATTCCGGCAGTGAAATCGCCGCAAGCGAGATCACATTGATGATCTTGTCCGGCATGCGGTTGCGGAACTGTACCGCCACCATGCCGAGGCCGACGGCAAGCGGCACCGAGACGAGTGCCGCGAAGAAGGCGAGAAAGAGAGAATTGCCGAGCCGCTTGCCGATCTGTTCGCTGACGGATTGCTTGCTCGCCCAGGAGGTGCCGAAATCGCCCGTGACAGCGCCGCCGAGCCAACTCAAGTAGCGTTCGCTCCACGGCCGGTCGAGGCCGAGATCCCGTCGGATGTTCTCCACCGCCTGGGGCGTCGCCGATTGCCCGAGATAGGTGGTGGCGAAATCGCCGGGCAGCGCCTCGATGCCGCCGGAAATCATCAGCGACACGGCGAAGAGCAGTCCAACGCTTAGCCCGAGGCGCTTGAGGATCAGCGCCGCGAGCGGACGACGAAAGACGAAACGCCGCCAGAACGTGCCGCCGATCTCGCCCGTGGCGACGGCGGCTGTGGGGTTTGCTGGCATTCCGGAAGGGTCGGTGGACCGCGCGTCGATTTCGCGCGCGGTCTCATCCGTCGGAACCGGACCAGCCATTGGTCCGCTTGCCATCGTCAGGCGTCCAGCCAGACTCGGGTCGCGACATAGCCGTTCGACATGTCGTTGCCGATGTCGTGGACATAGCCCTTCACCTGCTTGCTCGCCGCGTTCACGAAATCGTTGAACATGGGCAGGATCAGGCCGCCCTCGTCGCGCACCATCATCGCCATGGTGCGGTACATCTCCTTGCGCTTGGCCTCATCCAGTTCGGAACGTGCCTCGAGCAGGAGCTTGTCGAAATCCGGGCGCAGGAAGCGGGTGTCGTTCCAGTCGGCCGTCGACAGATAGGCGGTCGAATACATCTGGTCCTGGGTCGGCCGACCGCCCCAATAGGAGGTGCAGAAGGGCTGGGCGTTCCAGACATTGGTCCAATAGCCGTCGCCCGGTTCGCGCTTGACCTCGATGTCGATGCCGGCTTTCTTTGCGCTCGCCTGATAGAGAACGGCCGCGTCGACCGCGCCCGGAAAGGCGACGTCGGACGTGCGCAGCAGGACCGATCCGCTGTGACCCGACTTCTTGTAGTGGAAGGCGGCCTTGTCCGGATCGTAGGTGCGCTGCTCGATCCCCTCCGGGAACAGGGCATAGGTTTCGTTGATCGGGAAGTCGTTGCCGATCTTGCCGTAGCCGCCAAGGATGCGCTGGACCATGGTCTCGCGATCCATCGCCAGCTTCAGCGCCATCCGAAGGTCGTTATTGTCGAACGGCGCGGTGTTGCAGTGCATGATGAAGACGTAGTGGCCGCGGCCGGAAGTGTTCAGGATCTCGACGGTTGGCGCCCGCTTCAACAAAGACACCGTCTTCGGGTCGACACGGTTGATAAAGTGCACCTGGCCGGAGGAAAGCGCGGCGATACGCGCCGTCGCGTCGTTCATGGCGATGAGTTCGACCGAATCGACATAGCCGCGGTCCGTGCGCCAGTCGTCGGCGTTCTTCTCGAAGGTGGCGCGCACGCCCGGTTCGAAGCTCATGACCTTGTAAGGACCGGTGCCGATCATCGCGTCGGGATTATCGAGGCCGCCGTTCGGCTGGATGATCAGGTGATAGTCGGAAAGAAGCAGCGGCAGGTCCGCATTGCCTTCCGTCAGCACCAGCACCAGCTTGTCGCCGTCCGCCTTGATCTCCTTGATCGACTTCATGACGCCCAGCGCGCCCGACTCGGACTTCTCGTCCGTGTGGCGCTGCAGCGTCTTGACCACGTCGTCGACGGTCAGTTCCTTGCCGTCGTGGAACTTGACGCCCTTGCGGATCGCGAAGGTCCAGGTCGACGCGTCGGCGGAAGGCTCCCAGGATTCGGCAAGCGCCGGCACCGGTGCACCGGTCGTCGGATGGCTTTCGACGAGGGTGTCGCCCCAGTTGCGGCCAACGACGAACAGGAACTGCGACAGCGCCTTCGCCGGATCCCTGGAATCGGTGGCGGCTGCGCCCTCGAGGCCGAGCTTCAGGTGACCGCCGCGCTTCGGCTCCTGCGCTGCGGCACTGGTCGCGAAAAGCGTGTTCGCCGTCGACGCGGCTATACCGAGGGCGGCCGCGCGTCCGAGAAATTCGCGCCGGTTCATTTTGCCCAGCATGACTTGTCGTGTCAGATAGTCCTTGTAATCGCTCATTCCCCTGTTCCCTTCTTTAGCCGGCATTCGCCGTTTGTTGTCTATCGTCAGAGACTGTTGCGCTTCGCCATTTTGTAATGGCTCAAGGCGGCTTCGTAGCCTGTTCGAGTATCTTCTTGCCCGTCCTCCTGTTCTTTCAGGGCCACCGCTGCTGCTAAGGCTAGCCAGTTGGATGCAGCTTGTAACGTCCCAGTTTATCAATTCTTCCCATAAAGTCTGTCTATGGGGGCCGTTCTTCGTCGACGTGCGGCCGGTCGTTTCATTCTAAGCAGATATTCATGGGTTTACCCACGATTATCTGCTTAGATTCCTTGGCTTTGCCGCAGGTTCTGATCGCAAAGCCCTGGGACTTCGCGGCACCTGCCTATCGCCCTTTCCAGATCGGATCGCGCTTCTCGGCAAAAGCGCGCGCCCCTTCCAACTGGTCTTCGCTCGAATAGAGCACATCGACCGTCCTGAACTGTCGGCGGGTGATCCTGTTCATCGTCGTCTGGAAGTCGCGGCCCTCGGCTTCACGCACGACTTCCTTGATGGCGGCATAGACGAGCGGCGGTCCGCTTTCGAGCAGGCGCGCGAGTTCCCAGGCGCGCTCCATCAGCCGCGCGGCCGGCAGGATCTCGTTGACGAAGCCCCAGCGATGGGCCTCGCCGGCCTCGAGCCAGCGGCCGGTCAGCAGCATGTCCATGGCGATGTGGTAGGGGATGCGCTTCGGCAGCTTGATCGAGGCGGCATCGGCGACCGTGCCCGAGCGGATCTCCGGCAGCGCAAAGCTTGCATGCTCCGCGGCGAGGATCAGGTCCGTCGACAGCGCGATTTCCAAGCCGCCGCCGCAACAGATGCCGTTGACGGCGGCGATGATCGGCTTGTTGAGGTCGCGCAGTTCCTGCATGCCGCCGAAACCGCCGATGCCGTAATCGCCATCGACGGCATCGCCCGCTGCCGCGGCCTTAAGGTCCCAGCCGGCGCAAAAGAATTTTTCGCCGGCACCGGTGACGATGGCTACCCGGAGGTCCGGATCGTCGCGGAAATCCCGGAAGACTTCGCCCATGATCCGGCTCGTCTTCAAGTCGATGGCGTTCGCCTTCGGCCGGTCGATGGTGACTTCGAGGATGCCGCCTTCGCGACGGGTGTGGATCGGTCCGGTCATAGGCGCTATTTCCTCCGGCGGATCAGGGCGTCGGCGGCAACGGCTCCGCGGCCGTCCGGCAACACCATTATGGGATTGATATCCAGTTCGTCGAGTTTCGCAGCGTTTGCAACGACATAGGATGCCACGGCAGCGACAGTTTTTACGAGAGATGCGACATCCGCCTGCGGAGCGCCGCGATAGCCCCCCATCAGTTTGCTGATCTTCAGGCCATCAATGGCTTCGCGGATTGCCTCTTCCGTCGTCGGAAGCGTCAGGATCGCCGTGTCGTCCAGCAGTTCCACCAGGATTCCGCCGGCGCCGATGGTGAGCACCGGGCCCGCGACCGCGTCGCGCGTGGCGCCGACGATCACCTCCGCGACCGGTTTGGCGACCATCTTCTCAACCAGATAGCCGGATGCGCCCGAGGCCATCGCCTCGGCCGCGGCAAGCACCTGATCGCGACAGGCGAGATCCAGTCTGACCGCGCCGGCTTCAGTTTTGTGTGCGACGCCCAGGCGCTTGAGCGCAACGGGGAAGCCCAGCGCGTCGCCGGCATTCGCCGCCTGCGTCGGCGATTGCGCGGTTCTGCCCGGCGGAACGGCTATGCCGGCTCGCGCGAGTTCCGCTTTGGCTTCGGCCTCCGTCAGGGTTTCGGCTTCGCCCTCTGAAACCGCCGTCGTCACGAGCGGCGGGAGAGGGGGCTTTCTCCAGTGGGCGCCGATGGAGACGGCGGTCTCGGCGGCGGCGAGCGCCTCGTCTATGCCGAAGAAAGGCACGACGCCCGCCGCGATCAGCGAGAGCGCCGTTTCCTCCGGCATGTTTTCACCAAGGCTGGCAACGATTCCGGCAGCGGCAGCGGTCGCATTCGCTGCGTCGATCACCGCCTCGCAGGTCGTCACCCAGTCGGCGGCGTCGCAGCGGTCGAGGCGGGGGAAATCGAGCACGATCAGGTTGAGCGCATAACCGCCCCGCATCATCGCGGCGAAGGCCGCACTCTGTTTTTCGCGATTGCCCCAGACAAAGGTGTGGTAATCGAGCGGATTGGAGATCGTCACCATTTCGCCGAGGGCTTCCTTGAGCGGCTGGCGCTGGTCCTCCTTGAGAGGACGGAAATTGAGCCGGCGCTTGACGCCCGCATCCGCCATCAGCGAGGCCTCGCCGCCGGAACAGCTCATCGAGGAAATATCGGCGCTATCGAGCGGGCCGTGGAGATGCAGGAGCTTCAGCGTTTCCAGAAGCTCCGGAAGCGTGTCGACGCGGCCGATGCCGAGGCGGGCGAGAAGCGCCGAAGAGACGCGGTCATTGCCGGCAAGAGAGGCGGTGTGGGACACCGTCGCAAGCTGCGCGGCCTTCGACTTGCCGACCTTCAGCGCCACGATCGGCTTACGCAACTGCCGCGCGCGCGCCGCCAGACGCTCCAACGCTTCGATGCTGTCGAAACCCTCGATGTGGAGCCCGACGGCGGTAACGCGCGGATCCTCGACGACGGCGCAGGCGAGGTCGGAAAGTCCCGTCTGTGCCTGGTTGCCGGCGGTCATGACATAGGCGAGCGGCAGCCCGCGCTTCTGCATCGAGATGTTGCAGGCGATGTTGGAGGATTGCGTGAGGATCGCGACGCCGCGCTCGACGCGTTGCATGCCGTGCTGGTCGGGCCAGAGCAGGGCGCCATCCAGCATATTGATGAAGCCGTAGCAATTGGGCCCGACGATCGGCATGTCGCCGGCGGCCGCGACCAGCGCCTCCTGCAGGCCGTTGCCGTCGGCAAGCTCGTTCGCCGCCTCGCGAAAACCCGAGGCATAGCAGATGGCGCCGCCGGCGCCGCGCGTCGCAAGTTCGCGGATGATCTCGATCGTCAGCGCCCGGTTGACCCCGACGAAGGCGGCGTCCGGCGCCTTCGGAAGTTCGGTGACGGAGCGGTAGCAGCGGCGGCCGAGAATTTCCTCTTCGCGCGGATGGACCGGCCAGATCTGGCCGGAATAGCCCATCCGGTCGCATTGCTCAATGACCCGGCGGGCCTCCTTGCCACCGAAGACCGCGATGGAGCGGGGGCGGATGAGGCGATCGAGAGAGCGGGGAATCCGTGTCATCTCCGGATTCCTTTGCCAGGAAAGACCCCTCCCCAACCCCTCCCCACAAGGGGGAGGGGCTTCGTGGCGGCGCCGTCTCGCCCAACCCGACATCTCCACGTGTGGCGTCCGTTCAAGTTAGGGAAGGAGGGCGCGGCAGTGTGGCCCCTCCCCCTTGTGGGGAGGGGTTGGGGAGGGGTCTTTTGAACATCGCAAGCGAGAAAAGTCGCCATCGCTCAAGCCCCCAACGGCCTGAGCAGATCGCGGCTGATGATGTGCCGCTGGATCTCCGAGGTGCCGTCCCAGATGCGTTCGACGCGAGCGTCGCGCCAGAAGCGGGCGAGCGGCAGGTCGTCCATCAGGCCCATGCCGCCATAGATCTGGATCGCCTCGTCGGTGACGTGGGCAAGCATCTCGGTGGCGAAGACCTTCGCCGAAGCGATTTCCCGGTTCGACGGCAGACCCTGATCGAGCCTCCAGGCGGCCGAAAGCGTCAGCAGGTCGGCGGCGTCGATTTCGGTGATCATGTCGGCGAGCTTGAAGGAGACGCCCTGGTTGGCTCCGATCGGCTTGCCGAACTGCTTGCGCTCCGCGGCATAGCTCAGCGCGTAATCGAAAGCGCGGCGCGCCCGTCCGACCGAGGTGGCGGCAACCGTCAGCCGCGTCGCATAGAGCCAGTCATTGGCAAGCTCGAATCCCTTGTGCACCTCGCCGAGGATCTGCGCGGAGGGCAGCCGGCAATCGTCGAAGGTAAGGATGCAGTTCTTGTAGCCGCGATGGGAGACGGAATTGTAGCCTTCGCGGATTTCGAAACCCGGGGTGCCGCGGTCGACGAGGAAGCAGGTGATCTTCTTCTTCGGCCCGCGCGGCGTCTCTTCCTCGCCGGTGGCGATGAACACGATGACGAAATCGGCAATGTCGGCATGGCTGATGAAATGCTTCGTGCCGTTGACGATCCAGTCGCCGCCGTCCGGCCGGGCGAAGCATTTCATGCCGCGCACGTCGGACCCCGCATCCGGCTCGGTCATGGCAAGCGCGTCGAACCTGTCGCCGCGAACGGCCGGCAGCAGGTAACGCTCGCGCTGCTCGTCATTGCAGGCCATCAGAATGCCGGAGGGGCGGCCGAAGAACACGGTGAGTCCCATCGATCCGCGGCCGAGTTCGCGCTCGACGAGCGTGAAGGTGAGGTGATCGAGCCCGGCGCCGCCGACTTCTTCGGGGAAGTTGCAGGCGAAAAAGCCGAGCTCCCTGCATTTGCGGGCGATCTCGAGGCCGAGCTCGCGCGGCACCATGCCGGCGCGCTCGACCTCGTTCTCATGCGGATAGATCTCGGTCTCGACGAAGCTGCGGACCGTGTCGACGATCATCTGCTGTTCTTCGGTCAATGCGAAATTCATCGTTCTCCCTCGTCAATTTTTATTCGCTTGCTTTCGCCTGCCGATCGCTCCTCATCGACCTGTTGGCCGCTGCGGGCGTTGCATTTTGCTCCTCTCCTCGGGTTTAACCCGAGGACTAACCCTCTCCCCGCAGGCGGGGAGAGGTCCCGCGGGCGGATGGGGGCACATCCGCCCGCAAGGCCTTCAGCGCCGCTGCCCTACATGCCGCCCTGCACCCTGTGGCACCGGCAGCCTCGCATGAGCGTCCGCGATCGGTCGCAGCTTCGCCGTCACCTCTGCGGGTGCCGGCACCGACTTGCCGGCGCTGGCATCGACGTGCAGCATCATCTGCTCGGCGGTGGCGATGACCTCGCCGGACGCCGCGTCGTGGATCCGCGTGAAGAAGTGGATGCGCTTGTCGTCGGAGCTCAGGAGCTGCAGCGTCGTGTAAATCGCCTGTCCGAGCTTCGCCTCGCCAAGATGGCGGATATGGGTCTCCACCGTATAGTAGCTGTGGCCGGCCTCGACATAGGCGAAGTCTACGCCGATCAGCCTCAGCAGCGCATCGGACGTATCGCCGAAGAGCTGCAGATAGCGGTGCTCGGTCATGTGGCCGTTATAGTCGACCCAGGCGGCGTTGACCCTGGTGTCGACGAGGCGCAGCGGCCCCGAGGTGTCGTAGGTTTTCGACGGGTTGCCGCCCTTCGCCCAGAGGCGCGTCTCGAAGTCTGCGAGCAGCTTGCCGGCGCCCCAGCCCTTACCTCCGTCGCCAGCCTTGAGCGCATGCATGATGCCGACGAGGTTTTCGTCGCGGATGCGCTCGAGTTCGCGGATCGAACGGCCCGCCGCCTGCGCGTCTGACTGCGCGCCGATCTTCTCGATCAGTTCGTCATCGAGATCGACGACATCGGTGAATTTGGTCCAGGGCCATTTCAGACAGGGGCCGAACTGCGCGAGGAAATGGCGCATACCGGCTTCCCCGCCGGCGATGCGATAGGTCTCGAAAAGGCCCATCTGCGCCCAACGCATGCCGAAAGAATAGCGCATGACATCGTCGAGGGTCTCGGTGTCGCAGATGTCGTCCTTGATCAACCAGAGCGCTTCGCGCCAGAGCGCTTCGAGAAGACGGTCGCCGACGAAGGCCTCAATCTCCTTGGCAATGACCACGCCCTTCATGCCGATCTCCGCAACGGCTGCTTCCGCGCGCCTGATCGTCTCCGGCGAGGTTTTCTTCCCGCCGACGAGCTCCACCAGCGGCAGTAGATAGACCGGGTTATAGGGGTGCGCCACGAACATGCGTTCCGGATGCTTCATCTCCGTCTGCAGGTCGGAGGGCAACAGCCCGGAGGTCGATGATCCGATCAGCGCGTCTGGGCGGGCGGCCGCGTCGATTTCGGTGAGGACGCCGCGCTTCAATGGCAGCCTCTCCGGAACGCTTTCCTGAATCCAGTCAACGTCCTCGACGGCTTCTTTGATGCTCTTGCAGAAGGCGAGTTTGCCACGCGGCGGCAGCGGCGCCATGGTCAGCATGCCATAGGCGCGTTCGGCATTGGCCATGACTTCGCCGATGATGCGCTCGGCTTCCGCGTGCGGGTCGAATATGTTGACGTCGATGCCGGCAAGCACGAAACGTGCCGCCCAGGCCCCGCCGATGACGCCGCCGCCGATGCAGGCGGCCTTGGTGATAATGGTCATGCCCTCTCCATTTGCGTCGTAACCCTTCCGGCCCTTCGGGCCACCCTCCCACAAGGGGAGGGATGGGTGGCTCCAGGTCCTTTTCGTCCCTCGCTGCGCTGTGCTTGCCGCTGTTCCGTCCCAACGCCTCAACAGGTACCGACGCTAGCTTTCAGGCCCATGCAGTACCGCGCAGTAAGCCCTCCCCCTTGTGGGAGGGCGGGGAGGGGTGTTCTTACCGCTTCGTCAGCTTCAGCTTTTCGCGGACCTCCTGCGGCCCGATGATCCTGGCGCCCATGCCTTCGATGACCGATACGGCCTTTTCGACAAGCTGGGCGTTGGTCGCGAGCTGGCCCTTGGCGACGTACAGATTGTCCTCGAGGCCGACCCGGACATTGCCGCCGGCAAGGATCGCGGCGGCCGGATAGGCCATGGCGTTGCGGCCGATCGTGAAGGCCGAGAATGTCCAGTTTGCCGGCACGTTGTTTACCATCGCCATGAAGGTGTTGAGATCGTCCGGCGCCCCCCAGGGAATGCCCATGCAGAGCTGGATCAGCACCGGATCCTCGATCAGACCTTCCTCGACGAGTTGCTTGGCGAACCAGAGGTGGCCGGTGTCGAACGCCTCGATTTCCGGGCGCACGCCAAGCGCCGTCATCTGACGCGCCATTTCGCGCAGCATGGACGGCGTGTTGGTCATGACATAGTCGCCGAGCGAGAAGTTCATCGTGCCGCAGTCGAGCGTGCAGATCTCCGGCAGGCATTCGGCGACATGGGAGACGCGCTCGGTGGCGCCGGCCATGTCCGTGCCGTTTTCGTTTAACGGAAAGGGGCTCTCGACATTGCCGAAGACGAGGTCGCCGCCCATGCCCGCGGTCAGGTTGAGAACTACGTCGACATCGGCGGAGCGGATGCGGTCGGTCACCTCCCTGTAAAGATCAAGGCGGCGGGCGGGCGCACCGGTCTCCGGATCGCGGACATGGCAATGGACGATTGCGGCACCCGCCCTGGCGGCGTCGACCGCGGCTTCGGCGATCTGTTTCGGCGTCACCGGAACGTGGCCGGATTTCGAAACGGTGTCCCCCGAACCGGTGACTGCGCAGGTGATGAAAACCTCTCGGTTCATGCTGAGCGGCATAGCTGTCTCCCTTTTCGTTGAGCCCATTACGAGCCAGAAAGGTCGCCGCTGCTTTCCATAAACGGAAGGATCCTATACATTCTCGGCACGAGCGGGGAGTTTCGCAAATGGAAGACATTGCTTTGCAGGTGCAGCACATCGATCTGCTGGTCCTGCCGGAGACCAATCTCATTCTCGTCGCGTCGGTCGTGGAGCCGTTGCGGGCCGCCAACCGGATTGCCGGACGCAGCCTTTACAGTTGGACGATGTTCAGTCCGGACGGCGAGGCGATCGAGACCAAGAGCGGCATCCCGATCCCTGTCGCCGGTGCGTTCCGGCCGCAGCGCGAGACGGCGCCACTTTTCGTGCTGTCAAGCTACAATTGGCGGCGCGGCGCCACCTCGCATTTGAAGATGCTGCTTTCTCAGACCGCGCGGCACCGCGTGGCGATGGCGGGGATCGAATCCGGCTCCTGGCTGCTTGCGGAGGCAAGCCTGCTCGACAATTTCTCCGCGACGACGCATTGGGAGGATTTCGAGGATTTTGCCTCGACCTATCCGCAGGTGACGATGGTCCGCGAGCGTTTCGTCATAGACGGCAAGCGCATCACCACCGGAGGATCGCTGCCCACGCTTGATCTGATGCTGGAATTGATCCGGCGGGCGCATGGCTATTCGCTGGCGCTCGAAGTCTCCCGCCTCTTCATCTACGAGCAGGAGCGCACCCGCGGCGACCTCCTGCAGGTGCCGGCGATCGGCAACATGCGCATTCTCGACGCCCGTGTCGGCGTGGCGGTCAGGCTGATGGAGGAAACCGTCGAGGCGCCGCTGACGCTTGCGAAGCTAGCACGCCGCGTCGGCGTCAGCGCGCGGCACCTGCAGGACCTTTTCCGGGAGACCATGGGGGTTGCGCCGCACGAGCACTATCTGGCGCTGAGGCTTAATGCGGCACGCCGCAAGGTGATCGAGACGCGGATGGAATTTGCCGATATCGCGGCGATTTCCGGCTTTAATTCCTCTTCATCGTTCTCGCGCAGCTATCGGGCGCACTATCGCGAGAGCCCGAGCGAGACGCGCCGGCGGCTGAAGCTCAAAATCTAATTCAATGATCTCATACCCCGGTTCAACGACGGCATTTGTCCGAGTCGGAACAGCGGCTTGCCGAGTCGTGCTGAGGCGCCGATTCAAACTCAGACCACCGTCTCGCCCCCGTCGGCCACGAGGATCTGACCGGTGATGTAGGAAGACCGATCCGAGACGAGGAAGAGGATCGACTCGGCGATTTCCTCGACGCTTGCCCAGCGGCCGAGCGGCACCTTGTCGCGGATATAGGCTTCGATCGCGTCGCGACCGCCCATCTGGCGAATGAAGGGTTCGTTGAAGGGCGTGTCCACCCATCCGGGGCAGAGCGCATTCACCCGCACTCCGAATTTTGCGTAGTCTCCGGCCATTTGCCGAGTCATGGCGATCACCGCGTGCTTCGTCGTCGTGTAGGCGATCATCTCGCGGTCATAGAGCACGCCGGATGAAGACGAGGTGTTGAGGATGACGCCGCGGCCGGCGCGCTTCATAGACGACATGACGAGCCGGGCCGCCATGAAATGGGCGCGCACGTTCAGCTTCCAGGACCGGTCGAAACCCTCGACGTCGACCCCTTCGAGGTCGCCCGCGACCTGGGCTCCGGCATGGTTGTGCAGGATGTCGACGCGGCCGTGGCGGTCGAGCACATCGGCGACGCCATGCGAAAGCGCGGCGTCATCAGTGACGTCGACGGCGAGTGCTTCGGCGCTGCCGCCCGCGCCGGCGATCGAGACTGCCGTTGCTTCCGCAGCCTCCCGACTGCGGTCGATGATGACGACATGGGCGCCCTCGCGCGCCATCATGGCGGCGCCAGCCCTGCCGATGCCGGAGCCCGCTCCGGTGACGATGGCGATCCGGTCTTTCAGAATCATCGTTTCACTCCCCGGATTTGCTCTTCTTTTCGCGCATCAACAGGCGAGCACTCAAAATGAGGAGCAGCGATGCGGCCAGCACCATCGTCGCGATCGCGTTGATCTCGGGCGTCACGCCGCGGCGGATCGATGCGAAGACGTAAATCGGCAGCGTCGTTTTCGAGCCCGCGACAAAGAAGGCGATGATGAAGTCGTCAAAGGAAAAGGTGAAGGCGAGCAGGAAGCCGGCGAGGATCGACGGCAGGATCTGCGGCAGCACGATCAGTCGGAAGGTCGTCAGTGGCGTCGCGTAGAGGTCGCTCGACGCTTCGACGATGTCGCGGCCGAGGCTTGCGATGCGCGCCTTGACGATCATGGTGACGAGCGCCATTGAGAACAGCCCGTGCGCGGCGATGATCGAGCCATAGCCGAGCCCGAGTTGCGGCGGCCGCTCCCCCGGCCAAAGGTTCGCGAGTGCCGGATTGACGATGGAAAAGAGCGCGACGAGGGCGACAAGCGTAGCGATGCCGATGACGACGCCCGGCACCACGATCGCCGCGGCAAGCAGCGCATCGAAGAGCGCGCGCATCCGCGGCCTGAGCCGTTCCAGCCCGAGCGCCGCCATCGTGCCGAAGATCGCGGCGAGCACGGCGCTGGTGAAGGCGATGATCAGGCTGTTCTGCAGCGCGGCGACGAGAAAGGTGTTCGAGAGCGCCTTGCCGTACCAAGCGGTGGAAAAGCCGGTGAACTCGCTCGCATTTCGACCTGCGTTGAAGGAGAACAGCACGACGAGGGCGATCGGCGCGTAGAGGAACAGATAAACGGCGGAGAGAAAGGCGCGCATCAGACGAGATCCACCTGCCGCGTTCCGGCTATTTTCCAGGCGATCCGCATCGCCGCCATCAGCACCACGACAACCACGGCGACGAGCGTAACGGCGATCGCCGAGCCGAAGGGCCAGTTGCGCGATTGCAGGAAGAGATCGACGAGCGCGTTGCCGATGAAGAAGACCTTGCCGCCGCCGAGGAGTTGCGGGATCAGATACTCGCCGAGGAGCAGGATGGTGACAAGCGCGACCCCTGTCATGACGCCGGGTAGGGAGAGTGGCAGCGTGACGCCGAAAAAGGTCGAGACGGGTTTCGCCCCGAGATCGGCCGATGCCTCCAGGAGCCTGCGATCGAGCTTCTCGAGGCTCACGTAGATCGGCATGATCATCAGCGGTAGGTAGCCATAGACGATGCCGAGCAGGACGGCGCCCGGGGTGTTGAGCAGGCGCACGTCCTCAATGCCGATCATCGACAGAAGATTGGGGATTCCGCGCGATCCAAGGATGTACATCCACGCATAGGTGCGCACGAGAAGGCTCGTCCAGAACGGCACCACGACGAGCGAGACGAGGATGAGCCGGTAGCGCGGATTTGCCTTCACCGCGAGATAATACGCGGTTGGGTAGGCAACCAGCAGGCAGAGGAAGGCCCCGGCCGGCGCCAGCATCAGCGTGTTCCAGAAGGCGGTGGCGCGCGTCGGCAGATTGGCGAACTGCGCGAAGGTGAAGGCCGGCTGATAGCCGCCCTCGGGCGCCCGTTCGCCAAAGGCGAAGACGAGCATAGCGATGAACGGGAGGACGAGGAAGACGGAGAGCCAGCCGGCTGCCGGCGCGATGAGCGCCGCCGTTACGAGATTCCTCTTCCTGTTTGCTGCACGCATGGGGGATCGGCCGGGTGCTGTTGAACTTGTCCCCCCCCCCATCCAGACTTCGGCCAGATTTCGGATTGCCGTGCCGGATGAGAGGGAAAAGGCTGTCTGTGACGGGTCAGGCGGACTTGAAGCGGGCCATCAGCTCGGCGCGACCAGGGTCGGTCAAGGTCACGGCGGCGCCGAACTCGAGCGGCGTCAGCGACGCCTCGTCCGGATAGACGATCTTGTTCGAGGTGACCTCCTCCGGCAGCAGCTTCAGCACGCGGCTATCGGTGGTCGGCGCGCCGTTGGCGATGTGCTCCTTGACTGCGTTTTCCGGCGCCATCAGGTAATTGAGCAGCGCATAGCCGGCCGGCTTGTTGGCGGCGCTTTTCGGGATGGCATAGAAGTCCGTCCAGATCTCGCCGCCGTCCTTGCCGAGCACGTACTCGATCTCCGGCATGTCGCGGTTGAGCTGGGCGCCGTCATTGGTCCAGCACATGGTCATCCAGGCATCGGTCGCGCGCATCGCCGGCTGGTAGTCGCTGTTGATCGCGTAGAGATGCGGCTTGACGCGGAGCAACAGTTCCTCAGCCTTGGCCAACTCCTCCGGCTTGATCGAGTTGAAGGAGTAGCCGAGCGAGACGAGCGCATTGCCGATGGTGGTCAACTGATAATCATGCACCATTGTGCGGCCGTCGGCCTCCGACATCGCCACCTCGAAGAAGTCCTTCCAGCTGGATACCGGCGCTTTGATCTTGCTCGTGTTCACCGCAATCCCGGTCGTTCCCCAGTTCTTGGGAACCGCATAGGTCCTGCCGTCGACCATGCCCTCATGGGTGAAGCGCGCATTCTCGGTCGACGCATCGAAGTTCGGCAATTGTCCCATGTCCAGTTCGTCGATCAGGCCGAGCTTGACATAGGTCGAGATCGTATAATTGGTGGGAACGAACAGGTCCCAGCCGGTGCCGCCCGCCTGCAGCTTCGCGAGCATCTCTTCATTCGAACCGAAGACATTGACCTCGACGGCGACGCCGGTGGCAGCGGTGAAGGCTTCGAAGGTGGCGGGATCGTGATAGTTCGGCCAGGTGGCGATCGACATCTGGCTGCCGAGATCGCCGGCGAAAACGGTTGAATTGAAGAGGCCGGGCTGGCGTGCCAGGACAGCGGCGGCGAGGCCGAGGCCGGTTACGCCGAGGAAATGGCGCCGTGAGACCGAGCCGCGCTTCAGGCGCATCAGTTCGTCGGCGAGCTTCGCTGCAGTGATTGGGGCATTTTCTCTGTACCACTTGGTCATGACGCTGTTCCCTTGTTCTTGACAGGCATTTATGGCAGCAGACCGGCCGGTCAGGCCGGGAAGATATGCATTGCGTTCGCATCGAAGCTGAGACCGATCCTTTCTCCCGGTTCGGCGAGCTCGCTTTCGACGAGGGCTCGGCGGTCGGCGGTCACCAGAAAATCGCCGAGGCCGTCGACCTCGACGGAATATTCCACCGAAGAACCGAGAAAGATGCGATGGGTGACGGTGCCCTCGAGCGTCGAGGCACCGTCGCGCACGAGACGGATCGCCTCCGGGCGCAGCGCCACCATGGCGGCGCCGACGGTACCGTTCACCCGCGCGGGTTTTGTCAATCCCAGGCCGTTCGCGAGCCGGATCGGACCCGCGCCGGGCTCGATCGTGGCGGCGATGCGGTTGGTCTTGCCGACAAAATCGGCGACGAAGAGCGTCGCCGGCCGGTCATAGATCTCCTCGGGCGTGCCGACCTGAATGATCCGGCCGGCGTTCATGACGCAGACGAGGTCGCTCATCGACAGCGCCTCCTCCTGGTCGTGCGTCACGAGCACAAATGTGATGCCGAGCTCGCGCTGCAGGCTCTGCAACTCGATCTGCATGGCGGTGCGCAGCTTCTTGTCGAGGGCGGCGAGCGGTTCGTCGAGAAGCAGCACCTTAGGCTTGTTGACAATGGCGCGCGCGAGTGCGACTCGCTGCTGCTGTCCGCCCGACATTTCGTGGATGCGGCGCTTCGCAAAGCCGCCGAGGCGCACCATTTCCAGCGCTTCCTGTGTCCGCCGGCTTATTTCGGCGGCGGCGATGCGCGGGCGCATCTGCTTCAGCCCGTAGGCGACGTTCTGCGCGACGTCGAGATGGGGAAACAGCGCATAGTGCTGGAATACCATGTTGACCGGCCGGCGATAGGCAGGCACGCCGTTCACCGCTTCGCCACCGATATGAACGGTCCCCTCGCTCGGCTGCTCGAAACCGCCGATCATCCTCAGGCATGTGGTCTTGCCGCAGCCGGACGGGCCGAGCAAGGCGACGAAGGCGCCCTTGGGAACCGCTAGGTCGATGCCGGACACGGCCGTCACGCTGCCATAGCGTTTGGCGACCGAACGGAATTCAATATCGTTCGTCGAAGCGGATCCCACGTCTGTTCCCTGCGGTTGTTATCGGAGATCGTTCACGGTTCTGGCGCCGCCTCGTCCCCCCGTCATTGATAAGCAGCCTAGTCAGATGAGGGCGTGCAGGTATATACCCCAAGAGAGGTATTTAAGCGCTAATTGGCCTGTGGCAGGAGTATATCCGCGGACGCGCTGCAGGGCGGGAACGGGCCGGGAGGGCGATTTGGGCATCGACTTCGAGGGACTTTTTCGGGTCACAGCGTCTTTGGTGGACGGCGCCTCGATGGAGGACGAGGCTCTCGGAAACACGTTCCGACGGCTGATGCTGAGCCTGATGAGTTTCGACTATGTCGTCGTCTTCGCATATCGGGGAAAAGAACGGCCGCTCGATCTCTTCAGCACGTTCAACGCGAAGGAGCATGTGCTCTTCGTGAGCCTGTACCAGGCCGGCCCCTATCTGCTCGATCCTTTCTATCATGCCGCCTGCGCGCCGAAGCCGGGGGTCTGGCGGATGCGGGAACTCGCCCCCGATCGCTTCTTCTCCAGCGAATATTACCGCACCTACTATGTGCAGACCGGTCTTGCGGAGGAGGTAGGCTTCTTTGTTCCAGTGAGCGGGCAGGTGACCGTCGTCCTATCGCTGATGCGGCGGGAAGCGACCGGCAGCTTCAGCGCGGCGGAATTCGCGCTGCTCAAGAAGGTCGAACCGCTCGTCGCAGCGCTGGTACGGCACCATTGGGCCGATCTCGACCGCCGCTTCGACGCGGCGCTCGCAAAAACCGGTCGGAACCGCCGCAAGGCGACGCATCCGCCCGCTGATGGTGTCTGGCGACATCTCAACCTCACGGAGCGGGAGACTTCGATCATCGAACTCGTGCTGCAGGGGCATTCATCGGAGTCGATCGGATTGAAGCTCGGCATTTCGACCGGGACCGTGAAAGTCCATCGTCGCAACGTCTACCGCAAGCTCGGCATCTCCTCGCAGACGCAACTCCTGTCGCTCTACATCAATAGTCTCGGACATTGAGAGCAATGATTCCTCATGGGTTCAGAAAGAAGGATGGCGCGCCCCTGCTGCGCCCTCCTTCCGAATTGAACGAGACCGTCAGGCGTTGATGAGCGCAAGCTTGGCACGGGCGTCGAGGATTTGCGCGCAGGCGTTCGCCGCTTCCTCGCCCTTGATAACGAAATGGTCGCGGAAGAAGGCGATCAGCGACTCGCATTCCTGAAAGTTGTGCGGCGTAAGCACGGCCGAGAGGACCGGCACGTTCGTGTCGAGTTGGACGCGCATCATGCCGTCGAGCACCGTGCCGGCGACGAAGTCGTGGCGATAGATGCCGCCGTCGACGATGAAGGCGGTGCCGAGGATCGCCGAGTAGCGTCCGGACTTCGCGAGCATCTGTGCGTGCAGCGGGATTTCCAGCGCCCCGGGAACGTCGAAGATCTCGACATCGGCCGCATTGCCGCCGAGCGACGTCCACTGCGCGATGAAGCCATCGACGCACTGATCGACGATATCGGCGTGCCAGCGGGCACGGACGATGGCAATCCTGATCGAGGGGTGGGAAAGAACGGTCATGATCTCAAGCCTTTCAGGGTTGGCATATTTCCAATGATCCCGTCGGGCGAACAGGCATGCGCAACGACCCTTCTGCGTGTTTCGCGCATCTGACAAGATGCGCGGCGCTGTCGGAGGGACGTCACCCCTGCTTGCTCTCTTCCATCCGGACTATAACCGTCGGCTCCGGAGTTCAACCGGATCTGCTGACCTTCAAGCAGGCTGCTCGAAGCGCTCGCGGGCTTCGACCGAAGAGCCTTCGGCTCGCCGGTCGTTACCGCCGGTGGGGAATTTCGCCCCGCCCTGAGAACGCTCGCGACTATAGAGACGGCTCGGCGCCGGTCAAATGCGGTGAACGACGAAAAAGCGAGAAATCACGACAGATTTTTTCGGGGCACCCGGCCGCAGGAGAGGTCGCGGCCGGGAGGCAGGGCCTATTCGCGGATCACCAGCAGGTCCTTGGCGGCGAAACGCAGTTTGACGCTCTCGCCGTAAGACGGCGGCACGACGCCGGGATTGTTAAACATGTCGAAAGAGATCAGGTCATTGCCCACGCGCAGCCTGGTGCGGATGACCGAGCCGAGGAAGTTCGTCGCTTCGACCTCGCCGACAAGCGATGTATCGCCGCTGGCGCTCTCGGCTATGGAGCCTGCCTCCGGCCGCAAGGCCAGCGAGATCGTGTCGCCACCCTTCAGGTTGGCAATTGGCTCCGCCAGAGTAACCGGTTGGTCGCCCACCATGACGGCACCGGTGGCCGGGTCGGCCACCTTGGCCTCGATGATGTTGAGCGTGCCGACGAAGGAGGCGACGAATCGGGTCGCCGGCGTGTTGTAGATCTCGAAAGGCGTGCCGATCTGGTCGGCGCGCCCGGCATTCATGACGACGATGCGATCGGAGATCGACAGCGCCTCCTCCTGGTCATGCGTGACGAACACGGTGGTAATGCCGAGCTGCTGCTGGATCTGCCGGATTTCTTCGCGTAGCGAGACGCGGATCTTCGCATCGAGCGCCGAGAGAGGTTCGTCGAGCAGCAGCACCTGCGGCTTCACCGCAAGGGCGCGGGCCAGCGCCACACGCTGCTGCTGACCGCCGGACATCTGATAGGGGAAACGGTCCGCCAGGTGGTCGAGCTTGATGAGCCCGAGCATCTGCTTCACCCGAGTATCGATTTCCGACCTGGAAGCGCCGGCCACCTTGAGGCCGAAGGCGACATTGTCGTGCACGTTCATGTTGGGGAACAGCGCATAGGCCTGGAACACCATGCCGATATTGCGCTGGTTGGGCTTGAGCGAACCCTGGTCCTTGCCGTCTATCGTGATCGTCCCGTCGGAGGGCGTCTCGAAGCCGGCGATCATCCGGAGGATGGTCGTCTTGCCGCAGCCGGAAGGCCCGAGAAAAGAAACGAATTCGCCTTTCTCGATGCCCATGTTGAAATCGTGCACGACCTGGACCGGGCCGAAGGATTTCTTGATGTTGGTCAGTGACAGGAAACTCATGCGAACGGTCCTCAGGCCTTGGGAGGCGCGCTTTTCTGGAAGCGCGAGACGAGCTGGATGAGGCCGAGGCAGCCCCAGGTGATTCCGAATGCGATGACGGCGAGCGCCGCCGGTTCATAGGCGCGGTTGGCGCCGAGAAGCTGCATATAGGGGCCGAAAGCCGGCCTGTTCAGCAGCGCTGCCATGGTGAACTCGCCGATGACGATGGCGAAGGTGAGGAAGGCGCCGGAGAGCACGGCGACAAGCACGTTGGGCAGTATGATCCGCGCCAGGATCGTGGTCCAACCGGCGCCCAGACTCTGGGCGGCTTCGGTAAGCGTGGCCACGTCGATTGTCCTGAGGCCGGTGTCCACCGCACGGTACATGTATGGCAGCGCCAGCGTGGCATAGCCGAACATTAGCAGTATGTTGGTGCCGAAAGCGGAGCCTGTCAGGGGCAGCCAGCTCGATGTGTTGTAGAGCCGGATATAGCCGAAGACGATGACGATTGCCGGAATGACCAATGGCAGCAACGTCACGAATTCGACATAGGGACGCAGGCCCGGCAGCTTGAGGCGGATCCAGTAGGCCGTCGGCACGACGAGCAGCACACCGAAGACGATGGTGAAGAGCGCCTGCGTCACGGAGTAGGTGAAGGTCTCCTGGAAGCGCGGATCGCCGAACACTCTCGCATAGGCCTCGAAGGAATATTCTCCGCGCCGCATCTTCAGCGAGAAGTTGGTCATCCCCACGAGCGGAAGCGTGAAGTAGAGGATGCCGAAAAAGAGGGCGCCCCAGGCCCAGATCTTCTTCATTTCAGCCACCTCTCGCTGCGGGCGCGAAGCCAGATGTAGATTGCGTTGGCGACACCCGTAACCACGATCATGCCGAAGGCAAGCGCGTAGCCGAGGTGCGGATTGCCGAGCACGTCGCCGCGGATCTGGGCGAAGAGCAGGATGGGCACGATCGAGAGCGACGAGCCGGTTAATGCAATGGCGGTTGCGACGGCGCCGAAGGCATTGGCGAAGAGAAGCGCCAGGGTGCCAAGGATAGAGGGGAGCAGGATCGGAAAGGCGACCATCCGCCAGTATTGAAACCCGGTGGCGCCGAGGATCGATGCCGCTTCGCGCCACTCGCGCTTCAGTCCGTCGAGTGCGGGCGTGATGATGAGGATCATCAGCGGGATCTGGAAGAAGAGATATGTAATGGTCAGGCCCCAGAAGGACAGAATGTTGAAGCCGAGCGCCCGCAGATCCACGCCAAGCTCCGAGCGCAGGAAAACGTTGACGATGCCGACCGGCCCGAGCGTTGCGAGAAAGGCGAAGGCCAGCGGTACGCCCGCAAAGTTGGACGCGACGCCGGAAAAAGTCAGTAGCGGCCCGCGGATACCTCTCGGCAATCCGCCGAACACGACGGCTGCGGAGATGGCAAAGCCGGCCAGGCAACCGAGGAGCGCCGAAGCGACGCTGATTTTAATGGAGATCCAATAGGCTGCGAGGATCGAAGGGGTGAAAAGACCTTGGATATTATCGAGCGTGAAGCTGCCGTCCGGTGTCTGAAAGGCGCCGACCACGATCTTCATCGTCGGAAGAATGAGAAAAAGCGTCACAAAAGCGGCAAAGGGCAGGATGCCCAGCCAGTGAAGCGGAAGACGACGCGCCGGCGACCTGGCGCTGATGTGAGCAGTTGACATTCCTTGCGCCCTACGGGGCCGCGTCGCAGACGCGGCCGTTCCTCTAAAGTTCCGATGATTGTCGCATCCGTCCCGGACGGGAAACCGGCCGGGACGGAATGATTGCGGAAACGCTTACTGGACGTTTGCGCCGACGACGGAATCCCAGCCGCCGGTCACGGCAGCCTTGTTCGCGTCGACCTCTTCCAACGTCGGGAAGTAAGCCTTTTCATACGCATCCGCCGGCGGGAGGGCGTCGATCAGTTCCTTCGGAACCTTTCCGTCCTTGACCATCGCGTTGAAGCGTGCCGGGTGGCAGAAGCCCTTCAGCCAGCCGAGCTGACCTTCGTCGGAATAGAGGTGCTCCATCCACAGCTTGGCGGCATTCGGATGCGGTGCATAGGCCGAGATGCCTTGAACGTAGACGCCGGCGAGAACGCCGCTTTCCGGAACGACGACTTCGGTCGGCGGGTTGCCCTCCAGCGTCTTGGCCCAACCGAGCGCGTTGTAGTCCCACGCAACGATGATCGGGGTCGAGCCCTGGGCAAGCGTGCCCGACTTGCCGATGACCGGGACGAAATTGCCGGCCTTGTTCAACTCGGCGAAAAAGTCGAGACCGGCTTCGCCGGCTTCCTTCCCGGCCTTGGCGCCCTTGGCGAGGCCTGCGGCGAGTACGCCGAGGATCGCCTGGTTCGAAGCGCGCGGATCGCCGGCGAGGGCGACCTGGCCGGAATATTCCGGCTTCAGCAGATCGGCCCAGTCCTTCGGCGAATTGGTAACGAGGTCCTTGTTGATGAGGAAGGACATCACGCCGTAATAGTCGCCGTACCAGTAGCCCTCGGCATCCTTGACGGAGTCCGGAATCTCGTCCCAGGTGGAGACCTTGTAGGGCTGCAGCAGGCCTTCGGCCTTCATTTGCGGACCGAAAGCGAGGCCGACGTCGACAACGTCGGGCGCCTGCGGGCCCTTGTTGTCCTTGTTGGCCTTGACGGCTTCGACTTCGTCGGCCGAGCCGGCATCCGGGTTCAGTTCGTTGACCTGGATTTCCGGATACTTGGCCTTGAAGGAGGCAATGACGTCGCCATAGCCGCACCAGTCGTGGGGCAGAGCGATGGTGGTGAGCATGCCTTCCTTCTTGGCTTCGGCGATGAGCTCCTCGCTGGGCTCGGCGGCGGCGATGGCCGTCGTCGCCAGAAGCACGGCGGTCGAAAGCGAGAGCAAGCGTTGAGTCTTTGAAATCACTGGCGTTCTCCTTATTGGGTTTCCATTAGTTTCGGCGATGCTGATAAAGCGCTGCGATGAAACTTATGTGACAGTCGTCGCCCCGCTTACAACCAAGATGCGGTGGCTCGAAAGCCGGTTCTTCGAGGGTCGAGGTGTTGCGCTCGCCACATGCTTCATCATTTGACCTCGGATAATGCCGGGCACCTCCTAGACCGGCTTGCGGAAAATGCGGGTCGAGTCGAACAGGCCCTCGAGGGTCTTCATCCGGTCGCGGGTTTCCTCCCAATTTGAACTCTGCACGGCCTCGATCAGCGCCTCGACGAGGAACAGGAGAAGGACCGAGCTGTCCCAGGCCGAGGGTACCTCGATCCGCGCGCGGAAAACCTTGGACGCGGACTTGGCCACAGGCGAGCCCCACTGGTCGGTGAAGAGCACGATTTCGACGCGCCGTTCGCGGGCAAAGCGGGCGAGCGTCTCCATTTCCTGCTCATAGCGGCGGATATCGAAAAGGATCAGGACATCGCCCTGCTGCATGTCCAGCACATAGTGGGGCCAGGAACTCGGGTTGTGGGCGATCTGCGTGACGCCGGTGCGTATGACCTGAAGATGGGTGAAGAGATAGTCGGCCATCGAGCGGGTGATGCGCCCGCCGACGAGATAGACATGGCGCTTGCGATCGGCGACGAGTGCCGCGGCGTCGTCGAATTCGGCGGGTTCGATCTGCGAAAGCGTCTGGCGCATATTGCCCATGACCGCGTCGGCGAAACGGTTGAGGATATGCGTCCCCGGTGCGCTCGCCGCCCAGCGATCGTGCTTGGCGATCGGATTGGAGATCGTCGCCTCCAGTTCCTGGTGCAGTCTCGCCTGGAAATCGGGAAAACCGCGGAAGCCGAGCTTCTGCACCATGCGGACAACTGTCGGCGAAGAGACCCCCGCGTTCTCGGCGACCGTGGTGATCGAGCCGAGTCCGGACACGGGATAGTTGTCTAGAAGTGTCTCCGCCAAGCGCTTCTCGGCGCGCGTCAGCGCCGTGAAATGTGCGTTGATCACATCCGACACCGTCATGGATGCCGCAGTATCGTTCAATGCCGTGCCCCTCAGCCGGTCTCTGCCAGCTTGAGGTGAATTTAACATCGCCGTCGCGACAGGAGTCAATCGGATTTTTGAAGAGATTGTTTCAGATTCTGGTTGACAGTCGTTTTTCTGTGAAGAATTCTTTTCACGATTATCGTCGGCTGGGCTGTTTGATGGGGGCGCCGGTTGTGACAAGGCTTTTGACTGACGCCGAAGGCAATCCGGTCACCGTCACGAATGCGGAGGCAAAGGGAGAATTCGTCTTCCTGTGCGAGCACGCGTCGCGCCGCCTGCCGCAGCGACTGGGGACGCTCGGGCTCTCCGAGGACGTTCTCAAGAGCCATATCGCCTGGGATCCGGGCGCGCTTGCGGTTGCCGATCTGCTCGCCGCAAAACTTGACGGCGCGCTGATCCATCAGCGGTTCTCCCGTCTTGCCTATGACTGCAACCGGCCGCCGGAATCGGAGGCCGCAATGCCAGTCGCCAGCGAGATCTACGAGGTGCCGGGCAACAGGACGATGTCCGAGGCCGAGCGCCGGGCGCGGGTCGACGAGCTCTACCGGCCCTTTCACGATGCCGTGTCGCGCTTCGTGGTCGAGCGCAAGGCGGGCGGGCGGAGGCCCGTGCTCGTCACTATGCACAGCTTCACCCCGGTCTATTTTGGCAGGCCGCGCGCCGTGCAGCTTGGCATTCTCCATGATGCCGACAGCCGGCTCGCCGACCGTATGCTGGCGATTGCGGCCGCGGATGGCACTTATGACGTCCGCCGCAACGAGCCATACGGTCCTCAGGACGGGGTGACGCACAGTCTGATAGAATACGGCGTCCGTTACGGACTGCCCAATGTGATGATCGAGATCAGGAACGATCTCATCCGCGACGAGATCGGCCAAAGGGGCATGGCCGATTATCTGGAAGGGCTGCTCGCCAAGAGCGCGGCTGCCTTATCCGCACAATAAAAGCCCCTGGGGAGCGGCAGCGCTCGCGGTGATGACCGGTGATCTATTGAACAGGAGAAAGACAGCCGATGCCTGGATGGACAGCACGGGGAGGCGCATTTCCTCGAGGGGATAACGCATGCGCCCGGCGGGGTTGCCGCCATGCCTGAATATCTGAAGACCTATGTCCGAGTCGTCGATGGATTCAATCGGCGCGTCGGCAGGGCCACCATGTATCTGATTTTCGCGATGATGGGCATCCTGCTCTATTCATCGATTTCGAAGGCGTGGCTGTTGCCATCGCTCTGGACCCTTGAAATGGCCCAGTTCGTCATGGCTGCCTATTATCTCCTGGGCGGGGCCTATTCGCTGCAGCTCGACAGCCACGTCCGCATGGACCTGCTCTATGGCCGCTGGACGCTGCGCACACGCGCCATAGTCGATGCCGTCACCATCATCTTGCTGCTCGTCTATCTGGCGTTCCTGCTTTACGGCGGCGTTTCCAGTACCGCCTATGCGTTGAAATATGGCGAGACCAGTTATTCGGCCTGGGCGCCCTATATGGCGCCGATCAAGATCATTATGACGATCGGCATCGTGCTGACCTTCCTCCAGGCGACATCCATCTTCATCAAAGACCTTGCCCACGCCATCGGGAGGCCGCTCGCATGAGCTACGAAATGATCGCCTTCACGATGTTCTCGTCGATGATGATGACGATGCTGACCGGTCAGCGCGTCTTCGCCGCGATCGGTTTCGTCGGCGTGGTCGCCGCCGCATTCCTGTGGGGCGACGGCGGCTTCGAAATGGCCTTTGCCGCCTCGATGAAGCTGATGAAGTGGTATCCTCTTCTGACCCTGCCGCTCTTCATCTTCATGGGCTACATGCTGTCGGAGTCCGGCATCGCCGAGGACCTCTACAAGATGTTCCATGTTTGGATGGGCGGATTGCGCGGGGGGCTGGCGCTCGGAACCATCGGGCTCATGGTCATCATCTCCGCCATGAACGGTCTCAGCGTCGCCGGCATGGCGATCGGAGCGACGATCGCGCTGCCGGAACTGCTGAGGCGCGGCTATGACAAGACCATGGTCTCCGGCGTCATCCAGGCGGGCAGCTCACTCGGCATCCTGGTGCCGCCGAGCGTCGTGCTGGTGCTCTATGGCATGATCGCCCGCCAGCCGGTCGGACAGCTTTGGCTCGCCGGTGTCTTCCCGGGCCTGCTTCTGGCGTTCCTGTTTTCGCTCTATGTCGTCATCCGCTGCAAGATCCAGCCGCATCTCGGGCCGGCGCTGCCGAAGGAGGAACGAGATCTTCCGCTCGCCGAGAAGCTCAAATTGCTCAGAGCCGGCATCCTGCCCTTCATGATCTTCTTCCTGATGATGGGCCTCTTCGTCATGGGCATCACCAGCCTCGTCGAAAGCTCGGCTGTCGGTGCGATCTCCGCGCTCGTGGCGGCCTGGGTCAAAGGACGGCTGACCTGGCGCGTGTTCGACCGGACGGTGGAGCAGACGCTCGGGATATCCTGCATGTTCATGTGGATCATCCTGGCGGCGCTGTGCTTCGGCGCCGTCTTCGACGGTCTCGGTGCGGTCAAGGCAATCGAGTACCTGTTCCTGGAGAAATGGGGCCTTGGTCCCTGGGAGGTGCTGATCCTGATGCAGATCTCCTATATCCTCATGGGCACCTTCCTCGACGACACGGCGATGCTGGTCATCGTGGCGCCGCTCTACATACCGCTCGTCGGCAGCCTCGGATTCGATCTCATCTGGTACGGGGTGCTCTACACGATCACCTGCCAGATCGCCTACATGACCCCGCCATTCGGTTACAACCTGTTCCTGATGCGGGCCATGGCGCCACCCGAGATCACCCTGGCGGATATCTACAAATCGGTGTTGCCCTTCGTCCTTGTCATGATGGTGGGGCTGGCGATCGTGACGGCCTTTCCGGAGATCGCACTCTGGTTGCCGCAGCACGTCTATGTGAGGGGCTGACGGGAGGCGGCGCTTTGCGCCGCAAGACATTGAGCCCTCTCCGCTGGTGCAGGGCTCCAATAAATAGAAGAAGTGCAACTGAACCAGGAAAGAGGGAAACAGAAAGATGACCAACAGACGCGATTTTCTGAAGAAGGCGGGGCTCGCTGCCGCCGCCGGCACCACGGCGCTGGCGGCGCCGGCCGTGCGCGCGCAGGGCAAGATCACCTGGCGCCTGCAGACCTATGCCGGCCCGGCGCTCGCCGAGCACGTCATCAAGCCGGCGATCGACGCCTTCAACAAGGCGGCCAATGGCGAGATGCAGATCGATCTCTATACCTCCGACCAGCTGGTGCCGACGGGCGAACTCTTCCGCGCCATGCAGGCGGGCACGATCGATGCCGTCCAGAGCGACGACGATTCCATGGCCTCGCCGGTCGACATCAAGGTATTCGGCGGCTATTTCCCCTTTGCCTCGCGCTACAGCCTCGACGTGCCGACGCTCTTCCACCAATACGGCCTCAACGAAATCTGGGCCGAGGCCTATGGCGAGGTCGAGGGTGTCACCTGGTTATCTGCCGGGTCCTGGGACCCCTGCAACTTCGCGACCGTCAAGCCGGTCAAGTCGCTCGAGGATCTGAAGGGCCTGCGCATCTTCACCTTCCCGACGGCCGGCAAATTCCTGACGCGCTTCGGGGTCGTGCCGGTGACGTTGCCTTGGGAAGACGTTCAGGTCGCCATGCAGACCGGCGAACTCGATGGTCTCGCCTGGTCGGGCATCACCGAGGACTACACGGTCGGTTGGGCGGACGTGACCAAGTATTTCCTCACCAACAACATCTCCGGCGCCTGGTGCGGTTCGTTCTTCGCAAACTCCGCCCGCTGGAACGAGGTTCCCGAGCATCTCAAGACGCTGTTCCGTCTCTGCATCGACTCCTCGCACTATTATCGCCAGCACTGGTACTGGGGCGGCGAGGCGCAGTTGCGCGCCGAAGGCACCAAGCTCGAACTGACGACCATTCCGGACGAGGAATGGAAGACCGTGGAACAGGAAGCGCTGAAGTTCTGGGATGAGATCGCGGCCACCAGCCCGCGCGCGGCCAAGGTCGTCGAGATCCTCAAGAAATATCGTGACGTGATGGAGAAGGCAGGTCCGCCCTACCGCTACAGCTGATCACGATCGTCACCAACTTCGCATCCGGGGCGGCACCGCGGTCCCGGATGCCGACGGGCCAACGCAAACCGGATCGACACCGGAACCAGGACTTCTCCATGAGCGCGAACTATACATTCGATGATTTGAAGAAAGACGTGGCCGAGGGCCGCATCGACACGGTGCTCGCCTGCCAGGTCGATATGCAGGGCCGCCTGATGGGCAAGCGCTTTCATGCCCAGTATTTCGTCGAGAGCGCCTGGAAGGAAACGCATAGCTGCAACTATCTGCTCGCAACCGACCTGGAGATGGAGACGGTCCAGGGCTACAGGGCGACGAGCTGGGAAAAGGGCTATGGCGACTATACGATGAAGCCTGACCTTGCGACGCTGCGGCGCATTCCCTGGCTCGAAGGAACGGCGCTCGTCATCAGCGACGTGCTCGACCACGACACCCATACGGAGGTGGCGCATTCGCCGCGCGCCATCCTGAAGAAACAGGTTGCGCGGCTCGAAGGGATGGGCCTCAAGGCCTTCATGGCGAGTGAGCTCGAATTCTTCCTCTTCGACCAATCCTATGACGATGCGCGGCTCTCCGGATACCGCGACCTGCAGCTCGTCAGCGGCTACAACGAGGACTACCACATTTTCCAGACGACCAAGGAAGAGGACGTGATGCGGGCGATCCGCAACGGCCTGCAGGGCGCTGGCATTCCGGTGGAAAACTCCAAGGGGGAGGCGTCCGCCGGCCAGGAAGAGATCAACGTCCGCTATGCGGATGCGCTAACGATGGCCGACCGCCATACAATCATCAAGAACGGTTGCAAGGAGATCGCCTGGCAGCGTGGCAAGGCGATCACCTTCCTTGCCAAGTGGAACTACTCGGCCGCCGGCTCCTCGTCGCATATTCACCAGTCGCTGTGGAGTGCCGACGGCGAGACGCCGATGTTCTACGACAAGGACGGCCGCTACGGCATGTCCGAGCTGATGCGTCACTATGTTGCCGGGCTACTCGCTCATGCGAGCGATATTACCTATTTTCTTGCCCCCTACATCAATTCCTACAAGCGCTTCATGGCCGGCACCTTCGCGCCGACCAAGGCGATCTGGAGCAAGGACAACCGCACGGCCGGTTATCGCCTCTGCGGCGACGGCACCAAGGGGATCCGCATCGAGTGCCGCGTCGGCGGTTCCGACCTCAATCCCTATCTCGCCTTCGCCGCTTTGCTCGCGGCTGGCATCGCGGGGATCGAAAACAAGCTGGAACTGGAGGCGCCCTTCGTCGGCGATGCCTATCACGGCAAGGACGTGCGCGAAATTCCGCACACGTTGAGGGAAGCGGCCGATTTGCTGAGCGGATCGGAGATGCTGAGGGCCGCATTCGGCGATGACGTCGTCGACCATTATACGCGCGCGGCCCGCTGGGAGCAGGAGGAATACGACCGGCGCGTCACCGATTGGGAGGTCGCGCGCGGCTTCGAGCGGGCGTAGGTGCCTGAATTTCCCCTCCCCAACCCCTCTCCACAAGGGGGAGGGGCTTGCTGACGTCACCTTCGTGACCAACTCAGCGCCGCCGCAAGCGGCACGGCCGAGTTACTGTCAAAAGGCGGTGCCGCAGGTTAAGTCCCTCCCCCTTGTGGAGAGGGGTTGGGGAGGGGTAACTCGCGAAAGATTAGTCGAACAGGAAAGCAGGAAGGCGATCATGACGATGATCAGATGCATTTCGCCGGTCAATGGCGAGGTCTATGCCGAGCGCCCGGCCATGCCGCTGGAGCGCGCCAAGGAGGCGGTGGCGAAAGCGCGGCTCGCACAGAAGGCGTGGGCGAAACGGCCGCTTGACGAACGGGTCAAGCTGGTGCTTGCCGGCGTCGCAAGGCTCAACGACATGGCCGACGAGGTGGTGCCGGAACTTGCCTGGCAGATGGGTCGGCCGGTCCGCTATGGCGGCGAATTCAAGGGTTTCAATGAGCGCTCCAACTATGTCGCTTCCATTGCTAGCGACGCTTTGAAGCCGCTTGTCGTCGAAGAGAGCGAGCGCTTCGAGCGGCGCATCGAACGCGAGCCGCATGGCGTCGTCTTCGTCATCGCGCCCTGGAACTACCCCTATATGACGGCGATCAACACCGTCGCTCCGGCGCTGATGGCCGGCAATACGGTCGTGATCAAGCATGCGAGCCAGACGATCCTCGTCGGCGAGCGCCTGGTGCGCGCATTTGTCGAGGCCGGCGTGCCGGAGGACGTCTTCCAGAACCTGTTCCTGGACCACGAGACGACGGCGGCGCTCATTGCCGCCAAGAGCTTCGACTTCATCAATTTCACCGGTTCGGTCGAAGGCGGGCGCTCGATCGAGCGCGCGGCGGCCGGCACCTTCACCGGCCTCGGGCTCGAACTCGGCGGCAAGGATCCGGGCTATGTGATGGAGGATGCCGATCTCGACGCGGCGGTCGATACGCTGATGGACGGCGCCACCTATAATTCCGGCCAATGCTGCTGCGGCATCGAACGCATCTATGTGCACGAGTCGCTCTATGATGCCTTTGTCGAAAAATCCGTCGCCTGGGTGTCCAATTACAAGCTCGGCAACCCGCTTGCCCCGGAAACGACGCTCGGTCCCATGGCCAACAGGCGCTTCGCGGAGACGGTGCGCGGCCAGATCGCCGATGCGGTGTCGAAGGGGGCAAAGGCGCTGATCGATCCGAAGCTCTTCCCCGAGGACGACGGCGGTGCCTATCTCGCGCCGCAGCTTCTCGTCGATGTCGACCACTCGATGGCGTTCATGCGCGAGGAGACCTTCGGCCCGGCCGTCGGCATCATGAAGGTGAAGACCGATGCGCAGGCGATCGAACTGATGAATGATTGCCGGTATGGCCTGACGGCCTCGCTCTGGACGAAGGACGCCGAACGTGCCGCCCGGATCGGAGGCGAGCTCGAGACCGGCACGGTGTTCATGAACCGGGCCGACTATCTCGACCCGGCGCTCTGCTGGACCGGCGTCAAGGAAACGGGCCGCGGCGGATCGCTCTCCGTCATCGGCTTCCAGAATCTTACCCGTCCCAAATCCTATCACCTGAAGAAAGTGACAGCATGACGATCATTGCCAACTGGAGCTATCCGACGGCCATCAAGTTCGGTGCCGGCCGGATCAAGGAGCTTGCCGACCATTGCAAGGCCGTCGGCATGAGGAAGCCGCTGCTCGTCACCGATCGCGGCCTCGCGCCGATGGCGATCACGCAAGGCGCACTCGATATCCTCGACGCCGGCGGTCTCGGCCGCGCGATCTTCGCGGAGGTCGATCCGAATCCGAACGACGTCAATCTCGAGGCCGGCATCAAGGCCTTCAAGGATGGCGGCCATGACGGCGTCGTCGCCTTCGGCGGCGGCTCCGGCCTCGATCTCGGCAAATGCATCGCCTTCATGGCCGGCCAGACGCGGCCGGTCTGGGATTTCGAAGATGTCGGCGATTGGTGGACGCGCGCGAATGTCGAGGGCATTGCGCCGATCGTCGCGGTGCCGACCACGGCTGGCACCGGCTCGGAAGTCGGCCGTGCAAGCGTCATCACCAATTCGCAGACCCATGTGAAGAAGGTGATCTTCCACCCGAAATTCCTGCCGGCGGTGACGATCTGCGATCCGGAACTGACGGTCGGCATGCCGAAGGTGATCACGGCCGGCACGGGCATGGATGCCTTTGCCCACTGCCTGGAAGCCTATTCCTCACCGTTCTACCACCCGATGTCGGCCGGCATCGCGCTCGAAGGCATGCGGCTCGTCAAGGAGTACCTGCCGCGCGCCTACAAGGATGGCGCCGATGTCGAGGCTCGCGCCCATATGATGAGCGCGGCGGCAATGGGGGCGGTCGCCTTCCAGAAGGGGCTGGGCGCCATCCATTCGCTCTCCCATCCGGTCGGCGCCATCTACAACACCCATCACGGCATGACCAATGCCGTCGTGATGCCGCCGGTCTTGCGCTTCAACCGCCCGGCGATCGAGGAAAAGATCGCATGCGCCGCCGCCTATCTCGGCATTGCCGGCGGCTTTGACGGCTTCTACGACTATGTGCTGCAACTGCGCGAGGAACTCGGCGTTCCGGACAGTCTCGCGGCCCTCGGGGTCGGGACCGACCGCATCGACGAAATGGCGGAAATGGCGATCGTCGATCCGACGGCCGGCGGCAATCCGGTGGAACTGACGCTCGAATCGGCAAGGAAGCTCTTTGTCGAGTGTATCTGATCGCGTGTCTTTCAGACGCGCAAAGATCGCTGCAACTCTTTGAATTGCGCGTCGGGCTTTCCGACAATCGGTACGATCTTCGGGCCGATGCGTTAATTTCTTTAAGGTCCGGGAAAGCGCTGATTTCCCGGGCTTTCTTGCGTGCAAGGGCCTGAAGCGGCAGCGCCGCGGTTAATCTTTGGCAGTCGCAAATTTCCATTTTGTTAACCATGTTCTGAAAGGTTCCGTTAATCGAATCTGCCCCGAGGCGCGGGGGGATGGAGCATCGAAAGAACGAGGTGGAAGATGGCGGTCATTACACTCGCCAATGCGAAGGGTGGCGCCGGCAAAACGACGGCGGCTCTGATCCTGGCAACGGAACTTGCCCGACAGGGAAGCCGCGTGGTTATTCTCGACGCGGATCCGCAGCGCTGGATCACCAACTGGTTCGAGCTTTCCGGCAACATCCCCAATCTCGAAGTGATTTCGCACATCACGCCGGCCTCTCTGCCCTGCCACATCCGCGAACTCAAGGATGAGGTCGATTTCATCGTGATCGATCTTGCCGGCGCGAAGGACGCGATCGTCGCATTGGCGCTCGGGCTTTCCGATCAGGTGCTGATCCCGGTTCAGGGCTGCGCCATGGATGCGCGCGGCGCGGTGCAGATCCTCGAACTCATCCGCCAGATCGAAGAGAAGGCGAGGACGCGCATCAACCACGCGGTGGTACTGACGCGCGTCAGCTCGCTGGTCACCACCCGGGCGCTGCAGACGATCAAGGCCCTGCTCGCCGCCCGCGGCGTTTCCGTCCTCGACACCCCGATCGTCGAGCGTGCCGCCTATCGCGAGATCTTCGAATGCGGCGGAACGCTGCAGACCATGGATGCAGACCGCGTCAGCAATCTTGACAAGGCGCGCGAAAATGCCTTTGCGCTTGCCCGCGAAGTGCAGGAGATCCTCCCCATGCGCGTTCGCCGCTCCCTTGCCTTGCGCCTGCACTGGGCTTTGCCGCGCGCCGCCTGATATCTCATCCAGGAGTGTTCCTCCCGAATTTCGACCGGGTTTGACGAGTGTCAATTCCGGTTGAGATTTTCGCGCAGAAGCGAGCGAATACGACCTGCCGTAAGGCTTCCTTTACCCTGTTACTTTAACCCCATTCTACGGAAAGTGAGCCTGCGCCGTCGCCTCGTCTTTGGGGCGGCCGCCATGAAAGCGGCCGACAGGTGGTTCCCCCGGATGCCGTCGACATCCTCGGTTCCGAACCTTCCATGATCCATTGAGAGACCTTTGTACGCAGGGAAGTTTGCGGATGAATACGGAACAAGCCGGACGCGGCAACAACGATCTTGCCGGCCGCCTCGAGTTCATGGCACTGGATGATGCCGCGAGAGCGAAGCTCAGGGCGTTGAAGCCCGTCTTGCAGACGGCGCTCGGACCTGCGCTCGACCGCTTCTACGCCAAGGTGCGGCAGACGCCGGAAACGAACCGCTTCTTCTCGTCCGACGCCCACATGAAGGCTGCCAAGGGCGCACAGGTCGGTCATTGGGCGAATATCGTTGACGGCGACTTCAATGACGAATACGGCGCCAAGGTGCGTACCATTGGACAGGTCCATGCCAAGATTGGCCTGGATCCGCGCTGGTATATCGGCGGTTACGCGCTGATCGCGGAGCATCTGATCGGCGAGGTCGTGAAGGCGCATTGGCCGAAGGGCGGTGCGTTCTCGCGCCAAAAGATCTCCGCAGAAGAAATGGGGGCGATGATCGCAAGCCTCATCAAGGGCATCTTCCTCGACATGGACCTCTCGATCTCCGTCTATATGAACGCCTCGGACCTGACGAAGCAGCGCGCGGTGCAGGAGGGGGCACTTGCCGGAGAGCGGGAGCTGGTGGGTCGCACGTTTGGCGCGGCGCTGGCCAGGATTTCCGACGGCGATCTGACGGCGCGGGTCGACTCCAATCTGCCCGAGGCCTACAGGGAACTCGGCGAGAATTTCAACCATGCGATCGCGGAACTTGGGCAGGCCATCGGCGGCATCGGCGCCGGTGCCAGCCAGATTCATGTGAACGCCAAGGAAATCGCCGCGGCGGCCGATGACCTTTCCAAGCGAACGGAACGCCAGGCCGCCAATCTCGAGCAAACCGCCGCCGCGATCGAAGAGGTCACCCGTACCGTGCGCCAGACGGCCGAGGGCGCCGACCAGGCCAACTCGACGGTTATGGCGGCGCGTTCGAATGCCGAGCAGAGCGGCGAGGTCGTCAACCACGCCATCGGCGTGATGCAGGAAATCCAAACCTCGTCGACGAGCATCGCCCGGATCGTCGACGTCATCGACGAGATCGCTTTCCAGACCAATCTCCTGGCGCTCAATGCCGGAATCGAGGCGGCGCGTGCGGGCGATGCCGGCAGGGGGTTCGCCGTCGTTGCGTCCGAGGTGCGCGCCCTTGCGCAACGCTGCGCCGATGCGGCCAAGGACATCCAATCCTTGATCGCGAAATCGCGCGAGCAGGTGGAAGACGGCGTTGCCTCGGTCAACAAGGTGGCGCAATCGCTGCAGCAGATTGTGGCGCAGGTTGTGGAGGTAAGTTCGGTTTTCGGCTCGATCAGGGCCAGTACCGCCGAACAGGCGACGGGCCTGCAGGAGGTCAACAGCGCCCTTACTCAAATGGATACGATCACTCAGCAGAACGCGGCGATGGTGGAACAGGCGAACGCCTCGAGCCAGGCGCTGACGACGGAGGTCGAGCAGATCGCCCTACGCCTCAGCGCCTTCCGTACCTCGGGCAGCGCCAAGCCGGGGACGTCCGGGTACCAGGCCGCTGCGTAGGTCGTCGAAGAGGCCGGCCTACGTAAACTCCCCTGACGAGCACAGGGATCCCCGGGGTGGCGGAGATGGCGCCCCTAGAAACGCCGGTCGATGAAGTGCTTGGCCTGGGCGCCGGCGTGGTAGAAGGCGGACTTCAGGTTCCGCCATGGGTCCGGGATGATCGGGGTTTCGGTGAGCGGAATTGCCGAGATGTCGCCGGAGACGTAGCGGGCAAGCGCGCGGCCGAAGACGGTTCCGGGCGCAATGCCACGGCCGTTGTAGCCGCTGATCGAAACGACGCCGGGCGCGAGCTTGTGCATGACCGGCAGGTTGTTGGTGGTCATCCCGATGCGGCCATCCCACCAATATTCGAAGCGGAAATCGCCTACATAGGGGAAGAGTCTGCGCACCGCGCGGGCGGCAAAGGCGCGGTGGGTGCCTTCCGCCATCGCGTCGAGCCGACCGATGGAACCGAAGATCAGCCGATTCTGCTGATCCATGCGGAACGACGTCATCACGAGGCCGGTGTCCCAGGCTCCCTGGCGCTCGGGCAGGATGCGTTCGGCGATGCCGTCGGCAAGCGGATTGGTCGCGAACTGGAAAAAGGGAAGGATCGTCAGTTCCTGCGTCTGCGCCTTCCATGGCGCGCTGTTCACCAGCGCGCCATAGGCATTGGTGGCGACGATGACATATCGGGCCGTAAGCGTGCCGCGACCGGCCTCGAGTTTCCAGAGGTCACCCGTGCGTTCGGCGGCCTGGAGCGGCGTGTCGGTGAAGATCTCGGCGCCGGCGGCGATCGCCGCAGCGGCGAGCCCCCGTGCATAGGCGAGCGGCTGGATCGTGCCGGCTCGCCGGTCAAGCAGGGCGCCGGTGAAACCTTCGGCGCCGGAAAGCGCATGCGCCTTCTCGGCCGGCAGCACCTCGACGGGCGCGCCGCGCTTCCGCCACTGCGCCTCGCGCTCGCGGATCTCTTTCAATCCCTCGGCGCCGGCGGCCATGTGCAGCGTTCCGTTGCGCACTGCTTCGCATGCGATACCGTGTCTGGCGACGAGCTCGTAGACGAGCGACGGGCCGTCGCCGAGTTCATGCAGCAGACGGTTTCCGGCTTCGGTTCCGAGTGTGGCGATGAGGTCGTCGGGTTTCACCCACATGCCGGCATTGACGAGACCGACATTGCGGCCCGAGCCGCCATGGCCGATGGCCCGGGCTTCGATCACCACCGCCTTCACGCCCATCTCGGCGAGATGCAGGGCGGCTGAGAGGCCGGTGAAGCCGCCGCCGATGATCGCCACATCGCACCTCAATTCCCCCGTTAGGGGTGCGGTTGCGGGGGCAGCCGGTGCCGTCGCATGCCAGAGATTGGGAAGGAGGCGCTCCGTCGCCATCGCGGATATTCCTTTGTCAGCCGGGGTTCTTTGCCTGTGATAGAGCGAATGTGGCAAACATTTTCATGACAATGTTTCATGAAGTCATGAAGGCTGACGATGCCGGACGAAGCGGCAAAAGCGGGGCGAGAATGCTCCGTGCGGCTCCGCCCAGTCCGGCGGCGTGTTATTGATAAGGACTGAAGACATCCCCTGACATCTGCGCCCCAGGCTCATCCACGAATTCGACGGTGACGCCCGGGCTTACCATCTTGCCGAGTTCGGTCGCATCCCAGTTGGTCAGCCGCACGCAACCATGGCTCTGCGTCTTGCCGATCTTGGACGGATCCGGGGTTCCGTGAATGCCGTAGGTCGGCCTGGAGAGCGCGATCCAGACGGTGCCCACCGGGCCGTTCGGGCCAGGCTGCAGGTTCAGGATCTTATCGTTCGCGCCCTGTTTGAAATTGATCTTCGGGTTGTAGGTGTAGCCCGGATTGAAAGCGATCCGCTCGACGTTCACGGTGCCGGTCGGCGAGGGCGTGTCGGCGGATCCGATCGTCGCCGGATAGGCGGCAATCATCTTCCCGGCCTGATCATAGGCGAAAACCTGCTTGCGCCCCTTGTCGGCAACGATCCGCGCCACCTTGCCGGTCTTATTCGGACCCGGATTGATCACCTTGATCGTCGTGCCCGGAATGGAAAAATCGACACCCGGATTGAGTTCGCGCAGGTAGTTCTCGTCCATATGGAATTTCTCGCCGAGCATCTCGGCGGTGGACGTGAAGGAAAGGTGCGGAAGCTGGGCCTTGTGGGCGTAATCTTCCGGAATCGAGGCGACATAGGGCCCGGCCGCATCGGCCGCGGTGATGGTGTAGGTGGCGATCGGAAGACCGCCGTTGAAGCGCAGCCGTTCGAGAATATCCTCGGTGTTGTTGGGATCGAGCGTTTCGCCGGTTGCCTGCTGCCAGGCCTCGATCGCCTTGGTGACGTTCGACCCCATCCTGCCGTCGATCACGCCGGGTGAAAAACCTTCCCGGTCAAGGAAAACCTGCAGCGCCGCGATCTCCGCCTGGGACTTGCCCTTTACCGGGGCAGCCCGCGGCATAGGCTGCCTCAACGGTTCGTCATATTGCGGATCATAGGCGGCCTGGTCGCCCTCGGTCAGCGAAGGCAGGCTGTTCGGAAGCTCTTCGCGCTCCACCGGTGCCGGCGTCACATCGCGATAATCGGGGACGGTGCCGGTAAACTCGCCGGGCTCGGAGTAGACGTCTCCGCGGTCGCGCCGGTTGGAATAGACGTCGACGCCGTAGCCGCGGCGGCGCACGCCATAGCCGTCATTCGGCACGACGGTCGCAACGATATTGCCCCAGTCGTCGATCAGAACCGTGCGGCCGCTGCGATCGCGCACGGCGTGCACTTCGCCATCCCGGGGCATGTAGTCGAGAATGTCACCCTCGGGCGTAACGAGCATCACATCGCCGCGGTGCCAATAGCCGCGATAGCCTTCCTGTGCATGCGCAGGCGCCAGCTCCACGGCCACAAGACCGGCGGCGGTGAGAAGCGAAAGTCCAATGCGGGTCGCTGACGTCACGATAGAACCTGTTTTCATTCGGGGCTGCCTCGCGGCGGTACATGCCGATTTCGACGTTAATGTGAAATAAATGAATTCATCATGAACATTCCCTTAAATCCGTTAGGCGAGCCTGCCAGCGAGCGCAACGGCCGATCGCCGCCACGCCCCGAGTTTCTTGAATTCATAACGTTTTCCGGTGCCGGATAGTTCATGGGGAAGTGCCGGGCAAACACCTGTCCCGTTAGGCTATTCTACCCTCGTTACAGCTGATTCTGGGGGGTAAACGGATGGAAGTGGGGACCGGCGCCAAGAAAGGAGACAGTGCAGGCCCTGGGGGCGAGGTCTGTCTCCTGCTCGACCGATCGTCTGCCCTTGATATCGCCGCCTTCGTCGTTGCCGGCGTCGATCTGTCGCCCGGCGACGCAGTTCCCTCCGACGGAGATCCACGGATCGACCGCGCATTGGCCGGTTTCTTCTTCACGTGCGGCCCCGACCATATCCGTCATCCGGAACCGTTCCCCGGCCGGGGTGACGGCGCGCGTTATCCGCTGCATGGGTCGCTCTGCGGGACACCGGTGACGAGAACGGACATGGCTTCCGCCGGCAACCGGTGCACGGCCGTCATCGAGGTCGAACTTGCCTGCGGCGGCAGGGCGGCGATCGAGCGCTGCTGGCGAGCCGAGCGGGATGGTGGAGGCGTGCTGCTCGAGGATCGAGTCGTCAATATCGGAGCTACGGCCTTTGCGCCGATGATGATGTATCACATGAACATCGCCGGCCGCCTCCTCGGCGCGGAAACGCTGATCGAAAGCACGTCGGTCGAGGGCGGTTCGCTTGCCTGGCGCTTCGGCGCAGAGGAGAGCGCCCATTTCTGCTTGCCCGCCGTCGCTGGCGGCGACGGGTGGGCGGAGGTTTCGCTTGTCGCGCTGCCGGGGCTTGCAGGCCGCAGCCTTCACGTCCGGTTCCGGGCCGAGACGCTGCCGTTTCTGCAGATCTGGCGCTGCCAGCGCGGCAGTGCCGATGTGATCAGCATCGAGCCGGCGTCGCACCGGCTGGCGAAGCGGGCCGAGCTTGCTGCCGGCGGCGAACTCGCCCTTCTGGAGCCGGGCGAGCGCCGCGACTATGCGCTCGCCTTCGCGGTCTCCTGAAAGCAATGTTCCGTTAGTTTCAGCGGGATGCGGGCGGAAAACCGCACACACTTTTCCTCATCCCGCTCCGGCGATTGACGCCGCTTGCCGCCCGGCCTACACCAAGGCAAAGGACTCATGAGGAAACGCCATCATGGACATTCGCCAGATCAACGATGAATATTCGGTCGCGGGCCAGATCACGGTCGCGGACCTCGACGAGATCAAGGCGCTCGGCTTCAAGTCCATCGTCTGCCACCGTCCGGATTTCGAAGTACCCGACCAACCCACCTTCGATGCGATCGCCGCGCGTGCCGAGGAATTGGGATTGGAAATCACCCATATCCCGATCGGCCCGATGGGTGTCACGGCAGACGCCGTCACCCGCATGGTCGATGCACTCGACGAATTTCCGCGCCCGATGCTGGGCTACTGCCGTTCCGGGGCTCGCTCCACCGCCGTCTATCAGCAGACGCTGCATATCCGCGGCTGAAGGCACGTCGTCCGTTAGCCGGCGTGCATGGAGGTTTCGGCATGACAGGACCGAGTCTCTGCTGAAGGCAGGCGCGGTAAAAGGCGGGTGCCTCAAATGCAAAGATTGGCGCCGAGGTTTGGCGTTGTCTCTTCTCAACCCTTACGGATTTCGCTGAGGGTGCGGGTCGGCGTGATCGCTTCCGGGTCGAGCTTGATCTCGATGATCGCCGGCTTGCCGCTGGCGCGGGCCCGAAGAAAGGCTTCGGCAAATTCCTCCGTCCGCTCCACCGTCTCGCCATGGCCGCCATAGGCGCGGGCAAGCGCGGCAAAGTCCGGATTGGTCAGATCCGTCGCGCTGACGCGGCCGGGATATTCACGCTCCTGGTGCATGCGGATCGTGCCGTAGATGCCGTTGTTGATAACGAGCACGATGATCGGCAGCGCATGTTGAATCGCGGTCGCGAATTCCTGGCCGTGCATCAGGAAACAGCCGTCGCCTGCAAAGCAGATGACTTCGCGGTCGGGGTGGAGGTGACGGGCCGCCACCGCCGCCGGCACGCCGTAGCCCATGGAGCCGGAGGTGGGGGCCGCCTGGGTGCCGTAACGGCGGAAGCGATGAAAGCGGTGCAGCCAGGTGGCATAGTTGCCGGCGCCATTGGTGAAGATGGTATCGGGGTCAGTGTTGGCCTCGATCCAGTTCATGATCGGCCCCATCTGGACGTTGCCCGGCCCCGTCACCGGCGGAGTCGACCATCGGAGATAGGCTGCGTGCATGGCCGCCGTGCGAGGGGACCAGGAAGGGTCTGCGGCAGGCCGCACCATTTCGAGCGCGGCGACGAAATCGCGGGGACTCGCGGCGATTGCGAGATCCGGGCGATAGACGCGTCCGATTTCGGATGGATCGGGATGCACATGGACCAGCGTCTGTTTCGGATAAGGCACATCGATCAGCGTATAGCCGGAGGAGGGCATTTCCGAGAAGCGGCCGCCGACGAGCAGAACGAGATCGGCTTGCCGGATTTCCTCCGCAAGCGCCGGATTGATGCCGATGCCGACGTCGCCCGCATAGACCGGATGCAGGTGGTCGAACAGCATCTGGCGGCGGAAGGAGCACCCGACCGGCAGATGCCAGCGCTCGGCGAAATGCTGGAATTCGGCGACGCTGTCAGCCGTCCAGCGGGTGCCGCCGAGAATGGCGATCGGTCGTTTCGCTTCCGTGAGGAGCGCCTCGAGGCGGGCGATCTGACCTGGTCCCGGATGGCTTTCGACCGGCTGGTAGGCGCGTGCGGCGGGGGCTTTGGCGGTCTCGGTGAGCATGTCCTCCGGCAGCGTGAGCACCACCGGGCCGGGGCGGCCAGAGGTGGCGGCGGCAAAGGCGCGGGTGACGAATTCCGGGATGCGCGCGGGGTCGTCGATCTCGCCGACCCATTTCGCGACCTCGGTGAGGGCGCGGCGATATTCGATCTCCTGAAAGGCTTCGCGCTCGCGGGCGTCACGCTGGACCTGGCCGATAAACAGGATCATCGGGATCGAGTCCTGCCGGGCGATGTGGAGGCCGGCAGACGCGTTCGTTGCGCCGGGGCCGCGGGTAACCATGCAGATGCCGGGCTCGCCGGTCAGCCGGCCCCAGGCATCCGCCATCATCGCGGCGCCCCCCTCCTGGCGACAGACGACCACGTCGATATCGGTGTCGCAAAGCGCGTCGAGCACGGCCAGATAGCTTTCCCCCGGTACGCAGGATATGCGCTTCACGCCGTTCGCCACCAGCGCCTCGACGACCAGTTGCCCTCCCGTTTTCATGCGAACGCCTCCCAATGCTTTGTTTTTCGCCTCAGATTGCCGGCGAGACCGGCGGCGTGCCGGCGGTCTTCTGCAGCCGTCGCTCGCGCCAGATGATATAGAGGCCGGAGCCGATGATGATGGCGATGCCGAGCCACTTCAGCGCATCCGGCAGATCGCCGAAGACGAGCCAACCGAGGATCGTCGCCGACACGATTTCCAGATACTGCAAGGGCGCGAGCACCGAGGCGGGGGCGGCGCGATAGGCATAGACGCCGAGCACGCCGGATACGGTGGCAGCGACGCCGACACCCCACAGGTAGAGCCAGACGCGCCCTTCCGGCCAGACGGGATCTACGATGCTCGAGCCCGTTCCTTGGCCGAACGCCAGCAGCACGAGGCAGAAAAGGCAGCCCCAGATGCCCGCATGGAACTGCATCGACCAGGGGTCCTCGTTTTGCGCGACCATTCGGGTGAGGAGCAGAAAGACGGCGAGGGTGAAAGCCGCGACGATCGGAAGGAGCGCGATCGGTCCGACCTCCTGCATGCTCGGCTGGATCACGAGCATGGCGCCGAAAAAGCCGACGGCGCAGGCGGTGTAGCGCCGCCAGCCGATCGTCTCCTTCAGAAAGATGCTGCCGAGAATGGTGAGTATGATCGGCTCGACGAAGAAGATGGCGATAGCATCGGCCACCTCCATCACTTTGAGCGTCGTGATGAAGGAAAGCATGGTCAGAACGAGGAGACCGCCGCGCAGCGCATGCAGCGCGCTTTTTTTCCAGGTGAGATCGAGCAGAGTGCGCCGGTAGAGGACGACAGGGAGAATGAAGACGACCTGCAGCAGGAAACGCACGGCGGTGATCTCCGCCGACGGGACGGTGGCGATCGCCAGCTTGGCGAAGACGTCGATCACCGGCGAAATCAGCACCGAAAGAACCATCAGCATCAGGCCGTAGCTGACACGGCGGTCCGGTGCCGACCGGGAGAGGACCACATCGCTCATGAGAGTGCGCCCGTAGGGGCTTTCACGCCCACCGCGTCCCGGCACCAGGCGGCAAAGTCTTGCGTCGCCTTCTCCCGGCCGAGCTCGTTCAGCGTTTCATGACGCATGCCCTCATGGATCGCGACCGTTACGTCCGTCATCCCGCGCGCCTTCATGCGATCGCAAAGCCAGCGAATTGCCGCTCCGCCGTCGGTCGACGGATCGGCGGTACCGCCGGCGAGGTGAACGGGAAGGCGCGCGGGGAGCCGCGCCAATCGGTCCGCCCGCGCTCCGGCATAGACGAGAATGAAGAGATCGATCCACAGCGATACGGTGGCATCGAAGCCGCAGAGCGGATCGGCGATATATTTCGCAACCTCTTCCTCGTCCCGCGACAGCCAGTCGAAGGCGGTTTTGTGGTTCGGGATAGCCTGAGCCCAGGCGCCGAAGGTGAGACGCGAAAGCATCGGGCTCGGCACATCCGAGCCTTTCAGCATTCGCTCGATCCGGAGAATCGCCTGGGCCACGCGGCCGGCAGAACCCGGTCGGAAATTGGAGTTCCAGACGGCGAGCGCATCATAGGATCGAGGATGCGTTTCGGCTGCATTGAGGGCGATCAGGCCACCCATGGAGTGTCCGAAGAGGATGACCGGCAGACCGGGGTGACGCGCGACGGCCATCTCGCGCACGGCGCGCAAGTCGGCAATGACCATTTCGACGCCACCCTTCCGGGCAAACATCCCCGGCGGCGCGTCGGGTGCGCGCGTATGACCATGTCCGCGGTGGTCATGGGCGTAGATATGAATGCCGTCGGCGGCGATGGCTTCTGCCAAGCGGGCGTAGCGACCGGAATGCTCGGCTAGGCCATGGCTGACGAGCAGAATGGCGATCGGTTCGCCAGAGGCAGGCCAGTGGCGCCAGGCGAGCATAGCGCCCGTCGGGCTTTGAAGCGTTTTTACCTGCCCGAACATTCCAATCTCCGAACATTTCCTCACGGCACCGCCATGCCCTTGCGGAAGAGCCGAGCATAAATCTGCCCTGAGATATCAAATCGATTTGGCCGCCAAAGGCAATCGCCGCTTGTTGCTTGTTGCGCATGAGGTCAGGAGAATTCCGGGGTGTTGTAAGGCGCCTTCAGCAGGGGGTTGCAATTTTCCCGCTTTTGTTGTTCTTTTGTTCTCGTTTTGTTTTTCAATGGAGGCCATTATGGCAGTGCGGGGAATGGTGAGTGTAGCGCGGGTTGCAGCGCTTGTGCTGGGTCTGGTTCTTGTATCTCCGGCGGCGGCGCAGGAACAAGCGGCGGCCGGGGGCGGGGAGGCGGTGGAAGCCGGCCGGACGCAATATGTCCTGGCGGTCAGCTGGCAGCCGGGTTTCTGCGAGACGCGGCCGACGCGCAAGGAGTGCGCCGAGCAGGCGGCCGAGCGGGTCGACGCGACGCATTTTTCGCTTCACGGCCTGTGGCCGCTCAGGAAGAGCTATTGCGGCGTCGAGGCGGAACTGAAGGGCCGCGACCGCAAGGGTGACTGGCTCGACTTGCCGAAGCTCGCCATGGCGGACGAGACGGCCGCGCGCCTGCTCGTCGCCATGCCGGGCGTGAAATCCGGCCTAGACCGGCATCAATGGCTGCGCAGCGGCACCTGCCAGGCGGAAAATGCCGAGGATTACTTCGCCTTGCAGCTTCGTCTGCTCGACCAGTTGAACGAGTCCGCCGTGCAGGTGCTCTTTGCCGGCAGGATCGGAGCCGAGGTCGGCGAAGCCGAGATCAAGGCGGCATTCGACAAAAGCTTCGGAGCCGGTGCTGGGGAGCGGGTGCGGATGCGTTGCCAGACGGTGGCTGGGCGAAGTGTGATCACAGGCCTCACCATCGGCCTGACCGGAGAATTTTCGGGCAGGGCGGATCTTCGGAACCTGATCCAGGCGGCCGGACCGACCGAGTTCAAATGTGCAAAGGGGATCGTGGCCGCCGTCAAACGGACTTGATCGAAGCGGCACTCCGCGAGCAAGGGATCGGCGTGGGCAAAGCCTTTGGCGGATTGCCCCGCCACCATATTTCGCCTACATAGCGGCCAAATTCCCCTTCCGATGCGGAGCATGCTTTATGGCACGTCAATTCATCTATCACATGGCCGGGCTCAATAAGGCCTACGGCAACAAGAAGGTCCTGGAGAACATCCATCTGTCCTTCTATCCGGACGCCAAGATCGGCATCCTCGGTCCGAACGGGGCCGGCAAGTCGACGGTCCTGAGAATCATGGCCGGCCTCGACCATGAATATACCGGCGAGGCCTGGGTCGCGGAAGGCGCTACGATCGGCTACCTGCCGCAGGAGCCGCAACTCGACCCCGCAAAGACCGTGGTCGGGAACGTCATGGAGGGCGTCGCCGCCAAGAAGGCGATCCTCGACCGTTACAACGAGCTGATGATGAACTATTCCGACGAGACGGCGGAAGAGGGAGCGAAGCTCCAGGACATCATCGACAGCCAGAACCTGTGGGACCTCGACAGCCAGGTGGAAATGGCGATGGATGCGCTGCGCTGCCCGCCGGGCGACGCCGACGTCAATAACCTCTCGGGCGGTGAGAAGCGCCGCGTCGCGCTATGCAAGCTCTTGCTCTCGCAGCCGGACCTGCTGCTGCTCGACGAGCCGACCAACCATCTCGACGCCGAGACGATCGCCTGGCTCGAAAAGCACCTGCGCGAATATCCGGGCGCCGTGCTGATGATCACCCACGACCGCTACTTCCTCGACAACGTTACCGGATGGATCCTCGAACTCGACCGTGGCCGAGGCATTCCCTATGAGGGCAACTATTCGGCCTATCTCCAAGCCAAGGCCAAGCGCATGGCGCAGGAGGGACGGGAGGAGGCTACCCGGCAGAAGGCGATCAGCCGCGAGCAGGAGTGGATTTCCTCGAGCCCGAAGGCGCGTCAGGCCAAGTCCAAGGCCCGTATCCGCGCCTATGACGAGCTGGTCAAGGCGGCGGCCGATCGGCGCCCGGGCGACGCGCAGATCATCATCCCAGTCGGCGAGCGGCTCGGCCAGGTCGTCATCGAAGCGGACAACCTTTCCAAGGGCTATGGCGACCAGCTCCTGATCGATGGGCTGAGCTTCAAATTGCCGCCGGGCGGCATCGTCGGCGTCATCGGTCCGAACGGCGCCGGCAAGACGACGCTCTTCCGGATGATCACCGGCCAGGAGCAGCCGGATGACGGCTCCTTCCGCATCGGCGACAGCGTGCAGCTCGCCTATGTCGACCAGAGCCGCGACGCGCTCGACCCGAACAAGACCGTCTGGGAAGAGATTTCCGGCGGCAACGATGTCATCAAGCTTGGCAAGCACGAGGTCAATTCGCGCGCCTATTGCTCCTCCTTCAACTTCAAGGGAGGCGATCAGCAGCAGAAGCTTGGCACGCTTTCCGGCGGCCAGCGCAACCGGGTGCACCTCGCCAAGATGCTGAAATCCGGCGGCAATGTCATCCTGCTCGACGAGCCAACCAACGATCTCGACACCGAGACGCTGGCCGCGCTCGAGGATGCACTCGAGAACTTCGCCGGCTGCGCCGTGATCATCAGCCACGATCGGATGTTCCTCGACCGTCTCGCGACCCACATTCTCGCCTTCGAGGGCGACAGCCACGTCGAGTGGTTCGAGGGTAACTTCGAAGACTATGAGAAGGACAAGATCCGCCGGCTTGGCCCCGAATCGGTCAACCCGACACGGGTGACCTACAAGCGCCTGACGCGTTAGGGCGCGGTCACCCCCAGCGCCTCATCCCTGTGACAAGCACAGGAATGAGGGTCGAGGCCTTGGGCCTCGCGGTTCAGAAGCGCGGCCATGCGGTATCGTCTGGTCCGCGGAGCTTTTCGCCCGCCTGTCTGCCAACGCCATCCCGTTGCCTTCCTGCGCAAATTCGCTTGCGTGCCATCCGTAATTCACATAAAGATATCTTTATGTGTTGATGGGGAAGGCGATGGTTGATCGTGACACACTTGGCTTGGATGCGCTGGTCGACGTCTTGAAGGCGGCGGGGGAGCCGACGCGCATGCGCCTGTTGGCGTTGCTTGCCGCCAGCGATCTCACCGTAACCGACTTGACCGAAATTCTCGGCCAGTCGCAACCCCGCATCTCGAGGCACCTGAAACTCCTCGGCGAAGTCGCCCTGATCGATCGCTATCAGGAAGGCGCCTGGGCCTATTTCCGGCTGCGCCAGGAAGGTGGCCGCGTGGCGCTTGTGCGCGGATTGCTGTCGGCGGCCGCTGCCGATGATGCCGTTCTCGCGCGCGACGAGATGCGGCTTGTGGCATTGAAGAAGGCGCGCGCGGAAAAGGCGCAGGCCTATTTCAGCCGCAACGCCGCCGAATGGGACGAACTGAGGCGTCTGCACGTGAGCGAAGGCGATGTCGAGGCGGCACTGAAGGCAATGGTCGGCGACGAACCCGTTGACAGCCTGCTCGATCTCGGAACCGGCACCGGCCGTATCCTGCAACTCTTCGAAGGCATCTACCGGCGCGGGATCGGTGTCGATGCCAGCCGCGACATGCTGGCGGTTGCCCGCTCCAACCTCGACAAGGCCGGCATCACCAAGGCGTCGATCCGCCATGGCGACATCTTCAACCTGCCGCTCGACGATCAATCCTTCGATCTCGTGACGATCCATCAGGTGCTGCATTATCTGGCGGAGCCCGAGGCGGCGATCGCGGAGGCCGCGCGCATGCTCATGCCCGGCGGCCGCCTCGTCATCATCGATTTTGCCCCGCATGGGCTCGAATATCTGCGCGACGAGCATGCGCATGCGCGGCTCGGCTTTTCGCACCAGACGATGACCGATTGGCTGCAGCGGGCCGGTCTCGCGCTCGAGAAGACGACCGATCTCGCGCCCGAGGGCGCCGATGAGAGGAAACTGACGGTCACCATCTGGCTCGCGCGCGACCAGCGCGTTGCCAGCAACATCGCCGATATGCGCCAGCGTCTTCAGGCGGGGGGAGTTTGAGCATGGAAAGAACGACGCTTCATCCGAGCGAGCGCGCCGAGATCAGCCTCTCGTTCGAATATTTCCCGCCGAAGAACGAAGAAATGGAAGCGCAGCTCTTTCAAACGGTGGCGGATCTTTCGGCCTTCGCCCCGGCCTTCCAGACCGTGACCTACGGCGCCGGCGGTTCGACAAAAGCCCGCTCCCTGACGACGGCCAGGCGCATGATCGGCGAGATGGGACTCAGCAACACGGCCGCGCATCTGACCTGCGTCGGCGCACCCCAGCCCGAGGTCGATGCAATCATCGAAGAGTTCGTCGCCTGCGGCGTCCGCCATTTTGTGGCATTGCGGGGCGATCCGCAGGGAGGCGTCGGCAGCGCTTACCAGCCGTTTCCGGGCGGATACGAGAACGCTGCGGCGCTCGTCAAGGCGCTGCGTGCGCGCGGCGATTTCGAGATATCGGTGTCCGCCTATCCGGAAAAACATCCGGAAAGTCGTGATGCTGCGGCCGACATCGACATGTTGAAGCGAAAGGTCGACAACGGCGCGACGCGGGCGATCACGCAGTTCTTCTTCGACAATGACGATTTCGAGCGCTACCTCGATCAGGTGCGGCGTGCCGGCATTGAAGTCCCGGTCGTCCCGGGTATCCTGCCGATCAACAATCTATCGCAGGTGATGAAATTCGCCGGGCTTTGCGGCTCGACGGTGCCAGATGCGATCACCTCGCGGCTCGCGCATCTCGATGACCAGCCGGAGGAGAGGTTCCGGGAGGCAAGTCACATCGCCGCCGAGCAGATCGTCGATCTCGTTCGGCGCGGCGTGCGCGACTTTCACATCTACACCATGAACCGCTCCCCTCTCGTCATCGCCGTGTGCGAACTCCTCGGTTATGTCCGTTCGCCGGTGAACGCCCGGGAAATGGCCGTCGGCTCGATCAAGACGGCCGCAGGAGCGCGCTGAAAGACTACTGCATGTCTCCTTTATTCGAACTCGATTTAAGGACAAAGACATGCAGCAATCCAAAGTGCTACAGCGACCATTGCGCGTCTGATAAGACGCGCGGCGCTGTATTGGGGAAGAGCCTGCGGTTTTCTTCCCGCAGGGCCTGACGCTCCATATATGTATGCCGGCCACGACAATCGGGCTCTTCCAACCGTCGTGGCCTCCCGTTGTTGCCCGGTCTCAAATCCTGATGTCCCACAGGAAAGAACCGATTTGCTCGGGCGTATCGTCGCTTTCCGGCAGGCCGATGTCCCGGCGCATGCGATTCGACAGGTGGGAGACATGGCTCGTGGTCTGGCGCTGCCGCCAGGCGGCGCGCGCCAATGCACGCGCAGTCTTCCAGACGCCGAATTGCTGGCACAGGTCATCAACCGTGGCCGTAAGAGTATTTGCAATCAATAATTGTGAATCGCGCATGGTGTTCCGTCCCGACGCGGTAACGCTGCCGGGTCCTCTCGATGGTGAAGAGACGCGCCGATGCGGCAGCGGAAGTCGCGAGACGTCGCTCCGTCAGACGGTCACGTCAGGTCAAATGGGAAAGATGCCGCTTCAGCGGAAATCCAAGGATTACAGTCCCTTGGATGTAAATCGGCTTCCGGTCGATTTATGATGCATCGACGGCAGAATCGCTCCGCAAGAGAGGCGCACAAACACGACAACAGTATCCATCTCACGCCTCCTCTGATTGAATTGCGAGTGTGTGTATCTTACATGAGATTTGCCGTTCGGCAAGTCTCTGCAATTGCGAATTGCAGGCATCATCGGGCTCTGTGGCAAGAGGGCAACATCGTTGGCTGCCGAGCGTCCTTTCGCGCAAAGGACGCTATGGGCTTTCGGATCCACGCCGATGCGCTGGCGATGGCGCCGCCGCCTGAATGCGAAAGCCCATGAACGCATCCACGTCCATGGGCTTCGGTCCTGTTACAGCTCTCTAGGCCGGGTGCTCCTGGAGCGGCCTGCCTCCCCGGATTTGCTGCGATTCTAATTCCGGAAACTTAAGTCCCTCTTCCTTTTTGGACTTTCAGCGGCCCTGCTTCAGACGAAGAGCATAACGGCCACAAACGCGAACGCTGCACTGATCATGAGGACATTCAACGAATGTGTAAGTCCCATAGGATGATCCTCCCTGCGTTGACGGGTAAAACATAGGGCGAAAGAGCGGCAGTTCAAAGCAAATCTTGTGCTGCAGCGCGAAAACAGGTGAACCGGTCGCACATATGCACAGGACTAACTCATTGGTACAAAACAAGAATTTTCGTGCCACATTTTTTTCATATTTACTGCGCGGGAGTTAATATGAACGGCTGTAACGGCGCGTGAACACGCCGGCAGGTCGATCTTTGCGAATCTTCAGGCCGGGCGGCGGCGTCTCAGGATGCGCCCGTCGAGAACCGCCAGGCCGGCCGCGATCAGGGCCATGCCGGCGAAGTCGATCGCCTGCAGCCTTTCTCCAAGGAAGAGATAGCCGAGCAGGATCGCGCTTGGCGGCACCAGCAGGGTCACCAGCGATGTATTGGTGGCGCCCGCCTCCGCCATGATCCGGAAGAAGAGAATGTAGGCATAGGCGGTCGAGACCAGCGCGAGAGCGAGGATTGCTCCCATGGCCGTGATCGGCGGCAGCGGCAAGGTCCATGGCATGTCGGTAAAGGCGGCGACCGGCAGCATGAGGACCGTGGAGGCCGTCAGTTGTCCCGCTGCGGTGACGGTCGGCGTCAGGTCGCGGAAGCGCTTGCCGTAGGTGGCGGAAAGGCCATAGCTCACCGCCGCCAGAACCGGTAGCACGAGCGCCCAGAGGGGAATGTCGCTCGCGCGGCCGAAGAGGTCCGACAGAGCGTTCGGCCCGATAAGCACGATCGTGCCGGCAAGGCCAAGCAGACAGCCGTTGATTTTCGCGGCACTCAGCTTTTCGTCTTCGGTCGCGATGTTGGCGATCAGCACCGTCCAGACCGGCGTTGTCGCGTTGAGGATTGCCGCGAGGCCGGCGCCGATATGGATCTGGCCGAGAAAGATGAAGGCGTGCGGGATAGCGTTGTTGATGAGCCCCATCACGAGGAATTCGCGCCAACGCGCGGTGAGTGCCGGGTAGAGGCCGTGGCGGCCGCGAAGATAGACATGCAATGCAAGAGCGGCGAGAGCGACGCGCGCGAGCACGAGGGTGAAGGGCGGCACATGGAGGACGGCCACGCGAGCGAAGAAGAACGAGCCGCCCCAGATCACGCCGAGCAGCATCAACAGCGCCCACAGGCGCAGGCTCATCTGCGTCTTTCCGGTCTGAACATATTGCATGGGTTGTCTGCCATCGGTGCTCGGCGGACTTGGGGAAGCAGTGCTTATCCCGAGTTCCGGAAAATTGGATTCGTGCAAGCAATAATGGAAGAATGCGGGCGTTGCCACCCGCTTCCTGCGAGAATCAAGAATAGCGCTTCGTTAGCTCGTCAGAGCGCGCTCAACACAGCGGACGTTGCCCAGCCGTCTGCCGGGAGCCCGCGCTTCAATTGCTCCTTTTGCAGGGCGGTGCGGGTGCCGGAACCGAGAATTCCGTCGATCTTGCCGACATCGTGCCCGAGCGCCTGCAGCTTTTCCTGCAGCGCCTTCATTTCCGCGTCGCCGAGCCCCGGCTCCGGATTGCCTGGCTGATAGGGCGGTGCCCCAGCGAGGCGGCTGGCGAAATAGGCGGCCGACGTCGTGTAGATGAAGGATTGGTTCCACTCGAGATAGATGTTGAAGTTCGGATAGGTCAGAAAGGCGACGCCCTTGTGGCCCTGCGGCAGCACCAGCGATGCTTCGAGCGCGCTGTTGGCGGTGTTGCCGTCGCGTGGGGTGACGCCAAGGGCGAACCAGTCGCCCGCGGTCATGCCCGACTGCAGCCCCGTTTTCTCCCAGGGAAGCTGGGCGGGGACGGTCACTTCCTGGATCCAGGGCTGGCCCGCCTTGAAACCGAGACTCTGAATGAATTTCGCCGCCGTCAGGATCGCGTCCGGCGCGCTCTTTTTCACATCGACATGGTGGTCGCCGTCACCATCGACGCCATAGGCGATGATGTCCTCCGGCAGCATTTGAACCTGACCGATCTCGCCGGCCCAGGCGCCGGTGGTCGTCGCGGGATCGAGGTCGCCGTGCTGGGCCATCTCGATCGCGGCGAGAAGCTGCGGCTGGAACATCTCCGGGCGGCGGCAGTCATGGGCGAGCGTCACCAGGGCATTGCGCGTGTTGAAATCGCCCTGAACGGCGCCGAAATCCGTTTCCATCGCCCAGAAGGCGGTTATCACCGGCGCCGGCACGCCGAATTCCTGTTCGGCGCGGGCAAAAATCTCGGCATACTCGCGCATTTTTTTGGCGCCGATATCGAGGCGCGACTTGCTGACGGTGCGCTTGGAAAACTCCGTGAAGGATTGTTTGAAGACGCTCTGGGCGCGGTCGCGGCTTAATACCTTCTGGTCGATGGCGGCACCCGCAAGCGCATGGTCGGCGGCCTCGGCGGGAACGCCCCGGGCGATCGCCTCGGCCTTGACGCCCTCCAGGAAGGTCTGGAGATCACCGCCGCAGGCGACCGGCGCGGCAGTCTGGGTTTGTGCCGCTGCTGTGGTGCTGGCAAGAGCGAGCAGTCCGAGGGAGAGAAGGGCCTTGCGCATCTTGATCCTTTCCATGTCCGGCCGGGTTCTATCGGGCAACCGGCTGCAATGCTGTCCACTGGGAAAATCCGCCGACGCTCTTCCAGAGCATTATGACCGAATGAAGAAATGTGGCGGCAAGACGAGCGGATTTAAACCAGTCTTGCGGCTATCGCGCCTGCGAGACGGCGGCGACCCATTTCTGCCAGTTCCTGGTCGACCCGGCGAAGGCATTGATGTCCGTCCGGCCGTCAATGCCCGGAATGACGCCGGTGCTGGTGTATTGCCAGAATGCCCATCGACGGTCGACATAGATGTCTTTCGGGTGCTTTGCGACGGAGCGTACCCAGAAATGATAGTCGTTGAAGGCGCCGACCAGATTGTCCCGGTGAAAATCGACCGAGGTGTAGATGATCGGCCGCTTGCCGTAATGGGTTTCCAGTCGGTCCATGAACCGCTTCATTTCGGAGCGCACAGTTTCCGGGGCCGGTCGATAGCGGCAGGTCTTCGATTCGCCGTTCCATTCGACGTCGAGCACGGGCGGCAGATGGACAGCGCTCTTCGGCACATTGGCGATGAACCAGTCGGCCTGCGCATCGGCGGACGAGCAGAAATAGTAGAAATGATAGGGCGCGTAGGCGAGACCGACGGCGCGTGCCTGCTGCCAGTATTCGTGGAAGCGGGCGTCGAGCCTGTCCTTGCCCTCGGTGGCCTTGATGAAGGCGAAGGAAACGCCGGAATTCTTGACCTTCACCCAGTCAATATTGCCGTTCCACTTGGAGATGTCGATGCCGTGGATGCTGTGATGGTGCGGGGTACGGTCGCCGAAATCCTGGGGATCGGTATCGTGGAAGCGTGGCGGGATGGAAGCCGTCTTCACCAGGTCGTAATCGGTGGACGAGCAGGCGGAAAGAAGGGACGCGATTGGCAACAGAGCCAGGAGAATCCGGCGCATGAGGGTTCCATTTGGAGACGAACGACGATCCTGCCTCACGCGATGGTTTCCATGTCTGTGCGATGTCCCCCGGGGAGGCTTGCCTCCTTTTCACCATATCATCGTAAAAATTGCGTTAGCTCAAGCAGGAATTGCGGCGCGCGGCCAACTCTGCGCGTCTGTTTGGACGAGCGCGCTCGAGTTCAATCTGTGGCGGGCCGGCGATAGACGGCGAGCCAGGCATAGCCCCTGCCGATCGATTTGAGTTCGAGCGTCGCCCCGCGAATATCCGCTTTCTCGCGTATGACGTCGAAGAGCGTGTCGCGCGGCGAAACATGGAAGCGCCTCAGCCACGCCTGCAGCAGGCGGCGGAAGCCACCCGGCCAGCCTTTCTGTTGGCCGAAATCGGCGATGTGCAGGGAGCCGCCCGGGTTGAGCGCCTCGATCGCCGCCTCGATCGCCTTTTCCCATGCAGGGATCATCGACAGCGCATAGGAGATGACGATTCGGTCGAAGCTCTTTTCGCCAAAGGAGGCGGCATGGAAATGTGTGGCGTCGGCGACGCGCAGCACCGCATCCGGGCGGCCGTGCCGCTTGAGCTTTGACCTGGCGGTCACCAGCATCTCGGCGGAGATATCGAGCCCGAACAGACGCGCCTCCGGATAGAGTTCGCCGATCATGGCGAGGTTTCGGCCGGTGCCGCAACCGATCTCCAGCACAGAGGCGCCGGGTGGCGCCTGAAGGTCACGGATCAGCGTGTCGCGCCCGAAGAGATAGTATTTGCGGGTGAAGTCGTAGATGTAGCGCTGATAGCGGTACATCCGGTCCATGAGCCGCGCATGGTTGTTTTCCGCTTCTTGCACGGCACTCATGCTCTCTTTCGGTAGATATGGAAACCGCCATAGATGGCCGAGCGGTCCTGCGAACCGAGCCGCATGGAGGTTTCCGCATCGTAGTCCCACTGTTCGAGCAGTGCGGCCGAAAGCCGGCCCGGCAGGATGCTGGCTTCCGCCGCCGTGCGGAAGATCACCAGCGCGCCGGCATCGGCCGTGCGGGTGGTCTCGCTCCAGAGGTCGTTCAATTGCCGGTCGCTCATCCAGTCCTGGGCGTCGAGCAGCACGTATCGGTCGACCGAGGCGGCAGGCTTGCGGGCGAGCAGTTCGGTGAAGCTTTCGTGGTGGACGGCAACGCGATCCGCATGATTGCGGATCGTTTCGTATTTCGAGCCCTGCAAATAAGGAGGCAGATCGCCCTCGTGCGGCAGCGGGTAACGCCGGGCGAAGGCTTGCCAGGCAAAGTAGTTTTCACGCAGCGGGAAATGGCAGGTCAGCTTTTCGAGGCGGTGACGGAGCACGGCCGCGAGCGACCTCTCGTCGCTGAGGCTGGCGAGCTCGTCGAACTGCTGCGGCGGAATGCCGAGGCCGAACAGCGAGCTCTTGCGGCTGGTCAACCAGCGGATGACCGGGCGCTCGAAGAGTGGCGCGAGCTTGTCGTCGAAGAATTGCCGCTGTTCGCGCATCGAGCGCGCCCGGACGAAATCCTCCGGATCGATGCCATGCAGCCGTGCGAGGAGATGGCTGGCGGCGATGAAGCGGCCGAGCAGGCCGGTGCGATAGATATTGCGGCCGAAAACGCTGATGCGGCGGCGCCCCGTGATGTCGCGGCCGGTCCAATAGGCGCGGCTGGCGGCGTCGAGCTTCGGCGCGATGAAGAGGTCGAATGCGTCGCCGTTCGTGCGCATGCCGGTGGATGCGAGGAACCGCACCACGTCCTTGTGGCTCGGCAGGTGGCGGAAGGCCGCGAGCTTCAGCCGGTTGAGTGCGATATGATGACGATTGAGGTCGACCACGTCGATGCGGGCCGGGCAGGCGGAAAGATAGGTCAGCACGTTGCAGCCGCCGGAGCCGATTGTCACGATCCGGTGTCCGGAGCGGATCTGCATCGCTTCCATGTCGACGATCGGATCCTCCCAGATCTGGGGATAGACCAGGCCCGAAAAGAGCACCCCGAACAGTCGCTCTGAAAGGCCTGCCAAGGAGAAGGTCTTATGCTGGAGGAGCGCGCTCTTCAGCTTCGTGTTCTTCCTGCCGAAGCCGGCATCGGGTGCGAGGTCCGTCATCTTGCTGCCATCCAAGTTGAAACTGAGCCGCTTCTAAAATGACTCGACTACACTTTGATGACGGGCGCGCGCGCAGTCTGTGCATGACCTTCTCGGAGACGCGCGGCAAATCCGGGACGACCTGCCTATGGGGCTTTCTCTTTTCCGGCAATTCTGGTTTCCTCATGGGGAACAGGAGTGATCATGCGAGGTTTGTCGAAGAAGTTCGGAGCCTTGGCCGTTGCGGCACCGGCAGCCGCCGCCGGCTGGCTGGCGCTCTATCCGCCGGAGCTTCTGAAGGTCGGCGATGGATACGCCGCCAAGATCGTCTGCTCCAATGTCTTTCTCGCCGGGCGCGACCCACAAGAGGTGCTCGCGGTGGATGTCCAGGCCCCCGGCCATCCCTTGCTGAAGTTCGTCAGCATATCCGTCGACCATCACGAGCAGCGCGTGACCGCGCGCATATTCGGGTTCGCCGCGCCCGGCCGTGCGGTCCATCGGCCGGGGCTCGGCTGCATGAACACCGGCAATGGCGTCGCCGAGGCTTTCGCAAATCCGGCGGCTGGCGGAAACGCGGGGTCGAAGGCTGCGGTCGGCGATCCCGAAGCCGGCGATCCCGAAGCGGAATGGCCGGAGGGGGGGCGGGCGGAGATCGACCCAACGATCCAGACCTTTCTCGAGGATCCCGAATTGGCAGGTCCCGGCATGCGCGCCATCGCGGTCATTCGCGATGGCCGCCTTGTGGCGGAGCGCTACGGCCCCGGCATTGATCGCGACACCCCCTTGCTCGGCTGGTCGATGACGAAATCGGTCACGGCGGCGCTGGTCGGCATGCGCATTGCCGAGGGGCGGATGGATTTAGAGCAGGACCGTCTCCTGGCCGAATGGGATCGCGACGAACGCGCCGCAATCAAGCTTTCGGATCTCCTGGGGATGCAAAGCGGTCTGGCCTTCAACGAGGACTACGGCGATGTCACCGATGTGACGCGCATGCTCTTCCTCGAAAGCGACATGGCCGGTTTCGCCGCATCGAAACCGCTCGCAGCGGCGGCCGGCACGAAGTTCAGCTATTCGAGCGGCACCAGCAACATTTTGTCCCGGCTCTGGATGAGGAGCTTCGACGATCCGGCCGCCGCGCTCGCCTATCCTCGCTTGGCTTTGTTCGAACCTCTCGGCATGACGAGCGCGGTGATGGAGGCGGATCAAAGCGGCACCTTCGTCGGCTCGTCCTACATGTATGCGACGGCGCAGGATTGGGCACGCTTTGCGCAGTTCCTGCTCGACGACGGGCGCTGGAAGGGGAGGGCGCTTCTGCCGGAGGGCTACGTCGACTTCATGCGCAAACCTTCCGCAGCCTCCGGCGGCGATTACGGCTCGGGCCAGGTCTGGCTCACGGCGAATGGCATAAGGGCCGGGACGGGCGGGTTCCCGGCGGACAGCTTCTGGATGCTTGGGCATGACGGGCAAGCCATCATGCTCGTTCCCTCTCTTCGCCTCGCCGTCGTCCGGCTCGGCCTCACGCCCTGGCGCGACGGTTATAATGTGCAGGCGCTGAACGCCAAAGTCATCGATGCGCTCGATTGAGCGCGGCCGGGGTCGGGGATTTACTGCAGCCCGAGTTCGTCGAGCATACCCTTGCGCTTGGCATGATAGTAGTAGCCACTGGCATAGAGGCGCACGGCACCGTCGTGCTGATTGTCGGCAACCATCCAGGCACCGCGCAGATATCTGGTCGCGTATTTGAGATTGGTCTCCGCGTCGAACAGGCCCTCGGCGGGGCCCTCATAGCCAAGCCCCTTGGCGGTGTTGTAGCGGATCTGCATCAACCCGTAATTGCCGCGGCTGTAGGCGCGTGGATTGTAATTGCTCTCGCGCTTGACCACACGATGCACGAGTTCGACCGGAAGGCCGTTGAGTTCGGCGTAGTACTCGATCAGCCGGTCGAGCTCGGGTCGGGAACTCGTCGGTGTCCGGGTGAGCTTCAGCGAGCCAGGAATGGCCTTGGCGACGGCATCGACCGCAGAACCGATGACGCCGCTCTTTGGCCGCTCGGTCGGCACGATCATGCGCTTGGCAACGAGAGTTTCGAGGCCGACCGGTTCGCCGGTGTCGAAATCCGATTCCATTGCGGCGGCAATGCCGAGCAGCGGGACGGCCGGTTCGCTCGCCGAGTCGGCGGCGGCGGTCACTTCCGGCGACAGGGGCGCCGCGCCAGTCTCTGCCATGGCCACCTGGATGGCCTGGGCGGGCCGTGCGTCCGGAACCGCGGTTGTCTGCGGCGCGGCGAAGGCAAGCGTCGCATCCGGTGACGATACAGCGCCGGCTTCAGCTACCGCGGCCTCCGTCGCGGTGGTCGAGGTCGCTGCCTCGGCCGCAAGTGTGGCGGATGCGTCGGCCGTTGCACCGACCGGTGCCGGCAGCGCATAGGCCGTCATCTCCGTTCCCGGCTTCGGGATGGGTGTGACCGTCTGCACGGCGGTCAGTTCTTCAAGTGAGGTCCGCTCGACGGTCGAGCACCCGGAGGCAATTCCGATGGAAACCAGTGCAGAGGCCGCAAGCGCCTGTTTCGAAAGGGAGATACGGATCTTCGCCATGCTGTCACTTTCGTGCTTCTGGGCCCCGTAGCCCCTTGCAAATCAGCGGCTGCCGTCCGCTGTGCTCAATCTCCCTTAACCCATGCCGTCCACTGCGGCAAGCAGCGCGGCGATTTCACACCGTCGTTCGAACTCCAATGAGTGGATGATCCGCCGGTGTCGCGTGAGGAATGCCCTCTCCTCGGGTTAAACCCGAGGAGAGGGCATCGCTAACCGTTGCGCGACCTCAGTCTGCCGCCTGCCATTTCTGGCCGATGGTGTCCATCACCTCGCCGAACCATTTCGCCGACGTGTCGAAATGCTTGCCCCCCTTGATGCGGGGGAATTCGATCGTGCGCAGGCGGCCGCCCTGGTCCTCGTCGTGGCCCGTGACGCCGGAAACCTTGTTGAGCGCACTTTCGACCGCAAGGTCGACCATGCTCTGTATGAGGCGCAGGTCGTCGCCATTGGCGGGTGCGGAGCGGGCATAGTAGCCGGATTTCTGCACCATCGCGCGTTCGGCGCCGAGGAGGGCGGCGAACTGCTTTGAGAACCAGTTGCCGACATTGATGGTGTCGATCTTCACATGGCCGAAAGCATCGCGCTTGACCGTCTCGCCGGCCGCCTCGCGTTCGGCAACGATCGCATCGAGGCAGGCACCTTCGCTGACGAACAGCGTCACGAAGCCGGCCCGGTCCATGATGTCGCGCAGGCGCGCGGCCTCCGATTCGAGGTCGAACTTCATCTCCGGCAGGTAGAGGCCGTCGATGTTCTTCAACTGCTCGTTCATCATGAAGCCGTCGACATAGTCCTTGCTGCCGGACAGTTGCATATAGGCGCGTGCCGTCGCCGCGGTCAGCCAACCGCAATGGCGGCCCATCACCTCGTGGACGACGAGGGTGCGCGGGGCGGCGCTCTGCTCGTTGCTGACATGGTCGAAGAAGCGCGCGCCGTATTCGGCCGCCGTCCAGGCGCCGAGCGTCTGGCGAATCGGCACCACGTCATTGTCGACGGTCTTCGGCAGGCCGACCACGGTGAGGTCGTAACCATTGGCGCCGAGATAGGCGGCAAGATCGGCCGCCGTGGTGTTGGTGTCGTCGCCACCGATCGTGTGCAGAATGCTGATGCCGTCGGCTGCGAGCCTGTCGGCGGCGATGCGAAGCGGGTTGTCGCCTTCCTTGACCAGACCGCGTTTGACGCAGTCGGCGGCATTGGTGAGCTTCACACGGCTGTTGCCGATGGGAGAACCGCCGTGGCGATGGAGAAGATGGGCCTTTTCCCGCATCTCCTTCGTGATCTCGATGCGGTCGGCCAAAAGCAGCCCCTGGTAACCGGAACGATAGGCCACGAGCTCGTAGTCGGGCGCGATGTCCGTATAGCGCTCGATCAGGCCGCCGACGGCGGATGAAAGGCAGGGCGCGAGCCCGCCCGCCGTCAGCATTGCGACTTTCTTCTTGGCCATGATTCCTCCTCGGGATTTGGGCGACGGGACCGCACGACGGTAAGCGTTCCCGGAACGCTGCCATGCTCAATGATCCCTGTGATCTAGCGCAAATCGGATGGAAATAAAACGACAGGACTGTGGATCGCTCCCATGGCCTGGCGCCTAGCGGGAAATTCGAGGATGCCCCCGTCGTGTCGCCGTGCGAATTCAATTGCGATTCACGGCCAATTGATTTATTGAGGGGCCATCACAAATTCGTCAATCCATGACGTTTCGCGCGGACAGCCGCTTGCAATTTGCCACCACATCTGGCCATGCTCGGTGGTGGACAGGGAACAATCGCACTCATGACAGTTTGGGACAGCCTCCTCAAAATCGTCACGGCCACCGGCAATGCGCTTGCAGGGGTGGTCGAGGCGGTCAGAACCCTCTTCGAGGGCGATCCGGAAACGCGCCGCAGGGTTGCCTTCTCGGTCGCCATGATCGCCCTTTCGGCGAAGATGGCAAAGGCAGACGGCATTGTGAGCGAGGCCGAGGTCGCGGCTTTCCGGGATATCTTCAAATTCCCGGCGGACCAGGCGAAGAACGTCGCCAGGCTGTATAATCTCGCGCGCCAGGACGTGGCGGGCTTCGAGGCCTATGCGGAGAAGATGGCCTCGCTTTGCGCCTCCTGCGAGCGCAATTGCCCGATTCTCGAGGACATCGTCGACGGACTGTTCCATATCGCCGCGTCCGATGGCGTCGTGCATGAGAAGGAATTCGCATTTCTGCTGCGCGTCGCCGAAATCTTCAGGATGGACGAGGCGCGGTTCCAACGCATCATGGCGCGTCATGTCCATGCCGAAGGACGCGATCCCTACCAGGTACTCGGCGTCTCGCCGAAGGACGATTTCGCCGAGATCCGCAAGCGCTATCGCGTGCTCGTTTCCGAGAACCACCCGGACATGCTGGTTGCGCGCGGCGTGCCGGAGGAGTTTCATGCCATTGCAACGGATCGTATGGCCGCGCTGAACGCGGCCTACGAAGCGATCGAGAGAGAACGCCGCGCCGCATGACATCGACGCGCTGCGACTTCGCCGGTGCCCGTTTCGTGCCGTCACCCAATCATGGGGAGCGCGCGGGCGGGCGCGGGCCGGATATGATCCTTCTCCATTATACCGGCATGGAAACAGCGGTCTCGGCGCTGGACTGGCTCTGTCGCGAGGAAAGCCAGGTCTCCTGTCACTATTTCGTGCATGAGGACGGGCGCGTCGACCAGCTCGTGGCGGAAGATCGTCGTGCCTGGCATGCCGGCAAGAGCCTGTGGAAGGGCGAGGCCGACATTAATTCCTGCTCCATCGGTATCGAGATCGCCAATCCAGGCCATCTGGGCGGGCTGCCGGATTTCCCGGCGGCGCAGATCGCGGCCGTCGTCGATTTGTGTCGAGATTGTGGCGAGCGCTGGCAAATTGCCCCCGAAAGGGTGCTTGCCCATAGCGATGTGGCGCCGATTCGCAAGGTCGACCCGGGAGAAAAATTCCCCTGGAATGCGCTCTTTCGACAGGGGGTCGGTCACTGGGTCGAACCGGCGCCGGTGGGCGGCGGACGCTTCTTCCAGCGCGGCGATCACGGGCAGCCGGTGGAGGCGCTGCAGTCCATGCTCTCGCTTTACGGCTATGGCATTGAAGTCACGGGCAATTTCTGCGAGCGCACCGAAGGCGTAGTGGCCGCCTTCCAAAGGCATTTCCGGCAATCCCGGGTGGACGGGATCGCGGACATTTCCACCATAGATACGCTTCACCGTCTGCTGGCCGGCCTGCCGAAATTCAGCGCATAGGTTGCAAATTTCGATCGCGCTAAATTAGCGCCTTCGACGGCTTTATGCACAAATTTTTTGCGTTGCCACATGTTTACCATGATGGGGCGGTCATTTTCGCCGCGTCAACCGCAGGGGACGCAGGCAGAGACCGGGACCTTGCCAAATAAAAACGATCGGGAAACCGGTCGCGACGGTGGGGTGCGCCGTCCGGCCGGATCCGCAGACCGGAGACTCCAAACTACATGAGAATATCGTCTGTTGCTGCGGTGGCGGCATGCATTGGCATGTTCGTCGCCGGGATGGGTACGTCGTATGCAGGGGGTGTCGACCGAACCATCAAGACCTCATCCCTGAAGTCCGTTACCAGGACCGCAGGATTTCCCACACCTTCCCTTTCGCCGAAATCCTACTATGGCGATCTCATCCACTCCTACGCCAAGCAATATGGCGTTGCCGTCGATCTCGCCCGCGCCGTCGTGGAGGTCGAGAGCAATTTCAATGCAAAGGCACGGGGCCGCGCCGGCGAGATCGGGCTCATGCAGATCAAGCCCGCCACCGCGCGCATGATGGGCTATTCCGGCTCTGCCAAAGGGCTCTACGATCCGGAAACCAATATTAAGTTCGGCATGCTGTATCTGGCCAAGGCGCAGGAGCTTTCGGACGGCAGCACCTGCGGCACGATCCTGAAATACAATGCCGGCCACGGCGCCAAGCGGATGAATCCTGTTTCGAAGGCCTATTGCGGCAAGGTCAAGGCGATCCTGGATTGACCGCCGCACGACGTTGAAAGATCGTCGCGATGCGGAGCCTCGGTTCGGCCGCGATGCAGGAGGTAGCCGGATAGGTCTCGCGTTCCGGTGTACCGTAGAAAATCCACGTGCTATTCCCGCAGGCAAGCAGATCGGGGAAATGCATGTCGGAAAGCTTTGATTTCGTTGTGGTCGGTAAAGGCATGATGGGAGCGGCGGCGGCGCGTCACCTCAGCCTCGCCGGCGCGATCGTTGCGCTCGTCGGACCTGACGAGCCCGAGGACTGGGCAAGTCACGGCGGCGTATTCGCCAGCCACTACGACAATGCCCGCATCACCCGCACGATCGATGCGGACCCGGTCTGGGCGCGTCTTGCCCGCCGCTCGATCGATCGTTATCCGGAAATCGCGGATGCGAGCGGGATGGATTTCTATTTCGAGAGCGGTTGCTTGATCGCGGCTCCCGGCGGCGATTTCGATTATCTCGAGAAGGTCGAGCGCGCCCGCGACAGGATGGGCGTGGAAGCGCCCCTGATCGGCGGTGGCGCACTCGCGAAGCGCTTTCCCTGGTTCCGTTTCGCGGCCGGCCATGCGGGCGTCCACGAGGCAAGCGGCGCAGGCTATATCAATCCGCGTGCACTGGTACGCGCCCAGACCAAGGCAGCGGAAAGACAGGGTGCCCGGATCATCCGCTCCGAAGTGGTTTCGGTCTCGGAAGAGGTGGAGCAGGTGGTCGTGGCCACCGCCGATGGGCGGGCTATCCGGGCGGGGCGCGTACTCGTCGCCGCCGGCGGATTTTCGCTTTCGACGGCCTTGCTGGCGAGGCCGATCGATCTTGACGTCAAGGCGCGCAGCGTCTTGTTCGCCGAGGTCGGCGAAGATGATCTTCCTGGTTTCGAAGGTATGCCGTCGCTGATCGTCGCGGCGCCGGAGCAGGAGAAAAGCTATTACCTGCTGCCGCCCGTTGCCTATGCCGACGGCAAACACTACATCAAGATCGGCGGCGACCCGACCGATCGGGTGCTTGCGGGCGAGCCGGCGGTCCGGGACTGGTTCCGCAGCGGAGGCAGCGCCGAAGCGGCCTCCCATATGGACGGGCTGCTCAGCGAAGTGATGCCGAGGTTCAAGCCGGTTTCGACGCATTTTTCTCCTTGCGTCACGTCGTTCACCCGACACGGCTACCCCTATATCGGCTTTGCCAGCGAACGCGTCGCCGTTCTGACGGGCGGCAATGGTCAGGCCGCCAAGAGCTCCGACGAGATCGGCAGGCTTGGCGCAATGCTCGCCATGGAAGGCCGTCTGAATGCAAGCGAGTACGAGACCGATTTCGCCGTCGCATTTCAGTGAGCCGGCGATCGAGCGGCAGAGAGGCGCGATTTTTCTGGCGCTTGCCGGCTTGCTCGGTTAATGAGCCTCTGCCAGTTGGCCGGGCAGCCGCGCCCCGCAAGCGCCGAAAGGCCGCGGGGTGAGGAAAGTCCGGGCTCCACGGGAACACGGTGCCGGATAACGTCCGGCGGGGGCGACCCCAGGGAAAGTGCCACAGAAAGCAAACCGCTCCGCTTCGCGGAGTAAGGGTGAAAGGGTGGGGTAAGAGCCCACCGCGGACATGGCGACATGGACGGCACGGCAAACCCCACCGGGAGCAAGACCGAATAGGGATGACACGGGCGCGCAAGCGCCCAGCCGGTTTCCAGGCCCGTCATCCGGGTGGGTTGCACGAGGCTGCGCGCAAGCGCAGTCCCAGATGAATGGCTGCCACGTTCCGTTTCCTGCGGGAGACGGGGCCATACAGAACCCGGCTTACAGGCCAACTGGCGATTTTCTCTTCCATGTCATTTCGGGCGCAGAGCCCGCGGAACTCGTGGCGCCCGCCTCGGGTCGCCCGCGGCGCAAGCCGATTCCGGCCACGTTCCTGTGCTTGTCGGCACCCGCATTTGCTCGGGACTCCAATGGACTAGGGGTGTCGTCGTAACCCTTTGTTAAACTTAACAACCTATCAATATTTGATCATTCAGGAGGCTGAATTCGGCCTTCTCCCATTGACGCCCATATGGTCCCATGTTATCCCATAATGGTACTGCGCAAGGGCCGCGTCGTGGCCCGCCATCGCGAAATTCGAAGTCTCCTTCTTCGGAGGGTTCAGGCGGATGCGTAAGCGTCCGGCGGGGGTTTTTCGCGCGCGCAGACGTGTGTTCGTGCGGGTCGATGACGATGGCCCGTCAACCGGAGGCGGCCGTTTCGCGTCATGAACCGCTTCTTGTCACATGCTACGAACCGGATCGATGCCAAGGGGCGGGTCTCCGTGCCTTCGGCCTTCCGCGCCGTGCTTTCGGAGGCGGGCGTGCGGGAGTTATATTGTTTCCAGGATTTCGTCTTCCCGGCGATCAGCGTCGGCGGGCCGGAGCTTCTGGAGCGGTTCGAGAGGCAGATGGCGGCCGAGGATCCGTTTTCGGATGCGGCCAACCAGATGTCGCTGCTCGTTCACGGGGGTGGCATCTTCTTGAAGCTCGATCCGGAGGGCCGGCTGATGATCACGGATTTCATCCGCGACTTCACCGGCATCGCGACGGAGGTGGCTTTCGTCGGACGGGGCGATCATTTTCAGCTCTGGGAGCCGCAGGCGTTTGCGAGGGCGCAGGCGGAGGCCCGGGAAGGGCGCACGCAACGGGGGTTGCGGCCCAGTTAATGTGGAGAGGCGGCATGGTGGCGGATCTAGGCGACAGGACTTCTGAAGCCGATGGCGGACCGGTTCGTCACATTCCCGTCATGCTTCCCGAGGTGCTGACAGCGCTCCATGCGGCGCCCGGCAAGGTCATTCTCGACGGCACCTTCGGCGCGGGCGGCTACACCTCTGCGATCCTCGATGCGGGTGCGGATGTGATTGCGCTCGACCGCGATCCGACCGCGATCGCCGCGGGACAGGCGCTGGTCGCGGCCGCCGGCGGACGGCTCAAGCTTGTGCAGTCGCGGTTTTCCGTGCTCGCGGAGCATGCCCCGGAAGGGGGGCTCGACGGCGTTGTGCTCGACATCGGCGTCTCGTCCATGCAGATCGACGAGGCCGAGCGCGGCTTCTCTTTCCAGAAAAAAGGGCCGCTCGACATGCGTATGTCGGCGAGCGGGGTGACTGCCGCCGACGTCGTCAATCGCGGCAAGGTTTCCGATCTCATCCGCATCTTCGGCTTCCTCGGTGAAGAAAAGCAGGCCGGGCGCATCGCCCGGGCGATCGAGAAGCGCCGCGCCGAACAGCCTTTCGAGACGACGCGCGACCTTGCGGGCCTGATCGAAACGGTGGTGCCGCGCAAGGCCAAGGACAAGATTCATCCCGCGACACGGGTCTTCCAGGCGCTACGCATCTTCGTCAACGACGAACTCGGTGAACTTGCCAGCGCACTCTTTGCCGCCGAGCGTGTGCTGAAACCCGGCGGACGTCTCGTCGTCGTCACTTTCCATTCGCTGGAAGACAGGATCGTCAAGGCCTTCTTTCAGGATCGCGCAGGCAAGGCGGGCGGCTCGCGGCATCTGCCAATGGTGGCGGCGCGTGCCGCAACCTTCGCGCCAGTCGGCAAGCCTATGATCGCGGCGAGCGATGACGAAGCCTCCCGCAATCCGCGTGCCCGATCTGCCAAGCTCAGGGCCGGCATCCGCACGGAGGCGCCGTCGCCGGGGAGCGATCTGTCCATTTTCAATCTTCCGGAACTGGCGAGCCTTGCAAGGCTAGGGGGCTAAGCAACGATGCTGAGAACGCTCGATATCGTCCTGATCGTCATCATGACGGCCGCCGCCGCGGTCACCTACACGATCAAGCATCAGGCCGAGAACAAACGCGAAGAAGTCCGCAAACTGGATGCGGCGATCAAGCTCGAGGAGGATACGATCGACCTGCTCAGGGCCGATTGGGCGCTCTTGACTCAGCCGAACCGTCTCGAACGGCTCGTCGCGGCCTTTGACGCCGATCTGCAGCTGGCGCCGACGCCGCCCACGCAACTGGCTCGTCCCGAGGAGTTGCCGATGTTGCGGGCCGATCTGCCTCGGCCGGAAGGCGAGGCGGCGCCGGAAGACGGGATCGCCGCGGTCATTCAGGCCGATAATATCAACACAGGCTCGGTGGCGCACTGATGTCCTTTCTTTCCCGCATCATGCTCTTGAAAAGCAAGGCGCACTTCTCCGCCGGGGGCAACAATCGCGCCCCCGAGACGGGTCTCAACGTCACATTCCAGGGGACGCGCAAGAAGAGCGCCAGCCAGGCGAAGAGTCGCCTGGCGATCCTCATTGCCAGTTTCGGGATCGTCTATGTGGTGATCGGCGGGCGCCTGGTGCAATATGGCATGGCCAGCCCCGAGACGGTTTCTTCGATAGGCCGCGCCGACAGCCTGATGGCCTCGCGCCCCGATCTCCTCGACCGCAACGGAGAAATCCTGGCGACCGACATCCGCACGGTTTCGCTCTATGCCGAGCCGCACAAGATCGTCGATGCCGACGAGGCTGTGGAGCGTCTGGCCACCGTCCTTCCCGATCTCAATGCGCGCGAGATCTACAACAAGCTGAAGTCCAGCTCGCGATTCCAGTGGCTGCGCCGCCAATTGACCCCGAAGCAGCAGAGCGAGATCCTGGCGCTCGGCATTCCGGGGATAGGCTTCCGCCCGGAAAAGCGCCGCTTCTATCCCGGCGGCCCGACCGCCGCCCACATCGTCGGTCACGTCAATATCGACAATCGCGGCATCGCCGGCATGGAACGCTATATCGACAACGAGGGTCTTGCCGATCTGGCGGCCATCGGCATGACCAGCGACGCCAAGCTTGAGCCGGTCAGGCTGTCGATCGACCTGCGCGTCCAGAATATCGTGCGCGACGTTATCGCGGCAGGCATGAAGAACTACGAGGCGATCGCGGCCGGCGCCGTCGTGCTCAACGTTCGTACCGGCGAAGTGCTGGCGATGGCGTCCGTGCCGGATTACGACCCGAACAATCCGGCCGAGGGTGCCGAAGAGGGCTGGATGAACCGCATGTCGAACGGCACGTTCGAAATGGGCTCCACTTTCAAGACCTTCACCATCGCCATGGGCCTCGATTCCGGCAAGGTGACGCTCAACGACAGTTTCGACGCGTCGGCGCCGATCCGCATCGGCGGCTTCACCATCAAGGATTTCCACGGCAAGCGCCGCGTACTGACCGTGCCGGAAATCTTCCAGTACTCGTCGAACATCGGCACGGCCAAGATCGCGGACCTCGTCGGCATTCCCGGCCAGCGGGAATTCCTTACGCGCCTGGGCCTGCTGACGAAGCTTCCGACGGAGCTTCCGGAGGTGAAGGCGCCGACGCAGCCGCGCGAATGGAAAAAGATCAATTCGATCACCATCTCCTTCGGCCACGGCGTCTCGACCACGCCGCTGCAGACGGCCGTCGCGGGCGCCGCCCTTGTCAATGGCGGCAAGCTCATCCCGCCGACCTTCCTGCCGCGCACGGAAGAGGAGGCGAACAATCTCGCAAGCGTAGTGGTCAAGAAGAGCACCAGCGACAGCATGCGGTATCTCCTGCGCTGGAACGGCATTGCCGGCTCGGGCAAACGGGCGCTCGTCCCCGGCTTCAATGTCGGCGGCAAGACCGGAACGGCCGACAAGGTGGTCAACGGCCGCTATGCCCACGATCAGAACTTCAACGCCTTCCTTGCGGCGTTTCCAATCGATGATCCGCAATATATCGTGCTGACCTTCATCGATGCCCCGAAGACCGGCGAAGGTGGGGGTCGGACCGCCGGGTCGAACGCCGCACCCATGGTGCGCGACATCATCAGTCGAACCGCACCGCTTCTCGGCGTCGAGCCGAAATTCGGAGAAGACGGTTCTGCCTTGCTTGTGTCTTATTGACCGTGAAATGAGAATGCGGACGATTCGTCATCCGCTGCCTGGTTCCTGAAGTCGGAGCCGATCCGGGATCAACCAAGCGGCGATTCTAGCGCTTCGGCCCGAAAACCGTACCCGATTTTCGGAAAGCTCGATGCGCAGATTCAAAGAGTTACAGCGACCTTGCGCGTCTGAAAAACGCGCGGTGCTGTAAGGTGTTAAAGCGACCCGTCGCGGCTGCAGGAACTGCGCGCGGTGGGCCGATATCGATGTGAGACAGGCGGTTCATGAAGATCAGGGACCTGGCGGGGCCAAACTTCCCGGAACTTTCGGCGCAACTGAAGGATGATTCGGCAAATGTCGAGATATCCGGCCTCTCGGCCGACAGCCGGCAGGTGAAGCCGGGCGATCTGTTCGTCGCCGTCGCCGGGACGAAGGCGAACGGTGCCGCCTATATCGCCGACGCCATTTCCCGCGGCGCGGCGGCGATCGTCGCTGCCGATTCCCATGCGGAGGCGGGTGTCCCGGTCTTCACGCTTGCGGAACCGCGCCGCTTTCTGGCGCAAGGCGCCGCCGCCTTCTACCATCGCCAACCCGAGACCATGGTGGCGGTGACGGGAACCGCCGGCAAGACCTCGGTTGCATCCTTCACCCGCCAGATTTGGGCTCATTCCGGTCTTCCGGCGGCGATGATCGGGACGACCGGGGTCACGGCGCCGGGTCGCAACGAGTACGGTTCGCTCACCACGCCGGACCCGGTTTCGCTGCACAGGCTGCTTGCCGAACTCGCCGATGCCGGCGTCACCCATGCGGCCATGGAAGCCTCCAGTCACGGGCTTGACCAGAACCGCCTGGATGGGGTCAGGCTCGCGGCCGCCGCCTTCACCAATCTCGGCCGCGATCATATGGACTACCATCCGACAGTCGAGCACTACATGGCTTCGAAGATGCGCCTCTTCGAAACGCTCCTGCCGAAGGGTTCGCCCGCGGTGATCTTCGCCGACGACCAGTGGTCGGCGGAGGCGATCGCCGCCGCCCGCAGGGCGGGTCATGATGTGCGCACCGTTGGCCGCGACGGCGAATATATCGCCTTGAAGCGCGTCGAGCACTTCCGCCACAAGCAGTCGGCGGAGGTGCATGTTGGCGACGATATCTTCGAAATCCACGTGCCTCTGGCCGGTGATTTCCAGGTGGCCAACGCACTTGTCGCCGCCGGTCTCGCCATGTCGACGGGCATTTCCGCCGCGGCGGCATTTGCCGCGCTCGAAAAGCTGCAGGGCGCCTCCGGACGGCTGGAACTCGTCGGGCAGACGCGGGACGGCGCCCTGGCCTATGTGGATTATGCCCATAAGCCGGATGCGCTTAAGAACGTGCTCGATTCGGTGCGCCCATTCACGACCGGGCGGGTGATTCTCGTCTTCGGCTGCGGCGGCGACCGCGACAAGGGCAAGCGGCCGATCATGGGCGAAATCGCCAGCCGGCTTGCGGATGTCGTGATCGTCACCGACGACAACCCCCGCTCGGAGGTTCCGGAGGCGATCCGCGCCGAGATCATGGCTGGCGCCAAGGACGCGATCGAAATCGCCGACCGCGCCGAGGCGATCGGCGCCGCAGTCGGCATGCTGACGACCGGCGATACGCTGATCGTTGCCGGCAAAGGGCATGAGGAGGGGCAGACGATCGGTTCGCTAACGCTGCCGTTCTCGGACCATGCGGAACTGCTGAAGGCGCTCGGGAGGGCTGTGACTTGAATTGGCTCTGGACAAGCAGCGATCTTCTGGCGGCGATGAACGGCCGGCCGGTCGGTACCCTCCCGGAAGGCATCGTCGGGATATCGATCGACAGCCGCACGATCGGCAAGGGCGAAGCCTTTTTCGCGATCAGGGGCGATCGCGTCGACGGCCACGACTATGCCGGCATTGCGCTTGCCAACGGCGCCGCGCTGCTGGTCGTCAGTGAAGCGAAAATCCCGGCGCTCGGACGGCTGATCGCGCCGATGATCGTCGTCGACGACGTGCTCGAGGCGATGATCCGGCTCGGCTGCGCGGCACGCGACCGCAGTGCCGCGAAGATCATCGCCGTCACTGGCTCCGTCGGCAAGACCACGACAAAGGAAATGCTCCGGCACGTGCTCGCGCCTCTTGGGCGCGTGCATGCCTCGGTCGCCTCCTTCAACAATCACTGGGGCGTGCCGCTGACGCTTGCCCGTATGCCGGAGGCGACCGACTTCGGCATCTTCGAGATCGGCATGAATCATCCGGGCGAGATCCGTCCGCTGACGCGGATGGTGCGCCCGCATGTGGCGCTCGTCACCAGCATTGCCGCTGCCCATCTCGGCAATTTCTCTAGCCTCGACGAGATCGCCGCGGCGAAGGCGGAGATTTTCGAGGGCGTCGTCGCAGGCGGCCATGCCGTCATCAACCGCGACACCCCGCAATATGAGCTGCTCGAAAAGGCGGCCCAGGCGGCGGGTGTCCGTCACATCCACTCCTTCGGAGCCAATCCGAAGGCCGACTATCGTCTGGTCGAGTTTGCCGGCGGTGCCGAGGGCTCCGTGCTCTGGGCCGGTATAGGGGGTAGGACGCTGGAGGTCGCAATCGGTGCGCCCGGCCGCCACATCGCCGAGAATGCACTGGCGGTGATCGCTGCGGCCGAGTGCGCCGGAGCGGACCTCGACCGCGTCGTCGCTGCGCTTGCGACGATACAGCCGGAAAAGGGCAGGGGCCTGCGGCACCATCTGGAGATCGGCACCGGCCATATGGCGCTGATCGACGAAAGCTACAACGCCAATCCGGCATCGATGCGGGCGGCGATCGCGCTCCTGCGCGATGCAGAACCGGCGCCGGGCGGGCGCCGCATCGCGATCCTCGGCGACATGCTGGAAATGGGCGAGCATGCGGCCGAAGTGCATGCGGGTCTCGCGACACCGATCGTCGAGGCGGGCATTGCCGACGTCTGGCTCGCCGGACCGGCCATGGCGCATCTGCGCGATGCCCTGCCGCCGGAAATTTCCGTGATCTACCGCGAATCGGTCGGAGATCTCTCATCCTATGCGGTTGGCGCGGTCGCTGCCGGCGACGTCGTGATGGTCAAGTCCTCGAAGGGCACCGGCTGCGGGCAGATCGTCGAAGCGCTTCGTGGCACCTATCCGGAACGGACGGCCGAGACGGGGGAAGCTTAAAAACGGGCCTTACCGCTGCCTTCGCACTGGTGGATAGAGGCCATGGACAAGGGAAATGGCCTTAACATAGTCGAACGCAAGCGGGTATCGTCTGTCAGGTGATTCTGTCGGACGGTGTCCGACTACAAACTTTTGGGGAAAGTCCCTTATGCTGATCTGGCTCGTGGAACTGGCGGACCACTTTCAATTCTTCAATCTCTTTCGCTACATCACCTTCCGCACGGGCGCAGCTCTCTTCACATCGGCCCTGATCGTGTTCCTGTTCGGCCCGGCGATGATCGCTTCCTTGCGCATCCGCCAGGGCAAGGGGCAGCCGATCCGCGCCGACGGACCGCAGACGCACTTCAAGAAGGCCGGCACGCCGACCATGGGCGGGCTGATGATTCTCGCCGGCATCGTCGGCTCGTCCCTGCTCTGGGCCGATCTTTCCAGCATCTACGTCGTCTCCACACTCCTGGTGACGCTCGGCTTCGGCGCAATCGGCTTCTATGACGACTATCTCAAGGTTACGAAGCAATCGGACAAGGGATTTTCCGGCAAGGCCCGGCTTGGCATCGAATTCGTCATCGCATCCATCGCGGTCTTCTTCATGATGCAGGCGGCGCTTTCCGCGGGCGCCGCGGGCTCGACCTTCGGGTCGTCGCTCACCTTTCCGTTCTTCAAGGACCTGATGCTCAATCTCGGTTATTTCTTCGTGCTGTTCGGTGGTTTCGTCATCGTCGGCGCGGGCAATGCCGTGAATCTGACGGATGGTCTCGACGGGCTTGCCATCGTTCCGGTCATGATCGCCTCGGCGGCCTTCGGCCTGATCGCTTATCTCGCCGGCAATGCCGTCTTCGCGAACTATCTGCAGATCCATTTCGTGCCGGGCACGGGCGAACTGGCCGTCATCCTCGGCGCGGTCATCGGCGCGGGTCTCGGCTTTCTCTGGTTCAATGCGCCGCCGGCGGCGATTTTCATGGGCGATACCGGCTCGCTCGCGCTCGGCGGACTGATCGGCACCGTCGCCGTCGCCACCAAGCACGAGATCGTCATGATCATCATCGGCGGCCTCTTCGTCATCGAGACGCTGTCGGTCATCATCCAGGTCTTCTGGTTCAAGCGCACCGGCCGGCGCGTGTTCCTGATGGCCCCGATCCATCATCATTTCGAAAAGATGGGCTGGACGGAGAGCCAGGTGGTGATCCGTTTCTGGATCATTGCCGTCATCCTGGCCATGGTCGGCCTTTCCACCCTGAAGCTCCGGTGAGCCGCGATGATACCGGTCACTACGTTCGCCGGCAGGAAGGTTGCCCTCTTTGGTCTGGGCGGTTCGGGACTGGCGACGGCCCAGGCGCTTGTCGCCGGCGGGGCGGAGGTCACCGCCTGGGACGACAATCCGGAGAGCGTCACCAAAGCCGCCGCAGCCGGGATTGCGACGATGGACCTGCGTGGGGCCGACTGGCAGGCCATGACCGCCCTCGTGCTTTCGCCCGGGGTACCGTTGACGCATCCGAAGCCGCATTGGAGCGTTGATCTTGCCCATCATGCGGGCGTGGAGATCATCGGTGATGTCGAACTCTTCGTGCGTGAGCGCCGGGCACATGCGCCCGATTGCCCTTTCGTCGCGATCACCGGCACAAACGGCAAATCGACCACGACGGCGCTGATTGCGCATATCCTGAAGACGAGCGGGCGCGACACCCAGCTTGGCGGCAATATCGGCACGGCGGTGCTGACGCTCGATCGGCCACAGGCCGGACGCTTCTATGTCGTCGAGTGCTCTTCCTATCAGGTCGATCTCGCGCCGACGCTTGACGCGACGGCCGGCATCCTGCTCAACCTGACACCCGACCACCTGGATCGACACGGCACCATGCAGCACTATGCCGATATCAAGGAACGGCTGGTGGCGGGCAGCGGTACCGCGATTGTCGGCGTCGACGACAGTTTCTCGAGCCTGATCGCCGACCGGGTCGAGCGAGCCGGCACGAAGGTCGTGCGCATCTCACGCCGTCACGTGCTTGCCGAGGGCATTTATGCCGAGGGCGCGCAATTGATGCGCGCTCATGGCGGCACGTCCGCGCTCTTCTTTGACCTTTCCGGCATCGAGACCCTGCGCGGCGGGCACAATGCCCAGAACGCTGCCGCGGCCGTTGCCGCGTGCCTCGCCGTCGGGGTCGACGAGAAGGATATCGCCAACGGGCTGAAGAGCTTCCCGGGCCTGAAGCACCGGATGCAGCCGGTCGCAAAAATAGGCGAAGTCGTCTTCGTCAACGACAGCAAGGCGACGAATGCCGATGCGGCCGCGCCCGCGCTTTCGAGCTATGAGCGGATCTATTGGATCGCCGGGGGGCTGCCGAAGGAGGGCGGCATCACCTCGCTTGCGCCGTTCTTCCCGAAGATTGCCAAGGCCTACCTGATCGGCGAGGCGGCGCCGGCCTTTGCCGCGACGCTGGGCGGGGCGGTACCCTACGAGATTTCCGGGACGCTCGAGAAAGCGGTGGCGCATGCGGCGGCGGATGCGGCGCGGGACACGCAAGGCCCTGCGGCGGTGATGCTTTCCCCGGCTTGCGCAAGCTTCGACCAGTACAAGAACTTCGAATTGCGCGGAGATGCCTTCGTCGGCCATGTGGCGGCGCTCGAAGGCGTGACCATGCTCATCTGACGGCCGCGAGAAGGGGCGCGGCAGTCGGGCCGGTTTCAAGGACGGGCGCAAAGGCGCCGAAAAGGGGACAGACAGATGGTAAGCCGAGCCGAACGTGGCCCCGTGGCCGACTGGTTCTGGACGATAGACAGGCTCTTTCTGGCGACTTTCATCCTGTTGATGGGGGTCGGTTTCATGCTGTCTTTCGCGGCAAGCCCCCCGGTTGCCGAGAGGCTCGGCCTCGACAGTTTTCACTTCGTGAAGCGCCACGCGCTGTTCCTGTTTCCCTCGCTCTCGGTAATGATCGGCATTTCGTTCCTCTCGCCGCGACAGGTGAGGCGAGCGGCGATCATCCTGCTCGGCGCTTCGCTCGGAATGATGGTCCTCGTCCTCTTCATCGGACAGGAGGTGAAGGGTTCGATGCGCTGGATTTCCATCGCCGGCATCTCCATCCAGCCCTCCGAGTTCATGAAGCCCGCCTTCGTTGTCGTCTGCGCCTGGCTCTTTGCCGAGCACGCGAAGCAGCCGGAAATTCCCGGAAATCTTTTATCCATCCTCCTTTTCGGCATCGTAGGCGCGCTGCTCGTCGCCCAGCCGGACCTCGGCCAGACGGTGCTGACCGCAACGGTCTGGGGCGGCATGTTCTTCATGGCCGGCATGCCGTGGCTTTGGATTATCGTGCTTGCGGCTTTGGCGATGGGTGGCTTCTTCGCAGCCTACACCGTGCTGCCGCACGTCGCCGGCCGTATCGACCGGTTCCTGACCGGCGAGGGCGATACCTTCCAGGTGGATACGGCGCGCGAGGCGATCATCCGCGGCGACTGGCTCGGTCGCGGTCCGGGCGAGGGCGTGGTCAAGCGCATCATTCCCGACAGTCACACCGACTTCGTCTTTTCCGTGGCGGCTGAAGAGTTCGGCATTCTCTTCTGCATGGTCATCGTGATGATCTTTGCCTTCCTGGTGATGCGCGGTCTCAACCATGCATTCCGCGAACGCAACGACTTCAACAGGTTTGCCGTCGCCGGCCTGGTGCTGCAGATCGGCGTCCAGTCGCTGATCAATATCGGCGTCAATCTCGAACTGCTGCCGGCAAAAGGCATGACCCTGCCGCTGATTTCCTATGGTGGTTCGTCGATGGTGGCGATCTGCGTAACGGCGGGCTTCATCCTCGCTTTGACTCGGCATCGACCGGAAAAGCGCGCGGTCGAGCGCAGCCTCTTCCGCTCCGGCGTCGGGATCCCGGCGGAGTAGGACATGGTTATGGGTAACAATAAAGGCATTGTTCTTCTGGCCGCCGGCGGCACCGGCGGACATCTCTTTCCTGCGGAAGCACTGGCGCATGAACTGAAGGCCGGCGGCTATTGCGTGCATCTGGTGACCGATAGTCGTGCCGAGCGCTTTGCCGGCAAGTTTCCGGCGGACGAGCTCCATGTGGTGCCGTCGGCGACGATCGGCTCGAAAAATCCGATCAAACTGGCGCGGTCGACGTGGAAGCTCTGGACGGGGCTCAGGGCCGCGCGGCGGCTGATCGCGCGGCTGAAACCCCGTGCGGTGGTGGGCTTCGGCGGCTATCCGACGGTGCCGCCGCTGCTCGCGGCGACCCAGATGGGGGTTCCCTCGCTGATCCACGAGCAGAACGCTGTCATGGGCCGCGCCAACCGAATGCTGGCTTCGCGGGTGCAGGCGATTGCGGGCGGGTTCCTCCCCGAAGGCGCCGGAGCCTTCTCCGCAAAGACCGTGACGACGGGGAACCCGGTTCGTTCGGCCGTGCTCGAGGCGGCTGCGCACCCCTACGCCTCCGCAGGCGACGGGATGTTCCATCTTGTCGTTTTCGGCGGCAGCCAGGGAGCGCAATTCTTCTCCAAGGCGGTGCCGCAGGCGATCTGCCGCCTCGACGACGGGCAGCGCCAGCGGCTCAAGGTGACGCAGCAGGCGCGTCCGGAGGACCGCGAAGGGGTGATCGCGGCCTATGAGAAACTCGGCATCCGGGCCGAAGTCTCCCCCTTCTTTTCGGACATGGCCGCGCGGCTCGCTTCGGCGCATCTCGTCATCTGCCGCTCCGGCGCCTCGACCGTTTCCGAACTTTCCGCCATCGGCCGGCCATCGATCCTCGTGCCCTATCCCTATGCGCTCGATCACGACCAGGCGGCGAATGCTGCGGCCCTTGCCGCCAAGGGCGGGGCGCAGGTGATCGCGCAGGCCGGACTCAGTGCCGACCGCCTCGGGACGCTTCTATCGGATGCCATGAACAATCCAGAGGGCCTGGCCGACATGGCGGCCAAGGCCCGCCAAACCGGCAAGCCGGAGGCGGCGCGCTTGCTTGCGTCCCTGGTAGACGCTATTGCCAGCGGTTCGACAGTGGCGAAATTCAAGGAAACACGCTCATGAAAATGCCGACGACGATCGGGCTCGTACATTTCATCGGTATCGGCGGTATCGGCATGAGCGGCATTGCCGAGGTGTTGCACAATCTCGGTCATCGCGTTCAGGGTTCGGACCAGGCCGACAATGCCAATGTCCAGCGCCTGCGGCAGAAGGGTATCGAGATCTCGGTCGGCCATCGGGCCGAGAACCTCGGCGATGCCGAAGTCGTGGTCGTTTCGACTGCGATCCGTAAGGACAATCCGGAACTCATCGCCGCGCGCGAGAAGTTCTTGCCGGTCGTGCGTCGTGCCGAGATGCTGGCGGAACTGATGCGCTTCCGCAATGCGATCGCGATCGGCGGCACACATGGCAAGACGACGACGACCTCCATGGTCGCGGCGCTGCTCGATGCCGGCGGTCTCGATCCGACGGTGATCAATGGCGGCATCATCAATGCCTACGGCACCAATGCGCGCATGGGCGCGGGCGACTGGATGGTGGTCGAAGCGGATGAGTCGGACGGCACATTCCTGAAGCTTCCCGCCGACATCGCCGTCGTCACCAATATCGATCCCGAGCATCTCGACCACTACGGCAGTTTCGATGCGGTGCGCGCGGCGTTTCGGCAGTTCGTCGAGAACGTGCCGTTTTACGGCTTCGGTGTGCTCTGTCTCGATCACCCCGAGGTCCAGGGCATGGTCGGCAAGATCGAGGACCGCAAGATCGTCACTTATGGCGAGAACCCGCAGGCCGACGTGCGCTACCACAATATCCGCATGGACGGTGCGACCTCCGTTTTCGATGTCGTGATTCGCCGTCGTCGCACCGGCCAGGTGATCGAACTCAAAGACCTGCGCCTGCCCATGCCCGGCCGGCACAATGTCTCGAACGCCACGGCGGCCGTCGCCGTGGCCCAGCGGCTCGGAATGAAGCCGGAGGATATCGCCCGCGGGCTTGCCTCCTTCGGTGGCGTCAAGCGTCGCTTCACACTTGTCGGCGAATGGAACGGGGCGCGCATCTTCGACGATTACGGCCACCATCCCGTGGAGATCAAAGCCGTCCTCAAGGCGGCGCGCGAGTCTTGCGGCGGCCGCGTCATTGCCATTCACCAGCCGCACCGCTATTCGCGGCTGTCGAGCCTGTTCGAGGATTTCTCCTCCTGCTTCAACGACGCCGACACGATCCTGATCGCGCCCGTCTATGCGGCGGGCGAGGACACGATCGACGGCGTGAGTTCCGAAGCGCTCGTCAGCAGCATCAAGGCGGCCGGCCATCGCGATGCCCGCCATCTTTCCGGCCAGGAAGCGCTCGCGCCGATCGTCTCCAAGATTGCGCAGCCGGGCGACTTTGTGGTTCTCTTGGGGGCTGGCAGCATTACCTATTGGGCCGCGACCCTGCCCAGGGACCTCGCGGAATTTCAGGAAATCGAGCATGAAGCAGGTTAACGGTCAGAAACTCCTTGAGGCGCTCGGAAGTGGCGTCGATGCAATTCGCGGCCGCATCACGCCCGACGCGCCGATGGACCGTGTGACCTGGTTTCGCGCGGGCGGCCTTGCCGAACTCATGTTCCAGCCGCACGACACGGACGATCTCATCGCCTTCCTGAAGCTCGTGCCGAGAGATGTGCCGGTGATGGTGATCGGCGTCGGCTCGAACCTGCTCGTGCGTGACGGCGGCATTCCTGGCGTTGTCATCCGGCTTTCGGCCAAGGGCTTCGGCGATCTCGAAATGGTCGGCGAAAACCGCATCAAGGCCGGCGCGATCTGCCCGGACAAGAACATCGCCGCCATGGCGCTCGACCACGGCATCGGCGGCTTCTACTTCTACTACGGCATTCCCGGGTCGATCGGCGGCGCGCTGCGTATGAATGCTGGCGCCAATGGCGGCGAAACAAGCGAGCGGCTGGTCGAGGTCCATGCGGTCGACCGCCAGGGCAACAGGCATGTGCTTACCAATGCGGACATGGGATATTCCTATCGCCACTCCGACGCGGCCAAGGATCTGATCTTCACGCATGCGGTCTTCGAAGGCTATCAGGAGGACAAGGCGAAGATCCGCATCGACATGGACGCGGTACGCCAGCACCGCGAGACGGTACAGCCGATCCGGGAAAAGACCGGCGGTTCGACCTTCAAGAATCCGGAGGGGCATTCCGCCTGGAAGCTGATCGACGAAGCCGGCTGTCGGGGGCTGATGGTCGGCAACGCCCAGATGTCGCCGCTCCATTGCAACTTCATGATCAACACCGGCCAGGCGAGCGGCTACGAACTCGAATATCTCGGTGAGACCGTACGCGCCCGCGTGATGGAGCATTCCGGCGTGAAGCTCGAATGGGAGATCAAGCGCGTCGGCAATTTCATGCCGGGCCACGAGATCAAGGAATTTCTCGGCCGCGCCGTCGCCTGAGGCGGCGACCTGTTGAGATGAAAACGGCCCGCGGCGGAAACCGCTGCGGCCCATCCGCATATCCGCCGGCGCGCCGATGGATCCGGCCCCGCGCGGCATTTCCCGCCTCCGCCTTACAAAGTCCCGATTCAGCCGTGACGGCTGTTATTGGTTGATTCTGCCCGGCGGAAGCGCAGTGGCACCACAACAAGAGTTAACCAAAGTAAACGGTTCATTAACCATAATGTCGTTGTAGTGGCCCTACGCGGCGATCTCGCGACTCAAGGGCTGAATCAGCCAGGCGCAAGCAAGCTTCGCGATAGTGGCGTATTGTTTGGGGGTTTGAATGAGCGGCAAGCACGTTGCTGTCCTGATGGGTGGATTTTCCTCGGAGCGGCCGGTGAGCCTTTCCTCCGGGGCAGCTTGCGCGGATGCTCTGGAAGCCGAGGGTTATCGCGTCACGCGCGTGGATGTCGGGCGCGATGTTGCGGCGGTACTGGCGGAACTGCGTCCTGATGTCGTCTTCAACGCGCTCCACGGCCCCTTCGGCGAGGACGGGACGATCCAGGGCATCCTGGAATATCTGGAAATTCCCTATACGCATTCCGGCGTGCTTGCCTCCGCGCTCGCCATGGACAAGGCGCAGGCAAAACATGTCGCCAAGGCTGCCGGCATACCGGTCGCCGAAGCCTTGGTGATGGATCGCCATGCTTTCGACAGCAAACATCCGATGAAGCCGCCCTATGTGGTCAAGCCGGTGTGCGAAGGCTCGAGCTTCGGCGTCGTCATCGTCAAGGAGGATCAGTCGCATCCGCCGCAGGTCATCACGTCGAGCGAGTGGCGCTACGGCGACCGGGTCATGGTCGAGCGCTATGTCGCCGGGCGCGAACTCACCTGCGGCGTGATGGGTGACATGGCTCTCGGCGTCACCGAAATCATTCCCCAGGGCCATGCCTTCTACGACTATGATTCCAAATACGTAAAAGGTGGTTCAAGACACGTCATTCCCGCTGAGATTTCACCAAATATTTACCAAAAAATACAAACACTCGCATTGAAGGCGCATGAGGCTATCGGCTGCCGCGGCGTCAGTCGTTCCGACTTCCGTTTCGATGATCGCGGCGAGGGCGAGGGCGAGGTTGTCTGGCTGGAGATCAACACCCAGCCCGGCATGACCCCGACCTCTCTTGTTCCTGAAATGGCACAGCATGCGGGCCTTCGGTTTGGTGAATTTCTCAGGTGGATGGTGGAGGACGCATCGTGCTTGCGTTGAGGGGCAAAAGGGGCAAAAGGGTTCGTCACCCGCTCGGCGGTTCGGCCGAGGCGGACGGCGCTCTCGTATTGCCGCGTCCGCTGCGCAAGAGCGCACGCTTGCTCGTCGGCCTCGGGACGGGGCGCGTCCGATTTCCTGCGCATACGGGGACCTTCTCGACCGCCGTCTTCCTGCTGGCGACCGGCCTCTACGGGATGTCACTGGGCGGCCACACGCAGAACTTTGCGCAGGCCTCGACGACCGCTGCAGGCTTTGCGATCGAGGATGTGCGTGTTTCCGGCAATGAGCAGACTTCTGAGATCGATATCCTCCAGCAGCTCGGACTCGACGGGGCAACCTCGCTGGTCGCACTCGACATCGCCGAAGCGCGTCGGCTGATCGGCGAGCTGCCATGGGTGGAGAGCGTCACCGTGCGCAAGGTCTATCCCGGCACGATCGAGGTGGACCTCACCGAGCGCAAGGCCTTCGGCATCTGGCAGCACGGATCGGACCTGTCGCTCATCGAACGCAGCGGCAGCGTCATCGCGCCGTTGCGCGACAACAAGTTCGCCACGCTGCCGCTCTTTGTCGGCCGCGATGCCGAGACGGCGGCCGCCGACTTCTACGACGAATTCTCCCGTTGGCCGGAATTCCGCTCGCGCGTGAAGGCCTTCGTGCGTGTGGCGGGGCGGCGCTGGGATCTGGTCCTCAGGAACGGCATCGTCGTCAAGCTTCCCGAACGGGACGTCGCTCGGGCGATGAAGGTGCTCGCCGAAATGGAAGAAGGGCATCGGCTTCTCGAGCGCGACATTGCCGCCGTCGATCTGAGGCTCGACGATCGCACGACCGTTCAATTGACCCCGGATGCCGTGGCGCGCCGGGAGGTCGCGCTCAAGGCGAGGGAGAAGATGCTGAAGGAACTCGAGAAGCAGGAGAAGCGGATATGAATCTGTTCGGTTCCTCCAGTTTCGGCCTTCCGCGCCTGAAGCCGCTTTCGTCGAAACGGTCTCATGTCGTCTCCGTGCTCGATATCGGCTCGACCAAGATCGTCTGCATGATCGGCCGGCTGACGCCGCGCGCCGAAAGCCAGATTCTCCCCGGCCGTACCCACAACATCGAAATCATCGGCATCGGCCACCAGAAGTCGCGCGGCGTCAAGAACGGCGTGATTGCCGATCTCGATGCGGCCGAAGGTGTCGTGCGGCTTGCGGTCGATGCCGCCGAGCGCATGGCGGGCCTGACGATCGACAGCCTGATCGTCAACGTTTCGGCCGGGCGCCTGCAGAGCGACGTCTATACCGCGACGATCGATCTCGGCGGCCAGGAGGTCGATGCTAATGACTTGAGGAAGGTGCTCGCCGCCGCGGGCCAGCAATCCCAGCGCACAGACCGGGCGATCCTGCATTCGCTGCCGACCGGCTTCTCGCTCGACGGCGAACGCGGCATCCGTGATCCGCTGGCGATGTTCGGGGACGTGCTCGGCGTCGACATGCATATGCTGACGGCGGAGCGCTCAGCGCTGAAGAACCTCGAGCTCTGCGTCAATCGCGCGCATCTCTCGGTCGAGGGCATGGTCGCCACCCCCTATGCCAGCGGCCTATCGGCACTTGTCGACGACGAGGTCGAGCTTGGTTGCGCCGCGATCGACATGGGCGGCGGCACGACCACGATATCCGTCTTCGCCGAAGGCAAGCTTGTCCATGCCGATGCCGTCAGCCTCGGCGGTCATCACGTAACCACCGACCTCGCGCGCGGTCTTTCGACCCGCATCGAGGATGCGGAACGGCTCAAGGTCGTACACGGCTCGGCGCTCGCCAACAGCGCCGACGAGCGCGACATCGTCTCGGTTCCGCCGATCGGCGAGGACGAGCGGGACCAGCCGACCCATGTGCCCCGCGCGCTCGTTTCCCGCATCGTGCGCGCTCGCATCGAGGAGACGCTGGAGCTTATCCGCGACCGCATCCAGCGCTCCGGCTTCAGCCCGGTCGTCGGCAAGCGGATCGTGCTGACGGGCGGTGCCAGCCAGCTGACCGGCCTGCCGGAGGCAGCTCGGCGCATCCTGGCGCGCAATGTCCGCATCGGCCGGCCGCTCGGGGTCTCCGGTCTGCCCGCCGCGGCGAAGGGGCCGGCATTTTCCACGGCGGTCGGACTGATGATCTACCCGCAGGTCGCCGATCTCGAGACCCATGCCGGCGACGGCAGCGTGTTCTCGGCCTTCGGCGGCAACAGCCGCATTGCCCGCATGGGGCAATGGCTGAAGGAAAGCTTCTAGGTTTTGCCGGGCACCAGTGCCGGCGAGACCAGGTGTTTGAGTTTTCAAGGATTTGGCCGGCTCGGCAAGGCGGCCAGAGTAAGAGAAGGAACGGTAAAATGGCCATCAACTTGCAGAAGCCGGACATTACCGAGCTGAAGCCCCGCATCACGGTCTTCGGCGTCGGCGGCGGCGGCGGCAACGCCGTCAACAACATGATAACCGCAGGCCTCCAGGGCGTCGATTTCGTCGTCGCCAACACGGATGCGCAGGCGCTCACCATGACCAAGGCGGAACGGATCATCCAGATGGGTGTCGCCGTCACCGAAGGTCTTGGCGCCGGCTCGCAGCCGGAGGTGGGCCGGGCAGCCGCCGAGGAGTGCATCGATGAAATCATCGATCATCTGAACGGCACTCATATGTGCTTCGTCACCGCCGGCATGGGCGGCGGCACCGGCACGGGCGCGGCCCCGATCGTCGCGCAAGCCGCTCGCAACAAGGGCATTCTCACCGTCGGCGTCGTTACCAAGCCCTTCCAGTTCGAAGGCGGTCGCCGCATGCGCATCGCCGACCAGGGCATCGCCGACCTGCAGAAGTCGGTCGACACGCTGATCGTCATCCCGAACCAGAACCTCTTCCGGATCGCCAATGACAAGACGACCTTCGCGGACGCCTTTGCCATGGCCGACCAGGTGCTCTATTCGGGCGTCGCCTGCATCACCGACCTGATGGTCAAGGAAGGCCTCATCAATCTCGACTTCGCCGACGTCCGCTCGGTGATGCGCGAGATGGGCCGGGCCATGATGGGCACGGGCGAAGCCTCCGGCGAGGGCCGCGCCATGGCCGCTGCCGAAGCCGCGATCGCCAACCCGCTCCTCGACGAGACCTCGATGAAGGGCGCGCAAGGACTGCTCATTTCCATCACCGGCGGCCGCGACCTCACCCTCTTCGAGGTCGACGAAGCCGCGACGCGCATCCGCGAGGAAGTGGACCCCGACGCCAACATCATCCTCGGCGCGACCTTCGACGAAGAGCTCGAGGGCCTGATCCGCGTCTCGGTCGTCGCAACCGGCATCGATCGCGCGATCGCGGAAGGTTCCGGCCGTTCGGCCGACTTTCGCCCGGTAGCGCCGAAGCCGATCGTTCGCCCGTCCGCTGCGGTTCCGGCCCAGCCGCAACCGGCCATGCAACAGCAGCCGGCGCCCCAGCCGCAGCAGCCGGTTCAGCAGGCAGCGCCACAGCCTGTCCAGCAGGCGCCGCAGCCGGTCGATCACGTCGCTGTGGCGATCCGTGAGGCCGAGATGGAACGCGAACTGGATATCGCCACCCGCGCCCAGGTCTTGAGCCCGGCCCAGCCAGCCCAGGACGAGGCCTTTCGTCCGCAGAGCAAGCTCTTTGCCGGAGTTGCACCGGTGGAGGCCGCTCCCGTAGCGCGCCAGGCCCAGCCGGTACAGCGGCCCGCCGAAACGTCGCTGCAGGCTCAGCCGCAACCGCAACCGCTTCGCCAGGAGCCGGCCCCGGTCGTGCGGCAGCATGCCGAGGCGGTCCGCATGCCGAAGGTCGAGGACTTTCCGCCGGTCGTGAAGGCCGAGATGGAGCGCCGCGCACAGCCGGCGGCCCCGTCGCTGCAGGAAGAGCGTGGTCCGATGGGCCTCCTCAACCGGATCACGAGCTCGCTCGGATTGCGCGAAAGGGACACCCAGAGCGTCTCTTCCGACATGACCGCACCTGCGCCCAGCGCCGCGTCGCAGCAGCGTCGCCCCCTTTCGCCGGAGGCGAGCCTATACGCGCCGCGTCGCGGCCAACTCGACGACCAGGGCCGCGTCACGCCGCAGATGCGGACGCATGACGACGATCAGCTCGAAATTCCGGCCTTCCTGCGCCGCCAGTCGAGCTGATCCGCGGTCGTTCCTTCCCTTGCCGGTGCCCGGGCTTACGCCCGGGCATTTTCCATTATTGATTAATCTTTCAATGGGTTGCCTGTTCTGTTGTGTGCGTTTGAATTGCGTAACAAAACGAAACGAACAGTGATTTGGAATGGTGCCTCCGAACTCTTATTTTCACGATCGGGATGGGGGCGCATGCGATTCGATTGGACGCTGTTGGTTCGAAAGGGAATTCGAGCCGCAGTGTCGAGATCTCGGCCGTTGGTGTCGAACGTCGCTCGCCCGTTAGCAGATTGGCCTTCGGCCGTTGATTGAAAGTGACGACGAGAATGGGAATTGAATTGCTCGGGTTTCAGACGACGATTGCAAACCCGGTGACCCTCAAGGGAATTGGCGTTCACTCGGGCTCGGAGGTGGAGATCACCTTCCATCCGGCCGAGGCCGAGGCCGGCATCGTGTTCCAGCGGGTGCTCGCGGACGGGCGGATCAGCGAATTCAGGGCCGTGTCGTCGCAGGTGGGCAATACGGATCTTTGCACGGTTCTCGGCTTCTCGCCGGCGACCTCCATCGCGACCATCGAACACGTCATGGCGGCGATCTACGCGCTCGGCCTCGACAACCTGTTGATCGAGGTGCATGGCGCGGAAATGCCGATCATGGACGGCAGTTCGGAGCCTTTCATCGAAGCCATCGAGCAGGCTGGCATCCGCGCGCTTGCCGTGAAGCGCCGCTATATCCGCGTGCTGAAGCCGGTGCGCGTCGAATCCGGCGCCTCCTGGTCGGAGTTCACGCCGTATGACGGCATGCGCTTCGAGGTAGAGATCGACTTCGATTGTCCGCTGATCGGCCGCCAGTCCTGGAAGGGCGATCTGACTCCCGCGGTCTTCAAGCGGGAAATGTCGCGGGCGCGCACCTTCGGTTTCATGCGCGACGTCGAGCGGCTGTGGGCGGGCGGTTTCGCGCTCGGCTCGTCCCTCGAGAACTCGGTGGTGATTTCGGACGACAACACGGTCATCAATGTTGAGGGGCTGCGCTATGCCGACGAGTTCGTGCGCCACAAGACGCTCGACGCCGTCGGCGATCTTTCGCTCGCAGGCGCGCCGTTTCTCGGCTGCTACCGTTCCTATCGCGGCGGCCACAGGATGAACGCCAATGCGCTGAAGGCCTTGCTCAGCGATCCGAGCGCCTACGAGGTGGTGGAAACTGCGACACAGCGCCAGCGCACGCGCTTGCGCGACATGGTCGCGGTTGCGGCCACCGGCCATTCGCCCTGGTCGGCATAGCAACCAAGTTCATCGTTTCTCCAGTCGCCGGCCCTCAGGGGCCGGCATTTTCTTTCAGACGAATTCGGCAGTCATTCGGCTTCAGCGCCGACCTCTGCGTCTGAAATGACGCATTCCTCAGATCCGCAGCTGGTTCCACACAATCGGTCGATATCGATGCAGGTCGGTATCAGTGCCACAAATTTGCATGAATTGCCGATCATGACGTTGCGGTCTTGAGGCAACTTGCTCTAAAACGCGCAAGTCTGGAGCCGACCGCGACCGCATGATTCCTGAGATCGAAAGAATCATGCAGTAACTTGAAGTGCTACAGCATCTTTGCGCCTCTATTTAGATGCGCGGCGTTGTAGGTGAAACGGGAATATCCGATGGTTCTTGCAGTTTCTGTTGAGATGAGAAAAGCGGCGCGCGTTGCCACGATCGTCCTTGCGATCTTTGCCGGCAGCAGCCTGATCACTGCCTGCCAGAACGATCCCGACATCGATATCACCAAGCTTGCCGCCGAGACGGATCCGCCGGAAGTGCTCTATAATCAGGGTCTCGCCAATCTCAACGCCGGCAAGACCACCGAAGCGGCGCGCAAGTTCGAGGCGATCGACCGTCAGCATCCCTTCTCCGAATACGCCCGCAAGGCGCTGGTGATGAATGCCTTCGTCGCCTACCGCAATGGTCAGTATCAGGAGGCGATCAACTCCAGCAGTCGCTATCTGAATCTTTATCCGCAGTCGGAAGACGCGGCCTATGCGCAATATATCCAGGGCCTCGCCTATACAAAGCAGATTCCGGCGGTGACGCAGGACCAGAAGCCGGCGATGAAAGCGATCGACGCGATGCAGGCGGTCGTGGATAAATATCCCGAGTCCGAATATGTCGACGATGCGCAGGCAAAGATCCGTTTTGCCCGCGATCAGTTGGCCGGCAAGGAGATGCAGGTCGGCCGCTACTATCTCGAGCGCAAGGAATATCTTGCCGCCATTTCGCGCTTCCGCGTCGTCGTCGAGCAATATTCCAATACCAACCAGGTCGAGGAAGCGCTGGCACGTCTCGTCGAGGCCTATTACGCCATGGGCGTGACGGCGGAGGCCCAGACGGCGGCGGCGGTTCTCGGTCACAACTACCCGGACAGCAAGTGGTACGCCGATTCCTATAAGCTGCTGCAGTCGGGCGGTCTCGAACCGCGCGAAAGCGGCACGTCCTGGATCGCGCGCGCCGGCAAGAAGCTCATCGGCGCCTGATTGCCTCGCCTTTTGTTTTCACGCAATTCCGAACGCAAAACCGCGACGCAGTTTTGCTGGAACTGCTCTAGGAAGATCTGAAATCGGATGCTCGCGCAGCTCTCGATCCGCGATATCGTCCTGATCGAACGGCTTGACCTCAGCTTCGACGCCGGGCTCTCGGTGCTGACCGGCGAAACCGGCGCCGGCAAATCTATCCTTCTCGACAGCCTGTCGCTGGCACTCGGCGGCCGCGGCGACGGCTCACTCGTCCGTCACGGCGAGGACAGGGGCCAGGTGACGGCCGTCTTCGACGTGCCGGTGGCACATGCGGCGCGGCTCTTCCTGCGCGAAAACGGCATAGACGACGACGGCGATCTCATTTTCCGCCGCGTACAATCGGCGGACGGCCGCACGAAGGCCTTCATCAACGACCAGCCGGTGAGCGTGCAGTTGATGCGCCAGGCGGGACAGACGCTCGTTGAGATTCACGGCCAGCATGATGACCGGGCGCTTGTCGACGTCGACGCCCATCGCGCACTGCTCGACGCCTTCGGCGGTACCGTCGAGGCGGCCGACGAGGTTGCAACGCTCTACCGCGCCTGGAAGGATGCGGAGCGCGGCCTCAAGAAGCACCGCGAAAAGGTGGAGGCGGCGGCGCGGGAGGCGGATTACCTGCGCTCGTCCGTCGAGGAACTGGAAGCGCTGTCGCCGCGCGATGGCGAGGAGGACGAACTGGCAGAAGCGCGGGCGCGGATGATGAAGGTCGAGCGCATCGCCGGCGACATCAGCGAGGCGTCCGATTTCCTGAACGGCAACGCGTCGCCCGTGCCGCTGATCGCCTCGCTCGTTCGGCGGCTCGAGCGCAAGAGCCACGAGGCGCCGGGCCTGCTCGAGGAAACCGTCGAGCTTCTGGACGGCGCGCTCAATCAGCTTTCCGACGCGCAGATGGCGGTGGAACGGGCGCTGCGCAATACCGAGTTCGACCCGAAGGAACTGGAGCGCGTCGAGGAGCGGCTGTTTGCGCTGCGAGCCGCAGGCCGCAAATATTCCGTGCCCGTCGTCGAGCTGCCGGCCCTCGCCGTGCGGATGATTTCCGACCTCGCCGATCTCGATGCGGGCGAAGAGAAGCTGAAGCAGATCGAAGCGCAGGTCGCGGAGGCACGAGCCGCCTTCGACGGAGCAGCGCGTGCGCTTTCCGATAAGCGCCGCAACACGGCGGCGGCGCTCTCGGCCGCGGTGATGGAAGAACTGCCGGCCCTGAAGCTCGAGCGCGCGCGATTCATGGTCGAGGTCGCGACGGATCCGGCCCTGCCGACGGCCGATGGTATCGACGTCGTCGAGTTCCATGTGCAGACCAATCCCGGCACCCGGCCGGGGCCGATTATGAAGGTTGCCTCGGGCGGCGAGCTTTCGCGCTTCCTGCTGGCGCTCAAGGTGGCGCTGGCCGATCGCGGCTCGGCGCCGACGCTCGTCTTCGACGAGATCGACACCGGCGTCGGCGGCGCGGTGGCCGATGCCATCGGTCAGCGGCTGAAGCGGCTCTCGAAGACCGTCCAGGTGCTTTCCGTGACGCATGCGCCGCAGGTCGCCGCCCGGGCGGCGACACATCTGCTGATCTCCAAGGGGCCGTCGGCGGAGAAGGCCGAGACGATCGCCACCCGCGTCGCCCGTATGGACGACGACGCACGCACCGAGGAAATCGCCCGCATGCTGGCCGGCGCTTCGATCACCGAGGAGGCGAGAGCGGCCGCGGCAAGATTGCTGGCGGGCAATGGCTGATCTTTCGGACGCAAAGGCGTTGAAAACGCGAGGGAACCGGTCTTCCCGTCGCTTATCTTTGCTATAAGACGACTCCCATTTCGGAGTCGTGGCGCATGTCGAGCAATCAGAAAACCGTCGATGAATTGAGCGAAGCGGAAGCGGCCGAGGAGCTTGCCTTTCTCGCCGCTGAACTCGCACGCCATGATGCGCTTTATCACGGGCAGGATGCGCCGGAAATCTCGGATGCTGACTACGACGCTCTAAAGCGGCGCAATGATCTGATCGAGGCGCGTTTTCCGGCGCTGATCCGCGAGGATAGCCCGTCGAAGACGGTCGGTGCGGCACCGTCGCTCACATTCCAGCCCGTCCTTCATGCGCGGCCGATGCTCTCGCTCGACAACACCTTCTCCGACGAGGATGCGCGCGACTTCGTGGCGAGCGTCTATCGCTATCTGGGTCTCATCCCGGACCATTCCATCGCCTTTACCGCCGAGCCGAAGATCGACGGGCTTTCCATGTCGCTCCGCTACGAGAACCGCCGCCTGGTGACGGCGGCGACGCGTGGCGACGGCACGACGGGGGAGAACGTCACCGCCAACATCCGCACGATCGGCATGATCCCGCAGAGGCTTCCGGCCGATGCGCCGGATGTCGTCGAGGTGCGCGGCGAGGTCTATATGGCGAAATCGGATTTCGCCGCGCTCAATGCCGAGATGGCCGCGCAGGGCAAGCCGCTCTACGTCAACCCGCGCAACACGGCATCCGGCTCGCTCCGGCAGCTCGATGCCAAGGTGACGGCGAGCCGCAAGCTCCGGTTCTTCGCCTATGGCTGGGGCGAAGTCTCGGACATGCCGGCGGATACGCAGTTCGGCATGGTGGAGGCATTCAGGGCCTGGGGGTTCCCGGTCAATCCGCTGATGCGCCGCTTCCATTCCGCTGACGAACTGCTGGAGCACTATCACCATATCGAGCGCGAGCGCCCGGATCTCGACTATGATATCGACGGCGTCGTCTACAAGGTCGACCGGCTCGACCTGCAGACACGGCTTGGCTACCGCTCGCGTAGCCCACGCTGGGCAACCGCGCACAAGTTCCCGGCCGAGCAGGCCTTCACGCGATTGAAGGGCATCGACATCCAGGTCGGCCGCACCGGTGCGCTCACGCCGGTCGCGCGGCTGGAGCCAATCACCGTCGGCGGCGTCGTCGTTACCAATGCCACCCTGCACAATGAGGACTATATTCGCGGCGTCGGCAACAATGGCGAGCCGATCCGCGATGGCCGGGACATCCGCATCGGCGACATGGTGATCGTGCAGCGGGCAGGGGACGTGATCCCGCAGATCGTCGACGTGGTGATGGATGAACGGCCGGAGGGCACGGCGCCCTACAGCTTCCCGATGGCGTGCCCGGTCTGCGGCAGCCATGCGGTGCGCGACATCAACGAGAAGACCGGCAAGGTCGACGCGGTGCGCCGCTGCACGGGCGGCTTCGTTTGCCGGGCGCAGGCGGTCGAGCACCTGAAACATTTCGTCTCGCGCAATGCCCTGGACATAGAGGGGCTCGGCTCCAAGCAGATCGAGTTCTTCTTCGAGAGCGACGACGACAACCTGAAGATCCGCACGGCCCCCGATATCTTCACGCTGGAGCGCCGGCAGGAGACCTCGCTGACGAAGCTCGAGAATATCGAGGGCTTCGGCAAGGTCAGCGTGCGCAAGCTCTACGATGCGATCAATGCCCGCCGCTCGATCGCGCTCCACCGCTTCATCTACGCCCTCGGCATCCGCCATGTCGGTGAGACGACGGCGAAGCTCCTGGCGCGATCCTATGGTAGCTACGAAACATTCGGCGCGGCGATGAAAGAGGCGGGCAGCTATTCCGGTGACGCCTGGAACGAACTCAACAGCATCGACGGCATCGGCGAGGTCGTCGCCCGCGCCATCGTCGAGTTCTACAAGGAGCCGCGTAACGTCAAGGTCATCTCGGACCTGCTCGAAGAGGTGACGCCGGAGAGCGCCGAAATGCCGGTCACCACCGGCAGCCCGGTTGCCGGCAAGACGGTCGTCTTCACCGGCTCTCTCGAAAAGATGACGCGCGACGAGGCAAAGGCAAAGGCCGAGAGCCTCGGCGCCAAGGTCGCGGGTTCGGTGTCGAAGAAGACCGACATCGTCGTCGCCGGCCCTGGCGCCGGCTCCAAACTCGACAAGGCGCGCGAGCTCGGCATCCAGACCATGGACGAGGACGAGTGGCTGGCGCTGATCGGCGCCTAAAGCACGCGTTTGATCGGCTTCATGCGAAGCGCTTATACCCTTTGCCATTATCTATGACTCCTTAGCCCGCGGGCCATAGGTCACGCTTTTGGGCCGCGTCGGCTCGCATCCGCCGACGCCCGCGGGTGGCGCGCGCACTGTCAGGCGGATTTTTGGTGGGACGGTTGATCTCGGTCAACCGGTGTCTGCCGGCGCAGGCCTAACGCTCTCCTTGCAAAGATCATTGCTGATTCAAGGAGAGTTCAAATGATGATGAATGGGGCACGGCATCCGAGGTGGATCGTAGGTGCGGGTGCGGCTTTTTTCGCCTTCGGGGCGGCCGCTGCGGATTTGACGCCGGCACCGGTTGCCCCTGTGGCGGAGGACGTGGCGATTGGGCTAAGCCCTTGGCAGATCCGCGTACGCGGCCTAGGCGTAATCACTGAGGATAGTGGTTCGATCAAAGGCGTGCCCGGCTCGGACCTTTCCTTTTCCGATACGGTGATCCCGGAACTCGACATCAGCTACTTCTTCACTGATAACATCGCTGCTGAACTCGTCCTTGGCACGACCTACGCCAACATCAAGGAAGATGGCGCTGTCGGCGTGCCGGTGGGGAAGACCTGGCTCTTGCCGCCGACGCTGACGCTGCAGTACCATTTCACCGATTTCGGCGCCTTCAAGCCCTATGTCGGCGCGGGCATCAACTACTCGCTGTTCTACAACCAGAGTGAAAAGCCCGGCTTCCGCAACCTCGACGTCGACAATCACCTGGGTGCTGCGCTGCAGGTCGGTTTCGACTACATGGTCGACAAGCATTGGGGCGTGAATTTCGACGTGAAGAAGATCTTCCTCGAAACCGACTGGAAGGCAGACCACGATGTCCTCGGTCCGCTGAGCGGCAAGGCAAAACTCGACCCGTGGCTGATCGGCGCGGGCGTGACCTACCGCTTCTAACCCTATTGCTTCACGAATTGCGCCGATTGGATTGTCGTTGGCAGCAGGGCCATCGGCCGAGCCCGGTTGCCAAGATAGTGCCGTTGATGCGCTGGCGTAGCAGGTCCAGGAGGTCATCGAAGCGCCCGATAAGACAGAGGCAGTTCACACCGCGTTGCAACATGAACTGGAGCACGCGCAGCGTGCTATACCACTGACACTGAGGGACCGGATCAAGAAGATTCAGGATGATGTCCGCGCTATGCGGCCGGACGATCCCAATTTATACATGAAGAAATTCATGGACGAGCAATGGGGCGGCGTCTGATGTTTCTGGATGCCTCCGCCATTGTTGCCATTGTGAGCGATGAGGAAGGCGCCGGGTATCTTATCGGATGCTATTGGCTCCTTAAATCGATCTCGCTCAAGGACAAAGATATCCAGCCTCCACGCCGCGTCGGCGGCGCAGGGAGACCTGGAAGGCGTGACCGTCGCTCACGCCTGCTGCGCGGACATGTCCATCCACATGAATTCCCAGACGTGGCCGTCGGGGTCCTGGAAGCTGACGCCGTACATGAAGCCGTAGTCGATGGCCGGCTTCCAGGGCTTGCCGCCTGCCGCAAGCGCCTTCTCCAGCATGTCGTCGCATTCCTGCCGGCTCGCAGCGGAGAGGGCGGTGATGACCTCCGTGCCCTTGGCGGTGTCGCTGATCTCGCCGGTGATGAAGTCGCGGAACTTCGGCTCGGTCAGAAGCATGACGAAGACGTTTTCGTCGATGACCGTACAGGCGGCGGTGTCGTCGGAGAACTGCTCATTGAAGGTGAAGCCGAGGGCGGAGAAGAAGGCGCGGGAGGCCTCGAGGTCCTTGACCGGCAGATTGACGAAGATCATGCGCATGGATTTTTCCTCGTGATGTGGTGTGACCGGCAAAGGACGCCGGCTTGGGCCGCTTGCCGACAGGGGGCGAGAAAAATATCTGGCGCGGAGGCAACGGCTTTCAAGGTCTCTCTCGTTGTCCATGTAGTGCGCAGGAAATGCCGGTCTCGCAGTGTTTCGAGCCACCGTCTCTCGATTATCGCTGCCTTGATGTCGCCACGCTTCCGCCATTTCCATTTGTGTTTTTGCGCCGCACAAGATAGAGCTTTGCCGCCAAAATTTGTGCAATTGCCTTTTCGCGGGGCCGGCGGCTAGCCATATCAGCGAAACGGGGCGCGTCTTTCCTGCCCCGGCGGATTGGAGGGTCCGGAGATGAAGACCATCACCACCATCGCCGCGCTGCGTGCGGCCCTTGCCGAGCACCGGCGCGCTGGGAAGTCGATCGGGCTTGTGCCCACCATGGGCTATCTCCATGTCGGTCACATGGAGCTCGTTCGCCGCGCCCGCAGCGAAAACCACGTGGTCGTTGCCAGCATCTTCGTCAATCCTCTGCAGTTCGGGCCAAGCGAGGATCTCGCCAAATATCCACGCGACCTCGCCCGCGACGAGAGGATGCTGGAGGAGGGCGGCGTCGACTTCCTCTTCGCGCCGAGCGTTGCCGACATGTATCCGCGGCCGATGGAAACCGTCGTCGACCTGCCCAAGCTGGGCTCCGAACTCGAGGGCGCGGTAAGGCCTGGGCATTTTGCCGGGGTCGCGACCGTCGTCAGCAAGCTGTTCAACATCGCCCAGCCCGACCGCGCCTATTTCGGCGAGAAGGACTTCCAGCAGTTGCAGATCATCCGCCGCATGGTGGAGGATCTGGCGCAGCCCGTGGCGGTCGTCGGCGTGCCGACAGTGCGGGAGGACGACGGGCTCGCCTGTTCGTCGCGCAATATCTATCTCACGGCCGAGGAGCGCCGCGCCGCTGCGATCGTGCCAAAGGCCCTGGACGAGGCCGAGCGGCTGATTGCAAGCGGTGAGAGCGATCCCGGCGCCGTCGAGAAAGGTGTCACAGAGTTTCTTTCATCCGAGCCGCTCGCCCGCCCCGAAGTGGTGGCGCTGCGCGATCCGGATACACTCGAACCGATCGGAAAGATCGGCGACAAGCCGGTGCTGCTCCTCCTCTTCGTCCGCTTCGGGACGACGAAGCTGCTCGACAATCGCGTCATCGCACCGAATTCCGCCAGTTATGCAAAGGTAGCCTGAGAATGAGCGTTCAGAATACGAAGCGGCGGCTCAGCCCCGCCAATATCGAGGCTCTGAAGGGTGAGCGACCGATCGTCAGCCTCACGGCCTATACGACGCCGATCGCGCGGCTCCTCGATCCGCATGTCGATTTCCTGCTCGTCGGCGATTCGCTCGGCATGGTACTCTACGGCCTCGACACCACGGTCGGCGTGACGCTCGACATGATGATCGCACATGGCCAGGCGGTGATGCGCGGTGCGGAGCGCGCCTGCGTGGTCGTCGACCTGCCCTTCGGCTCCTATCAGGAATCGAAGGAACAGGCCTTCCGAAGCGCCGCGCGTGTCCTGAAGGAAACCGGGTGCAGCGCGGTCAAGCTTGAGGGTGGGGCGGAGATGGCCGAGACGGTCGACTTCCTCGTCTCCCGCGGCATTCCGGTGCTCGGCCACGTCGGGCTGATGCCTCAGCTCGTGAACACCACCGGCGGCTATCGTTCGGTCGGGCGCAACGACAAGGAAGTGGCGAAGATCCGACGCGATGCCCAGGCGATCGACGATGCCGGCGCCTTCGCGATCGTCATCGAGGGCACGGTCGAGCCGGTTGCCCGCGAGATCACCGCAATGCTCCGGTCGCCGACGATCGGCATCGGCGCGTCGCCCGCCTGTGACGGCCAGATCCTCGTCTCGGACGACATGCTCGGTCTGTTCAACGATTTCAAACCGCGCTTCGTCAAACACTTCGCCGAGCTCGCGCCGGCGATTTCCAAGGCGGTCGAAGACTATGCCAACGAGGTGAAGGCCCGTACGTTCCCCGGGATCGAGCATACGTTTCAGGTGAAGCGCTGAGCGACAGCGCCGCGCGTCTTTTCAGACGCGCAAAGATCGCTGTAACGCTTCGAATCTGCGCATCGGGGTTCCAAATATCGGTTCCGATTCCCGGGGCGCTTCGATAGGCGCGACAGGGGCGCAATCAGTCGTCGGTGAGTGGTCGGACTTTTCAAGCATCAGAAGATTCAATCATTGCATCAGCCTAATTGAATTGTCGTTTCCTGCCGCAACTCCTATTTCTCCAAGGAAAAGCGGCGGCCGATGCGTTCTTGCGCTTGGGTGTCCGCCGGAGGATTCTCATGAACAGAGCTGAATTTCGCGAGGGCCTGCGCGAGGGCTTCCCGGTCATCGTGGCGGCATCGCCGTTTGGCGCATTGTTCGGCGCGCTGGCAATCGATAACGGCTTTTCGATAGCAGACGCGGTGTTGATGAGCGCAACCGTCTATGCGGGCGCCAGCCAGATGGTCGGCATCGAGCTCTTCGGCAACCATGTCCAGCCGTGGCTGATCGTGCTTTCGATCTTCGCGGTCAACTTCCGCCACGTGCTTTATTCGGCCTCGCTTACGAGGCACATCAAACACTACACGCCAATTCAGAAGTTCTTCGCTTTCTTCCTGCTGGTCGATCCTCAATATGCCGAGAGCGAAAGGCGGGCGGAGCGCGATCTTCCGGTGACCTTCTCCTGGTATCTCGGCTTCGCCCTGATCATCTATGTCCTTTGGCTCGTCACCACGGTGGTGGGCGCGGTCTTCGGGCAGATGATCGGCGATCCGAAGGCGATCGGGCTCGACGTGCTCCTCCCGATCTATTTTCTAGGGCTCGTGCTCGGCTTCCGCAAGCGAGACCGGTTCCTGCCGATCGTGGCGACCAGCGCGGTCGCCTCCATTGCAGCCATGCATTTCGTCGGCTCGCCCTGGCATGTCAGCATCGGCGCGCTCGCCGGTATCGTTCTGGCCGCCTGCCTGCCCAACAGCCGGGCGGAGCGGCAATGCGATCCGTTGGAGCAGGGGAACTGAGCCATGGACACGGTCCAGCATTTCGACCTGCTCTTTGTCATCCTCGCCGCGGCGGTCGCCACCTTCGCGACCCGGGTCGGCGGCTATGTGCTGATCACCCAGTTGAAGCACATTCCGCCGCGCCTCGAAGCGGCGCTCAACGCCGTGCCGGCGGCGGTGCTGACGACGCTTGTGGCCCCCGCCTTCGTCAGTGGCGGAATCGAGGTAGCGGCATCGATGTTGGTCGCCTTCGCGGTCGGGCTCCGCTTCTCGACGCTCCGTATGCTGGTTGTCGGCTGGGCTGTCGTGATGGCGATTCGGCACGGCATCCTATAGCCTTTGCCGCGCATCACAGTGTCGGGATTTGGCGGCGGACCGGCCGCGGTTTATGATGCTCCCGTTACCGGCGGGCGGAACAGGCCGCCGGTCGTGGAGGAAGCAACCATGTTGACCAGGATCTCGGTTGCCCTTTTTCTGGCGCTCGCGCCTGTGACTGCCTTTGCGAATTCCTGCCCGAGCCAAATGGCGGCGATTGATGCGGCCCTGCAGACGGCTTCCCTTTCCGAGGCCGACATGAATAAGGTCAAGCAATTGCGCCAGCAGGGAGAAGACCTGCACAATGCCGGTGATCATCCCGGTTCGGAGGCAGCGCTCGGCGAGGCGAAGCGTTTGCTTGGAATCTGAATCGGCCAGCGGGCATCGTCGCGTTCTCCACTTTCCTGGAAGGATAGCGGACGACCAATCGCGATTTCCGTCTGAAAATCCTGCAGAACCCGTAGAATTCCCGGGTTACGCGAAGCCTCTGCGTGAAATATGACGGTGGCGTTGGTTGAGACATCGAACCTCCCAACGGAGGCCCGGTTGCCCCTGTAGCCCCACCCACGCCGCCGGGCCTCCCTTTCTCTTCTTCCGGTTTGCCTCACTCAGCGACGGATCGCTTCCGTGGCAGCCGCCAGCCACCGACGGGTCTCCTCGTCGGCAATCAAGGGCATCAGCTTCTCGCGCGTCTCGGCGTGATAATCGTTGAGCCAGGCCAGCTCCTCGTCCGTCAGCAATGCCGGCAGCACGAGCCGGTGGTCGATCGGGCAGTAGGTCAGGGTGTCGAATCCGAGCATGGGCAGGTCGCCGCTTTCGATGTCGGCCGCTTGCCGGACGACGACAAGGTTCTCTATGCGGATGCCGAAGGCGCCAGGGCGGTAGTAGCCCGGCTCGTTCGAGAGGATCATGCCCGGCAGCAACTCCTGCGTCGCAAGGCGGGCGATACGCTGCGGCCCCTCATGCACGGACAGATAGGAGCCGACGCCATGGCCCGTGCCGTGGGCATAATCGGCACCTGCCTTCCACAACGCTATGCGGGCGAGGGGGTCGAGGTCGACGCCGCGCGTGCCCTTGGGGAAGCGCGCCGTGCTGATGGCGATCATGCCTTTCAGGACCAGGGTGAAGAATCGTTTCTGCTCTTGCGGTACGGAACCGATAGCCACCGTGCGGGTGATGTCCGTGGTGCCATTGACATATTGCGCTCCGGAATCGATCAGGAACACGGTTCCGGCTTCGATTGCCTGGTCGGTGTCCGTCGTCACCCGGTAATGCATGATCGCCGCATGCGCGCCAGCGCCGGCGATAGTATCGAAGGAGATGTCCTTCAACGGATTCTGCATGCGTTCGCCGACGGCGGTGCGCAGGGCTTCAAGTCGCTTCGTCGCGCCGATTTCCGTGATGCTGCCGGGGTCGGCCTTGTCGAGCCAGGCGAGGAATTCAACCATTGCGGCCCCGTCCTGGAGGTGGGCACGGACCGATCCGGCGATCTCCTGCGCATTCTTGCAGGCGCGCGGCAAGCGGGCGGGATCGGTTGCCTCGATCACCACGCCACCCTTGCTGCGGATAAGTTCGCCGATCGCAAAGGAGGAGAGATCCGGATCGATCATGATCGCTGCACCGCTCGAAGAAAGCGTGGCGAGGCGATCCTCGAAACTGGCCGGCGGCAGGATGTCGGCGAGCTGTGTGATGTAGGCCTCCTGTTCGATCCCGGTCTTGCGCTTGTCGATGAAGATTTCGGCACGTCCATTTGCATGGATGATGGCGCGTGCCAGCGGATGCGGCGTATGCGGGACATCGCTGCCGCGGACATTGAAGGTCCAGGCGATGGAGGAGGGATCTGCCAGCACGACGGCCGCCGCCGTCGCCTTCTCGACGGCCGCGGCAATCTCGGCGAGCTTGTCCTTCGCCAGCCGACCGGCATGCTCGAGCGGCTGGATCGTTACGCGGCCGACCGGGGCGGCGGGTCGGTCGGTCCAGATGCGGTCGAGCGGATTGTCCCCTAGCAAGACCAGCCTGCCGTCGATCGTCGCAAGCGCTTTTTCCAGGCGGCGGACTTCGGCCGCGGTATGCAGCCAGGGATCTATGCCGAGGCGGCATCCCTTCGGCCCGTGGCGCTCCAGCCAGACATGCGGCGGCTCGCCGACGAGGTCGCCGCCGGTGAAGACGCTCGCGTCGACCTGCTCCTTGAGCTGGGTTACATAGCGTCCGTCGACGAAGACGATCGCGTCGCGTTCCGTGACAAGCGCGACGCCGGCCGAGCCGGTAAAGCCGGTCAGCCAGGAGAGCCGCTCGGAGCAGGCTGGTACGTATTCGCCCTGAAATTCATCGGCCCGCGGCACGAGAAAGCCGTCGATACCAAGCGGCGCGAAAGCGGCGCGCAAGGCGGCGACACGCTCCCTGCCGAACTGGGGCGTGGAAGTGACTTCGAAGGATTGAAACATGGATACGTCCGGTAAAACTTTGCGAAGACCGCAGGTGAGTTCGCCATGTTAGCGGAAAGCCTGCTTCAGGGGAAAGAGGCGATATCCTGCCGTGCTTTCGCCTCGCATTTCTTGATCGAAGCTCATTTGTCATATTTATGCGCCGGGTGCATGGCTCCCATGCGGGAAAAACATCTTTCCCTACAGAATTTATGGGTTATAAGCGCGGCCAACGAACAGGGGCAACCGTTCCCGGTTCAAGAAGCTGCAGTTCCGAGAATAGTTGGTCATCTGTTCTCCTCCTCCCTCAGGGTGGTCAACTTCGGAACGGTAGAGCCCGCTCGAGCGCTCCTCCTCCTCAGGCTCGCGGGCAAATGGTCGGTTTCGATCGGCCATGGCGATGCTTCGGCATCGCCTTTCTTTCGAAGGGGCCACCCGTTCATGATCGAACGGGTGGCCTCTTCGTTTTTCGGGCCGAGGCTCGGGCCGGGCGCCGAGCCTAGTCGGGCTCCGTGTACAAGCACAGCTAGGAACGAGAGCGGAAAGATTGGCCGCAAGCCTCGGCCCCTGCGATCATCGCTACTTGGCCAGATAGATCGTCACCCAGCCATTGCGCCAGATCGTGCGCATATGTTTGAGGTGCTGGCCGTTATAGGCGGCGAGGACCTTCCAGCGCTGCTCGGCGAGGATGCCCGAGAGGATGACCGAGCCGCCGGGAGCGAGATTGAGGACGAGTTCTGGCGCCATTTTCATCAGCGGCCGCGCCAGAATATTGGCGATGATCAGATCGAACGGGCCGTTGGCGCTGAAGGTGGTGGAGTGGAAGCCCGGCGCGGTCGCGAAGGCAAGGCCGCTGACGACGCCGTTGCGGCGAGCGTTCTCGGTCGCCACGCGGGTTGCGACCGGATCGATATCGGTCGCGAGCACCGGCACGTGCAGGAGCTTCCAGGCGGCGATCGCCAGGACGCCGCTGCCGGTGCCGAGATCGAGCACGTTTCGGATGCGCCGCGCCCGCGCGACGGATGCGAGCATTTCCAGACAGCCGGCGGTCGTTCCGTGATGGCCGGTGCCGAAGGCCTGACCGGCGTCGATTTCAATGGCGATCTCGCCGGTCTTCACCTTGTCGCGATCATGGGAACCATGCACGACGAAGCTGCCGGCGCGCACGGGAGCAAGCCCTTCGAGCGATTTGGCGATCCAGTCGACGTCCGGCAACACCTCGCGTTCGATCGGAAGATGGGAGAAGCCGGCCTGCAGCGCCTCTTCGAGCCGCGCCTTCACCTCAGCTTCCTCATCCGCCATCATATAGACCGAGGCTTCCCAGAGGTCGCGTTTCTCGTCGATCTCCATCGTCGCGATCGCAAAGTCCTCCTCGCCGAAAACTGCGGTCATGAGGTCGAGAACGGCTTCGGCCTGCTTCTCGGTGGTGCTGACAAAAAGGCGTATCTCGCTCAATGGTCTTTCCTTCGGCTGCGGCCAGCGCCCTTTCGTCGTGCGAACCGGCGCGCGAGACGCTGTGAAGTCGATCCGCCGCTATCATGAATGCGGCGTAAAGGTAAAGCATCGGCTTGCGCGGAATGGAACGGGGCGAAATCAGCCCTTGATCAGGTTTTCAAGCTTCCTGACCGCCGTGTCCGGGTTCTCGCCATAGGCGATCGTGCCCCGGAACTCTCGGTTGGCGTCGAGCAGGAATACCGACGCGGTATGGTCCATCGTGTAGTCGCCGTCGGGGTTTGCCTCGTCGGTCGGCACTTTCTTGTAGTAGACGCGGTAACCCTTGACCATTTCCAGGACGTCGTCGGAAGGACCGGAAATGCCCGTAATGCGCTTGGAGACGTTCGACACGTACTGGCCGAGAACGTCCGGCGTGTCGCGCTCCGGGTCGACGGTGATGAAATAGGCTTGCAGCCGGTCGCCCTTCGGATCGACCTTTTCGAGCCATCCATTCAACTCGAAGAGCGTCGTCGGGCAGACTTCGGGGCAGTGGGTGAAGCCGAAGAAAAGCGCAGTCGGCTTGCCTGTGAACGCCTTTTCGGTGATTGGCTGGCCGTTCTGGGCCACCAGTGTGAAGGGCACGCCGAAGGGGCCGGCGGATGCCTGCTGACTGGACTGCGTCATATCGTAGGTTAGCCAGCCGAGCACGGCCACCATGACGAGGATGGCTGCCCAGAGAACGATACGTATGGATTTCATCATTGCCACCGGTCCGTTGCGGCTCATCGTCCGCCATCAAAAAACGCGCAATGCCTTGATACCGCGTCGCTGAGGGCGGCGCAAAGACACAATTGCCGCAGGCATGAGCCGGAACGAGGCGCTACCGTATCGGCGCAAGCTACTGCATGGCAAGTATTGAGCCTCCCCGGCTCAGAGGCACCAGGCAAGGCCCGCCTGACCAAGCGACAGGAAGATATCCGCGCTGTGCGCGATCCAGCCCTGGAACGCGAACAGGGAGACGAGCGCGAGCACCGCCGCGGCGAAGGCGAGGACGAGGGGAGAGATTGCTTTCTTCGTTTCCATGCGCATGGGGCGGATCATAACATCGTCGTACGGCGAGGGAAGGGGCGCCGGCAAATTGCGGCTATCGCCGATGATCGGTGATTGTATTTTAGCGAATGGTTAAGGTCTGTTTGCCAAAGTCCGTCAATGCGGAGAAGTGCACCGCTTCCCTCTGACATGACGTCATCCGGTTCGATCAGGTCCGGCTTCCGCATTCACCGCAACGAAGGACCATGCCGGCGGAGGCAGGTCCGTGTCACGGGCTGTCCATCATGAACGAACATTCCACCGCCAAGCGCCACCTTTCGGTCAGCCAGAGGTTGGCAACACTTGCAGGTGCCGCCTTGCTCGGTTTCGGCTCCGTCCTGGCGGTCGGCTGGTATCAGAACAGCCGGTCGGAGGCGGCTCTCGAGAAGGCAGCGGTGGCGGAGCAGGGTATGAGAACGGCGCAGGAAATGCGCTTCGCCGGCATCGAACTCGTGCTGATCGCGATGGATACGATCATCGATCGTGAGGAGCGCAAGATTCAGCCGGAGCGCCTGCGCGGGATTGAGGCCTCGCTCGACTTGCTGGACGCGAAGACGAAAGATCTCAAGGGACTGGCGCGCCTTGTTGGCAAGGAGCCGGTTCTTTCCACCTACGAGGACGATCTTGCCGCATTGCGCAAAGCTGTAGAGGTGGACCTGAAACAGATGGTGGAAGCCGGCGCGCCCGCGGCGGATTTCGCGCGCGTCGACGACGTGATCGACCGTGCCGGCGAGCGTATGGGCGCGGCGCTGACCGAAATGGCCGAAGCTGCCGCCACTCTCGCCGCAGACCGCATTGCCGACGCGCGCGTGGAGTCCGGCAATGCGGTGCTCTTCCAGGCGCTCGCCGGAGTTCTGGCGATGGGCGGCATGCTTGCGCTGATCTGGTTCCACGGAGGCGTGCTGCGCCGCGGCGTGCTTGGCCTGCGCGACAGCATGCGGCGGATCCAGTCGGGCGATCTTTCCTCGGCCGTGCCGACGCTCGAGCGCGGCGACGAGATCGGCGAGATGGCGCGCTCGGTCGAGTTGTTCCGCACCGCGGCCATCGAGGCGCGGGCGCTCGAACAATCTTCCGCCGCCGACCGGCAAGAAATGGACCAGGCGCGGGAACGCCAGGCGGCCGAGCGCGAGCAGGCGGTTGCCCGTATCGGATCCGCCGTCGATGCCCTGGGCCGCGCGCTCAATCAACTCGCGGAGGGCAACCTTGCCGTTGCCATTCACGAGCCTTTCGACGGCGACCTCGATGCGCTTCGGCGCGATTTCAACAATGCGGTCGACCGGCTCAGCCACGCACTCGCCAATGTGAAAGAGAACACTGTTTCGATCGAGGGCAATGGCCGCCAGATGCGCAGCGCCGCCGACGATCTGGCGCGGCGGACAGAAAAGCAGGCCGCCTCGCTGGAGCAGACGTCCGCCGCACTAGAGGAGATCACCGCAACGGTGAAAACGGCGACAGAGCGGGCCGAAGAGGCGAGCCGCATGGTCGATGAGACGCGCGTCAACGCCGAGGAATCCGGCCGCATCGTCGGCGATGCGATCGCCGCCATGGCGCGAATCGAAGACGCGTCCAACGAAATAGGCAAGATCATCAACGTCATCGACGAGATTGCTTTCCAGACCAATCTGCTGGCGCTCAACGCCGGCGTCGAGGCGGCCCGGGCGGGCGAGGCGGGCAAGGGCTTCGCCGTCGTCGCCCAGGAGGTTCGCGAGCTTGCGCAGCGGGCCGCCGGCGCGGCGAAGGATATCAAGGCGCTGGTCACGCGCTCTGGCGACGAAGTCGAAAACGGCGTCAAGCTGGTTCGGGCAACGGGCGACGCCCTCGGTCGCATCGGCGTCAATGTTGCACGCATCAACGAACATATGAGTTCGATCGTGGTAGCGGCGCGGGAGCAGTCGACCGGGCTGAACGAAATCAACACGGCTGTTGGCCAACTCGACCAGATGACGCAGCAGAACGCCGCGATGGTCGAGCAGACCAATGCGGCGAGCCACACGCTTGCCCAGGACGCCGAAAGGCTGAGCTCACTCGTCAACCAGTTCCGCAATGGCGAGATGCGAGAAACCGCCCTGCGCGCTGCGGCCCCGACATCGGCGTCGACGGCAGCCCCGGTGCGACCGGCCATGAGGAGTGCCGGGGCCGGATCAGAGAAAGTGCTGGCCACGGCAGCCCCTGCAAGACCGGCGCCGCTGCGCAAGCCCGCCTCGGTGCAGGCAGCCACCCGACCCGCTCCATCCCCCGCCAAGGCGCTCATGGGCAAGCTGGCGGGCGCATTCGGCAACACATCGGCGGCCGCGCCGTCCAGTGACAATTGGGAAGAATTCTGATCATGAGCAACGCAATCAAGCAGACTGGTGCCCAACTCGAAATCGTCTCCTTCCATCTCGGAGACCAGGAATTCTGCATCGATATCATGGCCATCCGTGAAATCCGCGGCTGGGCGCCGGTGACGCCGATGCCGCACACGCCGCCTTACGTGCTCGGCCTCATCAACCTGCGCGGCGCGGTGATCCCGGTCATCGACATGGCGAGCCGGCTGGGCATGAAGATGACCGAACCGTCGGAGCGCGCGGCCATTATCGTCACCGACATCAACGGCAAGCTCGTCGGCCTGCTGGTTGAGCAGGTCTCGGACATGATGACCATCCGCGGCGAGGACCTGCAACCGGCGCCGGAAATCATACCGGAACCCCAGCGCGCCTTCTGCCGCGGTATCGTCGCGCTCGAGAAGACGATGGTCTGTTTCCTCAATCTGGATACGGTAATCGCCGACGAACTAGCCCAGGCCGCCTGAAGAATTTTCCGAAATTCGGATTCGACTTTCGGAGAGCAGAAGGCGCGGGCCCTACAACGCCACGCGACATGCAGTAGGCGCAGGCAGCGGCGCTCGCTCGCGCTGCGGCCGCCTGCGCGAAGTGACCATGCCGATTGCTGGCAGGAACACCTAGAGCGGGAAACGAGTTATCATGGCGAACCTTCCAGTATTTCGCGAAGCATGCGGATACTGATCGGAACAGGAGCACAGCCATGAAAACATTGCTCAAAACGTCACTAGCGGCTTTCGCCCTTTCTTCGGCGCTTGCTGGCGCGGCGACTCCGGCCCTTGCGAACGGTTTTTATCCGGGCATCGATCCGCATCACCCGCCGGGAACCCAGAACAGGATCATTGTCGTGCCGCGGACAGTGAGCCCGTATTATTTCGATCCCGCGCCCACCGGAAGCGTCTACGTGGACACCATGCCGACGGGCAGCATTTATGTCGATCCGGGCCCTATGGGACCGGTCTATGTCCGTCCAGCGCCGATCTACAACCTGTCGCCCTCGGAGATCCGTGAGCGACATCTGAATGAATATCAAGCGGGCGGCGAAGGAGATTACTACCAGGGCATCATCCCTCCGGCGCCAGTTCCGTGAATTAGCAGCCGGATTGCTTGACTGGAGCGCTCGGCCGGCTGATCGCCGGCCGCGCGTGCATTGAGATGTGCGTCAAGTCAAATTCCGTGCAGGCCGGCATCACGCTCGTATGAGTAAACGTGACCAAACGTCAACGCTTACGCCGAACATCCGCCGCGGTGTGGCGTTAACTCGTTGCGTGTTCTTTAAATCGCCTCCGATTTAAGGACGGAATGCGCAGAAATCCCGAAGAACGACTGCCGTCCTGTGCGCATGAATGGATGCGCCTGGCTGTCGTGAAGCTCGGCGTTCGCCGGAGGCGGGATGCCGAACGGACAAAGGAGTGAACGCTATGAGACCATCTCTGAAGACGTCGATTCCCGCACTTGTCCTCTCGTCCGCGCTCCTTGGAGGCGCCGCACCGACCTTGGCGGACAGCTATTACCAGGGCGTCGATCCGCACAACCCTCCGGGGACCCAGAGCCAGCCGCTGATGTCGCTGCCGCCGGTCACCGTGACACCGAATGAGCGTGTCGACCGCATGCCGACCGGCAGCATCGACGTGATGCCGACGGGCAGCATCTTCGATGGGCGGACGATCGACCGCGATCCCTATCCGGAGTACACGCCCGGTGAGGGTCAGTACTATCGGGGAATCGTTCCCCCGAGGCGCTAATTCAGCACCGGCAGCACTGAAGGTCGTTAAAACTGTTAATACCAAGTCTCGTTCCTAATCATCGAGATTTGGTATAGCTGTCCCGCATCGCCGCGCAGGCGAGCGGGACGGCCTCATTTGCCGTCCCGTTCCTTCGTGTCCAGAGACCGCATCAGTCGGGCCGCCCATTTTCCCAGGTTACGGACTGGCCGAAAAGCGGAACCGTGGAGATCGACATTTTGGCGGATCCATCCGTCACCTGGCGTGAATGCGCCAGGTAAATGAGCGTGTCGTTGGCCTTGTCGTAGATGCGCGTCACGAGCAGGTGCTTCCAGATCAGCGACAGCCCGGAGCGAAAGACCTCTTCGCCTTCATTCGACAGTTCGATGTCCCCAATGGCGATCGGACCCGTTTGCCGGCAGGCGATCGAATTGTTCGAAGGATCCTCGAACCAATTGCCGTTCTTGAGGCGGTCGATGACACTGCGGTCGAAATAGGTGACGTGGCAGGTCACGCCGCTGACCTTCGGATCGCGCACGGCATCGATCTTGATGTCGTTGCCGAGCCAATCGACCCCGACTTCGCCGACGGTTTCGGCACGGGTGGGGGCGATCGCTGCGGCTGTGAGCGCGAGGGCAGCGAGGGTCAAGGTACGGATGCGGCGGAACATGACTATCCTCCTATGGGCGATACGGCGCCGCGCGATTTTCGGGCCGATACGCCAAAGCGCGTCGCGTTTAACGGTATTCGTGCAACGCGCTTTAGTTCCTTGTTTTCATGCACGTCGTTGGCCCAACCGCTGCACACTTTTGGGCGACATGCATTAGCGTTCACATAGGTGGGAACTGCATCGATTACGATAGGGGAGCCTTCTATGCGCTCTCGCGCAATCGCTCCTGATCGGACATATCGGCCTGACGCAACTGCGCGGCGGCCGCTGCAAGCACGCGGGCGCTGGGGTCGGCACGGCGCTGCCTCGCAAGCGAACAGCGGTCGCGGCCGTCGGCCTTGGAGTCGTAAAGCGCCATGTCGGCGCGGATCATCACGTCCATGATCGAATCGCCGGGCTCGGCGCCGGCGATACCGATGCTCACCGTCAGTCGGATGCGCTGGTGTGCCCGGCCGGCGGGCGTTTCGCGCACGAGGCGGCAGATCGCCTCGGCGAGAGCGGCTGCCTGTTCCTCCGTGTGGTTGGGGAGGATGATGCCAAATTCCTCGCCGCCGATCCGCCCGAAGGCGCCGCGATCGCCGAGGAAGCCGGAGACGGTCTCGGCGAAATGGGCAAGGGCCATGTCGCCGCAGGCGTGGCCGTAATGGTCATTGATCTGCTTGAAATAGTCGAGATCGAGCAGCAGGAAAGAAGCCGGACGACGGCGCGAAAGAGAGAAGGCGAGAATCCCCTCGCCTTTCTCGATCAGCGCCCTGCGCGACAGGACGCCCGTGAGTTCGTCGCGGGCGATCGCCGTCCGGAGATCGCCGATGATGCGGTTCCGCAGCGTGTGGTTCGCCGCCAGGAAAAGGGACGGCAGGCCGAGCGTTTGCAGGACTGCCAGCGAGAAAGCGTAGCCGGGGGAGGGTGCAGCCTGAAGCGCCACCGCGGACATCGGGCCGAGAGCGTGGATGAGGGACATGCAGGCGATCGCCAGCGCTGCCACGGCGGCAAGGCGGATGGCCGGCCGCCCCGCAGCCCAGCGATCTAGGGTCGGAAGACCGATCACGAGGAGCAGACAGCCGCAAAGGCCGCTGCCGACGAGAACGCGTGTGGTGGAACCGCCGAGACCGCCAAGCGCAATGACGAGGCCGGCGGTACCGGCGGCAAGGGCGACGGCCGTGAAGACGGCCGGAGGTGCCGGCAGGGCGAGGAGACGCCGAAAAGCGAGGAATATGAAAACGAAGGCGGCTATCAGCGCCAAAAAGCCGAACGTTGCGGCAAGCGGCATCCCGAGCAGCGCCGCCACGGCCATCAGCCCGTTTGCAGCTGCGGCCAGGGCGCAACCGGCCGAAAGCTCGCGGCTGCCGGCGGCAGTGCGCCCGAGAGACAACAGGAGCGGCACTATAGCCGAGAGGGCAAGGGCGGATACGGCAGGGAGAAAGCTCATTCGAAACGGCCTGTCGTGCTAAAAATGAAAAGTGGCTTGCGTTCCAGCCGATAAGCAGTCCGATTCGTACCTTTGCCGTATTAACGAAGCCCGGCGAAATTCACTGCAATTTTAGTGGTCTTCGACTTGGGCGCAGGCATTACGCGATTTGAGCACCACGACAATTTCAAGGGCCATCCGCCACGCGCGAATGATGCGCGAAGGTGACAATGTGTGATGAGCGGCTGATGGACCGCGCCAATCCGAGAGGTTATGCTGTCGCCCCCGCAAAGGGTGGTCATTCCGGTGGGTTCGACGATGAGCGAGAACGTCTCCATCCGTCCGGTCGTTCGCAGCGACTACGATCAGTGGCTGGTCCTCTGGGAGCACTACAACGCATCCAACGGACGTTCGGGTGAAAAGGCGCTCGACGCCGACATTACCCTCATGACCTGGTCGCGTTTCTTCGATGCCTATGAACCGATGTATGCGCTTGTCGCGGAAAACAATGGTCGGCTGGTCGGGCTCACCCATTACATTTTCCACCACAGCACCACGGCGATCCAGCCGAACTGCTATCTCCAGGACCTCTTCATCAGAGAAGGCATCCACGGGAAAGGGGTCGGCCAGGCCCTGATCAACGGCGTCTTCGACGCCGCGCGGCGCGCCGGCACGTCACGCGTCTATTGGCTTACGCACGAGTCGAACATCACGGCGATGCAACTTTACGACAAGCTCGCCGAGAAGTCCGGATTCGTGATGTACCGGATGGTGATTTGAGCGGGGCTCACACCCTTTCCACAAATCCGTCCAGTACCCGTTTCTGTCCCGCCCGGTCGAAGTCGATCGTCAGCTTGTTGCCTTCGACGGCGGCGATGTTGCCGTTGCCGAATTTCAGGTGGAAGACGCGGTCGCCGACCTGGAAGCGGGAGGGTTCCGCAGTCGTCGACTTGGCGACGAGCTCGCCCTCGATGGTGCGGGTGCGCGGGCCGGATTCGCCGTAGCCGATGCGCTCGACGGCGTGGCCGGAGCGGGTGCCCCAATTGTCGCGGGTGGCATCCGAGCGGTGCTGCTGGGCGCGCTTCCAGCCGGGTGTCTGGTAGCTGTTCTCGAAGGGATCGGCCTTGTCGAAGCGCGACTGGCCGTAGCCACCGCGGCCATAGCCACCATAGGAAGCTTCCTGCTCGGCCACTTCCACATGGTCGATCGGCAGTTCGTCGAGGAAGCGCGACGGCATGGTGGATTGCCAGAGCCCATGGATGCGGCGGTTCGAGACGAACCAGATATGGCAGCGGCGCTTGGCGCGGGTGATGCCGACATAGGCGAGGCGGCGTTCCTCCTCGAGGCCGGCGCGGCCGCCCTCGTCGAGCGCGCGCTGGTGCGGAAATAGCCCTTCCTCCCAGCCCGGCAGGAATACCGTGTCGAATTCCAGGCCCTTGGCCGAATGCAGCGTCATGATCGAGACGGCATCCATGTCCTCGTTCTGCTCGGCATCCATCACCAGCGCGACATGCTCCAGAAAGCCGCGCATCGACTCGAACGCCTCCATCGAGCGGATGAGTTCCTTCAGGTTTTCGAGGCGCCCGGGAGCTTCGGCCGACTTGTCCGCCTGCCACATCGCCGTATAGCCGCTCTCGTCGAGGATTTTCTCGGCAAGCTCCGTATGCAGGGTCGTCTCGAGCAGCGTCTGCCAGCGGCGGAAATCGGTGACGACGTCGAAGAGGGCCTTGCGCGCCTTCGGCTTCAGTTCGTCCGTCTCGATGATCTCGCTTGCGGCGGCGAGCATCGGAATGTCGCGGCTGCGCGCATAGTCGTGCAGCGTGCGCACGGTGGTTTCGCCAAGCCCACGCTTCGGCGTGTTGATGATGCGTTCGAAGGCGAGGTCGTCGGCCGGCTGGCAGACCAGGCGGAAATAGGCCATGGCATCGCGAATCTCGAGCCGCTCGTAGAAGCGCGGGCCGCCGATGACGCGATAGTTGAGGCCGAGGGTGACGAAGCGGTCTTCGAACTCGCGCATCTGGAACGAGGCGCGCACCAGGATCGCCATGTCGTTCAGATTGTGCTTGCCCCGCTGGAGCTGCTCGATCTCCTCGCCGACCGCGCGGGCCTCTTCCTCGGAGTCCCAGGCGGCGTGCACATGCACCTTCTCGTCGTCCGGATGGCTGCGCTCGGTGAATAGCGTCTTGCCCAGGCGGCCTTCATTGTGGGCTATCAGATGCGACGCGGCGCCGAGAATGTGCTCGGTCGAGCGGTAATTGCGCTCCAGCTTGATGACCTTGGCGCCGGGAAAGTCCTTTTCGAAGCGCAGGATGTTGTCGACCTCCGCCCCGCGCCAGCCATAGATCGACTGATCGTCGTCGCCGACGCAGCAGAGATTGATTTGTTGTATGGGTTTATTCGCGCTCACGCTGTCGCCGCTGCGCGGCTCGCTCCGCAGGGGCGCGCCATCAGGCGCGACGGCCGCTTGGCCTTGCCGGGCTCCGCCCGGATTTCCGGTGCCAGATCGCTCGGAAGACCGGGGCCGCTGCGCCAGGAGCCTGAGCCACATGTACTGCGCCGTATTGGTGTCCTGGTACTCGTCGACGAGGATGTAGCGGAACCTGTCGTGATACTCCTTGAGCACATCCGGATTGGCGCGGAACATCCGGATCGGATGCAGCAGCAGGTCGCCGAAATCGCAAGCGTTCAGCGTTAGAAGCCGGTTCTGGTAGGCGGCGTAGAGCTCGCGGCCCTTGCCGTTGGCAAAGGCGCGGGCGTCGCCCTCGGGGATATGCGAAGGGTCGAGGCCCTTGTTCTTCCAGCCGTCGATCATGCCCGCGAACTGCTTGGCCGGCCAGCGCTTGTCGTCGAGGCCTTCCGCCTGGATCAGCTGCTTGATGAGGCGCACCACGTCGTCGGTGTCAAGAATGGTGAAATCGGATCTCAAGCCCACCAGTTCGGCATGGCGGCGCAGGAGCTTGACGCCGATCGAGTGGAAGGTGCCGAGCCAGGGCATGCCCTCGACCGCATGGCCGACGAGCACGCCGATCCTCTCCTTCATCTCGCGCGCGGCCTTGTTGGTGAAGGTGACGGCGAGGATCTGCGATGGGTAGGCGCGGCCGGTGGAGAGGATATGGGCAATGCGGGTGGTCAGCACGCGCGTCTTGCCGGTGCCGGCACCCGCGAGCACCAATACGGGCCCTTCGAGGGTTTCGACGGCGTCCGCCTGCTCCGGATTGAGACCGGAAAGATAATCCGGACGCTTGGACCTGTCGCGGGCCGCCATGGCACGCGCCGCGATCCCGCCCGTGGCGGAGGCGGGTTTGCGCGGTGCCGGCTCCTCGTCGAAGAAGGGGATGTCGTCGAAACCTTTGCTCATGCGGCCCAATGTAGTGATTCGGGACCGAAAGGCCAGAAAGGATGTTCCTCTTTTATTCCGGGTTCTCTGCCGGGCTCAGCAAGACTGTGGAAAGACTAGCCTTTTCACCGCGCGCATCATTGTTCGCCCCTGGCGTCGAAGGCCGGATCGACCGGCACCTGCAGCGCGGTCGCGAGCTGATTGGTCTTGGCGGCAAGCGCGATCACCATGAGAAGATCGGCGTGCTGCGCGTCCGTCATGCCCTTCGCCTTGGCTGACGCAGTATGGGAATGGATGCAATAGCCGCAGCCATTGGTGACGGAAACGGCGATGTAAAGCATCTCCTTGACCAGCGGGTCGAGAGCCGAGGGCGTCGCCATCACCGCCTTCACCTCTGCCCAGGTGCGCTCCAGCAAGTCCGGGTCGAAGGCAAGCCAGTGCCACATATTGTTGATGAAATTCGATTTGCGCGTTGCGCGGATGTCGTCGAATACCGCCCTGACGCGCGGATCGGCTTCGGGATCGGGTGGCGGCGCGACGGTGCTCATGCGGTAATCCTCCGATCAGACGAGTGCGAAGACGCGTGCCGGACCGCCGGTGCCGCCGCGGTGCTTCGGGGCGCCGAGGACGAGGGTGGCGCCCTTCGCCGGCATCTTGTCGAGATTGGCGGCAGCCTCGAGTCCCCAGCGGCCCTCGGGAAGCCAGGCGTGGTGTGTGGCAAAATCCGGTGAAATCCCATGGTCGAGCGAAAGCGTGTCGACTGCGATGCCGGCGGCCTGCGTTTCCTCCAGCAGGAATTTGGCGGTCTCGACGTGGAATCCGGGGAAGTGCAGTTTACCTGCGGAATCCGCATTGCGGAATTTGTCCGTGCCGACATGATCGGCCCAGCCGGACAGCATCGCGACACAGGCGTTATCCGGGATCTCGCCATTGGCAGCGATCCAGGACTTGATGTCCTCCGGTGTCACCTGGGCATCCGGATCCGCCGCGGCCTTTTTTCGGATGTCGACGACGCAGAGCGGCACGACGAGCTTTTCGACGGGCAGTTCGGCAACGGATAGCCCGTCGGCCGAGAAATGCAGCGGCGCATCCACATGGGTTCCTGTGTGCTCGTTGACGCGCAGCTCGAACAGGTTGAATTTGTGTTCGGCGAAGCTGAACTTCTGCTCGCGGAAAAATTGCTGCTGACCGAAAAAGGTCGGGAACTCCTCGTGAAGCTCATGCGTAAGATCCGTGACGCTGGCGTGGCCTTCGGCAAGCGCCGGCGGCGCGGCCCCAATGCTTGCGGCGGCAATCCCAGCCGTGCCGACCGCTGCCGCGCGGAAGAAGTCTCGCCGCGAAAGCATCCGCTCCTTTACCGATTGAATGACGCATGCATCGCACATTGCCCCTGCTCCCCTGTTTGAGCGTTGAAAACCTGATTGGAGATGCCGCAGTCCGAGCAGCAGGATAGCTAAGCCGTGGCTGCTGTAAACAATGGTTTTCCAGGGTGGCCAATGTCTTTTCCGGTTGCGGAAAGCGCCATCATGCGGCCAACAAATTCTGCTTTCATTACAATTGCGTAATGATGGCGTTCCGAGATTGCCCGCGGGCGGGCGAACAATCATACTCGCGACAACTCGGAACGTTCCTCCCGGTGCGCGCCGCGCCGCCGCGTGCACCTCAAGTCGGAGACATGGATGCGCTTTTGGAAGCAACTGGCGGTCAGCCTCGTCGTTCTCGTCGTCGGGGGCGCCGCCTGGATACGCTTTGCCCCCGGTGCCGGGGAAACGCTGGCGGCGATCGGCGTTTCACATCCTCTCCTCGATGCGCTATCGCGCTCGCAAGGCGGCGAGGGAAGGGGCGGCGAGGGAAGGGGCGGCGAGGGCAATCGCGGGCGCGGCCAGGGCGGACGCGGTGGCGCGGGCGGGGCGGCGCTGGTGGTGGTCAAGCCCGCTGAGACCGCAGTCGTCAACAATAGGCTGAACGTCATAGGCAGCGGCGAAGCAATCCAATCCGTCACGGTGACGCCGACGGCAACGGGCAACCTCACAGAAATTCTCGTCCGGTCCGGCGACCGGATCGAGGCGGGCCAGGTGATCGCGCGGCTCGACAGGGACGATCAGACGATCGCCGCCGAGCAGGCCCGGCTGGCCCGCGACAGCGCCCGGGAAAAGGTCGAGCGCTATCGCAATCTCGGCAGCGCCCGCGTCGTCACGGCGGTCGAGGTGCGCGACGCGGAGATCGCGCTGCAGGCGGCCGAACTGGCGCTGAACACGGCGGAACTCGATCTCAAGCGGCGCGACATCGTTGCCCCGTCGAAGGGGATAGTCGGTATCATCACGGTCAATGTTGGCGATTACGTCACCACTTCGACGCCGATTGCCGTCGTCGACGACCGCTCCGAGATCCTCGTTGACTTCTGGGTGCCGGAACGTTTCGCCAGCAGGATCTACGTCGGCCAGCCGGTGACCGCGAACGCGATCGCCCAGCCCGGCCGTTCGCTCGACGGCGCCATTCATGCGATCGACAACCGCCTCGACCAGACGAGCCGCACGCTTCGCGTGCGGGCGCGGATCGAAAATCCCGACGACATGCTGCGCGCCGGAATGTCCTTCTCGGTCACCATGGCTTTCGATGGCGATCGCTATCCGACCGTCGACCCGCTGGCGATCCAATGGAGCTCGGAAGGAGCCTATGTCTGGCGGATCCAAGGCGACAAGAGCGAGCGCGTGCCGATCAAGATCATCCAGCGCAATCCGGACACGGTTCTTGTCGAGGCCGGGATTTCCGAGGGCGACCGTGTCGTAACGGAAGGCGTGCAGCGGCTGCGCGAAGGCGGCACGGTGCGCATCGCCGGGGAGCCGCGTGCCGCGCCGGAGCAGAAGGTGGCGGGAGACGCGCAATGAACATCGGCTTCGGCGGTCATCGGGGAGGATTGCCAGCCGCGGGAGAGGGCGGCAAGACCGGATTCACCGCGCTTTTCATCCGCCGTCCGATTTTCGCGCTCGTCGTCAACATGCTGATCGTCGTGGCAGGTCTCGCCGCCTGGAACGGCATCGAAATTCGCGAATTGCCCCAGGTCGACCAGCCCGTCATTTCGGTAACGACCGAATTCGAAGGAGCGTCTCCCGAAACGATCGATCGAGAGGTCACCTCGGTCGTCGAAGGCGCCGTTTCGCGCGTTCAAGGCATCAAGGGCATTTCGTCGACGTCTTCCTTCGGCCGCAGCCGCGTCACGCTCGACTTCTCCGACACGACCGATATCGGCCAGGCCGCCAACGACGTGCGCGACGCACTGGGCCGCGTCACCAACCGGCTGCCGGACGACGCGGAGGAGCCGCGGATCGTGAAAGCGGATTCGGACAGCCAGCCGATCATGCGCCTGGCGCTGACCTCCGACGCGATGTCGATGGAAGACATGACGCTCCTGGTCGAGAACGAGATCAGCGACCGGCTGGCGGCGGTGGAGGGCGTTGCCGATGTCACGGTCTATGGCGAGCAGGAGAAGATCTTCCGCATCGACCTGAATCAGGCCAAGCTCGCCGGGCGCGGCATCACCGTCGCCAACCTGCGCGAGGCGCTCGCCAACGCTTCCTATGACGTGCCGGCGGGGTCGCTGACGAGTTCGAGCCAGGACATCTCGGTCCGGGCAACGGCCGACCTGCAGACGCCTGCGCAATTCGAAAACCTGATGCTTGGCAACAATGTCAGGCTCGGCGACGTGGCGACGGTAACGCTGGGTCCGGATACGGGCACCTCGGCCCTGCGTTCCAACGGTCGCCAGGGCATCGGCCTCGGCATCATCCGCCAGGCGCAATCCAACACCGTCAACATTTCCGAAGGCGTGCGCAAGGTGGTCGATACGATCTCCTCGGATATTCTGCCGCAGGGAACCGAGTTGCAGGTGACGAGTGATGACGCGGTCTTCATCAATGGTGCGATCCACGAGGTGGAGATCGCGCTCATGGTTGCGGTCTCCATCGTCACCCTCGTCATCTATCTTTTCCTGCTCGACTGGCGGGCGACGCTGATCCCGACCATCACCATGCCGATCGCGCTGATCGGAACGCTCGCGGCGATTTATCTCGCCGGCTTTTCGATTAATATCCTGACGCTGCTTGCGATCGTGCTCGCCACCGGCCTTGTGGTCGACGATGCCATCGTCGTGCTCGAGAACATCGTGCGCCGCAGGGCCGGCGGGCTTGGGCCGCGGGCGGCGGCCGTGCACGGCACGCTTGAGGTCTTCTTCGCGGTTCTCGCGACCACCGCGACGCTTGCGGCTGTTTTCGTGCCGCTCTCCTTCCTGCCGGGGCAGACCGGTGGGCTTTTCCGCGAGTTCGGTTTCGTGCTTGCGTTTGCCGTGCTCCTGTCGTCCTTCGTCTCGCTGACGCTCTGCCCGATGCTGGCTTCGCGCATGCTGACGACCGAGGCACATGCCCATCACGGCTTCATGCGCCGCTTCGGCGCGCGCGCTTCCGCCTTCTACCGGGCAACGCTGCGGTCCTGCCTCAACGCGCCGCTCGTCGTCTTCGTCGTGGCCGCCTTCTTCACCGCGGCGGGCGCCACCGGTTTCCTGACACTGAAATCGGAACTGACGCCGAACGAGGACCGCTCGCTGGTGATGCTCAGGGTCAATGCGCCCCAGGGGGTGTCGCTCGAATACACGCAGGCGCAGATGCGGCGGATCGAGGATGCGCTGCAGCCGCTGATGAAATCGGGCGAGGTCAGCAATGTATTCTCGATTTCCGGACAGGGCGGTTCAGCCAATAACGGGTTCATGGTCCTGAGACTGACGCCCTGGGAGGGTCGCGAGCGCACGCAGCAGGAGATTGTTGCCGACATCAACAAGGCGACCGCCGCCATACCATCCGTCCGCGCCTTCACGATCCAGTCGAACAGCCTCGGCATTCGCGGCGCCGGCAGCGGCCTTCAGGTGGCGCTGGTCGGCAATGACTATACGAAACTCGGCGACGCGGCGGCGAAACTGGTGCGCGCGATCGAGGATAGCGGCCGGTTTGAGAACGTGCGGCTGAACTATGAGGCCAACCAGGCGCAATTGTCGGTGACGATCGATCGCGAGCGGGCCTCCGACCTCGGCGTCGACATCGGCGGCCTGGCCTGGGCGCTGCAGGCCATGCTCGATGGCAGCAGTGTCGTCGACATCTTCGTAGAGGGCGAGTCCTATCCGGTCAAGCTGCTCTCCTCGACGGCGCCGCTCAACGATCCGACGGATCTGCAGAACATCTTCGTCAAGACAGGTGACGGCCGGATCGTCCCGATGTCGACGATCGCGACGGTCGAGGAGAAGGCCGTGGCGCCGCAGCTCTCGCGCGAGAGCCAACTGCGTTCAGTCTCGCTCTCGGCCGGGCTGAAAGACGACCTGGCGCTCGGGGAAGCCCTGTCGATGGTGGAGCAAATGGCCGAGCCGCTCATGCCGCCCGGCTCGCGGCTGATGCCGCTTGCGGAGGCGGCCACGCTCGACGAGAACGCCAGCGGCCTCTTCATCACCTTCGGCTTTGCGATCGTGATCATCTTCCTGGTGCTGGCGGCGCAATTCGAGAGCTTCGTCAGCGGCATCATCATCATGTCGACGGTGCCGCTCGGGCTTGCCTGCGCCGTCTTCGCGATGATCATGACCGGCAATACGCTGAACATCTACAGCCAGATCGGGCTCGTCATGCTCGTCGGCATCATGGCGAAGAACGGCATACTGATCGTCGAATTTGCCAATCAGTTGCGTGACCGCGGACAGGACGTGCGCAGCGCCATCGAGGATGCGGCCAATATTCGTTTGAGACCGGTGATGATGACCATGATCGCGACCGTCGTCGGCGCCGTGCCGCTGGTGCTCGCAAGCGGCGCCGGGGCGGAAGCCCGCACGGCCCTCGGCTGGGTCCTCGTCGGCGGCCTGGGTCTTGCGGCGGTCGTTACGCTTTATCTGACACCCGTTGCCTATCTCGTGATCGCCCGCTTCACCAGGCCGCATGCGGATGAAGAGCGCAAACTGCACGAGGAGATGGATGCGGCGGCCCTGCTCGAAAAGGCACCCAAGGCCGGTTGAGCGGTGGCTTCAGCCTGTCATCGCATAGGCGGCGGCGAGGTAAATGACTGCAGCGACGGCGCCGAGAGTGCTGCGCCCGGCATGGAGCTTGCCCCAGCGGGTGATCAGTTCGCGGGTTTCGCCGCTCGCCTGGTCTGCCGGCGTCGTCTCCAGGCGCTTGTTGATCGGCATGATGAAATAAAGCGTGTAGGGCCAGTTCATGATGATGACGGCCGCACCGAGACCCCAGAGCGCGTTGCCGGTCTGCCACCAGGCCGCGGCGCCCAGCAGGCCGGACAGGATCGCAAGTGAAGCCTGCATCTCGAAGCCCCGGCGATAGGCCGGGCCCCATTCGGCAAGCGCGGATCGGTGATCGAGGCGAAGCCTTGCCGGTTGCTCGGCGATGTTGATGTAGATGGCGGCGCCGAAGAAGACGGAAGCGGTGAGCAAAGCGAGCAGGCCGAACATGGTAAGGTCTCCCGTTTTCGGACATGATACCCCATGGAACCGCAAACAAAAGCTGCATCTTTGGCGTACCGCATGTCTTCTGGGATGGACCGCGATTTTGCGCCACAGGGCGGGCAGCGCTGGCGGTCCTTCCGCTGCAACTTGTGACAAGCCGGTATCAGCGCGGACGATTTCGATGCCGGCATTGCGAGAATTGGCTTGAACTTCTGGACAAATCGATTCCGATTTGCACAGTAGCGCATTGAAATGAAAGCGCTTCCAGCCCATGCGGCGTGGCGGCGACAAGGCTGGAATGGTCGAAAATGGCGGCGGCGATAATCGGAAGCGGCGCGGAGACTTATTGTCCGGCCTCCTTAATTCCGCGTCGAATTGAGGATACTTTGCGAAGCCGCTCGCACAGACGTTTTTGCGTTTGTCGGAGTTTGGTGGGAAGGAAAGTCGCGTGGCGTTGAAGGCGATCAAGCAGGGCGCAAGAAACGATATCGGGATCGCGGCCGTCAAGACGCTCCTCGGCGCCCGCTTCGGTGAACGGTTCCAGACAGGAGACGCCGTCCGCGCCCAGCACGCTCACACGACGACCTATATTCCGGCGCAATTGCCGGATGCGGTCGTCTTTCCCGAAAATGCCGTCGAGGTGAGCGAGATCGTGAAGATCGCCTCGGCCCATCGCGTGCCGCTCATCGCCTTCGGGGCCGGTTCCTCGCTCGAGGGCCATATCAATGCCCCGCATGGCGGCATATCGGTCGACATGTCGCGCATGAATCGCGTCATCGAGGTCAATCCCGAGGATCTCGACTGCACGGTCGAGCCGGGAGTGACGCGCGAGGAACTGAACACCTTTCTGCGCGACACCGGGCTTTTCTTCCCGATCGATCCCGGTGCGAATGCCTCGATCGGCGGCATGGCATCGACGCGTGCCTCGGGCACCAATGCGGTACGTTATGGCACGATGCGGGAAAATGTGCTTGCGGTGACGGCCGTGGTTGCCGGCGGGCGCGAGATCCGAACCGGACACCGCGCGCGCAAGTCCTCGTCCGGCTACGATCTGACGCGGCTTTTCGTCGGGGCTGAAGGCACGCTCGGCATCATCACTTCGATCACGCTGCGCCTCAACGGCATTCCGGAGGTGATTTCCGGCGGCGTGTGCCCGTTCCGGACGGTAGCGGATGCCTGCAATGCCGTCATCCTGACGATCCAGTCCGGCATTCCCGTGGCGCGGATCGAGCTGCTCGACGCGCTGCAGATGAAGGCCTGCAATGTCTATTCCGGCTTGAGCTACGAGGAGACACCGACGCTTTTCGTCGAGTTTCATGGCAGCGCCGAGAGCGTCGCGCTGCAATCGCGCCACTTCGCCGAAATAGCGTCGGAATTCGGGTCTAAGGGCTTCGTCTGGACGACAAAACCGGAGGAGCGGGCACGGCTCTGGAAAGCGCGGCACAATGCCTATTGGGCGCAGAAGAGCCTGAAGCCCGGCGCCGCCATCCTGGCGACCGATGTCTGCGTGCCGATCTCGCGTCTTGCCGACTGCGTGGCGGCGACGCACGAGGATATTGCCGCGAACGCCTTGATTGCACCGATCGTCGGCCATGTCGGCGACGGTAATTTCCACGTGGGCGTGGTTTTCGACGATAAGGACGCTGATGATGTAGAGCGGGTCGAGGCGTTCATCGAACGGCTGAATAGCCGCGCCCTGGCAATGGATGGTACTTGTACCGGGGAACACGGGATAGGCCAGGGCAAGGTGCCGTTCCTCGAGGCCGAGCTCGGCGAGGCGGTGGATCTGATGAGGCAGATCAAGCATGCGCTGGATCCGGACAATATCTTCAATCCGGGCAAGATTTTTGCCCGAGCCTGAGCAGATGGGAATATGACACGGTGCTGGCGCGCATTTTCGTAATCATTGGCGGCCTTTTGGTCGTCGCGCTGTTCGCGGCGCTGATCGCACCCCTGTTCATTGACTGGACCAATTTCCGCGCCGATTTCGAGCGCGAGGCAAGCCGAATCATGGGCAAGCCCGTCGTGGTGCATGGCAGCGTCGACGCTCGGCTCATTCCCTTCCCCACGGTTACGCTCAATGACGTGCGCGTCGGGCCGACGGACGGCGGCGATCCGCTGGTCCGGGTCGAACATTTCTCAATGAGCGCCGAGCTTGCGCCTTTCCTGAGCGGCGAGGCGTTGATTTACGACATGCGGCTCGACCGGCCCAAGGCGCGTATCCGCCTGCAGCCCGACGGCACGCTCGATTGGGCGCGTGGCCTGCGGTCGGAGATCCCGGCGAGGACGGTGATACTGGAGAAGATCGAGATCGCCGACGGCGAAATCGAGTTCATGGACGAGCAAACCGGACGCACGCGCCGGGTGACCGACCTTTCAGCCGACCTTTCTGCGCGCACGCTCGCAGGGCCCTGGAAGATAGAAGGTGAAGCGGTGCTCGACGGCGAGGCGGGCAGCTTCTCCTTTTCGACGAATGAAGTGGACGAGAGAGGCGTGCGGAGCCTCAGGGCAAAGCTGACGCCGGATGAACGGCCCTTCGGGGTCGAGCTCGACGGCGAGCTCAAGATCGTCGATCTCAAACCGGTCTATGCCGGCCGGTTCACGCTGACGGAAAACCGCCAAGCCGGCGAGGCGGCCGAGGTCAAGGCGGGTGGCGGGCTGCGGATCAACGGTGATTTTCAGCTGACCAATGAAAGCATCCGGGTGCCGGAATACCGTTTCGAGATAGGACCGCCGGATGATCCTTATATCGTCACCGGCGAGGCGACGCTCGATACCGGCAAGGAGCAGAAATTCCTCCTCGTCGCCGACGGGCAGCAGATCGATGTCAGTCGGATCGGCAGTTCCGGGCGCAATGGCAAGACCGACCGCGACCCGGCGGTATCGCTCCGCCAGCGAATCGAAGCGATGATGGCGTTCGCCGCCGATATTCCGATCCCGCAGGTGCCCGGCCGCGCCAGCCTCAGACTCCCGGCGATCGTCATCGGTGACACCACCGTTCGCGACGTGCGTCTCGACGTCAAGCCGGACGGCGCGGGATGGATCATCGACAATGCCGTGGCGCTTCTGCCGGGTCGCACGCAACTGGAGGCGAAGGGGCGGTTGAACCTCCAGGATGAGCGCGCCTTCCGCGGCGATATCGTGATGGCTTCGAACCAGCCGTCGGGGCTCGCCAATTGGCTGGCGGGATCGGTTGATCCCGCCATTCGCAAGCTGAAGACGGCAGGCTTCGCAGCGACCGTGAATCTCACGGATACCCTTCAGCAGTTCGAGAACCTCGAGGTGGCAGCGGGTCCCGCGACGTTGAAGGGCAGGATCGAACGTCTGTCCTTCCCTGAGCAGCAGCCGTCGCTGTCGCTGCAACTCAAGGGCAACCAAATAGACCTGGAGTCACTGCAGGCGCTCGCTGGCCTCGTCGCCGGCGACGCGTCGACGGGAACGCTGCTCACGCATGCGATCGCCGCCGAATTCTCCGCCGAGAGGTTTTCCGCTTTCGGGGAGGAGGCTGAGGATGTCCAGGCGGTCCTGACGCTGAAAAACGGTCAGCTGCAGGCCGAGCGGGTGGCGATCGGAGCGCTTTCCGGTGCAAAACTCGCCTTTTCCGGCCGGATGAGCGGCGGCCTCGAAAAGCCGGCGATTTCGGCAAAGATGAAGCTCGCTGCCGAGGAAATGACGCCTTTCCTGCAAATGATCGGGCGGCATATGGCGGCCCATCCGGCGTTGCGCCGGCTGATCGAGGCCGGCCCCTATTTCGCCGATGCGGCCCTCGACGTGACACTCACCGCCGGGAGCAAGGAAGGTGATGCGCCGGTTACCTTCGGTGTGATCGGCACGGCGAACGGCAGCAAGATCGCCGCGAGCTATCAGGCGCCGGACGTCGCCCAGGCGCTTGCCGGCAGGAACATGCTGCTCGAGGCTACGCTGGAAAATCCGAGGACGCCGGTCCTTCTCGGTCAGGCGGGTCTCGATCCGCTGCCCTTCGATGCGGACGCCAATGGCATCCTTTCGGTGAAGCTGCAGGGCGGAGACGACACCAAGGCTAACGGCACGCTGACCTTCACCACGGAAAGGACGTCGCTTGCCGCCAAGGGCACCGTCGATCTCTCCCGCGATCATTTCTTCGAAGGGCAGGGGAAGCTAACGCTGCAGACCCAGGATCTCGAGCCATACCTCCTGCTTCAGGGGATTGCCCTGCCACAGATGGGAAGCGGCCTTCCCATGACCCTGTCGGCGGAAATCACGTCCGACCCCGAGCGAGTCACGCTTTTGGACATCAAGGGCAAGGCCGACAGCAACGGCTTTGCCGGTGCCTTGTCGATCGACCGCAGGGTGCCGGGCAAGGCGCAGGGCGAACTCGCACTCGATACGCTCGATTTCGGCTGGATGGGCGAGGCGATCCTCGGTCAGGTGCAGGATGCCGCGACGGGCGAATTGTCGACGGCCCCGGTTGCGCAGCCGGACTGGACGAACCTCGACGTTGACGTCAACGTCAAGGCGAAGCATTTCTGGCCAGGCGTCTACGACGCCGTGACCGACTTCAGCGGAAAGCTCGAATTGAAAGGCGAGGAACTGGCGCTCAGCGAGGCAATCGGTGACTGGCTGGGAGGCAAGCTTACGGGGCGGCTGCAGCTCGGCAATGCCAATGGTTCGGGCTTCATGCGTTCGCGTTTCGACCTCAAGGGCGGCGATTTGGGCGCGGCGGGATGGATGCTGCGGGACGGGCCGGCGGCAACAGGCCGATTCGATCTCGCCGTGGCCATGGAAGCCTCGGGTGCGACGCCGCAGGCAATGGCGCAATCGGCGAGCGGCTCGGGAATGGCGGTTTTCAGCGGTGTGACGCTCAACGGGATCAATACGGCGGCGTTGCCGCAACTGATCGCGGCGGCCGATGCGACAAAGACGGAGATCTCGGCCGACAGCATCCGCAAGGTCGCCGAGGAAGAGATCTTCAGCGGGCAGTCGGTGGTCGAAAGCATCGAGGTGCCGTTCAGCATGGCTGGCGGCATCATCAGGATGCAGAACGTCACCGCCGCAGACAGCCATGCGGAGCTTAGCGGCGATGCGTCGATCGATCTTTCGGCCGGGCGTATAAATGCCGCGATCGAGCTCGGATTCCGGCCGGGCGACGAGGCGCTTGCGGGTGCCGAACCGCGGGTGCGTATCGATTATGCCGGCCTGCTGGCGTCGCCCGGCGTCTCCTTCGATGTCACCGATCTGGCGAACTTCCTGTCGCTCCGGGCTTACGAGCGGGAGCGGCGGCGCGTGGAGATGCTGCAGGCGAACGTGCTCGAGAAGCAGCGCCTGCGCCGGGAGGTCCAGCTTTACAAGGCGCAGGCGGAGAAGCGGGAGATCGAGCAGCGGCGGGCGATTATCGAGGAGCGCCGGCGCGAGGCCGCCGCAGCTGAGGCGGCGCGGATGAAGGCCGAGGCGGAAGCGCGGGCGGCGGAAGAACGGCGTGCTGCGGAGGAAGAGCGTCTGCGCACGCGGCAACTGCCGTCATCGCCGCCGCGCGCTGCGCCGACCGAGGATGTGCAGCGGGGCGGCGTGCTGCTGCCGCCGGGCGCAGGCGAGAATGCGGGCCCGCCCGCGGGGCAAGGGCTCAATTTCGAGATGCTGCCCGACATCACGGTTCAATAACCCGTGATACGCCCGCCGCTTCGGCGCGCGCCTTGACCCAGGCAAGCACGTAGAGCCGGATCGCGGAGGAGAGGTTGCCCTCCGGCGCGCGATTGTCATCGATCTCGGCGATCAGCCGCGCCAGCGGAATGCCGCGGCTCTTCGCGATTGATTTCAGCTCCTGCCAGAAGGGATCTTCAAGGGTGAAGCTGGTGCGATGTCCGTGCAGCGTCGCCGAATGCTTGCCGATCATTCGTGGCCTCACAGGTTGATTCAAGTCCTTCGCAATTCGATTCCGCAAGCCGAGCCAAGTCCTTGCTGCAGAATCAAATTCCGGGGGAATCGGCTTGTACGCGAGCGCCGTGTACTTTCCGAAAATGGGGTCCGATTTTTTCGGATGCCACAGCGCCGCGCGTCTTGTCAGACGCGCCAAGGTCGCTGTATCTCTTTGAAACTAAGTCCGCTCATTTCCTTCGGGTTCGTCTTTCCCGGACGTCCCGGACGAGGTGGGCTCCAGCCGACCCTGGTCGAGCGACTTCGACGCCCTTTCGTTCAGGGCTTTGGTCAGGGACTTTTCCGCCTTCGTGCGGCCAAAGGAAATGCGGTTCTGTTCAGCTTGCTTCTCGCTCGCGGCGCGGGCCTGGCGCTTGCGAAACTGACGTAGGTTGACGACGTCACCGGCCATTTCCCGCGCCCCAGCTCAATTCTTCTTGCGGAAGGAATCGAGAGACACGACAGAGCCGCCGCTCTTTTGCTCCTCGCCGGTCTTTTCGGCGCTTGCCTCAGGGGCATCGTCGGTGTCGCCGACCGGGTAGGCAGTGATCTCCGCCGGTTCCGACTCGTCCTCCTCGCCGGCGGCGACGTCGAACTCCAGTTCGAAATTCACCGACGGGTCATAGAAGCCGCGGATTGCGTTGAAGGGAATCACCAGCTTCTCGGGCGTGTCGGAAAAGGAAAGACCGATTTCGAAGCCGGTCTCCGAAACCTTGAGGTCCCAGAACTGGTGCTGGACGACGATGGTCATTTGTTCCGGATATTTCGCCCTGAGATGTTGCGAAACACGAACGCCGGGAGCGCCGGTCAGGAAGGTAATGAAGAAGTGATGGTCGCCGGGCAGGTGACCCGTTGCGGCGACTTCGGCCAATACCTTACGAATGACGCCGCGAAGCGCGTCCTGCGCCAGTATATCGTAGCGGATGTGGTCCTGGCCCATGTGGTCCCCGTCTGTCTTCAATCTGCGGCATGGCTCGATCGTCCAGCCGTTGCGTGCTTCATTGCCCGTCTGTTTATGGCGAGTCAATTATCGAGGCATCTATAGACCATTTCAGCACGGGGGAGAAGGTGAAGGCTTCTGTTGCCAGGTGCCTTCGGACCCCGCCTTACGGTGCTACCCGGAAGGACTTGATTTGAAGTGCCGCACCGCCGTTAGGCAGCGAGACGTGCTTCAGCATAGTTGTCGTTTGCAACTATAAATTTAGCCCGATAACGGTGGTACAATGCCGAGCAAAAAGTCGATCTTTACACCCTTGTCGATCCTATTTCGCCCCCATCAAAAGCCGGTCGGAATGCTTCCGGAGACCGGTTTTTGGTGGAGGCGCCGGGTACCGCCCCCGGGTCCAATGGGTTTATTGCATCGCCCGTTTATTGCCATAGCCGCCCGAGGACGGCACTCGTGATATAGGTCTTTCCAGGCCCCAAGAAAAGGGGGGCAGATGGGAATATGACAGGTATCTGACGGTAGCCGGTGCGCGTCTTTCGCGACGCGCGCCGATCGCTGGAGCCGGCTGCCGTTCCTCTGCGGCGCCAACGCTGTCGGGCCGGATTGACCGGCCTGGCGCCCTTCATTCCCTCAGCGATGATCGCCAGGAAGCCGTCGAGCGAGCGGCTTGCCTTCTCCGGTGAGGAGGGGAACTGGTCGTAGAAGGCTTCTCTCACGAGCAGCGGAACCTCTGCTCCGGGATGCGCTGCCACAAGGGCGCAGCCGCGGCCTGCCATCGGGGGAACTTTAGGCGCCGACCCCGGTTAACACCGGGATGATAAGTCCGACAGCGAGAGGAGGCAGTTCCATTATGACCTCCAAACATCCCAAGACCCGGCGCCCGAGCGACAAGGACCTGAAACAGGACCCCGGTATCGGCCAGTCGAAGGGCATCAAAGGCCCTGCCGACTATGAGCGCCTGAAGCGCGACAGTACCGTCGAAGGCGATGTGGCGAACGACGCCACGGGTGAGGGCGGCGCAGATCCTGCCCAGCGCGGGCGAACCAACAAATAGGAGCGACGACCATGGTCGGCAGGAAGACGCATGAACAACAGCGGCGCATTATCGAGGGCCGCGAGGACACATCGAATGCGGGCAAGGACTTCGATGCCGAGGCGGATCTGAAGCGCTCCGAGGCCCTCAGACGGGCGCAACGCAAAGGGCGAAGTCTCGACACCGATCATGCCGATGCCCGTGAGGAGAATGAGCGCAGCATTCTGAGAGGCGAGAACCAGGAGAGCAGACACCACAAGGATGGCGGGGGTTGAGCGACCTGGCATTCGCGGTCGCACATAGTACGAGCATGAAGGAGATGACCATGGCTCATGCCAGCAAGAAGAACATCGGCAAGCCCGACAAGGGCAAGGGCTCGGGAAGCGGGGCGAAGACCGAGGTGCAGCAGGAAATGCTCGGCGAAAACGAGGTCCTGTCCAACCGCGACAAGAAACAGCACTCGGACGCGCGCGGCCTCGACGGCAATAAGGTGAAGAGCGATCAATATCAGGATCACGCCGCCAACCGACGCCCCCGAAATGATGGAGGCGGGCAGGGCCCCTGACCTGACGGATCAGTGCTTCAGGAAAGCAGATTGCCCGTTGGCTCCGCATGGACTTCGCCCTATTTTGAAGGGCAACGAATCGGCGGCGGGCGACCATGCGGCAATATCTCGAGCTTCTCGATCATGTGATGAGCAACGGCAGCGACCGGGGCGACCGGACCGGCACCGGCACGCGTTCGGTCTTCGGTCACCAGATGCGCTTCGACCTGTCGCAAGGTTTCCCGGTGCTGACGACAAAAAAGCTGCATCTGCGCTCGATCATCCACGAGCTTCTCTGGTTCCTGAAAGGCGACACCAATATCGCCTATCTCAAGGAAAACGGGGTCAGCATCTGGGACGAATGGGCGGACGAAAATGGTGAGTTGGGGCCGGTCTATGGCTATCAATGGCGCTCATGGCCGACGCCGGACGGCGGCCATATCGACCAGATCGCCGGACTGATCGAGGGGCTGAAGACCAACCCGAACTCACGCCGGCACATCGTCTCGGCCTGGAACCCTGCGCTTGTCGAGGAGATGGCGCTACCGCCCTGTCACTGTCTGTTCCAGTTCTATGTGGCGGAGGGCAAGCTTTCGTGTCAGCTTTACCAGCGCTCCGGCGATATTTTCCTGGGCGTGCCGTTCAACATTGCTTCCTATGCGCTGCTGACGATGATGGTGGCGCAGGTGACAGGGCTTGAGCCCGGCGACTTCGTGCACACGCTCGGCGACGCGCATATCTACCACAATCATTTCGACCAGGCGCGGCTGCAGCTGACGCGCACGCCGAAGCCGCTGCCCAGGATGGAAATAAACCCGGCGGTGAAGGACCTGTCTTCCTTCAGGTTCGAGGACTTTAGCCTGATCGGCTACGAGGCCGAGTCGCACATCAAGGCGCCGGTCGCGGTCTGACTGCAATCGGACGAGCGCTGTCGGCGGCTCGTTCGACGGCGGGCGTTCTCGATGGCTGCCGATCCGGCGGATACGGAGGTTATGATGTTGACACTGATTCACGCGCCCCTGTCACGGTCCTCGCGGATCATCTGGCTCCTGGAGGAAATCGGCGCCGAGTACGAAATCCGCTATGTGGATATCCGGCGGTGGGACGGCTCGGGCGGGCCGGACGAAAACAATCCTCACCCGCACAAACAGGTGCCCGCCCTCCTGCATGACGGAACCCTGATATGGGAGTCGGTCGCCGTCGTGCAATATCTGACGGATCTTCACCCCGATTGCAGCCTTGGCCGGCCGCCGGGCCATCCGGAGCGCGGCGCCTATCTGTCCTGGCTTGCCTATTATGCGGGCGTGATCGAGCCGGCGGCGAGCGCCCATGTTTCCGGCTCGACGGCCAATAATCCGGCGCTGGCGAGGCTCCATACGGAAATGTGCGCACATGTGATCGACGTGCTCACCCGCCAGCCCTATCTAATCGGCGACAGGATGAGCACTGCCGACCTGCTGCTCGCGAGCGCATTGCAGTGGATGCGCAAGATCCTGCCGGAAAGCGACGTCATCGACCGCTATGTGCGCGTGGTGACCGACCGCCCCGCACTTCTGCGGGCCCGCGAAATCGACAGCAAGCCGAGTGGGTTCCATGACTGAAGGCAAGAGCGAACCGAAAATCGTCATCGTCGTCGCGATCGCGGCGGATGGTGTCATCGGCCGCGAAGGGGACCTGCCATGGCGGCTTTCGACCGATCTCAAGCGCTTTAAGGCGCTGACGATGGGCAAGCCCGTGGTGATGGGCCGCAAGACCTGGGCCTCTCTCGGGCGCGCCTTGCCCGGGCGTCCCAATATCGTCATAAGCCGCGATCCCAATTTTGCGGCGCAAGGCGCCGAGCTCGCGTCCTCGCTGGAGGCGGCGCTCGACAGGGCGCGGGACCATGCGGCGACCCTGGGTGTCGACGAGATTTGCATCATCGGCGGCGGCGAAGTCTACCGCCAGTCGATCGGCATTGCCGATGTGCTGCATGTGACCGAGGTCCAGGCCGAAGTGGAGGGGGACACGGTCTTTCCGGCGATTGATGCCGCCATCTTTGAAAAAGTATTCGAGGAAGACCTTCCGCGCGGCGAGAAGGACAGCCATGCGATGCATTTCGTCACCTGGCGGCGACGCGAGAGGGAGGGCGGAGCTGCCGCGAGGTGACCGGTGCGCGCGCCCGATTCCGCTCGTGGCACGTCTCCTGCGCAGGTGCGACATTTATTTTAACGCATTTACGGTGAACTCGGTCGTATCGCGTTGAAAGCAATGCATCCGATACCTATAACGGGGTCACATCTTTGACCGGCCGCATGAGGCGGCGAGGTCGATCTGAGAAGTCTTCGTTCAAGAGAGGTTTTGATGCCCTGGAGCAATCAGAATGGCGGCGGCGGCCCTTGGGGCGGCGGCGGCAATCAAGGGCCGTGGGGCCAGGGGAACAGACCGCGGGGCGGAAAAGGCGGGCCGCCGGATCTCGAGGAGATCATCCGGCGCGGTCAGGATCAGTTGAAGAATGTCGTGCCCGGCGGCTTCAACGGCGGCATCTTCGTGATCGCCGGCCTGTTGATCGTCGGATTTGTCCTGCTCAATTCCATCTACACCGTTCAGCCGGACGAACGCGGCGTCGAGATGCGCTTCGGCAAGCCGAAGGACGAAATCTCGATGCCGGGCCTGCATTATCACTTCTGGCCGTTCGAGACCGTCGAATATGCCAAGGTCACGGAACAGCAATTGAATATCGGCAGCCGCGCCGGCGGCCAGTCGAGTTCGGGGCTGATGTTGAGCAGCGACCAGAACATCGTCAATGTCCAGTTTTCCGTACTGTTCTCCGTCACCGATCCGAAAGCCTACCTCTTCAACGTGGAAAATCCCGTCGACACGCTGCAGCAGGTGGCTGAAAGCGCAATGCGCGAAGTCGTCGGCAGGCGACCGGCACAGGATATCTTCCGCGATAACCGTCAGGCGATCGCGACGGATGTCCGCAACACGATCCAGGCGACGATGGACAGCTACGGCGCTGGCGTCTCCGTGAACACGGTCGCCATCGAGGACGCAGCACCGCCGCGCGAAGTCGCGGATGCCTTCGACGAGGTGCAGCGCGCCGAACAGGACGAGGACCGCTTCGTAGAAGAAGCCAACCAATACGCCAACCAGGTGCTCGGTCGCGCGCGCGGCCAGGCGGCGCAAATCCGCGAAGAGGCGGCAGCCTACAAGGACCGCGTCGTCAAGGAGGCGGAAGGTGAGGCGCAGCGCTTCGTCTCCGTACACGATGAATATTCCAAGGCCCCCGAGGTCACCCGCAAGCGGCTCTATCTCGAGACGATGCAGGGCGTGCTCGGCAAGTCCAGGAAGATCATCCTCGACGAGGCGAACAGCCAGGGCGTCCTGCCCTATTTGCCGCTCAATGAACTCGGCAGGCCCGCGCAGTCGGGAGGTACGCAATGATCAACAATCGCAGTTCCATCGTCCTCATCGTGCTCGCCGCGGTGCTGGTCATCGCTTACGCATCGGTTTTCGTCGTCAACGAACGCCAGCAGGCCATCGTCGTGCGCTTCGGTGAGATCCGCGCCGTGAAGACGCAGCCGGGCATCTATTTCAAGCTGCCCTTCGCCTTCATGGACGCCGACCGCGTCCAGTATGTACCCGACCAGGCGCTTCGCTTCGATCTCGACGACATCCGCGTGCAGGTCTCGGGCGGCAAGTTCTACGAGGTCGACGCCTTCGTGGTCTACAAGATCGCCGATCCCCGCCGCTTCCGCGAAACGGTCTCCGGCGACCGGGAATCGGCCGAGGCGCGGCTGAGGACCCGTCTCGATGCATCGTTGCGTCGTGTCTACGGTCTGAGGGGCTTCGAGGCAGCACTTTCCGACGAGCGCGCATCGATGATGCGCGAGGTACGTGCCGACCTCAAGCTCGATGCGGAATCGCTCGGCCTCAGCTTGGAAGACGTGCGCATCCGCCGCACGGATCTGACGCAGGAGGTCTCGCAGCAGACCTACGAGCGGATGAAGGCCGAGCGCCTGGCAGAGGCCGAGCTCATCCGCGCGCGCGGTAACGAAGAGGGCCAGCGCCGACGCGCCATCGCCGACCGGCAGGTCGTCGAGATCGTTGCCGAAGCGCAGCGCGATTCGGAGATCCTGCGCGGCGAAGGCGAGGGCGAGCGCACGAGGATCTTTGCCGACGCTTTCCAGCGCGACCCGGGCTTCTTTGAGTTCTACCGCTCGATGGCGGCCTATTCGCAGGCGATCGGCAGTCCGGACACGACCTTGCTGCTTTCGCCGCAGTCAGAATTCTTCCGCTACTTCAACAGCGCGAATGCGCAAGAAGAGACGAAGGCAACGTCTGCGGCACCGGCAGTACCGGCTGCGCCGGAGGCGGCGGACTGAGCGGGCGATGTCCGATTTTCTGACCGGATTGGCATTTTTCCTGATCATCGAGGGGCTGGTGTACGCACTGGCCCCTTTGGTTCTTGTGGAAATGGCGAAGCGTTTGCCGTATGTCCCGGAGTATCAGCTCCGATTGGCCGGAGTCGCTTCGGTGGCCATGGGCGTCGGACTTGTCTGGTTGGTTCGAGGATAATGCGAAATGCAACATAAACTGCTGATCCGGTTGGTCGACGCCGAATATGCCATTACCCGTTTCACGATCGGGTCTGCTATTCCGGAGTGGCTGCCCGGGCCGGGGTTCTGGACCGTTTCAAGTTCCCGCGAAGAGATGACGCTCGTTTGCCGGGCCGCCCGCGTCCCCTCAAGCGTTCAGAGTTCGCTCGGCTGGCGCTGTTTCCGCGTCGAGCAGCATTTCAGCTTCGATGTGCCGGGCGTGCTGGCGGCCGTTCTCGATCCGCTTACGTCCGCAGGGGTCGGCGTGTTCGCCAATTCGACCTTCAGCACCGATTACGTCTTCGTTGCGGGATCCGATCTCGAAAAGGCGCTGCAGGCGCTGAAGGAGTACGGGCACGAAATCACCACCTGACGGCGTCTGGCCCTGGGCTAGCGCGCAGGATCAGGAAATCGTGTCTGGACGGTCCCGAATTCCGCCGTATCTTCAGACGAAGAATTTGTCGTGCGGGCCTGCTGCAACGCATCGCCTGCAACGCCGTACGGCCTACACGACGCGCAAGGTCGCTGCAGCGTTTCGCCCGCAGCATGGCTTCGTCCTTATGTCGAATTCGATTTAAGGAGACATGCAGAAGGCGGTATAATTAGCCTATGGCAGTCGACATGCGAGGACCGGGCAGGGGTCCAGATCGACGCGACGCAAAAGCAATGATGGGAGCCTAGCGACTTGTCCAAACGACCCGAATATTTCCGCAGCGCGGTGCTGGCGGCCGCGACGGCACTGATCCTTTCCAACGGCGCCTTTGCCGAGACGGCTATGCCGCGGCCGCCGATCGGGCCGCCCTCGGTCGCTGATCTCGCGGAGGGGGTCCTCGATGCCGTCGTCAACATATCGATCTCGCAGAACGTGAAATCCAGCGAGGACAATGCCCCGATGCCGCAGGTGCCGGAGGGCTCGCCGCATCAGGAGTTCTTCGATGAATTCTTCAAGGGTCAGCGCGGCGGTGCCCGTCCGCGCACGGTCAACTCCCTCGGCTCCGGCTTCATCGTCGATCCCGCAGGCTATATCGTCACCAACAATCACGTCGTCCAGGACGCGGACGACATCGAGATCAATCTCTCCGACGGCATGAGCTTGAAGGCGAAGCTGGTCGGCATGGATACCAAGACCGACCTCGCCCTGCTCAAGGTGGATCCCAAAACGCCGCTCAAGGCCGTCACATTCGGCGATTCGCGCAAGATCAGAATTGGCGATTGGGTGATGGTCGTGGGCAATCCGTTCGGCCTCGGCGTGTCCGTCTCCGTCGGCGTGGTTTCCGCCCGCGGCCGCAACATCAATGCCGGTCCTTACGACAACTTCATCCAGACCGATGCGGCGATAAACCGCGGTAATTCCGGCGGGCCGCTGTTCAACATGCAGGGCGAAGTGATCGGCATCAATACGGCGATCCTGTCACAGACCGGCATGTCGGTGGGTATCGGCTTTGCCGTGCCGGCGGAACTGGCGGTCAATGTCGTCAACCAGCTTAAGGAATTCGGTGAGACGCGGCGCGGCTGGCTTGGCGTGCGCATTCAGCCGGTGAGTGACGACATCGCTGAAAGCCTGAAGATGGAAAGACCGCACGGTGCGCTCGTCTCCGGGATCATCGAAGGCGGCCCGATCGCCCATGGCGAAATCAAGGCCGGCGACATCATCACCCGCTTCGACGGGGCGGATATCGCCGAAACCCGAGATCTCATCCGCGCGGTCGGCGAAAGCGCCGTGGGCAAGGCGGTCGATGTGGTGATCATTCGCGAGGGCAAGGAGCAGACGGTTCGCATCACGCTCGGAAGGCTTGAAGATGGAGAGCAACTGGCAAAGGCGGTGACGGTGCCGGAGGGCCAAGGGACGGAGCCTCAAGACCCGCAGGCTGCACCGTTGCCTGCAAGCGACGCGGTGCTTGGCATGAAGCTCGCGGTGCTCGACGAAGACCGCCGCAAGGCGTTCGGCATCGCCGAGACCATAGAGGGCGTGGTCGTGACCGAGGTCAGGCCGAACTCCCCCGCGGCCGAGCGCCGTCTCGAGCCCGGGGACGTGATCGTCGAAGTCGGCCAGGAGGCAATGGCAACGCCGGAAGACGTGACGGCTCGCGTCGAGGCTCTGAAAGCGGACGGCCGGCGCAATGCGTTGCTGATGATCGCCAACAAGTCCGGCGAATTGCGCTTCGTCACGGTGCGGATGGAGTAGGGCTCGCTCGCCTCTCTGTCACGCACGGCGCGCTGCGCTTTGATCACAGGCGGCGCTGGAGAGTGCTAATCCTTCCACCCGGGTTGGCGCGCCCAATCGTCGGCCGTGATCGCGTAGAGGATCACGTGACGAAATCCGTTTTGCGGTAGCCCTGGAGATAAAGGAGAGCGGTAAGGTCGCCGTGGTCGATGCGGATCTGCGCCTGTTCGGCGACGACGGGCTTGGCGTGCAGTGCAACGCCGCTGCCGGCAAGCTGCAGCATGCCGAGATCGTTGGCACCGTCGCCGACGGCGATCGCGTCCGCGGTCGAGATGCCGAGCCGTTCGGAGATGTCGATCAGCGCATCGACTTTCGCCTGCCTGCCGAGGATCGGCCGGGCCACTTCGCCGGTCAGCTTTCCGTTTTCTTCGAGAAGGATATTGGCGCGGTTTTCGTGAAAGCCGAGCCTTTCGGCGATCGGGCCGGTGAAAACGGTGAAGCCGCCGGAAACAAGTGCCGTGTAATGTCCCTTCGCCCGCATCGTGGCGATCAGTTCCCGCCCGCCGGGCGTCAGCGTGATGCGCTTGGCGATTACCTCGCCGATGACCGCTGCGGGGAGGCCCTTGAGCAGCGCCACGCGCTCGATCAGCGCCGGTTCGAAGGCGATCTCGCCATTCATTGCGCGTGCGGTAATGGCGGCGACCTTTTCCTTCAGGCCCACTTCCGCTGCGAGTTCGTCGATACATTCCTGGCCGATCATGGTCGAATCCATGTCGGCGATGAGAAATCTCTTGCGCCGGCTTTCGGCATCCTGCACCGCGACGTCGACGCTCGCATCGCCGAGCACGGCGCGCAACTGCGCCTCGGCCGCCTCCGCATCGCTGCCATCCATGAGCGCGATGTCGCAGGCAATTCCGTCGGCGAGCCAGTAGAGGCCGGACGCCTTGACGGCCTCTGCCGCGGCCTCGGCCAATGCGGACGTCAGGACGGGATTTGACGGATTGGCGACAAGCGTGGCAACGAGAGCCATGATGGAGAACCTTGAGCAAGATATGGACGCGATCCTGATAACCGGGCCGACCGCCAGCGGCAAGTCCGCACTTGCCGTGAAGCTGGCCCGGCGGCACGGCGGCGTCGTTGTCAACGCCGACAGCATGCAGGTCTACGACACGCTGAAGATCCTGACCGCGCGTCCCGACGAGTCGGAGATGGGCGGTATCGAGCATTTGCTCTATGGCCATGTGCCGGCGGGGCAGCCCTATTCGACCGGCGCCTGGTTGCGCGAGGCGGAAGCGCTGGTTGCGCGTTTGCGCGAAGAACGGCGGCTGCCCGTCTTCGTCGGCGGAACGGGCCTCTATTTCAAGGCGCTGACGGGAGGCCTCTCGGATATGCCGGAAGTTCCGGCGGAAATCCGCACAAGGCTGCGAGGTCGGCTGAAGGCGGAGGGTGGGGGGATGCTCCATGCCGAGCTTGCGGCGCGAGATCCGCAGACCGCCGCCCAGTTGCGGCCGGAGGACGGACAGCGCATCGTCCGGGCGCTCGAGGTGATCGAGGCGACGGGCAATTCCATTCGCCATTATCAACAGGGCCGTGGTCCGGTGATCGTCGATCCCGGCCGAGCGCTGAAGATCGTCGTGCTTCCGGATCGCGCGCTATTGCACAGCCGCATCGACCGGCGCTTCGTGACGATGCTCGCAAGCGGCGCGGTCGACGAGGTGCGGGCCCTGCTCGCGCTTGGGCTATCGTCGGACATGCCGGTCATGAAGGCGATCGGCGTCCAGCAGATTGCTGCGATGCTCAAGGGCGAGATGGGCGAGGCGCAGGTGATCGAGACCGGGGCGGCGGTGACACGGCAGTATGCCAAGCGCCAGATGACCTGGTTCCGCAACCAGCTCGACGACAGCTGGCAACGGGTCGAGAAGGCGGATGCGCTGTAAAACGTGAGGCTTTCCGTCGTAACCGGCACCGCTTCAAGCATGTCAACCTATGCCATGCTTCTTCAGCGCGGCCTCCTCGTCGCCGCTTATCCAGCCAAAGATCCTTGGCTCCTCATTTCGGACCTGAACTAGGTAGTGGACCTCGAAATCGATGGTGACATCGGGCCTGTCCTTCACCGCATAGACAGAGCGCCAATCGACACGGACGAGGAAGTGCAGTGCGTCGATCGGCGTGATCTTGAGCCCGCGAATCTTGAGTTCCCTGGTCCCGATCGCGCGGTAGTGGGCATAGCCCTTTTCCATCGAGGTATTCAGACTCTCGTCGTTCCTTCCCGCCATCACGCCGGCCGGCGAGGCCGCGATGAAATCCGATGCGAATACGAAGGTCGTGTCGCCGACGTCGATCTCCCCGGCAAGTACCTTATTGGCCATGCCTTCATAGCGCTTGAAAAATTCGCGTAGAACTTCCTCCATTTGCGGCCTCCCTGTGATGCGCGTTCAGTGCGCCGGTGTCTGCTGATGCTGTACCAGCCGCCATTCAGCGCCGATTTGCGCATAGGTGGAGGTGCAATGGGCTGTATATGAGGAATCGACATCACGCCGGCCCTGGGCGCGGTAGGCGAGAACGATGATTGCTTCGGTCGGCCGGGCAATCCGTCTCTCCGTCATTGTCACGTCCTGCCAACGCGAGGCGCCATCGAGAGCTCGAACGATCTCTGACCCGGCGAGGATGCCAACCGGCTGGAATGCCATCAGGCATTCGTCAGCGACCAGTGATTGGTAGGCGCCGGCACCTTCGAGCCACAGCCTGCGCTCCAGTTCCCATGCCTCGTCGTCATCCACGTTTCCCTCCACCGTGCTGCGGCGTTCATGTCATGCATCAACGTTTCAAGAAGGGATTCCGATCCGCACAACTTTCTGCGTTTGGATTGGAACCGTCGTCTTCCGCGCCATGCGGGGCTCCGTTATTTGCGGATGATACTGCCCAGCGGACGCTTGAGCAGGCTTTCGCGCAGCGATCCTTGACGCTGCGCTTCGGGGGCGGGGGAGCCGAAGCTCCGCTCCGGCTGCACCGGCGGACGGTGTCTCGCGGTATCCCTTTCCGCCTGACCGAAAAGGATCTGCTCGCGGATTTGGTTGAAGCGCTCGAGTTGGGGATTGACCGGTTCGGGTGCGTGCGGAAGCATATCCGGCCGGTAGGACTCCAGCGCCGGCTCCTGCATGCCCTCGGCGGGTGAGGGAGCGATCTCGCCACTGGGTTCTTCCCAGCCCTCCTCCTCGTCGGCGAGCGTGTGAGCGCTTTCGGCCGCCAGGTAGCTCTGCTGGAAGCTTGATATATCCGGTCCGTTCATGGCGCGCATGCGGCTGACGATCGAACGCAGATCGACGGGCGGTGCATCCTCTTCGACCCTGTCGGTGATGCCATGGGCGCGTGGCAATCTCGCCTCTTCCACGCGGCTGAACCGCATGCGCATCGGAACCGCCACGGCTTCGCCGAATGCGATCGCCTCGCCATTGCCGATCGATGAGATGAAGCTGGTGGTCGAGATCGACGAGTTGGAGATCGCGGAGCGGATGATCTCCTGGTCGCGGTCGTTGGCGAGCCGCATGGCAAAGACCGTCGAGCACTGCGACAGGATCGTCGGATCGAGTTCGCCGGGTCGCTGGGTGATGATGCCGAGCGACACGCCATATTTGCGGCCTTCCTTCGCGATGCGGGCGATCGCCTGGCGCGTAGGCAGAAAGCCGAAGGAAGGGTCGGCCGGCACGTAGCGGTGGGCCTCCTCGCAGACGACCAGCATATGAATGCCGCCATTGCTCCAGAGGCCGATTTCGAAGGCCATGCGGCAGAGCACCGAGGCGACCGAATTGACGACTTCCGAGGGGATGCCGGCCAGTTCGAAGGTGGCGACCGGTTTGCCTTCCCCAGGTATGCGGAAGATCCTGGCGATCGTGTCCTGGATCGTATCGGTGATCGTGTTGGACGAGAACATGAAATGATAGCGGGGGTCGTTGATCGCCGAGGCGATCCTGACCTTGAGCGAGCGCAGATGCGGCTTATCGGTGCGCCCTTCGAGCCGGCCGATGCGCTCGTCGATCATCGCCAAAAGGTCGGCCATGCGGAAAGGCACGGGGGTGTCCGCGGTGATCGAACTCTTTTCCGTCTGGCGGCGCATCAGGCCCGATTCGCCGCCCTTGAAGGCCTTTTTCGCATCGGGGATGACGTCGCGCAGGATGTCGAGCTCTTCCGCCACCGGGGGGCGACCGCGGAAGATCACCTCGGCCAGTTCCTCCAGGCGAAAGAGCCAGAACGGCAGTTCGAGCGAGTCGGTGTCGATGACGACCGCATGTTCCGGAAAAGCGGCGGCGAACTCGTTGTGCGGGTCGAGGATCAGCACGCGCAGCTTCGGATCGGCGGCGATCGCCTTGTTGAGCAACAGGGTCACGGCGGTCGACTTGCCGACGCCGGTCGTGCCGACGATGGCGAAGTGCTTGGCAAGCATCGAGGGCACGTGGATCGTCGCGTCGAGGCTCTCGTCCTGCGTCAGCTTGCCGATGACGCAACTGTCCGCCTGCTTGGAATCGTAGATGCGCGCGAGGTCGGAGGCGCGGATGCGGTGGGCGATGGCGCCGAGATAGGGATAACGGCTGATGCCGGCGGAGAATTCCTCCCGCCCATCCGGCCCAATATAGACTTCGCCCATCAGTTCGACTTCGATGCGGATGGTGTTGTTCGTCTCCTCGCTCCACTCCTCGGAGGCGGTGTGCATCGAGCAGACGAGAGCCACGACGCGGTTCTCGCCGACTGAAATGGAGATCAGCCGGCCGACGGACCAGAGTTCGGTGAGCGAGGTCTCGCCGCGTTCGGCGACCGCAGCGATCGTTGCCCGCGAACCGTTGCACGCGACGACCCGGCCGAGGAAACGATTCCCCGGCTTCGTGCCGTCGCGGCGATCCTGTTCCCCGGCTCCGCTCGGGGACTGACGTTCACTGTTGAGCAATTGACACCTCGGGCGAATTGCTTCGAAGGATAGAGGAACGGCTTTAACAAGTGGTTGCAACTCTTGCAAAACGGCGTTGACGGCCCAAGGATTTCTGTTTATCAAATCGGCCCATGAAAAAATTCGCGGTTATTCTTGTGGTGGGACGGCGCATGGGCAGGATGGTGTAACCATCCGGCGATAGCCACCCATGCGCTGAACGAGGCTCCTGATGGGGCCTTTTTTTATGTCTTCAAACACGCTAATCACCCCAAAACCTGAAAAAGGGACGGAAGCAGGCTCATGAGCGGAACTGAAAACCAGATGACCGGGGCGGAGATCGTTCTCCAGGCTCTGAAAGACAACGGCGTCAAACACATCTTCGGCTACCCCGGCGGCGCCGTGCTTCCGATCTATGACGAGATTTTCCAGCAGGAAGACATCGAGCACATCCTCGTTCGTCACGAGCAGGGCGCCGGCCACATGGCCGAAGGCTATGCCCGTTCCACCGGCAAGGTCGGCGTCATGCTCGTCACCTCCGGTCCAGGCGCGACCAATGCGGTCACGCCGCTGCAGGACGCGCTGATGGATTCGATCCCGCTCGTCTGCATCTCCGGCCAGGTCCCGACCGCGCTGATCGGCTCGGACGCCTTCCAGGAATGCGACACCGTCGGCATCACGCGGCCCTGCACCAAGCACAATTGGCTGGTCAAGGACGTCAACGATCTCGCACGCATCATCCACGAGGCCTTCCGCGTTGCGCAATCGGGTCGGCCGGGCCCGGTCGTCGTCGACATTCCGAAGGACATCCAGTTCGCGACCGGCACCTACACGCCGCCCTCGGCCGTGCCGACGCAGAAGAGCTATCAGCCGAAGACCCAAGGGGACATCAGGAAGATCGAAGAGGCGATAGCGCTGATGAAGGAGGCGCGCCAGCCCGTCATCTATTCCGGCGGCGGTGTCGTCAATTCAGGCCCGCAGGCCGCCCATCTCCTGCGCGAGCTGGTCGAGCTCACCGGCTTTCCGATCACCTCGACGCTGATGGGCCTCGGCGCCTATCCGGCTTCCGGCAAGAACTGGCTCGGCATGCTCGGCATGCACGGCACCTACGAGGCCAACATGGCGATGCATGATTGCGACGTCATGATCTGCATCGGCGCGCGCTTCGACGACCGCATCACCGGCCGGCTCAATGCGTTCTCGCCGAATTCGAAGAAGATCCACATCGACATCGACCCATCCTCGATCAACAAGAACGTCCGGGTCGACGTGCCGATCGTCGGCGATGTCGGCACGGTTCTCGAAGACATGGTTCGCCTCTGGCGCGCGGCGGCGAAAACGGCGGACACGGCGCGGCTCGGCGACTGGTGGCGCTCGATCGGCAAGTGGCGTGCGCGCAACTCGCTCGCCTATACGGCGAGCGACGATGTCATCATGCCGCAATATGCGATCCAGCGGCTGTATGAGCTCTCGAAGGGCCGCGACACCTACATCACCACCGAGGTCGGCCAGCATCAGATGTGGGCGGCACAGTTCTTCGGCTTCGAGGAACCGAACCGCTGGATGACTTCGGGCGGACTCGGTACCATGGGCTACGGCTTCCCGGCCGCGATCGGCGTCCAGGTTGCGCATCCGGAAAGCCTCGTCATCGACATTGCCGGCGACGCCTCGATCCAGATGTGCATCCAGGAAATGTCCTGCGCGGTGCAATACGGCCTGCCGGTCAAGATCTTCATTCTGAACAACCAATATATGGGCATGGTCCGCCAGTGGCAGCAGCTCCTGCACGGCAACCGCCTGTCCCATTCTTATACGGAGGCGATGCCGGACTTCGTCAAGCTTGCCGAAGCCTATGGCGGCGTCGGCATCCGCTGCGAGAAGCCGGGTGAGCTCGACGACGCGATCCGCCGGATGATCGACACGCCGGCGCCCGTCATATTCGACTGCCGCGTCGCCAATCTCGCCAACTGCTTCCCGATGATTCCCTCCGGCAAGGCGCATAACGAGATGCTGTTGCCCGACGAGGCGACGGACGAGGCGGTCGCCACGGCGATCGACGCCAAGGGCCGCCAGCTCGTTTGAGGATAGAGGAACGATAAATGAGTGCACATCTTCAGCCGACGGGCTCCGCCTATTTCATCGCCAAGGAGACGGAGCTTGCCGAAACGCACACGCTTTCCGTTCTCGTCGACAACGAGCCGGGCGTGCTTGCCCGCGTCATCGGCCTCTTTTCCGGCCGCGGCTACAACATCGAGAGCCTGACGGTCTCCGAGACCGAGCACGAGGCGCATCTGTCGCGCATCACCATCGTCACGCGCGGCACGCCGCATGTGCTCGAGCAGATCAAGAACCAGCTCGAACGGCTGGTGCCGGTCCATCGCGTTGTCGACCTCACCGTGCGGGCGGCGAGCCTCGGCCACGACCGGCCGATCGAACGGGAACTGGCGCTCGTCAAGGTGCATGGCTCCGGCGAGCACCGGGTAGAGGCACTCAGGCTCGCAGACGCCTTCCGCGCCTCGGTCATCGACGCGAATATCGAGCACTTCGTCTTCGAGATCACCGGCAAGCCGTCGAAGATCGAACAGTTCATCGCGATCATGAAGCCGCTCGGCCTGATCGAGGTCTGCCGCACCGGCATCGCTGCGATGAACCGCGGCCACCAGGGGATGTGAGCGGGCGGGTTGCCTGAATGTGGGGGGGAACTGCGCCCTCAAGCGCGCCCCTCCGCAACCCCTCCCCACAGGTGGGAGGGGCTCAACTTGCCGCACCACCTCAGCCGCATCTCAACCTGCGCGTTAGGCGCAACACTTGCAAGTGGCAGGCGCCGGCAGCGGCCACCAAGCCCCTCCCACCTGTGGGGAGGGGTTGGGGAGGAGTCTCTTCGGCGCCGAACTGTGGGGGTGCTCTATCCGCGCCTCAAATAACCTCCAGCCGCATCTTTCTCCTCGGCGGCGGGAAGAACCGGTCGAGTTCGGTGAGGTTCTCCGCCGTCAGGTGAATGTCCATCGCGTCGCGGTTTTCGCGGGCGCGCTCGGCGGAGCCGGTCTTGGGGATGGAGATGACGCCGGAGCGGGTTTTCAGGAAGGCGAGCGCCACCTGTGCCGGCGTCGCCTGATGCGCCTTGGCGATGTGGATCAGATCGGCATTGTGGAGAAGCCGCCCCTCGTCGAGCGGCGAATACGCCATGACGGGCAAATGCCGGTCGCGGCACCAGGGCAGGAGATCGTATTCGATGCCGCGGCGGGACAGGTTGTAGAGCACCTGATTGGTCGCAACATGACCGCCCTCCGGTACCGCGATCAGTTCCTCCATGTCGCCGACATCGAAATTGGAGACGCCCCAGGCGAGGATCTTGCCGGCCTTCTTCAACGCCTCGAAGGCGGCGACGGTATCGGCGAGCGGATGGCCGCCGCGCCAGTGCAGAAGGTAGAGATCGATACGATCGGTGCCGAGATTTTCGAGGCTGCGCTCGCACGCGGCGATCGTGCCCGAACGGCTGGCATTCGCCGGCAGCACCTTGCTGACGACGAACGCTTCGTCGCGCCGCCCTCGGAGGGCTTCGCCGACGATGCGCTCCGCACCGCCGTCGCCATACATCTCCGCGGTGTCGATCAGCGTCATGCCGAGATCAAGGCCGATCTGCAGGCTGCGAATTTCCGCCGCTGCCGTCACCCGGTTCTCGCCCATCCGCCAGGTCCCCTGACCGAGGACGGGGACCTTGCGGCCGCCGCGGAAAGCAAGGGTAGGGATGGGATCATGCATCAAGACTGTCCTGTGCTGGGCCGGGCGCATCGGCTCCGAAAATCATAGCCGAATTTCGGAAAGCTCGAGGCGCAGAGTCAAAAAGTTCGAGCGATCTTTTCCCGTCGGAAAAGACGCGCGGGCGCTGTCATCATGAAATCTAAGAATCCGATTTGAAAGAGTCCATAAGTCACGTTCCGGTGACCGCGCCTTTGCTGCTTTGTGTGCCCCCCCCCCCCCGCCGCCGCCCGGCAGGCTTTAAAGACGTAAAAGAAAATAGAACTACGCCTTGTAAGCAACATATTTGTATCCTAGATAGGTGATATCGATGTTGATCGACGATGTTTGTTTCTGCGCTGCGGCGCATCGTCACGGAGATCCTGACAAAATCGGTTTCAATACACTGCTGAAAAGGCGGTGTTGGTCATCTATGCGCGTTTGAAAGGATATCAACGTGGCCTCAGGAACAGTAAAATGGTTCAACAGCACCAAGGGTTTTGGATTTATCCAGCCTGAGGATGGCACTGCAGACGTGTTCGTGCACATTTCGGCGGTGGAGCGCGCCGGGTTGTCGACGCTCAAGGACGGTCAGAAAGTAAGCTTCGAGCTTGCCCAGGATCGTCGCACGGGCAAGACTTCTGCAGAAGACCTGCGTGCCCTTTGAGGGTATCTGTCACGGTGCATGACGAGTTTGTCATCTCCCGGCCTTTGACCACGGATGTACTGGCATTGGCAGGTCGAGATGGTGAGGAAGGTCGGGTTCGCCCGGCCTTTTTTATTGCGCTTGGAAAAGGAGGCGTTCGTGAAGAACACCAATACCAACGGCCTCTTCAAGGCTGAAAAGAAAAATCCGGCAGACCGAATGGATCAGGCAACGCTGGCTTCCCGCGCAATCCTGGAGCAGGAAACGGCCGCGCGCCAGAAGAAGACGGCCCGCCTGAGACAGCTGCGGCTAGGACAGGAAGCGGCCGAAGCGGCGAGTGCGGCTGCCGCACCCGCAAAGAAGCGCAAATCGCCAAAGCGCAAGTGAGCTGGTTCACCTGCCTTCGGCAGGCCGACAATCGGCGATGAGACGAAGGAAATCCTCGCTCAGGCCTGCAGTGTCATGACCACGATCCAGGCCTGCCATTTCAGCCCGGGTATCTTGAGGAGCAGATTGTCCATGCGTTCGCCGACACCGCGAATCGTGCGTCCGGCGGCTCCCATCCGGAAAGGTATCGAGGCCAGCGTCGACAGGCCGAAAAACTGTAGGTCGCATCCGGCGAAGTGCGCGCGCACGATGTCGAAATCGGACTTCAACAGCGGATGCTCATCTATCGTCCGGGATTCTGGTGTCCTGCGCCGGTAGAAATTGATTGCCGGATTGTGCCCGAGAGGCTCGAAGAAAATTGCGCGGCCCGAGGGGCGCAGCACGCGCCGTATCTCCCTGAGCGCATCCTCGAGACTGAGGTGATGCAGGATACCGCTGCCGAAGACGACGTCGAAGCTTTCGGTCGGAAAGTCCATCTTTTCCGCATTGTCGACCTTGAAGGTGGCGTTGGTGATCGACCGGCGTGCGGCCTCGGCATTCGCCTGGGCAATGGCCACATCAGAAATGTCGATGCCGGTGACATGTCTGGCCGTGCTGGCGAGACCGATGCTGCTTTGGCCGTTGGAGCAGCCATATTCCAGCACATCCTTGCCTGCCGTCGCCTGCCGGACCAGCCGCCAGTACGCCGCGACAGCGGCTCCAACGGCGAAATAGAAGGCGTCTTCCTTGCGCGCTTCGGTCGCGCCGAAGCGCTCATTGTGGAAGTCGCGTTCCCGAACGAGGCGCTCGTCCGCATGGCTCTGCATCATCTTCCCGTCCTCCTCCCGGCGCTCTCGCGAGCGGTGCACCAGTCTGTCTGGGTGAATGCGCGTGCTGCCCCTATTTGCCGCTGCTGTCCGACCGCTGCAATTTAGCACAACGAGCAGGTCGACACAGCAGGACACGAAATGCGTTGGTATGTTTGGTAGGTCTCAAATTCTGCCTGAGGAGAATAACGTGCAATCATCTTCATTCTGCAACAATAAATTGCGCCGTGCAATAAGGGGAGGGCTCGTGGATTGCAACCTATCCGCACGTCGCGATCCGTTCAGAAATCGATTCCGGTTTCCACCGTAGTGGATTAGAAATAATGCTGATTCCGGCAGGGGAGTGATGAAATGTCCGAGCACCGCCATGGCAATGGGCCTGAGCATGACCACCCTCACGACAATCACTTCACCGATATGGAAGCGCGGGTGAAGGCGCTGGAGAGCCTGCTGACGGAAAAGGGCCTGATCGACCCGGCAGCCATCGATGCGATCGTCGAAACTTATGAAAACAAGGTGGGGCCGCGGAACGGCGCCCGCGTCGTCGTCAGGGCCTGGGCCGATGCCAGCTTCGCCGAGTGGCTGCGGCGTGATGCAACGGCGGCGATTGCGAGCCTCGGTTTTACCGGCCGGCAGGGCGAGCATATGCGCGCCGTGTTCAATACGCCCGAGACGCATAACCTCGTCGTCTGCACGCTCTGCTCCTGCTATCCCTGGGCGGTGCTCGGCCTGCCGCCGGTCTGGTACAAGGCGCCGTCCTATCGCTCTCGCGCCGTGATCGATCCTCGCGGGGTGCTTGCGGAATTCGGGCTCGACCTGGCGGCGGACAAGAAGGTCCGCGTCTGGGATTCGACCGCGGAGCTGCGTTATCTCGTCGTGCCGGAGCGGCCCGACGGCACGGAGGGCATCAGCGAAGAGGCGCTCGCCGACCTCGTTACGCGCGACTCGATGATCGGCACGGGGCTTGCCCTTTCTCCGGAGGCGGTGCGATGAACGGACCGCACGATCTCGGCGGGCAGCAGGGTTTCGGTCCGATCGCGCCGGAAAGGAACGAACCCGTTTTCCATGCCGAATGGGAGAAGCGGGCACTCGGCATCACGCTCTCCTGCGGGGCCTTTGGCGCCTGGACGCTCGACGAAAGCCGGCGCGCGCGCGAATGCCTGCCGCCGGCGACCTATCTTTCGGCGAGCTATTACGAGATCTGGACGCGCGCGCTCGAGCAGCTCTTGAAACGGCACGATTTCGTCACGCAGGCCGAACTCGATGCCGGCCGTAGTCTGTACCGGGGGCGCGAGCCGAAAAAAGTGCTGAAGGCGGAGATGGTCGCCGGCGTGCTCGCCAGAGGCGGCCCCTGCGACCGCCCGGTCGGTACGCCGCCGCGCTTTGCCGTCGGCGAGAGGGTTCGCACCAAGAACTTCAATCCGGAAACGCATACGCGTCTGCCGCGCTATGCCCGGGCAAGGGCGGGCGTGGTGGAGGCGGTGCAGGGAAGCTTCGTTTTCCCGGACGACAACGCCCACGGCAAGGGCGAGAACCCGCAATGGGTCTATACGGTCGTGTTCGATGGGCCTGAAATCTGGGGCGAGGGGGGCGATCCTACGCTCACCGTCTCGATCGATGCCTGGGAGAGCTATCTTGAGCGCGCATAAGGCTTCTTCTCCGCTCCTCGCCTCTGCCGGGCTTCCGAGAGCGGCCGGTGGCGAGCCGGTCTTCGCCGAGCCCTGGCAGGCGACCGCCTTCGCGATGACCGTGCGGCTCCACGACCAGGGTCTGTTTTCCTGGGATACCTGGGCCGAAGCTCTGTCCGCCGAACTTCACAAACCGGGACGCAAGGCGGATGGCAGCGACTATTACGATTGCTGGGTCGCGGCGCTCAGCGAATTGCTGAAGCAGCTTTCCGTCGCCTCCGGCGCGGAACTCGAAACTCTCACCCAAAGCTGGCAACGCGCGGCGGAGGCGACGCCGCATGGGAAGCCGATCGTGCTTGAGAATGACCCTCTGCGGCGGGGGTGATGCGGCGGTGAAGTTTGTCGCGGTCGAGCCCACATGGCCGGCAGGCCAGAGGGGTGAGAGCCCCTCATTCCAATCATGACTCCGATGCCCCTTCGAATTGCCTGTAGCATTCGTGAGCGATCTTCTGCAGGAGGTCGCGCGGCACTTCGCCGGTGACGGCATAGCCGATCTCGCCGTCGATCCAGTAGAAGGTCTCGATGCCGCCCTGGCTCGACAGGCGGAAGCTCGTTTCACGGTTCTCCGCATTGCGGCCGAGAAGCACGGTCAGCCGCTGCCCGGTTCGGTCCTCATACATCAGCATGGCACCGGCGGTTCCGTTGACGGGCAGGAGCCTGCCGCCGACGAGCGAGAAACCGAGCGGGGAGAGATCGGGGATATTCAGGGTATAGTCGAGCCGCTTGCCGAGCCAGGTTGCGAGATGCGCCTCCTGGTCGGCACCGACCTCGACCGGGTGGCGGACTTCGCTCGCATAGACGAGGAAGGCGGACTGCGCCTGCCGGGGCAGGGACTCGGCGGTGGCGGTCGCGGCGGGCGGTTGCTCCGGCGTGGCGAGGCGCGAGCCGTAGGCTCCGGCAAGGGCGCCGCCGGCAAAAAGCAGAAGCCCGGCGGCGATGCGGCGGAAGAGGGGCATGAGAGACGTGCGCGAGGCGGTGGCGCGCCCGCGGGCGGTGACGCGCAGGCGGTCGCTCGGGTCGCCATGGGCGTAGGGCGCGAAGTGCTGTTTCAGCGCTGCCGCCTGCGCCTGCCATCGGCGCACCTCTTCGGCCTCGGTCGGGTGCTTCTCAAGCCAGGCTTCGACGCGCCCTCGTTCCGGCTGGCTCAGATGGCCATCGACATAGGCGTGCAGGTCGTCTTCGGAGACGGTGTTGAATTCATCCGTCATTTCGGTCTCCGCAGGGCAATCACATTGTCGTCCTTCATCGCTTGGGCCAATTGCCGGCGGGCGCGCGACAGGCGCGACATCACCGTGCCGATCGGGATGGCCAATATCTCCGCCACGTCCTGGTAGCGGTATCCCTCGATCACCACGAGCATCAGCACCGAGCGGTTCTCCGGCGAGAGCCGGTCGAGCGATTGCTCCAGCCTGCGCCTCTCGAGTGGATCGCCGCGTTCCTCTTCAGTGACGAGGTCGAGCGTTTCGTCGAGCTCCACCTCCGGATGTTGCGTCTGGCGGCGATGGCGGTTCCGATAGAGGTTCGTCATGATGGTGAAGGCCCAGGCGCGCAGGTTCACGCCCCGCCACTGCGCCCGCCGCGCCAGCACCTTCTCGACGCAGTCCTGCAGCAGGTCCTCGCCATCGGCATCGGAGCGGGTGAGGCTGCGCGAATAGCGCCGGAGGGCGGGCATCAGGGCCAGAACATTTTCTTCGAAATCGTCGGGCGCAGAGGCTTTCACCTCTGCGCTCGCCCTTGGACCGTCACGGCCTTGCGACATCCCATTCGCCCTTCACGCCGTCACCGGTGACGTCGCCCATCTTCTCGTCCTTGACGAAGAAGTAGAGCGGCATGCCATCCTTTGCCCATTGCTTGCTGCCATCCTTGCGCTCGACGATCGTGTAGGGCGCCTCGGCCGCAGCATCGCCTTCGACCATGAAAGGCGGCCAATTCTTCGCACACTGATCATAGCAGCTGGAGGCGCCGCCCATATCGTCCTTATAGGTATAAAGCGTCATGCCATTTTCGGCGGCCAGCACCGGCCCCTTTTCGGTGTCAACGGTCTTGACGGGCGGCGCGGCGAGGGCGGAAGCGCCCGTGGCCAGGCAAATGGCGATGGCGAGTGGCAACGTTTTCATCATGGGAGATTTCCTTCCTCGGTTTGTGGTGCCGCGCGAAAGCGCGGACCCGGCGCAGGCTGGTATGCAGATGAGAAGACACGGGAGGGGGCGGATTTATTCCCATTGCGCCAGTGACGGTTGCAGCGATGTCCTTGATCAAGGACGCGGCCGCGGCGTGGAGACTCCCACGCTTGCGTCGACAGGGCCTGCTCAGGCCCGGTCGGCGACGAAGCGGGCGAGCACGGGGCCGATCAGCGTGATGATCAGCAGGCGCGCGGTCTGCAGCGCCATGACGAAGGGGAGATCGACATTGCTGGAGGCGGCGATGACGGCGATCGAATCGAGGCCGCCGGGGCTGGTGGCGAGATAGGCGGTCAGCGGATCGATGCCGACGGCCCTGATGAGCAGCAAGGCAAGCAAAGCCGAAAAGCCCATCAGCACGAGGATGGAGACAACCGTCGGCAGGAAGGCGCGGCGCGCATGAGCCACGATCGTCCGGGTGAAGCCGAGGCCGATATTCCAGCCGAGCAGGGCAAATGACAACGCCAGCAGCCATTGCGGCAGTGCAATTGTCAAAGCGCCAGTGACGTTGAGCGCCGAACCGATGGCGAAGGGGACGAGAAAGGCGCCGGCGGGCACGCGCAGCACCTTGCCGAGGAGCCCGCCGACAATGCCGACCGCGAGTGTCGCAAGGAAGGGAAGGGCGGCGATCGGCGCGAACAAGGCAGTTGCGTGGCCGGCTTCGGCGTCGCTGACCCAGAGATGGGCGACCACGGCCGCGGCGCTGGCGACGAAAACGACGCGCAGATATTGCATGAAGGCGACCAGCCGCACATCCGCGCCATAGGCGTCGGCCATCAGCAACATGGTCGAGGCGGCACCGGCCGACGATCCCCAGATCGCCGTCGTGCCCGGCAGGATGCGCATCCGCGTGATCGTCCAGCCCGAGAGCGTGCTGACGCCGATCACCGACAGGATGACGGTGAGGAAAAGCGGCCAGTTGCCGGAAAAGGTTGCGAACAGATCCGGCCGCATCGAGGCGGCGATCATCATCGCCAGAATGAACTGGACGCAGAAGAAGAACTGGCGCGGCAGGCGGATCGTGCCGCCGTTCATGCCGACGATGGCACCCGCCGCCATTGGCCCCATCAGCAGGCCTGCCGGAATGCCGATCGCCTCGAGGACGACGGCGAAGACCATGGAGAGAGCGGCGAGCACGAACCATTGGACGGCCGGGGGCAGGCGCCCCATCCCGGCATTCTTCGGTGGTATCGGCGTGGCTGGCTGTTCCGGCTTCAAGCTCATCTCCGCAGGGGATCCGCGTGGGCGCGAACGCGCGCATTCTGAGACCGTCGTCTGGTTAGCAGCATTGATCGTGCCCGCTCAAGGTGCACTGCAAGATTCCGCCACAGTGGTCGCCTCAGAGAATGGCGCGCGGACCGCGGCGCATGCGGCCGATTGGCTGCCCTTGGCGGCAGAATGTTCCGTGTGAGCGCCTTTTTCGAAATCACAGTGCCGCGCGCCCTTGCCGCATGTCTCCTTCGACCGACCTCTCCAATCCTGGCCAGCCACAAGATGTCCGAATCCGGGCTTGCGCCGAGCCCCCGAATCCTGACACTGCAGGGCATGCAGTTCGCTCCGCAACAGGATGAGGCGCTGAAGGCCGTTTCGCGTTGGCTAAAGGAAGGCCGCTCGCCGCTTTTCCGGCTGTTCGGCTATGCCGGCACCGGCAAGACGACGCTTGCGCGGCACTTCGCCGAACATGTCGACGGCGAGGTCCTGTTCGCCGCCTTCACCGGCAAGGCCGCGCAGGTGCTGCGCTCGAAGGGCGCCAGCAACGCCAAGACGATCCATTCGCTGATCTACCGGCCCCGCGGTGAGGAGGAGGTTGAGGACGAGCAGACCGGCAAGACTTCGGTCGCGCCGATGTTCGCCATCAACCGCCAGAGCCCGGTCGCAAAGGCGGCGCTGATCATCGTCGACGAATGCTCGATGGTCGACGAGGCGCTCGGCAAGGACCTGATGAGCTTCGGCACGCCCATCCTCGTGCTTGGCGATCCGGGGCAATTGCCGCCGGTATCCGGCGGCGGCTTCTTCACCAATCAGGAGCCGGATTATCTGCTTACCGATATCCACCGGCAGGCCCGCGACAACCCGATCATCCAACTCGCCATGCATGTGCGCGAGGGCAGGGAGATTGTGCGGGGCGATTATGGCACGGCGCAGGTGATCTCCAAGACGGAGGTGACGCAGCCGCTGGTGCTGGAGGCCGACCAGGTGCTCGTCGGCACCAACCGCACGCGGCGGCGCTACAACCAGCGCCTGCGCGAACTGAAGGGCTTTACCAGCGACTATCCGCAATCGGGCGACAAGCTCGTCTGCCTCAGGAATGATCCGGCCAAGGGCTTGCTCAACGGTTCGCTCTGGCAGGTCATGAGTTCGTCGAAGGAAACCGTAAAGCCGGGGATCAACCTGATGATCCGCCCGGAAGACGACGACATGGATCGGGGTGCTGCCAAGATCAAGCTCTTGAAGGCGGCGTTCGAGGATGTCGAGGGCGAGATACCCTGGTCCACACGCAAGCGCTACGACGAGTTCGACTATGGCTATGCCCTGACGGTGCACAAGGCGCAGGGCTCGCAATGGGACAATGTCGTGCTCTTCGACGAGAGCTTCGCCTTCCGCGACACCCGCGAGCGCTGGCTATACACGGCGATCACTCGGGCGGCAGAGCGGTTGACGATCGTCCGGTGAGGGGCGCCGGCAAAGCCCTGAAAAGTCTGCCTTCTGGTGGTGTGCGCCATAGCGACCCGAAGGTGCCGCCCCTCACCCTAGCCCTCTCGCCGCAGGCGGGGAGAGGGAACTGGAGGGCGCTGCGAGTTTCCTTCGCCCCGCCTGCGGGGAGAAGGTGGCCGGCAGGCCGGATGAGGGGCAATTGAACGGCCCGGGGGATCGACTTTTTTGCACTTTGTCGTGCTCTGGGGAGCAACTTCCCCTGGGGAAACAGCTTGCCGCAACGTACCTGCCTTGCGCCTGATTGCTAGCGAGCGGTTGCATGCAACCTGCCGCCGATTGACATCGGTCCGTTCGACCGTCAGCCTCTGACTGCAATATCGGCGGTTGCTAGCCCATTCAGGTCAACAACGAAAAAAGTATTACGAGAAAGCGATACTGTTTAGATCTGGGATGCCGCGCGCCGAACTACGGTTGTGTCGCGGAAGGCGGGGGTGGTGCATGCTGCGCGAAAGCGGGATCAAGACACCACGACGAGCGGCCGGGCGCGGAAGGCGCGCGGGCAGTTCCTTTGCGCCCGGCGGGGAGCGGCGCATCGTCACGGCGCTCTGCTACGATCTCGTCGGGTCGACCGATCTCCTGCATCTCATGGACATTGAAGACTACCAGGAGCTGATGTCCGCTTTTCAGCGGGCGGCGAGGCAGTCGATCGCTTCTCACTCCGGCGTCATTCAACACGAGGCTGGCGATGGTGGCGTGGCCCTTTTCCCGGTCGAGCTCGACGCCAGGGATTCCGCCTCGCTCGCGATCCGGGCGGGGCTCGGGATCGTCGATGCCTGCGAACGGGTTGGCCGCGAGGGCGGACGGGACGATCTGGGCGTTCGCGTCGGCATCGCCACGTCCATCGCGCTCGTCCGCGACCCGTCGCAGGAAGGCGGGATGGAAGAGCCGGTGACCGGCGCCGCGCTCGCCATGGCCACCCGGCTCGAGGCCATCGCCGACCCCAACAGCGTTCTCGTTTCCGAGGACACGCGCAATCTTGCCGGACGTTCGCATGCCTTCGTGTTCCAGGGCAGCAAGACACTCAAGGGCTTCGCCGAACCGGAGAAGGTCTGGCGTGCGCTGGGGCACAAGATCGAAGTCGACCGCTTCTATGCCTATGGCAGGGTTGCGGGCCCTCTCATCAATCGTGAAAGCGAACTGGCCGCCATCACCCGCCTGTGGGACGGCGTGTTGAGCGGGCGCGGGGCGGTTGCCCTGCTCGAGGGCGAGGCGGGGATCGGCAAGTCGCGGCTGCTGCGGGAACTGCGCAGGCGGACGCGCGACCGGCGGACGAAGCTGCTTTTCTTCCAATGCCTCCCGGGCGGGCTGCGCTCGACGCTGCATCCGCTGCTGCACATTCTGCCTTCCGAAACCGGACAGATGGGCCCCACGGCTGCGGCGGTGCAGGCCCTCTTCGAGCGCAACGGCATCGTGGACGCGGACGTCATCGACATCTTTGCCTATCTGCTCGGGGCACAAGGGCGGAGCCAGGTCCTGCAGAACGACAGCCCCAGCACGATCCGCGAGAAGGCATATCGCGCCGTCGATCAGGCGCTCGAGGCGATCTGCCAAAACGGGCCGGTCGTCATCGCCGTCGAGGACATCCACTGGATCGATCCGACATCCCGCGACTTGCTCGGCGAGGCCGCCCGCATCATCCATCGGTATCCCGCTTTCCTCATCGTGACCTCGCGTCCCGGTGAGCCCTCGGAATGGCTGGAGGCGGCAGACCCCACGCGCCTGTCGCTGCGGCCGCTGGACCGCGGCGAGACGAGATTGGCGATAGAAGCCAAGTGGCCGCAGCACCGGCTGGCGGTGCTTCCCGAACTCTTCGAGGTGACGGAACGGATTTCAGGCGGCGTTCCTCTCTTCATCGAGGAGATTTGCCAATGGGTCGCCGAGAATGTCGACGCTGGCAGGAAGAGCCTTTCGGAGAGCGTCAAGCCGGCGCATCTGTCGGCATTCGAAGCGATCCTCGACGCTCGGCTCGAACATCTGGGCTCGGCGCGCGACGTGGCGCGGGCGGCCGCCGCCGCCGGCACGCACGTGACCTTGCCGCTGCTTCGCGCGCTGCTGCCCGACTTCGGCAAGAAGGCGATTGCAGCCGCGGCCGACACGCTCTGCGAGACCGGGTTCCTGACGCGCGTCCGGGTACCCGGGCGCATCGCCTACGGTTTTCGCCACGTGTTGGTTCAGGAGACGATCTATAACGCGCTGCTGCGCAAGCAGCGCCAGGTACTGCACCGGCGCCTCTATGGCGCCGTCAGCCAGAATCGCGCCGTGGCGACGTGGGTCGATACGGGAAGGCTGGCCGAGCATGCGGAGCGAGCCGGGCTCTTTGAGGAGGCGGTCGACCTGTACATAGCGGCCGGAAAGGAAAGCTCGAGCCGCTCGGCGATGACAGAGGCGCGGCAATATCTGGAACATGCTCTCGGCCTTTGCGGCCAGTGTGGCGAGGGACGCCAGATCGAGTCACGGCAGCTTGCGGCGCTGACGGCACTGGGGCCGATCCTCACCGGACTTGTGGGCCTGAATTCACCGCCCGCGCGCAAGCTTTATGAAGGCGGCGTCGAAATCGCCCGCCGGCAGCCGATGGAGGAGCAATCGAAATGGTTCCCGATCTATTGGGGCTGGTGGCTTACGGGCTCCGATTTCCGCGCCATGCACGACCGCGCCCTGGAAGTGCAGTCGATGCTGGCAAAGACCGAGGACCCTGAGATTCAGCTTCAGGTCAACCATTGCATCTGGGCGATCGATTTCAATCTCGGACGGCACCGGGAGACGCAGGAGGCGATCAAGGCTGGCCTTGCGCTCTATGATCTGCGACGGGCGCAGAAGAGCCGGACGGAATTCGGCGGCCACGACGCGAAGGTCTGCGGTCTCGGACAATTGGCGCTTTCCCTCTGGCTGACGGGGCAGACGAAGGCATCGGATGCGGCACTCAGGAGGATGATCTCGTTCGTCGATCGGATCGGCCACGTCCCGAGCAAGGCGCACTCGCTCGACACCGAGGCGGTCTCCGCCTTCTATCGGGAAGATTTTGAATATCTCGCCCAAATCTCGGAACGCATGGCGGAGTTTGCCGGAAAGCACGGGATGCAGTCGCTGTCCGGTCTGTCGCTTCTGTGCGGCGGGTGGGCGGAGGCGCACAGGGGGGATCTTGCAAGCGGTCACAAGCGATTCCGTGACGGATTGGAGCTTTTGAGAGGCCTCGGCGCCGTCGCGGATCTGCCGATCTACCTTTACATGCATGCAAGTCTGCTGGGGCGTGCCGGAAGTTTCGCGAGCGCCATCGAGGTGGCCGACGAAGCGATCGCCAAGTCGGAGGAATCCGGCCATGCCTACTGGTTGGCGGAGTTGCACCGTTGCCGGGCGTTGCTCAAGGCTCGGGCCGGCACACATAAGGATGCGCTTGCTGCCGACCTGAGCGCAGCCGTTGAAATTGCGCAATGCCAGGGGGCAAAAGCCCTCCTCAAGCGCGCCAGACGTTCGATCCAGGAGCTTGGTGTTGTTGTCAGGAGCTGATCCATTGCGCCTGAATGGTGCGCTTGCCGATCTACATGCCGCGATCGTTTCAAACCTACACATGTCTCTCTCTGAAGACCAAACTGCTGAAGACGTGGAGCACCGGTTCCATGCGCTTCTCACCCTCTGTCGTCGCGCGCGAATAACCCGGATCGGCGACCTGACCGGGCTCGACCGAGTCGGGCTTCCGGTCGTGCAGGCCGTTCGGCCCGCCGCTCTTTCCGAAGTCACGTCCCTGGGGCGGGGGCACTCCACAGCGGAGGCAGCTATCGGAGCGACCATGGAAGCGCTTGAACGCTACTATGCCGAGTCCATTCCGGTGGAGCAGATATTTTTCGCCACCGCCGACGAACTCGAAATCGCCGACGGGCTATTCGAGAATCTTCTCTTGGCCGAGCGGCAGGGCAACTGGCGGTCAAGCACGATATCCTGGATTGTCGGCGTCGATGTTATCAGCGGATCGAGGTGTCCGGTTCCCCTGGAACTGGTGCATACCTGCTACACCGATCCGCCTCCCGCCCATGATGGATTTTTCCTGCGCACGACTACGGGCCTCGCCTGCCATATGGATGGCTGTCGGGCATTCCTGCATGGGTTATTCGAGTGCATCGAGCGCGACGCCATCGCCCGCGCCTTTGCAACCCACGGCTTCTTCGACCGGATGCGAATTGCCCCCACCGGGCTTGGTGATCGGGTCGATCAGATCCTTTCGGCTACCGCGCTCCGCGGAATATCCTCCGGCCTGTGGCTCGCGCCTTCGCCGACGGGCGTCCCGGTCGTGTGGTGCCAGACGATCGAGATGGGTCCCGGCGTGCCGATCCTGGCGCTTCCGACGGAAGGTTACTCGGCCGGACCGAGCCTTTCTGCGGCGGCGTCAAGCGCAATGCTGGAGGCGCTGTCGGCGCGGGCGGGTGCGATTTCCGGCGCACGCGACGATCAAACCAGAAAGCATTATAGAAAAAGCACCGACGCCGTCGTTGCCACGGCGCGCCAACTTATCCTCGAGGCGCCATCTGGGGCGGTCGCGGCAACTGAGACGCCGGCCGTGATCAGCGATCTCGCCTCGTTGTTGGAGAGGGTGACATCCGCTGGCCTGGGGCCGATACTGGCCGTGCCCGTGGGATCGGATGACGAAACGGGTGTGCGGTGCGTGCGAACCGTCCTTCCTGGCGCTACTCCATTTTTCCGTCTGCGATGAGCGTTCAGATGGCCGAAACAAAAGTCGACGGTCCCATCCTCGTTTTTCTCGGCCCGACGCTGCGTCTCGCCGAAGCCGAGGCTGTGCTCGACGCTGTCTATCTGCAGCCCGCCGCGCAAGGGGACATGCTGCTGGCCGCTCATGCCTTTCGTCCCCGCGCCATGGTGCTGATCGACGGGCAGTTCGAAGATCGGCCGGCCGTTCGCCACAAGGAAATCCTCTGGGCGATGGCACAGGGGATCGCGGTGATCGGCGCTGCCAGCATGGGCGCGCTCAGAGCCGCGGAACTCAACGCCTTCGGCATGGTCGGCGTCGGGCTGATCTACCGGTGGTACCGGCGCTGGCAGCTTGCTCCGGACGATGCGGTCGCCGTCCACTCCGGGCCTGCGGAGCTTGGCTTTCTGCCTCTGACGGACTCCCTAATCGATCTCCAGCGGAGCTTTTCCGCGTGGATGCACGGCAAGCTCATCACGCCGGCCGAGCGCCACCTGCTCACAACAATCGCGCGAGCGATGAATTTTCGCGAACGGTCCATCGGTGCGGTCATGCAGACGGCGGGGTGGCCGGAAGACAGGATCAGGCAGGTGCGGAAGGAAATTCACGGGCAGAAGAGGCACGATGCGCTCCTTGCCCTGCGCATGGCGCCAAGCCTGGCGATGCAATGGAAGCACGCATATGCGCCCGAACCGTGGCTTGCGACGAACACCCTCATCCGGGATCTCGAGGCGAGTGGCATTGACTCAAATTTAGTGAACACTTATAAATTGAATCCCTAATTGCCGGATGTTCCGATCGAGGGGAGGCAATTGTGCGATGCGTCTGCTTCGGGACGATTCCCTCGAATCCGCAAATGCGCGTCTTGGAACGCGCTTCTGGATCTACCCACAACCGCCCTTCATTCCCGGATATGAGCAACCGGACCGCGTCTGGCTGTCGATACCACGTGACGAAATCGGCGCGGGTCCCAGCGATGTGACGATGTATGTGGTGGATCCTGCCTACGACAAGCAACCATACGGTTTCGACCGGTTTCCGCCGTTCGAGGGGGAGAGGCGCCCGCCGGCAAGGCCGGGCCCGGACCGCCACTTCGACAACATGGTTCCGGGCTCACGGCCATTTCTGGCAGTTCACGCCTATGCCTGCGTGCGCTTCGTCCTCGACATCTGGCAGAGTTATCTCGGCCGACCGATCCGGTGGTTTTTCGATCAGAGGTTCCCAAGGCTCGAAATCGTCGCCTTCGTGGATTGGGACAACGCACAGGCGGGTTACGGCTTTCTGGAGTTGGGCTGCTCCGAAGTCGATGGCATCAGGCGGCCCTACGCTTTGAATTTCGATACGATCGCTCACGAAGTCGGGCATCTCGTAATGCTGTCCGAGACAGGTATTCCGAGCGGGATACCGCGCGACGACGATTTCTTTTCGTTCTCCGAAGCGTTCGCGGACATTGTGTCGCTGATTTCTTTCCTGCATTTCGATTCCGCGATCGACCGGCTTCTTCGGCGAACGAGAGGCAATCTTCTGCTCTACAACGAACTGAACCGCTTCGCAGAAACGAGTCCCGAGACCCAGATCCGCCTGGCAACCAATTTCCGCCAAATGCACGCGGTTACCCGCGAAGTGCACGACCGCGCGCTTCCGTTCATCGGAGCCATCTTCGACAGCATCGTCGATCTCTATCATCGCGATCTCGTCGCGAACGGCTGCGCTGACGGCAGCCTCCTGGATTTCGATATCCGGGAGCTTGCGCGGGATGAATTCGACCGCTTTCGTCAGGCGACGGCAGATGCCTTCGGGATCAAGCCACTCACTTTCAAGCGGGCACTGACGGATGCTCGCGATGCAATCGGGCAGGCGCTTGCTCTTTCGCTGCGGACGCTCGATCCCAACATGGTGACCTTGGCGCAGGCAGCAAGCGCCGTGATCGACAAGGCGGGCGACGCGGCGGCCGAACGGCTGGAATCCAATTTTGTGTGGCGTGAGATCATTTGATTGGAGATGAGCTATTTGAGGAGGGAATGATGAGCGACTGTTGCGGAAATCCCGGCGTCGGTACGTCTCAAGAGAAATTGCCTGACCCAGAATACGACACCTATCGCCCCGGTGAAGTGCGATTATATGGTCGTCCTGCTGCGTGCCACTCAATATTCAAAGTTGACAATAAGGTCGTTGACGAGCGGTTGGAAGCTCGGCTTTCAGAAAAAACGCTTGCCGGGACGGATAACAAGACAGCGGCAGTGGCTGCGAGAGAGATTTTTTCGGATTACGTGGCTGACACGATTATTGGCGCCGATGGCGAGAGGGTTACGTTGGCCCTGTTCCACGGTTCAGAGGTTTGTTCATTGCCCGTACATCTCAATACTAAAGTTGGTTGCGCTGGGGGCGATGGAGATGACTTGAAGAGCATTGGCGTAATATACGGCTACGCCTACGAAGGCCATTGCTACAAATTACCGAAACCGCAGATCATGTTCTTGCCTGTCTCTCCGAGAAAAATCGTGCAAGGCGATTGCGGATGCGATTGCGGATATGAGGCGAAACTCGGCTATGCGGTGTGGCAGATCGACAAGCTTGAGTCTGTCATAGCGATTGACGTCCGCTCGGATGATATCAAGACCCTGGTGCTCGACGAAAACATGCCTGGCAACCGCTCACCGATGGCTTACGCGCAAACCATGGCGCTCGCACCGCAACGCCATCGCGATTGAAATAGGCCCTTTGCAAGCCGCGTGATGCGGCAATATTTGTCATAATTATCAGGTCTATTGCCGGCCATATGGCAATAGCGCCGAAGGAAAAAGATCGGCCATGATCCTGGTGACGGGAGCTTCGGGTTACGTCGGCGGCGCCGTGTTGCGGCGGCTCTCGCAAGGAGGCCACGCGGTTTCCGCGATGGTGCGCAATCTCGGTCGGGCGGCCGAGGTCGAAGATGCCGGTGCGCCGATACGGATCGCCAATTATGACGAGCCGGCGAGCCTCGAACGGGCCTTTCTAGGCGTCGATCGCCTCGTATTCGTCGCGAGCGACGGGCATGCGCGGGCGGTGATGCGCCACCACGCGAATGTCATAGACGCGGCGGCGACGGCCGGTGTCGGCCACGTCATCTTCATGAGCATCATCGACATCGAGGCGTCGTCGGGATTCTACTTCACACCGGTCTATCGGGACGCCGAACGCCGGCTGCTTGCGTCCGGGATGAAATGGACGATCCTCAGGTGCGGTCTTTACGCGGATCTCATCCTCTCGCATTGGATCCGGCCGGCGCTTGCAAGCGGCGAAATGGCGTTGCCGGTGGGAGACGCTCGCGTAGCGCCGATCGCCCGCGACGACGTGGCGGAGGCAATGGCCGCTGTTGCCGCCGAGGGCCGCGATGGCACCATCCATGAATTGACCGGATCGATCGCCTGTTCGTTCGAGGAAATTGCCGCAGCGGCGGCCCGCGTCTTCGGTCGGCCGATCCGATACACCGCCTCGTTGCCGGCCGACTATCTCGCCTGGGCCTGGGGCGAGATGTCGGACCCTTGGCCCCACGCCTTTTCGAGCCTGTGCAAATCGATCGAAGAGGGCCGTTATGCGCGTGTCTGCGGCGATGTCGAGAGATTGCTGGGGCGGCCCGCCACGCGCTTCGAGGACTTTCTGATGAGAACGCGACCGGCGACCTGACGCCGCCCATTCATTCGGCTCCAGCGACTCTGTCGTCCGTGAACTATCCGTACGTCTCTGAAAGCGCTCTGTAATTTCTGCTTTCCTGCGGTACAGTGTTGCAAGAAAGGCGCTGGCTAAGCGCGCTTTTCTTGCAATTTGATTTTGCGGTTTGCGCCTTCAGCGCGGCGTGATTCACTCGGTTTAGCGGCGGTGAATCGAGGAGCGGCGATGTCGAGACCACGCGAGCGGCGCGAGACGGGGGAGCAGGATCTATTCCGCTCCCGGCTGGATCAGATCATCAACATGAAGCACGAACTGGTGCGGCTGGCGCAGGCGATCGACTGGCCGTTTCTGGAGCGCCACTTCGGTGAAGTCTATAGCGACGGCCCCGGCATGCCGCCGCTGCCGACGCGGCTGATGGCCGGGCTTTCGATCCTCAAGCATACCTTCAACCTGTCGGACGAGGAGCTGTGCGCCCGCTGGGTGGAGAACCCCTATTTCCAATATCTGTGCGGCGAAGAGTTCTTCCGCCATGACCTGCCGTTCGACCGCTCGTCGATGACCCGCTGGCGAGGGCGCATGGGAGAGGAGCGGCTGACCGCGCTGCTGCAGGAAAGCCTGGCGGTGGCGGTCAAGACCGGGGCGATGCAGCCGGCCGACACACGCCGGGTGATCGTCGACACCACCGTGCAGCCGAAGAACGTGATGTTCCCGACCGACGCGAAGCTCCTCCACCGGGCGCGCGAGCGACTGGTGAGGCTGGCGAAGAAGACCGGCGTGAAGCTGCGCCAGACCTATCTGCGGATCGGCAAGCTGGCGCTGATCAAGCACCAGCGCTACGCCCATGCCAAGCAGTTCAAGCGGGCCAACAAGGCGCTGCGGACCCTCAGGACCTATCTCGGCCGCACCGTCCGCGACGTTCGCCGGCAGATCGGCGATGACGAGAAGCTGCGGGCGATCTTCCTCTGGCCGCTCCACCAGGCCTCGACGGTTCTGGAGCAGCGGCAGCGCCAGCGCGGCCGCAAGATTTACAGCCTGCACGCGCCGGAGGTCGAATGTATCGGCAAAGGCAAGGCGCACAGGCCGTACGAGTTCGGCGTCAAGGTCTCCGTCGCCACCACGCTCAAGCGCTCGAGGGGCGGCCAGTTTGCCCTGCATGCAAAGGCCTTGCCCGGCAATCCCTATGATGGCCACACGCTGGCGACCGTGATCCCGGACATGGAGAAAACCATCGGCAACGAGATCGGCCGCATTCTCGCCGACGCCGGCTACCGCGGCCACAATGCCCCGGAGAGCCACAGGTTCAGGGTCTTCACCAGCGGCCAGAAACGCCGCGTCACGCCGGCGATTAAGCGCGAGATGCGGCGGCGTTCCGCCGTCGAACCGGTCATCGGCCATCTCAAGGCCGAGCACCGCATGGGCCGCAACTATCTCGCCAGCGAACACGGCGACGCCAACAACGCCGTCCTGGCCGCCGCCGGCTACAACTTCTCGCTCCTTCTCAACTGGTTGAGGCAGCTTTTGTGGCTGCTGCTCGCCTGGCTGCACGCCCGAGCGAACCCGCGCGCCGCTTAGCGATAGTCATTGTTCACGGTCGACGACTCTGCGCCGGACAGGACGCGCGGCAAGGCAGGCACGACGGCGAGCGGTCCAATCCGCCGTCACTCTCTGCTATTGCAAGCTGCCGTCGCCGCTGCGATCGGCGGCCTCGAAATCCGCCATCACGCGATTCAGGAATTCCTGCTGGGTAATCTTGCCGTCGCCATTGGCGTCCGTGGCGGCGAATTGCTGCGCATTCAGCGTCTGTGCCGCCTCTTCGCGGCTGAGGCTGCCGTCCTTGTTCTTGTCCAGATTGGCGAAGGCCGAGGTCATGAAGGCCTGGTATTCGGACCGGTCGACCGCACCGTTCCGGTCGCGGTCGAGTCGATCCATCTGGCCCTGGTTCATGGCTTGGGCCTGCGCCGCAGCCGTGTTGAAAGCGACGAATGCCGCCAGCAGGATTGCGCCCTTCATCGCCCGAGTCTCTCGCATCACATGCAGGTCAAGGCATTGCCGCCTGCGGCGCCCAGCGTAGCGCCGCTGCCGACGGCCCAGAGCTGACCGGTGCCGGATCCGATGGTCGCCCCGACCAGGCCGCCGACGACCGCGCCGCCGACCGTTCCGGCGATGCAAGCGAATTCGTTTCCCGTGCTACCCGTGGAGACAGTCGCGGACTGGCAGCCGGAAAGGGCAAGGCCGCCTGCAAGAATGAAAGCTATCGTGCGCTTGTTCATCATTTCCTCCAAGTATATCCGTCCGTATGCAACGCAGATCGCCGGAGGCGCCATTGAATGGCGTCGGATGGAAATAGGCTTCCGAGCATGACCGTCGAACTGTGGGAGGGTGTTCGGCCCGGTCGGAAGCATCTCTTTGACAAGAAATGCCGGATCCTCGTCAAAGACGAGTAGATCCGCGCGAATGCTACTGCCGCCAGGGGGCAATGACAACTCATCGGCGCTTTTCCGTTCGTCAATTATTGCGACAGATCGTTGTGGTTTGTGCAGGCGGGCAGGTTTTGGTTTCCCCTATTCCGCGGCGATCATGCCGGCGAGCACCGCCTTGGACACCGCCTGGAAGCGATTATGGGCCTCGAACTTGCGGATGATGCCGGCTTCGAGCGTGACTGCGGCCTTGAGGTCCATGTCCATGAGCATGGCAATGCGCGTGGCCGGGTAGCCCTCGGCCATGAAGCCGAGGCATTCGGCTTCGATCGGCGAGAGATGTACATCCGGGCTGGCGGAGACGTCGTCGCATCCGTTCGCGGCGGTTTCGAGGAGTTCCGCGATCCGTTGCATCTGCCGGCGCAGGATCGACTGCTGGGCGGCGAGCTCGCGCCGGCGGGCGCGCAACGCGGTCTCGAAAACGCCATCGGCCTCCGCCTGGCTTTTTGCTCCGTCGAGGCCCGTCATCAATTCCTGGATGGCGGCGATCGGCATGTCGATTTCCCGGCAGGCGTTGATCACGGCCATGCGGCGGACATGCGCCCCGTCGTAGACGCGCATGGGACCGAGTCGCGCGGCGTTGAGCAACCCCTTCTCCTCATAGAAATGCAAGGTCCGATGCGTCACGCCGAAGGCCTCTGCCATGTCGGCGATGGCGAGCCGCTCGTCCGTCCCTGGACAGGGCACGGAGAGCTCCGGCAAAAATCCGGCCTGGCCGGGTTGCTCCGTATGACCGGCATGCTTCCATGAATCTTGTTTCCATGAATCTTGCGGCATCACCATGTCCCCGTTCAAAGCGCTCTAGCCGGAGGGTGAGGGCGATGTTCCCCGCCTCCGAGCATTCGTCCGGCGTTGCCGCCGACCTGCTTGCTTCGCGAGGCACATCGTGCACGGAGCACGGATACTTCAGACCAATGTGCTTGCCCTCAGGCTGGCGTCAACGAGACGCCGAGCGCTGCCGGACTGAAGTCCCGTGCGCGTTCGGATGAACGTACCAAGCTCCAGCGAGCAACCCAGGCACTCAAATAAGCAATACGAATTCACCGTAAGCGCGAATCAACAAAAAGAACAGGCTCATCATCTCGATTCATGTTCTGGTTGCATTATAGGCAGGCAATCCATGGTTCAACCACGGCGCGAGGCGCGCCGCCGGCAGGCGGTGTCAATGGCCGCCCTGTCCGAGCGCTCCGCGGGCGGACAGGATGAAGAGAGGCTCGTCGCCCTTGAGAGGGCCGAGCGTCTGCTGACAGTCCCAAGCCCGTTGAAAGCTCTCGCGCGTCAACAGTTTCTTGTAGCGCGCCGTGGCCGCCATGCATTCCATCAGGATGCTTCCGAGACCTTCCACGGCGGCGTGGGCATAGATCTCGCCGTCCAGCGCAAAAAGCCGTGCGGCCAGCGAGGTGATCTCGAAGTGAATATCGGCCTCGCTCGCAAGCTTTTGCGCGGCCACGAATTCCTCCCGGATCGGAATGCCTTCGCCGTCGTGACGGAGCGTGATGCGCAGGCCGGGTTCCGACCCGTCATGCCAGGCGACGATCACCGAAAAAGACAGGGCCTGGTTCACGGCCGCGGGCTCCGAAGTCGTGCTGTCGGGATTGGCTTGCGCAAGCGTCTCGTAGCGTTGGGCGGCCGTGCGCAGTGCCGCGGCGTATTGCTTGGCGATCCCGTGCTGCCGGCCGGCCAGGCCGATCCTGACGGAGGGGAGCCCGCGGACGTTTGCCATCAAGCCATTCGCGAGCTTCGCCTCCGCCTCGATGCCGAGCGTCACCTCCGGTGAGGGCAGCGGCATGAACAGAAGCAGCGGCAACACCGACAGCACCGCCCAGGGAGAGGAGAAGGGGCGCGGTTGCCAGCCGCGCCGGCCGGGGCGCCGCTTTACGCCTGTCGGTTGCGGCGGCGTGGCGGCCGGTTCGCGCCGGCGCCGGTATTCCGGCACATAGGTTCCCTTCGGGATGGCGATCTGCCATTCCTCCTCGGCACCTTCCTTCTCATAGAAGACCTTGAGCAGCTTGCGCAATTTGCCGGCATGCACGCGCACGAGCGGATCGCTGTCGGCGTCGAAGCTCTGGCAACGGCCGAAGACGTCGACCGCGATCGAATAGCCTTTCAACTGCGCGCCTTCGCCGACGATCTCCTTTTCGACCACATAGGCGAGGAAGGCGCGCAGCCGCTCCGACCGCTGAAAGCCGTCGCTGGCGAGAATCCGGGCGAGTGCCGAACGGATCGTCTCGTCGCAGGGCCTTTCGGCTGGCATCATCGATGGGCTCCAAAGCGTACGGCAGGATGCCGGTACAAAGGGTTGGGTTTCCGAAAAACAGGCAACTTTAACCTGATTCGAAACTTAGACCCAAAGATGGTGGTTGTCAGGTTTGGGTGAAGAAATGTCAGCTTTTGCTGAAATGAAGCTGAGATGAAGCGAGGCAGATCGATCCGGCGCAGTCGGGGCGTCTTTGCGGGGGCAAGTGGTTTCACGCGCGAGTGGCTGCTTCAGGTTGACCTCGGCGGTGACAGGATCGTGACAGATTTCCAATCTACCATGCATTGTGAATTCCGCAGGGAGGGGATCGGGTAGCAGGGAGGAGATCAGAATCCGATCGCCGGCGGCGTCGTACCGCGGCGGACCATCAGCATCCTCTGTCTGTTGTCGAAAATCGAACTCCTCGAGGGAGACCGGCCGCATGTTGCCGAGGAGGCATGGCCCCGGCCGGGGGAGCTTTGATCGCATTCCAGTCAATGGCGTGTCCTCCGGGGCGACGCCGCGGCCGCGCTTATACAGTTTGCCCGGTCAGACGTTCCCGGAAAATCGTCACTGCCAAAGGGAGGAGGCATTGACAGCTTTTATCAAGGCTCTTGGATTAAGATCTGCGATCACGCCCTGCGCCGCGGGGTCAGCACGCGCGGCCGACGACGAGTTCGCGCCGCGGCCAAGAAGGAAGGCCGCATTTCCATTTTCGCCGCGACCGACCTGTCGCAGGCAGAGGCAGCGCTCGATGCGTTCGCCGAGAAGCTTCCCCGCACCATTGGCCAAAACGACATCGGCACCAACGCTGTCGACACCCGGATTATCTCCGAGGCGGCCGCCGGTCACGGCGGCGGCGACGGCATCTGGACGTCGGCCCAGATAACTGAGGCAAACGCACCGCAGCAACGCCCGCAACCTGGGTTTGAACGCAAGGAATAGAACGACGATGCAGATCACCGGCATGTTGTACGGCTCCAAACTGCTCAAGCACGTCGAGTTTCCGACGTCGGACGTGCTTGGTCCAGGAGCGACGGAGGACGAGATCCAGGCGCTGATCGCCCGCCACAAGCTCATCTTCATCAAGCCCCTGTTCAAGGGCGGCATCGGCAAGAAGGGCAAATCGGGTCTGATCGGCAAGGCGACCGATCTGAAGACCGCACTTGCCGAGAAGGAGCGCCTCTATTTCGTCGAGCACCGTCATGAAAATGCGGTAGCGAAGGCGAACGGCGTCACCTTCGAGGGCGGCGTACCTGCCGATCACGAGATCTACTTTTCCATCACCGATTCGACCGAGTTCCGGGCTCCGACGATGACGCTGACCCATAGGGGCGGCGTCGACATCGAAGACGTCGACGCCGGATATGTCGCGCAGGTGCCGTTCGAGGCGCTGACAGGTCTCAAGGCCTTCGTGGTCGCCAATGCGCTCTCCGATATCGGTGCGCCAAAGGAGGTCATCTCGCCGCTGGTTCAGTACCTGCCGAGACTTTGGGAACTCATGCACCACTACGGCATGACCACGCTCGAGCTCAATCCGATCCGCATGCGACCCGGGCGGGAGGGGCGGCTGACACCGGTCGCCTGTGATTTCAAATGCGGGTTCGATCGTGACGACCCGCGTTGGCAGCGCCTCGGCCTGCCGGACCATCTGTTCACCGCCGACACTTCGGAGTTCGAGCAGGAAGTCAATCAGTTGCGCACGCATCAGGGCCAATCCGACGTCTTCGTCATCAACGACAAGGGCACGATTCTGGCGCCGACATTTGGCGGCGGCGCCAACTCGCTGGTCACCGAGGTGCTCGGCGAGGCGGCGATCATCTCTTCTGATTTCGGGGGCAATCCGCCCTATGAGAAAATGAAGGAGGTGGCGCGCATCTGCTACAAGCACTGGCTGCGCCAGGCGAACGTGCTTTTCATCATCGGCGGCAAGTCGAACAACACCGACATCCACGAGACCTTTCGCGCCATGGGCGACGCGCTGCGCGAGCATTTCAGCGCGTACGGGCCGACGCCCCTGTTCGTGGTTGTCGGTCGCGGCGGCCCGAACCTTGTGCGGGGTATGGGCGCGCTCGCCGAGACCTGCGATTCCCTGAACCTTCCCTACCGCTTCTTCGGCTTCGACAGTGCCATTTCGGAGGTCGTGAACTACGCGAAGAAGGTCGATACCTGGATGAAGGCGGGCGGCCGGGCCGAGATCGGTCAATTGCTCGGCATAAAATCCCCTGTTTAAGTTCCTGCGCTGAGGTCTCTCCATGCACAAGACGGGTATCAAAGGATTTCCCTACTATCTCGGCCTCGACTCGCTCGACGAGGTGGCCACACGAACCGATCGCATTTGTGTGCTCAACATCCTCGGCGGCGAGTCGCGCCAGGTGACCCCCGTGAGCCACGCCTTCTCGGGGGGCAACGTGGTGTTCGGCACCTCGCCGGGGCGCCGAGGTCAAAGGCTGGCAACGCCGGTCGGCGACATTCCCGTCTACAACAACGTGCGCGAGGGGCTTTCCGACGGCCTCTCCTTCAATACCGGCGTGGTCTATCTGCCGCCGTCAGGCGTGCGCGACGGTGTCGCAGAACTGATCCGCGTCAATCCCGACCTCCGCAAAATCGTCATGATCACCGAGAAGATTTCGGTGCACGACGCGCGTGAGATCCGCGCTCTCGGACAGGCAAACGGGATCGACATCATCGGCGGCAACTGTCTCGGTGTCGCCGACTCCTGGAACCGCGTGCGGATTGGCGGCGCGCTCGGCGGCGATCATCCCGACGAGGTCCTGCTCAAGGGATCGATCGCGATCTTCTCGAACTCGGGCGGCTTCACCACGACGATCGCCCAGTATCTCGGCACCGAGGGGTGGGGCACGACCACTCTCATCTCGTCGGGCAAGGACGTATACATCCACTATGCCGCGCGCGATTTTGCCCATGCGCTCAAGAACGATGCCCGCAGCAAGGCGGCCGTGCTCTACGCGGAGCCCGGCGGCTACTACGAGCACGAGGTCGACTTCGGCAAACCGGTCGTCGCCTGCGTCGTCGGACGCTGGAAGTCGAAGCTGACCCGTGCCGTGGGCCATGCCGGCGCGCTTGCCGGTTCCGGCGATCGAGCGGAGGAAAAGGAGCGCTGGTTCATGGAGGCCTTCGGCGTCGACGCGCTGTTTACGCCGGAATACCCCGTCGTCTCCGCCAAGGGCGCCGTCGTCACCAACATTGCCCATATTCCGGCAGCCCTCAGCGCAGTCATGCGCCTCAACGGCGAGACCCCCGACTTTGCGCCTCGCGGCAACCTCGCGCTCAAGCCTTGGATCGCCAACGACCAGGGGCTCGAGCTTCCGGCCGAACTGGCCCTTCCAACGGTCGAGGCGGTCTCTCCTTATGACGAGCAGATCAGGGGGCTCCGCACTCAGGTCGGCGCCGTGATCGCGCGCCAGAACATGAAGGACAAGTCCGGGGCTACCGTGATGGATCCGAGGACGCAGGTCACGAGTGTGCACGGCTATTCCGTGCTCGATCTCGCGCTCCAGCCGCTCGAAGCGAATTTCGCACTCCCGCTCGTGCATGAGATCGCGACCGAGAACGATCGGGCCATGCTCGACATTGCGGTCGCCGCCGAAATAAACCTCGTCGGCGATCCCGCGCTGGCAGCGGCCGATGCCGCGCGGGATGCAGGCAATTCACCGAACACGGTCATGGCTGCGGCAACTGCCATCATCGGTCCAAAGCGTGTCGAACGCACACTCGCCTGCAGCGCACGGCTCATCGATCTATTTGCGCATTCCGGCCTTTTGGACGGTCGCGACGAAAGTTACGACATCGGTGTCATCGCGGTCGACGATGAGACCCGCGCACTCTTTCTCGCAACCGAAGCCGAAGCGAACGATCCTCGGCCGGAGGCCATGCTCAAAGCGGTCCATGAGCGGGGCGGCCGCTCGGTCTTCCTGAAATTGCTTGAGTCCCTTGGCGGCCGCCTGTCGCGGGATGCGATCCTGGCGGCGATATCGACCACCATCGCCTGGGGGCCGTTGATGCGCAAACGGATTTCCCGGCTGACGGCGGAGACGCTGCCCTGGTATCTGAGACTCTATGGCGTGATGATCGGCGCCTCGATCCCCGGCCGCGATCACCGACGCGGTAGTCTTTGCGGAATCCCGCGCGACGAGCGCTTCGGCCGCTGGACGATGGCCGAGTTCCTGTTCCTGGCCCTCACCGGCAAGAAGCCGACCGAGGATGAAGTGCGGCCCTTGCAGATCTTGACAGGTCTCCTGATCTCGAACGGTCCGGGTTCGATCACTGCGCAGGGTGCCAAAGGCGCGGTCGCCGCAGATGGTCCGCAGACCCCGGATCGGGTGCAGATCAACAAGGCGATGGTCGGTTTCCTGAGCCACAGCGGCTACAGTCATGGTGGCAACGGCTTCGAAGGCATGGCTTTCCTCATCGAGCAGTTCAGGGGCGTGGACCTGAAGGATCCGGCGGATCCCGGCCATGGCCTCGACCTGAAGGCTATGGCGCTGGCCTTCGCGGAAAAATACAAGCATGACAAGCGCCATGCGAAGGAGGCGGGATCTGACGGGCCTCGCGCCCTGCCGGGCGTCCATCATCCGATCTTCAGGGGCAAGCCGGTCAATTACGATCCCCGCGAGCAGTTCATCGCGGAGTATTTGTCCGCGCGGGGCGACTATAACGTCTTCCACGCCTTCTACCGAGCGCTGGTGCAGGCCCTCTACGAGACAGGTGCCTCGCGCTACGTGTTCTGCGTCAACATCGACGCTGTGATCGCGGCACTGCTGCTGGCGATCCTCTGGAAGGATTACCGATCGGGGGCTCTGAGCGAACGGGACCTGGAGACCGCCGCGTTCAACGTGTTCCTCTACGGTCGGATGATCGGTGCCGCCGCCGAGATCGACGACCATCTCAATCGTGGACGCAACATGGACACGCGGACGCCCCAGGAACTGTGCGCATTCGTGGTTTGAAGTACCGATAGGCTAAGCCGACTTTCGTGGGATTTCACATAACTGTCTGCCAACCCTAGCCGCCGTTGTAATTCAGCTTCGGATACCAGTCGGCGCCACGGCCTTCGGGCGTGGTGTCGAGCAGGGTCCATAGCGGGTCAAGATCCGGTGCGCCGCGCGGGTCCTGCCCAGGGTCGGCCATCTCGCCGCCGATTTCGCCGCTCCAGAAATGTCGGATTTTCCCGTCTCTGCGGGTGAAGACGGTGTAGCCGGGAACGTCCGCATCCTCGGCGCTCACATAGTCGCGGGTAAAGCTGCCGTCGCCGTCGGAATAGACCTTGAGCTGCGTCCATCCGCGCGCCTTCTTGGCCTCGACCAGACGTTCGATCGGCGAGCGGGCGACCATGGCGAGGGCTGCGCGCTGCTCGATGTCCGGCACCTTGCCTTCCAACGAAGCCATGAATGAGGTGCACATCGGGCAGGGCCGTTCGCGCTGCGGTCCGAACATGTAGCTGTAGATGATCAGCGTCGCCTTGTCGCCGAAGAGATCGGCAAGCGTCACCGGTCCGTTCTCGCCTTGGAAGCGGTAGGCCTTCATCACTTCTCCGCCAGCAGGCAATTGCCGGCGCAGTTCTGCCACCCGCTCGATGTGGCGTCTGAGCTCGATTTCCTCGGCCAGCAGCGCATTGCGCGCCTGCCGGTACTCGGCAGTCTCGTTTGGAAATTGGGCGCGGTTCATGGCGGCCAGCTCGCTTGCGGGGGTCAATGCCTGCATGATTGCTCTCCTCTGGCACATCGGCGCGAAAATCGTACCCGATTTTCGGAAAGCGCGATGCGCGGTTTCAAAGAATTACAGCGACCTTTGCGCGTCTGAAAAGACGCGCGGCGCTGAAAGGCAGGATCGTCCGATCGAAGTCTTCACATACATTAAGGTTGATATCAACGCAATCGCCTTGTGTCAAAAGGCGAATCCCGCAAGCGGAACACCGATGGCGATTCCGGTTCGGAAAAATCTGCGGTAGAAGGCTGTTGACAGGTTCCGACCCCAATCCAGGTTTGCCCCGTATCCGGGGTGCTTCAGCAAAGGTTGCGTCATGCCCGCCAAACTCTCCGTCAATCTCAATGCCGTCGCCATGCTGCGCAACCGGCGTGATCTTCCCTGGCCGTCCGTGACCGGCCTCGGCCACATTGCCCTTGCGGCGGGGGCGAGCGGGCTCACCGTTCACCCGCGTCCCGACCAGCGCCACATCCGCTTCTCCGATCTCCAGCCGATCCGCGACCTGATCGACGACGAATTCCCGGAGGCTGAGTTCAATATGGAGGGCTATCCGAACGAGAGCTTCCTGGAACTCGTCGAGCGGCATGAGCCGGAGCAGGTAACGCTGGTGCCGGACGACCCGGCGCAGGCGACCTCCGACCACGGCTGGGATTTCCGCAAGAACCACAATCTGCTCGGCAATGTCGTCGCCCGGCTCAAGAAGAAGGGCTTTCGCGTCTCTGTCTTTTCCGATGGCGATCCGGACCCGGAAGCTTTGAGGATCGCCAGGGAAACCGGGGCGGACCGGATCGAGCTCTATACCGGGCCTTATGGCGGCTGCTACGACGATCCGGAAAAGGCCGAGCGAATCGCCGTTGAGCTCGGCCGCACGGCGGAGATCGCCCTTGAACTCGGTCTTGGCGTCAATGCCGGCCACGACCTGACGGTCGCGAACCTGCCGCTGCTCGTCGCCCACATTCCCGCGCTTGCCGAGGTTTCGATCGGCCACGGGCTGACGGCCGACGCGCTGGAATACGGCATGGCCGAAACCGTGCGCCGCTTCCGCCGCGCCTGCGGGGAGGCCGTTTGATCCGCTGACTATCGCCTTGCGGTGCTAACTTATCCATGCAATATCCATACATTATCGAAACCGGGGCTTGGCAATGGAGACGGAACTCACCGATCTTTCCTGGCTGCCGGCGCTGTCGCAGGCGAGCGGACCGCTCTATCTGGCAATTGCGGACGCGATCGCCAGCGACATTGCGGCCGGCAGGCTCAAGGACGGGGTTCGCTTGCCGCCGCATCGGGCGCTTGCGAAGGCGCTCGGCATCGACTTCACCACCGTCAGTCGTGCCTATAACGAAGCGCGCCGCCGCGGCCTGATCGAGGGCCGGGTCGGGCAGGGCACTTATGTGCGGGCCCGGGCCGGGCGCAGCAGCAGCGTGCCCGGCGGCCTCGTCGATATGAGCATGAACCTGCCGCCGCTCTTCGATGAACCGGCCATTTTAGAACGAATGTGGCGAGACATTGCCGCGCTGCAGGGCGACCAGGGCTTGAACCTGCTGATGCGCTATCAGGCGGTCGGCGGCGCCATGCGAGACCGGGCCGCCGGCGCCGGGTGGCTGAAACCGCGGCTCGTTGAAGTGGCGGCCGAGCGCGTGCTGGTTTGTCCCGGAGCGCAAGGCGCGTTGCTGGCGATCGTCAGCGTGCTCGCCTCCAAGGGCGACAGGATCTGTGCCGAGGCGCTGACCTATCCTGGCCTGCGCTCGCTGGCAGCCCATCTCGGCATTCATGTCGCCGCCGTCGCGATGGACGAGCATGGCCTCTTGCCGGAGGCTTTCGAGGCGGTGTGCCTCGAACATCGGCCGAAGGCGCTTTACTGCAATCCCACGCTGCACAACCCGACGACGGCGACATTGCCGTTGAAGCGGCGCGAGGCCGTCGTGGCGATCGCCCGTCGGCACGGCGTTCCTATCATCGAGGACGACGCCTATGGTGCGCTGCCGACGGAGCCCGTGCCGCCGCTTGCCGCACTTGCCCCCGATCTCGTCTATCACGTGGCCGGGCTCGCCAAATGCCTCTCGCCGGCGCTGCGGATAGCCTATCTCGTCGTGCCGGAGACGATCTCCACCGTTCGGCTGGAGGGCGCGGTGCGGGCCACGGCCGGCATGGCCTCGCCCCTTTCGGCGGCGATTGCCACGCGCTGGATCGAGAGCGGCGTGGCTGAAGACGTTTTGACGGCCATTCGACGCGAGACGCGACTGCGTCAGCAGATCGCGGCCGGGACCTTTGCCGGCGCGGAATATCTTTCCGACGGCGAGGGTTTCCATCTTTGGCTGAAGCTGCCGCCTGCCTGGACGCGCGGCGAATTCACGGCGCGGCTGCGGACGGGCGGCGTAGGGGTCGTCGCAAGCGATGTCTTTGCCGTTTCAAAACCGCCGGAAGCCGTCCGTGTCGGCCTCGGCGCTGCCGAGACGAGGATCGAGCTGCAGCGCAGCCTCCGCATCATCGCCGATCTTGCCGTTCAGACCCCTGCGGCTCTCACTCTCGTCGTTTAGAGCAAGTGTGTTCACCACGCGCTCGCGGGCGGAATTGTCGCAGCCCCTCATACATACAATGCTTTGACAATGTATGTTTTGTATGGCTTTCTTGCGGGGAGTTGGCGCGCCAAGGATGGATACGTGGAACGTGGGGTTCCGTCGCGGGTTTGTGAGCTATGCGCTGCCAGATTCTTTGAAAGGAAAAGCGATGTCTTCAACCGAAGAGTGGCCACCCCTGTCGCCGCTGCATACGGGCGTGCGAGGCCGTTGCCCCCGTTGCGGCGAGGGTCACCTGTTCGAGGGGTTCCTGAAGCTCAAGCGCGAGTGCGAAGTCTGCGGTCTGGATTATTCCTTTGCCGATCCGGCGGACGGACCGGCCTTCTTCGTCATCTGCTTCGCTTGCGTCCCGAGCGTCTTCCTCGGCGTTTGGCTGGAGGTGCAATACGGCGCGCCGCTTTGGGTGCACCTGCTGGTGACCGGCCCCTTCATGTTGCTGACCTGCATTCCGCCGCTCCGGCCGCTCAAGGGCTGGTTGGTTGCGAGCCAGTTCTTTTACAAGGCCGAGGAAGGCAAGGTCGCGCGGAAAGCAGCCGCACCTTCGTCTGAGCGAACGAATATCGGCGCAGTGCGGTGATTTGAAGTAAGATCATGCGGAGGTGGCAGAGGGCATTCCGCATGAGCGAATTGATCTCTATCCTGACCTGTCCAGCCTGCGGGCATCGATCGGCCGAGACCATGCCGACGGATGCCTGCCTGCATTTTTACACCTGCGAGCACTGTGGCCTGCTGCTCCGGCCGAAACAGGGGGATTGTTGCGTATTCTGTTCCTACGGTTCCCTGCCGTGCCCGCCGATACAGGACGAGCGAGCGCGCCGGCACTCGCCTAATTGCCGGCCGTAGGCCGCTTTACTTTCCCGATCCTTCTACAGCGCCGCGCGTCTAATTAGACGCGCAAAGGTCGCTGTAGCACTTTGAACTGCTGCATGTCTTTGTCCTTAAATCGAGGTCGATTAAAGGAGACATGCAGTAGCGGCTACCAGCGGGCGACGCGGTGCGCGCAAACCGCGCCGAGCAGCGTCAACATGGCGATTGCGATTGTATACCAGGTGGCCACGAACAGGGGTGAATCGTCGGTGCAATGGGCGGCATAGAAGGTCGCGGCGATACCGCCGGCCGTCAATCCGGCCATGGCACCCGCCAGCCTCGGACGGGACGGGGCGCCGTGGCGCAGGGCGATGAGCATGAGGGCCAGCGGCCCGAGGCCGATCAGCGGGATGAAGGTCAGGCAGACGAAAGCGTTGGTTCCGACGAGCCTCGCGGACCAGGTGCCGGGCGGTAGGACTGCGAGCTCGGCAACGACGGCCGCCAACAGCAGCGCCGGCGCGATGGCGAGACCGGGCAGCAATCCGCGTCTGCCCGTTTCCGGTCGGGACTGGGCGCGCAGGAGAGAAAAAGCGCTTGCCGCAAGCGCGGTCGTCACGACGAATTTGAAGAGGAAGCGAACCGTTTCCGCCGCGCTGGCGATATCCGTTCGCGGGCCGAGCAGGAAGAAGAAAACGATCGCGGCCGTGGCGACGGCAGTCCAGGCAGCCAAGGACCAGGCGAGTGCCATCGGCACGCCGCTCCGCCGGGTATCTGCCGCAAGTGCCTTGATAAGTTCCTGTGTTTCCATCAGTCGCGTCCAAATCTCTTGGCAATGGCGGCAAGGCCGCGATGGAGCGCGACGCGAACTGCCGTTTCCTTCATGTCGAGGCTTCTTGCCGCCTCGGCTATCGTGCGCCCCTCAAGCGAAATTGCCGTCACCACCGAGCGCTGGCCGGGCGACAGCGTCTCGAGTGCCCGGTCGATCTCCCAGCTCCTTGCGGTCTCGCTTTCCTCGGCCGCAAGCTGACCTTCCAACTCGCCGATTTCGATCCATGAGTGCCGCCCCATCCGCCTGAGGGCGTCGACGAGCTTGTGCCTGGCAACCGCATAGAGCCACGGCATCACGGGGCCATCGCTCCGCCAGGTGTGGCGCTTGATATGGATCGCCAGCAAGGTTTCCTGGACGATGTCTTCCGGATCCAGGCCGCCGAAGGTCGTCCGCCGTCGGGCCCAGGCGCGGACGAGCTCCGCAGCCTGCTCAAGGAAATCGCCATAGGCCCGCTCGTCGCCGTCGAGGGCGAGGCGGAAAAGTCCGGCGAGATCCTTGTCGTCCACCTTCTTCCTCCCAATTCGCCGGCTTTCGCCGATTGTTACATCGCCGCCCCAATTTTCCCCGTATTGCGCGGGAACGGCAATGTCTACCGCATGTCTTTGTCCCGTGCTCCACTTTGGAACAGAGCGCTACAGCAAATTTTGCGAAGACCCGGTTCTTTGCGAAGACTGGCGGTCCCGGTGTCATGCGGCGGCCGATCACGCTTACGGGCCTAACTGGAGTCAAGGCACGTAACGGTGAATTGCCGCGAATTCGTACTCACGAATGTGTGTAGACGAGCGACTGTAACATGTTCCGCATCGGCGACGAATGAGGCTTTGCGTGGCCCCGAAAGCGAGGCGCCATAACCATCAACATGGAGAGTCTCATGTCTGTGAAATCCTCGATCAACTCGGCAATGCTGGCCGGTGCCGTTGCGGCCGCCGTGTCATCCTTTGCTGTCGCCGCGCCGCTGTCGCAAGACGAAGTCAAGGCGGCCATGGATGCCGGCAAGGAGAAATGCTACGGCGTGGCGCTGGCGGGGCAGAATGACTGCGCAGCCGGCCCGGGCACGACCTGCCAAGCCACCTCGACCGTCGATTACCAGGGCAATGCCTGGAAATTCGTCGATGGCGGCACCTGCACGACGATGGAACTGCCGGGCGGCCGCATGGGCTCGATGGAGCCGCTTTCGCGCGACGTTCCGTCTTAAGCCGCAACCGCTGGAGCGGGATGCGCATGCGTTCGCGTCACCGCTCTAGCACTTTGAATTGCTGCATGTCTTTGTCCCTAAATCGAAGTCGATGACAGGAGACACGCAGTAGACCCGGAAAGTGGAGGCATCGATGCCCGAATTGGCAATTCACCCGGATCGCGGCGCGTCGGCCGGCCTTCGCTTTCCGGCTCACGCGATCGACGGCCTGGCCGGCACCAGCTTCAAGCACCAGCACCTGCCGTCCATCCTTGCGGACGAAGAGCAGGATCGCGGGTTCTTCGAGGTACATGCCGAAAACTACATGGGCGCGGGCGGCCCGCCGCATGCGGCGCTTCTCCGCATCCGCGAGGACCATCCCGTCTCGCTCCACGGCGTCGCGATGTCGATCGGCGGTCCGCAGCCGCTGGACAAGGCCCATCTCGCCCGCTTTGCGGCGCTTGTCGAACGATACGAGCCACAACTCGTCTCCGAACATCTCGCCTGGTCGACTCACAGCACGGCCTATTACAACGACCTCTTGCCGCTGCCCTATACGGAGGCCACCTTGCGGCGCGTCTCGGAGCATATCGACGAGGTCCAGGAGGCGATCGGACGGCGGCTCCTCATCGAAAATCCCTCGACCTATCTCCTGTTCAAGGAATCGACGATGAGCGAGACCGCCTTCATCCGCGAGATCGTCAGGCGCACCGGCTGCGGCCTGCTGCTCGACGTCAACAATGTCTTCGTCTCGGCGACCAATCACGGCTTCTCCGCTCTCGATTATCTTTCGGACTATCCGCTCGAAGATGTCGGCGAGATCCACCTCGCCGGACACGCGGAGCAGCAGGACGACGAGGGCGACCTTCTTTTGATCGACAGCCACGACGGCCCGGTCGCCGATGCGGTGTGGAGGCTCTTCGACATCGTCATCGGCCGCTGCGGCCCGATCCCGACGCTCATCGAATGGGATAGCGCCATTCCCGACTGGCCGGTTTTGAAGGCCGAGGCGAAGGCGGCGCAGTCGATCCTCGACCGGCATGCGGCGAGCTTCGGACAGGAGAAGATGCATGCGCTCGGTTAGCTTATCGTCGCCCGAACCCGCCTGCGGCCGCTATGCGGAGGGCTTCACGCCCGGACTGCTCGATCCTTCTTGCGCGACGCCCGGCTTCGTCGCCGGCCCGAACGGCAAAGCGGCCGACAGGCGCTTCAATGTCTATCGCAACAATGTGACCGTCAGTCTCATGAACGCGCTCGCGGACATATATCCGGCGACCCTGCGCATCACGGGAGAGGCGTTCTTTCGCGCCATGGCGCGGTTCCACGTTCGCGAGACGCCGCCGACATCGCCGCTTCTCTTCGAATACGGCCGGGATTTTCCCGATTTCATCGAACGTTACGAATATGCGCAATCCATGCCGTGGCTGGCGGATGTGGCGCGGATCGAGCGGGCCTGGCTCGACGCCTATCACGCGGCGGACGGTGCCGTGCTGTCGCCGGCCGAGCTTGCCGCGGTGCCGCCGGACCGGCTTGGGGACCTCGTCTTCGAAGCGCATCCGGCGACGCGCATCGTGCGCTCCGCCTATCCGGCGGTGACGATCTTTTCGGTGAACCGGGCCAGTGGGCCGGTTGGACGGATCGAAACGACGGCCGCGGAGAGCGCTCTGGTGACGCGGCCGGCGCTCGACGTGGAGGTGCGCCGTCTTGCGCCGGGCGCCGACCGGTTTCTCGGCGGCCTGGTCGCGGGGGAGACGATGGAGCGTGCGGCTTCCGCGGCAGGCGCGGTAAACGCGGATTTCGATCCCGCGGCCGCGATCCGCACGATGCTCGAGGCGGGCGCCTTCGCGGCGATCCGCCATGGAGGATGAGATGCTGACATCCATACGAAAGCTCTTCGATAACCCCGAGGCCGGAGGGAGGGCCGGCTGGCTCGGCCGCATCGATGGTCTCGTTGCCGCCATGGCGCCCGCATCCCTTGCCCAGCTTGCCTTGCGCTTCGCCCTGGCCGTCCCCTTCTGGCGCTCCGGCATGAGCAAGTGGGACGGCTTCCTGCAACTGAACGATACTGCCGTTCTTCTCTTCACATCGGAGTTCAAACTGCATCTGCCGGGGGGGCCCTATGACTATCCGGCGCCGGCCATGATGGCATTCGTGGTCGCCTGCGCCGAGGTGCTGCTGCCGACCCTGCTGGTGCTGGGACTTGCAACCCGACTTGCCGCGCTCGGACTGCTGGCGATGACCATCTTCATTCAGCTCACCGTGCCGGATGGATGGCCGATTCACCTGACCTGGGCGGCGATGGCGCTTGCCATCGTCACCTGGGGAGCCGGGAAGTTGTCGGCGGATGGGTGGCTCGGCGCGAGAGCGGGAAAGGCGTGAACAAATTTTTGCCCTTCATCGGGCCTGCCCGTCCTCCACCACCACGCACTACCCCGGGTTCCCTTGGTCGAGGTTGTGTTGCCATGCGATGGCATCTTCCAGGCGATCGTGACCCCAGAACAGTTCGCCGTCGGCGACGAAGGAAGGCGAGCCGAAGATGCCGATCTCTCTCGCTTCATTGGTCGCGGCATCCAGCGTCGCAATTCCGGCTTCCGAGTTTGCCAGTCCCAGCACGCGAGCCGGGTCCTGGCCCGCTTCCCTGATGCTCGCCGAGAGGTTCGGTTCGCCGCCGGCCGGCTCGCGGTCGACGAACCAGTGCCGGTAGCTGGCGATCGCATAGGTGGGGCACCAGCCTTCGCCGGCGGCGAGCGCGGCCACGCGGTTCGCCCGTTCGAATTCGGCGAGCGGATAGGGGATCGGCAAGCGGACGGTCAGGCCGAATCTCGCCGCCTGTCTTTCGATGTCGCGCCACATGTAGGTGGCCTTCAGCGGCCTGTCGGCGAAAGGAGCATCGTTCGCCTCGACCTGGATTGCGCGAGCGTCGAAGGCGCGCCAACGAACCTCGACCGCCGCCCTTTCGGCGATCTCGGATAGCCGCATCACGGCCAGAAAGGTGTAGGGACTTCCTATCGAAAACCAGAAATCGAGCGGTGCCGGCATCGTCCTTCCTCCCGTCTCGCGAAACCAAGCAACAGCGAGCATAACGGTGCGCTGAGGCGAGAGGGTGGCGGGGGTGGGCTCTTCGGCGTCAAAGTCGGGTAAGCGACAGGCCCGGTAGATCCGGCCGGGCCCATCCTCGTTGCATGGTCAGGTCATTGCGCCAGTGCGGCCTTGTTCGCCTCGAGGAAGGCGGAGAGGCCGAGCGGGGCCTTGCCGGTGAGGGTGGCGACATCGTCGGTGACGACATCGAAATGGCCCTCGCGGGTGTTGGCGTCGAAGGAGACCAGAATGGGGACGAGGAAGTCCGGCAGGCAGGCGCCCTTCAGGCCGCCCGCCAGCGCTTCGTCGGAAATCTGGACCACATCCAGCTTCCTGCCCGTCGCCGCGGCGGCGAGAGCGGCGATCTCTTCCGTGGTGCGGGCCCCAGAGCCGGTCAGCGTGTAGGTGCGGCTTTCGCTTGATCCCGCTTCCAGTGCGGCGGCCGCGGCCCTGGCGAGATCGGCGCGGGCGACGTGCGAGATGCGGCCGTTGCCGGCGGACGAGAACCATTGCCCGCTTGCGAGTGCATGCGGCAGCGCCAGGAACAGGTTTTCCATATACCAGGCATTGCGCAGGATCGTGTGGGGGATGCCGGTCGCCTTGATGGCGTTTTCGGTGCCGAGATGATCGGCGGCAAAGGGGATCACCGATTGGTCCGGGTTCGGCATGGAGGTATAGAGGATGTGCTTGACGCCCGCCTTCTTCGCGGCTGCGACGGCGGCGAGGTGCTGCTTCAGCCGCTTGCCAGGCTGGTCCAGCACGTCGGTCGAGACGATCAGGATGCGGTCGGCGCCGGCAAAGGCCGTGTCGAGCGAGGCGGGATCGTCGAAGTCGGCGCTGCGCGTCTCCACGCCCTGGGCGGCGTAATCGGCGAGCTTGGCCACGTCGCGGCTGGTGGCGATGATGTGGGCGGGATCCGTCTTGCCGGAGGCAAGAAGCGCATTGAGGACGAGCTTGCCGAACTGACCTGCAGCACCGGTCACGAGCAATGTTTCAGCCATGGTCTACCTTTCCGTTTCTCTCCAGCCGCGTCCATGGGCTCATGACGAATGCTGGTCTCTTTTTGAGAGTTGCTCTTATCCCGTAATCTGGTAAGAGCTGTAAAGGAGGCAGTTTTTTCTGCTGTGGTTACGGAAAGGGAACCGTCATGAACGAGGCCACGGAGAAGGTTGAGGGCAGGCGGGCAATCCTCGTCGGCGGGGTGCCGATGGACATGGACAATTGCCCGGTGCGTGACGTGATGGATCACATAGGCGGCAAATGGAATTCGCTGATGATCCTGACGCTGGCCGATGGTCCCTTGCGCTTTTCCGAACTTCGGCGGCTCATCCCGGACATATCGCAGCGCATGCTGACGCAGACGCTGCGCGATCTGCAGCGCGACGGCTATTTGAGCCGCACCGTCTACCCGACGCAGCCGCCGAGCGTCGAATACGGCCTGACCGATCTGGGCCGCTCGTTCCTCAAGGTGCTGAGACTATTCGTCGACTGGTCGGTGGAAAATCACGCAGCGATCCGCCGGGCGCGTGCGGAGTTCGACGTGGCGTGAATAGCGGTCCGGGCGTGATGGCGTAAAATAGCAGATGGCGTAAAATCGCTGTATCGAATGATGGTCGCTCCCTTGATCGGAGTCGTCCAATGGTACGCAGGTCCGCCTTGCTTGTCGCCGCCGCCATCGGCACCTTCCCTGCCGGTGGTCATGGGCATTATACGGAACGCGGCTGGGCGTACCCGCCGGCCTGTTGCAAGGGGAGTAATCAGGGCGGCGACTGCCAGCGCATTCCGGGCGGCACTGTCCGGAAGGGAAAGCATGGGTTTTCGGTCATCCTCGGCCCCGGAGACCACTATAGGGTGACGAGGGAGCATATGTTCCTGATCCCCTATGGGGATGAGATTCCGTCAGGAGACGGCGATTATCACATCTGCCTGCACCCGACGGAAGATCACATGAACTGCTTCTTCGCGCCCCCAGACGGCGCTTGAAGGCGGTCTCATATCAGGCTGCGGCGTGCATCCTCTCCGCGCCAAGGGCAAATTCGACGGCGGCCTCGGCATGGATCGCAGTGGAATCGAAGCCCGGCAGGGGCAGGCGGGCGGGGTCGAGGATCAGGCAGATTTCGGTGCAGCCGAGGATCACGGCGTCGGCGCCGGCCGACTTCGCCTGTTCGATCAATGCGCTAAGCGCCTCCCGCGAGGCGTCCAGCACGTGACCGGCGCAGAGCTCGTCGAATATGACATTGTGGGTGAGCGTGCGTCCCTCGGCGTCCGGTACCATCACATCAATGCCGTGCGCGCGCATGCGCTCGGCATAGAAGCCGTGTTCCATCGTATAGCGCGTGGCAAGCAGCAGCGGTTTTCGGCATCCGGCGGCCTTCAACCGAAGCGCGGTCTCGTCGATGATGTTTATGAGCGGCACGCCGACTGCCGCCTGAACGGCGTCCGCGATCAGATGCATGGTGTTGGTGCAGATCAGCACGCACTCGGCGCCGGCCGCCTCCAGCCCTCGCGCGACTTCGGAGAGGCGCCGGGCGGCCTCATCCCAGCGGCCGGCCTTCTGCAGGTCGACGATCCGCTGGAAATCGACGGAGTGGAGAAGGACTTCGGCAGAGTGCAGCGCGCCGAGCCGGGCGCGAACGGCCTCGTTGACCATTCGATAGTAGATTGCCGAGCTTTCAAAGCTCATGCCGCCGATCAGGCCGATCTTGCGCAATTCCCCGATTTTCCGCCTTGCCATCTCTCGTCCCCTGGTTTTCGATTGCAGCGTCGGAACCGAATGTCGGAGTGAGCGTTGCCACTGCAACCCGGTTTGACGAACGGATTATGGCGCGGCGCTGCCGGAATGTGTTTGCGTTTAGGGGCGTAACCCGGTCAACTCGCGCAAGTGAGTTGCGCCATGTGAATATTTTGTGCAAACAATCAGCGCGTTATTTTTGTTCGTGAGGAGTGGTGAGCGTGCTGGACGACAGGGACCGAAAGCTGCTCATGCTTCTGCAGGAGGATGCGAGCGTTGCCATGGGCGATCTTGCCGATCGCGTGAACCTTTCGCTTTCCGCCTGTTCACGCCGCATCCAGCGGCTGGAGGAAGCGGGTTATGTCGCGCGGCGGATCGTGGTGCTCGATCGGGAAAAGATGGGTGTACCGACGACGCTTTTCGCGCTTATCAAGACCGCGCACCATTCGGATGAGTGGATCGAAAAATTCCGGCGGGTGATCAGCGACATACCCGAGATCGTCGAAGTGCATCGGCTGACCGGCAATTATGACTATATCGTCAAGGTCGTGCTGCCGCGCGTCGAGCATTACGACGTCGTCTACAAACAGATCGTCCGGAAGGTGGAGCTCTTCGACGTCTCCGCCTCGATTTCTATGGAAGTGCTGAAAAGCGGCACGGCCGTGCCGGTCGACTACGCAGAATGATAGATGAGCTTTGCTTCTCCGGCATGGAACTCTTGCCGAACTGGAGCTTGCGTCCTCGCCTTCGAGCAGGCAGGCTGACCCGGAAAGCGAGGCAGGAGCCATGTCGGAAGGACATCATGTCGTCGTCGTCGGTGGCGGCTTTGGCGGGTTGCAGCTGGTCAATGATCTTAAGGGCGCGGCGGTTCGGATCACCCTGATCGACCGGCGCAACCATCATCTGTTCCAGCCGCTGCTCTACCAGGTCGCGACGACGGTGCTGGCGACCTCCGAAATCGCCTGGCCGATCCGCCGCCTCTACCGGGACCGCCCTGAGGTGACGACGCTTCTCGGCGAAGTGATCGGGGTCGATCCCGTTGCCCGGACCGTCTCGCTCGAAAGCGGACAGGCGATTACCTATGACACGCTGGTCCTGGCGACCGGCGCGACCCACGCCTATTTCGGTCATGACGAGTGGGCAGCGGTGGCGCCCGGGCTGAAGACGCTCGAGGATGCGACCACCATTCGCCGCCGCATTCTCCTGGCCTTCGAGCGGGCGGAACTCGAGCAGGATCCGGAGAGGCGCGATGTGCTGCTGACCTTCACCATTATCGGCGCCGGGCCGACCGGGGTCGAGCTTGCGGGCATCATCGCCGAAATGGCCCACAGGATCTTGCCGCCCGAGTTTCGCCGGATCGATACGCGTCGGGCGCGGATCGTGCTCGTAGAAGCGGGATCGCGCATTCTTCCCGCATTCAGTGAAGCGCTTTCCGGCTATGCCGGGCGCGAATTGAAAGAGCTCGGCGTCGAGGTGCTGACCGGAACGCCGGTGACCGATTGCAGCGCTGCCGGCGTGATGATCGGCGATCGCTTCGTGCCGAGCTGCACGCTCGTCTGGGCGGCCGGCGTTCAGGCTTCGCCCGCCGCGCACTGGCTCGGCATTCCGGCCGACCGCGCCGGTCGCGCGCTGGTCGGGAAGGACCTGACGGCGCCGGACTATCCGGAGGTCTTCGTCATCGGTGATACCGCGTCGATCAGTCGGGCCGACGGCAAGCCGGTGCCGGGCATCGCGCCCGCCGCCAAGCAGCAGGGCGCTTTCGTCGCCAAAACGATCCGGGCCAGGCTCGAAGGAAGGTCGGCGCCGGGTCCGTTCCGCTATCGCCACCAGGGAAGCCTCGCCACCATCGGCAGGCGCGCCGCCATCATCGATTTCGGCCGCATCAAGCTCAAGGGTGCGCTCGCCTGGTGGATCTGGGGCATCGCCCACATTTATTTCCTGATCGGCACCCGCAGCCGTTTCGCGGTCGCCTGGAGCTGGCTGTGGACCTTTCTAAGCGGCCAGCACAGCGCCCGCTTGATCACGCAGAAGGAAACAGAGGACGTGGAGGCCGTAGAGTTGCGGGATTGACGGCGGCCAGGCGAGATCGGTACTGGTTTACAGCGACAGGCTGCCTCGTCGCCCGGCGAACCGCTGACCGTCCACGATCATGAAACGCGTTGGGCTGGCAAGCTCTACTCCTCCTGAAACGCTTCCTCTCTCTTCCTGCGAACGACCGGCAGAACCACCAACAGGAGCAGTATTGCCGCGATTGCGAGCAGGACAGCGCTCAGGGGCCGCGTCAGAAAGACGCTGGGATCCCCCTTCGAGAACAGCAACGTCCGGCGCAGGAATTCCTCCATCATTGGCCCCAGGATGAAGGCGAGCAGCATGGGAGCCGGTTCGGCGTCAAGCTTGCGGAATAAGTATCCCACCACGCCGAACAGGGCCATGGCATAGACGTCGAAGAGGCTGTTGTTGACACTGAAGACGCCAATGGCGCAGAGCGCGATGATCGACGGAAAGAGGAAGTGATAAGGGATCGCGATCATTCGCACCCACAGACCGATCATCGGCAGGTTCAGAACGAGCAGCATCAGATTGCCGATCCACATTGAGGCGATCAGACCCCAGAACAGCGTAGGCTGCTCCATCATCACTGACGGGCCGGGCTGGATGCCCTGGATCAGCATGGCGCCGATCATCAGTGCCATTACCGAATTGGACGGCAGGCCCAGCGTGAGCATCGGGATGAAGGAGGTCTGCGCCCCGGCATTGTTGGCCGATTCCGGTCCAGCCACGCCCTCTATCGCGCCCCTGCCGAAGCGTTGAGGCTCCTGCGACAGGCGCTTCTCGAGCGAATAGGAGCCGAAGGCGGCGAGCGCCGCCCCGCCGCCCGGCAGAATACCGAGCACCGAGCCGAGCGCGGTGCCTCGCGCGATCGGACCGAGAATGCGTTTCCAGTCGTCGCGTGTGGGCATCAGGTTCGTGACCTTGCGGGTCAGGAGCGTGCGCTCCGCCTCGTTTTCGAGGTTCGCCGCTATTTCGCCGAGTCCGAAAATGCCCATGGCGAGCACGACGAAATTGATGCCATCGGCCAGCATCGGGACGTCGAAGGTGTAGCGCGGCAGGGCGGAATTAACGTCGGTGCCGACCATCCCGAGCAAGAGGCCGACCAAGATCATGCCGATCGCATGCAGGAGCGATCCCGAGGCCATGACGACCGAGGCGATCAGGCCGAGCACCATCAGGGTGAAATATTCGGCCGGGCCGAATTGTAACGCGACCTCCGCGAGTACCGGCGCAAACAGAGCGATCAGAACGGTCGCGACCGTGCCGGCGATGAAGGAGCCTATGGCGGCGGTCGAGAGCGCGCGCCCCGCCTGTCCTTGGCGGGCAAGTTGGTGACCATCAAGCGCAGTGACCACCGATGACGGCTCCCCCGGCAGATTGACGAGGATTGCTGTGGTTGAGCCGCCGTACTGAGCGCCGTAATAAATGCCGGCCAGCATGATCAATGCAGTTTCGGACGGCAGACCGAATGTCAGCGGCAGGAGCATGGCGATGGTCGCGACTGGACCAAGGCCCGGCAGCACCCCTATGGCCGTGCCGAGGAAGACGCCGAGCAGGCAATAGCCGAGGTTGGTGATCGAGGAGGCGACGGTGAGGCCGAGCCAGAGATTGGAGAACATGTCCATTGTGTCGCCCTCAAAAAGCAATGATGCCGGAGAACCACCAGCCGAGCAGCGGCATCGGCACGCCGAGCCCCTTCACGAACACGAGTGAGCAGAAGAGGACGAGGCCGATCATTGCGGCGATCGCCTTGGGACTAATCGCGAATTTCTCACTGGCCATGGCCGAAACCAGGATCAGCACGGTAAGTGCCGACGGCAGGCCGGCGCCCAACAGGAGCGCGCCGAACAGGCAGACAGATAAAGTGACAAGGGCGAGCCCTTTCCAATTCATCGCGTCGATCGCCGGTCCCTCGACGAGGATGCTCCGCACCAGGGTCGCGACGCCGAAAAGGAGGAGGAGAGCGGAGATCAAGATGGGGAAGTAACCGGGTCCCATCCTGCCAGCGGTGCCGAGGCCATAATCCCATGCAATGGCAAGGCCCGCGCCGCCGAGCAGGAGATAAAGCAGGCCGCTGCCGAAGTCCTTTTCCGACCTAATCTTCAAAACCATCTTTTCCTCCCTTGTCGAGTTCGGAACCCGGCATTCAGGCGGGTTCGTCAGTGTTCATGGTGTGGCCGTCGAGAGCGACGGCCCTTCGACCTCATGCATCTGCGTGAAGGTCAACCCATAGGGCGCATGCGGATTTTCCCAGCGGCTCTTCATGCGGGCATAGAGCGCTTCCGCCTGATCGAGCGCGCTGTAGCCGATGAGATGGAAAAAGCCGTCGCGCTCTGCCTCGATATCGCTGCGCCCCAGCAGGACGACGGAAATGTCTTCCGGAACCTTGATATCGCGGGCAAAGAGGCCGGCGCGCAGGCGCTGACCGCTCTCGACACCCCAGAGCAGGACGGCTTTCCGGCCGCGGCTCGGACCGCGCACGATCGCCGCGATGCGCTCCAGGGTGGCGAGCTCGAATTCCTTGGATGGCAAGGCCGGGATCAGGGTCGGCTCGCGCAGGAAAGCAGCCGTTTCCGCCTCTTCGCGGAGATGGTGATAGCGATGTAGGCCGAGTTGGTTGGCGAGGAAGGGGCGAGCCGTCGTCAGGAAATGGATTTCGTCGTGACCCCTCGACAACAGCAGGCGTATTGCGTGCTCCACGGGACGGCCCCATTCGAAGCCTATCGCATCGATGTCGGTTCCGACCAGCCACGCGCCGTCGACGATGATGTTGTCCGTCTTCCGGCGGAGCGCCGCGAGCATCTCGACCGGCATCTGTTCGAATGAATTCTGGATTATGCAGGCATTGAAGCGCGGCAGTGACTGCAGCACATGACGCGCATGACTGGCATCCGAATACCCGACTTCCAGAGTCAGGTCGCCACCCGCCGTCACCATTGCCTGAAGCCGATCCATGACGAGACGGGCACGCTGCGTGGCGGTTGGGCGCCGCAGCAGAATGACGCTGCGTCCCTGTTTGGGCGCGACCCGACCACCCGGCGCCGGCTGCAAGGCCATGCCGCCGGTAAAGAAGGTCCCCCGCCCGATCTGAGCGTCGATCAGGCCCTCGTCCTTCAAGGCCTTGAGCGCGCTCTGGACCCCCGGCTGGGACAGCTTGAAGTCGCGCATCAGACTTCGCACAGTCGGCAAGCGATCCCCCGGCTGCGCATTGGTAGCGACCGATTTCAGATAGTCCTGCAGCTTTTCAATTTTGCTCATCGTCACCTCCGTAACACAATACAATTTGTATCATCAAGAATGTATTATTGAAAAGTGGGAAGTTTTGTATTGATGCGGAGAATGAGTGAAATTAATGCAGTTGTGAGTAAGGATGATACTTCTTACGAAGATACATATTGTATCAACCGGTAGAGGAGGAATGATCGATGTCTCGTTCAATTTGGAAAACATTCGCAGCGCTGGCGCTTTCGGCTCTGCTTGCTTCGCCTGCGGCGCAAGCGCAATCGACGGCCCCAATCACGCTGCTCGTCGGCTACTCGGCCGGGGGCAGCGCCGATCTCGCCGCGCGGATTATCGCCCCGGAAATCGCCACCCGCCTTGGACGCACCGTCGTCGTCGAGAACGCCACGGGCGCGAGCGGCATGATCGCGCTGCAAAGACTCATCAACAGCGCCGCGGACACGAACACGATCTACTACGGCGGCTTCGACACGGTGGCAGTGCCGATGACCAATGCAAAGGTAATGGTCAACTGGGAAACCGACACCGTGCCGGCCGCACGCACGACGACCACGTCGATGGCGGTCGTCGTTCCGGCACAGTCGCCCCATCAGGACCTCGCGGCGCTGGCGGCGGCCGCACAGGCGGCGCCTGAAACGGTCAGTTACGGCTCGCCGGGCATCGGTTCGGCGCAGCATCTGCTCGGCGAACTCATCTCCCAGCGTGCCGGCGTCAAGTTCCTGCACGCGCCCTATCGCGGTGGCGCTCAGGTAACGAACGACTTGCTGGCGGGCGTGCTGGACTCGGCCGTGCTGACCCTTTCGACGGCCTTGCCGCTCGCCAAGGAAGGCAAGATTCGCGTCCTCGCCCTGTCGGGCCAGGAACGTGCCGGACAGTTGCCGGACGTTCCCACCCTTGCCGAATTGCCGGGCTTCGACGCCCTGACCTTCCCGCTCTGGCAAGGCGTCTTCGCCAAGGCCGGCTCGCCGGACGACTTCGTTGCGGCCCTCGACAAGGCGATCTCCGAAGCGCTTGCCAGCCCCGATGTTGCGAAGCGCTATGCCGACGCCGGCTTCGCGGCTTCGCCGCTTTCCGCCGGCGCGTTCAAGATCTTCATCACGACACAGGCCGGGACCTACAAGGGCATTATCGACAGCGCGAAGATCGCCGCCGAGTGAGCTCCCCCGAGTGGCGTCGGCAGCCTATCTCCGGCGCCACCGCTTATCCTTGCGTCGTCAGCGTTCGAAGAGGAGTCCGGAATGACCATCGGCATGTTCAGTTCGTTCATCACCCGGCATTGGTTCAGCAAGGTGGCGGTCGACATCTGGTCGGACGAGGCAACGCTGCAGGCGTGGCTGGAGGTCGAGGCCGCTTTGGCCGTTGCCCAGGCGAAGCTCGGCCTCATCCCCTCCGAGGCCGCCGACAGGATAGCGACGTGCTGCAACGCCAACGCGTTCGACTTCGAGCGCCTCAGCAAGGAAATCGCCTTCGCCCAGCATCCTTTCGTGCCGGTCCTCAAGCAGCTCGAGGAACGGTGTGGAGAACCGGCTGCCGGCTTCATCCACTGGGGCGCGACCACCCAGAACATTTTCGACACGGCGATTGCCCTGCAGCTCAAGAAGACTCATCAGCATCTGATCTCCGTGCTCGAAAGGACGGAAGGACGGCTGAAAAGCCTGGCCTTCCAACACAGCCGCACCTTGCAGGCCGGACGGACGCACGGCCAGCACGCCCTGCCGATGACATTCGGCTTCAAGGTTGCCGGATGGCACGAGGAAATCCGCCGCAGTCGTCAAAGACTGGCAGAGCGCGGAGGAGAATCGTTCCTGACCTATTTCGGAGGCGCCATCGGAACATTCGCCGCGATGGGCGGAAGGGGGCGCGCGGTGGAGGACGAGGTTGCCCGGTTCCTTGGCCTCAGACCGGCGCGGTTGCCGCTTCGATCTTCATTCGACCGAGTCGCCGACTATCTGTCCGCGCTTGCGGTGCTTGCCGGCTCGATTCACAAGATCGCGCAGGACATCGTGTTTATGCAAAGGTCGGAAATTGGCGAGATCGAGGAAGCCTTCCATATGGGCAAGGTCGGGAGTTCGACCATGGCACAGAAGCGCAATCCCTCGACTGCCCTGGTTCTTGTCAGCCTCTGCCGCATGCTGGAAGCCCGGCTGCCGATGATCCTGGCCGGCATGGTCCGTATGGACGAGGGCGATTCCTCCGCCACGAACATCTCCGACATCGTCGTCGGCGAAATCGCTATCCTGGCGGCATCGATTGCAGAGGCCGCTGAGCGCGTCCTATCTGGCCTCCATGTCAATGCCGAGAACATGCGGCGCAATCTCGAACTCACGCAGGGGCTCATCCTGTCGGAATCGGCGATGATGCAGCTTTCGCCGCGCATCGGCCGACACAAGGCGCATCATCTGCTCTACGAAGCCGCACAACGCACGGCGATCGAGGGCACGGCCTTCTCGCAAACCCTATCCGAAGCGCTAAAACGTGCCGGGATTTCCGATATGGCGCTCGATCTCAAACCGGAAAATTACCTCGGCGAGATTGACGAGATCATAGAGGATCTGGGCAGGTGAGGCGCGAGGCCGTGCAGTTGCGGGATTGACGCTTGACGTGCAAGATCTGCGTTGGTTTTCAGCGACAGGTTGTCTCGCCATGTCATCCCCTGCCGAAGAGATCGTGATCGATGTGCCGCTGGTCCGGCGCCTGGTTGCGGAGCAGTTCCCGCAATGGACCGATCTGCCGGTAAGGCCCGTCGCCTTCGGCGGCTGGGACAATCGGACGTTCCGTCTCGGCGATCACATGACGGTGCGACTGCCGAGCGCTGCGCACTACGTGCAGCAGGTGGAGAAGGAGCAGCGCTGGCTGCCGCTTCTGGCGCCGCATCTGCCGCTGCCTATCCCCGCGCCACTGGCCTTGGGACGTCCGGGCGAGGGCTACCCCTGGCCCTGGTCTGTCTATCGATGGCGCGAAGGCGAGATCGCCACCCATGCCGTCATCGACGATGTCACCGCCTTTGCCGCAGCGCTTGCCGCATTCCTCATAAAATTGCAGGCGATCGATGCGGATGGCGGTCCGCCGCCGGGTGCGCACAACTTCTTTCGCGGCGGGCCGCTGGCGGTCTATGACGAGCAGACCCGCCGGGCGCTCGATGCGCTCGACGGCACGATCGATACGGCCGCGGCGCGGGATCTGTGGGAGGAGGCGCTTTCCAGCGAATGGAGCGGCTCCCCGGTCTGGTTCCACGGCGACGTCGCCTCCGGCAATCTCCTGGTGGAGGGCGGCCGCTTGAGCGCCGTCATCGACTTCGGCACATCGGGCGTCGGGGACCCCGCCTGCGACCTATCGATCGCCTGGACGATGTTCAAGGGCGAGAGCCGCGAGGTTTTTCGCGCAGCGCTTCCCCTCGACGAAGGGACCTGGACGCGCGGGCGCGCCTGGACTCTCTGGAAGGCGATGATTGTCGCTGCCGGCATGATGGGCAATGATCGGCTCGAAATCGAGCGATCTCGGTGCCTCATCGCAGAGGTTCTCTCCGATCACGCGCACTGACGTGTCTCGTCAACCCGAAACGCGGGCCGTCGTGGGGCCGCACCAGGCGGCCGGCCGAGCGGTCCGTTTGCGTACCAGACCCTCGGCAAGCAGAATGCCCCCAATCGACCTTCCGTTTCTCGTCACCAGCCGTCGCTTGCCGGCTTCCCCGTCGACAAAACCCGCCGGCGCATCGACCACCGTGAACTGGCCGGCGTTCAGCAATTCTCTGAGCCGGGCCTTGGCGTGCGCGCCGCGCGAGCGCTCCTCGTCGCATTTCGCAAGCTTCGTTTCCGGCGCGTCAATATCGGCGATCAGGATTCTTTCGCCATTGAAGAGGAAGGAATCGCCATCGATCACGCAATTGTCGTGACGAATGCCGCAGAAATAGAAGGTGGTGCTGTCGGCAGAGCGGCCGGTCGGCAATGGCGCCGCCTGTTCCACGGGCCTTTCCATCGGCGGCGGCACGGCCACTTTGGGCTTCGGAGCGATCGAGCCGGTATGCTCCTGCGGCCGGACGATGCGAGGCGTCGGGGGCTTCGGCTTCGGCTTCGTTTCGGGTTCGGAGAGCAGAGCCACCACCTCCCGCCCGCCCGGCAGTCGACTGAATTTTTCCCAATGCTCGTGCGCGACGATGCCGCCGATGAGAGCGAGCGCGGCAAGGTACCACGGCGCCATGCCGTCCCGGCTGCTCTTCCGTTTCGTGCTGCGCCTGCGCTTCCTGGTATTTGCCTTGGCCATCCGATTCGGTCCTCGATTGCGCGGGCATTATCGAGGCGAGGAGTTGCTGAAAGGTTGCGGGACGGCGACAGTCGGAGCAGACCGGCATAAGCGGTATTACCGACTGTTGCCATTTGACTCGCTGAGTTTCCTGACAAATTCCGCCAGGATCTCGCCATCCAACGGAACGACGTGCCCGGAGGCTGGATATGTTCCGCGAGCCACGTCATCGGCGAAGTCTCGAAACGCACCTATGCGCTCCGACTGGAGCCGGTCGTACTCGGCAGCGAAATTGCGGTAGGTCTTCGAGTGGCGCGGATAGTGGCCCTTGTGCGATCCTAAGATGTCGACTGCAAACATGTACTGGCCATCGCACCCGGCTCCAGCTCCCATCGACATCAATATGAGCGAGGTTCGGCTGCAGATTTCGGCGGCAACAGACTCCGGAACCACTTCGATTTCGGCCATCACCGCGCCGGCCATTTCGAGCTCCGTAACGTTGCGCCAGATTTCCATCGCACTCTCGACGGTCTTACCGACTGCCTTGAAGCCGCCCGTCCAGGTGATCTGGGAGGGGATCATCCCGACATGGCCGCAGACCGGAATGCGTTCCTCGGCAAGACGTCTGACGATGCGCAAGCTGGCAGCACAGTAGACCGCATCGGCTCCGGCGCGGCGCGCTTCGAAGGCAGCACGCAGATACTCCTTCGCCGTCGCGTATATGCCATAGCTCAGGCTGGCCACGCAATAGCGAGGGCGCCGCGTCTCGGAAATCCGGATGTGTGAGCAGGCTCGGAGGCACCGAAATCATGTCGATGCCGGCCTGCTCGGCGGCGGCGGCGTCCTCGGCAGTCTCGACGCGCAACATGACGAGTTGGCGTTTGCCTTTCAGTGCCCGCAGGTCGGCCACCGTCATCTTTCTGCTGATCATGATTTCCCCTCCGCGGGCTGTGCGGACCGCATGAGCGATCTGAGGCTGACACTGCTGTCGGCGAGCAGCACAGGATCGGGGCGACAGCCGCCCAGGATCATTTGCTCGGCGATCTTGATGTCCTTGGCGACGCTCGTGCCCGGACCGACCGCCGAGGCAGCGATCAACCGGCCGTCCACTGCGAGCTGGAATAGGGCAATGCCGGACTCGCCTAGTCTGCGCTCGATCGATTCGGCGGCAGGATCTGCCAACCCCGTCACCTGAAGCCCGAGCTCGTATTGGTCCGTCCAGAACCATGGCGCGGCATTGAACGGCGCGTTGTCTCCAAGCATCGATGAAGCCGCATGCTCGCCCTGTTGCCGGGCGTTGCGCCAGCTTTCCAGTCGCGTGTGCCGGCCCCCGAGCAATTGAAGCGGAAAGCGGCAGCAGTCGCCTGCCGCGAAGATGTGGGGGTCACTCGTAGCCAGGCGGGCGTCGACCACGATGCCGTCGTCGCACGCCAGACCGCAGGCGCGCGCAAGCGCATCGTCAGGCGACGCGCCGACGCCGATAATCACGAGATCGGCCTGCACCGTCTCCCCGGTCGCGAGCCGGATCGTAACCATTGATGGCTCGGCCTCGACGGCATCGATGCGCGCGCCGGTCACGATGCGCACGCCTGCCTCGGCGTGCCGACCGGCGATGATGTCCGCAATCGCCGTCGGCACGGCCCGTTTCAGGATGCGATCCTGCGCCTCTACAACGACGACCGGCGCGCCGGATTGTCGCGCGACCGCCGCCAGTTCGAGGCCGATGAAGCCAGCGCCGATCATAACGAGCCGCAACCCCGAACGCACGGTGCGGTGAAATCGGCGGGCGTCATCCAGCGTGCGTAGGGTCATGATGCGCTCGCTTCGTGGCCATGCGTTTGGGCGGCGGGGGCTTGCGCCGGTCGCCAGCAACAGCACGTCATAGTCCAGCGTGCTCCCATCCCGGAAAGCCACCGATCGCGCCGCCCTGTCGATCGACACCGCCTGCCGGCCCGAAACGAACGAGATACCGGCCGAGTCGAGCAAGGCGCGGGTGATGATCGGTTTCGCCTCGATTTCACGACCGTCAGCCCCCGGCTTGGAAAGCGGCGGCCTCTCATAGGGCTCGTGCACTTCGTCGCCGACGAGGGTCACGGTCCCCTCATAGCCGCGGGCTCGCAGGCCGAGCGCGGCTGCGCATCCAGCCTCGCCGGCGCCGACGATCACCATGCCGCGCGCGGTCATCTCAGGCGACCGCGATCTTGACCCTGCCGCCATCGAGCGCGACAGGATAGACGCCGAGGTTCACGCAGACCGGACCACTCAGGGCCTTGCCGCTGCGGTAGTCGAACCGACCGTTGTGCTTGGGGCATTCGATCACGTGGTCCATCACCAGCCCATCTGCGAGCGACACTTGTTCGTGCGTGCACAGGCCGTCCGTGGCGAAGAAGGCGCCGTCCGGGTCACGATAGATGGCGTATGTCTTGCCTCCATGGTCGAAGCGGATGACGTCTTCTTCGTCGATGTCATCCACGCCGCAGACGTCAATCCAGTCATGTTCAGACATGGCGCTAAACTCCGAAGCTGTTGTGGTTACTGGGCGGGCTGCGGCATCACCACGAGATTGTGAAGCTCGTGGCGATACGATTTGGCGGTGGCCGGCAATTCGCGCTTGATGTGGTGGTTGGGGTCGCGCACCTGCCGCAATACCGCCGGCACGATTTCCCGGTAGGCAGCCCAAAGACTTGGACACGGTGTCGGCACATCGTGCTTCATCAACTCGTGAAGCTGCGGCAGTGCGTAGTAGGGCACCATGGGGAACATGTGGTGCTCGACGTGGTAATTCATGTTCCAGTAGACGAAGCGGAACAGCGGGTTCATCAGTACCGTGCGTGAGTTCAGACGATGGTCGAGCACATCCTCGGCAAGACCCGCGTGCTGGGTGAGATCGAACAGTCTCGCCAACCAGGCGCCGTAGATGGTTGGCAGCGCGCCGATCAGCAGGACCGGAAACCAGCTTCCCAGCGCCAGCGACAATGCGGCGGTCCCGGCATGGATCGCCAGCCAGACGCGCGCCGTCCTGAACACGGCTGGCCTCATGCTTTCGGGGATGAATTCGATCTCGTCCTGCGTGAGTCGCCCAAGGCTGTGGCGGATCACCGAGATCGTGGTGTTCCAGACCCCGCCAACGGCAAAGAAGCTCACCAGGATCAGTGGCAGATTGGGCGGACGCTTGACAGCGATTTCCGGATCGCGGCCGACGATCAGCGTGTCCGTGTGGTGCCGGGCGTGGCTCCAGCGGGTTACCTCCGGCTCGCGCATGATCATGAAACTGGCGACCTGGTACACCAGGTCGTTCATCCAGAACGTGCGGAAGGCAGTGCCGTGGCCGCATTCGTGCCAGCGAGAATCCGAAGCAGAGCCGTAGAACACGCCGTAGAGCGCGAAGAAAGGCAGCGCGATCCACGAACCGCTGAACCAGATGCCGCCGGCTGCGCTTGCCACCAGCAGCGCCACCCACAGCAGCGTGTCTCTGATCGCAGGGCCATCGCGGCGTTGCATCAGCGATTTCATCGCCTTGCGCGGAATATCGGTGTGGTACCATTCGGCGGTGGCCAGGCCAGCCGCGACCGCTTCTCGCGAACTCGGCCCGACGAGGCTGTAGTCGCGTTGCTTTCCGTCCGACATCGTCTTCTCCTCGCGCGATCGATTGCACGATCATCGAACGAAAGATTGTCGCTCTCAACGCGGGATGATATTTCCTCTCAAATACGTCTTTCTATGAAAGAAACTGTCATGCAGCGAGAAGCCGGAACGCAACGCGTCACACTCACCGACGTCGCACGCGCGGCCGGCGTCAGTCTCGCCACAGTCGACAGGGTGCTGAACGGGCGAGCACCGGTCAGCGGCAAGCGGGCGCAACTGGTCTATGACGCGGCGCGGACGCTCGGCTATCACGGGCTGCCGATCCTTCGCGCTCGCGCGCCGGTGCCCCGCGAGCGCATGCGGCTCGGCGTTGCGATCCGGCGGCGACACCATCCCTTCTACCAGCGGATCGAGGCCGAGCTGCGTGCGGCAGCAGCTCGCCATTTGTCGGCCGAAGTGGAACTCGCATTCCATTATCAAGCCGACAATTCGCCCGCCGAGGCGGTTCGGCTTGCCCGCGAGATGGGCGCACATTGCGACGCGATTGCAATGATGGCGCCGGACAGTCCGGACCTGCGCGACGCGATTCTCGGCCTGCGCCAGCGCAAGGTGTTCACCTTCTCCATCCTGTCGGATTTCGCCGTCGATTTCCGCCACGCCTATGTCGGAGTCGACAATCGCCAGGCTGGGCGCGCCGCCGCATGGGGCATTGCCCACACCGCCAGGCGCGCGGGTCGGGTCGCCCTGGTAACGGGCGTCCACCACTTCGCCGCCCAGGAAATGCGCGAGCTTGGCTTCCGCTCCTACATGCGCGAACGAGGTCCCCAGTTCGAGATCGTCGATACGGCGGCGGTTGCCGAGTCTCCAGACGCGGTGCGCCTGGCGACCTCGCAGCTTCTCGACAGCCACAACGATCTGGTCGGTGTCTATGTCGCGAGTGGCGGCTTCGAGGGCGCGCTCGAAGCTCTGGCGGCGCGCGGCCGTGAAAAGGCGGTCTCGCTCGTCGTCAATGAGATCACGCCTGTCTCGCGGCAGGCGCTGCTGTCGGGTACGGTGTCAATGGTGATCGCGACCCCGGTGCGGGCCTTCGCTCAACAACTGGTAGAGGAAGTGGTCACGGCGGTCCGGACCACGGGCGGCGAGCTATCGCGTCCCGAGGCGCTGCCCTTCGACATAGTCATCTCGGAAAATGCAGTTTGATGTGGGCATTGTCGCTCGGGCCCGACATCAAGTGAGATGTGGCAACGGGCGGGCGGTGCCGCTCCGCCAGTTGAACTCGGGCGCATTGGCCCATTGCGTCAGCGTTCGTATTCGGAACTGAATCCGGTCATGTCGGTGTCGAGGCGACCCAAGATGGTCAGCAGTATCTCCTGCTTGCGCGCTCTCTGGAATGCGGCCGATTGCATGTCCACGTTGAATGCCGCCGAAAAAGTCGCGCGATTCGAGACGTTGAAGAAGCATAGTGCGGAGATTGTCATGTGAACCTCGACCGGCGAGATCGCGCGCCGGAAGAGACCCATCTCATAGCCCTTTCTGAGCAGCCGCTCGATTCGAAGGATGACTGGCTGATGAAGTTCCAGAACTGCGGACGAGGTCGCCAGGAAGCGGGCGTCGTTGAGGTTCTCCGTCATCAGCAGCTTGACGTAGGTGGGATGCGTGAAATGGAAGTCGAAGGAGAAGCCGACGAGGTTCTTCAGCGATTGTCGGGGATCGTCCTCCTCGAGATTGATCGCGATCTCGGCGGTGCGCATACGCCGGTAGCCGTTCTCGAGCACGGCCAGATACAGCTTCGCCTTGGAGGAGAAGTAATAATAGATCATGCGCTTGCTGCGCTTGGTCTTGGCCGCAATGCTGTCGAGCCTCGCGCCGCCGAAGCCGTGGCGCGCGAACTCGGCCTCGGCCGCATTCAGAATGTCCGCCCGGGTACGGTCTGGATCGTTGCTCGGAAGGGACCGCGCGTATCTGCGGCCACGACCCGTTCTGCCTGGCGACTGCTCGTTCATTCCCTCGACCTTGGACTCTGCGTCCCCGTGTTTATCGCGACAAACCACCTTCGTTCAACCTGCGTGATCCTATAGCACGCCAGCCGGGCACCCGTGATGAACCGTATCGGTCATTTTTCGTCGGCGAAAAGATAGCATGAACGTGGTCCAACTATCGCACGTTTCGACGTCAATCTAATGATATATAACGATAAAATGGGCCGTTGCCGTCATCTCTCCGCGGGAGTTGACTCGGCTTCGTCGTTGGAAGTATTGTGAACCGAAATGAACATTTTGTCGACCCGATGCCGCTGGTTCGGTGGAGGAGGATGATCCGGCGGTTCGTGTGATTGCGCTCAGTTTCGACAGGTGGGGGCACAGCGGTCCCCGGCGGGATCTCGCAACGCCACCGCGAAGCATGAGCGCTGGTCGTTTTTGCCAGGCGCGCCGGTGTCGGAGCGGTGTCGCTCGTGGTCTGGTGGACCTCGGTCCGCGGGCAGCGGGTTCCCCAGCAGGCTCGAGGGTGCGTGCCGACGCGAACTGCCCCGCTTCAGGAATTCCAGGGAGGAAGATAATGAACGCTAACGAACAATTTGTGGGAGGAACTCAGATGACCAAATTCGGCCGTCGCACGCTGCTCGCCGGCTCCGCCGCCCTCACGCTGGCGGCAACCATCATGATGCCTGTCGCCTCGTGGGCAGAGGGCAAGATCACGCTTCGCCTGTCGACCTCCGGCACCGAGACCGATCAGCGCTCCATAGCGATGGCGACGGTATTCGGCCCGGCTGTCGCGGAGTTCGCCGAGTTTCAGCCGCATTACAATTCGTCGCTCGTCGCGCAGGGTTCGGAACTCGAGGCGATCGCGTCGGGCGATCTGGAAATGACCGTCTGCTCCGCGCAGGAGCTTGCGACGTTCTTTCCCGAATTCTCGATCTTCGCCACCGGCTACGTCCACCAGAGCGCCGAGCATCAGGTGAAGGTCTTCGACGATGCGCTGATGGACCCGTTCAAGCAGAAGGTCGAGGACGAACTCGGCGTCAAATTGCTGGCAGTCATGTATCTCGGCCGCCGCCACGTAAATCTCCGCTTTCCCCGTTCGGAGCGCAACGTGATGACCCCGGCCGACCTCGCCGGTGTGAACCTGCGCATGCCGGGTACCGACGCCTGGCTGTTCCTCGGCAAGGCGCTGGGTGCCAACCCGACGCCGATCGCTTTCTCGGAGGTCTACACCGCGCTGCAGACCGGCTCGGTCGACGGTCAGGATAATCCGCTGCCGACCGTGGTCGACTCCAAGTTCTACGAGGTGACCAAGCAGATCAGCCTGACCTCGCATTTGGTCGACCTCAACTACATCGCCATCTCCAAGCAGGTCTGGGACGGCTTGACACAAGAGCAGCAGGCGACCGTGCAGAAGGCGGCCGTAGACGCCGCGGAGTCCGGGCGACAGGCGCAGCTCAAGAAGGAGGAGGAACTCGTCGCCTTCCTCAAGGGCAAGGGCCTCGAAATCTACGAGCCGGACCTGAAGGCGTTCCGCGAGCATGTCCAGGCGCAATATGTTGGTTCCGAGTTCGCCAAGGCGTGGCCGGAAGGCGTGCTCGACAAGATCAACGCACTCGGCAACTGACCCGTTTCCGGCCGGCGACCGGCGGCACGTTCAGCCGCCGGGCCGCACCCGGCTTGAGAACCGCGCACGACGTGGCACGAGGGAGGTTCGCCCGTGGATCGAAGCATCGGAGCATTCCGCATATTCGCAGAGACGGTCGCCGGCGCCATGATGGCGGCGATGTTCGCGACATTTATCGTGCAGGTGGCGATCCGCTACACCGCACGCGTCGAGTGGCTCGCCGATGCCGTTCCATTCCTGCAGCCGTCGAACTTCGGCTGGACCTTGGAATTCTGCCTCGCGCTCTGGGTCTGGCTGGTTTTCTGGGGCAACGCTTTCATTGTCCGCAACCAGGACCACGTCTCGTTCGACATCCTGTTTTACGCGGTCTCGCCCGCCTTGCGCAGGACGTTCTTCATCGTGTCGGCGGCGATCATCGCGGGCGGGCTGTTGCTGTCGATCCAGCCCACCTGGGATCGGCTGGCCGTTCTCAGATTGAAGAAGACCGCGACCCTCTCGGTACTGTTCGGCGACTGGATCCGGATGCGCGACATCTACGCGATCTATCTGCTGTTCCTCGTGGTCGTCGCGGGTCGATACGCCGTAGGCGTCTGGCATGCCGTCCGCCACCCGATCGACGAGCCTCTGCAACCCGAAGTGGAGCGCGTCGACGCATGAGTTACGCTTTTGTCCTCTCACTCGGCGCCATGGGCGTGATCGCGGCAATCGGCGCGCCTATCGCCTATGCCATCCTCCTGGCCTCCTTCGTCTACCTGGCGGCGAACGGGATGAGCATTGGCATCGCAGGCAAGATCATGCTCGACGGGCTTTATCAGAGCTTCATCCTGCTGACCGTGCCGCTGTTTATCGTGGCCGCCAACATCATGAATGCCGGCTCTGTCTCCGACAGGCTGCTACGCTTTTGCGTCGGCCTCGTCGGCCGCTTCCGGGGCGGCCTGGGCCACGTCAACGTGCTGGCGTCTCTGGTTTTCTCCGGCATGTCCGGTTCGGCGGTCGCCGACGCGGCCGGCATTGGCAAGATCATCATCGATATGATGATCCGTTCTGGTCAGTACACGCGCGGCTACGCTGCTGCCATAACCGCTGCCTCCGCAACCATTGGGCCGATCATCCCGCCCTCCATCCCGATGGTGCTCTACGCGCTGGTATCGAACAGCTCGATCGGCTTCCTGTTCCTCGGTGGCATCATGCCGGGGCTGCTGATGGGAGCCGTACTGATGGGGATAAACGCCTGGATCTCCCATAGGCGCGGCTTCGGCGTCGAAAAGTCGATCCCGCTTAGCGAACTGCCGAAATTGACGCGCGACGCCGGCCCGGCGCTGCTCATGCCGGCGATCCTGCTCTACGGCATCTACGGCGGCGTCACGACTCCTACGGAGGCCGCGGCTGTCGCCGCCTTTTACGCGCTCATTCTCGCGACTATCTTCTATCGGTCGCTGTCGCTGTCCGCATTCGGGCGAGTCCTGATTGAGAGCGCCCGGTCCTCCGCGGCCGTCGGCATCGTCATCGGTACGGCGCTGGTGCTCAATTACGTCGTCGCGTCCGAGAACATCCCCAACCTCGTCGCGCAGTCGCTTGTCGGAATCGACGTCCCGCCGCTGGTCTTCCTGCTTTCCGTCAACCTGTTGCTGTTGCTGCTTGGTTGCATTCTTGATGCCACGACAATCATCCTGGTCATCATTCCGCTGTTCATCCCCGCATGCCGCGAACTTGGCATCGACCTGGTGCATTTCGGCGTGGTCGCTGTCGTCAACTGTATGATCGGGCTGATCACTCCGCCCTACGGCATACTGCTTTTCGTGATCAATGCGGTAACGCGCATTCCGCTGGCCGAGATTATCCGGGAGATCTGGCTGTTCGCCGCAGTCCTGATCTGCGCGTTGCTTCTGCTCATTCTGTTTCCGGGCATCGTCCTCTGGCTTCCACGGATGTTTGGATACGACGGATAGCGCCCCGGGCCATTGCGGCGACCGAGGACTGATGTCCGAGCCGCAAGCCTCAATTTGCCTCGAATAAGGCCGCTGCAACATCCCAAAGGTAGCGCCGACCACGCCATGCAAGGAGCGATGGAGACCATGACGAACATTTCAATCGGCCTCATTGGCGCCGGCCTCATCGGCCGAAAGCACCTCAAGAAGATAGCTGAGCATCCAGACTATTCGCTCGCCGCCATCGCCGACGTCAACCGCGACGCGGTCACCGCCCAGCATCCCGGGGAGCGAGTCTACGCCGACTATCGCGAGATGCTGGACGAAATACATCCAAACGCCGTCATCATCGCGTCGCCCAATCAATTGCACGCGGAGGCCGGCATTGAATGCGCCCGCCGCGGCATTCACATCCTGATCGAAAAACCGGTGACCGACACCATCGCGGCTGCCAGCCGGCTGATTGTCGAGACGCGGCTGAGCGGGGTCAAGACGCTCGTCGGCCACCACCGCCGCCACCACGACCAAGTCCAGAGGCTGCGGGCGCTGCTGGCCGAGGGAAGCATTGGATCGCTGGTCGGCGTCTCGGCCATCTGGGCGACCTACAAACCGAACGACTATTTCGAGGCGGGTCCGTGGCGGACACAGCCAGGCGGCGGACCCATCCTCATCAATCTGATACACGAAGTGGACTTCCTGCGCTTCGCCGCGGGCGAGATCAAAGCCGTCAACGCGGTCTCATCCAATCGTCAAAGGGGATTCCCGGTCGAGGACACGGCGGCGGCGCTCATCGAGTTCGAGAACGGTGCGATCGGCACCATGATCGCCAGCGACAGTGCGGTGACGCCTTGGAGCGTCGAGCAGGGCACGGGCGAATCTGTTGAGTTTCCCTTCAGCGGCGAGAGCCCTTACCGGTTCATGGGCAGCCATGGATCGCTGGAGTTTCCGACCCTCGTCCACTGGAGCCAGGACGAAACCGCGCGCAGCTGGAACAAGCCGGTCATGTCGCAGCGGCTCTTCACCACCACGATTGACCCCTACGCCGCGCAGCTCGACCATTTCCGCGATGTGATCCGTGGAGATGTTCCGACGATACAGAGCGTCGAGGACGGTGCCCGCACGCTGATTGCTACCCTCGCCATCACTGAAGCAGCTGCGACGGGCACTCGCATTGACCTGCGCGAACGTTACGAGCTGCTCTCAGATGGTTCCGCCAAGACTTTCGCCCTTGCATGAGAGATCTGTCATGATTGCCAAGCCCATCTACGTCCTCAACGGTCCCAATCTCAATCTTCTCGGCGAGCGCGAACCGCACATCTACGGCCACACGACTCTGGCCGACATCGAGGCCAGTTGCGGCCGCACCGAAGCCGCGCGAAAGCATGGCATCATCTTTCGGCAGTCGAACCATGAAGGCCAGCTCGTCGATTGGATCCATGAAGCGCGCCGAGAAGCCGACGCCATTGTCATCAACGCCGGCGGTCTGACCCACACGTCAATCGTCATCCACGACGCGCTGAAGAGCTTCTCCGGACCGGTGATCGAATTGCACGTCACCAATGTTCACCGGCGGGAGGCCTTCCGCCATCATTCATACATTTCATTTGCTGCAACGGCGGTGATCTGCGGACTGGGACCCGAGGGCTATGGGATCGCAGTGAACGCCGCAGCCATGCTCGCCGCCAGGATGAGTTGATGGATTCCAATGGAGCGAGAAAGCACGCGACCGGCTGCGGTGCACGCCTTCGAATCTCCGGCCCGGCGGCCAGCGTGCCGATCCTGCGATCGCAGCCTTGTGGTTTGCTGTCGTTGGCGAGATCGAAAAGCGCAGGGGAGAGCAAGTTCTCCTCAGGGGCAAGAATTTCCGTAGCGCGCCTTCAAGGGATCGGCAGAGTTAGGCCGAGAAAGGTATTTCGATTGCGACGCCAAGCTTTATATATTCACCACGAGAGGTGCCGTGGAGTACGGGGAAAATCCTAAATATCGATTAGAAACACTTTCATTACGTTTCTGCAACCATGACGTAAGATGAAATCGTAATTCGCGGATGTACTTAGAAAAATTTGAGTGGATGACGTGATGACTCGTGGGAAATTGCCACATCATTGCCAAATTCGGCGTTAATCAACGGCGAATTAACCGTTTCCATTTATATCTCCACGCCGGGCTGGGGATATTCCTGCCCGTCTGGAGAAGACCTCATGAAACGCTTCATCGCGCCGACCGCATTCCTGTTGCTGATTTTGGCTCCGGGGGGAGCGGGTGCGGGGACGATCATGAAGACCGCCGGCAGGGCCTTCGCTCCTCCTGCTTTCAAGCCGTTTTGCGCGAGCGAGCCGAGATTGTGCAAAACCGGCGGGGGAGCCAAGGCGGTCTCGCTGAGCGAGGCGAGGGCGGCGGAGCTGAAGCAGGTCAACAGGGCCGTCAATGCGCGCATCGAGGAGCGCAGCGATCTCTCGACCTCCGGGCGCGACGACGATTGGCGCCTGCCGACGCGCTATGGGGATTGCGAGGACTTTGCCATCCTCAAGAAGCACGAACTGCTCGCGCGCGGCTGGCCGGCCTCGGCGCTGCTGTTGACGGTTGCCCGTTATCAAGGACAGGGCCACACGGTGCTCACCGTTCGCACCAGCGAGGGCGACCTCGTGCTCGACAATCTGACCAACTCGATCAGGGATTGGTCGCGCACGCCCTATAGTTACTTCGCCCGCCAGTCGCAGGCGGACGGCCGCCGCTGGGAATTGATCGCAGGTCCGGAACGCGTAGCGCAGGTGCGGCAACGGCCGGATGCGCAACGTCCACCGCATGTCTCCACAGCGGCCTTCAATCGGCGCTGAGCGCCATTGCCGGCTGCAGGCGTGAGGCGTTGCGGGCGGGCAGGTAGCCGAAGATGAGCCCGGTCGCGAAGGAGCAGGCGAAGGCAAGCGCCACCGGGCCGGCGGTGAAGGCCACCGGCATGCCGAAATATCGCGCGGCATAGCCCGTTCCAAGGCCGACGACGACGCCGATCGCGCCGCCGATCGCGGAAACCACCAGCGCCTCGATGATGAATTGCACGAGGATGTCGCGCCGGCGCGCGCCGGTCGCCATGCGCACGCCGATCTCCCGGGTGCGTTCGCTGACGCTGACGAGCATGATGTTCATCACGCCGATGCCGCCGACGATGAGCGAAATCGCCGCGACGGAGCCGAGGAAAAGCTTCAGCGTGTTGGACGTTTCGGTGAAGGCCTCGCGCACCGACGACATGTTGGTGATCTGGGTATCCTCTCGCTTGTGCCGGTCGTTGAGCAGCGCCTGAATCCGCTCCTGAGTGAGGTCGATGGCGGACGCATCCTCGACCTTGACGGTGATGGTGCGGATGTTGCGCTGGCCGAAGATGCGCATGCTGCCGGTGGTGAGCGGCACGAGGACGACATCGTCCCGATCGGTGCCGCCGGCGCTTGCGCCCATCTCGCTCATGATGCCGATCACCTGGAAGGGGATCTTGTTGACGAGCACATACTGGCCGATCGGGTCCGTGCCGTCGGTAAAGAGTGTGGTGACGACAGTCCGGCCGAGCACCGCGACCGGCGCATAGGTTTCCATGTCGTTGCGGTTGATGAATTCGCCGCGGCCGACGACCCAGGACTTCGCTTCGGTGAATTGCGGCACCGTGCCGTTCGCGGTCGTCTGGTAGTCGACATTGCCGCGCCGGAGCGTCACCGTGCTCGTCATTTCCGGGACCGAGAAGGCGACGTTGGGGAGGTCCCGGATCGCGTCCGCATCGGCCGGCACGAGCGTGACGTTGCTGCCGCCGGCGCTGCCGCGAAAATTCGCCATGCTTGGGCGCACCAGAAGCAGATCGGAACCCATTGAGGAGATGCGGCTCAGCACCGAATCCTGTGCGCCGGTACCAATCGCCAGCATGGCGACGACGGAACCGACGCCGATGACGATGCCGAGCAGCGTCAGGATGGTGCGGAAGAGATTGGCGCGCAGCGCCCGCATCGCCATCCGGATCGCCTCCGACACGTCGGCGATGGCGGCAAAGCCTTCACGGGTGCGTTGCGCAAGGCCGCTGGCGGCGTCCGGATCCGCGCGCCGCGTCCTGGTCCTGTCGGCTATGATCCGGCCGTCCCGAATCTCGATCAGCCTGTCGGCCTGCTCGGCAACTTCGCGCGCGTGGGTGATGACGATGACGGTATGGCCGTTCGCGTTCATCTCGCGCAGGAGCGCCATCACCTCTTGGCCGCTCTGGCTGTCGAGCGCGCCGGTCGGCTCGTCGGCAAGGATGACGCGGCCGCCATTCATCAGCGCGCGGGCAATCGAGACGCGCTGCTGCTGGCCGCCGGAAAGCTGGCTCGGCCGATGGTCGAGCCGGTCGCCGAGCTTGAGCGAATTGAGCAGCGCCTCGGCGCGCTCGTGCCGGTCGCCCGCGGGAACGCCGGCATAGATCGCGGGCACTTCGACATTTTCCCGGGCGGTCGCAGTCGGGATGAGGTTATAGGCCTGGAACACGAAGCCGAAGGTGCGGCGGCGCAGTGCCGCGAGTTCGTCGCCATCGAATCCGGCGACGTTTTCGGCATCGATCAGGTAGTCGCCGGAGGTCGGCTGGTCGAGGCAGCCGAGGATGTTCATCAAGGTCGATTTGCCGGAGCCCGACTGGCCCATGATGGCGACGAACTCGCCGGCTTCGATGTCGAGCGAGATGTCGTGCAGGACCTCGACGGCGAGATCGCCGTTGAAATAGGTCTTGCTGACCTTGTCGAGCGAGAGGAGAGGGGCCATTGGTGCGCTCAGAAAAATCGCGGCATGCGCATGCCGCGCCGGGATCCCGTGCCGGCACCGTCGCCGCGATTGCCTACGGAGCCGGTATCGACCACCACCTCTTCACCCTCATCGAGGCCGCTGACGATTTCGGCGCTGACGCGGTTGCGGATGCCGATCTCGACGCCGCGCGTCTCGGTCACGCCGGACGGCGAGACGACGGTCACCTGTGCCCGTGTCGGCTTGCCGGCCGCGTCGTCATTCATGTGGACCGCGGCACTCGGCACAAGCAACACGTCGCTCGCCGCGGCCTCGACGAAGAAGACCTGTGCGCTCATCGACATCATCAGTTCGCCGGTGGGATTGGGCACGTCGAACAGCGCGTAATAGAGAACCACGTTGTTGTCCGTGTCCGGCTTCGGCTCGACCTGGCGCAGCTTGCCGGCGAAGCGCTTTCCCGGCTGACCAAGCAGGGTGAAATAGGCGTCCATGCCGATCTTCAGTTTGCCGACATCGGCCTCGGAGACCTGGGCCTTGACAGTCATCGTCGAAAGATCGGCGATGGTGACGATCGTCGGCGTCGTCTGGTTGGCATTGAGCGTCTGGCCCTCCTTGGCAGGATTGTCGACGATCGTTCCGGCCATCGGTGCATAGATCTTGGTGTAGCCAAGATCAACCTGGTCGCCGGCCAGCGTCGCCTTCTGCTTGCGGATCTGCGCCTCGACCGCCTGCACGTCGGCTTCCGCGGCGGCGTGATCCGCGATCGCCTGGTCGAGTGTCGACTGCGACGCGCTCCTCGCGGAAACGAGACTGCGCTGACGTTCGACATTGGCATCCTTCAGCACGAGCTGAGCCTTCTTCGAGACGAGCTGCGCCTCGAGATAGGCGAGTTCCGCCTGGTCGATTTCGATCCTGTTCTCGATCGAGGCGGGATCGATCTCCGCAACGAGCTGGTTCTCGGTAACCCGGTCGCCGATCGCGACATGCAGCGATTTCAACTGGCCCGACACTTGCGCGCCGGCGTCGACGGATTTGACCGCGTCGAGCGTGCCGACGGCGGTCACGCTGTTTTCGATATCTCCCCGCGTCACCGCCTGGGTGAGGATCGCCGTCGCCGGCTGCGCCCCGTACTGGCTCCACGTGTAATAGCCCGCGCCGAGGAGCGCGAGCAGAATGGGCAGAGCGATCCAGAGCCGCGACCGGCGCTTGCGTCGCAGCCGCGACGGCGTTTTCGGGATCACGGTGACCTTTGCTGTCGGACTGGAGGCCGCCGCATCCTGTTGCGCCGGCTTGGCCATCTTGCTCATGGGCATAACTCTGTCAGGGCGATCTTCCAAGCAGGATAGAGGTGTAGTCGGCCGGCGAAAAGCATTGAGATCATTATATTTTCGTAATGTTCAGGACGTGTCGTCCGATTCGAGAGGGCCTTCCGCGGTCAAAATGGCATTGAAGGCTGCGCGACCAGAGGTGGACTGCCGTATCGCAACTGCAAGGCTGCCCCTGGCGTCACCGCCACAATCGCGGCCAGAGCCTCCGCAAATTCGGCGGCGAAGCGCTGCACGATCCTCTGAAGAACCGGCTTGACGCCGTCTCTCCTTCTCAATAGAAGAGTGCGAACCGTACCGTACGGTACTCAGAGGAATGGCAAAGTGCCACGCGTCGAAGCGACAAGAGAGGCAAGTGCCGGGACCGGCCTGACCGAGCGTCAGGGCGTGGTGCTCGAGCAGGCGCTGCGCCTTCTCGTCGATGGCGGCGAAAAGGCGTTGACGACGGCGGGGGTTGCGCGCGCGGCCAATTGCTCCAAGGAAAGCCTCTACAAGTGGTTCGGCGATCGCGAGGGGTTGCTTTCGGCGATGATCGCTTTCCAGGCGAGCAAGGTCAGGACGCTCGACGTTTCGGCGGAAGCGCTGGACGCGGCAAGCCTCAAGGCGCATCTTGTCGCCTTCGCGAGAGACCTGCTCGAAGTTCTCTCCGGCGAGGTGTCGCTGGCGCTCAACCGGCTGGCGATCGGTCAGGCGAGCCGCGAAGGCTCCAGGCTCGGGCGACTCCTGCAGGAGCGCGGCCGCCGGCCGATCGGGCGGCGGGCAGGAGCGCTCTTGGAGGCGGGCTGCAAGGCGGGGCTTCTCGCCTTCGACGACGCGGAGGAGGCCTATGGCGCGCTATACGGGCTCGTCGTCTCCGACTGGCATCTTCGCCTGCTGCTCGGCGAAGAGACGGGCGTGATGAAGAAGGATTTCAGCCGCAGGGCGGAGCGGGCGGTCGACGCCTTTCTGAAGCTCTACGGCGCGAAAGCGTAACGGCGGTCCTCGACTGGCTGCCAGAGGCAAACAGACAAGCAAAGGGAAGGAAAAATTCGATGCGCGTCTATTACGATCGTGATGCCGATCTCAACCTTATCAAGTCCAAGAAGGTCGCTATCGTCGGCTATGGCAGCCAGGGCCGCGCCCATGCGCTGAACCTCAAGGATTCCGGCGCCAAGGAAATCCGCATTGCGCTGAAGCCGGGCTCGGCGACCGCCGCCAAGGTCGAGGCCGACGGTCTTTCGGTTCTCTCGGTTGCAGAAGCGGCCGCCTGGGCAGACCTCATCATGATGGCGACCCCGGACGAATTGCAAGCCGACATCTACAAGGCCGAGATCGCCGGCAATATCCGCGACGGTGCGGCGATTGCTTTCGCCCACGGCCTCAACGTCCATTTCGGCCTGATCGAGCCGAAGGCCTCGGTCGACGTGGTGATGATCGCGCCGAAGGGCCCGGGCCATACGGTTCGCGGCGAATACCAGAAGGGCGGCGGCGTTCCCTGCCTCGTCGCCGTGCATCAGGACGCATCCGGCAATGCGCTCGACCTGGCACTCTCCTACGCCTGCGGCGTCGGCGGCGGCCGCTCCGGCATTATCGAAACCAACTTCAAGGAAGAGTGCGAAACCGACCTCTTCGGTGAGCAGGTCGTTCTCTGTGGCGGTCTCGTCGAACTCATCCGCGCCGGTTTCGAAACGCTGGTCGAAGCCGGCTATGCGCCGGAAATGGCCTATTTCGAATGCCTGCACGAAGTGAAGCTGATCGTCGACCTCATCTATGAAGGCGGCATCGCCAACATGAACTACTCGATCTCGAACACGGCCGAGTGGGGCGAATACGTCACCGGTCCGCGCATCATCACGGAAGAGACCAAGGCCGAGATGAAGCGCGTGCTGAAAGACATCCAGACCGGCAAGTTCACCTCGGAATGGATGCAGGAGTACCGTTCGGGTGCTGCCCGCTTCAAGGGCATCCGCCGCGTCAACGATGCCCACCAGATCGAGGAAGTCGGCGCGAAACTGCGCGGCATGATGCCCTGGATCGGCAAGAACAAGCTGGTCGACAAGGCGAAGAACTAATACCAACGGCGGTAGATTCTGGCCGATCTAACCGGAGCTATTGGGCGTCGTGGCAAGGCGCGTCACGCGCCGTGATGCCATAGCATCACAAGCGTGGCGCAACGCAGCCGCGGCGCGCAAGAGCCCGGCCCTTCGGGTGGGACAGGGCGACCCGCTGGACGCCGTTACGCTGCTTGGCCGATGTGCGTGAGCATCGCCCTGCACAGCGCGCCTACCCAGCGGATCGCCCTGTCCCATTAGATCGAAGGAAGCCGGGGCGATTGCCTCGGCTTTCATTTTATGGGCGATGCGATCGGCGCAATCGAGGAACCACCCCGAAAAGTTCACGACGGACTCGTGGTTCCTGTTACGAGCGGCATCTCCATGAAGACGATATGGGGCATCAGCGCGTCTGGATACATGTTATAGGCGGGACAGTCGCGAAAGCCGATGGACCTGTACAGGGCGATCGCCTCCGTGAGCCGGCTGGCTGTGTCCAGTCGCATCAGCGTATAGCCGTCGCTGCGTGCCGCATCGATCGCGGCCATGCACAGGCGTCGCGCTGTGCCGCGCCCCTGGCCGCTCCCGCGAACGAAAAGTCGCTTCATCTCACAAATCGTGTCCGACAGCCGCCGATAGGCAATGCAGCCGAGCATCTCGTCTCCGTGGGCCGCGAGAAACGTGCGGCCGTTCGGCGGTCCGTAGGAGAACGACAGGGTCTGCAACTCTTCATCGAGGGCCTGGTGACTGAATGCGGCATCGACCATCCATGCGTCGGCAGAATAGCGTTCGCGGCACCATTCGACATATTCGCGAACCATGGCTGCGAAAGCGCTATATTGGTCGCTGCTTGCCGCCTGGGTGATTACCTCGCTCGACATTGGCAATCTCATCCAAAACCCCCGCATCACTCGTGCCGGCGCGGTACCATGGGAGCATCCCGTCATCCGCTACGCAAGCGTTATCATGACGCGAGAAAGCCGGGGATCGAGCCCCGGCCTTTTTGTTCAGCTATTGGAAGGAGCCGAAGAACGCCGGATGAGTGCCGGCGGACGGAGCCTCAATCAGAGGATCCACCCTTGAGAGCGTTGGCCATGTGAGTCTTGCACTTTTCGGCATCATTCGCCGCCATGGCTTCCTTTGCCATGGCAAGCTCCTTCTCCGCATAGTCCTTTCTCGTGGCGTCGGTGAACGCCCCGACTTCGGTTTCCACCTTCGACAGGCCGTCCTGATCGCAGATCATGTCGGCCTGGGCAAAAACCGGGGACACGAAAGCTGCGGAAAGGGCGCCGGCGATGAGGAATCTTGTCAGCATAACTGTGACCTCCAGAGTCTGGTGTTTACCTCTTACGCGGAGCCAAACCTCGAACTGCTGTTTCAGTTCCCTGGCGCGAACGGCAACGGTGGTTGCCAGCGCCGGATGTGGGAGCAAACAGGACGAGAGATCTGAACGGAGCAGGGGCTCGGGCATTCGGCAAGCCCCTGTGGCGCCCAGTTCCTTGAGAATGGTATGCGCTCACCTATCTTGCCTTTTCAGCCGCAAGCAGGGGATCAGGCGATGTCGGACATGCACCGCAAGCTGACGACCATTTTTTGTGCCGACGTCCAGGACTATTCGCGCCTGATGGGGGCGGACGAGGAGGGGACGCTCGCGACCCTCAGGCGCTACCGGGATGCGATGGCGCGGTTGATCGACGCGCGCGGCGGGCGGGTGGTGAACACCTGGGGCGACGGGCTGATCGCCGAGTTCCCGAGCGTAGTCGAGGCGGTGCGGGCGGCGATCGATGTCCAGAACGAGCTCGCCAGGCTCAACGTAGCGCAGGCCGACGGAGCCCGGATGTATTTCCGTATCGGCATCAATCTCGGCGACGTGATCGGGGAGGGCGACGACATCTATGGGGATGGCGTCAATATCGCCGCGCGCCTGCAAGCCTCTGCCCCCGCCGGCGGCATCGTCATCTCCAACACCGTCTATGATCAGGTTCGCAATAAGGTGGCCGTCGGCTTCGAATTTCTCGGGCAGCTCCAGGTGAAAAACATCGAAGGCGGTGTCGCAAGCTATGCGGTTCACATCGGCGCGGAGGAGGATCGGCCAGGGCCTCGGGGCAATCGGTCTGTTTTCGGGCGGCAGGCGGCGCCCGAGCGGACGGCGACATCCGCAGCCGGTACCGCGCGGCGGCGCCGCGCTGTGTTCTGCGGGCTCGGCATAATCGCCGCAGGAGTCGTCGCGGTAAACCTTCTCACCTGGCGCGGCGAGGTCTGGGCCGTCTGGCCTGTTTTTGCCGTGGCGCTAATTGCGGCTTTGCTCTGGATCAGAACGTCCCGGCTCGACCGCGGTTTCGCCGCTTTGGCCGTGGCCGGACTTGCGGTCACGTCGATCAACCTTCTCACTTGGCACGGAACTTTCTGGGCCGCCTGGCCGCTCCTTGGTCTCGCGACCGCCGCCGGCATTCGATGGGTCAGGCGCGGGCAGGGCGGCATCGGGCACTGAGCGGGGCCGCCCGGCCAGCGGTCAATATGCCGCGGTGGTAGGCAGGCCGGCTGGCTTTGAAACCCTAAGCGGTTCGCTCTTCCCGACGCGCGACGCTGTAGGCGCCCGTTAGGCGAAGGGCGTCACGCCGGCGGGCCGCCGAGGATTTCGATGTCGTGGCGCTGGCAGGCGGCCATGATGGCGGCGATCTCGCCTTCATCCGGCGGGCCTCCAACGGGCGTTTCGCTGCGGCCGAGGTCGCGGAAGAAATCGGCCATCTGTTTTTCGACCACGACCATCATCGTCGCCGACCGGCCGCTCGCGTTGAGATAGTTGTGCGGTGTGCTGGAGGGGACGGTGACGACGGTGCCGGGGCCGGCGACGATCTCCCTCGGCGGGATTTCATTGAAGAGACCGAAGGTAATTTCACCATCCAGCACGCGGAATATCTCCGGCGACGGATGGCGATGGGGCGGCGTGCCCGATTGTGGCGGAACCTCGACGTCGACAATGGACAGTCCCGTGTCCGCGACCTCGCCCCTGAACGTGATCCGGTCGCGCACGAGCCACAGAGAATCCAGACCGTCCGGATCGCTGATGCCAATCGATGTGTTCATTTCTCTCTCCTGTCTGTGATTTCCGGCGCATCGCCGTCGTTCTTTTGTCTCGCAATCGTCTCGACGAGCAGCCTGAGAGCCCATTCAACGGTCTCTCCCGCTTCCTCGCCGCTGAGGCCGCCATAATCGCGCAGCGTTTCCCACGCGGATGCGCTGTAGAGAAGGTGGGCGATCGCTTCGACCCGTCGCGCCTCGTTGTCCTCGAGGCCGCGCGTGACCTCCAGCAGCGCTTGATGGAATGCCTCTCGGCGCTTCGGAACCATGCGCAGCCTCATCTCCCGGCCGGACGAGGTGTGCAGGCTTGCCCGGATCAAGGCTTCCTCTCGATCGAAGCGCGTGAATGTTTGTCTCGGTGCCCACAAGAGCTCTTCAAGCGATTCCGGCAGGGTCTTGTCCGTGAGCCTGGCGTTGATCCATTCCCAGAAGGCATCGAGCAGGGCTTCCTTGCTCGTGAAATGGCGGAACACGGTTCGCCGCTCGACACTGGCAATCCGGGCAACGGCATCGATCGACATGTTGCCGTCCGGCGTTTCCTGCAGGGCAACGCCGACGGCGTCGAGGATCCGCTCGCGGGTATCCTGAGTGTGCGCCTCTCTCAGGGGGCTCGAATATTTTCGCATCTTTTGTGTATTCATGTCACTATGAATGACACTAAAGTATCCATCTGTCAAGCGACGCTCTGTCGAGCCGACGTAGAGGAAAATAGGTCAGTAATATTGACATAAATCCTGCGCTGTGATGATGTCCGGCCTTCGCCAAAGGGAGGGCCCGCATGCTGAACTGGGAAAGCATTTTCGCCACGCGCTCGAGCCGGATGAAGGCCTCGGAAATCCGTGAGCTTCTGAAACTTCTCGACCGCCCGGACATCATCTCGTTTGCCGGTGGCATTCCCGATCCCGAGCTTTTCCCCGATGCGGAGTTTAAAGCGGCCTATGCGGAGATCTTCGGCGGGCCGGCGGTCAGTGCGGCGTTACAATATTCGGTGAGCGAGGGCTATCGGCCGCTGCGCGAGTGGCTGGCGGGTCAGATGCGGGGCCTCGGCATTCCGGCAGCGGCCGACAACATCTTCATCACCTCCGGTTCGCAGCAGGCGCTCGATTATCTCGGCAAGCTGTTTCTCTCGCCCAAGGACACGGCGCTCGTCACCTGGCCGACCTATCTCGGCGCACTGCAGGCCTTCAATGCCTATGAGCCGGTCTATGACCAGCTCAATCCCGCAGGCAACCGGACGCCGGAGGCCTATGTCCAGGCCGCGGCGGAAGCGGGCGGCCGTGTCAAGTTCGCCTATCTGTCGGCCGATTTCGCCAATCCGACGGGCGAGACGGTCGACCGCGCCGGCCGCCAACGGGTGCTCGCCCTTGCCGAGGAGCTCGACGTCGCCGTGATCGAGGACGCGGCCTACCAGGCGCTACGCTATGACGGCGAGGCCATCCCGCCGGTCCTGGCGCTCGAAATCGCCCGCAAGGGCGACATCAACATGGCCCGCACCATCTATTGCGGCAGTTTCTCCAAGACGCTGGCGCCTGGGCTTCGCGTCGGCTGGGTCTGCGCCGCAGACCGGGTCATCCGCAAGCTGGTCCTGTTGAAGCAGGCGGCGGATCTCCATTCCTCGACCATCAATCAGATGGCGATCTGCACCGTCGCAGAGCGCGGTTTCGACGCACAGGTCGCGAAGATCCACCGCGTCTACGGCCACCGCCGCAACGCCATGCTGGCGGCGCTCGAGAAATACATGCCGGCCGATGTCCGCTGGACGAAGCCGGAAGGCGGCATGTTCGTCTGGGTGACGCTGCCGAAGGGCACGGACGGCGCCGCGCTGCTTGCGAAGTCGATCGAGACCGCCAAGGTCGCCTTCGTGCCGGGCCGCGCCTTCTTCGCCGACGGATCCGGCGAAAACACCCTGCGCCTGAGCTTCTCCTGCGCCAACGACGAGATGATCGACGAGGGCATCCGCCGCCTCGGCGCGCTGATACGCGGCGAAATGGCCGAGGCCGCTTGAGCGCTTCAAATCGCAAGCGAGGACGACCCCTCCCCAACCCCTCCCCACAAGGGGGAGGGGCTTGGTGTTCGCGGCGATCTCATGAAATTTCGATGCGGTAGCGTCGGTTGCGAGGTGGGTATCGGCAGAGAGGGTGCGGCATCGTAAATCCCTCCCCCTTTTGGGGAGGGGCTTTGGCACAAATTCTTCCCCTCTGCCCGGCAGGTAGAGGGCTTCGCGCCCTGAAGCCGGAGACAGTCGCCGGGGATAAATCGCCGGCGCCCTTATTGACGCCATATTGTCAGGCAGGATCGCTTCACCGTGCGTTGCACTGCAGCAGGACTGTTGCAATGCGTAATAGAACTTCGCGTCGCGACCGGCCCATGCGGCAGGCGGGCGGGCAAGGGACAGGGCACCGGTCATATGCGTTCATCAGCATCTTCGAGCGAGTTTCGTCCGGACATTGAAGGGCTCAGGGCCCTGGCGGTCTCCGGCGTCGTCGCCTTTCATTTCGGCCTGAGCGGATTGCCTGGCGGCTTTGTCGGTGTCGATATCTTTTTCGTCATCTCCGGCTATCTCATCACCCGCCACCTCCAGCAGGAAATCGCCAGGAGCGGCACGGTGAACCTCTGGCGCTTTTACGCCCGGCGTGCCCGGCGCCTGCTTCCGGCCTCGCTTTTCGTCATCCTGACGACGCTTATCGTCGGCTATTTCATTCTGGCGCCCTCCGAACAGCAGTTCTACTCCAAGGGCTCGCTGTTTGCCTCCGCCTATATGATCAATCTCTGGCTCATCCGCTGGACCGTCGACTATTTCGCCACGGATGCGTCGAACAATCCCTTCATCCATTTCTGGTCGCTGTCGGTCGAGGAGCAGTTCTACCTCGTCTGGCCGGCACTTCTGCTGCTCCTGGCGAAGTTTCGGCCGGGGAGGGGCGGCCTATTCGTTCTCCTTGCCATCATCGCCGCCGTCTCCTTCGCCTTCTGCTGGCGAATGACGGCGATATCCCAGCCCTGGGCCTTCTATTTCTCGCCTTTCCGGGCCTGGGAATTCGCACTTGGCGGTCTTGCCTCCATGGCCTTGCCGCAGGAATGGGCGAGACGCTTTCGCTTTTCGCCCATCCTCGGCTGGATCGGGCTCCTGCTGATCGCCATTGCCTATCTGACCGTCACCGAAGAGGTCCCCTTTCCCGGATCGATCGCCCTGCTGCCGGTCATCGGTACGGCGATGGTGTTGCTGAGCGGCGCGCATCAGAGTGGCGCCGGGCCGAAATCGCTTCTCGCGTTGCGGCCGCTGCAGGAGATCGGCAAGCTCTCCTATTCGCTCTATCTCTGGCATTGGCCGGTCATCGTCTATGCGGGGATTCTCAAACCCGAGCTGACCATCGCCGACCGATTGCTCTGCGGCGCGGCGACGCTCGCGCTTTCCGTCTTCAGCTATCGCTTCATCGAAAACCCGGTGCGCCAGAACGGCTGGCTGGCGGCCAAGACGAGCCGCTCGCTGGCGCTGGCGGTGCTCCTCACCGGGAGCGGGACAACGCTCGCTTATGGCAGCGCGGCGCTCGCGAGCCGCAGCCTCGATGCCGAGCAAAGAGAGGTCCTTCGAAGCGCCGAGCGGCAATCGGCGGCGCGCAGCTTCGACACGGACTGCGTTCTGGATCGGGAGGAGGTGCAGCCGAAAGCCTGCTCGTTTGGCTCCGCCGAGCCGAAGAAGACGATCGTGCTCTTCGGCGATTCCCATGCCGATCACTGGTCGACGCCGTTCAAGAGGATCGCCGAGACGAAGGGCTGGCGCCTGGTCACCTACATGAAGTCGTCCTGCCCGACGGCAAGCGTTACGGTCTGGAACGGCGCGCTGATGCGGAGCTATGAGGAGTGCGACGAATTCAAGGAGCGCGCCTTCCGCGAGATCGCTTCGCTGAAGCCGGACATGGTGATCCTCTCCCAATATTCCTCCAGCTACGTCCGGAACGACATGAATCACACGTCCAACCCGATCAGGCTTGAGGACTGGAAGTCGGGTCTCAGGCGGACGATCGAGAGGCTTGAAGCGGACGGCAGCGCCGTCGTGCTGCTTCGCGACGTGCCGGTGCACAAGGCGTATCTCGACAAATGCGTCGCTCGCGCGCTCTGGCAGGACCGAAGCCCGAGCGTCTGCGACACGCCGCGCGCCGAAGCGGTGGAGGAGACGATACCCGCCGCCGAGCGCGCGGTCGCAGCGGCGCTGAAAGCGGACTATGTCGATCTGATCGACCTCTTCTGTAACGAAACGACCTGCCCGGCGGTGATCGACGGCAAGCTCACCTTCCGCGACCGCCATCACATTGCTACGGCTTACGCGGAATCGCTGGCGCCGCGTGTGCAGCGGGCGGTTTTTGGAGGCGATACGCTCGGTTGGGTGCGGCAACCGGCCGTGGGCCGTTAGCTAACCCCCCTCTGCCCTGCCCGGCAGGGCAGAGCGGGTACCCCACAACCCCTTACATATGCGCCCCAAGCAGCGACAGATCGGCCTCGCCGAGCCGATCCTTGGCGGTCCAGAGCTGGTGCCAGTAGGGGTAGAGGACCGGCGGCAGGCTGACGGCGTCCAGCAACTGGCGCTCCTCGTCGTTGAGCTTGAGGCTGGCAGCGGCAAGGTTGTCCCGGAATTGCGCTTCGGTGCGGCCGCCGATGACGACCGACGTCACCCCCTTGCGGCCAATCAGCCAGGCGAGCGCGATCTGTGCGGCGGAGACGTTGCGCTCGGCCGCGATCGTCACCAGCATGTCGACGATCCTCCACAGCCGTTCCTCGTCGCGGATCGGCGGCTCGTTCCAGCCGGCAAGCTGGCGGGTGCCCTCCGGCGTGGCGCCGCGCCGGTGCTTTCCGGAAAGCAGGCCACCGGCAAGCGGGCTCCACACCAGGATGCCGAGACCCTGGTCGATCGAGATCGGGATCAGCTCGTATTCCGCCTCGCGGGCTTCGAGCGTGTAATGGATCTGCTGGCTGACGAAACGCTGGCGGTGCTCGAGCGCGCTGATGCCGAGCGCCTTCATGATGTGCCAGCCGGAATAGTTGGAGCAGCCGATATAGCGGACCTTGCCCTGGCACACGAGCGTATCGAGCGCCTCCATCGTCTCCTCGAGCGGCGTGAGGCCGTCCCATTCATGCACCTGGTAGAGGTCGATCACGTCGGTCTTCAGCCTCTTTAGGCTCGCCTCGCAGGCCGCAATCAGGTGCTGGCGCGAAAGGCCGCCGTCGTTCGGACCGGGGCCCATGGAGAAGCGCGCCTTGGTGGCGATCAGCACGCCGTTCTTGCGCTTGCCGCCGAGCACGTCGCCGATGACCTCCTCGCAGGCGCCGGTCGAGTAGATGTCGGCGGTGTCGATCAGGTTGACGCCGGCATCGAGGCAGATGTCGACGTAGCGTCGAGCATCATCGAGCCCGACATTGCCGACCTGGGCGAACTTGCCGCCGCCGCCGATCGTCATCGTGCCCATGGTAATGGTGGAGACCTTGAGGCCGGAGCGGCCGAGCAGACGATACTCCATGGTCGTGCTCCTTTGCGGTGGGGCGAACAGGGTAGCCGGCGGGGATGCGAATGCAAGTGGCTACTGCATGCCCCCGCCACACGACGTTTCTCAAACGCTCTTCCGCTTCTTCTCTGCCCGCGTCGACATGTTCAGCGCCACGGCGGCGCGAATGAGCGCCTTCAGCGCCTCTTCGTCTATCTCCTCGCCCTCACGGATGTCGATGGCGCGCCTGGTGTTGCCGTCGAGGCTGGAGTTGAAAAGCCCTGCCGGATCTTTGAGCGCGGCGCCCCTGGCGAATGTCATCTTCACGACCTGCTTATAGGTCTCACCGGTGCAGATGATCCCGTCGTGTTCCCACACCGGAACGCCGCGCCACTTCCATTCCTCGACGACATCCGGGTCTGCTTCCTGAATGACACGCCGAATCCATGCGAGTGTCTCGCCCCGCCAATCACCGAGCGCACCGATCCTCGCATCGATCAATTGGGAGGCCGTGTCTCCCGTATCACCGCCGCTCGTGCCGTTCCTCGTCATGTCGTCTCCTCGTGTTCGTCGTCGCTCGCCCGCTCACATTCGTTCGCCGGGCAATCGGCTTGCTTGCCTCACCCAGTCGGTAAACTGGGCTTCGTCGATTTCGTCGTCCTCGTGGATATCGATATAGCGCACTTCCTTCCGCTTGGACTCGCCCGGAGGGAGTGGCCGCAGCGAGCTCCCTCGGAAGAAGGCGACTTTCACGTATCTGGTGAAGCAATGGAAGCTCAGAAACCAGCTCTCATCCTCCATGCCATAGAAGGGCGAGTTCCATTTGACCGCCTTCCGCACGTCGGGACGGTGCGCGTGACGAGCGCGTCGAGGCGCCGTCCGACCTCGCTCTTCCAGCCGGGCATGGCCGCGATATAGGCCCGCACCGGCGCGTCTCCATAGGCTTTTGCGATCTGAGGATTGCCGCCCGAAAGCAGCTTCGGCTGTGCGTCCGCCGCAGCGTCCCGCTGCTCCTCGGCCTTCCTTGCAGGCTTTCTTGTGTTGCTGGACATCTTGCCGGCCATCACGTCTACACACTCGACAGGCGGACAAGTAGGTGAGGGTGGTGCGGATTTCTACAGCATGGCGCCTTTAATCGATCTCGATTTAAGGTATTTTCGCGGCGCTCTCGAGTCCGGAACTACAGCGCCGCGCGTCCAATCACGCGCGGCGCTGTCCTATGCTGCGCCATTGTCAGTAAGGCGAGACGCACGCACGCCGGGGACCGTAATAGGGCTGGAACGTGTTGTCGTAAGCCCTGTAGGAACGGTAGCGTGCATAGCACCAGCGCACATGCGCATTGCCGCCACCATAGTAGGTTTGGCGGTAATAGCGCGGTGCGTAGTAGCGCGGTGCATAATACCGCGGCGCATAATAGCCTGTCCCGTAATAGCGCGGGCCGTAATAGGCCGAGCCGTAATAGCCGTCATAGCCGCCATAGTAGCCAGGACCATAATATCTCGGCTGCGCCAGCGCCCCGCCGATGATCGTGCCAACGGCGAGCCCGCCGAGTGCCCAGGCCCAGTCGTCGCCGCCATGGTGGCGGTGCCCGCGATAGTAGCCGCCACGGTAGCCTCCGCGATAGCCTCCGCGGTAGCGCCTGTATTGCACCGGTTCCGCCTGCGGTGTCTCGACCTTCAGTGGGACAGGGGTGGGAAACGCCATCGCCGGTGCACCGCTCGTCAGCGCCGTCGCCAGCGACAAGGCAATGATTGCCAGCCTCTTCATTGGCTTCACCTTTCCGCTCCAGCGCCGCACCAGGGATATGACGCAGGACGCCGTACTGCTTTGGACTTGCTCGATAATTTTGTGCCCAATCCGATCCCGGTTCAACGTATTTCCGGTAGCAGACAAGCGCGCCCTGCAGCGTAAAGCGCGAGGTGCAGATGCAGCATCCGATTGCCGCTGTTGCGCTCAGCGTCTGGCGCGGAAAACTTGAACGGCCAGCCGCTCCAGATCGGCCGGCGCAAACGGCTTGCTCAGGCGAGGGCGGTCGCGCATGTGGGGCGGCAAGATGGTGCCTTCGAAGCCGGTCGCCAAAATGAACGGTATCTTAAGTCCGATGAGTTGCTTCGCGACGTCGTACGACATCTCCTCACCGAGCTGCACGTCGAGAATTGCGCCGTCGGGCCGTTCATGCGCCAGTGCATCCAGCGCCTCGGTGCGCCCCCCGACCATCGTCACGGTCGCTCCCATTTGGGCAATCGCGTCTTCTAGCTCCATCGCGATGAGAAACTCGTCCTCGACGACAAGAATGTGAAGTCCAGCGAGCCTTCTGTCAGCTGACACGAGGGCCTCATGCGTCTAGCGCGAATTCCACCTTGCAGATAGCGCCGCGCGCGGAAAAGTCGAGGCGGCTCGTGCCGCCGAGCATATGGCCGACGCTTCGCCGGATGAGGCCGCTTCCAAAACCGCTCGAGGTCGGCTGCTTGTCGATGAGAACACCGTCCTCCCGCCATTCAAATGAGATATTGTCCCTGCCGTTTGCACGCGCGATGCTCCAGGTGATGTCAAGACGGCCCTCGGGTCCTGCAAACGCGCCGTGCTTCACCGCATTGGTGGCGAGTTCGTGCACCAGCATCGCAAAGGCCTGCGCCTCCCGCCGCGACAGCGTGACCTCCGGTCCGTCGATCGTCAGCCGGCCGTCTTCTTCCCAGCCATGCGCGGCCAGCTCCCAGCTGACCAGTTCGTGAAGGTCGACGCAGCCGGAACTCTCGCGCAGCAACAGATCCTGGGTACGGGCGAGCGACTTGAGCCGATCGAGAAAGGCCGCTTCGAACTCCGCCAGCGAGTTGCTGCGGCGCAGCGTCGCCGTGGCGATCGAGTGCACGTTGGCAAGAATGTTCTTCACCCGGTGCTGGAGCTCGCCCACCAAAACCTTCTGTTGCGACTCGTGACGCCGTTTCTCGGTCTCGTCCCGGATCGCCAGGAGAATTCGCGGCAGGTGGACGAGCGCACGTCCGTTGAGGAGCATTGTGCGACGTCCGATCGCGGGAAACTCGTGACTGACCTCGAAGTCGTCGAACCGGCTGTCGTGCGGCAGCACATGCTCCAACGCCCTACGCAAAGCGGGAATGTCCCACTGGCCGTTGCCGATATCGTAGATCATCCTGCCTTCGGTTTCCTCCGGCGAAACCTGGAACAGGTCGTAGAAGGTCTTGTTGGCGCTCTCGACGACAAGGTCGGGCGTAAGCACGAGCAGCCCCTCGCGGATGCTGTCGATCAGCTTTTCGGAGAACTCATTGCTGGCAATGAGCTCGTTCTCCATGCGCTCGCGGTCGGTCACATCGGAGATTGCCAGAAAGATGCGCTTTCGATCGGGGGACTCCTGCAGCCGCCGCGCGTTGAGCAGCATGACGCGCTTGCCGATCGTCTCGAACTCCTGTTCGACGCGATAGTCTTCCACAATATCGTTTTCGTCGAGCATCTCTTCGAGCAGTTGCCGCAGGGCGGGGATATTCCATTGGCCGTTGCCGAGCTCGCGCAACTGGAGCCCCACCGTTTCCGCCTCGGACGCGTGAAAGCACCTGTAAAAAGAACGATTGGCATGAAGTACCGTCAGGTCGGGCTCCAGCACGAGAACGGGTTCTCTCATGGTATCGACGATGGAAGTGGCAATCTCAGTCACTGTCGGACCTCCACGCCTATAAAGGAAGTTCAGCCGAGTTTTGTTCACCGCTGGCGGCGCATCGACGCGCGGTCGTCGTCACATCTTCCGAGGATCGGTGTCGGTTTCGGCCGTTGCTGGCGCTCGTTTGAGGACGCCGCGTTCCGGTACTGTATCTTTGCTCCTGGTCTTGAACAAGCGGAGTTGAGCCAATGACGGATACTCAAAAAGCGGCATTCTCCATTATGGCCTCTTGCGGGAAAGCCCTGTCGGTCATGGGTCTTCTCCGTTCGTTGCAGTTTGGCGATGTCACGCGGCCCGCAGACCGGCGATCAGTTCGTCAGCACTGCCATAGACTGCGCTTGAAACGATGGACGCGGGCGTCCCGCCCTGGCTTCAGACTTCTCCCATTCTTGGGATCGTCGTGTCACTGGCTGGGATCATCGCGGCACGCACCTATTTCGGAAAGGAGGTTTTCGAGGCATGGGCATGGCGCGTGCCGTTCCTCGTGTCGTTCCTGCTGGTCGCCATCGCAATTTACATCCGGCTCCAGCTTTAGGAGACCCCGATTCTACTGGCAGAGTTCTTTCCGGGCAGGATTCGCTACACGTCGGTATCGGTCCCCTATCACATCGGCAACGGTTGGGGCGGCGGGCCGGTGCCATTCGTCACCTCGGCTGCCTTCGCGGCAACCGGCAGCATTGGCTACGCGCTGATCTATTTGATTGCAGTTCCGGCCGTTTGCTTCGTGCTCGCTCTGTTGCTGATGCCGGAGACAATCGCGGCGAGCAGTTGTCCAAGCGATGCGCGCTGTGGCAGAAAGGCGGAGCAATAGATTGCATCCGGCGGCGGCAAAGTGGTTTTGCGATCCGCAAGCTAGTCTAACCGCCCGGTACGTCACCCGCACCGGAACGGAGCGGTCAACGAGTTTCCCTCCGCCTGCCTGTCTTTGTGTCAGGTGGAGATGAAACATCACAGAGGAGAAAACTATGTCCAATCGATTCAAATTGCTGACTTGCCTCGCCGTTGCCATAGGTTTGACGGCGGGGGCGGCAACCGCGCAGGAGATGAAGTTTTTCCGCATCGGCACCGGCGGGACCGCCGGCACCTATTATCCGATCGGCGGGCTGATCGCGAATGCCATCTCCAACCCGCCCGGCTCGCGCGCCTGCGAGGACGGCGGGTCCTGCGGTGTGCCCGGTCTGGTTGCGACCGCCGTGGCCTCAAACGGATCGGTTGGCAATATCAATGCCGTCATGGGCGGATCGCTGGAAAGCGGATTCTCGCAGTCCGATGTGGCCACATGGGCGCAGACCGGCACCGGCATGTGGGAAGGGCAGGCGCCTGCCGAGAAGCTGCGGGTGATCGCCAATCTCTATCCGGAAAGCCTGCATCTGGTGGCCAGCGCCGAATCCGGTATCGAAAGCGTGGCCGACCTGAAGGGCAAGCGCGTCTCGCTCGACGAGCCGGGCTCGGGCACGCTGGTCGATGCGCGCATCGTGCTGGAAGGCTTCGGCTTGAGTGAAGCCGACATCACGCCGGAATACCTCAAGCCGGACCAGGCTGCCGACCGGATGCGTGACGGCGCAATGGATGCGTTCTTCTTCGTCGGCGGCTATCCGGCCGGGGCGATTGCCGAACTGGCGAGCCAGCACAAGGTGAAGATCATCCCGATTACCGGCGAGGGGGCGGACAAGATCCGGGCGCAGTTCGGTTTCTTTGCCGCAGACACCGTCCCGGCGGGTACCTATGAGGGACAGGCAGCCGATGTGCCGACGCTCTCGGTCGGCGCGCAATGGGTGACCAGCGCGGACCAGCCGGAAGAGCTGATCTACAACATCACCAAAGCACTTTGGAACGACAACACCCGCAAGATGTTCGATGCGGGACATGCAAAGGGCAAGCTGATTCGCACCGAGAATGCGACGGCCGGCGTGGGCATTCCGTTCCACCCGGGCGCGGAGAGGTTCTACAAGGAAATCGGCGCGCTGAAATAAACGCCATTTGAATCTGCGCATCGAGCCTTCCGAAAATCGCGTACGATTTACGGGCCGATGCGCTAGCGGGAGCGTGGCGGCAGTGGCGGCCTCGCTCCCCTTATACCAAGTCTCGATGATAGGAGCCGATAGGATGGCCTATGGCTGATTGTGGGCCAGACAGCCCGATCGAGCCGGTCCTATCGGTTCCTATCATCGAGACTTGGTATTAACCGCCAAGGGGATAAGATGAGCGCGCGAGATCACCACGAAGGCGAGGCGGGGGCGTCCCCCTTGACCGCTGAAGAACTGCAGGCACTCGAGGAGAAATTCGATCCGGAATTGCGGTTCCGCAATCTCGGGCAGGCCCTGACGATCCTGTCTGGGATAGTTCTGTTTCTGCTGTCCTGCTATCACTTCTACACGGCGGGTTTCGGAATTCCGCGATCCGCAACCCATCGCGGCCTGCATATGGCGGTAACGCTGTCGCTCGTCTTCGTCTGTTTTTCCGCTTCTGGGCGGCGTGACATGAAACCGGGGCGGCTCGCGCCGCTCGGCTTGCCGTTGGCCGACTGGCTCCTGGCCATCGCTGCGGCGGTCACCTCGCTTTACATACCGTGGATCTACGACCAGCTTGCCTTCCGCGTCGGCAACCCCTTGCCGCTCGACCTGGCGATGGGCAGCGTGCTCATCTTCGTCCTCCTGGAGGCGGTGCGCCGCGCGATGGGGTGGCCGTTGCCGGTCATCGCAATCCTGTTCATGTGCTATGCCTATTTCGGCCAATCGATGCCCGGCATTCTCGTGCATCCCGGAGCGAGTTGGTCAAATATCGTCAATCACCTCTACCTGACCTCTCAGGGCATCTACGGCACCGCACTTGGGGTAATCGCCACCTATGTCTTCCATTTCGTCTTGTTCGGCGTGATGGCGACGCGGATCGGGCTTGGGCAATTGTTCATCGACGTCGCAACGGCGCTGACCGGCCGCTTCGCGGGTGGCCCGGCCAAGGTATCTGTGGTGTCCTCGGCGATGCTCGGTTCGATCTCCGGTTCGTCGATCGCAAACACCGTGACAACCGGCGCGCTGACCATCCCGGCAATGATCCGCATTGGCTATCCGCGACATTTCGCGGCGGCGGTCGAGGCGGCCTCTTCGACCGGCGGCCAGATCACGCCGCCGGTCATGGGGGCGGTGGCCTTCCTGATGATCGAATACCTCGGCCTGCCGCTGACGACGATTCTTCTGGCCGCGATCGTGCCGGCCTTCATGCATTTCTTCGGTGTGCTGCTGCAGGTGCACCTGGAAGCGAAACGGCTCGGCCTGCGGGGCCTGACCAGGGAGGAACTGCCGAATGCGCTCAAGGTGATCCGCGAAGGCTGGCTGACGGTCCTGCCGCTGATTCTTCTCGTCCTGATGCTGATGAGTGGGCGCACGCCGTTCCTGTCGGCCTTTTGGGCCATCGTTGCCTGTATCGCCGTGCTCGTCATTCAGTCGGTGCAAACGCTTGGCGTCGCAGAAGGGATGCGCAAGGCGGCTATTGGCGTCTGGGAGGGATTTGTCCTTGGGGCGCGGCAGTCACTGTCCGTCACCGCGGCGGCGGCGCTTGTCGGTATCATCATCGGGGTCGTCACCCTGACCGGTGTCGGCTTCAAGATCGCCTTCATGGTCACCAGCCTCGCCAGCGGCTGGGCGGCTGCCGCGCATGCGGCGTTGTCCATCCTGCCGTTCGACCTGATGGGCGTGCAGACGATCACGCTCCTGTTCACGCTGATGCTTACGGCGGTGGTCTGCGTGCTGATGGGCTGCGGCATTCCGACGACGGCCAACTACATCATCATGGTGGCGGTGGCCGCGCCGATTCTCGGCCTGATGGGCGTGGAGCCACTCGTCGCGCATTTCTTCGTGTTCTATTACGGCGTGCTCGCGGATGTGACGCCGCCGGTGGCGCTGGCCGCCTATGCTGCCTCCGGGATAGCGGGAGCGAACGCCTTCCGGGCCGGGAACACTGCCTTCCGACTGAGCATGGGTAAGGCGCTGGTGCCCTTCGTTTTCGTATTCTCGCCCGCGCTGCTGATCGTCACGCCGCAGTTCACGGTCACGGACTTCGCGCTGGCGGCCGGTGGCGCAATGTTGGGGATATTCGCTCTGTCGGCGGCAATCACCAACTGGCTTCGCGGACCGCTCTACCTGATAGAGCGGCCGCTGCTCGTGGTCGCGGCGCTGTTGCTCATCGCGCCCGATCTGGCTGCCACGATTGTGGGGATCGCGCTGCTGGGAGCCGTGATCACGCGGCAGGTGCTGATGCCCCACGCTTCCGAGCAATCGGTTTAATGAGAGAGTTTGGCCCCTGCCACCGACAATTCTGCCCAGGCCTCGGGTAAGGTGGTAAGCGCGTGGCGCGCAGCCCCCGAGGGATGAGCGCGGTCACAGTCTGGAAGCGGCCGCGCTGCACACTCTCTTGAGCGGTCTGTTACTGGTCCCGCCCGAGTTCGGAGATCAGCCTTCGTCGCTCGCGTCTCCTCCTGATCTGCTGCGTCTCGACCGTGTCTCCTCGCAGGCGTATCCGACCTTGAGTCTTCGTCAGGATGAAGCGCCGGCGGGCGCCGACGGGCAGGTCCTCGGAGCCGTAGACGCCGAGGATTTCGATGACCATCGCCCGAACCACCTCCGGGTCGTCATCGGCGGCCTCGAGCGCATGGCAGATCAGGCTGCGGAAGGAGCCGATGTCGCGGATATCGCCGGGTTGAAGCGGCCCCTGGCGCGTCCGCTCGATCGGGCTGCCTTCGCCGTCCTGAATGTCGGTTGCCGGCCTGACCACTGTTCCATCGGTGGTTTCGAGCGTGATGATCACGCTCTGCACGTAAACCGGCCCCGAGCTCATATTGCTCAGGAAGCAGCGGGCCTCCAGGCCGTCGCCTACACCGCGCGCGATCAGAAGCGTCGCGCGCAGTTGCCTTCTGTAGCTGCTGATGAATACCTGCAGATAGATGACCCAGACCAGCAGCATGCCGACGCCGGTCAGCGCCGAGATCAACTGGCCATGGCTGGATATCCATCGCAGGAGATCCATCGCACCTGAACCTTTCCGGACAAATCGCTCTTGGATGCCTCGACGCTCCAACGGAACAGGCTGCCAACGGTTCCGGAACTTGAACCGAGTGGGCTTTCGGAAGATACCGGCTCCACCCTTCCGATTATGCAGACCGGTGCTTATTGCATACAAGAATATTGACTTTGTGCGCAAGAGAAGCGATCCATAATACGACTCAACGCAGGGCTGAAGCAGGGAGGGACCCGACGCGGGCCATGGGCAGGTCCCGAAAATCTCCGCACATCGTTGTCAGCAGAGGAGAGGAGACCATGTTGAAATACCTGATCTTAATTTCGGCCACGCTGGCGGGCGCCCTGTTGTCGAGCAGTGGCTTGGCGCGGGTCACCGGCTTCGAGGTCAAGGCCACAGGCCCGGCCTTCGAAGGCAAGACCTTCGGCAGCGTCGGGGCGTATAAGCGTATCGATGCGATCGCGAGTTTCGCGGTTGACCCGAAATCGCCGCGTGTCGCCGGCATCGTCGACATCGACAAGGCACCGGTGAATGGATCGGGCGAGGTCGTGTTCAGGGCCGAGGTCTCGATGCTGGTGCCCGCAGATCCGGCGCGGCGTTCGCCGCTTCTTCTCTACGAGGTTCCGAACCGCGGCAGGAATCTCAGTTTCATGCTGCTCAATCGCAGCGGTACGACCGACGTCCCGGCGACGGCTGCCGATGCGGGCGATGGCTTTCTCTTGGATCGCGGCGACACGATCGTCTGGAGCGGATGGCAGACCCACCTGCCAGACAATCTGCTGAACATGGAGCTGCCCACTCTCGACGGGATCACGGGCGAATCGCGGGAGCAGTTCATCTTCGACGAGCCCGGTGCCGTCAGCAGTGCCGTCCTGACCTATGCCGCCGCCGATCTCGATCCGTCAAAGGCAAGGCTCACGGTGCGCGCGAGGGAGTCCGACCAGCCGGAGCAGAAGGCCGGCCTGAGTTTCAGATATCTCGGCCCGACGGAGATCGAGATCACCCGACCCGCCGACATGGACGCCGGCGCGATCTACGAATTCATCTATCCGGCCAAGGATGCGGTTCCGGCCGGGCTTGCCTTCGTCGCGACGAGCGACCTGGTTTCCTTCCTCCGCGGCAACCATGGCCATGAGGTGCAAAGCCCGCTGGACGGCGTCGAGCACACGATCGCCCTCGGTGTCTCGCAATCGGGACGCTTCCTGCGCGACCTGGTCTATCACGGCTTCAACGCCGACGAGGCGGGCAAGAGGGTTTTCGACGGAGCCATCCCGCACATCGCCGGATCGCGAAAGACCTTTACCAATTTCCGCTTCGCGCAGCCGGGCCGGTATTCGCGCCAGCACGAGGATCATGACTATCCGGGCGATCAATTCCCCTTCACCTATGCGGAGACCACCGATCCGCTCACCGGCGAAAGCGGCAGCATTCTTTCCGCCTGCCGCGCCACCGCCACCTGCCCGAAGATCATGCACACTGATACGTCTACTGAGTTCTGGCAGGCTCGTGCCTCGCTGGTCACCACCTCGCCCGTCGGCGAACCCCTGGATATGCCCGACGATGTGCGGCTCTACTTCATTGCCGGAGCGCCGCATTTCAACGGCTGGTCAGCCCAGTCCAAAGAGGAGGCTGCGTGCGCCTTTCCGACCAATCCGCTGAGTGCGGCACCCGTGATGCGGGCCCTTTATGTCGCCCTGGCGAATTGGGTATCGGAGGACAAGGCACCGCCCGCCAGCCGCTATCCCAGCCTGACCGACGCGACGCTGGTGCGCCTTGAAGATCTGAAGCTGCCCCGGATCGGCGGGGAGGTGGCGCGGCCTGTTTTCAATGAGCTCAGGGTGATGAACCATTCTTCACAGCCGCCGGTGCGGGGAAAGTCCTATCCGGTGTCCGTGCCTGCGCTCGATGATGACGGCAATCCGTTGGGAGGCATCCGGATGGCCAGTGTCGAGGCGCCGCTCGGGACCTATGCGGGTTGGAACCTTCGCAGGGAGGGCTTTGCGGAGGGCGAGCTCTGCAGCCTCTCCGGCACTTTCATCCCCTTCCCGAAGGAGCCGAGCGAGGCCGATGACCGAAAGTCCCTCGGCGAGCGCTATCCCGACGAGGAAGCCTATCTGATGGCGGTCAAGACCGCCGCGGAGGCCCTGGTCGCTGATGGCTTCATGTTGCCGGAGGATGTCGGCTACGTCCTCGACAGGGCTCGCGAAGACGCCGCGCTGCTGCGGTAATAGTCATGGCCCGGACGCAGCTTGGAGCGCACATTGCCCGGTCGCTGGGGGTGCTTTGGCTACGAGGCTATGGTGAAGGCTGTGCGGAAAGCCGGGCAACTCGGGCAGGATGGCCGCCTCGGAAGAGGCGGCCATCCGCAGGGGATCATCCGAACATGCGAGGCGCTTTCGTCGCATTTGGTTGTCGCCGCGTCGTTCTCCGACGTAGATCTCTGCCGTTCCTGTGGCGTCCTACGGGCGGCGTTTCCCCTCTCGATCAATCTGGCGGAACTGCCGCAAGGGAGGTCATCAGTGAGTTACATCATCAGCACCGCCTATCTGGCGGTATTAATCAGCGCTGTCTTCGTCATCCTGCGCTGGAGCAATGTCCGCTGTTGCGGGCAAACCCCGGTCGGCACCTTCACCTTCGTGGCGCTGCTGTTCACGGCCGGCCTGGACATGGGTCTCGTCATGCTGCCGCTTACCGAATTCCCGGTTTACGCGGCGGACGAGGCCTACCGGTTCACCAATCCGCTCGCCATCGAGTTCGGCATGTGGGGACCGCTGGTCTGGATGATGTACTTTCTCTCGGCCTTCTACTTCGTCGTGCTCGAACCGCGGCTGCAGATTTTCGAGATTGCGATCGTCAAATGGGTCTACAACCTCACGGTGATCGCGACCTGCGCCTTCACCTGCTATCTCTTTCTCACCGCCTTGCCGAGCTATATCGGCGATGTTTCGGCGACCGCGCTCTGGGCGATCGTCCTTTGCGTCATCGCGGTGTCGGTCTATTCCAGCGGTAGCGTCAATTTCATGAAATGGCTGGCCGTCAGTTCGACATGGATGTTCGTGACCCTGGCTGTCGTCGCCGTACCGGCGGCGGCCTATTACTCCGGCGGCGCTGGAGCGGGCAGTGTCGCGTCGAATCTCGGCCTGCTGTCGGACTATTTTGCAAATCTGCACCGTTTCGTCAGCCCGATCACCGCCTATCACGAATTCTATCTTTTCTGGTGGTTCTCGTGGAGCATCATGATCGGCCAGTTCGTGTCCATGTTCGTCGGAGGGCTCAGGACATGGCGGCTGGCCGGCGCGATGATCCTTCTGCCTTCCATCCCCTTGGCCGTCTGGTTCGCGGTGCTTTACATCTACTTCGAGCGGCAGATCACAATTCCCGGCTGGTTGAACTGGTTCATGGTGACGGTCGGGATCGTTTTCGTCGTGAATTCGCTCGACTCGTTGATCCGTCTCTACGGCCTCAATCTTGGCTGGACGAAGACACGGCTCGGCCCGGCATATTATCCTTTGCACTTCTTTCTTCAGCTGGGCCTGGTGATGGCCTACCAGTTCACGCCGTTCAAGATCGAGTGGGTCGGCGTGGTCGTGATCGGCATCTACGCGGCAGTCTACGCCTTGATGCTGCGCCGCCGGACGCTCGTCCGGGCCGCAGTCACGGAGGCGCGGGGCACTGCCGGAAACGCCTTGCCGGCGGCGTCGCCGTCCTGAGGCACGCAACGGCGTCGTAACACTTTGAACTGCTGCATGTCTTTGCCTTAGACCAATCAAAGGAGACATGCAGTAGCGCCGCATTCGCCCCCCCTGTCACACCCCTGTAAAACACCGCCACTATCCCTCGGCTCCATATTCCACAAGCCGAGGGCTACGCCATGAAAACGATCATCTCCGCCGTTGCCGCAGCAGCCATTGCCGGTCTTCTCTCCACCGCGGCGCAGGCCGAAAGCCTGATCCTCTACACCAGCCAGCCGAATGAGGATGCGCAGGCGACGGTGGATGCGTTCGAGGCGGCAAATCCCGGTGTCGAGGTCGAGTGGGTGCGTGAGGGCACGACGAAGATCATGGCCAAGCTGATGGCCGAGATCGAGGCGGGCAATCCGGCGGCGGATGTGCTCTTGATCGCCGACACGGTGACGATGCAGCGGCTGAAGGAAGCGGGGCACCTGATGCCTTACAAGTCTCCGGAAGCGGCGGCTTACGATGCCGCGCTCTTCGACGCGGACGGCGCCTACTACTCGACGAAGATGATCACCACCGGGATCATCTACAACACGGCTGCCGCGATGAAGCCCACGGGCTGGCAGGACCTGGCGAAGCCGGAGGCAAAGGGCCTCGTCACCATGCCGAGCCCGCTCACCTCCGGCGCGGCCCTGATCCATGCGCAGACGTTGACCGCGATCGACGGCCTCGGCTGGGACTACTACAAGGCGCTTGCCGGAAACGGCGCGACGGCCGCCGGCGGCAATGGCGGGGTGTTGAAGGCAGTCGCAACCGGCGAGAAGGCCTATGGCATGGTGGTCGATTTCATGGCCATCCGCGAAAAGGCCAAGGGCGCACCGGTGGAGTTCGTCTTCCCGGCGGAAGGCGTTTCCGTCGTCACCGAGCCGGTGGCGATCCTCAAGACCGCGAAGAATGCAGACGCCGCGAAAAAGTTCGTCGACTTCCTTCTCTCCGTGGAGGGCCAGAAGCTGGCATCGAAGATGGGCTATATCCCGGCCCGCGACGGCGTGGCGCTGCCGCAAGGCTTTCCGGCCCGCGAGACGATCAAGGTTCTGCCGGTTGATGCGGCCGCGGCGGTGAAGAATGCCGAAGCGGACCTTAAAACCTTCTCCGGCGTCTTCGGCACCAACTGATCGGCTGATGCTGAGCAAGTTGCGCAAAAATGTGTCACGGTTCCCGGTTCAGAACCGGCGGCAGACGGAATCCGGCCAGGCACCCGCGGGGAAATCCGCGGGTGCCTGCTCCGGAACGGACGAGATCGCCCGCGGTGGCCGTTTCGGCCGGCTGCGGCTTGCCTTTGGCGGCGAAACGCTGGAAGGCGCCGGACGGCGAGGGGAGGCGTCGCCGGCCGTGCCGGGCAGGATCGCGAAGGAACTGAACCACCCGTTGTCGCCTGACGCTACGGAAGACGGGTTACGCAAGCCGAGGCGGCTGGCGCCGCAGGAGCACGGCAGCAGCCCGCAGGCGACCGCCGGCGGCGAGCCCGGCTGGCTGTTGCCCCTGGTCTTCTGCCTCGTGTTCCTGCTTTCGGCGCTGCCGCTGATCCGTCTCGGCTGGGCCGGCCTTGGCGGTTTGACGGATGGCGAGGGCGCAAAGCTGCTTCTTGAGCCCGCCACTATCGCCGCGCTCCGCAACACCCTGCTGACCGCCACAGGCGGCATGGCCGTTTCGCTGGTGCTCGGCACGCTCTTCGGCTTCGCCCTGGCGCTCACCGACATTCGCGGCAAGCTCTTCTTGAGCTTCGCCTTCATGCTGCCGATGATGATCCCGCCGCAGGTGACGGCGCTTGCCTGGGTGGAGATGTCGGGCCCGTCGAGTCCGCTTCTGAAGACGCTGGGGCTGGCGCCGCCGCTCGGTAGACCGCAGCCGCTCTACTCGCTTTCCGGCATCGCGCTTCTCCTCGGCGTGCAGCATGCGCCGCTCGTCTTCCTGGCGGTGAAGGCCGGGCTCGCCGCGACCCCCCGCGACGGCGTCGAGGCGGCGCGGCTTGCCGGCGCTTCGCCCTGGCGGGTCTGCCGCGACATCCTGCTGCCGCTCGGGAGCCCGGGCCTCGTCGCCGGGGCGGCGATCGCCTTCGTTTCCGGCATCGGCAATTTCGGCATTCCGGCGATCCTCGGCATTCCCGCCTCGATCGAAACGCTGCCGACCCTGATCTATAGCCGGCTTGCGAGCTTCGGCACCTCCACCTTCGGCGAGATCGCCATACTGTCGACGCTGATCGCCATCATCTCCGCCGCCGGGCTCCTCCTGCAGCAGCGGATGCTTCAGGGCCGGGACTATCGCCTGATCGGCCTTTCCGGTGGCAGTGCCGCCTTTTCGCTCGGCCGCTTCAGGCTCCTCGTCGAAGGCCTGCTCTGGGGCGTGCTGGCGCTCGTCCTCGCGGCGCCGCTGCTGGCGCTCGTCGCAAGCTCGCTGGTGCCGGCCTATGGCGTGCCTCTGACGCTCGAGACGGTCTCCTTCCGCGCCTATGGCGAAATCCTCTGTCGCCAATCCCTGACGCTCACGGCGTTCCGGAATTCACTCTTTCTCGCCTCCGCCGCCGCGGTCGGTCTGCTTGTCATCACCGTGCCTGCCGGCTATCTGCTGGCGCGACGGAAGGGTGCGCTTGCCAATTTTTTGGCGATCCTTATCGAGGTTCCCTATGCGCTGCCGGGCATCGTCCTTGCCGTCGCCTTCGTCCTTCTCTTCGCGGCGCCGCTGCCGCTCGTCGGGCTGTCGCTCTACGGCACGGTCTGGATCATTCTCGCCGCCTATTTCTCTTCCTTTCTTGCTGTCAGCCTGAAGCCGGTGATGAGCGCCATGCTGCAGATGGACCCGTCGCTCGAAGAGGCGGCGCGGCTCGCGGGGGCCGGTCTCCTGCGTCGCATGCGCGACGTGCTGCTGCCCGTGATCGCGCCCGCGGCCGGCGCCTCCGTCATCCTCGTCTTCCTGATCGCGGCGAACGAGCTGACGGTGTCGGCGCTGCTCTGGTCGGCCGGCACGCAGACGCTCGGGGTGGCGATCTTCAATCTCGACGACAGCGGTTCCTCCGATCTTGCCTCGGCGCTCTCGGTCCTCGTCGTCCTCATGGTGACGGCTCTGATGGCGGCGCTGGAAATCTCCGCGAGATACATGCCGGAGGGCGTGCTGCCGTGGCGCAATTGATCCTCGATCACGTGATGAAGACCTTCGGAGGCGAGCGCCCAGCGGTCTCGGATGTCTCGCTTGCCGTCCGCCGCCAGGGATTTCTGGCGCTTCTCGGTCCCTCCGGCTGCGGCAAGACGACGCTTCTCAGGATGATCGCCGGCTTCGAGCAGCCGACGGGCGGTTCGATCGACTTCGGCGGGCGGCGGCTATCGGACGCCGCCCGGTCGCTGCCGCCGGAAAGGCGGAATATGGCGATGGTGTTCCAGTCCTATGCGCTCTGGCCGCATATGACGGTGGCGGAGAATGTCGGCTACCCCCTGAAAGTGCGCGGCGTTTCCGGCGAGGCCTATCGCCGGCGGGTCGCCGAGGCGCTGGCGCTCGTCAAGCTCGAAGACTTTGCCGAGCGGCGGCCGGCGGCGCTCTCCGGCGGCCAGCGGCAGCGGGTGGCGCTCGCCCGCTGCCTCGTCACCGAACCGGATGTCGTCCTGCTCGACGAGCCGCTCGCCAATCTCGACCAGCATCTGCGCAAGGCGATGGAGGAAACCTTCCGCGCCCTTCACGAGCGCTCCGGCGCGACCATGATCTATGTGACGCACGACCAGGCGGAGGCGATGGCGCTTGCGACCGACGTCGCGGTGATGTCGGAAGGCCGGCTCCTGCAGGTGGCGCCGCCGGCGGAAATCTATGCGCACCCCGAGGGCCGGGTCGTCGGCGGACTGATCGGCCGCGGCAATATCTTGCGGCTGAGACTGCCCGAAGGGGCGGGGCGGCAGATCGACTGGCCACGCCTCAGGTTAGCGCTTGGGCCCGGAGATTCTGGGTCCGGAGATTCGGGCAGGGGGCCGGTTGCGGATGTGCTCATCCGGCCGGAGCATGTCCACCGCGGCACCGACGGGATCCCCATGCGGGTGGTTTCCTGCGTTTTCGAAGGGGAGCGTTTCGCGCTCGACCTCGCGCTTTCCGATGGCCAGCGCCTCAAGGCTTACAGCAGCGTGGCGATCGACGGGGGCGCCTTGGTGCCGTTCGTCATCGGCCATGGCTGGCGCCTTTAGCGGCGACTGCCTAGGCGACTCGATGAATGTGGCTCAAGTCGGGTCGATACCTGCTGCCGACAGGGACCGCCACTTATGGAGAGGCTCCTCCGCCTCGGGAGAGTGGAAGGGCATAGTCGGGGATCTTGAAACGCCTCCGATAGACCCCCGGCGGCAGGCCGGTGATGCGTTTGAAGAGGCGCCGGAAGAAGGCGGGTTCTTCGTAGCCGACGCGCCAGCTGATTTCGTCCACCGAGGCTTCAGTCCGCTCCAGGCGGCGCTTGGCGTCTTCTATTCGGAGGCGCTGAACATAGGCGATTGGGCTAAGGCCCGTAGCGCTGGTGAACCGTCGTTTGAAGGTACGCTCGGTGAGCCCGGTGCGCCGGATCATTTCTTCCACGGGCCTGGCCACAGAGAAGTGCGTGGCAACCCAGTCCTGGGCCGATTGAATCGCGTGATCTCCGTGGTCCTTGCGCCCCTCGAATACGATATAGGGCGCGAGCCCGTCCTGGTGCCATTGCAGCGCGAAGGATCGCGCGACCGTCTGTGCGGATGTTGCTCCGGCGTGGCGCGCGATCAGATACAGCACCAGATCGTGCCACGTCATCGACGCTCCGGAAGTGATCAGCTCGTCGCTCTTTCCGGAGACGACAAGCACGCGCTCGGGGTGGATCGGCACCTGCGGAAAGGTAGAGGCGAAGGCTGCCGCATAGCCGAAATGCACCGTCGCTTGCTCGCCATCGAAGAGGCCGGTTTCGGCAAGCAGGAAAATGCCTGAACAAGCCGAGCACAGGAGCGCTCCGCGTCTGTGCATTGCGCGGCACCAGCCGACCAGTTCCGGATGCATGCCCTTCTGCCAGCCTTCCGGGCCAAGCAGGATCGATGGGACGATGACGATGTCGGTTGCCTTGAGCTCGTCGAAGGCGCGCTGGACCATGACCGGGACGCGGCTGGCGAGTTCGAGTAACCCCGGTCTGAGCCCGACGATCTCGACGCGAAACGGCGGTGCCGGTGCCGGTGCATTGTCGGAGGACGGCATCATGGCGAAGGCGTTCATCACGTCGAAGATGCCGGAGAGAGTCGAGACGACGGCCTCCGGAATGGCGATGAGGCTCACGTGGAGCGGCTCGGATCTGGTCGCAACTGTATCACGCAGCATGTCGACTCCCTCTATGCGGGTTCAACAATAGCGCCGGCGAGATTGTCGCGCCACGTTCCCTGGCCTGCTGATGCCCATGTGGCACGAACGGCCCGATTCTGGAGAGGATGGCTCTGCCTCTCGTGGCCTGTCTCTGCGATTGATGAGGCAGCCCGGGACTTCCCCGGGGGCGCTTCAAGAGGAGACACGAACATGAAACACACCCACCGCGGCGCAATCGATTCTGCGAAACTCGACGCGCTTGTCGCACGAGCGGTCGGCGATCTTTCGGCCGGCTATGGCGGCGTCATGATCAGCCTCGGCAACCGGCTCGGCCTGTACAAGGCCATGGCTGGGGCCGGCCCGCTCAGCGCGCGTGAACTGGCCAAGCGTAGCGGCTGCGCCGAACGATATGTTTGCGAATGGCTCAATTCGCAAGTCGCAGGCGGCTACGTCGCCTACCACAGTGTCAGCAACACCTACGAGCTCACTCCGGAACAGGCTCTCGTGCTTGCCGATCCGGACAGCCCCACCTTCATTCCCAATGCTTGGGCTGTCCCCGCATCCATGTGGGCGGACGAGAACAAGGCCGTCGAGGCGTTCCGCACCGGTAGAGGTATTCCATGGGGCGACCACGACGGGCGGCTCTCCTGCGGGGTCGCATCCTTCTATCGCAATGCCTACAAGGCGAGCCTGGTCTCCGAATGGTTGCCAGCTCTCGACGGCGTCGTCGACAAGCTCGAGGCGGGTGGTCTTGTTGCCGACATCGGATGCGGACACGGCCATTCGACGGTGCTGATGGCGAAGGCCTTTCCCGCATCGAGGTTCTGCGGCTTCGACACGCATCAGGAGTCGCTGTTCGAGGCGCGGAAAGCCGCAGCCAAAGCGGGCATTGCCGATCAGACAACCTTCCGCGAGGCGCGCGCCGATGGCTATCCGGGCAAGGACTACGACCTGATCTGCTTCTTCGACGCGCTGCACGACATGGGCGATCCGGTAGCGGCAGCGAGCCATGCCGCCAAGGCACTGGCGCCGGACGGCGTCGTCATGCTGGTGGAGCCCTTCGCGAATGACCGCGTCGAGGACAACATCTCGCCGGTGGGAAGATTGTACTACGCGGCCTCGACCACCATCTGCTGTGCCCATGCGATCTCCGACGGCGGCCGCCTGGTGCTCGGCGCGCAGGCCGGCGAGGGGCGGCTGGCCGATGTCTTCCGCAAGGCGGGCTTCACCCGCTTCCGCCGCGCCTTCGAGACGCCATTCAACCTGGTCCTCGAAGCGAAGCTCTGACTTGGCCTGCCCGAGCGGGCGGAGCGGCAAGGTGACTGGCCGCTCCTGCTTGGGGCGCTTGGCCCGAAGATCCATGCCCAAGCCGACGGACCCGGCGGAACTCCGAGCCAGCGCCGCGGGAACCAGCCCCGAGCTTTCACGTTCCATCCTGCAGAACGAGCTCAAGGAAAGGCAGCCCGCATGTATTACATGGCTCTTGCGACGGATTATGACGGGACCCTGGCCGATCACGGCACGGTCAGGACCGAAAGCCTCGAAGCGCTGAAAAGACTGCGGGAGACGGGCCGCAAGCTGCTGCTCGTTACCGGACGCGAATTGCCGGATCTGAAAAGGGTGTTTCCGCAAACCGATCTCTTCGACAAGATCGTCGCCGAGAACGGCGCGCTCCTCTATACGCCGGAGACCGAAGAGGAGCGGCCGCTGGCGCCGGCGCCGCCGGCGGAGTTCGTCGATCTTCTCAGAGAGAAGGGCGTCGACAGTATCTCGGTCGGGCGCACGATCGTCGCTACCTGGGAGCCGCATCAGACAGCCGTGCTCGAGGCGATCCACGAGCTCGGCCTCGAGCTGGAAATCATCTTCAACAAGGGCGCCGTCATGGTGCTGCCGAGCGGGGTGAACAAGGCGAGCGGGCTCAAGGCGGCGCTCAAGGAGATGCAACTCTCTTTCCTGAATGTCGTCGCCGTCGGCGATGCGGAAAACGACCACGCCCTGTTGCGGATGTGCGGCTGCGGCGCCGCCGTGGCGAATGCGTTGCCTGCGGTGAAGGATACCGCCGATTTCGCGCTTGAGGGCGCACGCGGCGAAGGCGTCGAGGAATTGATCGGCGAGATTATCGCGCAGGATTTCGCGTTCTGCACCAATGCGCGCCATCAGGTGCAGATCGGCGAAGACGACGCCGGGCCCGTTGTGATAACGCCGCCCGACGTGCTGCTCATCACCGGCAGCTCCGGGATCGGCAAATCGACACTGGCGACGGCGCTTTCGGAGCGGCTGCGCGAACAGAGCTTTCAATTCTGCGTCTTCGATCCGGAGGGCGATTACGAAGATCTCGAGGGTGCCGTGACCGTCGGCAGCGGCTCTGTCACGCCGACGAATCGCCAGGTGCTGGAGCTCCTTGCCAATCCCGAGGACAACGTCGTCGTCAGCGCGCTCGGCTTCGAGCTTCAGGAACGGCCGGCGTTTTTCGCGGAGTTGATGCCGGACATTTCGGCGATGCGCGCGCGCACGGGCAGGCCGCACTGGCTGATCATCGATGAGGCCCACCACCTCATGCCGGCGGCGCGCGACAGCGCTTCGCTGGCGCTGTCCGACGACCGCTCGGGAACCATCATGATCACCGTTCACCCGGATTCGGTCTCGCCCAAGGCGCTTTCGGCGGTGACCGCGGTCGCGGCGCTCGGGCCCAAGGGGCGGGAGGCGATCGAGAGCTTCTGCGAAGCCACCGGAGACGATCTGCCGGAGGGGCTCGACCGGCGCCACTCGGACGAGGAAGTCCTCTTCTGGCGGCGCTCGGCCGGCGCGCCGGTGCAGCGCATCCGCGTCGAAAAGCCGAAGCAGGTGCGCAAGCGGCACACGCGGAAATATGCCGAGGGACATCTCGGAGAGGATGCGAGCTTCTATTTCCGCGGCCCGGAGAACAGGCTGAACCTGCGAGCTCACAATCTGATGATGTTCCTGCAGATTGCCGAGGGGGTCGACGACGAGACCTGGGACCATCACCTGCGGGCGGGCGACTATTCGAAATGGTTCGGCGAGCGCATTGGCGATCCGGAACTCGCCGACGAAGCCGCGGCCCTCGAGGAGGATCGTTCGCTGGCCCCGCCCGAAAGCCGCAAGCGGCTGGCGGAAGCGGTGCGCCGCCGCTACACCGCGCCCGCCTCGGAGAAAGACTGAGGGCGGTGTTTCCGCCCTATTTCTTGGGCTTTTGTTTCGCTGCGGCGCTCCTGCCGTCGGAGCTCCTGGAGCGTTCATCGAACCGGTCTGCACCTTTGGCGAGGTCCGATCCCTTCCTCGCCTCGGTCTCCTTCTCTTCTTGCGCGGCGCTGTCGCGCAGGCCGCGGGCAGCTTGCTTGCCCTTTTCCGTCGGTGCATTTCTCACGCCCATGGCAGCCACTCCCTTAGGTGAATGTGCAGCATGAACGCCGGCAATCGGACCTTGTTCCTCTCCGCAGGCGCTCCGGCGTCATATAATGGCTCGCCAAGCTGCTCTTGCACGTAGCTGTGGACGCGCCTTGTTTTCGCCGCTCTTGCCTTCTCCGTGGCTTTTTTGAATTCCTACAATGACAATGCGTGATTCGCGCCCGCGCCGCTTTCGATCGCAGGTTCCGGGGGACGGACAGCCTTTGACAGCCGGGGATCTGCCCAAGGAGAAGAGCATGACAGAGTTCAAGAAGCCGATCATCACGGAGATGCGCCCGAAAATCACCGTCATCGGCGTGGGCGGCGGCGGCGGTAACGCCATCAATAACATGATTGCCGAAGACCTGCAGGGCGTGGACTTCATCGCCGCCAATACGGACGCGCAGGCGCTGGCGATGTCGAAGGCTGAACGGCGAATCCAGCTCGGCACGGCGATCACCGAGGGCCTCGGCGCCGGCTCGGTGCCGGATATCGGCAATGCGGCGGCACAGGAATCGATCGACGAGATCATGGACCATCTCGGCGGCACGCATATGTGCTTCGTCACCGCCGGAATGGGCGGCGGCACCGGCACCGGGGCAGCTCCCGTCATCGCCGAAGCGGCGCGGCGGGCCGGTATCCTGACCGTCGGCGTCGTCACCAAGCCCTTCAGCTTCGAGGGCCGGCGGCGGATGCAGACGGCGGAGCTCGGCATCGAGCGGCTGCGCGAAAGCGCCGACACGGTGATCGTCATCCCCAACCAGAATCTCTTCCGCATCGCCGACGCGAAGACCACCTTTGCCGACGCCTTCATGATCGCCGACCGGGTGCTCTATTCGGGCGTCAGCTGCATCACCGACCTGATCGTCAAGGAAGGCCTGATGAATCTCGACTTCGCCGACGTCAAGACGGTGATGAAGGGCATGGGCCGCGCGATGATGGGCACCGGCGAGGCGACGGGCGAGGGCCGGGCGATGAAGGCAGCGGAAGCGGCGATCGCCAACCCGCTGCTCGACGAAGTCTCCATGCGCGGCGCCAAGGGCGTGCTCGTCTCGATCTCCGGCGGCATGGACATGACCTTGTTCGAGGTCGACGAGGCCGCCACCCGCATCCGCGAGGAAGTCTATGACGAGGCCGACATCGTCGTCGGCGCGATCTTCGACCGCACCCTCGACGGCACGTTCCGCGTCTCGGTCGTGGCGACCGGCCTCGACAGCATCCGTGCGGACGAGGCGGCGGCCGGCGCCGTGAACGGCCAGGCGGCGGCGCCGGGGCGGCCGCTGCAGTAGGTCGCTTGCTTTCTGTTGCGCTGGCGCATGGCTCTCTCCTCGAGTTGAACCCGAGGAGAGAGCGCGTACTCACAAACGATAGCTACAGCGCCGCGCGTCTTTCCAGGCGCGCAAAGGTCGCTGTAACTCTTTGAATCTGCGCATCGAACTTTCCGAAAATCGCGTATGATTTTCGGGCCGATGCGCTAGTAGCTCGCCGAGGTCGACTTTCGGCATAACCGCCGAGTTTGACCAATCGTCCGCGTATGTCGGCAGGGCGGACTTTCAAGTCGTTCGGATTGGCGCCTGGTAGGGACGAGTTCGACCCTGAGCGGCCATTCACCGATACCAACGGGAATGTGCAGTGCTGGTCCAGAGAGCGGACAATGAGTCAATGAGGCGGCGGGTGGATGCCCGCTTCCCGGAGAGTGCCACCGTCGATGAAGCGCCGCTGTTGGCGTTGTTGATCAGGAAGTTAATTGGCCCGAAAACCTGCTCTGGACCGCTGAAAACGGGCAAACCGCTGGCCTACCTTTGCGCATTTTCCTGAACGCGGGCGCGCACATTCAGTGCGGAGGACATGTGCAGCACGCCGAGTTCAGGGCTAGTAAGTACTGGCACCGATATCTCGCCTATTTTGTTCAGGGCATTTGCCATTGATGCTTGAGCGAGAACAACCACGTCGACGCTGTCCACGAGCGAAGCAAGGCCTTCACGTACCATCGCATCATGCGCCGCCCTGTCCCCGTTTCGCAATTTATCGAAGGCTCCTTCACAAAGACGGCTGGTGACGGAAACGCTACGATCCATTCTTTGCGCATGGCCTTCAATCAACCGGGTAGTAGGCTCCATTGTTGTAGCCAGGGTCGCAAGGACGCCAATTCGGTTCCCGCGGTTGATCGCCTCGATCGCCATCCCGTCATCGATACGGAAGAGGTGGACGGGGCAGAGTGGCATTGCCGCATCCACTGCAGGGCCGAGCGAGGAACAGGTGACGAGGACCGCCGAAGCCCCCGCATCCACCGCCGACCAGATGTGAGTCGCAAGCCGGCGCATGGTCTGACGTGACAGCGTGCCTTCGCGGATCGTGTTCCCCAGCAGGCTCTCATCCAACATGTTGAACGGGCGCCAACCGGGCAAATGGCGGCCGACGAGATCGTTGAACGCGGGGATGATCCCGGGGACCGTATGGATCATGGCAAGCGCGGGGGACTCGTGAGGGCCTGTAGTCATGGCTTAAATCTCTGCTTTAGATTGTGCACGCTCTTTAATTCGAGCCTGTGGCAGCAGCGGTGACGTGAACCCGATCGCGGCATCTGTCGTGCTCGACCGGAATCCGATTCAACAACCACTACTGTCGTCAGACGATGCTCTGTAGCTTACCCGCGCGACGGCCGCAGATTTGGCCGTCGCGCCGCAGAAAACGGAACTTTCGGCCGTCCCTCTGTCTCCAGTCGATGCATGCTGCTCGCTTTCCTCCGGTAGCCTCATATGAGCTCAATTCGAGGACGCGCGACGACAAGCTTTGAGAGAGTCTTCCCCTGCCCGGCGGGAATTTCATCGGCGAGGGAGTGCGCTGTCGGAGGGGCAGAAAATAGCGCCGTACAGATCAGCCGCCAATAATTCCAGGTCAGCCCCCATGTCTCCAATTGTCAAACGCATACACAGCGATCAAGAGCTTCCCGCCAAGGCAGATGTCGTTGTCATCGGCGGCGGCATCATTGGTGCAACGGCAGCTTTCTTTCTCGCGGAGCGGGGGCTGTCCGTAGCTCTGGTCGAAAAGGGCCATGTCGGCTGCGAGCAGTCGAGCCGCAACTGGGGTTGGTGCCGCCAACAGAACCGGGACGAGCGCGAGCTGCCGCTCTCGGGTGTCGCGCTGCGGTTATGGGGTGAGTTCGAGTCCAAGATTGGAGAGGACGTCGGCTTCCGCCGATGCGGTCTGCTTTACGCCACCGATAATCCCCGACAGCTTGCGGGATGGGAAGCATGGCGTGACACAGCGCGCCAGTTCAACGTCAATACGAAGATGCTGAGCGCCAAGGAAGCGGCTGCCGCGATCCCGGCGAACGGCCGCCGGTGGCTGGGCGGAGTGCATTCGATCGATGACGGCAAGGGCGAGCCCGCGATTGCCGCGCCGACGATCGCGAACGGCGCTCGCAAATTTGGCGCAACGATCCACCAGGAGTGCGCGGCGCGAGGCCTCGATCTGGTCAATGGAGCGGTAGCGGGGGTGGTCACCGAAAAGGGAACCATCCGGACACAAACCGTCCTCTGCGCCGGCGGTGCCTGGACCTCGATGTTTTGTCGCCAGCATGGCGTTCTGTTTCCGCAAGCGAGCGTGCGCCAGACAGCGCTTCGTACGCGGCCGACAGCGAATTTGGGCGAAGCGATCTATACGCCGGAATGTGCGTTGACCCGCCGGCTGGACGGCAGCTACACGCTTGCGATCAGCGGCAGGGCGATGCTCGACATCACCCCACAAGGCATTCGCTATGCCCGCTGGTTCATGCCTATGTTTATGAAGCGCCTGAAAGCGGTGCAGTTCGGCATCGGCAAATCCTTCCTCCAGGGTCCGGAAGCATTCGGAAGCTTGAACAAGAGTAAACCGTCGGCGTTCGAGCGGATGCGCGTTCTTGACCCGCCGCCGAGCCGCCGCACCATCGCGGCTATTTTGAAACGGGTCACGGAGCAGTTTCCTGCGTTGGCGGGCGTCGAAGTCGCCGACAGCTGGGGAGCCTACGTCGACTTCACCCCAGACGCGGTTCCGGTCATCTCGCCGGCTGATGGTGTGAGGGGCCTTTACCTGGCCGCGGGCGGTTCCGGCCATGGCTTCGGCCTTGGCCCGGGCATCGGCCGCCTGGCGGCCGACCTGGTTGCCAATGATACACCCTGTGTCGATCCCACCCCCTTCCGTCTGTCCCGCCTCCTTGATGGTTCGAAAGTCAAAGTCGGCGCAATCTGATCGTGAGACCAGATCCGGAGACAGCCGTTGGGGTGGTGCGTCGAGGGAAGCTAGCGGAATGGATTTCGATGTAATCGTCATCGGTGGCGGGCTGGTAGGTGTATCGATAGCCTGGGGTCTGTCGAGGTGCGGGCAAAGGGTTGCAATCGTCGATGAGGGCGATCTGGCAAACCGGGCCGCCCGGGCGAATTTCGGCCTCGTATGGAGCTCAAGCAAGGGCCTCGGAAACGCCGACTATTCGCGATGGTCGCGAACCTCGGCCGCGAACTGGCACCAGCTGGCAGCCGAACTCAAAAGCGAAACCGGCATCGACACTGGCTTTCTCCAGTCGGGCGGCTTCTCAATTCGGCTCACGCCAACGGAGCTGGAACGCGGGATCGCATCCATGGCGAAGCTCGCCGGCCAACCCGGAATGGAGGCGGAAGGAACGCCGCCGCTCGAATATGAAATCCTCGACCAGGCAGAGACGCGCCGCCGCTTACCCCTGGTCGGCGAGACAGTGGCAGGCGCGATCTACAGTCCGCTCGATGGACACGCAAACCCGCTGCGGCTGTTCGCGGGCTTTCACAAGGCGCGCAAGCAGCGTGGCGTTCACTATTTTCCGCATCGGAAGACGACTTCGATACGCCATCGCGCCGGCGCGTTCGACGTGGCTGGAGAAGGATGGAGGCTCGGTGCCGGCAAGGTCGTGCTTGCGGCCGGCATCGGCAACACTGCGCTTGCCCCGATGGTTGGGCTGAGCGTCCCGCTCTCGCCCAGCCGCGGCCAGATCATCGTCACCGAGCGGCTGAGGCCCTTCCTCAGCCATGCCACCGGCTATCTGCGGCAGACGGACGAGGGCTCCGTGCTGATCGGCGAGAGCAAGGAGGCGACGATCGATCATCAACGACCGCGAGGACCAATCACCGCAGTTCTGGCCGAACGTGCGCTACGCACCTTCCCGCTGCTCAGGGATGCCAGGGCGGTGCGGACCTGGGCCGCGTTCCGTGTCGTGACGCCCGACGGCTACCCCATTTACGAGCAGTCGGAGAGGTTTCCAGGTGCGTTTGCAGTCGCCTGCCATTCCGGCGTGACGCTGGCGGCGAACCATGCGCTGGTCCTGCCGCGGCAAATTTCGGCGGGGGCGCTTTCTGAGGATCTTTCCGTATTTCATTCCCGGAGGTTCCATGTTCCGGCGGCTGCCTGACAGAAAAGAGAGTTCGGTCTCATTCACATTCAACGGCGTGCCGACTATGGCCAGCCAAGGCGATAGCGTTGCCGCTGCACTGCTGGCCGCGGGACATTGCAGCACGCGGCGCACCCCGGTGTCGGGCGCCGCACGTGGTCCTTACTGCATGATGGGTGTCTGCTTCGAATGCCTCGTCAAGATCGATGGCCGGCCGAACCGGCAGGCTTGCATGACCACTGTCGTGGAGGGAATGCGGGTCGAAACACAGGACGGCGCGGCCATGCCGGGGCAGGAAGAATGATCCAAGACCTTAAATCTGCCGCCGATCTCGCACCTGCCTATGACCTCGTCGTCGTTGGCGCCGGGCCCGCCGGCCTCTCGGCAGCCATCGAAGCCTCGACCCACAGCCTCGCCGTATTGCTGGCCGACGAAAATCAATCGCCCGGCGGCCAGATCTATCGGTCGGTCGAGCGCGCTTCGGATGCCGATCTCACGCGCATTGGGCCGGACTACGCTGCCGGTCGGCGGCTCATCGAGCGGTTCCGGGGCGCAGACTTGAGCTATGCCCGCCGTGCGACGGTGTGGAGCGTCGGGCCTGCTGACGAGGAAACCGGCGACGGCACGCATGCGCTCGAGGTCGGAATCTCGTTCGGCGGCATTGCTCGGCCGATCGCCGCCCATCGCGTCATTCTCGCAACCGGCGCGCTCGAGCGTCCATTCCCATTCCCGGGCTGGACCATGCCCGGTGTCATGGCGGCGGGAGCGGCCCAGATCCTGATGAAGTCGTCAGGCCTCGTGCCCTCGGGACGGACCATCCTCGCCGGGACCGGGCCGCTTTTGTACTTGCTGGCAAGCCAACTCCTCAGGGCCGGCGTGTCCGTGACAGCGGTCATCGATACCACGCCGGTCGAGAACTGGCGCTCGGCCCTGCCTCACCTGCTTGACTTTTCCGCGTCGTCCTACGCCCTCAAGGGCCTGAAGCTCCTTTTGGAGGTTCACCGTCGAACCCGTGTCATCCGCGGGGTGACAGCGATCGAGGCTGTCGGTTCCGAACAATTCAGTGCCTTGCTGGTTCGTCGCGGCAACAAGTCCCTGCGCATTGAAGGCGACCTGCTCCTTCTGCACCAGGGGATTGCGCCAAACCTCAATCTCACGCTGGCAGCCGGGTGCGACTACGTCTGGGACGAGCGGCTGGCAGCCTTCCGCCCGGCCCTCGACGGTCGCGGCGCAAGTTCGGTTCCGGGGGTCTCGATCGCCGGTGATGCGGCGGGAATTGTCGGAGCGGTTGCCTCGGCTCGGCAAGGAGAACTCGCGGGCCTGTCTGCGGCGCTCGACTTAAGTCGCATTGGCCAGGGTGCCTACGAACAGCGCCGGAACCAATTCGCGCGGAAGCTCGCTCTTGCCCTCAAGGGCAGGACGTTCATCGAGCATGGGTTCCGGCCCGGCAACACCTTTCGCGTGCCCGAGGACGACAAAACCATCGTCTGCCGCTGTGAGGAAATCACGGCAGGCAAGCTGCGCGAAGTCGCGGCGCTCGGCGTGCCGGGCCCCAACCAAATGAAAGCGTTCACACGATGCGGAATGGGACCATGCCAGGGCCGGCTATGCGGTCTGACCGCGGTTGAACTGCTGGCGCAATGCCGTGGCGTTGCGCCCGGCGAAGCTGGTTACTACCGGCTACGCCCGCCTATCAAACCGGTGACACTGGGCGAGCTCGCCGCGTTGCCGCACACGGAGGCAGCCGTCATCGCTGTCGCCGGATTCGTGGAACGCGCCCACGATGGGGCGCAGGATGCCACACATGGGAGAAACCAGTGAAACATGCGCACAAGTTCTATATCGGCGGTGAATGGGTCGGACCCACGGTGTCGAGGGCCCGCGAGGTCATCGATCCGTCGACCGAGCAGCCGATAGGAACGATCGCACTCGGCAGTGCTACCGACGCGGAAAAGGCGGTCGCGGCCGCGCGGCGGGCCTTTGCCTCCTTCTCGCAGACGTCGAAGAAAGAGCGCATCGACCTGCTGAAGCGCATCGTGACGATCCTGAAGCGCCGCAATGACGAGCTCGACGACATCATCTCGCGGGAAATGGGCGCACCGCTCGCCATGGCCCGGGCCGAGCAGGCCGGCACCGGCGCTGCCCATTTCGAGCAGACGATCAAGGCTCTTGAGACCTTTGCCTTCGAATACATGCAGGGCTCGACCCGCATCGTGCACGAGCCGGTCGGGGTCGTCGGCATGATCACGCCGTGGAACTGGCCGCTCAACCAGATCGCCTGCAAGGTGGCTCCGGCGCTCGCCACGGGGTGCACCATGGTGCTGAAACCCTCGGAGATCGCTCCCTTCAACGCCGTCATCTTCGCCGAGATCATGGATGAGGCCGGCGTGCCGAAGGGCGTCTTCAACCTCGTTCAGGGCGACGGGCCGACGGTCGGTGCGGTGCTTGCCAGCCATCCGGATATCGACATGGTGTCCTTCACCGGGTCGACCCGCGCCGGCATCGCCGTGGCGCAGGCCTCGGCACCGACGGTCAAGCGGGTGCATCAGGAGCTCGGCGGCAAGTCGCCGAACATCATCCTGCGCAGCGCCGACTTCGCAGCCGCGGCCGCCGCCGGCGTACGCCGTTGCTTCGGCAATTCCGGTCAAACCTGTACTTCGCCAACGCGGATGCTGGTGCCTGCGGAGCGAATGGACGAAGCAAGCTCAATCGCCGCGAGGCAAGCGGATGCGCTCGTTGTCGGTCCGCCTTCGGATCCGCGCACCGACCTCGGACCCGTCGCCAGCGCCGCCCAGTTCGACAAGATCCAGGCGCTGATCGAACGCGGCATCGCCGAAGGAGCGGAGCTCGTCGCCGGTGGCCCTGGCCGCCCGTCGCATCTCAATGCCGGCTATTACGTGCGCCCGACTGTGTTTGCCCGCGTCGCCAACCAGATGACGATTGCGCGCGAGGAAATCTTCGGCCCGGTGCTGTCGATCATCGGTTATGACAGCGAAGAAGAAGCAGTCGCGATCGCCAACGATACGCCCTATGGCCTCGCCGCCTACATCCAGGGCGACCTGCAGGAAGCGCGGGCCATAGCAAGCAGGTTGCGGACGGGCACCGTTCGCCTCAACAGCTCCGCATGGGACGCAGCCGCCCCCTTCGGCGGCTACAAGCAATCAGGCAACGGCCGGGAATACGGGAAGTTCGGACTGCACGAGTTTACCGAGATCAAGGGCATTGTCGGCTTCTCGAACGAGTGAATGTGCAAAATAGGTGTGCGCGGCCGGATGCCGGGCACACGTCGCGCCTGTTCTTGGCCCCGGTTTCAGCGTCGCCTCATCCAAATTCCCGGGTGCGCCATAGCCGGCGCACCTGGGCTTTGCTCTCACTCGTAAACGCAAACGTAGATCTTGCGTACGGTCTCAATCGTACGCCAAACACCGACGAAACCCGGCTTCATGACGAAGCTGTCACCAGCGCGATAGGTCTTCGTCTCGCCGCCCTCCTCCTCAATTTCCACGAGACCCGAAATGATGTGGCAGAATTCGTAGGTGGTCCCCTTGATCGAATGATGCTCGCCAGGCGTCGCCTCCCAGACCCCGGTCAGCACCTTCTCCCCTTTCGAGGCATCCTGTGCCCAGGTCTTGAAGAAGGGACTCCCCGAAATGAGCCGGTCCGGTGCGGGAACCGCGTCCTTTGGCGCGAAGGCCGGATCGGTATCGATAGTAATCAACAGTGACATGCCATGTTCTTTCTTCGGTTCGCGGTGCAGGATCGATGAGGCTGATTGAGTTCCTTTCCGGCGCGGGGGCCGGATGTTTTGCTGCCCCGCGCGGTTGAGCCAGCGATGTGCCTCTGGGCTGGGTCAGGCGTCACCCAGAATAGGTCGATCAAGGAGTTGGCTTTGCCAAATAGAGCGTCGGTTCAGCAGATAATTTCAAAAACTCGCCGCGAACCAGCGAAGCTGCCCGCACCCCGGCGGCGGTCGCCGCGTTTGTTTCTTGGGATTGGGCTCAGGGCTGTCAACCGCCTTCAAGTATCTTGAGGCGAGTAGGCGCACGGGGGCGGAGCGAGTCCCTTCTCCCCGTAAAATCGGAAGAAGGTGCCGGCAGGCGGTTGAGGGGCAGTACGGCAGAGGATTCTCGAGGCTATTCCGGCAGACCGGCGCGGCGCAGGTCGCCGACGAAGCGGTCGACGAATTGTTCCGACATGGCCGGGCGGTCGCCGAAATAGAATTCGGCCCGCGCCGTCGCCGTCGTCAGGTCGGGGCGTCGGCGGAGAAGATCCGAGACGGCTTCGCGGGTCTCGGCGGTCGGTCCCTCGGCGCCGAGGACCGCTGCCAGCACCATGGCCGGCCAGAAGGTGACGTTTTCCTGGCGGAGCGATGCCCGTGCCGCCGCGGCGGCCTCGTCGAGGCGGCCCGATTGATAATGCGCGATCGCCAGCATGTTGTGAAACGTCCAGAGATGCGGATCGCGCGGGCTCAGCCGGAACGCCTCCCTGATCTCGGCAATGGCTTCCTCCGGCCGCTCGACATAGCAGAGCGCCTGCCCGAGGGCGAAATGGCCCTGCGCGAAGCTCGCATCCAGTCTCAATGCATTGCGAAGATGATTGATGCCGCGTTCCGGCTGGCCGCCGAGGGCAAGCGCCCGGCCGAGGGCCACATGCGCGGCCGGTTCACGGCTGTCGAGCACGATCGCCCGCTCGGCCAGGGCGATGGCGTCGCCGATGCGCTCGGCGCGTTCGGAAAGCGGGCCGTACCAGCCGAGCTGGATATGGACATAGGCGAGGCGCGCATGGGCCTGGGCGAAGCCGGGTTCGAGCTCGATCGCCCGCTCGAACAACTCCTTGGCGATCCTGAGGTCGTCGAGATTGAATTTATAGAGATGCCAGAGGCCCTTCAGATAGATGTTCCAGGCGTTAAGGTCGGCGGCGGTGTGGCCGCGCAGCGCGGCGAATTCGATGATGCCGAGCTCCGGCTGGATTGTGCCGGTGATCTGGCCGGCAATCTCGTCCTGCAGCACGAACACGTCGTCGAGCATCCGGTCGTAGCGTTCCGCCCAGAGCAGCATGCCGGTTTCACCGCTCAGCAATTGCGCGGTGATGCGGATGCGGTTGCCCGCGCGGCGGATGCTGCCTTCGATCACATATTTGACGCCAAGGTCCTCGGCGACCTTGCGGACATCGATGGCGGCGCCCTTGTAGGCGAAGGAGGAGTTGCGGGCGACGACCCGGAGCCAGCGGCAGCGGGCAAGGGTGGCAATGAGCTCTTCGGTAAAACCGTCCGAAAAATGTTCCTGGCCGTCGACGCTCGAGAGATTGGCGAAGGGCAGGACGGCCATCGACGGGCGCTTTTGATCCGGGGGCGGCCGGTCGTCGGCGGGTGTCTCGGCCACGGGGCCGTCGGTGCCGTCCGGCTGCCATCGCCACACGCGTATCGGCGCATGGCCGTCGCGGAGCGTCCGCCGGCCGAAATCGCTCAACGGGAAGTCGAGCTTCGATGCGACCTGGTCATGGACCTGCTGGGAAACGCAGATGCCGCCCGGGGGAGCGAGGCTCTGCAGTCGGGCGGCAACCGTGACGCCGTCGCCGTGAATATCGCCGTCCTCCACGATGACGTCGCCCAAATGGATGCCGATACGCAGTTGCAGGTCTTCGGCGCCGGCCCGCCCGTCGCGTTCAGCCATTCGTTTCTGGATTGCCATGGCGCAGGCGACTGAATCGACGACGCTCGAGAATTCCGCAAGGGTACCATCACCCGTCTGTTTCACGACGCGTCCGCCATGCTCGGCAACGGCAGGCGCGATAAAGGCATTGCGGCACGCCTTCAATGCCTGGAAGGTTCCCGTTTCGTCCCGCCCCATCAATCGGCTGTAGCCGACGACGTCGGCATCCATGATCGCTGCCAGCCGCCTCATGCAGCAACCTCCTGATTGCACAATCGCGATTGGTCGGAACGAGCCGACCCGAAGCGCGAGCGTGACGGAAGTCGAAGAAGTGAGTTCCTGCACGTCTCCTTGAAGCGATCTCGATTCAGGGACAACGCCATGCGGCAATTCAACTTGCCTTTGATAGACGCACGGCGCCCCAAGCTATGCCGAAGGCTTCCATCCCGCGGGAGGAGAGTAGCAATCACCGAGTCGGGTGTCCATTAGAATGACATAATGGATTTGCCGCTGCCCCAGGCGACACAAAGCGCTGCAGAGGGGCAAAGAAGAGCCCGCCTCCGAAGGAGGCGGGCCGAAGACTGCGGTCAATGCTTCCAACCTGTGGGCGCAATTCTTTTGCGCAGAGCGTCAAGCTCATCCGCTAATTTGGTCGTCGATCAGTATCCACTCCCGAGAGCCGCCGCAAACTCGATCGGGTCCCTCTACAATCAGAGCTCACCGCTCGGGCGAGCTCTGATCTAAATTCCTACTGAAAACCCCTTCGACGCTTTTGCCCGCCTATTTTGCAGGATCGACAGGGTTGGTCCAGTAACATTTGAGGGCATTTTGTTACCGAGCCGGATCGAATGTTGCGCGGCGATACGCTGCCGCACCGGACCCGGCCGCATGAGGAACCGCCCCCCGCAGCCGGCGTTATCCTCGGTACACTCCACCCCGACACGCGGCGCGTCTTATCAGACGCTTGCAGGAGCGAAAGGACGATACAATGGCCCAGCCTGAGACCGATCCGATATACCACACGCGGAAGATGACGCGGGAGCTGAACGCACTGATCGCGCATCTGCGCGACGACGTCACGAAGGTCGACGAGCCGCAGTTCAAGGCGATGTTCGAGACGGCGGCCGAGGTTCTGGGCGGGCTCGCAAAGGCGTTCGGCGATTACGAGAAGAAGAATGAAGCCGCGTGGCAGCGGTAGCGCAACCTATTCCCTTGTATATAAGAATTTCTTAAAATACTGACGATTTTCCTAACGAAACGTGAATTCGATGATGCTTAAGTGGCCGGCATTTCCTGTTTCGGAGGGGGAAGGCTATGATGGCCAAGCGGTTCCGTGCGCAATTCGGGAAACTGGCAGACAGCAGGGACGGGAATTTTGCGGTACTGGGCGCCATCGCCTTCGTGCCGATCATAGGCGCAGCGGCGTTGGCGCTCGATTTCGTCGGCGCCTATCTCGAAGCGGAAAAGATCCAGAATGCACTGGATGCCGCGGCGCTCGGATCCGTGAGAGCCTATGGCGAGGGGGCGACCGAAGACGCCGCCTCAAAGGAAGGCGCGAAGTTCTTCTGGAGCAATTATTCGCTGCCGCAGGATGTCGTGGCCGAAGCTTTGGCCTCGCCGATGGACGCCCCGACGCAGGAGGCGTTGAAGGTGAGCTTCACCCGCGACGTCAACGAAGACACGGCCACGGCGGAATATGCCGTGGCATATGCGCCGCTGTTCCTCGAGCGGGCGCCGTTCCAGATCCGGCGCCAGGCGGTGGCGGCGAGAGCCGCGGGCGCAGAAGCCTGTATCCTGGCCCTTCACTATACGGCCCAGCGGGGCTTCAATGTCAGCGGCAGCGCGATCGTGGACTTGACCGGATGCGCCGTCGTCTCCAATTCGAACTACAGTGAGTCCATTTATGTCGGTGGTACGAGCACGCTGAAAGCGGAATGTCTCTATGCGGCGGGGGCCATCTACGGCTCGCCGCAGGACATCACGCTTGCCTGCGACCATGCGGTCGAGGGATCGCCGCGCGTGCCCGATCCCTTCGCGAGCAAGGCGATGCCGAAGACGTCCGCCTGGGTCGATCTCTCGGGTTGCGGCCAGGATTATATCAGCGGCGGCGGCGGCAACGGCGATTGCAACGGCACCGGCAAGACCCCAAAGAAGACCGACGGCTACGTGGTGACGCTGAAGCCCGGCACCTACGGCACGCTCGACGTCAAGAGAAGCGTCAATCTGGAGCCCGGAAACTACATCATCGACGGCGGTCGCCTCGAACTCGCCGCCCAGTCCGTGGTGACCGGTAAGGGCGTCACCTTCTTCCTGATGAACGGGGCCGAGCTCTTGATCCGCGGCGGCGCCACCTTCAACATCTCGCCGTCGCTCACCGGTGACTGGGCCGGTTTCTCGATTGTCGCCGAACATGGGAATACCGAGCCGGCGGTGATCAACGGCAACAGCAACTCATCGCTGACCGGCATCGTCTACCTGCCGGATGTGGCCGAACTGCAATATTCCGGCAATGGGCTCACCAGCGGCGAGTGCATCCGGCTGATCGCCCAGGAGATCACCATGATCGGCAATGCCACGTTCAAGATGGACTGCAGCGCCGAACTCGCCGACAAGCAACTGAACTATCCGGGCACGATCCGGCTCGTGCGCTAAGCAGGTTCGGGCAAACCTAAGCAGCCCAGCGGGTAATCGTGGGCAAGCAATTGAATATCTGTTCAGCGCATCGGAACGCCTGCGGCGGGTGACGGTACATGACAGCAACGTCGTTTGGGTTTGGCGTATCCTCTTTTGCCCTCACCCCTGTGCTTGTCACGGGGGTCGAGCAGCGCCGCGTCTGCGGTGCGGAGCACAGGAATGGGGACGCAGGGTGGGCGTTGCCATCCCGCCAACCGGCGAGGCAGCAGTAGCTGTGTAGTTTGGCGACGAGTAGTGGCCCCTCCGTTGATCCGACGAACGAGGCCGTTTGCCGTCGAATGTCCGCTTTTTCTCTGCCCGAATAGACATTTCGGGGAAGAAATGCGGCTTTCGGCGCACGGGTTGCGGTCCTTGCCATAATTTCGCTCCACCCGACCGGCAAAGTCGCGCCGCCATCAACGGCTGGCAGGGGATTTCCAGGTCGCGCGTAGCGAACGCCATCAGGTTGGGGCACGGCCATTGCAGGTCGCGGCCGGCTGCAACAGGGAACCGGAAACCGGCAAGCGGTTTTCCGGGGAGCCAGGTGCAGCCACAAAGTGCTAGAGCGTTTTTCGTTGTGCATTTTCACGGATGCGCGGTGCCCGCTGAGAGCAGCGCGCGGATAATTTCAAGGACGCTCTAGCCCTTTGCTTCCAGAGCAAACTATCCGCCTTCAGGACTAGGTCCCCTGACGGCGGGCGGCTTGGTGCGTGCCAATACATGCCGCGCTCCGGAGGGCGTTTCGTCGCAATGGACGGAGACGAAGCGGCGCATGCCGGCATGACGCCCGGTTTGCGCATCCTAGGAGACCAGATCATGAAGGTCATGGTGTTTCTGACTGCGGCATTTGTCGCGCTTGCGTCCCCCGATATCAGCTATGCCGGCATGCTCAACCAGGCCCAGAAATATGCCGGTCTGCACGAAGTCAAGCACAACCGCAAACTGCGCACCGTGCTCGGCGTCAATCCCGCACGCACGCCCTGGTGCGGCCATTTCATGGGGCTGATCGCCCGATTGACCGGCCGCACGCCGCCGGAAGGATACGGCATCGCCCGCTCGTGGCTGCGCTTCGGCGCCCCGGTACGGCTCGCCTACGCCCGCCCGGGCGACGTTGTCGTCGTCAGGGCAGGGCGGGGCTATCACGTCGGCATCCTTGCGAAAATGTCGCAAACACGGGCGCAACTCATCGGCGGCAACCAGTCCGGCCGGGTCCAGTTCTCCTACTTCAGCCGCGGCCGGGTGGTCGCGGTCAGACGGTAGGGGCGAGTTTGGAGTTCGTTTAGAGCTTCCGTGTTTCACGCCGAACGCGCCTCGATACGTGCGTGGCCTGGCAAACGCCTGACATTGCCCGCCCGCCGTCATCCTCGGCCTTGAGCAGCTCGAGGCCGAGGATGACGACTGAGTGAGTGACGTGACGGCGTCAGGTCACTATCCCAAAATCACTATCCACTTCCGGGCGACATGCATTAATCTCCCGCGCAACTCACCGCGGGATTGCCTGATGTCGCTTCGTCTTGCCACCTTCAATGTCGAAAACCTCATGAGCCGTTTCGACTTTTCCGGCTTCCGCAACCAGCTGAAGCAGGATCGGGTGCTCAGGCTCTTCGACGTGCGCAGCGAGGCGGAGTATCAGAGGCTCGAGGAGGCGCGCACGATCGCGCATACGGACGACACGCGGCAGATGTCGGCCTTGGCGATTGCCGACTGCGACGCCGATATTCTCTGCCTGCAGGAGGCCGACAGTTTGGCGGCGCTGCAGGCCTTCGAGTATGGCTATCTCTTCCGAATGGTCGACAACGGCTATCGCCAGAAATACCTGATCGAGGGCAACGATTCGCGCGGCATCGACGTGGCGGTGCTGATGCGGGACGAGACGCGCGATGGGCAGAAGATCGAGTGCCTGGATGTGAAAAGCCATGCGGCGCTGACCTATCAGGATCTCGATCTCTTCAATGATCGACTGGCGCAGACGAACCAGCCGGGCGACCGGATATTCCGGCGCGACTGCCTCGAAGTGGAGCTGAGCATCGGCGGGAGGCCGCTCACGCTCTACGTCGTGCACTTCAAGTCGATGGGACCGGCGCGCGACGGGATGGACGGGCGGCAGGCGACAATGGCGCAGCGCATCGCGGAGGCCGCGGCTGTGCGCCACATCGTCGAGAGTCGCTTCGGCCGCGGCCGGACGGCGGACGAGATGTTCGCCATCTGCGGCGACATGAATGATTATCAGGAGAAGGTGGAGATCCGCGGCGATCGGCGCAACGGCTACGAATTCGTGCCGCGGCGGGAGACGATGAGCGCGCTCGATGTCTTCACCAAGGACGGATTCGTCGAAAATCCGACGCTCAAGCGGCCGGTGCTCGACCGCTGGACCCTGTTCCACAGCCGGGGACCCGCGGAGCGGCATCTCTGCCAGCTCGACTATATCTGGCTCTCGCCGGCGCTCGCCAGCCGCAACGCGGCCCACGTCCCGGAAATCATCCGCGCCGGCCAGCCTTTCCGGACGATCTTTCCTGCGGGCCAGGAGGTGGAGCGTTATCCGCGCACCGGCTGGGACCGGCCTAAGGCCTCCGACCATTGCCCGGTGGTCATGACCCTGGATATCTGACATGGCTCTCATCGAAAGCAACCAACCGCACTGGCCGGCGGAAGGCACGGTTTTTCCCGTCTCCGAGGTCGATGTGAGGGTCGGCGCCGGACCGCATCCGTTCCACCTCGGGCAGGCTGAGAGGGTGCGGGAGAACTGGCGGCAGGAGATCGCGGCGAATCCGCATCTCTTCGACGGCGAGATGGTGCTGCAGCGGTCGATCCGTATTTCGGACGGGCGTATCGATGCCGAGGCGCATGTCGTTCCCTATTCGACTTTTCTCTGGTGGCGGAAGACGCGTGCTCCGGGAGCCTGTCATCTCTTCGGCATGCCGGTGCTCGTCTCTTCCGACGGGGCCTTCATCGCAATTCGCATGGGCGCGCACACGGCCAATGCCGGACGGGTCTACAGCCCGGGCGGCTCGCTCGAACCGGAGGATATTGTCGGCGGGCGCTGCGACGTGGCCGCCAACATCGCGCGCGAGGTGAGGGAGGAGACGGGGATCGTGCTTCGCGAGGCAGATGCCGAACCGGGCTGGCAGGTCATCCATATGGAGGGCACCGTCACCGTCTTCCGCGTGTTTCGGCTGCGATCCGCGGCGGACGAGATCGTCGCGCGGGTGGCGGCCCATGTCGCGGCCGATCCGCATCCGGAGATCGACGAGGCGGTGGCGATCCGCTCGTCGGACCCCGGGGCGCACGATTATCCGGGATTCATGCCGCCGATCCTTGAGTGGATTTTTGCGCGAAACGGGGGTTAGAGCGGGATTGTGGAAAACGGCGAACCTTTCCGCCGGAATCCCCGTCTGACTCCATAAGCAGACTTCGTTGGTACAACGCTTCAACCGCTTGGCTTTTTGTTTTGACGTATCCCTCGAACTTCCCGCATTGGCACCTCCTTCGCAAATCTCATTCTGCTTCACTGGCCGGCGTGGTCCGTTGCGCAGGATCAAGAGCGCTCGCCGCATGCTCGCGCATGAGCACCGCGACAATGGCACCAGAGACGAAGGTCAGGGCGGCGATTGATGCAATCGCTGCCGAAAGCCCGAAGCGATCGGCGATGAGACCTGCGGAGAGCGCACCGATTGCGTAGCCGAGATCCCTCCAGAAGCGGTAGACGCTGAGCGAACGGGCGCGCCAGGCCGGATGCGAGGCGTCCGACACGGCGGCGATCAAGCTCGGATAGACCATGGCCGTGCCAAGGCCGAGAAGCAGGCTGCCGACGAGCCACCATTCGAACCGGCCCGTCGCCGCGGTCAGGAACAGACCGGCTGCCTGCACCCACATGCCGGCGACGATCAGGCCCTTGCGCCCCCAGCGGTCGCTCAAGGGGCCGGTGGCGATCTGCAGAATGCCCCAGGTCGCGGGGTAGATCGCCTTGAGGATACCGATGCGCTCGACGCCCAAACCGAAGGAGGCGAAGAACAGGGGAAACATGCCCCAGCTCATGCCGTCGTTGAGATTGTTGACGAGACCGGCCTGCGAGGCGGCGAACAGGTTGCGATCCTTGAACGAGGTGAGCGCGAAGACTTCACGGAAGCTGATCGGCAGAGCTTGTCGAGCATGTGACGAGGCTTCCAAATGAACATGGTCGCGTGTGTCACGCACGAGCAGGACCGATAGCGCGCTGCCCAGAACCGCATACCCGATTCCGAGATAGATCGGCACCGGACGCAGTCCATATTCCGATGCGAGGTCGCCCGTGAGGAACGCCGTCACGCCGACGGCGAGATAGCCCGCGAACTCGTTCAGCCCCACCGCCAGTCCGCGTGACTTCGGCCCGACCAGATCGACCTTCATGATCACGGTCATCGACCAGGCAAGCCCCTGATTGATGCCGAGAAGGGCATTGGCGGCGATGATCCATTCCCAGCTCGGCGCCCAGATGATCATGAAGGGGACCGGGAGGCCGACGAGCCAGCCGAGAACCAGGACGCGCTTTCGCCCCCAGCTATCGGCGAACTGGCCGGAGACCAGATTGGCAAAGGCCTTCACCATACCGAAGCTGACGATGAACGAGACGATGAGTGTCGTGGAGGCGAGATGGAATTCTTCCGAACCGATGAGCGGAACGACGGTGCGCTCGATGCCGACCATGCCGCCTACAAAGGCGTTGATCAGCACGAGGAGTGCGAATTGCCGCCAGTTCTCCCTGAGCCCCAAACTGACGGTTGGAGTCGTCATTGCCTGGACTGATGAGGAGCCGGCCTTCCTGATATCGCGGCCGCCTCAAGGGCGGAATTGGCGGCTCTGATCGCTGCGGCCTCAGGTGGGGGCGGAGGAATCTCGGCGAGCATGAAGCGAATGAATTCCGCTTCCTCTTCTATACGGAATGCCTCGTTGTGACGCTTCTCGAAGCCGATGGTGGACCATGGCTTACCGCTCAACCGCCGGCCGCAGACCGAGCCGGCATGGGCGCCAGGGAGGATCTCGACATAGTCGGGAAGCGCTTTGAGCCGGCTTACGCTCTGGAACAGGCCTCTTGCGCCCTCTTCGGCGCTTACGGCGAGCTCGGTGCGGCCGAGATCGCCGACCATCAGCGTATGGCCGGTGAAAACGAACCAGGGTTCCTCGGTGCGTGTGTGGTCGGTGACGAGCAGAGAGAGATGCTCGGGGGTGTGGCCGGGGGTGTGCAACATCGTGGCGGTGACGTTGCCGAGCGTCAGGACGTCGCCGTCGCGCGCCGCCTTGAACGGAAACGACACATCCGCATTGGCCGAGAGCACGTACTCGGCGCCGGCCGCCGCCGCGAGCGTGCGGCCAGCCGACAAATGGTCGGCATGGACATGCGTGTCGATGACGAAGTGAATGCGCATGCCGGCGTCTTCGGCCGCGCGCAGATAGACATTGATGTCGCCGACCGGATCGACAACGGCCACGGTGGCCTTGCCGCCGCAGCCGAAGGGGTAGGAAATTGCGACCGGGCCGGCGTGCAGGAACTGGCGGAGGATCATGAGCTTGCGCTCTCGCTGAGAAAGGGTATGATTACATTCAATTGATCCGCTGAATGATATATTGAGGAGGTGTCGTGTCAAGTACCAAACCGAAACAGGCGATCTATGAAAGTCTCGCAGAGGTGGCACAGGCGCTCGGCCACGCGCACCGGCTCGAACTCTTGGAGCACCTCGCGCAAGGGGCGCGAAGCGTCGAAGAGCTCTCCGCCAGAGCGAGCCTCACATTCGCCAATACGTCGCGTCACCTTCAGATCCTGCGGCGCGCGCGCCTTGTCGAGACCGAACGCCGCGGCAAGCACGTGCTCTATCGCCTTGACGGCGACACCGAAGTGGTCGCGTTGATGAATGCGCTCGGACGCCTCGGTGAACGAAACGTGGCCGAGGTCAACCGCATTATGGCGGACTACTTCCGCGCGCGCGACACGTTGGAGCCAGTATCACGAGAAGACCTGGTATCGAGGCTGCACGATGGTCTTGCTACCGTCCTCGATGTCCGTCCCGAGGACGAGTTCGCGCTCGGCCATCTTCCCGGTGCGCTCAACATCCCGTTCGGCGAGCTGGAACGCCGGCTCGACGAACTTCCCGCCGACCGCGAGGTCATCGCCTACTGCCGTGGTCCCTACTGCGTCCTCTCCTTCGAAGCGGTCGCGGAGCTGAGGGCCCGCGGTTATCTCGTCCGCCGGCTCGAGGACGGCTATCCCGAATGGAAGGCGGCCGGGCTGCCCGTCGAAGCAGCCGAGTGAGATGCGACCCCGCGCGGTGGCTCCCATGGCCTACCGGGTCAGCCGTTGGAACTGCGGCGCTTCAAGCGGGAGCGAATGGAAAAGAGGCCCACGATGGCGATCGCCGTGAAACCGGCACCGGCGAGGAAGGTCGCCTCGGGCCCGGCAAAATCCCAGAGCGTGCCGGCAATGATGCTTGCAAGGAGAGTAGCCACGCCGGAAACCAGATTGAACATGCCGAAGGCGGTTCCGCGTAGTTCCGGTGGTGCAGTTTCGGCGACGAGTGTCGTGAGCAGGCCCTGGGTGAATCCCATATGCAGGCCCCAGAGAACGACACCGGCGCCGAGCGCCGCGATGCCGGTGGTCACGGCGAGGACGAGATCGGCAGCCAGGAGCAGGGCGAGACCGAGGAAGAGCAGGGTGAAGCGATCGACGCGGTCGGAAAGGACGCCGACCGGATAGGCCGACAGCGCGTAGGCGAGACTCATGACGACGAGCACGATCGGGACGAGCGCCGGGGCAATACCGATCGATTGGGTGCGCAGGATGAGAAAGGCCTCGCTGAAGCGGGCAAGCGTGAAGACGGCGGCAATGGCGACCACCCACCAATAGGATGGTCCGAGCCGGCGCAACTCGTCGCGACGCAACGGCATCCGTACCCGGCGCAGTTCCTTCGGCCGTTCCGGTTCGCGCACGGTGATGAGGATCACGCCGACGGACAGGAATGCCGGGATCACCGCGAACCAGAAGACCGCCTGGAAATGATCCGCCGTCAGCCACATGAGTCCGATGGCAAGCAGCGGGCCGATGAAGGCGCCGACCGTATCGAGCGATTGGCGCAGGCCAAAGCTGGCGCCGCGCAGTTCCGGCGGCGCGATATCGGCGACGAGCGCGTCGCGCGGCGCGCCGCGAATGCCCTTGCCGATCCGGTCGACGAAACGGGCGAACATGAGCCATTCGACGGAAGGGGCAAGCGGAAAGATCGGCTTTGTGAGCGCCGCCAGACCGTAGCCAAGGGCGGCCAGGAGTTTCCGCCGTCCCAGCCAGTCGCTGATCGCGCCGGAAAAGATCTTGGTGATCGAGGCCGTCGCTTCGGCAATTCCCTCGATAACGCCGACGGTGAAGGCGGAGGTGCCGAGAACAGCGACCATGTAGACGGGCAGGAGCGCGTGGATCATCTCGGACGAGATGTCCATGAACATCGATACGAAGCCGAGTGCCCAGACACCGGCGGGCAGGCGCCGACGCGAAATCGTCTCATCCGTCATTCTGCGTCCGATTCGTCATGCTTGCACCCGTCGAGGTTCTTTCGGCAAAGCTCGCCTCCGCCGGAGCGACGCGGCGCGGTGATAACGGTTATCTTTCCAACGGGGAAGGGTTTCAAGGCGGAGGCCAAGCGCTGCGATCGCGATATATGGGCCTTTCGAAGCTTCGGTCCTTTGCAACCCGGCGTATCGGATCGGATGCTTTTTGTCTTGCCGCTCGGGCCAAGGCGTTGCAAGGTTCCGGCGCAGGTCTTGCCAGGCAAGGGGATATCTATGGCACGGCGCTACGCGATCTACGACGTCTTCACCAGCAGGCGCCTGGAGGGCAACCCGCTTGCCGTGGTGTTCGATGCCGATGACCTGAGCGATGCGGCCATGCAGGCGATCGCGCAGGAATTCAACCTTTCGGAGACCGTTTTCATTCACCGGCCGGCAAGCACCGCCCATTCGGCGCGGCTCAGGATCTTCACTCCCTCGCAGGAGCTGCCCTTTGCCGGGCACCCGACGGTCGGCGCGGCGGTTGCGATCGCGGAGGACCTGTACGGAGAGCCCGAAAGAGGGCTCGATCTCATGCAGGTGCTCGAGGAGAAGGTCGGGCCGGTGCGCGCGGCGGTGCGGCTGAAACCGGGGCAGGCGACCTTTGCCGAATTCGATCTGCCGCGCAAGCCGGTCCGGCTCGATGCCCGTTTCGAAAGACAGGCGATCGCCGATGCGGTGAGTCTCAAGGCGACGCAGATCGGTTTTGAAAATCACGTCATCTCGTTCTGGAGCGCGGGCGTTCCCTTCGTCATGGTGCCGCTGCACGACATCGCGGCGGTGGCGGCCGTGGAGTTCGATCCTCAGCGCTGGGAGCAGCTCGCGCCGCTCGCCGAAGGCCGGCTCGCCGGCGCCTATCTTTATTGTCGCGGTGGCATCAACCACATGGCGCGCTTCCACGCCCGCATGTTCGCGCCCGAGATGGGCATCGCGGAGGACCCGGCGACCGGGGCTGCCGCGGCGGCCCTTGCCGGTGCGATCAATGTCTTCGACGAACTGGTGGATGGCCACCATCCGATGTTGATCGAGCAGGGCGTCGAAATGGGCCGCCCCTCCTTCATCCACCTGCATCTCGATGTCGTCGCCGGCCGGATTTCCACTGCCCGCATCGGCGGACATGCGGTGAAGATCGCCGGGGGTGAGATGATGGTCTGACGTGCCGCGGGATGTGGCTGACGTGCTTACATTCGTTTAGGCAAAATTAACCATCACGGGCTTTGGTGAAGATCTGCGCCGCAGGCGCCTCGCTTTGCTCGCATTCGCCCGACCATGATGGGGAATGGATAAAGCAGGCATCGCATTCGTGGCGCTGATACTCGTCCTCATCTCACTCGTGGGGAGCATACTGGTTGTCGATCAGGCAGCGCTTGACGCGCCGAAGTACAGGCAGGCACTGGTACCCACCAAAGCGCCCTACCGATAGTCGCTTGCGGGACGTCACCGCCGCGTGTCGGTGTTAAGCGAGGCGAGGTTATGAGCCAATCGTTGGCCCGGTGCATCGCGCTTCAAGGCGCTCGCTCAAGAAGTTCGCCAAGGCTTTGAAAAGAATGGTGGGTGATCACGGGCTCGAACCGTCGACCCTCTGATTAAAAGTCAGATGCTCTACCAACTGAGCTAATCACCCGTCCAGGACCGCGTCGCCGCGGTATGGAGGGGCGTATAATGGCCTTCGTTCGGCTTGTCCAGCACCCTTTTCACAATTGTCGGGAAATTTTTCGGCGTTCGCGCGTTGCGCTCCGGCAATGCGCGGGGCCTGGCTTGCGCAGAGTTGAAATCCCGGCGGCATGCCGATAAACGCTCCTATCGCGGCCTCGAGTGGAGCGACATAATTGAACGATCATCACTACCCATTTCGCCTTTCCGACAATCGGAACGGGCCGCCCCGGAGGGCGTTTCTCGATCGTTTGATCACGCGTTACGACACCTTTCGGCTGACCGCACGGGTTCGCCGGCGCAGGCGCGAAATCGAGATGACCTGCCTTGGCAAAGGCGGGCCGCGGCCGCTCGGCCGGGACGACGTTCCGGTGGTATTCAACACGCATAACGACCTCAAGCTGATGCCGTCCTTCCTGGCGCATTATCGCAAGCTCGGCGTGACGCGCTTCATCTGTGTCGATGATGTGTCGACCGACGGCACGCGCGAGTTTCTGCTGTCGCAGGCGGATGTGGATGTCTGGGGATCGCCGTTGCGCTACCGGGATGCCCGCCGCGGGCGCGAATGGCGCGAGACGCTGTTCGAGCGCTACGGGACGGACCGGTGGTATCTCAACGTCGATTCCGACGAGTTCCTGTTCTATCAGGACTGCGAGCGGCAGCCGCTCGAGAGCCTCATTCGCGCGCTCGAAAGCCGGGGCGAGAAGCGCCTGGCGGCGCCGATGCTCGACATGTACCCGGTCGGTTCGCTCGGATCGGCGACGCTCGACGGCGACGATCGCATGCCCTGGGAAATCGCCGACCACTTCGATGGGGCCGGTTACGGTCTGACCCATACGAAGAGGGCGATCAGCGTCACGGGCGGGCCGCGCAAACGCAAATTCTCCTATGAGCTGGAGCTGATGAAATATCCGCTGATCTTCTGGGACAGAGAGTGCAGCCTGGGCGTAAGCATCCATCAGCCGTTGCCATTCCAAAGAAACTTCCTGCCGATTTCCGGGGTGCTGCTGCATTTCAAGTTCTTCGCCGACTACAAGGAGAAATCGAGGAAGCGGTCGCCGATGGGCAGTATTTCGATGGAGCTGCCGCCTATCGCACGATGCTGGACGACCTGCAGAAGTCCGGCGAATTCGATTTCGCCAACGAGCATTCGATCCGCTTTTCGGGATCGGCGCAGCTGCTCGAGTTGGGGTTCATCGCGCCCGTTTCCTTTCCTGTCGACGCACCCTGATCGGCTGTGGACGGCAAAATCCTTACGAGCGACTTTAACTGTCCGGCTTCGATGTCTATATCGGCAGCAAATGGCCGGCTTCGGCGTGAGCGAGAAACGGGATCGGAAATGATGCAGCGTGTTCAACGAGTCCTGGCGATGGCCGCCATCGGTCTTGCGGTGATGGTGACGGTGGCCGACGTGGCCGAGGCGCGCAGGGCGGGCGGCGGATTCGGCTCACGCGGCAGCCGGACCTTTTCCATGCCGCCGACTACCCGGACGGCGCCGACCAATGCGGCGCCGATCGAGCGGACGATGACGCCGCAGCCGGCACCTTCGGCTGCGACGCGGCCGGCGGCGCAGGGCCAGACGACGGCGTCGCGACCGGGCCTCTTCGGCGGGTTCGGCGGATCGATGCTCGGCGGCCTGATGATGGGCGGCTTGATCGGCATGCTGCTTGGCCATGGGCTCGGCGGCGGCATCGGCTTTCTCGGCCTGCTGCTGCAGGTCGGCTTGATCGTCGCAGCCATTGCGCTTGCGAAGCGCTTCTTCGGCCGCAGCAGCCAGCCGGCCTATTCGGCGCCTTCTGCCGCCGCGCGAAACTACGCGGCTGCGAGCGCTGCCCCGTCCTTCCGCATTCCGCGGATCGGCGAGGGGCTCGGCGGGGGCCCAGCCGCCGCCTCGGCAAACCGACCCTCTCCGTCGGCCAAGAGCGCATGGGACAATGACGAGATCGGTATCGGTCAGGGCGACCTCGATCAATTCGAGGCGATACTCAAGCAGCTCCAGGCGGCCTATGCTGCCGAGGACTATGCGGCGCTTCGGCGGCTGACGACGCCCGAGGCGATGTCCTACCTTGCCGAGGAACTCAGCGAAAACGCCACGAAGGGCCTCAAGAACGACGTGCGGGACGTGCATCTCGTCGAGGGCGACGTGGCCGAGGCGTGGCATGAGAATGGCACCGACTATGCGACGGTTGCGATGCGCTACGAGAGCATCGACGTGATGCGCGAGCGCGCCACGGGCCGCGTCGTCAGCGGCGATCCCGAACGGCCGACGGACGCGGTGGAACTCTGGACCTTCCTGCGCAGGCGCGGTGCCGATTGGCAGGTTTCCGCGATCCAGGCCGTCGAGGCGTAATACCTGCCGCGCAACCGGCGGTGTTTCTCGGTTTCAACCGGTTTCATGATGTCTGCTCACTTGCGGCAGGGCATGGAGTGTGCATCGCTTCGGAAACGATGGCTTTCATTGGGGGGCCGTGCGCAATAAAATGGATTTCCACGCAGGAGGCGGGACAACATGGTTTCGTGGGCGGCAAGACGGGTCGAGTGCGGAGGAATTCGACGCGGAGCGGGACGCCGGCGCATGCTCTCGCCGGGCGCGGGAACTGTCGGCCTTCTTGTTGCGATGGCCGCCTCGATCCTTGCCTCGGGAGCAGCGGCGGCGGACTGCAAGAGTTTGCCTAAGCCGCGAACGGATTGGAGCGACTGCAACAAGCGGCAGATCATGCTGGGCAGGAGCAATCTGGCGGGCAGCACTCTCTTCAATACGGATTTCACCTCCACCGATCTCAGCGGCTCCGATCTTACGTCGGCCAATCTCGAGAAGGCGACGCTGATGCGCGCATCGCTGGCCGGTGCGAAAGCGGACAAGGCGAATTTTTCGAGAGTGGAGGCTTATCGCGGCAATTTCACCGGCATCTCCGCTGAACATGCTTCCTTTGCCAGCTCGGAGCTGCAACGCGCCGATTTCACCGGCGCGCGGCTGACGGGTGCCGATTTCGAAAAGGCCGAACTCGGACGCGCCAATTTCGAAAAGGCCGTGCTGACGGGGACGCGATTCGCGACGGCCAATCTGTCGCGCGCGATCCTCAGCGGCTCGCAGTTCGAGGGCCCGATCGACTTCAGCCGCGCCTTCATGTTCCAGACGAGAATAGAGGGCGTCGATCTCTCTCAGGCTTCGGGCCTGATGCAGGACCAGATCGATCTTACCTGCGGCGACGCGGCAACGAAGCTTCCTGCCGGCATCTCGGCGCCGTCCCAGTGGCCATGCCCTGCCGACGACGACTGATACGGTGCGCGGACGGCGGGTCAGTTGATCCGATCGCCGAAGGCGCTCGGAGGGAGCAGGCAGTAGATTGGCTTCTGTCGTAGGGCGACTGCCGACTTGGCGGGCGAGGCGAGCCAGCGCCGCACGGCGTCCTGCGGACACTCGCCCTTGGCAATCGCGATCGAACGCCCCATGAGATCGACGCGGCGGCCGGAATAGTTTCGATCGGCCGGATGCCGGCCGAAGCGTGACGCGCCGAAATCCGTGCACCATCGTTTACGATGGGGAAACGGCTTTGGCGGTCCGGCCGCGAAAAAGGCCCATACGTCGAAATCCTTGATGCCATTCGCTCCGTTCAAATAGTGGAGCGCACTTCCCTGGGCGAGCGCCATGAGGAGCAGCCGATCCCTGTAGAGGCCGGCGACCGGCGCGCGCTCGAAGATGCCGGCGAATGCCCGCATCGCCACCGCTGCGATCCTCTCGAGATCCGCGGGCTGTAGTACCGCGTAGGACCGCTCTGTCACTTCGCCGCCCATGGACCGAGCCTCAAGAGAGGGGGAACGCGCAATTCATCGTGCCGCCATGTTATACCAAGGCTCGATGATAGGAACCGAGACTTGGTATTAGCATCCTTGTTATTCCGCGGCACGCTCGGAAACGAGCCTGATGCGGGCGCCGGCCACGGGGGAAGGCGAGGGGTATTGCTGCGGCGCGCGATCGACGACGGCGATGTCGTATCCCATGGCGGCCGCGATCTTCTTCAGCATTTCACGGGCGCGGCCTTCATGCCGCGCGGCAGTCTCGGCGTCGGTGACGTAATAGGCGGCGCTGACCGCCTCGATCAGATTGAGGGCGGCGAGATTGGCGATGGCGTAGGTCTCGGCGTTCATCGAAACGAGCCTCCGAACTGCTGGCGGTGGTTGTGCGTGCCGAGGAGGCGCTGCGTCGGATCCGTGCTGCCCGGTGAATATTCCCGTTCGCGGTTGCTTTCGAAAAAGACGTCGCCGATGAGTTGCGCGGCGGGGACAGCCTCGCGCTGCAGCACGCTGCCGTCGGCGCCCATATGCCAGGCAAGCGATGCGAGGCTCGAATAGGTGGAGACGAGAAAGATTTCGAGCGCCGCCTGACTTTCCAGGTCGCTCGACTGCGGCAGATCGGCGCTGAAAAGCGCATCTATGTGACCGTGGAGATCGGCCTTGATTCGCGGGATGGACATTTGCGCTCGACCACATCCTTCGTGTTGTCATCTTAGGTCGACAGCATGCCATTGCGACCCGTATAGTGTCAACACGTAACGTGTTGTTCCCGATCGCGTGTGTTGCGTCTCGCGATTCGCGAGCGCAGACCGCCCCTCAGGCGTTGCCGGCAAGGGCGATGTAGTGGACCGAATGGACGGTGCGGGCGTCGAAGCGCAGTTCCTTGGCGGGGTTGAACTGCTCGAGCACGAGTTCGGAGCTGTTGTGGCGCACAAACTTTTTGACATAGGCGAGCAGGGCGCCGTCTTCCTCGAGGCGAATTTGTGCGATGACGTAATCGCCCTTTTTCACGCGGCGGCCCGGATCGACGAAGCAGATTTCCCCGTCCTCATAGCGCGGAGACATGGATTCGCCGGAGACACAGACGGCATAAGCCTCGGATATATCGGAGAGAACCGGCGGCGCCAGGACTTCGAACAATACACTGCCATTCATCAGGAATTCACCGTCAACACCGCCAACGGCCTGGCCGAAGACGGGAATTTTCTTGCTTTTGCCGAGCACGCTGGCGCCAATCGTCGCGTTCGGTTCTTCGACTTCCACCGGATGGGCAGAGGGCGCCGAACCGCCATTCGTCTGAGTATGGCCAGCCCCGCGCATGAGCCAGTAAGGGTCGACGTTGAACTTGCGCCCATAAAAGTCGGCTTCATCGAGGTCGAAGTCGTTCTGGCCATTCTCGTGGGCCCGATAGGTGGAGGCGACGATGCCGAGGGCGTTCGCCGCATCGGAGGCAAAACGGAAGCCCGCTCTAATGCGCGCCTGGCGCAACCTGTCAGCTTTTTCGCTCATAACTTGGAACATAGCAACACGTATAACATAAATCATGTTGACATTACAACACCAACGATGTCATCTGGCGGCGAGGTCGCTGAAGGCCTCGTGGCGGTTCGCCTGCCGGTTTGCGGGACTTCGTCTTGCGACTCGTGGCGCGGGCGAGTGCTTAAAAATACAAGGAGTGAGTGCATGGAGAATTCGCAAAGTGCAAGGCAGCAGCGGCATTATCGGGCGGTGCGCGAACGGCTGGTCCGCGCCGGGGACGGCGGAGGCCGATCGGCCGCGATGGCGGAACTTCGGTTCGAGCTTTCGGAACTCACCGCCGACAACGCAACCAAGGCGCGCCGGATCGCTACGCTGGAGGCTGATCTTGCCGATGCGGAGGCGCGCCTGTTGGCGCAGGCGAAAGCGCTGCTGGGGGGGCGGCAATCGGATGGTGTCGATTCGGACCGGACCGAGGAAAGACCATCCATCGACACGATCGTTGCCGACGTGCTCGCGGATTTTCCGGGCGTGAGCTGGGAGGACGTCATCAGCGTCCGCCGCGAACGCCGGCTGGTGAAGCCCCGGCATGCCTGCATGCGGGCGGTCTACGAAAGCCGCCCGGACCTGTCGTTGCCCCGCATCGGCCGCATCTTCCGGCGGGATCACACGACAGTGCTTGCCGTGGTGAAAGCCACGACCGGTCACTCTGATTAATCCGCCACTTTCAGCGGCTTGCGGACGGCAGCGGAGAAATCGAATCATGTCCGTGCCGCAGCGCATCCCCAGCTTTCTCCCGAATTTGAAAGGATAGTCCGATGATGAGCAAGGCCCAGAAGCTGCGCGCGAAACGCAAGGCGCAACTCGGCCGTCCGCGCAAGGCCGATGCCGAACGCTTCGCCTGCGGCAAGATCAAGCCGGAATGGTCACGGCGGGAAAACGAAAAGGAGGCGATGGCCGTGGCGCTTGCGGCGCGCAAGCGCATGCACGGGCTCGAGACCGGTAGCGCCTTTGCCGGCTATACGCTCGGCCGGCTCTTTCTCGACGGGCGGATCACCGAGACGCAGCGGCAGGCCGGCGACGACTATGCCGCGGTGATGACGCGCTACTATCACCTGACCGGCATACCCTTTCCGAGCGTGCGCGCACAGGTCATCGGCCGCGTCAAGGGGCATGCCGGCGAGACGAGCGAGGCGCGCCACCGCCAGGCCAGGAAGGCTGCCGACACGATGATGCGGCTCGAAGGCGTGCTCTTGAGATGCGAGGAGGGGCGGCAGGTGAAGACGACGGTCTTCAATGTCTGCGTCATGGATTATGAAGGGCTGCGGATGATGCCGGAGCCGCAATTGTTGTGGCTAAAGCGTGGTTTGAACGCCCTTCTCTTCGACAAGGGCTTGCGCGAACATGGGGAGAGGGATTATTCGTTTATTCAAGAATAGGAATTTTATCCTGACACATCTCTCCCGGACCAGGGCGAGGACAACGCAGCCCTGGTAAAAACAGCAACTTTTGCGCCTCCGGCGCATCGGCCCGAAAATCGTGCCCGATTTTCGGCGAGCTCGATGCGCAGCTTCAAAGAGTTACAACGACGTTAGCGCGTCTGAAAAGACGCGCGGCGTTGTAATGAGGCGCGGGCCGCAATCGATTTTCGATCACGTGCCATCAACATCTCGTGATCGTCTCCCCCTATGGGGCACAATTTCGTCGTTCGGCCATTTTCCTGTCTGAAGGGACTCTGTGCAAAGGAAAATGGTGAAGCCAATGAAGAGGTTAGCAATTTTTGCCCTGTCGCTGGCAACCGCCTTGAGCGGCGTTCCGCCAGCGATGGCATTTCCAATCGTGCCGACGGCCAAAACGCAGGCCGCAGACGTTCAGCGCGTGCAGTTCTCTTACGAGCGCGGCGAGAACAACGCGAACGACCGTTGCCGCAATCCGGGCTCCTGCCGCCGCTGGTATCGCGACCGGGGTCATCGCTACGACCGCGATCGCCGCCACCGCTACAGCTACCGTGATCGGTACCGTCACCGTCATCACCACCGCGGCAGCAATTTCGGCGCGGTCATCGGCGGCCTGGCGGCCGGCGCTCTCATAGGTGGCGTGCTGGCGCAGCCGCGCTATTACGGTGGAGGCGGCAGTGCGCATACGCGCTGGTGCTACGCGCGCTATCGCTCGTATCGCGCCTACGACAACACGTTCCAGCCCTATAACGGGCCGCGGAGGGCGTGCATCTCGCCCTATCTGTGAGCGGGCTTGGGAGTGCATCAGCGCGAAATCGTTTCGGATCCTCGCGCGTCTGACCTCGCGCGTCTGACAAGGCGTGCGGCGTGCTCCCCGCACGCGGGGAGGCAGTCGGCGCCGCGAGTCCCTTCGGCCGGTTCTCCGCAGTTGCTGCGGAGGACGGCCAGGCCGGGCGACAGCACCTGCGACGCGGGGCCGGCACGCGCGCTGGTTTCGTCTGCTGAACTCCCGCCATCGTGGCTATTCGAAGAGCGGCCCGCGCTTCGGCGCGGCACGGCGAGGAAGGCCACATGCATCAGCCCATGTGGGGCCAGCTTTCGGCAGTCCCCGTGTTTTGGGTTTTGGGCCTGTGATATGATTCCCGGCGTGCAATCCGAAAATCGGGTCCGATCTGGTGCCGATGCGCAGGAAGGAAGGCGGGTCTCGTGAGGACGCCGGCAATCATCGGCCTGGTATTGGCGATCGCAGGAACGGGGACCGGTCCTGCGCCGGCACAGGACTGCCCCTCCGGCACCTGTATCGACAACCGTCATGAGCTGTTCATCGAACGGGAGTACCGCGATTTCCTGCAGCAACGATATCCGAATTACGGCGCACGCTACCGCGGCATGGCTCCCGATATCAGCATAGGTCCGGGGGCGACGGTTGGCGGTCCCTTGCCAAGGCCACGGCGCAGGATAGAGGATTTCGCCAAGGCCCATCTGCGTTGGTGCCGCGAGCGCTACATTTCCTACCGGGCTTACGACAATACGTTCCAACCCTTCGAGGGGCCGCGCCGTCCCTGCAACTCACCCTATAACTGATTCCCAGCCCGTCGAGCGGCCGGCCAGCAAGGCTTCGGAGCCACGCAGCGGGGGAGGGGCGGATCAGCCGTTTTTTCGGAGGAGCTTGCTGGCGGCGAGCGCGGCGGCCTGCGCCTCGACCTGGCTGCCGAATTGCCCGTGGGCCGGATAGGTGACGCCGCGATAGGTGAGCACGAAGGCCCAGCGCCCGTTCAATCGCTTTTCGACCTTGATGGTGGCGTCGGGCTTGTTGTCGGCACTCAAAGCAGGCTCCTTCGAAAAATTGCGCCGGACCGCTGCATCATGGTCCTTAAGCGAGGTGAGGAGACATGCAGCAGGATCCGGCGCAGATCATTTCCGCTTTTCTCAAGTCGCTCGCCGAAAGGCAAGAGCGATCGAGCGTGCCTTTTTCGAGATTGCTATTCGACCGAACGGTCGGGTCCGAAGCGCTCCGTGAGGAACGACGCATGAATGGCGGGCCCCTGCAGGCGATCGGTCTTCTCGAGCTTCACGGCTACCTGTTCGGTGGGCGGCATTTGCTGCCAGGCTGCCGTCAGAAACAAGGCGGCGCCGGCAAGGAACCCGAAGGCAATGAAGATCCAAGAGCTGGTCATGGCGAAACTCCTTTTCCCGCGAAGGCAATGCGTGAGGGCAGTTTCTGGTTCCCGGCACGCCGCCGGAAGCGGGCTTTATGGTACAGTTCTGAAATTTGCTGCAATCTGCAGCGCTTTTGACAATCTGTTCAAATAGGCCGCCAGCTTTTTCGCTGGCCGCCAACACTTTAATTATAGCACCGCCGCGCGCGCACGAACGGCAGTCGAGTATCAGCAATTCGTCCGATGGTTCCGCCGCGCTTACTGTCGGAGGCACTCTTCCATCGGACGATGCCGCGCATTTTCGCATCGGCCATCCGATTGAACCAAGGCGGCGGCTCTCGTGCAAGCGTTTTATAATATACACTTGTACAGCAGCCGTATTTGCGGCGCCGCGCGCCTGGTCGGACGCAAAGCCGCGAGACCCGATCCTGCTTGGGGTTAGGCGCGCAGAGCCTGCATAAAGCTGTGGCTAAACAGAAAATCGCCGGCTCGCACTTCCTGCGGCGCTTGCACAGTTGGCGCGGCTCGGTTATTCCTTAAATCAACGATAGGAATTGTATCCTCATCCCGGCCCCGGCAATCATCGATAGGCAGCCAGTCGCGCCTCTCGCTAGGTGAAGGGGTGCAAGAACAAGGCAATCGCTCAACAAGTCGCAGCGACCTCTCCGCGTCTAATAGGACGCGCAGCGCTGTAGACTCCCGCCTTTCCCGACAGTTCACGAAATCGAGACTTGGCATCACGGCGAACCGGCGCGTCTCACGTCAGATGCCGCTGCGCCGTATGCGGCCGGCGATGCGCCTTCGCCTTGCAGCGGCGCCAAGAGGCGCGGCGCGCGAGCAGGCGGCATCGCCGGCCGCCCCCGGGTGAAGCGGAGTAATTCTAAGTGCTACAGCGACCTTTGCGCGTCTAACGCTTTCTTTCTGAGGCATGATCTTATCGATCCCCGTTTCACTCCGGTCGGATCATGCTCGAATAAGACGCGCGGCGCTGTAGGTGAAACAGAGGAGCATTCCGATGCCGGATCAGGAAAGCCCGGATTGCACCGCGGATCTGCCGGACACGGCGCCGGCCAAGGCCGGGGCGAAGCGGGCAAGCGGGCGTAGCCGGCTCGGCGGCGCCTTCGCGGATGCGGTTCAGGCGGATTTCGAGGCGTATGGCGCGGCCGTGGTGGCGCGCATTCGGGAGGAGAAGCCGGAGAGCTATCTGAAGCTCGTCGCCTCCATCTTGCCGAAGGACCTCGGAGCTGCCGCCAGCGGCATGGAGGATCTTTCGGATGAGCAGCTGATCGAGCGGATCCGCGTGCTGGACATGGCGGTCCGGCCATTGCTCGAGGTAAAGAAAATCGGCGCCCGCCGCTCGGTGCGGCGGACGCGTTCCACTCGCTCGGGAGCGGCCAAGTAGGGTCAGGACCTATTAAATTCGTCCATTCTGCGTGGCGGATTTCGTGTCTGCCTAGAGGGAAGATGCAGGAAATGCCTTACATTTTCAAAACTTTCCGACGCAGTCAGGCGCGAAATCCGCCTCGCCCTACGGGTTCCGGTCCATGGGCCGCCTGATCGAAAACAATGCTCGACAAGACCTGAAGTCTTGCCTTGCGCTTGTTTTCTTCCATGCAATCCCATGGACCGGAACAGAATGGACGAATTTAATAGGTCCTGACCCTGATGACGGCAGGCCGATCAGCCCGCCGGCGAGACCGCCGCCCTGGCAGGCTCTTCGCGCGAGAAGATGATGACGGCGAACAGGAGGACGCCGGTAAAGGCGATGAGCGAGGCTATGGCGACGACCGGCTCCATGGCCGCGTTTCCCGACAGCATGAGATAGAGCGACGGAACGAGAACGGCGACGCCGAAGGTATAGACGGCATACTGGATGGCTGCCAGGCGGCGGGCCGCCTTCTGCGGATTGAGCGCGTGGTAGCCGCCGAAGATCGCCATCGTGACCCAGCCGAGCAGGTTGGCGTGGGCGTGCGCTCCGGTGACGGCGTGGTCTCCCGAAATCGACATGTGCAGCCCGATCGCAATGCCGAGCACGAGAAAGACAATGGCTGTCCTGAAATAGAGATTTGCAATACGCGGCATGTATATTCCTCCCACCAATTCGCGGAAAAACTACCATGCTCCCAAGTATTTGAGAACGTGCCGATAGAAGGATATTTCGGATGAGCCGGCAGTTACCGCCGGTACAGGGAGGGACGGCGGTTTCGAGCGCTATCGCTCACCAGGTGGCGCCATCGATCAGCCGATGGGGGATGTCCTCCCAGACGGAGCGATCGAACATGCGCATGTTCACGCCCATGCGGGACGAGCGCCCGATCGGCGACCAGTGGGTCGTGCAGCCGCATGTGCTGCAGTGATGCATGGTGAGCGTCCTGTCGCCCTGAACATAGCCGACGAGCTTGTTCTGCGGATCGCTGATCGTGACCTCCTCGGCGGCATAATAGCCCCAGAGCGAACCAAGCCGGCTGCAGAGCGAGCAATTGCAATCGCCGAGCGTTTCCGGCCGGACGGGGACGGTGATGTGGACCGCCCTGCAATGGCAATGACCTTCGATCATGATCCGGCTCCCTAGAGCGCGTTTCGATCTGACTGGATCAGATCGGCTCTAACGCTTTCTTTCTGAGGCATGATCTTATCGATCCTCGTTTCACTCCGGTCGGATCATGCTCTAAAGCGCTTCGCGCTTCATCGTAATCGTGCAACGCGCTTCAGTTCTTCATTTTTATGCATGTCGTTGTCCCAAAACCGCTGCACACTTTTGGGCAATTATATCGCCATGCCACTCTTTTCGGCGCGATGCGCCGGTAAACACATCTCATCACAATCGGTCTTCCTGACAGATGGTGCAAGGCTTGCATGGGGAACGTGCAGCTGCCGCGGCGTCAGGACTCCGCATCCAGCATCAATGCCGTCGCGAGGCTGCCGAGGGCGAAGGGGCCCCCGAGGGCGAAGATCTTGAGCCAGAGCGCGAGCGGTTGAAGACCCTCCGGCTCAGCGGGATGCAGCAGGACGAGCGCGATCGCGGCGAGGGTTCCGATCAGGAAGCCGACCGTCATGTGCGTGATCATGAATCCTATCAGCTTCGGCATGGCGCATCCTCCCGGGGAACTAACGGCCCAGGGACCGCGATGTTCCTGCGGCCGGCGGATGGGCATCCGGCATCGGCCAGATGAAGACGAGGACGGCGGATGGCAAAGGGAATGGAGGCGGCCGACGGTGCGGTGGCGCCGGAGCTTTCCGCCATGCTGAGAGAACAGGCCGCGCTGATGGCGGAGCTCGACCGGCGGCGGCGGACCAACCTCATTGCCGGCTACAGGCCCTATAGCAAGCAGCACGACTTTCATGCGGCCGGCGCGGACTACCGCGAGCGGCTGTTCATGGCCGGCAACCAGCTCGGCAAGACGCTGGCCGGGGCGGCCGAAGCGGCCATGCACCTGACCGGGCGCTACCCGGACTGGTGGAAGGGCAGGCGCTTCGACAAGCCGATCGTGATGCTGGCGGGCTCGGAATCCCACGAGCTGACCCGCGACGGCGTGCAGCGGCTGCTGGTCGGGCCGCCGCTCAGCGAGGAGGAGTGGGGCACCGGTTTCATTCCCAAGGCGACGATCGTTCAGACGACGCGGCGTTCCGGCGCTTCCGGCGCGCTCGACAGCGTGACCGTGCGGCACGAAACGGGCGGCACCTCGACGCTGCTCTTCAAGGCCTATGAGCAGGGCCGCGGCAAATGGCAGGCGAACACGGTGGACTACGTCTGGTTCGACGAGGAACCGCCGGAGGACGTGTATTTCGAGGGCATCACCCGCACCAATGCGACGGGCGGCTCGATCGCCGTGACCTTCACGCCGCTCAAGGGCTTGAGCGCCGTGGTGGCGCGCTACCTCATGGAGAAATCGCCGGACCGCGAGATCATCACCATGACGATCGAGGACGCGGACCACTACACGGCCGAGGAGCGGAAGCGGATCATTGCCAGCTATCCCGCGCATGAGCGGGAGGCGCGCACCAAGGGCATTCCGTCGCTCGGCTCGGGCCGCATCTTCCCGGTGACCGAGGAGAGCATTCGCGTCGAGCCGTTCGACATCCCGAAACACTGGGTGCAGATCGGCGGGCTCGACTTCGGCTGGGACCACCCCTTTGCCGCCGCGGGCTGCGCCTGGGACCGGGACGCGGACGTCTTCTACGTGACCAAGACCTATCGCGAGCGGGAGGCGACGCCGATCATCCATGCAGCCGCCCTGAAACCCTGGGGCGGCTGGCTTCCCTTCGCCTGGCCGCATGACGGCCTGCAGCACGACAAGGGCAGCGGCAACCAGCTTGCGGCGCAATATCGCGCGCAGGGCCTGGCCCTGCTGCCCGAGCGCGCCACCTTCGACGACGGCACCAACGGCGTGGAGGCGGGGCTCTCCGACATGCTTACCCGGATGCAGACCGGACGCTGGAAGGTATTTTCCACCTCGACCGAATGGTTCGAGGAATTCCGCCTCTATCACCGCAAGGACGGCCGCATCGTCAAGGAACGGGACGACCTGATCTCCGCCTCGCGCTACGCGCTGATGATGAAGCGCTATGCGCGGGCGAACAACGGCAACGCGAACTGGAATTTCACCGCCCGAAAGGTTCTTTGATGGCCGCAATGACCGATGAACGCCTCTGCGCCCTTGTCAGCCAGATGGTGAAGGACTGCGAGAGCTATCGCGACGCGCTCGCGACCGAGCGCATCAGGGCGATGGAATATTACGACGGCACGATGCGGGACGTGCCGGCGGACGCCAATCGCTCCAAGGTGGTTTCGCGCGACGTGCGCGCGGCGATCAAGAAGGTGCTGCCTTCGCTGATCCGCACCATTCTCGGCAATGACAAGGTGGTGGAATATCAGCCGGTCGGCGAGGGCGACGAGGCGGCGGCGGAGCAGGCGACCGATTACATCAATTACGTCGTGTTTCCGGAGAGCAACGGCTACGACGCCGTGCAGGATGCGGCGCATGACGCGCTGAAGCTCCGGAACGGCGTGATCCGCTGGTGGTACGAGAAGAAGCAGACGGTTTGCGTTTCGACCCATACGGGCCTCGACGAGGCGGCGCTGGTGCATCTCGTCGGCGACGACGATGTCGAGGTGCTGGAACAATCGCAGACGATCGAAAGGATCGAGCCGGCAGCGCCACGGGCTTTCGCGGCGAATGCGGGCGGGCTTGACACTTTTCCTCATCCCGCTCCGGTGGCGCAGCCGAGCTACAGCGTCAAGATCCGGCGCCGCACCGAACGCGGCACGGCGCGGCTGGCGGCGGTGCCGCTCGAGGAATTTCTCATCCACCCGGATGCGATCTCGATCGAGGACAGCCCGATCACCGGCATTGCCATGCGCATGCGCCGCTCCGACCTGATCGCGATGGGCTACGACCGCGACATGATCGAGCGGTTGCCGGCCTCGACCGGCGACAGCGGCCGCGACGACGAGGGCCTTGCCCGCCGGCGCGACGCCTTCGATGCGCGCGACCAGATGCCGAAGGCGCTGGAGGAGGTGGACTATTACGAGCTCTATGTGACGATCGACGCCGACGACGACGGGATTGCGGAGCTGCGCCGGCTGGTTTTTGCCGGCGGCACGGGCGAGGAGAACCTGCTTTCGAACGAGGAATGGGACGAGGTGCCCTTTGCCGACCTCATCATCGAGCGGCGGCCGCACCAGCGCGAGGGCGGCTCGGTGACCGACGATCTCGCGGAAATCCAGCGGGTGAAAACCGTGCTGATGCGCCAGACGCTGGACAATCTCTACTGGCAGAACAACCAGCAGCCGATCGTCCAGGAAGGCGCGATCGCCAATCCGGAAGCCGTGCTCAACCCGAAATTCGGCCAGCCGATCCGGGTGAGCCAGGGGATCGATGCGCGCGCGGCGGTAGGCTACACGATGGTGCCCTTCGTGGCCAAGGAATCCTTTGCGATGCTCTCCTATCTCGACCAGGAGGCGACGGACCGCACGGGCATTTCCGACGCCTCGAGCGGGCTTGCGCCGGACGCGCTGACGAACATGACCGCGCGGGCGACGGCGCTGATCGAGCAGGCGGGGATCGGCCAGACGGAGCTGATGGTGCGCACATTCGCGCAAGGGCTGCGGCGTGTGTTCAAGGGCCTGTTGCGGCTGACGATCAAGCACCAGGACCGGCCGCGCGCTGTGCGGCTGCGCGGGCAATGGGTGACTTTCGACCCGCGCCACTGGAACGCGGAGATGGACGCGACGGTGAATACGGGGCTTGGCGCCGGCACGCGCGAGCGCGACATGATGATGATCCAGCTGATCCAGGAGCTACAGGAGAAGCTCCTGACGACGCTCGGGCCGGACAACCCCTATGTCTCGCCGGACAACCTTTATAACGGCATTGCCAAATCGGTGGAGGCGGCGGGGCTGAAATCGCCCGAGCTCTACTTCACCAAGCCGACGCCGGAGGAGATCCGCCAGCGCATGCAGGCGGCCGCCGAGCAGCCGAACCCGGAGATACTGAAAGTGGAAATGCGGGCGCAGGCGGAGGCCGAGAAGACGCGGCTTTCGGCGGAAAACGAGCGGCGGAAACTGGAGATCGACCGCGAGCTGAAGCTCGCCGAAATCCAGCAGAACGGCGCGCTGAAGCGCTACCAGATCGACGCGGAGCTGGAGCTGAAGCGAGAGCAGAATGTTGCGGAAATGATGGGCGGTGAGCCGCTGACGGCGGCGCAGGTTGGAGGGATGCCGGGGTGAACTTCAACATCCAGTTGCCTCTTCTAAATAGGCGGGCCATGGCGCTCCCGCGCGGATAGGCACTTTTGAATGCGGGTATACGGCGGGACAACAGTCCGAGCAGCGGAGGTCTTTCGTTGCTGTGGTGCAACCCAGTAACGCTAAAAACTCTTGAATGCTCGCGTGAAGCGACATATGCCAATGGACATGAGAAACTTTGTCCCTGTCTCACTTATCGTTATACTTCAGTTGCTTGCGTCGTCTTGCAGCGAAACGGTTGCACCCGCGGAGACCCCGATCGTCTCCGCCAAGTCCGGTACGACCACTTCGCAAATGAATTCTTCGGAAAGTCCCCGGCAGTGCACGACGCCCAAGGTGGTGTGCCCGTACGGCACCGGTCCCGCAGGGGTGCCCTGTTCGTGTTGGTCGAATGAGGGTGGTGCGCCCCACCTTGGGGTGACGACGAAGTGACTCCTCGAACAGCCTAATGGAAGGCATGGCGTGGAGGCGATCGACCTCTTCCGGAACGGTGGCGCCGATGTTGACGCCTCACCGACTGGCCGCACGCCCTTCGAGGAAGTTCCCACTGCTAGTAGCGAAAAACTGGGTGGTGAGCGGTCGTCCGCCGGCTAATCTGTCGACCGCACACATTCTCAAACGGGCAGCATTACAGGCTAGGAGCTAATATAGTTCGCACATATAGCGATTCATGGTGAAGCGTGGAAAGTAAGGAGGCGAACGAACACCATTCATAAGATCCCAATAAATTGATCCAATGAGGGGATCGGTGATCTCCGAGGGCACGTCATATTTGTACATTTGTGCACCCCCAAGGATTTCCGTTGGAGTGTAGGCGCGCAGAAACTCCGACGATAGGTACTGATAAATGCCCCACCGAATTTCGTTCAGATGCCATGCAACCTGGGTTGATGATGCGATGAAGATGTTGTCCTGGAACCATTCCTGGAACTCGGGAACAACCAAGTAGCTTTGTCCCTCGTCAATGTCAGTGCCGTTCTCAGCGAGAATTTTGCCAATCTTGCCTACGATGTCACCAAGGCGCGTAAAACCGTGCTTTGAAATGGTCCCGCAAATCTTGAGGTAATCCATTCGCCGCACACGTAGCGTGCCTTGGCGCTCAATTGAGGGAAGCCAGACCGCTTCGACAACGGCAAATCCATCCAACCATTCCGCGAACGCTTTTGCTGATGACGCGAGCAATGTGAGGTCGCCCTCAAATTGGGGATCAATTGTAACGCTTTGAAGATGGCCGAGGTAGGTAGCGCCCATGCTGCCTTCTGACTTTGGTTTAGTCAGACCAAAAGTCCCATCACGGGGGAGTGATAGAAAGTCTGCTAGAATGATCAGGAAGAGTTTGCTTGCCTCCGGCGTCCGGAACGTGAGGTAAGTGTTCTCGATGGCGTGCTCTTTCACGAAATGGCCGTAGTGAACCATCGATCCAATTAGGTCCCAGACCGCCGCAAGAGTGATGATTTCGCGATCGAGAGAAGAGTAGGACTTGCAAATCATGGCCCGATGATAATGTGAGTGGTCAAGGCTGCCAACCAAAGCCGCTTAACGTCTGCAACCGGTCGATTTTTCCGGCTAGCATCCGTCGCAGCGGGTAGAATCTCGCCCCTCGCTTTGGCCGCTGGAGCGGCGGGGCCTTTACAGAAACGGTTATTTGACGGCACGATTTTGCGAAGTCAGCCTCATCCCCAAAACCAGCCTTCGGCAAACCCGGTTTTCGTAAACCGATCCACCAGAGCGTTGAGATTGGCCCCGTCCTTCTGGCCGGGGTTTTGTTTGCGTCTTCATGTTCTGGTTGCATTTGTAAAGGCAGTATATGGTGCAGTCACCCTTCGCGGGCGCGCGTACTTGCAGCAGCGATAGATTATGATAGCTTGAGTTGAGCCAAGCTTGTGGACCAGATGCTTAAGAATTTCTTCAAACTTGATGACCCGTTCGCTAATTTTGGCGAAGCAGAGCTTGAAAATCACTTCAAGCACTCAAATGATTTGCGCGATGTATTGTATAAGCCAGAGCAATGGCCGCGTTCCCTCAGTAGCATAAGAGGTCGGACACTTACAAACGTCAGCATGTCAAAAAAGAAATTCGAAAAGATGACATTCACAGAGTGCATATTTGAGGATTGCTTATTCATTGGATGCACTTTTGATCAGGTCGAGTTCCACAGGTGCAAATTTAAGAACTGCAACTTCTATAAATCTGATTTTTCGCGAACGTATTTAGATCCCTCCTCTTTCGTGTTTGATAAGTCATACAGGGAAACTCATGCGAACGTGTGTGTTGGTCTGTACCAGAAATTGACGGAGAATTCAGCTAGCGAAAGGCAGCACGATTTTGAACGAAGGGCAGATATTGAGTTTCGAAGATGGCAAAGGTGGCAACTTCGGTATGACAATAGTGTAGGTAAGATCACTAAGGCAGAAGAGATATACAAATGGGGAACCAATTGGCTCTACGAGTATATTTCCGGTTATGGATATAAACCTTTTCGTTTTGTCTTGGCAACAATGGTGTTGTTCGGTGCATTCTCGATTTTTAATATGAATATTATGGCTGGAAATTTATTGATAGATGGCAAAGAGATAACAGAAATCAGCCTAGCTGACAGTATTTTTTATACTTATTCCATGATGACAGCACTGGGGTTTTCGTCTATTTTGCCAATAACTCCATTGGCAAAAATCACGGCTGTAACACAGGCGTTGATTGGGATAGGGTGGTTGGGGATCTTCACTTCGCTACTGGTTAAAAGGTTCCTGAAATGAAGAAAATAGTCGCAGTAGAAGCTATTTTTGGATCTCAGAGCCGCGGTGATGGGGATCAATATAGTGATCGTGACTACCTCATAGTCGATGGCGACACACAAATGCTGCGCCAAAGGCAGCAAGAGCTTGAAAAAGATGGATGGTCGGTTGCGTCTTACACATATGACAAATTGGAAGCGATTGCCTGTAAAGGCGCGCTGTTTGTTCAGCATCTGAAAGACGAAGCCGATATTCTTAATGACCGTGACGGTCGATTGGCCAGAATATTGTCGTCCTTTCGACCGAAAGTCTCGTATGCGGAAGAGATCGCTGAGAACAATGCGCTCCTTAGCATTGCCCAAATATGGCCAGGCGGAGCCCGTGGTGCGTTGTGGGTCGCAGACGTTCTGTATGTTACCTTACGGAATTATGGAATTCTTCGATTGGCAGAGAAGCGCATCTTCGTTTTTTCGTTCTTTGCGGTGATAGATGCCTTGCTGCAGGAGAAACTGGTTCGCAAAGAAGGTCTGGGACCACTTCGCAAACTTCGATTGGCAAAGTCTCTTTATAGAAATAACGAGAAGGTTTCGGAGCATTACGCCGAACTTATTTTGAAACAAGCCATCGCGTATTTGCCCGACGAATTCGCTGTTCGCCACTTTTTTAAGGGCCATCCGAGAGAAATATTAGACCTTGCGCATCCGCTGCCAAAAGGATCCCCAGCTTATCACACGCTGAGAAACCTTGAGAAATTGCACATCGCTGCTTCCTTAGTCGATCCCGCAATTTCAGCACGCTCTGACCAGCTTCAACGATGGATTGCTAATCCGCGTGCGTATGCAGGACTGGCTGCGCAAAACCAGAGAAGGCTTCTTAATCTTTTTGAGCGCGTGCGTATGCAAGCCGTCCGAGAGCCTCACGATATCCAACCTCATCGGCTCCTAGGGTAAGTGAGGCTCGACTTGGCCCACGCGACTACCGCAAATGGTTGAGAAAGATACACAAGATGCATTCGAACGAAAACGCTACAGCGGCGCGGGCGCTTCTCGACAATCCGCTGTTTGAGCGGCTGATGGACGAATTGGAAGCGGCTGCAATCAACGGCTGCGTCAATGCCAAGCTTACCGACCACGAGACCCGCGCGGCGTTTGCGGCCGAGGCGCGGGCGATTCGGAATTTCCGCAGCAAGCTCAAATTCCTGACGGAACAGGCCAAGGTCGAGGGAACAGGCGCGCCTGCATGACATGGGCGCGTCGCGCATGGGTCAGGTGCTGGCTTCTGCCGTCTTCAAGCTGCTTGCTCTTGAAATCGAGTCACGGAGCCGGCTCAGCACACCGAATTAGCACAGGTTTTTCGGTGCGTAACAGGCGCGCAATCGCGCCGCTAGCAACTCACAAAAGGTCTTTCCATGATAAACGATAGTGCCAACCTGCCTTTCGGCGGGAGCAAAACCGTTTGCGGCTCGACGGAGCCCGCAAGCTATGACGACCTCGACTTCCGGGAGCCGCACGAGGCCAACCCGCAAGGCGAGGAAGAGGAAAAGCGGGGCGGCGAGGAAACTGACCACTACGCCGATGAACCGGACGAGATTGATCCCGAAGGTGACGAGCCGACCCCCCCTGACGAGGAGGAGATGGCCAACGAAGCCGAGGACATGATCGTGATGCTCAAGGGCGGCGAGCAGATTCCGCTTGAGGAACTGAAGCTCGGTTACATGCGCGACCGCGACTACCGACACAAGACTCAGGATCTAGCCAATCGGGGCCGCGCGCTCGAAAGCATGAGCAGCCGCGTGGCTGCGACCGCTAATGCCGTAGCCGAATTGGTCGCGGGGCAGGTTCCAGGCGCGCCGCCGGAAGAACTGAGGCTTCATGATCCGCAGGCATATCAGCGTCAATGGGCGCTGCATCAGTCATGGCATGAGCAACTTGCTCGGGTGATGGCGTTGGCCGAAGAACCGGCTGGCGTCGCAGCGGAACTGGGGGCTGCGGCGGCCGAGGAGAGGCTAGCATTGGAGAACGCCAAACTCGTCGAAGCTTTCCCGCAGACGGGACAGGAGGAGGGGCGGCAGGCTTTCTTCGCCGAAGCTTTCGAGACGGCTCGGGAACTCGGCTTCTCCGAACAGGAAATGCGGGAGGTGGTCGACCACCGCCTCTTCAAGCTCGCGCATTATGCCCGGCTTGGGCTTAACGCCGAGCGGGCGCGTACAAAGGCTTTGCAGAAGGTGAGTGAGGCGCCGGCCCCGGTACCGCGCATGAAGGCGAAGAGCCAGGCGCAGCGGCAGAACCGAGAAAGCCGCGAGGCGATGCGGCGTCTTACGCGAAGCGGATCGATCCGCGACGCGATGGCGGTCGATTTTGAATAGTCGCACACAGCAGCGCGGACGCGTTTACCCCCTCTGGCCTGCCCGTCCTCCGCAGCAGCTGCGCTGCAGCTGCGGAGGGTGGACCGGCCATCTCCCCCACAGGGGAGAGACGGTATAGGGCACGCCGACTGCCCAACCGAACGACTTTGGATTCCGACATGAAATGGCCGTCCGCTCGCTTGCTGGCGGGCGGCTGGCCGCGCCCATCATTTTTAGAAGGACGAACACATGGCAGTTGTCACCAACACATTCCAGACGACCCAGGCCGTCGGCAATCGCGAGGAGCTTTCCGATGTGGTGTCGCGCATCACACCGGAAGACACACCGATCTATTCGCTAATCGAGAAGGGCAAATGCGTCACGGTCCACCCGGAATGGGAAACGGACGAACTCGCCGCGCCGGGGGCCAATATCCGCGAGGAAGGCGAGGAATATGCCTTCGACGCGATCACCCCACCGAAGCGGCTGGGCAACTATACGCAAATCATGCGCAAGGACTGGATTATCTCCGCGACGCAGGAGGTGACGGCTGAAGCCGGCAATGTGCAGAAGCGAAAGTACCAGAAACTCAAGAAGGGCGTGGAAATCCGCAAGGACGTAGAATTCGCCATTGTTGATACTAACGCTTCGGCCGGTGGCGCCACGCGCGAATTCGGCTCGCTGAACACCTGGGTCGAGACCAACGTCTCGCGTGGGGCCACTGGCGCCAATGGCGGCTTCAACCCGGCGACGGGTTTGACTGTGGCGCCGGTCACCGGCACACAACGGGCATTCACAAAAGCCATCCTGGACGACGTAATGCAGCAGGGCTACCAGAACGGCGCCAACTTCCGCCATGTCTCGGTCTCGCCATACGTCAAATCCGTCTTCGTCACCTTCATGTCCGACAGCAATGTTGCGCCTTTCCGCTACGCAGTTTCGCAGGGCGGCGAGCGCAACACCATCGTTGCGACGGCGGATTATTACGAGGGGCCGTTCGGCACGGTGATGATCCATCCCAACCGTGTACAGGCAGTCAGCGCCGGTCTGGCGCGCAACGCCTTCTTCATCGACAGTGACATGCTCTCATTCCTGTGGCTCCGCAATATTCAGGAGGATCGCGATGTCGCCAAGACCGGCGACGCCGACAAGGGCGTCATCATCGGCGAGGGCACGCTCAAGGTGCACAACGAAAAGGGACTTGGCATCGCGGCAGACCTCTTCGGCCTGAGTGCTGCCAGCTAATGGCGCGTTGTGAACCGCCGACATTTTATACGGGCGCCGAGAGGCGCCTTTTGTTTTTGGAACGAGGCGCACGATGAGTGAAGTGAAGACAAAATATTTACCGGTCAGGCTTCTTTACGACACATGGGTAACTGAAGGGGATCGTGTCCCGGCCGGCACGGTACTCGATGTGCCGCTCGATGGGGCTAAATTCCTGATCGCCAAGGGCAAGGCCGAGCGCGCCGATCCGCTGCCGGGAGAGTGATCATGGTGATCCGCGACGGCAAATGGAAGCTCTTCGACCATGATTTCCTGACCGGCCGCTCCGTCTGGGTGATGGAGGACGGCAACAGGACGCATTGGCGGACGGACTATCCGGTCGAAAACCTCGTTCGCCAGAACGCTTTTACCCGCAATGCAACCGCCGGCAACGGCTTCGGCGAATGGGCCAAGGTCGCCTCGATCCCGCTCAATCTTGCGTATTCGGAAAACCTGGTCCGGGCCCATTCCGAGGGGGACGACCGCTATGTGAAGCGGTGGCTCAATGACGGCGACAACCGCGCGTGGCGCTCATTCGAGGGGCGGCTATGACGATATCGGATTATGCATCCCTGCTGGTCGATGCCGGCGCCTATTCCGGCCGCGACGACATTGCCCATCTCTTCCCGCGCTTCGTTGCCCTGGCGGAACAGAAGTTCAATCGCGTGTTGCGCCTTGCCGACATGGAAAAGGCGGCGACGCTGGCGCTGGCGGAGGGCGAGGGCAGCTTGCCGGCCGACTTCCTGGAGGCGCGGCAGGTGCTTGCGCCGGGCAGCCGTTTGCTGCGGGCGCGGCCGCTGGCTGAACTGACGGTGGTTGCAACAGCGGGCGGCGCGCCGGTGGGCTACGCGATCATCGGCGACCGGATTCGGGTGCGGCCGAGGGGGGCGGCGGAACTGGAAGTCACCTATTACGCCAGGATACCGGCCCTGACGGCCGCCGAGCCCAGCAATTGGCTGATCGACAGAGCGCCCGACGTCTATCTCTACGGGCTGGTCGAGGAAATCGCCATCTGGGAACGGGACGCCGCCAAGGCGGGCGCGGCCGAGACGCTGAAGCGGCAGGCGATGGCGGGGCTTGGGCTCGCCGACGAGAGACTGCGCTGGGGCAATGGCGAAATCGCCATCGGAGGGCCGACGCCATGACGCTTCTGACCGCGGTCAACGGGGTGTGCGATATCGTTTCGCTCGACCGTTTCGAGAGCGTCTACGGGGCGAACGATCCCAATGCGCAGACGATGGTGGCGCTGGCGCAGGAGGCGGGCGGCGAGATCGCGCGGCGCGCCGACTGGCGACGCCTGCTGAAGAGCCTTGCCGTCTCCGCTTCGCCGGAGCTGCTGCCCTCCGACTATCAGCGGCTTGCGCCGGGGGGCGCGGTCCGCAGCGCCGTCGGGGAATGCGTCCGGCTGGTGACGAACGACGCGCAATGGGCGGTGGTGGCGGCTGTCGGCTCTCAGGCGCCCTATTGTCACCTTCGCGGCAGGGAAATGCTCTTTTCCCCGACCGCTTCGGCCGCCGGCGCGACGATCGACTATTTCTCCAGGAACTGGGTGCTCGGCGATCCTTACGAGGAGCGCGATTTCTTTCGCGCCGACGACGACACGACGTTCTTTCCGGAGCGGCTGCTTGCGAAAGGGTTGATCTGGCGCTGGAAGCGGCAGAAGGGCCTGCCCTTCGAGGACAATCTGGCGGAATTCGAAGCGGATCTCCTGCAGGAGATCAATGCGGACAGGGGGGCATCATGACGAGGGTACTTCCCGGCCGGCTGCCACTCACCAATCGCGGCCAGGCGAGCATCGGCCGCTCGCAAACCTCGCAGGCGGTGACGTTTCCGGCGCCGAAAGGCGGGCTGGTGACGACCGCCGACATGGCCTCGCAAGTGCCGGGATCGGCAAGCGTGCTCAGCAATTTCCTGCCGACGCTGACCGGCTGCACGATCCGCGGCGGTTCGCGCAAGGCGGGGCTGGCGGCGGATGGCAGCGCCATCCGGAGCGCCTTCAAATATAAATATGGCAGCAATGAAAAGCTGTTCATGGCGACGGCGAGCGCGATCTACAACATGACGGCGCCGGCAGCACCGCCGGCGACGACCGCCGCGGAGGTCAGCGGGCTCAATGGCGGCGATTGGTGCGCCTTTCAGCACACGACGGCCGGCGGCTCCTTTCTCGTCTGCCTAAACGGCGCGGATCCGCGCCGCATCTATGACGGATCCAGCTGGGCGACGACGCCGGCGATCAGCTTCTCCGATGCGACGACCATGGCTCAGCTCAATTATGGCTGGCTCTTCAAGAACCGCGAGTTCTTCCTGAAGAATGCGACGCTCGATGCCTATTATCTGCCGGTCAATGCGATCGGCGGGGCGGCCTCGTTGTTTCCGCTCGGCGGCGTGATGAAGAAGGGCGGATCGTTGCTGACCGGCTTTTCCTGGTCGCTCGAAAGCGGCGACGGGCTTTCCGATCTTTGCGTCTTCGTTTCGACCGAGGGGGAGATCGCCGTCTATGCCGGCTCCGACCCTTCGAGCGCCAGCGACTTCGCGCTGAAGGGCGTCTACCAGATCGGCAAGCCGCTCGGGAAGAATGCCTGGATCCGCGTCGGCGGCGACGTGCTGATCGCCACGACGGACGGCCTGACGCCGATGAGCCAAGTGTTTCAGCGCGACTTCCATCAGCGAGAAGGGCAGGCGCTGGCGCAGGTTTCGGTCTCCCGGCCGATCGAGGACGACTGGCGGCAGGCGGCGAATGCAACCGGCTCGGGCTGGACCCTCAAGCCCTGGGTCGAGCAGAACCTCGTCTTCGTCGCCTTTCCGGACAACAGCGTCGTCAGCGACAAGACATTCGTCATGAATGTGCTCACCGGGCGCTGGTCGACGATCAGCAACTGGCGGGCAAACTGCTTCGAGACGCTGCAGGGTGGCCTCTTCTTCGGATCGCTTGACGGCTATTGCTGGCAGGGGGACTCCGGCGGCACCGACGACGGGCTGAGCTTTACCGCCACCTATCTCTCCCAGTTCATGCCGGCGGGGCAATTCGGCCAGCGGGCCGCGGCATCGCTGGCGCATATGTATTTCCGCGCGAAGACGAAGCCGAGGGTGCAGCTTTTCGCGCGGGCGGACTTCGACAGGACGGCGCCGCCCTTCGACCGGGTGACGGAAGGCAACACGGCGTCGCCGGAATGGGATGTCGGGCTTTGGGACGTGGCACGCTGGGACGGCGTGTCGGAGCGGTTGCGATACGATTTTCGCCAGAACGTGCGGGCGGCGGGCGACATGCTTGCCGTCGGCTGCGTCATCACCTCCGGCGGCGCGGTGAAGCTCGACATCGCAGTGGATCTCGCCACGATGCAGGTCTCGGCCGGGGAGGGAAGCGCTTGAAGATCATCTGGGGCGGGGCGGGCGATTCCGCGACAAATCAGGCGATCGGCGTCTTCGTCGCCAGCCGGATCGAGGGCTGCGAAAGGGGCTTTTCCGACTTCACGACGCTGGGTGTGGTGGAGAAGGGGGGCGTTCTGGAGCAGGGCCGGCTCATTGCAGGCGTCGTCTACCACAATTACGTGCCGGAAGCGGGGGTGATCGAGCTTTCCGCGGCCTCGAGCAGCAAGCGCTGGCTGACGCGGGCGGTGCTCAGGGCCATGTTCGGCTATCCGTTCGACGAGATCGGCTGCCAGTTGGCGGTGCTGCGCGTCCCGGAGAAAAACCGCGGCATGGTCGATATCGCCCGCCGCTTCGGATTCACAGGCCATCGCATTCCCCGCCTGCGCGGACGAGAGGAGGCGGAAATCATCTTCACGCTGAGGGACGATACTTGGCGGGCGCATGCCGTCAATCGACTTTGACGGTTGGACCAGGGGAGCGTTGACAGTTCTCCTGCATGTCTCCTTTAATCGACCTCGATTGAAGGACAAAGACATGCAGCAATTCAAAGCGTTACAGCGACCTTTGCGCGTCTGATAAGACGCGCGGCGCTGTCGTGGTCGTGCTTCTGCGTGGAAGATCGATGTTGAATCTTCATGCTGTTGAAAAAAATCCGCCAGGGCGCAATCCGCGATAGAGTGGTCGTAGCCGGTGGCCTTTCACGTGATAACCGGAACAGGGGGACTGGGCGGTGGTTTTCGGCGGGCTCCTCGGAAACGGATTCCTGCTGATCGGCGGTTTGGTGCTGATCGGCGCGGGTCTCCTCGTGCTCTCCCTCCTGGTCAACTTCCAGGTCGCGGAAAGCGTGCGCGCTGACCTGCGCTACCGGGAGAAATTGCTTAAGTACCATCGGAATATCTTCTCCCAGCTCGGAGTGATCCTGATCGGGATCGGCGTCTCGCTGTTCATCTTCTACTTTCAGCAGAGCTATCAGGAGCGCAACAGACGCAACAACGAACTCCAGCAGATCACTGCAAAGATCGCTCTTCGCATGGCGCGGGGGGGCGCGACCGTAGCGTCGCTCAGCGGGTTCGACGAATTGCTGGACGAAGGCGGCGCCTACAGCGATCCGGAAAAGGGCGGCAATAACGCCGCGGTCACCGCCGAAGGGGAGGAGCTTACCGCCCAGATCGAGAAACTCTTGCTCGTCGAGCGTTATGTCGATCTTCGCGAATTCGAGGTCCTCAACATGTCCCGCGACTTCGAAAATTCCGCCGCGCTCAACGAACTCGATCCGAACCAGTGGTTCAACATCGTCCGGGACGAAAGCGACGTCCGCTACGCAACGACGCAGCTGTTACTCGACTTCAAGGAGCTGCACGACATGATCAGCAATATGCCCCTCGAGCAAGCCGTCGCTGATCCCGGGAGGCAGAAGCCTCTCAAACGGAAAGTCCTCGATATTTACTACGATGCGGACACGCTGCGGCAGAGCAGCCGCCGCCTCATCGGGCGTGCCTGCTGGTTCCTGAGCCATGGTCCCGGCTTCATAGGGCTGCGGCCCGTCGACGAGATCGAGGCGGAAAGCAGTTCCCACCGGGAGTGGCTCGATCGGGCCCAGCCGTTTCTTGCGCAATTCTCGGTGGGGTCCACGAACTGCTTCAAGCTGCTCGGCTACCGAGACGCCTCCTGGTCAATTTCAGGCGGCCAGCTTTGACTAAATTCAGGTCCATTATCTTGGGTAAAGCACAAAGATTTGCAGCGCTCTCGAGGATGCCCGGCGCGTCGCTGATCACTTTTCCGGCTGGTGCGGCTTGATGGCGTTATAGAGTTCGATGACGACCTCGTGGAGCTTGTCTTCCCCTTCCGGAGGCTGAGAATTGGTCTGGACTGCGATAACGATGTCCTCATCGGCGATCCACACATAGAGCGTGCGGTAGCCGAGCGTTTCTCCCTCATAGAACCATTGCGGGCCGAGCGGACCGAGCACCGCGCAGATCAGGCCGAGAGAGAAGCCGCGCGGATCCTCCGCAGAGACCTCGGTGATGGGCTCTCCCGTCCTGGTGGAGACCATCGACAGCCATTCCACTTGCTGCTCGGGCGGCAGAAAACGCCCCGAGAAAATGGTTCGAATCCACCGGTTGACGTCGCGGGGTTGGAGATCGCACCGCCGGCTGCCTGGGCCCAGGACAGACTCGTCGTCCTGACATCCCGCCCTACCAACGGCTGGTTCCAAGACTCGGTGCAGTCCTTCGGCCGATAATCGGTGCAGGCGGCGTTCTCGAAATAGCCGTGTGCCAGTCGCTCCATTACCTGCATTGGAACGACGCCGTCTTCATAGAAGGTGGAGTAGAGGCCGGCCGGCTCCATGACGAGCTCACGGACCAGATCGCGATAAGGCCTGCCGGTCGATTTTGCGGCAATGAGGCTTGCGAGGATGTAATTGGTGTTGGAATAGGAATAGCCGTGGCTGGCAGGCAGATCATTGGTTTCGCTCGGATAGACCGCCTGGATGAGTACTTCCGCGCTCAGGAGGCGCTCGGGCTCATGCGCCCAGATACGCGACAGTTCTTCCGTTTCGGAGTAGTTCGGTATCCCGCTGGTCATGTTGAGAAGGCGCCGAAGATTGACATCCTTCCAGGCCGGGTATTCCGGCAGCCATTTCCCGATCGTATCTTCGAGGGACAGAACGCCGGCCGCCTCGAGCTTCAATATCACGGCTGCGGCAAAGGATTTCGACGTGCTGCCCATCTGGAAAAGCGTGTCCGGGCCGACTGGCCCCTCGCTCGTCTCCCGTCCGGTCTTTCCCGCGAAGGCTTCTATTGCCGGACCGGGGTCGCCAAAGCTGACATAGGCCGCAATGCCGGTCACCTTTTCGACCGGCGCCCTGCGCTCCAGCCATTGCTGGAGTACGGTCTGGACCGGGCTGGCCGGTTCGCGTCGGCGGCACAGGCGCCGAAGCTGACAAGCAAACCGAAGCAGGCAGACGCCAAGGCACCCAAGTTTCTCATGATCGACATCTTAAAGCGCGGCAGGCTCGTGTAACGCTTTAAGCTCCTTCTCTTCATGCATGTCGTTCTGCCGAAGCCGATGCACACATGCGGCGACATGCATTGGATCACGATGATGTCGCGGCCCGCGGGCGGAAAACCCCGCACACTTTTGCTCATTCCGCACCAGGGGAACACTCGAAGCGGACCCCCAGGAAGTATCGGACGAGGGGCATCTCGCCGCAAGCACCTTCGAAAGTCGGAGGTGCGGGCGGATGCGGGCACTACAGCGCCGCGCGTCTTTCAGACGCGCAAAGGTCGCTGTAACGCTTTGAATTGCTGCATGTCTCTCTAATCGAGGTCGATCAAAGGAAACATGCAGCAGGCCCAAGTCCCTGGTTACCCGCCGTTTTCCGGCAATTCCGGTATCCCGCCCATCGGCAGGATGGCTGGCCGGCCGACCAAATGAGGTAGAGCGATAACCGCCCGGTCTCTCCTCCCACCACTCCCCATTCAAAAAGGTGCTATCATGGGAAAATCGAAAGCCCCCACTCCTCCCGATCCGAAGGCGACGGCGGCGGCGCAGACCTCGACGAATATCGGGACGGCCGTTGCCAATGGCTATATCGGCAATGTCAACCAGGTGACGCCGGACGGCAGCCTTACCTACAAGGTGTCGGGCACGAACAAGTGGACCGACCCGATGAGCGGCAAGGCCTATGACCTGCCGACCTGGACGGCGGTCCAGGAGCTCTCTCCCGGGCAGGCGGCGATCAAGAGAGAGAACGATGGCGCGAACCTCAATCTCGCGACGCTTGCGAACCAGCAGTCCTCCCGGCTGACGGACCTGCTCGGCAAGCCGGTGGACCTTTCCGGCGCGCCGGCGGCGGGCGACCCTTCGAAGCTCGCGCTGCCGCAATACCAGCAGTTTTCCGGCGGGCCGAAGCTTGCGAGTTCTGTCGGCGATGCCGGCAGGGTGACGCGCAGCTACGATGCGGATCTGGACACGCGCAGATATGAGGAGGCGCTGATGGCCCGCCTCAATCCTGAGCTCGCGCGCGACCGGGCTGCCCTCGAGACGCGGCTCGCGAACCAGGGGCTGCAGCCGGGATCGGAGGCCTATGATCGCGCGATCGACGAGGCCAACCGGACGGCGAACGATGCCCGCGTTGCGGCCGTGCTGAATGCCGGGCAGGAGCAGTCGCGGCTCGCGGGCCTGGCGCGAGACAGGGCGGGATTCGAAAATGCGGCACAGGCGCAGGCCTATGGCCAGGCGCTGCAGAATGCCGATTTCAGCAACAATGCCCTGCAGCAGATGCACCAGAACGGCCAATCGGCGACGGCGGCCAACAACGCGCTCGAGGACCAGGGCTTCAACGCGCAACAGGCGCTGATCGATGCCCGAAACGCGGCGCGCTCGAACTATCTGAACGAGCAATATGCGATGCGCAACCAGCCGATCAACGAGATCTCGGCGCTCATATCCGGCGCGCAGGTGACGAACCCGAATTTCGTGTCGACGCAGGGGCAATCGATCCAGCCGGTGGATTATGCAGGGCTGGTGCAGCAAAACTACCAGAACCAGGTGGCGGCCTATAATGCGCGGCAGCAGGCGGGGAGCAGCTTGCTCGGAAACGTCCTTGGCATGTTCGGGAAAATTCCGCTTTCCGACCGGCGCGCCAAGAAGAATATCGAGAAGGTGGGCAGGCTCAAGGGGCACAATCTCTACGAATACCGCTACCGGGGCGAATCCGCCGGCGAGACGAAACATATCGGCGTGATGGCGCAGGAGGTGGAGAAGACCCGCCCCGATGCGGTCGTCCGCGGGCCCGACGGCATGCGGCGGGTGGATTATGGGCGGCTCTTCGCGGCGGGGAAGATGCCAAAGTAGGCTGACCCTTCCTAAGCGTTCCCGGAGATCTCCCGGTTTAGAGCGCGTTTCGATCTGCCTGGATCAGATCGGCGCTCTTTCTTTTCGACGCATGATCTTGTCGATCCTCGTTTCACTCCGGTCGGATCATGCGCTAGTTTTGATGGAGGCACCATTGCCAAGAACAGGCGGAGTCTATTCACCCCCGGCCGGCACCAAGGGAGTGCCGAACACGACGATCCAGAGCGTGCCCTATAACGCGCTGGTCGACGACCTGACGGCCGATGCCAATGCCGCACGGCCGATCACCGCGGGCGGAACCGGTGCCACATCGGCAAGCGCCGCCCGAACGGCGCTCGGCGCCCAGACGGCCCATGCCGCGCTGACTTCGATTTCCGGGCTTACCACCGCGGCCGACAGGATGATCTACACGACCGCGGCGGATGCCTATGCGACGACGGCGTTGACGCCTTTCGCGCGGACGCTGCTCGACGATGCGAACGCCGCGGCCGCGCTGACGACGCTCGGTGTTTCGGCCTTCATGCAGACGCTTCTCAACGACGCGGATGCAGCCGCAGCGCGCGCGACGCTCGGCGCCAACGATGCGTCCAACCTGACGGCCGGCACTGTCCCCGACGCTCGGATTTCCGGTGCCTATTCCGGCATCACCACGCTTTCCACCTCGGGCAAGATCGCGACCAGCGGAAACGAGATCGAGATATCCGGCGCAAATCCCAGGCTCAAATTCAGCGACACGACATCCGGTGCCTATGACTTCTGGGCCTATGTCGATTCCCAGAATTTCCACGTCCTCGTCGACAGGACGGGGAACGGAGCCTGGGATACCCCGCACCCGCTGCAACTGGAGGGCGACACGAACATAGGCTATCTGTTCGGAAGCCAAATTCTGACGGCTGGAAACTACGACGCTCTTGGGGTGACGCCGGAAGCGCGGACGATCACCGCCGGCAACGGCCTGACCGGCGGCGGTGACCTTGCCACCAACCGGACGCTGACGCTGGGGACGCCCGGCAGCATCACCAACTCGACGACGAATTCGGTTACGTCCACAAGCCATACGCATGCGTTGGGGTTTACGGCGGCGGAGGTTTATACTGGCACGGGTGCGAATGACACGAGCCTTCCGTTGGGGCACATCATCTTCTGTTACACGAATAATGCGTCCAGGAATGCCTCGGTCACACCAGCTCTGCGTTCAAACCTCAGTTATCAGTACGTCTACTCCGGCCATCCCGATGCGGGCTCCATACTGTCGGGAACCTGGCGGGCACGCGGGGTGAACGGCGACGGTTGGACCATTCTGCAGAGGGTTGCATGATGATCACATCCTCTTCCACAGCGCGGAACCCTGTTGATTGGATCGAGGCCACGACCGAGCTCCAGGGTCTTTATTCTCCACTGCAACACCACTGACATGGAGGGGAACACCTATGCCGCGGCTTAGTGTAGCCGCCCGGAAGACGCCTTTGGCCCAAACCCCACAATCCGTCTGTGGCTTGCGCGCAATCCATCGTCTCCGGTGCAGCCTCACGCCGTCGATTTGGGAAAATCCGCGCATCTGTGCCGCCGCTTTCGCTGCAATCTCCGCTTAGGTGTGCTCCACGCCGGCATTTTACCAAGCGAGTTCGCGACGGCGATCGGCGGTATGCCAGGCGGCGTCCGAAGGACAAGGTGCCGTCGAGTGGGAGTGTGTAACCACGCTCTGTCGCGCTGACAGTTTCAACCGTGTGATCAGGTACGAACTGGGCATTGCAGACTAGCAGATCGATGCTATGTGGGCAGTGGCGGTTCGTCCCTGATGCAGACGCCCTTCACATCCAGCTTTTCGCACGCAGGTTTCTCCAGAACCTTTATCAAAACGCGGTTGCTGCATCTTAAATTGGCTTGTAAACGCTACACCCACATTTCTACGCGCGGGAAAATCGATGAAAGTTGCTGTTCTGGGATATTCGAACACCGATAATATCGGTGACAACATTCAAACGCTCGCTGTCGCGCAACACATCGGCCAAGAGTGCTCGATTGTTAATCGAGATTTTTTAAGCCGCTACGTTGGAGAGCCTTGCGTTGTAGTTATGAACGGATGGTTCAGCCACGAACCCGAAAACTGGCCGCCTTCAGACGATGTCATCCCCATATTCTTCGGCTTCCATTTGACCGAAAAGGCGGCAAACGCTTATTCGCGTCACAAGGACTACTTTAAGCGCTTCGAGCCAATTGGATGTCGCGACCAAGGGACTGCCGAAATTATCAGGCGGTGGGGCGTGGAAGCATACGTCAGCGGTTGCGCGACCATGACGTTTCCCGCCCGCCCGAAATCACTGAAAGGTACCGCAGATTATCTCGTTGATGTCAGTACCATTTTTTTTGATCGCGCAGAACGCAAACGGTACCGGCAAATCACTCATATGCCGAAAATCAGCTTCGCTGGTCATGCGACCAAAAATCAACTCGCAAAAGAGCTCTTGACACAATATCGATCAAGCGCGCGGAGTGTAATAACGTCACGAATTCATTGCGCCATGCCGTGTTTTGCTATCGGTATTCCAGTGATATATTCGGGAATAAGAGAGTATAGGACAAAGATTATCGACGAAATCGGCATTCCTACAGCGACCTTTTCTCGATTCAAAAGGGTTAAACATTCGTCTCTGAGTTTTGGCATCCCGGACTTTATAGAACGAAAGTCGGCTATTGCGAACGACCTGCGGGAGAAACTATCCGGGCATGGAATTTGCCTTGCGCCGTGGCATCCTCAGGACACGGATGAAAACTCCGCGTTTCTTTCTAATTTAAAATGGAACTGATGCAAGCTCATGCGGTGTCTCGTAATTAATCTCGACCGCTCGCCTGAGAGACTTGCGCACATGGATGTGCAGTTCAAGAGAATTGGCGCGACGTTTGAGCGAATTGAGGCCGTTGACGGTGAGCGGCTATCGGATCATGTCGTAAAATTGCAGCCCCCATCGGGACCTTGGAAGAGGATGGGAAAGGCTGAATTCGCGTGCTTCATGAGTCACCGGAAATGCTGGGCTACTATCGCCAGTGGTCCTGATGAGTTCGGCGCAGTTTTCGAGGATGACGTTTTTCTGGCGGATGACGCCGGCCAATTCCTGAGGTCAGAAGGGTGGCTACCAAAGCAGGTTGGCCTTCTCAAAGTCGAGACGTTCAAGCAGCGTACCTTCATTAGCCGAGTGCCACGTTTTCGAATTGGACGGCACACAATTCACCGGCTAGCCGGCGCGCATCTCGGAACAGGCGGGTACATCGTATCAAAGCGCTATGCTCAAATATTGCTGGACCTGTCCGAGAAGGAACTACCATGTGCGGTAGATCATTTTATGTTCGAACCGCTATCCCCGTTGATGGTGCAAAATATAGTGCATCAGATAGTCCCCGCTCTCTGTGTGCAAAGTGTCAAGATTGAGGATGAGTCGATAGCAATACAGAGTACTATAAGGCTGAAGCTCAGCGAACGAAAGAAAGCGCTTAATAAGAAAAAGCTATCTGTCGGGCATAAGGTCCTTCGTGAAGCGAAGCGAGTCAGGCAGCAACTCGCGGTCACTCCGGCCTTTCTAGCCAGATATACTATATCCAAATGGATCGTAGTTCCGTTTCGTTAAACGTCGGTCAAAATCGGGGAGCAGAGCTGAAGCAATTTCACCGCCTTTAAGATGCTCGGCATGCACGCATGCGTTTTCCCTGGAAGCCGGTGGCGGTGGGATTGCTCATGCGGCATCTTCTCAGGGAAGGTGCTGCTTTTGGAACGCCGATCAGCGCGTCGCGGCGCCTTTATTGCCTATCGGGATGAGGTGTCCACTCTTTCAAAGGAGTGATCCGCCTGTCATCTAGATCAAATGTGATGGACGGTATAAACCCTAAATCGATCAGTTGTGTAGGGCCTGCAAACTTAACTGAGTTCTCGTACATAAAATCAATTGAGCCGGAGCGATCAATCTCGCTCTTCATCGCACGATAGTGCTGAGACGCATTGTAATGTTGCTGATCAGCTGCTGCTTCATTTATTTTTTCTCGATAGTTAACGAAAAATTTGAAATGCAACAACGCACCCCAAACGGGAGAGAAGTTGCGTTGGTATGGTAGCGGTTTATGCAGACTGCTTCCAAAGCAGCAATCTTTGTCCCAATAGATTATGGGATATTTAATGAGTTCATTTTCTTCGGCAAAGAGGCGCTTTCTTGGGCCACCCTTTATACTTATGCCTCGCTTCCCGAAAGTCATCTCATAGCCTCGGCCGTCGAAATGGTCGACCGTTCTCCAAGGCATCTCTTCCGGCTTCTGATACTCATTGCTCCCCGGATAGAAATCCAGCATAGGAGCGGGAAGGCGCAAGATGCCGCGGTCTTCGAGGACGCGGATGAGATCGCCTAGTGTTTCGCTTGGGCACCGGTCGTAGACCAGGAACTCGTCTGAGTCTACATTGATATACCATCGGTTGTATCCATAGCGCTCAAACAGAGCCTCACGCCAAGTACGCCCTCGTCTCGCTTCCGCAAATCGGATTGGCGAAGTCCAGACGTCTACGTCCTCCTGTTGAAGAAGATACTCGCGTGAGCCGTCACTCGATCCGTCATCAACACAAATGAACCGGGTAACCCCTAGCTTGCGATAGTGCCGAAGAAATGCAGGAAGGATCGCCATTTCGTTTCGCGTGATGAAAACGAGTGGCAAATCCGATTGTGCTAAACTCGAAACATCGCGCACTGGATTGATAGCTGAGTGCCTTTTGCCTCTGCATTCGCGGCGAGATATTCGCCAATTTTCAAAGCACGTCCCGAGGATTTCTTTTAGCGACCGGCGAGGAAATGAAAAGTCGTCGCGAAAGGGATATTGCATGATCATCAATCCAGAGTTGAAATGTCCGTATATCCGAGAACCTCGGCGTAAGCACTGCGCGTCCTAGGCCCGTATATCATCATTTTCAGACCCCGAACAAAACAAGGTGAACCATGGACAAAACCGTGCCTCCCGGCGCGGCGATCCTGCTCGACTTTATCCGTGAAGCGGAAGTCGGGCGGGGCGACCGCGCGTCTTATGATGTGATCTACGGCAACAATCAAGACAAGCTGCCGCGGCCGATAACGTCGATGACGCTCGACGAGGTGGAGGCTGCGCAGGCGGGGTGGTCGAGGCGGTTCGGGTCAAGTGCGGCCGGCGGCTACCAGTTCATGAGGAACACGCTGGATGCGCCCCGCACGCTGAGCGACATAGAAGGCGAAATGGGGCTCAGCGGCAGCGAGCGGTTCACGCCGGAGCTGCAGGATCGCATGGCCTACCACCTCTTGAAGCGCCGCGGCTACAGGGACTTCGCGGCCGGGCGGATGACGCCAAGCGAATTCGGCCGGCGCCTTGCGCAGGAATGGGCGTCGCTGCCCGTGCTGGCGGATACGCGGGGCGCCGTGCGGCATGTGAGGCGGGGGCAGTCCTATTATGCCGGCGACGGGCTCAACAAAGCGCTGGTGCGGCCGGAACGGGTGGAGGCGGTGCTGCAGCGGGTGCTCGCGGCGGCGCGGCCGTCCGAGGTGGGGGAGGACGCGGCGGCGGGCCCGGTGCGGCCGAAGCCGATCCGCCGGTCCGGCCGGTTCTGGACCTGGCTTTTGACCGCCGGCGGCTCGATCGTCACGGCGCTGAAGGAGCTCAACCTCGTGGCGCTCGACTGGCGGGTGCAACTCGCGATCCTCACCGTCATCGTCGGCTTCGCGGCTTACGCGATCACCTCCATGCCGGCGGTGCGCCAGGCGCTGGGGATGAAATGATGCCGGGTGGGGTGAAGATCGCCGCCGGCGCGCTGCTCATCGCCGCCGTCGCCTGGGCGGTGCTCCAGATCCGCGAGGAGGGGGCCCGGTCGGTCACGCAAACAATCGAAAGGCAGAACAATGAAGCGGCTTTGCAATCGGCTGCTCGCCGCAGCGACTTTGACCGCTGCATCGATGGCGGCGGCCTGTGGAACTTCGGGGCCGGCGAGTGTCGCCGGGCTCCGCCCGGTGGTCGGGACTGACCTCATCGGCGCGCGCGGCGCCACGGCGGCGGACCAGCGGAAGATCGACCGGACCGTCGTCGGCCTCTGCGCCGCGGCGGTATGGGCGAAGGCGGAATGCGCAAGCCATGGGGAAGGGCGGGGTCGGGAGGAAAGGCGAGGGCGGCAGGAAAGGCGGGGTCAGGGGGAGGGGCGGGAATGATCGACGGGCATGTGCACCAGCAGCTCGGCACGCTCCTTGCCGAGGTGAAGAACCTGCGCGAGGATTTTCGCCGCGCGGAGGACCGAAGCGATGCCGCGCGCGCCTCGATGAGCCGCCGGATGGAGGAACTGGCGGGGCGGGTGGGGACGCTCGAGAGCGCCGTCGCCACGGCGCGGGACGACATCCTCGAGATGAAGCCGGTGACGGAGGATGTGCGCAAATGGAAGCTGATGGGGCTCGGCGCGCTCGGCGTCATCGGCATTGGCGGCGCCTCGCTCGGCGTGACCTTTGCCGATGCGGTGAAGCGCGGACTGGCGCTGATGCGGATGGGCTGAGGGCCTCCCCCTCAATCATCGAAGGGGAAGAAGTCGCGGTAGCGACGATCCACCAGGCGCAGCGAGCGATCGGGTTCGATGACGTAGGTCTCGTAGACCCGCCGGCCGAAACGATCGTTGAACTGATGGGGGACGATGCTGCCGACGGGCGCCTTTTTCAGCTTCGTGCGCGGCTGGCCGCCATAGGTGATGCTGCCGGGAATGGGTTCGAGGCCGTAGGGGTGATAGCCGCTGTAGCCGCCGGCATAGCTCACCGTGCAGGCGCCCGAAAGCAGTGCCGCGACGAGCAACGGGATCGCATTTTTCAGGGCCCTGGGCATTGTTCCGCCCTCCTTTGCAATTCAATGGTCGAAGACATCGTAGTCTATGCGGCGGCTCGTCAGGCGCAGCGAGCGATCCGGCTCGATGATGTAGGTTTCGTGGACCCGATATCCATATCGGTCGAAGAAGTGGTGCGGGACGATGCTGCCGACGGGCGCCTTGGTCAGTTTCGTACGCGGCTGGCCGCCATAGGTGATGCTGCCGGGGATCGGCTCGAGGCCGGGCCCGTAGCCGACCGTCCGTGTCGTGGGTGTGCAGGCAGCGAGCGCAAGCGTCGCGTAGAGAACGGCAAGGACGATCTTCATGCCGGCGTTCCTGATGGCATCCGGTCGAGGCGAAATTCAAAGGCGAAGAACCATTGCCGGTTCTTCAACTGCTCGTACATCTTATCCTTTCTTCGAACGCGATCCAAGAAAAGGCAGGGGTACGGCGCAGTTTCCTGGTGAGGACCGGGCGCCCGGCGGGGAGTTCCGCGATATTTCAGTTGCATCGGATGGATGCTTCAGAGGATGTAGGGGGAGACTCGCCAGGCGGTGGGCGGCCGTCCAAGCGATGCGCCGTCCAAGACCGGCCGGGTGGTCTGTCGAAAAATGGGCCCGTGTCCGACCAGTCGTTGCTTCAGGTACTCGCTTATGACCGCCGACCAGCTTCTCTCGTTTATCGTCATCGGCACAATGATGGTCTTCTTCGTGTGGGGGCGATTTCGCTACGACGTCATCGCCTGCTCGGCGCTGATGCTTTCGGTGGCGGTCGGCATCGTGCCTTTCAACGGTGCCTTTGCCGGCTTCAGCGATGATATCGTCATCATCGTCGCGAGCGCCCTGATCGTCAGCGCCGGCGTTGCCCGCTCGGGCATCGTGGATGCGGCGATCCAGCGTTTCCTGCCGGAGCTGCAGTCGGTCAGGGCGCAGCTTGCACTGCTCGTGGTCACCGTCACCGTGCTCTCGGCCTTCATCAAGAATATCGGCGCGCTGGCGATCATGATCCCGGTCGCGTTTCAGTTTGCCCGGCGCTCGAAGGTGCAGCCCTCGGTCTTCCTGATGCCGATGGCCTTCGGCTCGTTGATGGGCGGGTTGATGACGCAGGTCGGCACGTCGCCGAACGTCGTCGTCTCGCGGATGCGTGCGGAACTGACCGGCGAGAGTTTCTCGATGTTCGATTTCACGCCGGTCGGCGCTTCGCTTGCCCTTGTCGGCTGCGTTTTCCTGCTCTTTGCCTATCGCCTGGTGCCGGAGCGAAAGAGCCAGGAGGTCTCGGTAAATCAGGCGATCGAGATCACCGACTATACGGCGGAAGCCGTGGCCGCGCCCGGTTCGCCGGCGATCGGCAAGCCCGTGAGCAATCTCGTCAGGATCGGCGACGGCGGCGCCGTCGTCATCGCGATCTTCCGGCGCGGCACGCATCTGGCGCCGCTACCCGATGTGGTGATCGAGACGGACGACATATTGCTGCTCGAAGGCGGACCGGCGGCGCTTGACCGCATCGTCTCCCAGGCGAAGCTGAAGATCGCCGGCGACCGGCTGCCGATGCCGGGCGACAAGACGCGTGCGGAGATCGAGGCGATCGAAGCGGTGATCGGCAGCAATTCGCCGCTCATCGGCATGTCCGCCGAGCGGCTGGCGCTCTTCAACAATCACAATGTCAATCTGCTTGCGGTGAGCCGGCAGGGCGAGAGGCTGAAACAGCGTCTCGGCAGCATCCGGCTGCAGGCCGGCGATATCGTGGTGCTGCAGGGGGCGCGAAGCGAGCTGCCGGTCTTCCTGCAGGACTTCGGCTGCCTGCCGCTGGCGCAGCGCGAGATTCTGCTCGGCACGATCCGGCGCGGCACCCTGCCGCTGCTGCTGCTGGCGGCGGCGATGGCGACGACCGCGGTCGGCCTGGTGCCGGTGCCGGTCGCCTTCTTCGCTGCGGCCCTTGCCATGGTGATCTTCCGCGTCATCCCGCTGCGGGACGTCTACCGGGCCGTCGACGGCCCGATCCTGGTGATGCTGGCGGCGCTCATCCCCGTCAGCGACTCGCTGCGCACGACGGGCGGCTCGGACCTGATCGCCGGCTGGCTCGGCGGCATAGCCACCAACCTGCCGCCGGCCGGGGCGCTGGCGCTCATCCTGATTGCGGCGATGGCGGTGACGCCGTTTCTCAACAACGCCGCGACCGTGCTCGTCATGGCCCCGATCGCCGTGAGCTTCGCCGCCACGCTCGGCTATAGGCCGGACGCCTTTCTGATGGCGGTGGCGATCGGCGCCGGTTCGGATTTCCTCACCCCGATCGGGCACCAGTGCAATACGCTGGTGATGGGCCCGGGCGGCTACCGGTTCGGCGACTATCCGCGGCTCGGACTGCCGCTGTCGATCGTCATCATCCTTGCCACGGTGCCCTTGCTGATGTGGTTCTGGCCGCTGCAATAGCGAGCCGGTCTTCCGCCGTGATCGCGAAGGAGCAGCGAAGAAGGGCGGACGGCACTGTCGATCATTATCCCGACCCCATTGCATCGAGCCGAGACTCGTGCAACCAAGGGCGTGATGGTGCTGCTGCCGAAACTCGGCAGCGGCTGAAAAGGGAACGCGGTGAGGATGCCCGAAAGGGGCCGATGCCGTGGCTGCCCCCGCAACTGTGAGCGGAAAGCGCATCCACAACATGTCACTGGCCGGGAGGCCGGGAAGACGTGGATGCGCCGCGACCCGCGAGCCAGGAGACCTGCCATCGAACCGATCAACCACAACGGACGGGGTGTTCCGATGGAAAAGAAGCGGCTTCTGTCCGGCGTCAATCGTCGGTTTCGAGTTTCGCCATTCTCTGCGGCCCCCTTGCAAAGCTGGCAGGGGCCGGCGGAGAACAGCCATGGCGAATTCGCATCAATCAGCGCACAAGATAACGCTTTCGACCGAGTGCCACTTAACAGGCGGGCCGTGCCTACCGGGTGCCCGGTTGCTTGCCATGCTCAACGGCAGCATTTCGGCGCTCGGCAAGCCGCTCGCCGATGATTTCGCGATTGCCGGGACGGTGTGCATGGCCGCCTGCACCCGTCCCTGCACCATTGCCTTCCAGGCATCGGGCAGGGCGACGTATCTCTTCGGCGATGTCGCGGCCGAAGAGAATATCGACGATCTCGTCGGCTTCGCCGTCGCCTATGCGAATGGCGGCGTGGACGGCGGGCCGAGCGCCGCCGGCGGCGGCAATCTCGCCCGCGTTCCGGCGGCGCTGATCGTCTCCGAGGCGCTTGCCGGGCATTTCCAGTGATGGAGGCCGCCGAGGGCCGGCTGGAAATCGTGGAGTCGATCGCCTATCTGACCACTCGCGACCGTCAGAAGGAGAGGGGCCGGAATGACTGACCAAAGCACCAACTGCACACCGGAGGACGTGCTGCGTTTCTGGTTCGGGGAGCTTTCCTACGAGCACTGGTTCACGCCGAGCGCCGAACTCGATCGCGAGTGCGTGCAGCGCTTCCGGGATGCGCATCTGGCGCTTTCAAGGCATGTCGACGATGTCTGGAGGGCGAGCCCGCGCAATTGGCTCGCCGCGATCATTCTTTTCGATCAGCTCCCGCGCAATATGTATCGCGGATCGCCGCTGGCGTTTGCGACCGACGGACTCGCCCTGCGCGAAGCACAGCTTGCCATCGGCGCCAGCGCCGACAAGGCGGTGTCGCCGGAATGGCGCGCCTTCTTCTACATGCCGTTCGAGCATTCCGAGAACCTCGCCGATCAGACGATGTCGGTGAAGCTCTTTACCGAGCTCGGCGAGCCCAACTATCTCGATTATGCGATCCGCCATCGCGAGGTCATCGAGCAGTTCGGCCGCTTTCCCCATCGCAACGGCATCGTCGGGCGCCGGTCGACGCCGGCGGAGGAGGCCTATCTGGCCCAGCCTGGCGCGGGGTTCTGACGGTGCTCCGCTTCAGGGCATAGGAGCGAAGTGACGGTCCTCGCAAAGCGCGCAATGCGCCGATTCAAAGAATGCGGCGACCTACTGCATGTCTCCTTTAATCGACCTCGATTTAAGGACAAAGACATGCAGCAATTCAAAGTGTTACAGCGACCTTTGCGCGTCTAATAAGACGCGCGGCGCTGCATGTGCGTCTGAATGCGTCCGAAAAAGACGCGCGGGCGGTCATTGACGGGCAAGTCGCAAAAGATGCCGTTTTGCATCTTTTCGCCTTGTTGCGTATGCAGATCGGACATGATGGCGCTCGCTTTGGCGACCCCATCGGCGATAGACGGATTGCGAAGGATCTTGAATTGCGTTCGGCAGCACAATTGACCGCCCTCTTGTTTGCTTTGGTTGCGCTGGCGCTCGCCGGCGGCGCGCCGGCGACGGCCCAGGACGCGGCTCGGCCCGTGGAGCAAAGCGAGCCCGCTCAACAATCGCCCGCCCCGGCAGCCGAGCCTGCCCGGTCGGGACAACCGGCGCCGCGGGGTGAAGCGGGCGCCGGAGCTGCCGCATCGCCGGTGCTGCAGCAGGCGGAAGCGCAACTGACCAAAGCCGAGCGCGATCTCAAGCGACTGGGGGAGCGCGTTGCCAATGCAAAAGACGATGACACCCGCCTTGCCGAATTGAAGGTACAGGCCGACGCTCTTGCCAAGGAGATCGTTTCGGCCGCCGCGGCCACCCGGCCACGACTGGACGAAATCAAGGCGCGCCTGGAAGAGCTTGGCGAGCCGCCGGGCAAGGACCAGCCGCCGGAGGCGGCAATCGTGACGGAGGAGCGACAACGACTGCTTGCCGAACGGGCGGCGATCAATGCGATCGCGGCCCGTGCGGAGAGTCTTGCCGGCGAGGCGCGACGGCTTGCCGGCACGATAACCGCGACACGTCGGGCACTGTTCTCCACTACGCTGCTGAGGCATACGAACGTTTCGGCGGAGATGCTGAGCGAGGCGTTTACAGCGACGGCGGCCGAAGCCACCGCATTGTGGCGCAGCGTCAGCAGTTGGTTGACCTTTGCCTGGAACTACAAGCGCCTGCCCTTCCTCAGCGCGATATTCCTGTCGCTCTGTGCGGCGCTGATTTTCCTCGCCGGGGGATATCGGCTCTTCGCTCCCTTTCTCCAGCGTCACGACGAGGAGCCCACCTATTTCCGGCAATTGTCGCGGGCATTCTGGTCGACGATGATTCCCACCATGGCGCTGACGGCCTTCGCCGCCTCGAGCTATTTCTTCCTCGACAGCTTCAACGTGCTCAGGCCTGATATCGCGCCGATCGTTGCCGTGACGCTCGGCATGGGCGTCGTGCTGTTCTTCGTGACGAGCCTTGCCAGTTCCGTCCTGTCGCCAACGCACTCGGCATGGCGGCTCGTGCGGGTCTCGGACCGTGGTGCCAAGGTGCTGATGGTGCCGATCTTCGCGATGGCGCTCGTCAACGGCCTCGACTATCTGCTCGGGAGCATCAGTGAGGCGCTTGGTTCGCCCGTGATATTGACGGTTGCAAAGAGCTTCGTCGCGTCGATCATCATCGGGCTCATCCTGATGTCGATGGCCTGGATTCGGCCGGTCCTGCGGCGCGACGACCCTCTCCACGCGCCGGGTCGCCCGTGGCCGCGCATCATATCCGCATCGCTTCTGGCAATGGGCGCGGCGCTGGTCGCCATCGCGCTTGCCGGCTATGTCGGCATGGCGCGCTTCATCGCCACCCAGATCATCATCACCGGCGCCATCCTGGTCATGATGTATATCGGGTTTCTCACCGGAAAGTCGGTTGCCAAGCAAGGCGCTTTTGCGGAGACGATCGTCGGCCGCTATCTCGAGCGGCGGTTCAACCTCGAATCGGTGGCGCTCGATCAGATCGGCCTTGCCGCGGGGCTCGGCATCTATGCGCTGGTCGTATTGTTCTTCATCCCGCTCATCTTGCTCCAATGGGGCTTCCAGATCGCCGATATCGAATCCTGGGCCTATCGGCTCCTGACCGAGATCCGGATCGGCACGATCACCATCTCGCTGGTCGGCATTCTTGCCGGGCTCCTGTTCTTTGTGTTCGGCTACGCCGCGACGCGCTGGATACAGGGCTGGATCGACAGGAACGTGATGGCGCGGAGCCGCGTCGATGCCGGCGTGCGCAACTCGATACGGACGGGCATCGGCTATGTCGGCGTCGGTGCTGCGGCCCTCATTGCGGTTTCGGCAGCGGGTTTCGACCTCTCCAGCCTCGCGCTGGTCGCCGGCGCGCTCTCGCTCGGCGTCGGCTTCGGTCTGCAGAACGTCGTTTCCAACTTCGTCTCGGGCCTGATCCTGCTGGTCGAAAGGCCCTTCAAGGTGGGCGACTGGATCGTCAGCGGCACCACGGAAGGTTTCGTGCGGCGCATTTCCGTCCGCGCAACGGAGATCGAGACCTTCCAGCAGCAATCGATCATCGTGCCGAATTCGGAACTGATCAATGCGTCCGTCGGCAACTGGACGCATCGCAACCGCGTCGGGCGGGCGGAGGTGGCGGTGGGGGTGAGCTACGACAGCGATCCCCGCCGCGTCATGCAGATTCTGCTCGAGATCGCCGGACAGCATCCGATGGTCCTGAAGAATCCGGAGCCGTCGGTCGCCTTCTTGAACTTCGGCGATTTCTCATTGGATTTCGAATTGCGGGTGCACCTGGCCGATCTCTTGAACGGCGTGGGCGTGCGCAACGACTTGCGCGTGGCGATCTTCGAGCGCTTCCGAGAAGAGGGCATCGAGATTCCCTTTCCCCAGCGCAATCTCAATATCCATGTCGAAGGTGACGACGATCACAAGGCGGCCCTGGAAAAGGCCCTGGAAGACGAAGGCTTCTCCAAGACGCGTGCGAAGCGCGTTGCAGCGAAGCTGCCGTCCGACGAAGAGGACATGCCCGCGGCAGCGCGCCCGACCAAGCGCTAACTCGATCAACCGGCGACCAGCGCCTGGGCGGCCGGCATCAGATGCGGCCAGACCTCGAGCGAACCCCGGTAGATCATGTCGAGTGCCACATAGAGGATGATCACCAGGCCGACATAGGCAATCCAGTGATGGCGGCTGAGCAATCTCGCTATGATGTTCGCAGCAACGCCCATCATGCCAATCGAAAGCATCAGGCCGAAGACGAGGATCGTCGTGTGCTCTCGCGCGGCACCAGCCACGGCGAGGACGTTGTCGAGCGACATGGAGATATCGGCAACCACGATCTGGGTCGCTGCCTGGACGAAGGTCTTGCGTGGCGCGGTTGCGCTATCCAGGCCTTGCACATCGCCGTGGCCGCCGGAGCGGATCTCCCGCCACATCTTCCAGCAGACCCAAAGCAGAAGCAGGCCGCCGGCGAGGAGGAGCCCGATGATTGCGAGAAGCTGAACCGTAAAGGTCGCAAGGACGATCCGGAGGGCCGTGGCGGCCAGTATGCCGACCAATATCGCTTTCTTGCGTTGATCAGACGGAAGGCCGGCGGCCGCAAGTCCGATCACCACCGCATTGTCGCCCGCAAGCACAAGGTCGATGACGATGACCTGCAGCAGCGCCAGCAAACCGGCGGACGTGAAGATTTCCATGGCGTGCCCCTCTCCGCGCGCGAAATATCCGCGCGGCTAGAGGCATAGACCGCGACGATCCACTCGATCAAGGGGTTCTGCCGGTCGCCCGCAGTATTCTTGCCGCCGGGAAACCGCAGCGGGAAAGACATCCCGTGCGGCGCAGCTCGGGCGCGCCTACGACGCCGCGTGTTCCCAAAACGCGCGGCGTCGGAGCTAGCTGAGGTGAAGGCGTTCAGGCGTGATGGCCGCTGACCGCCTTCGCCAGTTCGCCGGTGAGTTCCTGACTGGCGCAATGGGAAACATCGCCCAGCGACAGCATGCCGACCATGCGCTTGTCGTCATTGATGACCGGAAGACGTCGAATCTTTTTCGACTCCATCAGGTGAATGGCGTCTTCGACGGATTCGTTGGTGCGGCAATAGACGATCTCCCTCGTCATGACGTCGCGGGCGGTGAGCGAAGAGATGTCATCGCCATTGGCAAAGGCGCGCAACGTAACGTCGCGATCCGTCACCATGCCGATCAGGCGGTCGTTTTCGCCGACGGGCAATGCGCCGATATCCTCCTCCTTCATGATGCGCGCGATGGTACGCAAGTCCGTGTCCGGCCCGATCCAACGAACGCCGGGATGCATGGCTTCTTCGGTTCTCATCATACCCTCCATTTGTCAGCTGAGCGCTCATTATACGCGATAAATCGTGGCTATTCGCGGGTATTCGCATGATCGCAAAGGAAATCTGTCGGCCGCTCAGGTCAGCTTCCGCCGCCGCTCCAGTTCCGCCTCCGTCGGCTGATCGAACTCGAAGGAGCCGGTTACGACCTCGCCGGCGCGGACGTATTTGTTGACCGTTACGCCCGACCCGGAAACACGGGAGCCGACAAGCTTCAACGCCATGGGCTTCGTGCCCTCGCCGAAAAGCCTCTTTCCCCTTCCGAGGATGACCGGAAAGAACGAGACATACATCTCGTCGACGAGGTCGTTCTCAAAGAGCGTCTGCAGGAAATCGGTCGAACCCTGCGTCAGCAGGTTCGGTCCATCCTCGCTTTTGAGCGCTTTCAGTGCGCCGACCACGTCCGCTCCCAACGTCCGGCTGTTCTGCCAGTCGAACTGCCGGTCGGGGTCGCGCGTTGCGACATATTTGGTGATGCGATCGAAGAGAGTGCCGATCGGGTCGTCGGCGCCTGCATAGGGCCAGTGGGCTGCGAATATGTCGTAGGTCTTCCTGCCCAGGAGAAGATCGAAGGGCTCGGCGAACATCTCGTCCACTGCCTGGCCCATCGCCTCGTCGAAATAGGGGGCGGCCCAGCCGCCATATTCGAAGCCGCCGACGGGATCCTCATGCGGACCACCCGGCGCCTGCATGATTCCGTCGAGGCTGGTGAATGCACCAACGACGATCTTGCGCATGGTCGTGTCTCCTTGCTCGCCTTTCATCCAGGACGTTCGGTGGCGGACAATGCCGACAAGGGAGAAACGATTTTACTTCCCGGGTCGAATAATTGGGTGGTGGGTTGCAGGTTGGAACAATCAGCTACAGCGCCGCGCCTTTGCCGCCTTAGGGAATAGCAAAAATGCTGATTTCGTTGGCGATGCCGCGCAGCGCGACGTTATGCGCCATCGGGCTCAGGCCCCGGTCTGAAAGCAGGGTCGCGGCGCGCGGGTCCTTGAGCACGGAGCCGGTGGCGAAGATCTCGCGCGAGGTGGCAAGATGCTGGACGCGTGAGGCGATGTTCACGGTCTGGCCGAAATAGTCCTGCCGCTCATTCAAGCTGACTGCAATGCAGGGCCCTTCGTGGATGCCGATCTTCAGCAGCAGGTCCTCGCTGCCGCGCTCGTCGTTGAGTTCGCGCATCGCGTCGCGCATGCGCATCGCCGCGGCGACCGCGCGGTCCGGCGTCGGGAAGGTCGCCATCACCGCGTCGCCGATCGTCTTGACGACGGCGCCGGCCTCGGCCGCGACGATTTCGTTCAGGACCCGGAAATGTGCCCGCACCAGGTCGAAGGCCGCAAGATCGCCGACGCGCTCGTAGAGTTCGGTCGAGCCGCGAAGGTCGGTAAAGAGGAAGGTGAGGCTGGTGATCTTCAACCGCTGGTCCACGTCGAGCGTGTCGGTGCGATAGATGTCGCGGAACGTCTGGTTGGACAGGAGCCGTTTTGCGGTCAGGAACGGTCGTCGGCTGCCAAGCAGGGCGTGCAGCGCTTCATCGGCTATGCAGACCGACGGCAGGGTGCGCACTTCTGCGTGGTTCTCGAGCTGAATGCGGATCGGACCCGGTTGCAGCTTCAGCGTTTCGGCATGGCGGTGGGAACGGTCGAAGACGAGCGACAGGTTCCGGCGCTCCCGCGTCGGTTCGCCGCTCACGTCAAGAAACTGAGCCGCATGCGTCACCGGCTCGAACACGATGACGAACTTCGACGGAAGCTGCAGCGAGATCACCGCCTTCTCGCCCGGTGGAAGTTCGAGCGCCTCGATCAGGAATTCGTCGACCTTTTCCTCATAGTCCTCCTCCGGCAGGTCGACGCCGGAGCCCCAGTACATCTGGCGGAAGAATTCGATCGCGGGCAATTCGTGCGGGTTATGGGCCTCGATATGGCGCACCCGCGGGCTTACCGTGAAAGTGACCTCGACCATTTCGTCTAGCGTCGGCTCGTAACCCGCAGCACAAAGTGCGCAGGTATATTCGGTGCTCTGCACCGTCCTCAGCGTCGTATTGGCGTCGAGAACTCCGCCGCAGCCGGGGCAGAGCACATTCCAGGAAAGCTCGAAGATGCCAAGCCGCGAGGCCTGCAGGAAGCCCGCGATCGTCTCCTCCTCATCGAGACCTGCGGCGGCTGCAAAGGCGAGCGCGTTGATGCGGCAGAGCTTGCGGTCCGGCGCATCCCGCACAAGCCGCTCGAAGGCTTCGACGACGTGCGGCCTTACCGACTGGCGCAGAACTTCGAATAGAGACTGAGCTTCTCCCATGGCGGCATACTATATCGAAAACGGCGCGCGGTCAGGGGATTTTGATTGCTCAATCGCCTTCGTCCGGAATGTTGAGGAGCTGACCGCAGGCCTTGCAATGGACCGCATCCGCCTCGTGTCGCTGCAATCCGCATTTCGGGCAAGGGAAATTCACCTTGAATGGACGGACGATCACCTGAGCAAGTCTGACGAAAAGCGATATGCCGATGATCATCGTCACCACGGATGTCAGCTTGCCGAGCGTGCCGGGAAGCGTGATATCGCCGAAGCCGGTGGTGGTAATCGTGGCCACGGTGAAATAAAGGGCGTCGACGAATCCTTCTCCGGCCTCGCGTCCATAGAAGAAGGTCGTGTAGACGAACCCCGTCACCATAAACAGAAAGACCAGGAAATTCAGAGAGGCCCGGATGACATCGTGCAAATGCGCCCAGCCGAAACGGCGCAGTATTTCGCAGAGCAGCGGACTGTTCCCGATAGCCCAGAGGCGCATGGCTCGCAGGAATGCGAAATTGAAAAGGACGTCCGGAAACAACAGTGTCCCGAGGATGACCAGGTCGATCCACGTCATGGACCGTTTGATAAAGTTCCGCAGTGACGACGCCGCGACCGCGCGTGCGAGCAATTCGCCGCCGATCCAGGCGGCGATCGTGTAGTCGATGATCAGATAGATGGGGCCGGCCCGCAGGTAGGGACCCAGGAGGAAGAAGGCCAGTATGCTGAGATCGATGAAAGCCAGCAGCGCCTGCCAGCGCAGTGCCCCCTGATCGCGCCCGCGTTCAATGCGCCGGATCGCCACTGACAGCGATTGCAGGTTCGATGAGACGGACCATGGCCGATGATCAATCCTGTCCATGGCCGGGAGATAGGCGTCCGGGTTTGGTGGTCAAGCGGCTGCCGAACAAGGGCGGCGGACCTGCTGCCCGCCAGCAGATCGAGATTGCGATTTGATGTTGTGCCTCAGGACCGGCTTTGACCGCAATCCGCTACCATGCCCGGTTGTCATCCTCTCATTAACAGCCTCTAAAGCCTTTTGCCCCTAGCATGCCTTCGGGGAACACTCTTTCTTGAAGGCGATCAATGTCATTCTTCGGCGTTTCCGGAATGTATTATTCCGGCGAATCCCTGGGCGAGCACCGCATCGTGCTTGCCGAGGATTCCAATCTTTTCTCGTCCATGGTCTCGAAGCGGCTGAAGGAACTGTTCGATATCGACGTGATCGTCTGTCGTGACCTCGAGGAGCTGCAGTTCGCCGTCGAGAACGCATCCTTTCCGCCGGCGCTTGCCATCTCCAATATCAACCTTCCGGGCGCGGAAAACGGCGAGGCGCTCAACTATCTGATCGAGATGAGCGTGCCGACGATCGTCTTCACCGGCTCGTTCCAGGAGAGTACCCGCGAGGCGATCCTGGCAAAGGATATCGTCGACTACGTCATCAAGGACAGTGTCTTTGCCGTCGACATGCTGGCGGAATCGGTCTGTCGGTTCCTGACCAATCAGAAGCACCACGTGCTGATCGTCGACGACAGCCCGACAGCGCGTGCGCTGCTCACGACGCAGTTGAAACGTTACAATTTCCGCACGAGCGCCGCCGAAAACGGTGCGGTCGCGCTCGGGATCCTGAAGAACAATCCGGATATCGCCCTCGTCATCACCGACTACAACATGCCGGACATCGACGGATTCGAACTGACGCGCCGCATCCGGGCCGCCCGCGGGCCACACCAGTTGCGCATCATCGGCGTTTCCTCGTCCACCAATCGGCTGCTTTCCGCACGCTTCCTCAAAGCCGGGGGTAATGATTTCGTTGTTCGCCCCTTCGTTAATGAGGAGTTCTATTGTCGCGTCAACCAGAACCTCGACACGTTGACGAAGATCAGGACGCTGAACGAGAAGGCGAAGATTTCCGCCTGAACCCTCTCCGAAACGTCTGCTTGCAGGGGAATTTCATGGCTTTTGGTTGATCCATTAACGGAATTGCAACCGAAGGGTTCTTCAATTGCGGAAGAGAATTGGAATACCCGGTCGGTGCCGTCTGTCGAAGCACGGCTTCTGCGAGCGGCGCCGACCGGCGCACTTGCATATCCGGAGCTCATTCAGAGCCACGGCTTGACGGCCACCTGCTTCCTTCCCGTTCGACGGGAAGGAAGCAGGTGGCCGTCAGGCCGGATGAACGGTAAAGATTTGCCGGAGGGCGATGCGCGCGCTCGCGTTCGTCACCAGCAGGGGTGGAGGGTGCAGGAATCGTGAGATTGCGCCGCGCGTCGAGACGGGCGACTTATGTGCAGAAGCACCGCGACAAGCGACTGCTGCTCATCGAGGATTCGCGGATGTTCGCCACCGCCCTGAAATACGGGCTGGAGCTAACGCACGGCATCAACATCACCCATTGCGCCTCGTTAAACACTGCCCGGGCGGAAATGGCGGCCGCCGGGGATTCGCCCTTCGCGCTCTCCGTCCTCGATCTCAACCTGCCGGATGCGCCGAATTGCCAGGCGCTTGACTTCGTTCTCGAAAACCGGGTGCCCGCCATCGTCTTCACTGCGGCGTTCAATGACGACACCCGCGATGAGATCCTGGCAAGGGGCGTCATAGATTGCATCATCAAGAACGAGCCTGGATCGATCGACCGCCTGCTCACGTCTGTCGACAGGGCATTGACGAACGGCCGGATCACCGTGCTGCTCGTCGACCCCAGCAAGGACTCGCGCACCGAACTGACCGGCATCCTGCGCAGACAGCGGCTGTCGGTGATCGAGGCGTCCGAGGCGTCCGAGGCGATGCAGGTCCTGGATCAGGGCGAGGCCATCGACGTCATTGTCATCGATGCGGAAAGCGCCGACATGGAGCCGGCGGCCTTGCTCGAAGAGCTTCGTAGGCGCCAGGGGGAGGACAGCGTGCCGGTGATCGGCCTGTGCGAACACGGCGACGCACGCTCAGCGGCGCGCTTCATCGAGGCGGGTGGAGCAGACTTCATCCGCAAACCGTTTCTCGAGGCGGAGTTCTGTGGGCGTGTGCGCCACGCCGCGACGCTGCAGCAGCGCATTCAGGGGCTGAGGCGCGCCGCGGCAAGCGATTATCTGACCGAGATATTCAATCGGCGTCATTTCTTCGTCACGGGCCCGCGTCTCGTCGATCAATGCCTGCGACGCGGCGAGGGAACGTCGATCGCCGTGCTCGATATCGACCACTTCAAGCGTCTGAACGATACCTATGGCCACGAGATCGGCGATGTGGTGCTGAAGCATGTAGCACGGCGGCTGAAGGCGCTGGTGGGCGAGGAGCATCTGCTTGCCCGCCTCGGCGGCGAGGAATTCGGCATCCTCTTCGACGGGCTGGACGTCCACCAGGCATTCGCCTTTTGCGAGCGGGTAAGGGTGGAATTGGCGAAGTCCAAGATCGTCGTCGACGACGACGACTTGACGATCACGGTCTCGATCGGACTGGCGACCGTAGAGGCGCCCGAATCCTTCGAGAACTATCTGCACGCTGCCGACCAGTTCCTTTACATGGCAAAGCATGCAGGGCGGAACCGCGTGATGTCGGAACTGACGCTGCTCGACGCGCTGGCCTCCTGAACGGATCGGCGGGACGCGCCGACGAACTCATCGTGAATCTGAATAAAATGCCGGCTGGCGCATCGGCCCCAAAACCGTACCCGCTTTCGGAAAGCTCGACGCGCCGATTGAAAGCGTTCGCCGTAAAGCGCGGCATCTTCAACCGGGTCCGGTCAGCGATCATAGCCTCGGTTCCCGGAGAGCCGGCACGAGGCGAGCGGATCGAGGCTCTACCGGGCGGCCATCTGCAGCGTCAGCTTGCGTTCGGCGCGCTCCTGCTGCGGCGATCGATTGTAGAGCTCGCGATAACATTTGGAGAAGTGCGAGGCGGAGACGAAGCCACAGGCGACGGCCACTTCGACGACCGGCATCGACGACTGGATCAAGAGGTGGCGGGCGCGGTCGAGGCGGATTTCTAGGTAGTAGCGGGCGGGAGAGCGTCCCATCTCCTGGCGGAACAGCCGCTCGATCTGGCGTCGGGAGAGGTCGGCGCTTTCGGCAATTTCCACCAGCGAGAGCGGCTCGGCGAGGTTGGCTTCCATCAGTTCGATAATCGAGAGCACCTTGGTGTTCTGTACCCCGAGGCGCGCGCGAAGCGGAAGCCGCTGGCGATCGTGCGGCCCGCGCACGCGGTCCGTCAGCGCCTGCTCGCAGACACGGTTGACGAGGTTCTCGCCAAAATCCTGATCGATCAGGTTCAGCATCATGTCGAGCGAGGCGGTGCCGCCGGCACAGGTATAAATATTGCTGTCGATCTCGTAGAGATCGGCAAAGACATCCGCCTGGGGAAAGCTTTCGGAAAAGCCGGGCAGGTTCTCCCAATGGATGGCGCATCGCTTGCCAGTGAGCAGGCCGGCAGAAGCCAGCACGTGGGCGCCGGTACAGAGGCTGCCGACGGCGATGCCGCGATTGTAGACTTCGCGCAGCCACGCATTGACGGACTTGTTCTGAAACTCTTCGACATAGACGCCGGAGCAAACGAGGACCATCGAGGGGCGGCCCTCGCCGCCGAGCGCCTTGCGCTCTTCGGCCAGCGACGTGTTGACTTCAAGGGCGATGCCGGCGGAGGAAACGACCTTCTGGCCATCGGTCGAGGCCAGGCGCCAGCTATAGGCGTCGTAGCCGAGCATCCGATTGGCGATGCGCAGCGTTTCTATCGCCGCCGAAAAGGGCAGCATGGAGAAATTCGGTACCAGGAAGAATACGAGCGATCGCTTTTTGATCAGGGGCTTGTTCATGAGAATTCCCATCCTGGACGCGGTATCTATTCGTCGCTTTTAATATAACAGTCGGCTTGCCGATTTGCGACGTCGGCGAAGACAGGCGCGACTGGGAAAATTCGCGATCCGATATCGCAGCGACGAAGCTGCGCGCGCTGAATTGGGCAAATGTATGGAGAGCGACGCGATGCCGGCCGTTATGGCGCAATCTGGCAACCGCCGTCGAAGGGTGCCAAGGACGGGCAGTCGCGGTTCGGTTGTAGGCTTTGCTGATTGCGCCCCTGGAGCCGATGGCGGAGGAGTCGATATTTGAACAAGCAGCGCACGACGCTCCATCGAGCGCTACAGCGCCGCGCGTCATTTCAGACGCGCAAAGGTCGCTGTAACTCTTTGAACTTGCGCATCGAGCTTTCCGAAAATCGGGTACGATTTTCGGGCCGATGCGCTATGCCGAAGGAGCGGCTGCATTTTCGCGAGGCGCGCGGGTATGGGCGAACTGCGGCGCTGCGTCAACGAGGCATCGACCAGGCTCAGCGGAGGAGCTTCTCGCCTCGTGCCGCGATGCGACTGCAGGCGTTCTCGAGCGGGGATATCGTTCGTGGGCCGCCCACCGCCAGATGTAGAAGCGCCTTCAGGTGTTCCCTGCCGCCATAGCCGACGTAGGGCGCAAAAGGCGTCATGAAGGCAAAGCGATCGGCAGGATAGAGGCGCGCGAATTCGGCGAAATTGGTGAAGGTCTCATAGCTGGCCGTTTCGAGCAGGAAACTCTCGACTGGTGCGCCCTCCGCCAGAAGCACCTGATGGGAATCGAGCATGATGTGAAAGTATTCGAGCCTGTCCCAGTCGGTGGGCTGCACCCGCGTAATCGACGTGCCGTTGACCAGGTCTTGCGCCCGGACGAGCATCCCGTCGATCAGAAGCGCGTGGCGAGCACTGAGGTAGAGGTCGTTGCGAGGAGACTCATCGTTCAGTGCGTGGCGGGCGATGCGGATCGGCGCGACGTCCTTGCTCCAGGTCGGCGCCGTCCGCCGGTACAGGTGGCGACCGATCCATTTGATGGGCAAGGCCACGCCGTTTACGGTCTCGACAAGATCGCCGATGCGGAGTTCCTCGATCGGGACTTCGCCCTTTGGCGTCCTGATCGCGGTGCCGCGGAGCAGGCACATGGGATCGTTCTTGCCGCGGCCGTGCCCATAACCCCGACCGGGATGGTCGAGCTTCCACCATGCTCTCCCGCCTGCCTCGCTCTTCGAGGGAAGCGCCGCACCGACAAGCGAGCCCATCGCCACAACCCTGGCGGCGGCCGCCGCCGCGAAGCCAAGGAAATGGCGCCGCGCCTGGTTCACCCTTGCACGCCTCTCTCCTTCGGGCATCGCGCTTTCTCCCTATTTTTCGAACAGTTGCTCGGCTAGATTGTGGCAGATCGTGCGGGGGGACGCTTAGTTCGACAACCGGCTATCCAGCTGCTCCCTTGAATGAAGGTGGCGATACCTCGCGAGGCGTAGATGCAGTACCATCGTGCCGGCGATCGGAGGCCGGCGGACTAGGCGGTCCACAATAAAGGAATGGCATCCCACCCGGTGGAATGCCATCCAGGGGATCGCTACGTGGTCAATGCCGGGAGGTTGGCATTCGGCGGCGCTGTTCATTGTTCCGTTTTATGAGCCACGTCGTCGACGGCAGGGAAGCCGATGTCCTTCAGCGTATCGTAGGAGAGGTTTTCCAGTGCGCGCTCATTGCGGTGCCGCTTCCAGGCGGCCCATGCGCGTGCACGCAGGTTGAACAGACCGGGCAGCGCCGAAAGGCTCTGGCTCGACGACGATGAATGCTGGTTCATAGACATTGCTGGTATCCTTCTGAGCTTTTCAAAAGGTCGCGACCATGATGGCTGTATGACGCAACCCAATTTATCAATCAAACGAATATGTTTGATGTTTTCCATCAAACAACGTGATTGGTTGCCGCTCCACGAGAATGGTTCTAGCCGACGGCATGGCTATTTTCTGTTCCGCATGGAACAGGTCATTTCGGGCCCATGCCGGCAGTTTCGCCAATTGCCGGCAGGTTTCCACCCGATTCCTGTCGATCTTGGCGGCGCGCCTTTCGGCGGCGATCCGTTCGATGATGAGCTGCGCCCGAGACAGCATGAGCAGCAGGAAATCGTCGTCTCCGCGGGGCCTCGGCGCGGCGCCTCCGACGCGAGGGGACCCGCTCGCCAGCGCGCGTGCGGAGGCGACACCAATTGCGTGCCGGGCGGAGGTTGCGGCATTGTCGATTGCCAGCGTCAGAGCGGCCATGCCTTTTTCCTTTCGTTGCGTTGCCGGCGGCACTTCCGCCTGCCTTGCCGCTTGACTATCACGCCGCGGTGATGTTCAATCAAACGAAATAGAGTAAAGCTATCTATCAGATTTTCTGAATAAGGATGCCGCCATGAACGTGATGCTGCGTCACGCGCTTCCACTGCTCGAGATGGATGTGCTCAAGACCTTTGTCGCCATCGCCGAGACGGGCAATTTCACCACGGCTGCGGAGGCCGTCTATCGCACGCCGTCGGCGGTTTCGATGCAGATCAAGAAGCTAGAGGAAACTCTGGGCTGTACGCTTTTCCTGCGCGACGCGCGCTCGGTGTCGCTGACGCCGAAGGGCGAACTCCTGCTCGGCTTCGCCCGGCGCTTGCTCTCGCTCAACAACGAGACGGTGTCGCGCTTTCTCATGCCCGACATGAACGGCGTGGTGCGGGTCGGTGCGCCGGAGGACGTCGGCGAGCGGATCCTGCCGGACGTGCTGAAACGCTTTGCCGAGAGTTACCCGAATGTGACGGTCGACGTTTCGATCGGCATGAGCAATGCCATGCGCAAACGCGTCGACGAGCACCGGCTGGATCTTGCGATATACAACAGTCTTACCGACGACGCGGCCAGGGACGGCGAAACCCTGATGCAGGAGAAGCTGGTTTGGGCCGGCGCCAAGTGCGGCAACGCGCATCTGCGCGATCCGCTGCCGGTCTCGATGTGGGAGGACGGTTGCGTGTGGCGAGCCGATGCCGTCGAGAAGCTTTCGCGGGCCGGGCGCAAATTCCGCGTTGCATTCCTGAGCGCCTACACGACCGGGCAGCGGGCGGCGGTGCTTGCCGGGCTGGCGATTGCGCCACTGCCGCGCTATCTGGTGCAGGGCCAGATGATTCCACTCGGCGAGCAGGACGGTTTGCCGGATCTCGGCCACTACAATATCGGCATGAAGGTGATCGAGGATGCGCCGGCACCGGTGCTGGCGGTCGCGGAGCATGTGCGCGCCGCATTTGCAGAACTGCAGATGCTATAGGGAGGGCAGGGCGTCTTGTCCAGCCAATCGACGGTTATGGGGCGGCCTGAGCGCAATCCATGCCGCCGACACGGAAAGTCCATTGACGCGCATCAATGCCGATTCGACGCGGCTTCCGTAGCATGGGAGCCTGAATGTCACGCGGCCAGGGAGACGCCAGGTGGACAATGCGATCAGAAAGAAGATCCTGAGCTTGTTGGATCAACACCGGATCATGACGATCGCCACGCTGAGGCCAGACGGCTGGCCGCAGGCGACAACGGTCGGTTATGTCAACGAGGGCCTTACACTTTACTTCCTCTGCGGCCTGGACAGCCAAAAGGCGACCAATCTGGCGCAAGATGACCGGGTGTCGCTGACGATCGACCATGATACATCGGACTTGATGGCGATCACGGGGCTGTCCATGGCAGCGCGCGCGCAAGCGGTGGTCGATCGGACCGAAGCGGAAAAGGTCTTGCGCATGTTGCCGCTGAAGTATCCCGAGCAGGTCTCGCTGCCGGTGCCGATGCCGACCCCGCAGGACGTCCGCATATTCCGCATAACGCCGACGGTCATCTCCGTGCTCGACTACTCGAAGGGCTTCGGACATGCGGACCTTGTCACGGACCTGTAAAGCCCGTCTTGCGCCGGCATAGCTGTCACCGATAGATAGCCAGTCTTCTTGCCCAATTGGTGGCGAACCTGGTACCGGAAACGGAATACCGCTCTCGACCCAGAGCGGTCGGCGGCATCCCACCAGGAATGGCACGGTTCGGCCCTAAGCGTTCATCGAGGCCCATCTATTGTATAAGGATCGCCCGGAAGTCGTTGACGTTCGTTCCGGTTGGCCCGGGGACAAAAAGTGACCCGGCAGCATCGAACGCGCTCCAGGCATCATTGCCTTCAAGCATTGATTGCGCGGTCTTGCCCAAGCTCGTCATTACACCGACTGATCTGCCGTCCGCGAAGGCCCCCGCATTGTCCTCGCTCCCATCGATGCCATCGGTATCGGCCGCCAATGCGGTGATTCCATCCAACCCCTCGATCGCGATGGCGAACGCCAGAAGAAACTCTGTGTTGCGGCCCCCTTTGCCCTTGCCACGAAGCGTGACCGTTGTCTCGCCACCAGATAGAATAACAACGGGCTTTCGAAAGGGTCGGTTTCGCATTGCGATCTCGCGCGCAATCGAAGCATGGACGCCGCCCACAAGGCTTGCCTCGCCTTCGATCGAGTCCGAGAGAATGGCAGCTTCGACGCCGTGATTCCGCGCAAACTCGGCTGCAGCTTCCAAGGATTTGCCAGCCGAGGCGATAACGTGCGTCAGGTTGCGACTGAACCTTTCGTCGCCGGGAGACGGTGGCACCGGGGCATGCTCCAGATGCTTTCGCATATTGGCGGGTAGCTCGATTCTATATCTTGCGATCGCGTCGATGGCGTCTTGGCGTGCAGTAGAATCCGCTATCGTCGGACCCGAGGACACCAATGATGCGATGTCGCCGGGAATGTCGGAGACGACAAGCGACACCACGGTCGCCGGGTAGGCCGCGAGAGCCAAACGTCCGCCTTTGATCTTCGAAAACTGCTTGCGGATCGAGTTCATGGCGGCGATCGGCGCGCCAGACCTCAAGAGTTCCCTGTTTAGCGCGATCTCGTCCTCAAGCGTGAGGCCGTCGGCAGGCGCGGGTAGAAGCGCTGAGCCGCCTCCACAAATCAGACTGATCACCAAGTCATCGGCGGAGAGGTCGGCGACGCGCTCGAAGAGCCTCATTGACGCGCGCAGGCCCGCCTCGTCCGGCACGGGATGAGAAGCTTCCAGAACCTCGATCCGTTCGCACGGCACGGCGTACCCATATCGAGTCACAACGGTCCCTTCGATGAGACCGTCCCACGCCTTTTCGAGCGCCCGAGCGAGTTGGGCTACCCCTTTGCCCGCGCCAACGACAATCGTGCGCCCTTTTGGCCGCTGGGGAAGGTGGGCATTGATCGCATGTTCGGCGTCAGCCGCCTGCACCGCAGCGTTGAACAACGACACCAGGAACTCTCTGGGATTTTCCATTTCACCCTTCACGATGTGCGGTTAGACGGTTTGGAGAGCGAAGCCCACGTAGGGCTTCAGCGGGATGATGTCGAACTCGATCATTCCAGCCTCGGCCAACGGCAGGGTGGAGAGGTGGGAGCGAGCCTCGTCAAGACTGGCCGCCTCGACGATCTGGCAAGCGCCCGGCTGGTCGCAGCGATGCCATATCTGTCGGGTGAATCCGATGCTGTAGAGGTATCTCGCACGGGCCCCTTCCAAGGGAACGATCGGCTCGAAGTCCGCGTCGCTGAACTTTTCGATCAGCCGCCGGGAGATCACGAGAAACTGCATCGCTGCGCCTCAATCGGCTTGCGAGGAGCCGTGCTTGCTCTCACCACTAGCTTCAACGATAGCTCGCGCTGCCGCATGTGTTGGCGTTGCAGAGGCGTCGCGAGAAGGTATTCGGCGGCGATCGTCCCCATGTCTCTGGCCGGAACCTCGATCGTCGTCAGTTCGGGGTGGGTGAGTTCCGCGATCTCGAGATTGTCGAACCCGAACACCGACACGTCTTCTGGAACCCGGATGCCTTCGGCGTGGCAATATTTGATAGCGCCGGCCGCGATGATGTCGCTGCCGCAAAAAACGGCCGAAGGCGGATTCGGTCCGGTCATCAGCTTCCGCATCGAGTCGCGCCCGCCCTCGATCTTGTAAGCTGACTCGGTGACCGTGATGTTGTCGTTGGCCAGCCCCTGTCGTTTCAATTCGCCAAGAAACCCGTCGCGTCTCGCCGAGGCGCGATCGTTGTTCTCGGTTATGCCCGCGATCATGCCGAGCTGGGTGTGGCCGAGATCGACCAGATAACGCGCCGCCATAGCTCCGGCCTTGACATTGTCGAAGCCGATCGCAGCGCCGATATCGGTTGCCAGCGACGTATAGGTGAACACGTATGCGATGTTTCTCTGTTCCAGCATCGCCAGAGTCTCCGGGCGATGCACCGAGCCGACGAGGACGACGGACTCCACGCCGCGCTCGACGAGAAGCTTGGCCTGCTCGAATTCGATGTCGATGTCATACATGGAGGTGTTGATGATGACCGAGACGTCCTTCTCCGACAGTCGCGCCTGAAGGCTGTTGACCATCGTCGCATAGATGGCGTGGTCGAGCGTCGGGATGATGGCTCCGACCGTCCGGGTCTTCGTGGAGCGCAAAGCTCGCGCGGAGCCGTTCGGCACGTAGCCCAACTGGGCGGCGGCCTTGACGACGCGGTCGCGGACTTTGACATCGACTTTGGGGTTGTTGTTGAGCACCCGTGAAACGGTAGCCGGAGAGCAGCCTGCCAGCCGTGCGACATCGACCAGCTTAGTGTCCGTACGATCGTTATCCAAGACCACCAAAAGCCTCTCGTGAAAATCCATGAAAACGATTTATCGCATGATGCAGCGACAAAATCAATTGTTTTCGCAGTTGTTCTAAGAGGCATTGACACGCTTGAGAAATTATGTGAAATCGATTTCTCGAAAACGACCAGCTGGAGGAAACGGTGCTGTTAGGAGGAATAAAGGTCGTCAGCTTCTGCCATTTTCTGCAGGGGCCTGCCGCCGATCAATATCTCGCAGACATGGGCGCTGACGTCATCAAGGTCGAACCTTTGACGGGCGCATACGAACGCCATTGGTCCGGAGCGGGCGTCTATGTCGAAGGCATGAGCGGCTTCTATCTCTGCGCCAACCGCAACAAGCGTTCGATCGCCATCGACCTCAAGAGCTCGGAGGGCAAGGAAGTCGCTCGACGCTTGATCGCTGGAGCCGACGTGGTGCTCGAAAATTTCCGGCCGGGTGTCTTCTCCCGGCTCGGCTTCGACCAGGCTGAACTGGACCGCCTCAACCCGACCCTCATCTTCGCATCGGCGAGCGGCTTCGGATCGAGCGGACCCATGGTCGACAAGCCGGGCCAGGACATCCTAGTTCAGGCACGCTCGGGTCTGATCAGCGTCACGGGGACGCCTGGAATCGGTCCGACTCCTGTGGGTGCAGCCGTCGTCGACCAGCATGGCGGCGCTCTGCTCGCCATGGGCATCCTCGGCGCGATCGTCCGCAAGCTCCGCGAGGGCAAAGGCACCCGAGTGGAAGGTAGCCTTCTCAACGCGGGGATCGACCTTCAAGGCGAACCGCTTGTGAATTGGTTCGCCGGAGGCATGGCCCGCGACGTCCTAAATCGCGAGAAGAATCTCGCAACGTGGTTCCATGAAGCGCCCTATGGCGTCTATCCGGCTCGAGACGGCCACGTTGTGGTTTCGTTATGCAAGGTTCCCGATCTCGCCAAGGCGGTGGAGAGCGACGACATGCGCGCGCTGCTTTCGAAGGACCGCTACGAGGATCGCGACGAGTTCGCCAAGGCCCTGGCTCTGGCGACGGCGAAGTTCAGTGTCGACGAGCTGGAGCAGCGCTTCGACAGCCATAATGTCTGGTGGGCTCCAATCCGCTATTACGACGAGCTTCTGAACGATCCGCAACTCGTCCATTCGGAAGTGTTCCGCAAGGTCCAGGTCAAGGGCCGCACCATTCATCTTGTGAACCATCCAAACCGATACGACGGCAAGGTTCCGGACCTCCGGGTTCTGGCGTTGGAGATCGGCGAGCACACGCGCGAAATCCTCTCCGAGCACGGATACTCGGCCTCGGAGGTCGAACAACTGTTGTCTGCGAACGCCGTCGTGGCGTCGCGGGGTGAAGCATCTGAGAGAGGGGCTGCGTGATGAAAGCGGATGTCAAGACGCGCGGGGAAGGACAAGCCAACGGTGGCGCGAGCGCCGTTCGTGGCGTGGCGGTCGTAACCGGCGGGCGTCGCGGTATCGGTCAGGCCATCTGCGTCGAATTGGCGTCGGCGGGCTTCGACATCGCAGTCGTCGACCTGCGCGACGATGAGACCGCCCAAGAAGCCGTCAAACTGGTCGAGGAACAGGGACGGCGAGCGTTGCTGTTGCAGTTGGACATCTCACAGACCTCCGATTACGCGTCCTTCCTAGACAAGGTCGAAACAGGTCTCGGCCCGGTCAATTGTCTCATCAACAACGCCGGAATTCAGGTTCCCGAGCGCGGTGATCTCCTCGAGGTCTCGGAAGAGAGCTTCGATCGTCTGATCGACGTCAACCTCCGCGGCACCTTCTTTCTGACGCAGGCCGTCGCCAAGCGGATGGTGGCGCGCGAAGGCGCTCCGGACAACAGGTCGATCGTCTTCATCACGTCCGCCAACGCTCATCTGGTGTCGCCGGAAAAGGGGCCGTACTGCATCTCGAAGGCGGGCCTATCCATGGCGTCCCAGCAGTACGCGTTGCGCCTCGCCGAACATGGCATCGGAGTTTATGAAATCCGTCCCGGTTTGATCATGACCGATATGACCGCGGATGTTTTCGAACGCTACTCGCCTCAGATCGAAAGCGGGGCGATTTGCGCCATCCGCCGATGGGGTCAACCGCAGGATATCGCGCGCGGCATCGCAACGTTGGTGACTGGCGGCATGCCGTTCAGCACGGGCGACGTCTACAACATCGGCGGCGGAATGCAGATTCCCCGGCTCTGATTTTTTTAACTTGGTCGTGAAATCGATTTCACGGACTGGAGACCTCGACATGGCATCCCCCATTCTTGAGATGAAAGGCATCCATAAGCGGTTCCCCGGCGTCTACGCGCTGAAGGATGTCAGCTTCGCCGTTGCCAAGGGAACCGTTCATGGGCTCGTGGGAGAAAACGGGGCCGGAAAAAGTACTCTGATGCGGATTCTGTCGGGGGCCTATCTGGCGACGGAAGGCCAGGTGGCAATCGACGGAAATGTCGTCGAAGCTCCCACGCCGGACAAGATGTTGCAGCTCGGCGTCGCCGTCATCTACCAGGAACTGGCCCAGGCACCGCACCTCACCGTCGCCGAGAACATCTTCCTCGGCCGCCTCCCCAAAACCTCGATCGGGACGATCGACTGGAGGAAGGCCAAGCTCGATGCCGCGCGAATCTTGAAGAAGCTGAACTTCGCGGTCGATCCCTCCGCCAGGATTGATCGTCTGAGTGTCGCCCAGCGTCAGATGGTCGAGATCGCCAAGGCAATCTCACGCGACGCCAGGATCGTCGTTCTTGACGAGCCGTCGGCGGTTCTTGGTGATAGCGAACTGGAAAATCTGTTCGAGCTGATCCGCACGCTCAGCCGGGAACAGGGCGTTTCCTTCGTCTACATCTCTCACCGTCTCAAAGAGCTCTACGAGATTTGCGACGACGTGACCGTCCTTCGCGACGGTCAGGTGATCTCGAGCGAACCGATCGCTCAGACGACTTCGGCGGACCTGATCCGCAAGATGGTCGGACGCGAGATGAACGACATCTTCCCGGGACGTGTGGCCCCCAAGCAGAACATCCGTCTCTCCGTGAACGGGCTCAACCGCAAGGGCAAGCTCAAAGACATCTCGTTTGACGTTCGCCGCGGCGAAATCTTCGGCATCTGCGGCCTTGCTGGTTCCGGCCGCACCGAAATCCTCAGGGCCATCGCGGGTGCCGATCCCGTCGACAGCGGCGAGGTCTCGGTCGACGGGAGCCAACTCGCGCTCGGCAAACCCCGCGCGGCGCTCGCGAAAGGCATCGGTCTTCTTCCCGAAGACCGCAAGACCGAGGGGTTGTTCCTTGACCAGTCCGTCGCGTTCAACGTCACGATCTCCTCCTTGGGCGAACTGGTCACGAGCGGCCTGCTTAGCGGGTCCAAGGAAAAGGGCATCGTCTCCAACTACATCAGCCAAATGCGGATCAAGACGCCGTCCGGGGCGACACGCGTCCGGACGCTCTCCGGCGGCAATCAGCAGAAATGCGGTATCGCCCGGCAGTTGAGCGCCGGCACGAGCATCCTGCTGGTCGATGAACCCACCCGCGGCGTCGATGTCGCCGCGAAACGCGAAATCTACGACCTTCTTGTTCAGGTCACCGCCAACATGGGCGCAAGCGTGGTGATGGTGTCGTCCGAGTTGCCCGAAATCCTCGGCCTCTGCGACCGCATTCTCGTCATGCGGCAAGGCGAGGTCGCCGCCATCCTCGAAGGCCAGGGCGCTACCGAGGAAGCCATCATGTCCCACGCAGTTTGGAATTGAGGAAAGCACGATGACTGTCCGTTCCTACACCCACTTCATCAACGGCCGTTTCGACGGAGCATCGACCGATTTCGTCGAGCGCAAAGCTCCCGCGACTGGCGAAACCGTCGCCACGTTCGCCTCCGGCACGCAGGACGACATGGACCGCGCCGTGGCGGCGGCACGCGAGGCCTTCGACAAGGGGCCCTGGCCGCAGATGAGCGGCATGGAGCGTGCCGAAATCCTGAACCGCTACGCCGATCTCGTCAAAGCCAACTTCGACAAACTGGTGCAGATCGAAGTCGAGGAAGTCGGCAAGCCAATCCGCTTCGCACGAGGCGACGTCTCCGGTGTCGTGGGTCTTATCCGCTACGCGGCCTCTCTCGCGATGCAGATGGTCGGATCAACCTACACGAACCTCGGTGCAAACAAGACCGCCCTCCTGATGCGCGAACCGATTGGCGTTGTCGCGCTCGTCACGCCCTGGAACTTCCCCGCCCTGATCCTGGCGCAGAAGGTGCCTTTCGCCCTGGCGGCAGGCTGCACCGCGGTGGTCAAGCCGTCAGAATTCACATCAGGCAGCGCCCTTGAGCTCGCCGCCCTAGCTGTCGAGGCTGGTGTCCCCGCAGGCGTGTTCAACGTCGTCAGCGGTAAGGGATCGGTCGTCGGCAAGACCCTGACCGAGCATCCCGGCGTCGATTTCATTTCGTTCACCGGATCAACCCGCGTCGGCCAGGAAGTCATGCAGGCCTCGTCCAAGAACGTCGTGAAGACTTCGCTGGAACTCGGTGGCAAATCCGCAAACATGGTCTTCGCGGACGCCAACCTCGACGACGCCGTCGACGGGGCGCTTATGGGCGTGTTCTTCAACAACGGCGAATGCTGCGTCTCCGGATCACGGCTGTTCGTCCAGAATTCGATCGCTGACGAGTTCATCGCCCGGGTAACGGAACGCTCTAAGAAGCTGAAAGTCGGCGATCCCTTCGACGAGGATACCGATATCGGCGCGATGATCGATCCGAAGCACCACGGCAAGGTCCTCGAGTACATCGACTCGGGCGTCGCCGAAGGTGCCAAGCTGCTCTCAGGCGGTGGAGCCGCATCCGGTGCCGGACACTTCGTGCAGGCCACCATCTTCGACCATGTCCAGCCTACGATGAAAATCTTCCAGGAGGAGATTTTCGGTCCGGTTCTTTCGATCACCCGGTTCGAGACCATGGAAGAGGTGATCGAGCTGGCCAACGACAGCCCTTACGGCCTGTCGAACTACGTCTGGTCGAAGAACATCGACACCGTGATGAACGTCGCCAAGCGGCTGAAGAGCGGGTGGGTACAGGCCAACACCGTCATCGACGGCGCGCCCCAGCTGCCGCTCACCGGGGTCAAGGGTTCGGGCTACGGCTACGAAATGGGCCAGGCCGGGTTCGAGGAGTTCACCCAGCTCAAGACGCTATTCATCCACACGGGGCCGCGTACTCCGGTCTTCGGGAGATAATCGATGTTTCCCGCTCGGCTGCTGGTCACCGACGTCGACCGCACACTCCTGACCCATGGCTATGAGCTTCCGACTTCCGTCGTCGGTTCGTTCCGAGCGCTTCGCGAAAGCGGGGTGCGCATCGTGCTCGCCACCGCCCGGTCGCCGGAAGCGATCAGGCCCTATGCCGAGCGGCTGGACGTGTCTGATCTCGTCATCTGCTTCAACGGCGGATGGGTCGGCGATGTCGCCTCGTCGGTTGCGCAGCGCGCAACCTCGATTGAAAGGTCGGCGGCGCTCAACGTGGTCGAGTTTGCCCTGGCACGGGGGTTGGCGACGCTCTGGTACGCCAATGGCAAGGTCTACACTGTCGGTCCAAACCCTGTGGCCGAACGTGAGGTCGTTATCACGGGCGAAACGCTCGCGGTGGTCGAGATGGTCGCCGACCTTCCTGGCGAGCCGGGGAAGATCATGTGCGTCCGCACCGATCCCCAGGATGCGGGTTTCGATGCTTTGAAGGATGCGTTCTCGAACAGCCTGATGGTGGCTGGATCACATTGGCGACTCTTGGAGGTCGGTCCGCTCGACGTGTCCAAGAGGGCGGCGATCGAAGTGCTCGCTGGCGAGTTGGGCATCGACGCGAAGGACTGTGTCGCCGCCGGCGACGCCGAGAACGATCTTGGCATGCTGCGTTGGGCCGGGACGGCTGTGACCGTCGCCAACGCGATCGATGAAATCAAGGCATTCGCAGCGTTCGTGGGCCCGTCGTGTGACGAGGGCGGCATGGCGGATGTCGCCGACTGGCTGAGGACCCGGCGTGTCGCCGAGGCGAACGCCGTCTCCCTGGGAGGAAAAGGACATGGTTGAAATGACAACCCAACATCATACCGCGAGCCAAGGCTCGATGCTCTCGCGATCCTGGTCCATGGCCCAAAGCCTTGGCCTCTTCTGGGTCCTGGTGATCCTTTGCGCCATCGCGATCTACCTTTCGCCCAGCTTCATCCAGGTCGGAAACCTGATGAACGTCGGCCGCCAGGTGGCGCTGTTCGGCATCGTCAGCGTCGGAATGACCTTCGTCATCCTGACGAGGGGCATCGACCTTTCCGTCGGCTCGATCGTAGGTGTGGTGGCGGTCACCACGGCGATGCTCCTCGCGAGCGGCATGTCCATTCCCTTGGTGATGGCGATCGCCTTGGTTCTTGGGGTCGTGTTCGGCGCGGTCAACGGCATCGGAATCGTGGCGTTCGGCATGCCTCCGTTCATCATGACGCTGGGCACGCTGGTCATGGGCCGCGGCATAGCGATGACCATCGCGAATGGCGAACCGCAGAATCTCGGCGACGCGACTGACGCCTTCTATTTCCTGGGCGGCGGCTTCCTGTTCGGAGTCCCGGTTCCGATCTGGATATTTGTGGCCGTCGCCGTCATCGCGTTCATCCTGCTGCGCTCGACGGCCTATGGACGGCAGGTCTACGCGGTCGGTTCGAACGCCGAGGCAGCGCGTCTGGCAGGCATCAACGTCAACGCCATGCTCATGTCGGTCTACGTGATCTCGGGGTTCCTCGCGGCGCTCACGGCTCTGATCACCGTCTCCCGTCTGACCGTCGGCGAGCCGACTGCCGGGACCAATCTCGAACTCGAAGCGATTGCGATCGTCGTCATCGGCGGCACGTCGCTCTTCGGCGGCGAAGGCTCGATCGTCGGCACCGTCATCGGCGCGGCCATCATCGCGGTCATCGCCAACATCCTCAATCTACTCGGAATCTCACCCTTCACCCAGCAGATCGTCAAAGGCGCGATCATCATCGCGGCGGTGATGTTCGAGGTCTATCGCCACAGGCAGCGGCACTAACAGTTCCTGATCGAAACAATCAGGGGAATCACGGAAGTCTCAACAGGAGGAGTGAACTATGAATACCAATCGCAGGCAGTTTCTCAAGCTCACCGCAGCACTGACGACCGCGGCGGCGCTCGCCGGATCGGCACGCGGGGCCTTTGCCGCCGACAAGATCAAGATCGGCTTCAGCCAGGGCACGATGAACCATCCATGGCGCATCGCCATGGTCGAAGTGAACAAGAAGTTCGCCGAGGCAAACTATCCTGAGGTCGAACTCATCGTCACGGACGGCAACAACGATGCGTCGAAGCAGGTCGCCGACGTCGAAAGTCTGGTCGCCCAGGGGATCAATGTCCTGGTCATTTCGCCGCTGACCGCGCAGGCCCTGACACCCGTCGTCAAGGACGCGATGGCGAACGGCATCCCGGTGCTCACGCTGGACCGCAAGGTCAACACGGAAGTCACGTGCCACATGGGCGGTGCCAACCTGCCGCTCGGCGAAGGTGCGGCCAAGTTCCTGATGAACGCGCTGCCTGACGGTGCCAAAATCATCGAACTGCAGGGCACGGCCGGCGCTTCGGCGACGCTCGACCGCCACAAGGGCTTTGCGGAAGTCATCGCGGGCAACAGCAAGTACGAGGTCGTCGCCGACCAGAACTGCGACTACACCCGCGACAAGGCGGTGAAGTTCATGGAAGACATGGTCCAGCGCTTCAAGGCGGGCGAAATCCAGGCGGTCTACGCGCACAACGACGAAATGGCGCTCGGCGCGGTCCAGGTGCTCGAAGCTGCCGGCCGCCTCGATGGCGTCAAGGTGATCGGCATGGACGGCCAGAACAACGCGTTCGATGCCATCAAGGCCGGGAAGATGTCGGCCTGCTTCATCTATCCCTATTGCGCGCCGGAAGGCATCCAGGCCGCCCACAAGATCGCCAAGGGCGAAGCCATCGAAAAGGAAATCGTCCTGCCGACCGTCGAAGTCACTTCGGCGAATGTCGATCAGTTCGTCGGCAAGGGCATCTGACAACCACGAAGCCGGGCCGCGTTTCAGGACGCGGCCCACTATCCACAAGAAGGAAAAGCGCGATGGCATCCGTTCGCCACTATGACAAGCCCCATGGGGTTATTCCCGCGGTTCTCATGCCCTTCACAGCCGACATGGAGGTGAATGAGAAGGCGTATCGCAAGCATCTCGGCGATGTCAGCGGTGTCGAAGGCATCACCGCAATCACGATCAATGGCCACGCCGCGGAAGTCGCCTCGCTGACGATGGAAGAGCAGTTCAGGGCGATCGCCGTGACCAAGGAAGAGCTTCAGGAGCGTGTTCCCACGATCGTCGCAGTCTACACGAATTCGAGCCTCGAAGCGGCGAGGATCGCGCGCAGAGCGCAGGATGAAGGCGCGAATGGCCTTCTGGTCTTTCCGCCGGAAGTGATGGTTCTTGGCGGCCATATACTCCCGGAGATGATCCTCGAGCATTACAAGCGCATCACGCACGCTTCCGATCTCCCAATCATCCACTACCAGTTCCCGGTCAACTCGAACCTCGCGATCCCGTTGCCGACGCTTCTGGAACTCTGCACCCGGTTCCCTTCGATCAAGGCCATCAAGGACAACTGCGGCGACGGCAACCTGCATGAGCGCCAGATTCGCGAGCTCAAGGCCTTGGACCGCCCGGTCAACACCGTGACGACTCACAGTTCCTGGCTCCTCGGCTCCTTGGCGCTCGGCTGTGACGGCTTGCTTTCCGGCGCGGGTTCGGTGATCGCCAATCTTCAGGTGGCGCTCTTCCGGGCAGTCCAGGCGGGCGATCTCAACGCGGCCAGGGCGATCAACGACAAAATCTACCCGACCGTCAGGGCGTTTTACGACCATCCGCTGCTCGACATGCACAATCGCATGAAGGAGGCGCTTGTCATTCTCGGTCGTTGGGACGGTGCCCATGTCCGTCCGCCGCTGGTCAAGCCTACCGCCGCCGAGATCGAGAAGATTAGGCGTTGCGTGGCGCAGGCGGGTCTGACATCTGAGACCGTCTACAAGAAGGTGGCGTGATCCATGACCGCACTCGTGCTGAGAGACAGTCCGTCGCCAGGTGTCGTGCACCTGACGCTCAATCGTCCGGAGAAACTGAACGCCTTGTCGAAAGAGCTCCTCGCGGAGCTCGTCGACCTGCTGCGCGAAGCGGCGGCCGACGAGGGCGTTGGTTGCGTGATTTTGACGGGAAGCGGGCGGGCCTTCTCGGCGGGTGCGGACATAACCGACATGCTGGAGCGCGGAGTGGCGTCCTACGTCGATCCCGACAGGCTTGCCCGGTGGCGGGAGATCGAGAATTTCCCCAAGCCGATCATCGCGGCCGTCAACGGCTTCGCCCTCGGGGGAGGGCTGGAACTGGCTCTCGTCTGCGACATCATCCTCGCCTCGGACACGGCGAAGTTCGCCGCGCCCGAGATCAAGATCGGTTCATTCCCCGGGGACGGCGGCACCCAGCGACTTCCGAGGTTCGTTGGTCGCTCGTTTGCGATGCAGATGGTACTGACCGGGGAGATGGTCGATGCCGGGCTGGCCGAACGCAAGGGTCTCGTCAGCGAGGTGCTGCCCGCCGACGGGCTACAGAAGAGAGCAATCGAGTTAGCCGCGAACATCGCGCGGAAATCGGTCGCGATCACTCCCTACGCCAAGAGGGCCGTTAAGGCTGCCGACGAGCACCCGCTGGAGACAGGTCTCGAAATCGAGCGCCAACTGACAATTGAAGCATTCGCAACCGAAGACAGAATGGAAGGTCTCCGGGCCTTCGCCGAGAAGCGTGAGCCCTTGTTCAAGGGGCGATAACCGCTTCGGCGGCCATGTACACCGGGAGGATAGGATCATGGAAAAGTACGACTACATTGTTACGGGCGCAGGTTCTGCCGGATGCGTGATCGCCAATCGGCTGACTGAGGACCCTTCGGTCAAAGTTCTCCTGCTGGAAGCTGGTTCGCGCGACTGGAATCCCATGATCCATATTCCCGGCGGCCTGGGCAAACTGTTTGGCCCGGGCGTGAACTGGCGCTTCCAGACGGTACCCCAGAAGAATCTCGACAACCGCTCGATCTGGTATCCGCAGGGCAAGACCCTCGGCGGCTCCAGTTCGATTAACGCCATGATCTATATCCGCGGCCAAAAAGAGGATTATGATAACTGGGCTGCGCTCGGTAACGACGGCTGGTCTTACGATGACGTGCTGCCATATTTCCGAAAGTCGGAGGACAACGAGCGGCTTGCGAACAAATATCACGGCCAAGGTGGCCCGCTCTGGGTCTCCGATCAGGTCAAGCCGCATGAGCTTTCGAAGGCGTTCGTCAGGTCCTGCCAGACATGGGGGCTGCCCTACAATCCGGACTTCAATGGTGAGACCCAGTATGGCGCAGGACTTTACCAGGTGACCTGCCGTGATGGTCGACGTCGGAGTTCGGCCGTCTCTTACCTCCGTCCGATCAAGTCCAGGAAGAACCTCACAGTCCGCACTGGATCGCGAGCGATCCGCATCGTGTTGGAAGGCGATCACGCAGTCGGAGTCGAAGTCGCCGAGGGCAAAAACCTCCGAACGATCAGGTGCGACAGGGAAGTCATCGTGACGAGCGGCGCGATCAACTCGCCGCGGTTGTTGATGCTTTCGGGAATCGGGGATGCCGACGAACTCAAGAAGGTCGGGATCGCTCCCAAGATTGACCTCAAGGGGGTCGGCAAGAACCTGCAGGACCATCTCTGCTCGAATGTCCATGTCAGCCTCAAGGACCCGATCAGCTACGATGGTCAGGATCAGTTCCCGCATTCGATCAAGCATGGGCTGCATTGGCTCCTCTATCGCGGTGGACCTGCTGCATCCGTCATCGTGGAGGGCGGCGGGTTTGCCTCGAGCGAAGGCAATGGCCGCCCCGACATGCAAATTCATATCGCCCCCGCGATGGTCGTTCGGGGCGGGCAGACGCGGCTTGACGGCCACGGGTTCACCGTCAACACGACGTTCCTGCGGCCGCGCAGTATCGGTTCTGTTTCGCTGAAGTCGTCCGATCCAGCGGACATGCCGCTCATCGACCCCAACTATCATTGTGAGCAGTACGATCGGGACATGTCGTTGAAGTCCATCGAGACGACACGCGAGATTCTCGCCCAACCCGAAATCGCTAAGTACATCAAGGTGGAGCGCCTTCCTGGTCCGGACGCCAAGAGCAAGGAGGATATAATGGCGTATGTGCGCCAGTACGCCTGCTGCGACTATCATCCCGTGGGAACCTGTAAGATGGGCATCGACGATGAGGCCGTTGTCGATCCGAAGCTTTCGGTGAGAGGAGTCCATGGACTCCGAGTGGCAGACTCATCCATCATGCCAGTTCTGTTAAGTGGCAACACAAACGGCCCATCGATGATGATCGGTGAGAAAGCTGCAGATTTGATCAAGGCGGCCTAGGGACAGCGTGTCCAAATTGCTATTCGATGCCGATGCCCGCTGTTGGCGCAACTTGCTCGTTCAGATGAGCAGGACGAAGGGCCGTCTTCCACCCATCGCGGCCATTTATCACGGGTGGCAAGCTTAGGATTTTCAGCACCAGCCTTCACGCTGCGGGACTTGCAGCGAGTACCTCGTCTGCCGTCGTCAGTCTCGTTCGGTGCTTCGCCCGATCCAAGGCCGATTACCGTCAAACCTATTCGCGGCTCCGTCGCCTTCTGCGGCCGCCCGCTTCGCCCTCTTCCGCCAGCACCTTGCGCGCGGGCAGGGCAACGGCCTCGGCGAGTTTCGGGAACGCATCCACTTTGTTGGGCATCGCCATGGCGTTGACGAAGTGCTCCTGAAACTTCGATTCAAGAGCCGTCTCTATCTTCTCGATTTTGCTGACCGTTTCCTCGATCTCGCGACGGTGGCCGCGGTTCAGGAGGCACATGCGCGCGCCGGTACCGGCGGCATTGCCGACCGCCTTCACCTTGGCGAGATCGCAGTCCGGGATGAGGCCGAGGACCATCGCATATTTCGGATCGATGAAAGTCCCGAAGGCACCGGCGAGGCCGATGCGGTCGACGTGGTCTATGCCCTGCTTGTCCATCAGCAGCTTGACGCCGGCATAGAGCGCCGCCTTGGCGAGCTGGATGGCGCGCACGTCCCCCTGCGTCACCACGATCTTCGGCTGGCCCTCGTGAAGAAGGTAGGAGAAGGTGCGGCCGTTCTGCAGGATGCGTGGCGAGCGGGCAGTAAGCGAACCGTCGACGACGCCGTCTTCGGAGATGATGCCGGCGAGGAACATTTCGGCGATCACTTCGATGATGCCGGAACCGCAGATGCCGGTGACGCCGACCGCCGCCGCCGCTTCGGCGAAGCCCGGCTCGTCAGACCAGGGCTCGATACCGATCACGCGGAAACGCGGTTCGAGCGTGACCGGGTCGATGCGCACACGCTCGATGGCGCCCGCCGCCGCCCGCTGCCCACAGGAGATTTCCGCGCCTTCGAAGGCGGGCCCCGTCGGCGAGGAGGCAGCAACCGTGCGGATCCAGTTGCCGAGCACGATTTCCGCATTGGTGCCGATATCGACGAGCAGCATCATCTCGTCCTGGCGATGCGGCCCCTCGGTCAGAGTTGCTCCGGCTGCGTCGGCCCCCACGTGTCCGGCGATGCAGGGCAGCACATAGACGCGGGTGCCGCGGTTCATGGAAAGGTCGAGTTCATGCGCGGCGGCCCGCACCGCGCCGGAAACAGCCAGCGCGAAGGGCGCGCCGCCGAGTTCCGTCGGGTCAATGCCGAGAAAGAGGTGGTGCATGATCGGATTGCCGACGAAGACCGCCTCAAGAACGTCCTCGCGCGAAACGCCGCCCTGAGAGCAGACCCGTTCTATCAGGCCGTTCAGCGCCTCGCGCACGGCCTTGGTCATCGCCGCGCGGCCGTCCGGGTTCATCATCACGTAGGAAACGCGGCTCATCAGATCCTCGCCGAAGCGGATCTGCGGGTTGGATGTGCCGGCAGAGGCGACCGTACGGCCGGACAGAAGCGATGACAGATGCATGGCGATCGTCGTCGAACCGATGTCGCAGGCGATCCCGTAGGCCTCGTTCTTCAACCCCGGATAGAGCGCGATCATGCGCGGGCGCTCATGCTCATCGTCGCGATGGATGGCCGCCGTCACCTTCCACTCGCCCTTGCGCAGGATCGCCTGCACCTGCGGCAGAATGTGGAAATCCACGTCAAGCTCGGTGAAGCCCCAATCGGTCGCGAGCGCCGCCTTCAGCCGGTCGAGATCGCCGAGCGGCTTGTGCATGTCCGGCTCCTCGATCTCGACATAGCACATGTGGATCGAGGCGTTGCGTTCGATGACGCGCTCGTCGGAATCCTTGCGCACGACCTGGGCGTTGACGGCGACGTCCTGCGGCACGTCGATGACGAGATCGCCCTGCACTGTGGCAGAGCAGGAGAGGCGCCGGCCTTCCTTGAGGTCGCGCTTGTCGGCATAGCGCATTTCCTTCGGGCCGAATTCGGAAATGTGACCGTTGGAGGAGGTTATGCCGTGCTTGGCGAACTGGCCCTCCTGGACTTCCACCTGGCAGCGCCCGCAAATGCCCCGCCCGCCGCAGACGCTCTCGACATAGACGCCGAGCGAGCGTGCCGCATCGAGGATCGGAGTGCCGACCGGGAACCGGCCGCGCTTTCCCGACGGCATGAAGAGCACCAGCGGATCGGTCTTGTTGTCCTTCGGTGGCACGTTCAGCATCTTTCTTCTCGTCTGCCGACTATTTCACAAGTCTGCGGGCATTCGCCCGAACACGCTTTGCGTAGGGGCGAAGCGCTGCCGCCGCCACGCGATTGCGGCCGGCCGTCGCCGCCTTCCCGCCGGTGGCAATCGCAGCGGCTGCGTTCATGCCTTCCTTCATCAGGGCCATATTGGCGGCAACGGCGCATTCGGCCGCCGCTGCCATTTTCTCCGTCACCATCCTGCTTGCCTCGGCGTAGTCGGCCGCCGATCCGGTCATGGCGGCCATGGCCATCGCCTGCGTACGCGTGGCGATCACCAAAGGCGCCTGAAACCAAAGCGCGGTCAGATCACGAGCAAGGGAGTGGTGTTTGGCCATGTCACTCCGCCCTTGCGCTGCCGCCGGCGCGTGCCGCGCGTCCGCCGCGACGTCCGCCGCCACCGGCCGGTGCCGCGGCCGCTACCACATGGCCGCCCTCGGCCGGCTTGTGGTCGCGATAGGTCATGATCCAGTGGCCGCAGTTCGGATCGGTGCCGTTCAGAACGTTGGCCGCGCGTACCGCTTCCATTTCCTGCGGGCGGCAGGGGTTCATGATGGCGGAGGTCATGCCGGCGCCGATCACCATCGGAATGAAGCCGGCATTGATGCCGTGGCGATGCGGCAGGCCGAAGGAGATGTTGGAAAGGCCGCAAGTAGTGTTGACCTTGAGCTCTTCGCGCAGACGGCGCAGCAGCGCGAACACCTGCTGGCCGGCCGATCCGAGCGCGCCGATCGGCATGACGAGCGGATCGACGACGATGTCGTGCGGCTTGATGCCGTAGTCGGCGGCGCGCTCAACGATCTTCTTGGCGACGGCGAAGCGGACGTCCGGATCCATGGAGATACCGGTCTCGTCGTTGGAGATCGCCACCACCGGCACGTCGTATTTCTTGACGAGCGGCAAGATCGCCTCGAGCTTTTCTTCCTCGCCGGTGACCGAGTTGACGAGCGGGCGCCCCTTGGCGACCCTGAGACCGGCCTCGATCGCCGCTGTCACCGAGCTGTCGATCGACAGCGGCACGTCGACGAGACCCTGGACGATCTCGAGCGTCTTGACGAGCAGCGGCGGCTCGGTCTCGTTCGGGTTGACGGCGGTCACGCCGGCATTGACGTCGAGCATCGTGGCACCTGCGGCAACCTGCTCCAACGCGTCCTTGATGACGGTCTCGAAGTTGCCTTCGATCATTTCGGCGGCGAGCTTCTTGCGGCCGGTCGGATTGATGCGTTCCCCGATGACGCAGAACGGCTGGTCGAAGCCGATGACGATCTCGCGGGTAGCAGATGCAACGATGGTGCGGGTCATGAAAGGTCCTCTGGTCCTGTGGCGTGGCCCTATTTAATGGGCTGGTTCTCGGTTTGTAAGACGCCGGATGAGCCGATGCGCCTGTTTGTCCGTCGCGTCATAAGCGAAAGGTGCGACCTTGTCGCGCCTTTGCCGCGTATTCGTCAATGCGGGTGGTGTGCCGCGGCTTCCGCCATCTGCTGCTGATTTTCCTCTATGCCTTCGCGAATGTGCTCGAGCCGCTCGGCGACCAGCGTATCGGTTGGGGCGGCCTCGCGCTGCCACGGCCGACGGCCCTTCAGCACGCCCGATTCATGGACGATTTCCGCGACATACTCTTCCTGGCGGTAGGCCATCACGTGGACGCCCGAGACGCCCTCGATCTCCTTCACCTCGTTGATGATGTCGATGCAGAGCTGCTTGCCTTCCTTTTTCTGGTCCTGAGCTCCCTCCAGCCGCTTGACGATGCTGTCGGGGATGTGGATGCCCGGCACGTTGGAGCGGATCCAGCGGGCCGTCTTGGCGGAGGCCATCGGGCCGACGCCGACCAGGATAAAGCACTTCTCGTGCAGGCCGAGATCGCGCACCTTGTTCATGTATTCGCGGAACATCGGCACGTCGAAGCAATACTGGCTCTGCACGAACTGGGCGCCGGCCTCGATCTTTTTCGCGAGCCGATAGGGCCGGAAGTCGTAAGGCGGGGCGAAAGGGTTGATCGCCGCGCCGAGAAAGACCTGCGGCGGCGTCGTCAGCTTGCGGCCCGACAGGAACTTCGAATTGTCGCGCATGGTGCGGACGGTCTGGAGCAGCGACATGCAGTCGAGGTCGAAGACCGGCTTCGCTCCCGGCTGATCGCCGGCCTGTACGCCATCGCCCGTGAGACACATGATGTTCTGCACGCCCATGGCCGAAGCGCCGAGCACGTCGCCCTGTATGGCGATGCGATTCTTGTCGCGGCAGGCGATCTGCATGATCGGGGCATAGCCCATGCGCGTCAGCAATGCGCAAATGCCGACGGACGACATGTGGCAATTGGCGCCGGAGGCATCGACCGCATTGATGCCGTCTACCCAGCCGTCGAAGACCGAAGCGCGCTCGTAAACGTCCTCGGGGTTTGCGCTGTCCGGCGGGTTGAGCTCGGCCGTGACCGCGAACTCGCCACGGCGCAGCACGCGCTCCAGCCGGCCTCTCGAGGAGTGGCCGGGCAGGGGCTCGAGGGGGGCGCCGGGATCGTGCGGGTTGATGTCCGGACTCATTACTGGACTTCCTTCTTCAATTCTTCACGCCGAGCGGCGGCTTCTGCCGTCACCCGCAGCCAGGAGGAGGTTTCCCGTAGCGACTGGTTGACCGGCTTTTGCACGTTCATGATGGCGTCGCCTTTGACCATACTCTGCGAGCCCTTCCAGGCCTGTACCCACACGCACGGCATGTCCGGCTCGACCTCGCAATGGCCATTGGCGCGCACGCCGCCGCAGGGGCCGTTCCTGAGCTGCTTCGGACAGTTCATCGGGCAGGACATGCCGGTCGAGGACAGCGCGCACTGGCCGCACATCCGACAGTCGAAGAGAAAACCCTTCACGTGGCGCTCGACGAAAGTCACCGGCCGCTCGACCCGCGAGTAACCGATGGCGCTCCAAAGCGGGTGCAGCATCAGGAACATGTCGGCGAAACGGTTATAAAACCACTCGAGGAAGCGCGAGTGGCGAACCGCCCAGAGCCGGACGGTGTACTTGTGGCGCGCGCGGCGGCTCGGCGAGACATTGTTTGGCGTGTAGGCACCCGTCGCCGCCTTCTTGGCGGGCTGGGCATTGCCGGTGACGACTTTTGGATCAGGCATTTTCGCGCCCTCCAGCCTTGACGAGGACGACGAGCCGCTCCTTGTCGTAAGCGGTCTCCAGTTCGGCCGCCGCCTTGTCGGCTTCGGCCTCGAGGTCGTCCGAAACCGGAACGGGATCGGACTTGCGCCACTCGGAGAGATAATCGTCGGTTTCCGCCGCGCCGGTGCGCATGGCGCACATGTCGATCGCCTCGGTGAAGCGAAGCGAAAGTTCGCGTTTGGCGCTCTTGCGGCCCTGCTTGATGATGACCTGGGCGGGGATGTCGCGCCAGTAGACAATAATGCGGTCTGCCATCGGATTCCTGTTCTCCTCTAAAGCGGACAATGCGCATGTCCGCTGTGTCGTGGCTCACCTTGGCACGACGTCGGATATGTCCAAAAACGACGCTCCACACCGGCCGTTTCCGGGCCAGTCGGGTCCGTCCGACGGCGGCAGTCACGTCATGCAGCGTCTCCTCGGTCGGAGAGGTGCAGGCTGTCGTGTACACGAGCGAGCGTGCATCGGAACTCCATATGTATTTTAGAATATCGCGATAATGATGTTCATGGCAGGTTCAGACTGGAAGGACCACCATCCGCGCATTCGAAGCAAACAGGTGTTGAGATGAAGAAGATCGGAGCCATCCTTCTTGCCGCTGCGACGGCCTTTACCAGCTACGTTCCAGCGCAGGCCATGCCGGCTGCGTCCATTGCCGTAACCCAGCCAAACGATATTGATCTGGTACGGCATCGCCGCTGGCGCGACCGCGAACGTCATCATGGCTGGTATAACGGTCATCGGGGCTATCGCCATCACCGGCACGGCTACCGCAGGCATAGTGACGGCTGGTGGTATCCGTTGGCGGCCTTCGGGGCGGGCATGGTCATCGGCGGTGCGATAGCGGCGCCTCCGCAGCCGCGTTACGCCGCCCCGCGTTACGCGGAGCCACGTTTGCCGGCGCGCCACGTCAGTTGGTGCTACAACCGCTACCGCTCCTATCGGGCCTGGGACAACTCCTTCCAGCCTTACAGTGGCCCGCGGCAGGCGTGCTATTCGCCTTATAATTAATTTTCGACCCGTTCGCCGACCGGCGAACGGGCTTTCGGCAGATCCCTCGGGCTTCGGATCGGCTGCAAACATCATCCTGTCCAATCGAGACACCGGAGCCTGGAGCGGGATCGCCTCCCGCGGTATTCATCGACCGTCCCCTTTTTGCGGTAGGACCCAACTCTTTTTGAGCAGAAATGTACGGCGGGATAACTATCGGGATTGAATGATAACGACAATCTACCCCGAATGGTTGTAGGATTTTCACACCGATTAGCCGAAGTACTGCAGAAGTTCAGCATTGCCTATTTTTGTAAGGTACGTTTATATCACCTAATAATTCCTATTTTGGCGAATGTCTGTTTTTTATAGTAAAATATTTCTGGGGCTTTTCGGTGAACTATTTTCGAAACGACGCAAGAAGTATTTTGTCTGCGACGAAAGAGAATGATGAAGCAGGGCGCTCTCGGAAACGACACAAGCGAATACTCGTTACCGGGGGCGCCGGCTTCCTGGGGTCGCATCTCTGCGAACTGCTTCTCGGCGCTGGACACCAGGTCGTCTGCCTCGACAATTTCTCGACAGGGTTGAGGCGCAATATCGCCCGGCTGAAGCGCTTCGATACCTTTCGCGTCATCGCTCACGACATCGTGGAGCCGCTCGATCTCGAGGCGGACGAAATCTACAATCTCGCCTGCCCAGCGTCGCCGCCGCATTACCAGGCCGATCCGATTCAAACGACGAAGACCTGCGTGATCGGGTCGCTCAACCTTCTGGAGCTCGCGGCTCGCCGTGGCGCGCGCATCCTCCAGGCATCGACGTCCGAGGTCTACGGCGATCCGCAGGTTCATCCGCAGGTGGAAGCCTATTGGGGTAACGTCAACTCCTTTGGTCCGCGCTCTTGCTACGACGAGGGCAAGCGCTGCGCCGAAACCCTATTCTTCGACTTCCACAAGGCCCGCGGCGTCGAGATCAAGATCGTTCGCATCTTCAATACCTATGGTCCCAGGATGCGCCCGGACGACGGACGCGTCGTGTCCAACTTCATCGTCCAGGCGCTGAAGGGGGAGGACATCACCGTATATGGCGACGGTTCGCAAACCCGTTCCTTCTGTTTCGTCGACGATCTGATCGACGGGTTGGTGCGGCTGATGGGGTCGCCGGCTTCGCTCACCGGGCCGGTCAATCTTGGCAACCCGGGAGAGTTCACGATCGCCGAGCTCGCTGAACAGGTGATCCAATTGACCGGCTCGCGGTCAAGGATCGTCCGCCAGCCGCTGCCCGTCGACGATCCGCGGCAACGCCGCCCCGACATCTCGCTGGCGGGGCGGGAACTCGGCTGGCGGCCGACCGTCGACCTGTCGGCAGGCCTTGCCCAGACCATCCGCTATTTCGACGGGCTTCTTTCCCTGCCGAGGCGGAATGTCCTGGAGCCGGTCTGATGGGCGCCCCGCCTATTCTTGTGACGGGTGGCGCCGGCTATATCGGCAGCCATACCGCAAAATGTCTCCGCCTCGCCGGGATCGAGCCGGTGGTCTACGACAACCTGACGACGGGAAACCGCTCCGCGGTACGCTGGGGACCGTTCGTGCACGGGGATGTTCTCGACACGAGCCGTCTGATCGGCGTCATCGAACACTATCGACCGGTCGCCGTCATTCATTTCGCGGCATCCGCCTATGTCGGCGAGTCCGTCGCCGACCCTGCCAAATATTACAACAACAACGTTCGTGGAACGCTGTCACTCCTCGATGCCTGCCGGGCGACGCGTCTCGGCAAACTCATCTTTTCGTCGAGCTGCGCCACCTACGGCATACCGAAAGTGTTGCCGATCGACGAGGCGACGCCGCAGCAGCCGATCAATCCCTACGGCAAGACAAAGCTGATCGCCGAGCACATGCTGGCGGACTATGGCGCGGCCTTCGGCCTCACTTACGTGTCGCTGCGATATTTCAACGCCTGCGGCGCTGATCCGGAGGGCGACCTCGGCGAATGGCACGATCCGGAGACGCATCTCATCCCGCGGGCACTGATGGCCGCGGCGGGGACGATCCCGCATCTGGAGGTATTCGGTGCCGACTACGAGACGCCCGATGGGACATGCATCCGCGACTATGTCCATGTGGCGGACCTTGCAATCGCCCATGTGCTTGCCTACCGGCATCTCGAAAACGGCGGCGGCAGCCTCGCGCTTAACCTCGGTACCGGCCACGGGCTTTCGATCAAGGAGGTTCTTCGCACGATCGGCGAACTGACCGGCCGCGCCGTCCCGGTCGTCTTTCACCAGCGGCGCTACGGCGATCCGCCGGCGCTCTATGCGGATGCGAGCCTTGCGCAGCGCAGCCTCGGCTTCCTGCCGCAGTTCTCCGACCTCGAAACCATCGTGCGAACGGCCGCACCTTTCTTCGGGCTGGAGGTGCGGTCATGATTCGCCTTGACGCCAGTGGGAAAGCGGAGGCACGGCGCGGCGGCGAACCGCTGCTCGTCCCGCTTTTTACGGGCTATCGCCGCATCGAATACCTGGCCGGAGCGGGTCTCTGGATTGCCGCGCTCGTCTACTTTTGGAACTGGTGGCTGGAGCCGCGCCACCACGTGGACGCTTTAAGCAGCATCGCGGTGACAGTGGTCCTTGCCTGGGTCACCTTGCTGCCGGGGTATTTCATCGCTGTCTTCTACCGTGCGAAGAAGCCGAACGGGCCGCTGCGGCTGCCGGAAGGCAGCCGTGTGGCGATGGTCGTCACCAAGGCACCGTCCGAGCCCTTTTCCGTCGTATCGAAGACATTGACAGAGATGCTCGCCCAGGATGTGCCGCACGACACCTGGCTCGCGGACGAGGACCCGTCAGCGGCGACGCTGGACTGGTGCCGGAGGAATCGTGTGTTCGTCTCGACCCGCAGCGGACGCAGCGATTACCACCGGACCACGTGGCCGCGGCGCACGCGTTGCAAGGAGGGCAACCTCGCGTTCTTCTACGATCATTACGGCTATGATCGCTATGACTTCGTCGCCCAACTCGACGCGGACCACGTTCCCGAGCCCGGCTATCTGCGTGAGATGCTGCGCCCCTTTGCCGATCCGAAGGTGGGTTATGTCTCGGCGCCCAGCATTTGCGACCGGAACGCGGCCGAGAGTTGGTCGGCCCGCGGGCGGCTCTATGCAGAGGCGAGCATGCATGGCTCGCTGCAGGCCGGCTACAATGGCGGCCTCGCTCCGCTCTGCATCGGCTCTCATTACGCGGTGCGCACCGCGGCGCTCAAGAATATCGGCGGGCTCGGACCCGAACTGGCGGAGGATCATTCGACGACGTTGATGATGAATGCTGCCGGCTGGCGCGGCGTACACGCGCTCGATGCCATCGCGCATGGCGACGGGCCGCGCACTTTCGCCGATCTGGTTACCCAGGAGTTCCAATGGTCACGCAGCCTCGTCACGCTGCTGCTGCAATATTCGCCGCGTCTGGTGGGCCGGCTGTCGCTGCCGCTGAAATTCCAGTTTCTCTTCGCGCAGCTCTGGTATCCGCTTTTCGCCTGCTTCATGGCCGCGATGTATGCGATGCCGACTATCGCGCTCGCGCGCGGCGAGACGTTCGTTGCGGTCACCTACCCGGATTTCCTGCTCCATTTTGCACCGCTTTCGATCATCCTCGTGTTCCTGGCCTATCGCTGGCGGGCGTGCGGTTCTTTCCGCCCCCATGACGCGAATGTTCTGAGTTGGGAATGCATGTTCTTCCTCTTTGCGCGTTGGCCATGGGCGCTCGCCGGCACGGCGGCGGCACTACGCGATTGGCTCACCGGATCCTTCGTGGACTTTCGCGTCACGCCGAAGGGGGCGTCCGAGGTCGATCCGCTGCCCTTGCGCGTGCTGGCGCCGTACGTGGTTCTCGCCGTCGCAGCAGTGTTGCCGGTTCTCATCGTCAGCGATGCCGACAAGGCCAAGGGCTTCTATCTCTTCGCGATTCTCAATGCGGCGATCTACTGCATGCTACTTATGGTCATCGTCGCACGCCATGCGCGGGAGAACGCACTTGTCAGGGCGCCGCGCTTCTATCGGCCGACAATGGCGGTTGGGCTTGCCGCACTCGTCGCCTTGCCCGGGATCGCGACGGCGGAGCACGGAAAGCAAGGACTCGAGGCACTCGCCTGGGGGACGGGTAGCTTGGGGATGGGGCGCCTGCGCCTATTCGAAGAGCGCTATGGCGCCGCCGGTGCCGGGCAGGGTGGTGACAGACTGCGCAGGATCGTTTTCCGACCCCGCCTGGTCTCCGTGCCGGTGGAAGAGGTGCGCTGAGGATCAAAGGATGACGGCAACATCGACAAATCGGGAGACTGGCCGCGGCGGATTGCCGGGCATGTTCTCCGCGAGTATTGCCGCCTCGACCGTTTTCCTCCTGGCACCCACTCCCGCGGCGGCTGAGGCCTTCGTGCCGACCGCCGCGCGCCCGATGACAGGCGTGGAGCTTTACATGATGTTCCGCGACAAAAGCTGGAAATGGGATGATGGCGCGGGCTTCATGAGGGATGAGGGCCGCCTGTTCAGGGCCTGGGCGCGAGATGGCAAGACCGCGACCTGGGCAGAGGGACGCTGGATCGTCACGGACAGCGGCATGCTCTGCCTGAAGGCGATTTGGCACAGCCAAGGGGGTGCGGCCCCGGACAAGACCTGTTTCAGCCACCGGGTGCTGGACGGCACCGTCTACCAGAAGCGCGAGCCCGCGGGGGACTGGTACGTATTCAAACACGACAAACCGGCGACCGACGACGAGTTCCATGAACTCGTCGTCGGGGATCTGGTCAGTACGCGACTCGCGATCATACAGGAGCTCACTGTTACCGAGCCGAATTCAGGAGCAAACAGCGTTCGCCGGCCAGCCGAGGCGAACGAGGTTGGAGGTGTGCAATGAACAAGCGGATAAAGGCTATTTCCCTTTCATGCATGGGCCTGATGCTGTCGGGCAGCGTTCTGGCGGCCAGCTTGCCGCGCGGCCTTCCGGAGGCGGCGTCTGCCACCACGGTGATGCCGTCGCAGAAGCGGCCCGTGCTGACGGAAGATTCCATCGACTTCGGGGCCTATGATCCCCATGGCGATTTCGGCGAGCCGTTGCAGTCCAAAATCGAACATCTCTTCCTGCCCTGGGAAGACGTCGAACTATCGACCTTGGCCCTTGCCGACGATTATGCGTATGCGCGGGGACGTACTCTCATGATTACGGTCGAGCCCTGGTCCTGGTCGCCTGAGTGGCGGGTCACGGAGCGGGAGCTCCTGCGCAGCATTCTGAGCGGGGAGCGTGACGCGTACATGGCGGCGGTCTGCTCGACCGTCGCCGGTCTGAAAAGCCCCATTATCATCCGCTGGGGCCAGGAAATGGATGAAACGGACAACCAGTTCTCCTGGTCGCACTGGTCGGGTGAGGAATTCAAGGCGGCCTATCGGCGCATGGTGACGGTGTGTCGGGCGCATGTGAAGAATGCTCGATTCATGTGGTCGCCCAAGGGCAATCCGGGGCTGGAGGTATTCTATCCCGGCGACGATGTCGTGGACCTGATCGGACTGTCGGTATTCGGCTACCAGCAGTATGACCGCGGCACCACCGGTCGTGACCAGACGTTTCCGGAACGGCTGGCGCCCGGCTATGAGCGGGTAAAGGGCTATGGCAAACCGATCATGGTGGCCGAGCTCGGCTACGAGGGCGATGCCGCCTATGTGGCGGACTGGGCGGCAAGCGTGGCCAAGCGCCATGCCGAATTCCCGGAACTCACGGCGGTCGTCTATTTCAACGATCGCGAAGTCTACCCGTGGCCCGACGGTTACGGACGGCCCGATTGGCGGGTGGTGCGGGAAGCCGGCAATTAGCGCGGCGCTGCAATCACCGAGAGGAGACATGAGATGAAGTCGCCCCTTCGCACACTATCGTTGATCGTCGCCGTCGGCGTGGCAATGGGGAGTGCGACATCGCTCGCCGAAGCCGCGGGCGGCCGCGTGAACCCTCAAGGAGCAACACCGCTGACGCACAAGGAGCTCTACAATCTCTACGGCCAAAAGTCGTGGATATGGAAAGCGGGTGCGGGATACTTCTCCGTGCGGGAGCGCCGGTTTACCGCCTGGTCGAACGAGAACGGCACTCCCTCCTACGGCGTGGGGCGATGGTTCATCACGGGTCCGGGAAAACTGTGCTTCAGGGCCGAGTGGCACGCCGAGGCCGGCTCTGCTCCGGCAACGACCTGCTTCAGCCATCGCAAGCAGGGCGGCGTCATCCTGCAGAAGCGCGAACCGGCTGGCGAGTGGTATGTTTTCAAGAACGCGCCTGCGAATACTGACGACGAATTCACCAAGCTGCGGCGCGGCAACTATGTGAGGGCACGTCTCGCCGGGATCGAAGCACGCCTGGACAAGGCCGAATGATCCCAGCCGTCGGACGGCTCGAACAGAGGACCGGTATCAGGGTCCTGGTCGCGTGGCTGTGGACCACCCGGGCAGCGCCATCTGCGCCTATCGAAGGAAGCAGCGCGACGTGCTGCCGAAACCACTCGGCGTGCAGATATAGGGTGCGCGCCCCAGATAGGCGGTGCGATCGACTTTGGTTGGCTTTTGCGTGACGGTGACCCGCTTTGTCGCGGGTTGCTCGCTGGTGGAGACGGGGTAGCCGACCTCTTTCGTTACCGATGCGGTCTGAATATCCCGATCCGTCACTGCCGAGCAGGCCGACGCCGTCGCTGCAACGAGCAGGGCGAGAACGCCGCGCACGACAGTGCTGCGGTTGCCGGTCAGCGCGGCCGGATTTCCTGTCTGCGATTTCACGGCTGGGTCTCCTGTTCGCCCCCATCGCACGCATGATAATGGGAAGGGATTAACCGGCGGTGCAGAAAAACGTAAAACTTGACCCATCTGGGCTAATACTGCCGCCTTCTTTAGTTCAAATACGCGAAGCACTCAACAGTGCCGTGCGGCCTTTTGGAGCGCGTTTCGATCCGACTGGACCAGATCGGCGCTCCAACGCTTTCTTTCTGACGCATGATCTTATCGATCCTCGTTTCACTCCGGTCGGATCATGCTCCTCCCGTAGATAAGGGATGCGCAAAGGACGCTGCCGGCTCTACCAGATCCCGCGTCGAATGCCGTTCGACAACCAGACCCAGATCGGCGGGTGGTACCACTGCCTCGACGGCGCGTCGACGGCGGCGGACCGGAGCTCTCCGGCGAGTGCATCTTCGACCGCCTGGGCCGCAATGCCGGTGGCAGCGGCGGTCTGCAGCAGCGGGTAGGTGTGCATCGTGTCGTCAGGGCTCGGCACCTGTCGCGTCTGGTAGAGGATGCCGCCAGTGTCGACGCCTTCGTCGACCAGATGCACGGTCGCCCCGAAATTCTCGGCATCGCCATTGACGAGCGCCCAGTAGCCGCCCATCAGGCCGCGATATTGCGGATTGATGCCGGCATGGAAGTTGATGATCGGGCAGGGGATGGCCGCAAGCGTTTCCGGCTTCAGCATGCGGCAACTTATCAGGAAGACGACGGCGGGTTGAAGCGCTTGCAGTTGGCCGTGTGCCTCTGCGTCGTTGATCGACGCAATTCGGTGAACGGGGATTGACGGGTCGGGCTCAGCGGAAACGCCATAGGCGCGCAGAATCGCTTCCGCCCGACGTTGCGTCAAGTGCTTGCCGAAACGTGAGACGATCATCGTCGCCAGTTGACCGAGTGCGGTCGGCCAGCCGAGCTTGCGGGCGCGCCGCCTGACGAAGAGCGCCTTCGGCTCCGGCTGTTCCTGCAGGACGACGACGTCGTCGAAACGAGCGGCAAGGGCATTGATCATGATGTTCGGATTGTCGCCGCCGGCGGTGACGACGACGATGCGTCGGTTGCCCGGGGCTTTCGCCTTTTCGCTTTTCATGACTTTCACCGGTAAACGCGACGCGCCGCAGCAACTTCGGCAAAAAGATATGCGGTCGCAGGCGTTACGGTTGTATTAAGCGGGCGCGGGACAATTGCTGCCGGTCAGGAGGAACCGCTCACGCTTCGGTCAGCGACCGCGTCAGATCGCCATAGCCGGTGTAACGGTACTCGTATTCCAGTCCGAGCATATCGGCGGCGCGACGCGCCTTCGCCTGGAGGGCCTCGTCTTCCACCTGCGACAGGTAGACGAGTTTTCGGTAATGGCCGAAATACATGTCCCTGAGTTCCGGGTGCCTGTCGAGGCCGAGCGGCTCGATGACGAAGGTTTCGAACTGGCGGGCGAGGAAATCGGTAAGGAAAAAGGCGGTGATGTCCTCGTCCCAGCGCTCGGCGAAGGCATCATTGCCCGCGAAGAAGGAATAGCAGTGCGGCCCGGGAATGCGGTCTACGCCTTCCTCTTCGCAGAGCCGGTCGATGAGGCCGCCGGTGCCGCAATCGGCATAGGCGACGAAGATGCGCTCGAAACCTTCCGCGCGCGCCGCGGCGATCGCTTGGCGCAGCCCGGGCACGATCTTTTCCGGGGTGTTGTGCCAGATGGCCGGCAGACAGCTGAGGGTGATGTGGTCCAGCCGGTTTGCCTCACAGATCGCGAGGATCTCGCGCGCGATCGCGCCGCAGCCGATGACCTGGACTTTCATCGATGCATCACGTTCTCTTGCCTCCGGCAGATTTTCCATCTCTATTCGGCCTCGCAATAACGTGAAGGAATCGCGCCTATGAAAACGAAAACGCTCGCGACGGTCGGCATCGTCCTGATGGTTCTCGCAACCTTGACTTCCTGCGGCAACACCATCCGCGGCATAGGACAGGATACCTCGAATGTCGGGCGCAAGATCGCAAGAGCGACGAACTGATCCGATCCTGTATTCGCCTGAAGCGTAGAAAGCCGGCTGCCGGGTTCATCCGCGCAGCCGGCTTTCTCTTCAAGATAAGGCGGCCTCAGCCGGCGGCAAGCTGATTGTGCTTGCGCTTGATGAAGTCCTTGGCAGTTTCGACGGCGACCGCAGCATCGCGGCAATAGGCGTCGGCGCCAACGGCCTTGCCGAATTCTTCGTTCAGCGGCGCGCCGCCGACGAGCACGACATAGTCATCGCGCAGGCCCTTTTCCTTCATCGTATCGATCACGACCTTCATGTAGGGCATGGTCGTCGTGAGCAGAGCCGACATGCCGAGAATATCGGGCTTCTCGCGCTCGAGCGCTTCGAGATAGTTCTCGACCGGGTTGTTGATGCCGAGGTCGACGACATCGAAGCCGGCGCCTTCCATCATCATGCCCACGAGATTCTTGCCGATATCGTGGATGTCGCCCTTGACGGTACCGATCACCATCTTGCCGAGCTTCGGCGCACCGGTTTCGGCAAGCAGCGGGCGAAGGATGGTCATGCCGGCCTTCATCGCATTGGCCGAGAGCAGCACTTCCGGAACGAACAGGATGCCGTCGCGGAAGTCGATGCCCACGATGCGCATGCCTTCAACGAGCGCTTTGGTCAAAATGTCGTAGGGCGTCCAGCCGCGATCGAGGAGGATGCGCGTGCCATCCTCGATTTCTTCCTTGAGACCATCATAAAGATCGTCGTGCATCTGCTGCACGAGTTCTTCGTCGGAAAGGTCCTCGAGAATGATTTCATCGTCTGCCATAGTGGGTTTCCTCGGTTCCTGGCACGGTGATTTCGCACGGGTGGGCACGATCTTGGGCACAATCCGGACGCTGCCCAATCCTTAGCGGGCGATGCCTAAAAATCTCTTTTCGAATGCGACGTCGCATATGACGAAAAGCGACTAGCAAGACATTCACGGGCTACCCACATTCCTTGTGTTCGCCGCAGGTTCTCGGCACAGCCGTGGGGACCCGTTTGCGTAACCTGCTCAGGGCCTCTCGGTTCCATCGGTCCTTCGGCATATTGCCGCCTTACGGCGCGGTGCGCAGCTCCGTTCGCCCCCAGATGCGCTTGATTCTCAAAGGCGGATGCAGTTCGGAAGCCGCCCATCGCGTGGCTGGCGGGTCTGTGTCGCGCGTCGGCCGAGTGTCTAAGATGCGCCACCCGTTGGCGCATTGAGACCCGTACCGGGCCGGCGGCTTGCTAGCATTATACCGAAATGATGCCGGCGCATGGTCTTGACCACTGGATTCGATCCCGGGAAAAGATTATGCGCCCAATCCGGTCCAGAGTGTTGCCGCGTCTTAACAAGGAGAGACACGGCGGGAGAGGAAACGAGCGAATGAGCGACGTGACAGAACAAGGCGCGGTCGAAGGCGGCGGACGCCGCGCGCGTGGCGAGGGACGGGGAGCGGCGGCACGCCGCGCCTCCCGCACCGGTGGCGGTCCGGGACCGTCTTTGCCCTATATCCAGCGCAAGATTCGCGAATATGAAGTGCTTGACGAAGAGGGTCTGCAGATCATCGAGCGCAATGCCGATATCATACTCGAAGAGATCGGCATCGAGTTTCGCGACGACGCAGAAGCGCTCGAACTCTGGAAGGCGGCGGGCGCCGACGTACGCGGCCAGCGGGTGCATTTCCCGAAAGGCCTCTGCCGCGAGCTCCTGAAGAGCGCACCGAAGGAGTTCACCTGGAATGCGCGCAATCCTGAGCGGAACGCGCAAATCGGCGGCAAGGCGACGGTCTTCGCGCCGGTCTACGGACCGCCCTTCGTGCGCGACCTCGAAGGCAACCGTCGCTACGCCACCATCGAGGACTTCCGCAACTTCGTGAAGCTCGCCTATATGGCGCCGTCCATGCATTCTTCGGGCGGCACAGTCTGCGAGCCCGTCGACGTTCCGGTCAACAAGCGCCATCTCGATATGGTCTACACCCATATGCGCTATTCCGACAAACCCTTCATGGGATCGGTTACGGCGCCCGAACGCGCCGAAGACACGGTGGCGATGGCGAAGATCCTGTTCGGCGACGACTTCGTCGAGAACAACACGGTGACGCTGAACCTCATCAACGCCAACTCGCCGATGGTCTTCGACGAGACGATGCTGGGGGCCGCCAAGGTCTATGCCCGCCATAACCAGGCCTGCGTGGTCTCGCCCTTCATCCTTTCGGGTGCCATGAGCCCGGTGACCGTTGCCGGCACGCTGGCGCAGATCCTCGCTGAAGTGCTCGCCGGTGCATCCTTCACCCAGCTCATCCGCAAGGGCGCGCCGGTGCTTTTCGGCACCTTCGCGGCCTCGATCTCGATGCAGTCGGGTGCACCGACCTTCGGCACGCCCGAGCCGTCGCTCGTCTCCTACGGCGCGGCTCAGCTTGCCCGCCGGCTCGGACTGCCGTTCCGTACCGGCGGCTCGCTCTGCGGCTCGAAGGTTCCGGATGCGCAGGCCGCGCATGAATCGGCGAGCACGCTCAACATGACGCTGCTTGCCGGTACCAACTTTGTGCTGCACTCGGCCGGCTGGCTCGAAGGGGGTCTCGTTTCCTCCTACGAGAAGTTCATGATCGACCAGGACCAACTCGGCATGATGCAGAAGATGGCCGAAGGGGTCGATCTGTCGGAAAGCGCCCAGGCGATGGACGCGATCCGCGAAGTCGGACCCGGCAGCCACTATCTCGGCTGCGCCCATACGCAGGCCAACTTCCAGACGGCCTTCTATCGCTCGCCGCTCGCCGACAACAATTCCTTCGAACAGTGGGAAATCGAAGGCCAGAAGCGTATCGAAGAGCGCGCCAATGCGCTGGCCCGCAGCTGGCTCGAGACCTACGAGGCGCCGTATCTCGATCCGGCCATCGACGAAGCGCTCAAGGACTTCATCGCCAGGCGCAAGGACTCGATGCCGGACGCCTTCACCTGAAAGGCTCCCGAACGCGCCAGGGAGCAAGGCGGCAGGGCGCAGGTCGCGGACATGATCCAGAAGGAGGTCTGGCGCCCGCATTACGAGTTACAGGGGCCGAAACCGAAATGACGGCGGCGTCTGCTTCGGCGGAGCATTCAATCGAAAAGATCCGTGCGGCCCTCCGGCCGCACGGTCTTTTTTTGCGCGGAACGGTGACGTTCGCAAAAGGCGAGGAGGCGCCCTCGCTTGACGGCGGCGCGGCGGCGGCGAGCGTCGCCCTCATCGGCAATATAGGCGGCTCGATCTGGGAGCCTTTCAGCCGTTGGCGGGAAGGTGCCGCGGATGCTGGCGGAACGGACCCGCTCGACAACTGGTCGAAACAGGTGATCCTGCCGGTGGCGGAGGCGACGGGTGTGACGGCCTATTTCCCCTCCGATCCGCCGTGGCAACCCTTCCAGCAATGGGCGATGCGCGCCGAAGGGTTGAAGCAGTCGCCGCTCGGAATTCTCATCCATCCGCGCTTTGGCCTCTGGCACGGCTATCGCGGCGCGCTGGCCTTCGCCCGACCGCTGCCGGTATCGGGCGAGGCGGTAATGGGGCATCCCTGCGATACTTGCGAGGGAAAGCCGTGTGTTGCAGCCTGTCCCGCTCAAGCCTTGGCCTCCGGTAAGTTCGATGCCGTGCATTGCCGCACGTATCTGGGCGAGACGGGGAGGGGTGGCTGTTTTGCCGCGGGCTGTCGCTCTCGCAACGCCTGCCCGGTGGGGTGGGACTATCGCTATCCGGTGGAGCAACTGCAATTCCATATGGCGGCACTGAGCTTTTAGCCGGGGGCTGTGGGCGAGGCGCGTCGTACGAATATGCTTGGCCGCGGCGTGCAGTAGCGGATTTATGGTTCAATGTTCATACTAATTTCAGTCAGCAATTTGCGGCGGAGAGCCCTGGTGTAGTCGCTTGGAGCCGTCGGCCTCATCACGAAAGCCTCGGGACCACCAATGACGCAGTCGGCAAAATAGGATGCCAGCTGGTGGCCAGGATTGTCATCCTGGGCTGGAATGGCAATCGCGTTGATCGTGTACCCTTTGGCAATTGCCTTCCGCCGGCTCGGCTCAACAGGAAGCCCGTCGTTGTTCTCGCCGTTGGCAGAGATGTCGATTATTTTTCTGGTCGCCCTTCCTGGAAACTGATCGAGCAACAGACTTGCAACGTCGATGGCAGAGGAAACCGACGTACCGCCGCGCCCGCTGCGACTGAAGCCAGTGTCCCCGCGCTCGTTGATCACCAGGGCGGCCGCTTCGGCATCTTCAAGCGTGCAGATGCTCGTCCAGGGCAGCACGGTCCTTATGCGCCCCGGGCTCGCCCATTCAATATAAGCAATGCTGATGCAGCCGAGATGGTTGCCGGCAATCGCCGCGACGACCTCGGTCGAAGTAAGGGCAGCGGCATGTCCCTTGCGCTGCAGGTCGGCGGTAGCCGGGTCGACCGAGGATGAGTAATCGACCGCGAAGACGATGGCGGTATCGACATCGGCGGCATGTGCCTGCAGTCCTGAAAACACTGCAACAAGCATCGCCACGAGCCCCAGGAATGAGTTCGCGCTCATTGTTAGCCCTTCCAGCTACCGGTTTACAGGCGGAACACGCCGATCTTTCCAGAACGAGCCCCGCGTTCGAGGCGCGTCGCTCCTGCTTCCAGGCACAGTGGCGATGCGCATTGGAAACAAGTCGCACGGCCCCTTGGCAGATCGCAGCTTATCGCAGGGAAATCTTGCAACGAGTGCATCCGCAGTGCGACCGGGCAGATGCAGTATTCGTCCTACTGCATCTGTAGTATTCTCCCGACGGAAGCGAGGAAGGTTCCTGGGACGGGGTCACCATGGTGCTGAATTGCGTTTCGAAAGCCCAGGCGCTCGGTGCATTGTCGAACCGCGAGCGTATGATCGCAGAAAAATTCGCGTCCGGCATGACGTATCGCGAAATCGGCAATGCGCTTTTCATCGCCCCGACCACCGTTCGTACGCACCTTGCCACGATCTACGAGAAACTTGGGGTGCACAACAAGGTCGGACTCGCGGCCTACTTCAACAGTGCCTCCGATGTGCAGCCCGATGCTCCTTCACCCTTGGCCGACGCCTTGCCGGTGCTCGCCATATTCCCCTTCGAATGCTTGAATTCCGAAGAACGATGGCTCCGCCTTGCCGACGGGCTGTCGTCAGACATCACGATAGACATGGCGCGCTACGCGGGGTTACCTGTCATTGCCTTCCACACGATGAAAGCGCTGGGCAGCAAGCCTGCCGATTTCGCGGCGGGCGGCGCGGCGTTTGGCGTCACCTATCTCGTTTCGGGCCGGCTGCGCGCGAATGACGAGAGGATTCGGCTGACGATCGAACTTGCCGATATTCGCACTGGCGTCAGCCTGTGGCGTGAGCGCTACGATCGCCCGGTGGAGCAAATTTTCGCGCTGCAGGACAGCCTCGCCGAAAGCATCATCAACCTGCTTGCCGGCAGTTTCGGCATACTTGCCACGGTCGGCCGCAAGGCCATCCGCCGCAAGCCGCCGGCCAGCCTGAGCGCCTACGACTGTTACCTGCTTGCCCTCGAACAGCACACGACGTTCAGCCGCTCCGGGAATGCGGAAGCAATTCGCCTGTTTTCACGCGCGCTGGAGCACGATCCGACCTTCGCCAGTGCCTGGGCCGAGCTCGGCTATGCCTATTCGGTGGAGGCCTGCAACGGCTTCGGCCACGATCTGCCAACGTCGATCGAAAACTGGCGAACGGCGATCGAAAACGCGCTGCAACTCGACCCGACGAACATCTGCGCCTGCGCTTCCCTTGGCGATCTCAGGGCATGCCTAGGCGACCGCGAGGGGGCGGAGCGTGCGCATCGGCGAGCGTTCGAATACGGTTCCAATCACGCCGGCATACTGATGCTGCTGGCTGGCAGCAAGGCTCTTGTCGTCGGCGACCCGTCCGAGGCAATTCCGCTTATGGAGCGCGCAATGCAACTCAATCCGCTGGCCCCGCCTTGGTATTTCGCCATGCAGGGTCGCATTCTCTTCGTCGCGGGCAGGCATATGGAGGCAATTGCGGCGCTCCAAAGAAGCGCGCCACAGTCGCCGGACGTGCTGATGTTCCTGGCGCTTGCGCATGCGGCCGTGGGCGATACGGTCGAGGTGGCCAAAGTCACGGCTCGCTTGAAAGCTGAATTTCCCGAATTTTCCGTGGCACGTTTTATCGCGGGTCGTCCCGTAACGAACCCGGGTGCCGCGCTCGCCATTCGTAATGCCTCCGCATTGGCGGGGCTCGATTGAGTTCTCCCGCCTGGAGCGTCGCGCGTGCCTGGGACGCGAGACGGGGAGGGGCTAGCTAGTCCCGGTCGGGTGCTCCCAACGGAAAGAAGCTTCGATAGGGACGTGCTTCGTCGACGACGCGTGCCACGGAGGAGCGGGACAGCAGCCGTGCCCTGAAGGCGGCGAGCGCGGCATGGCGTTCGGGGATCGGGTGCACCCAGTCCGCATAGAATAGTGCCGGTGCGGCGGCACAATCGGCAATGGTGAACCGGCCGCACGCCGCCCATTCTCTCGCTTGCAGGCGGGGCTCCAGCCAGGCGTAGCATCGATCGAGCAAGGTGCGCGCGTCGGCGACGCCGCGCGGGTCTCGCTCGTCTTCGCCGCGCAGGGCATTATCGACGATCCGCTGCATCGGCGCATGGACATAATCGTCGAACACGTCCGCCATCATGCGCGCTCCCAGCGCTTCGCGCGGATCCTCCGGCACCATCGGCGTTTCGTTCCCATGAAACAGATCGAGATACTCGATCACGGCGTTGCTCTCAGTGATTTCCCTGTCTCCGTCGATCAGAGCGGGAAATTGTCCGGTGGGCGAGAGATCGGTCATGCGCGCCTGGTTCTCCGGATGATCGGGATCGACCATCCGGAAACGTCGCGCTCGTAGAGGGCGATCAGCGGTTTCCATACGAAGGAGGCAAACGGGTGCCCGTATAGTGCAAGCGTCATTGCGTGGCTCCGTTGATTTGAAGGATGGTTTCGATCATGTCGAACTGGAGTCCTGTTCCGTGGCGGCGATCGGCAGTCCCGTCCTTCCCGTCCAGAAACACGATCTGCTCCGTATAGGAGACGCGGGTTCCGTCCCCTTCCGCTTCGAGTGCCAGGCTCGACAAGGTGACCGAATGGAAGCGTCCGGAGTGATAGAGGTCATAGGCATAGACGAGACGCCGGGCCGGCTCGATCAGATGGTAGCGGGCCTCGAAAAGCGTAACCGTGCCGCTCTCGTTGAAGCGGCCTTCCAGCACCTCCAGTCCGCCCACGCGAAAATCCATCGACCGGCGCAGCAACGTCCAACGTTCCGGCGGACCGGTGAACCATTTTGCCTTGAGGTGGGGATCGGACCATGCGCCGAACACCCGGGCGGGCGGGGCCGCCCAGACGCGTTTCAGCGTGAATGTACCGTGAAAGAAAGGCGCTGCCGTCATTGGTGATCTCCTCCCGCCGCCGGGTCCAGAGGTCCGGTTTCACCCTTGAATTCGCCGCTTTCGAGCAGCTTTCCAAGCCGGTCGAACCGGCTCTCCCAGAGCTGGCGGCGCTCGTGCAACCAGCTTTCAACGCGCTCGACCGCCTCGCTGGAGATCCGGCACTCGCGGGTGCGCCCGCGTTTTTCCGTCACAACGAGCCCGCTTGCCTCGAGCACCTGGACGTGCTGGTGGATCGCGGCGAGCGACGTGCCGTAGGGCCTCGCCAGCTCGCTGACGGAGGCGGGTCCCCGTGAGAGGCGATCGAGAATGCCCCGACGCGTGGCATCCGCGAGCGCGTGAAAAGCCAAATCAAGTTGCTCCGAACGCTCAACCATGCACTTAAGTAACGACTCGTCCGGCAAAAAGTCAAGCGATCACTTAAGTATTTGCATACCAACCGCGACGCCTGCGCCGCGGTCAATTCCGGCGCCGTCTCGTGCCTGAAAGCAACTCCTCTCTCGGCGGCACGGCGGCAGGCGCTCTGCGCGCACAGAATGAGAGGGCTCCATCGAGCCGGTCGCGCCGTCTGTTGCCAATCACCCGGGCGGCCTTACACGCCTCGCCTGGTCGCAGATGGGGGATCAGCGAAGCCTAGTTCGAACGCCCGCCTTGCGGGAGATTCCGGATCTTCACCGGCCCCGATCGCTGCATGGCCATAATCTCAGCTCTCGTCCTGCATCTCATCGACGAGGAAATCCACGAAGGCGCGCACCTTAGGCAGGACAAACTGACGGGAGGGGTAGACAACATAGATTGAGGTCTCGACCGGCGCCCAGTCGTCCAGCGCCGTCGTGAGCCTTCCTTCCGCGATGTCCTTTTCCACATAGATTCGCGGAATGAGGCTCAATCCGAAGCCGGCAAGCAGGGCGTCGCGGACTGCAAGACTGGTCGTGACCTTGTAGCGGCCGCTGATCGCCACCCGCGCAGTGCGCCCCTCCCGCGCAAAAGACCATTCCTGAACATGGCCGGAGAGCGTGAACTGCACGCAATTGTGCGACCGCAGATCCTCCGGCTCGCGCGGCCATCCGGCGCGCGCGAAGTAGTCCGGCGAGGCACAGATCACATGCTCTAGCGTCATCAGCTTGCGCGCGATCAGGCTGGAATCCTCCAGCCGGTCGGTGCCGCGAATGGCGAGGTCGATCCCCTCCTTGACGAGGTCAACCCGGCGATCCTCGAGCTTCAGGTCAAGTGTCAGATCGGGATAGCGGCCCAGGAAGCCGACAATCGCGTCCGACAGGCGTGTCAACGTGAAGGCCATCGGCGCACTCACGCGCAACAGACCACTCGGCATTCGCTGCATGGGTCCGAGCGAATCGTCGGCTTCTGCAAGATCGTCAAGTATGCGGGCGATCTGCTCAAAGTAGCGCTCACCGGCTTCCGTCAGGCTCATGCGGCGCGTGGTGCGGTTGATTAGCCGCACGCGCAAAAACGCCTCCAACTCCCGAATATTCTTGCTGACGGAAGCGGGCGAAAGCCCCATCCGTCGCGCGGTTTCCGCGAAAGAACCCTGCTCCACCGTTTGGCGAAACACCTTGATGGCCTGCAATTGATCCATGGCGATTATTCGCTAATGGTTGTTAGTACTCGTACTGGATAGAGGATTATCGAGATGATGGGAAGGAATAACATCGACCTCGTCAGCGGCGCACCCGCCAGGACAAAAAGAACCATACGAATGCCAAAGGTCGAGACAGATGAAGAATCCAATCATTGCCGCTATCGAAAGCCGCGTCTCCACGAACCTGTTCGATGCCGACAAGGCGCTTACGGATGAGCAGATCGAAGAGCTTGCAAGGCTGGCGACGCGCGCACCCACCGCCTACAATCTCCAGAACTGGCGTTTCATCGCCGTCAGAACAGCTGAGGCGAAAGCGCGCCTTCGGGCCGCCGCCTACGGGCAGGCCAAGGTGACGGAGGCCGCGGTCACGTACATCGTTTGCGGACAGCTGCCCTCGCACACCGTCATGGACGGGCGCCTCCGGCCATCTGTCGAGGCGGGCTTCATGCCGGCGACGATGGTCGGCGCCTGGGCGGAGGCGGTGGAAAGCACCTATGGCGACAATCCGCAAATGCAGCGTGACGAGGCGGTTCGCACGGCAACACTCGGCGCTGCCTTTCTGATGTTCGCGGCGGAAGCGTACGGGCTTGCCACCGGGCCTATGGTCGGCTTCGATCCAACGGCGGTTGCGCGCCAATTCGGTCTTGCCGCCGACGAGATCCCCGTGGTGCTGATCGCGGTTGGCTACGCCCGGGAAGGCAATTGGCCGCAAAAACCGCGACTGCCGGTTTCCCACGTCCTGGAAACCATCTGAGCCCACGTGGCATTGCTTACCCGGCACCATATTCGCCGCCGGCCAAAGGCCCGACCAGGTCGCGGTTCCATGGAGGCCCGGAGCAGGAAGCGGTAGTACCGATGAAGGAGAAGAACAATGAAGGACAATAGTGTGGCCGGCGCGCATGTGGGGATGCTGCTCTGGGCCTTGATCGTCGGTGCGTCCTTTCCGGTCGTCGGCCTCCTGAGCGATGGGCTCCCGTCGCTGCTTCTGACGGCGATGCGCTTTGCGATCGCCGCACTTGCGATGCTGCCGATGGCATGGCGCGCGGGCCCGGCGGTGCCGAACCTTGAGGGCGGGCTGCTTTATGCGGTCATGGGGCTCTGCCTTGCCGGCTTTTTCGGCGTCATGTTCTGGGCTGCCCATCGTGTGAGCGCAGTTTCCATGTCGGCGCTTTTCGTTTCCATGCCGCTACTGGCTTACGGGCTCGGCCGGGTGTTCGGTGTGGAAACGCGCGCCCATCGCCTGCTGGCAATTCTCGTACTGGGGGCGGTCGGGGCCCTGGCGCTGGCGCTCGCCCAGAGCGGCGGCGATCTGGCGAAACTGCAGTTCGGCTGGGGCGAGATGGCCTTTTTCCTGGGATGTATCGCGTCGGCGCTTTATCCGGTCCTGTCGAAATGGGGGCTGGGGCGGGGCATCCTGTCGCCCGACGCGGCGGTACGCACGTTCTGGAGCCTGGCCGCGGGTGGCGTTCTGATCGGCCTTGTCGGATTTATCGCCGAGCCGGTTGCCGCAATGGGGCGAATGCGTTTGGGAGACGTGTTGCTGGTCGCCTATCTCGGTGTCTTTTCAAGCGGGGCCACCTTCTGGCTGATGCAACGTGCGACCGGCGCGCTCACGCCGGGGGCGGTTACAGCGTATAGCTATCTTGTCCCGTTCGTTTCAATGCTGGTGCTGTTCGCGATGCGGCCGGACGTCATCGGCTGGCAGTGGCTGCCGGGCAGCCTGCTCGTGATCACGGCGATAGCTCTACTCTTTCGCGGTGCGGCGGGGCAGCCTCGGCCACAATCGCGGTCGACGGGCTCAGTGGATGACGAGCTCGTGGCGTGCGCGGGCGCAACTTTGCCGGAGAAGCACCGCTAGAGCGCGTTTCGATCTGAGTGGATCAGATCGGCGCCCAAACGCATTGTTTCTGACGCATGATCTTATCGACCCTCGTTTCACTCGGTCGGATCATGCTCTAACGGGAACATGAGAGTTCAGCCGACAACTGCAACAATTTCGCAAGCGTTTTACTCCTTGCTTCGCTATCCCTGTCGGCGGGGTGCTCGATGAATGCGCAAGTCAGGACAGCGAACGCTTCTCCGCCCGGATCGCAGATTGGCGCGCTTATGTCTGTGACGCCCACGAGGTAACCTGAGGGGCCAAGACGAAAACCGGCGGCTCGAATCTCCTCGAGATGCGCGCCTATCTCGGCGAGATGCTGTTCGGGCTGCTTGCAGCCCCAGTATTCCAGGGCCTGAACCCGTCTCTCGGGACGTTGAAAGGCAATCAGCGTAAGACCCGAGCCCGTCGTGTAAAGGTCGAGTTCTCCGCCTACGCGGGCTCGGAACTCCCAGTGCCCCTTTGGGCTCGCCTGCGCGACGATGAGACCGTTTCCGGCCTCCGGCACTACGAGATGGCAGGCTTGCCCCGTCTCGTGGGCGAAATTGTCCATCAGCGGCTGGGCCTGTGCGATGAGGCGCCGTGTTGGAGGGTGACGGTTGGCAAGCAGGAACATCTTCATCGTCAGGGAATAACGATCGCCGCCTTCGGAACGGGCGACATATCCCCGTGCGACGAGCCTTTCGAGCATGCGAAAGATCTGCGAGGGGCTCAAGCCCATTTCGCGCACGATTTCCGTTCTGGTCATGCTGCCGCTTTGTTCGGCCAGAATCTCGAGGATATCCAGCCCCTTATCCAGGGCAGGCGCTCTGTATTTGTCGTCCTGTTCCTGCTCTCCACCCAATCCATTCACCGGCTTCTTATCCACGCGTCGCTTCCTTCCAAGCCCGCTGATCAACCTCTTTCGAGAGGAGATAGCACGATTTTCTCTTGCCAGGGTATTTCTTATGTGAAATATCATTCTATATACGAACAACATCGCAGATGGGAGGAGACCATGCGGCTGCAAGGAAAGACGATTCTTGTCACCGCGGCCGGGCAGGGGATCGGGCGCGCCAGCGCCTTGGCCTGCCTGAAGGAAGGTGCGAACGTCATCGCAACGGATGTGAATGAATCGCTTCTTTCAGGCCTGGACGGCATGGAGACCGCAGCGCTGGACGTGAGGGATCCGGAGGCCATCAAGGTCCTTGCATCTCGCGTCGGCCCCTTGGACGGGCTTTTCAACTGCGCCGGTTTCGTTCACCACGGCACGTTGCTGGACGTAACCGACGACGATTGGGCCTTCAGCTTCGATCTGAACGTGACAGCAATGATGCGCCTTGCGCGCGCCTGCCTTCCGGGCATGCTGGAGCGCGCTGCCGAAACCGGATCGGCGTCCATCCTCAATATGGCCTCGATGGCTTCGTCCATTAAGGGCTTCGTCAACCGGACGGCCTATGGCGCCAGCAAAGCTGCCGTCATCGGCCTGACGAAGGCTGTTGCCGCCGATTTTGTGAAGCACGGCATCCGCTGCAACGCCCTTTGCCCCGGAACGGTCGATACGCCGTCTCTGCGTGGCCGGATCGCCTCGGCCGCCGATCCGATCCAGGCGGAAAAGGATTTCATCGCGCGTCAGCCAATGGGGCGCCTGGCGACCGTGGACGACATCACCCCCATGGTCGTCTTCCTTCTTTCCGACGAAAGCCGCTTCGTGACCGGTCAGGCCGTGCTGGTCGACGGCGGCGTCACGATCTGAATGCGGCGGGAAGCACGAACCATGTCCGACATCGTTCGAATGGAAGCCATCGAGAAGGCCTTTCCCGGAGTGCATGCGCTCAAATCGGTCAACTTCGATCTGCGCAGGGGCGAGGTTCACGCCCTGATGGGCGAGAATGGAGCCGGCAAGTCGACGCTGATGAAGGTTCTGTCCGGCGTCTATACCCCGGACAGCGGGCGCATTCTCGTCGACGGGCAGGAAGTCCATCTGCCTACGCCCAGGGCGGCGCAGGAGCTTGGCATCGGCATCATCCATCAGGAACTGGCGCTGATGCGCGACCTGAATGTCGCGCAGAATATCTGGATCGGCCGCGAGCCGCGCCTGCGGTTCGGACGCATCGACGAGGCCAGGCTGAATGCCGATGCGGCGGCGATATTCGCCGGCATGAATATCCGGATGAGCCCCCGAACGCCGGTTGCGGAACTCACCATTGCCGGCCAGCAGATGGTCGAGATTGCCAAGGCGCTTAGCCATCATTCCCGCGTGCTCATCATGGACGAGCCGACGGCGGCGCTGAACGACGCCGAAATTGCCGAGCTCTTCACCATCATCCGCCGCCTGAAGGCTGAGGGCGTCGGCATCATCTACATCAGCCACAAGATGGACGAGATCAAGCGCATAGCCGATCGCGTGACGGTCATGCGCGATGGCGCCTATGTCGGCACGGTTGCGGCCGAGGACACGCCGATCTCGAGGATCATCTCCATGATGGTCGGACGGGAGTTGAAGGATGAGGTCGCGGCCATTCCGGACCTTTTCAATGCCGAAACGGCGCTGGAGGTCCGCAATGCCAGCCGCGGCCATCAGTTGAAGAATATCAGCTTCAGTCTGAAAAAGGGCGAGATCCTCGGCTTCGCCGGCCTGATGGGCGCCGGGCGCACCGAGCTTGCCCGCGCCATCTTCGGTGCCGAGCCGATCGACAGCGGTGAGATCCTGGTGCACGGCAAGCCCGTGCGCATCACGAGCCCGGCGCAGGCGGTACGCGCCGGCATCGGCTACCTCTCCGAGGACCGCAAGCATTTCGGGCTGGCGCTCGGCATGGACGTGCGCGCCAATATCGCGATGGCGAGCCTCGGGCGCCATTGCGATGCGATCGGCCGCGTCGACGAGAGCGCGCTCGGTCGTGTGGCCAAGGACTATATCGGCAGACTCGATATCCGCACGCCGGGCGACCGGCAGGAGGTTGGGCTGCTGTCGGGCGGCAACCAGCAGAAGGTGGTCATCGGCAAGTGGCTGCTGCGCGACTGCGACATTCTGATTTTCGACGAGCCGACGCGCGGCATCGACGTCGGCGCAAAGGCGGAAATCTACCGCCTGCTCAAGGAACTGGCCGCGCAGGGCAAGGCAATCATCGTCATTTCCAGCGAGCTGCCGGAGGTTCTGCGGCTTTCCCATCGCATCGCCGTGATGTGCGAGGGGCGTCTGACCGGCATCCTGCCGGGCGGAGCCGATCAGGAAAAGATCATGGAACTGGCAACGGAACGTAACGGCAAGACGGCGGCCTGAGGGAGAAGCGCAACCATGGGTGTAAAGCAAAGCGGGCGCGGCGGCGCACAGCAGAAACTCCTGGCCTTCGCCAGCCTCATCGTGCTGGTCATCGGCTTCTCGCTGGCCAGCCCCAACTTCTTTCAGGTCTCCAACATCATGGCGATCCTGCAGGCGACTTCGGTCAACGGCGTCCTTGCAGTCGGCGTGACGCTGATCATCATCACCGGCGGCATCGACCTGTCCATCGGTACGCTGATGACTTTCTGTGCGGTGATGGCGGGCGTGGTGCTGACCTGGGCGGGCATGCCGCTGCCGCTCGGCGTCTTGACGGCGATCGCGACCGGCGCCGTGTGCGGCCTTTTCTCCGGCAGCCTCGTCGCCCGGATGAAGATCCCGCCCTTCATAGCGACGCTCGGCATGATGCTGGTGCTGAAAGGCCTGTCGCTGATCGTCACGGGCACCAAGCCAATTTATTTCAACGACACGCCCGGCTTCACCCTCATTGCGCAAGGCTCGATTATCGGCGAGCTAATCCCGGCCTTCCCGGTGCCGAACGGCGTGCTGGTGCTCTTTCTCGTTGCGGCCGTTTCAGCGTGGATTCTCGGGCGGACGGTGCTCGGCCGCTACACTTTCGCACTCGGCTCCAATGAGGAGGCTGTCCGGCTCTCGGGCGTCAACACGGATTTTTGGAAGATCGCAATCTACACGCTGGCTGGCGGAATCTGCGGGATTGCCGGCTTGCTCATTGCCAGCCGCCTCAATTCGGCCCAGCCGGCGCTCGGCCTCGGTTACGAGCTCGAGGCGATTGCCGCAGTGGTGATCGGCGGCACCAGCCTTGCCGGCGGCCGCGGCACCATACTCGGCACCCTTATCGGCGCCCTGATCATGTCGGTTCTGACCAATGGTCTGCGCGTCCTGTCGGTTGCGCCGGAATGGCAGACGGTCGTCACCGGCGCGATCATCATCATCGCCGTCTATGCCGACCAGATGCGCGTCCGCGCCCGCAAATAAGGCCGCAGGCGGAGACGCTCCGGTCAAAGCTCACCCCAACCTTTCAACCGTGAACACCAAGGAGGAGATACCATGTTCACAAGACGAACCCTGCTCGGCGCCGTAGCCGCGCTTTCCCTGATGGCCGGCGCCACCGGTGCCGTCGCCCAGGACAAGCTCTATGTCCCGCTGATCTCCAAGGGCTTCCAGCACCAATTCTGGCAGGCGGTGAAGGCCGGCGCCGACCAGGCTGCGGCGGAATTCGACGTCGAAGTCACATTCGAAGGGCCCGACAGCGAAAGCCAGGTCGACAAGCAGATCGATATGCTCGCAGCCGCGCTGGCGAAAAAACCAGCCGCCATTGGTTTTGCGGCGCTGGACAGCCAGGCGGCCATTCCGCTGCTGAAACAGGCGAACGACGCCGGAATTCCAGTTATCGCCTTCGACTCGGGCGTCGACAGCGATATCCCGCAGACCACCGCCGCAACCGATAACGCCGCGGCTGCAGCGCTCGCTGCCGACACTCTGGCCGAACTGATCGGCGATGCCGGCAAAGTCGCTGTCGTGGCGCATGATCAGACCTCACGCACCGGCATCGACCGACGCGACGGTTTCGTCAACCGTATGAAGGAAGCCCATCCGAACGTCGAAATCGTTGCTATCGAGTACGGCGGCGGCGACCAATTGAAGTCGACGGAAATCACCAAAGCGATCCTGACGGCAAACCCCGACATCAAGGGTATCTTCGGCACCAATGAAGGCTCGGCCATCGGTGTCGTCAACGGCGTGAAGGAGCAGGGCGCCAAGGTGGTTATCATCGGCTACGACTCGGGCAAGGCCCAGAAGGATGCGATCCGTGAAGGTCTGATGGCGGGTGCAATCACACAGAACCCGGTGGGCATCGGCTATGAGACGGTCAAGGCCGCCGTCGCCGCCGCAAAGGGCGAAAAGATCGAGAAGACCATCGATACCGGCTTCTACTGGTACGACAAGGACAACATCGACTCGCCGGAAATCTCCGCCGTTCTCTACGATTGATCCGATCAAACCCGCCGGGGGCCCGCGCCCCCGGCGCCAGCAAATGGGACAACGATGAAACTGCTGCGCTATGGCCCCAAGGGCCAGGAAAAACCGGGCCTTCTCGACACCTCCGGCCGAATTCGGGACCTTTCGGTCCATGTGGACGACATTGCGGGCGAAGTGCTTTCCCCCGAGGGCCTGAGGCGCCTGGCCGCCATCGACCCGGGCGGACTGCCGCTCGTCGACGGCACTCCGCGCCTCGGCCCCTGCGTCGGTGGGGTGGGCAAGTTCATCTGCATCGGGCTGAACTACGCCGATCACGCCGCCGAAACCGGCGCTGAGATTCCGAAGGAGCCCGTCGTCTTCAACAAATGGACGAGTGCGATCAGCGGGCCGAATGACGACATCGAGATACCGCGTGGCTCCGTGAAGACCGATTGGGAAGTGGAACTCGGTGTGGTCATCGGCAAGGGCGGCCGCTACATTGAGGAACAAGATGCCCTTTCGCACGTCGCGGGCTTCTGCGTCGTCAACGACGTCTCGGAACGCGAATGGCAGATCGAGCGCGGGGGTACCTGGGACAAGGGGAAAGGGTGTGACAGCTTCGGCCCGATCGGACCATGGCTCGTCACGCCCGACGAGGCTGGCGACATCGGCAATCTGGGCATGTGGCTCGAAGTCGACGGCCATCGTTTCCAGAACGGTACGACCGCAACAATGATCTTCGGCGTCGCGCATCTGATCAGTTATCTCACGCGTTTTCTGTCCCTTCAGCCAGGCGACGTGATTTCAACGGGCACGCCACCGGGCGTGGGGCTCGGACAGAAGCCGCCGGTATTTCTGAAGGGCGGAGAAGTCATCCGGCTCGGGATCGACGGGCTCGGCGAGCAAACGCAGAAGGTTGTCAGGGCATGAAGATTACCGGTCTCCGCACGGTGGACGTGCGATTTCCCACCAGCCAGCATCTGGACGGATCGGATGCGATGAACCCCGATCCCGACTACTCGGCCGCCTATGTCATTCTCGAAACGGACGGCACGCACGAGGGACACGGCTTGACCTTCACCATCGGTCGCGGCAACGAGATTTGCGTCGCGGCCATCGAGGCGCTGCGCCCGCTCGTCGTCGGCGTCGACATGGATTGGGTGGCAGCGGACATGGGTCGCTTCTGGCGCCATATCACGTCGGACAGCCAGCTGCGCTGGATTGGTCCCGACAAGGGCGCCATCCACCTCGCAACGGGTGCCGTGGTCAACGCCGTCTGGGACCTGTGGGCGAAGATCGAGGGCAAGCCGGTCTGGCAGCTTGTCGCCGACATGAGCCCGGAGGAACTCGTTCGTTGCATCGACTTCCGCTACCTCACCGATTGCATCACCCCAGAGTGGGCGCTCGATTTCCTGACGAAACAGGCGGAGGGCAAGGCCGAGCGCACCGCAACGCTCAAGGCCGAAGGCTATCCCTGCTATACGACCTCGGCCGGCTGGCTCGGCTATGACGATGCCAAGCTGCGGCGTCTTTGCCGCGAGGCCGTCGACGCGGGCTTCAAATACGTCAAGATGAAGGTCGGCCGTGATCTTGCAGACGACATTCGCCGCCTGAGGATCGCCCGCGACGAGGTCGGTCCGGACGTCAACCTGATGATCGACGCCAACCAGGTCTGGGAAGTCGACGAGGCGATCGACTGGGTCAGGAAGCTTGCATTCGTGAACCCCTGGTTCATCGAGGAGCCGACGAGCCCCGACGATGTGGAGGGTCACCGCAAGATCCGCGAGGGCGTCGCTCCGGTCCAGGTCGCGACCGGCGAAATGTGCCAGAACCGGATTTTGTTCAAGCAATTCATCATGCGTGGCGCAATCGACGTCGTTCAGATCGACAGTTGCCGCCTCGGCGGGGTCAATGAAATCCTCGCGGTGATGCTCATGGCTGCCAAGTACGGCCTGAAGGTCTGCCCGCATGCCGGCGGCGTCGGATTGTGCGAATATGTCCAGCACCTCAGCATGATTGATTATCTCTGCATTGCCGGAACCCGCGAGGGCCGCGTGATCGAGTATGTCGATCACTTGCACGAACACTTTCTCGACCCGTGCGTGATCCGCAATGCGGCCTACATGCCGCCCGCCAGGCCGGGGTTTTCGATCGAGATGAAGCCGGAGAGTCTCGAAACCTACCGGTTCAGGGTGGCTTGATGGATCTGCACCTCGAGCAAAAGGTCGTCGTCGTGACCGGCGGCGGTTCGGGCATCGGAGCCGCGATCACGGAGGTTCTTTCGGAGGAGGGGGCGAGACCGGTGGTGATTGCCCGGCGTCCTCCGGCAGACGAGTGGCTCGCGCGCACCGGGGCCGATTTCATTCAGGCGGAACTGGGTGACGACGATGCGTGCCGGGCAGCGGTGGATGTCGTCCGGAAGCGCCATGGAGCCGTTCACGGCCTCGTCAACAATGCCGGCGCCAATGACGGTGTCGGGCTCGACAAAGGACCGGACGCATTCCGCGCCAGTCTCGACCAAAACCTGGTGCACTACTATATGATGGTCCACCTGCTGCGCGACGACCTGCGCGCCACGAAGGGAGCCATCGTAAACATCAGCTCAAAGACTGCGCTCACCGGGCAGGGCGGCACGTCCGCTTATATCGCGGCCAAAGCCGCACAACTCGGCTTGACTCGGGAATGGGCCGTCGAGTTCCTGCCCGACGGCATCCGCGTAAACGCCATCGTCGTGGCCGAAGTCATGACGCCTCTCTATCGTCGCTGGCTCGATAAACTCGCAGACGGCGATGCGGCGCTCGCGGACATCACCGCCCGGATACCCCTGGGGCGGCGAATGACCACGGCCAGGGAGATTGCCGACACATGCGCATTTCTTCTGTCCGATCGGGCCAGTCACACCACTGGCCAGTGGATTTTTCCGGACGGCGGATATACGCATCTGGATCGGGCAATATAGGCCATCAATCCGGTCGTCTCCCGGCTTCTTAGCTGTATTGGATCGGTTGCAGCCGTAGCCAAGAGGCTGGCGCATCGGCCGAAAGTACCCGATTTTCGGAAAGCGCGATGCGCAGACTGAAAAAGTTGCGGCGATCCTTGCGCGTCCGAAAGGACGCGCGGCGCTGTAGCAGGCGTCAGGTTTTCACCGGGCGCCGAGAAGGTTCGCCGCATCAAATCGCCGCAATTTATGCGATCCTCCGCATGACGATTCCTCCTTGAGTCCGAGCTCATGCCCCTGTTTCCCAAGCCCGTTCTCGTCGGCGCCGCATTGCTCTCTACGAGCCTTGCCGAGCCCGCACTCGCCGCCTGCCGCGACGTCAGTCACCTCGGTGAGGAGTACATCGCCTGCAGCTTCGATCCGGCTTCAAGCGACATCCGCCTCTACAACAAGGGCCAGGCCGGCGTGCCGTTCAAAACCTTCAAGGCGCTGTCGCTGGAATTGCGCCATCGCGACGAATATCTCGTCTTCGCCATGAACGGCGGCATGTATCACGAGGATCTATCGCCGGTCGGGCTGCACATCGAAGAAGGCGCGGAGCAAACGCCACTCAACACCAACCCCGGCTGGGGCAATTTTCACATGCTGCCGAACGGCGTCTTCTATGTCGCCGACGGCAAGGCGGGTGTGATGGCCGCGGAAGCTTACAGCGCTGCCGGAATGACGCCTGACTTCGCCACCCAGTCCGGGCCGATGCTCGTCATCGACGGGGCCTTGCATCCACGCTTCCTGCCGAAAAGCGACAGCCAGAAAACACGCAACGGCGTCGGCGTGACGAGTTCGGGAGAGGTCGTCTTCGCGGTCTCGAAACGGCCGGTGCGCTTCCATGATTTCGCGACACTCTTCCGGGACGAACTCGGCTGCCCGAACGCGCTCTTCCTCGACGGGACGATTTCGAGCCTCTATGCGCCGGAGATCAAACGCCATGACCGGCTGTTCCCGCTGGGGCCGATCATCGCCGTCGTGGCACGGTTTGCGCAGTGAAATCCCGCTCGTGTCGCGTCAAGCCGCCGGAAACGCCTTCTGCAGCCCGCCGGATTTCGTCAGCCCCGCCTTGAAGGCCTGGTAGGCCGGATGTTGGCTGGAGCGCGCGGCCTCCATGAGCCGCATCTGCAGACGGTCCGGCGCCTCGCCGCCCAGCCATTCGCCGAGATTTTCCAGTTTCAGCGAGTTCAGGAAGCGCGCCTCCGCGGCGAGGTCGAGATGGCGGTGGAGGCCGTCCATCAAATTCTCGTCCTGCTCGGGATTTTCCATCAGCAGCCTGATGAAGGCCCGATCAACTTCGCCGAAGCTCGAAAGCTTGGCGGCGATCGTATCCCTGTCCGGGAAGGCGGCTGGTCCGCTCATCGCATCGTCTCCCTCGATTCCAATATCCGTTCGGGGATAGGACAGCCGACCGGCATGTGCAAGACAGCCGGGTGGGTCGCCCTTGCGGCCTGCCGCGTCGATGCTACCGCTCCCCGGAGCTACGCCCGGCGGCGGCCGCTGCGTTCGCGTTGAGGGGCGCCCGCGTTCGCCGTCTTGTTGCGCAAGGGGCCGATCTTTTCGACGATGACGTCGAGCGTCGGGCGTTCACCTTTTTCGTGGTTGTCGAGTGCAAGCCGCATGGCGGCGAGATGGGCGCAGGAGGTGCCGCAGCAGCCGCCGATGATGCGAGCGCCGGCGTCGACCGCAAGCCGCGCATAGTCCGCCATCAGCGGCGGCGTCCCGGAATAGTGAATCTCGGATCCGCGGAATTCGGGAATGCCGCAATTGCCCTTGACCACGACGGTCGCGTCCGGGCTTGCTGCCGTCATGTCGAGCAGCGAGGAGAGGATGTCCGAGGCGCCGACGCCGCAATTGGCGCCGACGGCGACGGGGCCATCGCCGATGTCGCCGGCGACGGCATGGATATCCTTCGGGTGCAGCCCCATCATCGTCTTGCCGGCGGTGTCGAAGGAACCGGTATAGACGAAGGGGAGGCCGACCTTGTTGGCTGCTTCGGCAGCGGCGCGAATTTCCTCCGGTGAGGACATGGTCTCGATCCAGGCGACTTCCGCGCCGCCGGCCTTCAGGCCTTCGATCTGCTCGATGAAGGCCGAGACGGCATCCTCGTAGGAAAGCGCGCCGAGCGGCACCAGCAGCTCGCCCGTCGGACCGACGGAGCCGGCGGTGATGACCTTGCGCGGCGCCTTGTCGGCAACGGCGCGGGCGATCTCGGCGGCGCGCTTGTTCAACGCATGCACCCGGTCCTCGGCCTGGTGCAGCTTCAGCCGGTGGCGGGTGCCGCCAAAGGAATTGGTGAGGATGATATCGGCGCCGGCATCGACGAAGTCCTGATGCAGCCTGGTGATGTTTTCTGGCTTCGATTCGTTCCAGAGCTCCGGCGCTTCGCCCGCTTCGAGCCCCATGGCGAAGAGCGACGTGCCGGTGGCGCCGTCGGCAAGCAGAACGCCCTTCTGGGCGAGGAGGTCGGAAAGGGCGTTAGAGGCAACGGACATCGGCTTTCCCCGGCTCATTGGAATTGCAACAACATATAAAGATGTCTTTATGTGTTGGCAACCGTCTTTGCCGGTGAGGACGGGAAAAGTCCAGAATTGCCCCTCTCCTCGGGTTTAACCCGAGGACCGGCCCTCTCCCCGCAAGCGGGGCGAGGGGGTAACGTGGGTGCCGCGAGTCCCTTCGCCCGCGCGCGGGGAGAAGGTGCCGGCAGGCGATGAGGGGGAACCCGCGTTGCTCGGCGGCTCGGTCGGTGATCTCCGTTCACGCCGCCTTGCGGTCGCCGTCGTGGGTTGCCGGGCTTACCATCGCCGCGATGATCGTCTGCAGGTCGATGGCGCCGATCTGGCGGCCGTTGGCATCGACGACATGCGCCTTGTCGACGCGTGCGCCGGTCATCATGCGGGCGGCCGTCTCCAGGACCGTCCCGGCGGCAAGCGGCAGGCCCTCCGGATTGCCCGCGAGCGGGCGCATGACCGTCTCGACATTGATGACCCGGCCGCGGTTCACTTCCTTCACGAAGGCGGTGATGTAGTCATCCGCCGGCGACAGCACGATGTCCTGACCGGTCCCCTGCTGCACTACCGCGCCATCGCGCAGGATGGCGATCTTGTCGCCGAGCCTCAGCGCCTCGTCGAGGTCGTGTGTAATGAAGACGACGGTCTTCTTGAGTTCCTTCTGTAGGTCGAGCAGCACCGACTGCATATCGACGCGGATCAGCGGATCGAGCGCGGAATAGGCCTCGTCCATGAGCAGGATATCGGCGTCATTGGTGAGCGCCCGGGCGAGCCCGACGCGCTGCTGCATGCCGCCGGAAAGCTGGTTGGGATAATGCTTTTCGAAGCCGCTGAGCCCGACGCGCTCGATCCAGCCGCGGGCGCGCTTCTCGCTCTCGCGGCGATCGACGCCCTGGATCTCCAGCCCGTAGACGGTGTTTTCGAGAACGGTCCGGTGCGGCAGCAGGGCGAATTTCTGAAACACCATGGCCGTCTTATGACGGCGGAACTGCCGAAGATCGTTTTCGTTCATCTTGCAGACGTCGACGTCGTCGTAGAGCACCTCGCCCGCGGTCGGGTCGATCAGCCGATTGATGTGGCGGATCAAGGTCGACTTGCCCGAGCCCGACAGGCCCATCACCACCGTGATGCAGCCGCCCGGCATGGAAATATTGATGTCCTGGAGGCCGAGCACGTGGCCGTATTTCTCGTTGAGTTCGGCCTTGCCCATGCCGTTCTTGACGAGATCGACGTATTCCCGCCCGCGGGGGCCGAAAATCTTGTAGAGATTCTTCACCTCGATTGCGTGGCTAGCCATGAACTACCTCCGAATGGGTTTGCAGCCGTCCGCCGAAGGCCTGGCCGGCACGATCGAAAATGATGGCGATGCCGGAGAGGGCAACGCCGCTAAATGCGCATTCGCGCAGACCCGGCACCGTCTCTTGCGAGTGCCAGGGAAAACACTGTGACAGGGCGGAGCGTCGTTCGCTGTGCTGTTTGCGCCGCCGATGCTGCTCCGTCGCGAAAAGACGAAGAAGGGTCGCAAGGACAGGGCGGCTGTATGGTTTCGTGCCGTTCATATCCTCAGAGTGCCGCCTTGACTTTTTCCGCAACGTCCGGGCGCACCCAGTTCCCCCAGATATCCTGGAAATTCTGCAGGAAATAGCGGGCGGCGTCTATGTTGGTGGCGCGGTTCCGGTCCATCCAGGCAAGTATCTTGTTCACCGTCGCGTTGTCCCACTCCCGGACCATCATGTAATCCATGGCGACACCTGCCTTCTCGGTGAAAGACCTGGTCACCACGGTGAAGACGTCGGAGATCGGATAAGAGTTGACCTTCGGGTTCGGGCAATCGGGAACGGCCGTGCATCTGTCCCACTCCGTCTTGTCATGGTCGACGCCGAAGGACAGGCGCACCATCTGGTATTTGCCGAGTGTGGCGGTCGGCGCCCAATAATAGCCGAGCCAGCCGGTCCGCTTTTCGAAAGCGTCGGCGATCGACTGGTCGAGAGCGGCGGCGGAATCGGAATTGACGAGCTTGAAGCCGGCCTTCTCCGCGTCGAGCGCCTTGAAGAGGTTTGCCGTCGAGGTTCGACAGTTCCAGCCGGCAGGGCAGTTGTGGATCGCCCCCTTGGAGGAATCGCCGGGGGCGGGGAAGAGCTCCAGATGTTTCAAGGCATCCTGGACGGTCCTGATGTCCGGATGCGCGTCGGCGACGGATTTCGGCATCCACCAGCCTTCCACGCCGCCCTCGGCCAACATCCTCGCCCCCTGGATGAGACGGCCCTCCTCAATCGCCCTATCGAGCGGTGTGCGCACCGAACTGATCCAGAGTTCCGGCGCGACGTCGGGTTCGCCCTTGTCGTTCATCGACGCGAAGGTCGGGATCGTATCGCCCGCAACCAGCGTCACGCTGCAACCATAGCCGCGTTCGAGGATGAACTTGTCCACATGCGCGGCGATACCGGCGGAGGCCCAGTTCATTTCGGCGATGCTGACATTGCCGCATTCCGCAGCCTCGGCCGAGCCTGCCAGAGCATGGATACCCGCTGCCAGGAAGATTGCTGCGATGGTTTTCTTCATGGCGTCACGATCTTTCGACACGTCCCAGTCACTGTCGGCAAGCCGCTTCCCGACGCTACTGCAAGTTTCTTTAAACCCTATCCGATCCAATGGCAAAAAACATGTGGCGACGGCTCCGGGGACCGACGAGGAAAAACCCGGAATTCATCTTTGCTTAAGCTCTCAATAACGATCCGGTAAGGATGTCAGGCTAATTGTTTGCCTGCGGCGGGCAACTGCCTCAGGTCCGGATCAGGTGTTTCGTACCGGACCTGCCTTTCGTCAGTCTGCTCTAACAATCCGGTCGTGCCGTGCATCGCTGCGTATTTGTCGCCGCCAGCCCGGAAAAAGCCGCTGCCGTTCCTTTGCCTCCGAAGGTTTGGATGATACGGGGAGGGCATGACACGCACGATCATGCTGCAGGGCACCGGCTCGGATGTCGGAAAATCGGTACTCGTGGCCGGACTCTGCCGGCTTGCCTCGAACCGCGGCCTGAAGGTCAGGCCCTTCAAGCCACAGAACATGTCGAACAATGCCGCCGTCTCCGATGACGGCGGGGAGATCGGCCGGGCCCAATGGCTGCAGTCGCTCGCGGCCCGCGTGCCCTCGTCGGTGCATATGAACCCGGTGCTCCTGAAGCCGCAATCGGATGTGGGCAGCCAGATCGTCCTGCAGGGAAAGGTCGCCGGCCAGGCCAAGGGGCGGGAGTACCAGGCGCTGAAGCCGAAGCTTCTCGGCGCGGTAATGGAAAGCTTCGAGCTCGTTTGCGCCGGCGCCGATCTCGTCGTGGTCGAAGGGGCGGGGTCGCCCGCCGAAATCAACCTGCGCGCCGGCGACATCGCCAATATGGGCTTTGCGACCCGCGCCGGCGTGCCGGTCGTGCTTGTCGGCGACATCGACCGCGGCGGCGTCATCGCTTCGCTCGTCGGCACGCATGCGATTCTGCCGGAGGAGGACCGGCGGATGGTCACCGGCTACCTCATCAACAAGTTCCGCGGCGATGTCTCGCTCTTCGACGATGGGGTCGCCGCAATCGGGCGCTTCACCGGCTGGGCCTGCTTCGGCGTGGTGCCGTGGCTGAAGAGCGCCGGACGTTTGCCGGCCGAGGACTCCGTCGTGTTGGAGAAATTGGCGCGCGGCAGCGGCAAGGCGCTGAAGGTCGCCGTTCCGGTGCTGTCGCGGATCGCCAATTTCGACGATCTCGATCCCCTGGCCGCCGAGCCGGAGGTCGATCTCGTCTTCGTCCGGCCGGGGATGCCACTTCCGGCGGATGCAGGGCTCGTCGTCATCCCAGGCTCGAAATCGACCATCGCCGACCTCAAGGACTTCCGCGCTGAGGGCTGGGACCGCGACATCGAGCGGCATGTGCGGCGCGGGGGCAGGGTGATCGGCCTATGCGGAGGCTATCAGATGCTCGGCAGCCGCGTTACCGATCCGCTCGGCATCGAAGGCAGCGAGCGCGAGATCGCCGGCCTCGGGCTGCTTGCTGTCGAGACCGAGATGGCACCGGAAAAGACCGTGCGCAACAGCCGCGCCTGGTCCCTGCAGCATGATGTGGCGCTCGAAGGCTACGAGATCCATCTCGGCCGGACGACCGGGCCGGATTGCGACCGCGCGCCGGTCTTGATCGACAGTCGTCCCGACGGGGCAATGTCCGCGGATGGCAAGGTGATGGGCACCTATCTCCACGGCCTCTTCGGCAGCGATGCCTATCGCGCTGCGCTGCTGCAAAGCTTCGGAATCGAAGGCGGCGGGGTGAATTATCGCCAGTCGGTGGACACCGCGCTCGACGATATCGCCGGCGAACTCGAAGCAGTGCTGGACCGGAACTGGCTCGATCGGTTGTTTGGGTAGGTGGTTCGGGCGCGCGTGCGGCGACCAAGTACCCCCTCTGGCCGGCAGGCCAGAGGGGGTAGCGTTCCGCAGCGGCCATGGAGCGACGGGCCTCCCTGACAGTTCATGATTGCACGACCGCTTCAGACGATGCAGCATGGCCGACGCGGCAGACTGTTTTTCCGGAGGCGCATACAAGGGCCCGCCTCCGGCACGAAAGGTCGGACACGGCGGCCATGACCCGCGCGCAACTCGTTGGCGTCCTTATCGGATTGGCGATCGTCGCGGCGCTGACGCTGCTGCGGGCAAGCGACCCGCCCTTGCTGAAATTCGCCCGCGACGTCACGTTCGACGAGTACCAGCGCCTCGCACCGCGGCCTTTCGAGGAACTGCCGGTCCGTGTGGTCGACATCGACGAGACGTCGCTCAGGCAATTCGGCCAGTGGCCGTGGCCAAGGGATCGAATGGCCGCCCTCGTCGACAGGCTCTCCGACATGGGGGCGGCCGTCATCGCCTTCGACATTCTCTTCGCCGAGCCCGATCGTCTGTCGCCGCGGAGCGTCATGCGCGACGTCGGAGGCTTCGATCCCGCGCTGACGGCACGGCTGCCGGACAATGACGAGATTTTCGCGCGGGCAATTGCGGGAAGACCGACCGTGCTCGGATTCGGTCTTTCCAACACCGGCAACTATCGCCCGCCGGTGAAGGCAGGCTTTGCCTTCACCGGTGAAAGCCCCTTCGATGCGCCGCCCAGGCTCGTCGCGGCGACACCGATCAGGCCGGGGCTCGAAGCGAATGCCGCCGGTATCGGGCATATCAGCCTCAACCCCGAAAGCTCTTCGGCGGTCGTCAGGGCCGTGCCGCTCATCTTGAGCGACGGCGAGCAGCTCTTTCCCAATCTCGCCCTCGAGTCTCTGAGGGTCGCGCAAGGCGCGTCCACCTATCTTCTGACGGGGGCGACGAATGTGGCCGACACCATCACGCTTATCAGGGTCGGCGACTTCGGCGTTCCCGTAACGGCAGCGGGAGAGCTCTGGCTCTATGTGAGCCCGGAACGGCCGGAGAGATATGTCTCGGCGGCCGAGGTCCTCGCGCCCGGCGGCGCCACCGCTGAGGCGCGGGCTGCGATCGAAGGCAGCATCGTCTTCGTCGGCACCTCGGCCGCCGGCCTGCTGGACATCCGTGCAACCGCTCTTGGCGACAATGTTCCCGGCGTGTCGCTGCATGCGCAGACCGTCGAGCAGATCCTGTCCGGACGCTTTCTCTCTCGCCCGGACTGGGCCGACGGGCTCGAGATCCTGTCGATTGCCCTCGCGGGCTGTCTGCTCGTGCTGCTCACCACCTTCGTCAGCCCGGCCGTGGCGCTCGCCTGTGGCCTGTCGATCACCGCTCTCGCGCTCGTTGCCTCATGGCTCGCCTTCGTCCAGGGCGGGCTTCTCCTCGATCCGCTGGCGCCGATCTTCTTCGGTTCGATCACCCATTTCGCGGCGACGGCGTACCGCTTCCTGGTGAGCGACCGGGAGCGGCGCGTCGTCCGGCGTGCCTTCGGCCAGTACCTCTCTCCCTCCTTGCTCTACCGGATCGAGCACACGCGCAACGCCTTGCGCCTCGGCGGCGACGACCGGGAACTGACGCTGATGTTCGTCGACGTGCGCAACTTCACCGAAATCAGCGAGCGCCTGGCGCCGGCGGAGGTGGTGCGCTTTCTCAATACGCTGCTCGACGCCTTGAGCCACCACGTGATCGACAATGAGGGCACGCTCGACAAGTTCATCGGCGATTCGATCATGGCCTTCTGGAACGCTCCGGTCGACGTAAGCGGCCATCCCGGCAAGGCCGTCCATGCGGCGCTGGCCATGCGCGACACGCTTTCCAGGCTGAACGGCGCCGATGCCTTCGGATTCGGTGAGGAGCGCCAGGTCGCGATCGGGATCGGCATCCATACGGGCCTCGCCTGCGTCGGCAATATGGGGGCGGAGATACATTTCAACTATTCGGCGGTGGGCGACGCGGTGAATATCGCCGCTCGGATCGAAAGTGCCTGCAAGGACATCGGCTTCGACATTCTCGTGTCCGAAACCACGGCAGAGGCGCTCGGCGGCTGTGCCCTGCTCGATGCCGGGGCCTTGCCTCTCAAAGGCAAGACGACGCGAACGAGGCTTTTCGCCGTGGTCGGCGGCAAGGCGCTTGCCACATCCCCGGAGTTCTTCGAGTTGCAGCGCGTGCACGGGCAGCTGATCGCGGCCTTGCAGGTGCGTTCGCCCGACATGCGCCGCTTTCTGAGCATGGCGAAACTCAAAGCGGCCGCCGTGGCGCCGGGACTCCAGGAGTTCTATCGTCGCATCCCGCGTCGCGCCGAGCACTTTCCTGCCGTAAAGACGACGCGGGGAGAGGCAGGCGAGTAATATATAAGCGCGTCAGTGCCACCGGGCCGGCCGATCGGGCCTGTCCGGCCGATCCGGTCTATCAGGTCGGTCGGGCCTGTCGGGACGAGCGTGGCCGTTCGGATGATCCGGCCGATCGGGTCGGTCCGGCCTGTCTGGTCTGTCGGGCCTGTCGGGTCGGTCCGGCCTGTCAGGTTTATGGTGCTTATGAGGCTTATGCGGCTTGGGCGGCTTTACGGGCTGCTCGGGTTCCGTCGCTGTCGGCGGCGCGTCGACGCGCGGGGAGGGCGGCGGCGGAAGCTTGTCGGGCCGGATTTGCAGGACGGCCGCAAGGCCGCAGCCGCTGCCGCTCCAGCCTGACGACAGCCGTTGCTGGCCGGACAGGAACGGCAATGCCTGCTGGTTGCCAAGCGCGCTCAGCGTGCCGCGATTGACCGGCCCGGTGTCCGACATGGCGCCGTTCGGTTTTGCGACCACGCAGTCGCAGCGCCGCGTCAGCTGCCGGCAGCCGCCGGGGCCGCAAAAGTCCGCCGCGCCCGACAGCAGCACGACGGCCGTCGTGCCGTCGCCGCCGACATAGAAGTCGAAGACGGTGCCGCGAACGCCAATCGTTCCGGCCGGCGTCAGAATGCGGTAGGCGGAGTGCCGGGAGTTGCCGCTGATCCAGCGGAACGTTCCCTTGACGGCCGCGATGGTCAGCTTCTGCACGGTTTTGCGGTCGTCGAAGACGAACCGGTCGATGACGACGGAGGAGCCGGCACCGACCGCGAGCTTGCTGCCGTCCCGGAATACGAATTGGCCGAGGCCGGATCTCGATGTCGATATCCGCTCGTCGCGGTGAACCGCATCCTTGACGGCGAGCGGTCCGGCCGCGCCCCTGACCTCCGTCTGGATGCGGACCGCTTGGCCGACCGGTTCGGCGGCGCCTGCCGGGGGGGAGCCGGCAAGCGCGCAACTCAATGCGGCAATTACGGCACGACGCAGATACGACATCGCACCCTCCGCCGTGGACCTCGTTCAAGGCCGCGGACATGATCGATATGCCGGAACCGTGCTTTCACCGCGTCGGCCCCCGAACCTGCTTTCTTACCATGCGGCGGGACGGCGTGTCTGCTCACCCGTTGTGAGTAGGTCTTCATTGCCGCCTGGCGCAATTGGCGGGCGACACGTCGCAGGGCGTCGATTGACATCGTGGCCGGGGCTTCATAATTACATGGTATGGATGGTTCCCTCGCGTCGAGGTGGGGCGAGGGAGTAAATGGGAATGTGACGGGGCGGACCCAATCCGGGCGCCCTTATCGCAGCCGACCCCGCGACTGTAGAACGGTCAGGGTCCGCTATCGGGCTTGATCCTCCAATTCTCAGCGGAACTGCATGGGGCGGTTCGCGGAACTGGATGGCAGGCCGGAAAAGCCACTGGCGTGGCATCGTGATCAGCCGGGCTGGACGCCTCTTCTTCTACGAATCGTCCGCCTTTCACGAGGCCGCAGAGACTGCCGCATTCATCGGAATGCGCACAGCTTCGGACGCCGGGAAGGCGAGGCGGACCCGTTCGGGCCCAGGCACGTCACCCTATGTGACGCTGCCTGATGCGCGTGACGCCGTGAGCCAGGAGACCTGCCATCCGTCAGGGCATTCCGCCCGAGGGGACGTTGTCCCCATGCCAGCACGGAGGTTGTCGTGGCTTTCAGAGTTCTCTATCCCGCGTTTGCGGGAAATTACCCGTTTAGTGCTGCCTTGGTCCTTGGGTGAACTGAGGCTTTCCGCATGACGGTTTCCAAACTCGGCCCAATTCTGGTGCTCGGCGGCGCTCGCTCCGGCAAGTCGCGCTTTGCCGAGAGGCTCGCCGAGACCAGCGGCCTGAAGATGCACTATGTTGCGACGGGCCGCGCCTTCGACGACGAGATGCGCGACCGTATCGTCCACCACAAGGCGGCCCGGCAGGGCAAGGGCTGGACGACGCATGAGGAGCCGCTCGACCTCGTCGGCGTGCTCGCGCGCATCGATGCGCGGGACCGCGTGATCCTCGTCGACTGCCTGACGCTGTGGGTCACGAACCTGATGATGGAGGGGCGCGACATGGCCGCGGCGTTCGCCGCGCTTGCCGACTTCCTGCCGGGCGCCCAGGCTCGTCTTGTTTTCGTCTCCAACGAAGTCGGCCTCGGCATCGTCCCGGAAAACCGCATGGCGCGCGCGTTTCGCGATCATGCCGGCCGGCTCCACCAGATCGTTGCGGAGAAATCCGCCGAAGTCTATCTCGTCGCGGCCGGACTGCCGCTGAAAATGAAAGGTTGACCATGACACGTGCAAAGGCCCAGCAGGGCAAGATCCCGGCCACCGTCATCACCGGCTTTCTCGGGGCCGGCAAGACCACGATGATCCGCAACCTCTTGCAGAATGCCGACGGCAAGCGCATCGCGCTCATCATCAACGAATTCGGCGATCTCGGGGTCGACGGCGATGTGCTGAAAGGCTGCGGCGCCGAGGCCTGCTCTGAGGAGGATATCATCGAACTCACCAATGGTTGCATCTGCTGCACCGTCGCCGACGACTTCATCCCGACCATGACGAAGCTGCTCGAGCGCGAGAACCGCCCCGACCACATCGTCATCGAGACGTCGGGCCTCGCGCTGCCGCAGCCGCTGGTCGCCGCCTTCAACTGGCCGGACATTCGCAGCGAAGTAACAGTCGATGGCGTCGTCACCGTCGTGGACAGCGCCGCGGTCGCAGCCGGACGGTTCGCCGATGATCATGACAAGGTCGATGCGCTGCGCGTCAACGACGACAATCTCGACCACGAGAGCCCGATCGAGGAGCTCTTCGAGGACCAGTTGACCGCCGCCGATCTCATCGTCCTCAACAAGGCTGACCTCATCGATGTCGCGGGCCTGAAAGCCGTGCGCGAGGAGGTCGCCTCCCGCATCAGCCGCAAGCCGGCGATGATCGAGGCGCGGAACGGCGAGGTTGCCGCCGCCATCCTGCTCGGCCTCGGCGTCGGCACCGAGGACGAGATTGTCAATCGCAAGTCGCATCATGAGATGGAGCACGAGGCGGGCGAGGAGCACGACCACGACGAGTTCGAGAGCTTCGTCGTCGAACTCGGCGCGATCGCGGACCCGAACGGGTTCATTGATCGGCTCAGGGGCGTCATCGCCGCGCACGATGTGCTGCGCCTCAAGGGCTTCGCGGATGTGCCCGGCAAGCCGATGCGGCTCCTGATCCAGGGCGTCGGCAGCCGCATCGATCAATATTACGACCGCGCCTGGGCGCCGGCAGAAACTCGCGGCACGCGTCTCGTCGTCATCGGCCTGCACGACATCGACGAAGCGGCCGTGCGCGCGTCGATCGCGGCGCTCGTGTGAGGTGGTGGGTTTAGTCATGAATTACCCCTCCCCAACCCCTCCCCACAAGGGGGAGGGGCTAGGTGCCAGCGGCGCTGGCCTGCATTTTTTCAGGCGGAGCCAGAGACAGCGCGGCAAGGTAAGCCCCTCCCCCTTGTGGGGAGGGGTTGGGGAGGAGTTTTTCTTGGCAGGGTTCTGTTATGAGGAGGTCCCATGCACCTCCTCCTAGCGCAGAAAGGCACGATTGCCGACGGCAACGAGGCGATCGATCTCGGCCAGAGCCCGGCCGATATCCTGTTCCTCTCGGCCGCCGACACGGAAATTGCCGCGATCGCCGCCGCCCATCGCGGGCGCGTGCGAGCGCGAAGCCTGCGCATCGCCAGCCTGATGAACCTGATGCATCCGATGTCGGTCGACACCTATGTCGAGCGGACGGCGCGGCATGCCAAGCTGATCGTCGTGCGCCCGCTCGGCGGCGCCAGCTATTTCCGCTACGTGCTGGAGGCGCTGCACGCAGCGGCGATCGCGAACGGGTTCCAGATTGCCGTGGTGCCCGGCGACGACAAGCCCGATCCGGGCCTCGAGCCGTTTTCGACGGTTTCCGCGGAGGATCGTCAGCGCCTGTGGGCCTATTTCACCGAAGGCGGTGCCGACAACGCCGGGCTGTTTCTGGACTATGCCGAGGCACTGATCGAGGACGGCGAGAGGCCGGAACCCGCGCGGCCCTTGCTCAAGGCCGGCATCTGGTGGCCGGGGGCAGGGGTTGTCGGGGTTGGGGAGTGGATGCGCTTAGTTGGTGGAGGCGGGGTGAGTTCGACGGAGTCGAAGAAAGCCGAACCCACTGTCGCCATCTGCTTCTACCGCGCTCTCGTCCAGAGCGGAGAAACTAAGCCCGTCGAGGCGCTGATCGAGGCGCTCGCCGCGGAAGGCATGCGGGCCTTGCCGGTCTTCGTTTCCAGCCTCAAGGACGCGGTTTCGATCGGCACGCTCGAGGCGATCTTTGCGGAAGCCGCCCCTGACGTGGTGATGAATGCCACCGGCTTTGCCGTCTCGGCGCCGGGTGCCGACCGCCGGCCGACGGTGCTCGAATCGACGGGGGCGCCGGTCTTGCAGGTGATCTTCTCCGGCTCGTCGCGCGCGGCCTGGGAAGCCTCGCCGCAGGGGCTGATGGCGCGCGATCTCGGCATGAATGTCGCGCTGCCGGAAGTGGACGGGCGCATCCTGTCTCGTGCCGTCTCCTTCAAGGCGGCCTCGGTCTACGACCCGCTGGTCGAAGCCAATATCGTCGGCCATGAGCCGCTTCACGATCGCGTGCAATTTTCCGCCCGTCTCGCCGCCAATTGGACGACGCTCAGACGCACCGAGCCCGGCGGGCGCCGGATCGCGGTCGTCATGGCCAATTACCCGAACCGCGACGGCCGCCTCGGCAACGGCGTCGGCCTCGACACGCCGGCCGGCACGATCGAAGTGCTGAAAGCGATGGCGGCGGAAGGGTATCGCGTCGGCGATCTGCCTGCGGACGGCGATGCGCTGATGCGCTTCCTGATGGCCGGGCCGACCAACGCCGCGAGCCGCGACCGGGAGATTCGCGAAAGCATTTCCCTGAATCGATACAGCGACTTCTTCGCGTCTCTTCCGAAAAAGATTCAAGAGGAGGTGACGGAGCGCTGGGGCGAGCCTGAGGCCGATCCCTTCTTCCTCGACGGGGCCTTCGCGCTGCCGCTCGCCCGTTTCGGCGACGTGCTCGTCGGCATTCAGCCGGCGCGCGGCTACAATATCGATCCGAAGGAGACCTATCACGCGCCGGACCTCGTGCCGCCGCATGGCTATATCGCCTTCTACGCCTATCTGCGCCAGGTCTTCGGTGCCGACGCTATTGTTCACATGGGCAAGCACGGCAATCTCGAATGGCTGCCCGGCAAGGCGCTGGCGCTGTCGGAGGCGTGCTATCCCGAGGCGGTCTTCGGGCCGACGCCGCATCTCTATCCCTTCATCGTCAACGATCCGGGCGAGGGCACGCAGGCCAAGCGCCGCACGAGCGCCGTCATCATCGACCACCTGACCCCGCCGCTGACGCGGGCGGAATCCTATGGGCCGCTCAAGGACCTGGAGGCGCTGGTCGACGAATACTACGAGGCGGCCGGCAGCGATCCACGCCGCCTGCGTCTCCTCAGCCGCCAGATCCTCGACCTCGTGCGCGACATCGGCCTCGACCATGATGCCGGCATCGGCAAGGGCGACAATGACGAGGCGGCGCTGGAGAAGCTCGACGCCTATCTCTGCGATCTCAAGGAAATGCAGATCCGCGACGGGTTGCACATATTTGGCGTGGCGCCCCAAGGGCGGCTACTGACCGATCTCACCGTGGCGCTCGCCCGGGTGCCGCGGGGCTTAAGCGAGGGCGGGGACCAGAGCCTGCAGCGGGCGATTGCGGTGGATCTGGGGTTGAGGGGTACTTCCCCGCAAGCGCAACCCTTCGATCCCCTCGACTGCATTCTCTCCACGCCCTGGACCGGACCGAAACCCGGCCTCCTTGCGAGTGTCTCGGACGCCCCCTGGCGCACCGCCGGCGATACGGTCGAGCGCATCGAACTGCTTGCGACAAAGCTCGTCTCCGGCGAAATCGCCTGTCCGGAGGGCTGGACCAATACCCGGATGGTGCTCGACGAGATCGACACCCGGCTGAAGCCTTCGATCGAGGGTTCCGGCGCAGCCGAGATCAAGGGCCTGCTCACCGGTCTCGACGGCCGCTTTGTGCCGCCGGGTCCCTCCGGCGCGCCGACGCGCGGACGCCCCGATGTGCTGCCGACCGGCCGCAACTTCTACTCCGTCGACAGCCGCGCCGTGCCGACGCCGGCGGCCTATGAGCTCGGCAGGAAATCGGCCGAACTGCTGATCCGCCGTTACCTGCAGGACCACGGCGAGTGGCCGACCTCCTTCGGGCTCACCGCCTGGGGCACCTCCAACATGCGCACCGGCGGCGACGACATCGCCCAGGCGCTGGCGCTGATCGGCGCCAAGCCTCTCTGGGACATGGCCTCGCGGCGGGTGACCGGCTACGAGATCGTGCCGCTCGCCGTGCTCGGCCGTCCGCGCGTCGACGTCACCTTACGCATTTCCGGTTTCTTCCGTGACGCCTTTCCGGATCAGATCGCGCTTTTCGACAAGGCGATGCAAGCGATCGGCGCGCTCGACGAGGACGATGCCGACAACATGATCGCCGCCCGCATGCGCGCGGAGGCTCGGCGTCTCGAAGGCGAGGGTATCGATGCCAAGGAGGCGGCGCGGCGGGCGTCCTACCGCGTCTTCGGCGCAAAACCCGGCGCTTACGGAGCGGGCCTGCAGGCGCTGATCGACGAGAAGGGCTGGGAGGACCGCGGCGATCTCGCCGAGGCCTATCTGACCTGGGGCGGCTACGCCTATGGCGCCGGCGAGGACGGCAAGGCGGAGCGGGGCCTTTTCGAAGAACGGCTGCGCTCGATCGAGGCGGTCGTCCAGAACCAGGACAATCGCGAGCACGATCTGCTCGACAGCGACGACTACTATCAGTTCGAGGGGGGCATGAGCGCTGCCGCCGAGCGACTGGGCGGCGCGCGTCCTGCGATCTATCACAACGACCATTCGCGGCCGGAAAAGCCGGTGATCCGCTCGCTCGAGGAAGAGATCGGCCGCGTGGTTCGCGCCCGCGTCGTCAATCCGAAATGGATCGACGGCGTGATGCGCCACGGCTACAAGGGCGCCTTCGAGATGGCCGCGACGGTCGATTACATGTTCGCCTTCGCCGCGACGACCGGGGCGGTGCGCGACCACCACTTCGAGGCCGCCTACCGGGCCTATATTGCCGACGAGAAAGTGCTCGAATTCCTCCGCGAGAAGAACCCGGCCGCTCTTGCCGAAATGTCGGAGCGGCTTCTGGAGGCGGTCGAGCGGGGGCTGTGGACGCCGCGCTCGAATTCGGCGCGATTTGAACTGAGCGGCCTTGCCGCGCACACCGGCGGGGCCGGACACAACAGGGAGTGAGACGATGAGCGAAGAGACGGTGAACGAGTCGACGGCCGAGAAGGACGAAGCCCGCCACGCCATGAAGATGGCGAAGAAGAAGACGGCGCGCGACAAGATCATGGCGACGAAGACGGACGAAAAGGGTCTGGTCATCGTCCATACCGGCAAGGGCAAGGGCAAGTCGACCGCCGGTTTCGGAATGATCTTCCGCCACATCGCCCATGGCATGCCCTCAGCGGTCGTGCAGTTCATCAAGGGTGCCATGCATACCGGCGAGCGCGATCTGATCGAGAGGCATTTCGGCGACCTCTGCCAGTTCTACACGCTCGGCGAAGGCTTCACCTGGGAAACGCAGGACCGCGCCCGCGACGTCGCCATGGCGGAGAAGGCCTGGGAAAAGGCCAAGGAACTGATCCGCGACGAACGCAACTCCATGGTGCTGCTCGACGAGATTAATATCGCGCTCCGCTACGACTACCTCGACGTCGCCGAGGTGATCCGGTTCCTGAAGGAGGAAAAGCCGCCCATGACCCATGTGGTCCTGACCGGCCGCAACGCCAAGGAGGACCTGATCGAGTTCGCCGATCTGGTGACGGAAATGGAGCTGATCAAACATCCCTTCCGATCCGGCATCAAGGGGCAGAAGGGCGTCGAATTCTGATCCGGGGGGCGATGGCGTCGCGGACATTACAGCGCCACGCATCTTTTCGGACGCTTTCGGACGCGCAAAGGTCGCTGTAACTCATTGAATCTGCGCATCGAGCGTTCCTAAAATCGGGTACGATTTTCGGGCCGATGCGCTAGGCGTCGCGGTGCCGTTCGCCTTCGCTCACACCCCGAGCCAGATCCTCAACGGGTGCCCCGGATCGGCCAGGAGGCGGACGGCAAGGACGATCGAGACGATGACGAGCAGCGGCTTGATGATCTTCGCGCCCTTGGCCATGGCATAGCGCGAGCCGACCTGCGCACCGAGGAACTGGCCGACGCCCATCACCAATCCGACCTTCCACAGCACGACGCCGTGAAGCAGGAAGACGATGAAGGCGCCGAGATTGGAGCCGAAGTTCAGGAACTTCGTATGCGCCGTCGCCTTGAGGATGCCGTAGCCTGCGAGCGAGACGAAGCCGAGCATGAAGAAGGAACCGGTGCCGGGCCCGAAGACGCCGTCGTAGAAGCCGATCAGCGGCACGAAGGTGAGGGTGAAGAGGAATGCCGAGATGCGGCGATGCCTCTCGATATCGCCGACATTTGGTTTCAGGCCGAAATAGATGGCAATCGCGATCAGGAGGAACGGCAGCACGCCTTTGAGCGCGTCGGCCGGAACGATGGTCGCGAGGAGCGCGCCGAGGACCGAGCCCAGCGCCGACATCAGCGCCATCGGCAATTGCTCCTGCAGACCCACATGCCCGTGCCGCGCATAGGCGAGGGTCGCCGAGCCCGAGCCGAAGAGGGACTGTAGCTTGTTGGTGCCGAGGGTTTCCAGCGGCGGAATGCCTGCGATCAGCATAGCCGGAATGGTCACCATACCGCCGCCGCCGGCAATCGAGTCGATGAATCCGGCGATGAAGGCCGCCGCGAACAGAAAGATGAGGAGATGGAAGGCGAGGTCGGTCACGGAAGGCTCGAAGAGAATGGCAGTGAGATTGCTTCGTCTTCTGTCAGACGTGGCGTCCAAATGCAAAGAAATGTCGACAGTGGTCCGAGGGGGTATTCCGCGCCAGCGCCGCGAGTGACTCATAACTGCACAGTTTACGACGTGGCGATGGCGCAATCCGGTTTGACCGCCCGGCTGGCCTTCGGATAGATATAGCGATCATGCGACGGCGTCCGCGGAGGCGGACTGAAAGAGCGTCCGGTGCGGCCGACCCAGGCAGGGGGCCCGATCCGGTGCTGTCCAGACCGGTGTGGGCTCACGCCCCGGCCGGCGCTTCGTATGGAACGCCGACCGCTGCGCTGGGCTCTGGAAACGAAAGCCTCGTGCAGCAATCAACCGAGTTTCAGCTTGCGTGCCGGAGAGGCCGCGCTGCAGGGAGCCGCACCGCATGCCTTTGGCCGAGGGGTCAGCCGTCACCAATGGAAAACTCGTTCTCGGCCTCGGCTGCGAGCGCCGAACCGCGCCGGAGGAAGTGATCGGACTGGCCGAGCAGGCGCTTGCGGATGCCGGAGCCAGCGGGAGCGATCTCGCTCTCATCGCATCTCTCGATGCACGTTCGGAGGAGCTCGGCATTCTCGCCGTCGCACAGCACTTTGCCGTGCCGATTCGCTTTTTCGATGCGGCGACGCTCGAGGCGGAGGCGGACCGGTTGCAAAATCCGTCTGAGATCGTCTTCGCCCATACCGGCTGTCATGGCGTGGCGGAAGGGGCCGCTCTCGCCGGTGCCGGGCCGGATGCGGTGCTGATCGTCCCGAAGATCCGCTCGGCGCGTGCGACGGCGGCGTTAGCCGGTGTGGTTTGCAATGGTGTCGCCTGCGGCCAGCGGGGAGTGGAATGATGACGGCAACGGTCAACCCCCGGCAGGCCAGAGGGGGTAAGCTTCGCTCGGTCGGGAGTGAGAGACGATGACGGAAATCCTATTCGCCGGTCTGCCCGAACTTGAGCCGGGAACCGTGTGGCTGGTCGGGGCGGGGCCGGGCGATCCCGGTCTCCTCACGCTTCACGCGGCCAATGCGCTGCGCCAGGCGGATGTCATCGTCCACGACGCGCTGGTCAATGGCGAGTGCCTGAAGCTCGCCAAACCCGGTGCAACGCTCGAATTCGCGGGCAAGCGCGGCGGCAAGCCTTCGCCGAAGCAGCGCGACATCTCGCTGAGGCTTGTCGAACTCGCGCGTGGCGGCCAGCGCGTGCTGCGGCTGAAGGGCGGTGATCCCTTCGTGTTCGGGCGGGGCGGCGAAGAAGCGCTGACGCTGGTCGAGCATGGCATTCCGTTTCGCATCGTGCCTGGCATCACGGCGGGCATCGGCGGCCTCGCTTATGCCGGCATCCCCGTTACCCACAGGGAAGTGAACCATGCGGTCACGTTCCTCACGGGCCATGATTCCTCCGGCGTCGTGCCGGACCGGATCAATTGGGAAGGCATCGCCAAGGGCTCGCCGGTCATCGTCATGTATATGGCGATGAAGCATATCGGCCAGATTGCCGCGAACCTCATTGCCGCCGGCCGGGCGCCGGACGAGCCGGTCGCCTTCGTCTGCAATGCGGCGACGGCGGACCAGGAGGTGCTCGAAACCACGCTGTCGCGCGCGGAGGTCGACGTTGCGGCGTCCGGTCTCGAGCCGCCGGCGATCGTCGTCGTCGGCGAGGTGGTGCGGCTGCGCCCGTCGCTCGACTGGAGGGGTGCGCTCGATGGCCGCAAACTTGTAACCGATCCGCTGCCAGATCGCTCCCGGAACCCGGCATGAGCGGCCTGATGATTGCTGCTCCGAGCTCCGGCTCGGGCAAGACGACGGTGACGCTCGGCCTGATGCGGGCGCTCAAGAGGCGGGGACATTCGATTTCGCCCGGCAAGGCGGGGCCGGATTACATCGATCCGGCCTTCCATGCGGCGGCAAGCGGCAAGCCTTGCCTCAACTACGATCCCTGGGCGATGCGGCGGGATCTGCTTCTTGCCAACGCGGGGCGGGCTTCGGCCGACGGCTGCACGCTCATTGTCGAGGCGATGATGGGGCTCTATGACGGCGCCGCCGACGGCAGCGGAACTCCGGCCGATCTCGCTGCCACGCTCGGGCTTGCGGTGATTCTCGTCGTCGATTGCGCCCGCCTGTCTCATTCGGTCGCGGCGCTGGTGCGCGGCTATGCGGGCCATCGCGACGATGTCCGCGTTGCGGGCGTCATCCTCAACCGGGTCGGCAGCGACCGCCACGAGGCGATGCTGCGTGACGCGCTCGGCCGCATTTCGGTGCCGATCTTCGGCGTTATCCGTCAGGATGCCGCGCTAAGGCTGCCCGAACGCCATCTCGGTCTCGTCCAGGCGGGGGAGCACGGCGCGCTCGAAAGCTTCATCGACCATGCTGCCGCCACAATCGAGGCCGATTGCGATCTCGATGCCATTCTTGCCGCCGCCTTGCCGTTGCCATTGCAGACCAGACCGGCACCCGCCGCGCTCAAGCCGCTCGGCCAGCGGATCGCCATTGCCCGTGATGTTGCCTTCGCCTTCGTTTACGAGCATCTCATTGCCGGCTGGCGCGGGCAGGGCGCCGAACTTTCCTTCTTCTCGCCGCTTGCGGACGACGGGCCGGACGGCGCTGCGGAGGCAATCTATCTTCCCGGCGGCTATCCGGAACTGCACGCGGAACGCCTTGCCGGTGCTCGCGGCTTCCGCAACGGCGTGCGTCAAGCGGCGGAGCGGGGCGTTCGCGTCTTCGGCGAATGCGGCGGCTACATGGCGCTCGGGGAGGGGCTTGTTGCCGCGGACGGCCGCCGGCACGAAATGCTGGGCCTGCTGCCGCTCGTCACCAGTTTTGCCGAGCGCAAGCGGCATCTCGGCTATCGCCGTCTCCATCCCGTCGACACCACGTTTTTCGACGGCCCCATGACGGCACACGAATTCCATTATGCGACCATCGTTTCGGCGGGAGCGGCCGAACCGCTTTTCTCGGTGACGGACGCGGCCGGGGAGGACCTCGGACGGGCGGGCCTGCGCCGAAGAAATGTCGCGGGATCCTTCATGCACCTCATCGACCGGCTGGAGGCCCCATGACGGCTCCGCTCGTGCACGGCGGCGGCATCAGCGAGGCGGCGGCGCGATTCGGCGGCGCGCCTGAAGACTGGCTCGACCTTTCGACCGGTATCAACCCGTGTCCGGTGACCCTTCCCGAGATCGATCCGCGCGTCTGGCACCGCCTGCCGGACAAGCATCTGGAACAGGCGGCGCGCGTGGCGGCAAGCCGCTACTACAGAACCGGCGATCTGCCGCCTTTGCCGGTGCCCGGCACGCAGGCGGCTATCCAGTTGCTGCCGCGGCTCGCGGGCTCGGCGGGACGGGCCGCGATCCTTGCGCCGACCTATGGCGAATATGCCCGCGTGCTTCAGGCTGGCGGCATGGTCGTCGATCTCGTCGAGACCGTCGAAGATCTGGACGCTGCCCCGTTCGCCGTGATCGTCAATCCCAACAATCCCACCGGTCGGCATTTCCAGCCGGAGCAAATCCTGGCTGTAGCCGAGGCGATGGCCGCGCGCGGCGGCATTCTCGTGGTCGATGAAGCCTTCGGCGATCTCTATCCGGCGGCAAGCGTTGCGCCGCACGTGGCGGACCACGACAACCTGGTCGTGTTCCGCTCTTTCGGCAAATTCTTCGGGCTTGCCGGTCTGCGCCTTGGCTTCGTGATCGCCACGGCACCCGTGCTGGAGTCGCTGCGCGAGCGGCTGGGGCCGTGGGCCGTTTCCGGTCCGGCGCTGGCCTTGTCGGCCAAGCTGCTGGCCGCGGATACCGGGGCAGTCGCCAAACGCATCTGGGAGCGGAAGGCCGGTCTGGATGCGGTGCTCGCGGGAGCCGGGCTCAAGGTGATCGGCGGTACGGGTCTGTTCGCTCTCGTCGAACATGAGCGCGCCCAGGCCCTTCACGAGGACCTTTGCGGGGCGCGCATCCTAACCCGCAAATTCGATTACAACCCGCATTGGCTGCGGCTAGGCCCTGCGGCGGACGAGCACGGGGATCTCCGGCTCGCCGAAGCCTTGAAAGGGGCAGGCGTCTAGATGTCGGAAACCCTTCTCATCCTGGCGGTGGCACTGCTTATCGACCGTCTCCTCGGCGATCCGGACTGGCTATGGTCGCGGATCACCCATCCGATCGTCCACTTCGGCCAGGCCATCGGCCTATTCGACAAAGGATTGAACCAAGCCGAACTGGGGAAGGGTTCCTTAAGGCTGCGCGGGCTGGTGACGATCGCGGTTCTTGTCGTTGCGAGCATGGTGGTGGGCGTCGTGCTCGACCGCCTTTTCAATGTCCTCGGCGCAGTCGGTTTTCTCTTCGAGGCAATCCTCGTTGCCGTCTTCCTCGCGCAGAAAAGCCTTGCCGATCACGTGGTCCGGGTTGCCGACGGCCTTCGCCGCGACGGCCTTGCGGGCGGCCGCGAGGCGGTGTCCCTGATTGTCGGGCGCGATCCGAACACGCTCGACGAACCGGGCGTCTGCCGCGCGGGGATCGAGAGTCTCGCCGAGAATTTCTCCGACGGGGTCGTTGCTCCCGCCCTCTGGTACGCCCTGGCCGGCCTTCCGGGGTTGCTCGCCTATAAGATGCTCAACACCGCGGATTCGATGATCGGGCACAAGAGCCCACGCTATCTGCATTTCGGCTGGGCTTCCGCGCGGCTGGATGACCTTGCCAATCTTCCGGCAGCGCGGCTTTCGGTCCTCCTCGTTGCCGTCGGCGCCTATCTGAGGCGCGGCGCCGAGGCGGCAAGAGCCGCAATCGACGTGGCGCGGCGCGACCACGGCCTGCACCGCTCGCCGAATTCCGGATGGCCGGAGGCGGCGATGGCGGGCGCACTGGATATCCAGTTGGCGGGGCCGCGGATCTATGGCGGCGTGACGGTGGACGAGCCGATGATTAACGGAACCGGGCGGCCGATCGCGACCGCCGAGGATGTCGATGCCGCCGTTTCGGTCTTCTACGCGGCCTGTTCGGTAATGACTCTGGCCATCGCCGCGTTGGCTCTTCCCTTCTTGCTTCTTGCCTCCGGCTGGTAGTGAAAACCTAACGGGGTTGGTGCCCGTGGTTAACGGCCGTTTCGGTGGATTGCGAAGGTTCAGGCCAATGGCCAACTACACCAATTCCAGAATGACCGGAACTGCAGGGCAACCGCTGCTAACCCTCGCCAGCGAAGCAATCAGCTTTGCGATTCGACCAGGATCACCAAGGACTCCGGCACCACTCCATCGAAGGCCATCGCATCCGCGGCTTCCTTGCTCTGCATAGCTTTCATCATGGCGTCCATGTCCGGAACGTCCATAAGAACGGCGACCCGAGTCGGATCTTGTGGATCTACAAAGGTTCGTATGTTGGTCACGCCGAGCGGACCAAAAAGCTCTTTGCGCCTCGGTGAGTCGAGCCAGTGCTTGGTGCCCTTCGTGATGTTATGGTAGCCAATGACCGTCGGCATTGCATCCTCCCTACCGTGGCGGCGAAGGCTGGCACAACCAAGAGTGCCAAGATCCATCCCGTCGAACTACGGAGCGCCGTTTTGGTTGGACTGTCAATTGTTTCGTTAGGGCGCGGAGGAACGATTCGGAGAGGGCGTTTCGCTACGCCGCCCGGTGGAAGCGGTCATCAGAGCATGAGGGCAATTCGTCTCGGCACGCTCTACTTCGCTGCGGTTTTCATGGTCGGATTCGTGCTGGGGACGATCCGTACGCTGGTCCTGATCCCCCGGTTGGGCGGACTTGGTGCCGTGGCGGTCGAACTGCCAGTGATCCTGACCGCGGCGTGGATCATTTGCGGTTGGTTTCTGCGTGGCAGCACACTGACGCTAACCGAAGCCGCCGGCACGGGGGCGGTCGCCTTTGTTTTGCTGATGCTGACAGAAGTGGCGCTGTCGGCCGTGCTTTGGCATCGCACGATCACCGAGCATCTAGCGCTCTACACGAACCCCGCCGATCTGCTCGGCCTCGCCGGGCAGATCGCTTATGCGTCTTTCCCTTTGATACGCCGCTGATATCGGCTCCTGGCGGCGCGCTTCAGCGCCGCGCGTCTTATAAGACGCGCAAGGTCGCTGTAGCACTTTGAACTGCTGCATGTCTTTGTCCTTTAATCGAGGTCGATTAAAGGAGACATGCAGTTGTCGCGGATCCCGATTGCGCTCCGACGGCTCGGCAGGCCGGTGCTGGCTGGTTCAGGCTGTGGCAGGGCGCGGCGACCGCCGAAGGTGCGGCCGCCGTGCCTCCGTGCCGGGATGCTCGAGTGCTTGGATTGCCGTCGCGGCCCAGAACCAGCCGCACTGCGATTGCCGTTCAGCCATCGATCCCGGCGCAGCGCTTCAAGCGTGCCATGACGGGCACGAAGACCCGGCGGTTGTTCTCGATGCGGATCACGCCGTCCTTGCGCAGTTTGGTGATCTGGCGGCTGACGGTCTCGATGGTGAGGCCGAGGTAGTCGGCGATGTCGGCGCGAGAGAGGGGCAGGTCGAATTCGTTCGCCACGCCTTCTTCGGGGTCGAAATGGGTTGCGATGAGAAAAAGGAAGCTCGCAACCTTCTCCTGGGCCGTCTTGCGGCCAAGCGTCAGCATCCATTCGCGGGCCTCGTCGAGTTCCTTCAAGGCCTGGGCGTGCAGCCGGTGTTCGAGGCCTGGCGCCTCGGCCATCAGCCGCTCGACGATCGCATGCGGAAAGGCGCAGATGTCGATATCGGTCGCCGCTTCCGCACTCAGCGTGCTTTCGCGCGTGAAGGGCCTGCCCATGAAGTCCGGCGCGAACTGAAGCCCGACGATCTGCTGCCGGCCATCCGACATCATTTTGCTCAGCTTCACGACCCCGCGGATGAGGTTGGCATGGTTCCGGGTCTCTTCGCCCTGGCCGAGCATCTCGCTGCCGGCCTCCACCGAGCGCCGCGTCGCATGGCGGCTGAGTTCCGTCAGCTGGCCGGGCGTCAGTGCGCCGCAGACGCCGCCATGGCGCGCCTCGCAGGCGATGCACACGACGGGGATGTCCGAATTATGGATGTCCTTGCGGCGGTTCTCGGCGACGATCTGCACGTTTTTCCTGCCCGTTTGGTTATCACTCATCGAAGCAAAAAGGATCGTGCAGGGCAAATCAAGGTTTCGTAGGCGCCTATCGTGCAGACGCGAAACTATGTCTCAGGCAAATTTGACGTTTATCAACTATTGCCCGTAGGTCGTTCGACTTGATCAATATCAAACGCTGCTCTGCTCTTTCATTCTATCTCTGCTGCGTTGTGAGCGGAGATGAAGATGGACGAAGCACTGATACTGAAACATGCCGCGCCGGTACCGCGTTATACCAGCTATCCGACAGCGCCGCATTTCTCGGCGGAGGTCGGCAATTCACATTATACGGGCTGGCTCGGCGCACTCGGCGCCGGCGACAGGCTGTCGCTCTACGCTCATATTCCCTATTGCGACCGGCTCTGCTGGTTCTGTGCCTGCCACACCAAGCAGACGCTGCGCTACGACCCGGTCGCCGCCTATCTCAAGGGGCTGCGCCGTGAAATCGCGACGGCCGGCGGGCTCACGGGTGCGGGCGCCCGCGTTACCGCGCTGCACCTCGGCGGCGGTTCGCCGACGCTTTTGCGGCCGGAGGACCTGATTGCGCTCAGGCAAGAGTTCACCCGCCATTTCGCCTTTGCCGATGAGTGCGAGATCAGCGTCGAGATGGACCCTAACGATCTCGACGCCGGCCGCCACGACGCGCTCGCGGCGATCGGCATGACACGGGCGAGCTTCGGCATCCAGGATTTCGATCCGACGGTGCAGAAGGCGATCAACCGGATCCAGACCTATGAGCAGACGCGCGAGGCGATCGAGGCGTCGCGGGCCCGCGGCGTGCGTTCCGTCAATGTCGATGTGCTCTACGGCCTGCCTTACCAGACGATGTCGTCGCTCGAGCGCACCATCGACGCGGCGCTTTCTCTCGCTCCGGATCGGGTCGCGCTCTTCGGCTACGCGCATGTGCCGTGGATGAAGAAGCACCAGGCGATGATCCCGGAGGAGAGCCTGCCGGGCATCGTCGAGCGCTATGCGCAGATGTCGCGTGCAGCCGAAATGCTGGTCGTCGCCGGCTATCAGCCGATCGGCATCGATCATTTCGCCAGGCCGGCGGATGCGCTCGCCGTCGCCAGTAGGGAGGGGCGGCTCCGGCGCAACTTCCAGGGCTATACCGATGATGTCGCCGAAACGCTGATCGGCCTCGGCGCATCGGCAATCGGTCAGTTCCGGCAGGGCTACGTGCAGAATATTCCGGCGACGGGAGAATATCTGCGTGAGGTGGGGCAGGGCGGGCTTGCCGCCGTCCGCGGTTATCTGATGACGCCGGAGGACCGGCTGCGGGCGCGGGTGATCGCGCTCATCATGTGCGAGTTCGGGTTCTCCTTCGAGCGGATTGCGGCGGAGTTTCCCGGGCTTGCCGCAGCGGTCATCGAGGAGGCGCGGCTCTTTCGCGCCCAGGACGCCGATGGTCTCACCGTGATCGAGAACGGCGTCTTCGGCCTGACCCCGCGCGGCAGGCCCTTCGCGAGGACGGTCGCGGCCGCCTTCGACGCGCATCTTCGCTCTGGGCGGGGACGGCACTCGGTCGCCGTTTAGCAACAGCTGCCTTCAATTCTCAACCGCTGTAGCCAAGGAGGCATTGGCTTTTGCGGTGCATTTTTCTATAGGGATCGCCAAGACTCGAATTTCATGAGGTATTGCGCGTGACAGCTACATTCGACAAGGTTGCCGACATTATTGCAGAAACGAGCGAGATCGATCGCGAGACGATCAAGCCGGAGAGCCACACCATCGACGATCTCGGCATCGACAGTCTGGATTTCCTCGACATCGTTTTCGCGATCGACAAGGAATTCGGCATCAAGATCCCGCTGGAGCAGTGGACTCAGGAAGTCAATGAAGGCAAGGTCTCGACCGAGGAATATTTCGTTCTGAAGAACCTCTGCGCCAAGATCGACGAATTGCGGGCCGCCAAGGCCTGATTGACGCCTCCATCCGGGTTCGATCCATTCCGATGCCGCCTGCTGCGTCCGTCGCTTGACAGGCGGCATCGGCATTTTTACTTGAGCCGCGAAACCAAAGGGGTTGAGCCTTCATGCTCCTTGAGTATTTCCAGATGATCGACCGGATCGAGAGTGTCGATCTTACGGCCGGCCGACTGACGGCACGCTCCGTCGTCCCGGACAAGAGCCCCGTCTTCGAGGGGCATTTTCCCGGCTATCCACTGGTCCCGGGCGTCCTCCTGATCGAGACCATGGCGCAGGCTTCCGGTTTCCTCGTGCTCGCGGCGACGAAATTCGCGGCGATGCCGTTCCTGATGTCGGTCGACGGCGCCAAGATGCGCAGTTTCGTCGAGCCCTCGGCAGAACTCGAGATCGAGGCGCTGCTGGAGCACGAAGGGTCCGGTTTCGCCGTCACCAAGGCGAAGATTGCCTCGGGCGGCAAGAAGATCTGCGATGCCCAGTTGAAGCTGAGAACGGTCCCCTTCGATCAGGTGCCGCTCGGCGATATCGTTCGCAAGCGCGCCGAGGAACTGGGTCTCATGGCCGCAACGGCCGGTTCGGAGAAATAAGATGACGAAATCCGCAAACGACGTGGTAATCACCGGCGTCGGCATCGTGACGAGCCAGGGTGTCGGTACCGAGCCGCATGTGAAGCTCCTGACCACGGCCGAAGCACCAAAAGTGCGGATCGAAACCGAACGTTTCGCGCCTTATCCCATTCATCCGCTGCCGGAAATCGACTGGTCCGAGCAAATCCCGAAGCGCGGCGACCAGCGGCAGATGGAGAACTGGCAGCGCCTCGGCGTCTTCGCCGCCGGGCTTGCGCTCGACGATGCGGGCCTGAAGGACGACCTCGACGCTTGTGGCAGCATGGACATGATCGTCGCCGCCGGCGGCGGCGAGCGCGACATCAATGTCGATTCGCTGATCGTCGACGAGGCCTTGAAGCGCAATGATCGCGAGCGACTCCTGAACGAGAAGCTGACCACGGAACTGCGCCCGACGCTCTTTCTCGCCCAGCTTTCCAACCTGCTTGCCGGCAATATTTCCATCGTGCACAAGGTCACTGGCTCCTCGCGCACCTTCATGGGCGAGGAGGCAGCCGGCATCTCGGCGGTCGAGACCGCTTTCGCCCGGATCAATGCCGGGCAGTCGACCCACACGCTCGTCGGCGGCGCTTTTTCGGCCGAGCGTCTCGACATCGTGCTGCTGTTCGAGGCCATCCAGGCGCATGCAACCGGCGAGTGGCATCCGATCTGGTCTCGCGAGGCGGAAAATGGCGGCGGCATGATCCTCGGTTCGGTGGGCGCTTTCCTCGTGCTCGAGTCGCGCGAACATGCCGAGGCGCGCGGCGCCCGCATCTATGCGACGATCGATGCGATCGGCGGCGACCGCGGCAGCCGCGACGAGGGCCGGCTCGAGGCGCGCCTCAAGGCCCTGGCGCAGCCGGCCACTCACCTCGATCCGCAGTCTACCGTGGTGTTTTCCGGAACCTCCGGTTTCCATGATCTCGTTCGCCGCGAAAGAAAATTCCTCGAAACGGAACTCGCCGCCAGGCCGGTCCGCGCCTTCGGCGGCCTCGTCGGTCATGGTGTCGAGGCGCAGTTCCCGGTCGGCATGGCGCTTGCCGCACTTGCGCTCGGCCATGGTGCCGAAATCCCGCCTTTCGATCCTGCCGAATCGCCGATGACGGCGCCTGCAAAAGCAGCCGTCGTGACGACCATCGGACATGCCCGCGGCGAAGGCATCGCCGTGCTTGCCGCTGAATAAGGGAGCTCGACCATGAGCAAGGCATATAAGGACCATCTCGGCCGTCCGATCGTCGCCGTGACGGGCATGGGCGTCATCACCTCGCTCGGCCAGGGGATCGAAGACAACTGGGCGGCGCTCACGGGCGGCGTATCGGGTATTCACAAGATCACCCGGTTCCCGACGGACAGCCTCTCGACCCGCATCTGCGGTACGGTCGACTTCATCGAGCTGCCGGCGGAAAATGCCGTCGAGCGCTCCTATGCGATGGCGCGGGAGACGACCTTGGAGGCGCTTTCGCAGGCCGGGATTTCGGGCGAGTTCAACGGGCCGCTGTTCCTCGCCGCGCCGCCGATCGAGCCGGAATGGAGCGCCCGCTTCGAGCTTGCCGACCGCTCGCCGCCGTCGGAGCGGCCGGGGGATGCCTACAACCGTTTCCTTGCCGCCATGCGGCAGAAGGCCGATCCGGTGTTCCACGAGGCGGTGCTCTTCGGCTCGATTTCAGAGCGTCTCGCCGACCGTTTCGGTACCCGCGGTCTGCCGGTGACTCTGTCGACCGCCTGCGCGTCCGGCGCCACGGCGATCCAGCTTGGCGTCGAAGCGATCCGCCAGGGCCGCACCGACCGGGCGCTGACGGTCGCAACCGACGGTTCGGTCAGCGCCGAGTCGCTGATCCGGTTCTCGCTGCTTTCGGCGCTATCGACCCAGAACGACCCGCCGGAAAAGGCGTCGAAACCCTTCACCAAGGACCGCGACGGCTTCGTCATCGCCGAAGGGGCGGCGACACTGGTGCTGGAGTCGCTGGAGGCGGCAGTCGCCCGCGGCGCGCGCGTCTACGGCATCCTGAAGGGCTGCGGCGAGAAGGCGGATCTCTTCCACCGCACGCGCTCCTCGCCGGACGGCGGCCCAGCGATCGCGACGATCCGGGCGGCACTTGCGGATGCCGGTATCGGCGAGAGCGGCATCGGCTACATCAATGCCCACGGCACGTCGACGCCGGAAAATGACAAGATGGAATATCTCTCCATGTCGGCCGTGTTCGGCGAGCGCCTGCCATCGATTCCGGTTTCGTCGAACAAGTCGATGATCGGCCATACGCTGACCGCGGCCGGTGCGGTCGAGGCCGTGTTCTCGATCCAGACGATGATGACCGGCACGCTGCCGCCGACGATCAACTACCAGAACCCTGATCCGGCGATCGTTCTCGACGTCGTTCCGAACGTGAAGCGCGACCAGCAGGTGACGGCGGTACTTTCAAACTCTTTCGGCTTCGGCGGCCAGAACGCCAGCCTTGTGATGACGGCCGAGCCGGTTTGAGTATGGCGCCTCCGCCTTCAGCGTAGCGCCCAACTGCTCGACGATCGGAATATTCAAAGGAAACACCAATGCGCGCCCTGCAATTGCTCGATGACCGCAAGCTCGAAATCACCGACTTGGCCGAACCGGAGGCGCCGGGTCCCGGCGAGGTGACGCTGCGCGTCAAGGCGGTCGCGCTCAACCACATCGACGTCTGGGGCTGGCGCGGCATGGCTTTCGCCAAGCGCAAGATGCCGCTGGTGATCGGTGCGGAGGCTTCCGGCGTCGTCGAGAGCATCGGGCCGGGTGTCGCCAATGTGCTGCCGGGGCAACTCGTGTCGATCTATGGGGCGCGCACGTGCGGCCTTTGCCGCCCCTGCAGGGAGGGGCGCGACAATCTCTGCGAACATGTGGGCGGCGTGCACGGCTTCCATCTCGACGGCTTTGCGCAGGAGAAGGTCAACCTGCCGGCGCGCCTGCTCGTGCCGGCGCCTCCGGGTGTCGATGCGGTCGGTGCGGCGCTTGCGCCCGTCACCTTCGGGACGGTCGAGCACATGCTCTTCGACAATGCCAAGCTCGAGCCGGGCGAGACGATCCTCGTTCATGCGGGCGGCTCCGGCATCGGCACGGCCGCCATCCAGCTCGCCAAGAAGATCGGCTGCACGGTCATCACCACGGTTGGCTCCGACGACAAGATCGAGAAAGCCAAGGCGCTCGGCGCCGATCACGTCGTCAACTACCGCACCGACCGTTTCGAGGGCGCGGTGCGCAAGCTCACGAAAAAGAAGGGCGTCGACGTCGTCTTCGAGCATGTCGGCAAGGACACCTGGGCGGGCTCGATGCTGTCGATGAAGCGCGGCGGTCGCCTGGTCACCTGCGGCTCGACCTCGGGCGTGTCGACAGACATGAACCTGATGATGCTCTTTCAGCAGCAGTTGAAGCTGCTCGGCTCCTTCGGCTGCCGCATGGAGAACATGGCGAATGCCATGCAGAAGATGGCGCGCGGGCTCGTTCATCCGGTGATCGACACGGAGGTCGGACTCTCCGACATCGACCGGGCGCTGGAGCGGATGGAGTCCCGCCAGATCTTCGGCAAGATCGTCCTCAGGATGGACTGAAGCCGGTGCGCATGCTGATCACACGGCTGGTGCTTGCCGCCGATCGCTTCAGGCAATGGGCGATTGCCCAGTTCGTGCTTCTGCTTCTGTCGGTGCTGAAGCTTCTGCCGCCGGATGCGGCGATCGATTTCATGGATCGCGTCGCGCGCTGGATCGGGCCGAAAACCCGCCGCCACAGGTTGACGCTCACCAATCTGCGCAATGCCTTCCCGGAGAAGAGCGAGGCGGAGATCGAGACGATCGCGCTCGAAAGCTGGGGCAATATGGGGCGGCTCGCAGCCGAATATGTCTTCCTCGATCGCCTTTTCGATTTCGATCCGGCACGCGCCGAGCCGGGCAGGGTGGAGGTCTCCGGCATTCCGCTCTTCATGGAACTGCGCGACAATCCGCGACCCTTCATCGTTTTCACGGCGCATAGCGGCAATTTCGAAATGCTGCCGGTCGCGGGTTCCGCCTTCGGGCTTGAGGTGACGGTTCTCTTCCGGCCGCCGAACAATCCCTATCTCGCCGAAAAGGTGTTCGAGTTCCGCAAGGCCCGCATGGGCAATCTCGTGCCGTCGCATGCGGGCTCCTCCTTTGCGCTCGCCCGTCAGCTCGAACGCGGCGGCGGCGTCGGCGTCCTTGTCGACCAGAAGTTCCGCAAGGGGCTGAAGACGAAGTTCTTCGGCCGCGACGTGCAGACCAATCCGCTGCTTGCCAAACTCGTCCGGCAGTTCAATTGCGAAGTCTATCCGGCCCGCTGCATCCGTTTGCCGGGTGGCCGTTTCCGGCTGGAACTGGAGCCGGCGGTCGAAATCCCGCGCCGGGCGGACGGCAGTGTCGACGTCACGGCAACCGCGCAGATGCTGAACGACAAGGTCGAGAGCTGGGTTCGTGAATATCCGGGCCAATGGCTCTGGTACCACGACCGCTGGCACATCAAGCGCAGCCTGTAAAACAGAAAAAGCACGGACGTGTTCCGAAGTCGCCTCCGATTGGCGGGCCGATGCTCTTTTTTGCTCGACGGCCGCTTCCGGAAACGTTGCAGGTTCGCCGAGTTCACTTTCTTTCTGTTGAACGCCCGCGCGCACTGGGTATAAACCTATTGTTGTGTTTTGGGAAACATGCGCGGACGCGTGTTGAATGAGGGGCAATCCGCAAAACTGGGCGATCGGCTGCGAAACGCCGGTTGGCTCGGCGTGTCGGCTGGAGACGGGGTTTAAAATTGAAGGAACTGGTTGAACTGTTCTGGTTCAAGTATTCGCAGATGCAATATGCCGTAAAGGTGGCAGACGAACATCTGATTGGCATTCTGGACCGTGAACTCGATCCTATCCTGAGGGCGGTCTATGACCGGAAAGCGGCCAGCGTCGAGGATGCACGCCTTCAATTCCAGTTTCTCCTGGACATGCTGCGCGCCGAGGCGGACGATCTCACTTGCGTGCTGCGCCATTCGCAATTGCTTCGCTCCCTGATCGACCGTTATTTCGCAGCGACCGGTGCGGACGACGTCGCGGGGCTCGAGCTCGAACGCGTCCCGAAGCTGCCGAAAAGAGGGCGTGCCGACGAAGGTTTGCTCAACGAGGCGATCCTCGATTCCTTCCCCGACCGGATCGCCGTCATCACGCCCGACTACCGCTATCTTTACGCAAACCGCGCCAATGCCAGCCATCTCGGAAGCAAGCCGATCGATCTCATCGGCCGCCACGTCGTCGAATTCATCGGCCTCCAACGGTTCGAAGAGCGCGTCAAATCCCGTCTCGACCGCTGCTTCGCCGGGGAAATCGTCGACTATTCCTTCGCCAAGTGCGTGGGCGGAAGCACCGTTCCGGTCCGCTGTCGGATGACGCCCTGCCTGTCGAGCAAAGGCAGGGTGATCGGCGCCATTCTCGTCATTCAGGAACAGGCCGACCGGCGGCGGGCGATCGCGGCTTGAACCGGGAACCTGTAGGCCGAAGCGTCAACGCCCCATCCGGCCAGTGCCATCAGTTCGGTTCATGCGCCTGCCGGGCGACAATGCCACGCAGGCATTCCTGTTCGAAGCTGACGTGGCGGCGCAAGCCGGTGAAGAAGCCGCGCAGCATGTAGCCGGCCGTCTCTGGGTTGACGGTGTGGTCTGCCGTGCCGAGCCGATCCAGCATCTCCGTCAACTCTTCGGCAAAGCACTCGTCCTCGCAGTGCTCGAATTTCAGCCGCTCTAGCGATGCGCGCGCCGACGGATCGTCGCCGAAGCGCTGCTCGACCCAATCAAAGACGATGCGCTCCTCGCCGGCGTGAAAGTGGCGCAGCATCGGCGCCAGCATCCTGGCCGCATAGGCGCAAATCTCGCGATCGATTTCACCCGGGAGGCTGTCGGCGATCGCCTCCATGCTGTCGCAGAGCGCCAGCTGCTCCTTGTGGGCGCTTGCGAGCCAGGCGAGCGGCTCGGCATATGCCTCGTTGGCCGCGGCGCGCGCGCCTTCCAACGGCGGCGGCCAATTGATTCCTGCTATCATGCGCTCCGGTCCTTTCCAGTATCTCCTCAAGGACGGTCCTCCTTTGCCGACGAGGATGCGACATGGCGCCGGGCCCAACCTTGATCTGAATCAAGGCGGCAAAGGGGTGACTCTGACAATTCTCAGACTGGCTGGATCGCGCCGGAATTGCGCGCGAGCGCCGGCAAGCTGAGAAAAGTTGGGGACCCAACCATGAAATACACATTCGAGATGCTCTTGCTCGCGGTGGGCGCCTTCCTGGCGCTGATCGGGGCTGGCTTCGCCCAGGACCGCCCATTCGGGGCGCATATGTGGGTTCTGTTCTTCGTGCTCATTGGCGGCGCGATCGTGCTCATGCGCCGCATGGAGTTCCGGCCGGCGTTAGCAGGCCGGGCGCCGGCGCCACAATCGGAATATTTCGACGAGGTCGTAAAATACGGCGTGATCGCCACGATGGCCTGGGGGGTGGTCGGCTTCCTCGTCGGCGTGCTCGTGGCGCTGCAGCTCGCCTTTCCCGATCTCAACATCGAACCTTGGTTCAATTTCGGGCGCATGCGGCCGCTCCACACCTCCGCCGTCATCTTCGCCTTCGGCGGCAATGCGCTGATCGCCACGTCCTTCTATGTGGTGCAGCGCACGAGCCGCGCGCGCCTCTTCGGCGGCGATCTCGCCTGGTTCGTCTTCTGGGGCTACCAGCTTTTCATCGTCATGGCCGCCACCGGTTACCTGCTCGGCATTACCCAGAGCCGGGAATATGCGGAGCCGGAGTGGTACGTGGACCTCTGGCTGACGGTCGTCTGGGTTGCCTATCTCGCCGTCTTCCTCGGCACGATCCTGAAGCGCAAGGAACCGCATATCTATGTGGCGAACTGGTTCTACCTGTCCTTCATCGTCACCATCGCCATGCTGCATATCGTCAACAATCTGGCGGTGCCGGTCTCATTCCTCGGCTCCAAGAGCTATTCGGCCTTTTCGGGCGTGCAGGATGCGCTGACGCAATGGTGGTACGGGCACAATGCCGTCGGCTTCTTCCTGACCGCCGGCTTCCTGGCGATGATGTACTACTTCATTCCCAAGCAGGTGAACCGTCCCGTCTATTCCTACCGGCTGTCGATCATCCACTTTTGGGCGCTGATCTTCATGTATATCTGGGCAGGACCCCATCACCTGCATTACACGGCCCTGCCGGATTGGGCGCAGACGCTCGGCATGGTCTTCTCCGTCATGCTCTGGATGCCCTCCTGGGGCGGCATGATCAACGGCCTGATGACGCTCTCGGGCGCCTGGGACAAGGTCCGCACCGATCCGATCGTGCGCATGATGGTCATGGCCGTGGCCTTTTACGGCATGGCGACCTTCGAAGGGCCGATGATGTCGATCAAGACGGTCAACTCGCTCAGCCATTATACCGACTGGACCATAGGCCACGTGCATTCGGGTGCGCTCGGCTGGAACGGCCTGATCACTTTCGGCGCCATCTACTATCTCGTGCCGAAGCTCTGGAACCGCGAACGGCTCTACAGCGTGCGCATGATCAACTGGCACTTCTGGCTCGCCACCCTCGGCATCGTCGTCTACGCCGCCGTCATGTGGGTCGCCGGCATCCAGCAGGGCCTGATGTGGCGCGAGTACGACGACCAGGGCTTCCTCGTCTATTCCTTCGCGGAAACGGTGGCGGCGATGTTCCCCTACTATGTGATGCGTGCCGTCGGCGGCGCCCTCTTCCTCGCCGGCGCTCTGATCATGGCCTTCAACATCACGATGACAATCCTCGGACGCGTGCGTGAGGAAGAACCGATCCTCGGCGCGGCGCCGGTTGCGCAGCTTGCGGAATAGGAGGGCAGACCATGTCCATTCTCGATAAACACGCCATCCTCGAACGCAATGCCACGCTGCTGCTCGTCGGTTCGCTGCTCGTTGTCTCCGTCGGCGGCATCGTGGAAATCGCACCGCTCTTCTATCTCGAGAACACGATCGAGAAGGTGGAAGGCATGCGGCCCTATTCGCCGCTGGAGCTCGCCGGGCGCAACATCTACGTCCGCGAGGGCTGCTATGTCTGCCACAGCCAGATGATCCGGCCGTTCCGCGACGAGGTGGAGCGCTACGGGCACTATTCGCTTGCGGCCGAGTCCATGTACGACCATCCGTTCCAGTGGGGTTCGAAGCGGACGGGGCCCGACCTCGCCCGAGTCGGCGATCGCTACTCGAACGAATGGCACGTCCAGCACATGATCGAGCCGCGCTCCGTCGTGCCGGAGTCGGTGATGCCGAGCTACGCCTTCCTCAAGGAGACGCCGCTCGAAGCGAAGAATGTCGCCATGAGTCTGAAGGCCAACAAGGCGGTCGGCGTTCCCTATACGGACGAGATGGTCGACGAGGCGCTTAGCGATCTCCAGGCACAGGCCGACCCCAATGCCGATACCTCCGGGATCGAGGCGCGCTACCCCAAGGCCAAGCTCGGCGATTTCGACGGCGATCCGCAAAAGCTGACGGAGATGGACGCGCTCGTCGCCTATCTGCAGATGCTCGGCACGCTCGTCGACTTCTCCACCTATGACGACACCACTGGCTATCGCTGAGAAGGAGGCTCCCATGGAAACCTACACGGCCATGCGCCATTTCGCAGACAGCTGGGGACTGCTCGCCATGACGGTCTTCTTCCTCGGCGTCGTCCTTTTCGTTTTCCGGCCGGGCGCCAAGAAGGCCGCCCAACAGGCCGCTTCCATCCCGCTGAAGGAGGACTGATCCATGGCGGACAAACACATCGACGAGATCAGCGGCGTCGAAACCACCGGTCACGAGTGGGACGGCATCCGCGAACTCAACAATCCGATGCCGCGCTGGTGGGTCTACACCTTTTATGCGACCATTCTCTGGGGCATCGGCTACGCGATCGCCTATCCCTCCTGGCCGTTGTTGACCGAAGCGACCAAGGGGGTGCTCGGTTACTCCAGCCGCGCGGAGGTCAGCACCGAACTCGCCGATGCCAAGGCGGCCCAGGCCGGCAACGTCGAGCGCATCGCGTCAAGCACGGTCGAGGAGATCATCGCCGATCCGCAGCTGCGGCAATTCGCGGTTGCGGCCGGCGCTTCGGCCTTCAAGGTGAACTGTGCTCAGTGCCATGGGTCAGGCGCAGCCGGTGCCGAGGGCTTCCCGAACCTGAACGACGACGACTGGCTCTGGGGCGGCGGCCCTGAGGCGCTCTATCAGACGATCGCCCACGGTGTCCGCCATGCCGGCGACGACGAGACGCGCATGTCGGAGATGCCGTCCTTCTCCGACATGCTGACGCAGGATGAACTGCGCCAGACCGCCGCCTATGTGGTGAGCCTCACCGCCACGCCGTCGGACGCAGCTCTGGTGGAGCCCGGAAAGCAGCTCTTCGCGGATAATTGCGCCTCGTGCCATGGGGCGGACGCCACCGGCAGCCGCGAATTCGGGGCACCCAACCTCGCGGACGCGATCTGGCTGAAGGGAAGCGGCGAGCAGGCGATCATCGACCAGATGAAGGCACCGAGACACGGTGTCATGCCCGCCTGGCTGCCGCGCATCGGCGACACCACCGTCAAGCAGCTCGCGGTCTTCGTCCACTCGCTGGGTGGCGGCGAGTAGAACGCGAGCCGGTCGAAGCACGCCGTCGATTTGTGCGAACGGGGCGGCGCGGAAAACCGCTCACACTTTTCTTGCCCGCTCCTGCCGCGCGTCCTTGACCGGGCGCGCGGCTTTTCCGTGCCGAAATCGGCCGGGAAATGTTAGACTTGCCCATGGCCCTTCAGGGCGCGGCAGCGGTGGTACTCGACGGGAGGGCACCAGATGTCACAGGAATGGCCGATGTACATCCTGCAATGCATCGTCGTCTTCGGTCTCGTCGGGGCGTTGTTCATTCGCTTCGGCGAATAGGCGGAACTACTGCATGTCTCCTTAACTCCACCTCGATTTAGGGACTAAGACATGCAGCAATTCAAAGGGCTACAGCCTGAAACGACGCGCGGCGCTGGAGAGCATTTGCAGTCAGGTGGAACCAGTTGACCGCAAGAATGCTCTATTGCTCCGACCAGACCGCCAATTCGTATCCGTCCGGATCGGCAAAGTGGAACCGCCGGCCACCGGGGAAGGTGTAGATCGGCTTGACGATCCTGCCGCCGACCGCCTCGACACGGGCCTGCGTGTCCTCGATCCTGTCGGCATAGATGATGACGAGCGGTCCGCCGCTTCGGACCGGTCCGAGCGTGGTGAAGCCGCCGGTCAGGCGGCCATCGGCAAACTCGCAATAGTCCGGCCCGTAATCCGTGAAGGTCCAGCCGAAGGCGCTGCCGTAGAAGGCCTTGCTCGCGGCGATATCCGCGACGTTGAACTCGATATAGTCGATGCGGCGGTCGTTTTCCTTGCGGCTCATGTCGTTCCCGTCCTTCCAATCAGTCCTTGCCGGATTCGAGGATGGATTTAAGCCTGGCGAGGTCTTTTTCCACCCAGGCCGCGTCATCTGCGAATTGCGCTTCGCTCATCCCCGGTTGCCTGAGCAGCGTGAACATCACCTCGGCGCCGTCGCCGTTCGGGACGACACGCAGCGCGTTGTGCACCTGCCGGCCGTCTTCGAGGGCGACGAGGTGATCGACGACCCCGTAATCATTCCGGGTGGCGAAGCGCACGCGGGCATTGCCGAGCGGCCCAGGCGCGATCCAATCCTCGCCGTCGCGGGTCAGCCCGGAAGAGAGGCCGGACGCCCAAAGTGGCATTTTCTCATGGTCTGCCATGAAGGCATAAACCTCCCGCCAGTCGCGCGCGATCGAGATGTGGAGAATTCTGGCGGGCATCGGGGGCATGGGTTTGCTCCTTTGACTTCTCGATTGGACGAGGCGGGCTGTGTGCGTCCTTACATAAACAAGGCGCCCTCAATTTAACGGTGGCAAATGCTGAGCGCCAACCGTAAGGCTGGATTTTCAGAAAGAAGAACACTAAGTGTAGCCAAGTTAGCTAATCGAGGTTCCGATGCAGGTTACGATCCACAACGCCAAAACGAACCTGTCCAAGCTTATCGAGGCGGCGAAGGCAGGCGAAGAAGTTATCATCGCCAAGGGCAAGATCCCTGTAGCCCGGATCGTTGCGATCCCGCAGAACAAGTTCACTATCGGATTGCTGGAAGGCAAGGTTACAGGAGACGGGCCGGATTTCTTCGAGCCTATGAGTGAGGATGATCTGGCGCTTTGGGAAGGCAAAGCGTGACGGCTATCCTTCTCGACACCCATGCATGGGCATGGTCGCTGACCGGCGATTCGCGTTTATCTGCCAAGGCAACCGCTCTCATCACGGCGGCCGACAGCGTTTTCGTCAGCCCCATCAGCTTTTTCGAGATCGGGCAGAAGGTTCGTATCGGCAAATGGCCGGAGATGGCATCGTTCGTCACTGATCTGCCGAGCCTGCTGGAAGAGCAGGGCGGCAGAGTTACCGCCCTGGCGCCGGAGATTTGTTTGAAAGGGGCGACGCTTGCGTGGGAGCATCGCGACCCGTTCGACCGACTGCTGGCGGTGAGTGCGATCGACTTGGGGATGCCGTTGATTTCAGCGGACGTGGTTTTCGACACACTTCCTGCCGTTACCCGCTTGTGGTGACCTTCACCTCAGCGAGATTTCCGCCTTCCCTGCCGCGCGTCTTTTCAGACGCGCAAAGGTCGCTGTAACTCTTAGAATCAACGCATCGAGCTTTCCGAAAATCGCATACGATTTTCGGGCCGATGCGCTAGAAGCCGACTGTCCATACGTTGCGCTGCGGAGGGGTTCTCCACAGCTATATAGATTCCGATGTTACAACGATCCTGCTCCGCATCTGTCACGCCCAGCTATCTCTCAGTCCATTAGAGCGCGTTTCGATCTGACTGAATCAGATCGGCGCTCTAAACGCTTTTTTCTGATGCATGATCTTATCGATCCTCGTTCACTCCGGTCGGATCATGCTCTAATGATCGAAATCGGGCGAAGACCAGAGGAAAGGCCGTGGGATCAAGGAGCTTGAAGATTACCTGACGTCATTCGAAAAACGCCTTATAACAGATCTCCGCCCCACATTCTCCGGAGGATGCAAATGATCCGGCTTGAGTCACCGCTACGGTTCGCAAGCGAAGCAGATGCAGGGGCGCTGGCCGATCTCGTCAACTTCGCCGGCGAGGGTTTGCCGCTCTACATTTGGCAGGGACTTGCAAAGAACGGTCAAGACCCTTGGGAGATTGGCCGCGCCCGGCAAGGTGAAAAGGCGCGCGAAGGCCAGATCATCGTCGTGGACTTTGGAGATGGTGCCGTGGCGAGTCTGACCGGGTACCCGATCGGCTCGGAGCTCACGCCGATCGGCGATGATTTCCCCGCCCTGTTCCGGCCGCTTCAAGAACTGGAAAACAAGGCCCTCGAAAGCTGGTATGTCAATGTGCTGGCCTGCTATCCCGAATACCGAGGGCAGGGGCTTGGCTCGCGACTACTCGAGCTTGCCGAGCAAATCGCCCGGGAAGAGGCGCTTCGCCGGATGAGTGTCATCGTCGCCGACAACAACGCGGGTGCAAGACGGCTCTACGAGCGGTTTGGCTACGAAGAAGTGGCAACGGTCCCCTGTGTGAAGGAAGGCTGGGAGACCGAGACAGAGCACTGGGTGCTTCTGATTAAATCGCTTCGTGCGGTGGATGATCGCTGAATGCCAGTCTGCCGTTTCGGCGGATGAGGCCAGATCCCACTCATAGGAACATGAAAGATCGACTCGTTGCAGACCATCCGTGAAAGCAGGTGAGTGCTGTGGCATCACGTCCCTGCAAGCGCGTTTGCTCTTCGCCATGCCGCGGGGGGCATGCCGTATTCCCGCCTGAAAGCCCGGCTGAATGCCTCTTCGGACTCGTAACCGACATCATATGCGATCCGCGCAATCGGGTCAGCGGTCTCCTTCAATTGCGCCGAGGCCTGCTCGAATCTCTGCCGGGCTAGGTAGCGCATCGGCGGTTCCCCGATGGCGCGCGTGAAACGTTCCGCGAAGGCCGAGCGCGAGACGGACAACTCGCGCGCGAGATCCTCGGTCGTCCATCGCCGCGCGATCTGTCCGTGCAGGAGCCCCAGTGCACGGCCGATCACCTGGTCTTGCATGCCGGCAGCCCATGCATTCGCTGAGGTCGGCTGGAAGGCAAGGTAGCGACGAACCGCCTCCATGAACAACAGTTCCGCGAGTTTTGCCAGAATCATCGGAGAATTGGCCTGCCCGGCCGCAAGCTCCCTGGCGGCGAAATGGAAGGTGCCCTTGATCCAGTCGCCTGAAGCGCCATCGGCAGCATCGAGCTTGAGTACGCTCGGCAGCAGCGCGATGAGCGCGTTGTGCGCAAGGTCGTTACCGAGAAATCCGCACAAGATGGTCGTTCGCTCACCGCCGCCACCATGGACGATCTTCGCCGGGCCGCCTTCGGGCGCGGCCTGGATTAGATGGTCGGCGCTGACGGGACGAAGGTTCACGGCGCTTGCAATGACGTGGCGGTCGTTGCGCGGCAAGACGACAATCTCGCCACTCTCGACCTCAATCGGCCGTTCGTCTCCAACCTTCAGCAGGCAGCGCCCTTCTGTCACGTAGTGATAGGCGATGATGTGCCGGGGCGCGACCGTGAAGGGGGCGCAGTCCTCCGGCGCGACTTTTGCCGATACGCTCCAAGGAGCGCTGAACTTCGCGTCGAGGAAGATGCCTCCCGTAAGACGCATCGCCCGCAGCAGGTCCAGCAGAGCCTCCAACGAACGCTTCCCTTTTTTCACAGACGGCGGATCGGTCAAGCGTTCCGGCGTATCGCTCATTAACCGCATCACGGCGACGGTTTACTTAGGTGTCGAGATCGCCCCAACAGCCACAGCATTGCTGCGATGGGCGACAGGCGCGATTACTGTATACACCTCGAGAAAGGAAAGATCGATCATGATAACCGATGCGCAAGGCAATGTGTTGACCGGAGCGACATCCGAAGTCTCTGGCCTGTTCGACCAGGCCGTCGACGCTTTCAACATCTATCGCGGTGATCCCGTCGGATTGCTCGACCGCGCGATCGAGGCAGCGCCCGCCTTTGCCATGGCGCACATCTTCAAGGCACATCTACTCGGCCTCGCGACCGAGCCGGAGGCGACCAAGGAAGCGAAGGCGATCATCGGCACGGTGAAGTCCCTGCGGCTCTCCGAGCGCGAGGCCTCGCATGTTGTTGCCCTCGACCTGCTGGTCGAGGGGGAGTGGACCGCCGCGGCGACGGTGCTCGATCGCCACAACGCGGAATACCCCCACGATATCGTCGCTCTCCAGTCGGGTCATCTGATGGATTTCTACCGCGCCAGCGCGCGGAGCCTGCGCGACCGCATCGCGCGCGTGCTGCCAAAATGGTCCGCGAACATACCTGGCTACTCGATTCTGCTCGGCATGCATGCCTTCGGTCTTGAGGAAACCGGCGACTATGGCCGGGCCGAGGAGGCGGGCCGCCGCGCTGTCGACGTTCAGCCGCTCGATTGCTGGGCGCACCATGCCGTCGCCCATGTCATGGAGATGCAGGGTCGCGCCGAGGATGGCATTGGCTGGATGATCGCGCGCGAGCCGCATTGGTCAGGCGACGACAATTTCTTCAAGGTCCACAACTGGTGGCACCGTTCGCTGTGCCATCTCGACCTCGGCCAGGCCGACGAGGTACTCGCCCTCTATGATGGGCCGATCCGGCAAGATCGCAGCATGGTCGCGCTCGACATGGTCGATGCCTCCGCACTTCTCTGGCGACTTCATCTCTCCGGCCATGATGTCGGCCACCGCTGGCAGGAACTGGCGACGGCCTGGGACAGTCATGTGGACGGCTGCACCTATCCATTCAACGACTGGCATGCGGTGATGGCCTATCTCGGCGCCGGCCGTACTGCCGAGGTAGACCGCATCGCTAACGCCTACCGGAAGGGCGCCCACGTATCCGAGGCAGGTGGATGGGGCAACCGCACCGCTCTGCCGCTGGTCGAAGGGTTCGCTGCATTCTGGCGTGGTGACTACGAAAATGCAGCGAACCTCCTCCACGGCGCGCGCTTCATCGCCAATTCCTTCGGCGGCAGCCACGCGCAGCGCGATATCATCGACTGGACGCTGGCCGAGGCTTCCGTTCGTGGTGGCCTGACGGCGATGGCCGAGGCCATTGCCAACGAGCGATTGGCGCTGAAGCCGCACAGCCCGGTCAACAAGAGCTTCCTGTCAAGGGCCGGCGCGAATGCATCACCGGGCAGGAATGCCGCCTAGGTTGACGGAAATGATCATCAAATGCAGGCGATCCAGGTCGTGGACAAGGCGGATCACTGCCACGCCGTGACAGGCGGTACCGGCGATTACGCCCGAGCCCCGGTCGAGATCAGCCAAACACTACTCGGCATGAGCGACGGCTACGGCGTGCGGTTGCAGATGCGGTTTGCCGGGCAGGCCGCGCAGAGTGCGGGGGACGTCGCTGCGCCGACCCTCGCCGGCGCCGATGCAGAACCGTCGCGTAGCGACTATCGCTAGTATGATGCACGAAGGTTCATGGAGACGATTATGTTGGAGCACAGAAACGCGACCCGCGCTGACCTGGGGATCCTTGCAGCGCTGATCGACGCGGCAATATCGGAACTCCAGAGACCCTTTCTCACCGAAGCGCAGATCGAGTCGAGCCGCCAAATCATGGGGCTCGACACACAACTGATAGATGACGGGACTTACTTCGTGATCCTGCTGGATGGTACGATCGCAGGGTGCGGCGGCTGGAGCCGCAGAGCAACGCTGTACGGCAGCGACGCAACTACCGGACGTGACGCCGCATTGCTCGATCCCGTATATGATCCGGCGCGGGTGCGTGCCATGTATACGCATCCGGCCTATGCCCGCCGCGGTGTGGGGAGGAAAATCCTTGCGCTTTGCGAGCAGGCCGCGCGCAATGAAGGCTTCAAACGAGCCGAGCTGATGGGCACGATGGCCGGCGAACCGCTATTATCGGGCTTGCGGCTACATTCCCGTCGAGCGATTAGTCGATGATCGGGGCGGCGTGACTGTGCCTCTCCTGCGGATGACCAAGCGGCTCATGTAACATTACGGAGCAACGCAAGCAGCTTGTCTCGTGTGGCCTCCAGCAGCAGCCCGCTGGCTTGAGAGCCTCGAGCCTCTCCGGCGGGATCATCATGCCCAGCTTCCGTCAGGATCGGAGGCGATCGCCTCGGCCGTACCTCCGGGTACGACCTGCGGCGATCGCCTCTGCCCTGACGAAAACCTGCTCCGGCAGAATGTTTCCATTTAGCCCGGAAAGGCTCTCTTATGTTCATTTGCAAGCTCCTTAATCATGACTCTTTCCTTTCCGGCCTTGAGGACGAAAGCACGCATGCGTGAAGCTGTTGAACAAAGGAGGAGGCAGGGCATTTTGACGACGGCTGGCATACTCTTATGCGCGGGTTGGGTACCGCATTTCCGTGTGTTCGTCTGGGGCTGCCTCTGTCTAATCTCGGGCTTGGAATTGTCCGCCACATAGAGCCTGCGAGGGTTCCCCACCGGTGCCCTGCCTCCATCTTTGTCCAACAGGAGATGATTTCAATTTTCGGATTAAGCGTTGTTGTTCGAGCTGGGCATTCGCCTTTAGGCTTTTGCTGTGGGAGCGATCTCCTGCCCAATCGCCCACAGGAACGCTGCCATTTCTCGCGCAATGGCGGTAACCGCGACGACCTTCGGCTTGCCTGCCGCGAGTAGTTTTCGATAGCGTGCGCAAAGCCTTACCTGGGCTTTCCAAGCAATCTCGCGAACCGATCTTGGCAAGTCGTCCAGCCGCGCCTGGATCTTCGGGCTCACGCGGGCCGGAAAGCGATATGTCCAAGCGCCCTCAATGAGTACCCTTCGAGCTCTTGTGTTGCCCGCCTTCGTGATCCCGCCACGCTTGACCCGTTCGCCGGTTGAGCTTTCCGACGGCACGAGACCGAGATACGCCATCAGCTGGCGAGGATTATCAAAGCGCCTGACATCGCCGATTTCGACGACAAAGGTGACCGCCGTCATGAACGCGACGCCGCGCATCGCCTGGTAGGCGGCCACAACCGGCGCCATCGACCAGGATGAAGCGGTCTCCACCACCAACTTCGTCAGCCTGTCCAGGCGCACGCCGGCATCCTCGATGGCCTGGCAATATTCCGCCAACAGGATGTGGTGGGCAGGATGATCGAAGGCCTGGTACGTCAGCCATCTTGTATGGGCACGCGTCCATGGTTTGCGGCCGGTATAGATCCGGCCATGACGCAACAAGAAAGACTGAAGTTGCTGGCGCGCCTGTTTCAGCGCATCGCTGGCAGCCTCGCGGGCTCGCACCAGGTCGCGGATCGCCTCATGAGCTTCATCCGGAACCCAGACCGCGGTCAGTTCGCCCGCGCGGTGCAGGCGCGCCAGGCTGACGGCATCCCGGCGGTTGGTCTTCACCCGGTCGCCCGCTCGCTTGGGCACGAGCGACGGCGCAACCACCACGCAGTCATGCCCCAATTCGACAATCTGACGGTAAAGGCCGTAACCGGTCGGCCCCGCCTCATAGCAAAAGTGAAGCTTGGCTCCGCGCTTGGAAAGCTTGTTGACCAGCGATGCCACAGACGCCGGCTCGGAAGAGATGTCGCCGAAAAACCGCACCTCGCCGTTGCGCGCTCCATCGGCAACCGCAACTGAAATCTTCGACTTGGATGTATCCAAGCCAATGAAAATTACGCTACCTTCTTTCATGGTTCGCCCTCGCTAAGCTTGGGGCTCGGCTCCGGCCAATCCAGAGCAACCCCCGAATTCAGCTTACCGCGGGGGCGGGCCACGCTCATCCCGTGAACATACGGTCTAATCGAGGGCGGCCTCGATATAGAGATCGCGCAACTGCATAGCCAGGGGCCCGGGGGTACCGTCGCCGATTGGGTGGCCATCAATGGTGACCACCGGCATGACGATGGTGGACGCGCTCGTGAAGAACGCCTCGCGCGCCTGCAGCGCTTCTTCCACGCTGAAGGGCCGCTCGACGAATGTCAGCTCCCTCTCTTCCAGCAGACGGAGTATCGCGCGACGGGTGACCCCTGGCAGCACCGCATGGGAGAGCGGCCGCGTGATGATTTCGCCGGCTGGCGTAATGACGAAGGCGGTTGACGAGGCCCCCTCTGTGATCATGCCGTCTTCCACCATCCACGCCTCACTGACGCCCGCGGCAGCGGCGGAGCGTTTCGCCAGCACCTGCGCCAGCAGTGAAGTCGACTTGATATCCCGCCGTGCCCAGCGCAGATCCGGCAAAGTGATCACTTGAGCGCCCTTGGCCAGGGTGGCGTTGGTGCGTACCGGTTTTGCCTGCGTGAAAATGACCACGGTCGGCTTCAAATCGGCTGGGCTGAGGAAATCGCGCTCGGAGACACCACGCGTCACCTCAATATAGATCAATCCTTCGGTAAGGCCGTTCAGCGCAACCAACTCCTTCTGGATTGCCGTCCAGGTCCCCAATGAATGTGGATTGGGAATATCGATCTCGCGTAAGGAACGGTCGAGCCGCTGGAGATGTGCCTCATTGTCGACGAGGCGACCCGCGATCACTGCTGTAACCTCATAGATGCCATCGCCGAAGAGAAAGCCCCGGTCCATAACGGGAATGGAGGCTTCCTCGATGGGAAGGAACGCTCCGCTGACATAAACCATGCGGGTCTCAGATGCAGCTGTCATGGGGCAGACTTTCTTCTTTGCCGGTGAAAGGTGATTCTGGAAAAGTATACGCCTCGGGACCAGGCAGGCTCCTGTCGGCGCTCACGGGATTGTCGGCATCCGCCGTCACCGCAGCATGGTCGACATCGCCGACAGGCAGTTGACGATGCGCACGGCCGCCTGCACCGTCGGCGCGGTGAAACCGACCTCATCGCCGGAAAGCCGGTCGAGACTGGGCCACTGGCAAGACAAATCGGCCAGCGCCGGCGTTTGGGTACGGATGCGCGCGTCAATGGGACCGGGAAGCCTGAACGGCGGCGCCAACTTCGGGTGGCGGAGGGCTTGCACCACGCCTTCCCGGATTGCTTGGCACGCACGCGCGGGAGAAAGGCTTGTGCCGCTGTTGCAGCCACTGGCGCGCTTGGTTTCCACGAAGACGGCTTGCGGAAAGAGCTCGCGATTTTCGGCGATGAAAACATTGTCACCGGACGCCATGACGACAGGGACATCGCATTCGCCGGCGAGCGCTCCGTAAATGCCGGCCTCTCCGAGTTCGATGCCGTTGAATTCGATGCGAGCAAAGGCAAAGCTGTTGATGGTGTGTGCGAGAATGCCGCGGCCATGGGCGCGCGAATGGTAGCCGATCAGGCAGACGGCATCCACCCCGTCTTCAACGCCCGCCATCATGCCCAGATAACGCGGCTTGCCCTGAACGACCGAGGCGCGCGGATCGAGGTGATCGGCCGGCATGTTGCGAAAACCGGCATGGGAGTCATTGACCAGAACGTCCGTCGCGCCTGCCTCGAAAGCGCCGGCCACGGCGGCATTGGCCTCCTGCGTCATCAGAAGGCGCGCACGCTCGTATTCGGCATGGCCAGGACGAGTCTGCTCGGGATGATAGACGCCGGCAACGCCTTCAATGTCGACGGAAATGAGAATCTTCATGAGGATTTCTCTGAAAACAGGGGGATGAGGCCGGGCATCAGCTCGAGAAGACTCGCGCGCCGGTGACCATTTCGGCCGATCACCGTTTCGGCGCGCAACAGCGAATGGATGATGGCCTGTTCGACACTGTCGGCGACGGCCTGGAACAAGGGATCGAGCCATGCGTCATGCAGCATTGCGACGTCCGGCATGGGACGGCCAGGATCCTGCGGCAGCGTGTAGGCCGTGGAAAAAGCGAGCGCGATGTCGCCGCTGCCGTGGCCAAAAACCGAGCCGGTCCGGGCAAGGCCTGCCCCCGCGCGCAGCGCGAGCCGGCGCAACTGTCGTGCGTCGAGCGGAGCGTCGGTCGCGATGAGAAGAATGATGGAGCCTTTCTCCGATTCGCCGGCGGATGCGGCGGCGAGCCGTCCCGCCAGTTCCTGGCCGATGCTGCGGCCCGCGAGGATAAGCTGTGCCGGCTTGCCGAAGTTCGACAAGACGAGCGCGCCGACGGTGAACTCGGCGCGGCTTGCGACCATCACGCGGCGAGATGCCGTGCCGATGCCGCCCTTGACGCCGAAGCTCGACATTCCGCGGCCAGCGCCCACCGCACCTTCGGCAACGGCAAGACCGCAGGCGACGCAGGCGTCAAGATAGTGTTGCTCTGCGACAGCCATCGCCTGTATGTCGTTCAAGTAACCGTCATTGCATTCGAAGACGAGTGGATTGACCGTCGGCAAGCGTCGACCGCATTGCGGATTGGCGGCCACGCATTGACGGATCTGCGCCTGCGCAATGGTGGCCACCGAAAAAGTGTTGGTGAGGGCGATCGGTGTTTCCAGCACGCCCAGTTCATGCACCTGCACGAGGCCGATGCTCTTGCCGAACCCGTTCAGCACCGCACTGGCGGCTGGAACGCGGTCGCGATAGGGATCCCCCTGGTGCGGATGCACGACGGTCACACCGGTCTGGATCGGACCCTGAGCAAGGGTCGCATGACCTACGGTGACGCCGGGCACATCGGTGATTGCATTCCGGGGGCCGGCGACCAGCGTTCCGATATGTGGCGCAACGGGAAGAGCACTCACCGCAGCACCTTCATCGGCGATCGATCTTGGGGTCGAGCGCATCGCGCAGACCGTCGCCGAGCAGGTTGAATGCCAGCACCGTCAGGAAGATGGCAAGGCTCGGGAACAGCGCCACATGGGGAGCATTCACGATGTCGGCGCGCGCATCATTGAGCATGGCGCCCCACTCGGGTGTCGGCGGCTGCGCGCCCATGCCGAGGAATGACAGACTGGCGGCGGTGATGATCGAGGTGCCGAGCCGCATCGTGAAATAAACGACGATGGACGAAATCGCGCCCGGAAGAATGTGGCGTGCGAGAATGATCCAATCCGAGGCGCCGATGCTCTTGACCGCCTCGATATAGGTCATTCGCTTCAGCACGAGCGTATTGCCGCGTACCAGGCGCGCAAAGGCCGGCACGGAGAAGACCGAGACAGCGACCACCACATTGACCATGGAACTGCCGAGGATGGCAACGACGCCGAGCGCCAGAAGAATGCCGGGAAACGCGAACAGCACGTCGGAAATTCTCATGACGATGCGGTCCCACCATCCTTCGTAGTAGCCGGCGAGCAATCCCAGCACCGTTCCTATCAACCCGCCGAGTGCCACCGACAGCAGCCCGGTCGCCAGCGAAATACGCGCACCGAGAAGAATGCGGCTGAAGACGTCACGCCCGAGCGGATCGACCCCGAGCCAGTGCGACCATGAGGGGCCGGCATTGATCTGGTCGTAATCGAAATAATTCTCCGCATCGTAGGGCGCGATCACCGGCGCCAGCAGGGCGAGAAGCACAAGCAGCGCCACAAAGGCGAGCGCTGCGAGCGCCACCGGCTGCCTGCGGAATTTACGCCAGAATTCGCTCCATGGCGTGCGCACGGCCTCTGCTGCCGCGACAGCGCGGGAATCGGACGAAACGAGCTGAGTCATTGGTGGCTCACTTGTAGCGAATGGTTGGATTGATGAAACCGTAGAGCAGGTCGACGACGAGATTGATCAGGATGAACTCCAGGGAAAACAGAAGGACAAGTGTCTGGATCACCGGATAGTCGCGTTGCGTGACGGCATCGACCAGCAGACGCCCGAGACCCGGCCAGTTGAATACTGCCTCGACGACGATCGAGCCGCCGAGCAGGAACCCGAACTGCAGGCCCATCATGGTGACGACCGGGATCAATGCATTGCGCAGGCAATGCTTGGCGATCACGACGCGCTCGTTGAGGCCCTTTGCCCGGGCGGTGCGGACGAAATCCTCCTGGATCACCTCGACGAAGGAGGCGCGTGTGAAGCGGGCCATGACCGCTGCGACGGCCGCGCCGAGCGTCAGCGACGGCAGGACATAGTGTCTCCAGGTGTCCGCGCCGACGGTAGGCAGCCAACCGAGCTGGACTGAGAAGATCTGCATCAGAAGCATGCCCAGCGCGAATGCTGGAAAGGAGATGCCCGACACGGCGAGCGTCATGCCGAGCCGGTCCGGCCAGCGGTTACGGTAGACGGCGGAAATAATTCCGATGCCCATTCCGAAAGCGACCGCCCAGACCATGCTGGCCAAGGTGAGCAGAAGCGTGGGCATGAACCGTTCCGCAATCTCGGTGGATACGGGACGGCGTGTGCGTATCGATGTGCCGAAGTCGCCCTCGAGCATGTGGCCGAAGAATGTGACGAACTGCTGCGGCAATGGCCGGTCGAGGCCGAGTTCGCTGCGCACCAGCGCCACGGTTTGCTCGTCGGCGTCCTGTCCGGCAGCAAGGCGCGCCGGGTCGCCGGGCAGCATGTGCACGAAGAGGAACACCAGCACCGAGACGATCAACAAGGTGGGAACCAATCCCATCAGCCGTTTCAGGAAATACTGCAGCATTTCGCGAATACCCGATCTGCTTGCATGTCTCCTTAAATCGACCTCGATCAAAGGACAAAGACATGCAGCAATTCAAAGTGCTACAACGACCTTTGCGCGTCTGATAAGACGCCGGCGCTGTAGGGACGAAGGCGGATCAGGACCGGCGCGCGTCGAGCCCGTCGGCGCGCGCCGGCTGATCATTTACTCGGAAACGGCGATCTCTCCGGCATCGATGTTGCCGTCAGGCATGACGTAGACTCCGGAGAGGCGCTTTGCGGTGGCATAGAGGTTCTTCTCGGTCACCAGCGGCGCCCAGGGAGCATCCTTCATGATCTGCTCCTGGGCCCTCCGGTAAAGATCGGCTTTCTCCTCGTCCTTGACCGACTTCAGTGCGCTCGCGATGAAGCCGTCCACCGCCTCGTTGCTATAATAGGCGGTGTTGTTGAGCTTCGGCGGCCAGGCCTCGGTGGATAGCAGCGGGCGCAGCGCCCAGTCGGCCTCGCCGGTCGAAGACGACCAGCCGGCATAGTACATGCGCACCTTGGCTGTCTTCGGGTCCGGGGCGGACTGGATCCACTCGGTGCGCTGGCCCGGTTCCAGAGCCTGGATCTGGACCTTGATGCCGACCTGCGCCAATTGCTGCTGGAGGAACTGGATCGTCTTCTGCGCAGTCGTCGTGGTGTAGGCGCTCCAGAGCACGGACTCGAAGCCGTTCGGATAGCCGGATTCCGTCAGAAGTGCACGGGCCTTCGCCGGGTCGTAGGGCCAGGGATCCATTTTGTGGGCGAAGAGCACGCCCTGCGGCACAACGCCCTCGGCCGGTGCAGCAAAGCCGCCGAAAGCCACCTTCGCGAGAGCTTCCTTGTTGATGGCGTAATTGATCGCCTGGCGCACGCGGATATCGTCGAAGGGCTTCTGCAGCATGTTGAAGCTGACATAACGCGTGATGATCGACGGGCCGGTTTCCACGTTCAGCTTGTCGCTGGCCTCCAGAGCGCTTGCCTGCTCGTAGGGCAGCGGATAGCCGAAATCGGCTTCGCCGGTCTGGAGCATGGCCGCACGCGTGTTGTTCTCCAGCACGGGTTTCCAGGTTATACCGTCCACCTTGGGATAGCCCGCGCGCCAATAGCCGTCGAACTTCTTGCCCTTGACGAAATCGGTCTGCCGCCATTCCTCGAACACGAAGGGGCCAGTGCCAACCGGATGAAAGGCGATGTCCCTGCTGCCGTATTTGGCGAGCGCGGCCGGCGAGATGATCGCCGCCGAGGCATGGGCCAGTGAGTTGACGAAGGGACTGAAAGGTTCCTTCAGAGTGACGCGTACGCTGAAGGGCGAGACGACTTCAACCTTGTCGATGCGATTGAATTGATTGAAGCGCGCCAGCTTGTTCTCAGGGTTCAGCACGCGTTCCAGGTTCACCTTGACGGCCTCGGCGTCGAAATCGGTGCCGTCATGAAACCTGACGCCCTCGCGCAGCTTGAACGTGTAGACGAGACCATCAGCCGAAACGGTATAGCTTTCGGCGAGAACTGGCCGCACCTTGAGATTCTTGTCGAACTCGAAGAGGCCTTGATAGAAGGATTTGGTGACCGCCGTCGTGAGCGTGGTGTTGGTGTTGTAGGGATCAAGCGTCTCAGGCTGGCCACCGATGGCCAGCACCACGTTGCTCGCGGCCAACGCCGGCACAGTGGCGCTCATCATCGACAAGGCCGCGAGGCCGGCGGCGACAGACAAATGTCGCATGCTAGGACTGCCATTTCTCATAAGACGACTCCAGTTTAAGTTGACGGCACGGGGAAAGCCTGGGATTGGTCATTCGAAGACACCGATCGGATGACGGGCGACGAAATGGCCGGGAGAAACCTCGCAAAGCGGCTCCAACTTCGGCTCGTCACCAAGGGCGCGAACGGGGCTTGGGATCTCATCGGACATCAGCTGCCGGCGCACATGTCGCCGCGCCGGATCCGCGACGGGTACGGCAGACATCAGCTTGCGCGTGTAGGGATGTTGCGGGTCTTCGAAGATCGCCCGCCGCGGGCCGATTTCAACGATCTGACCGAGATACATCACGGCGACGCGGTGGCTGATACGCTCGACCACCGCCATGTCATGGGAAATGAACAGATAGGCGACACCGAGCTCGCGTTGCAGGTCGAGCATCAGATTGACGATCTGCGCCTGTATCGACACATCCAATGCGGAGACTGCCTCATCGGCGATCACCACCTTGGGATTGAGAGCCAGCGCGCGGGCAATGGCGATACGCTGGCGCTGCCCACCCGAAAATTCGTGCGGGTAGCGTTGGGCATGGGCCGGTGACAGACCGACTTTCTCCAGCAACCATGCGACGCGCTCCCGCGCCGCCGCGCCACGGGCCACGCCATGCACCAGCAGCGGTTCCATGACGGAAAAGCCGACGGTGAGCCGCGGATCGAGCGAAGCAAACGGGTCCTGGAAAATGAACTGGATGTTGCGCCGAAGTGCCTGCAATTCGCCGCGGGCCAGGTCGAGGATGTTTCGGCCATCGAACTCGATGGCGCCGTCCTCACTATCCACCAGACGCAATAGGGAACGGCCTGTGGTGGATTTGCCGCAGCCCGACTCGCCCACCAAAGCCAGCGTTTCTCCGGGGCGCAGGTCAAAGCTGACCTTTTCGACCGCATGGACCCGGCGGGTCACACGATTGAAAAGACCGCCGCGCACGTCGAAGCGCGTCACCAGATCCTTCACGCGCAGGATCGGCGCAATATCCGGCTGCAGCGTATTCTGTGGCGGCGTTTCGGTCGGCGGACTGGCAGCCTCGACACGCAGAAGCTCGAATTTGCGCGGCAAATCCGTGCCCTTCATCGCGCCGAGGCGGGGCACGGCGGACAGGAGAGCGCGGGTATAAGGTTCGCGCGGTGCCGAAAACACCGTCTCCGATGATCCTTCCTCCACCTTGATGCCGCGGCACATGACCAAGACCCGGTCGGCAATCTCGGCGACAACGCCCATGTCGTGGGTGATGAACACGACGCCCATGTTCATTTCCGCCTGCAGCTCGCGGATAAGCTGCAGGATTTGCGCCTGGATCGTAACGTCCAGTGCCGTGGTAGGCTCATCGGCAATCAGCAGCGATGGCTTGCAGGCCAGTGCCATGGCGATCATCACGCGCTGGCGCATGCCGCCGGAGAGCTGATGCGGATGCCGGTCGAGCACATTGCGCGCCTCGGGAATGCGCACCAGGTCCAGCATGCGCAACGCCTCGGCGCGTGCCGCACTTGCGCTCTTGCCCTGGTGCACACGGATCGATTCGCCGATCTGGTCACCGACCGTGAAGACCGGGTTAAGCGAGGTCATCGGCTCCTGAAAGATCATCGCGATATCGGCGCCGCGAACGGCGCGCATCGTCGCAGGGCTAGCAGTGACCAGATCCAAGAACGTGCCGGAGCGACGACGAAACAGCATGCGGCTGCCGGCGGTGATGCGGCCGCCGCCATGTTCCACGAGGCGCATCATGGCGAGTGAGGTGACGGACTTCCCCGAACCGGATTCACCGACGATTGCCAGCGTCTCACCGTGATCGACGTGGAAGGAGACGTTTCGTACCGCCTCCACCGTTCGCTCCGAGGTGGAAAAGCGCACCGACAGGTCATCGACAGATAGAACGCGGTTGTCCGCCAGGCCAGGTGGGTGGGCAGAATCCGGAGCGATTTCGACTGTTGAAGAGGACATGAACAGACTCGATTGATCACGGGGTGGGTGGATCTGATGGATCCTCGAAGATCGCGGTGCAGGGCGGCTCGCCGGCACGGGCGTAGCCGCGATACATGCCTTCCGTATTGAAGGGCAGCGTGACGTTGCCTTTCGCGTCGATGGCGATCAGGCCACCGCGCCCGCCAATGGCCGGCAACGCTTCCATCACCACCTGCCGTGCGGCATCGTCCAGCCTGGCGCCGCCATAGGCCATGCGGGCGCAAAGGTCGTGAGCGGCGGCAGCGCGAACGAACATTTCGCCGGTCCCCGTACAGGAAACCGCGGCGGTCCGGTTGTCCGCGTATGTCCCCGCGCCGATCAGCGCGGTGTCGCCGACGCGGCCCGGCCGCTTGTTGGTCATGCCGCCTGTGGACGTGGCAGCGGCGAGATTGCCATGCATGTCCAGTGCGACCGCGCCGACCGTGCCGAATTTCTTGTCCTCGGAGAGCGGCGCACCGCCATCATGGTCGAGAACGATCGCTGAAGTACCCTGGGCGCGGTGGAGCTGACTCCGGCGGAAGTCCGTGGAGAAATAGTGCGGCTCAACTGTCTCCATTCCCAGATCGTGCGCGAAGCTTTCCGCGCCGGCGCCGGCCATCAGCACATGCTCGCCCTGTTCCATCACCGCACGTGCCGCAAGGACGGGATTGCGGATGCGGCTGACGCCGGCAACCGCGCCCGCACGCCACGTTGCACCATCCATTATCGCTGCGTCGAGTTCGTGGGTGGCCGCAGCGGTAAAGACGGAGCCGAACCCGGCGTTGAAGAGCGGACTGTCCTCCAGCCGCTGCACGGCGAGGGTAACGGCGTCAACTGCAGTAGCGCCAGCGGCAAGTGCCTCCTGTGCCTCGGCAAGTATCTGGCGAAGGGCAGCATGATAGCGGGCCTTTTGCTCGGCATCGATGGCTGCCCGGCTTAGCGTGCCGGCGCCGCCATGAATGGCGACCACGGGTCGGATTGGGCTCATTCTTTCTCCTTTTTAGGGGATGAGGCTGCTGGAGCGTGCCTCTTTGGGGCCGGTCCGTCGCCTACCGGACGCACTCGGCCGGAGTGGCCTCCATGCAGCCAGGGCAGCACGGCTTCGGCGACCTGCGCAGCGGCCCTCACCGAACGCTCGGAGGCATGGGCCACGGCGCTGCTCAGCGCTTCGATCAGCGCCAGAACGCTTGCTTCGGAATTGGCATAATATTGGCTGTCAGTGCTTGCATAGAGCCTGATATCCGCAAGCGCGGCGAGCGGAGAACTGGCGCCATCGGTCAGTGCCAGCAGCTCCGCCCCCGCTTCGCGTGCGCGGCGCGCCAACAGAACCGTGTCGGAAAGATAGCGCGGAAAGGCGATCGCAATCGCCAGATCGCCGGGTCTCAGCCGGTGGATTGCTCTCGCGGCGTGGGAAGATCCTTCCACGCTGGCCAGCAGTTGCACATTCTCGCAATAAAGATCGAGATTGCGTGCCAGAAGGCCGCCAAGCCAGCTGCTGCTGCCGAAACCGACGACGAACACGCGCTTTGCGTCAAGGATGGCCTTGACGGCACGCGCGCATTCCGCCGCATCCAGGCCGTCGCGCGTCCTTTCGATGTTGCGGATCATCTCGGCGAGCGTCGCCGCGAAGACGTCCATCGCGTCGGCAGATTGCTCCAGCTTGCTCCGCAGCCTTTCCACCGGCGCCAGCGCTGACTCGAAGCCGAGCACCAGCGCGGCGCGGAACTGCGCATATCCTTCAAAACCCAACGCCCGGGCGAAGCGGTTGGCGGTCGCCACCGATATCCCGACCTTCGCCGCCAACTCGTCGATCGGCATTGCCGCGACCTTCAGCGGCTGTTCGAGGACATAGTCGGCGATTTGGCGATGCGACGGCGACAGTGCGGTTCGCGCAATGCGCTGGGCAACGGAGAGATTGTCCGGGACTTTTGCCATGCAGGTCTCTTCGGCTCCGAGGTCGGCTGCGTATGACCAAAAATTTTCATCAGGCATTAGATAACGATATTTTTTTTACAATTGCAAGAGGGTGGGGCTTCGAGCGCGCAAAGAGTCGTACAGGTCGCCCTCCGTTCGGCGGCAATCGGTCTCGGTCCATGAGGGCGTTTCGACGCACCATGCGGCATTCGGGCGCAAACTTGACGCAGATCAAGGCTTGGGGGCGGTCGATCGGGCACAAGTCGGACCGATAGATCTGAATACTTTGGGAATTCCCGTAGATGCAGCCTCAATCGGTCAATCAATCGCAGTCCGTCGAGCTTTTCGAGGCCGAGCCGGTCAATGCGGCGCGCGTGCGCAAGCCGCTTTACGAAAAACGCCGCAAGATCTTTCCGAAGCGGGCCGAGGGCCAATTCCGCCGGTTCAAGTGGCTGGTGATGCTGGTGACGCTCGGCATCTATTATCTGACACCCTGGATCCGCTGGGACCGGGGCGCGCATGCGCCGGACCAGGCGGTCCTGGTCGATCTGGCTTCCCGCCGGTTCTATTTCTTCTTCATCGAAATCTGGCCGCAGGAGTTCTTCTTCGTCGCCGGTCTTCTGGTGATGGCCGGCTTCGGCCTCTTCCTCGTGACTTCCGCCGTCGGCCGCGCCTGGTGCGGCTATACCTGTCCGCAGACCGTCTGGGTCGATCTGTTCCTGGTCGTCGAGCGCTTCATCGAAGGCGACCGAAACGCGCGCATGCGCCTCGATGCCGGACCCTGGACGCTCGACAAGATCCGCAAGCGCATCGCCAAGCATGCGATCTGGCTGGTCATCGGCGTTGCGACCGGCGGCGCATGGATCTTCTATTTCGCCGACGCGCCGTCGCTGCTCAAGAGCTTCGTCGCACTGGAGGCGCCGCCGGTCGCTTATATCACCGTCGGCGTCCTGACCTTCACCACCTATGTCTTCGGTGGCATGATGCGCGAGCAGGTCTGCACCTATATGTGCCCCTGGCCGCGTATACAGGCGGCGATGCTGGACGAGAACTCGCTCGTCGTCACCTATAACGACTGGCGTGGCGAACCGCGCTCGCGTCATGCAAAGAAGGCGGCGGCGGCCGGTGAGGTGGTCGGCGATTGCGTCGACTGCAACGCCTGCGTGGCGGTCTGCCCGATGGGCATCGACATTCGCGACGGCCAGCAGCTCGAATGCATTACCTGCGCGCTCTGCATCGATGCCTGCGACGGCGTCATGGACAAGCTTGGCCGCGAACGGGGGCTGATTTCCTATGCGACGCTCAGCGACTACGCTGCCAATATGGCGCTTGCCACCGACAATGGCAGGGCGGCGATCGATCCGACGCGCCTGCGCAACGTAAACGGCGCATTCACCGACAAGGTCAGGCATTTCAACTGGCGGATCGTCCTCCGACCCCGCGTCCTCCTCTATTTCGGCGTCTGGACCCTGGTCGGCATCGCCATGCTCTACGCACTGATGGCGCGCGATCGGCTCGAACTCAACGTACTGCACGACCGAAACCCGCAATTCGTCGTCGAGTCCGACGGTTCGGTGCGCAACGGCTACATGGTCAAGCTGCTCAACATGATTCCCGAGCAGCGCAACATCACGCTTTCGATCGACGGCATGCCGTCGGCGCGCATGCGCATTGCCGATCAGGCGACCGGGGACGGCCGCAGCTTCACCATTGCCGTCGATCCGGACAAGGTCACACCGCTCAAGGTTTTCGTCACTCTGCCGAAAGACAGCCTTGCCGAGGCGGAGGACGGTTTCTCGCTCGTCGTCGAGGATCCCTCGAGCCACGAGCGCGACATCTACCAGGCGAACTTCAACCAGCCGGGAGCCGAACGATGAGCAAGATACGCACCGACCGTCCCCGCGTGTTCACCGGCTGGCATATGCTCGCGGTCATGGCCCTGTTCTTCGGCACGATCATTTCGATCAATCTGGTGATGGCCTGGAACGCGAGCCGCAGCTGGAGCGGTCTGGTGGTGGAGAACACCTACGTTGCCAGCCAGCAGTTCAACGGCAAGGTGGCCGAGACGCGCGCCTTTGCCGACAGCGGGATCAAGGGGCAATTGGTGCCCGGAAACGACTCCCTTCGCTACACGCTTACCCGCAAGGGCGAGCCGGAGCGGAAGGCGGACAGGGTCGTCGCCATCCTGAAGCGTCCGGTCGAGGAGCATGAGGACGTTGGCGTCGAGTTCGAACGGGCGGGCGAGGGCGTGTTCGTCGCCGCGTCCGCTCTCAAGGCCGGACAATGGATCGCCGATTTGACGGCGATGGCCGGAGAAGAGGTCGTCTACCGGCAGGCCATTCGCTTCATCGCACCGGGAGACGCCCCATGAGTTGCTGCGCCCCGGGTGTCGAAACCGTTGTGGAACCCGAGCGGGGGCTGGGGCTGCCCGCCTCCGAGGAGCTCTGGCTTGCGAGCCGGTCCCTCGGAGGCGGGTTACGCCAGACGGAGCTGAGCGTGCCGGGTGTCCATTGCGGCGCCTGCATCACCGCGATCGAAGGCGCGCTGCGCACAAAGCCGGAGGTGGAGCGCGCCCGGGTCAATCTGTCCTCGAGGCGCGTTTCGATCGTCTGGAAGGAGGAGGTTGCCGGCAAGCGCACGGACCCGCGCGAACTCGCCCGCGCTATCCGTGATCGCGGCTACGAGGCGCATCTCTTCGCCGTCGGTGAGGAGGAGGGCGACGCCGTTCTGAAGCAGCTGATCCGGGCCGTCGCCGTTGCCGGCTTCGCCGCCACCAACATCATGCTGCTGTCGGTTTCGGTCTGGTCGGGGGCGGATGCGGCCACGCGCGATCTCTTCCACTGGATCTCGGCCATGATCGCGGCGCCGGCGCTCGTCTACGCCGGACGCTTCTTCTATCAGTCCGCCTGGAACGCGCTCCGACATGGCCGCACCAACATGGACGTGCCGATCGCGCTTGCGGTGACGCTGTCCTATGGCATGTCGCTCCATGAGACGATCGGCCATGGCGAACATGCCTGGTTCGATGCCTCGGTCACGCTGCTCTTCTTCCTGCTGATCGGCCGCACGCTCGACCACATGATGCGGGGGCGGGCACGCTCGGCGATCAGCGGGCTGGCGCGCCTGTCGCCGCGCGGTGCGATGGTGGTCAACGCCGACGGCAGCCGGGAGTACCGGCCCGTCGAGGAAATCCGGCCCGGCGAACGCCTGATGATTGCGGCGGGCGAGCGCATTCCCGTCGACGGGCGCGTGCTCTCCGGCGCCAGCGACCTCGACCGGTCCGTCGTCAATGGCGAGAGCGCGCCGGTAGCGGTCGGCGTCGGCGACCTGATCCAGGCGGGCACGCTCAACCTTACCGGGCCGCTCACTCTCGAGGCGACGGCGGCAGCCCGCGATTCCTTCCTCGCCGAGATCATGGGGCTGATGGAGGCCGCAGAAGGGGGCAGGGCGCGCTATCGCCGGATCGCCGATCGCGCCGCTCGCTATTATTCGCCGGCGGTGCATCTCCTGGCGCTCCTCACCTTCATCGGCTGGATGTTCGTCGAGGGCGATGTGCGCCATGCACTGCTGGTCGCCGTCGCGGTTCTCATCATCACCTGCCCCTGTGCGCTCGGCCTCGCGGTGCCGGTGGTGCAGGTGGTCGCGGCCGGGCGTCTCTTCCAGGGCGGCGTCATGGTCAAGGACGGCTCGGCCATGGAACGCCTGGCCGAGATCGATACGGTGCTCTTCGACAAGACCGGTACGCTGACGATCGGCGAACCGCGGCTTGTGAATGCCGACGAGATCGCCCCGGCGGCGATGGCGATTGCCGCGGCACTCGCAGCGCATTCGCGCCATCCGATCGCGAGGGCACTGCATGATGCCGCCGGTGCGGCGGTGCCGCTTGTGGGGGAAATCCGCGAGATAGCCGGCGCGGGCATCGAGGCGGACACGAAGGAGGGCGTCTACCGGCTCGGCAGCCGCGCCTTTGCCTGCGGCTGCGCCGGCGAAGCGAGCCGCCAATCGGAAGCGGTGCTTTCGCTTGAGGGGCGGGAACTCGCCTCTTTCCGCTTCGAGGATCGATTGCGTGCGGGCGCTGGGGACAGCGTCGCGGAACTCCACGCGATCGGGCTGGAAACCGGCATCCTCTCCGGCGACCGCGAGCCGGTCGTCGCCGAGACCGGCCGCAGGCTCGGCATCAGGCGTTGGATCGCGGAACTGTCGCCGCGCGGCAAGGTCGAGGCCTGCGCCTCTGCGGCCGAGGGAGGACATCGGGTCCTGATGGTCGGCGACGGCATCAACGACGCGCCGGCGCTGCGCGCCGCCCATGTGTCGATGGCGCCCGCAAGCGCGGCCGATGTCGGCCGCCAGGCCGCCGACTTCGTCTTCATGCACCAGGGTTTGACGGCCGTTCCCTTCGCGATCGAGACCTCGCGCCGGGCCGGCCGGCTGATCCGCCAGAATTTCGCTCTGGCGATCGGCTACAACCTCGTTGCGGTTCCGATCGCGATCCTCGGCTATGCGACGCCGCTCGTCGCCGCAATCGCGATGTCCACCTCCTCGGTGATCGTCGTCGCCAACGCATTGCGGCTGAGAGGCGGGCTTTTCAGCGAACCTCAACGACGAGCGCCGATCCATGCGGCGCTACTGCCGGCCGGGGACGCCCGATGAACACGCTCGTCTATCTCATTCCCATCGCGCTTTTCCTGGGCGGGCTCGGCCTCGCCGCCTTCCTCTGGGCGCTGAAGAGCGGCCAATACGAAGATCTCGACGGCGCGTCCTGGCGGGTTCTCGACGATGGGAACGGAAAGCCGGAAGACGTCGGCCCGGGAATCGGACCCGTCTGAAAAGACGCGCTACGCTATAGGTGAAATCCTGACGTTTGGCACCCGGCACGCGGTTTGGTGATCGCGGCTATCGGCCCGACAGGAGGTTTCCTGAATCCGCCTCGGGAATGGTCGCGTCAGCAATGTCCGGACAATCAAGCGGTCGTGGCTTGCGACGGATGTCCGTGCCACCGTCTGCGGCGGGATTTGAGCTCCTTCTCCGCGGGGCAGGGAACCGGCCCGACCGCCATTCTCCCATTTAAGCCGTTTCGCGGGTCTGTTGCTCCTCTCACCGAGCCTAGGCTGAGCGCGCGTCACAAAAACTGATTGCAATATAAGATCAGTTGATCTAGCCTGTAACCGGTTGCGTTAAGCAATCAGAACTGCGGATGAACCTGGACGACTACGTCGACCATCCCGGCGTTTGCGCCAAGTCCCTCGCTTTTCCGCCACTTCATCGGCAACGTGCGGCTTTGCCGGCTGCGGGGTAAATGTTGAACGGAGATGAATTGATGAACCCTCACGCTTCAATCACCATCACGCCGATCCTCGTTGCCGACCTGCACGTTGAGGGCGCGGTGATGCCGGTCTACGTGCACGTCATCGACCATCCCGACGCGCGCATACTGGTCGACACCGGCATGACGGAGCTGCACCCGGCGTTGGTGGCCGCCTTCGATCCCCGCCTCTATCCCTTGAGCCAGCAGGACTTCGACCTCGCCGGCATCGACATCGTCGTCAACACACACCTGCACGCGGACCATTGCGGCGGCAACCACCTCTTTGCCGACAAGCCGATCTACGTCCAACGTCGGGAACTCGACGACGCCCACAGCGACGAGGATGAGTACCCCATTCGCGCGTGGATCGATGCGCCCGGCGTGCGATATGTGCCGGTCGACGGCGAACTCGATCTGCTTCCAGGGCTCCGGCTCGTGCCGGCGCCGGGCCACACGGACGGCATGCAGGTCGTCGTCGTCGAGACCGACGGGCGCCCGATCGTCGCTGGCGGCGATGTGGCGGTTTGGTTTGGCGAGCTTGACGAGCCGCACACCGAAGGCCAGCTGCGGGTGCGCGCGCTCGACCCCGAGCTGGTCTGGCTCGCGCACGAGCACGAGCCGTGGCGACCCGGTACCGTATAGGTCGTTAAGCCGGCAGGGCGGACCGGGCGGGCACCAGAGAATTTGACTGCGTCCTGGCGCGGAGAATACTGCGCTTCGGTCGCGACCTTGGGAGGAGAATGAGAGTATGGCTAAGCTCGTGTTCGGAATGAACCAGTCCCTGGACGGCTACGTCGATCATATGGCGTTTGCGCCAAGCGCCACGCTTTTCCGCCACTTCATCGAGGAGGCTCAGGGGCAGGCGGGCAGTCTCTACGGGCGCAAAATGTATGAAGTCATGCGTTACTGGGACGACGACCATCCTGAATGGGATGCAGATCAACACGCCTTCGCGGCGGCCTGGCGCCATCAGCCGAAATGGGTCGTCTCGCGCTCATTGAAGGCTGTCGGCCCCAACGCCAGGCTGGTTGAGGAGGATCTCGAGGGCGCGATCCGCGCGCTCAAGGCCGAGCGCGACGGGGAGATCGAAGTTGCTGGCCCGGACCTGGCGCAAAGCCTCACCGAGCTTGGCCTGATCGATGAATATCGCATCTACCTGCACCCCGTCGTGCTTGGTCACGGCAAGCCATATTTCGCCGGACCCCGGCCGCCACTGCACCTCATGAGTCATGATCGGATTGGCGAGGATGTGATCAGGTTGACCTATGTCCCGGCTTAATCTCGCGCCCGGCGGCACCGATCGGCAGGTTTGCGGCCCCCGTTCAGGTCTCTTGTTTGGAAGTTTCGCCAACGCTTCCGCATCCGGACATTCCCTTAGCGGCCCCTTTTTGGTCATGGCGAACCACATTCAAGATGATCGCTTCTGGCGCAGCTTGCTCCACGCGAGCGAGAAGTAGGCTGCTCACTCGCCCTGAGCTACGCTCCGCTTCGGGCATCGGACAGGTCTTCACCACGAGGTTCTGCCCAGTGAGGAAAAGCTTGTCGTAAATCGATTTGAATGCCAAAACACCTCCGCCGTCGCGTGCCCCACTCCATCCTTGTCCTCGGGTGAGCGGCATGCGCAGATCAATTCGAAGGGCCAGAACGCATGCGCCGCGGCGCTCTATGCGGGGCCCACGCGTTCAATGGAGGCAATTACGTGTCACAGGCGGAAATCGGCCTAATCGGCCTCGGCGTCATGGGGGCCAACCTCGCGCTCAACATCGCGGAGAAGGGTAACAGGATCGCGGTCTTCAACCGTACCGTCGAGACGACGCGAAAGTTCCATGCCGATGCCGGGGAACTCAAGAGCCGGATCGTCCCGTGCGAAACGATCGAGGAGTTCGTCGCTGCGATCCGTCCGCCGCGTCCGATCATCATCATGATCAAGGCGGGCGAGGCCGTCGACCAGCAGATGGAGGCGTTGAAGCCGCATCTGGCGAGCGGCGACATCATGATCGATGCCGGCAACGCCAATTTCCGCGACACGATGCGTCGCTTCGACAGCTTGAAAGATACGGGCCTGACCTTCATCGGCATGGGCGTTTCCGGCGGTGAGGAGGGCGCGCGCCACGGACCCTCGATCATGGTCGGCGGCACGGAGGAGTCCTACGCGCGCGTCGAAGAGGTGCTGACCTCGATCGCCGCGAAATATGACGGCGAGCCCTGCGTCGCCTGGCTCGGCGAGAACGGCGCCGGCCACTTCGTGAAGACGATCCACAACGGCATCGAATATGCCGACATGCAGATGATCGCCGAAATTTACGGCATCCTGCGCGACGGCCTGAGGATGACGGCCGAGGAGATCGGCGAAGTGTTCGGCACCTGGAACAGGGGCCGGCTCAATTCCTACCTGATCGAGATCACCGAGAAGGTGCTGAAGGCGACGGACCCGCTCACCGGCAAACCGATGGTCGACATGATCCTCGACAAGGCGGGCCAGAAGGGCACCGGCAAGTGGTCGGCGATCGAGGCGCAGACCATGGGCGTGCCCGCGACCGGCATCGAGGCCGCCGTTGCGGCGCGCAGCATTTCCTCGATGAAGGAGGAGCGCGAGACGGCTGAGAAGATCCTCGGCCTGCCATCCGTCGGCGAATTCCAGGTCGCCGACAAGGCGGCGTTCATCACGGATCTCGAGAATGCGCTGCTCGCCGCCAAGATCGGCGCCTACGCGCAGGGCTTTGCCGTGATGTCGGCCGCCTCGAAGGAATTCGGCTGGAGCCTGCCGATGCCGACGATCGCCCGGATCTGGCGCGCCGGCTGCATCATCCGCTCGCAGTTTCTCGACGAGATCACTTCGGCCTTCACCAAGGCGCCGGATGCCGCCAACCTGATCGTCACGCCGGCCTTCGCGGCGTTGGTCAAGGAAACCGACAGGGCGCTGCGCCGCATCGTCTCGGCGGCGGTGCTCGGCGGCCTACCGGTGCCGGCGCTCGCCTCGGCGCTCGGCTATTTCGACAGCTATCGCCGCGGCCGCGGCACGGCGAACGTGATCCAGGCACAGCGCGATTTCTTCGGTGCCCACGGCTTCGACCGCGTCGACGGCGCCGACAGCCATCACGGGCCATGGGGCAGCGGGCTCAACGGCTGAGCGGCATCGTTTCTATCGGGAAAAACGCGAACGGGGCGGCCAAAAGCCGCCCCGTTCCTATATTCTTTCATCGCTGCGGCGACCTGAGAAGCCCGGGGCCGTTCACAAGGATGCCGCCGATCGCGACGCCTGGTCGTAGTGACCGGATAGGGCCCGGACGCGAGCTGCGACCGTCGACAGGGTCTCGCTCGAAACGTCGGTCGCCAGCAGGGACTTGACGAGAAGCTCCTCGCGGATCGCCGCATAGCGCTCGCAGACTTCGCGGCCCTTTGCTGTGATGAGAGCCAGCTTTTCCTTGCCGCGCCGCCCGCTTTCGATGAGTGACAGTCGCTCCAGTTTCTTGAGCGCGTAGGCGACGGTGTGCGTGTCCTCGATGTTGAGCACGAGACAGATATCCGCCAGCGTCTTGCCCTTGTTGCGGTGGTTGATGTTGTGCAGGACGAGCACGTCCAGCGGCGAAAGATCGGCCACTCCAGCCGCCGCCATGCAGCGCACCATCCAACGGTCGAAGGCGTGGCTCAGCATGATGATGCCGAATTCGACTTCTGAGAGCGCCGGCAAGGCGCCTCTTGCCAGATGGCCGGAGGAAACGATCGGTCCGATTTCAGCTCTTTCTTCACTCATCAATTCTGTCCAAGCATCTGGCCGGGCAACCACAGAACGAGGTCGGGCACCGCGGTTATGAACATGATCAGGGCCAGCAGCCCCGCAAAAAACGGAAGCGCCGCAAGGGCAATATAGCCGATGCTGCGGTTTGCCAAGGATTGCAGGACGTAGAGGTTGAAACCGACGGGCGGCGTGATCTGCGCGATCTCGACGAGCAGGACGACGAAGATGCCGAACCAGAGAAGATCGATGCCCGAACCCTCGACGGCCGGAAGCAGCACGGATGTCGTCAGCAGGATCATCGAGATCCCGTCGATGAAGCAGCCCATGACCAGAAAAATGCAGACCAGCGCAGCGATGAGCGCGGGCTGCGGCAATTGCATGGAGACGATCCAGTCGGCGAACTGCTCCGGCAGGCCGGTGAATCCCATGGCGGTCGACAGGAAGGCGGCGCCTGACAGGATGAGGCCGATCATCGCACTGGTGCGCGTCGCGCTGACCACGCTCGTCCAGAAGGTATGCCGGTCGAGGCCCCCGCCGACCAGCGCCAGAGCGAGCGCGCCGGTCACGCCGATGGCGGCGGCCTCCGTCGGCGTTGCGATGCCGCCATAGATGCAGCCGAGCACGGCAAGCACCAGGATCAGGATCGGAATGAGGCGTCGCGACTCCCAAATTCTTTCCATGAGCGGCATGATCGGCTCCCGCGCCGGTATGCGGTTCGGCTTCAACAGCGCATAGACGGCGACAATCAGCGAAAAGATCGACATCAGGAAGAGACCCGGCACGACACCCGCGATGAACAGGCGACCAATCGAAACCTGGGCTGCAACGCCGTAGACGATCATCATGATCGAAGGCGGAATGAGCAGGCCGAGCGTGCCGGAGCCGGCCAGGGAACCGACGATCATGAAGTCGCTGTAGCCGCGGCGTCGCAATTCCGGGATCGTCATCTTTCCGATCGTTGCCGCGGTTGCGGCGGATGATCCGGAGATGGCGGCGAAAATCGCGCAGCCGACGACATTGGTGTGAAGCAGCCGACCCGGCACCCGCTGCACCCAGGGAGCGAGGCCCTTGAACATGTCTTCGGCAAGTCGGGTGCGGAAGAGAATCTCGCCCATCCAGATGAAGAGCGGCAGGGCCGTCAGCGCCCAGGAATTGTTCGCGCCCCAGAGCGTCGTGCCGAAGAGAAGGCCCGGAGGCCGGCTCGTGAAAAGGGCCATGGCGACATAGCCGGCCGCCGCCAGCGCCATGCCGATCCAAAGTCCGCCCGCAAGGATGATGAGGAGAAAGGCTGTGACGACGATTCCAGCAAAAACAGGATCCATGGGGCCACCTCAGCGCTCGAACAGCGGTTGGTCGTCCGCGGTCTGGTCGGAAACTTCCAAATAACTGGGCTTCAGTCCGCGCGCGCAGCGCACGAGGTCCTCCAGAAGAGCGACGAGGAGAATGGCTGCTCCGACCACCATGGAAAGCTGCGGTATCCAGAGGGGCACGGGCAGCAGCCCCTGGGCGACGTCGCCGAAGCGATGCGAGTCATAGACGAGACGCCCAAGCCACCAGGTCGCCCAGGCGGTGCAAAGGGCCGCAAGAACGGTCAGGAGGCATTCAAGCGGCTTCCTGGCGGCGGAGGGCAGCCTGTCGATCACAAGCCCGACGCGAATATGCTCTGCGTGTCGATAGGTGGGGCCGAGTGCAAGGAAGAAGATCGCGACCAGGCAGTAGGCCGCCAGGTCGTCGCTTCCGGCCAATTGAAAGCCCGCGGTCCGCAGAACGATGCCGCCGCCGACGAGCAGGAGAATGAGGATCATGGAGATTGCGGCCAGCATCTCAGCAAGCCGATAAAGCAGCGCGAATGGACTCGTCATGGCAACGCTCCCAGCCAGATTGAATCGTAGAGGCGGAAAAAGAGCGGCCGGAGCAGATGGCTCCGGCCTGTTGCCTCATTTCCGGTACGCGTCGATGATCGCCGCGCCATCCTCGCCGGCTTTCTCGATCCATTCGGCAGTCATGGTGTCGCCGATAGCCGAAAGCTCCTTGGCCATGGCCTCCGACGGCGGCTCCACATGGATGCCGTGTTCAGCCATGGTCTTCTTGTAGCCCTCATTCAGTTCGGCGGATTGCTTCCAGCCGCGCGTTTCGGCCTCGGCCGCCGCTTTCACAACAGCCTCGCGCGTCTCTTCGCTGAGGCCGTCGAAGACGTCCTTGCTGACGAACACCATGTTCTGCGGCAGGAAGGCCTGCAGGTCGTAGTAATAGCTCAGATAGTCCCAGGCCTGGCTGTCGACCCCAGTCGCCCCGGAAGTGATCATTGCGTCGACCACACCTGTCTTGAAGGCTTGCGGGACCTCGGCAGCCTGAACCGTGACCGGGTTGGCACCGTTCAACTCCGCAAAACGGGCCGTTGCCGGATTGTAGGTCCTGAACTTCAGCCCCTTCAGGTCGCCAAGCGACGTGAGCGCCTCCTTGGAATAGACGCCCTGCGGCGGCCACGGAACAGAGTAAAGCAGCACCAGACCTTGCTCCTCGAGGTGCCTTTTGACGGTAGCCTGCGCAGCATGCCACAGCTTTTCGGCACTCGCATAATCCGAGACGAGACCGGGAATGGAATCGAAAGCGAAGACGACGTCCTCATTGCCGAGAGAGGAGAGGAGCACCTCGCCGATCTGGACCTGCCCGCTCTGCACGGCACGCTTGATGTCGGTCGGTTTCACGAGCGCACCGCCGGAATGGACATTGATCGTAAGCTCGCCATTGGTCGCGGTTTTGATATCCTCGACGAATTGGCGGATGTTCTGGGTATGGAAATTGCCGTCGGGATAGGGTGTCGGCATATCCCAGGTTTCCGCCTGTGCAACGGTGGCGAATGTCGCGGTGGCCGCGAATACGGCCGAGATCATGGTCCTCATATTTGTTCCCCTTTTTGCAGATCGACTGCTGACATCGAATTAATTGCGTCTTGACGACGATTTGTCAATAAATTATCGATGAAATGTGAAAATATACAGGCTTCCATTTCGAGGCAGCAAAAGGGGACGCATCATGGGAAAGCAATGGGACTTCTGGATCGACCGCGGCGGCACCTTCACCGACGTCATCGGGCGCGACCCTGAGGGCAGGCTCCATGCCCGCAAGATGCTGTCGGAAAATCCCGAGGTCTACCGGGATGCGGCCGTCGCCGGCATCCGAGCGCTGCTTGGCCTTTCCAGGAGACAAGCAATTCCCGCCGGCCTCGTCAACGAGGTGCGCATGGGCACGACCGTTGCCACCAACGCGCTTCTGGAGCGCAAAGGCGTGCCGGTCGCGTTGATCACAACGCGCGGCTTCCGTGACGCGCTCGCCATCGGCTATCAGGCCCGCGCCGACATCTTCGCCCGCGACATCCGGAAGCCGGAACTCCTCTACGATCGCATCGTCGAGCTGGACGAGCGCGTGCTGACGGACGGTACGGTGGAGACGCCGCTCGACGACGCAGCCGTGCGCACCGCGCTCGAAGAATTGAAGCGGCAGGGCTACGAGGCGCTCTCGATCGTTTTCATGCATGCCTATCGTTATCCCGAGCACGAAGCCCGCGTCGCCGAAATCGCGCGCGAGATGCAGTTCGGCCAGGTCTCGGTGAGCCATGAGATCTCGCCGCTCGTGAAATTCGTCGGTCGCGGCGATACGACCGTCGTCGACGCCTATCTTTCGCCGGTGCTGCGCCGCTATGTGGCGCAGGTCGCCGACGAGCTCGATCTCGACCGCACGGGTGCGCGCCTGCTTTTCATGATGTCCTCGGGCGGATTGACGTCTGCAAGCCTGTTCCAGGGCAAGGATGCCATTCTTTCCGGGCCGGCGGGCGGCGTCGTCGCCCTTGCGCAGACCGGCGTCAATGCAGGCTTCGCGAACGTGATCGGCTTCGACATGGGCGGGACCTCCACCGATGTCGCCCACTACGCCGGTGAATACGAGCGGGCCTTCGAAACGGAGGTCGCCGGCGTGCGCATCCGCGCGCCGATGATGCAGATCCATACGGTGGCCGCCGGCGGCGGCTCGATCCTGCATTATGACGGCTCGCGCTTCACCGTCGGCCCGGACTCCGCGGGCGCAAATCCGGGACCCAAATGCTACCGTCGCGGTGGTCCGTTGACGGTGACCGACGCCAACGTGATGACCGGAAAGCTCAATCCGGCCCTGTTCCCGCCCATTTTCGGCCCGAACCAGGACCAGCCGCTGGATCTTGACGCGGTAGAGGCCGCTTTCGGGGCGCTTGCCGACGAAATCGGCGATGGCCGAACGCCGGAGGCGGTGGCGGACGGCTTCCTGAAAATCGCCGTCGCCAACATGGCGGAAGCAGTAAAGAAGATCTCCGTTGCCCGTGGCTATGACGTGACCCGCTACGCGCTCAATGCTTTTGGTGGCGCCAGCGGCCAGCACGCCTGCCTGGTGGCGGATGCGCTCGGCATGAAGCGGGTGCTCGTCCATCCCTTTTCCGGGCTGCTTTCGGCCTATGGAATGGGCCTTGCGGATGTCCGTGCGCTGCGCCAGGGCGCGATCGAAGTGCCGCTGGAGAAGGCGATTGCAGAAATCGCCCGCGTCGCGTCACCGCTATGCGGCGACGCCGTGTCGGAGCTCGAAGGGCAGGGGATCCGGAGCGATCAGATCAGCGTCAATGTCAATGCGCTGGTGCGCTATGCCGGAACCGATACGACTCTCGAGATTCCCGTCGGCTCGATGCCTGCCGGGATCGACTACCGGGAAAGCGTGACGGCGGCGGACCCGCGGCGGATGAAGGCCGCTTTCGAGGCGGTCCACGTCGCCCGCTTCGGTTTCATCGATGGGAGCAAGGAGCTTGTCGTCGAGGCCGTTTCCGTGGAAGCCGTCGGCGGCGGAGCACGGCCGGAGAGCCTCGGCAGCGGTGCGCGAGGACCTGCACTGCCGCAAGCCTCCGGAAGCACGCGCTTCTATTCGGCGGGCGCCTGGCAGGACGCCGCAATCTATCGGCGCGAGTTCCTCGCGAGCGGCCACACGATCGACGGACCGGCGCTGCTCATCGAAGCCAACCAGACCATCGTCATCGAGCCGGGCTGGCAGGCGCAATTGACCTCGGCCGACAATCTGGTGCTCGAGCGGGTGGTGGCGCTGCCCGAAAGAAAGGCGGCCGGTACCGATGCCGATCCGGTGATGCTCGAGATTTTCAACAATCTCTTCATGTCGATTGCCGAGCAGATGGGGCTGACGCTGCAGAACACAGCCTATTCGGTGAACATCAAGGAGAGGCTGGATTTCTCCTGCGCCGTGTTCGCCGCGGATGGGGCGCTGGTCGCCAACGCGCCGCATATGCCGGTGCATCTCGGCTCGATGGACCGTTCCGTGCAGGCGGTCATCCGCAACAATCCGGAGATACATCCCGGTGACGTCTTCGCCATCAACGCCCCCTATAACGGCGGCACCCACCTGCCGGACATCACCGTCTGCACGCCGGTCTTTTCGGGCGACGGCAAGGACGTGCTCTTCTGGGTCGCTTCGCGTGGCCACCATGCCGACATCGGCGGCATCGCCCCGGGCTCCATGTCGCCGAACGCGCATACGATCGAGGAGGAGGGGGTCTATATCGACAATTTCAAACTGGTCGACCGGGGCCGCTTCCGCGAGTCCGAACTGCGTGCCCTGCTGACAGGCGCGCGGTACCCGGTGCGCAACGTCGTGCAGAACGTCGCCGATCTCAAGGCGCAGATCGCCGCCAACAACCGCGGCGTGAGCGAGATGCGCAAGGCGATCGCGGATTTCGGCCTGGATGTGGTCAAGGCCTATATGGACCACGTCCAGAACAACGCGGAGGAAAGCGTGCGGCGGGCTCTGGAAAAGCTCGGCGATTGCAGCTTCACCTATCCCATGGACCAGGGTTGCGAGATCAAGGTCCGGATCACGGTCGACAGGACGGCACGCGAGGCGACGGTCGATTTCACCGGCACGTCCCCGCAGCGCGACGACAACTTCAATGCGCCCGAGCCGGTGACCCGCGCGGCCGTGCTCTATGTCTTCCGCATGATCGTCGATGGGGCCATTCCGATGAATGCCGGTTGCCTCAGGCCCATTCGTATCGTCGTGCCGGACGCAAGCATGCTGTCGCCCCGTTATCCCGCGGCGGTCGTGGCGGGCAATGTCGAGGTGAGCCAGGCGGTCACCAACTGCCTGTTCGGCGCGATCGGCGCGCTTTCCTCGGCGCAGGGGACGATGAACAACCTGACCTTCGGCAACGACACGTACCAGTATTACGAAACGATCTGCTCGGGCGCGCCGGCGGGGCCGGGTTTCAACGGCGCGGATGCGGTCCACACGCACATGACCAATTCACGGCTGACCGATCCGGAGATACTGGAACTGCGCTATCCGGTGGTGTTGGAGGATTTCCACATTCGCGAAGGGTCCGGCGGGAGAGGGCAGTGGAATGCGGGCAACGGGACCAGCCGCACGATCCGCTTCCGCGAGCGCATGGACTGCTCGATCCTCTCCGGCCACCGCAAGATCCGACCCTTTGGACTGCTGGGGGGCGAACCCGGCGAATGCGGGCAAAACCTCGTGCGCCGGAAAGACGGTCGGATCGATGCGATGCCTGGCTGCGCCCAGACCGTGTTGGAGGGGGGCGAAGCCATTACCATCGTCACGCCGACGGGCGGCGGCTATGGGCCGGTTCGCCGGGCTCGATGAAACAGCTGATTTCGGAGGCGCAAACGGCTGTCCTCTGCCGCCGCAAGCTCTTGCGAGCAGTCGTTTGAGCAAGGCGACCAGCAAGCGAATCGTGCTATGAAGCCGGCACGGCGGCGGTCTAAACGCGTCGGATCGGGTTTAGTTCGTCTCTACCAAAGGAAGGGTGGCGCTGGTTGCCCTTTCACGGCAACCTCACCGCATCTCAAACAGGGGAGCTATCGGGAAGGCAGCATGAAGTTCAGGGTGATCGAAGGGGGCAAAGCCAGCGAAACCGGGCCTGTCACCAGCCAGACGGGCATCCGCGCCGAGGCGGAGCGGCGCATAAGGGCGACGGGCTACGAGCAATACCGGGTACGCAGCCTCGCCACCGGAAGACCGATCCCGAGTTCGATCCGATACCTGAAGATGCAGATCGAATTCGTTGCCGACAAGCTCGAGCAGCTCAATCCCATCCCGCATGATTTCACCGACGACAAATACTGGCCGGCCACTGCAGCGCCGCGCGTCTTTTCAGACGCGCAAAGGTCGCTGTAACTCATTGAAACTGCGCATCGGGCTTCATATTAGCCGGGCGCCGTTGCCGCAGTTGCCTGGAATTCCGGCTGGCTGAGGCTCTGCAGCGTTTCCGGCGGGCGGCCTTCGATATGGCCGATCACCGCCTTGGCGAGCTCGCGGCCGGCGAGGCGGATATCCTCATACATGGTGATGACCTCCGGGCGCAGCCAGCGCAGAAAGTCGCTCGGCACCTTCGAGACCATGTCGGCATCGACGCCGACTTTTTTCCCCGCTGCCTCGAGTCCGGCAATCAGCGCGATGGCGCCGGAGCCGCTGCCGGAGACGATACCGTCCGGCGCTTCATCCGAGCGCATCTGCGCCTCGAAGGCATCGCGGATGGTTTTCAGGCTGTGGTCGATATTGACCTGGTGAAAGCTCACGGCCTCGGCGCTGAAATCCTTCAGGCCACGCTCGAAGCCCGTGCGCATGTGCTGGTGGAAGGAGAGGTGGGGCGGCGGCTCGAGCAGGACGAGCCGCCGGCGGCCGCGCTCTACGAGCTTGCGCACCGCCTCGTAGGCGAAGCGCTCGTTGTCGAAGTCGTGATAGGGATGGACGATGCCCATTTCGGTGCGTCCATGGGTGGCGAACGGCAACTGACGTTCCGTCAACAGCGTCACACGCGGGTCATTCGGTTCCATTCGCGATATGATGACGCCGTCGGCGGCGCCGGTGTCGAGAATGTAGCGGATGGGCCCGAGCGGATCCTTGGCGGAACTGTAGGGGGTTACGACCAGGTGATAGGGTGTGCCCGCCAGGATATCCGTAATGCCGATGACCATCGGGCTGGTAATGCCCATGATCTCTTCCTCGAGCGTCAGCACGAGGCTGATGACATTGGTCTTTCCGGTTCTGAGCCGCACGCCCGCCCGGTTCGGCTGATAGCCGATCTGCTTTGCGACCAGGCGAACGCGCTCCTTGGTTTCGGCGCCGATGTCGGGCGCATCCTTCAGTGCGCGAGACACGGTGGTGATGCCGAGCCCGGTCATGAAGGCGATGGTCTTCAGCGTCGGTCTGCCGCCCTCCGCTGGCGGCGCTCCCGCCGGCTTGTTCTTCGTCCTGCCTTCCATGCCGTTCCCTAAATCCTCCACTCTCCAAGGCGCCTTTGATGCTACTTTTTTCGCTCCATCCCGAGTTTACCTCGCTTATATCTGATTTGCCGCAGGCCGCCAGATTGGCTCGGAATGGCACCGTTCTAAAAAATCTGTAACGATACAGGTCAGATGTCGAGCATTTTCGTTGCTGCAGTGCAAAGCATGTATCCGAAGAGTTGAGTCCCGCATCTGCTTCCTCCGATTTTGCGCTTGCGAAGGGCTCCTTGTGATCGAGTGTATGGTCATCGGGAATATTGCAAGGAAATACAGGCGATTATTCCACACGGCCACGTGTTTTTCAGCGCTTGGCGGTACCTATGGTCGCGCTGCTTCAGTCCACTGCGGCGCACGCATTGCGGGTATCACAACTTTAATTTTAAAACATCCGTTGTGGCTGTTGCTTCTGTAAATCGTTTGATCTAAGTTTTTTACGGTAACGTTACAGTGAGGGAGGAGACTCATGAAATTACATTCTCTGGCTGGCGCTCTGGCTGTCACCGTCGCTCTGCCGTTCGGTGCAGCCAACGCCACCGACCTGGAGGTCACGCATTGGTGGACCTCCGGCGGCGAAGCCGCGGCGGTCGCCGAACTGGCAAAGGCCTTCGATGCGACCGGCAACAAATGGGTCGACGGCGCGATCGCGGGTTCCGGCGGCACGGCGCGACCGATCATGATCAGCCGCATCACCGGCGGCGACCCGATGGGGGCAACGCAGTTCAATCACGGTCGCCAGGCGGAGGAACTGGTCGAGGCCGGGCTGATGCGCGACCTGAGCGATGTCGCCGAACGCGAGCATTGGCGAGACATCGTCAAGCCCTCGAGCCTGCTCGATTCCTGCACGATCGAAGGCAAGATCTACTGCGCCCCGGTCAATATCCATTCCTGGCAGTGGTTGTGGCTTTCCAATGCCGCCTTCGAACAGGCGGGCGTGGCTGTACCGAAGAACTGGGACGAGTTCGTCGCCGCCGCGCCGGCGCTCGAAAAAGCCGGGATCATCCCCCTGGCGCTTGGCGGTCAGCCCTGGCAGGCGGCCGGCGCCTTCGACGTGCTGATGGTGGCGATTGCCGGCAAGGACGTGTTCGAGCAGGTTTTCGCCAAGAAGGACGAGGAAGTGGCCGCCGGGCCGGAAATCACCAAGGTCTTCAAGGCCGCCGACGACGCGCGCCGCATGTCGAAGGGCAGCAATGTCCAGGACTGGAACCAGGCGACGAACCTCGTGATCACGGGCAAGGCGGGCGGCCAGATCATGGGCGACTGGGCCCAGGGGGAGTTCCAGGTTGCGGGCAAGAAAGCCGGCGTCGACTACACCTGCCTGCCGGGCCTCGGCGTCAATGAGGTGATCTCGACCGGCGGCGATGCTTTCTATTTCCCGGTGCTCGATGACGAAGAAAAGTCGAAGGCACAGGAGGTGCTCGCCTCGACCCTGCTGAAGCCCGAAACCCAGGTCGCTTTCAATTTGAAGAAGGGCTCGTTGCCTGTTCGCGGCGATGTCGATCTTGCGGCGGCCAATGACTGCATGCGGAAGGGCCTCGACATCCTTGCCAAGGGCAATGTCATCCAGGGCACGGACCAGTTGCTTTCGCCGGACAGCCAGAAGCAGAAGGAGGACCTCTTCTCCGAGTTCTTCGCCAACCCCTCCATGACACCGGAAGACGCCCAGAAGCGGTTCGCGGACATCATCGCGGCGGCGGATTGAGGTCTGGCGCATGACGGCCCCGCCTTTGTCGCGGGGCCGGCCACGAGCCCCATTGCGGGCTTGATCGCGGCATTGGCGCACGAGGGCGGGGCGCGATTTGGCAGGTTTCGGGCGTGCGCCCAAGGCGCCGGGCTGCCCGCCACCGAAAACCATTGCAGTTCCGGAGGAGGGAACATGACAGTTCTAACACGGGGTTCGGGTCGACCGAACCAGTGGCTGCGCAACCTGAATGCGAAGATCGCCTCTATCCCGATGATCCTGACGGCCCTGGTCATCTTCCTCGGCGGCACGCTGTGGACGGTCGTCTATTCCTTCACCAACTCGAAGCTCCTGCCGCGCCTTTCCTTCGTCGGGCTCGACCAATACGAGCGGCTATGGGCGGCGCCGCGCTGGATCATCTCGATCCAGAATCTGGCCATTTTCGGCTTCTTCTCACTGGTCTTCAGCCTGGTGATCGGCTTCGTGCTCGCGGCGCTGATGGATCAGAAGATCCGTTTCGAAAATACCTTCCGCACCATCATGCTCTACCCCTTCGCCCTGTCCTTCATCGTCACGGGCCTGGTCTGGCAATGGCTGCTCAATCCGCAATACGGCATCCAGTCGATCGTGCGGTCCCTTGGTTGGGAGAGCTTTTCCTTCGATCCGCTCTACGACGCCGACATCGTCATCTACGGCATCCTCATCGCGGCGCTCTGGCAGGGCACGGGCCTCGTCATGTGCCTGATGCTCGCGGGGCTACGCGGCATCGACGAGGATATCTGGAAGGCCGCGCGCGTCGACGGCATCCCGATGTGGAAAACCTACGTCCTCATTATCATCCCGATGATGCGCGGCGTCATCATCACGACGCTCGTCATCATCGCCAGCGGCATCGTCAAGGTCTACGACCTCGTGGTGGCGCAGACGAGCGGCGGACCCGGCATCGCCTCGGAGGTGCCCGCCAAATATGTCTACGACTACATGTTCCTCGCCCAGAACCTCGGCCAGGGCTTCGCCGCCTCGACCATGATGCTTCTGACCGTCGCCATCATCATTGTGCCGTGGGCGTATCTCGAATTCGGAGGGGGCCGCAAGCGTGGATAACATCGCCAAGAACAGCATGGCTCTCTCCGTCGATACGGTTGGGGCCAAACACGAGGACGGCCCGCGCGGCGCCAAGCCGAAACGGACGCTCTCGCGCCGCAACATCATCGTCTACGGCACGCTGATCGTCGTATCGCTCTATTACCTGCTGCCGCTCTATGTCATGATCGTGACCTCGCTCAAGGGCATGCCGGAGATCCGCGTCGGCAATATCTTCGCGCCGCCGCTGGAGGTCACGTTCCAGCCGTGGGTAAAGGCCTGGGCCGAGGCCTGCACCGGGCTCAATTGCGATGGGCTTTCGCGGGGGTTCTGGAATTCGGTCCGCATCACCGTGCCTTCCGTAATCATCTCGATCGCGGTCGCGTCGGTGAACGGCTATGCGCTGGCGAACTGGCGCTTCAAGGGCGCCGATCTCTTCTTCACAATCCTGATCGTCGGCGCTTTCATTCCCTACCAGGTGATGATCTACCCGATCGTCATCGTGCTGAGGGAAATGGGCGTCTACGGCACCCTGACCGGCCTCGTGATCGTCCACACGATCTTCGGCATGCCGATCCTGACGTTGCTCTTCCGCAATTATTTCGCCGCCCTGCCGGAGGAGTTGTTCAAGGCGGCGCGCGTCGACGGCGCCGGTTTCTGGACGATCTACCTGAAGATCATGCTGCCGATGTCGCTGCCGATCTTCGTCGTCGCGATGATCCTGCAGGTGACCGGGATCTGGAACGACTTCCTGTTCGGCGTGGTCTTCACCCGGCCCGAATACTACCCGATGACCGTGCAGCTCAACAACATCGTCAACTCGGTCCAGGGCGTGAAGGAATACAACGTCAACATGGCAGCAACGATCCTGACCGGCCTCGTGCCGCTGACGGTCTACTTCGTTTCGGGCCGCCTGTTCGTCCGCGGCATCGCAGCCGGCGCAGTGAAAGGATAAGCAAGCATGACTAGCCCGCATTTTTCACACTCCTTGTGCCCTGCGCCGGTTCAAAATGGCGACAGGGTAGGAGGATGGCGCAGCCCGATGTGGTTCATCGGGCAAGTCATTCGACGCCCACTGTCGCCATTTTCAACTGGCCCGCAGGGTTGGATTGTGTCGGCCGCCTCCGGGCGAAAGCCGCTCGACCGTAGGATCAGCTACGCTTTTCGCGGCTTTCCCCCGTATCCGCCTCGCCACAATCCAACGCAGGGCACAAGGAGTGTGAAAAATGCGGGCTAGCGTTTCCGTCAGGGATCTTTCCTTGAGCTTCGGCGCCGTCACGGTCCTCGACAAGCTCAATCTCGACATCGATCACGGCGAGTTTCTCGTCCTGCTCGGTTCGTCCGGTTGCGGCAAGTCGACGCTGCTCAATTGCGTCGCCGGACTGCTCGACGTCACCGACGGGCAGATCTTCATCCATGATCGCAACGTCACCTGGGAGGAACCGAAAGACCGCGGCATCGGCATGGTGTTCCAGTCCTATGCGCTCTATCCGCAGATGTCGGTCGAGAAGAACCTCTCCTTCGGCCTGAAGGTTGCCAAAGTGCCGCAGCCGGAAATCGACAAGCGGGTGAATCGGGCGGCGGAAATCCTGCAGATCCAGCCGCTGCTCAAGCGCAAGCCTTCAGAACTTTCCGGCGGCCAGCGCCAGCGCGTCGCGATCGGCCGGGCGCTGGTGCGCGATGTCGACGTCTTCCTCTTCGACGAGCCGCTTTCGAACCTCGACGCCAAGCTGCGCTCGGAACTGCGCGTCGAAATCAAGCGGCTGCACCAGTCGCTGAAGAACACGATGATCTATGTCACCCACGACCAGATCGAGGCGCTGACGCTCGCCGATCGCATTGCGGTGATGAAGAGCGGAGTTATCCAGCAGCTTGCCGATCCGATGACGATCTACAATGCGCCGGAAAATCTCTTCGTCGCCGGCTTCATCGGTTCGCCGTCGATGAACTTCTTCCGCGGCGAGGTGGAGGCGAGGGAAGGCCGCAGCGTCGTGCGCGTAGGAGGCGTCGCCTTCGACGTCACCGCCTATCCCGCACGCAGGCGGCTGCAGCCGGGACAAAAGGTGGTGCTCGGCCTGCGTCCGGAGCATGTCAAGGTCGACGAGGCCGGGACCGGCGAGGTGCACGAGGCCACGGTCGACATCGAAGAGCCGATGGGCGCCGACAACCTCCTGTGGCTGAAGCTCGCCGGGCAATCCATGTCGGTCAGGATTGCCGGTCAGCGCCGCTATCCGCCCGGCAGCACGGTGCGGCTCTCCTTCGACATGGGGGTCGCCTCGATCTTCGACGCAGCCACCGAGAACCGTCTTTGACAGCCGACGGGAGTGGGAGAAGCGGCGTTGTTTCCCCGCATCCCGCCCCAGCCACTTCACGCCGGCAGGGCTTTTGAAAGCGCCCGGCCGAGGACAGTATCCCGGCGACCGCCGCCGGTCACGAATGGATAATGGACATGCCTCCCGAGACCCTGAACGGCGACGCGATCCGCATCGATCTTTCCGGCGATTGGCTGCTCGCCTCCGCGGACAACAGCCATGCGCTGACGATCGCGCTGCCGGGCGATGTGCACAGTGCGCTGCAGCACGCCGGCATCATCCCCGACCCCTATCGCGGCCGCAACGAGGCCGAGGTGCAATGGGTGGCACAGAAGGACTGGGTGCTCGAACGCACCGTCGTGATCGATGCGGACGATCTCGGCGGCTACTGGTATCTCGATTTCGAAAGCATCGACACGGTGGCTTCGATCCACGTCAATGACCGGCTGGTGCTGGAGGCGGAGAATTGCTTCCGCCGCTACCGTCCGGATGTGTCGGGCGCGCTTGTTGCCGGGGAGAACCGCATCCGCGTGCTGCTCCATTCCTCGATTGCTGAAGGGGCAAGGCGCCAGGCCGAACAGCCCTTCCGCGTGCCCTATCACGAGGGCAACTCGCCGATCGCCAATGGCAATATGCTGCGCAAGCCGCAATGCCATTTCGGCTGGGACTGGAACATCGCGATCGCGCCACTCGGCATTTATGGGACGCTGGCGCTTTGCCGGCTGGAGACGGCGCGCATCGAGCATGTGACGACGCGTCAGGTCTGGCTCGATGACGGCTCGGTCGACCTGCAGGTGACGGTCACGCTTTTTGCCCGCGATCCCGGTATCGTGCCGATCCATTTCGAGCTTGACGGGCAACGCGAGCGCCTGGACTTGGCGGCCGCCGCCGGCGAGACGCACATCACGCACGTGTTCAGCGTCGCGGAGCCGAAGCGCTGGTGGCCGGCCGGCAGCGGCGAACAGGCGCTGTCGATGTTGACGGTCGAAACGCCCGAGGAAGTGGTGACGCGGCAAATCGGCTTCAGGACGATCGAACTGGTGACCGACCGCGACGAGGCGGGCAGTCGCTTCGCCTTCCGCGTCAACGGCCGCGACATCTTCTGCCGCGGCGCCAACTGGATACCGGCGGATGCGCTGATGGCGCGGGTCGCGCCCGAGGGCGTCGAAGATCTCCTGCAATCGGCCGTCGACGCCAATATGAACATGATCCGCGTCTGGGGCGGCGGCTTCTACGAGCCGGACTGGTTCTACGATCACTGCGACCGGCTCGGTCTCATGGTCTGGCAGGACTTCATGTTCGCCTGCAATCTCTACCCTTCGACGCCGGATTACCTGGAAAACGTCGCGGCGGAAGTGGGCTATCAGGTGAAGCGGCTCGCGTCGCATCCGTCGATCGCGCTCTGGTGCGGCGACAACGAGCTCGTCGGCGCCCTAGCCTGGTTCGAGGAAAGCCGCAAGGACCGCGACCGCTATCTCGTTTCCTATGACCGCCTCAACCGAACGATCGAGACGGCGATGAAGGCGGCCTGTCCAGAGGCGATCTGGTGGCCGTCGAGCCCGTCCGTCGGTTACCTGGATTTCGGCGATGCCTGGCATGCCGACGGCTCCGGCGACATGCACTACTGGTCCGTCTGGCACGAGAACAGGTCCTTCGATACCTATCGGACGGTGCGGCCGCGCTTCTGTTCGGAATTCGGCTTCCAGTCCTATACATCCATGCCGGTGATCCGAAGGTTTGCCGAAGCGCGCGACCTCAACATCGCCTCGCCGGTGATGGAGGCGCATCAGAAGAATGCCGGCGGCAACGAGCGGATTGCCGGCACGATGTTCCGTTATTTCCGCTTCCCCAAGGATTTCCCGAGTTTCGTCTATCTCAGCCAGATCCAGCAGGGGCTGGCGATCCGCACCGCCGTGGACTATTGGCGCTCGCTGAAGCCCCATTGCATGGGCACGCTCTATTGGCAGCTCAACGACACCTGGCCGGTCGCCTCCTGGTCGAGCCTCGACTATGGCGGCCACTGGAAGGCCCTGCACTACATGGCGCGGCGCTTCTTCCAGCCGGTCACGGTGGCGGCCATTCCGGCGGCGGACGGCAAGACGATCGCCTTCTCCACGGTCAACGATACGGCCGAGCCGGTGAGGGTCGAACTGGAGACCTTCCTGGTTTCGCTCGAAGGCAAGCGCCGGCCGCTGGTGGCGGCGGCAGGCGCATGCTTGCCGGACCGGGCAGAGACGCTGGTCACCATCACGGCCACCGATATTCCGGCCGACGCGCTCATCTTCTGGTCCTTCGAAGCGTCGAACGGCATGCGTGGCGAGGGGCATTACGTCCACGGCACCTACAAGGCACTCGACCTCGAGCCCGCAGGCCTGGCGATCGAGGCGGCGACCGCTGTCGACGGCTACGACGTGACCGTGACGGCAGCCGGCCTCGCGCTCTATGTGGTGGTGGAGGCGGATGGCGAGGGGCGCTATTCCGACAACGCCTTCGACCTTGCCGCGGGAGAAGCGAAGACGATCCGCTTCACGCCGAAACTGCCGCTCGAACCGGGCGTGACGCCGCGCTTCAGCGCCTACGATCTCGAATCCTGCCAGGGAAGGGGGTGAGCGAGGTGAAGCGCAATCCGCCGCCATGGCCGCCCCTGCGCCTGCGAAGATCAACCGCGCGCCGCTCCACGCCGCCCCTGCCACGATTTGAATCCGCAAAACCCACGAGGAGAGTCTCGATGAAAGACGTCAGTTTTCAGCTCTACAGCGCCCGCAACTTCCCGCCCTTCGCCGATGTGCTTGCCGCTCTCGGCGATGCCGGTTACACGCAGGTCGAGGGATATGGAGCGCTCTATGCCGCCCTCAGTGACGAACAGATCGCGGCTTTCAGGAGCGGACTGGAGCGCAACGGCCTTGCCATGCCGACGGCCCATTTCAGCCTCGACATGCTGGAAACGGATCCCCTGCGGGTGATGCAGATCGCCAATGCGCTCGGCATCCGCGCCATCTACTGCCCGTATCTGATGCCCGATCAGCGCCCGAGCGATGCGGCCGGTTGGCGGGAATTCGGCGCGCGGCTGCAGGCGGCCGGCAAGCCGTTCCGCGATGCCGGCATCGACTTCGGCTGGCACAATCATGACTTCGAATTCCATGCCCTGCCAGACGGATCGGTGCCGCTGGAGCACATCTTTGCCGGCGGACCGGATCTTTCCTGGGAGGCTGACATCGCCTGGATCGTGCGCGGCGGCGCCGATCCCTTTGCCTGGATCCAGAAATATGGCGACCGCATCACCGCCGTTCATGTCAAGGACATCGCGCCCAAGGGCGAAAAGACGAACGAGGACGGCTGGGCCGATGTCGGCGAGGGTACGCTCGACTGGAAAGGGCTCACCAGGGCGCTTTCGGAAACCCCGGCGCAATATTTCATCGCGGAACACGACAATCCGAGCGACTTCCGCCGCTTTGCCAAGCGGTCGCTCGCTTCCATTCAATCCTACTAGGAAGGCATTCGTGGGTTACCCAAGAATGCCTTCCTGGATTTCTTTGTTGGGCGCAGGCTTTTGCGGAACCTGCCTAGAGAAGCGGACATCTCCATGACGAAAGAACTTGGCGTCGGCATCGTCGGATGCGGCAATATTTCCACCACCTATTTCAAGCTTGCACCGCTCTTCAAGGGCATCCGCGTCGTCGCCTGCGCGGATATCGATCCGGCGGCGGCCGAGGCACGCGCCGCTGCATTCGATGTGACGGCTGAGAGCATCGAAGCTCTGCTCGCCAATCCGGAGGTGGACATCATCGTCAACCTGACCATACCGGATGCGCATTTTCCGGTTTCCAAGGCGATCCTCGAAGCCGGCAAGCATGTCTATTCCGAAAAGCCGCTCGTCCTGTCGCTCGAGCAGGGCGAGGAATTGAGGGCGATCGCCAGGCAAAAGGGACTTGTGGTCGGCAGTGCGCCGGATACTTTCCTCGGCGGCGCCCATCAGCTCGCCCGCAGCTACATCGATGACGGCAGGATCGGCCGCGTGACCTCCGGCACCTGCCATGTGATGAGCCCGGGCATGGAGATGTGGCATCCGAACCCGGACTTCTTCTTCCTGCCCGGAGGCGGCCCGGTGCTCGATCTCGGCCCCTATTACATCGCCAACCTGATCAATCTGATCGGACCGGTAAAGCGCGTGGCGGCGCTGTCGTCGATGGCGAGCCAGACGCGCACCATCACCAGCGAGCCGCGCAACGGGGAGGTGATTCCGGTCAGGACGCCGACCAATGTCCATGCGCTGCTCGAATTCCACAACGGCGCGACCATCACGCTTTCGGCGAGCTGGGACGTCTGGGCGCATCGCCACGCCAATATGGAGCTCTACGGCACCGAGGGATCACTATTCGTCCCCGACCCGAACTTCTTCGGCGGCACTGTCGAGGCAAGCGGCCGCAACAAGGACATCAGGCCGCTGGAGATGTGGGACCACCCCTTTGCCATTGACAATTGGGAGCATCCGCTGGGGCCGATCGCCAACTACCGCACCGCCGGCCTTGCCGACATGGCGGATGCAATCCTCAAGGGTCGCGACCCGCGCTGCTCGCTCGATCGCGCGCTGCATGCCGTCGACGTGATGGTGTCGATCCTGAAATCCGGGGAAGAGGGACGTTTCGTGACATTGTCCACAACCTGCACCCAGCCGGCGGCGCTCGGCATCGAGGAGGCGAGGGCGCTTCTGCGGTGACTTAATCGCTCTTGGGTCGAAGGATGACCCCTCCCCAACCCCTCCCCACAAGGGGGAGGGGCTCGGCGCCAGCGCCGCTCGCCTGCCCATATTCAGCCTCTGCGTGGGCTGGTCCCGCTGCGAGGAGGCGGGCCGGTGCGGCAAGGTAAGCCCCTCCCCCTTGTGGGGAGGGGTTGGGGAGGGGTAATCAAACCCACCCACGCAAAACAAAGGAATGCGACCCATGCCCTGGCAACCGGCAGAAAACCGATACGAGAAGATGAAGTATAACCGCTGCGGCAGGAGCGGCTTGAAGCTGCCGGCGATCTCGTTGGGGCTGTGGCACAATTTCGGCGGCGACACGCCGCACGAGCGCAAGGTGGACATGTGCCGGACCGCCTTCGATCTCGGCATCACCCATTTCGACCTTGCCAACAATTACGGCCCGCCGCCGGGGTCCGCGGAGATCGCCTTCGGCGAGATCCTGCGCACCGAATTCGCCGGGCTGCGCGATGAACTGATCATTTCCTCCAAGGCCGGCTACGACATGTGGCCCGGGCCCTATGGCGAATGGGGCAGCCGCAAATATCTGATCGCCTCCTGCGACCAGAGTCTGAAGCGCATGGGGCTCGACTATGTCGACATTTTCTATTCCCACCGCTTCGACCCCGACACGCCGCTCGAGGAGACCTGCGGCGCGCTCGATCACATCGTGCGGTCGGGCAGGGCGCTTTATGTCGGCATCTCCTCCTACAATTCGCAGCGCACCCGCGAAGCGGCAGCGATCCTCAAGGAGCTTGGCACGCCGTGCCTCATCCATCAGCCAAGCTACTCCATGCTCAACCGCTGGATCGAGGATGACGGCCTCGTCGACACTCTGGAGGATCTCGGCATCGGCTCGATCGTCTTCTCGCCGCTTGCCCAGGGCATGCTGACGACGAAATATCTGAGCGGCATTCCCGAAGACAGCCGTGCGGCGCTCAACCATTTCCTCAAACGGGAATTCATCCGGCCGGACATCGTCGAGAATATCCGCAAATTGAATGCGATTGCCGAGCGCCGCGGGCAGACGCTGGCGCAGATGGCGATCGCGTGGGTGCTGCGCGGCGGGCGGATCACCTCCGCCCTGGTCGGGGCAAGCCGTTCCGAGCAGATCGTCGACAGCGTCAAGGCGCTCGAGAACGACAGTTTCACGGCAGAGGAACTGGCCGAGATAGACGCCCATGCGCGCGAGGCAGACATCAACCTCTGGGCGTCCTCGGCGGAGCGCTGACGACCTCCCGCGCCGGACCCGAAAGGCCGCTGCGGCGCTTGAAGAGCGGCCTCCGGAGCGCCGACAAAGGGCGTCGGCAGCAGGCCCGAATGCCTTGATTTGCCTTGATTTTAGGCAATCTCGCGCGTGCCGGTCGCCTCTTCGCCAAAAGTCGGGGCGGCGGCCGGATGCGGCCACTGGACATGCATTGCCATGTCTGTATGGTGCGGTTGTGCCGGCCCGATCTGGGGCGCTTCTGCCCGGCTGCCGGCAATGACGACAATGAGCCCTCGACGCGCTGAGGCGGGCGGGGAAAAGCTCAAACGACGGTTCGGCGGTGCACGCCGGCAACCGTCATGGCGGGAAAAGGGAGGAATCATGGATCGCCGTTCATTCATCAAAAATGCGGGCCTCGGCGGCCTCGGGGCGGCTGCCGCGACGGCACTCGCAGCGCCGGCCGTGGCGCAGACCAATCCGAAGGTCACCTGGCGTTTGACGTCGTCCTTCCCGAAGTCGCTGGATACCATCTATGGCGGCGGGGAAGTCCTGTCGAAATACGTGTCCGAAGCGACCGACGGCAATTTCCAGATTCAGGTCTTCGCGGCCGGCGAAATCGTTCCGGGCCTGCAGGCCGCCGACGCGGCGGCAGCCGGGACGGTCGAGGCGTGCCATACGGTTGCCTATTACTATTGGGGCAAGGATCCGACCTGGGCGCTCGGCGCCGCGGTGCCGTTCTCGCTGAATGCGCGCGGCATCAACGCTTGGCACTATCACGGCGGCGGCATCGACATATTCAATGAGTTCCTCGGCGAGCAGGGCCTGGTCGGTTTTCCCAACGGCAATACCGGCGTGCAGATGGGCGGCTGGTACCGCAAGGAAATCAAAACGGTCGACGACCTGAAGGGGCTGAAGATGCGCGTCGGCGGCTTCGCCGGCAAGGTCCTGGAAAAACTCGGCGCCGTGCCGCAGCAGATCGCCGGCGGCGACATCTATCCGGCGTTGGAAAAGGGCACGATCGACGCCGCCGAATGGGTCGGTCCCTATGACGACGAGAAGCTCGGCTTCTACAAGGTCGCGCCCTATTACTACTATCCCGGCTGGTGGGAAGGCGGCCCGACGGTGCATGCCATGTTCAACAAGGCGGCGTATGAGGGCCTGCCGAAGGCCTATCAATCGCTCCTGCGCACGGCCTGCCAGGCGGCCGACGCCAACATGCTGCAGAAGTACGACTACCTGAACCCGGCCGCCATCAAGCGGCTCGTCGCCGCCGGCGCGCAATTGCGGCCGTTCAGCGCGGATGTGCTTTCCGCCTGCTTCGATGCGTCGAACGAGATCTATGCGGAGATGGAATCCTCCAATTCGGCCTTCAAGAAGATCTGGGAGTCGATCAAGGCGTTCCGCGGCGAGTATTACCTCAATGCGCAGATCGCCGAATACAACTACGACACCTTCATGATGATCCAGCAGCGCAACGGCAAGATCTGACGCGGCGGCATCGATCGCGGAACAGGAAACCCCGGGGCGCTGCTCCGGGGTTCTCTTTTTTCGTTATCATGAAAGAATTTCGGTCCCTCATCCGCCTACCGGCACCTTCTCCCCGTTCAGACGGGGAGAAGGGACGCGCAGCTTGCTCCCCTCTCACCTGTGCGGGGAGAGGGCTGTCAATTGAACGACGGCGGTGCGCTGAGGTCGGGTGCCGGCGGGGTCTCTGGCTGCGGCGCAATGTTCGGCTGGGCCGGCGGCTGGCCGCCGTCGAGCGGGCTTCCGCCGGGCAATTGCAGGCCGCCCGGCAGGCCGAGACCGCCGCCATTGTCCGGCAGTCCCAGGCCGGTGCCGCCGAGGCCCGGCAGTTCGATCTTGATGGTGGAGGGGTCGACGCCTGCGCCGGCGCCCTTGTAGTGCATCACCATCTGCGGGAACATCAGCGTCAGCGCGACCATCACGATCTGGATGCCGACGAACGGCACGGCGCCCCAATAGATCTGGGCCGTCGTCACCGGCTGCATCATCTTGCCGGTCACCTTGTCGAGATAGGGCACCCTTGCCGCGACCGAGCGCAAATAGAACAGCGCGAAGCCGAAGGGCGGATGCATGAAGCTCGTCTGCATGTTGATGCCGAGCAGCACGCCGAACCAGATGAGATCGATCCCGAGCTTCTCGGCCGCCGGTGCCAGCAGCGGCACGATGATGAAGGCGAGCTCGAAGAAATCGAGGAAGAAGGCCAGGAAGAAGACGAGCAGGTTGACGGCGATCAGGAAGCCGACCTCGCCTCCGGGCAAACCCGTAAGCAGGTGCTCCACCCAGAGATGACCGTTTACGCCGTAGAAGGTCAGCGAGAAGACCCGCGCTCCGATGAGGATGAACAAGACGAAGGCGGAGAGGCGCGTGGTGGAGGCGAGCGCCGAGCGGACCACTTCCATCGTGAGCCGCCCCTTGGCCGCGGCCATGATCAGCGCGCCGACCGCGCCCATCGCGCCGCCCTCGGTCGGCGTTGCGATGCCAAGGAAGATCGTGCCGAGGACGAGGAAAATCAGCGCCAGCGGCGGGATCAGCACGATGATGACCTGTTGCGCCAGGCGCGACAGGGCGTTGATCTTGAACAAGCGATCGAGCACGGCGACCAGGTAGATGAAGGCCACGCCCACCGTGGCGCCGAGGATATCGGCGTTCCCTCCCTGCGTCGGCGAGAGATAGAGATGGGCGGCATAGGCGATCCCGACGGCGACGACGAGCGCGACGACCAGGGACATGACGCCCGATCCGAGGGTGCGGGCTTCGAGCGGCAGCGCCGGCATGGAGCCGCGCTTCAGGAACGACATCAGCATGACGTAGCTCATGTAGAGACCCGTCAGCACGAGGCCCGGGATCAGCGCGCCGGCATACATGTCGCCGACGGAGCGGCCGAGCTGGTCGGCGAGAACGATCAGCACCAGCGACGGCGGAATGATCTGCGCGAGCGTGCCGGAGGCGGCGATGACGCCGGTGGCGACCCGCCGGTCATAGCCGTAGCGCAGCATGATGGGCAGCGAGATCAGACCCATGGCGATGACGGAGGCCGCGACGACGCCGGTGGTGGCGGCAAGCAGCGCGCCAACGAAGATGACCGCATAGGCAAGACCACCACGAACCGGGCCGAAAAGCTGCCCGATCGTGTCGAGCAGATCCTCGGCCATGCCCGAGCGTTCGAGCACGATGCCCATGAAGGTGAAGAAGGGAATGGCAAGCAGGGTGTCGTTGGACATCACCCCCCAGAAGCGTTCCGGAAGCGCATTGAGCAACGGCCAGGAGAGATTGATCGAATCGGAGAGCGGCGCAAGTTCCACGCCGATGATGAAGAACAGGAGGCCGTTCGCGGCGAGCGAGAAGGCGACGGGATAGCCCAGCAACAGAAACACGATCAGCGATACGAACATGATCGGCGCCAGGTTGTGCGCGATGAACTCGATCACGGGCGCACCTCCGGAGCGGTTGCCTCATCGAGCGGCGCATGGGTCGGCACATAAGGTGTCGGGTCGTCCATGTTGCCGGTCATGACGGCGATCTTCTTGATGATCTCGGAGACGCCCTGGAGTGCCAGCAGGATGAAGCCGATCAACAGCACCGCCTTGGCGGGCCAGAGGATCAGCCCCCCGGCGCTGGAGGAGACCTCTCCCGAGCGGTAGGACATGCGCACATAGGGCACGAGGAAATAGATCATCAGCAGCACGAAGGGCATCAGGAAAAAGAGATGCCCGAAGAGGTCGATCCAATGTTGGACGCGGCGCGAAAACGAGCCGTAGACGATGTCGATTCGGATGTGCTCGTTCTGGCTGAGCGTATAGGCGGCGGCGAACATGAAGGCAGCGCCGAAGAGATACCATTGCGCCTCCAGCCAGGCATTCGACGACATGTTGAATGCCTTTCGGATGACGGCATTGCCGGCGCTGACGAGCACGGCGACGAGAATGAGCCAGGAGACCGCCTTGCCGATCCTCTCGGTGGTGGCGTCTATCAGCCGGCTGAAGCCGAGTAAAAGTTGCATCGAACCATCTCCCCGCAGTCGTTGTTTTTTCTCTGCCAAGCACAGCCACAGTGCCGATTTCAAGGGTGCTTTCAAGCCCGCGCCTTCATTTTTCCGCACCGCAGCAGGTCCCGACAGGAAAGTCGCATGCCGGTCATCGAAGATTGACCGGGCGGGGGAGCCTCTGCGCCACGAAAGGGTAGTTTCTTCAGCGGTGAGCGATGACGTCAGTCTTGAAACCGCCGCGACTTTCGGGCTGGATGCTGCCGACTCTGGAGGAGAGAACATGGCCGCATCGATCCGCAATCCGATCCTGCCGGGCTTCAACCCCGACCCGTCGATCTGCCGCGTCGGCGATGATTATTATATCGCCACCTCCACCTTCGAGTGGTATCCGGGCGTGCAGATCCACCATTCGCGCGACCTGGTGAACTGGCGGCTCGTCCGGCGGCCGCTCGAGCGTGCGAGCCAGCTCGACATGCGCGGCAATCCCGACAGCTGCGGCATCTGGGCGCCTTGCCTCTCATATTTCGAGGGCCTGTTCTGGCTGGTCTATACCGACGTCAAGCGCTTCGACGGGAACTTCAAGGACGCCCACAACTATATCGTCACGGCCGAATCCATCGAGGCGACCTGGTCCGATCCGGTCTATATCAATTCGTCCGGCTTCGATCCATCGCTCTTTCATGACGAGGACGGCCGCAAGTGGTTCTTGAACATGCAATGGAATCACCGCACCGAAAGCTTCGGCGGCGCGCCGAAGAGCCCGGCATTCGACGGCATCCTGCTGCAGGAATGGGACGAGCGCACGCGCAAGCTCACGGGTCCCGTGAAGAACATCTTCGCCGGCAGCGCGCTCGGGCTCGTCGAGGGGCCGCATCTCTTCAAGCGCGACGGCTGGTACTATCTGACTGTTGCCGAGGGCGGAACCGGCTATGAGCATGCGGTGACGATGGCCCGTTCCCGGATGATCGACGGTCCGTACGAACTGCACCCGAACATCCATCTCATCACCGCGAAGGATCACCCCGAGGCGTCGCTGCAGCGCGCCGGCCATGGGCAATATGTCGAAACGCCGGACGGGCAGGCCTATCACACGCATCTCTGCGGCCGGCCGTTGCCGCCGCATCGCCGCTCGCCGCTCGGCCGCGAAACGGCGCTGCAGAAATGCGTCTGGAGGGAGGATGGCTGGCTCTATCTGGAAAGCGGCGGCGTCGTGCCGGAGGTCACGGTGCCGGCACCGGTGACGACCGACGCCATCCCGCAGCCCAGAGTGACCGAGACCGATTTCGACGAGCATGAGCTTCCGGCCGAGTTCCAATGGCTGCGTACGCCGCTGCCGGAGCGGATCTTTTCGCTGACCCGCCGGCAAGGGCACTTGCGCCTCTTCGGCCGCGAGAGCATCGGCAGCTGGTTCGAGCAGGCGCTCGTGGCACGGCGCCAGGAGCATCATTCCTTCCGGGCGGAAACCGTCGTCGAGTTTACGCCGGCTACGTATCAACAGGTCGCGGGCCTGACGTATTATTACAACCGCCACAAGTTCCACGCGCTCGGCGTCACCTGGCACGAGAAGCTCGGACGGGTCGTCACCATTCTTTCCTGCCCGGGCGATTTTCCGCACGGACGCCTGACCTATCCGGCTGGCAGCGGTCTGGCGCTGCCGGACGGCCCGGTTCAGCTGGCAATGGATATCCGCGACAATGATCTGCAGTTCTTCTGGCGTGCCTCACCGGAGGACGACTGGGCGGCGATCGGGCCGGCGCTCGACGCGGGTGTGATCTCGGACGAGGGCGGACGCGGCGAGCACGGCTCGTTCACCGGCGCCTTCGCCGGCCTGTTCGCCTTCGACACATCCGGCAGCGGCCTGCACGCGGATTTCGACCGCTTCCGCTATGAGGTGATCGGCGGTGAGTGAGAAGGTGAGAATATTTTCATGAACCGCTGTGTTTATTGAATAAACGTAATGACTTGCTTTGGTTCAGGACCTCCCGAGGGCCGAAAAGCGCGCCTTCGACCGGGCCCTGCGCTTCCGGAGGCTCTTCCCCTTCGACCTCGCCGAGGAGCGGGTCGAACATCGGCACCGGGCGCCCCGCCGCAGTCAGCGCCGTACAGACGTAGCGGGGCCGGTGTTGCGGACGGCCGTTTGCCATCAGGCCGCCCGGTGGCTCCAGCTCGCGAAGGGGTCCGGCAGGCTGCGCCAGCGTTCGGGGCGGAAGGCGTCTTCCGCGATCAGGCAGGCGTCGAGTTCGGCGCGGAGCGCGGCCTCGTCCAGCGGATCGGCGCCGATAAAGACGATTTCCTGGCGTCGGTCGCCCCAGACCGGATCGACATAGGGGCCGATCGCCTCGAGGAAGCGGGCATCGCGCGGCCATTGCTCGGGCGGCACCGCGGCCCACCAGAGCCCCATCCGGGCCGTGCGCACCAGCGGCCCCGCCTGGCTCAATTCGCCGACATGGTGCGGGCGTGTCGCCAGCCAGAAGAAGCCTTTGGCGCGCAGCACGCCCGGCCAGCTGCGGTTGAGGAAGGCCTGGAAGCGGCCCGGATCGAACGGTTGGCGGGCGCGGTAGACGAAGGAGCGGATCCCGTATTCTTCCGTCTCGGGAACGTGGTCCTTGAAGCCGTGGAGCTCCTTGTACCAGAGCGGGTGCTGTTCGGCCTTCAGCAAATCGAAGCGGCTGGTGCCGAGGACATCCCTCAGTTCCACCCGGCCGAAATCCGTCTCGATCAGCCGCGCATCCGGATTGAGGCCGACGATGATTTTCCGCGCGGCATCGAGTTGCTCCGGCGTCGCGGTGCCGACCTTGTTGAGCACGACGACGTCGGCGAACTCGATCTGCTCGACCAGCAGGACCACCAGCGTTCGCGCATCGCCTTCGCCGGCCGTTTCGCCGCGATCGGCGAGGAAGTCGGTCGACGAATAGTCGGCGAGCAGATTGGCGGCATCGACGAGCGTGACCATGGTGTCGAGCCGGGCGACGTCGGAGAGGCTTTGGCCGGCCTCATCGCGGAAATCGAAGGTGGTGGCGACGGGGAGGGGCTCGGATATGCCGCTCGATTCGATCAGCAGATAGTCGAAACGCTCCTGTTCGGCGAGGCTGCGGACCGCGCGCAGCAGGTCGTCGCGCAGCGTGCAGCAGATGCAGCCGTTCGTCATCTCGACCAGCTGCTCTTCCGTGCGTGACAGATCGGCACCGCCGTCGCGGATCAGCGAGGCGTCGATGTTGATTTCGCTCATGTCGTTGACGATAACGGCGACCCGCAGGCCCTCGCGGTTCGCGAGGACATGATTGAGCAAGGTCGTCTTGCCGGCGCCAAGGAAGCCGGAGAGGACGGTGACCGGCAGTCTTTCCATAGGAATTACCTCGAGTGTATATGTTATACCATTACATAACATTGGTTCAGAAAAGGCGGGCCTTCAGCCCGCTTTCGCCATGGGGACTCTTCAGCTTGCCGAGGAGAGGCAGGTCTTGAGCGAAGCGCCGATCCCTTCCAGGAGGTGGAAGTAGAGATCCGGGCCGGCGTCGAGCGATCCGCCTTCCGGGTCCAGCGTACCGGACTTGGCCGGTGTGCCCTCTGTCACGACATTGACGAGCTTCGGCTCGAATTGCGGCTCGGCGAAAACGCAGGTGGCACCGAGCTCCTCAATCTTGGCGTGGATCTGCGACAGTCGCTCCGCGCCGGGCAGGACCTCCGGACTGACGGTGATCGAGCCCGCGACCCGCACATGATAGCGGTGCTCGAAATATTGGTAGGCATCGTGGAAGACGACAAAGGGCTTGTCCTTGATCGGCGCGACCGTCTCGGCCAGGCTCTTGTCCAGCGCATCGACGCGTTGGTTGAATGCCTCCAGATTCGCCTTGTAGGCGGCGGCATTGTCCGGATCGACTTCGGCGAGCGTCTTTTCGATCTCCGCCGCCATGGCCTTGGCATTCATCGGATCGAGCCATAGGTGCATGTCGAATTCGCTTTCGCCATGGTGCTCGTGCTCGTGCCCGGCTGCCTCCTCTTCGGCATGGTGATCATGCCCTTCGTGGCCGGCTTCTTCCGCATGGTGATCCTCTCCCACATGGTCATGCGCTTCGAAGGCGCCGCCTTCACGCAGCTTCAGCTTCTCGACGCCGGTCGCCTCGCTGAGTTCCACCACCTTTGCACCGCTGCCGAGTGCATCGAGCGGCTTGTCGAGAAAGGCCTCGAGGCCGGGTCCGACCCAGAACACCACCTTGGCGGCCTGCAGCGCGGCGGCGTTCGAGGGCTTCATGCTGTAGGTATGCGGCGAGGCGCCGCCTTCGACGATCAGCGACGGCTCGCCGATACCCTGCATGATCGAGGCGACGAGCGAGTGAACGGGCTTGATCGAAGCGACGACGGTCGGGGCACCCGCTAGAGCCGGAGACGAGAGCACGAGGGTGGATGCGAAGAGCAGGGCGGGCGTCGATTTCATCGGTGACTCCGAATTGGGCTTCAACTGGCTTAAGCACCCCCGAGGACGTCGGGGGTTGCGATATTGTGCGGATTGATGTGTTATGTTATTACATCAATTGCGTTATGCTATAACGTGTGCGATAGCCAGAGGCAACCGTCGAAATCGGATTTTTTATGCTGAACTTCCGCCCCCAGGAGAAGACGTCACTCGTCAGGCTGAGCAATTCCGGCGTGCGCCGCAATGGGCGCTGGCTCGTGCGCGGCGTCGATTTTTCGATCAGCCGCGGTGAGATCGTCACCCTGATCGGGCCCAATGGTTCGGGCAAGTCGACGACGGCGAAGATGGCGATCGGCGTTCTCAGGACGGACGAGGGCCGTGTCGAACGTCTGGCCGGCCTCAAGGTCGGCTATGTCCCGCAGAAACTGTCGGTCGACTGGACCCTGCCGCTTACTGTCGAACGGCTGATGACGCTGACGGGACCGCTGAAGGGGCGCGAGATCGAAGAGGCGCTGTCGGCGACCGGCATGCTGCACATGGCGAAGGCGGAGGTGCAGCACCTTTCGGGCGGCGAGTTCCAGCGGGCGCTGCTGGCGCGCGCCATCGCCCGCAAGCCGGATCTGCTCGTTCTCGACGAGCCGGTGCAGGGGGTGGATTTTTCCGGCGAGATCGCCCTCTACGAACTGATCAAGCAGATTCGCAACCGCACCGGCTGCGGCATCCTGCTGATCTCGCACGACCTGCACATCGTCATGGCGGAGACGGATACGGTGGTCTGCCTGAACGGCCATGTCTGCTGCCGCGGTACGCCGCAGGCGGTCAGCCAGAGCCCGGAATATCTGAAGCTGTTCGGCGGCCGCGCCGCCGGTGCGCTTGCGGTCTACAGCCACCGTCACGACCATACCCACTTGCCGGATGGGCGGGTGCTGCATGCCGACGGCAGCGTCGCCGATAGCTGCTTCCCCGGCGACGGCCATCATCACTCCGACGCGGTCGAGAACATTCACGACCACGATCCGGATTGCGGCTGCGGCCATCATGCACGGCTCCACGGATTTGAAGGCTCGGAGAAGCGCGATGCTTGACGATTTCTTCATTCGCGCCCTCGTCGCCGGCATCGGTATCGCCCTGGTGGCGGGCCCGCTCGGCTGCTTCGTGATCTGGAGGCGCATGGCCTATTTCGGCGACACCATGGCGCATTCGGCGCTGCTTGGCGTTGCGCTGTCGCTGCTCTTCGAGCTCAACCTGATGGTCAGCGTCTTCATCGTCGCTTCCGCCGTGTCACTGCTCTTGCTTTTCCTGCAGAGGCGGGGCGCGCTGTCGACGGACGCGCTGCTCGGCATCCTGTCGCATTCGGCGCTGTCGATCGGGCTCGTCATCGTCGCCTTCATGACCTGGGTGCGGATCGACCTGATCGGCTTCCTCTTCGGCGACATCCTTGCCGTGTCGCGGAGCGACATCGACATCATCTGGGGCGGCGGCATTCTGGTGATCTTCGCGCTCGTCTATCTCTGGCGACCGCTGCTTGCGGCGACGGTCAATCCGGAACTCGCCGAGGCGGAAGGGATGAAACCGGAAAGGGCGAGGCTCTTCTTCATGCTGCTGATGGCGCTGGTGATCGCCATCGCCATGAAGATCGTCGGCATCCTGCTGATCACCTCGTTGCTGATCATTCCGGCGGCGACCGCCCGCCGTTTCTCCGCCTCGCCAGAAATCATGGCCGTGTTCGCCTCGCTGATCGGCGCGCTCGCGGTCGCCGGCGGTCTTTTCGGATCGCTCCACTGGGATACGCCGTCGGGACCGTCTATCGTCGTCGCGGCGCTCATGCTTTTCGTGCTGAGTCTCCTGCCGCTCGGCCGGCGGCTCGGGGCGTCGCATCGATTCTAGATAAGTTAGAGCGGGATGCGGGCGGAAGACCGCGCACTTTTCCTCATCCCGCTCTCGGCACGGAGGACATATTGATGGGCACGCCCCAACTGACGAAGAACCAGTCGCTGGTCCTGGGGGCGCTCTCCCATTCCGACGGACCGATGAGCGCCTATACGATCCTCGACAAGCTCCGCGACCAGGGCTTTCGCGCGCCGCTGCAGGTTTATCGCGCCCTCGAGAAGCTGCTCGAATACGGCCTCGTGCACCGGCTCGAAAGCATCAACGCCTTCGTCGCCTGCACCTGCCCGGATGAGCACGAGCACGACCACGGCGTCACCGCCTTCACCATCTGCGAGGGCTGCGGCCAAGTGACGGAGTTCCACGACGAGACGATCGAGCAGCGCCTGGCGGCGCTGGTGCGCGCCCGGAGCTTTAAAACGGAAAAGACGACGATCGAGATCCGCGGGCAGTGCAAGAGCTGCGCGTGAGGCGTGGTAAGAAATCGGAGACGACGGTAATACCCCCTCTGCCCTGCAGGGCATCTCCCCCACAAGGGGGAGAATAGATGTGGCACGCTTTTCACCTCAATCGGAGCGTTCGGCTCGCAGAAGCGCTTCGGTCGGACGAGGGATAGCCGCTTGTACTCTCCCCTTGTGGGGGAGATCGCCGGCAGGCCAGAGGGGGTCGACAGGGCACCGTCCCGAGCCGAGGCGGGATGCGCGCCTATCAATCCAGCCGTTTCAACTGCGCGGCATAATGCTGCCAGTTCTTCACATAATGATCGGCCGAGCGCTTCAGCCGCTCGACGGCCGCGTCGTCGAGCGTGCGGATCGCCTTGGCGGGCGCGCCGACGATCAGCGAATTGTCGGGGAATTCCTTGCCTTCGGTCACAAGCGCGTTGGCGCCGACGAGGCAGTTGCGGCCGATCTTGACGCCGTTCAGTATCGTTGCGCCCATGCCGATTAGCGAATTGTCGCCGATGACGCAGCCGTGCACGATCGCCCGGTGGCCGATGGTGCAGCCTTCGCCGATCGCCACCGGGAAGCCGGGGTCGACGTGGATGATCACGGCCTCCTGGATGTTGGTGCGCGCGCCGACGCGGATAGGCTCGTTGTCGCCGCGCAAGGTCGCGCCGAACCAGATGCCGACATCCTCGCCGATCTCCACCTGTCCGATCAGATTGGCGTCGGGCGCCACCCAGTAGCTGCCTTCCGGCGGGGTCTTCGGCTGCAGCGGTCCGAGGGCGTAACGTGGCATTCTCTATCCTTTCTTCTGCCGAAGAGGCGGGTGCCGCCCGTCCGTGGTATAAAGTCAGACGACATTGACGGAGAGCGAGGCGACGCCGTCGACGCCGCAGGTAATGAGATCGCCGCGCATCACAGCACCGACGCCCGCAGGCGTGCCGGTCATGATGACGTCGCCCGGCGCAAGGGTAAAGAGGCGGGAAAGTTCGGTGATGATTTCCGGCACCGTCCAGATCATCTGCGCGAGATCGCCCTGCTGGCGGCTTTCGCCATTGACCTTGAGCCAGATGCCACCCCTTGCCGGATGGCCGATCGCCGTAGCCGGTGCGAGCGCCGAGATGGGTGCGGAATGCTCGAAGGCCTTGGCCGCCGTCCAGGGGCGGCCGGCCTTCTTCGCCTCCGCCTGCAGGTCGCGGCGGGTGAAATCGATGCCGACGGCGTAGCCATAGATGTGATCGAGCGCCTCTTCGGCGCGGATATCCGCGCCGCCACGCCTGAGCGCCACCACCAGCTCGACCTCGTGATGCACATCCGCGGAACGCGGTGGATAGGGGAAATCCTTACCCGGCGGCAGCAGATTGTCGGCATTCTTCTGGAAGAAAAAGGGCGGCTCGCGGCTCGGATCGTGCCCCATTTCGCGGGCATGGTCGGCATAGTTGCGGCCGACGCAATAGACCCGGCGCACCGGGAAGGCCGCGGCGCTTCCCGCGATCGGCAGCAGGACGGGTGGGGCGGGCGGTATGACTGTTTCCATGATCGTCCATTCTCGGCGCCGCCGCAGATCGCACGGCAGCCGGCACTGTTGCGGCGTGCGAAAATCAAAACGCTACGGCACCTCTCGTGCCGACTGGCGCGTGGTGCCGTAGCGAATCTTCAAGAAGGACGTTAGCAGCCGGAAAGGCTGCCGCAATAGCTAAATCCATTCGCCAGTTGGACGCGGGATCGCCCGCATTTAGGCATAGCGTGCATAGGCTTCAAGCTGGTCACGGGTCAGGAAGCGGCCATCCGAGCGCGAGTTGAGCTCCGGGTGGCTGTACTCGAGGCTCGGCACATCGGGAAGTTCCAGGGCTTGGCGTACGGTCATGATGCCGATGTCCTTGCGGCCGCTGTCGCGCCTGACACTCACTTCAACGATGCGACGGAGATTGCGTTCGCTCATTGTGTCTCTCCCGTAGATTATTCTTTTTGTCCCTTTTGGTCCGGAGTTAAACACCCCGAAGTTGTTTTTTATGAGGCACCTCAGAACTATAAAGTCGGTAAATGAAGCTTTGACGACGGAAATTGGACGCTTTCGCGGAGATTTCGGGTCATATCACAATCAAGCCGCGAGAAACCGCGGCTATGGATGACAGTAACTGCTCTTCAGATTGCGACATAGCTTATATTAGAAAGCGCTGTCCGCTTCAAGAGAATGCATCGGCGGCAGCGTTTAATACTACTTATGTGGCCTCGATTTGTAATATGAATGGGGCTTCTTCCTGCCCGTCGGCGAAGGTTTTGCAAACAATCACGGCTCGGTGTGCAAAGCCGCTGAACGACCGCCAGCGCGGCGCTACAGCGCCGCTTCATTTCGCACGCGCACGCTGCAACTCTTTGAAACCGGCGGATCGAGCTTCCGGCAGTCGGCCGCTGCGCCAGCCGACCATGTTCAATGCGCTGTCAGATGGGCTTCCTCGGCGGCGAACATGAAGAGCCGTCTTGCCTCGTCGGGCGTCCGTCGGCCGGCAATGGCCGCGCGGCAGGCGCTGCGTGCCGCGACGTAATAGGGACCCCGATGTGGCCACTGGCCGGCAAGGCACGCGAGCGCGTCGGACGGCCCCTTCACCGTGCGTACGTCGCCGCTGGTCAAGCCAAGTTCGATAGGTTGGTTCCACAACACTTGATGCATTCTTCTCCTCCTCGGGGCGCGACGGTCGAACGGCCGTCCATCGCGAAGTCGATATTGGCCCGGGCGAGGCGGCGCCGAATCCTGCGCTTTCCCCGCCCACACGAGCTTTATGCAAAACGTCTTCGGCCAAGCCCCGGTTCCGCGCAACTCCCCCGCGCGGGGTCGGGCCATGCGGGCCCAATGTAACCCAGGAACGGCGATTTGTCCGCAATTTTACCGCGATCGTAAGCGGCGGCAAAGCCCCTAAATTGCCGGGGTTCAAAGCGTTCGGCAGTCGGTTATTATCACGTCTGCTGGGGAGAATGGCATGATAGCGATTTCAGATATCCGATTGACCTGGTTGCCGTTGCGCAACGGGACCTACTGCGCCATGCTCGGCCGCCACGAAGTCGCCTTTGTCATGAGGCGCGAGTCGGCGAGCGACTGGGCCTGGCGGATTTCGCACTGTAACGGCACGCCGCAGACCGGCTTCAACTATGCGCCGACGCTCGAAGGCGCGAAGTCGGAAGTGCTGGCCGGCATACAGAATTGGTTCCGACAGGCGGGCCTCGAGTAGAAGCCCAGACGGCGTCTTCTCGGCCGGATTCGCGTGCCTGGGTGCGAGCGGCTGGCATTGTTTGGGGCATCGCTGTATATGAGCCGGACAGCCGGCCGCGCCTTGCCGGCGGATGCTTCCGCGTCTTGCAGAGGCGAGCAGCGGCGAACAGGAATAGCGGAACCAGACGTGGCACTCGACGCAATCATGCCCGCCGCAGCAGGCGGAAGACGGTATTTCCAGGCTCCGGTTTTCGCCGTGGCGCCGATGATCGACTGGACCGACCGCCATTACCGCTTTTTCGCGCGGCTGCTGTCGCGCCATGCGCTGCTCTATACCGAGATGATCGTTGCCGATGCCATCCTGCGCGGTGACCGGGAGAGGCTGCTCGGCCATGACGCCAGCGAGCATCCGCTTGCGTTGCAGCTTGGCGGTAACGATCCGGCAAAGATGGCGGAGGCGGCGCGGATCGCCGAAGGCCTCGGCTATGACGAGATCAACATGAATGTCGGCTGCCCGTCCGACCGGGTGCAATCCGGCACTTTCGGCGCCTGCCTGATGCAGGAGCCGGCTCTGGTCGCCGAATGCGTTGCGGCGATGAAGGCGGCGGTGAACGTCCCGGTCACCGTCAAGTGCCGCATCGGCGTCGACGAGCAGGACCCGGATGTGGCGCTGCGGGATCTCATCGCGCGCGTGACGGATGCCGGCGTGGATGGCGTGTGGGTCCATGCCCGTAAGGCCTGGCTGCAAGGTCTGAGCCCTCGGGAGAACCGCGAGCTCCCGCCGCTCGATTATGGCCTCGTGCATCGGTTGAAGGCGGAAAATCCGAATCTTTTCATCGGCCTCAATGGCGGTCTTCAGACGCTGAATCAGGCGCTTTTGCATGTCGATCCGCGCCTGCGGTCGGCGGAGACGCCAGCGGTCGAGCTCGGCGCCCCGCTCAATGGCGTCATGCTCGGCCGCGCCGCCTATCACGACAGCGGCCTCTTGACGGCCGCGGACGGCTATGTCGCCCATCCGCTGACCGGGGCTCCGCCCGTGCCGATCGCGCCGGACGCCTTCTCCGACCGCGATCACCGCCTGTCGCTCGATTTCTGGGCGGGCGTGCGCGACGCCATGGCGGACTACGCCGCCGGCCATATCGACAAGGGCGGCCGGCTGATCCACGTCACCCGCCACATGGTCGGCCTCTTTCAGGGCTGGCCCGGCGCCCGGCGCTATCGCCAGATCCTCTCCGCCGAGGCCACTCGTAAGGGCGCCGGTCCGCAGGTGATCCGCGCCGCGTTCGATGCGGTGTTCGAGGCCGTGACGGCAAGGCAGGCGGCGGAGTAGGTGATTGTCTTAGCCGGTGGCGACTCTCGCCCCCTTCGGCCCCGCTCCTCAGGTTAAACCCGAGGACTAAACCTCTCCCCGCAAGCGGGGCGAGGGGACTGTGTTGGCGCTTGCCGCGAGTCTCCTTCTCCCCGCTCGCGGGGAGAAGGTGTCCGGCAGGCCGGATGAGGGGGGCTTTGCCGAGCACCACGCCAACGAATAACGGCGCCTCTTGCGAAGCGCCGCTCATCAAGGTCCGGTCAGACCGTCAGGCTCAGATGGCCTGAAGGTTGACGGCCTTCGGGCCCTTGCCCATGCGGTCCGGCTCGGTGTCGAAGGAAACCTGCTGGCCATCCTTGAGCGTTGCGAGGCCGGCGGCCTGGACGGCGGAGATGTGGACGAAAACGTCCTTCGCGCCGCCTTCCGGCGTGATGAAGCCGAAGCCCTTGTCTTGGTTGAAGAATTTAACGGTGCCCTTGGTGGCCATGGAAGAAGTCCTTTTCCTTCAGTCTGTCAGTTGCCGCAACCCAACGATTTCGTATCACGCTTTGGCTGCTTTAGGTAGTGTGTTCGTGCCCCCAGAGGGATACGAACGAGTCGTCTTCAGCGTCTTGCCGCACCGCCCGTATCGGAAAGACGCGCAAGCAAGAACTAGAACCGCCGCATGAATTTTCCAGTCCTGGAATCAGGCGAGCAGCGCTGAAAGGCGTCGAGTGGTCACGATATCGGGGAAAAGACGTCTACGATGCCGCTTGCGGCAGACCCGACAAGGGCCGGGCTCAATACGAAAGTCCAGTCTCCGGGATTGAAATCGCCCGAACGCGGATAGCAGTGGCAGTGTTTTCGTCAAAAGGCAAGTGGAGAAATTTGCCTGCGTCGCAGAACACCGTGAAGCCCGGCCTAGCGCCATTTCCTTGGCTTCTTACGCGCGGAATGCGTATGGCAAATCCCGTGGATTGCCTCGTTTCGACCACATTTTCGTCGCGAGGCTCCTGTGAGCCTCGCTGTATCGGCGCGGGGTTGCTGCCGGCGCGGCGAACCGGTAGGTCTGGACCGGTTACGGAAAATGAAATCGACGAAGAGCAGGTGACCGGCGTGATCGATCCCTATGCCCTCCTTGGAATTGCGCGTGACGCCGACGAGCGGTCCGTCCGGACGGCCTATCGTCGCGCGGTGAAGACGGCGCATCCCGACCGCGGCGGCGATGCCGAAGCCTTCGGCAAGCTGCAGGCGGCCTACGAGCTCCTCAAGGATCCGGTGCGGCGCAAGGTCTTTGACGACACCGGCTACGATCCCCAGCTCGCCGACCCGAAGGACCTGAAGGGCCTGATGATGCTGGAAACCTTGGTCAACGAGTTCATCCTCGACGAGCGCGAGCCCGGCAGCTTCGATCCGGTCGCGGCGATGCGCAGAAAGCTCTCCGACGACATCGTCAAGAACCGCTTCCACATCCTGGAACTGGAGCGCCACCGCTCCCGCGTGCGCAAGCACCTCGACCGCCTCGGCCGGCGGCCGGAAACCGACGTGCTCGGTTCGATGCTGCGTGCGCGCAGCCAGTCGATCGCCGAGGCGATCAAGAATGCCGAGGCGCAGATTGAGGCGATCGAGCAGGCTTATTCGATGCTCGAGGGCTATTCCTATGAGTTGGAGGCCCTGGAAATGAAGGCGAACGCGGCGGAATAGCGCGCCTACTCGGCGCAGCGCCACGCGTGATGCCTTGGCGCCGCACCAACAGGGCTTGGCCGGTCGGCCTTACACCGGCCGCTCGTACTATCTATCCCCGTGCGTCTTGGACTGGCTTTGCGACTGACCTGCGCCAGGACCGCCTCGCGACACGCCTTTGCCATGGGCACTACCGGGGTTTGTCGGATCTCGTCCATTACCCCAGCCGTTATTGCCCTTTTCGCCGCCGCCGTTGCCACCATGATCGCCATTGCCGCCGTGGCCACCATTGCCGCCGCCGCCGCCGTTGCCGCCGCCGCCGTTGCCGCCGCCACCGTTGCCGCCGCCACCATTGCCGCCGCCGCCGTTGCCGCCGCCACCATTGCCGCCGCCACCATTGCCGCCGCCACCATTGCCGCCGCCGCCGTTGCCGCCGCCGCCGTTGCCGCCGCCACCGTTGCCGCCGCCACCGTTGCCGCCGCCACCATTGCCGCCGCCGCCGTTGCCGTTGCCACCATTGCCGTTGCCGTCATCGCCGCCGCGGTCATTGGGCGTCGATTGCAGGACGTTTCGAATAAGGGCCGTGCTCAATGGCGGACACTGCGCCAGTTGCCCCGCGCTAAGAATTTCCGTGCGGTTCAGCGCAATGCAGCAGAGTTCGTAATTGGACTCCGTAAGAGGACTGCACTGATCTGCAGTAAGAATCGGCCGTTCCATCGCCTGCCCACTTGCCGGGACCGGCGCTGATGCTAGAAAGCCAGCGGACAGTAATGCAACGCCGCTGCTCGTAAGAAGTGATGGTAGGACACGCATGTTCGTTTCTCCTAAATTAGTATTACCTAATCGAAATACGAGCAAGAATGTTCCGCGATGCCCTCAGAAAGTTAGTTAAATTTTAGGGGAATTGCCCGCTGCAACTACGTGGAATTGTGAACAATGCGTCCGATTGTCACCAGCGGTAGCAGATACATTTGTCCTGCGAGTAGGGAGGGTTGCCCGCTGCGGCTGCGCAAGGAGACGCTCGATGTCGCCAAGGCCCGCTTCGACCTCGACCGAACGCGCATCATCTCGGTCGTCGGCGCAAACCGACGTGCTCGGCTAGCCGTGCGGCGTCGAGGCGGATAAGAAAGCCGGTCGCGCAAGATAGGGGCGGTGGTCTGGATCAGGAGCGCAACGGGTGGAGTTGGCGCCGTTGCGACGAGTTCAATCCTGCAGCGCCGCCCGTCCAATCAGACGCGAAAAGGCCGTTGTAGCACTTGAATCGCCGCATGCGGCCAGTCGGCCGCCGACGCGAACAAGAATGCCGAGGCGCAGATCGTGGCGATCGCGCTCACCGCCCCGGTCGGCCCGTCTTCCCCTTCGTCCGCCCCTTGCGCCGTTTCTCCTCCGCCGGATCCTCATAGGAGCCGACGCCCGGCTTGGCACGGTTGAGAACCGGCTTTTCCGGGACCTTGCCGACGACTGGCTTCTCGGTCCGGCCGACGGTCATCTCGTCGAGCGAATTCTTTCGGAACAGCGTGCGACCTTCGCCGGCTGGGACCGCCACGTCGCGGCCCATTTCATCGAGGTCGGGCTTGCGAAAGAGGGGGCGTTCGGTGTCGGTGCCTGGGCCCATGTTGCCGAGATCGGGTTTCTGGAAGAGGGATTTGCTCTCCGTGGTGGTGGATCCTCGGCTCGAGGCCACTGCTGTCCGGTTCAACTGAATGACAGCGGCAAAGAGATTTGGCGTAGATCACGTTGCGCTGGCGGCTTGGGCTTTCGCAGCGTGTTGATGGATCTGCAATGCATGATGTTGAGACGAACAAGCCTTGCCCCGATCCTGTCGGACAGGATGCCCCCGGCTTGGTCGGCGGGCTGTTCGGCGGCGATGTCGACGAGGGTATTGCTCTTGAGCCTTGTGACGAAGCGTGCGCCTCGTCTGTCGATCTCGGCCCACCATGCGAAGTCATAATAGGCGAGATCGAAGACATAGGTGACGCCCGGGATAACGTCGATCGCCTTGGCCGGGACGATGTCGTTGGTCTTCTGGCCGGTCAGCGTCATGTCGAGGGGCACGTCGTCTTGCGGGTCATAGCAGACGTGCAACTTGATGGCTCTTTTGCCGCCGATCATGTCGGCCCAGCCGTCGTATAACGAGGAGACCTGGACGCGTGTGGCATCGAGCAGGCGCACGGTGTCGCTGATGTGACGGCGGGTCCTTCGGCTGGCGGTGGCGGCCATGTGGGAAAACAGGTCGGCAAACAGGGCTGCCGGACGCCTGGCATTGGCATCAGCGAGGGTGGCACGCGCCACGCCGCGCCCACCGACGTGATAAAGCCGCGCCTCATGACTGAGAAGCCCGGCTTCGATCTCGCGCAAGCTTGTTGCGCCCGAAAGCTGGCCAAACAGGAGTGCCAGGAACTGACTCTTTGTCGTCAACCGGCGCACCCGGTGGTCTGCTTTGTGCTCATCCACAAGCCGGTCGAACACCGCCCACGGAACATGCTGTTGAAGCTGATGAAAAACGCTATTCTCATGCCGCATGACATTGATCCCCTGCTTGTGTCCAGAACGCCGCGAAACGTCTGAAACCAAGTAGAATCAATGTCATACGCCTTGTCCACAAATTTAAACCGGACAGCAGTGGCTCGAGGCCGAGGATGACGGAGAGACGGGGGAGGCAGGGGAGGAGACACCCTTGCGGCCTTCGGCGCTCCGCGCCTCTTGTTTTCTTTTCCCGGTCGCGCCTTCGGCGCTCCGCGCCTCTTCCCTTGCCATCGGGTCGTCGAGCACGGCCAATTCCGCCGCCTTGAGCCGCTTGATCTCGTCGCGGAGTCTTGCCGCGGTTTCGAAGTCGAGGTCGGCGGCGGCGTCGCGCATCTGTTTTTCCAGCGCGTTGAGATGCGCCTGCAGATTGTTGCCGACGAGGTGGCCGGCCTCGGCAAAACCCTTGCCGGCGACGCCTGAGATATCGGCGCGGACGTGGTCGCGCTCGTAAACCGAGTCGAGGATGTCGGAGATCTTCGCCTTTACCGATTCCGGCGTGATGCCGTGCTCGGCATTGTAGGCCATCTGCTTCTCGCGGCGGCGGCCGGTCTCGGCCATAGCCCGCTGCATCGAGCCGGTGATCGTGTCGGCATAGAGGATGACCTTGCCGTCGACGTTGCGGGCCGCGCGGCCGATCGTCTGGACGAGCGAGGTTTCGGAGCGCAGGAAACCTTCCTTGTCGGCATCGAGGATGGCGACGAAGCCGCATTCGGGAATGTCGAGGCCCTCGCGCAGCAGGTTGATGCCGACCAGCACGTCGAAGGCGCCGAGGCGCAGGTCGCGGATGATCTCGATGCGCTCCAGCGTGTCGATATCCGAATGCATGTAGCGGACGCGGACGCCCTGTTCGTGCAGGTATTCCGTCAGGTCTTCGGCCATGCGCTTGGTCAGCACGGTGACGAGCGTGCGGTAGCCGGCGGCGGCGGTGGCGCGTATCTCGCCGAGCACGTCGTCGACCTGGGTCTTGGCCGGGCGCACCTCGACCGGCGGATCGATGAGGCCGGTCGGGCGGATCACCTGCTCGGCGAAGACACCGCCGGACTGCTCCAGTTCCCAACCGCCGGGCGTCGCCGAGACGGCGATCGTGTCCGGCCGCATCGCATCCCATTCCTCGAAGCGCAAGGGCCGGTTGTCCATGCAGGAGGGCAGGCGGAAGCCGTATTCGGCGAGCGTCGCCTTGCGGCGGAAGTCGCCACGATACATGCCGCCGATCTGCGGAATGGTGACGTGGCTCTCGTCGATGAAGATGATGGCGTTGTCCGGGATATATTCGAACAGCGTCGGCGGCGGCTCGCCCGGCTTGCGGCCGGTCAGGTAGCGCGAATAGTTTTCGATGCCCTGGCAGGAGCCAGTGGCCTCCAGCATTTCGAGATCGTAGCGGGTGCGCTGTTCCAGCCGCTGCGCTTCCAGCAGGCGGCCTGCCTTTTCCAGTTCCTCCAGCCGAAAGGCCAGTTCCTCCTTGATCGCCTTGATGGCGGCATTCAGCGTCGGCCGCGGCGTCACATAGTGCGAGTTGGCGTAGATCTTCACCGATTTCAGGTCGCCGGTCTTCTGGCCGGTGAGCGGGTCGAATTCGGTGATCGCGTCGATCTCGTCTCCGAACATGGAGATGCGCCAGGCGGCGTCCTCCAGGTGGGCGGGGAAGATCTCGATCGTGTCGCCGCGCACACGGAAGGAGCCGCGCTGGAAATCCATGTCGCGGCGCTTGTATTGCTGTGCCACCAGGTCGGCGAGCAATTGCCGCTGGTCGAGCCGGTCGCCGACGCTCATCTGGAAGGTCATGGCGGTATAGGTCTCGACCGAGCCTATGCCGTAGATGCACGAGACCGAGGCGACGATGATGACGTCGTCGCGTTCGAGCAGCGAACGGGTCGCCGAGTGGCGCATACGGTCGATCTGCTCGTTGATCGAGGATTCCTTCTCGATATAGGTGTCCGAGCGCGGGACGTAGGCCTCCGGTTGGTAGTAGTCGTAATAGGAGACGAAATACTCGACCGCGTTGTCCGGAAAAAAGTTCTTGAACTCGGAATAGAGCTGCGCCGCGAGCGTCTTGTTCGGCGCCAGGATCACCGCCGGGCGCTGCGTCGCCTCGATCACTTTCGCCATCGTAAAGGTCTTGCCCGAGCCGGTGACGCCGAGCAGCACCTGATTGCGCTCGCCCGAGGAGAGGCCGTCGACGAGATCGGCGATCGCCGTCGGCTGGTCGCCGGCCGGCTGGTAATCCGATTGCATCCGGATTTCGATGCCGCCCTCCGACTTGTCCGGCCGCGCCGGCCGGTGCGGTGTCCAAAGCTTGCCGTCCTTGAAGAGCGGATTGCCGCTCTCGATCAGCGCGGCAAGCGCCTCGACGGTTGCGGTGACGCCACTTCCTGCGCTCACGGCCGCATCGCCCTCCGGGCTGGCCTCCGCCCGATCTTCCTTTTGCGTGCCTTTGGCGTCGCGGGAGGACGCCGGACGGCCGGCGACGGACGCTTGTCCGCCACGCTTCGCTTTGGAGTTCCCTTGGCTACCGATGCCGAGTCGCTGCGCTTCCTCGAGAGAGATGTCGAGGCCGGCAACAGGGTTGAGCCCGGCGGCGGCGCGCGTCTTCGGATCGGTCGAACCGCCCATGGAGGTGCCGCGGGCGGATTTGGATGCCGATATTTCCACCTTCTTCCGGTGCTTGCCTGCCTTGGAGGCGACCTCGCGCCGGCTCTCGAAAGCGGAGGATTCCGCCTCGGCCTCGAGCTGCTTCACCCAGTCGGAGACGTTGCCGGAAAGCGGCACGCCGGAAAGCGGCGCCTGCGGCGTTTCCTCGAAGCCGCTGGGTTGCTTGGGGGGATCTTTCGGAGACTTCTTGGGTTCCTGGGCCATGGCGGGGAATATGGAGAGACTCCGCTCGAAAGGGAAGGGGGAAGGAGTACAAAAGGGAAACGCGAGGCTGGTTTTCCGGGGAACTGCGGGCTCAGGATTCGCCGCTCGGCCGGTGGTCATCGCTCGAGGGCGTCGCGGCGCTTCGCACGAAGCTATGAAGCCGCTTGCCGCCGTCAGGTCCGCCCGGCATCTTCCGTGCAGTGATTCGCTTCCCACCCGAGGATTCCATGCCCTTCGCCATCAATCCCGCCTATGTCTGGCCGGTGCTGCTGCTGCTCGTCTCCAATGTGTTCATGACCTTCGCCTGGTATGGGCACCTGAAATTCACCCATTCGCCGCTTGCCATCGTCATCGTCGCGAGCTGGGGTATCGCCTTCTTCGAATATTGGCTGGCGGTGCCGGCCAACCGCATCGGCCATGCGGTCTATTCGGCGGCGCAATTGAAGACGATGCAGGAGGTGATCACGCTCGCCATCTTCGTTGTCTTCTCGGTGTTCTGGCTGAAGGAGCCGATCGGCTGGCACCAGCTCATCGGGTTTGCGCTGATCGCGGCCGGGGCGTCGTTTATTTTCAAGGGATAAGCGCGGGAATTTTTGGCCGCAACTCTGCCCCTCATTCCCTGCCGGGAGCTTCTCCCCGCGAGCGGGGAGAGGGCCAGTCCTCGGGTTAAACCCGAGGAGAGGGGCGATCTCAAGTCGAAGCGAATGTGGAAAGCCTATTCCTCCGGGACCGGCGTCGGCTTCCCGTTCGCGTCGAGCGCCACCATCACGAAGAGGGCGTCGGTGACCTTTTCCATCACATGCGAGAGATAACGCTGCGCCCAGGCCTCGACCTTCAGCGTCATCGAGGTGCGGCCGACCGTGACGATATCGGTATAGATGCAGAGCGTGTCGCCGATCTTCACCGGCAGGGCGAACGCCATTTCCTTGACGGCGGCGGTGACGACGCGGCCGCGGGCGCGCTCGGCGGCGCGGATGCCGCAGGAAAGGTCCATCTGCGCCATCACCCAGCCGCCGAATATGTCGCCGGCGGCATTGGCATCGCCCGGCATCGCCAGCGTACGCAAGGTCAGTTCACCGTTCGGCTTGATCGCTGCGGTCATTCGGCCTGTCTCCCGTTTCCCCCGCAGGTTTAGCGCAGGACAGCCGGCGCAGGGAAGAGGCTCCGACTGCCGCTGCAGCGATCGTCGATCCTGAGCCGATCCTAATATTTTGGGGGGTTCTGTTAGGACCTTCGCAAAACCCCGCTTCTATACTGCAGGCTCTAGCATATGTGGGAGACTTTCTCGTTGGAGGGGATGATGAAGAGATTTTCGATTGCCGCGCGGCTCTATGCGCTGGTGGCCATTGCGCTGCTCGCCATGGCCGCCGCTCTGGTCTTCGGCCTGTTCGAGGCCGACAGGCAGCTGGTGGCCGAGCGCAAGGCGATGCTTGCGGCGATGAACGACAATGCGATCGCGATCTTCGACTCCTACCATAAGCTGGAGGTCGCCGGGACGATGTCGCGCGAGGAAGCGCAGCAGCGGGCGCTCGAGGTGGTCAAGGCGATGCGCTATCAGGACAGCGGCTACTTCTGGGTCAACGACATGCATCCGACGATGGTGATGCATCCGATCAAGCCGGAACTGGATGGCCAGGACCTCTCCCAGAACAAGGATCCACACGGGAAATTCCTCTTCATCGAATTCGTCAAGACGGTCGAGAGCCAGGGCAAAGGCTTCGTCGATTACCATTGGCCGAAACCGGGCGCGGACGAGCCGGTGCTGAAATATTCGCATGTGGCCGGTTTCAAGCCCTGGGGTTGGGTCGTTGGCACTGGTGTCTATGCCGACGACCTCGCGGCGATGTTCCGCAACGGAGCCCTGGAGGTTGCCGCGCTTCTTGCCGCGGCTGGACTGGTGACCATCGCCGCGGCGCTGGCAATCGTTCGCAGCGTCGTGCGTCCGGTCGACAGGCTGAAGACTTCGATGCGGGCGATCGCCGACGAGGACCTTTCCGCCGAGGTTCCGGAAACTGACCGCGGCGACGAGATCGGGCAGATGGCGAAGGTGCTCGTCGTCCTCCGTGACTCGGTGAGGGAACGGCTGGATCTGCGCTCGCGTGAAGCGGAGCAGCAGGACCGGCTCGACGCCGAACGGCGCGGCAACGAGGAGCGCCAGCGCTCGGCGGCCGCTTCGCAGGCGGAAGCGATGGACACGATCGGCGCGGCCTTGGAGCGGCTGGCTGCCGGCGACCTCACCGCCGAGGTCGCGCGCATCGCGCCGGAATACGGCAAGCTGAAGGACGACTTCAACGCGGCCGTCTCTGCGCTGCGTGACGTCATCGGCGCCATTTCGCATTCGACCGAAGTGGTTTACGGCAGTGCCGGCGACATTTCCGAGGCCGCGAACAACCTGGCGCGGCGGACGGAGCAGCAGGCAGCCGCGCTCGAGGAAACCGCGGCCGCGCTCGACGAGATCACTTCGACCGTCCGCCATGCGTCGGACCGGGCGCTCGAAGCGCGCGACATGGTGAACGAGACGAAGGCGAGCGCGGCGAAATCCGGCGGCATCGTCCGCAACGCCGTCGACGCCATGGGGCGGATCGAGAGCTCTTCCAACCGGATCAGCCAGATCATCGGCGTGATCGACGAGATCGCCTTCCAGACGAACCTGCTGGCGCTCAATGCCGGCGTGGAGGCAGCGCGGGCCGGCGAGGCGGGGCGCGGCTTTGCGGTCGTCGCCCAGGAAGTGCGCGAACTGGCCCAGCGCTCGGCCGGCGCCGCCAAGGAGATCAAGGAACTGATCAACGCCTCGGTCCACGAGGTCGGCGCCGGCGTGGAACTCGTCCGCTCCACCGGCGACGCGCTGATGGAGATTGAAACGCTCGTCAATCGCGTGAACGAGCAGGTCGCCTCGATAGCCACGGCCGCCAAAGAACAGGCGACCGGCCTCCAGGAGGTCAACACGTCCGTCAATAGCATGGACCAGATGACCCAGCAGAATGCGGCGATGGTCGAGGAGACGACGGCCGCGAGCCAGATGCTGGCGCAGGAGAGCCGCGAGCTGAAGTCCCTGCTGCAAAGGTTCCATCTGCGGGAGCAGACCAGGCAGGCGGCCTACGGCAAGGCCGCCTGACAAAGGCTGCTGCCCATTCGAAAATCCGGCCCGCGTTCGAAAGGACGCGGGCTTTTTCGTCGGAGCCGAATTCGCATGGAACCGGTTGTCACCTACCGTGTTCGGTTGGAGTGCATCCAAAAGTTTTATCAGAATGCCAGGGGCAACCGGGCCGAGGAAGAGGTCGGTCTCTAGCCCGCATTTCTCACACTCCTTGCGCCCTGCGTTGAATTGTGGCGAGTTGCATACGGGCGAAAGCCGCGAAAAGCGTAGCCCGTCAAGGAGTGTGAGAAATGCGGGCCAGCCCCACCGAGGAGGATACGATGTCGACCATTGGGCTTCTCGCGCCGCGCGGCGCCGCCATTCTGCTGTCGCTCGGCTTGCTTTCCGCCTGCACCGTGGTTGTGGAGGAGCCGCGTCCCGGGCCAAGGCCGTTGCCGCAGGTGTGTACGATGGAATATGCACCCGTTTGCGGCCAGCGCGGCGATCTCCTGCGCACCTTCCCGAATGCCTGCCACGCGCGTGTCGACGGCTTCCGTGTCGTGCATCGCGGCGTGTGCCGCGAGGATTTCCGCCCGGTGACGCCGCGGTTATGCACCCGCGAATACGCGCAGGTCTGCGCCGTGCGCGGCAGGCAGGCCGAGACCTTCGCCAATGCCTGCATGGCCCGTGCAGACGGGTTCCGGGTCGTCCATCGCGGCGAATGCCGGTGAGGAGGGCAGGTCTGCGGAATGAGGGGGGAAGGTTTGCAAGGCTTCGTTTACTCTGTTTGCATAAAGTCGGCCGAACTGTCAGTTTTTCGGCCGCGTGCCCGCCTGGCGACATAGCCGGCGTTCACCTTCGGGCCGTGGGGTGCATCGGCGGAGCGCAGAGCCTCGCCACGGACGAAGGCGGCAATGGGTATGGCGTATGTTTCTCTTCTCCACCGGCCCTTGGCGGCGCTGCTTCTCTCCGCTTCGCTTGTGGCCTGCACGACCGACGTGCTTTCCCCGTCTGCGAGGATCGATTCCGCTTCCAGGGTCGGGGCAATCAGATCGAGCCGCGTTCCGGCCAATCCGGAGCAGGAACTGACGGCTGCCTATCCGGCAAAGCCGGTTCCGTCCTTCAGCGGGACGGCGGATGCCGCAATGGAGGCCGGTCCGGGCGGGCAGGGGAGGTTACCGATGATCGACAGCGATCCTCCGGCAGCGATGTCGGCAAGCGCCGGCCCGATGAGCATTCCGCCTGAAGGCGTGAACATGGATCCGATGCTGGGTGTCGAGCCGGTGGTCGGGCTTGCCGAGGAGCAGTCGAACCAGATCGCCGAGGGCGGGACGGCGCAGCCGGTGGTCGGCGGGATCGGCGAGGACACTGTGCGCCAGCTCGGCGGAACGGCGGCATCGCCGGCCCCACAGCAGGCGGAGCTCGGCTACGATCCCGACCTGCCGCCGCTGGCGCCTGCGCGGAGCCCGGCCGGGGCCGCAGGGACGATGCGTTCTCCCGTCCAGCAGCGACGCACGGAGGAGCCGCAGCAGGTGGCCTTCCTGCCGCGCGCCCGCAATCCGCTGGCCGCGCCGGAATATACCGGACGGATGCCGGCTTCAGAAATTGCCTGCCGGCAGCAACTGAAAAAGCTCGGCGTCGTCTATCGCGACCTGCCGCGCATCCATGACGGACCGTCCTGCGGCATCGACTATCCGATCGAACTCAGCGGCCTTTCCGGAAATATCGACGTGAAGCCGGCAGTGAGACTCAACTGCCAGGTCACAGCGGCCTTTGCGCAGTGGGTGAAATACGAGCTCGCGCCGTCCTCGCGCTATCGCTACTGGTCGGGGGTCAAGACGATCCGTCCGCTTGGCGGCTATTCGTGCCGCACGATGAACTCGCGGCGGGGCAATCCGATGTCCGAGCATGCGCGCGGCAACGCGATCGATGTCGGCAAGTTCGTGCTGAAGAACGGCAAGCAGATCGACGTGCGCAGGAAGGGCTTCTTCGCCTTCCGCGAACGCGGGCTCCTGAAGGCGGTGCGCGCCGATAGCTGCAAATATTTCCACACCGTGCTCGGCCCCGGTAGCGATCCGTTTCACAAGGACCACTTCCACTTCGACTTGAGGACCCGCAAGTCCGGCTACCGGCATTGCGATTAGTGAAGGTCGCCTAAGCCTGTGGCGGATCGCACCAGTGCGGATAAAAAAGGCCGGCAGGGTGCGCCGGCCGAAAGACCCGGAGCCTGTTTCAGAGGGAAGGCACCGGTGCAAATCACGGGAGCGAGGTCGCTCCAGCGGCTCAAAGGTGATTGAAAAGCATCACCGTTTCGTGACAGTGGTGGCCGCTCCATAACGGGCCACGTCCGTTGCCCGCTTCAGCGCCCTGGGAATTTTGCATGCCGCCGATTTCGGAACTGATGATGTTCGCGCTGGCGCTGGCTGCGGCCGGTGTGGTTGCGGGCGTGCTCGCCGGCCTGTTCGGCATCGGCGGCGGCGCGATCCTGGTTCCGGTCTTCTATCAGGTCTTCGGTCTGCTCGGCGTCGACGATGCGGTGCGGATGCATCTGTCCGTCGGCACGTCGCTCGCGATCATCGTGCCGACATCGGTGCGTTCCTTCCTCTCGCATTACCGGCGCGGGGTCGTCGACATCGATCTCCTGCGCAACTGGCTTCTTGCCGTGCCGCTCGGCGCCGTTCTCGCCACGGTGATCGCGGCCTATGTCAGCAGCGAAACACTGCGACTGATCTTTGCGGTCATCGCGCTGGCCATCGCCTTCCGGATGATCTTCAACCGGGCAAGCTGGCGCATCGGCAAGGATCTTCCGAACAATCCGGTGAAGTGGCTGGTCGGCGTGGCGATCGGCGTCCTCTCCGGACTGATGGGAGTCGGCGGCGGGGTGCTGAACAACACCTTCATGACTCTCTACGGCCGGCCGATCCACCAGGCGGTCGCGACATCCTCCGGCGTCGGCGTGCTGATCTCGATCCCGGGCCTGTTCGGCTATGTCTGGGCCGGCTGGGGGGAGGCGGGGCTGCCGCCGCTTTCGACCGGCTTCGTCAATTGGATCGCCGTGGGGCTGATTATCCCGATCACGCTCCTGGTCGCGCCGGTCGGCGTGGCGCTCGCCCATGCCATGGGCCGGCGCCAGCTCGAGGCCGGCTTCGGCATTTTCATGACGCTGATCGCGTTTCGGTTCTTCTATAGCCTCTATGGCTGAGCAGATTGCGCGATCTTGACCAACGAATTGTGTCGCGGCGTCGAAGGCGACCCTTGTCTATGTGCCGTTGGGCGGGGCCGATAAGACTAGCGCACCAGCGATCGTGACGTCGGCGAAAGTCTCAGCACCTCGGTGGCCCGCCATGTGCGCTGGCTGATCTGCGGCTCGATTTCCTCCGCCCACTGCCTCGAGGCTGCCAGGGCGCCACGGTGGGTGGCGTAGGCTTGCGGCGTAGAAAACCGGAGAAGAGCCACAAAAACCGCTTCTCCTTGCCGCACCGGCAGCCTTGGAAAGGTGTTGGCGCTGTGTTCGCTCACGAAGGAGGCAGGGACAGTCGCTCCGCTTTCGAGAAGCGGCAAGCGGACCTTATCCTCGAAGAACGCGGCAAAAGCCTCCTCCTTGCCGGGAGCAGTGTAATGGATCGCGCAGAGAAAGATCGCTGACGACTGCGCAGTGCTGTCGGGGCGCGGCCGCTCGGGGGCTGGTAGCTGAAAACTCGAATCAAGTCGGGCGGGGCGTAGCAGCAGAACGTTGTCGGAATTGACCATTGTGCCGTTGGCGACGTCGCGATGCTTTGCCCAGACGGGTCCTCCGTAAAAGCGGCCGAGCGCTTCCGCTCGCGTTTCCATGTTCGCAAAGCCCCGCAGCCAAACGAAGCTGTCGGTTTCATCGAGATCACGGAATTGAGCCGCCACATGCATGCCGGCCTCCTCCTGTGTCTCCAGGAATTCTCGATCGAAGACATCGATCAGCGTTTCCCGCGCACCCGGATGGAGGCGGTACTGGCGGAGCTCGAAGACCTGGGCTGCAGCTGCGGTGTTTCGCATCGATTTCTTGCCTCCAAACAGGATGATTGTCCTGTTCGAATACAGGTCAGTTGTCCTGTTTGTCAAGCCGTGCTACAGAACGCACCGATGGCGAAACGTCTGAACAAGCGAAGATCGAACGATCCTGAAGGGGTAAGGAAGCGGATTGTCGACACCGCTTTTACCGCCTTCAGCTCGCGCGGCTACGGCGTTACCAGCGTGCAGGACCTGAAGGCGGCGGCTGGCGTAACAGGGGGAGCCTTTTCACATCACTTCCCGACCAAGAAAGAATTGGGGCTTGCGGTATTGCACGGCAACGTCGCCGACGCTGTCGAAGAAACGTGGATCAAGCCGGTCATGGAGGCCAAGACGGCATCCGCCGGCGTGGAAGCCATATTCGCCAGGATTATCCGAGAACTGGATCAACAGGGCTTTGTGTCGGGATGCCCGCTCGGCAATATGGTGAGCGAACTGGCCAGGCAGGATGACGACATGCGCAAGGCCGCAAGCACAATCCTAGAGAATTGGAGAAGAGAGCTTGCGCAAAAGATCCACGCCGACCAACTCGCCGGCCACTGCGCCCATCTGGACGCCGAGACCGCGGCAAACTTCATAATCGCATCCTATTGGGGTGCAATGGCGATCGCCAAGGCAAGCCAAAATAGTTCCGCTCTCAAAGACTGTAGCCGGGAGCTGTTGAGATACCTCGAGCTCCGTCCAAGTCAGCGATCATGCCCTTAGTGACGCCGTTTTGAGGCGAATGTGCGAGGTTTGCGCTTGCCAGCAAGGTCCGTCGGCCTTGAAGCGGGCGTGTCGGCGCCATTCTTCGGACGAGCGGCCGCCAGTGCTCTAATTCGTGCACTGGGGTCGAAGATCGGACCCGATTCCGGAAAGCGCGATGCACAAGTCTCAAAGACTGACACGCTTTGCCTGCGGCGCCATGCAATACCATATGTGATCGCGTTCTGGCTCGTGGCCGTGCGATAATTCCTGCTTTCAGCGCTCCGTTACAGGCACTGCGGTCAAATTGCCGCAGCTCTGCAACGGACTTGTTCGGGAAGTCAATATACATTATATTTAAGTGTATATTGATCGCAAAACGGAGGCACCAATGCCTGCAGCAGCAACTGCGAGACCGGATGTCAAAGGCTTCTACGAGGAGCGTACCGGCAGCATCCAATATGTGGTTTCGGATCCGCTGACCAAGCGTTGCGCCATCATCGACCCGGTGCTCGACTTCGACGAGAAGTCGGGCGCCACGGCGACGGTGCAGGCGGACCGGATCCTCGATTACGTGGCCGGGAAGGGGCTGACGGTCGAATGGATCCTCGACACTCATCCCCATGCCGACCATTTTTCGGCCGCCGCCTATCTGAAGGAAAAGACCGGGGCGCCGACGGGGATCGGATCGGAAGTGGTGCGCGTCCAGAGGCTGTGGAAGGGTATCTATAATTGGCCCGAGCTCCAAACGGACGGGTCGCAATGGGACCATCTCTTCGCCGATGGCGAGCGCTTCTCCGTCGGTTCGATCGCCGGGCAGGTCATCTATTCGCCGGGCCATACGCTCGCCTCCGTCACCTATGTGGTCGGCGACGCCGCCTTCGTTCACGACACGATCTTCATGCCCGACAGCGGCACGGCGCGTGCGGATTTTCCCGGCGGCGATGCGCGGCAATTGTGGCGTTCGATCAGCCGGATTCTCGCCCTGCCGGACGAAACCCGTCTCTTCACCGGGCATGACTACCAGCCGGACGGCCGCGAGGCGCGCTGGGAAAGCACGGTCGGCGAGGAGAAGCGCTCCAATCCGCATCTCGCCGGCATGACCGAGGATGCCTTCGTCGAATTGCGCGAGGCACGCGACAAGACGCTGCCGATGCCGAAGCTGATCCTGCATGCGCTGCAGGTGAATATCCGCGGCGGCCGACTGCCTGAACCGGAGTCGAACGGCGCGCGCTATCTGAAATTTCCCATCAATGCGCTGCAGGGCGCGGCATGGGACTGAAAGGAACAGGCATGAGAAGTGTGTTGAAGATCCCGGAGATCTCTCCGGACATGGGCGAGCGGGCAGGCGAGGCGGCGACGCTCCTGAAGACGCTCGCCAACCACAATCGGCTGATGATCGTCTGCACGCTGGTCGAAGGCGAGTATTCGGTCAGTCAACTGGAAGAGATGCTCGGCATACATCAGCCGACGCTTTCGCAGCAGCTGACGGTGCTGCGTGAGGCCGGCTTCGTCGCAACGCGGCGCGACGCCAAACATGTCTTCTACCGGCTGACCGATGACAAGGCCGCACGGCTGGTCACGGCGCTCTACGACATCTTCTGCGGCGAGGACACGAAATGATGGCGACCTATGCCAGCGGATTGCTGGGTGGAATGCTGATAGGGCTCTCGGCCGTGATCCTTGTCGTTTCAAATGGCCGGGTGGCGGGTGTCAGCGGCATTGCCGGACGCCTGTTGCAGGGTGTGCAAACGGCGACCGGCACGGCCTTTGTCCTCGGATTGATCCTGGGTCCGGTTCTCTACCGCCTGTTCCTCGGCGAATGGCCGGCGGTCGTGCTGGTGGCGTCCTGGCCGATCGTCGTCGCGGGCGGCCTGCTGGTCGGCTACGGATCGCGCATGGGCTCCGGTTGTACCAGCGGCCACGGCGTCGTCGGGCTCGCCCGGCTATCGCGCCGGTCCATGGCGGCGGTCGGCACCTTCATGGCCACGGCAGTCGCAACGGTCTACCTGATGGGGTTCTTCCAATGAACAGAAATGCAGCTTGTCGCATTGCCGCGGCCCTGGTCTCGGGCGCGATTTTCGGACTTGGTCTTTCCATTTCGGGAATGCTGAACCCGGCCCGGGTGCGCGGCTTTCTCGACATCACCCGCGACTGGGATCCGACGCTCGCCTTCGTGCTCGCGGGCGCCGTGATCGTATCGGCCGCCGGCATGGCGCTCGTGCGCCGCATGCCAAGGCCGCTCCTCGACGATCGTTTTCACCTGCCTGAGACGCAGGTTATCGATCGGAGGCTTATCGTCGGCTCGGCGATCTTCGGCGTCGGTTGGGGCTTGGTCGGGCTCTGCCCCGGCCCGGCGCTGGCATCTCTGTCGCTGGGCCTGCCGGCCACCGTCCTCTTCGTCGCCGCAATGCTTGCCGGGATGGTGGCGCATGATCGCCTGCAGGGAGCGCGGCTATGGCAGCGGGTGTGACAGCTGCAATCGCTTCCGGTGGGCTCGTCGGTTTTTCGCTGGGATTGCTCGGGGGCGGCGGCTCGATTCTTGCCGTGCCGCTCCTGCTCTACGTGGTCGGCGTCGGCGGCACGCATGTGGCGATCGGCACGAGCGCCTTTGCCGTCTCGGCGAGCGCGCTGGCGAATTTCGCCGGTCACGCGCGAGCCGGGCATGTTTGGTGGCGCTGCGCCATCGTATTTGCCCTCATCGGCACATTGGGTGCGCTTGTCGCGTCCTCCGTCGCCAAGCTGGTCGATGGCGAGAAGCTGCTCTTCCTCTTCGGCCTCGTCATGGTGGCCGTCGGACTGGCCATGCTGTGGCCGCGGCGTGCGACGGACGGCGAGCCGCGTCCGGTCGATGCGCGGATGTGCTGGCTGACCGCGGCGGTGGCGCTGGCGACCGGTACGCTTTCCGGATTCTTCGGCATCGGCGGCGGCTTTCTGATCGTGCCGGGCCTGATTGCCGCGACCGGAATGCCGATGATCAATGCGATCGGCTCGTCGCTGTTGGCGATCAGCGCATTCGGCCTGGCGACGGCGCTGAACTACGCCGCGTCCGGCTTCGTGGATTGGAGGGTTGCCGGGGAATTCATCGGCGGCGGTATTCTCGGCGGTGCCGCAGGCATCGTGGCGGCGCGGCGGATGTCGGCCCGAAAGGGCGTTCTCAACCGGCTGTTCGGGGTGCTCGTCCTGTGCGTCGCCGGTTACATTCTGCTGAAGGGCACGGGCCGTGCCTGATCCGGGTCGCTGCCGGTTGACGGAGCGTCGCTGCTAAATTTGCCCGGGACGGGCTGAAAATCTCCGTGAATCGGCCCATATAGAAGCGGCACTCCCACCGTTTCCGGATCCATTTCATGGCGCCCATCGTTTCCGTTTCGAATTTGTCGAAGACCTATGCCTCCGGCTTTCAGGCGCTGAAAGGCGTCAGCCTGGACATCGAGGAGGGCGAGATTCTCGCTCTGCTGGGGCCGAATGGCGCCGGCAAGACGACGCTGATCTCGATCGTTTGCGGCATCGTCAATCCGAGCGGGGGCCGGGTGGCGGTCAATGGCTTCGATGTCGTGCGCGATTTCCGCCAGACTCGATCGATGATCGGGCTGGTTCCGCAGGAACTGACGACGGACGCCTTCGAGACCGTCTGGAACACCGTCTCCTTCTCGCGCGGGCTGCACGGCAAGAAGCCCGATCCCGCCCATATCGAAAAGGTGCTGAAGGATCTCTCGCTCTGGGACAAGAAGGACAACATGCTGCGCGAGCTTTCGGGTGGCATGAAGCGGCGCGTGCTGATCGCCAAGGCGCTGTCGCACGAACCGCGCGTGCTCTTTCTCGACGAGCCGACCGCCGGCGTCGACGTCAACCTGCGCAAGAGCATGTGGGAGGTCGTGGAAAGGCTGCGTGCCTCGGGCGTGACCATCATCCTGACGACGCACTACATCGAGGAGGCGGAGGAGATTGCCGACCGCATTGCGGTCATCAATGGCGGCGAGATCCTGCTGGTGGAAGAGAAGGCGGCGCTGATGACGAAGCTCGGCCGCAAGCAATTACGGGTCGATCTGGCGCAGCCGATCGACAAGGTCCCGGAAACGCTGTCGTCCTACAGCCTGTCGCTCGAGGAAGGTGGGCAGCGCCTCATTTACGACTATGACACGAGCGCTGAGCGGACCGGCATCACCACTCTGCTCGCCGCGCTTTCAGAGGCGGGGATCAGGCTCAGGGATATCTCGACGCATCAGAGTTCGCTCGAGGATATTTTCGTGGAAATCGTGGAGGCGGGGCAATGAACTTCGAGGCGGTCAAGTCCATCTATTTCTTCGAGATGGCGCGTACGCGCCGCACGCTTCTGCAGAGCGTGGTGTCGCCGGTGATTTCCACCTCGCTCTATTTCATCGTCTTCGGGGCAGCGATCGGCGAACGGATCCAGCAGATCGACGGCGTCTCCTACGGGGCCTTCATCACGCCGGGCCTGATGATGCTGACGCTCCTCACGCAGTGCGTCGGCAACGGTTCCTTCGGCATCTACTTCCCCAAATTCACCGGCACGATCTACGAGGTCCTGTCCTCGCCGATCTCCATGATTGAAATCGTGCTCGGTTACGTCGGAGCGGCGGCTACCAAGGGGCTCATGATCGGCACGATCATTCTCGCGACTGCATCCCTCTTCGTCGATCTCAGTATCGCCCATCCGGTCGCCATGCTGTTCTTCTTCGTGCTGACGGCAATAACCTTCAGCCTGTTCGGCTTCATCATCGGCATCTGGGCGAAGGACTTCGAGCAGTTGAACCTCATCCCGATGCTGGTTGTCCCGCCGCTCGTCTTTCTCGGCGGCAGCTTTTACTCGATCGACATGCTGCCGCCCTTCTGGCAGGCCGTCAGCCACTTGAACCCGGTGCTCTACCTGATCAGTGGCTTCCGCTGGAGCTTTTTCGAAGTCTCCGACGTCAGCCCGCTCGCGAGCGCGGCGATCATTCTCACGTTTTTGGCGCTCTGCCTGTCGGTTCTGACCTGGATCTTCCGGACAGGCTACAGGCTCAGGAGTTGACAACGATGGCGAGCCCGACGGAGTCGCTGGGCTCCTCTCGGGCGGCATCTGAAAACTAAACTCAATTTAGAAGAGTCCGATCATGAGGCGCCGGTATTCCGCTTCCGGCTTGCCGTAGGCGTCCCGCGCGAATTCTTCGAGGGCTGGCCGGTTCCGGATGATGATCTGCCCCCGCAGAGAACGAATGAACCCGTTTCCTTCGAGAATGTGCAATGATGTCGTGACACTCGGCCGACGGACTGCCAGCATTAGCGAGATGAATTCGTGCGTGAGCGGGATTTGGTCGCCGGGCACCCGGTCGTGGCACATGAGGATCCAGCGGGCGAGCCTCTCATCGACACCATGGACCGCGTTTGAGACCGCTGTGTAAGTGAGCTGGATCGAGAAAGCCTCAATGCACCGGATCATCACCCGGTTGAAGTTCCTGTTGTGCTCCATGCCGCGGCGGAACGACGCGAAATTCATCCTGTAGGCATCCCCGCCGATTTGCATGATCACGTCATGCGCGCTGAGCTCCACGCCTGTGGCAGCCGAAGTCGGAACGTATCCTTCGCTGCCGAAAATGCCGGCCTCGGCCTTGTTGCTCTCGGGTGTGGTGGCAACAAGCGAGCCAATCCCGGATGTGAGATAGTAGATATGATCAATGGGTTCGCCCGCTCTTGCCAGAAACGCACCGCGCGACAGATCGACATATTGGAGATCGGATGCGATCTGGCTGTAGTCCGCCTCGGGGAGCATCGCCAACAGCTGATTGCGCATCGGGCTCGGCAAAGACGGCGTCATCAGTTTTGCCCCTTCTGGAGCGAGGACCAGTTGCCCCTCTGTCGCTCGCGGCTGCTCGCGAGGCGATTGTTTCACAATAGCATGGTCGCGGTTCGCCGCCCATTCCTTGCACCGGGTTGCAACTGCAGCTCCTGATCGGCGGTCTTTTCCTGGTGACGATGCCTGCGTACGGTATTAAACGCTTATCACCAGAAACTCCTGAAAGACTCGCGATTTTGCCGAAGCGGCGTAGAGTGACCATGCTACCCGTCCGGTAGCGGCCCACAAGGAGTTGGGATGACAGCCGCTCAAGATTTCACGTTCGATCCGATCGGTCCCAATGAGCTGGAACTGATCGATAAGATTTTCCAGGTGGAACTGCAGGTGCGGAGGATCTCGCGCAAGTGCGCTGAAGCCGAAGCCCTCGCTGCAAGGCTGATCCACGCCTATCAGTCCGGGATTCGCAACGCCGACGCGTTGAGCGCCCTGGCGAGGTCGAACCGTCACCACCGCACCGGCTACCACCACCGCACCGACCGATTGTGATCCGCCGAAACCTACTGCCGTTGGTATCAGTCCTTCAGCCGCAATTCGTCGCTTCGCATCTGCAGAAAGTCGAGACTGGAGAGAAAACTCATCCCGAGCAGACTGCGGTCGAGCCTGCTCTCGGCTGCCACCATGGCACGGACATTCGTTCGCACGATCGGGCCGATCGCGATTTCCTTCAGGACCACCGGGGCGGCAAGGGCAGGCCCGTTCGCCGTCATCACCGTGACGGTATAGGCGAGATTCTCCGGATCGAGGCCGATCCTCTGGGCGTCTCGGTAGGTGAGTGCGATGCTGCTTGCTCCGGTGTCGACGATCATGCTGACCGGCTGGCCGTTGACCGTCATATCGGCCTGGAAGTGGCCGTCGATCCGCTTCTGGAGCACGACTTCCGACTGGCCCTCGCTGTCCGTGACCACCATGGTCCGGCCAGGTACGAGGCCGGAGAGAACCCGATCGCCGAAGGACTGCAGGTCGTAGCGGTAGACATAGGCCGAGGCGAGCCCGAGGGCGATGAGGATCCAGATGGCCAAAAGGCGCACTGCCTCGCCGAAGTGCTGCCGGCCGCGCAGCACGGCGGCGCTCAGCAGAGTCGCCAGCGCCGCAAGCGCGACGAGCCTGCCGAAGTCGTCATTGTTCATGCCGAGGGTCTGGCCGCTATCGTGATTGAAGATCAGCAGGGCGAGGCCGATGCCCAGAATCGCCAGCAGAAGCGTCAGACGGTTCATGCGCCACTTCGTTCCCGCGCCAGCCGCGTTCGGCGCGTTTCCCGCCGCGGCTTGCGCTCCACGCTTTCAAGTCGTTGAGGCAGCATCTGCATGATGCTGTGCCGCTCGGCGTCGGTATAGAGCGTCCAGGAGCCGATTTCGTCCCGCGTCCGCCCGCAACCGAAGCAGTAGCCGGTTCTATCGTCGATCGAACAGACGAGAATGCAAGGAGATTCCATTGTCTTGGCTGCTCTTTTTGGTTTCCTTGGAAATTATATCAGTGTTTCAGAGCGCCAGCGCAAGGGCGCCGAAAAGGGCGATCTCGGCCAATTGCTGGGTGGCGCCGATCGTGTCGCCGGTGTGGCCGCCGAGCTTGCGCGCGGCGATTTTGCCGAAAACCGGCACCACAAGGCCGAAAGCGGCAAATGCAAGCAGTACCGCCACGAACGGAATGCCGGCCGCGAAAAACATGAGAAGCGCGAGAACCGGTCCGGAGACGAGCGCCGTTGTCGTCGCCTGCGGTTCGGGCATGCCGGCCGAGGCGGCAACGCCGTCACGTCTCGCCGGCGGCAGGCGCGACCAGTGCCAGACCATGGCCGTGCGGCTGAGCGCGGCGGTGCCGAGGAGCGCAAGCGCCGCGCCGATGGGCGACAGCAGCGGCAGGAAGGCGGCAAGCGCCGAAACGCGAAGGCCGAAGGAGAGGACAAGTGCCACCGCACCATAGGTGCCGACCCGGCTGTCCTTCATGATCGCCAATGCGCTTTCCCGATCGCGGCCGCCGCCGAGGCCGTCGGCCGCATCTCCAAGGCCGTCCTCATGCAGCGCCCCGGTGACGAGCACCTGAACGCCGACGAGGAGGAAGGTCGCGAAGAGGGCGTTTGCCTGTAGGAACACCAGCAATGCTGCGGCGAGGGCCGCGGGGAGGGTAATCAGGATTCCGGCGAGCGGGAAGGCGCGCACCGCGCGGCTCAGCCGGCCATCATGGCCGACGAAATGGCGATGCGGCATGGGCACACGGCTCAAGAAGGCCACCGCTCGTGCCACGTCGTCGCAAAGATCGCCAAGTCTGGTCATTGTCCCCTCCTACTGCATGTCTCCTTTAATCGACCTCGATTCAAGGACAAGAACATGCAGCAATTCAAAGTGCTACAGCGACCTTTACGCGTCTGATAAGACGCGCGGCGCTGTAGGGACCATTGGGCAACGCCGAATCGCCCATCCTTTGCCGGATCATGCTCCGGCGACAGCGTCTGGCGCAAATGACGTTGCCGGACAAGCCCGGAGCCTCTATGAGGTGCGGCTGACAAAGCTTCGGACATGCGAAGGATTCCCCATGAGTGCCAGCGGCCTGCCGTTTGATGATTTCCGTGAATTGTTGCGCAACCTGCCTGGGCCGGATACGGCGGCGCTCGTCGCGGCGCGCGAGCGGGACGCGCAGCTGACGAAACCGCCGGGCGCGCTCGGGCGTCTCGAGGAAATCGCCTTCTGGCTCGCCGCCTGGACCGGCCGTTCTCCGGCCGTCAATCGGCCGCTGGTCGCGATCTTTGCCGGCAATCACGGCGTCACGAACCAGGGCGTGACCCCGTTTCCGTCATCCGTGACGGCGCAGATGGTGGAGAATTTCGCTGCCGGCGGTGCGGCGATCAACCAGATCTGCGTCAGCCACGATCTTGGCCTGAAGGTCTTCGATCTGGCGCTGGAATATCCGACCGGCGACATCACCGAGGAAGCGGCGCTTTCCGAGCGCGATTGCGCCGCGACCATGGCCTTCGGCATGGAGGCGATCGCCGGCGGCACGGACCTGCTTTGCATCGGCGAGATGGGCATCGGCAACACGACGATTGCCGCCGCCATCAATCTCGGTCTCTATGGCGGCAGCGCTGAAGAGTGGGTCGGTCCCGGGACCGGCTCCGAGGGCGAGATCCTGCAACGCAAGATCGCGGCGGTCGAAAGGGCCGTGGCATTCCACCGCGACCATCTCTCCGATCCGCTCGAACTGCTGCGACGGCTCGGCGGGCGCGAGATCGCGGCGATGGCGGGCGCCATCCTCGCTGCCCGCATGCAGAAGGTTCCGGTGATCATCGACGGCTATGTCGCCACGGCCGCGGCGGCCGTCCTCAAGGCAGCGAACCCTTCGGCGCTCGACCATTGCCTGATCGGCCACGTGTCGGCGGAACCAGGGCATATCCGGGCCATCGAGAAGCTCGGCAAGACGCCGCTGCTCGCGCTCGGAATGCGGCTCGGAGAAGGCACCGGTGCGGCGCTCGCCGCCGGCATCGTCAAGGCGGCTGCCGCCTGCCACGGCGGCATGGCGACCTTCGCGCAAGCCGGCGTCAGCAACAAGAGCTGAAGCCTGGGCGATTCTGTCGATCGGCTGTCGGCCATGCTATGCTCATGCTTGTCGCACTTGATGCGGGGCGTCTTCTCGCCTATCGGGAAGAGGGCGTTTCGCGCCGGGACGGTGAGCGGATGAAGCCGCCTGCAATGCCTCAACGCAATGCGAACGCTTAAGAAGGTTCGAAGCTCGTCGAGACGAAATGGACGCGAAGAACACAGTCCCACCCAGCGGCCGGACCGCTCCGATCAGCAAGCAAACCGGCATCCGGCATCTCCTTGCTGCTGCGAGCTATTCCTTTGGCGGCGCGAAGCGGCTGATCGGTGAGGCGGCCTTCCGGCACGAGCTCATCGCCTTTGCGGTTGCCATGGTCGCTTTTGCCATCGCCGGTGCGAACCTCTTTCAATACGTCGCTATGGCGATCCTCTTCCTGCTGATGATGGCCTTCGAGGCGATCAATACGGCGATCGAAGAAATCGTCGACCGCGTCTCGCCGGAGATATCCGACATGGGCAAGCACGCCAAGGATCTCGGCTCCTTCGCCTGCCTCTGCCTGATCGTCGCCAATGCCACCTACGCCTTCTACGTGGTGTTCCTGGCTCGGCTGCTGAGCTGAGCGCGCGTCCGATCCACTCTGAATCGGGCGGCCAATTTCTTTCGGTTCGCAAAGCGGTTCTTATTGTCGATCGTAGCCGACGCCCCGCGAGCCGCCGGCAGCACAAAAAGGGCGGCTGGAAGAGCCGCGCCCTGGTATTTCGATGGAGGCCCGTCTTAGTGCCCGACTGCCGCCACCGGCCGGCTTGCGCGATGATCGAGCAATCGGACGATCAAGGCAACGACGGCGAGCAGCCCGCCGAGCATGCTGACGCCGAGCCAGCCGGCCGAGCCCCAGGTCAGGGTGGCAAGCGCGGCACCGGTCGCACCGCCCAGGAACATCGCCGTCATGAAGATCGTGTTCAGCCGGCTCTTTGCTTCCGGATCGAGCGCATAGACGATGTGCTGGTTGGAAACGAGCGCGCTCTGGATACCGAAATCGAGAACGGTCACGCCGATGACCAGTGCGGCCAGCGAAGCCCATGCCCCGAAGATCGCCCAGGCGACGATGGTCAGGACGGAGCCGAGCCAGACGACGAAATGCGGGCCGCGACGGTCGGCGATCCTGCCGGCAAGCGGAGCCGCAACGATGCCCACCGCACCGACAATGCCGAACAGGCCGGCAACATCAGAGCCGAGGTTGAATTGCGGCGTTTCCAGATAGAGCGCAAGGATCGACCAGAAGGCTGTGAACGAGCCGAAAAGCGCGGCCTGCATCAGCGCTGCCGTGCGCAGTGCCCGCTCCCGCTTCCACAGATGGCCGAGCGAGACAAGCGCTGTGCGATAGTGCATGCGCGATGCCGGGTGATGATCCGGCAGGGTCAACACCATCAGCACGGCAGCCACGAGAGCCAGCGGCACCCCGATCCAGAACATTTCGCGCCAGCCTGCATGGGCGCCGACAAAGCCCGACAGCGTGCGGCTGAACAGGATGCCCGACAGCACGCCGGCCATGACCGTGCCGATAGTCGAGCCGCGCTGTTCGGGTGCGGCGAGCGTCGCGGCAAAGGGTACGATCTGCTGGGCAACCGTCGCGCTTGCACCGACGATCAGCGAGGCCGCGACCAGCGCCCAGGCGGTCGGCGCGATCGCCGCAATCGCCAGCGCCCCCGCAAGGATGATGAACTGGCTGATGATGAGCTTGCGGCGATGCACGATATCGCCAAGCGGCAGGAGGAACAGCAGTCCGAGCGCATAGCCGAGCTGCGTCGCTGTCGGGATGTAGCCGGTGATCGGCTGGTGGCCGAATTCATTCTCGATTATGCCGAGCATCGGCTGGTTATAATAGATATTGGCAACGGCAATGCCGCTCGCCGTCGCCATTGCAAAGAGCGCGGCCTTGCTGAGCCCTTGGCTCACCGTTTTGCCGTCTGCTCTCGACGTGTTCATGCCCGATATGTTCATGATTGTCGCCTTTCCGGTTGGAATGAATGCAGATGAGATAGCATTTCCTCGCCATTCGATTTAGTGATGATAAATGATCGGCCTGTGTAACGGATTCCGATAGAATGAATACAGATGACGTTCTCGTCTTCATCGCCGCCGTCGCCGGCGGAAGCCTGGCTGCAGCGGCGCGGCGCCTCGGCCTGACGCCCATGGTGGCGTCCCGGCGGCTTGCCGCGCTGGAGGCGACGCTCGGCGTGCGACTTCTGCACCGCACGACGCGCTCACTATCGCTCACACCGGAAGGCGAGACTTTTCTGCCCTTCGCGCAGGCGCTGATCGAAAACGAGGCGGCGGCCATGGCGCGTCTGCGCTCGGAAAGCCTCGGGGCGGCTGGATTGCTGCGCGTGTCCGTGCCGATCTCCTTCGGCCTGAAATTTGTCATGCCCTTCGTGCCGTCGCTGCTGCAGGAAAATCCCGAGCTGCGCATTTCCGTCGACCTCACCGACAGCCTGCCCGACCTTGTTGCCACCGGAGCGGATCTCGCCATCCGCATCGCGCGGCTGCGCGACAGCAGCCTGATTGCCCAGAAGCTCGCCGCCAATCTGCGCATGCTGGTCGCAAGTCCGGACTACGTGGCACGACGCGGCAAGCCACGCCTAGTCGCCGAGCTTGCCGACCACGATTGCCTGGCGCTCGGCGCCGCAACCCACTGGACGTTTCGCGCGCCGGATGGCGACCGGCATGCACGGCTGAACGTCCGCCTCGCCTGCAGCAGCATTGCCGGTTGCCATGCCGCAAGCCTGGCCGGCGGCGGCGTGGCTCTGCTCTCCAACTGGTATGCCGAGGAAGACATCGCCGCCGGTCGGCTGGTGCGCATCAATCTCGACGATGCAAGACCCGAGCCGATCAATATCTGGGCAGTCTATCCGACGACGCAACTGGTCCTACCGAAGGTGCGCGTCTTCATCGCGGCACTTCGCGCGGCCATGGAGGATGCTGGAATCCGCAACACGGCGGAATGAGGCTCGCAGGCTTCGACGATCTCTCCGGGATTCTTCTGGATCGGCAATCGTCCAGCGCCGGATCGTCGGGGGCCGGCGACGCTCCGATCGCCGCCGGCCGCTGACTTTCTCAGGCGCTGATGAACTCAAGCAGATCCGGATTGATCACATCGGCATGCGTCGTCAGCATGCCATGCGAGTAGCCGTCGTAGACTTTCAGCGTCCCGTTTTTCAGGAGCTTCACGGCGAGCCGCGCGGAACTGTCGATCGGCACGATCTGGTCGTCGTCACCGTGCATGACCAGCGTCGGCACGTCGACCTTCTTGAGGTCCTCGGTAAAATCGGTTTCCGAGAATGCCTTGATGCCGTCATAGTGGGCCTTGGCGCTGCCCATCATGCCTTGCCGCCACCAGTTCTGGATCACGCCGGTCGAGACCTGCGCATTGGGGCGGTTGAAACCATAGAACGGCCCGCTGGGCAGATCGAGGAAGAACTGGGCGCGGTTTGCCGCGAGTTGAGCGCGAAGACCGTCGAACACCTCGATCGGAAGCCCGCCGGGGTAAGCCTCCGTCTTGAGCATGATTGGCGGCACCGCGCCGACCATGACGAGCTTGGCGACACGGCCAGCACCATGGCGCGCGACATAGGCCAGAGCCTCGCCGCCGCCGGTGGAGTGGCCGATGTGGATGGCATCGCGCAGATCGAGTTCTGTCGCGAGCGCGGCGACATCCGCCGCGTAATGAGCGATGTCGTGACCGTCGCTGACCTGGGTCGAGCGACCGTGGCCACGGCGGTCGTGAGCAATTACGCGATAACCCTTGCTCAGGAAGTACAGCATCTGCGCGTCCCAATCGTCCGAGGAAAGCGGCCAGCCGTGGTGGAATACGATCGGCTGGCCCGAGCCCCAATCCTTGTAGAAGATCTCGACGCCGTCTTCGGTCTTGATGAAGTTCTGGGTCATGGGAAGGGTTCCTTTGCTTTGGTGCGAGGGGGAGTTTTCCGCCGCGAAGGCGGCCGGGACAGCCATCGCGAACGAAACCGAGGCGCCCGCAAGCAGGGCTTGTCTGCGCGATAGAGGCAGGGAAGATTCGATCATCTGGACTCCCGAATGCTGGTGATTGTTGCCTGATCTGCACATCCCGGTCGCGAGGGAGGCGCGGATGGAAGGGGTATCTTTCAACGGCTTTTGTCACGAGGCGGGCCGATCGCCAGAAGGTGGCGCACCACCGGCGCTTCCTGACCCCTGTGGTAGCGCAGGACCTCCTGCTGAGTATCCGCGTCGGCCTTCGAAACGCGCCTGTGCTGACGCAGATGCTCGGCCCAGGATTCGACCATGAACCATTCGACAATCCGGGCGGGCTCGGCCGCATCCTCGGTGACGCCCCAGCCATAGGCACCGTCGCGGCGCCGTTCGTGTGAGAGTCGCGTAAGCATCTTCAGGAAATCGGGGCGGTCCTTCCTGTCGATCGTGTATTCGATCAGCACCATCACCGGCCCCCGGTCGCGTTCGACCGGCTCCTGCGCCAGGGGTTCGGGCCAGTGATTGGAGGCGATGAGGTCGGCCTCGCCCTTCGGGAGCTTCACGGCGTGAAAAGCCAGGCCGACGAAAAGGAGGCCGCCGGCCGAGACTAGGAGCGTCAGGGGCACACCGATCGCTTCTGCAACAGCTCCCCAGATGAGACTTCCGCCGGTCATCGCGCCATTGAAGACCGTCAGGTAAACGGCGAGCGAGCGCCCCCGCACCCAGTTCGGGAGAATTGACTGCGCCGTGCTGTTGAGCGTCGTCAGCGCCGTGATCCAAGCGGCGCCGCAAACGAGCAGCGCGCCGAAGGCAGCCCATTGCGGCGGGGCAAATGAGAGTAGGGCCATAACCGCGGCGGTCAGAACCGCCGAAATCAACAAGAGACCGTCGGCATCGAGGTGGGCGCGCAACCGCGGCATCACCAGCGCGCCGCCGATAGCGCCGGCGCCAACGGCGCCTAGCAGGATGCCGTAGAAGCTGGCCCCGCCGCCAAGAAGCGCGCGGGCAATAAGCGGCAGAAGAGCCCAGATTGCGCTTGCAAACGCAAAGAACATGGCTGCCCGCAGCAGGACGACATGCAGTTCTCTGCTCGCCCGGGCATAGCGCAATCCCGCCCTGAAGGCACCGAAAAACCGTTCGGCGAGAACATCGTCCTCCGGCGTTTCGCGCGGCCACCACAAAAGTGCCGCAACCACGAAGACATAGGTGATGACGTCCACGCCATAGGTAACGGCGGCACCGAACCAGGCGAGCAGCATGCCCCCAAGCGCCGGGCCGATGGCGCGCGAAATGTTGATGCCGAGCGAATTCAGGGCCACCGCACCCTTGACGTCCTGCCTGGGTACGAGCTCCGGGACGATCGCCTGCCATGTCGGTGCGACCAGAGCGGCTCCGATGCCGCCAACGAAGGTGAGGGCGACGAGCGAAGTGACGGACTGCAGCCCCGTGGCGGAGAGAAAGAGGAGGCAGAGGCTCGCAGCGGCGAGAAGCAATTGAACTGCGATCAGGAACTTGCGCCGGTCGAGAATATCGGAGAGTACGCCGGCCGGAATGGCGAGCAGGAAGATGGGCAGCGTCGCGGCGGCCTGTACCAGGGAAACGGCGGCGGGCGTCGCCGAAAGATCGGTCACGAGCCAGGAACTGGCCACGTCACGAATGAAGCTGCCGGTATTGCCGATGATCGTCGCCGCCCACAGCACCGCGAAGACCTTCTGCCGCAGCGGAGCGAAACTGCCCGTCGCCTCGACGGCCGCCGCGCTCATCTCGCGTTCCTCGGTGCCGTTGGGCGATCGCTCAGATCATAGAGGGCGACCAGCACGAAGGCGCCGGTGAGGCCGAGATGCTCGAAAAAGCCGTTCATCGCCATCGACCGCTCCATGCCCGGCGGCAACTCCCAGAAGCGAAGTGCGATGAAGGTCGCAACGAGCGTGAAGAGAGCAAGCGCCAGCGCGGCCGCCCAGCGACAGACTCCTGCAAGGACGAGGGCGGACATCGAAAGCTCGAAAACGATCACGCCAACGGCAAAGACCGGAGCCGGATGGAGGCCGAAATGGTCCATTTCGGCGAGCGCGCTGCCAAAATCGTAGATCTTGACGAGCGGTCCCTGGATATAGGCCGAGCAGAGCGCCAGCAGGCCGATGAACAGGATACGCCTGCCGGCGAGGCCTGCCCGAAAGCGGGTGGTAAGATGGTTCTCGGGGGAAGACAGGCTCATAATCCAGGCTCCTTCTCGGGCGGTCTTCAACTTAACGTAGGACGGGGCCGCCCTTACCAAGACTGATGTCATGTGAACTGGTCGCGACGGTCGGGAATACGCCTTTGTAATAGGCGCCATGCTTCGGCCGTGGATGGCTCACAACGACCGTCGCCCAAGAGTGGCGGGGATTGGCAGTTGCTTGGGTCAGGTCTTGGCCGAGAGCGGCCAGTGAGCTGATCAAGATTGAGACTGCCGTCATCGCGGCTGCACCAGCGATCTTTTTCACTTGGTGATCCTTACCGGGAGCATTGGCGGTCAATGAAGTCCCGTTCCACTGTTGTCAGACAGCCCAGCATGAGCAGCCGAGCGCGCCGAAGAAGCCCTTGAGATCGGCAATCGGGAGCCTGGATGACCAGGCACCGGCATGGTCGTGACCATGCACGCCGCAATTGTTGGCGCAGCCGCAGGCAGAAATCGCGGTCCTTCGCAAAGAGTTCTTTCCGGCTCCTTCCGGCTCACCCCAGGCGGCATAGCCGCGATAGGTCCTGACCGGCGACCAGTCCGGCATGGCCGGTGGCAGCGGGTTTTCATCGTAGGTCGCAAAGTCGCTTGCCCCGTAGACGACCTTGCCGCCGACGATCGTGAGCTCGGAGGTCAGGAATGAAATCTCATCCTCGGCGCAGGCGAAATAGTCTTTGCTCGCCACGATCAGGTCGGCGAGTTGCCCCTTCTCGATGCGCCCCTTCTTGCCTTCCTCGTTTGAGAACCACTGCACCTTTTCGGTCCACATGCGGAGCGCCGTTTCCCGGTCGAGGCAATTGTGGCGCGGATAGAGTTGCATGCCGCCGACGGTCTTGCCCGTCACCAGCCAGGAAAGCGAGACCCAAGGGTTATAGGAGGCGACGCGCGTCGCATCCGTACCGGCCGAAACCTTCACGCCCTTCTCGAGCATGCGCGCAACCGGTGGCGTCGCTTCCGCGGCACCGTGACCATAACGCTCGACGAAGTACTCGCCTTGATAGGCCATGCGATGCTGGACGGCGATGCCGCCGCCGAGCGCGGCAATCCGGTCGATCGACTGTTCGGAGATCGTCTCGGCATGGTCGAAGAACCAGTTTATGCCGGAAAGCGGGATATCCTGGTTGACCTTTTCGAAAACGTCGAGCGCGCGGCTGATCGTCTCGTCATAGGTGGCGTGCAGGCGCCAGGGCCAACGGTTTTCCGCAAGGATTCGAACCACCTCCTCGAGCTGGCCTTCCATTTCGGGCGGCATGTCCGGGCGCGGCTCGCGGAAGTCCTCGAAGTCTGCGGCGGAAAAGACCAGCATCTCGCCGGCGCCGTTGTGGCGGAAGAAGTCATCGCCCTGCTTGTATTTGACCGAAGAAGTCCATTTGAGGAAATCCTCCTTCTCCTCTTTCGGCTTCTGGGTGAAGAGGTTGTAGGCCAGCCTCACCGTCATCTGGCCTTCATCGGCAAGCTTCTGGATGACGGCGTAGTCGTCCGGGTAGTTCTGGAAGCCGCCGCCCGCATCGATGACACTGGTGACCCCGAGGCGATTGAGCTCGCGCATGAAGTGGCGGGTCGAGTTGACCTGATAGTCGAAGGGAAGCTTTGGCCCCTTTGCAAGCGTCGAATAGAGAATGCCGGCGTTGGGCTTGGCAAGCAGCAGGCCGGTCGGGTTGCCGTTGGCGTCGCGGGTGATCTCGCCGCCAGGCGGATTGGGCGTATCCTTGGTATACCCCACGGCCCGAAGAGCTGCACCATTGAGCAGCGCCCGGTCGTAGAGATGCAACAGGAACACCGGCGTGTCCGGGGCGACCGCATTGATCTCATCGATCGTCGGCAGGCGCTTTTCGGCGAACTGATGTTCGGTGAAGCCGCCAACCACGCGCACCCATTGTGGCGGCGGGGTAATGGCGACCTGCCGTTTCAGCATGTCCATTGCGTAGGCAAGCGAGCGCACACCGTCCCACCGCAGTTCCATGTTGTAGTTCAGGCCGCCGCGCACGACGTGAGTGTGGTTGTCGTTGAGACCGGGCAGGACTCGCTTGCCCTTAAGGTCGATGACCGTCGTGGTGGGTCCGGCAAGCGCCATGACCTCATGGTCATGGCCAACGGCGAGGAACTTGCCGTCCTTGATGGCGACGGCGGTGGCGTTCGGATTCGTCCGGTCGAGCGTGGTCACCAGACCGTGGTGCAGGATCAGATCGGCGCTCATTGACTCGTCTCCTGAGAACGAAGTGGGATCGGCCGCCCGTGCGGGCGTAAACAGGCCTGGGAATGCCAGGGCAGACGCTGCCTCCAGAAAGCGGCGGCGGGTCGGCATCACCCGAGCTCCCGCGGCGATGGCCGGTCGGGCACACCATTACGATCTGCCCCGGTCGGCAGTTCCCCGAAGACATGCGGGACGCAGCGGCTGTGGAACCACGAAATCGTCAGCGGATCCCCCGACAGCACGCGTTTGACGAGCGGCACCGCCTGCTCGCCGATGAGAATGCCTAAAAGCCCCACCAGCGCGATCACCGGCGGCGCGGGGGAGCGAACATTGAGCAGGCTGTAAATGATGCCCACGAGCAGCCCGGCACCGAGCGAAAGGAGATACATTTTCATCGTCAATTCCTCTGACGGATGGCGCTTGCCGTCCCGACCGCGTTTCGAACGCGGCCGGAGGGTATTTGCTCGCGGTGAATGTCAGTGACCTTCGGAGGCGCCGAACATGCTCTTGGCGTAGATGATGCCGAGGCCGTAGGCGCCACCGAATTTCTTGGCGATGCCGGTGGTCATGTCGTAGGTCTCGGTGCGCGCCCAGTCACGCTGCAATTCGAGCATGTATTGCAGCGACGTCATCGGCCGGACACCGGCCTGCACCATGCGATCCATCGCGCGCTCATGAGCCTCGTCGGAAACATCGCCACAGGCATCGGCGATCACATAGACCTCGAAGCCCTGATCGAGCGCTGAAAGTGTCGGTCCGACGATGCAGACGGAGGTCCAAAGTCCGCACATCACAAGGCGCTTCTTGCCGATGCGGTTGACCTCCTCGATCACCGCCGCATCCTCCCAGGTGTTCATCGAGGTGCGGTCGAGCAGCTTCTGCTCAGGGAAGGCGTCGGTGATCTCGGAGAACATGGGGCCGGAGAAGGTCTTCTCCGCGACCGTCGTCAGAACAGTCGAGACGCCAAAGCCGGCTGCCGCGTGCGCGACGAGCGCCGCATTGTTGCGCAACAGAACCGCATCTATCGACTTCGTTGCAAAGGACATCTGCGACTGAAAGTCGATCATGATGAGCGTGTGGTCCTTGGGCGAAACGAGAAGTTTGCCGGGAGTCGGGGTCGCGGTCATGGGTATTGTCCTCTTTCAGTGGTTGCCGATATCCGGCACTATGCCGAGGACGGCCGCCCGGTTCTTGTAGCCAAAGATGGATTTTTGTATTTTTTGATCACTGTCAAATCCCGGGCCGGTGGAACCGTTGCGCGATCACGTGCCGCAGTTGAACCACTGAGACACGCGTCAACCGCACCTTCGCCAGGCGCGCCCTTGACACTTCCGAAGCTCCATCGTCATTGCCTGGAAGTGCTCTTTATTGTCGAGCGTTCTGGTCAGGACTGCCGGCTTCGTCTCCAGGCACCGGGGGCGGCGCCCATCACCTGGACAAAAGCGCGCGTGAAGTGGCTTTGGTCCGAGAAGCCGCAGATCCTAGCGATCTCTTTGAGAGACGTCTGCGAGAACTGCAGCAAATCTACGGCCTTTTCGATGCGTTGCTGCAACAGCCATCGATACGGCGTCTTGCCCATGGTTTCGCGGAAGGCCCGAAGAAATGTCGCCTGCGACAGATTGCAAGCCGAAGCGAGCTCCTCGACGGTCAGGTCACCATTTAGCCGGCTCTGGGCGAGATCCTTGATCTTTGCCTGGCAACGCGAGGAAAGCCGGCGCCCGCCGGCGGCCGCACCACCGCGGCCGTTGCCGTACTGCTGAACGACATGAACCCCGATCGCGACTGACAGTTGGTCGACAAACAAGGCGCTCCTGTCTACGCTGCCATCCACTGTCGCAAACAAGGCGCCCAGCATGCCGCCGAGCACAGGATCCGGGTGCGCGGCAACGGAGCGCAATTCACTGACATTTCTGAAGTCGGCCGCATCTGCGATACGCTCGAGTGCGCTGTAATTGATTTCAAGCAGCATGAAGCTGAAGGAGCCGCTCAGGTCAGCGCGATAATCATCGGCGAAATTCCGCAAGTAAACGGCATTCTGCTCGAAATCGTGGACGGTCGAATGATGCTCTTTGAAAATGCGGCGTCTGTGTCCGACTGCTGCCGAAAGGCCGACCAGATAGCCGCGCCCCGTCGCCGGTGTCGTGACCCTGGCGGGCGGCGCCGACGCCGACCTCTTGCGATAAAAGGTCATGTCGCGACCCTCGATCGTTCGATCATCGTCGAGCCTGTCCATGGAACAACCAAGACTGTCGTGAGATCTTCCGCTCGCTGCAATCGAAGAGACGTCCGTCATGGCCTTGTCCTGTCCAATGTGCTTACCCGCGGCGCAGACCGCTTCGTTCGCGCCGGGCATTGGCACAGGAACACGGCACTACGCGGATTGCGGTTCGAAGAGACAGCCTTCACAGAAGGTGCTCGGAATCGCGATGAATTCACCCCATCATCGCCGTGCCCGAGATATTTTCTTGCACGAAGCTCACGCATTTTGAACGATATGAGCGGTGGTCGCGGGGATCAATCCCCGCGCCGATCCAAGGCCATGCGAACAGGCTTGTTCTTTCGTCTAAAGCGCGCCGGTGTCTCGCCCGTCAGACTTGTGAAGACCCGGGTCATGTGGCTCTGATCGGCGAAACCGCAACTGATAGCGACCTCCGCTATCGGCAGGTCCTGCAACAATAGTTCCTTGACCCGCGCGACCCGGTATTCGGTCAGCCATTTTGAAGGGGTACGCCCAAAGCTCTCCTTGAAAGCCTTGTTGAAATAGCTGCGCGACAACTCGCAGCGGGAAGCCAGATCTCCGATTGAGAACGGTCTGTTGAAATGAGCCGCCAGAAATTCCGTAGCGAGCCGTTCCTGCCAGGACGCCAAGGTCCCCTTCTTGTCGGCCGGAAAGTGCAGTCCGCCATAGGTCTGGCTGAGGTGCGCCAGCATGGCGAGATTGATCTGCTCCAGAAACAGGGGATTGGCCTCATCCGGGTTGTCGAGCGATGGCAGCAATGCCTGGGCGAGGCCATGCATGACCGGGTCTATGCGGCCCTGGACGCAAGCGAGCGCCAGGTATTCGCTGCGCCCGACCTCTTCCGCGAAGGCACGCATGCGGGAAAACGGTATGTGGAAGCGGATATTGTCGAACGGCGACAGATGATGGCACTGCCACTGATCGCGAAGGTCGGTGATCGCAAGCGACGCCTTGACGTGTCCTCCTTCGTAGACCAATTGGCCACCTCGCCATAGCCGATGGGAGTCGAAATCACGCAGCTGAACAATGACGCCAAATGCGTCTGTGGACGGGATGGCCGGTGCAACGTCCAGATCGAAGCGATCGGAATACGTTCGCGTGACGAGCACATCGCCGCAAGCAATTGATTTGACGATCGGGCCCGGCCCATGACATGCGGCGTTCAATGCTTCATGCAGGCCCATCGGCGTGGTCTCCCGATTTCTGGCTGAGCAGGCTCCGGAAAGTGTCAGCGGATGTCCGATAGGAGCCTGCGTCGATACGAAGAGCTAAAGCGCGATACACCGTTCAAATGCCGTGACGATACAACAGTTCAGGGTTCGGATACAGAGCGCCCCTCATTCGCAGACGTGGCGGTAATCGCTCTATCCTCCGCGTCAGGGATCCAGCGCGCCTGCCAGGCGGATGGGGTGATGCCTGTCACTCGGCGGAACGTCTTGGTGAAATCAGTCTGGTCGGTGAAGCCGCATCGGGTGGCGATGGCTTCGAGGGCGAGGCTGCATTCGGCGAGATACTGCTTGGCGCGTGCAATTCGATAGCGGATGAGCCACTGCTGCGGCGTCTGGCCCGTGACGCGCTTGAACCCTTCGATGAACTTACGGCCGGACACCCCGGCCGCTGAAGCTGCTGCCGACATCGGGAAGCGATTGGCGAAATGATCGATCATGAAATCCTTGGCGGCCTTCTCCTGCCAGACCGAGAGGCATGCTGTACTGGAGCCCGGTTCACCGGAAAGATCGCCATAAGCGTGAAGCAAGTGGGCACAGATGGCGATTGCTATGTGCTGCAAGACCGGCGCGTGGGAGCTCCCTTGCTCCTCGAATAGCGGCAGCAGAGCCGCTCCGAGATTGTGCATGACAGCATCGTCCTCTCCCCGCCGGCATCTGAGGCCGGTCGCTTTCGGGGCATCTGAGAACTCGGCGACTTCTCGAAAAAGCTCTCGCGGCAGATGGAAGGCGAGGGAATCGAGATCGCTGAAAAGGCGGATGCAGGCTCCATGGGTCAGATCGACCAGGCAAGCGGAACCCTGCCGAAAGCGGCGAATGTCGCTTTCGCTGCCATCGGCAGCAACGTCGCAATGGTGCGCATCGCTAAGGTAGAGCATCAGGAAGTAAGCGTCGTCCGGCGGCAAAGATACCAGGCGGCTCGCATCCCCCTTTAGCCGCCATTCCAAGCGCGTGACGGAAAATCCGGCGGTGCGAACCGGTCGCGCCAAAAGACATGGCGAATGTGGCAGACCGAAATGAGCGCCCACTTCCGTTCCCGTCCTATGGTTCATTCGTACCTCCGAGTCGATGCTCGCTTTTGCGCCGCAAGAGGTCGAATCAGATTTGGTAGGCCAATCCAACGCTTTATCCGCTTCCTTTGTTTCGACGCAGGTCCTTATCGGAAAACCGTTTGACATGTTTTCGGAACCTGCTCAGCGCTACCGGACTCCTCCCGGGCCGATGCATGGGAGAATTCGACGCCCGAAATCCAGATGCGATTTTCCGACCGTGGCGATCTCAACCACAGATGGGCCGCCAGTAGGCGCTTTCTGTCCGACTCCGAAAGAAAGATGTCTGTAAACCAGTTCAATTTCTTGTCGTTTTTGCTCTCCTTTTGCCGAATGAGACGCCTTTCACGCGAATACAGGACGGGAGCCCGCCTCGCTTTACAGCGGACGCGTATGGGTAACGTACTTTTCGAAGAAGTCCGAGAACCTGGCAACCCGCATCGGCAGTTTCTCGTAGGGCGGATAATGAAGCGTCAGCCAGAGTTCGGGAGGTTCCCAGTCGCCAAGGACTTGCTTCAGCGTGCCCCGTGCCAGCGCATCGTCGACGATGAAGTGCGGCAGCAGGGCTAGGCCTTCTCCGTTTTCCGCCAGTCTGGCGATAAGCTCGCCATTGTTCGCCGCCAGCACCTTGCCGGCGCGTGCCTTTCGCGTCCGCCCGCCGTTCGTCAGTTCCCAACTCTCGGCGATCGCCTCCTCGTCATAGGCGATACAGGTATGGCGATCGAGGTCGCCGGGCGTCTCAGGTGTTCCGAAGGCGGCGAGATAGCCGGGGGAGGCAACCAGAATACGCCGCACGCGACAAAGCTTCCGCCATATCGTCGACTTATCGCGCGGCGGCTCCGAGACCCTCACGGCGAGATCGAAACTGTCGGAAACGATGTCGATGAACCGGTCCGTCAAGGATAGAGAAACGCTCGTTCTGGGATATTCAACCCGAAATCCGGTGACAATGTCCGGCAGGATATGCTGTCCGAGCGACAGCGGCGCGTTTATGCGGATCAGCCCGGCCACATCGCCGTGCTCTTCGCGCAGATCCTCCCTCGCCTGGTCGAACTGTCTAATCAGCGGCTCGATGCGCGCCGCGTAGACGGCGCCGGCCGACGTCAGAGAAACCTGACGGGTGGTGCGCAGCAAGAGCTGTACGCCAAGGCTCTCCTCCAGCGCACTGACGGCGCGCGTCACGGTCGGCGGTGTCATGGACAGCTGTCGGGCCGCGGCCGTGAAGCTGCGCTGCTGCGCTACAGCCAGGAATACCCGAATATCGCTTAGGCCGCTCATGTTCTTTTATTGCGCAAAATGCAACAATTTTGTCAACATTATTTCTATTCACTTCGGCGAAGACCTGACCGATCTTGTCTCCAGACAAACGGCGATACGCCAATCCGGAGAGACCCGAAATGCTTACACAGATCAAAGGCCTTCACCACGTCACGTCGATGGCAGCCAATGCCCAGGAGAATAGTGATTTCTTCACCAAAACGCTCGGCCTGCGCCGGGTAAAGAAGACCGTGAACTTCGATGACCCGGAGGTGTATCACCTCTATTACGGCGACGAGATCGGCACGCCGGGCTCGGTGATGACCTATTTCCCGTTTCCCCATATTGCCAAGGGGCACCCGGGTGCCGGCGAAGTCGGCGAAACTCTTTTCGCCGTCGCCAAGGACACGCTCGGCTTTTGGAAGGAAAGACTCGCCTCGGGCGGCGTCGCGGGACTTTCGGAGCACGAACTCCGCGGCGAGAAGCGCCTTGGCTTCAAGGGGCCCGACGGGGACGCCTTCTCGCTGGTCGAGGTCGATGGTGATCCGCGTCCCGGTTGGATGAGCAGCGAGATCGACGCAGGCGAAGCCATCAAGGGCTTCCACGGCGCAAGTCTGCGCCTGAGGGATCCGGGTGCGACGCGGGAACTGCTCGGCTTCATGGGTTACCAGGAGGTGGACCGCAAGGGCGACTGGTCGCGCTTCGTCATCAGCGGCGGCAACGGTGCCGACATCGTCGATCTGGAAACGGTCCCCCAGGCCGGTCCCGCCCGCCTCGGCGCTGGCTCGGTGCATCATATCGCCTTCGCCGTGGACGATCGCGCGGCGCAGCTTGAGGTCCGAAAGGCTCTGATCGATACCGGCTATCAGGTTACGCCTGTCATAGACCGCGACTACTTCTGGGCGATCTACTTCCGCACCCCCGGCGGCGTGTTGTTCGAGATCGCGACGAATGAGCCGGGGTTTGACCGGGATGAGGACACCGGACACCTCGGTGAAGCCCTCAAGCTTCCCTCGCGCTACGAGCCCTATCGCGACCAGATCTCGCGCCGCCTCGAGCCAATCAGGGACTAGCTGCCTTCCGGACGGCATGTCACGTCGAGCCTGACGGAGAAGACCATCATGACCATCTCATCCTATCAGGCGCTCGTAAGGGCGCCCGGACGCAACGCGCCGATCGTCTTCGCCTTTCACGGCACGGGGGGAGACGAATATCAGTTCGCCGAGTTGATCGGGCAAATTTTGCCCGATGCCGGGCTGGTTTCGCCGCGCGGAGATGTCTCGGAGTTTGGCGCTCTGCGCTTCTTTCGTCGAACGAGCGAAGGCGCCTACGACATGGAGGACCTGGCAATACGAACAGAGCGGATGGCCAGTTTCATTGCCGCCCACAAAGCAGCAAATCTTGGGCGGGCAATATACGGCCTCGGCTATTCGAACGGGGCAAACATCCTTGCGTCGGTTCTGTTCAGGCATGCCGGCCTTTTCGACCGAGCCGCCCTGCTGCATCCACTCATTCCATGGATCCCCGCGAACAGTGAGCGGTTGAGGGATCGACCAATCCTGATCACCGCGGGGCAACGCGACCCGATCTGCCCGCTCCCGCTCACAGAGCAACTGGTCGACTATTTTGCCGCACAGAAGGCCCGCGTGGAGGCAAGCTACCATTCCGGAGGACATGAGATCCGACCCGGGGAGTTGGAAGCGTTGCACGCGTTCCTGACCTTAGAGCAGTGCAACGATAAGTGAATCCTCTAAGTGGACTCAACCTGAGGCGGTGTGACTTGCGCTGTGGAGAGTCCGGGCGAAGGTTATCAGCCGGCGACCTTAGGCGATCCGGAGCGGTCGCTGTTAAGCGAAGCTCTTGCGCCGGCGGGCGGGCGAGGGGACATCCTCGACCGGAGGCAGGCTCTGCAGCACACGGCGCGGCGGCAGGATGGCGATCGCCTCGGTGCCTTCGCGAAGCTTGGAGCGCAGGATGAACTGGCCGTTGTGCTTGGCGAGGATCGCCTGGACGATCGGCAGACCAAGCCCCGTGCCCTGCTCGGCGCTCTTGATGGCGATGGAGCCCTGGCCGAAGGCCGAGAGGACGACCGGGATTTCCTCCTCGGGAATGCCGGGGCCGTTGTCTTTGATCGAGATGTACTGGCCGCCGCCGGCGGTCCAGCCGCTCTTGACGGTAATCTCGCCGCCGGCGGGCGTGAACTTCACCGCATTCGACAGGAGGTTCAGCGTCACCTGGCGCATGGCCTTTTCATCGATCCAGACGGAGGGCATGCCCTGTTCGAACTGTTCGCTGATGGTGATGTTCTTTCCGCGCGCGCGCAGTTGCACCATGCCGATGCAGTCTTCGGCGATCTCGACCAGGTTCACGGCCTCTTCATTGAGCTCGTACTTGCCCGCCTCGATCCGGGACAGGTCGAGGATCTCGTTGATGAGGTTCAGGAGATGCTCGCCGGAGCGGTGAATATCGACCGTGTATTCCTTGTAGGTCGGATTGTTGAGTGGCCCCAGAACCTCGCTCGACATGACCTCGGAGAAGCCGAGGATGGCATTGAGCGGGGTGCGCAGCTCATGCGACATGGATGCGAGAAAACGGGACTTGGCGAGGTTGGCTTCCTCCGCACGCCGGCGCGCCTCGTCCGACATGGATTTCGCCACCTCGAGCTCGGCGATCAGGTCGTCCTTCTCCGACTGCACCGAGAGGATATGGACGTTCGCGCGATTCATCCGGCCGGTCATGAAGACGAGGAAGGCGAGCGACAGTGACAGCATGCCGGTCAGACCGATATGAATGGGGTTGCCGCCGGTCGAAGACGTGACGGCAAGTGCGACGATGACCGGCGCGAAGGTGTAGACCAGGGCGTTGCGCAAGAGGAATGTGCCGATCGCCGTGGCTGCGAGCGCTATAAACAGCCCGGTGCCTTGGAAAAGGGCGAAGCTGACGCCGCCGCAGGCGTCGCAGTCCCGCAGCGCGAAGATCGCCCAGCAGACCCCCATCAGGACCTGACCGCCAAGGAACCGTCGGCGCCAGGTCGCAACCTTTTCGGGACCGATATTGTCGCGCTTTGCCTTGCGCGCCAGAAAGATCGTGACTGCATGGGCCGAAAGCGCCATCAGCGCCCAGGCGAGAATGCTTCTGTCGCCGGAAAGATAGACGCCGGCGGCCGCGATCAGGGCGATGAGCACCGGCAGGGCGATCGCTCCGTAGAGCACGGAGTCGATGTGGAGCAGGAGCATTTCGCGGTCGAAGCCGGAGGGGGCGGACGATCCGGTTTGCAGCCTTTGCCGCGTCGCGCGAACGGTTCTCGAAACTGTCTTGTTCCGACGGACGCGCGATTTGTCGACGATGATCTTGTCGGTCGATGTGCTGACGGCGATGCTCATGCTCGGATTCGGGGATTGCGTTCGGCTTGCAGTCTAGGACGCAATCCTTAAGAAGTTGCTGCCCGGCATGAAGGATTCGAAAACCATTGTGGCGCGTTAGCGTTCCCGGCGCCGGCCGGCCGAGGATGGCGATGAGGTTATGGGACGAGGAGGCGCTTGCTTGAGGACGGGACGCGGCAGGTTCGGCGCGGTGGGCGGCCCCAGGCGAAATCGCGGCCGAGATACGCAAGGACGCGGCAGCCTGATCGGCGGCTGGCTGTTCCTCCTCGTCTTGAGTATCGGCGCCTATTTCGCCTCCCGTCTCCCGCCGCCGGAAAAGCCCTTGACCGGAGAATTGCACGGCGCGGCGGCGGCGAGCGATGGCGACAGCCTGCGGCTCGGCGGTCGGCGCGTGCGGATCGAGGGCATCGATGCGCCGGAGATCGGCCAGAGCTGTCGTCGCGGCAAGGATGACTGGGACTGCGGCGCCGAGGCGCGCCGGCGACTGGCCTCGTTGGTTGGTGCGACGACGACGCGCTGCCGCCTGCATGGGCGCGACCGCTATGGCCGCGAGCTCGGCATTTGCGAAAGCGGCGGCCGCGACATCGGCCGCGCGATGGTTCTCTCGGGTCTGGCGGTCAGCTACGGTCTCTACCGCGCAGAGGAAGAGACGGCACGAGAGCGGCAGGCCGGGCTCTGGAGCGGGGATTTCGTCCGGCCGCAGGAATGGCGCCGCACCAATGGTAAGCCGGCGGAGACGCCGCACCGCGCCGATGATTGGCTGGAACTCATTGCCCGCTGGATCGAAGATGAAATTCGCACTCTGGCGAAGGGGATCATCGGTGGCGGCTAGCGAAGAGGAGCGGCTGCAGGAACTGCGCGCAGCCATCGCCGCCTGCCGCATCTGCCGGGACGATCCGGCACGCGGCCTTGCACATCGGCTGCCGCATGAGCCGCGGCCGGTGGCCGTGCTTTCCGGCTCGGCCCGCGTTCTGATTGCCGGCCAGGCGCCCGGCCTTAGGGTGCATGAATCCGGCCTGCCTTTCAACGATGCCTCCGGCGACCGGCTGCGGGGATGGCTCGCCGTCGATCGAGCCGCCTTCTACGACCCGCAGAATTTCGCGATCGTGCCGATGGGGTTCTGCTTTCCGGGCTATGACAGCCATGGTAGCGACCTGCCGCCGCGCGGCGAATGTGCGCCGCTCTGGCGCCGGCGCGTGATGGAGGCGATGCCGCAGATCGAACTGGTGCTTGCCGTCGGCCACCACGCGCAACGCTGGCATCTCGGGTCCGACTGTCCGAAGTCGATGACCGAGGCGGTGGGCAATTGGCAGCGCTTTGCACAGCGCAATTCGGGTATTTCCGTATTGCCGCTGCCGCATCCGAGCTGGCGCAATACGGGTTGGCTGCGCCGGAACCCATGGTTCGAGGCCGACCTGGTGCCCTTCCTGCGCGAGCGGGTAAAGGCCCTGCTCTCTTGAAACAATTTTCTTTATCTTCACCAAATTCACGCTATAGAAGGAATAATATTCGAGAGGATTTCCCATGGACCGTCTGGACCGCAAAATCCTGCGTCTGTTGCAGGAGGATTCGACTTTGGCCGTTGCCGACCTTGCCAAGAAGGTCGGGCTCTCGACGACGCCCTGCTGGCGTCGCATCCAGAAGATGGAAGAGGACGGCGTCATCCGCCGGCGCGTGGCCCTTCTCGATCCCGTGAAGGTCAATACAAAGGTCACGGTGTTCGTGTCGATCCGCACCAATTCCCATTCGATGGAGTGGCTGCGCCGCTTCGCCGAGGTGGTGGCCGATTTTCCGGAGGTGGTGGAGTTCTACCGCATGAGCGGCGACGTGGATTATCTGCTGCGCGTGGTCGTTCCGGATATCGCGGCCTATGACGCCTTCTACAAGCGGCTGATCGCGAAGATCGAGATCCGCGACGTCTCCTCCGCCTTTGCCATGGAGCAGATCAAGTATACGACGCAGTTGCCGCTCGATTACATGGCCGTCGATCAGGCGAAGTCGGGCGAGGAATAGGTCGACTGAAGTTCAGGAGGCGGTGCAGATTTTTCCGGCAGAGCCTTGATTTTGCCGGGAGTCCCCGTTCTCCAATTGCACGCCGGACCTATCTGGAGAGGCCAAGCCGAACGCGGACCTGCGCACTCGTGAGTTCCCGCACGGCATCCTTTCCGATCCACCGCGCCGTGCGACTGTCGCTTGCGGCGAGTTTTTCCGCGAGAGCCAATGCAGGCCCATGGCAACCGACGCTCCGTTTGCCGACCTGCCTCAACGCCCAATTGACGCTCTTCTTGACGAAGTTGCGCCCGTCATCGGCGTGGGACTCGACGAGCGGCAGCCAGGTGAGGACCGCAGCATCGGGCTCCTTCTTGAGGTGAACGGCGGCGGTGGCGATCATCGCAAAGGCGAGGCGGCGGACGAACTCGCGTTCGTCGGCCGCGCATTCGGGGATCAGCGACTGCTCCAGTCGGGCGGCGACGAGAAGGTCGGCAAGCGTGTCGACGACTTCCCAGGAGTTGCAATCGTCGGCCCAGCGGCGCGCCTCGGGGAGCGTCATGGCCCTGGGATCGGCGGTATAGACCGCGAGGATGCGCGCCTCGCGGAGGCCGGATCGCCAGAGCTCGAGCGCGCGGGCGTGGTCCTTCTTCACCTGCCGGGCCATGCGGCGCAACGCGACGCTCGAAACGCCGAGCGCCGCTTCGGTCTCGATGCCGAAGCGCGCCATGCCTGCAATGCTTTCGGCCGAGCCGGCGCCGCGGAGATGCGCGATGATCTCTTCGGCCGAAGACGCTGGCGCGAGCGTCATTTTTCCAGCCGCGCGAGCAGGGACGACGTGTCCCAACGGTTGCCGCCGAGCGCCTGGACATCCGCGTAGAACTGATCGACCAGGGCCGTGACGGGAATCTTGGCACCGTTGCGCCGAGCTTCGGCCAGCACGATATCGAGGTCCTTGCGCATCCAATCGACCGCAAAGCCGAAGTCGTATTTGCCGGCATTCATCGTCTTGTGACGGTTCTCCATCTGCCAGGATCCGGCCGCTCCCTTGGAGATGACCTCGATCACCTTCTCGATGTCGAGTCCCGCCCTCTTGCCGAAATGGATACCTTCGGCGAGCCCCTGGACGAGGCCGGCGATGCAGATCTGGTTGATCATCTTGGTAAGCTGGCCGGCGCCGGCAGGTCCCATCAGGCCGACCATGCGGGCATAGGCCTCGATGACGGGCTTCGCCTTTTCGAAGACCTCGGCATCGCCGCCGCACATCACGGTGAGCACGCCGTTCTCTGCGCCCGCCTGACCGCCGGAAACCGGTGCGTCGATGAAATGCGCGCCCTTGGCGCGGGCGGCGCCGTAAAGCTCGCGGGCGACTTCGGCCGAGGCCGTCGTGTTGTCGATGAAGATTGCGCCGGCCCCGATTGTTTCGAAGGCACCGTTCTCGCCGGTGGTGACCGACCGCAGGTCGTCGTCATTGCCGACGCAGGCGAAGATGAACTCCTGGTCCGCGGCCGCCTCGGCAGGAGTGGCCGCCGCGCGTCCCCCGAATTCGGCCGCCCACCGTTCCGCCTTGGCGAGGGTGCGGTTGTAGACCGTCACCTCATGTCCTCCGCGGAGCTTGAGATGTCCGGCCATGGGGTAGCCCATGACGCCGAGACCGAGGAATGCGACTTTGGCCATTTGCTGCTGACTCCAGATTGCGTTGATAGGATTCACGGGGTGTGACCCTACTGCATGGATCCTCGAATCGGAACCGAGCGTGACTTCCGGGGTGGAGAAAATCGGTTGGCTGCCTATCTCGGGGGATAGCGACGAAAATCATTCCCGAATGGCAACACAGCGAAAGGAACGCGCAATGGCGAAGAATACGATTTGCCTCTGGTACGACAAGGACGCCGAGGCTGCCGCCCGCTTCTATTCCGAGGTCTTTCCCGACAGCGCGGTGACTGCCGTGCACCGCGCACCCAGTGACTATCCGGGCGGCAAAGAAGGCAACGTGTTGACGGTCGAATTCACTGTGGCGGGTATTCCCTGTATCGGCCTGAACGGCGGTCCCGTGTTCAAGCACAACGAAGCCTTCTCGTTCCAGATCGCCACCGACGATCAGGAGGAGACCGACCGCTACTGGAATGCGATCGTCGGCAATGGCGGCCAGGAGAGCGCGTGCGGCTGGTGCAAAGACAAGTGGGGGATTTCCTGGCAGATCACGCCGCGTGTGCTGACCGACGCGATGGCGGCTGGCGGCGACGAAGCAAAGCGCGCCTTCGAAGCCATGATGACCATGAGGAAAATCGACGTCGCCGCGATCGAGGCAGCGCGTCGCGGTTGACGCTCTATCGCGGTTTGCGGCCGAATTATCCGCTACAGCGCGCGATATAGACCTGACCGCGACCGCGGGCCATTCGAATTCGGGTCACGGGTGCCGCAGTCGCAGAACCGGATCCAGCATGTCAGCCTGCTGGGCTGTTAATGGTGTGCGAGACCGGCCTGATATGGGCGAACATGCTGCGGGCGTTCCAGCTCGGGAAGGCTCTTACCAGCGACGGCGGCCCGTCGAGTTGGATGCGGCCGTCGCCGGTGGCCTGGGCCCAGGTGAGCTGACCGGCGTGCCATTTGACGAAGGATTCGGCTTCCGCCGTGATGTAGAGGTCCTCGTCGAAGCCGGGAGCCGTCTTGCATATCTCGGTGTCTCCAAACTCGATGAGTAGCCAATAGCGCTCACGGCGCGGCCGGCCGGTGAAATCGAAACGGATGACGATGCGTCTCTTTGGGAGCCTGTCCCGGCGGAGCGCGTTGCACATCGACCACAGGGCCACAAAGGGGTCGAGGTGCTCGGGGGCGATCTCGAGCCAATGCGCGCCCCACTCGCCGAGCGACTGGCAGACCGTGAAGAGGTCGTGGCCCGCGGATGTGAGCTCGTAGTGGTGCCCCCGCCCGTCGGACTTGGGTGCCGACTCGACGACACCGACCCGTTCGAGTTGCTTGAGCCGCTGCGAGAGCAGGGTACGGGACAGTCCGGGCGCGCCATCCAGGATCTCGCTGAAGCTTCCACAGCCGAGGTAGAGGTTGCGAACAATCAGCGGCGTCCAGCGCTCGGCGAAGATCTCGGCGCCACGGGCGATAGGACAGTATTGGCCGTAGGTTCTCACGGCGCCAGTGTTCCACATCCGCCTTCGACTTTGAAGTCCAGATTCTTGACTTTACGGCCGTGCGCCGCGGTGGTCCGATGTGCTCGAAGAAAGAGGAGGACATGGTGATGATTTCGATAGCTGCGGAAATCGGCCAGCGGAGCAAAGAGCCTACCGTGTCGGAAATCGACGGCTTCCGAGGCCGGCTTATCAGTGCCACGCATGCCGATTACGATATCGCACGTTCAGTCTGGAACGGTGCCATCGACCGGCGCCCGTATCTGATCGCTCGATGCATCGGGGCCGCCGACGTCGTTGCGGCCGTGCGTTTCGCCCGCGACCACGGTCTGGAGATTGCCATACGGGGCGGAGGCCACAATGTCGCGGGTACCGCCGTTTGCAACGATGGGATCGTGGTCGACCTCTCGGCGATGCGGGGCGTGCGGGTCGATCCCGACCATCGCCGCGCCTGGGTGCAAGGTGGCGCGCTGTGGGGCGATGTCGATCGCGAGACGCAGACGCACGGCCTGGCCACTACCGGAGGAATCGTGAGCCATACCGGGGTCGCCGGGCTCACCCTCGGCGGTGGTGTCGGCTGGCTGATGCGCAAACACGGCCTCACGGTCGACAACCTCATGGCCGTCGACGTCGTCACGGCCGACGGCGAACTGCTGCGGGTGTCCGAGGATGACCACCCCGACCTCTTCTGGGCATTGCGCGGCGGCGGCGGCAACTTCGGCGTGGCCACCGCCTTCGAGTTCCGTCTCCACCCGGTGGGGCCCATCGTTTTGGCCGGGCCGATACTCTGGGACGCAACCGACGCTGGGGAGGTTCTCCGTTTCTACCGCGACTTCATCCGCGACGCTCCCGACGAGCTCGGCACGGTCGTGCGGTTCGGCGCAGCGCCGCCGCTGCCGGCCATCCCCGAGGACATGCACTGGCGTCCAGTGGTGATGGTGGGTAGCTGCTACGCCGGGCCGATCGAGGACGGCGAGCAGGCGCTCCGGCCGCTGCGCGCATTCCGCACTCCCATCCTCGACCTGATCGGTCCCATGCTTTACGCCGGATTCCAGAGCGCGCTCGACTCGACAGTTGTTCACGGTTGGAACTACTACTGGAAGTCCACCCATCTGCCCGAACTTCGCGACGATCTCATCGACGTGATCGCCGGGCACGCGTTCTCCTGTTCTTCGCCGCGATCCTACGCGGCGATGTTCCATCTCAAGGGAGCGGTGAGCCGAGCGGCGGCGGACGAGACGGCTTTCGGGAACCGACAGGCGTCGCATGCGCTCACCATTGACGCCGTGTGGGCCCCCGGCGAGAACTTCGGCGATCGGGACACCGCTTGGACGAGAGAGTTTTTCGTCGCCCTCGGCCCCTTCCGAGAAGGCGTCTACGTCAACTTCCTGGGCGGCGACGAAGACCCCGGCCGCGTCCGCGAGGCGTATGGCCACTCCATTTACGACCGGCTGATGAACGTGAAGACCAGATACGATCCCGACAACGCTTTCCACCACAATCAGAACATCCGCCCGAGAAAAAATGATCGTGCGGGTGCTTCCGACAGCGCGGGGTGAACTTGGATGGGGCGATGCTGGCGTTTGAGTGGGGCTGCGTCGTCGGGTGCGACTGTATCTAATCCCTTAAATCGGATGCGATTTGAGGATACGGTGGCGGGTCGCCGGGCAAAAATCGTCCAAGACTGTGGCTGCGTACGGCTTCAGCCTTCCCAATTTCTCATCAACGATCGGAGAGTCCCATGGCAGACAAGGCAAAGATTGGCGTTCCAAACGTCTTCCCCTGCTTGCGCTACGACGATGCGCCCAAGGCGATCGAATGGCTGAACGAGACCTTCGGTTTCGAAAAGCAGTTCGTGGTGCCAGGCGAGAACAATACAGTCGCGCACGCGCAGCTCCGCCTCGGCCCAGGCATGATCATGACGGGCTCCGGCGGCAAGCCGGATTCGACGAATCCCTGGGCGACTGAGCGCTTCGGCATCTATGTCGTGGTGCCCGACATCGAGGCGCATTATGCGCGCGCCAAGGCCGTCGGCGCGAAGATCGAGCGCCCGCTCGCAGAGACCGAATACGGTTCACGCGAATATTCCGCGCGCGACTGCGAGGGCAATCTCTGGAGCTTCGGCACCTATGACCCATACGCGGAGGCCTGATCGATGCAGGTCAAACGCATCATGGCCATCATCGCGGCCGAGGATGTTGCGGCAGCCGAGCGCTTCTACAAGGATATCCTTGGTCTCGACGTTCTGATGGATCATGGCTGGATCACGACCTACGGTTCATCCCGGAAGATGAGCGTTCAGGTCAGCTTCGCGTCCGAAGGCGGCTCCGGCGCGCCGGTGCCCGATCTCTCGATCGAAGTCGACGATCTCGACGCCGCCTTGCAGCGCATGAAGGAGGCCGGAGTCACAATCGAGTATGGCCCTGCCAATGAGCCCTGGGGGGTGCGCCGCTTCTTTGTGCGCGACCCGTTCGGGCGGCTCGTAAACATACTGATGCATATCTAAGCAGGGTCCGGAACAGTTCCTGCGCCGCGCAGCCAATCAGACGGACCGACTGAAAACTCGCACGGCGCAGCAAAAGTGTTCTCAGAACGATACGCTGCGGTTCGACCACATCGGGCCGCGGCGTTCCTCTTCCTTGAGGCTGCCGGTGCCATAGGAGAAGCGCAGGCCGCCGAAAATGATGTTGCTGTCGCCGGAGAGAGTGTCCGCCAAATCGACATCCGTGTACCTGTAGCCAGCGAACAACGTGACCGGAATCTGCTCGGGTCGGTAGTTCGCCGTGAGCTTCAGGGTCTGGACGTCCAGGTCGTCACCCCCGTCGGTTATGCGATCGAGCGTGCCGTCGACGTCGAAACGGACATTGTCCGTCGCGTACCAGCGTGCGCCGAGCGCGCCCATATAGTGATCGGCGTCGAGGCCGCCCAGATCGGTTTGGCCGTAGCCGGCCGCGCCCACCAGGGTCCAGGTATCCTGGAAGAAGGCGCCCTCGATACCGCCCATGTAGTCCTTGATGTCCTCCGACAGGCCCGCATCGAACCGGGACGCCCCGAAGAAGGCGCCGGCCGCATAGAGTTCGTCCCGATAATAGCCGTGAAGGCCGCCGTCGAACTTGTCGATATCGAGATCTTCGATGCCGACGCGTGCATAGCCGAGATCGACCTGCAGATTCATGCCGGAGCCGGCGTCGACATTGATCGCGCCCCTCAGTTCCCAGGCGTCCGCATCGACATCGTCGACGCTGTTCGCGTAGGAGCCCTCAACATATCCCGTTACGCCGCCAGAGGCGACTTCGACGACGGGCTCATGATACGCCCCCCAACCGACGAGCGGCTCATCCACGTCGGCAGAGAATGCGACGTTGGAACTCGATAAGAACAGCAGTGCAATAGTGGACGTTCGAAACACGGGCCCCATCTCCGTTACAGATCCGTCTGGACCCTAGCGGCGCATGGTTAATGCAAGCTAAACGCGAGCCGTTTTACCAACTCGCGATTGTGACTGGTGTTCAGAAGAGGCGGGGGGCGAGCGCAGGCAACGAAGCGCTGACGATGACGTTTTCAGGACTGCGTGGCGACGGGCTCAGGGCTTGAAGCGGGCGATGACAAGATGACCGGCGATCGGCGCGCCTTCTTCCATGCGAACGGTTATGTCGCCGATCTCGGCGATCTCGAATCCGGTCGCCGTCAGACGGTCTCTCAGATAGGCCTCCGAATGGGCGAAGCGCTGATGCGGGCCGACCATGTAGGAGCGTCCCGCGAAGTCTTCCTCGGGCAGCGTTTCGCTGGAAAAGATCAGCAGGCCGCCGGGGACGAGATTGTCGACGGCTCCGAAGAAAAGCGCTTCCAGCGCGCCCATATAAGGCAGGACATCCGTCGCGACGATCAGGTCGAACGCCTCGTCGTCATTGTCTTCAAGGAAATCGATGGCCTCGGCGACGTAAAGCGTGTCGTAAAGATCCTTCTCATGGGCGATCTCGACCATGATTTCCGACAGGTCGATGCCGGTGATCTCCTCCGCCATGTCGCGTAGGGCGCCGCCGGTCAGGCCAGTGCCGCAACCGAGATCGAGAGCCCGCTTGAACGGCGCCAATCGGAGCGCCTGGATACGCTGGCGGACGAGGAGCGGCACGCAATAGTCGAGCTGATCGACAAGGACATTGTCGAAGACCTCTGCGTGCTGGTCGAAGAGCGTCGCGACATAGGCATCCGGAGCCTTGATCGGCGTGTCGCCGCGCCCCATGGAGGCGAGACGCACGGAGGCTCCTCCGTGATCTTCCGGGTCGAGGTCCAGCACTTCCCGGTAGGCTGCTGCGGCGGCGTCGAAGTTGCCGGCTTTTTCCAAAGCGAGGGCGCGATTATAGGCTTCCGCCAGCGCTTCCTCGTCGATCTTCTTGCTCTTCTGCGTCATGGTCGCTTCTTACGACCGTGGGCGGCCTTTGGCAATTGCCTCGACGGAGCGGCGTTAGACCTCCGTGCCGTTCCGTGGGTGATCGGAACCTCAACCGATGGTCAAAAACTGACGAAGCGCAAGACTCCGGCATTTATCCGCAGCGGGAATGGAGTCATCATCGGCAAAACAATGAATTACCGGGAGGAATGCCGATGGCTTCTGAACTGAGCCCGCTGACACTGGAAACGGGACTGCCGGAGGAAAAAGGTCCGCCGCTGCCGCAGTCTTCGCAGGAGACGATCAATACGATCGTTCACTATTATCGCGGCGAACTCGGACGGATGGCGGGTTGGCGGGACCGGATAGACCGGACCTCGAACTGGGCGATCACGGTCGTCGCGGCGATGCTTTCCGTTTCCCTGTCGACCCCCACGTCGCACCATGGCGTACTGCTCTTTGCCATGCTGCTGATCAGCCTGCTGCTGTTGATCGAGGCGAGGCGCTATCGCTTCTTCGACGTTTACCGCGCCCGCGTGCGCCAATTGGAGCGTGGCTATTTCGCACAGGTGCTTGCTCCGGACGGAGTGCCGAGCGCCAAGTGGTCGACGTCCATCGCCACGAGCCTGCGCAAGCCAATCTTTCTGATGAGCTACAAGGATGCGGTCTGCCGCCGCTTGCAGCGCAATTACTGCTGGATGTATCTGATCCTGCTCCTGGCCTGGGCTCTGAAAATTTCTTCGTCGAAAATGTCCATGGCCGGCGAATTCCTCGGCCCCGTGCACTCCTGGAGAGACCTCTTCGAAAATACTGCCCTCGGTCCTTTGCCGGGTTCAATTGTGCTGATCTTCGTTGCGCTCTTTTACGGTCTCATTCTCTATGGCTCGTTTCGCCGGGAGGAGCGGGAGGGCGAACTGGCCCACGGTCAAGTGCATGTCTGACCGGATCGGTTGCACCGGGCCGGCGCGGAACGCTCAGTGGAGAATGAATTCTCCCTTCAGCGCCCGCCATTCGCTGGCGGATATCAGCTTGCGGTGCACGTAGCGTACCGAGTGCAACGGCCCGTCCAGCTTTTCCTGCCAGAACCTGAGGAAGTTGCGCATCTCCGGAAAGTCGGGCGCGATGTCGTAGTGCTGCCAGATATAGGTCTGCAGGAGAGCCGGGTGGTCCGGCATCCGATAAAGGATGTGGGCCGTCGTCAAGCCGTAACCCTTGAGTTGCAGTTCCATGTCGTTCGTCATCAAGAACCTCACTTCTTCACAAAGGTTGGTTTCTATGATGGGGCGCTTGATTCCTTAATCAAGAGCTAATATCTGTCGGAAATGCATAAAAAAAAGGTAATAACAACGGCTTAGCAGCAGCCTTTGGGGAGTGCTGCCAGGGCGCTTCCGTGGCGGCACGGGTCCGCAAAGGACGTTTTCCGGCCTGTTTCAGCGCTTCAGGTGCCGCGTCAGCCGGGCTTCGAGCCAGGCCCAGATGTTGCGCAGCAATTCCACCATGACGAGGTACAGTGCTGCTGCCCAGATATACATCTGATAGTCGAAGGTGCGCGAGAAGGCGCGCCGCGTCTCGCCCATCAGATCGAAAACGGTGACGATCGCGACGATCGCCGAGCCCTTGATCATCAGGACGATCTCGTTGCCATAGGGGCGCAAGGCAACGATCATTGCCTGCGGCAGGATCACCTTGAAGAAGGCGACGCCTCGCGGCAGGCCGAGGGCTGCGGCGCCTTCGTGCTGGCCCCGCGGCACGCTCTGGATCGCGCCGCGCAGGATCTCGGCCTGGTAGGCGGCGGTATTCAGCGTGAAGGTGAAGAGCGCGCAATTCCACGCATCGCGGAAGAACCACCACAGCCCCACGGAATCGAGCTCAGGGCGGAAGCTGCCGAGGCCGTAATAGACGAGGAAGAGCTGCGTGATCAGCGGCGTGCCGCGGAAGAAGTAGACATAGGCATAGGCGGGCCAGGACCAGAACCTGTTCTTCGACATGCGCCCGAGCGCCACGGGCAGCGACAGGACCGCCCCGAGCAGTATCGACGAGCCGACAAGCGCCAGCGTCACGCCCAGGCCGGAAAGGAAGCTCGGTCCGTAGCGCGAGAATTTCTCCGGGTCCCAGCCATTCACGACGGTGAGGAAAATGCCGACCGCGACTGCGAGCCAGATGCCGAGGGTGACGCTGCCGAGAAAGCGGGAGAGCGTGTAGGGCTTGGGCGGGGCCGGCGGCGGGGCCTGCGGCGGGATCATCGTTTCGGCAATGCTCATCGCCCCATCTCCGCACGTTTCGTCCGGCGTTCGATCGCCGAAAAGGCAATCGACGAAAGCATCGCGAGAATCAGGAAGAGGATGCAGGCAAGGCCGAAGAACTCGAAGGCTTGCTTGGTGACGCGCGCGGCAATGCCAGTCTGGCGCAGGATGTCGGGCAGGCCGATGACCGAGACCAGTGCGGTATCCTTGAGCAGGGCCATCCAGAGATTGCCGAGGCCGGGAAGGGCTATGCGCACCAACTGCGGCAGGATGACGAGCCGCATCGTGGCGCCGCGATGCAAGCCAAGTGCGTCCCCGGCCTCGTACTGTCCCTGGGGAATGGCCTTGAAGGCGGAGAGCAGCACCTCCGAGCAATAGGCGGAAAAGACGACTCCGAGCGCGATCATGCCGGCGACGAAGGCGTTGATCTCGACGGGTCCTTCGTAGCCGACGCCGGCAAGGAATTGCTGCACGAGAATCTGCAGGCCGTAATAGACGATGAACAGGGTCAGAAGTTCGGGCAGGCCGCGGAAGATCGTCGTGTAAATATTGGCTGCAAGTCGTAGCGACCGCTCATTCGACTGCTTGGCGAGTGCAATGAAGAAGCCGACGGTCAGCCCGATGGGCAGCGTGGCGATCGCCAGGCTCGCGGTGACAAGAAAACCATAGGCGATCTCGTCTCCCCAGCCGGTATCGCCGCAGGCAAGCAGCGTGTCCGATCCGAACAGGTTCAAGATGCCGATCGGGCCGCAGAACGGATCGATGATCGATATGACCCAGGCGAGACCGGAGTAAATGGCGGCAAACAGTCCGCTCATGCCGGTAGATTCCCCTTTATGTTCTTATTGTCGTCGATGACGCTTGTTCTTGTCTCTTCTTGTCAGACAAAAACGGCGGAAGGGCAAGCCGTCCGCCGTTGCATTTTCTTCATCAACCGAGAATTTCCCGGCATAAGCGCTCTATCGTCGCCGAAATCCCGGTGGTCAGCTGCCGTAGACGTCGAACGGGAAGTATTTCTCGTTGATTTCCTGATATTTCCCGTTGGCGCGAATGGCCTCGATCGCCTTGTTGAACTTCTCGCGCAGTTCGTCGTCGCCCTTGCGCAGGGCGATCCCGGCGCCTTCGCCATTGATGACCGGGTCGACCGGCAACGTGCCGAGCAGCTTGCAGCAGGCTCCGTCGTCGGTCTTCAGCCATTCAGAGATCACGACGACATCGTCGATGGCAGCATCGATGCGGCCGTTGGCGAGATCAAGCTTGTATTCGTCTGCCGTCGGATAGAGCTTCAGATCGGCACCCTTCATATGCGCTTCGGCATAGTTGGAGTGGGTGGTGGAGCTCTGCGCGCCGAGCGTCTTCCCGTCGAGCGCCGCTTCGGTCGCTTCGGTGATCGGCGAATCCTTCGGTACGACGATCGCCGGCGGCGTGTTGTAGTATTTGTTGGTGAAGTCGACCTTTTGCTTGCGTTCCTCGGTAATCGACATGGACGCGATGAACGCGTCATATTTCTTGGCGATCAGCGCCGGAATGGCGCCGTCCCAGTCCTGCGTCACGAAGGTGCATTCGGCCTTCATCTCCTCGCAGAGCGCCTTGGCAATGTCGATATCGAAACCGGTCAGCGTGCCGTCCGCCTCGAGATTATTGAAGGGCGGGTAGGCGCCTTCGGTGCCGATAACGACCTTTTCGCCCTCTGCCATGGCCGAGCCTGCCAGGAATACGAGAACGGCAGCCGATGCGGCAGCTGCCAGCCGTCTGGAAATACGCATGATGATCCTCTCTGTTGGCCGGCACCCGGTTTCTTGTTGTTCGCGGATGCCACATTTGCCCGGGGCGAGCGCCGCCGGTTGCCGCGATATTCGTACGGTTTTCCTGCAAAAATCAACAGGAAAGCGTCACGCGCGGAGCCGCCGTGTGCATTGCCGCATTTTCGGCGCCTCCGATCATCGCAGGCGATGAACGGCCCGTTCATGCGCAGTTAATGTAGGCTTCGATAGGCCTTAGGCGGAACCGACCCGCGGCTGTCGCGTTGCGATGGCGACAGTGCCGGCTGACATAAGGCCGGACAAGGCGTGCCGATGCGCCGGCAGCGAGCGGAAGGACGCCGCCGCTAGAGGCGCCGGTATCAGGAGGATGAAAGAGAATGACGATTCGATCGAAACTTTTCGCAACGGTCGCCCTGCCGGTTTTCGCGGCGTCCCTTGCAGTTCAACCGGCGTTGGCCGACAGCCTGAAGGCGCCGTTCGAAGTGGCGCAGGAAGGCGGCGAGGAGTTGTCGCCCGAAGAGCTGCTGCTCCTGAAGAAGCGCGAGCAAGAGCAGCGCAAGGCCGAGGAAGAGCAGCAACGTGCTGCCGAGGAAGAGCAGCAGCGCGCGGCCGAGGAAGAAAAGCAGCGGGCTGCCGAGGAAGAGCAGCAGCGTGCGGCTGAGGAAGAAAAGCAACGGGCTGCCGAGGAAGAGCAGCAGCGCGCTGCCGAGGAAGAAAAGCAGCGGGCTGCCGAGGAAGAACAGCAGCGTGCCGCCGAGGAAGAAAAGCAGCGGGCTGCTGAGGAAGAACAGCAGCGTGCGGCTGAGGAAGAAAAGCAGCGGGCTGCCGAGGAAGAACAGCAGCGTGCCGCCGAGGAAGAAAAGCAGCGGGCTGCCGAGGAAGAGCAGCAGCGTGCTTCCGAGGAAGAGCAGCAGCGCGCGGCTGAGGAAGAAAAGCAGCGTGCCGCCGAGGAAGAACAGCAGCGGGCTGCCGAGGAAGAGCAGCAGCGCGCCGCCGAGGAAGAAAAGCAGCGCCAGGCTGAAGAAGAACAGACCGCGGAAGAGCCGCCTGCTGCGACTGAGGACGAGACGACCGCCGAGCAGCCGTCAACCGAAGAACCCGCCGAGCAGACGGGCGAGGCCGAGCAGCAGCCGGCGCCGGAAGGCGAAGAGCCTGCCACAGCGGAGCAGATGCAGGCTGAACAGCCTGAAGGCCAGCCGGCTCCCGAAGTCGTCGACGAGCGAACGGTAGAAGAGAAGCAGAAGATCGCCGAGGACCCGGCGGCCAGCGATGAGACAGTCGTGCTCCCCGTCGAAGGTGGCGCGGCCGTGCTCGACAGCGACAAGGACGCCGACAATTTCGGCGGCAACCGGGCGCGCGAACTCCGGCGTCAGCAGCGTGAGGAGCTTCGAGCGAAGGAGGAGACCGTAGCGCCGCCGACCGACGACGCCGCCGCGCAGGCGGAGATTCCGGCTGATCTCAGGGAAGCACAGTCGCAACAGATGGAGGCGGCGCTCAGCGAAGAAGGTCAGCGAGTCGAGGCAGCTCCGGTCTTTGCCATTCCGGAGACGACGAACATCGTCAACAATACCGTCGTCAACAATACGGTTATCAACAACACGACGGTTAACAATGCGACAACCAACAATGTCACCGAGGTGCGGGTGGTCGAAGAGACCGAGAACCGCGTTATCCTCGAGGCCGGCGATCGCATCTTCGTGCGGGGCGACGACCGACCACGTTTGCGGCGTGACGCGGAAGAGACCTTTTACGAGGAACTGCCGCGCGGTCGCTACCGGGAGACGATCGTGCGTCCGGGCGGATACCGAATTGTCACTATCTACAACCGTTACGGCGACATTCTGCAGCGCACGCGCATCGACAGCGGCGGCAGCGAGTATGTGCTAATTTATTCGCCCGAGTATGAAGGACGTGATCGCCCGGCGATCGTCGATGTGGGCTACGAGCTACCGCCGATGCGGCTGACCATACCGGTCGACGACTACATCGTCGATTACGCGGAAGAACCGGACCGCGACTATTACGAGTTCCTATCCGAACCGCCGGTCGAGCGGGTCGAGCGGGTCTACACGATGGATGAGGTCCGCTATTCCGCCCGCCTTCGCGACAAGGTCCGCCGCATCGATCTCGACACCATCACCTTTGCGACGGGCAGCGCCGAGGTGTCGATGTCGCAGGCAAAGACATTGCGCAGGGTCGCCGACGCGATGGCGAAAATCCTCGAGAGGGACCCGGGCGAAACCTTCTTCATCGAGGGCCATACGGATGCCGTCGGCTCCGACCGCTCGAACCTGCTCCTGTCGGACAAGCGCGCCGATTCGGTCGCCACGCTGCTCTCCGAGGTCTACGGGATCGCGCCGGAAAACCTGGTGACACAGGGCTATGGCGAGCGCTTCCTCAAGATCCGCACACAGGAGGCGGAGCAGGAAAACCGCCGCGTCACCATTCGGCGCGTGACGCTTCTCGTACGCCCGGTGGCGCAACGATAAGCCACTGCATGTCTCCTTTGATCGAGCTCGGTTCAAGGGTAAAGACGTGCCGCAGACTCTGCATAGAGGCCCCAAGATCGGTTCCGATTTTGGGGCCTCTACGCTGCCGGCGGAATGGATGCAGAAGACGGTCGAGAGCATCTTGACGCTCCGAAGGGGCATACGGTTGCGGAGTGTGCCGATCGAGCCCTGAGGGGCCTTCTCAAGCGGTCGATGCGGCGGTGAAAACCGCCAACTGCGCGTCGAAAGCACGCTTGAATGCAGGCCGCGCTTCGCCGCGGGCGACATAGGCCGTAAGGTTCGGATATTCGTCCAGTAGAGCCGATCCTTTCAACCTGAGCAGCACCGTCACCATCAGAAGATCACCGGCGCTGAATTCGCCTTCGAGCCAGTCGGCATCGCCAAGTCGGCTCGAAAGGCCGTCCAGCCGTTTCCGAATGCTGGCCTCAAGGGCACGCAGGCGCTGTTCGTACCAAGGCTCGTTGCGCTCGAGGATCCTGGCAAGGGCGCGGTCGAAGATCGGCGGCTCCACGGTGTTGAGCGCGGCAAACATCCACGCGATCGCACGCGCCCGGGCATTCGCATCGTCCGGCAGCAGTCCCGCATGGCGCTCCGCGATATGGAAGACGATCGCTCCCGACTCGAACAGGGCGAGGTCGCCTTCTTCGTAGGTCGGAATCTGTCCGAAAGGGTGAAGCGCGAGATGCGCGGGTTCCTTCATCGCTTTGAAAGAAAGAAGACGGACGTCGTAGGGCCGTCCCACCTCTTCGAGCGCCCAGCGAACCCGCATGTCACGTGCCAAACCCTTGCCGCCATCGGGCGAGCGTTCAAAGGCGGTAATGGTTGGGGTCATCGGAAAGCTCCGGGTGATGGCAGGGCGCCGTACGGCGCGACTTGGGTGTCAGCGGTAATCCCTGTCATGGCCTGTCTCCAATATTTGCGCTTTGCATCCGGAGGACGAACGACCGGCGCCTCTCCCGACAACCGATCTCGGACCAAGAGAAATCCGGCACATGGATCGACCGCAGGAACACCTAGCTGCAGACTGGCCGCGCCGACACTGGCTCTAACGGGTACTCCCGGTCGCGTCCGATAATGGCGGAAGAGAGTGGGGGTCGAACCCACCAAGGACCGTCTCTCGGCCCCTCCCGGATTTGAAGTCCGGACATGCCACCGGGCATGAATCTCCTCCTGAAATGCCACGGCTAGCATTCGACAAATTGCCGAAGAAATCCAGACGGCTGCGATTGAGGCGGCGAAGATCGGCGCGGCGCAGCGTCACGCTGTGATGGTCGAAGAAGTCGAGGATCTGGATGGCGACCTTGCGGCCGTTGTCGACGCGATCACGGAACTGCATGGCGGTGAACCAGCCGTCGTCGGCCGCCTCGCCGATATCGGCGATGATGGCGACCATTTCCGCGATCGTGTCGCGCAAGAAGAAATGGTCGTGCGCCACCTCATGCACCTTGCCCATGCGGCCGCCGAGCTTCATGAGCCGGCGCACTTGCACCTCCGGCGCGCCCAGCAGGGCGGCAATGTCGCGCACGCGCGGCGGGCGGAAGCGCTTGGGTCCGCCGAGCAAGGGCTCGATCTCCTTCCAGAGCTTCTCATCGGCCAGGCTCATCGTCACCCGATGGCCCGCCAGCCGGACCCATGCGCCATCGAGGACGATTTCACCCGGCCGGACGAGAGCCTGTAACGCCGCGCGAAAGGCGGTCACCGGCAGGCGAAGCGGAAGTTCAGTGCGCAGCCGTTCGACCCCCATGCCGGCCAGGTCCGGATTTTCCACATGGAAGGCCCCAAGCCGCGCGAGAATATCGCTCCGCAGTCTCTCCCAGCTCTCCATCGACATGACAAGCGTCGCCGCGTCCGACGGCAGTTGAACGAGGTTGAGCGTCTGCGCCAGTGCGTTGGCTTCCGCCGCGGCAATCGCCCGGTCGCGGGCGAAGGCGCTGATGTCGGCAAAGAAGGGCGGAGCCGCAAGCAGGGCCCCGATTGCCTGTTTCGGCTCGGTCAGCGAGAGCGCTTGAAGTTGCGCCAATCGCTCCGGCGTGCGCCGCTTGCGGGCCGGTGCGCGCAGGTCGAGAAACCGGCCGCCACCGATCGTGCGTTGGGCGGAGGTGTCGCGGATGACGTAGCGGTCTCCGGCCGCCGCTGCGATCGGTCGGTCGAGAACGAGTTGGACGAGCGTCCGCGCTCCCGGCACCACCGTCTCTTCCGCCAGCAGGACGATACGGGCTCCGACGTCCGCAGACGCATGATGAAGCCGCACCGGAAACCAGTGGCCGATCGGCTTCGGCTCGGAGCCAAGCACCCGCAAGGTCGCATCGATGCGGCTCGTCGGCCCATGCAGGCTCGGGTCTGAGACCATGTCGCCGCGATGGATCGCGGTTTTTGTAATGCCATGGCCGACGAGATTGAGGGCGCAGCGATCACCGGCGCGGCCATTCTCGCTCGGCCGGTTCTGCGCGTGGATTGATCGCACCCGCGCCTGAAGTCCCGAAGGGCTGACGGTGATGTGATCCTCCACCGACACCTGTCCCGAAAGAACGGTCCCGGTGACCACCGTACCTATGCCCTGAATGGTGAAGGAGCGATCGACGGCCAGGCGGAAGCGCCCGGCCGTCTGCCGGCGCGCGAAGCGGCGAGCTTCAGCGACGATTTCGTCGCGAAGCCGCGCCACGCCCGTGCCGGATACCGTCGAAACCGGGATCATCGGCGCATCGGCGAGTGCCGTGCCAACGAGCTCGTTTCTGATCGCCTCCTCGACGTCCGCGAGGCGATCCTCTGCCACCAGATCGGCCTTAGCGATGGCAACGATACCGCGTTCGATGCCGAGAAGATCGACGATGGCAAGATGCTCACGCGTTTGGGGCATGACGCCGTCGTCGGCCGCGACCACCAGCAGGGCGAAATCGATGCCGCTGGCGCCGGCGAGCATGGTGTGGATGAATTTCTCGTGTCCCGGAACATCGATAAAGCCGATGGTTTCCGCCCCATCGATCGGCAGATAGGCAAAGCCGAGATCGATCGAGATGCCGCGATTCTTCTCCTCCTTCAGCCGATCGGTGTCAACGCCGGTCAGCGCTCGGACGAGCGATGTCTTGCCGTGATCGATATGCCCGGCGGTGCCGACGATCACCGTTCATCTCCCGTGGTGACGGGCTGAGCGGGCACGGCCGTTTCGGAGAGGGGAAGCGCGGCACGGCGCTCGGCCTCCTGCAACTCGTCCGCATCGAGCGCCGCGCGCACGGCGTCGTAGAAGGGTGCTGCCAGCGCGCTCCCGCCTGCGCGCGCCCTTGTCAGCCAGACGAAGGCTTCGACCGGATCGCGGGCGACGCCGCTTCCGAGATGATAGGCGGCGCCCAGCATCGCCTGCCCGTCGGTATCGCCGGCATAGGCGCCGCGCTGCCACCACTGAACCGCTTCGAAGGGATCACGGGCTACACCAACGGCATTGTGATAAAGCATGCCGAGCCGCGTCATCGAGGCGGCGCGACCGTCCTTCGCGGCTGCGAGTGCCCAGCGGCGCGCTTCCGCAAAATCGGGCTCGATGAGATCGCCCTCGAGCAGCATCCAGCTCAGCATGTCCTGGGCCTCGGTGTCACCCTGTTCGGCAGCCTTGCGGTAAAGGGAGGCCGCCCGTTCGTAGTCCGGCTCTATGCTCTCGCCCTTGAAGAGAAGCGTCGCGAGATTGCGCTGGCCGACCGGATCGCCGGCCTCGGCGGCGAGGCTCAGCCAGCGATAGGCAAGATTGTCGTTCCGCACGACGCCCAGTCCGCCGGCAAAGCATGCGCCGATATTGTTCTGGGCGCGGGCGTGTCCCGCCCGCGCCAGCGGCTCCCAGATTGCGAGCGCAAACTCGAATTCGCTCCTCTGCGCGGCGGCGAGCGCCTCGGCCATTCGGGAGGCATCGGTCTCGGCCGGGTTGCGCATGAAACGGTTAAGAAGGCTCGCCATCGGCACCTCCTTCGCAGGCCATGTCGAGATGCGCGAGATCGGCGACGAAGCCTTCCTCGTCTTCGAGACAGCGCAGGTCCAGGATCAGCGACCCGCGCTCGATGCGGCCGATGACCGGTATTGGCAGGCGCCTGAGCGCCGCCGCCACCTTTGCAAGCATGCGGCCGCTGCCCGAAGACGGTGTCAGCGCTAGCCCGGCACTTGGCATGGTCGCGAGCGGCAGCGCCCCGGAACCGATCTGGCTTTCGCAGGCAACGACCGACACGGCGAAAGCTCCCCCCGTCGCGCGCGCGACCAGGGGCGCGAGCCGCTCGGCCTGCGCTTTGATCTCGGTCTGCGGACGGGCAAGCAGCCGCATCGTCGGCAGGCGCTCATGGAGCCGGTCCGGGTCGCGATAGAGCCGGAGCGTCGCTTCCAGCGCCGCAAGGCGGATCTTGTCGACCCGGAGCGCGCGCTTCATCGGATTGCCATTGATCTTCTCGATCAAAGCCTTGCGTCCGACGATGAATCCCGCCTGTGGTCCGCCGAGCAGTTTGTCGCCGGAAAAAGTGACGATATCGGCGCCCTCGCTGATAGCCTCCCTGACGGTCGGTTCGTGCGCGAGCCCGAAGTGCTCGAGATCGGCAAGCGTGCCCGAACCGAGGTCGTTGATGAGCGGCACGGACCTGTCGCGGGCGATCGCCGCCAGTTCGCGTGCGCCGACTTCTTTCGTAAAACCCTCGATACGATAGTTCGAGGTATGGACCTTCAGGACCAGGCCCGTATCCGGGCCGATGGCGTCCCGGTAGTCCCGGGCATGGGTGCGGTTGGTCGTGCCGACCTCGGTGAGGCGCACGCCGGCACGCAGCATGATGTCCGGCATGCGGAATGCCCCGCCGATCTCGATGAGCTCGCCGCGGGAGACGATCGCCTCCCGCCCGGCGGCAAGACTGTTCAGGGTCAACAGCACCGCGGCGGCATTGTTGTTGACGACGGTCGCATCCTCCGCGCCGGTCAGCTCGCAGATGAGCCCGCGCAGGTGGTCGTCCCTTTCGCCGCGCTTGCCGCTCGCAAGGTCGAATTCGAGCGCGACAGCCTCGCGCATCGCGGCCATCGCGGCATCGATCGCCGTTTCTGCCAGCAATGCCCGGCCGAGATTGGTGTGGAGCACGGTTCCCGTCAGATTGAAGAGTGGGCGAAGCGTCGACCGCTCGTTCGCCTTGAGCGCCGCGACGGCGGCAGCCGCGATGGTCGCCGAGGAGGGAATGTCCGCGCCTTCCCGCACCGCCTCGCGGATGGAGGTCAGGACACGCCGCAAGGCCGCGGCAACGACCGGCCGCCCAAAACGTCCGACCGCGTCGGCGACGCCGGCCGATCTTAGAAGTTCGTCCACCGAGGGGATGTCACGTAACCTGACATTGGCGTCCATTTACGGCCCTCCGTTGCCCAAAACCGCTGCACACTTTTCGGCGACATGCATTAGAAGCCGGCCAGCAGCGGAGCGAACCCGCCGCGACGATAGCGGCCTTCGCGCATCAGCAGGTCGAGGCCGAGACTTGCGACATCGTCGGCTACGGGTTCAACCGCCGGGGCTTTGTTCTGATAGAAGATCTTCGTCCATCCCTGGCATTCGTCGCAGGTCTCGGCCTTGACGAAGCCGCCGTGGTTCTCGATCTCCCGGTAGCCGATCCCCTTCGTCGAGCCGCAAAGTACGCATTTGATGCGGACATAGTGCCAGAGCGTCGAGCAAAGCGAGCAGCAGCAGAACCGTGCGCCATGCGAGCCCGGCCAGCCGACCACCATGGACGAGGCCGGCCTGCCGCCGCAGACCGGGCAAATGCCGTCGGCGACCGGCGTCAGCGATCCCGCATCGAGAACCGAGGCGAGGCGGGCGAAATGCACCTGAAGCGCTGCCCAGACGAAAATATGCTCGGCGATCGCGTCAGCGGGCAATGCCCCGGAGAGCACGGTTTCCGCCATTGCAAGATGCGCTTTCGGATCGGCGCCGGCAGCGCGCGTAAGCGCCTCGGCGGCGGCCTGCGGCTTGTCGATTGCGTCAGCGGCGGCGAACAGACGGTCGAAAGTGGCATGGACCGTCTCGTCGCCCTCCATGCCGTTGCGGTGGAGCGGCGGCATTTCGAATTCGCGGGCGCGCAGGATCACTGCGGGGTTGGGACTTTCGGGAGGCGGGAGCTCGGCCTGAATTTGGTGCTGGGCGTCCGCCAGTCCGGCAAGGAAACGGAGATAAGGGGCGAGGTCGCTGGCTTCGGCCAGTTGCCGCAGGCGCATGGCCCGGATGGAGAAGAGCGAAGCGGGGTCGGGAAGGTGCGCGAGGGGCGGCGAGGAAACTTCTCCGATCGCGGTGGGATCCGGTTCGACAGGGCTTTTGCGTTTCATCACACTCCTCACGAACCCCACGGGCCACGTGATACGAACCCATTCTCACGGTTGAGCGGGATGCGGGCAGAGAACCGCGCACACTTTCTCATCCTGCTCTATTCGGCTGCTGTCTTTTTCTGGTCTTCTGCCGGTTCTGTCGGTGGTGTGGCGACCAGTTCGCGCAGCCACTTGCGGTGATAGCGCCAAGCCCAGCCGCCAGTGACCGAACCGCGTACCATTCCGCGTATCGTACCCTTTACCCAGATCGCTGCATAGACGTGGACGATCCAGACGCTGATCGCGAGGACGGCGGCGATCGAATGCAAGAGAAGCGCCCATCGCTTCTGTTCGATCGTGGTGTAGGCCGCGAAATACTGGTCCCAGATGACGACGCCGGAGGTTATCAGTACGACGATCAGGATCGACATGGACCAGAAGACGAGTTTCTGCCCGGCATTGTACTTGCCGACCTCAGGCAGGCGCTCGTCATGGGCGGTCAGGACATCGCGCACGCGCGCAAGCCAGGTGCCGTCCTCCCGCTTCCAGAGATTAAGCTTCCAGAAGCGGAGGAAAAGACCGAGGAAGCCGAAGAATAGGACGACGCCGATCCAGGGATGGATGGTGCGCACCCATTGGCCGCCGCCGAACAGCGCCGACAGGAAGAAAAGCCGCGGGTGGAACAGGGATAGGCCGGAAAGTGCCAGCAGCACGAGGCTCGTCGCCGTGATCCAGTGATTGATCCGCGCGGCACCGGTATAACGATCGACCGTGACAGGCTTGCCGGGATGAACGCTGTCGCCTTTCGCGACGTCATACTCCGTCTCCGTGCTCATGAGGAACGATCTCCCGTCAGCCTTTCAGCGGCCTCCTCGTCCTCCTCGGAGACGCGGTTGGGGCCGTTGACCATGTAGTGGAGGAACCCGGTCACCGCCGCGACGCCCATCACGGCGAGCCCGGCATATTTGGTGACGCCCTTCCAGGCCTCGACGACCGGGCTGATCCGCGGACTGTTGGGCAGGCCGGCGTAAATCTCGGGCTTGTCAGCATGGTGCAGCACATACATGACATGCGTACCGCCGACGCCCGGCGGATCGTAAAGGCCGGCATTTTCAAAGCCGCGGGACTTGAGGTCGGCAATCCGCCCCTCGGCATGATTCTTCATCTCCTCCTTGGTGCCGTAGACGATCGCTTGCGTCGGGCAGGCCTTGGCGCAGGCCGGGCCCTGGCCGACGGCGATGCGATCGGAGCAGAGCGTGCATTTGTAGGCCGTGTGGTCGACCTTGGAGATCCGCGGAATATTGAACGGGCATCCCTTGATGCAATAGCCGCAGCCGATGCAGTTCTCGTGGACGAAATCCACGATGCCGTTCGAATATTGCACGATGGCACCGGGGGCGGGGCAGGCCTTCAGGCAGCCCGGATCCTCGCAATGCATGCAGCCGTCCTTGCGGATCAGCCATTCCAGATTGTTCGTCTCCGGATTTTCCCACTCGGTGAACCGCATCAGCGTGAACATATCCGGCGTCAGATCATGCGGATTCTCGTAGACGCCGGCATTGGCCTCGAGGTCGGGATGGGTGTCGTTCCATTCGATGCAGGCCGCCTGGCAGGCCTTGCAGCCGATGCATTTCGAGACGTCGATGAGCTTGGCCACCTCGGTCTGGCGCTCGGCCGGCGGCGTTATGGTCGACGCCGACCGCCGGATCAGATCCTTCTCGCCGAACTTCGAGGTTTGAGGTCCGGTGGTGGGGTTTGGGACAGGCGGGAACATGGCTTCTGCCTCCTCATGCCGCCGGCCCGGCGATGGGCTCGATATTGACCAGGAACGCCTTGTATTCCGGCGTCTCGATATTGGCGTCGCCGACGAACGGCGTCAGCGAATTCGGGCCGAAGCCCTTCTTCGCCGCTCCGGTGAAGCCCCAGTGCAACGGTATGCCGACGACATGGATCGGTTTGCCGTCGCAGATCAGAGGCTTGATCCGCTTGGTGACGACGGCCTTCGCCCGGACCTCTCCGCGCTTGGACCAGACGCGCACCCAGCCGCCGCCAGTGATGCCTTTCTCCGCCGCGAGCTGTTCGGAAATCTCGACGAAGAATTCCGGCTGCAGCACCGCATTCGTCCGGCAATGCTTGGTCCAATAGTGGAAGTGCTCCGTCAGGCGGTAGGACGTGGCCGCATAGGGGAACTCCTCAGAGGCCGGTTCGGCGAACTGCTCGAAATCACCGGCAAACACGCGCGCCGCAGGGTTGCCGCGCACGTTCGGGGCGACGAGATTGCCGAGCGGGGATTCGAACGGCTCGTAATGGGCCGGGAACGGACCGTCGCGCATCAGCCCCCGGGTGAAGAGACGCGAGACACCTTCCGGATTCATGATGAACGGCCCGACCACCGCGGGATTTGCCGTCGGCGCGATATCGGGCACGTCGTAGCCGGTCCATTTCGTGCCGTCCCATTCGATCAGCTTGCGGCTCGGATCCCAAGGCTTGCCGTTCAAGTCCGCCGAAGCTCTGTTGTAGAGGATGCGGCGGTTGGCGGGCCACGAGAACGCCCATTTGGGATAGGCGCCGATCTCGTCCGGATCCGACGTGTCGCGCCGGGCCATGTTGTTGCCGTTCTCGTTGAAGCAGCCGGAATAGATCCAGCAGCCGCAGGCGGTCGAACCGTCGTCGCGCAAGGCCGCGAAACCGGGCACGAGCTTGCCGGCCTCCACCAAAACCTTGGTCGGGTCGGCGGTGTCGTAGACGGCGGCAAGCGCCTTGCCATTGATCTCCTTGGCAAGCTCTTCCGCAGTCGGTTCTCCTGGGTCCGCATAGGCCCAGTCGAGATTGACGATCGGGTCGGGGAAGGTCCCGCCTTCCTGGCGGTAGAGCTCCTTCAGGCGCGTATGGATCTGCGCCATGATCCAGTTGTCGGTTCTTGCCTCGCCGGGAGGCGCGCCGCCCGGCCAATGCCACTGCAGCCAGCGGCCGGAATTGGTGAGTGAGCCTTCGTCTTCGGCAAAGCAGGTGGAGGGCAATTGGATAACCTCCGTCTGGATCGTGGAAGAATCGACGTCGTTGAACTCGCCATGGTTCTCCCAGAACCGCGCCGTCTCCGTATCGAGCGGATCCATCGTGACGAGATATTTGAGCTTCGACAGCGAGTCCGTCAGCTTCTTCCGGTTCGGGGCCGCAAGCAGCGGGTTGAAGCCCTGGCAGATATATCCGTTCACCTTGCCCTGGTTCATGAGCTCGAAGACACGCAGAACGTCGTAGCCGGAGACGTCGAGCTTCGGCAGCCAATCATAGGCGAAATTGTTTTCCGGCGTCGCCGCCGAACCCCACATCGCCTTCTGGAAGCTGACGAAGAACTTCCTGTAGTTCTGCCAGTAGCTCATCTGGTTGGGTCTGAGCGGCTTGAAACCGCGTGACGACATGTAGGTCTCTAAATCGGCCTCCTTCTCGTTCGGTATCGTTAGATAGCCGGGGATCAGGTTCGACATCAGCCCGACATCGGTGAGGCCCTGGATGTTCGAGTGCCCGCGCAACGCATTCATGCCGCCGCCGCGCATGCCGATATTGCCGAGGATCAACTGCAGCATCGCCATGGCGCGGATATTCTGCGAGCCTTTCGAATGCTGCGTCCAGCCGAGCGCATACATCGAGGTCATCACCTTGGTCGGCGATGAGCACTCGGCGATCATCTCGGCCACCTTCAGGAACGTGTCCTTCGGCGTGCCGCAGATCCGCTCCACCATCTCTGGCGTGTAGACGGAGACATGCTCCTTCAACAGGCTCCAGACGCAGCGCGGATTCGTCAACGTCTCGTCCACGGCCGCAAAGGCGTCGGGGGCGATGACATAGTCCCAGCTCGACCTGTCGTAATCGCGCTTTGCCTCGTCATAACCGGTGAAGAGCCCGTCCTTATACTCAAAGCCGTCCCTGACGATGAAGCTGGCATTGGTGAACGCTTTCACATAGTCCCACTGCACCTTGTCGTTCTTGATGCAGTGGTTGATGACGCCGAGCAGGAAGGCGATGTCGGTGCCCTGACGGATAGGCGCGTAAACATCGGCCACCGATGCGGACCGGGTGAAGCGTGGATCTACGACGATCAGCTTCGCGCCGCGATTGGCTTTTGCCTCGGTCACCCACTTGAAGCCGCACGGATGCGCCTCGGCGGCATTACCGCCCATGATGATCACGAGGTCGGTATTCTTGATGTCCGTCCAGGAGTTGGTCATTGCGCCACGGCCGAAAGTTGGAGCCAAACTGGCTACCGTAGGGCCGTGTCAGACACGCGCTTGGTTGTCGAAGGCGAGCATCCCGGTGCTGCGGACGACCTTATAGGTCTCCCACGCCGTCTCGTTCGTCGTCGCCGAGGCCGCAAGGAAACCGGTCGTCAGCCATCGGTTCACGGTTTGGCCGGCATCGTTCGTCTCGACGAAATTGGCGTCGCGGTCGTCCTTCATCAGCCGAGCGACCCGGTCGAGCGCCTCCTCCCAACCGACCCGCTCGAACTTGTCCGAACCGGGCTTGCGGATCATCGGATATCGGAGGCGGGTATCGGACTTGACGAAATCGAGCAGCGCCGCGCCTTTCGGACAGAGCGTGCCGCGGTTCGTCGGGTGATCGGTATCACCCTCGATATGCATGATCTCCGCCTGCTCGCCCTTCTTCAGGTCACCCTTCGAATAGAGGATGACGCCGCATGCGACGGAGCAATAGGGACAAGTGTTGCGCGTTTCGGTGGTGTTCACGAGCTTGAAGCCGCGGATTGCCTCGGCATGCGCCGCCTCGATTTCACCAAAGCCAAAAGCACCAAGCGCCGTTGCCGCCACTCCGGCACCGGCTGCGCCGAGAAACTGGCGCCGCGAGAGTTCCATGTTCATTGCATGACACCTCCCCTGAATCCGGCTTTGCCGAACCGGGCGTGCCGGAACAACTGCGATGCGCCGCTGCCGCATGTCTCCCTTTGACCACCTCGGAGACGTCTGAAGCGCGGCGCTGCAATGCAAACTCGACCTTTGAAATTAGAATCTTAGCCGTCTCTGTTCTATTGTCAAATTAATAAGAACGGAAACGATGACTTGTTGAATGCCAGGGTAACTCCGTCGTTATCGAGACGGCGCGATTTGAGGGAGGTTTTCAGCGCTGTAGCACTTCGAACTGCTGCATGCCTTTGTGCTTGAATCGAAGTCGGTTCAAGGAAACAGGCAGCAGTTGCAAATTGACGCCTGTGTTACGAACAACCATAATCGACCGATGGGCTTGCACGCCGCTCCCGGGTCCCGGGGCACTGTGAATAGGGCTGACGCCGCGCCGCCGACGACGGCCGTTGATGCCCGTCCGTTCCCGGCTCGCTTGCTTCCTTGCCGCCCCCGTCGGCAAGACGTCGTCGGCCCGCCGCCCAGTTCGCCCAAAGCGGCGCGCGTCTTTTCAGACTCGCAAAGGCTGCTGATACTCTTTGAACCTGCGCATCTCCGAAGATCCGGGAGGATCTTCGGGCCAATCCGCTAGCGGGAGGCCGGCATGGATAATTCGACTGCGACAACGCCCTTTCGTCTGACGGCGCTTGCCCACGGCGGCGGCTGCGGCTGCAAGCTGGCGCCATCGGTGCTGCAGCAATTGCTGGTCGATCAACCCGTCGGCGGGCAATTCGCCCGGCTCCTCGTCGGCACCGAAACAGGTGACGATGCCGCCGTCTGGCAGCTCGATGACGAGACTTGCATCATAGCGACCACCGATTTCTTCATGCCGATGGTCGACGATCCTTTCGACTTCGGCCGGATCGCGGCGGCCAATGCGCTCTCCGATGTCTATGCCATGGGCGGACGGCCGATCATGGCGCTTGCGATCGTCGGCATGCCGGTCGAAAAAATGCCAACGGAGATGGTCCGGGAGATCCTGAGAGGCGGTGGCGCGATCTGTGCGGAGGCCGGCATTCCCGTTGCCGGCGGCCACTCGATCGATTCGCTGGAGCCGATCTATGGCCTTGCGGTGATCGGCACAGTCCCGCCCGCCAGCATTCGGCGCAACAGCGATGCCCGCGTCGGCGACGCGCTGATCCTGACGAAGGCGTTGGGGGTCGGAATCTATTCGGCGGCCTTCAAGAAGGGCGCATTGCCGTCGGATGCCTATGCCGAACTCATCGCCTCGACGACGCTCCTCAACCGTGTCGGCGCAGAGCTTGCAAAGAATGTCGATGTGCACGCCGTCACCGACGTTACCGGCTTCGGCATTCTCGGCCACGCGCTGGAGATGGCCAGGGGATCGGACAAGCGGATATCGCTCAGGGCACGCGACATTGCCCTCTTTGCCCGCTGCGCCGAACTCGCAGAAGCAGGATATGTGACCGGCGCCTCCCATCGCAACTGGGCGAGCTACGGCATGAGCGTGCTCGTTCCCGACGACCTCCCGCCATGGCAGCGCCACATCCTGACCGACCCCCAGACCTCCGGCGGTCTTCTCGTTTCCTGCAGACCGGAGCGCGCGGAAGCGCTGCTCCGGGACATTATTCAGGCGGGCTATTCGGCCGCGCGGATCATCGGCCAGGTCGAGGATGGTGGGCCGGGACTGCGTGTCACGACCTGAGGGCAATCACCGCTTCAATTTCCACCTGCGCGCCCTTCGGCAGAGCGCTGACCTGATAGCAGGCGCGAGCGGGAAAGGGCTTCTGGAAGAATGTTGCATAGACATTGTTGATGTCGGCGAATTTGGAAAGGTCTGTCAGCAGCACGGTCGTCTTGACGGTCCTCTCGATTCCCGATCCCGCCGCCTTGGCGATCGCGGCGACGTTCTTCAGGCATTGTCTTGCCTGCTCCACGGGATCGTTGGACACGAACTCGCCGGTAGCCGGGTCGATTGGGAGCTGACCCGAGACGAAGAGCAGATCGCCGACCTTTATCGCCTGGGAAAAGGGGCCAATGGCGCCCGGTGCGTCAGCAGTTGCAATCGCTTCAATCATGAGTACCTCCGAACTTGGATTTTGGATCAGCTGTAACGGGCGATCGCGAGATCGGCCGCGTCGATATCCGGCTTTCGGCCGCTCACCAGGTCGCTGATGAGCCGCGCCGACCCGCAGCTCATCGTCCAGCCCAGCGTGCCATGGCCCGTATTGAGGAAGAGACCGGCGATCTTTGTGGCACCGATGACCGGCGTCCCGTCCGGGGTCATCGGCCTCAGGCCGGACCAGAACGATGCTTTCTGCACATCACCCCCCGGGAACAGATCGGTTACCGAATGTTCGAGCGTGCGCCGCCGGGCGCTGCAAAGGTCATTCGTGTAGCCCGAAATCTCCGCCATGCCGCCGACCCGGATGCGGTCACCGAGCCTGGTGATCGCGATCTTGTAGGTCTCGTCCATCACTGTCGACTCCGGTGCGCGCGATGGATCGGTGATCGGAATCGTCAGCGAATAGCCTTTGACGGGATAGACCGGCAGTTTGATGCCGAGCGGCTTCAGCAGGAGCGGTGAATAGCTGCCGAGCGCAACGACGACCGCATCGGCGCTCAACCAGCCGCGATCGGTGGCGACCCCATGCACCCGGGCGCCTTCCACGCCGAGGTCCTTGATGCGTGTGCCATAGGCGAAGCGGACGCCACGCTCTGCGGCCTTCGCGGCCAGCGTGTTGGTGAACTTGAAGCAATCGCCGGTCTCGTCATTCGGCGTCAGCAATCCGCCGACGATCTTTTCGCGGACATGCTTCAGCGCGGGCTCCGCCAGGATGCAGTCATCCCGGTCGAGCACTTCGTACGGGATGCCATCGGCCGACAGGGCTTTCACGTCCTTTGCCGAGGCGTCGAGCTGTTGTTGCGTCCTGAAGAGCTGCAGTGTGCCCTTCATGCGCTCGTCATAGCCAATGCCCGTTTCGGCCCGTACCTCGGCGAGGGACGTCCGGCTGTAATCGGCGAGACGCAGCATGCGGCTCTTGTTGACCGCGTAGCGCTCGGGCGTGCAGTTTCTCAGCATCTGGAACATCCAGGCGAGCATTGCGCGGTCGAGCTTGGGACGCAGGATGAGCGGCGCGTGTCGCATCAACAGCCATTTCAGCGCCTTCGCCGGGATGCCCGGCGCCGCCCAGGGCGAGCAATAACCGAAGGAGACTTCGCCTGCATTGGCGAAGCTGGTCTCGAGAGCGGGTCCGTCCTGGCGGTCGACGACCGTGACCTCGTGACCTGCCTTTGCCAGTTGATAGGCGCTGGTTACGCCGACCACTCCGGCACCAAGTACGATGACTTTCATGGCTTCCCTCAATAGAAGTTATGCTCAGCGATACCGCCGGTCATATCGACGGCCGAGGCCGGTCAGGATTTCGTACGAGATCGTGCCGGCGGCTTCCGCCACGTCTTCCAGCGTCTGATGCGGACCGAAGACCTCGACTAGGCTGCCAAGCGAAAGCGCGCCGTCGGGCAGGGCGGTGACATCCACCGTGATGCTGTCCATCGAGACCCGTCCAACGATCGGCAGGCGAACGCCCTCATGAAAGACGGCGCCGCGGCCGCTCAGGCTGCGCGGAAAGCCATCGGCGTAGCCGCCGGCGATGGTAGCAAGCCGCATTTCGGAGGATGCCACGTGTGCGCCGCCGTATCCGATCCTCGTGCCGGCGGGAACCGTCCTCGTCTGGATGACGGCGACCTCGAGCCGCACGACGGGCTCCATCGGATTGGGTTTCCCTGCAGAGGGCGCGCCACCGTAAAGGGCGATGCCCGGTCGAGCCAGGACGCCGTGATAGTCGCCGCCGAGGAAAACGCCGCCCGAGTTGGCGAAGCAGACATCCAGATCCGGAAACTCCGCGGCGATGCGGTGCATCTCCGCGAGTTGCTCGGCATTCTGCCCGTTGTCCATTTCGTCGGCGCAGGCGAGATGACTCATGATGAAAAGGATTTCGATATTCCGGCAGTCCTTGAGCTCGGCTGCGAGCGCCGTGCGTTCCTGCGGCGCGACCCCCAGCCGCGACATGCCGGTGTCGAACTGCACCACGGCGGGCAGCACGCGTCCGAGTTTCTGCGCTGCAAGCGACCAGCGCCGGAATTGCTCGAGGGAGTTGAGCACCGGAACGATGCCGGCGTCGGCGCAGCTCTCCTCTGCGCCGGGCTGCAATCCGTTAAGCACGAAAATTTGCGTGTCGTTCGGCAGACGCGGCTTGAGTTCGACAGCCTCCATCAGTTGCGCAACGAAGAAATGCCGGCAGCCTTGCGCATGGAGGGATCTGGACACGGGCTCGGCACCAAGTCCGTAGGCGTCAGCCTTCAACGGCCGCGGCCGCTGCGGGTGCGACAGCCAAGGAAAGCTTCCGATAGTTTCGACGCAAGGCGGCAAGATCGATGGTCAGGTAGCCGGAAGCCCCCGTGTCAGCTCGGGCATGGCGATCTTGAGCATGAAAAGCGTATCCGTCCATGTGTCCCCTCTCTTCTGCAGGGGAACATATTGAAATTTTCGTCGAATTGTCTGGCTAAGTTCGATCATTTATTGCAAAGTCTATGAGTAGTTAGAATGATCATCGAAGAAATGGAATATCCTGCATGACCGCAATCGATGCGATCGACCGCAACATCCTGCGCCTGCTGCGGCTCAACGCGCGCATGAGCAATGCTCGCCTGGCCGAGGAAATCGGCCTGTCGCCTTCTGCTTGCTTGCGGCGGATAAAACTGCTCGAGGAGGCTGGCGTCATCCGCGGCTACACGGCATTGGTGGACAGCGGGAGTTCCGAAGACACGATCGCCGTGATCATCAACATCACGCTCGAACGGCAAACCGAGGAACATCTCGACCGTTTCGAAGCGGCCGTGCGAAAGCATCCGGAAATCCGCGAGTGCTTTCTGATGACAGGCGGATCGGATTATCTTCTAAGGGTGGAAGTGGCAGGCGCCGGCGAGTTCGAGCGGATCCACAAGGAAATCCTCTCGACGCTGCCGGGCGTCCTCCGGATTCATTCAAGCTTCTCGATCCGCAACGTTCTGGCTACCCGGGCCAGCAGGCAGCGTTGACCCCATGCCAATGGCGCCTACTGCATGTCTCCTTTAATCGATCTCGATTAAAGGACAGAGACATGCAGCAATTCAAGGTGCTACAGCGACCTTTGCGCGTCGACTTGGCGTCGGCAATGTCAGCGAATGAGGCCTGATGAAAAGTGCGGCTGCCGTCGGGACCCGTGCGACGGCAGCCGAATTGCCCTGGGAGGATGGGCGTTACGGTGGACGTGAATACGAGTGTCTTCGTGGTCCCCACCATTGATTCCCATTCTACCAGACGAGCGGCAGGCGGGCCGCGGTATCTGCGCCGCTCACAGGCATGTTCTTCCGTAAAACGGGCTATCACAGCTAATTTTGCTTCAGTTGCTTGTATGCTTGCCTTGTTCGTCTGAGCGCGAGAATAAGCGGCCCAAAGCAGTCCAATCTGCCTATGTGGCATCGAATGGCAGTACTTAATTGCGAACGCCGGCTTCATCGCGGGAACATTCACGGACGTCGCGGCAGCCGCGACGGTCTCTGACGCAGACTTGACCGACAGCGCGTCTATCGTTCAGCCGCGCAACCCCGTGGTTTGCTCGATGAAATCGGCGATCGCCGCCGTGTCGTCGAGATCGAAGACGGGCAGGGGGCTGTCGGCGACGAGGTGATCGGCGGCGATGGCGACGATGTGTGAGTCGGTTGGCGCCAGCGGTTCGCGATTGGCCGAGTCCAGCCGGCGGGCCTCGATCTTCGGAATTGGTTCGCGCTTGTATCCCTCGATGAGGACGAGATCGCAAGGGGCGAGCCGCGACAGAATTTCCTCGAAGCTCGGCTCGGCCGCTCCGCGCAACTCATGCATGATGGCAAAGCGGGTCGAGGAGACGATCGTCACCTCATGCGCCCCCGCTTCGCGGTGCCGGTAGCTGTCGGCGCCGACCTTATCGATGTCGAAGTCGTGGTGGGCATGCTTGACGGTCGACACCCGATAGCCACGCCGGGTCATTTCGCTGACGAGGCGGACCATCAGACCCGTCTTGCCGGAGTTCTTCCACCCGGCGATGCCGAATATCCTGGGTGCGTTCATGGTGCGGGATCCTTGATATGCGCCAGCCATGCTTCCGCCTCCTGAAGCTGTTGCGGCGTATTGATGTTGAAGAACGGGTCGAGCGGTCCTGCCGTCGTGGCGATCGGCGCGAAGTCCACCGCTACCGAGGGATGGCGAGCGATGAAGGCGCGAACGCGCCGCTTCTCGTCGATGCGGATCCAGGCATCCAGGTCGTCTGCTAGTCCGATCGGCCACAGGGCGAAGAGCGGATGCATCGCGCCGAGGGACCAGGCAACGGCGATCTCGCCGGCAGACGTGAGCGCATTCCGGAGCCTGGCCGCCAGCGTGGCCGGAAAGAAGGGCGTGTCGATCGGCACGGTCAGGACGTGGCTCGCGTCCGGTGAAGCCTTCGCCACGTGACGCATTGCCGCCAGCACGCCGGCAAGCGGGCCGGCGAAGCCCGGGATCGTGTCGGCTATCATGGTCGTATCGCTCGGTAGCGCAATGCCCGGTTCGGCGTTGAGATTGACGGCGATGCTTGCGACCTGCGGCCTCAGCCGGGCTGTGACATGGGCGAGCATGCTGCGTCCGCCGAGGCTGGCGCTCGCCTTCGGTGTGCCCATGCGCGTGGAACGGCCGCCGGCGAGAATGACGGCGGCTGGGCGGCCGGTTGCAGTGGAGGCGCCTTCGGTCATCGAAGCGATTCCTATTCCAGCGGGCTCGTGACAGCGCGCTGCGCGACGGCGGTGCGTCCGCGCAGGCTTTCGCGATAAAAGGTATAGAGACCCGAGCCGATGATAACGGCAACGCCCGCCAGCATCCAGCGGTCCGGCGTCTCGGCAAAGAAGACGATGCCGATCGTGATCGACCAGACAAGCCCGGTGTAGCGGAACGGCGCGATCACCGAAATGTCTCCCTCGCGCATGGCGAGGACGATCGTCTGATAGCCGAGCATCAACAGCGCGCTGGCGCCGACGATATGGGTGAAGGAGGTCGCCGATACCGGCTGCCAGCCGCCGAACGGGACGATAAGCGCCGCTCCGACCAGCGTCGTGACGAAGGCGGTGGTGACGGTGATGAAGAGCGAGGGCACTTCTGTTCCGATCCGCCGTGTGCAGAGATCGCGCGTTGCCGTCACGAAGACGCAGGCGACGACTGTCAGCGCCGCTGGTGTAAAGCCCTCGGGCCCTGGCCTCAGCACGATCAAGACGCCAACAAAACCGATCACGATCGCCGCCCAGCGGCGCCAACCGACCGGCTGACCGAGGAAGAGGGCCGCGCCGAGCGTCACCGCGAGCGGCAGCGCCTGCATGATCGCCGATGCATTGGCCAGCGGTATGAGGGCGAGCGCCGAAATATAGGTCACCGATGCGAGGGCTTCCATTGCGATACGCAGCAGGATCACCGGCCGAAAAATCGTGCGGATCGGACGCAGGGCACCGAAGTGGAGCGCAACCGCCAGCGCCATCAAGGTGGTCAGCAGACCGCGCACGAACATGATCTGACCGGTATTCATCGTGCCGGTCACCGACTTGATCAGCGCGTCGTTACAGGAAAAGGCGGCCATGGCCAGGCACATGAAGACGATGCCGCGGAGATTGGCTGAGGGGTGCATCACGAAAACCTTCGGCTAGGGCGCAAATACCCGGCAGGACCGGGCGAATCTATTCGCTGCGGCCGCCCGACTGCCTAGCTTTGAATGCCATTTTCTCCAAAACTCAAGCCTATGTTCCGCGCGACCACCCCTCAAATGCCCCAGGACCTTCGCGCCACCAGGTCCTGATACATTCGGGGAATCTTAATTTTCGCGGCCTATCGTCCGGATGATTCCGCAATCCATCGCATGATGCGATCGGTGGGCGACGGTCGGAAAGCCGACCATGGCGTGCTGCGACCTCGGAGCTGGAGGTGTTCCCGGCCGCAGCCCGATGCCCCGGCGGCTCCAAGCATCCGAGCGATGTATGGTGCTGCGAAATGCAAGCCGCGCGGACATGTCTCTTCATAATAAGAACTGGGGTCCGCAATGTCTGTCATCGATCGCCTTCTGCAGCGCCTGCGCATTGTTACGAAAGTCCTCCTTTTCGTCATACCGCTTGTGGCGCTGATTGCCGGGATCGGCCTCGTCGGCTTTTTCACCGCTCGCACCCTCAACGGGCACATGACGGTCACCCGCGAAACGATCAACAATCTTTCGGACTTCCAGGCGCTCAGAAGCGCCCTTCAGGCTTTCGCGGATGATCCGAGTTCCAAGGCGCGCGACGCGCTCGAGCACGCGATCGACGAACAGGAGGCGGGCGTTGGGGCGCTTGATGCCTTGCTGACGCGGGATGCCGACAAGGCTCAGATCGCCTCCGTCGTCGGCCTCGGCAGCCGGATGCGCGCCCAGACGGATAAGCTCTGGGCGGTCGAAGTCGAACGGGAGAAGGTGACGGAATCGCTGGAAGCCGCGCTTGCCGACATGACCAGGAACGGCAACGGCGCCTACAAGCAGATCGATATCCTGCGCTCGCAATCGGGCGAGAAGGAAGCCTTCGCAAAGGCGTTGCTGTTCGACGCGGCGGCCTATCAGGGCTTGGCCGAGCGGATCAAGAAATTCCGCCTGCCGGTTACTATGGCGGTCAATCCGGATGCAAAGATCGAGCAGGCGAACAAGTTGCTGCCGCACCTGATGAAGCAGATCGACGAGTCGGAACGGATCGCCTCCGAGAAGGTCAAGAAACCGATAGGCGAGCTCAAAGCACTGGCGGAACAGGTCCAGGCAGTCCTGGCGGGGCCTGAGGAGAACGACAAGAAGAAGAACGCGCTCGTGCCGATCCTCAGCAAGTTCTCGAAATATGAGGCCGATTTCGCCAAGGCGGCGGCGGCCAACTCCGATACAGCCGCAAAGCGCTTCGTCAGCATGGACGGCGAAATCGTGACGCTGAAGACGCTGATTGGCCTGATGGGCGAGACGTTCAAGGGGCTGGACAGCGCCCGTCTTCACATCAGCGAGTTGCATCGAAAGCTGGATCCGGCAAACCGCGATCTCGTCGTCGCCGACCTCACGGCAGTCCGCGAAACGGCCGACAAGCTATCCGAACTCGGCGCGAAGAACGCAACCCTGCGTGAGCTGCCGGCAAAGCTCGGCCCGTCGCTCGACAATATCGACAAGGGGACCGCGGCGCTGATCGATGTCGGCGCGCGCTGGCAGGCGACCAAGAGCGAGGCGGCGGCCCTCGTCGCCGATGCAAGCAGCACGCTGGAAAGCTTCGTCAGCCGTGCCCAGGAAGCCGGAAAGCAGGACAGCCAGCGCTCGGCAACCGTCTCGATCGTGGCGATGGTCGCCGGGACGCTGCTGGCGATCATTGGCGGGCTGATGCTTGTGGAGACGCTGCGCGGTCCCTTGAAGCGCGTCACCGAGACGATGACGCGGCTTGCCAATGGCGATCTCGAAGTGGCGATCGAAGGGCGCAACCGCGGCGACGAGATCGGCGACATGGTCCGCTCCGTTGCCGTCTTCCGCGACAATGCGCTGGAAAATGTCCGCCTCGGGCGCGAGGCCGAGGCGGCACGGACGCTGTCCGCCCAGGAACAGGCTCGCCGCTCAGAGGAGCGCGCGCGCGTCGAGGCGGAACAGATGCAGGCCCTGAATGCGCTTTCCGACGTGCTGTCGCAGCTTGCCGCCGGCAATCTCGAGGAAGGCATGGCGGAGGATCTGCCGGAAGACTACGTGATCATGGCGCGCACCTACAACAATGCGGTCGAAGCCCTGCGCGCGACCCTGATGGATGTCCGCCTCGTGACGGAAGAGATCACCGGCGGCACCGGCAACCTCTCGGCTTCGGCCGACGATCTTGCCCGCCGCACCGAACAACAGGCAGCAGCCCTCGAGGAAAGCTCGCGGGCGCTAAGCCAGCTGACGGAGATCGTTCGCGCCACGGCCGAGAGCGCTCGGCAGACGACCGTTTCCGTCGATGAGACGAATTCCTATGCACAGCATTCCGGCGAAGTCGTCGCCAAGGCGATTGACGCCATGGCGGCGATCAATCGTTCCTCGGAAAAGATCGGAACGATCATCGGTGTAATCGACGAAATCGCCTTCCAGACCAACCTGCTGGCGTTGAATGCGGGCGTCGAGGCGGCGCGCGCAGGCGAGGCGGGCCGCGGCTTCGCCGTCGTGGCGCAGGAGGTGCGGGAACTGGCCCAGCGTTGTGCGAGTGCCGCACGCGAGATCAAGGAGCTTATTTCCGCGAGTTCCGTTCAGGTGCGCAGCGGCGTCGAGCTGGTGCAGGAAACCGGCAATGCACTGTCGGTCATCAACGATCACATTGCGACGATCCACAGCCTCGTCAGCAATATCGAGGCCGCCGCCGCCGACCAGTACCGCGGCCTGAACGAGGTCAATACCGCGGTGCACGAAGTCGAATTGATCACGCAACAGAATGCCGCAATGGTCGAGGAGAACACGGCCGAGATCCACGGCCTGCGCCGCCAGGTGGAAATGCTCAACGAGAAAATCGAGCGCTTCAAGACCGGCACGAACGGCGTAGCGTCAAGCTATGGCCAAGGGCGTTATGGGGCGGCGACTTACGCTGCGTAAACTCCGGAAAATTGGCCCCTTTCCTCGGGTTTAACCCGAGGACTAACCCTCTCCCCGGATTCGGGGCGAGGGGACGCTTTCCTCCGCGTCGGCACCACCTGTGGTTGGAGGGGAAGGCGACCCCGCGAGGCCCTTCTCCCCGCCTGCGGGGAGAAGGTGGCGGCAGCCGGATGAGGGTCAATCAAACGTCACCCGCCAGTCACACTCATATGCCGCGCCACGGCGGGGCGGTTGTGTTCGCGGTCGATGATGAAATCGTGGCCCTTGGGTTTGCGGCCGATCGCCTCGTCGATGACTTTCGACAGGTAGGCGTCGTCATTGGTGGCGCGCAGCGCGGCGCGCAGGTCCGCGGCGTCGTTCTGGCCGAGGCACATATAGAGCGTGCCGGTGCAGGTGAGACGGACGCGGTTGCAGCTTTCGCAGAAATTGTGGGTGAGGGGCGTGATCAGGCCGAGCCGGCCGCCGGTCTCCTCCACCTCGACGTAACGGGCGGGACCGCCGGTACGGTAGGGCACATCCCGTAACGTGAATTGCGTCTCGAGACGCTCGCGCATTTCGGAAAGCGGCAGGTAGTGATCGGTGCGGTCCTCGTCGATCTCGCCCATCGGCATGGTCTCGATCAGCGTCAGGTCCATGCCGCGCCCGTGCGCCCAGCGCATCAGGTCCGGGATCTCGGCGTCGTTGAAGCCCTTGAGTGCCACCGCATTGACCTTGACCTTGAGGCCTGCGGTCTGGGCGGCATCGATGCCTTCCATCACTTTCGCCAGCTCTCCCCAACGGGTGATCTGCCGGAATTTGTCGGCATCGCGGGTGTCGAGCGAGACATTGATGCGGCGGACGCCGCAATCGGCGAGTTCGGCTGCATATCTCGAGAGTTGCGAGCCGTTCGTGGTCAGCGTCAATTCGTCGAGCCGGCCGGCCTCGATCTCTTTACCGAGTTCCCGAACGAGGAACATGATGTTCTTGCGCACCAGCGGTTCGCCGCCGGTCAGCCGCAGCTTGCGCACGCCCTTGGCGATGAAGGCGGAACAGAGCCGGTGAAGTTCCTCGAGCGTCAAGAGGTCCTTTTTCGGCAGGAACGTCATATGTTCCGCCATACAGTATGTGCAGCGGAAGTCGCAGCGGTCGGTGACGGACACCCGCAGATAGGTGATCGCACGGCCGAAGGGGTCGACCATCGGGGCGGTCACGTCATCGATCGGTTGCGCGCTTTCGCTGTCTATTCTGGCCGTGTTCAATCCATTTCTCCCGGAACCCTCAATGTCGTGAGCAATAGGGTGCGCGTCAAGGCGGCTGCTGCGTCAAATTGTTTCAAACTCACGGAAAGCAATCCCCGAGAGATTTCCGCCCGTTCAATTCTGCTTTACTACTGCACAGCGCCACGGCGATCTTTGCGCGCCTGCGGCGCCAGAGAGCTTTTCTAGCAGAGGACGAGCGGGGAGTAATGGCGATGAGCGACCACTGGCCGACCGAATTGCGCATATCGAAGGATCGCCATCGGTTGGTGGTGACCTTCGACGATGGTGCCTCCTTCGATCTTTCGGCCGAACTGCTGCGCGTGCTTTCGCCCTCGGCCGAAGTGCAGGGGCATGGGCCCGGCCAGCGCGTGACCGTGCCCGGCAAGCGCAATGTGCAGATCCTTTCGGTCCAGCCGACGGGAAACTATGCGGTGCGGATCGGCTTCGACGATTTCCACGACACCGGCATTTACACCTGGTCCTACCTGCGTGAGTTGGGCGAGAAGGGCGACGTCCTGTTCCAAGCTTACGAGCAGGAGCTTGCGGACAAGGGCATGTCGCGCGACCGGTCCGAAAAGCCGCACTGATCAGGCCTCCTATCGGTTCCTATCATCGATGCCGTTCTCCTCAAGCAGGATGGCAATCATTCGTTCCATCGATTCTGCGATCCTGATGCAGTCCTCGATCGGGGCCCCCCGGTGCGAATCGTCGATCAGCGCCGTCTGGATCTCCATCGCCTCTTCCGTCAGTACCCGTCCCACTGGCGTAAGGGACAGCCGCAACACGCGCTTGTCCCTGGCATCGCCGCGTCGTTCGATGAGGCCCCGTTTCTCCAGTTGCGGAAGCAGCATGCTCATGTTGGAGCGGCCGACCAGCAGCTTGCGGGCGAGTTCTTGCTGGCTGATGCCGTCGAAGCGATAGAGGTTCACCAGGATGTCGAGATGCGGCGGCTTGATATCGAGATGGGACAGGCGGCGCGTCAGCGTCTGCTGCATCAATTGGCACGCCCGCGCCACGGCGATCCAGCTGCGAAAGCGCGGGTGATCCCAGGGAAAGTGAGGGTGTTCGGCAGTCGCTTGCTTTTTGTTCATCGTTGTACAATTATGTTCATTATTGAACGTTTTGAGGGCTTCACTATGGCATCCTTTGCGACGAAGGTCATCCGCCTCTGGCTGAAGACCGTTGCCGCGGTCTCACCGGAAAAAGCGGGTCAAATCGCTTTCCGGATATTCTGCCGCACACCGGGCCGCAAGCCCAGAAACGGCAAGGAGAAGGCGCTTTTGAGGGTCGCGTCGCCGGTCATGGCTCGCTCGCGGAGCGTCACTCTGTCGATCGCGGGTGGCTGGGTCGTCGCGCGACATTTCGAGCGTCCGGAGGGCGGACGAGGGCCTCGCGTGCTGCTCGTGCATGGATGGGGATCGCGCAGCGACTATCTCGGCAGGATGACCGAGGGTCTGCTTGCCGCCGGTTCGGAAGTGGTAGCCCTTGATTGGCCGGGACACGGCGCCTCGCCCGGCCGCTCGTTGACTGTGGTCCAGGCGGTGAGGGCGGTCGATGCGGCCTGGCGTCATTTCGATGGCTTCGACGCTGCCATTGGCCATTCCTTCGGTGGGGCCACGCTTGCCTGCGCGGCGGGAGCGGTGGTCTGCGACGTGCCGCCACGTGTCCCTGCGAAGCTGGTGCTGATCGGCGCGCCGAGCGAAATGAATTGGCTCGTCCAAGGCTTCGGCCGGATGCTCGGCCTTGCACCGGCCGCACAGGCGGTCTTCGAAGGCATGATCGAGCGGTTCTCCGGGCGCCGCATCGACGGGTTCGATGGTGCCAGGATCCTCGGCGCGCTAGGTATACCGACGCTGGTCATTCACGCGGAGGACGACAAGGAGGTGCCCGCCTATCACGCTCGCCGTTATGGCGATGCCGGCCCGAATATCGACCTGCATTGGGCCAACGGACTCGGCCACCGCCGCATTGTGTCGGCGCAGCCGGTGATCGAAAGGGTGACGGCATTTCTCGACTATGATGAAAACCAAGTGCGCTTCGGTCTGATCGCCTGACGTCATCGCTTCGTCATGCTATGCCGCGTAACGTCACGCGAATGCCGGCTCAATCGGCACGGACGAACCGCGGAGGGAGACATGACGATTGTCGGGACAGTCGAGGAGTTGAGGGCGCTCTATGGCGAATCAAGCGAGGCATCGATCGTCAAGGTGACGTCGGCACTCACCGCCGAATACCGTCAGATGATCGAGGCGTCGCCTTTCGCCGCATTGGCGACCGTTGGGCCGGAAGGGCTCGACTGCTCGCCGCGCGGTGACGATCGATCCGTCGTCCGTGTCGCAGACGACCGGACCGTGCTGATCCCCGACTGGCGCGGCAATAACCGCGTCGATTCCCTTGAAAATATCGTCCGCGATCCGCGGGTGGCGCTGCTGTTTCTCGTTCCGGGTTCGAACACGACCATGCGGATCAACGGCACGGCCGTCGTGAGTGTCGACCCCGACCTGACGAAATCTTTCGAAGTCGACGGCAAGCACCCGCGCAGCGTCGTCGTGGTGACGATCGGCGAGGTCTATTTCCAATGCGCCCGGGCGCTGCTGCGCTCGCAGCTGTGGAACCCCGAACGCTTCGCCGATCCGAAGTCGCTACCGACGCCCGGCGCCCTTCTGAAGGCGGCAAAAGCCGATTTCGACAAGGATAGCTATGATCGCGAATGGGCAGTCCGTGCGGCGAAGACGATGTGGTAGTGGATGGACCGAGAGGAGCCAAGACCAGCACATGGTAATCGACGCTGTAGGGCTTATCGTCCCGTTATCCCTGGAAAAGCTATGAGCACCGCAATCGCAAGAATCTGAAGCATGATGAACGGCAGCAGCGATTTGAAAATGACGCCGAGCGTGATGCCGGGCGGGGCAACCGACTTGAGGTAAAACGCGGCGGGGCCGAATGGCGGGGAAAGGAAAGAAACCTGCATGTTCATGCAGAAGAGCACGCCGAACCAGACCGGATCCATGCCGAGAGATTTGATGATCGGCACGAAGATCGGCATCGTGAGCAGAGCGATGCCGACCCAGTCGAGGAAGGCGCCCAGGACGAAGAGAATGAGCATCATGAAAAGAATGATGACCGTCGGATTGTCGGAAATGCCTGTGATGAGACCGGACACGAAGTTGACGCCACCCATCAGGTTGTAGACACCGACGATCGCTGTCGCACCAATGCCGATCCAGACGATCATGCCGACGGTCGCCAGTGTCTGCATCGCCGCGTCGCGCAGCAGGGCGTAGGAGAACTCACCGCGCAGGATTGTCGACAGCACCACGCCGCCGACACCGATGGCGGAGGCTTCGGTTACCGAGGCGATGCCCCCATAGATCGAACCGAGCACGATGAAAACCACGAGGATCGGCAAGGCCAATCCCTTGAGGAGTCGGATCTTTTCGGCAGTTGGGATCGGCGCAGCGTCCGCTGGCGGCGCCACATGAGGCGTGAAATAGGCGCGGGCCAGGATGTAGACGACATAGAACATGGCCAGCATGAAGCCGGGGATGAACGCAGCCGTGAACAGCTCTCCGATCGAGACATTGGCGGTCAGGCCGTAGATAATCAGGACGATCGACGGCGGGATCATCGTTCCGAGCGCCCCACCGGCACAGACGACGCCGATCGCCAGGCTCCGGTCATAGCCGAGGCGCAGCATCTGCGGTAGGGCGATGAGGCCGAGCAGAACGATCTCCCCGCCGATGATGCCGCTCATGGCGGCGAGAATGACCGAGACGAAAATCGTCTGTACGGCGACACCGCCGCGGATGCGGCCGGCGAAAAGCTTCATTGCGTCGAACAGATCGCGCGCGATACCGGAGCGATCGAGGATCGCCGCCATCAGCACGAACATCGGCACGGAGACGAACACGAAGTTCATGACGAAGGAGTATACGCGGCTGGTGATCAGCGGGATCGACATCGGGCCGAACCAGCCGAGGGCGAAAATGAGCGCGACGAGCAGCGTCACAAAGGCCAGCGGCATGCCGGTCAACAGCAAGCCCACCATCAGCACGAACATCACCGTCGTGCCCCAACCAATCCCAAGCGCCTGCAGGTTGAAGCCGACATCCAGGAAGTCTGTCATGGGCTAATCTCTCCGGTCGCTGCGGGCATAGTTGAAAGCCAGGATCAAGAATTGCAGGACCAGCAAGACCATCGTGACGAAGATGAAGATCTTGATCAGGGCAGGGGTCGGTGCGCTCCACGCGCTTCCCGTCGTTTCGAGGCGTATTTCGCCGGCCGGGGTAACGACCGCGCGCGTCACCATGTGGTAGGCGGCGTAGGCGAAAAAGCCGCTCGCAAGTGCACAAACCAGCGAGATCACGATATCCGCGATCCGTCTCGCTTTTGGAGACAAGTGGTCGTAGATCAAGACCACGCGAATATGGCTGTTCCGGCAGGTGCAGTAAAGTCCTCCGAATACGAAGGCGGATCCGCAAAGGAAGACCGTCGTCTCATGCGCCCAGATGGTGGGGCTGTTGAGCACATAGCGCAGAAAAACCTCCATCAGCAGGATGAGTGCGGCTGCGACGATGCCGGCTGCGAAGACGTATGCGACCTTGTCCACGATCCGCCCCATAAGGCCGGCTTCGGGAGCCGGGGCGGCGATGCCCTCGCTTGTCGCCGCCAAATCTATCTCTTCTCTCGTGCGAGAATGATCGGCCATCGCTTCTCTCCCTACTGCATGTCTCCTTTAATCGACCTCGATTAAAGGACAAAGACATGCAGAAATTCAAAGTGCTACAGCGACCTTTGCGCGTCTAATAAGACGCGCGGCGCTGTAGAGCATTTTGCGGTCACGTGGAATCACCTGACGTCGGACAAATGCGGCAAAACAAACAGATAGATCGGTGGCGCGAACGTATGTGAGCGCATCCCGCTCTAGCCAATATCAAGGTAAGGCGGCCCAGCCGGTGGGCCGCCCAGAGCCTGTTACAACAGGCCTTTTTCTTTGAGGTAGGCGGTTAGGGTATCAAAGACTTTCTGCGCCATCGGCGAAGTCTTGGCCAAGCGCTCCCACTCCGCAACAGCGATCTTGCGGAACTTTGCACGCTCCTCGGCCGACCAGTCGTGCACGGTTATGGATCCATCGGCCTTCGCTTCCTCAAGTGCGGCCTGATCAGCCTTTTTCAACCCCTCGATCTGGGTTTGCTGGAATTCCTTGACCGTTTCCTCGAGCATCTTCTTGATGTCGTCGGGCAATTCGTCCCATTTCGCCTTGTTCATCGATACTTCGACGAGCGGCAAGGAGTGAAAGCCGGGATAGACCGGGTGCGGCGCCGCCTTGTTCAAGCCCTGCTGCTGGTTGACGGAAAACACGGAATAGTCGGCCGCGTCCACCACGCCTTTGTCGATCGATGTGTAAACTTCGGAGGCAGGCAGGTTGACGGGGGCCGCGCCGGCCGCGGCGAATACGTTTGCAATTGGGCCCTCGGGCGAGCGCACCTTGACCCCTTTGAGGTCGTCGACGCCGTCAAGCGGCACGCGGGAGACGAACGCCTCGAGGCCCGGGGTCGAGACGCCGATGAAGTGCAGGCCGTAGGAGCCGAGCAGTTCTTGCATGATTTCCTTGCCGCCGCCGTTTTCGACGAAATCGATCATCTGCGACGGGTCCGACCAGGCGCCAACGGGATTCGAAATCAGGCCGAAGGCCGGGTCCTTGCCGGCCCAATAGGAGGAATCGCAGATCTGTCCATCGAGAATGCCGCCTGCCACGGCGTCGAGAGTTTCATTGTATTCGACGACCGAGCCGACTGGCAGAAGCTCGATTTTCACCTTGCCTCCCGAGCGCTCGGCAACCAGGTCTGTCCAGCCCTTCTGGTATTCGAAATTGGGGTTGCCGGCCGGGTCCGATGATTGGAACCGGAACGAATACTCCTGTGCGCCGGCCGCGCCGGCCAGGCCGAGCACCGCCACGAACGTGGCTGCGGTATTGAACAGAAAACGTCTCATGATCTTTCCTCCCTTGGATGATCCGTTGTGGGTATCGCGTTCTAATCGGGCGGCGCAGAACTCCCGTCACTGGCCGGCGCGAATGGGCCGGCAACGCTGTGGGTGGTGGGGAAACGGATGTCCAGCAGGGCCGGATCGATCTGTTCCTCGAGCTCGACGAGCATGGAAATGCCGAACTGGATCAGTTCGTCCGATGCCTGGCAGGCCCTCTCCGCATTGCCCGCAAGCACGGCTTCCATGATGGCGACATGGCGCTCGACAGTGCGCGAGAGGCCATCGGGTCCACTTATATGGGTCAGATGCAGGTAGCCGTTGCGCCGGCCGATGGCGTGGAGCGGGCTCAGTACACGTTCAAGAAATCGCTCACCCGACGCTCGGATCAGGAGGTCGTCGAACGATTTGTCGATGAAATTGAAACTGTCGACCGTCATCGCCGGCCCCTCGGCTTCGAGCTTCCTCTTCAGGTGATGAAGGGCGGCCCGATCGTTGGAGGTCATATTGCGAATGGCGGCCGCGGTGACGAAGCGGTCGAGATCGCGCCTGAGTTCCGCGAGGCGCTTTTCCCGCGAAAGGTCGATCGGCGCGACGCGGAGGCCGTTCCGCGGACGAATTTCCAGAAGCGTTTCGGCTGCGAGCCTGCGCACGGCCTGGTGCACCGGCGTGCGGCCGATACCAACCATTGCCTGAAGGTCCTGCGTGCGGATTTCGGCGCCCGGCACAATGCGCATGGAAACGAACAGCGCCTCTATCCGCTCGTAGGCGAGCGCCGTCAGATCGCGCCCATGCTCGAGCGGCCAAGCGTTTGCAGCCTCGGAAATGGCCGAGGGTTTGGCGGCTTTGCCTCTCTCCTTGAGCGGTCTCCCTTGCAAAATGCGCTCCGAAAACGTATTGCGATCGGAAGTGATATTTCACAGAATATCATAGTATGTCAATTCCCGACCCGCCGGCCCGCGGCAGAGCCAGGCCGGATGGCCGGAGCGGGGTTTCAGGCTGCCAAGGGAGGAACGCATGAGGATCACCGCACTGGAAACGCTGAGAACGGAAGAGTTTTCGAACGTTCTCTGGGTTCGCGTTCACACGGATGAGGGCACGATCGGCCTTGGCGAGACCTTCTACGGCGCCGGGGCCGTCGAGGCTCATATTCACGATACCTTGGCAGGCCGCCTACTCGGCCAGGACCCGTTGCGCATCGAGGCGCTCAATCGGGTCATGACCGACCTCCCGATGGCGCAGGCGTCGACAGGCGTCGAATATCGCGCCGCTTCTGCGATCGACATCGCGCTCTGGGATCTCTTCGGCAAGGTATGCGGTCAGCCGGTACACCAGATGCTCGGCGGATTGGCCACGGACAGGCTGCGCGTCTACAACACCTGCGCCGGTTACGGTTATGTCCGCAGCCACAATATCCGCCCGGTGGACACCTGGAACATTGGCGCCGGCGAGGGACCTTATGAAGATTTGGCCGGCTTCATGACCGATGCCGGTGCGCTTGCCGAAAATCTGCTTGAAAGCGGCATTTCGGCCATGAAGATCTGGCCGTTCGATCCGCCGGCGCAAGAAAACCGCGGCCTCTTCATCACGGCGGAGCAAATGAAGAAGGCGATCGAGCCCTTCGAGAAGATCCGCAAGACCGTCGGCGACAAGATGGAAATCATGGTGGAGTTCCATTCGTTGTGGAATCTTCCCACAGCGAAGAAGATCGCCCGGGCACTGGAGCCCTATTCCCCCACCTGGTACGAAGATCCGATCCGCATGAACTCGCCGCAGGCGCTGGCCGAATATGCGGCGGCAACGGATGTCTGGGTCTGTGCGAGCGAGACGCTTGGTTCGCGCTTCCCCTATAAGGACATGTTGGAGCGGAACGCCGCCCACGTGGTGATGGTCGATCTCTGCTGGACGGGCGGCCTGACCGAGGGGCGCAAGATCGCTTCTCTTGCCGATACTTATCATCGCCCCTTCGCGCCGCATGATTGCACCGGCCCCGTCGGTTTTGCAGCGGCAATCCACGCCTCCTTCAGCCAGCCGAACACACTGATCCAGGAGTCGGTCCGGGCTTTCTATACCGGTTGGTACAAGGAACTCGTGACGGTCGTGCCGACGATCAAGGACGGTTATGTCTTGCCGATGCAAGGGCCGGGCCTCGGCACGGATCTGCTGCCTGAGGTCTATCTGCGTCCGGATCTGATCTGCCGCCGCTCGGAGCTTTGAGGGAGATACTGATGACCAGAAAACTCTTCGACCTTACGGGCCGTACGGCTTTGGTGACCGGATCGTCCCGCGGGCTCGGTCGCGCCATCGCGCAGGGTCTCTGCGACGCCGGTGCCAGGGTCGTTCTCAACGGTCGAAACGAAAAGGCCGTGGCGATTGTCGCGGAAGAAATGCGGAATGCGGGTCATCAGGTACTGGAGGCGGTATTCGACGTGACAAGTGAGTCCGCCGTGAGGAACGCCTTCGAACGCCTCGACGACGAAGGCCTGGAGGTCGACATCCTCGTCAATAATGCGGGCATTCAGCACCGGCAGCCGCTTGTCGAGCTTTCCCTTGCCGATTGGCAGCGCGTCATCGACACCAATCTGACCAGCGCCTTCCTCGGCGGCCGCGAGGCGGCGCGTCGGATGATTCCCCGTGGCCGCGGCAAGATCATCAACATCGGCTCACTGACCAGCGAAGTCGCGCGCGCCACGGTCATTCCCTATACCGCCGCGAAGGGCGGAGTGAAGCTGCTGACGAAGGGGATGGCCGCAGAATGGGCCAAGTTCGGCATTCAGGCAAATGCCATCGGGCCCGGCTACATGCTGACCGACATGAACGAGGCGCTCGTCAACGATCCGCAGTTCGACGCCTGGGTGAAGAGCCGCACGCCGGCCGGCCGGTGGGGCGAGCCGCAAGAACTCGTCGGCACGGCGGTTTTCCTTGCCTCATCGGCATCCGACTATGTCAACGGCCAAATCATCTACGTCGACGGCGGCATGCTGTCCGTGCTTTAAGCGGCTGCCGCTACTGCATGTCTCCTTTAATCGACCTCGATTAAAGGACAAAGACATGCAGCAGTTCAAAGTGCTACAGCGACCTTTGCGCGTCTAATAAGACGCGCGGCGCTGTAGTCAGTGGGACATCAACACTGGCATGGAGACGTTGCCCAACAGGGTCTTGGTAGCACCACCAAAGATGGCTTCGGAAAGGGGTGAGTGGCCGTAGGCCCCGCATACGATAAGGTCCGCATCTTCCCGATCGAGGCCCGCGAACAGGGCGCTGGCCATATCCGTTTCGCCGCGGTCGCGCCAACCGGCCAGGGTGACCCTGGCTCCGTGACGTTCAAGGTGCGCCTTGATGTCCTGGACGTCCTCGTTCTCCTCGCTGTAGTTGGGAGCGTAGATGAAGAGATAGACCTTCTGCGCCTGGCTCAGGATCGGCAGGGCGTCGTGGACGGCGCGCGTTGCCTCGCGGCTGAAATTCCAGGCGACGACAACGTTGTTCCCGATTGGATTCTCGGCTGTCCAGCCGGCGGGAAGCACCAGCATCGGGACCCCGGCACTCAGAAGAACGTCCTCCGGTACCGCCGGATTGGAGAGATGGCGATCGTCGGGATTCGATTGCGTGGCGACCAGGAGGTCCGCGCAATGAGAATAGAGCTCCTCCGCAGTCCGCGCCTCCGGCGAGGCTTTTCGATACTCGAAATCGATAGTCGTTCCCTGCAGCGCCCTCACGAATTCCCGTTGCACGGCGAGCGCTTCTTCAAGAGCCGTCGTCGTGCTGATGTCGACGCCGACGAGCCTGGCATGGTGTCTCGTGGCAAGATCGGCCGCCGTACGGACCCGGTTGGCGGTGTGTCGACCTGCATCCAGATACACGACGATATCTCGAAAGGACATGATCTTCTCCCCTCCAACAGGCGCCGCCGAGATTCAACGCTGAAGAGCGGTGGAAGGTTCCACTTACATGCCGTTGTCAAGGCTCCTCGCAACCGCCGCCGGCGGCGTCACGGCGATGAAGGCTTCGCCCGCGGGGCGGACGGTGTGGGCGCAGCCGGACGGTTCCTCGATCCGGCCATCATTGGTCGATGCCTTTCTATCGTCACGGCTGCACCGCCGCGTGTTCAGCCGCGCGCCGCCTCGCCCGTCACGCGCCAGATCACGTCGCCGACATCGTCTGCCACCAACAGGGAGCCGTCCGGGCCGATGGCCACTCCGACCGGCCGTCCATAGGACGCCCGCTCGTCGGGCGAAAGGAAACCGGTCAGAATGTCGCGCGGCAGCCCGGCCGGGCGTCCATTCACGAATGGCACGAAAACAACCTTGTAGCCACTCAACGTGCTGCGATTCCAGGAACCGTGCTGCCCGATGACCATACCGTCCGTAAAGCCAGGCAGGGTGCCTGCGGGAAGCCAGCAGAGGCCGAGCGACGCCGTGTGTCCGCCCAAGGCATAGTCCGGTGCTATGGCGGCAGCGACCAGCGCCGGGTCCTGGGGCACGCGGTCGTCCACGGTCTGCCCCCAGTAGCAATAGGGCCACCCATAGAAGCCGCCGTCGCGCACGGATGTCAGATAGTCGGGAGGGGTCTCGTCGCCCAAGCCATCGCGCTCATTCACCACGGTCCAGAGGGCACCGGTCGTTGGCTCCCACGCCATGCCCACCGGGTTGCGCAGGCCGGCGGCAAATATGCGGCGCTCAGCACTCTCGAGGTCGAGCTCGTGGATGGCGGCGCGCCCTTCCTCCGCCGCCATGCCGTGCTCGCCTATATTGCTGAGCGAGCCGACGCCGATGAAAAGCTTTCGTCCATCGCGACTGGCAAGCAGGCTTCGCGTCCAATGCCCGCCGGCCTTGAAATCCGTCAGCCGTCGCCCTGGCGCGGTGATCCGCGTGTCGCCCGTCCTATACGGGAATGCGACCACCCCGTCCGTGTTGCCGACATACAGCGTATCGCCCAGCAAGGCCATGCCGAACGGCTGATTGAGACCGTCGAGGAATACCTCACGTATTTCGGCCACGCCGTCGCCGTCCGCATCGCGCAACAGCGTGATGCGGTTTGGACTTGCGCCCACTGCGGCGGCGCGCTTCATCGTGCTGAACATGGCGTAGTCGAAGACCGAGCTGATGCCCCCCGGCTCGCTCAATGCCTCAGCGACCAGTACGTCGCCGTTCGGCAACACGTGAATCCAACGGGGATGTTTAAGCCCGGCGGCGAATGCGTTTACCTTGAGCCCGGCCGCTGCAGTCGGCGTTTGTTTCGGGGACCATCCCCTGGCTGTCGGCATCTTGAGGGTCGGAATGCCCTGCGGCTTGGCCGTCGGGATTTTCGGGGCGCTGCCATAGGCCGGATCCAGTGCATCACCGTCCTGGCGTCGCCAAAGGATTACAACGGCCCCGATCAGCGCAACCAGTCGACCGAAAATGTCTGACAGGCCCATGAGTCCTCCTGACTTATTTGACCCGATGCGCACGCTACCCTGAGCGGCTGCGGGTGATCTTCGCACGTGGTGTGGCGATGCTTGCCCGTCGCTCCACCAATTGTCAACGCAGCGGCTTTGCTCCGTCCAGCGCCTTGAGGATCCGGTATGCGGCCTTCACACGCGCCGGGATGGGATAGTTTCGGTTCGCCAGGATCACGATGCCGATTTCCCTTGCGGGCACGAAAGCGGCATAGGCGCCGAATCCGTTCGTCGATCCCGTCTTGTTGATCAGGCTGTCGCCGCGCGGCGGCAGCGGCGGAGCGAGCTTCGCTGCCTTGTTGGGTTCGAAGGCCATCTTGCGCGAATTGCCGGCAAGCAGCTGCTCCAATTCCGTCGGGTAGGGATACATCTCCCATCCGAGCCCCTGAACAATCTCGCCGACCCGGTAATATCCGACGTGCGTAGCGGTGATCGCCCGTTGCAGCCTTTCATCCAGCTTCGAACCGTCGATGTTGGCTTCGATGAACCGGAGCAGGTCGGCTGCGGTCGTCTTGATGCCATAGGCCTGCGCATCCAGGACGCCGGGAGTCACGCGAACGGGTCTGTCGTCCTTCGAATAGCCGTGCGCGTAGTCCGCCATCCTGTCTTCGGCAACCCGGATATAGGTGTGCGAGAGGCCGAGCATCGGCACGAGTTCCCCTTCGATGAGGTCCACGAAGGAACTGCCCATGCTTTTTGCCGCCAGATGACCGAAGAGGCCAATGCTCGGGTTCGAATAGCGGCGGTAGGTGCCGGGGGCATATTCAGGGCGCCAGTTTTTGAAATAGGCGATCACGTTGTCATCCGTGACAGTATTCGGAAACTGCAACGGCAGCCCGCCGGCCGTATAGGTGCCGAGATCGACAAGGCTGATCTCGTCGAAGCTGCTTCCGGCAAGCTCCGGCAGGTATTGGCTGGCATGGTCGGAGAGGGAGAGGCTTCCGCTTTCCTGCGCATAGGCCGCGAGAGTCGCGGTAAAGGTCTTGCTGATCGAGCCTATTTCGAAAAGCGTGTCGTCGGTGACCAATTGCCCGCTTTCCTTGGAGGCAACCCCATAGTTGAAGACATACCGCCCGCCCTCGGCGGTGATCGCCACGGCCATGCCCGGAACTTTGTGTTCTGCCATGATGGGCCGGATCGCTTCGTCGACGGCGCTTTTGAGCGCCTCCTGTGCATCACCATCGGCCGCGTGGGCGCTCGCGCCGATGAGTAGCGCAGCGGCGGTCAGGATTGCGAGTTTCCCAAGGGAAAAGTCAATCATGGGGGATATGTCTCCTCACGCACGTCAGGATTGCAGTCGCAGAATCCTACCGCATGTCGATGTCGATCGCCCTCGATTCAAGGACAAATACGTGTAGCAGTTCAAAGGCTAACACGATCTTTGCGTGTCTGCGAAGATGCACGGTGTTCCAGGGGATTCCGGCTTCGGTTGGAAGCGGCGCGGGCGTTCGCCGTGCTTCGGCAGCCCTCTACAGAGCCGTTCGAAGCAGGTCATTGGTCGATTCGCCGCAATGGGGCCGAGGTTGGGTCGCGTCCGCGGAATTGCTTGCCGAGCCCGCCATTGGGCTTGAAGGGCTACCGTCGATAGATCAGCCAGTTGCGGCCGGCGTCCTTGCGCATGCCTTCCTCAAAGAGCACCGTGCGGTTGCGGCCGGCATTCTTCGCGGCGTAGAGGGCGATGTCGGCCTTGTTATAGAGCTCGACCGGATCGTCGGCGGCGGTCGCCATGCAGACTCCGACGGAGAGGGTGACGGCGCCGTAACTGACGCCGGTCTTGGTGTGCTTGAAGGGCGCGCTCGAGAGAACGGTGCGGATCCGGTCCGCTGCCTGGAGGCATTCTTCCTGGGTGCTGTCGCGCAGGATGATCGCGAATTCCTCGCCGCCCGTGCGAGCGACGAAGGCTTCCCGGCGGAGGTTGGCGCGGATGACGTTTGCCACGGTCGCAAGGATCTTGTCGCCGACGGGATGGCCGAAACTGTCGTTTATTTTCTTGAAATGGTCGATGTCGGCGAGCAGCAGGCCGGTGAAGTTGCGCAGGTGCTCGCTGTTGTAAATCGCGGCGAGGTTTTCGTCGAAGGCGCGCCGATTGGCGAGCCGCGTCAGTGAATCGGTGTTGGCGATGCGCTTGTATTCGTCGAGCTCCTGGCGGATCGCCTCCATCTCCACCGATTTCTGGACGACACTCTGCACGCGCTCCTTTCCCTGGTTCATGGTGTCCGCGGTCGCCTCGTTGAGGATGCCGATCGCGTGACGCAGGATGTCGACGCTCGCCGCGCTTTTGTTCGTCATGTTGAGATAGGCTTCATCGAGAACCTTGTTGTAGCTCTCGAGCGCGTATTGCTCGTCCTTGAGGAGGTTGAGAAGCTCGGAAAGCTTGGCCACCATCGTGCTGTGGGCGCGCTCGATGCCGCGCGAGTGGTGGATGTGGCTGAAGTGCCGGGCTCCGATCGCGTCGAGTTCCTCCTGCGTCGCGCGGCTTCCGAGTGCTGCGAGTTCCTTGGAAAGCTGCGGGTCCGAGCCGAGATAAGCCTCGTAATATAGCTCGTAATTGCGCGGTATCGGCGCTACCCCCATCATGCGCATGGCGTGGGAGATCTGCGCGGCAATATCGGGCGTCGGCGTCCTGTTTGAGGTTGCCGTATGCATCTGCATGCCCCCTAAAATAATAGGCTCTAATTGATCGTTATTTTTTAGGGGCAAAAGATTGTCGGAGTCTTAACAATTGCTTGTTCGCACAAATACAAATTGAACAATTTCAGAAGCTCAACGGTTTTGCCCGGCATGGGGTGAGCAGGCCGGAGAAGCCGCGGCGCCTGCAGCGCCGCGGTCCTTTCATCCTTTCAGGCGGGGCCGATCATCGTTTCGGGACGGACGATCTCATCGAATTCCTCATTCGTGACATAGCCGCCGCCCACGGCCTCCTCGCGCAGCGTCGTACCGTTCTTATGTGCCGTCTTGGCGATCTTGGCGGCGTTGTCGTAACCGATCTTAGGCGCCAGGGCGGTGACCAGCATCAGTGAGCGGTCGAGGGCCGCCTTGATGTTGTCCTCGCGCGCTTCGATGCCGACGACGCAATTGTCGGTGAAGGAGATGGCGGCGTCGGCGAGCAGTTGCACCGACTGCAGGAAGTTATAGGCCATCATCGGATTGTAGACGTTGAGCTCGAAATGGCCCTGGCTGCCTGCGAAGGTAAGGGCGGCGTGGTTGCCGAACACCTGGGCGCAGACCTGCGTCAGCGCCTCGCACTGGGTCGGGTTGACCTTGCCCGGCATGATCGACGAGCCGGGCTCGTTTTCCGGCAACGCCAGTTCGCCGAGGCCGGAGCGGGGGCCGGAGCCGAGAAAGCGGATGTCGTTGGCGATCTTGAAGAGCGCGGCGGCGGTCGCATTGATCGCGCCGTGGCTGAAGACCATCGAATCATGCGCGGCCAGCGCCTCGAACTTGTTCGGCGCGGAGGTGAAGGCGACGCCGGTGATTGCGGCAATCTCTTCGGCCACTTTCTCGGCGAAGCCCACCGGAGCATTGAGGCCGGTGCCGACGGCGGTACCGCCCTGGGCGAGTTCGCAAAGGCCCGGCAACGTCATTTCGATCCGCTTGATCGAGGAGGCGACCTGGGCCGCATAGCCGGAGAATTCCTGGCCGAGGGTGAGCGGCGTCGCGTCCTGCGTATGCGTGCGGCCGATCTTGATGATATGGCCGAAGGCCTTGACCTTCTCTTCGAGCGCCTTGTGCAGGTGCTTGAGAGCCGGCAGCAGGTCATGGATCACGCGCTCGGCGCACGCGATGTGCATGGCCGTCGGATAGGTGTCGTTCGAAGACTGGCTCATATTGACGTGGTCGTTCGGATGCACCGGCTGCTTCGAGCCCATGACGCCGCCGAGCAGCTCGATGGCCCGGTTCGAGATTACCTCGTTGGCGTTCATGTTGGATTGGGTGCCCGAGCCGGTCTGCCAGACGACGAGCGGGAAGTGATCGTTGAGCTTCCCGTCGACCACCTCCTGCGCCGCCTCGACGATGGCAGCGCCGACCGTCGGGTCGAGCCGGCCGAGCGCCATGTTGGCACGCGCCGCCGCCTGCTTGACGATGCCGAGCGCCCGGACGACGGAAAGCGGCTGCTTTTCCCAACCGATCTTGAAGTTGCCGAGCGAGCGCTGGGCCTGGGCGCCCCAGTAGCGGTCGCTCGCCACTTCGATGGGGCCGAACGTATCTGTTTCCGTGCGCATGGATGTCATTGTGATACCTGCCTTCGTCCTGCGGTTCATCAAGCCGGGCGAGAATCCGGTCTGAGCCGGTGGTCCTCCCGCGCTGCACGCCACCTGAGCCGGAGCCGATCCAGGAGAAGACATGCAGCAATTCAAACTGCTACGGCGACATGCTGCGTCCGGTAGGACGCGCGCCGCCATATGCCGGGCATTTCTCTGCCCCGGCATCGGCGGCTTGTAAAGGGCCGGCATGGGCTCGCAAAGTCCTACAATCGTTTGAATTGCTGCGATGCGGCATCGGCTCCGAGGGTTCGCCTCGTGCCGCCGCGCAGGCCCGCTTCTGCGCAACCGCTCCTGTGTCCTTTCAGCCACAATCGGCGTCTTCCTCGGGTAACGCTTTGTTCCAACGGGAACAATCGAAAGTAGAGGATGGTTATATATTCGCAGAAAAACAGATGTTTGCTTCGATTTGCGCGAGTCTTGGATGAGCTGTTTCAGAACGGGCGCTGTCAGATCTCCGGTCGTTTGGGCGAGGGCCGTTTCCTTTTCATTCACCATCCTTTTCTATAAGTCTTCGGGCACGAGGGCGTGGCGAGAATCTGGCAGCGGCCGAGTTCGGCGGCAACGCGATACGGGGACTTCTATTCTTATGAACATTTTCAAATCGACAGCGATAGTTGCGCTCATGAGTGGCTGTGCAATCGCCACCATGGATGTCCGACCCGCGTCGGCAATCACCCTGATGGATTTCATCCGCGGCGGCCAGAAACGCGCTGCACCCGAGCAGGTCCAGCCTCGCCAGCCGATGCCTGGCTTCGATACGATGCTGCAGCCGGAGCAGAGGGCAGTGGCGCCGCCGAAGATCTCCGGCCCTCGCTACTATACCTACAAGGCAGAGCCTTTGCGCAGAGTTGCGACGGATCGGCTGGTGGATCCGGTCGTGACCGGCTCCGTCGGGAGCTATGGGCTGCCGCCGATGCTGCGGGTGCCGCTTGCGAATGCGCGTCGGTTTTTGCCGGAAGTCGACGTCAGTGCGCCGGCCGGGGTGGCGAAGGCGATTGAGAGCTTCTATGGCGGACGGCAGGATTTTCTCTGGATCGCCGGCAGTGGCGTCAATTCTCGGGCGAAAGCAGCGCTCGCTGTGCTGAAGGAGGCCGCCAAGGTCGGCCTCGATCCCGCCGATTATGCGGTGACGGTCCCTACCGACGCGTTCGATGGCGGTGACATGATCGCGCGCGAAAAGAATCTGGTGCGCTTCGAAATCGCCATGTCCGCTGCGGTGCTCACCTATGTCCAGGATACGGTGCGCGGCCGAATCGATCCGAACAGGATTTCCGGCTATCACGATTTCAAGCGCAAGACGGTCGATCTTGCCGGCTTTCTCGAACAGCTGGCAATGACGAGCGACGTGGCGGCGCTGATCGAGGAGCAGAATCCGAAGAGCCCGCAGTTCCTGGCGCTGAAGCAGGAACTCGAAAGGCTGCGCGCCCAAACGGATGCAGCCCCGCGCGTCGAGATCGCGCCGGGGACGCTGCTGAAGCCTGGCGACAGCAATCCGGAGCTCGCCAACATCGTGGCGGGCATAAGGCTGAAGGCGTCGGAGACGCTGAAGGCGGAGCATGCCGTGGTGCTCGCGGGCTACCAGGGCGCGCCGGAATACACGCCTGAGCTGGTTTCGCTCGTGGAGGCTTTCCAGAAGGAAAGCGGGCTGAAGCCGGACGGCATCGTCGGCCAGGCATCGATTCGCGCCCTGACCGGCGGCGAGACGGCGGCGACCAAGATCGACAAGCTCGAGATCGCAATGGAACAGGCGCGCTGGCTGCCGGATGGGCTCGGCGATCGCTATGTCTTCATCAATCAGCCGGCTTTCATGGCCTATTACACCGAAGGCGGCACGGAGCAGTTCTCCATGCGGGTGGTCGTCGGCTCCAAGGCGAACCAGACCTACTTCTTCCAGGACAAGATCGAGACCGTCGAGGTGAATCCCTATTGGGGCGTGCCGCAGTCGATCATCGTGAACGAGATGCTGCCTAAGCTCAGAAATGATCCCGGCTATCTCGATCGCATGGGCTACCAAGTCGAGATTGGCGGCCGCACCGTGTCGTCCTCGGCCGTGAACTGGTACGGCTCGACGGCCTCGGTTTCGGTCCGCCAGCCGCCGAGCAGCGACAACGCGCTTGGCGAACTCAAGATTCTCTTCCCGAACTCGCATGCGATCTACATGCATGACACACCCTCGAAGAGCTTCTTCAAGCGCGACCAGCGGGCGCTAAGTCATGGTTGCGTGCGCCTCTCGGAGCCGCGCCGCATGGCGGCCGCCGTCCTCGGCGTCAGCATGGAGGAGGTCGCGAGCGGAATCGCCAGCGGACGCAACAAGGCGCTGCCGGTTCCGAGGACCATCCCGGTCTATGTCTCCTATTTCACGGCGTGGCCGAACAAGGATGGCAAGGTCGAATACTTCAACGACGTCTACGACCGCGACATGTACATGAACCGGGCTTTCGAGGCGACGCGCAAGGCGCGGCACGCCGAGGGGTGACGGGCTCGGACAAGCGTGGAGGCCCCCCGAGGGGGCTCCCACGTGGGTTCAGCGGGATGAGGTCCGCTGATCGCCGGAGGCCGGTTTACTTTCTGCGTTCGAGCATCGTCTTGACGAGCTCGGGCGTCAGTTCGTCGAAATGCTGGATGATGCGGTCGGGCGACAGGCTTTCGATCGGCACGTCGGAGTAGCCAAATGGTACGGCGATCGACGGCACGGCCGCGTTGCGGGCGACCAGGATATCGTTGAGGCTGTCGCCGACCATGACGGCCCGCTCGGCGCTGGCTCCGGCATTGGCGACGGTCGAAAGCAGGTGTTCGGCGTGCGGCTTGCGCATTGAGAACGTGTCGCCACCGGCGATCGCTGCAAAGCGGTCGACGAGGCCAAGGCCGTCGAGCAGACGTTTCGCCAGCATTTCCGGCTTATTGGTGCAGACGGCAAGCTTCAGGCCGGCGTCTTGCAGCCGATCGAGCGCCTCCACGAGGCCCGGGTAGGGCAGGGATTCGCCGGGCATCGAGCCGTGATAGAACTCAACGAAGGCCTTCATCTGCGAGGCGAGGTCCTCTTCGCCGAGCGCCCTGCCGCGAAGCGCGAAGGCTCGCTCGATCATGGCGCGGGCGCCGTGACCCACGAGATGAGTGAGGTCAGCATAGGTAACCGGTTGGATGCCTGCTTGCGTGACCACATGGTTGAGGCTGGCGACGAGGTCCGGCGCGGTATCCACGAGCGTGCCATCGAGATCGAAAACGACAAGAGGTGGGGACAAGGGAAGCCTCGTTCTGCAATATCCTGTCCATTCGCGTAGGCGAAGTCCCGCCGGAATGCAACGGAGACACAGCGCATCGGCCAGAGAATCGTACCCGATTTTCGGAAAACGCGATGCGCAGATTCAAAGAGTTGCAGCGACCTTTGCGCGTCTGAAAAGACGCGCGGCGCTGTACGTCGGCAACGCAGCCGGAATCCAGGGCAGGCCGCGCATTTTGGCTTTTGTTTGCCGCGACGGGCGTGTAAGTGTCTGGGCGGAATTTGGACGGGGCGGTTGGTCACACTACCGTTCTGGCATCAGAGGAGCGAATGGCGCATGGACGCCCGCCAGATGAAGATCAAGGCCGCCGAAGCGGCGCTTGACTATGTAGAAGACGGAATGCGGCTCGGGATCGGGACCGGGTCGACCGCGGAGGAATTCGTACGGCTGTTGGCTGAAAAGGTCGCCGCCGGTTTCCGCGTCGTGGGCGTGCCGACGTCGGAACGCACGGCTCGGCTCTGCCTCGATCTCGGCGTACCGCTGAAGTCGCTCGATGAATTGCCGGAACTGGACATGACGGTCGACGGTGCCGATGAAGTCGACAGGAAGTTGCGTCTGATCAAGGGTGGCGGCGGGGCGCTGCTGCGCGAGAAGATCGTCGCGTGCGCTTCCGAGCGGATGATCGTCATCGCCGACGAATCGAAGGTGGTCGACGTGCTCGGCGCCTTCAAGCTGCCGATCGAGGTCAATCCGTTCGGGCAGGTTGCGACACGGATTGCAATCGAGAGGGTGGCCTCTCGGTTGGGTCTGACGGGTGATGTCGTCGTGCGGGCCTCGGGCGACGGACCTTTCATGACCGATGGGGGACACCTCATCCTGGATGCATCATTTGGCCGTATTCCTGATGCAGAGGCGCTGGCATCGGAGCTGAATGCCATTCCGGGTGTGGTCGAACACGGGCTGTTTATCGGAATTGCAACCTTGGCGTTTATCGCCGGCCCGTCGGGGGCGCGTATCCTGACGTCGGCCTGAGCGGGTTTACAGCGCCGGTCGGGCGCCCGCGGGGCGGCGACGAGTGAAGAATTTCCGCGCATGCGGGCCTGGCAGCGGCAAATGGCCGGGGCGGCGTGCGCCAACACAGGAGCATGGATAAAAATGAACAAAATTGCAGGTCTCGCCCGCGCATTCGCAACCGCAGCCGTTCTTCTTTCCGCATCGGTTCCGGCCGTACACGCGCAGGACGTGACGGAGGACCAGATCACGGCGGCACGCGCGACGATTGCCGCGCTCGGCGTGACCAACAGCTTCGACAACATCCTGCCCAACCTGGCCGAGCGGCTGAAGAACACGCTGATCCAGGCGTCGCCGAACCATCAGGAACTGATCACCGCCACGGTCGACGAGAAGGCCCTCGGACTTGCTGCGCGCCGGACGGATCTCGAGCGCGAGGCTGCGGCCATCTACGCCAGGACCTTCACCATCGACGAGTTGAACGCCATCACCGCCTTCTACAGCTCGCCCGCCGGCAAGAAGCTCTTGAACGATGGCCCGATTGCTTCGCGCGAGCTGCTGAAAGCAGCCGACATCTGGGCATCCGGCGTTTCGCGGGACCTCACCAACGAGGCGACCAAATCGCTTGACGAGAAGATCGGTTCGTTGCCCGCAGCACAGGCGCCCGCCCAGTAAAGGCGGCGAGAGGCCGCTTGGCTCGATCATCCGACGAAGCCCGGAGCGATCCGGGCTTTTCTTTTTTTGCACCGCAATACTATATCAGGGCAAAGGTGACTGCCGTCGCCCGCCGCATTACCGGGGCCTATTGCATGTCTCCTTTAATCGACCTCGATTAAAGGACAAGGACATGCAGCAGTTCAAAGTGCTACAGCGACCTTTGCGCGCCTTATAAGAGGCGCGGCGCTGTAGGTTCGACGACCGATGGCTTCATCCGATCTTTCGTTGCTTGAGGAGCTTTCCATGACCGCTTTCGACTATGACCTCTTCGTGATTGGCGGCGGCTCCGGCGGCGTGAGAAGCGGTAGACTGGCGGCCTCGCTCGGCAAGAAGGTGGCGATCGCGGAGGAGTTTCGATATGGCGGCACCTGCGTCATCCGCGGCTGCGTGCCGAAGAAGCTCTACGTCTATGCTTCGCAGTATTCGGAGCATTTCGAGGATGCGGCCGGTTTCGGCTGGACCGTGGGGGAGCGACGCTTCGACTGGAAGGCGCTGGTCGCCGCCAAGGAGCAGGAAATCACCCGCCTTGAGGGCCTCTATCGCAAGGGCCTCGCCGGTGCCGGCGCGGAAATCTTCGACACACGGGCGGAACTGGTCGGTCCTCACGAGGTGCGCCTGAGCGCAAGCGACAAGACGGTTACGGCGGAACGTATCGTAATCGCCGTCGGGGGACATCCCACTCCCCACGAGGCGTTGCCGGGGCACGAACTCTGCATCAGCTCGAACGAGGCCTTCGACCTGCCCGAACTCCCGAGATCGATCCTGATCGCCGGCGGCGGCTATATCGCAGTCGAATTTGCCAATATCTTCCACGGGCTCGGCGTTGAAACGACGCTGGTCTATCGCGGCAAGGAAATCCTCTCCCGCTTCGATCAAGACCTCAGGCGCGGCCTGCACGCGGCGATGGAGGAGAAGGGCATCCGAATACTCTGCGAAGACATCGTCCAGTCGGTGTCCGCGGGGCCGGACGGCCGGCGCACCGCAAGGACGATGAAGCATGGCGAACTCGTCGTCGACCAAGTGATGCTCGCCCTTGGCCGCGTTCCCAACACGCAGGGCCTCGGGTTGGAAGCGGCCGGCGTCAAGACCAACGAGCGGGGCGCCATCATGGTCGACGCCTATTCGCGCACGACGGCGCCCGGCATCTACGCGCTCGGCGACGTCACCGATCGCGTGCAGCTGACACCGGTGGCGATCCACGAGGCGATGTGCTTCATCGAAACGGAATACAGGAACAACCCGACCTCGCCTGACCATGATCTGATCGCGACGGCCGTCTTCTCGCAGCCGGAGATCGGCACGGTCGGCATGACGGAAGAGGAGGCGGCGCGGACCTTTGAGGAGATCGAGGTCTACCGGGCGGAGTTCCGGCCGATGAAGGCGACCCTTTCCGGGCGCAAGGAAAAGATGATCATAAAGCTTCTCGTCAATGCCGCCGACCGCAAGGTCGCGGGCGCGCACATCCTCGGCCACGATGCCGGCGAAATGGCGCAATTGCTGGGAATATCGCTCAAGGCCGGCTGCACCAAGGATGATTTCGACCGCACCATGGCTGTTCATCCGACGGCGGCGGAAGAGCTCGTGACGATGTACCGGCCGAGCTATCGCGTGCGAAACGGCGAAAGGGTGGCATGAGCCGCTCCTCCGTGCCAAACGGGAGGCTGATGTTTTCTGGTGGAATGACTTTCCAAGGCTCTTGTTAACGTTTATAAGCCCGCATCCGCCACGGCATTGGCTCGCGGCGGAGGCGGCGGCGTGGATCGGCCGGCTTGCCGATGCGGAAGATGCAACCCGAATTCCGGGGCGGCCTTGAGGGCCGCGATGGCGAGGCGCGGATCCGTTCGCGTCAGATAACAGGTGATGGAAATGGCACAGACTTGGACCCCGAACAGCTGGCGGCAGAAACCCATTCAGCAGGTGCCGGACTATCCGGACCTCGCAGTGCTCGAGAGCGTGGAAGAGCGCCTTGCGAAATATCCGCCGCTCGTCTTTGCCGGCGAGGCTCGGCGTCTCAAGCATGCCCTGGCCAATGTCTCGGAGGGCCGCGGTTTCCTTCTGCAGGGCGGTGACTGCGCCGAAAGCTTCGCAGAGCACGGCGCCGACACGATCCGTGACTTCTTCCGTGCGTTCCTGCAGATGGCCGTCGTGCTGACCTTCGGCGCGCAGCAGCCCGTCGTCAAGGTCGGCCGCATCGCCGGCCAGTTTGCCAAGCCCCGGTCCTCGTCGGTCGAGAAGCAGGGCGAGGTGACGCTGCCGAGCTACCGCGGCGACATCATCAACGGCATCGAGTTCACGGAAGAAGCGCGCGTGCCCAATCCGGAACGGCAGATCATGGCCTATCGCCAGTCGGCCGCGACCCTCAATCTGCTGCGAGCCTTCGCGATGGGTGGCTATGCAAACCTGGAAAACGTGCATCAGTGGATGCTCGGCTTCGTCAAGGACAGCCCACAGGCCGAACGCTACCGCAAGCTCGCCGACCGGATTTCCGAGACCATGGATTTCATGAAGGCGATCGGCATCACCGCGGAAAACCATCCGAGCCTGCGCGAGACCGACTTCTTCACCAGCCATGAGGCGCTGCTGCTCGGCTATGAGCAGGCGCTGACGCGGGTGGATTCAACCTCGGGCGACTGGTACGCCACCTCCGGTCATATGATCTGGATCGGCGACCGTACGCGCCAGCCGGACCATGCCCATGTCGAATATTGCCGTGGCATCAAGAACCCGCTCGGCCTGAAGTGCGGCCCGTCGCTGACGGCCGACGGTCTCCTGGAACTGATCGATCTGCTGAACCCGGCCAACGAGCCCGGGCGGCTGACGCTGATCTGCCGCTTCGGCCATGAAAAGGTTGCCGAACATCTGCCACGCCTGATCCGTGCCGTCGAGCGCGAGGGCAAGAAGGTCGTCTGGTCCTGCGACCCGATGCATGGCAACACCATCACGCTCAACAACTACAAGACGCGGCCGTTCGAGCGGATCCTGTCGGAAGTCGAGAGCTTCTTCCAGATACATCGGGCGGAAGGCACACACCCGGGCGGCATTCATATCGAGATGACCGGCAACGACGTGACCGAATGCACCGGCGGCGCGCGGGCACTTTCCGGCGACGACCTGGCGGATCGCTATCACACCCATTGCGACCCGCGCCTGAACGCGGACCAGGCGCTCGAACTCGCCTTCCTGCTCGCCGAACGCATGAAGGGCGGCCGGGACGAGAAGAGGATGGTCGTCAACGGCTGATTCTGTCCTGGTTCAAAATATCTGAACCTTCAGCGCATCTTCTGAATTTGACAGGGCCGGGCAAGCCCATAGAAGCTGGCCCGGCTTTTTGTTGCCATGGAGAATGGAATGCAGGACATCCACGAAGGCGGCTGCCTTTGCGGCGCGGTGCGGTTCAAGACGCGGGGGAAGTTGCGGGAACTGATCTTCTGCCATTGTTCGCAGTGCCGGAAGCAGACGGGGCTTTACTATGCGGCCACCAACGTGCTCGACAGCGACATGGAGATCGAGGGCTCCGACGAGATCACCTGGTATCGCTCCAGTGGCGAAGCGCGGCGCGGCTTCTGCCGTCATTGCGGATCGGCTCTGTTCTGGAAGGCGGAGGGGCTCGATTATACCTCGATCCTTGCCGGAGCATTCGAGAAGCCGACCGCGCTCGAGCCCGGCTATCACATCTTTTGTGCAGACCAGGGCGACTACTACGAAATCCGTGACGATCTCCCGCGCTTTGCCGCGGCGCGCGATTGATGGGAATTCTCAGGGGCGGGAAGCAGTGACCTGATCGAAGGCGCTTGCCAGCGCTTCGAGCTTGATCGCCTGCCAGTGGGCGTACTCCTCGATTAGCCGGGCGCTCATCCAATAACGCCCGCGCCTGCCATCCTGAGCCTTGCCGATTAGGCCAGCGGCTTCCGCACGGGCGAACAAGCGGCGAACATGTGTGTTCGAAACGAGATAGTGATCGGCAAGACTCGCGAGGTTGACCTCGACCCAGACCTTGTCTGACGGAGGAGCGAGAGTCGCGGGTCGCCCCATGAGGTCGTCGAGGATCACGCCGCCGGATTCGGCGCAGGCAAAGACCGCAACGCCCGCCGGCGGCTCGGTCCAATTCGGGTCCGAAAGCAGCCGTTTGACGGCCAGCGGTTGGGCACGTTCGAAGATCGAGGAGTCGGCTTCGGCCTCAATTGCCCTGCTGCCTCCATCGAGAAGGTCGAGCGTGCTCATCTGGCTTTTGAACCAGAGGCGCATGGCATTCTCGCTTGATCCGGCCGGTTCGAGAGGGCGCGTTCTCCTGGAGTGACCGCCCGCCACCGGCCGGAGCAGTTTGTAGGTGACGAGTTCCGCAAGGAAAGCCGCTGCGGTGTTGCGGCTCGCGCCGCCCGTCTCATGCACGAATTTCAGGAGCCGCGCGGCCGTGATGCCGGTCTCTGGATCGTTCGGATCCCGTTCCAGGTGCAGGGCATAGGCTGCATGGGTGAGCATCCATTTCCGATGCGAGGAAACCAGGCGCGCGATGCGCGGAAATAGGTCGTTGACGGCAATCAGCGCACGGGCACTGGTCTGCAGCACTCCGAGGAACTGCGGATTCTGCAGCAATGCGTCCGCCGTCAAGGACTGCGCGCTATCGTTGCCAACGTGCTTTCCTGCGATCCGGTGCATCTAATGCGTGTGCCTCTTGATGTCGTGATCGCCCCAATCACCCATGCCTCGATACAACCAGCATGAGAATTCATTCTAACGTAGAAATGTAGCTTTTGTTTCCAGACCAAAGTCCGATATCTGCCCGGCCAAAAGTCCTATCACTCGACTGAATCTGCCCCCTTGTCATCTTACAAGCATCGGTTGCTGAAATTTGTCATCAATGCGGGCGTCGTAGCTGGCGCTTCTCCTTGCACCTACAGAGTGCGCCGCATTCGTTAATTTTCCCGCATCGTCTCAACCTGCTGCACTTGTCCTTTATCGACCTCGATCAAAGGACAAATGCATGCAGCAATTCAAAAAGTGCCACAGCGATCTTTGCGCGTCTAATGGGACGCGCGGCGCTGTAGTGCGCAGTTCGGCGCCGAGCGTGCGGGGGCTGCGGCATGCGGTTGCGGTCGACGGGGGCGCCGTCACATTTCCGGATGCCGAAGGGTCCTGGGCTACAAGCCCGCACCGAACAGGTCGGCGTGCGACTGGAAGAACCGTTCGGTGCCGTAGCGTTTGCCGAACATCATGTCGTGCTGGAGGAATCGGTAGTCCCGTAGCCGTGCTGGAACCTTCCGCTGGCGTTGCCAGTCTGCGACCTCGGTGCCGTCGTTGCGGAGCAGCATGTAGCGGTCGACGACGCGGAAACGCTCATGCACGTCTCCGAGGAAACCGGTGTAATACGGGTGCTCGTAGCCCGTCTGTTTCAGGATCGTGTAGGAAAGAAAGGCAGGGCTGATGCTGCCGATGTCCTTCCGCGCTCCGGTCTTGTTCGACCAGACGACGAGCGGCGTTTCGTGGCCGGCCCTCATCTCGTCCTTCGATCCCTTTCGCTCCGCCGTCACATTCTTCATATAGCCCGTGCTCGTGTAGACCGTATGCAGCGGCGGGAGATGGTCGCCGAAGAGGACGATGATCGTCTCCCGATCCCGCTTCTTCGCCCAGTCCATCAGCATCTTGAGGCTGTCGTCAGCCTCCTTGATGCCCTGCGCATAGGTGGCGAGCACCCGGCGGTCCTTTTCCGGCAGATCGCCTTCGACCTTGATCGTGTTTTTCACGTAACGGTTCGGTTCATAAGGGCCGTGGCCCTGCAGCGTCACTGCGAAGAAGAAGAAGGGATCGTCCACGGCGTCAGCTTGGCGGATGATCTCCCTCGTGAGCGCCTCGTCCGAGGCAAACATGCCGCGCTTCTTCATGGTCGGCATGTTGTCTTGGTCGCGGAAGGTGTCGAAACCGAAGGCCTTGTAGACAGCCGTGCGGTTCCAGAACCAGCCCTGGAAGGGATGGATGGCGCGTGCGGCATAGCCTTCGCCGCGGAAGAAGGTGGCGAGCGACGGGATCGGATTGCGGATATATTGCTGATAAGGGATGCTGCCATAGGGCAGGAATGCGTTGGAGAACCCGGTCAGCGCCTCGAATTCGACATTGGCGGTCATTCCTCCGAATTCCGGCGAGAAGACGGTGCCTCCCTGCAACGCGCGGACCGTGGGCATCGGGTCGGGCGTCAGCGTCACATGGGGCAGAAGGGTCGGATCCCAGAAGGACTCGCTCATCAGTACGATGACGTCCGGTTTGCTGCGGTGCGTCGTTCCGGCGGGAACCGGCGTGACCGGAATCTTGTCGATCGCCTCGGCCATGTAGCCGGCCGGCGCGCTGATATTGGCCATCGGCAGGTTGATCATGAAAGCGAGCGCGAAGCCGTTGTGCCGATAGTTCGCGCTCTGATCCCACATCATCGGCACGACACGCAGCCGATCGCGGATCCACGAGAACTGCGTGTAGTCCATGACGTTCCAGAAGGCGATGAGCAGCGGCAGCGCGAAGATGAGCCTCGCCAGGCGCTCGCGCCGCGTCAGCCGCGGGAAGTTGCGCCAGGCATATCGCAAGAGAAGGGCGGTCACGACAACTGCGGCGATGACGCCGGCCACGATGCCGACTGCGGTCCATGGCCTGTCCTTCACGAGTACCGGCATCAGTTCCATGATCTGCCGGCCGAAGAGAAAGTCGGTTGGGTAGAGCGGGTCGGAGAGGAAGACCTGCTTTTGCTGGCTGATGAAGGCCGGGATTACCGCAAGAGGGGCGACCAACAGGGTGGCCTTATGTTCCCGGCCCAAGAAAGCGTCGAGCCCAAGCAGAACGAGAAAGAAGACCGCGACCGTGATCCAGGCGGGGCGCGCCGAATCCGCGAAAAAGCCCATGGTGTCGGAGATGGAGTGGCGGCCGACGGCCTCGACGGCGAAGACGAGCATTGTCGCCAGGAATAGCGAGAACAACGCACTTCGCAGGCCGGCCAAGGTTCGGGCATGGCGGACGGTAAAGCTCGGCCTTTCGGCGTAGATGTGAGAATCCCTCCCGGCGATGAATTTCATCGTGGCCAACAGCCCCTTAAGTTTCACAAAAATTTCATCCTATTGTCATACGACTGTCACCTTGAACCGGGGATGAATGGCCGAACCGGCGGCGAGGCGAGTTTGTTCCGGTGGCTGAAAAGACGGCCCTCGGCGGGCGGATAACACTGAGATATTCAGAATATTCGGCGTCAGGCCGCGATTGCGTGTGGGTTTTTTGTCGCCGGATGCGATAGTACGGGTGTCCGACGGACTCATTTGCTAATATCGACAGGCCCGCCATGAGCTCACAAAATGCCGCACCTTCGACGCTACGCATCGCCGTGGCCCAGCTCAACCCGACCGTCGGCGACGTTGCCGGCAATCTCGCCAAGGCGCGCGAGGCGCGGGCAGACGCGGCGCGGCAGGGTGCCGATCTCTTGTTGCTGACGGAGCTCTTCATTTCCGGCTATCCGCCGGAAGACCTGGTGCTGAAGCCGGCGTTTCTGAAAGCCTGCGAGCGCGCGGTCGAGAAGCTGGCCGAGGAGACCGCTGACGGCGGCCCCGGCGTCATCGTCGGATTTCCGCGCCAGGCAACCGAGCGCCGGCACAATTCGGTGGCCGTGCTGGATGCCGGCAAGATCATCGCCGTCCGCGACAAGGTGGATCTGCCGAACTACGGTGAATTTGACGAGAAGCGCGTGTTCGACGCCGGCGAAATGCCGGGGCCGGTGAATTTTCGCGGCATCCGCATCGGTATCCCGATCTGCGAGGATGTCTGGGGTGAACTCGGCGTCTGCGAGACGCTCGCGGAAAGCGGCGCAGAGATCCTGCTTTCACCGAACGGCTCGCCCTATTATCGCGGCAAGGTGGACGTGCGGCACCAGGTTGTTCTGAAGCAGGTCATCGAGACCGGCCTGCCGATGATTTATGCCAACCAGCTCGGTGGCCAGGACGAACTCGTCTTCGACGGTGCGAGCTTTGCCTTCAATGCCGACAGGTCGCTGGCCTTCCAGATGAGCCAGTTCGAGGAGGCAGTCTCGCTTTCGGATTGGACGAAAGGCTCGGATGGCTGGGTTTCGGCCAATGGGCACCAGTCACGGCTTCCGGAAAACGAGGAGGCGGATTATCGCGCCTGCATGTTGGGATTTCGCGACTACGTCAACAAGAACGGCTTCAAGAATGTCGTGCTCGGCCTTTCGGGCGGCATCGATTCGGCGATCTGCGCGGCGCTTGCGGTCGACGCGCTTGGCGAAGAGCGTGTCCGCACCGTCATGCTGCCATACCGCTACACGTCGGAGGCCTCGCTGATGGATGCCGAGGCCTGCGCCAAGGCGCTCGGCTGCCGCTACGATATCGTCGCGATCGAAGAACCGGTCCACGGTTTCCTCGATGCGCTCTCGGACATGTTCGAGGGCACCGAGCCCGGCATTACCGAGGAGAACCTGCAGAGCCGCACGCGCGGGACGATATTGATGGCGATCTCCAACAAGTTCGGTTCGATGGTGGTGACAACCGGCAACAAGTCGGAAATGTCCGTCGGCTACGCCACGCTCTACGGCGACATGAATGGCGGCTTCAATCCGATCAAGGACCTTTACAAGATGCAGGTCTACGGGCTGGCCCGCTGGCGCAACGGCACTGTACCACCCGGCGCGCTCGGCCCTTCCGGCGAAGTCATTCCGCGGAACATCATCGACAAGGCGCCATCCGCCGAGCTTCGGCCGAACCAGACCGATCAGGATTCGCTGCCGCCTTATCCGGTGCTTGACGACATCCTCGAATGCCTGGTGGAAAAGGAGATGAGCACCGACGAAATCGTCGCACGCGGCCACGAGGAGGCAATCGTCCACCGCGTCGAGCACCTGCTTTACATCGCGGAATACAAGCGCCGGCAGTCGGCGCCGGGCGTGAAGATCACCAAGAAGAATTTCGGTCGCGACCGGCGCTACCCCATCACCAACCGCTTCCGCGACAGGGGATAGTCCATGCGCAGTTCGGTGGAGATCTTCGACATCGCGACGGCTGAGACCCGCGTGGTCTGGCAGACGGAGCGGCTGGTCGAAGCGCCGAACTGGTCGCCGGACGGGCGCTTCCTCGTCTTCAATGGCGATGGACGGCTCTATCGCATAGCGCTCGACGGGGCGCCGGAGCCGGTCGAGATCGACACGGGCTTCGCCCGGCAGTGCAACAACGACCACGGGATTTCGCCGGACGGCACGACGCTCGCCATCAGCGACAAAACCGAATTCGGCAAGTCGGCGATCTATCTCCTGCCGGTCGAGGGCGGCGCGCCGCGGCTCGTCACACCGAAGCTCCCTTCCTATTGGCACGGCTGGTCGCCCGATGGCCGGACGCTGACCTATTGCGGAATCCGAGACCAGGTCTTCGACATCTACACGATTTCCGTCGGGGGCGGCGAGGAGCGCCGGCTGACGTGGGGTGAGGGCCGCAACGACGGGCCGGACTGGTCGCCCGACGGCAAGTGGATCTATTTCAACTCCAGCCGCACCGGGAGCATGCAGATCTGGCGGATCCGGCCCGACGGCAGCGATGTTCAGCGCATCACCAACAGCCCCTATGGCGATTGGTTTCCACATCCGTCGCCGGATGGCCGAAACCTCCTGGTACTCTCCTATGACGGCGACGTCTCCGACCACCCGCGCGATCTCGACGTGCGGCTAAGGCTGATGAAACCGGAAGGTGGCGATCCGCGCGTCCTCTTCGAACTCTTCGGCGGGCAGGGAACCATGAATGTTCCGAACTGGTCACCATCAGGCGAAGCCTTCGCCTACGTGCGCTACCGGCCCGCGCAGACTCAAAGAGTTGCAGCGACCTTTGGCGTCTGAAAGACGCGCGGCGCTGTAAGGCATGCCTTGCCTTTCGTGGGTGCCTGTGTCCATATGGCGCTCGTCAGGTGCCCGCAAGCGCGGGAGAATCGGGAAGTCGGTGCAATTCCGGCACGTGCCCAACGCTGTGACGGGGACGGCCACGCCAGTCATGCTCTGAAGAGATTCGGAGCCTTGCCACTGAATCCTCAGGCGATTCGGGAAGGCGGCGCGGCCGGACGAACCGGAGTCAGAAGACCGGCCTGGCAAGATGGACCGGCCCCGCGCGGACGGCGGGAGGTTGTGCATTGTTGGGGATCGAACGATGCTGCCTGACCCGAGCGGCTGCCTTGTCGCAGCTGGAGCCTTTTCGCCGGACGAGCGTGCCGCCGTCTACCGTGCGATCGAGACCCGCCGCGACGTGCGAGACGAATTTCTCTCCGAGCCGCTGCCCGAACCCCTGATAGCACGGCTGCTGGCCGCCGCCCATAATGCGCCGTCCGTCGGCTTCATGCAGCCTTGGAACTTCATTCTCGTGCGCGGAGAGGAGACGCGGGAGAAGGTGTGGCAGGCCTTCCAGCGCGCCAACGAGGAGGCCGCGCGAATGTTCGCGGGCGAAGCGCAGGCGAAATATCGCGCACTCAAGCTCGAAGGAATTCGCAAGGCGCCACTCAGCATCTGCGTGACCTGCGATCGCACCCGCGGCGGCTCGGTCGTCCTCGGGCGCACCCACAACCCGCAGATGGACGTCTACTCCACCGTCTGCGCGGTGCAGAACCTCTGGCTCGCCGCGCGCGCCGAGGGCGTCGGCGTCGGCTGGGTCAGCATCTTTCATGAAAGCGAGATCAAGGCCATCCTGGGCATACCGGAGCACATCGAAATCGTCGCCTGGCTATGCCTCGGTTTCGTCGACCGGCTCTATCAGCAGCCGGAATTGGCGGCAAAGGGATGGCGCCAGCGACTGCCGCTCGCAGAGCTGACCTTCGAGGAGGAGTGGGGCATTTCCGCGGACCTTGATGCAGGTCGGAGGTAGCGCGCTTTTTCAACGTCTTGCCTGGATAAGATCGCGTGAAAGGTGAGCGTCGTCAATTCTCCTGTTGCGGCTGAAAGCTTGGTCCCAAGGGGTTCTTGAGGTCGATCGCGCTTTCTTCCGGCGGCAGGAAGGTCGGACCGACAATGCGCACCTTGGCGCTCTTCGGGTCGTAGGGGCGCTCTTTCGTTGGCCTTGCGGCCGCGCCTTCAGTCGTCATTCCCACCTTGGCGCCGCCGATCGTCACGACCGAGGGGCTCGCCGCGAGACTGGCTTCGGAGGTGCTCTCCCGGTTCGTCCGCCCGGCTGCCTTTGCGGGCTTGCAGCCACAGGCGCCTCGTGAAGCGACGTCGCGCGTGCGGTAGGCAAAGGCCGTCGGCAGTTCGCGGTAGGGCCTGCCGGTCGAAGCCGAGACCATCTGGTCGCTCTCCTCGGTGGCAAGCACGTGAAAATAGAGTTCGGTCTCGGTCTGGGGGCAACGGGCGCGGCAGAGCTCGGCGTCGCGCGGGAAATCAGCCGGCGAGGCATTCGACGAGATTGGGAAGAAAGCGCCGTCGCAGGTGCGCACGCACATGGTCCGCAAGCGGCCGTTCCCGTATCCCTCCATCGGCGAGAAATCCTGCATCCCCGGCTCTTCGAAGAGCAACGGATAATCCTCGTCGTCCGGTGCCAGATCTTTGAGGATGTTGCGATGGATGTCGGCCTCGGTTGTCGTCGCGAACTCGTCCAGCTCGTCCCACTCGTCGCCGCGCACCGGAATGCAGCCGTTGATCTCCATCGCGGCGAGAATGCGCCGGCGCGCGTCTGCGCGACCGTTCGACACCAGCTGCTGCCGATGGACTTTCAATTCCTGGAGATTGGCCTCCATCCGTGCGATCGTGTCGTCGAGTTCGGCGCAGAAGGGAGTATTGTCGTCGATGACGATGATGCTGCCGCGACTGCATCCGAGCCGCCTGCGCTCGTTCCTGGCGCGTCGAAGCTCAATGTTCTGGCGGGAAATGGCGCCGGTGAAATCGCTGAGGTTTGCATTCGAGCTGAACGTGGTCGGCATGCCGGCGAGGCGGGCCTGAAGCCGTTCACAAACGCTCGAAGCCGAAGCCTCGTTTGCCGTAGCCAATGCCAACGGCAGAAGCGCAGCCGCAAGCCATGCGATGCCGCGGGGCGCATTGCTCGGAGATCCCGACACTTTCCTCTTCCTGCATTCCGGCGGAACGGCCGCCTCAGCGGCCGCAGCCTTTTCTCTGCCTCCATTCTAGAGTCTATGCAGGCTGGCGCAACCGCAACACGCCCTTTGCGTTAATGGCGCGACTCGCAATGGAGGCCAGGCCGCGCTGCGAACATACAGCGCCGCGCGTCTTTTCAGACGCGCAAAGGTCGCTGTACCGCTTTGAGTCGGCGCATCGGCCCGAAAATCGAGTGCGATTTTCGGGCCGATGCGCTGAAGCGCGGCCCCGTGAGGTGACCGTCAGGCCGCCCTTGCTGTCTCCAGCGAGATCGGGCGTTCCAGAACCGTGCCCTCAATCGCGGCGACGGCCTTCATGGTTTCGAGCAATCTTTGCGACACTTCCCAGGCGATCGCGACCGCATGGACATTACCGATCCGTTGGGGATCGCCGATCCGGTCTCCGGGGCATCCCATCCGCCGGAACATCCGCTCCAGGAATACGTCGGTCACCGTCACGATATGCGTGATGCCGGAGCTCAGACTCAGTTCGCCGACGCCGCACATGAGTTCGGCCGCGGCAACCGTAACCTGGTTCGACGCCCGGTCCTGCGAGATGTCCGGATCGATGCAGAATCGGCTCGATTCCCACACTTCTGCGCTGCGGATCTCCGGGTTGTCGCCGAGCAGGATCGGGAAGGTGTCGTCCAGCATGTTCGGGCCGAGCGTCGGCAGAAGCCGCAGCGAGCCGCGCAGTTTCCCAGTCTCCGGCGAATAGGACATCACATAGAGCGGATTGGCCTTGTCATAGTGGTCGATTTCCCACTCGCCCTCGGTCTTTACGTCCCATTTCAGGAAATCATGGAAGACGCGCTTGCGCAGCCGAAACATTTCATCGACGGCCTGTGGGTATCGTCCGCGAGCGTTGCCGTTCACTATTCTGATCATTTTTCGCTCCATCGTCTCCGTTCGATGGCGCGATGCTGGCAGGCTCCGACGACACATGTAACTGTCGATAGTGACAGTTCAATTGCTGCCGTTTTCCCGGTAAATTTTGGGGGGTGGTGTACCGATTTTCAGGTCGGCTCGGAAATCAGCCCGTCAGATGGTGGGGATCAAGGCATGGCGAACGGCTTGCGCAACGGCCTGCGTGTTCGACACTACGTTGAGCTTTCGTCGGGCGTTGGTCATGAAGAAACGGACCGTGCGCTCGGAGATGCCGAGGATGGTGGCGATTTCCCAATAGCTCTTGCCGGCTGCCGACCAGGTGAGGACCTCGGTTTCACGCAAGGTCAGTCTCATGTCGCGCTCGTCCATGGCCCCGGGCATCGCCGAATGCTCGAGCATGGAGGCGTGAAACAGATTTGCGGCCAGTTGGAAATCACGCAGATGGCGGCGGCGATAGTCGGACCATTCCGCCGGCGAAAGATTGGAACTGATAGCGAGAAGCGCCATACGACTGGCTGGAGACGGAAGCGGCAGAGCCACGCCCTCCGTCGACAGACCGATCTCCTCTGCCGCCTCGAAGAGCGGTTCGCATTCGGGAAAGCGTCGGCGGGCGCTCGCCCATTCGACGGGCCTGACGCCGCCGAGCGCAAGTCTCAGAATCGGGTCGATCCGGTGGAGCCCTCTCGAATGATAGAGATCGGCAGCATAGGCGCCGAAAGTGTGATGCAGGCGGCAGACTTTCAGGCCATCTGCCGATGGTTCCGCCTCGAGGTAGAGGAGATGCGCGATATTGAAGGTGCGGCGCATCAAGGCAAAGAATTGCTGCGGTTCGGCGCAGCCTCCGTATTCGACGACATCCAGCAGATCGAGGACAGCTTGTTCATCAGTCATGCCGTAACACCGATTCATGCCCCTAGAATAAACATGGTTTAGTGAGACCGTCTTTGTCTAGTGCTATATTTCGTAAACGCTGCAGTCGTCCTGTTATATCAATCGGTGATTGTGGTTTTGTGGCGGCAGGACTTAAAAATCGCCAAATGCGCGATTGCTGAAGCAACGATCGCCCGGGATCAGCTCGAACCGGACTGTCCAAGCTCATCCCCGTTCAAAGGGCGCGGAGTCGGGTGAGCCGCTGGAGAAACCCAAGCTCGGTATCAGGCGGGATGGCTCGCCTCCACGACGGCGAGGGCGGCCATGTTGACGACGCCGCGCGAGGTCACCGAGGGTGAGAGGATGTGCGCCGGCAAGGCCGAGCCGAGGAGTATCGGCCCCACATGGAGGCTGTCGGTCATCGTCTTGACCACGCCCAGGGTTATGTTGGCGGCGTCGAGATTGGGAAAGACGAGCAGATTGGCTTCCCCTTTCAGGGTGCTGTTCGGCATCACGCGCTGGCGCAGGATTTCGGAAATTGCCGAGTCGCCGTGCATCTCGCCGTCGACCTCGAGGTCAGGCGCAAGCTCGCGCACGAGCCGGAGCGCGGTACGCATCTTGGAGGCGCTCTCGGAATCGCGTGAGCCGAAGTTCGAATGCGAAACGAGTGCGGCGTGGGGGGTGATGCCGAAGCGCCGGATTTCGTCGGCGGCCATCACGGTCGTCTGGGCGATCTCTTCGGCGCTAGGGTCGTAGCTGACATAGGTGTCGGTGAAGAAGGTGGCGCCGCGCTGCGAGATCAGCAGGCTGAGGGCCGAGAAATCGTGGACGCCCGATTTCTTGCCGATGATCTGCGACACGTCGCGCAAATGTCTCGCGTAGCGCCCTTCGACGCCGCAGATCAGCGAATCGGCTTCGCCGCGCTTGACCGCGAGAGCCCCGATGACCGTCGTATTGGTGCGCACGATCGTGCGGGCGGCCTCCGGAATGACGCCGAGGCGGCCGACTATGGCGAAATAGTCGTCGACATAGTCGCGGTACCGCGGATCGCCTTCGGGGTTCACCACTTCGAAATCGACATCGGGTCTGATCCTGAGACCATAGCGGCGCAGCCGCGTCTCGATGATCTGGGGACGCCCGATCAGGATCGGGTTGGCGGTACCCTCCTCAAGCAGGACCTGGGCCGCCCGCAACACCCGTTCATCCTCGCCCTCGGCGAAGATGACGCGGTTCTTCGCCGCATTCTTGGCGGCGGCGAAGACCGGCTTCATGATGAAGCCGGAACGGAAGACGAAGCGATTGAGCTTGTCGAGATAGGCGTCGAAGTCCTGGATCGGACGAGTGGCAACCCCGGATTCGGCGGCGGCACGCGCGACGGCCGGAGCGATCCTGAGGATCAGCCGCTGGTCGAAAGGCGAGGGGATCAGGTAATCCGGTCCGAAAACCGGTGTCTCGCCGGAATAGGCGCGGGCGGCGACGTCGGAGGGTTCCTCGCGGGCAAGGCCCGCAATGGCCCGCACGGCCGCCATCTTCATCTCTTCGTTGATGGTGCGCGCGCCGCAATCGAGCGCGCCGCGGAAAATATAGGGGAAGCAGAGGACGTTGTTGACCTGGTTCGGATAGTCGGAACGACCGGTGCAGATCATCGCGTCGGGGCGCGCGGCGCGGGCGACTTCCGGCATGATTTCCGGGGTCGGATTGGCGAGCGCCATGATCAGCGGCTTTTCGGCCATCTGCGCCAGCAGTTCGGGCTTGAGCACGCCGGCGGCCGAAAGGCCGAGGAAGACGTCGGCGCCGCCGATGCTGTCGGCAAGCACGCGATTGTCGCTCTCCTGCGCATAAACGGATTTCCACTGGTCCATCAGCGCTTCGCGGCCCTTGTAGACGAGGCCTTCTATGTCATGGACCCAGATGTTTTCGCACTTTGCGCCGAGCGTCACGAGCAGGTTGAGGCATGCAAGTGCGGCAGCGCCCGCGCCGGAGGCGACGATCTTCGCCTTGGCGATGTCCTTGCCGGCAAGTTCCAGCCCGTTCAAGACGGCGGCGGCGACGATGATTGCGGTACCGTGCTGGTCATCGTGGAAGACGGGGATATCCATCTTCTCTCGCAGGCGGCGCTCCACCTCGAAGCATTCTGGCGCCTTGATGTCCTCAAGATTGATGCCGCCGAAGGTCGGCTCGAGCGCCGAAACAACATCGACCATGCGCTCGACGGTCGGGGCGTCGATCTCGATGTCGAAGACGTCGATGCCGGCGAATTTCTTGAAGAGAACGGCCTTGCCCTCCATGACCGGCTTAGAGGCCAGCGGGCCGATATTGCCGAGGCCGAGGACGGCCGTGCCGTTCGAGATGACGGCGACGAGATTGCCGCGTGCGGTGAAGTCGGCGGCGGTTTCCGGATCGTCTCTGATGGCGAGGCAGGGGGCGGCGACCCCGGGCGAGTAGGCCAGAGCCAGGTCGCGCTGGTTGCCGAGCGGCTTTGTCGGCTGGATCTCGAGTTTGCCGGGGCGAGGGTAGCGATGGAAGAAGAGTGCCTGGCTGTCGATATCGCCGCTCTCCGGCACCGATTGGGATTTCGCTTTGTCGCCCATGTTCATACCTTGCTTCCCTCGATTCCCGAACGCTGGCCTTTTGGCACGATTTCAGCGCGACGTACAGTTTTCGCTTTCAGTCATGTCAATGTCGGAGCCGGACAAGAACGGTCCGACTCGGAAACCGGAATGGGGCAAGGCGCGGCCCGTGTCATCTTCCTGAAACACGAGTCTGGTTTTGACGGAGGCAAATGGCTCTAGCAAGATGAGGCTCGCATGACAGCGGCAGCGGTATCGGAACCGAATCCCGTCCGGAAATTGCGCACGCTCTTCATTTCCGACCTTCACCTCGGCTCGAAAGCGGCCAGGACGGATTACCTGCTCGATTTCCTGCGCCACCACGAAGCCGAGACCATAATCCTCGTCGGCGATATCGTCGACGGCTGGCGGCTGAAGCGGAGCTGGTATTGGCCGCAGCAGTGCAACGACGTCATCCAGAAGCTGCTGCGCAAGGCGCGCAAGGGTACGCGGATCATCTACGTTCCCGGAAACCACGACGAGTTCATGCGCGATTTTCCCGGAATACACTTCGGCGGCATCGAGGTCGCGCAGCGGCATGTGCATCGGGGTGCCGACGGACGAAACTATCTCGTGCTGCACGGCGACGAATTCGACGTGGTGGTGCGCAATGCGCGGGTGCTCGCCTATCTCGGCGACTGGGCCTACGACATGGCGATCGCGGTCAACATCGGCCTCGCTGCGATCCGCCGTCGGCTCGGCATGCCCTATTGGTCGTTCTCGTCCTGGGCCAAGCTGCAGGTCAAGCATGCCGTGAATTTCATCGGCGAGTTCCAGAAGGTCGTGGCCGAGGAGGCGCGCCGCCACCAGGCACAGGGCGTCATCTGTGGCCATATCCACCACGCGGTGATCGAGGATATCGGCGGCATCCGTTACATCAACACGGGCGACTGGGTCGAGAGCTGCACGGCGATCGCCGAGCATCACGACGGTACTATGGAACTAATCACCTGGCACAGCCTGCGCGGCAATGCGACGGTCGCGGAAGACGCGAGCGAGGTCGGATTGCCGGTGTCCGTTCCGGCGCAGCAGGCAGCCTGAGTCATTCGATCCGGACCTGTAGCGCCATGCATTCAACAGATGCAAGCAGACGCACGTCGCTGTCGCACTTGGTATTGGATGCGGCAGCGCAACCGCTGCCGAGGGCCTGTAGCGAAAACTAGCGGATGGTGCGCCGCGGGGGAGCCGTGCTAAAGCTGGCGGACAGCCACCAGGTTCTCCCATGATTCCCGCACCTGCCCCCCCGGTTCTGGGGCCACCGCCGCGCCATTTCGCGCTTCGCCTCGCGCTGCTCTTTTGCGCTCCGTTGATCGTCAACGGTTTCGCCCTGCCGTATTTTCCGGTCTGGCTCAGCACGCTTGCGCTGAGCGAATTCGAGATCGGCGTGGTGCTCGCGGTGCCGATGTTCATCCGCGTGATCACGGCGCCGCTTGCGGGGGTGCTCGCCGACCGGCTCGGAGAGCGCACTATCGTGCTCGTCTGGTCCGGCTGTCTGTCGCTTGCGACCGCTTTCATCCTTTTCTTCGCGCACAGCTTCTGGCCCGTGCTTGTGATCTACGCGCTGCAGTCCGCGGTCTATTCTCCCTATCTGCCGATCGTCGAAGCGATTGCATTGTCGGGGGTGCGTCGCTGGGGCTTCGATTATGCGCATATGCGCGTCTGGGGATCTATCGCCTTTATCGGCGCGACCATGCTCGGCGGCTGGATGATCGGCCTCATCGGCGGTGCCATGGTGTTGCCGGCGATGGCGGTCGGCTTCGGGCTGACGATCGTGATGGCCCTTGTGGCGCCGCGGATCGGGCGGCCCCGCCGACCGTCACCGATCACGGCGATCACCGAGCCACCGCCGCAGTCGCTGCGTCAGTCCGATCTGCAATTGCTCCTCGTCGGGGTGACTCTGGTCAACAGCAGTCATGCGATGCTCTATGCCTTTTCGGCCATCTACTGGCAGAGCATCGGCTATAGCGGAACGCAGATCGGCGTTCTCTGGAGCGCCGGCGTGGCCGCGGAAGTGCTGATGTTCTTCTTCGCCCGCACGATCATCCGGCGCTTCAGCGTCTGGGCGATGATTTTTTCCGGCTGTCTGCTGGCGGTGGCGCGCTGGCTGATTTTCCCGATGGAGCTGGGCTTCTCCGGCTATTTCATTCTCCAGTGCTTCCACGCCTTCACCTTTGCGATCATGCACACGGGCATGCAGCACAAGCTCGTGGAGCGGGTCAGTGAGGAACAGGAGGCGGCCGCCCAGGGGCTCTATTTCTTCTACACCGGCATGTTCACGGCGATCTTTACCTTTGTGGCGGGTTACTTCTACGCCTGGTTCGGCGTCGCTGGCTTCTATTCGATGTCGGTCGTCGCGCTCATCGGCTTCTGCTTCGCATATGCCGGCTGGTACCTTCAGCCCCAAAGGCTCGGCTCGGGCGGGAAGACGAGCGAGGCCTCGTAGCGCAGGCCCGCATCGCGGTCCCGGGCGAGCAGCAGCGGGCCGTCGAGGTCGATGAAATCGGCACCCTGCGCCAGAAGAACCGCCGGCGCCATGGCCAGCGAACTGCCGACCATGCAGCCGACCATGAGCTTGAGGCCGAGCGCTTCGGCGGCGCGGCGCATACGCAAGGCTTCGGTGAGCCCGCCGGTCTTGTCGAGCTTGATGTTGACGGCGTCATAGCGGCCGACGAGCGATTGCAGGTCCTCCGTACCGTGCACGCTTTCATCGGCGCAGACCGGGACCGGGCGGGCAATCCGGGTCAGCGGTTCGTCTCGGCCGGCCGGCAGCGGCTGCTCGACGAGGGCGATGCCGTTTTCGAGGCAGGCCGAGAAATGCATAGCGAGATTGTCCTCGCTCCAGCCCTCATTGGCATCGAGGATGATGCGGCTCGCGGGGGCAGCCTGCCGCACGGCGCGAATGCGAGCCCTGTCGTCCACGGTTCCGACTTTTACCTTGAGCAGCGCCCGGTGGGCGTATTGCGCCGCTTGCGCCATCATCGCCTCCGGCTCGGCGAGCGAAATGGTGTAGGCGGTGGTCAGGGGCCTCGGTTCGGCGATACCCGCCAGATAGGCGGCGGAGCGCCCGCTTCGTTTCGCTTCCAGGTCCCAGAGCGCACAATCGATGGCGTTGCGGGCGGCACCCGCCCTCATCGCCCGCTGCAGTTCCTCCCGGCCGATGCCGCGTTCAACGAACGGGCGAACCGCTTCTATTTCGCTAAGCACCGTCTCGACGGATTCGCCATAGCGGGCATAGGGCACGCACTCGCCCGAACCGGTCAGCGTCCCGTCGGTGAGGCGGCAGGTGACGACGTCGGCGGTCGTCTTCGAGCCTCGCGAAATCGTGAAGGTGCCGGCGATCGGGAAATGTTCGACGGTTGCTGCAAGGGAAATCGGCATTGATCTTCTCCGGCGCCGGCGTGGCTTTCGCAATCGGCATGTTACAGGTCGCCCGCGGGTCTTGCGGCTGTGTCTTTTCGGTCGCATGGCTGGGCTGCGGCACGCCTTCTCATATCTCCCTCGGTTCAAGGACGAAGACATGCGGCCATCCGAGTGCTACAGCGGCATTCCCGTGGCCGGGAAAGGCGCGTGACGCTACAGTACGACTTTGAATTCCTGCGCAATTTTGTCCTTGGATCGAATCTGGTTTAAGAGACTACGCAATGGCAAAGCGAAAGACCAAGAAAACGTGACGCGGGCTCAAACACAGACTGTTGCCGATGTCGTCCTCGAGGAGGGCGAAGGAGGAACCGGGCGGCGCTACGTCTTCAGCGGCGACTGGCGGCACCGGACGGCCGAGGCCATGGCGGCCAAGCTGAACAGGCTCGACAAGCCGTCGCGAGACCATGATGAATTCGACCTTTCCGCCGTCACCGCGATGGACACCGCGGGCGCCTGGATCATTCGGCGCTTCGTCAACGGGAGCGGTGGCGAGGTTCGCTTCACCGGCGGGGGCGAGCGGTATGTCGAGCTCGTTCAGGCGATGCCGGCCGAACTGCCGCTGCCGGAACGCGACGCGAGAAGGCCTTCGCTTTTCCAAAGGCTGTTCGCGCCGATCGGCGAACTCACGGTGTCGATCTGGACCGATACTTTTGCGGCCATGTTCATCCTCGGTTCGGCGGTTCGCGGCGCGCAAATGAAGCTTGGGCGCCATGCCGGCGTTTCGCCGGCTGCGATCGTGCACCAGATCGATCGCATGGGTGTCATGGCGGTGCCGATCATCGCCCTCATGTCGTTCCTGATCGGCGCCATCATTGCGCAGCAGGGCGCCTTTCAACTGCGCGCATTCGGCGCCGAGATCTTCGTCGTCGATCTGGTCGGCATTCTGCAATTGCGCGAAATCGGCGTACTTCTGACGGCGATCATGATCGCCGGCCGATCGGGAAGCGCGATCACGGCCGAGATCGGCTCGATGAAAATGCGCGAGGAGGTCGACGCGCTGAAGGTCATGGGGTTGAGCCCCGTCGGCGTTCTCGTCTTTCCGCGGCTGGTGGCGCTCACCATCGTCCTGCCGCTCTTGACGATCCTTGCCAACTTTGCCGCCCTCGCCGGCGCGGCACTCGTCGCCTGGACCTATTCCGACATCACGTTCGCAACATTCCTTTCGCGGCTGCAGGAATCGATCGATTTTTCCACCGTTGCGGCGGGTATGATCAAGGCGCCCTTCATGGCGCTGATCATCGGAGTGGTTGCGGCAGTCGAGGGCCTGAAGGTCGGCGGCAGCGCCGAATCGCTGGGGCGTCACGTGACTTCGTCTGTGGTCAAGTCGATCTTCGTGGTCATTCTCATCGACGGGCTGTTCGCCATGTTCTATGCGGCGATCGATTTCTGAGGCGGGCGGATCATGGTTCAAGAAGTCATGGAGCGGCAATCGGATCGGGCGGCGGAGAGGCGCGAAGTGGTGCTTTCCGTTCGCGACCTGACCGTCGGCTTCGGCGACAATATCGTTCTCGACAGGCTCAATCTCGAGATCTACCGCGGCGAAATCCTCGGTTTCGTCGGCGCCTCGGGAACCGGCAAATCGGTGCTGATGCGCACCGTACTGCGTTTGCTGCCGAAACGGTCCGGCACCATCGAGATCCTCGGCGCCGAATATGACAAGCTCGGCGAAGCGGAGCGTATCGCCCTCGACATGCGTCTCGGCGTGCTATTTCAGCATGGTGCACTGTTTTCCGCCCTGACGGTGCGCGAGAACATCCAGGTGCCGATGCGCGAATATCTCGATCTGCCGCAGGATCTGATGGACGAACTGGCGCGCTTGAAGATCGAGTTGGTCGGGCTCGCGCCGGAAGCGGCGGAGAAATACCCGGCGGAGCTCTCGGGTGGTATGATAAAGCGTGCGGCGCTGGCGCGCGCATTGGCGCTTGATCCGGATCTGGTGTTTCTCGACGAGCCGACCTCCGGCCTCGATCCGATCGGTGCGGCGGAGTTCGACGAGCTGATCGCCAAGTTGCGGGACACACTTGGGTTGACCGTGTATATGGTGACGCACGATCTGGACAGCCTGTTTTCGGTCTGCGACCGGATCGCGGTCCTCGGCCAAAAGCGCGTGCTCGTCTCCGGGACAATCGAGGACATGCTTGCCTGCGAGGAGCCATGGGTGAAATCCTATTTCCGCGGCAAGCGGGGAAGGGCGGTGGTGCGGGCGTAAGCCCGTCCTGCCGATCGCATTTGGAAGTGCTTCGGAGGCTCGCCTGCCGAAGCGGACGAAAGCGGCGGGAGCCGCAAGGGTGGTCATAGCCGATGGAAACCAAAGCAAATTATGCCATTGTCGGCTTTTTCACGGTGTTCGTGATCGCCGCTGCGTTCGGTTTCGTCTACTGGATGGCGCAATATGGCCGGGTTGGCCAGATGGTCGAACTCATCGTCAATATTCCCGGTTCGGCCAACGGCCTTTCGGTCGGCTCGCCGGTGCGCTTCAACGGCATCAATGTGGGCACCGTTCGCAATCTCGCGATCGACGCCAATGATCCGCGCTACTCGATTGCCATTACCGAGGTGTCGGCCGATGCGCCGGTGCTGAAGTCGACCACGGCGACGCTGGAGGTACAGGGACTTACGGGTGCGGCCTACATCGAACTCAGCGGCGGGCGAAAGGGCGACGAGAACATCCTCCAGACGGCGCTCGAAAGGGGAACGTCGGCGACCATCACCGCCGACCAGTCGAGCGTCACCAGCCTGCTTGCGACCGCCGACCAGATTCTTGACCGGGCAAACAGCGCCATCACGGATATCCAGGGTTTCGTCACGGAAATTCGCCAGCCTTTGACCGCGACCATCGGCAATGCGGAGAAGTTCTCGAAGGCGCTGGCGGATAATTCCGGCGCCATCGACCAGTTCCTGAAGAGCGTCGAGGAATTGTCGGGGTCGGTCAGCGCCGCATCGAAGAAACTCGACACCACGCTCGAGAGCGCCGACAGGCTGATCAATGCCGTCGATCCCAAGAAGATCGACACGATCGTCAGCAATGTCGAGCAGCTGAGCAGCGATCTGAAGGACGCTTCCGGCGGTGTTTCGGAAGCGGTCGACGGGTTCAGGCGCACGGTCGGCACCTATAACGAATTCGGCAAGAGTGCGCAGGAGACCCTGAAGCGTGTCGATACGCTGGTGGCCGCCGTTGATGCGCAGAAGGTAGGAACGGTCGTCAACGATATCTCCGTGGCAAGCGCCGATGCGCGCAAGATCGCCGCCCAGGTTTCGAGCTTCGCCGAAAAAATCGCCGCCCGTCAGGAGGACATAGACCAGACGATCACCGATTTCACCCAAATGTCGAACAAGCTGAATGCCGCTTCCGACCGGGTCGACAGCATTCTGGTGAAGATCGACGGTTTCCTTGGTGATGCGGACGCACCATCGCTTTCCGCAGAGGCGCGCGCGACGCTCGAGTCTTTCCGCAATATGGCCAACAACCTCAATGCGCAGATCGGACCCATTGCCGACAACCTGAAGCGCTTCTCCAATTCCGGCCTCCGGGACGTAGAGTCGCTCGTGACCGAAACGCGTCGCACCGTTCAGAGCTTGCAGAGTACAATTTCTAATTTCGACAAAAATCCGCAACGCCTTCTATTCGGCGGCGAGACTGTCAAGCAATATGATGGCCGCACGCGGCGGTGATTCGGCCGCGGCCAGTCTGGTGATGCGGCGCGCGGGGGGGATCCGTGCGACGCGTAGCTGTTTGGGGATATTTGCCGCATGCATTTTCCGGGTGTGTTTACTGTGCGTAAGGCGGGGGCCGCCCGGCTCGCCGTGGTTATTTCGATGGCGATGATCTTGGCGGGATGCGGCACCCGTCCGGCGGTCAACGACACGTTCAGCCTGGCCGCGACGCCTGTCGTGGAGCGCCCGCGAGCGACCAATCGCCAGATCCTGGTGCCTGAACCGACGGCGCTGAGGACGCTCGACAGTGATCAGATCGTCGTTCGACTTTCCGAATCCGAATTGCGTTTCCTCGCCAAGGCGCAGTGGGGCGACCGGCTGCCGCGCATAGTTCAGGACAGGCTCGTCCAGACATTCGAGGATACCGGCAGGGTCGGTGGCGTGGGCAAGCCGGGACAGGGGCTCGCGATCGACTACCAGGTCATCACGGAAATCCGCGCCTTCGAGATATCCACCGACGGCGCCGATACGGCGGTCGTCGAGATTTTCGCCAAGATCCTTGATGACCGCAACGGCACCGTGCGCCGGCAGCGGGCGTTCCGGGCCGTCGCGCCCGTGCGCGGCACGGGCAATCCGGCGTTTGTTTCAGCGCTCGATGCGGCATTCGCGAAGGTTGCGGCGGATATCGTCGGCTGGACGCTGGCGTCGATCTGATTTGAGATTCCCGGCGGCGTGAAGACGCGAGGAAAGCAGGGCGGACGTTCAACCCCTGCCGGCCTTCGCAAGCTCGATCCGGTTGACGACCTTGGCGACACCGGGAACGGATCGTGCCGCTTCCTCGGCGCGGAGAATTTCCTCCCCAGTTGCCACCCGGCCGCCGAGCACCACCGCTTCGCCTCGGCAGGTCACGGTAATTTCGGCGGCATCCAGCCCGGGCGCGGCGGCAAGCAGGTTTGCCACCCGCCGCTCCAGTTCAGCCGGCTGCGGGGGCGTGAATCGCTCCGGCTCCTCGCCGAAGAATGTGCGCTTCTTGAACACCATCCGAAAATCCCTCGGGTGAGGGCTCCCGTTTCGGTGAGGAAACGCCGACTGCGCGGGTTTTGTTCGACGATGATTATGGCCAGCGGACCACCGGGGGGAGCGACGAGAGGATGGACTCGACGTTTCCACCGGTCTTCAGACCGAAGATCGTGCCGCGGTCGTAGAGGAGGTTGAACTCGACATAGCGGCCACGGCGTACGAGCTGCTCGTCACGATCGGCCTCGGTCCAGGGGCTGTTGAAGTTCGCCCTGACGATCTTCGGATAGACGAGCGCAAAGGCCTTGCCGACGTCGCGGGTGAAGGCGAAATCCGCCTGCCACCCGCCCAGTTCGTCCGGCGAGTGCAGCCAATCGAAGAATATGCCGCCCGTGCCGCGTGGTTCGTTGCGGTGTTTGAGGTAGAAATACTCGTCGCACCACTGCTTGAACTTCGCGTGATCGGCGACCGCGTGCCGATTGCAGGTGATCTCCATCGCGCGATGGAAAAGCATCGTATCCGCGTCGGTCATCACGCGCCGGCGGTCGAGGACCGGCGTCAGGTCGGCGCCGCCGCCGAACCAGTTGCTCGTGGTCACGACCATGCGTGTATTCATGTGAACGGCGGGAACGTGCGGATTGACCGGATGGGCGATCAGCGAAATCCCGGAGGCCCAGAATCGCGGATCTTCGCCGGCGCCGGGGATCTGACTGCGGAATTCCGCGGAGAATTCGCCGTAGACCGTGGAAGTGTGGACGCCGACCTTTTCGAAGACGCGGCCCTCCATCATCGACATACGGCCGCCGCCGCCGGCACCTTCCTCACGCAGCCAGTCCTTGGCGGCGAAGCGGCCCGGCGGTCGATCCGACAGCGGCCCTGCGAGGTCGTCCTCTATCGCCTCGAAGGCAGAACAGATCGTATCGCGCAAAGCTTCGAACCAAGACTTTGCGTCGGCCTTCTTGTCTTCGATGTCGGCAGGCAAGTCCTGCGGCAGTTGCGGTCTTTCCATGGGATTTCATAGTCCGTTTGCGGCTCGCCGAGGTAAGCCGCCGATTCGATGTCGTCGCCACAGTCCATATTTCGGGACGAATGGCAACTGCGGAAGGCAGCACGATTCCATTGCCCTGCAGGGGTGCGATCACCGGCATTTTGCGGCGGTCGGCCCTGGTATGATCGGGACTGGCAACGGCGCCGCCTCCATCCTATCTTCTCAGCAGAGGTATCGCCATGGCGAAGAAACCACCAGGACCACCGCTCGAGGGACTGCGGCGCCAGATCGCCCGCAGCCGCAGCGAACGGTCTGCGCGAGGCGGCAGCGTCTTCGTCCGCGAGACGTTCCGCCTCGAACGGACTGCGGCCCGGGCCAAGGCGCGCGAATGGTTCGAGACCTGGCCCAAGGCCGCCTACTGGACGGAAGTGGAAAGCTGGCGCCAGCTCGAGGGTGATGAGATCGAGTTCACCATGCGCCGGCTTCCGAGTGCGGATTAGAGCATGATCAGACCGGAGTGAAACGAGGATCGATAAGATCATGCGTCAGAAAGAAAGCGTTAGAGCGCCGATCTGATCCCAGATCGAAACGCGCTCGAGGTCTCGCGACTCCATCGCTTCGTGTCGATGGCCCTCTTGTCCCCGTCGCGAAAAAAATCTCAGAGGCGTAATTGCGGTGTGGTCAAGACCGCGTCGGCGGCGTAAACCTATGGCTGCATTCCCCCCGGCCCTGTTTCGCCTGCTCCCACCATCGGTTTCATGCCTGTTCTCCGCGCGGTTGTCATTCTCTCAGTGACCCAGATCATCGCCTGGGGCGCAATGTTCATGTTCGTGTCAGTCACCGCGGCTGGCATGGCCGCCGATCTTGGGCTCCGGCCGTCCGGCATCTATTTCGGGCCGACCGTCATGCTGGTGGTGATGGCGGTATGCTCTCCGCCACTGGCGTCGTTCTACGCGCGTCTTGGTGCGCGGCGGGTGCTTTCACTTGGTTCGGCGCTCGCGGCGCCGGGGCTGTGGCTGCTCGCGGCTGCTCATGGACCACTCGCCTATTTCGCCGCCTGGGCTGTCCTCGGCATGGCCGGGGCTGCCACGCTCACGACCTCGGCGCATGTCTTCCTGACCGAGATTGCCGGGGAGAGCGCGCGCCGGGCGATCGGAGCGCAGATGCTCGCCATGGCGCTGGCGCCGAGCATCTCCTGGCCGGTGACTGTATTCTGTGAGGCGGCGCTCGGCTGGCGCGGCACTTTCGTCCTTTACGGCGCCACGATGCTCCTCGTCTGCGCACCACTGCATCAGTTCGCTTTGCCGCGAACCGCCGCGCCGGCGCGCGTGCCGCATGGCGTTGCCGCGGCCGCAGAGGCGAAGCGCGCAAGGGGCCGCCGCTCCCCGGAGGTGGTAGCGTTGATCACCGCGGCCGTCGCGCTCAATGGCTTCGTCACCTGGGGATTCCAGCTCGTCGTCATCGATCTCTTCCGCAGCTTCGCGGTTGCGGATCGTCTGGCCGTGGGCTTCGGCTCGGCCATCGGCTTCATTCAGCTGTCGGCGCGGCTGTTCGATTTCCTCGGCGGCAATCGCTGGGATGGCGTGACGACGGGGCTCGTCGCAGCCGCGATCATGCCGTTGGCGGTTGCGGCCCTGGCTTTCGGTCAAGGCGCCGAGTGGTCGATCGTCCTTTTCCTGCTGCTCTACGGCCTGTCCAGCGGCGCCATGTCCGTGAGCCGCGCGACGATGCCGCTCGTTTTCTTCTCTCCCGCGCAATACGCGGCGGTCATGGCGCGTCTCGGGCTGCCGCTCAATCTTGCCTTCGCGGCAGCGCCGCCGTTCTTCTCCTTCGTTCTCGAAGCGGCGGGCAATGCCTGGGCACTGTCGATCGCTTTTTTCTGTTCCTGCGGCACGCTGGCCAGCATGGCGCTTATCAGCCGGATGCGGCGTTCCTTGGAACGAAGCGTCTTCAAGGAAGCCTGACATGTCGGCGCCGCGCCGTCTCATCGACAAACGGCGACGGGCAAAGGTCGCTGTAGCACTCCGAATCCTGAATGCCTTGTCCTTAGATCGAGCTCGATTTGGGCTGGAACGACCTCAACCGGGTTCCGGTTCGCTCACGCCATCCGCCGGTTCGATCAGGCGTGGACCTGCGCCCTCGGTGCCGAGCACATCATAGGGATTGCGCAAGGGGCAATCGCGCATCGACAGGCAGCCGCAGCCGATGCAGCCGGTCAATTGATCGCGCAATGCGGTCAGCTTGGCGATGCGTTCGTCGAGCTGCTGCCGCCAGGACTTCGAGAGCTTGCCCCAATCCTCCACCGTCAGCGGCCGGTCGTCGGGCAAGATCGACAATGCAGACTGGATCTCCGAGAGGGGAATTCCCGTCCGCTGGGCGACCTTGATGACCGCCACGCGCCGCAGCACGCCGCGCGGATATCGCCGCTGGTTGCCGCGGCTGCGGTTGCTGCGGATCAGTCCCTTGTTTTCGTAGAAGTGAAGCGTCGAGACGGCGACTCCACTGCGTGCGGCGACTTCGCCGACCGTTAGCTCGCGCTTGATCTCGTGGCCATCATCTTTGTTCATGGGCGCTATTGACCTCAACTATGCTTGAGGTTCTATAGCATAAGCTCCCTGTAGCCAACAACAAGGAGCTGATTGCGCATGACAGAGAAAATGACCCTTGCCCTGATCTACGGCAGCGCACGGCAGGGCCGCTTCTGCGACACGGTCGCGAGCTGGCTCATCCGCGAGCTTTCGAGTTCCGACGTCTTCAGCCTGACGTTCGTCGATCCGCTGCGGTTCAGGAGCGCGCGCGGCGAGAAGCCGAGCGATCTCGGTGAGTGGATGGAACGCAAGGTGAGCGAGGCCGATGCTTTCGTCGTCGTCACGCCGGAATACAATCACGGTTATCCGGCGGCGTTGAAGGAACTGATCGATTCCGTCTACGAGCCCTGGCACGCCAAGCCGGTGGCCTTCGTCTCCTATGGTGGCGCCTCCGGCGGGATCAGGGCTGTCGAGCAATTGCGCCAGGTATTCGGAGAGCTGCATGCGGTAACGCTGCGGGATGGGGTGACCTTGCCGAAAGCCTGGTCGAAATTCGATGCGGCGGGCAATCCCTACAAGCCCGAGGAAATGCAGGCTCCTCTTTTCCTGATGATGGATCGGCTGACCTGGTGGGCGCGCACGCTGAAAACCGCGCGCAGGGCGACGCCCTACAATGAGATCGCCGCATGATGGTCGCAGCCTCGCCGAATCGATGGCGCCCAAAGATATCGCGCTACTCAGCGCGGGCGATCTTCATGGTGATATTTGGTCCCGCCCGAACGGACTTCGCGGAGGGCGCGGCGTGATGCTGCCAAGCTCAAAAGGCCTCGACCTGCCGCATCGCCTCTCCGACGATCATGGCAGCCGCCATCGCGATGTTGAGAGAGCGCTGGCGCGGCGCCATCGGAATGAGAATGCGTGCGTCGGCCCTCTCATGGACATGATCGGGCACGCCGGCGCTTTCCCGGCCGAAGAGGAGGATGTCTTCCGGACGAAAGCCGAACCGGGTGTAGGGCTCGGCAGCCTTGGTGGAGGCGAGCACCAGGCGTCGGCCGGTTTCGGCTCGCCACGCTTCGAAGCGCTCCCAATTGACGTGACGGGTGAGCGTGACGGAGGCGACGTAGTCCATGCCGGCGGTCGGAGAGGTCGAAACCGGCCGGCTCGATCACGTCGACGGCGAGGCCGAGGCAGGCGGCCAGGCGAAGGATTGTGCCGGTATTGCCCGGAATGTCCGGTTGATAGAGGGCGATGCGCAGATTCGTCATGAGTTTCCAGGGATGGGGCAAATTTGCGAAGGCGAGGACCTCTATTACATCGAAAGGCTTCCTCTGCCACCATCCGATGCCGCGATGCGTCGTCTGTGCGTCCACCCTCAATTGCATGCCGCTAATCTGTGCCGTATCGGCAACAGGGCGGGCGCCGGTGAAGAAAAGGGCAGCAAAATACGTGCGACAATCTGGCGCGGAGCTCCGAATAGGGTTAAAGGTCTTTCATCTTCAACGCGAACCGACGGAGGCATGCATGACAATTCTGATGTTGACACGCCTCCCACGTGTGGCCGGGCCTTTTCTGGCCTGACCGGTTCCGCGCCTTTTCCTTCTGCCGATCGAATGACGCGTGGCCCGGTTCTCCGGAGGTTTCAGCGCGTTTGCAGCGTTCCCGGACTGCCTATCCAAAGCCAATGAAAGCGGGGACACCCGCCTTCCTTCAAAATCCCTGAAGGAGCTTCACAGATGTTCGGCTGGTTTGAATCCCGCCTTAATCCTTATCCGCCGGAAGAGCCGGCGCTTCCGCCGAAGGGTCTCTTCGCCTTCTGCTGGCACTACAGCAAGTCCGCGATGCCATGGCTCCTCGTCATGGCCGTTTGCACGATGCTGATCGCCGTCGGCGAGGTGGCGCTGTTCCAGTTTCTGGGCAATGTCGTCGATTGGCTGTCCAACGCGGATCGGGAGGGCTTTCTCGCGGTCGAGGGCGGTAGGCTGGCATGGATGGGCGCGCTGGTCCTGATCGGCCTGCCCGTGCTGGTCGCGCTCGACTCGTTGGTCATGCATCAGGTTCTGCTCGGCAATTATCCGATGATCGCGCGCTGGCAGATGCACCGTTATCTGCTCCGGCAGAGCATGACCTTCTTCTCCAACGAGTTTGCCGGGCGCGTCGCCACGAAGGTGATGCAGACGTCGCTTGCGGTCCGCGAAACGGTGATGAAGCTCCTCGACGTCTTCGTCTACGTGGTCAGCTATTTCACGACGATGCTGATCGTGGTCGCGGCGGCGGACTGGCGGCTCGTCGCACCGCTCGCGATCTGGCTGGTCATCTATGTCGCGATCGTCAGCCATTTCGTGCCGCGGCTGCAGAAGATCTCCAAGCAACAGGCGGATGCGCGTTCGATGATGACGGGGCGCATCGTCGACAGCTACACCAATATCGGCACGGTGAAGCTGTTCTCGCATGCGGGGCGTGAGGAGATCTACGCGCGTGCCGGCATGGAGGAGTTTCTCGACACCGTCCATCGGCAGATGCGCAAGGTGACGCTGTTCCATATCTGCGTCTACACGAACAATTGCGTTGCGCTCTTTGCGGTCGGTGCGCTTGGCATCTACCTGTGGCTGACAAGCGCGATCTCCGTCGGCGCGATCGCGGTGGCGATCGGTCTTGCCATGCGCATCAACGGCATGTCGCAGTGGATCATGTGGGAGGTCTCGACGCTGTTCGAGAATATCGGCACGGTCTATGACGGCATGGGCATGATGACCAAGGCGCACGACATCGTCGACAGGCCGGATGCGGGCGTGCTCAAGGCGGAGAAGGGAGCGATCGGCTTCGAGAACGTCCGCTTCCATTACGGCAAGGCGAAAGGCGTCATCGACCGGTTGTCGCTCGACATCCGGCCTGGCGAGAAGATCGGCCTTGTCGGCCGGTCCGGCGCCGGCAAGACGACGCTGATGAACCTGCTCTTGCGCTTCTACGACCTGGAGGAGGGGGTGATCCGGATCGACGGCAGGGACATCTCGCTCGTGACACAGGATAGCCTTCGCTCGCAGATCGGCGTGGTGACGCAGGACACATCCCTGCTTCATCGCTCCATTCGCGACAACATCGCCTACGGGCATCGGGAGGTAGACGACGCTCAGATCATCGCTGCCGCGAAGAAGGCGAATGCCTGGGAGTTCATCCAGGCGCTCGAAGACAACCAGGGACGGAAGGGTCTCGACGCACAAGTCGGCGAACGCGGCGTGAAGCTTTCCGGCGGTCAGCGCCAGCGGATCGCCATTGCGCGCGTCTTTCTGAAAGATGCGCCGATCCTGATCCTCGACGAGGCGACTTCGGCGCTCGATTCGGAAGTGGAGGCGGCGATCCAGGAGAACCTCTTCGCGCTGATGTCCGGCAAGACGGTGATCGCGATCGCGCACCGGCTTTCGACGCTGACGGAGATGGACCGGCTCGTGATCCTGGAGGCCGGCCGGATCGTGGAGACGGGATCACATGCCGAACTGATAGCCAAGAGAGGGCTTTACGCCGATCTCTGGTCGCGCCAATCGGGCGGCTTCATCGCCGACGATGTCGGGAAGGAGGAGGCGGCGGAATGATCCGCTGCTTCTTGCGGGGCTCACGCGGGGTTTGAAGCTTACGCATTTGTAATCGGGGGGACGGCGGAAAGCGATTGCCGTCCGACTCCAGCCACCTATTATCAGAACAATGCTGCGTTCCATCGTCGCCATCTTCGAGAACTGGATCCGTCCCTTCGCGCCGCGGGAGCGCCTCCAGCCGCCACATTCGCTGTGGGGGTTTGCCTGGTTCTATGCGAGCCAGGCAAAGGGGCCCTTCTGTGCCATGGCGGCGCTCGGCGGCCTGGTGGCGATGCTCGAAGCCGGGCTCTTCTATTTCGTGGGCCGTCTCGTCGACGTGCTCGACACCGTCCGGCCGGAGGATGGCTGGAGCGGATTGATCGCCGCCAACGGTCCGGAACTGATCTTCATGCTGCTGACGGTCCTGGTCTTCCGCTTCGTCGCCGTTTCGCTCGCCGCGCTCGTCGAAGAGCAGTCGATCATCACCGGCTTTCTCAACCTCGTGCGCTGGCAGTCCTACGTGCATGTGGCCCGACAGTCGTTGGGCTTCTTCCAGAATGAATTTTCCGGGCGCATCGTCACCAAGGTGTGGACCGGCGCGCAGGCGACGAGCGACCTCATCGTTTCGCTGCTGCAGGTCGTCTGGTTCATCGTCATCTACACTGCCTCCACCATGGCCCTCATCGCCCAGCTCGATTGGCGCCTGGCGGCGATGGTGGCGTTCTGGATCCTCGTTTTCCTGGCGCTCGCCCGCTATTTCGTCCCGCGGGTCCGCCGGCACGCCCGCAATACCGCCGAGATGGCATCGATGCTCAACGGCCGCATGGTCGATGCCTATTCCAACATGCAAACGCTGAAGCTGTTTGGCAGCGACGAGGAGAATGATCGCTATATCCGCGCCGGCTTCGATCGCTACCAGGGAGCGGTGATCCCGTTTACGCGCCTGTTGACGGGCGTCCGGGCGTCGCAGGCGCTGCTTTCGGGGCTGATGATCACGGCGATCGCCGTCTACTCCATCGATCTGTGGCTCGCCGGCTCCGTGAGTTCCGGCGCGGTCGCCTTCACCCTGGCGCTCGTGCTGCGGCTCAACATGCTGCTCGGCCGGATGATGGGGCAGTTCAATGCGATCATGCGCAACATCGGCACGATGCAGAATTCGGCCGAGCTCGTCTCGCAGCCGATCGGCCTCGTCGACCGGCCGGGAGCGCCAGACCTCGACGTCAGCCGGCCCGAAATCCGCTTCGAGCGCGTCCGGTTCCACTATGGCAAGGGCGGCGGCGTCATCGATGATTTTTCCCTCACCATCCGCCCCGGCGAGAAAGTCGGGATTGTCGGGCGCTCGGGCGCCGGCAAGTCGACGCTCGTCAATCTGCTGCTGCGCTTCTACGACCTCGAGGGCGGCCGCATCCTCATCGACGGGCAGGACATTGCGGCGGTCCGGCAGGAATCCCTGCGCGGGCAGATCGGGATGGTCAGCCAGGATACGTCGCTGCTCCATCGCTCGATACGCGACAACATCCTTTTCGGCCGCCCCGGCGCCTCGGAAGAAGACCTGGTCGAGGCGGCGCGCCGGGCCGAGGCCCTTGAGTTCATCGCCAGCCTTCAGGACCAGCGCGGCCGCAAGGGGTTCGATGCGCATGTCGGGGAGAGGGGCGTGAAGCTCTCCGGCGGGCAGCGGCAGCGGATCGCCATCGCCCGCGTCATGCTCAAGGATGCGCCCATTCTCGTTCTCGACGAGGCGACTTCGGCGCTCGACTCGGAAGTGGAGGCGGCCATCCAGTCGAATCTCGAGCGCCTGATGCATGGCAAGACCGTGCTCGCTATCGCGCATAGGTTGTCGACGATCGCGGCTCTCGACCGCTTGGTAGTGATGGACCGGGGGCGCATCGTAGAAGATGGGACCCATGCCGAACTGATCGCCCGCGGCGGCCTTTATGCCGAGCTTTGGGCCCGTCAATCGGGCGGCTTCATCGCGCAGGAAGAGGCCGCCGAATAGCGGCCCGCGATGCAGTCGAATAGCACGCCAAGCCCTTGCGCTGATTGCCCGCATTTTTCCCCGCGACAATCTGCCCACCCTGCCTCATGAAGGCTGGACATAGTCGGCGATCGAGCATAGAACGCGCCGGATTGCCGGGGAATCCGTGTGCCGGATTCTCCGGATTCCGCCATCCGATCCGAGGCTTGCAACTGCGAGCCGGACAGGGTGCCGGTATATGAGACAGGGCGCGGTTCCGTGACTCGGGGACGGGGGAATGCGGTGTCCGCAACATTTGCGTGAGAGGATGGTTTAGCCGTGAGCGAACACGACACTTCAAGCGAGACCTTGGGCGAGCCCACTCGCCGCGACTTCCTGTACCTGGCCACGGGCATGGCCGGCGTCGTCGGCGCCACGGCCGCCGCCTGGCCGTTCATCGACCAGATGCGTCCGGACGCATCGACGCTCGCGCTCGCTTCAATCGAAGTCGACGTCTCGAGCCTGCAGCCCGGCATGTCGCTGACGGCCAAGTGGCGCGGAAAGCCGGTCTTCATCCGCAACCGCACCGACAAGGAAGTCGAGGAAGCCAAAGCCGTGCCGCTTGACGAGCTCAAGGACCCGGCTGCTCGTAACGCCAACCTCCCGGCGGATTCCGAGGCGACCGACCTCGATCGCTCCGCCGGCGAAGGCAAGGAAAACTGGATCGTGATGATCGGCTCCTGCACCCATCTCGGTTGCGTGCCGCTTGGCCAGGCCGGCGACTTCGGCGGCTGGTTCTGTCCCTGCCACGGCTCGCACTACGATACGGCCGGCCGCATCCGGAAGGGCCCCGCACCGGAGAACCTCCCCGTGCCGACCTTCACGTTCGTTTCCGACACAGTTATCAAGATCGGTTGAGGGGACTACTGATAATGAGTGCTGATCATTCAACCTACACGCCAACGACGGGCATCGAGAAGTGGGTTGATTCCCGTCTTCCGCTGCCGCGTCTGATCCACGACTCTTTCGTCTCCTATCCGGTGCCGCGCAATCTCAACTATGCTTACACGTTCGGCGCCATGCTGTCGGTGATGCTGATCGTGCAGATCCTAACCGGCATCGTGCTGGCCATGCACTATGCCGCCGAGACGAGCGTCGCCTTCAATTCGGTCGAAAAGATCATGCGCGACGTCAACCAAGGCTGGCTGTTGCGCTACCTGCACGCCAATGGAGCGTCCTTCTTCTTCATCGCGGTCTATCTGCATATCGCCCGCGGCCTCTATTACGGCTCCTACAAGGCGCCGCGCGAGATCCTCTGGATTCTCGGCGTCGTGATCTATCTCCTGATGATGGCGACGGGCTTCATGGGTTACGTGCTGCCCTGGGGGCAGATGTCGTTCTGGGGGGCGACGGTCATCACCGGCTTCTTCTCGGCCTTCCCGCTGGTCGGCGAATGGATCCAGCAGTTCCTGCTTGGCGGCTTCGCCGTCGACCAGCCGACGCTGAACCGCTTCTTCTCGCTGCACTATCTGCTGCCCTTCATGATCGCCGGCGTCGTCGTCCTGCACATCTGGGCGCTGCACGTCACAGGTCAGACGAACCCGACGGGAGTCGAGGTCAAGTCGAAGACCGATACCGTGCCCTTCACGCCCTATGCGACGCTGAAGGATGCGCTCGGCGTTTCCGTTTTCCTGATCGTCTATGCCTGGTTCGTCTTCTACATGCCGAACTTCCTCGGCCACCCGGACAACTACATCCCGGCTGACGCGCTGAAGACCCCGGCCCACATCGTTCCGGAATGGTATTACCTGCCGTTCTACGCGATGCTGCGCGCCATCACCTTCAACATCGGCCCGATCGACTCCAAGCTCGGCGGCGTTCTGGTGATGTTCGGCTCTATCCTCGTCCTGTTCTTCCTGCCCTGGCTCGATACCTCGAAGGTCCGTTCGGCCGTCTACCGCCCGTGGTACAAGCTGTTCTTCTGGATCTTCGTCGCCGACGCCATCATGCTCGGCTGGCTCGGTTCGCGTCCCGCGGAAGGCGTCTACGTCCTGATGTCGCAGCTCGGCACGCTGTATTATTTCGGCTTCTTCCTCGTCGTCATGCCGGTACTCGGCCTGATCGAGACGCCGAAGCGCATTCCGAATTCCATCACGGAGGCGGTGCTTGAGAAGCAGAATGCGAAGGCGCAGCCGAAGACCGCGCACGCCTGACCGGAACAGCGATTGATAAGGAACTCACAACAATGAAAAAGCTTGTTACAGGCATTCTGTCACTCGCTGTCGTCGCCGGTCTCGGGCTCGGAGCGGCCATCGCGCAGGACGACGCCGGCGGCGAAGGTCACGCAGAAGGGGGCACGCCGCATTATCCGATCCACAAGCCTAAGCAGGAGGATTGGACCTTTGCCGGCCTGTTCGGCCACTACGACAAGGGCCAGCTGCAGCGCGGTCTGAAGGTCTATACCGAAGTCTGTTCGGCCTGCCATTCGATGACCCTGGTGCCCTTCCGCACGTTGGAGGACCTCGGCTATTCCGATGCTCAGGTGAAAGCCTTTGCGGCGAACTATGAAGTGGAGGATGGCCCGAACGCGGACGGCGAGATGTTCACGCGCAAGGCCATTCCGTCCGATTACTTCCCGTCACCGTTCCCGAACAAGGAAGCGGCTGCGGCGGCGAACAACGGTGCGGCTCCGCCGGACTTCTCGCTGATCGCAAAGGCGCGCGGCATCGAGCGCGGCTTCCCGCAGTTCGTCTTCGACATGTTCTGGCCCTATCAGGAAGGCGGTCCGGACTACATCCACGCGCTGCTGACCGGCTATCAGGATCCGCCGGCGGGCGTCGAGGTCGCAGAGGGCACCCATTACAACCCGTATTTCGCCAGCGCCGCGGCTTTGGCGATGGCGCCGCCACTTTCCGATGACCAGGTCACCTATGACGACGGCGCGCCGCAGACGGTGGATCAATACGCCCGCGACGTTTCGGCCTTCCTGATGTGGGCCGCCGAGCCGCATCTCGAGGATCGCAAGCGCACCGGCTTCATGGTCATGGTGTTCCTGCTCATCTTCACCGGCCTCATCTATCTGACGAAGAAGTCGGTCTACGCGAACAAGGACCATTAATCGAACCACCGGGAAAACCGGACGATTGAGCGACGGGCCCCGGTTTATGCCGGGGCTTCTTTGTTGGAACGTGTGCCCAGGCGCATCCGGCATGGTACGGGCAGACTCGTTCTGCCGAATATCAGTTCGGAAGGCACGATGTGTAGATTCAAGGCGTTGCCGCGCCATGCGTCCTGAAGAACGCAGGGCGCGCCGTAAGCCTGTCAATCGGGAACAGTCCATTGCGGGTTCCAGGCAATCTCCCAGAGATGGCCATTCGGGTCATGGAAATAGCCGGAATAGCCGCCCCAGAAGCGCTGGCACGCCGGATCCGTGATAACCGCGCCGGCGCCTGCGGCCTGCCTCATGATCGCATCGACCTCCTCTTTCGAGTTGACGATGTGTCCGAGCGAAACGGCGCCGAGTCGCCGCTGCGTTACCTCTATCTTCGCATCCTTGGCGAGCGACGGCGCAGGATAAAGCGCCAGGATCAGGTCGTCGTTCAAATGGATGAAGACGACGGCTCCATCCTCGAATTGCTGCCCGACGATCCCCTTCGTCGGCAGGCCCATCCCGTCTCGATAAAAGGCGAGGGAGCTCTCCAGGTCATCCACCGCCAAGGTCAGGACTTTCAGTCGCGGTCTCATTTCGACCTCCCGTGCGCTTATCCGCGCCCGGCGCCACGGGGCGTGGCGTCACGACGCCATGGCGAACAGATTACCGCGAAAGCCCTGCCATTTCAGCAGTTGGATTGGGGTGACGACAGCATCGAAATGCCACAGCGTCCTTTGCGCGCCTGATAACGCGTGCAGGTGGCGCATCGTCCCGATAATCGGAACAGATTTTCGCCAAGCCGGAATTCAAAAAGCCTACAGTGATCGCACTTCCGTTGGCACCGGTGCACAGCCGCATAAAAAAAGCCAACGGCCCTGTCTTGCGGCAGGGCCGTTTTGTCCTTAGCGCCAGCGGTTCCGCCTGCCGTCAGTTGAAGCGGCCGGCGGCGTGGGCGAGCATGGTGTAGACCTTGCCGGTATCCGAGGTCAGATAGGTCTGCGTAATGCGCTTGTCGGGATCGTTGCGCGCCACATCGGAGAGCAGCTTCTCGAAGTCGGCAATGTAGCGGTCCACCGCGGTGCGGAACTCGGGCTCGCGGTCGTATTTGCGTTTGATCTCGTCGAACGTCTGCTGGCCCTTCAGCGTGTAGAGACGCCGGGTAAAGACGTCGCGCTCGCCACGCTGATAGCGCCGCCACAGTTCGACTGAAGCGTCATGGTCGATCGCCCGCGCAATGTCGACCGAGAGCGAGTTCAGCGATTCGACCACGTGACGGGGGTTGCGATTGTCACCGGCACGCGCCACCGGCTGGCTTTCTGGCGGGCGCGGGCGTGCAGGCTGCGGCTCTTCCTCGCGGGAGGCGGCGCGAAGCAGATCGCGCATCCAGCCGCCGCCTTCCTCGGTGCGTTCCTCGACAGCCGGCGTACGGGCAGGCTGCAGCGGCCGTGTCGCCTGTTCAAGACCGAGGCTCCCGCGCAACGCACCACCCGGGACCGGCTGATGCACCGCGGACGGTTGCGGCGAGGCCGCCTGTTGCGGCATGGCTGCCGGCAGGGCCACCGCCGCCTGAGACACGGGAGCGGGGGCAGGGACGGGCGCGGGTACGGCCTTCGGCTGAGCAACTTCGAGTTGCGTCGAGGACTTGCCGATGATGTCCGACAGTTCCTGCAGCGCCTTGATCTGCTCGCCGACCGCACGACGCATGAGCGCGGCGTTCTCCTTGGCCTCTTCCGGCAGGTCGAAGGCGCCGCGCTTCAGCTCCTGGCGGGTCATGTCGAGTTCCTTGCGGATCTCGCCGGCGGAACGGCGGATGTCGTCGGTGGCGCCGCTGAAGCGATTGATCGCATCGTCGATCGCCTGGCGCACGGCCTCGCGCAACTGAGTTGCCACGCCATCGGACTTCTTGCCGCTCTCTGCGAGCATCCGCTCGATGTCGGCGACGGAGGCGCCGACGCCGTCGCGCAGCCGCAAGGTGACGTCCTTTGCCCGCTCTTCCGCGCTGGCGAAGGCGCCTTCGAGTGCCTGACCGGCTTCTTCGCCCGCCTTGCCGATCGCCTGGCGCAGGCTGTCGGAGGCGCTGAGCGCCCGGCCTTCCACCTGCGACAATGTCCTGTTGACGTCGGCAAGCGAACCTTCGACGCCGGAGCGCAATGTATTGGCGATCTCCCGCGAACGTTCCTCGGCGCGCGAGAAGACGTCCTGCACCGAAGCGGCCGCATCATCGCCGGCCTGTGCGAGCGCGCTGCGCATGGCCTCCGCCGCCTCGGCCGCCCGCTGCTCGGTGGTCGACAGCAGTCGGCCGACATCGGTAAAGGAGGACTGAATGCCGCTGCGAAGATTGCCGGCAACCTGTCCGGAGCGCTCTTCGGCCCGCTGGAATGCGCCGTCGACGAAGCCCTCGAGCGCGCGCATCGTCCGTTCGATTTCTTCCGAGCGTTGGACGAGGCCGACTGACAGCGTGCGCAGCGCATCCTGCCGCTCCTCGAGCGTGCTGACGAGGTTCGATTGGGCGGCGGACAAGAGCTCGGACGCCTGTCCGAGCACTTTCGAATGATCGTCAAAACGGCCGACGATGCCGGCGACCTGCGAGAGCGTGGAGGAGGAAATGTCGGACAGCTTGTCGACCTTGCCTTCTATAAGGCGCGTCGAGGTGGACAGCATGTCGGAGGCCTGTCGGGTGGATTCGGAGAACTTTGCGGCGGTCGCCTCCAGGCGCTGATCCATTTCCCCGAGATTGTTGCTGGCCTGTTCGATGACCGATGTGATCGCGGAATTGTTCGCCGCGAGCCGGTCGATAAGCCCCATCGCCGTCGACTGCAGGCGGTTTTCGACCATCTTCATCGCCTGGGCGGTCTCGTCGGCGCGCAGCGAGATGGCATCCAGGGTTTCACTGGTCCGCTCTGTGATGGCGTTGACGAGGGATGCGCTTTCGGCACGCAGCCGATCGGCGCTCTCCTGGGTGAGGGCGGCAATGGCTTCGGCGGCTTCCTTGCCCGTGGCGGCATATTGGTCGATCACCGGTCGCGCCTTCTCGTCGATCAGGCGGGAAAGTTCGAGCGAGCGGCCGGCCAGCATCGAGTTGAGCTCGCGGGTGCTTTCATCGAGTGCGCCGCGGATCGACTGGCTGCGCGTTTCGAGAGCCTTTTCTGCGTCGGTTAGGCTCTGCTGGATGTTTTGGGCGTGGTTGGCGATCTGGCTGTGCGTCGTAGCCAGCCGAGCCGTAGCCGTGTCGGCGGCATCGGCGACCGAGCGGGCGAGATCCGCCTGGCGGGCGGCCGTGGCCGAAGTGGCTTGTTCGAGCGAGGCGGCGAATTCCGCATTTCGGGCGGCAAGCGCACTGGCGAACTCCGAGCCCGTCTTGGACAGGATCTCGGCCGATCGCGCAGCCTCTGCATCGATCTCATGAGTGGCATCGCCGACGGCGCCGCGCAGGCTGGTGACGAGCGCTGCCGCCTTGCCTTCAAGCGTCCGGTTGACGTTCTCGAGGCCGATGTTGAGGGCACGATCCATTGTGCCGAGGCGCTCCTCGATGCGACCGGCGCCTGCCTCGAGGGCGGAGGAGATGCGGGTTGCGGCGGTTTCGGTGATCCGGTCGATTTCGCCCGCCCGTTCGCCAAGACTCTCGGCAAGACGCTGGCCGGCACTATCGACGATCGAGTTGACGTTTCCGACGCTGTCGCGAATCCGTCCTTCGAGCGAGCCGAGGCTCGTTTCGATGCGGGCGCCGGTGTCGTCGACGACGGCGTTGACGCTGCCGACACTGCCGCGGATACGCTCCTCAAGGGCGCCGATTGTCGTTTCGATACGGCTGCCGCTGTCATCGACGAGGGTGGTGACGGTGGTAACGCTGTCGCGCACCCGGTCTTCGAGCGAGCCGAGGCTCGTCTCGATGCGGGCGCCGGTATCGTCGAGCCGACTATTGATGCCGTTGATCGAGATATCGACGCGATGGGTAAGCGAGTCCGCCGCGAGGCTGATCTGGTCCGCCGTTTCCGAGAGGCGTTCCGCAATGGTGCCGGTCGTGGAGCGCATGCGGGCGTCGAGCGCCTCGGTGCTGCGGTCTATGGCGCCGGCGAGTGCGGCCTGGCGCTCCTCCAGGGTCATTTCGAGCATGCTGGCACTGGTCGCGAGCGTCGTCGCCACCGCCATGGACTGGTCAGACAGGAGCTCTTCCAATTGCTCCCGGCCCTGGCCCACGGCGAGGTTGATTGCATTGATCCGGTCGTCGAGCGTCGAGCGGATCTGGTTATGGGTCGCAGACAGGGTGTCCCGCAAATGCTCGGCCTTTCCGGAGAGCGTCTGCTCGATTTCCGCCGCCTTGCCGGCGAGCGATGAAGTCGCTTCCGAGGTGCGGGCGGTGAGCGCCTCGGCAATCTCCGCGCTCGTGCCTGTCAGCGCATCGGAAATCTTGCCGACCCGGCTGCTCAGGTCCTCGGCGATGCGGGCGCTGGTGTCGGTGAGCGTGTCGGCGATCTGGCTGACGCGGCCACCGAGGTTCTCGGCGACCTCCGAGACGCTCTGCGAAAGCTTGTTTTCGATCTCGCCGACCCGGTCGGTCATGGTTTCGGCCACCGCCATCGCCCGGAAGGTCAGGTTGTCGGCCACGTCCTCGGCATGGCGGCTGAGCGTGTCCGCCATCTCGTTGGCGCGGGTCGACATGGTTGAACTGATCTGGGCCGCGCGCTCGGAGAGCACGCCGTCGAGCGCCGTGGTTTGGTTGGCCAGCGTCTCGGTGATGATCTGGCTGCGCTCGGACAGGACCCCGTCAAGAGCGGCCGTCTGGGTGGTGAGCGTGTCGGTGATTGCCCGGCTGCGCTCGGACATGACCCCGTCAAGGGCGGCCGTCCGGTCGGCGAGCGTCTCATTGATCGCCTTGCTCCGCTCGGCCAGCACGCCCTCGAGGGCCGCCGTCTGGCTGGTGAGCGTGTCGGTGATCGCCTGGCTGCGCTCGGACAGAACCCCGTCGAGGGCTGCCGCCTTGCTGGAGAGCGTTTCGGCGATTGCCTGGCTTTGATCGGACAGCGCGCCTTCAAGCGCGCTCGTCTGGCTGGTGAGCGTTTCGAAGATCGCCTGACCGCGCTCGGAGAGGACGCGCTCGAGTCGGTCGGCCGTATTGTTCACGGCACCCTCGATCGTGCTGGTGCCGGTGGCGAGGGCAGTCGAAAGCGCAGCCGTGCGCTCGGACAGCGTACTATCCAGCCGATGCTGACTTGCCGCGATCGCACTGGTGATCTCGTCGGTGGATCCGGTGAGCGTCTGTTCGATGCGCGCATGGGCCGACTGCAGGCCGTCGATGAACGCGGAAGTCCGCGAGTCGAGGCCTTGTGTAAGGCGCTGTTCGCTGGTTGTCAGGGCATTGGCGAGCGCGTCCGCGCGCTGGCCGAAGCCGCCTTCGATGCGTTCCTGCGCCTCCTTCAGCGCCCCCATGAGCGAACCGGTCTTTTCCGAAAGCACGCCGTCGATGCGGCTGTGGGCGTCGCCGATGAGATTGCTGAGTTCCGAGGTGCGGTTGCCGATCGTTTCCTCGATGAAATCCTGGGTCGCGCCGAGCGCCGTCGCGAGCGTCAGCGATTGATCCGAAAGCGCCGAGCCGATCTTTTCGATGCTGCCGTCAAGGGTGCTGCCGATCGCGTCCGCGCCGCCCGAAACGGTTTCGTTGATGCGGTGCAGGCTTTCCATGAGCTTGGTGTCGAGCATGCTTGCGCGCTTGTCGAACGCGCTCGCGAACTCGTGGAAACGCTCGTCGAAGGCGGTGGCGAGCTGTCCGACGGTCGTCTGAAGCTTTTCTTCGAAGAAGCCGCCCCTGAGGTCGAGATCCATGATCGCATCGTCGGCGCTCGATTTCAGGCTCTGGCGGAAGCTCGCGCCCTTTTCGTCGAGCGCTGCATTGAGCGACGTCAGCACCTCGTCGAGGCCGCCGGCGATCGCCTGCTGGCCGACGCTGAGGCTTTCGTTAAGATCGCGCGTGCGCGCGATCAGAGTCTCGTTCAACTGGCGGGCGCGCTCGTTGAGGGCCGCATTGAGCTTTTCCGTATTGGCGTCGAGCGTGGAGGCACGGGTCTCGAACTGGCCGAGCAATTGCTCGCCGCGCTTCGTCAACGTGTCGCTGAGCGCATCGAGGCGGGCGTCGAACTCGCCGTTGAGCGTCTCGCCGGCGCTGTTCAGGCCGGAGAGCAGCGTGTCGGTACGGTTCGACAGCATCGCGTCGAGGCTCTGCAACGCGTGATCCGATTTCTCGCTGAGTGCTGCCGCACGCGTGTCGATGAGCGACGCGAAGGCTTCACCGGAAACCGCGATGCGTGATGCGATGTCTTCGCCGGCGAGTTCGAGATCGTCCTTCAGCTTGTTGTGTGCGCCGGCAATCGCCGCGCGGATGCGCTCGGAATGACCGACGATCGCCTCGCGCTCCAGCCCGAGCTCCTGGACGAGCGTGCGAACGCGCAACTCGTTCTCGCTGTAGCTGCGCTCAAGCGCATTGACTTCGGAGTGTACAAGCGCTTCGAGTTCGGTCGCGCGGGCAATTGTGCGCTCGATGCCTTCGTTCATGGCCGAGACTTCGCGGCGGACCGCCTGTCCGACGGTCATGACGCGGTCGGCAGCTGCGGTTTCCGGCTCGGCGAGCCGCAGGGCGACCTCTGCCATCGACCGCGCTGCATTGCGCAGCTCCTGCGCGCGCGCAATCATGATCGCGAAGGAGAAGAACAGCATGACGGGCAGGGCGAGACCGAGCAGGAGGCCGATTGCACCCGGCGTGGCCGCCAGATCGCCGAGCGAACGGATCTGCCAGATCTGCGGTGCATAGAGAAGATGGCCTATCCCCAGGCCGGCAACGACCCAAACCGCTGAGATGAGGCCGGCAACCCGGATCGCCGCACGGTTGGTCCGCCCCTCGAAAGCACGAAGCAAGGCAGCGGGCGACCTGCGCGTGTCGTCATTGGCGGGCGAAAGCGGCGGCTGCTTCGGCGCGGATTCCGGAGCGAAGCTGCGCGGTGGCTCGGCCTCGCGCGCCGTCTTGAGGCTCTCCTGCTGTGCCCTTGCAGGACGAGCCTGGTCGGATGCTGCCGCTTTGCTGGGCTCGGACACCATTTCCTCCGGATCATCCAAGGAATTCTTGTCGTTCAAGGCCGACTTCAGGTCGTCAAAGTCGATCTTCAGTGCCGCCTCCAGAGCCTGGAAGGCCTTCTCGTCGATCGACTCGTTGCTCTTCTTCGTCGCCATAGGGATACGCCTCACTACTTTTGCCCGCTGATGGCCGTCTGCTTGGCGCCGCCGGTCGGGCCACAAGACAGCCTGAACAGGGCGGTGCCTACAGGATATGCGCACTCAATCTGCGCAGTATCATGACGGATCACCGATTGCATCGCCTCGATGGAATAGCCGCTGGCATCGCATCGGGACACCGCGCGCTGAGCTTATCCACCAGAACAGTTGCCATTTTCATATGCATGCATGTTCCTAATCGTATCGTAGTGACACATTAGCCAGTTTCTTACAATTAAGCGCAATCGGCATTCGCTAAAATCCTAACGTTTCGTTAACGACAAGATGCGGCGGAGGCGCCAAAAGCCAAGGAAATCAGCCGCTTTAATGGCCGTTAACCATGTCCCCAAATTCCTGCCCTGATTGCGCCGCCTTTTAAGCAGATGGCAGCGGCGCCCGCGGACGATACCTGTCTGAAAACGGTGCGGTCTCGCAATGCAGTATTTATATCTCGCAATGCGACAAACATTAAGAGGACTGGGCCATGGCGGCACTCAAAATAGCTTTCGACACACCGGATCATCCCGGAAGTTCGGCTTCTATCGCTGGTATGCCGTTCGATTTCGCTCATATTGAGCGGCAAACGATGGGGGACAAGGGGCTTGAGATGGAAGTCCTCCAGCTCTTTGCCCGCCAGGCGCGCCAGGCAATGGCCGAAATCGCCGGAGGAGAGGCGGAGGTGTGCCGCGAGGCTGCGCACCGGCTGAAAGGCGCGGCGCTCGCGGTGGGGGCGGCCCGCGTCGCCGATGCCGCAGCCGCCCTCGAGGGACAGCCGACGGATACAAGCCTGCGCGGTGCGGTTGGCCGCGCTGTGCTCGAAACCGAGCTTTTCATCTTGAAACTTTGTCGCTAGGTCCTGGCCCTGCCGCATGTCTCCTTTAGCCGAACTCGATTAAAGGACAAAGACATGCAGAAATTCAAAGTTCGACAGCGACCTTTGCGCGTCTAATAAGACGCGCGGCGCTGTAGTCCTGGCGTTCTCCGAAGGGTTGTGCCTCGAATAACTTGGTGCGCGGGCAGCTCGGACGACGCAGAGGGGCGGGACAGTCGCAGGCCGCGCGCCGGTCCGTGTTGACTGGGCGCCCGATATGTTGGAAAGAAACGCCTCGAATTCGGGCCGCGGCGATCTCTACAGCACTTGGCGGCCGGTCACCACCATTCATTCCGGAACGAGAAATGACAAAACTTACGATCGTAGTCTTTGACGGCACGCGCCATGAACTCGATGTCGAGAACGGCACCACAGTCATGGAGAATGCGGTTCGCAATTCGGTGCCGGGTATCGAGGCCGAATGCGGCGGCGCCTGCGCCTGCGCCACCTGTCATGTCTATGTCGACGAGGATTGGGCAGCGGTGGTCGGCGCTCCGGAAGCAATGGAGGAGGACATGCTGGATTTTGCCTATGACGTGCGGCGGACATCGCGTCTGTCCTGTCAAATCAAGATGAGCGAAGCGCTGGATGGGCTGATCGTTCATGTGCCGGAGCGCCAGGCTTAGGTCCTGTCCCTAATATGAGCTGCCTAAAGCGCCGCGCGTCTGATTGCGTCTGAAAAGAAGCCGCTTCTTATCGACATTTCCCTCATGACCCGCAAAAAAATGCCTCGCTGGTCGCGTCGACGAGCGAGGCAAGGGGGGCGCATCGCAGACAGATGAGGGAGGGAACATCTGCTGCACCAAGACACGCCAGGAGAACCTGCGTTGCTTCACCGCCAGGGACTCTCTTCAAACTTCCCAAGCAATGACGCCAAGCATCAATCAAGGCCGAAACTCAAGCGCGAAGTCTTATTGTCGACTTGCAACTACTTCTTAAATTACTCAAGCGTTTGAGCTTTGGCTCTGTCGCTCGTTTCATGTTGTGAATATAGCTGAGTCGCGAGTCTGTCGCTATCGTTAGATTCCGCCAATAAAATACTGTGGGTTTGCGGCGTCTGAAATTGCGTGGATGCGGCCGACCACCCCCGTTCGACAGGGGGCGGGCATCCATCCCGGATGACCCGCAGAAAGGATCTAATCCTGGGCCTTTTTCAGCCTTTCCAGGCGATATTGCAGCAACCGAACCATCCGGCGGTCGAAATTTGCGGCCTCGGTGCGGTCGAAGCGCGCCTGATCCTTGTCATGGATCTCGACTTCCTTGGCGCTGACGTCGGCAACGCGGGCCTGCATCCGTTCGCAATCGGCCTCCGGCCTGAGCGTCAGCAAGGCCTTCTCCATCCGGCGCGCATGGAGGCGCGCGATCTCGGCATGGCGCTCCTCATGCCGCTTTATGTCGGCGGCCAAAGTATCCCATACCAGCGCCAGATCGGGGTTGGCCTGCCTGCGGTGTTTCCAGCGCGGTAAGATGATACGCGTGTTGAGCGTCACGCGCGCCGAGCCGACGGCGCACCGGCCGTTGCGGCTGACATAGGTTACCGTACCGCCGAACTTGATGCGCGTCGCGCCCGGGTGGCGCGAGCCGGTACTCGTCATCAAGGGACCGGTGGCGGAGAGCGCCTTGTCGAGTTCTGCCGCCGTGCGTCCGCCGATCGAAAAATAAGAGATACTCTTGCTGATCGCGGTCTCAGCCACGGCGCTGCCAAGCGGGAAGCCGACGAAAAATGCAACGAGTGCGGCTTTCATCGAAACGGGCGCTCGGGACATGGATGGGTACTCTTTGATTGAACTTCGACCAAGCTTGGGGCATAGCCGGAGCGAGTGCAACAGAAATCGGTCCTGTCTACGCGCCTTCCGTCGTGTCACCCATGCGGATCGCTATAGGGCTTCTATGTCTTTTCTTGAATTCAGGCCGATTTAGGGAGAGATGCAGGAAGTCGATCGATCTCGATCCTGCAAAGTCACCTGCGTGCTGCTTTCGACTTGCGGCCTGCTTGAAGAAGTGTTGACGTCGTTGGAGCCACGGACCGCGGAAGATGACCGATAATCCATTTCAGAGCTTCTATTGGAAGCTGGCGCATGGGCGCATTCTCGAGCTCGGACGGCGAGGCGTCTTGATGGCGATCATCAATGTGACGCCGGATTCCTTTTCTGACGGCGGCCGTCACATGCAGGCCGAGGCCGCCGTTACCGCTGCGCTGAGAGCGGTGGAGGAGGGGGCGGCGATCCTCGATATCGGCGGCGAATCGACCCGTCCGGATGCGGAACCGGTCAGCGCCGAAGAGGAGCAGGCGCGTATCCTTCCGGTCATCGCCTCCCTGGGGCGCCAGTCCGATGCGATCATTTCCGTCGACACCTACCGCGCTGAGACGGCCCGGCTTGCTGTGGGGGCCGGCGCGCACATCGTCAATGACGTGCATGGCCTGCAGCGGGAACCGGCGATCGCCGGTGTGGCGGCGGAAACGGGTGCGGGGCTTTGCATCATGCATACGGGCCGCGACCGCCAGAAATTGGCGGATGTGATCGAGGATCAGTTTCACTTCCTGAACCGGTCCCTGGAGATTGCCGCCGGCGCAGGAATACGGCGCGAGCAGATCGTGCTTGATCCCGGCTTCGGCTTTGCCAAGGACGCGGAGGAAAATCTGCAACTGATGGCGCGTTTTGGCGACTTGCATCGCTTCGGGCTGCCGATCCTTGTGGGAACGTCCCGCAAGCGCTTCATCGGCGCGGTGACGGGGCGGGACCCGGAGGCCCGCGATGCCGGCACCGCCGCAACGACCGCGCTTCTGCGGGTCGCGGGCGCCGCGATTTTTCGGGTACACGATGTCGCAATCAACAGGGATGCGCTGTTGGTCGCCGATGCTATGCTGGAGCGGGATGAGCAAAAGTGCGCGCGGTTTTCCGCCCGCGTCCCGCTATAAGCCGCAAGAACAGCGGAAACGACCAGCCGACGGGACATGAAACCATGACTGCAACCTACATGATCACCCTGAAGAACTGCGCCTTCTTCGCCCGCCATGGCGTGCTCGACGAGGAAGAGTTCCTGGGACAGCGCTTCTTCGTCGATGCGGAGCTCGAAGTGGAGCAGGGCACTGCGCTGATGGAGGATTGCATCGACGACACCGTACATTATGGCATCGCCTTTGCGGAGATCGAGCGGATCGTCACCGGGCGGAGGCGCTACCTGATCGAGGCGTTGGCGCTGGAGGTCGCAAAAACGCTCTGTGCGCGCTTCAATCAGGTCAGGCGGGCGAAGGTCTCCATCCGCAAGCCGAATGCGCCGGTTCCGGGCATTCTGGATTATGTCGAGGTCACGGTCGAGCATGTCGCCGAATAAGGTCTGGCGCCGTGCAGCACTCGGTCTTGGCGGCAATCTCGGCGATCCGCGCGGGGCCATGGCGGAGGCCCTGACGGCGCTCAACCGGCGACAGGACTGCCGCATAACCGCGGTGTCGCGGCTCTACCGCACGCCGCCCTGGGGCAAGACGGACCAGGACTGGTTTTTCAACGCCTGCGCGGAAGTCGAGACGACGCTCGATCCGGAAACATTGCTGGAGACCTGCCTCGAAATCGAGCGACGGATGAAGAGGGTCCGCAAGGAACGCTGGGGCCCGCGCACGATTGATATCGATCTCCTGACCTTCGAGGGCGCACGTTCCACAAGCGACACGCTGGAACTGCCACACCCGCGCATGACCGAACGCGGCTTCGTCCTGATGCCGCTTGCCGACTTTGCGGCGGATCTCGAGGTGCAGGGCCGGACCGTGAGCGAGTGGCTCGCCGATGCCGACGTCCAAGGAATCGAGGTCGCCGACGATAGCGCGACCTGGTGGCGCTCGCACGATTGAGGTTCATCCGAAAGGACGTGGAACATGCGTGTACTGGTGGTAACGGATATTCATGGCAAGCCCGGCGCGGCGGATTGCCTGTCGCGTCATTTGCCAGGTCGGGAGCAAAGCGTCATCCGCACCATCGGCTTGCCGGAACTGCTCGGCGTCGATTGCACGGGAGAGAGCCTGCATCGGCATCTCGTGGAAAGCGATGGCTTCGTGAAGGCCGCCAAGCGCCTCGTAGACCTCGCGAACGATGCGGATGTGGAGCTTGGCTACAGTGCCGGCGGAATGGTCCTGTGGCAAGCCGCGCTTCACGGGCTCTCGCTCGATCGGCTGATTTGCGTTTCCTCGACCCGGCTTCGTCACGTGAGCTCCGCCGCAACGCCCGTGCCGGTCCTGGCGGTCTTCGGAGAGAATGATCCGAACCGGCCCGCCGATGCATGGGCCGCCGGTTCCGGCGTGAAAGCATATATCATCCCGCGGGCCGAGCACGAGTTCTACGAGTTCTACGGCGCGGACAGTAGTGCGAGACCTTTGCCTTGCGAGGATAGTGGACTTCCTGCGCCAGCCAGGAGCGGATACTTCGGGTTATTCCGCAAATCGGTTAACCCGCAGGCGATCGCGACTGACGGGGGCATTCTCGCTTGTGTTCTGTGCTGATGCCGCGAACCCAGGTACGGATGGGACGACGACCGCCGCACCATCACTTGCAGTGCAAGGGCGGCGTGGCGGGACAAGGCGGCACCTGCTGCAGCGTGCTGAGCGCGCTCCCTTATTCGATCGAGCCGACGGCGATATTGTCCATCTGTCGGTTGAGGCTGACGCCGATCACCGGCACCATGGTTTCCTCGACCTTGACGGAGATCGTGATGTTCATCGTCTCTTCGTCCTGCAGGCGGGCGATCATCGCGCCGTTCAGCTTCTTGCGATTGATGCCGACGACGACCTTGTCCCTGGCGACATTGCCGGACACGATGTCCAGGCCTTTGCCGTCGGCGCCATCGAGGAATCTGCCGGTGTAGCTGCCGCCCTTCTGCGTGATCATCGCAGACATGGGCTGCTTGAAGACGCCGACACGGCAGAAGCCGTCGAGCTTGATTCCGGCCATTGGACCCGAGGTCGGTTCGCCGGTCAGGTCGCAAGTGAATTTCGTGCCCTTGTATTTGCCGGCGACGATCTCACCCGGACCCTTCCACTGGCCGGCGACCTTCTCGAAGAAGGCCTTGTCGCGAGTGCCGGAGAATGCCGGCGTTGCCGCGCCGACTGCGGTCGCTGCAAGCGCAACGGCGGCAACGCCGCGAACGATCAAAGAGGGGCGCGAGAACATAAACGATCCTTGATGGGTGAGCGTGCAAATCTATTTGGCAGATTGCGCGAAAATGGTTAATGGAGCGTTTCCCTGCACGGCGCCGAACGCGCACAACCCACCCGAGATTGCTGCCAAATCGCCTTGCATCAAAGGCCGGGTGCGCCTTCTGTTCGTGACGTGCCCGGCGTCAAATCGGCCAGGAAGTCGCCGATGCCCGGACGTTTCAGTGCGCGGAACGGCATGGGGCGGCAAAGGTCCATCGCAGCGATACCGATCCGGGCCGTCATCAGGCCGTTGATCACCCCTTCGCCGAGCCGGGCGGAAAGCTTTGAAGCGAGGCCGTGGCCGAGTACCTGTTGCACGAGACTGTCGCCGACGGCAATCGAGCCGGTGACGGCCAGATGGGCGATGACGTCGCGCATCAGTCTCAAGAGGCCGAGCGTGCCGGGATGGCCTCCGTAAAGCTCCGCCATCGCGCGGATCATCCGGGCCGATTCGTAAAGGACATAGCCGATGTCGACGAGCGCGCGTGGGCTGACGGCCGTGACGATCGAGACCCGCTTCGACGCCGAAAGGATGATCCGGCGGGCGTCGCGATCGAGCGGCGTGAACAACTCGCGCTCGGCCAGTTCGACGAGATGCGGCGCGTCGATGATGTCTCCTTCGGTCTCAGTAAGCCGCGCCCGGCCCCTTGCCGTCCGGGGATTGGCGGCAAGCAGGTGGGCGAGCCTCGAAATCGCGGCTCGCGCCGCCTTGGCGTTGCCCGACGCCGCAGCCTGAGCGACATCCGTTTTCAATGTCTGGATCGCCGTCAGTTGCATCATACCGGCAAGCTCGCGGGCGACGACGATCAGGAAGGCGATGGCGCCGACCGCGACGACCGTGACTGCCGCATAGCCCAGCCAATCGGTGCGCGAGAAGAGATCGCGGACGAGCCGGTCGATCCAGAGCCCGAGGGCGAGCGAAACGAGTATCGCGGTCGCGCCGGCCGCCACCTTGCCGAAGGAGAACCGGCGCCGGGGCGGGCGTGCCTCGGATGGGGTGAGCGCCTCGGCGACGGTGGTCTGGATGAAGGGATCCTCCGCATCGGGCGTCATGACCACCTTGTCGTCGAAGCTCGACGGGGAGCGCCGTCCAGGCTCAGGTGGGGTCTGGCGCACCTCCTGCTCGACCGGAAAGGCGGTCGGCTTGCGGTGGCGATGGTTGATTTCGTCACTCATGCGAGGCGATCTCCAAGCAGGAACTGCATGGCCCGGTCGAGCCGTATATGCGGTACGGAGAGCTTCAAGCCGCCGCGCGTCTCCTCGAGATGCGGCGGGCGGAAGCGAACGAAATTGAGCTCTGGAAGCGGGTGATCCGTCTCCTTGAGCAGAACATTAGGGTTTTCCGGCAAGTCTCCGGGAAATATCGCTGTTTTCTTCTCGCCGTCGAAGATCTCACCATTGATCCGCTCGCCGGCGATCGGCGTGCCGACGATCACTGGCAGGACATGGCCGTCATGGTTCACCGTCGCCTCGCGCGTGGCCCGGACGGAGGCGAGCGCCATCACGTCCAGACCGGCGCCGCTCATGCCGATGCGCTCGGTCGCGCGGGCGACCAGGCGGGCCGCGATACGCTCGAGGCGGTCATGGCTTTCATGATGAAGGTGATCGGCCTTCGTCGCCGCAATCAGCACCCGGTCGATGCGGCGCGTGAGAAAGGAGGACATCCAGGAATTGGTGCCCGGCCGGAAGCAGGCGAGCACGTCAGCGAGCGCTTGCTCCAAATCCCGCAACGCTTCCGGGCCGCGATTGATGGCCTGCAAGGCGTCGATAAGCACGATCTGCCGGTCGAGGCGGGCGAAGTGCTCGCGGAAGAAAGGAGTCACCACATGCGTCTTATAGGCTTCGTAGCGCCTTTCCATCATCGCCCAGAGCGATCCCTTCGGAGGACGGCCCTCGGGCAAGTCCGTGAGCGGCGAAAATGTGAGCGCGGGCGAACCTTCGAGATCGCCGGGCATCAGGAAACGTCCGGGCGGCAGCGTCGACAGCGACCGGTGGTCCTCCTTGCATGCCTTGAGATAGGCCGTAAAGCTCGTCGCAAGCCGGCGGGCGTCACCCTCGTCGGCGGCCGTCGCCGCACCGATCGAGGAGGCGAGCGCCAGCCAATCGCCCGACAGGGTCGCACGGCTGCCTGAGCGGGCACGCTGGACGGTCGCCTCGCTGAACTGTCGGAAATCCTGCGAAAGCAGCGGCAGGTCGAGCAGCCACTCGCCCGGGTAGTCGACGATATCGATCGAAAGCCGTCCGGGAGAGAACATCCGGTTCCAGCCGCTGGCGCTTTCGTAGTCAAGCGTGATGCGCAATTGCGAAATCGCGCGGGTCGAATCCGGCCAAGTTCGGTCGCGCACGAGGGCGGAAACATGCTCTTCGTATTGAAAGCGCGGAACTGCGTCGTCAGGCTGCGGTTCGAGCCGTATCTTGGACACGCGACCGGACCGGACCGGCTCGAAAAGCGGCAGGCGTCCGCCGTTCAGAAGATTATGGACGAGCGAGGAGATGAATACGGTCTTGCCCGCCCTCGACAGGCCCGTAACCCCGAGCCGGACCGAGGGGTTGACGAGACCGGACGCTCTGTCGGCAAGCGTGTCCAGCGCGATCAGTGCATCGTCTTTGAAGTTGGTGAGGATAGACGCCAAGTGTCTCCGTCCCTTGGGAAATGTTCATCAATACGGCGCCGTCGCCGGCATCGTCGGGATCGCACGCAATCCGCGTCGCCCCTCGTCGCGATATAGGAAATGTTTCAGGTGGCGCAACGAGCGACGGCTCATCGCCCTTCGGCTTCTTCCGGCTGCGGCACCAGCAGCATGGCGAGCGAAGCCGACCAGATGCCGCCGGGGGTCGGGCGTGCCCGGAAATCGATGACGGCAAGGCCCGCAGGCGGGTAGCCGTCGCCGAGCGCCGCGGCGGTCGATTCCGCGCCAAGGATCTGCTGGAACAGTTCTTCGATCATGGGATTATGCCCGACAAGCATCAGCGAGTCGCGGTGCGCATGCGCCTCCACCAGATTCCTGTAGGTGCTGGTCGGCCCGCTATAGAGCTGGTCGACATGGCGAACGTCGAGCTCTGGGCCGAGGGCGCGGCAGAGCGCTTCGGCAGTCTGGCGGCAACGCGCGGCGGTCGAGCAGAGGATCACATCCGGCCGTAGACCCCGATCGATAGCGGTCTGCGCGGTCAACTCGGCTTCGGCATAACCCTCGTCGTCGAGCGCGCGGTCAAAATCCCGTTGCCCCGGCATGGCCCAGCCTGAACGGGCGTGGCGAAGGAGAAAGAGGCGGAAGGCTGGTACGGCGCTGTCTTGCATAAGGGCATCCGCTGCTGTGTGCACCCGGCTCGGGCATCGGCCCGCCGCGTGAGAATGCGCGCGGCGGACGGCTACCTTGTCCCGCCACGGCCGCAAAGATCAAGCCCGCAGCACCTGCTTCCTCATAGCAGGCGTTCTATTGAAATGATGCTTTTGTGCGTCGGATATCGCAATCCGGCGCGCAAATGGCTCTTCCGCCGAGTGCCAAGCGAGATTTCCGGATTGCGCAATTTTCGGTGGAAGAAGGCGCTGCGGTGCTCACGCCCTTGTGTGTAATTTTGATGAAATATTCGTCAGTTAGCGTGAAATGCAAGCATCGGTAAAATGCGCTTCATTGTAGGCTGCAAGGCTTGAATCGGGGCTTCCATAGGTCTATACACCGCCGCAATGAGATGTTCTTCAGGAGAATCGCGTTGAGTGAGAAGATCGATCTTAGTACCTATGTCCTCTCCGAGGACGAGGAATTCATGAATGCCAATCACCGGGCATATTTTCGCGCGAAGCTGAATGCCTGGAAAAACGATATCCTTAGAGAAGCCCGCGAGACGCTGGACCATTTGGCAGAGGAAAGCGCCAACCATCCGGATCTCGCAGACCGCGCCTCCTCCGAAACAGACCGGGCCATCGAGTTGCGCGCCCGCGACCGCCAGCGGAAGCTTATTGCCAAGATCGACGCGGCGTTGCAGCGTCTGGACGAGGGCACCTATGGCTATTGCGAGGAGACTGGTGAGCCGATCGGCCTGAAGCGGCTGGATGCGAGGCCGATCGCAACGCTTTCGATCGAGGCGCAGGAGCGCCACGAGCGACGCGAGAAAGTCTATCGCGACGAGTGAGATTGGATCCAGTGAACTAAAGAAATCGGCGCGGCCCGGCCGCGCCGTTTTTTGTACATGGTTTTTCCTGTAAGGCGGCGCGTCCTTCAGACGTGCGAGGCGTCACCGCGTCAGGGCTTGCGACCTGCGGAAATGTCGGCAAGCATCCGCGTCATTTCCTCATCGATGTTCGTTTCCCTATTGGCGTCGGCGGATGTCGTGCCAAGCACGGGTTCCTGGCGGACACTCGCAACAGGGCGGTTCGGCTGCCTCGTGGCACCCGTCGGGGCGAGGCGCTGCAGGTCGCTGCTGATCTCCGCGTCGAGCATGCGCTCGAAATCCACTGTCTTTTCGGTGTTCGCAGGCTGAACCGCAACGGGCTGAACAGCGACAGGCTGCGGCTGCGCCATTGGTCTCGGCTGCGCCACGGGTCTCGGTTCCGCCGGTACCGGCTGCTGCGCCGGTCGCGGCCCATCGGCTACTCTCGCCATCGGAAGAATGCGGTCACTCGGAAGGGTTGAACTCTCCTGCCGAGGCTCGATGGCCGAGACCGGCACAATGGCCGGAGCTGGGCTCTGAGCCCCGGCCAAAGCCTGTTGTACCTGTTGTGTCGCAGGAGCGGGCCGTGGAGCCGCGGCCGCGTCGAGAGCCGGTTCCGAGTAAACGGGGCGGCGCATCGTCTCATCCGCTCGCATCCGCCGCATAGATGCGGCGGCCGGCGTTTCGATCTCCGCCTTTTGCGGCTTTTCTTCCGCTCTTTCCGCGGCGATCGTGGGCTGGGCCTCGTCTGAGTGCGCAGTGCTCGACGCCGTTTCTTCCGGAACGATGCGGCTCTCGATGACGATATCCGTCGGACCGCCGATCATGATCAGATGCTCGACGTCGTCGCGACGGACGAGCACAAGCCGCCTGCGCGTGTCGACGGCGGCAGCGTCGAGCACGGCAAGGCGCGGCTGTCTGTTCCTGCCGCCGCGGACGAAGGGGGAGGACGGTCTGCGGCGAATGATCCAGAGCACGGCCACAAGGCACAGGAGACCGATGGCAACGGCTCCAGCGGCGATGACGAATCGGCTGGCGTTGTCTCCGGCGATCGCTTCCAACATGTACTGAACTCCTTTTATCGCCCGATTGGCAGCAATTGACGGCTTTTTTCGGGCCACGGCAAGCCGGCATCCGACATTCCCTGTGAATTGACCGCATCGCTTCCGCAGAGACGCTTTTTGCTGTTATCTCTGATTGTTAATGATGATTCCAGTTCGACGGACGGAGAGCAGGGGCGGCGAGTGCCGGTCGCGGTGACCGCGTCGGAACCGACCACCGCATATCCTTTAACCGGACCCGTTTTAGGGATATGCAGGAAATCAAAGGATCACAGCGGCCCCTGTGCCTCCGCATCGGATGCGCGGCGTTGTGAGCGGGCGGGACGTTGCCGGAGGCAGCGAACGTACCCGCCAGCAGGGTGAGGACCCGATGACGAAAATGCGGCAGTCAGGTGACTACCAGATGCCGGTCGTTGACCGGGGCGTACGGCCGGGAACGGTGTTCCGGATCATCCTCCTGGCGATCGTTCTGACCGCATCGGCGGCCGCCTTCGTCGTCTTCAAGAACCAGCTCGAAAACGAGATCGTGCTCGGCATTCTCGGCGTCCTGGCGATGGTCGGGATATTCTTTCTCGTTTCTTCGGTAATCGGCTTCATCGAAGTGATGCCGCAGTCGCGGCCTGACGAATTGGCGCGCGCCTTTCTGGACGGCCACGAAGACGGGACAATCGTCACCGATCGCAAGGGGCGGATCATTTACGCGAATGCCGCCTATGGTGCGCTGACCGGTGCCAGGACTGCGGCGGGCATCCAGTCGCTCGAGACCATTCTTTCGCGAAACCGCGAAGCGACCGAGGCAATCTATCGTCTGACCAATGGTCTGCACGAAGGCAAGCAGGGGCACGAGGAATTCCGTCTGTTGAAGCCTTTGGCGAACGGTGCGGGTGGCTCCGGGGCGCGGTGGTTCCGTCTGAAGGCGCGCGTCCTACCGCTGGAAGACGCCGACAGCAACCCGCTCTATCTGTGGCAGATCGCCGACATCACCGCCGAACGTGACGACCAGGAACGCTTCTTCAAGGAACTGCAGAACGCGATCGATTATCTCGACCATGCGCCTGCGGGCTTTTTCTCCGCCGGTCGCAAGGGCGAGATTTTCTATATCAATGCCACCCTCGCCGACTGGCTGGGGATCGATCTCACCAAGTTCCAGCCGGGGTCGTTCAGCATTGCCGATCTCGTCGCGGGCGAGGGGCTGACGCTCGTTCAGTCCGTCCAGGCGGAGCCGGGACTGAAGAAGACGAAGGTTCTGGACCTCGACCTGCGCAAGATGAACGGCCAGAGTCTGCCGGCGAGATTGATCCATCGCGTCTCCTCGGCACGGGACGGCGCGCCGGGCGAGAGCCGGACGATCGTCATGTCGCGCGAAGGCGATGACGGCGACCAGTCGGCCTCGAACGCGGCGATGCGTTTCACGCGCTTCTTCAACAACACGCCCATGGCCATCGCATCGGTGGATGGAAACGGCCGCATCCTCAGGACCAACGCACCATTCCTGAAGCTCTTCGCCGGTCTCGTGTCGCAGGATGACGTCGAACGCGGATTGCTGATCGAGTCGGTCGTGCACGAGTCGGAGCGGACCCGCCTCGCCGAAGCCCTGGCGGCCGCGAAGGACCGGCAAAGCGACATCGCCCCGATCGACGCCTTGCATCCGACGGACGACGGACGTCATTTCCGCTTCTATGTGAATGCCGTGATCGACCAGAGCGACCAGGCGCCGGACGAGGCGGCCATTATCCATGCGCTGGAGATTACCGAGCAAAAGGCGCTCGAAAAACAGATGGCGCAGACGCAGAAGATGAATGCGGTCGGAACGCTTGCCGGCGGTATCGCACATGACTTCAACAATGTGTTGACGGCGATCCTGCTTTCCTCCGACCATCTGCTGCTCTCGGCGCGTCCCGCCGATGCGACCTTCGCCGATCTCATGGAAATCAAGCGCAACGCGAACCGCGCAGCGGTGCTGGTGCGTCAGTTGCTCGCCTTCTCGCGCAAGCAGACCATGCGACCGACGGTTCTCAATCTCACGGACGTCATCGGCGATCTCCGGATGCTCGTCGACCGGATGACCGGCACCAATGTCAAGGTGGAGGTGGATTACGGTCGCGACCTGTGGTCGGTGAAGACGGATCTCGGCCAGTTCGAGCAGGTGCTTCTCAACCTCGCTGTCAACGCGCGCGACGCCATGCCGGGAGGCGGAACCATAACGCTCAGGACCCGAAACTTGCCGGCTGGCGAGGTCGCGGCGCTCGGACGGCGGGAACTGCCGGAGGAAGACTATGTGATGGTCGAAGTCTCCGACGAGGGAACGGGGATACCGCCGGAGATCATGGACAAGATTTTCGAGCCGTTCTTCACGACCAAGGAGGTCGGCAAGGGCACCGGCCTCGGCCTTTCGATGGTTTACGGCATCGTCAAGCAGTCGGGCGGCTACATCTATCCGGAATCGGAAGTCGGCCGGGGCACGACATTCCGGATCCTGCTGCCGCGCCATGTCGAAGTGGTCGAGGCCCGCGACGAGCCGAGCCCGGTTGACGCCTCTGCCGGATCCGTCGCTAGACCCATCCTAGGCGAAGCTGCCACAGCGCCCCCGGCCGCCGCAGAGCCGACGGATCTTACCGGGGACTCGGCCGTCGTATTGCTGGTCGAGGACGAGGAAGCCGTTCGCCGCGGCGGAAAGCGGATGCTCGAAACGCGGGGCTACACGGTTTACGAGGCGGGTTCGGGCGTCGAGGCGCTCGATATCATGGACGAGCTCGATGGTGCCGTCGACATTGTCGTATCGGACGTGGTGATGCCGGAAATGGACGGGCCGACGCTTCTGCGCGAGTTGCGCAAGAAATATCCGGACCTGAAATTCATCTTCGTCTCCGGCTATGCGGAAGACGCCTTCGCGCGCAACCTTCCCGCCGACGCTAAGTTCGGTTTCCTGCCGAAACCGTTCTCGCTCAAGCAATTGGCGATCGCTGTACGGGAAATGCTGGACTCGTGAGCGTCATGGCTCTGCGGCGTCGCCCGCAGCCAAGGCGAAGAGATGCAGCGCACTTCAAAGTGCCTCAGTGATTTTTACGCGTCTGATAAGACGCGCGGCGCTCGCCTTTGCAGTCCCGACTTTCGGCGTCGGTGACAATCCTCCGGCCAAGATCGCCGAAGGCGGCAGAAACCGCGGCTCATCGTGTTTTGTGAACAATGGGGACGCGCGGCGCGGCAGGTCGCAATGTCGCGCGGGAACGCCGGGCATAGGCAAATCGCAGCTCCGCATACAGCCTATCTTGCCGTGCAGGGGAAGGACATCGTCCTACTGCATGTCTCCTTTGATCGTCCTCGATTAAAGGACAAAGACATGCAGCAATTCAAAGTGCTACAGCGACCTTTGCGCGTCTGATAAGACGCGCGGCGCTGTAGAAGGACGTTGGACGGGCACGCCGAATGAACGTGGTTCAATTCGGTCAGCGTCGGAGACACGGTCTGAACAGGTCAACAGCGAACAGAGATGCACTCCGCCTCGAACAGATCGGTGCCGCATGCAATTTGCGTGATCTTCGAATGAGCGTATCGAGCCTCGCCAACGCATTTGGCGCGACGAGGCATCTGTCTACGCGCCTTCCTGGCGCAAGGCGAGCACCACGACGCAAGTTGCTGGGCGAGCGCGCCTCTATGCCCCCGAAACATCCGATCACCGGTTTCACCGCCCTTGTCAGGCAAGCGCTACAGCACGGAGGGCGTGTTTAGCGGCTGTCAAAGGCGCTGGAGGAAGTCGGCACGCGCGCTATAGCCGTGTCTGCCGCAGGAGTGGGTTAAACGCGGCAGCCCCGCTCCGTGACAAACGCCGCAATGCAAGAGGGAACGTTGATGAAAAAACTACTTGGGTCCACATGTCTTATGCTGGGTCTGCTCGGCGGGGTGTCCGCGTCGAACGCCGCAGACTGCGGCAGCGTCACCATCGCCAGCATGAACTGGCAGAGCGCCGAGGTCCTCTCGAATATCGACAAGATCATTCTGAACGAGGGCTACGGTTGCAGTGCCGACATCACCATCGGCGACACCGTACCGACGATTACCTCGATGGTTGAAAAGGGCCAGCCGGACATAGCACCGGAAGCCTGGGTCGACCTCCTGCCGGACGTTGTCAAGCGCGGCATGGATGAAGGCAAGCTGGTCACCGGAGCGACGGCGCTGCCGGATGGCGGCGTGCAGGGCTGGTGGATGCCGAAATATATCGCCGACGCTCACCCGGACATCAAAACCGTGGGCGACGTACTGAAGCATCCGGAACTCTTCCCCGATCCGGAAGACTCTAGCAAGGGCGCCATCTACAACGGACCGCAGGGCTGGGGCGGCACCGTCGTGACTTCGCAGCTTTACAAGGCCTACGAAGCGGAGAAGGCGGGCTTCACGTTGGTCGACACGGGCTCCGCCGCCGGTCTCGACGGTTCAATCGCCAAGGCATACGAGCGCCAGCAGGGTTGGGTCGGATACTACTGGTCGCCGACCGCGCTGCTCGGCAAGTACGAAATGGTCAAGCTCGAAGCGGGCGTGCCGAACGATCCGGACGAATGGAAGCGCTGCAATACGGTGGCCGATTGCCCCGATCCGAAGGCGAATGCCTGGCCGATCGATCGCGTCGTCACGCTCGTGGCCAAGCCCTTCTCCGAGAAGGTCGGTCCCGAGGTCATGAACTATCTGAACACGCGTTCCTGGAGCAACGAGACGGTCAACAAGCTGATGGCCTGGATGACCGACAACCAGGCGACCGGCGAAGAAGGCGCGAAGCACTTCCTCGAGGAGAACGAGGAAATCTGGTCGAAGTGGGTATCCCCGGAAGCTGCCGAGAAGATCAAGGCGGCGCTTTGAGCCTCTACGCAGGTTCCGCGCGGCGCACGAAGAGTGCGCCGCGTTCATCCCGTCCAATCAAAACAAGAACAGGCTCAGCCGGCTTCTTCAAAAAAGGGGAACCGAATGGATTGGTTATACGAATTTCCGCACATGAACGACAACGCGCTGCGCAATCTGAAGAAGATTATCGATGAGGGATTCCGAACGTTTACGCGTAGCTATGGCGAAGCGATCGAGGGCTTTTTCTCGCCTTTGCAGCACTTTCTGATTGCCGCCGAGCGTTTCATGACGCAGACGCCGTGGCCAGTTATCACGCTGATCATCCTCGCGATCGCATGGGCTGCCAGCCGGAGCGTGAAAGTGGTGCTGGGCTGTCTCGTGACGCTCCTGGCCATCGGCTATTTCGACATGTGGGACGACACGATGCGGACAGTCTCGATGATCTTCGTCTGCACGATTCTTTCGATTGCGGTCGGCATTCCGATCGGCATCGTGATGTCGCGATCCGATCGTCTGCAAAGGCTGGTCAATCCGGTCCTCGACGTCATGCAGACGATGCCGAGCTTCGTCTATCTCATTCCCGTCGTGATGCTGCTCGGTATCGGCAAGGTGCCCGGGCTGATCGCCGTCGTCATCTACGCGATCCCGCCGATGATCCGACTGACGGATCTTGGGATTCGGCTGGTCGACAAGGATGTGCTCGAGGCGGCGGACGCCTTCGGCTCGTCGGGCTGGCAGAAGCTGAAGAACGTACAGCTTCCGCTGGCGCTGCCGACGATCATGGCTGGGATCAACCAGACCATCATGATGGCGCTCGCAATGGTTGTCATCGCCTCGATGATCGGCGTCCAGGGCCTGGGCCAGCCGGTTCTCAAGGCCATTGCCAACCAGTATTTCACGCTCGGCATGTTCAACGGCCTCGCCATCGTCGGCATCGCCATCATCTTCGACCGGGTCAGCCAGGCCTATGGCAAGCGGCTGCAGAAGCACCTGGAGATCGTCCATGGCTGATCATCACTTCGGCGGCATCAAGATACGCCATCTCTACAAGATCTTCGGACCGAACGCGCAGGCGCATGTCGACGCGGTCAAGAACGGCCTGACGAAGGCCGAGCTCAACGAGCGGCATGGGCATGTGCTCGGCTTGCGGGACATCAATATCGAGATGCCCTCCGGCTGCATACAGGTGATCATGGGGCTTTCGGGCTCGGGCAAGTCGACGCTGATCCGCCACATAAACCGGCTGATCGACCCGACCGCTGGCGAGGTGCTGGTCGATGGCATCGATGTCGTCAAGATGAACGAGCAGGAGTTGCGGACCTTCCGCAGACACCAGACAGCCATGGTGTTCCAGAAGTTTGCGCTTCTTCCGCATCGCAATGTGCTCGACAACACCCTCTACGGGCTCGAGGTGCAGGGGATGGAGCGGGCGAAGGCCGTCGACACCGCCATGCGCTGGATCGAGCGGGTCGGGCTCAAGGGCTTCGAGAGCAAGTATCCGAACCAGCTTTCGGGCGGCATGCAGCAGCGCGTCGGGCTTGCGCGCGCGCTTTCCAACGACGCGCCGGTGCTGCTGATGGACGAAGCCTATTCGGCGCTCGATCCGCTGATCCGCATGGACATGCAGACGGTGCTCCTGGACCTGCAGAAGGAGATCAGGAAGACGGTCGTCTTCATCACCCACGATCTCGACGAGGCGCTGAGGCTCGGCGACCAGATCGCCATCCTGCGCGATGGCGAAGTCATCCAGCAGGGCACCAGCCAGGACATCGTGCTGCGGCCAGCCGACGATTACGTCGCGAACTTTGTCAAGGAAGTGAACCGCGGCCGCGTCGTGCATGTCGAGGCGGTCATGGTGCCGATGCGTCCCGGTGCTTCGCCGGTCGGAACGCCGATCGAGGTGGGCACGACTATCGAGGACGCCATGCGCATGATCGCCCATGGCCCGGATGGCGATGTTGCCGTGGTGGACGCCGAAGGCAAGCCGGTCGGCATCGTCGACCTGCGCCTACTCGCTGGAGCATTGGTGAGCGCCCACGGCGACCCGCAACAGACTGACGCCTCGCTGGCAAAGGTCATGTGAGGCGGCGATCCGGCGCCCGATCAATCCGGATTGCCATCCTGGTTAGAGCGGGCGCCAATAATGCTCCTGTGCGTCGGCCCGTGCCGACGGGATTCTGACAGGACTACAGGCGCAGTCATGGTTCCGATCATCCATGTCGCCTGTTGAAATCGCGCTTGCCCCTGTTACGCACGAGGATTTCGGACATGGTTCTCCGGTCATCCTCCGACATGGCGGCAATCCACTGGTCAGTGAAGTACCACAATTCGTGGGCGGAGAAGGGGGCCGGGTTCCTCGCGTGGGGAACGAGGGTGTCGATTAGCGTCTGCCCCAAGCAGGAAGCGGTCCCAGTCCTCCCTGATATGCGGCTCTGCCTCATTCTGTTCTACTGCGACCAACCCGCGGAGCGATCTTGATCGTGGTTCCGGCGAGAACCGGCCTGCCCTGCAGGACCGCCACGTTCCTGGAAGTCTCCAGCTTACCAAATAACCATTCCATCAGGCTCATTGCTTGCCCTCCGACGTCACGGCCACCTTCTCGTCATCGGCCACGGCGCCCGCGTGGATAAGCGGAGAAGGTTTTCAATCAGTCGATCCTTCGCTGGTTGGGGTTGCGCCGAACAAGTGCGGCATCGCAGGTCAGACAGAATCTCATTCGTTTTTCGCCGACGCTGTGCCGTTGATATAGACTTCATTAATCCCTTTGATCCATTCGGCCTGTCGGCCGATACATTGTCCCGTCAGGATCGGCCGATTGGCCTAGTCCATCGGACGGCTCTTTGGCGCCTGCATGGGGCGGGCACGGATGCGCCGCCTCGCGACACAGCGAAGGCAATGTTGCGCAGAAAAAGGGCTCCGAAGCCGTTCATGGAAACCGATGGGGTACCCTTATGGACGGACTTGACGCCCCCGGCGGATGGCCGCCGATCTATGCCTCTCTTTTATGTTCAGGGGCCATTCGGTCGTCAGACGGTGTTTCGACCGTGGCAGACGCGCGGAATTGCTGCGGGGTGCCGTCGAAACGGCGCCGGAACAGCCGGCTGAGATGTGAGGAATCGCAAAAGCCGCTCTCCGCGGCAATAGAGGCGATGGACTTGTCCGTGTTCTCGATCATGTGGCGGGCATGCAAGAGCCGCATCTCGATAAAGGCAGACAGGGGCGAGATTTCGAGCGCATCGCGGAAGTGCCGTTCAAGCTTGCGCTTGCCAATATCGAGATGCCTGGCGATCTCCGCGACGGAGAGCGGCGTATCCAGGTTTTGCTGCATCAGCAGAAGCGCTTTCCTGACGACCAGGTCCTTGGTTCTGAAATCAAGCGTGAGTCCCGGCTGCGGGGCTCCACCTTCCTCCGCGCCGCTGATCATCATGATGTTCAGGCTTTTCGTCGCCTGCGCCTTGCCGATGTGTCTGTCGACGAGGAATGCTGCGAGGTGCGCCGTGCTGGTGCCGCCGGAACAGGTAAGGCGATCCCGGTCGACCACGAAAATCTGATCCGACACCGGCTTCATCCGCTCGAACTGCGCCAGGAAGTCCTGGTGGTGGAACCAGCTTACGCAACAGCGATAACCGTCCATCAGTCCGGCGCGGTGGAGGATGAACGTGCCGGTACAAAGGCCGACCAGCGGGACGCCGGCCGCGGCGGCTTCGCGCAGGAATCCATCTATCCTGTCGTCGCTGCGATCGATCTCGTCGAGAAGGCCGCCGACCACGACGATGTAATCGAACCGCTTCGGGTTGCCTAACGTTTCTTGGGGTTGGATCGATACCCCGCAACTCGCACTTACCGGCCTCATGTCGGCAGCAATGACGCTCCATCGGCATTGGATCGGCCGGCTGCGGTCACCTTCATCGGCGGCAAGGCGCAACACGTCCACGAAGTTGGCGAATGCGCAAAGCGTGAATCGGCGCAGCAGCACGAAACCCACGGACAGGCGCAGAGACTGATCGCGGCGCTGGCCAACGGGGGAGACCTTGTTTGGAGGCATCGGTATGTCTCGTTTTTACCGTCCATATGTCGCAATCATTCTTTTCAGATTTTCAGGACAGGTCAATATCTGTCGATCATTTGGGAGAAGCGGACGGTCGTGGCAGCTAAAGTGCGCGCCGGTCCGCCGAGGATCAGAGGAGGTCTTCCATGAGACTGGTGAGTGCTGAGCCGCGTCTGGTAGTATTTTATTTGGTGCCGGAATTCACGATGATGGCATTCTCCTCGGCGATCGAGGCTCTACGGATGGCCAACGCCGCCCTTGGTTACGAGGCCTATGGCTGGCGTGTGGCCACGGGCGACGGCGGGAAGATCCGCGCGAGCTGCGGCCTCACCCTGGACTCCGACAACTCAATTGCCGAAGAACGCCAGCACCTCATTACTCATCAGCGGCCCGCCCTGGCGATCGTTTGCGGCGGCAAGAACGTGCATCGTCATAGCGATCGGGCGGTCGAGGCATGGCTGCGCGAATGTCGGCATCGGGGCGTGGCAATCGGAAGCCTTTGCACCGGTGCTCATATCCTCGCGAAAGCGGGGCTGTTGAACGAGAAGAAATGCGCGCTCCACTGGGAGAACATTCCCGGCTTCGTCGAGGAGTTTCGCGGCGTCGATGTCAATACCGGGATTTATGAAGTCGACGGCAGCATCTTTACCTGCGCCGGCGGCGCCGCCTCCTTCGACATGATGCTCCACATCATTCAGCGCGATGTCGGCGAAGAGGTCATCGGCAGCATATGCGAACTCGCGCTGGTGGACCGCGTGCGTGGGCCTGGTGAGCGGCAGCGCATGCCTTTTGCGCAACGGGTCGGGGCGCAGGATCGAACCGTGATGATGCTGGTCGAGAAAATGGAGCAGAGTCTCGCCGATCCGATGCAGATCGACGAACTCACCGCATCCGTGGGGCTCTCGCGCCGGCAGATCGAACGGATCTTCCGCAACGAACTGCGCTGCTCACCGGCGCGCTACTACCTGAAGCTTCGTCTCGAACGCGCCCAACACCTGCTGGTACAAACCTCCATGCCGGTCGTGGAAGTCGCCATCGCCTGCGGCTTCGTATCGGCTTCCCACTTCTCGAAGTGCTATCGTGAAACCTATGGCTGTTCGCCGCAGGACACGAGAAATCGCAACAGCCACAGCAAAAGGACTCCGGCGCGGCGTTTGCGCGAATTTGCCTCGGCCGCATAACGGGTGCTTCTACGGCAGCCATACGATCCGAAGGCCATATGACTTACAGCGCCGCCCGTCTGAAAAGACGGGCGGCGCTAAAGTTCTGCCTCTCGATAGCTCGCATCGTGCTGTGCCGGCCCATTCTGCGCACCGTTTCGTCTGCTGCACGTTCTCGGAGCGCAAGGACGCGTGGAGAGCGCAATGCTGCAGCAGGCGGATTACCGTTGCCTCGAAGCCGGGGCCGACAGCGTCAACGCCCCGCGTATCCGGCGGGGCGTTAAGTAGTCTTCAGCACCGTGCGTGCTTTACGACAAGCAGGTTCCGACTGCTTAGCGCGGTTCGCTCGCCAATCCCTTGATAATGGCAAAGCTGGCGAGCAACAGGACGATAGTGAAGGGGAAGCCGGTCGAAACCGCCATCGCCTGCAATGCGCCCAGGCCGCCGCCCAGAAGAAGCGCGATCGCGACCAAGCCCTCGAAGGTTGCCCAGAAGACACGCTGCGGCGTCGGTGCATCCACTTTTCCACCGGCTGTAATCGTATCGATCACCAGCGAGCCGGAGTCCGATGAGGTCACGAAGAAGACAATTACAAGAACGATCCCGATGAAGGACGTGATCGCCTGCAGTGGCAGCGCCTCCAGCATCGAAAACAGTTTCAGTTCCAGCGGTGCATCGACAATGACTTGGTAGCCGTCATTGACGATCTGGCTGATTGCCGTGCCACCGAAAGCCGTCATCCAGAAGACCGAAACGAGGGACGGGATGATGAGGACACAGGTGAGGAATTCGCGCACGGTGCGCCCGCGGGAAATGCGGGCAATGAACATCCCGACAAAGGGCGACCAGGAGATCCACCATGCCCAGTAGAAGGCCGTCCAGCCGTCACGGAAGTTGTCGTCGGTGCGCCCGAACGGGTTCGACAGTTCCGGCAGGTAGCGTGCGTATTCATAGAGGTTGGTGAAGAAGCCTGTAAGGATCGCCCAGGTCGGCCCGACGACAAGCACGAAGAACAGGAGCAAGGCGGCCAGGATCATGTTGATTTCCGACAGGCGCTTCACCCCGGCATCGAGACCCGCCACGACGGATCCGAGCGCGATGGCGGTGATCCCGACGATCAGAAGCACTTTCGAGACGTCGTTGACCGGCAGGCCGAAAAGATGGTTGAGCCCGGCATTCGCCTGTTCGGCGCCGAACCCCAGCGAGGTGGCAAGACCGAAAAGCGTCGCGAAGACTGCGACCACGTCTATGATGTGGCCCGGCCACCCCCATGTCCGTTCGCCGAAGATCGGATAGAAGATCGAACGGATCGTCAGTGGCAGCCCCTTGTTATAGGCGAAAAGAGCAAGTGCAAGCGCGACCACGGCGTAGATCGCCCAAGGATGCAGGCTCCAGTGAAAAATAGTCGCGGCCATGCCGAGATGGCGGGCGGTCACAATATCGCCTGGGGCGCCGCCGAGCGGTGCCCAGCTATCCGTCGCGCCGGCATCCGCCGCAACGGAAGAGGAGAAATGCGAGATCGGCTCGGAAACGCCGTAGAACATCAATCCGATTCCCATGCCGGCGGCAAACAGCATCGCGAACCAGCCGGAATAGGAATAATCGGGCGTGGCCTCCTTTCCGCCGATCCGCACCTTGCCGTAGGGCGAGACAATCAGGAAGAGGCAGAGCAGGACGAAGATATTGGCCGAGAGAAGGAAGAACCAATCGAAGGTCGACGTCAGCCATTCACGCATGCTGTTGAAGATTGGACCCGCCTGCTCCTGAAAGGCGAGCGTCAGCAGCACGAAGGCCACGGCCGTCAGGCCGGATATAAGAAAGACGGGGTTGTGGACATCAAGGCCGAAGGGCCCGATTTGCGCAGTGATGTTGTCCTGACCGATTTCGTAGTCGGTGTCGATCAGCGCCGAAGGGCCTTCAGGGGCCGGAATTCCAGCATCGCTCATGGAATATGCTCCTCAGATATTGCTATGAGTTGTCGTGATCGGTCCGGTGCAGGCTTTTCAACTGCGGACCAGGAATACGGAGGCATTCGTGTGGGTTGCCAGGCGGCCTCCATTGGACGGCCAGAGATGATCGGCAACATTGGGAATGTGCGTCGCCATGACGACGAGGTCACTTCCCGTGTTCTTGACCGCCTCGACCAGGGCATCGCCGAGATCCACTGCCGGGTCGTGACTGACCACCGACTCCGACTGGGTCGAGATGCCGTGACGAGCACCCTGGTCCTTCGCGAAAGCCGCCAGCCTCGCGGCATATTCCGCAGCGTTATGCCCGAGTGGACCGGGGGCTGAGGCCGTGACGCCCACATAAGCAACGGGAGCATTATAGAGCTTGGAAAGTTTTGCCGCCGTATCGAGGGCACGCTCTAGCTTTTCGACATGCGCCAGATCGACGGGAACCATTATTTTCGTGTACATTTCCCCTCCAGTTTGGTTTGCCTGATGACCTCTTCTCTTCTCCTTTTCTCATGGTGAATTGCGGTTGCGGCTTTTGATCGCGAGTGGTCCACGCGCCGGCAGTCTTATATTGCAGTCCGGAAGATGTTGCGCAAAAGCCGGTGCGCGGGTCCGGATTTCAAGCGCCGGAGTTCCTGCTCGTGAGGACGCGCTGGCCGCGTCTCTTGATGTCGTTTGGTCAATCTTACGTAAGAATTTGCGCCGTCTCGTGTCGTTGTCCAGGCGACGGCACAGCGAGCAAATGCGACATTCCTGTCGCATTCCGTTTCAGATCGGGATTTCTTCGATGTTCAGCCTGCCCGGCACCGCAACCCAGCTATCGCCGGCAGCCCCCGCGACTATGTCGGATTTCTGCGCCGGCGCCCGAGTTCTTGCCGAGGTCGCGACGATACTGCCGAAGCCCAGGAGTATACCGTCGAGCAAGCGGAGAGTTGCGACTATTTCGCGGCCAGTGCGACGGCGATCTCGGCGGCGAGCCGGGCATTGTTCTCGACGAGCGCGATATTGGTTTCGAGGCTGCGGCCTTCCGTCATGTGAAAGAGGTTGTCGAGCAGGTAGGGCGTCACCGCCTTGCCGGAAATGCCGTCGCTCGCGGCATTGTCCAGCGCGCGGGTGATGTAGATTTCCATCTCTTCGCGCACAATCTCGCTTTCCTCCGGCACCGGATTGGCGACGAGCATTCCGCCATCGACGCCGAGCTGCTCGCGCATGCGTTGGAAATTGGCGATCGCCGCGGGGCTGTTCAGCATCAACGGGCTCTTGAGGCCGGAGTCGCGCGACCAGAAGGCGGGGAAGGTTTCGCTGTCATAGGTGACCACCGGCACGCCCCGGGTCTCAAGTACCTCGAGCGTCTTAGGAATGTCGAGAATCGCCTTGGCGCCCGCACAGACGACGATCACGTTGGTGCGCGCGAGTTCGTCGAGGTCGGCGGAAATATCGAAACTCAGTTCCGCGCCGCGATGAACGCCGCCGATGCCGCCGGTCGCGAAAACGCCGATGCCGGCGCGGGCGGCGGCGATCATCGTCGCGGCAACGGTGGTGGCTCCGGTGCGGCGCTCGGCGATCGCAAAGGCGAGGTCGGCGCGCGAAAGTTTCATCGCCTCTTCAGTCTTGGCAAGCGCTTCCAGCTTCGCGTCGTCAAGGCCGATATGGAGGGTGCCGTGGATGACCGCGATGGTCGCGGGCACCGCCCCTTGTTCGCGTATGATCGTCTCGACGCTGCGCGCCATGTCGAGATTGCCCGGATAGGGCATGCCGTGGGTGATGATCGTCGATTCCAGCGCGACGATCGGCGCGCCGCGCGCTTTCGCGGCCGCGACTTCGTCGGAATATTCCATCGGCAGGGACGGGTTGGAAGGCTTCGTCATTGTTCTTCGCTTCTGATCGAGTGTTGGAGCAGGATACCGGGAGAGGCCGCCAGCGGCTCTTCCTTTCGATTGGCAATCTCATGACAGCATTCGCGGCACCGGCACAAGGGCCAGCGCCTCCCGGAGATTGCTTAAAGACATCTCCTCCGCAGCCGCGTAGGGCGAGCGGAGCGTGATCATGGCGGCGGCCATGCCGTGCCGCAGGGATGCGGCGAGTTCCAGACCCGAGAGCCGGGCGGAAAGGAAACCGGAGGCCAGAGCGTCGCCGGCGCCTGTGACGTCGGCGAGGGCGGGCAAGGAGGGCGGCGAGGCGAGGCAGGCACTCAACCGGTCGAAGGCGACCGCCGCCCGTCCTCCGCGTGTCACCACGCCGCCGGAAAGGCCGGCCGCCCGCAGAAGGGCGGGCCACGCCTCGGCATCGGCGTTATCCGCTCCTGTCAGCGCGCGTGCTTCCGCCTCGTTCATGAACAGGAAATCGAGACCGGCGAGGCATTCGCCATATCGGATCACCTTGGCGGGGGAAACGGCGATGCCGGCGACGAGACGACCGTCTCCGCTTGCGGCGCCGACCAGCGCCGCCAAGGTCTCCTGCGGGAGGTTGGCGTCCATCAGCACGAGGTCGCTCGCAGCGACCAGTTCGCGCGTTGCCCGCTGCAGCAACCGGCGCGGCGAGAAATGCGCATAGAGTTCCATGTCAGCGAGCGCGATAACGAGGTTGCCGTCGTTTTCGAGGATCGCCGTGTAGCTCGGCGTCTTGCGATCGAGGAAGGTGAAGGGGCAGTCGATCACTCCGGCCACCGCTGCGGCCGCAGCGATCAGTTCGCCGGCCGCATCGCCGCCGCGCGGGCTGATCATGCGCACCCGGTGCCCGAGGCGTGCGAGATTGCGCGCCGCATTGAAGCCGCCGCCGCCCGTCTCCTCGAACCACGTTCCGGGATTGCTTGCACCCGGCGCCGTCCGGCCACTGATACGGCCGCGGCGGTCGATATGGGCGCCACCGAAAACGGCGATCCTATGCTGCTTCATGCGTCACCTCATCATGCGAATCGGACTGGCTCGACAGGTCTGGGCGAAGCTCCGCGCCGTCCCACGAAAATGGAGTACAATGGCCCGTGAACAGGAATCGAACGATTGGCGAATTATCCATATGTTTCAATCGCTTGGTGTGCCATTGCCAAATTGGAACAAAGCGTGTACAAAAACTCCTGCGGCGGCTTCATTGCCTCAACAGCTCCAATAACCTAAAGGTGGACCCAATGGCACAGAACTCTTTGCGGCTCGTAGAGGACAAATCGGTGGATAAAAGCAAGGCACTTGAAGCGGCTCTCTCCCAGATCGAACGCGCGTTCGGCAAGGGATCGATCATGAAGCTAGGCGCCAAGGATAGCGTCGTCGAGATCGAAACCGTCTCGACCGGTTCGCTTGGCCTCGATATCGCGCTTGGCATCGGCGGCCTGCCGAAGGGCCGCATTATCGAAATCTACGGCCCGGAAAGCTCGGGCAAGACGACGCTGGCATTGCAGACCATTGCCGAAGCGCAGAAGAAGGGTGGCATCTGTGGCTTCGTCGACGCCGAGCATGCTCTCGATCCGGTCTATGCGCGCAAGCTGGGTGTCGATCTCGAAAATCTCCTGATCTCGCAGCCCGATACCGGTGAGCAGGCGCTGGAAATCACCGATACGCTGGTTCGCTCCGGCGCGATCGACGTGCTGGTCGTCGACTCGGTCGCAGCGCTCGTGCCGCGCGCCGAAATCGAAGGCGAGATGGGCGACAGCCTGCCGGGCATGCAGGCGCGCCTGATGAGCCAGGCGCTGCGCAAGCTGACCGCATCGATCTCCAAGTCCAACTGCATGGTGATCTTCATCAACCAGATCCGCATGAAAATCGGCGTCATGTTCGGCTCGCCGGAAACGACGACGGGCGGCAATGCGCTGAAGTTCTATGCATCGGTCCGGCTCGATATCCGCCGCATTGGCTCGGTCAAGGAGCGGGAGGAAGTGGTCGGCAACCAGACTCGCGTCAAGGTCGTCAAGAACAAGATGGCGCCGCCCTTCAAACAGGTCGAGTTCGATATCATGTATGGCGAAGGCGTGTCCAAGACCGGCGAACTCATCGACCTCGGCGTCAAGGCGGGCATTGTGGAAAAGTCCGGGGCGTGGTTCTCCTATAACAGTCAGCGTCTCGGCCAGGGCCGCGAGAACGCCAAGCAGTTTCTGCGCGACAATCCGGATCTTTTGCGCGAGATCGAAATGGCGCTCCGGCAGAATGCCGGCCTGATAGCCGAGCGGTTCCTTGAGAACGGCGGGCCGGAGAGCGACGGCGAGGATGCCGCCGAATAGCGGGCAGAGCAAACCAGCTTTCGCCCGGTGGACCGGCCCTCGGCATGAGCGGCCGGTTTTTGCTGCCGTCTGGACAGCGTGATATGCGGAAGATAAAAGCCTGTGGTTCCGATGGCAGCGGCCATCGGGGAGGGCGGCTACGAGCGATAGACGCGGGGTCGAAGGTTACGGCACTGAAGCGCGGGACACCTGCGCTTGCGGCCGGAGTGTGCACAGATAGGACGCAAGATGAGCGGCGTGAATGAAATCCGGTCGGTGTTTCTCGACTATTTCCGCAAGAACGGCCACGAGATCGTGCCGTCGAGCCCTCTGGTGCCGCGCAACGATCCGACGTTGATGTTCACCAATGCCGGCATGGTGCAGTTCAAGAACGTCTTCACCGGGCTGGAACAGCGTCCGTATTCGACGGCGGCGACCGCGCAGAAATGCGTCCGCGCCGGCGGCAAGCACAACGACCTCGACAATGTCGGCTATACCGCGCGTCATCACACCTTCTTCGAGATGCTCGGCAATTTTTCCTTCGGCGATTATTTCAAGGACCGTGCGATCGAGCTTGCATGGAACCTGATCACCAAGGAATACGGGCTTGATGCGAAGCGGTTGCTCGTCACCGTCTATCACACCGATGACGAGGCCTATGACCTCTGGAAGAAGATCGCCGGTCTCGGCGACGACCGCATCATCCGCATTCCGACGAGCGACAATTTCTGGGCCATGGGCGATACCGGCCCTTGCGGCCCGTGCTCGGAGATCTTCTACGATCATGGCGAAGAGATCTGGGGCGGACCGCCGGGCTCGGCCGATGAGGACGGCGATCGCTTCATAGAGATCTGGAACCTCGTCTTCATGCAGTACGAGCAGGTGACGAAAGAGGAGCGCATCGATCTGCCGCGTCCATCGATCGACACCGGCATGGGCCTGGAACGTGTCGCCGCAGTCCTGCAGGGCCAGCACGACAACTACGATATCGACCTCTTCCGGGCATTGATCGCGGCATCGGAGGAAGCGACCGGAGTAAGGGCTGAGGGCGAACGGCGCGCGAGCCATCGCGTCATTGCCGACCATCTGCGTTCCTCCGCCTTCCTGATCGCCGACGGCGTGCTGCCGTCGAACGAGGGCCGCGGCTACGTGCTGCGTCGTATCATGCGCCGCGCCATGCGCCATGCGCAGTTGCTCGGTGCCGAGGAGCCGTTGATGTGGAAGCTGCTGCCGGCACTTGTCGGCCAGATGGGTCGCGCCTATCCGGAGCTGATTCGCGCCGAAGCGCTGATCTCCGAAACGCTGAAGCTCGAGGAGACCCGTTTCCGCAAGACGCTGGAGCGCGGCCTCAACCTGCTTGCGGACGCCTCGACCGGTCTCTCCGAAGGCGATCGGTTCAATGGCGAAACCGCCTTCAAGCTCTACGACACCTACGGGTTCCCGCTCGACCTGACACAGGACGCGCTGCGCGCCAAGGGCATCACCGTGGATACGGACGCCTTCGCCGCAGCGATGGAACGGCAGAAGGCGGAAGCGCGGGCCAATTGGGCCGGTTCCGGCGAAGCGGCGACCGAGACGATCTGGTACGAGCTCAAGGAAAGGCACGGCGCCACGGACTTCCTGGGCTACGACACGGAGGCGGCCGAGGGCGTGATCCAGGCGATTGTTCGCGACGGCACGGTCGTCGATTCGGCGAACGAGGGTGAAGGCATCCAGGTGATCCTGAACCAGACACCTTTCTATGGGGAGTCGGGCGGCCAGATGGGCGATACCGGCGTCATCACCACCGAGACGGGCCGATTGACCGTCACCGACACGCAGAAGCGCGGCGAGGGGCTCTTCGTTCACTATTGCATGGTCACGGAAGGCAGCGTGAACACCGGAGAAGCCGCAACGCTGACGGTGGATCATGCGCGGCGCACGCGCCTGCGCGCCAACCACTCGGCAACGCACCTCCTGCATGAGGCGCTGCGCGAGGTGCTCGGCACCCACGTGGCGCAGAAGGGCTCGCTGGTCGCACCCGAACGCCTGCGTTTCGACGTGTCGCATCCGAAGCCGATGACGGCCGAAGAGCTGAAGATCGTCGAGGAGATGGCGAACGAGATCGTCGTCCAGAACACGCCGGTCACGACTCGCCTGATGAGCGTCGACGACGCGATCGCCGAAGGCGCGATGGCGCTCTTCGGCGAGAAATACGGCGACGAGGTTCGCGTGGTCGCGATGGGCGAAGGTGTTCGCGGTTCCAAGGCCGGAAAGCCCTATTCGGTTGAGCTCTGCGGCGGCACACACGTCTCCGCGACGGGCGATATCGGCCTGATCCGTGTCGTCTCGGAAAGCGCCGTCGGCGCCGGCGTCCGCCGCCTCGAAGCGTTGACCGGCGAGGCGGCCCGCGCCTATCTGAACGAGCAGGACGAGCGGGTGAAGACGCTCGCGGCGGCACTCAAGGTGCAGCCGGCCGACGTTCTCGGCCGAGTCGAGGCGCTTCTTGACGAGCGGCGCAAGCTGGAGCGGGAACTGACCGAGGCGAAGAAGAAGCTGGCACTTGCCGGCGATGGCCAGAACGGCTCGGGCGAGGCGGCCCGCGAGATTGGCGGCGTCCGCTTCCTCGGCAGGGTCGTATCCGGCGTCGAGCCGAAGGACCTGAAGAGCCTCGCCGATGACGGCAAGAAGACCCTCGGCTCTGGTGTCGTCGCCTTCGTCGGCGTCTCGGGTGACGGCAAGGCAAGCGCTGTCGTTGCCGTGACCGACGACCTCACGTCCAAGGTCAGCGCCGTCGATCTGGTGCGTGTCGCCTCGGCAGCGCTTGGCGGCAAGGGCGGCGGCGGTCGGCCGGACATGGCTCAGGCGGGCGGTCCGGACGGCGGTCGGGCAGCCGAGGCAATCGAGGCAGTGGCGCTGGCGCTGGCCGGCTGAGTCAAAATACGCTTCAGGAAGAGGGCGCCCGCTGCAACGGCGCCCTTTTTTTCATGCGGCCCTTTCGGCACGGATGGTCTCGAGTGCCGCCGGAACGGATGCGCGCATCAGGACGCGCGGCGGGCGGACGTGGTGCTGGTAAAGCGTGCGGCGGACCTGCGACCTGGCTCCGGTAATTATGAAGCGGACGCCGCTTCGTTCCGCCTTCCGAAGCGTCCCTTCGATGACATTGGCGGCGGTCGAATCCATGAAGGGAACTTCGGAGCAGTCGAGAACGAAATTCCGGCGTTGATCGGCTATCCGATCGAGAACGGTGCCCACGGTGGCAGCGGAGCCGAAGAAGAAGATGCCGGAGATGCGGTAGATAACGGTATCCGGGTCGTCCGCGACGACCGGATGCTCCTCTTCGCCATTTTCCCGCTTCAAAATCGCCAGGGGCGTGGTCTCTCCAACGGAAATGCTCCTTGCCATGCGATCGATGAACAGTACCGCGCCGAGGGCGAAGCCGATCACGATCCCCTCGGTCAACTCTCGAAAAACGACGATCAGAAAGGTGGCGAGCAGGACGACCGCATCGCCATAGGAGGATCGCAGCAGCGCCATGAAGGCCGGCTTCTCGATCATGTTCCAGGCGACGATGGAGAGCACCCCGGCAAGTGCGGCAAGCGGGATGTAGCTTGCGAGCGGCGCGGCGAGCAGCATGAAGAGAAGCAGAAAGACCGAGTGCAGCATGCCCGAGACCGGGCTCGTGCCACCGGCGCGCACATTGGTTGCCGTCCGCGCGATGGTGCCGGTCACGCAGATGCCGCCGAAGAGGGCCGAAAAGAAATTTGCGATCCCCTGAGCGATCAGTTCCATGCTCGAACGATGCCTGCGCCCAGTCATTCCATCGGCGACGACGGCCGAAAGCAGCGATTCGATCGCTCCTAGAAGGGTGAAGGAGACCGCATCCGGAAAGACTGCGAGCACCTTGTCCGGCGAAAGTGGCGGCAGGGCAGGCAGCGGCAGTCCCCGCGGAATACCGCCGAAGCGGGTGCCGATCGTCTCCGCTGGCAATTGCAGCAGGGCGACCACGGCCGACGCCGCGGCAACCGCGATCAGCATGCCGGGCCAATGGGGCCTTACGCGCCGGAGCGCGAGGATGATGCAGATCGTCAGGGCCGCGGTCAGCACGGATGCCCAATTGACCGTGCCGGCTGCCCCGGCTAGCGCGACGACCTTGTCGACGATCGGGCCCGGCTCAGCGCCCGGCAGGGTGAGCCCGAAGAGATCGCGCAACTGGCTTGCAAAGATGATCACGGCAATTCCGGCGGTGAAGCCGACGGTCACCGGATAGGGAATGAACTTGATGTATTGGCCGAGCCGCAGATAGCCGGCGGCGACCAGCATGAGGCCGCTCATGGCGGTTGCCAGCAGCAGACCGTCGACGCCGTGTCGTGCCACCGTCGCAGCGACGAGCACGATGAAAGCGCCGGCCGGCCCGCCGATCTGTACGCGGCTGCCGCCGAGCAGCGAGACCAGGAAACCGCCGATGATCGCCGTGTAGAGCCCGCGATCGGGCGTAACACCGGAGGCGATGGCAATCGCCATCGAAAGCGGCAGGGCGACGATGGCGACCGTCAGGCCGGCAAAGGCATCCGCCTTCAGCCGCGCAAGATCGTAGCCCTCGGCAAACACGCTGGCAGTCTTCGGAACCATGGAATCGGGCATAGGCAACGCTTTCCGGACGCCGTCACGTCGGGATCCAACATGCACGGCACGCTTAGCGTATCTGAGTCGCGCCGGCGCACAAGCAGGATACAGCCGACGGCAAGCCGGCAGGATCTGTCAAGTCGAAGTGGGATTTGACCGTTCCCCGGCGAAGCGCAGAAAGCGATTCTAACAGGTACTCAATCCAACAGGAGGACAGCCTCAACCTCGAAAAGCATAGGGTCGATGGCGAGCTTTGGCACCGGCACCAAAGTCTGCGCAGGCAGCTTGGCACCGAACGTCCGCACCACGTTCTCGGTGAGCACGCTCAGTTTCGACATATCGTGGTCAACCACGAAAACTGTCAGCTTCACGACCTGGTCCGGGCGAGCGCCAAGCGCGGCGATCACGGCGGCGAGGTTCGCGTAGGCTTGCTTCACCTGTTCGCCGAAATCGGACGAGAGTGCGCCGGTGTGGTCCTGTCCGCCTTGCCCTGAGATAAAAGCCAACCGACCGGAAGCCGGGGTGATGACCGCTGTGCTGTAGCCATTCGGCGTCGGGTCATGCAGGTGGGAAGGGTTGACGATGACCGGCGTTATGCTGGCGCCGGCTGTTTGGTTTTGCGATGTCACGTTTGGTCTCCTTACTGAGTTGTTATGACTCGCCTAAGGTAAATCGGTGCCATAATTTGGCACCAAATGTGCTACTGCATGTCTCCTTTTTATCGACCTCGATTCAAGGACAAGGACATGCAGCAATTCAAAGTGCTACAGCGACCTTTGCGCGTCTGATAAGACGCGCGGCGCTGTAGGGTCCGTAAATGAACATCCGCCTCAGACATGACGCCATAGTGCGCATCCTCCGGCGCAACGGGACTTCAACGGTCGCCGAGTTGGCGGAGGAAATTGGCGCTTCCAGGCGAACGGTGCTGCGCGACATCGGAGCGCTGCGTGACCAGGGTTTCGTCATCCATTCGGAATCTGGCCGGGGCGGCGGGATTCAGCTCGACCCGGAATCGGTGCAGACCACTACTCGGCTCTCCGTGACTGAGGTGTTCGCGCTCATCATCAGCGTTGCGGCAATGCGCGCGGCCCGATCTCTTCCCTTCTCCGATCTCGCCGATTCGGGGCTTGCCAAGATCGAAAAGGCATTGTCGGCAGACAAGGTGCGAGACCTGCGCCGACTCCTCGACTGTCTGTACATCGGACACTTGTCGCCCAAGCAGGATATTTCGGACCTGGGATCGATCGATCCCGCGCTGCTGTCTGCCTTCGAGACGGCATTTCTCCAGCGGCTACATCTGCGGTTCCACTATCGTGACGCCAAAGGAGTAGAAACCATCCGCGAAGTCGAACCACAGGCGATGCTGATCCTGCCGCCACTTTGGTACCTCGTGGCCTGGGATGCCGCCCGCGAGGATTTCCGCCACTTCCGCATGGACAGGATCAGCAAGCCGGAAATCGTGGAAGGCACGGAGTTTCGTCGAAGACACGTACCCTTCGAAGACGACGTTTGCCCTTTCAGCGAGATGCCACGCTGAGATCGAGCGCCCCCACGGTCCGGTGAACCTCACCGTAGTACGCCCCAATATTTCAGGCCTTCGATGACGCCATCCGCGTGGCAAGCGGATGCCAGGAAGTGTCGGCGATCCAATGATGGGGAGTCGCGAAGTTCGGAAAGCGCATTGGCGACCACGACGCCGCGGACATGCGGCATCTCGAACATCTCCCGGTCGTTGCCGCTGTCGCCGGCAACGACGACTTCGTCGAGGCCGATCGATAACCGGCGGCAGATCCAGCCGAGCGCACCGCCTTTTCCGCCGGCCGTCGGCACGATGTCGAGGTCGCGGCGGCTGGAATAAACGAGCTTTACCGCCAGGCCCGACGCAGCGAAGAGCCCGGCAATCTCCGTGATTGCCGCTTCCGGGGCGTCGGCCAGATGCCAGCTTATCTTGTGAGGAAGCTGGTGCAATTGCGGCTGCGGAACGGCCCCCTCGATCGACTGCATGACAGCGGCAATCGTTTGCGCCTCGAAGGGAGGGCCAAGCTCTTCCAAAAAGGCCTGCAGCGGACCGGGCATGCGCATGTCGGCGATTACCGTGCCGACCCCAGCGATCACGTAGTCGGGCCTCGGCAAAAGCATGGCCTCGACCAGGGACAGCATGTCGTCGGCGGTGCGCGCGCTGTTATAGACGAGCAGCGGCCGCTCGTCCCTGTTCAGCGCATGCCAGGTGTGGCGGAAGCGTTCGGCCGCCGCCTCGTCGCCGAGCAGCGTCCCGTCTATGTCGGATGCCAGCATCCTTACCGGACCGTTTGTCATCTTTCCCGTTCCCACTCTTCATCAAATGGTCGGAAATCTGCCCCTTCGTCCCGCTGCCCGTCCTGCACAGCAGTTGCGGAGGGTGGACCGCAACCTTCTCCCACGGGCAGGAGAAGGCACGGGTGGCAACGCCTTGCCCCTCGCGAACATATTATAGCAGTCAAAATACAAGAAACCCGGCGCGAGGCCGGGTTTCCAGATCGTTGTCCATGCGGCTGGTTCAGGCAGCCATCGCTTTCCGAAGGTTCTCGTCGATCTTGTCGAGGAACCCGGTGGTCGAGAGCCAGGGCTGGTCGGGACCGATCAGCAGGGCGAGGTCCTTGGTCATGAAGCCCGCTTCGACCGTGTCGACGCAGACGCGCTCGAGCGTCTCTGCAAACTTCGCGAGATCCGCATTGTCGTCGAGCTTGGCGCGGTGAGCGAGGCCGCGGGTCCAGGCGAAGATCGAGGCGATCGAGTTGGTCGAGGTTTCCTCGCCCTTCTGGTGCTGGCGGTAGTGGCGGGTGACGGTACCGTGGGCGGCTTCCGCCTCGACCGTGTTGCCGTCCGGCGTCATCAGCACCGAGGTCATCAGGCCGAGCGAGCCGAAGCCCTGCGCGACGATGTCGGACTGGACGTCGCCGTCATAGTTCTTGCAGGCCCAGACATAGCCGCCGGACCACTTGAGCGCCGAGGCGACCATGTCGTCGATCAGGCGGTGTTCGTACCAGATCTTTTCGGCCTTGAACTGCTCGGCGAACTCTTCCTCGAACACCTTCTGGAAGATGTCCTTGAAGCGGCCGTCATAGGCTTTCAGGATCGTGTTCTTGGTCGAGAGATAAACCGGAACCTTGCGCTGCAGGCCGTAATTGAACGAGGCGCGGGCGAAGTCGGTGATCGATTCGTCGAGGTTATACATTGCCATGGCGACGCCGGCGCCCGGCGCGTCATAGACCTCGTGCTCGATCGTCTCGCCGTCGTCGCCGACGAACTTGATCGACAGCTTGCCCTTGCCCGGGAACTTGAAGTCGGTGGCGCGGTACTGGTCGCCGAAAGCGTGGCGGCCGACGATGATCGGCTTGGTCCAGCCGGGGACCAGGCGCGGCACGTTCTTGCAGATGATCGGTTCGCGGAAGATCACGCCGCCAAGTATGTTGCGGATCGTGCCGTTCGGCGACTTCCACATCTTCTTGAGGCTGAATTCTTCGACGCGAGCCTCGTCGGGGGTGATCGTCGCGCACTTGACGCCGACGCCGTGCTTCTTGATGGCATTGGCCGCATCGACGGTCACCTGGTCGTCGGTCGCATCGCGGTTCTGGACGCTGAGGTCGTAATATTCGAGATCAAGGTCGAGATAGGGATGGATCAGCTTGTCTTTGATGAACTGCCAGATGATACGGGTCATCTCGTCGCCGTCGAGTTCGACGACCGGATTGGCGACCTTGATCTTTGCCATGAACATGCCTCGTGCTTTGCGGGACACCGGCTCGATGTCCCTCCGGTGGAAAAATCCAGAGCCCTATAGCACCGTGGGTCGGGAAGGCAAAGCATGCTTGGTCGAAACTTTCGATCTACGCGGACCGGTGGCCGAAGGGCCCGTCCGGGAACGAAAGCAGCTTTAATTTTCGCGCCATTTGTGCGAGGGAGGCGCCGGACGAAGGCGAAGGCAAGGATGGCATGGCAGGGACCAACAGCGAGCGCGAACTCTTGACGGAAGGCCCGGCGATCATTCTCGCCTATCCGCAACTCGGCGAGAATATCGGCATGGTGGCGCGCGCCATGGCGAATTTCGGGCTGTCGGAACTGAGGCTCGTCAATCCGCGCGATGGCTGGCCGAACGAGAAGGCGCGGTCCGCCGCCAGCCGTGCCGACCACGTGATCGACAATGCCAAACTCTATGGCTCGCTCGAAGAGGCGGTCGCCGATCTCAATTTCGTTTATGCGACCACTGCCCGCGATCGCGACGGCTTCAAGCCGGTGCGCTCGCCGATCGTCGCGGCGCGGGAGTTGCGCACGCGCTTCAAGGGCGGTGAAGCGGTCGGGATCATCTTCGGCCGCGAGCGCACGGGCTTGACCAACGAGGAGGTGTCGCTCGCCGACGAGATCGTCACGTTCCCGGTCAATCCGGCTTTCGCGTCGCTGAACCTGGCGCAGGCCGTGCTGCTCATGTCCTATGAATGGCTGAAGACCGGCATGGCCTCGGAGGACGAGACCTCGTTCCAGGCGATAGCGCAGCGTCCTGCCACGAAGGAACAGCTTCAGGGCCTGGTCGACCACATGGAGGAGGCGCTGGAGGCACGCAACTATTTCCGTCCCGCCGACAAGAAACCGAAACTGATGGAAAACCTGCGCGCTGTCCTGACGAGGCCGGGCTTCACCGAATCCGAAATCCAGGTGCTGCGCGGCGTCATCTCCTCGCTCGACCGCTTCACGCGGGAAAACCCACGCGGTTCGGGCGCGCCGGACCGGGGCAGGAAAGCACGGAGCGGCGGTGACGACGACTGAACCGAAACCCATTCTGGTCTTCGACAGCGGTATCGGTGGACTGACGGTGCTGCGCGAAGCGCGAGTGCTGATGCCCGAACGGCATTTCATATATGTCGCCGACGATTCCGGCTTTCCCTATGGCGGTTGGGAGGAGGGCGCCCTGAAGGAGCGCGTGGTCGCGCTCTTCGGCAGATTGCTGGCCGAACACGATCCGGAAATCTGCATCATCGCCTGCAACACGGCCTTCACCCTGGTCGGCGCGGAGCTGCGCGCCGCCTATCCACAAATGACCTTCGTTGGCACGGTGCCGGCAATCAAGCCGGCAGCCGAGCGCACGCGCTCGGGAGTGGTCGCGGTGCTTGCCACGCCCGGCACGGTGAGGCGTGCCTACACCCGCGACCTCATCCAGTCTTTCGCCTCGCAATGCCATGTGCGACTCGTGGGATCGGAAAACCTGGCGCGCATGGCCGAGGCCTATATCCGCGGCGAAAAGCTGGAGGACGAAACCGTCCTCGCGGAGATCGCCCCCTGCTTCGTGGAACTCGATGGGCGGAAGACCGACATCGTCGTGCTCGCCTGCACCCATTATCCCTTCATGGTCAATGTCTTCCGGCGGCTGGCGCCATGGCCGGTCGATTGGCTGGATCCCGCCGAGGCGATTGCACGGCGTGCACGCTCGCTGGTGGCGCTGCCGAACGGCTTCGAACCGCTCAATGGCGAGGATCCGGCGATCTTCACGTCCGGCAAGCCCGATTTCGCCACGCGCCGGCTGATGCAGGGGTTTGGGCTTACGGTGCTGTAGGCCGAACGTCAAAATGCTGTCGGCAGAATGAAGGCGGCGATGCCAAGTACGATAGCGATTGCAAGTGCCAGGCTCAGCCACGATCGCCGTGCCTCTGCCTGCGAAATGACCCGGTAGGTGTCTTTGCTGGGTTCACGTAGGTGCTCATGCAGTCGGTAATGGTTCTCGGTTTCGTACTGGTTCATCGGTCCGTGTCTGCTCCGCTGAAATGGTGCGAAACATGTAGGTGGTGCTTGCAACATTTTCAATTGCTGCGAGTGGCCCACCAATCGGGTGCGGTGACATGTTACGACCGCGGATTCCCTGTGGGTTTTCGCAAAGGGCCGCATGGCAGCGGATTATTCCATGCTAAGCAGGTTTCGAACAGCGCCCCGCGGCTTCCGACAAGATCTGTGGCGAGACAAAACCAGGCAAGCGATGCGGGGGGCGAGCCTCGCAAGTCCTGCTACTGGTTGCCCGTTTGACGGTCCGTGGCGTATTGCGAATCAGGCAGCGACGAAGAGGTGGGAATGAAAGTCGGCATCGACATGGGAACGACGTCCGAAGGGACTTCGGCCTCGCTCGATATCGAAGAGCTTCTGGCGACGCGTCTCCTGGTGCAGGGTAACTCCGGCTCCGGCAAGTCGCATCTTTTGCGCCGCCTGCTCGAACAGTCCGCACCCTGGGTGCAGCAATGCATCATCGACCCGGAGGGCGATTTCGTCACGCTCGCCGACAGGTTCGGACACGTGGTCGTCGAAGGCGAGCGCACGGATGCGGAGCTGATCGGCATCGCCACCCGCATCCGCCAGCACCGCGTCTCCTGCGTACTGTCGCTCGAGGGAATGGACATCGAGCAGCAAATGCGCAGCGCCGGCGTGTTCCTGAATGCGATGTTCGATGCCGACCGGGACTATTGGTATCCGGTGCTGGTCGTCGTCGACGAAGCGCAGATGTTCGCGCCTTCCGTGGGTGGGGATGTCTCGGAAGAGGCGCGCAAGATTTCTCTCGGCGCCATGACGAACCTGATGTGCCGCGGCCGCAAGCGCGGACTTGCCGGTGTGATCGCCACCCAGCGACTGGCGAAGCTCGCGAAGAACGTCGCGGCCGAAGCGTCCAACTTCCTGATGGGACGGACCTTTCTCGATATCGACATGCAGCGCGCCGCCGATCTCCTCGGCATGGACCGGCGCACCGCGGAGATGTTCCGAGACCTGAAGCGCGGTTCCTTCGTGGCGCTCGGACCGGCGCTTTCGCGCCGTCCGCTGAAGGTGACGATCGGTTCGGTCGAAACATCGGCCCGCTCGACGAGCCCGAAGCTGATGCCCTTGCCGGAAGCGCCGCAGGACGTGGAAGACCTGATCTTCACGCCAGATCCGGAGGAATTGGCCCGGCCTGTCATTCGCCGTGCGGCCCCGCAGCCGCGCCCGGCAAGCGACATTCTGGCCGAGTTGTCGCGCCCGCGACCGGAACCGGCAGCGCCGCTGGAAATCAAGTCGGCGCAGCCGGAGATGTCGGCAGAGGAGCGGGGGGCGCTGCTCGATGGCCTCTTCGCCGAAATCCTTGCAAATCCGGAAGCCGCCTTCCGCCCCGATGCGGAACTCTATCAGGACTTTCTCGTGCGCTGCCGCATACGCCGTGTGCCGGGGGCTGCGCTCACATTGAGCGCCTTCCGTCGCAAGATGGCTGTTGCGCGCTCCGGCGTCGATCCGGAGACCGCCGCGACCGATACATGGGGCTCTGCCGTTCAACTCGCCGAAAGAGTGACGGAGGACCTGCAGGCAGTGTTCCTGATGATGGCCCAGGCTGCCGTGCGGGGTCTGCCGTGCCCTTCGGATGCAATGATCGCCCGCGCTTACGGTACGCACTCCGCGCGTCGCGCCAGACGGTTGCTCGGCTACTTCGAGGAGCAGGGGCTGATCGTCACCCATGCGGATTTTTCTGGAAAGCGCATCGTCGCTTTCCCCGACCTGGGCAAGGAGACCGCGCCGGGCGATGCCGACGCGCCCGATGCAGGAAATGCCGGACGCGCCGCGGCCGAGTGAGCCTCGGCGCAAGACGGCGAAGGAAAATCTGCCACCTGCGTCATATTCCGTTGACAAATCAGCGTCCTCTGCGTAAAGACCCGCCCAACGCCGGGCAGCGATGCCCGGTGTTTCATTTGACATGTCCCGTGGCTTCTTAGCGTTCGCGTGATCGCGAGAAGCCTGTCAGAACTCCAAAAACGAGTTCAGAGGAGGGCGTGTTTCCTTGACCGGTTTGGCAACAGACCGGCGTAACCGTTTGAAAGGAAATGCGATGAGCAAGCGCGAGTCGTCCAAGTACAAAATTGACCGCCGCATGGGCGAAAACATCTGGGGCCGTCCGAAGTCCCCGGTCAACCGCCGCGAATACGGCCCCGGCCAGCACGGCCAGCGCCGCAAGTCCAAGCTGTCGGATTTCGGTGTGCAGCTGCGCGCCAAGCAGAAGCTGAAGGGCTACTACGGCGACATTCGTGAGAAGCAGTTCCGCGCGATCTTCGACGAAGCGTCCCGCCGCAAGGGCGATACTCCGGAAAACCTGGTCGGCCTGCTCGAGTCGCGTCTCGACGCGATCGTCTACCGCGCCAAGTTCGTTCCGACAGTTTTTGCTGCGCGCCAGTTCGTCAACCACGGTCACGTGAAGGTCAACGGCGTTCGCGTCAACATCGGTTCCTACCGCTGCAAGCCGGGCGACGTCATCGAAGTCAAGGAAAAGTCCAAGCAGCTCGTTTCGGTTCTCGAATCCGTGCAACTCGCCGAGCGTGACGTTCCGGACTATATCGAAGTCGATCACAACAAGATGGTCGCGACCTATGCCCGCGTTCCGGTTCTCTCCGACGTTCCGTACCCGGTCGTCATGGAGCCGCACCTGGTCGTCGAATTCTATTCGCGTTAATCCGGGCCTTCGTGGCTGGATTTTTGGAACCGCCCGGAAACGGGCGGTTTTTCTATAGGGGAAGATCGGAACGGATCTCATAAGTTGGCGGGACGCGGGCAGAAAAGTTTCCCGGAGGGTCTCTCCCACGCCAGCGCCGAGGAGTGCCGCATGCCGGAGCAGACAGCGCGACAGGATCTCCAGTTGATCCTCGACGACATCCATCGGGAGCTGGCGCCGCGCTTCGGCGAGGGCAAGGTCGCCGACTATATTCCCCAGCTCGCTCGGGTAAACCCGCGCCATTTCGGTATGGCGATTGTGACGACGGATGGCGAATTGCACCGCGTCGGCGACGCGGAAGTACCGTTCTCGATTCAAAGCGTCTCCAAGGTGTTCACCTTGACGCTGGCACTCGGAAAGCATGGCGAGAACATCTGGAACCGCGTCGGGCGCGAGCCGTCCGGCTCGGCCTTCAATTCGATCGTCCAGCTCGAACACGAGGGCGGCAAACCGCGCAATCCGTTCATCAATGCCGGGGCGATCACCATCAGCGATCTCATCCTTGCCGGCCACACGCCGAGGGAACTTATCGGTGAGATCGTGCGCTTCGTGCGCTATCTCGCCGACGACGACACAATCGTGATCGACCACGAGGTTGCGCGTTCGGAAACGGCAACCGGCTTCCGCAATTTTGCGCTCGCCAATTTCATGCGCTCCTTCGGACGGCTCGACCATCCGGCCGAGCATGTGCTCGGGGTCTATTTCCACCATTGCGCGCTGGCAATGACCTGCAGCCAGCTCGCCAAGGCGGGACTGTTCCTCGCCGCCGGCGGCAGCAATCCCTTGACCGGGCATTCCGTGGTCTCGCGGCAGCGGGCCCGGCGCATCAACGCGCTGATGCTCACCTGCGGTCATTATGACGGCTCCGGCGATTTCGCCTATCGCGTCGGGCTGCCCGCCAAAAGCGGCGTCGGCGGCGGTATCATGGCGGTTGCGCCGGGCAGGGCCTCGATCGCCGTCTGGTCGCCGGGACTGAACGAGAACGGAAACTCGCTGCTCGGCTCGCTGGCGCTTGAGATGCTGGCGGCGCGCACGGGATGGTCGGTGTTCGGGCCGTGATCATTCTCGCGGTTGCTTGCGGGAGGGGGCGAAGCCTACCCTGAGCGCAGCCAGCGATATCCGCCGGTGCGGCGCGGAATGAGGAAATTGTCCCAATTGAAGTGCCCCATGCAAATTAAGGATTGCTCGGCTTACCCGCACTGCAATGCTGTTGGATGAAGTCCGACAGGAAGGTTGACGCGTGGACACACCTCCGATGCACAGCGATCGCCTGAGGCACTTTCGAGAATGTCCCCTCAACAACTCGGAAACCTGGATTCTCTTCGCAGAAACGTGACAGGGACTCGGTCAGGCCCGCAGCCGCATCGCACTCGGAGGATACAAGCATGTCCAGGGCGGAGGCGGGACTTTCGGTATGGAGGAGGATTGCACTTCTAATCTGTCGCTCAAGCTCCCTTGTATACGCAGCGGTTCTGGCTGCGGCAATGCGCACCCCTTCGACGTCAACATGCTCGACGCTGCCCAGAGGGCTCCGGTCCGATACCAGAAAGCTGGCGGTCACCGTGGTATAGGGTGGCGAGAAGGAGAACCTGTCGGCACGTGACGGATCGGAAGCAATGAACGCAACGTCCCACTCGCTGCCTTCGGCAGCCGCGAGAATGTCGGCAGCCGATCCGTATCGGACCAGCGACAAACCGCAGTCGAGTTCTGCCGCAAGTGCGGTCGCGATCTGCGCGCTCTGCCCCTTTAGAACGCCTGTCACCGGATCGAGTTTGACAAGTGCGGCATTCGACATGTTGACCGCCGCTCTGATGACTCCCGTCGGTGCGATTTCAATGAGGAGTTCTTCACGTTCCGGCATCGCGGCACGCTTCTTGCGATAAAAATCGTGCCGCGAGTGCCTCCGATCCCCTTGCCAAAACGGCGACATCGACACCAACGGCAGTAAAAAGTGTTCCCAGTGAGATGCACCGTGCCGCGAACGTCTCATCCGGGGTAAGAATGCCCGCAGGCTTGCCCAAGGCTTTCAGGCGTTCAATCGCGTCGACGATTGCACCGACCACCTCCGGGTGGCTCGGTTGGCCCCTGTGTCCGAAACTCGCTGCCAGGTCTGCCGGTCCTACGAATACCCCATCCACTCCCTCTACCGAGGCAATCGACTCGAGGTTGCCAAGCGCCTCCCGCGTCTCAACTTGCAGCAAAAGGCAAATTTCCCGTTCCGCATTTTGCGCATAGTTCACAACTCGGCCGAAACGAGTGGCGCGCGTCAGGGCGGAAACACCACGAATTCCCTCCGGAGGATACCGCACGGCCGCGACTGCGGCTTTCGCCTCTTCCGCGTTCTGAACGTAAGGAATGAGCAGCGTCTGAACGCCGATATCCAGGAAACGTTTGATGAGAACGGGGTCGTTGATGGCCGGGCGGACGACTGGGGAAACGTCGTATGGTGCGACCGCTTGCAATTGTGGCAGGACGGTCAGAACGTCACCCGGAGAATGTTCCGTGTCGAACAGGAGCCAATCGAAACCGGAAGGCGCGACGATTTCCGCGGCGTAGCTTCCCGGCAGGCCACACCACAGGCCGATCTGACTTTGACCGGCAAGAAGCTTCTGCTTGAACCGATTGACAGGATGTTCCATCCAGCACCTCACACGAACGACACGCCGATCGAGCCGACAGGGCCGTAATCGGCCTGAATGACGTCACCTTTCGCGATATCGACAGGGCGCGTGAACGAGCCGGCCAGGACTATTTGTCCCTTCTTCAGGCCGCCGCCCACAGCATGAAGTTTGTTGACCAGCCACGCAATGCCGGCTGCCGGATGTCCCATGATCGCCGCCGAAACGCCCGACTCCTCGATGATGCCGTTCTTGGAAAGAGTCGCTCCGACCCAACGGATATCGATGTCCATCGGCCGAATTATACGGCCGCCAACGACGAGGGCGCCGAAAGCCGCGTTGTCCGCAATGGTATCGGTGATCGCTCGAGGGACTTCGGTCCGGTAGTCGATGATTTCGAGCGCCGGGACAACGAACTCGGTCGCACGCATGACGTCATAGATCCTGGTGCCGGGCCCGACGAGATCCTCACCCATGACGAAGGCCAGCTCGACCTCGAGGCGCGGCTTGATAAACAGGTCAGCCCTGATCTGCGCTCCGTCGTTGTAAAGCGCATCGTCGAGAATGCAGCCGTAGTCCGGCTCCGTCATCTTCGAAGCCATCTGCATCGCGCGTGACGTCAGGCCGATCTTATGCCCGACGATCCGTGCACCCTTGGCCACTCTCGCCTCCGCCCACAAAGCCTGAATTCGGTAGGCGTCCTCGAGTTCGAGGTTCGGGTAGGTCTGGCTAGGCTGAATGATCGGCTTGCGCTCGATTTCAGCTTTGAGCAGCGCGTCTGCCGCGGCCCGGCGTTCTTCTTCGGTGATCATATCGTTTGCTCTGCTGATCGTGATTTACTTGATCGGGGGACGCGGCAAAACGGCTTCGCCGGGCTCCATGACATAGGTGTAGTCGAGCGAGAACCACGGACCAGGAATATCCGCTTCGGTCGGATGGGGCTCCTCATGACGAATGAAGTCGCCGGTCAGCGCTGCCGTGACACCGAACTGAACATCGGAGTCGATGTTCGGGTCGCTGGGGTCGAAGACCTGGGAAATCAGCGTCTTGTATCCATGCTTGAAGATCAGTGCGTGCAGGTGCGCTGGTCGGTACGGATGGCGTCCCTGAGCTTTGAGCAGGCGTCCGACCACGCCATCGACCGGTATCGGATACCCGACCATCTTGACGGTCCTGAACCAGAACCGACCTTGCTCGTCGGTCATGAATTTGCCGCGCAAGTTCATCTCGGCCTGGTCCGGGTCCTGGTTTTCATAAAGACCGACGGGAGATGCATGCCACACGTCCACTTCGGCGCCGGCAATTGGCTTACCGTCGCGGTCGACGACGCTGGCATGCACGAACAAGGGAGTGCCCGGCGTCTCGGATCGGATGATCGACCCGCCATTTTCGACTCGCGGAGAGTTGAGCCGCCAGAATGGGCCCAACAGCGACTGGGAGGTCTCAGTCTGCCCGCTGTCGCCATTGTTCAGCAGGCAGACAAGTGAAGACACGCCAAGGGAACCGGCCATCAGTACAAACTCGTTGTGATGATCGGTATGCAGCTTCCCGATCTCATTCAGAATGGCTGTCGCCTCCCGAAACTCGACCTCCGTCAGTCGAACCTCGCGCACGAAGGCATGAAGATGCTTGACCATCGCCACGAGGATTTCCCGCAGGCGGGGGTCTTCAGTGCGATTCATCACACCAAGGACGGCTGGCGTCAGATCGCATTCAGTTTTGATCACCATGTGGGCTACCTCCCGGTTTCCCCGACTATCAAAATAATCGATTATATGTCAAGGCTGCCATGCGTCCTCGCAGCGACAATTGGTCGGAAGAACCAAGATATCGGCATTCAATGCATTGATTTTTCGAAACATTGTTTGATAAATGCGGCTGGCCGCTCGAATTTTGCAGATTAAGCGCACTCAAGTTGACAGGAATAATCGTTTAATATATCGATCATCGACAATTAGCTCGAGGAACCCTGGGAGGAACAATGGTACCGGATGACGACGGCGCATTTGCTCCGACGACAGAAGATGCTCCATCGTCTTCTGGCTTTCTCGATGACGGCAAAAACACAATTGGGAGCCAGCTTGCCTCCCGTCTTCGTGAGGCGATCATCTCTGGCGAGCTTCAGGCCGGCAGCAAGATCAATCTCGACAAGGCGCGCAAGACGTTCAACGTGAGCCTCAGTCCGCTGCGTGAAGGGTTGGCGCGGCTGATATCGGACGGTCTAGTGGAGTTCGAGGACAATCGCGGCTACCGCGTTTCACCGATTTCCCTGGCCAATCTGGAAGAGATAACCACCTTGCGCGAAGAGTTTGAAATCTTTGCGCTTCGCGAGTCCATGCGGGTCGGCGACGTCGAGTGGGAAGGCAACGTCATGCGCGCGCTGCATCGCCTGAATCGCACCGAGCGTGACGCAGCTCGTCCGGAGACACTGGAGCGCTGGGAGGAGCTCCACCGCGAATTTCATCTGACACTCATATCGGGCTGCGGGAAGCCGATCCTGCTCCATTTCTGCAGACTGCTTCTCAATCTCAACGACCGTTATCGCCGGGCGTTTCTGACCCGCACGTCGGGTGACCGCAACGTCAGCCAGGAGCACAGTGAGATTGCTCAGGGAGCCGTCGCGCGTGATCTGGACTATGCGTGCGACATGTTGCGTCAGCATATTCACCGCACGGGAACCAATCTGCGCAAACACCTCGCGACAAAGGGGATCTTGTGATGACCGTCGCGACGCCAGGACCGGGCCCCGAACTGGGCGCGGCGCATTTTTCATCCATCACGCTGGCGCCCAAGGAGTTCGCCGTGATCGCCGCTCGGGCGGGTTTTGCGTCGATAGGGCTGCGTCTCCACCCCGCCTTTCCCGGAGCCCCTTTCTACGAGTTGCCGGTGGGCAGCCGGAGTGCCCAGGAATTCAAGGCCGTTGCCGATGGCGAAGGCATCAAGGTGTTCGATATCGAGTTCTTCGTGATCGACGAGAGCTTCGTCGCGGCCTGCCATGAGGCGACCGTGGCAGCCGCTGCGAACATAGGGGCGCGCCGGCTGAGTGTTTGCGGCGATGATCGCGACGGCGGTCGTCTTGCCACAAACCTTTCGGAGTTTTGCGCCCTCGCGGCGCGATATGGCATGTCAGTCGACATCGAAAACATGGGTTGGCGGACGGTAAGAACCTTTCGCGACAGTGTAGCGGTCGTGAATTCCTGCGGAGCAGAGAACGCCGGTATCCTTGTTGACGGGATTCACTTCTTCCGAAACGGCGCCTCGGTCGACGAGCTTCGGCCAAATGCGGGGAAGGTAAAACACGTGCAGTTTTGCGACGTCCGCGGGCCTGCTCCCAAAACATCGGAAGCAATGATCGCCGAGGCTAGAGGCGGCAGGCTTGCTCCCGGGGAAGGCGAATTGCCATTGAAGGACCTGTGGGCGGCAACCGAACACGGCACTGCTATCTCGGTTGAAGTGCCACTCGTCGGGTCGGTGGACCCGGAGGCACATTTAAAACATCTCCATGAGAGCGCGCTGGGAATTTTGAAACCGGATCAGTGATCCGGCGCCGACGTGGCATAGGCCGGTCGGAAGGAGGAAGTCTTACATGCCTTATAGCTTCGATTTCGGTGCGGTCCTCGACCGCGCCCCGGAATTGCTGTGGGGTTCGCTTGGAACGCTTGGCCTTGCGTTGGCTGGGATGCTCCTGGCGCTCGTTATCGGAATCCTGGGCGTTGTGGCAAGGACGTCCAAGAGCGAGATCACACGCACTCCCGTGATCATGTTCGTCGAGGTCGTGCGTAATACGCCATTCCTCGTGCAGATCTTCTTCATATATTTTGCCCTTCCTCTCATGGGCATACGCTTCAATCCGACCGTTACGGCGATCATTGCCCTCGGCATCAACGGTGGCGCGTACGCAATCGAGATCATTCGAGGCGGGGTCGAGAGCGTGTCGCGTGGCCAGATCGAGGCTGGCTTCGCCCTCGGACTGCACAAGGCGGACGTCTTCCGGCTCATCGTGCTCAAGCCGGCGCTGCGGGCGATTTATCCCTCGCTCACAAGCCAGTTCATCATGCTGACACTGACAACGTCCGTCTGCACGTCAATCGCCGCTTACGAACTGACCTCGGCCGCTCAGCGCATTGAGTCTGACACCTTCCGCAGCTTCGAAGTCTATTTCACGGTGACCGCTATCTATCTGGTTATCTCGACCCTGATGATGGGCCTCTTCGCCCTTATTTCCCGCCGCTACTTCAACTACCCGACGCGATAGGAGGCAGCCATGGGTCCAATCGGTGAAAATGAATTCTTCTTTTTGATGCAGGGTTTGAAGTGGACCGTGCTGCTCGTGATCGTAGGGTTCATCGGTGGGGGGATATTCGGAATCCTGATCGCGCTGCTGCGCACCTCGAAGACGAAAGCCGCCCGGAGGATCACCGCAGGCTATATCGGCGTCTTCCAGGGCACGCCCCTTCTGATGCAGCTTTTCGTTGTCTACTACGGCGTTGCGCTTTTGGGCATCGAGGTCAATGCGTGGATCGCGGTCGCAATCGCCTTCACGCTCCATGCCAGTGCTTTCCTGGGAGAGATCTGGCGCGGTTCCATCGAGGCTGTGCCAAAGGGGCAGACGGAAGCCGCCAACGCCCTCGGTCTGCATTATGTCTCGCGGATGAAAGACGTCGTCCTGCCGCAGGCCCTGAAAATCTCGATGCCGGCCACGATCGGATTCCTTGTCCAGCTCATCAAGGGGACGTCGCTGGCAGCAATCGTCGGCTTCATTGAACTCACTCGCGCCGGCCAGATCATTTCAAACCAGACCTATCGTCCGCTGCTCGTCTTCGGGATCGTCGGCGCAATCTACTTCATCATTTGCTGGCCGCTCTCCCATGCCGGAAGCGGCCTCGAAAAACGGATGGCGAAAGCTGCCCGATAACCGCTTCGCTCGAAGCAAAACTCTTGAGGAGGAGAATAAGCATGCATCACAATCGTCGGAATTTTCTCGGACTTGCACTGGCAACCATTGCCTTCGCAACCGTTGGTGCTGCCACCGCCTCTGCGGCAAGTGTGGAGGAAATCAAGGCAAAGGGCACGCTTGTGGTCGGCATCCAGGGCGACAATGCGCCATGGGGGTTCGTCAACACAAGCGGCGTGCAGGACGGCTTCGACGCCGACGTCGCCAACCTTTTTGCCAAGGAGTTGGGCGTGAACGTTCAATTCCAGCCGCTGGCCGTCGCCAACCGAATTCCGGCGCTTACGACCGGCAAAGTCGACATCCTGTTCGCAACGATGGCGATGACGGAAGAACGCGCGAAATCGATCCAATACAGCAAGCCCTACGCCGCTAACACGATTTCCCTTTATGCCGCAAAGTCCGACACGGTTACGAAGCCTGAAGACGTTGCGGGATGGGAGATTGGCGTTCCTAAGTCCAGTTCGCAGGACAAGGCCGTCACGGACGCCGTCGGATCCACCGCGACGGTTCGCCGCTTTGATGACGACGCCGCAACCATTCAGGCTCTCATCTCCGGACAGGTAAAGGCGATTGGCGGCAACCAGTTCTATGGCCAGCGTCTGGATGCGGCGAGTGCCGGCACCTATGAGCGCAAGATTGACTTTCTGACGACCTACAACGGCGTCGGGACCCGTCTCGGCGAGAAGGACTGGAACGAAGCCGTCAACGCCTTCATCGAGAAGATCAAGGCCAATGGTGAGCTTGCCGCCGTCACGAAAAAGTGGATGGCAATCGATCTGCCGCAGTTCCCGGAATCGATTCCAAACATCCCGTTCACCGTCAATTAAAGCGCGTGCCGATCTGACTGGATCAGATCGGCGCTGTAACGCTTTCTTCCGACGCATGATCTTATCGATCCTCGTTTTACTCCGGTCGGATCATGCTCTAAAGCCCAAATGGAGAGTTCCGTGCTCAATTCCGCAACCGGTCAACCGACGCTGATTTCCCTTGAGGACGTACAGAAGTGGTACGGCGCTTTCCATGCCTTGAAATCCATCAGCCTATCGGTCCGCAAAGGCGAAAAAATCGTCCTCTGCGGGCCGTCAGGCTCCGGGAAATCGACGTTAATCCGCTGCATCAACGCCCTCGAAACGATCGAGGACGGCAAGATCGTCGTCGAGGGTCAGGTACTGGACGGAAGCAGCAAGTCCATCGATGCGATCCGTCGCGAAGTGGGAATGGTCTTCCAGAGTTTCAATCTCTTCCCGCACATGACCGTGCTTCAGAACTGTACGCTTGCCCCGATGCGTGTTCGAGGCACAAGCCGCACTGACGCAGAGCGACTGGCTCGAAAATATCTCGAGCGCGTCCGCATCCTTGACCAAGCGGAAAAATATCCAGCGCAGCTATCCGGCGGCCAACAGCAACGCGTTGCCATCGCTCGCGCGCTCTGCATGGAGCCGAAGGTCATGCTCTTCGACGAACCGACCTCTGCCCTTGATCCCGAAATGGTGAAGGAAGTGCTCGACACGATGATCGGGCTCGCCCGTGACGGCATGACGATGATCTGCGTCACGCACGAAATGGGCTTTGCCCGCCAGGTCGCCGATCGCGTCATCTTCATGGCTTCCGGAGAAATCGTCGAAGAGGCCCAACCGGAGGTCTTCTTCAAGTCTCCCCGGCATGAACGCACGAAAACCTTCCTCGGCGAAATCCTGGCCCACCACTGACGTTCGAAAGCGATGCCAATGCACGACAAGAAATTTCTCGTGGGACTGATCGGGGCCGACATTCAAATGTCAAAGTCCCCGGCGCTCCACGAAACGGAAGCTCGACATCAGGGCCTCGATTACCGTTACGAGCTTCTCGATCTGGCCGAGCGAGGCCTTCCCGCCTCGGCGCTGCCGGACCTCCTCGACGAGGAAGAGCGGCGCGGCTTTGCCGGGAGCAACATTACGCATCCGTGCAAACAGACGGTGATCGCCCACCTCAATCGCCTTTCCGAGGATGCAGAGATGCTCGGTGCGGTCAACACCGTGGTCTTTCGTGACGGCGAGAGGATCGGCCACAACACTGATTGGTACGGTTTCTACGAGAATTTCCAGCGCGGCCTTCCGGACGTCGCGAAGTCGCATGCCGTGCTGCTGGGCGCCGGCGGTGCCGGTGTCGCCGTGGCGCATGCCGCAATCAAGCTCGGTATTGAGAGAATATCGATCTTTGACCAGGATTCGAAACGGGCAGAGACCTTGGCTGGGCAGTTGAACGATCGCTTCTCAAGGGATTGTGCCCGTGCCACGACGGACGTCGGCGGTGCCCTGCGCTCCGCGGAAGGCCTTATCCACGCGACACCGACGGGGATGAAGAGCCATCCAGGTTTGCCGATCGACCCGGATTGGCTTCTGCCGCGGCATTGGGTCGCCGACATCGTCTACATGCCGCTCGTCACTGAGCTCCTTGCGCTCGCTGAAGGAAAAGGCTGCCGGACCCTTCCCGGCGGCGGCATGACCGTCTACCAGGCAGCAGCGGCTTTCGAATTGTTTACCGGGATCGCACCCGACGCAGAGCGCATGTCTCGTCACTTTACCGATTTATGCCGCCTGTCGGCTTGATGGGGAGATCCCAAGTGCCGCATATCATCATCGATTATAGCCGGGGCGCGGGCGAGCATGTGGCCATGGACCGGCTCACCCTGGCCGTGCATCGCTGCGTTCGCGATGGCGGCCTTGTGAAACCTTCCGCCGTGCGCACGCTTGCGCGGGAGGCGACATACTCCTGCGTCGGCGATGAACATCTCGATAATCATTTCATCCAAATCATCTTGCGGATGGCACCGGGTCGTACTGCGGAGATCAAGCAGAAGCTTCTCACTGCCGTTCTCGAGGCCGCGCGGGTGATCGCCGCGCCTGCTCTCGAAGCTGGCAGGCTCGGTTTGCGTGCCGATCTCTACGAGTCGGACCCTGATTTTGCTGTTCAAGCCACGGCAGTCGTCTGACCAGGACGACGTGCTCAACAAGGACACTATGCTATGAGTTTGATCTACGTTCTCAATGGACCAAACCTCAACCTGCTTGGCAAACGCCAGCCGCACATCTACGGGCATGAAACCCTCGCAGACGTAGAGGCGGACTGCCGCAAGCTGGCAGCCGAACTCGGCCATGAAATCCGCTTTCATCAGAGCAACCGGGAATACGAGATCATCGATTGGATTCATGAGGCGCGCGAAGACGGTGCGGGCATCGTCATTAATCCGGCGGCCTTCACCCATACCTCACTCGCTATCCTCGACGCTCTGAACACATTTGAAGGGCCCGTGATCGAGATCCACATCTCCAATGTGCACAAGCGCGAAAGCTTCCGACACCATTCGTTCGTTTCGCACCGCGCCGACGGCGTAATCTGCGGCCTTGGAACAGAAGGTTACCAGCTTGCCATCCGGCGCGCGGCGACAATGATCAAGGCGGCCAGCACGGGCTGAAGTGACCATGATCAGCGGGTTATGCTGACCGTACTTGGCGCGGGCCTCATCGGTAAGCGCCATATTCAGCACATCCTGGCCGAGAGCGCCTCGGTTCGGCAGACTTCGATCGCCTTCATGACCTTGAGCTGGACCAGCTTACATGCCGGCATTGGCCCGCTGCCACGCGGGGCCATAGCTACGAAAGATGTCGGCGATCTCCAGCCTTGGCCGGAACGCTACTCCGTGTGTTCAGGTAGCTGGGGAGGGCGCCACGATCCTGTCCCTCTCCACCGCCAAAAACGGGGCGGGGGGCCATTGTGCCGAATCACAGGGGCGGCGGTTCGATTTCCCCTTGATCTTCCGGGGCCGACCGGGCAAGTGCTGGTTCAGCCCTTGGCCGTATTAATGCCCTGCACATTCCGAGACAGATGCCATGGAAACCGCACGATCGTCTGAGCGCGACAGGACGAACATCGCTGTCGATGAGGATTTCGCCGGCCTTGACGCCGACCGCCATCCGCTGTTCTCGCGCATGCCGTCCTCGGTCGCCTTCAATAAACTGCGCAAGCGTCTGCTCAGGCAAGTCCGCCAAGCGCTGGATGACTTTGCGATGCTCAACGGTGCGAGGCGCTGGCTTGTCGGCGTGTCGGGCGGCAAGGATAGCTACAGCCTTTTGGCATTGCTCATGGACCTCCAGTGGCGCGGCCTGCTGCCGGTCGAGCTCGTCGCCTGCAACCTCGATCAGGGGCAGCCGAACTTTCCGAAGCACATCCTGCCGGACTATCTCACGTCGATCGGCGTCGAGCACCTGATCGAGTATCGCGACACCTATTCGATCGTGAAGGAAAAGCTGCCGACGGGGGCGACCTATTGCTCGCTTTGTTCGCGGCTGCGTCGCGGCAATCTCTACCGGATCGCCCGGGAGGAAGGCTGCGATGCGCTCGTACTCGGGCATCATCGCGAGGATATCCTCGAGACGTTCTTCATGAACCTGTTCCATGGCGGACGGCTCGCATCCATGCCGGCGAAACTTCTCAACGACGACGGCGACCTGATGGTGCTGCGTCCGCTCGCCTATGCGGCCGAGGAGGATCTTGCGCGTTTCGCGGCGGCGATGGCGTTTCCGATCATTCCCTGCGACCTTTGCGGCTCCCAGGATGGGCTCGAGCGTAACGCGATGAAGGCGATGCTTGCCGATATCGAGCGGCGTATGCCCGGCCGCAAGGACACCATGCTTCGCGCGCTCGGGCACGCGAACCCGTCGCACCTCCTCGATCCCAAGCTGTTCGATTTCCAGTCCCTTTCCCCGGAGCCCCGAGAATGAGCCATTCCGTCGATATTGCCGCCCTTGCAAACCTTCTGCAGGAGGCGGCGATGAAGGAAATTCTGCCGCGGTTCCGCAATCTTGAATCCGGCGATGTGCGGGTGAAGACGGAAGCGATCGACCTTGTCACCGAAGCGGACGAAGCGGCGGAACGGCTGATCAAATCGCGGATCGATGCGATTGCGCCGGGCTCCGTCTTCATCGGCGAGGAATCGGTCGCCGCCGATCCGGCGCTCCTCGAAGAGCTGGCGGATGCCGATCTCGCCATCGTCGTCGATCCGATCGACGGTACGTTCAATTTCGCGGCCGGCATGCCGCTCTTCGGGGTGATGGCAAGCGTGGTCGCCAAGGGCGAGACGGTGGCCGGCATCATCTACGATCCGCTCGGCAATGATTGGGTCATTGCCGAGAAAGGGTCCGGCGCCTGGATGTGCCGGCCGAACGGCTCACAGGAAAGACTGTCGGTGAGCACCGGCGTGCCGCTTCAAAACATGGTCGGCGGCGCTTCGACGGGCTTCTATGGCGAAGCCGATCGCCGCATCGTCATGGGCAACCTCGCGAAGGTGCGGATGGCGACCAGCTACCGCTGCGCGGCGCATGAATATCGCATCTTTGCCGGCGGCCACCTGCACTTTCTGATGTATCAGAAGCTGATGCCGTGGGACCATCTCGCCGGCACGCTGATCGCCGAGGAGGCCGGTGCCTTTGCCGCGCGCTTCGACGGGTCACCCTACCTGCCGGCGCATTTGAGCGGCGGTTTGCTGCTGGCGACGGACAAGGAAAGCTGGGACGCGCTGCGGCGCGAGGTCTTCACGGTCTGAGCCTGATCGGAGGCAAGTGCCGGATTTGGTCATGATCCAATGGAGGTGTGCTCACCTTCATTGAGGCGGCGCATCAAGCCGATGATCTTCTCACGCATCCAGCGGTGCAAGGGGCTCGAAGCGGAGCGACGGTGCCAGACAGCAATGACCAGGGGCGGATCGATCGGCATGGGCGGGCGATAGAGCTCCAAGCCCATCTGTGGAGCGACGCGTTCGGCAAGCTGACGCGGGACCAACGCGATCAGGTCGCTTTCCGCGACGGCGCGGCAAACGCCGGAGAACACCGGTAAGGTCATAACGACCTTCCGGCTGCGGCCCATTCTGGCCAGGGCAGCATCGCCCATGGCCGAGAAATTTCCCTCGGGCGAAAAGAGAGCATGGCCGAGCTCACAGTACAGGTCCATCGGCACGATCGTTCCCGGCGCCAAGCCTGCCGTCGCCAACTGAAGATGCCTTCGCCGTGCGATCACGACGAAGCTCGAATAGAAGAGAGGTTGGCTGCTGGTCCAGTTCGGAATCGACTGGTTCGGAATGAGGGCGAGGTCGGCGCGATAGGTCTCAAGGCTATCGATATAGCTGTTCGGAACGAGATCGACGAGCTGCGCCCTGATGCCGGGCGCCTGCTTGCGCAGCAGGTCGGCCAGCGGCGGCATCAGCATCTCCGCAAAGAAGTCGCTTGCCGTGATACGGAACGTTCCCACGGCTGTCGCCGGATCGAACGCGCTCGGCGGCGCAAGAATGGCTGCAAGCCGATCAAGCTCCTCCCTGAGCGGCAATTCGATGGACTTGGCGTAGTCGGTCGGAACCAAGCGATTGCCGTGGCGGACGAAGAGTTCGTCACAGAGTGAGTACCGCAACCTCGCCAGGGCGCCCGACACGGCGGACTGGGACATATTCAGCCGTTTGGCCGCATGCACCGTAGAGCCTTCGCGCAGAATGGCATCGAGAACGCGCATCAGGTTGAGGTCGAATGTTGCAAAATTCATTTTCGCGATAGCACCTATCACGACAATCGGTTGGACCGATAGTGAGATGGTGAGTAAGCAGGAGTCAACGAGAGCGCTTTTCGTTTTTTTACGCTTAAACGGAGAAAGACGATGAACAATGAAGATTATCCCGGCGATGCCATCGACTGGAACGGCGTCAGATACCGCACGATTTTGTCCACCGAGGCTACAGGCGGCAAGATGTCGATCGTCGACAGTCTCTCGCCGGTCGGAAGCGGTCCGCCGCGGCACGTACACGAAACCGAAGACGAGATTTTCATAATCGTCACAGGTCAGTGCAAATTCTGGCTCGAGGGTGAGGAGCTAAGGCGCGGCCCGGGAGAAACGGTATTCATACCGCGGGGGTCGGAGCATACGTTCCAAATCGTCGGAGACCGTCCTTGTCGGCATCTCGTCATCCTGACACCGGGCGGCTTCGAAGCCTTCTTCGCAGAAATGGCGGCCGGCCACTATTCCATCTCGACCGATATGCCGGCAATCCTGGCGGCCGCAAGCCGCTATAATCTCCGCTTCACGGGACCACCGCTCGAATTAGGGTGAGGGATGCGGGCAGGAGACCGCCCGCATCGTATCCTCCAGTGTCAAACGTGGGCACCGTGGTCGTGCACGGCATCCTGATCCCCGGGATGGGTGAAGAGCCTTCCCTTTTCTGCCCAAAGCGTTGCGAGAATGGTCAGGAGACCGAAGAGGGCGAAGCCGCCGAACAGCGGTTCAAGGGTGCCGTCGAAGAGTTGCCCGACGGCGCCGCCGAGAAGCGCCCCGCCCGTTGTCGAGACGAAGCCGGTGATGGCCGTTGCTGTTCCGGCAAGATGTCCCATCGGCTCGAGGCTGATGGCGGTGAAATTGGTGGCGATGACCGCGAAGAACATCAGCAGGACCGAAAACAGGACATAGCTCACGACGAAGGTGGGCGTGCCGCCGAGCGACACGCCATAGCCGCTGGCTGCCAGCGCCGTGAACAGGATCATCGCGGCATGCGAGATGCGGCGCATTCCGAAGCTGCGGACGAAGAAGCCATTGGCGAAATTGGCGGCGGCGATGCCGCCCGCCGTTCCGGCAAAGGCGATCGGCAGCCACTCGTCGAGCCCGTAGACCTCACCGAAGACCTGCTGGACGGTCACGATATAGGCACAGATGACCGCAGTGAAGAGCGTCATGCCGATCATGTAGCCGCAGGTGATTCGGTTCGTCAGGACCGTCCGGAAGCCGGCGAAGACGGCGCTCGCCGAGAGCGGCAGGCGCTCTTCGCGCGACAACGATTCTTTCATGCGCGCCAGCGCCCAGAAGAAGAGCACGAAGCCGATACAACCGATCAGAGTGAAGATCCAATGCCAGCTGGCATAGAAGACGACGAGCTGTCCGAACGACGGCGCGACGATCGGCACGATCATGAAGACGATCATGACGTAGGACATGACGCGCGCCATCTCGCGGCCGCCGAAACAGTCGCGAACGATCGCAAGCGTCGTGATGCGGATGGCTGCGGCGCCGATCCCTTGGACGAAGCGTAGCGCCAGCAACTGTTCGAAGCTCGCCGCCTGCGACGCGGCAAACATCGAGAGGGTGAAGACGGCAAGACCTCCCATGAGCACGACGCGCCGGCCGAATGCGTCGGACAGGCTACCGAAGAAGATCTGTGAAAAGCCGAAGCCGAAGAAGAACACGGCGATGACGAGCTGGGCGTCGTTGGCATTCGCAACCCGGAGCGACTGACCGATGCTCGTCAGGGCCGGCAGCATGCTGTCGATCGCGATCGCGACGCTCGCGGTCATGAGAGCGATGGTAATGATGAATTCGACGAGGCCCATGCGGATGCGGGCCGCGCCCGAAGCCCTGTCGAGCGAATCTGGTTGTCCGGTAATGGTAGACATTGTCGAGCGTCCGTATGTGATCAACTGACCTTGAGCAGTTTGGAAAGCGGCGCCCTGCGCTAGAAACACAGGGAGACCGTTTGCTAGCCCGAGGGGTTGTGTGGCCTGAAAAGTTTGCCGCCCTCTGCGATCAGTACGAAGGCGAGGGCAAGGACGGCGATGCTGAAAGAGCCGACGGCCAAGGGCGTGACCGTGCCGTCGAAGGCCTGGCCAATGGTTGCGCCGATAAGAGCTCCGCCGACCGTCTGGGTGAATCCGAGAACGGAGGATGCCGTTCCGGCGACGTGACCGAGCGGCTCCATGGCCATGGCATTGAAATTCGCTGCCATCAGCCCGAATTGGAACATGGCCGCCGCTTGCAGGACGACAAAGAGCGGCAGCGGTAGCGGCCCCATCAGCGACAGGGATAGCCAAACGAAGCTCGTAAGCCCAAAGCCGAGAAGAGCCGCATGCGAAAGTGCACGCATGCCAAACCGCCGGACAAGACGTGAATTGACAAATGAGGCAACCGCCATCGCGCTGGCGAAGGTGGCGAAAACCGCCGGAAACCAGATGCCGAGGCCATAGATGCCGACGAGAATCTGCTGCGCCGAGTTGACGAAGCCAAAGAGGCCGCCGAGGAGAACCGATATCGCCAGCGTGTAGGACAGCGCCAGCCGATTCGTGAGCACGATGCGGAATCCGTCCAGTATCACCTCGGCCGTGAAGGCACGCCGATAGGCGGGATCCAGCGTTTCCCTGAGTCGAAGGGCCACCGGTGCTGAAACGGCCAGCCCGAAGAGCGCAATGACCACGAAGATCATGTGCCATTCCGCAAAGATCATGATCAACTGTCCGATGCTCGGCGCCACGACCGGAACGATCATGAACACCATCATGACCAGGGACATGATCTCTGCCATTTGGCGACCGCCATAAACGTCACGCACGATCGAGACCGTCACGACCCGGGTCGCGGCCGCGCCGACACCCTGGACGAACCGGAGGACGAGGAGCGCCGTGAAGGTCGGCACGAAAGCGATCGCCAGCGCGCAGATGGCGTAGAGCGCAAGCCCGCCCAAAAGCGGTGCCTTGCGTCCAAATCGATCGGATAGCGGCCCGAAGAACAGTTGCGCAAAGCCCATGCCGAGCAAATAGGCGGAGAGGATGTATTGGCGCTCGTTCTCGTCGGCGACGCCGAGGCTGGCGCCGATCTGCTGCAGGCCCGGAAGCATGATGTCGATCGAAAGCGCATTGATGGACATCAGCATGGCCATCAATGCGATGAACTGGATCTTCGACAATCCGGAAAGGGCGGCGGTGTGATCTAACGGCTTTGTCATGTCATTATACCTGCAGCGACACGCGCTCGCGACTTAAAGTAGAACTCTGGAAACGCGCGGAAACCTATTGTAAAGCGTATGAATTCAGTGCTTGAGATCCGGCCCGGGCCGCGCGTGTTCGAGGCGCGTGGAATTATATCGCCAGGCGGGTGTCTCACGATTGGCAGACCGCTGAGGCAATGCTACGCAAGTAACCGGAAATTTGCGGCTTACTCATGGAGCGCATCGAAATTTAGAAGACCGGCAGAAAGCGCCGGAATCAAAAAAGGCGGTCACCCGCCTTTTCGAGCCTGGCGAAATGCCGGACATTCGATGTCAGGCGGCACCCTTGACCGAGATCCCATTGTTCTCAAGAACCGTCTGAAGCTCGCCGGCCTGGAACATCTCGCGTACGATGTCGCAGCCACCGATGAACTCGCCCTTCACATAGAGCTGCGGAATGGTCGGCCAGTTCGAATAGTCCTTGATGCCCTGGCGCAGATCACCATCGGCGAGCACGTCGATGCCTTTGTAGTCGACACCGACATAGTCGAGGATCTGGACCACCTGACCGGAGAACCCGCATTGCGGAAACTGCGGTGTGCCCTTCATGAAGAGAACGACGTCGTTGGTCTTGACCTCGTTGTCAATGAAATCGTGAATTCCGCTCATCTTGTCTTCCTTCTCGCGCCGGCTTCAAGGACCGGGTCTTCCTGAGCCTAGATAGCATGAATGGGGGCATATTTCACCCATCCCGCTGCAATAAAAATTGATGGTCCTCAACATGCGGTGGGCAAAACGTGTGCTTCAGGCAGAACGGCGGCGAAGTTTGCTTCGGGCCTTGACGGTGCGGCGGCGGCTCACCTGCTTCTTCGCCGGCTTGCGGATTGCCGCCTCGAGGATATCGCCAAGCAGTCCGCCGCCCGACGCGGTTTTCCGGGATCGACGCTTGATCCGACGGTTCGCGGTTCTGCGGCTGCCGGACTTTTTGAGGACTTCCTTTAATGCACTGTCGATGACGCCGCTGACGAATTCCTTGATCAGGTCCGCCATCTGCCTCAGTCCGGGGCGCTGGTCTGCAGGGCGAGGGCATGCAGCATGCCGCCCATATGTCCCTTCAGGGCGTCGTAGACCATCTGGTGCTGTTGCACGCGGGTCTTGCCGCGAAACGCTTCGGCCACGACTTCGGCGGCATAGTGGTCGCCGTCACCGGCCAAATCGCGGATCGTGACCTTGGCGCCGGGGATGCCGGCCTTGATCATGTCTTCGATGTCGCCTGGTGCCATGGGCATGATACGCCAACTCCTTGTTATCGCGTGGGCGAAAGCACTGCTTTTCGCCATACCTGAGTTCAGGGAACCACGATTCAGGGGCGGAAAGCAAATGCTGATTTGAGGCTTTTCGAGGGGGCTTTCGATCAATTGTCCGGCGCGAGATCGCCACCCATATAGGTGGGGAACCAGGCTTCGTGGGCGGACCGCAGGTCCGTAACCGGCACTGCCTTTGCCGCGCCGAGCTTGACCATATCGCCGCCGGTCCTGCCGATGACCGGCAGGGCGATGCCCGCGGTCTCCGCCCTTGCGGCGACCGCATCGATGTGGGCGTCGGCGGCGGTCACGACATAGCGGCCCTGGTCCTCACCGTAGAAGACCGCGATCGGGTCGCGTCCCTCCGGTGCTGCGATCGTCGCCCCGATGCCGGACGCCATCGCCATTTCGGCGACGGCAAGCGCGAGACCGCCGGACGAGCAGTCATGCACGGCGGTTACCAGGCCGTCCTCGATCAGGGTGCGGACGAAATCGCCGACCTTGCGCTCATGCGCCAGGTCCACATGCGGCGCCGGGCCGTCGGTGCGACCGTGGATGTCGCGCATGTAAACCGACTGCGCAACATGCGTGCCCCAGCCTTCGGGAGCGCCGGCGAGCAGGATTGTTTCGCCGGCTGCCGCAAAGCGGATGCGCGCCATCTTCGACCAGTCCTTGATCAGACCGACGCCGCCAATGGTCGGGGTCGGCAGGATCGCCTGGCCGTTGGTCTCGTTGTAGAGCGAGACGTTGCCGGACACGATCGGGAATTCGAGGGCGCCGCAGGCCTCGCCGATGCCTTTGATCGCATGCACGAACTGGCTCATGATCTCCGGACGCTCCGGATTGCCGAAGTTCAGGTTGTCGGTCGCCGCAAGGGGGAGGGCACCCGTTGCCGTCAGATTGCGCCAGCACTCGGCAACGGCCTGCTTGCCGCCCTCGAACGGATCGGCCTCGACGTAGCGCGGGGTCACGTCGGAAGAGAAGGCGAGCGCCTTGGTCTCGTGACCGTCGACCCGGACGACGCCTGCATCGCCACCCGGCAACTGCAGCGAATTGCCCTGGATAAGCGTGTCGTATTGCTCGTAGACCCAGCGGCGCGAAGAATTGTTGGCGGATCCGACGAGCTTCAGCAGCGCATCAGCGATGTCGGCCTGCGGGATGTCGTTGGTCTCGAGCGGCGAGGGGCTCTTGGCCGGCGTCCAGGGGCGATCATATTCCGGCGCCTCGTCGCCCAGTTCCTTGATCGGCAGGTTTGCGACCTCTTCGCCCTCGTGCAGGATGCGGAAGCGCAGATCGTCCGTGGTCTTGCCGACGATCGCGAAGTCGAGGCCCCATTTGACGAAGATCGCCTTGGCTTCTTCTTCCTTCTCCGGGCGCAGCACCATCAGCATGCGCTCCTGGCTTTCCGAGAGCATCATCTCGTAGGCGGTCATCCGTTCTTCGCGCACCGGCACCTTGTCGAGGTCGAGTTCGATGCCGAGATCGCCCTTGGCACCCATCTCGACGGCGGAGCAGGTAAGCCCGGCCGCGCCCATGTCCTGGATGGCGATAACCGCGCCGGTCTGCATCAGTTCGAGGCAGGCTTCCAGCAGGCACTTTTCCGTGAAGGGGTCGCCGACCTGGACGGTCGGGCGCTTCTCCTCGATCGACTCGTCGAATTCGGCCGAGGCCATGGTGGCGCCGCCGACGCCGTCGCGACCGGTCTTGGCGCCCAGATAGACGACGGGCAGGCCGACGCCTTCCGCCTTCGAATAGAAGATCGCATCGGCCCTGGCGAGACCGGCGGCGAAGGCGTTGACGAGAATGTTGCCGTTATAGCGGGCGTCGAACTCGACCTCCCCGCCGACCGTCGGCACGCCGAAGGAATTGCCATAGCCACCGATGCCTGCGACGACGCCGGAGACGAGGTGGCGGGTTTTTGCATGATCGGGGGAGCCGAAGCGCAACGCGTTCATCGCCGCGATCGGCCGCGCACCCATAGTGAAAACGTCGCGAAGAATGCCGCCGACGCCGGTGGCCGCGCCCTGATAGGGCTCGATATAGGAGGGATGGTTGTGGCTCTCCATCTTGAAGACGACGCAGTCGCCATCGTCGATGTCAACGACGCCGGCATTCTCTCCAGGTCCCTGGATGACGCGCGGCCCCGTGGTCGGAAGCGTGCGCAGCCACTTCTTCGAGGATTTGTACGAGCAGTGCTCGTTCCACATCGCCGAGAAAATGCCGAGTTCCGTGAAGGTCGGCTCGCGCCCGATCAGGCTCAGGATGCGTTCGTATTCATCGGGCTTCAGCCCGTGAGAGGCGATGAGGTCCGGGGTGATGGGGCGGGTGTTGGAAATCGTCATCGTCGACCGTCAATCCTTCGGGCGGCGCGCAAACCCTTCCGGGAAGAATACGGCGCGTGCGAACCGCAGCAGATACTGAATTCAGAGTGCTGCAACGGCCTTTGCGTGTCCGATGGGACGCCCGGCGCTGCAGGGAGCGTTTCGCGGCTTCTTTAGCCTAAGCGAGGCCGCGGCGCGACAGAAAAATGCCGTCGATCAACAGTGCGCCGGATCTGGAACGCGGGCGTGAGGTTGAGAACGAGCAGCGTCCTGGCGGACGCCTGGTCTAGTGGTGAAAATCTAACGCTTGGTGCCGTGATAAATGGCCGAATTGGGTGGAGAGTGGAGCTTAGAGACCCAGCCGCTGTGTGACAGTAATGCGCCGCGAGAAGCCGACACTGCAACTAGGCCTGTAAGCGGCCGCTTTTGCATGCCGCACAGTCCTCGATTTCTGCTCAGTCTCAATATACCGGGTGACCTCAAGAACGTCTCAGTCAGGTATGGCTCTGTTGGCACGAGGAGCACGGCCATGGCATAGAGTGAAGAGATTGATCTCGTCCTGAAATCACGATTCTGCCTACGCGAGCAAACGCGCCGAAGGTTTTTTGAAAGCAGCAGCCGTCTGGTGGGCGTGCCGGATTACTAAATCCCGCCCCGGCAAAGGCCTGATTCTCAGCGGTTCCTCAAGCGTTGCACTCACGTGGATGCAAGTTCTTACGCGAAAGCCACTCTTTGATGGTCTCGAAAACTCTTCGTGGCTGTTCGAATGGAAGCAGATGACCCGCATCTTCTATGATCACGGATTCGGCGTCCTGCAGCATTGCTGCGATGGCATCGTGTGCGACGGCTGTCGACAAACGATCTTCTGAACCGGTAATCAGCAACACCGGAAACTCGAACGTGCCCAAGTATGCAGTCGCATCGGGTCTCAGGAGCAGTGCACGGTTTTGCCGCTCGTGCACCTCAAGCGGACAATTTTCGACCACTTGTCGAAGACGAGCCACCAAATCAGCGTTCCGCATACTTGCGGTCGAGATCACTTTCGGGATCCAACCACGCGCGTAAGCAATCATGTCGGCATTCGCTTCTGCGATGCGGGCCTCGCGCTGAGCGGCTTCATGCACATCTGGACCTTCGGCATTCGTACTGGAGAGAACCATGGCCCGGATGCGTTCTGGTGCTTGGCGGCCCATTTCCATGGCTATGCGACCACCCATCGAATGTGCCAGGACAATCAACTCGCCATGTGCCTCAGACAGCGCGCGTGCTGCCATCCCTTCCAAGGTGGTATCGCTGCTTGTATCGGCCACGTGCACGGTGGTTCCCTCACATTTCAACGCATCCGCGATGGTGTTCCAAGTGCGGGCATCGGACATGATGCCCGGAATGGTTACGATTGTTGTCATGCCTTGATCTCCGCCTTGGGAAGCAATTGTGAGGGAACCTTCACTCGCGAGGGTGCGCCAAGATTTAAGCAATGCTAAAATGGAGTGGCTGAATACTTAGGGAGCAGTCCCTTACAGTGCTTTGCTTCCTGTACATGGGCCCGCCGCGATGGCGGGGAAAGCCATAGCCGGAGACCATCACTACATCGATATCGGCCGCGCTTTCGGCAATTCCTTCGGCAAGAAGCGCCTCGCCCTCCTGCTGCATCACTCTGATGATCCGCCGAATGATTTCTTCGTTCGAAAATCCCCGAACGGCCGCAGCTGTCCTTACCCTCTCTTCCTCGATGATGCGCGTGACTGCCGGATCGGTTTGGGGCTCGCCTGAACTGTAATCGTACCAGCCCTTCCTCGTCTTCCGCCCCAACCGTCCAAGCTCGCACAGCCTGTCCGCTATTTGACAGTAGGGCTGCGACCTGTCTCGCGTCGCTTCCGCGGCCCTGCGCTGCGCCCAGGCGATGTCGAGCCCGCTCAGGTCCTGGACCTCGAAGATGCCCATGGGGAAGCCGAACGCCTTCATGGCGGTATCGATCTGGGCCGGTAAAGCACCCTCGAGAAGCATGAACTCGCAGTCCCTCCGATAGGCAGCCATGATCCGGTTGCCGATGAAGCCATGGCAAACGCCCGACACCACCGGAATTTTCTTCAGGCGCCTAGCGAGAGCCGAGCCGGTTGCCAGGGAGCGATCACCGGTGCGCTTGCCGCGGACGATCTCCAAAAGTTTCATGACGTGGGCGGGCGCGAAAAAGTGTAGACCCAGCACCCTGGTTGGGTCGGCCGTCGCTTCTGCCAAGGCGTCGACGTCGAGGTAGGACGTGTTGGTCGCCAGAACTGCCTTGGGCGGCATGACTGCATCGAGTTGAGCATACACCTGTTTCTTGACGTCCATGTCTTCAAATACCGCCTCGATCACGAGTGGGCAGTCGGAAAGCGAGGTGTAGTCGTGCGTTGCCGTCAGCCGTGCGAGAGCGTCGTCTGCCTGCGACAGCGTGATCGCGCCCCGCGCAGCGCTTGCCTGCAGTGTCTCCAGAACCCGCTGTCGCGCCGCTGCAACAGTAGCTTCGTCCCGCTCGAGCAGGCTTACTGCGGAGCCTGACAGGAGCAGTGCTATTGCGATCCCGGCGCCCATCGTGCCGCCGCCAACGACACCCACGCGGGAAAGATCGGCCGGTTCGGCCGTCATCGCTGCAAGACTCTTGCCCGCATTCCGTTCGGAGAAGAAGGCGTAGCGAAGAGCCGCTGCCTCTTCGGAAGCAACGAGCCTCAGGAACCGTTCCCTTTCTTTCGTCAAGGCGTCGCGGCCCGAGAGGGAAACTCCCTCGCGAAGCGCCTCCAAGGCTTCCAGTGGCGCCTGCGCACCTCTCGCTTTTCGGGCAAGAGCCTTCGCCCTCGAATTCCAATCGACCGCCTCCCCAATCGGGCAGGGACGATCGACCAATGGCGCAGGCATGGGGCGGGTCAGCAACTCGCGCGCGAGCGTTGCTGCAGCGTCCAGCAGATCACCTTCGGCTATGCGATCGACAAGACCGACCTTCAGGGCCTGAGCGGCATCGATCGGTTTGCCGCTTGTCACGAGTTCTATGGCATCAGCGATCGGGATCAGCCTCGGCAGGCGGACCGTACCGCCAGCGCCGGGGATCGTGCCCAAGCTCACCTCGGGCAATCCGAGTTTTGTTCCTGGATCGGCGATCCTTGCGTGGCAGCCGAGCGCCAACTCCAATCCTCCGCCCAGGGCTGTTCCATGAATTGCTGCAATCCACGGCACGCGCGCGCCTTCGATCGCCTCGATCACTTCCGGCAGGATGGGCGCCCGAGGCGGCTGCCCCAGTTCGCGAATGTCGGCGCCGGCCACGAAGGTTCGACCAGCGCACCGTAGAACCACGGCTATGACGGCCGGGTCCTCTTCCAGAGCGTGCACTGCATCGATGAGACCCGCCCTGACGGCGTAGCTCAATGCGTTGACCGGCGGATTGTCGATTGTGACGATGGCGAGTCCGTCGCGGCGTTCATGACTGACGATGGATGTCATATGGTCCTCCACTCGCAAATATGAATGGTGCTGCCGCTGTCCGAGGCGGCGTGCCGTACGCTGGGCCGGCAATTCCGGTGCGCCTTTGCGATCTGCCAGTTTGCGCCGAGTGAACTGCGTCTATAGCGCGGATTGACAGCCTGGTAACATAACCAATTGTTTGCTCCAGGCTTGCCGATAGGCAGGTGCAAAGCCAGTGCGTCAATCTGATAAGTTGTTGGTTGGAGCAAGAAAACATCGGCATTTCATGAGACTGTATTTCGAATCTGATCGTGACCGCGGGACCCGCGGCCGCCGCTCGCCGCTGGTCCACGACCTGGGAAGGAGGGCCCGCGTCGCAAATCAGTACGCAACGGCAGGAGAAAGGACATCTCAATGCCGATGCTGCGCGGTGTGTGACAGCGAAGACCTGTCGAGCGGGGACGATGCGCGTGCCGCCATGGCGTGAAATCGCACACCGCCAGCTTCTGGCGCGCCTCGTCGGTGTGTACCTGTTCGGTGCTGGCGCTGGGGCGTTTGCGGCATGGATCGGGTCGCCGCTGCCATGGATGATCGGACCGCTGCTTGCCACGGCATCGCTCTATCTGACGGGCGTGGTGGACATCCGTATACCCGTTGAGACGCGGCCGGTCGGCCAGATCGTCATTGCGTCGCAGGTGGGGGTATATTTCTCGCCCGCCGCATTCGCCATGCTCCTGGCATTCGCACCGCTTCTTATCGGGATGGCACTCGCCACGGCGTGCTGCGCGCTCGTGGTCGCGCTCCTGCTTGCGCGTGTGGCCAACCTGAACCTAACTGCGGCCTTTCTCTCCTCCTTGCCGACGAGTCCCGTGGAGGCAGCGGTTATGGCCGAACGTTACAACTGCAATCCCGGTCCGGTCATACTGTCTCAAACCGTGCGGATCGCGTCCGTCGTGGTCCTGGTCCCGGTCGCCATCTACATGATCGACGGATGGCCGGCTCGCGACATGGTGCGGACAACGCGTGAGCTCGATGCAATTGCTGTCCTCCTCCTCGCCGGCACAGGAATGGCCGGGGCGTTGCTGGCCCAAGCATGTCGCGTGCCCAATCCCTTCTTTCTTGGTCCCTTGGCTGCCTCTTCGGCAGTTTCGGCACTTGGCGTCGCCCCGTCCTTCTACCCGTCAATCGTTCTCTCCTGCGCGCAGGTCACTCTTGGCGTCTGGCTTGGCTCGACCTTCCGCAGATCACTTTTCGCTGCGGCGGGGCGGCTCGTCACGGCTTCCATCGTCACGACGCTTCTCATGCTCGCCCTGACGTCGATCATGGCGGTCATCGTCTCCCGGATGGCGGGGCTGAGCTGGGAGCTGATGGTGCTGGGCACTGCACCGGGTGGCGTTACCGAAATGGCGCTGACAGCGAAATTTCTGGGCCAGGACGTTGCGCTGATCACGGCCTTTCATTTGACCCGCATCTTTATCCTGATGCCGAACATTCCCTGGATCATCCGCATGATCCACAGATTTGAGCGCCGCCGAAACTGCTGCGACGGCGGCGACGGTTCGGATCGGCCGTAGCGTCCGCCTGCCGGTGACGTGGCCACCTTGACCAAGGCGAATGAACATTCTGCCTAATATATACTCAGTTCAATTCACACCTCTGAGTGCCCATAACGAAGATCGAGGCCGTGCCAGTGGGCGCGCCTCTTTGCGTCGTCATCCGAAAACACATCGAACGGCGCTGGAGGAAATGGCTGCCATACGGCACTTGCCGGCAGAGTGGCAGCAAGGAGGAGACCATGGAGAGCGAGGTTCTCGACAAGGGCGAGCAGCCAGTGGAGGGCTATGTCCGAATACCTTTGCCGATACTCGAAATCGTGATCGGTCTGATCGTACTTGCGATTTTATCCTGGTACGTCGTCCAGGCGTACCACCTGCCGAAGCCTTTCAATTCGAACGATATCGGAGCGGGCGGATTCCCGCTTCTCGTCGCCTTCGGAACCGGAATCGCCACCATATCGATGATCGGCCTCGCAGTCGCGCGGCTCATGGGCAGAATGGGGCGTTCCGACAGCCGTTGGCGGCGGCCGCTCCTTGTTTTGATCGTTGCCCTGCTCCTTGTCGGGCAGACCCTGAGCTTCGAAACGCTGGGTGTCTATCTCTGCGTCGCGCTCTTCTCCGCTGCGATCATGGTGGCGGCTGGCGAGCGTCGGATCCTGCATGTGCTGGGCGTGCCGATCGGCTTGGTCACATTCATCTATGTTGTGTTCGCGCTTGCGTTGAACGTGGTCTTTCCGTGAGGGTCTGCCATGATTGAAAACCTCCTCTCAGGCTTCTCGGCCTTCGGCGATCCGCTCGTGTGGCTGAGCTTGGTCTTCGGCTCGCTGGCCGGCTATCTCATCGGCGCGATTCCTGGTCTCGGCCCCAGTCTCGGCGTCGCATTGCTCATCCCATTCACCTACGGACTTGACCCCGTCGTCTCGATCGTCGGTTTGGTGGCCTTGTATGCCGCGGCAGAATATGGCGGCGCGATCACCGCCATTCTCATCAATTCGCCCGGCACGTCGGCAGCGGTCGCGACGGCTTGGGACGGCTATCCGTTGAGTCAGCAGGGAAAGGCGGGCGAAGCCCTCCTGGTGTCTATCGTCACCTCCGGCATTGGTATCTTCATCAGCGCCCTGTTCCTGCTGTTTACCGCCGTGCCGCTCTCGGAATTCGCATTGCGGTTCGGACCCGGTGAATACTTCGCTCTGGCGCTCGTCGGGCTCAGCCTGGTGGTCGGCCTTGCAGAAGGCTCGGTGGTCAAGGGCGCGGTGGCGATGGGCATCGGTCTCGCGCTCGCGACGGTCGGGCTGGATACGCAGACCGGGACGCCGCGTTTTGCCGCGTCGGTCGAGCTCTTCGAGGGGCTGCCCCTCGTGCCGGTGCTGCTCGGGCTTTATGCGCTTTCGGAGGTCCTCTTCCTGGTCGAGGAGGGCATGACAGCCAAGATCAAGAGTGCGCCGCTTGGCGGCTGGCGCAGCTGGAACTGGAGGGGTCTATGGTCACTCAATGGCGTCGTGTTCAGAAGCTCGGTGCTCGGCTACATCATCGGCATCATTCCGGGTGCGGGCGCCTCCATTGCCTCCTTCATTGCCTATGCGGTGGCCAAGAAAACATCCAAGACTCCGGAGCGATTCGGGAAAGGATCTATCGAGGGTGTTGCGGCCTCGGAAGCGGCAAACAATGCTGCCGTGTCCGGTGCCATGGCACCTTTGCTTGCACTCGGCATCCCCGGTTCGCCGACGACGGCGGTGATGATCGGCGCCCTGATGATCCAGGGCATTCAGCCGGGGCCTCTCCTGTTCAGCCGCAATCCCGAAATTCCTTATACTATCTTCGCGTCGCTCTGGATCGGCGTGCCGGTGATGGTGTTCATCGGGCTTGCCGGTGCCCGCGCCTGGGCCAGGGTTGCAAACATTCCCGGTCCCGCTATCGCGGCGATCGTCGCAGGAATTTGCCTTGTGGGTGCCTACGCCTCCGAGGGCACGATGTTCCCGGTCTACGTCATGACTGCGTTCGGTATTCTCGGATACCTGCTTCGAAAGGTGCAGGTTCCGCTGGCTCCGATCATTCTGGCTCTGGTGCTCGGCGAGATGATGGAAACCAATTTCCGCCGGGCGCTGATTACGTCGCAAGGTTCCCTTGAAGTCTTCTACACCTCGCCTCTGACGGTTGCGTTGCTTCTAACGGCTGTCCTTGCATTCCTGCTTCCGGCAATCGGCTTTATTCAGAAGCGGAGACAGGCAACCCGGGCGGCCGACCCTTCGGTGAGAGGCTGACGATTGCTCGGGCGGCAGGCTCAGCCTTCACTGCCCGAGCACTATGCCCAATATTTGCGGTCGTTCGACCTGACCAAATCTCAGTTCATTTCGCGGATCCAACATAAGACACTGGTCTCATTGGAGAGGACCGTGGTTCTTTCGTTCAAACGTGGGAGGCGTTTCATGTCAGTAAATCTGTTCAAGCCGGCGCGCGCGTTCGTGGCAACGGCATCTTTCGCCGTCGTTGCCACGCTGGGTCTTTCCAGTCCTGTCGCGGCGGAGACGGCCTGGAAGCCATCAGGACCGGTAAATGTCGTCATGCATACGAAGCCCGGCGGAACGGCGGACATTTTCATCCGCACCCTGGCGCAATCGCTGGAGCCGATGATCGGCCAGCCGGTTGTCGTGGTGAATGCTCCGGGCGCCGGAGGCGCAACGCAGATGGCGCATGTCCGCCAAGCCAAGCCCGATGGCTTGACAATCGGCATCAACACGATGACCCACTTCACGAGCATGCTGACCAATCTGAAGGGAACCTTCTCGGTCGACGACTTCTCCTGGATAGCTTCCACGCAGGAAGACCCGATCATCTATTTCGTTCGCGCGGATTCCGACATCAAATCACTGCCGGACCTCGTTGCAAAGGCGAAAGCCAGCTCCGGCACTGTCAACATCGGCGGTTTCGGGCCCGTTGGGTCGATGCAGCATCTTGGCACGGCCATGCTCGAAAGCGCGGCAGACGTGAAGTTCAACTGGGTCGGGTTTGACTCCACTCCTGACATCATGACGGCCTTGCTCGGTGGGCACGTGGATGTAGGTGTTTCGAACCTCGGGCCGACCGCGCCCTTCTTCGAATCCAAGCGGATCATCGGTCTCGGGGTCCTGGGTGAAAAGCGGCTCGATGGTCTGCCGGACGTTCCCACCTTCGGTGAGGCGGGCTACGAGGTCGACACGAGCTGGGTGCAAGTGCGCGGTGTCTTTGGTCCAAAGGACATGCCGCTCGAACTTCAGCAGCAGATTGCAGACACAATCCACGAGGCGATGAAGGCCAAGACCTATCAGGACTATGCCCGCAGCACGGGTGTCATCGATTCCACTTTGGGGCCGAAGGAATACGACGCTTTCGTACGCGACGTCAGCAAGATCGCCAGCAAGCAGCTAGAGGCGGCTCGACTCCTGCAGTAGTGCGGATGCCTCCGCATCCGTGTGAAGGTGACCTCCGGCGGTGATTGACCCGCCGGAGAACACGACAGCAAGAATGGATAGGGAAAGACCATGACGAGGGCCCTTGCCGGTTTCCGTGTCATAGACACCACGCACGTGCTGGCCGGACCGTTCGCCAGCTATCAGATGGCCGTACTCGGCGCCGACGTGATCAAGATCGAGGATCCGCACGATCCGGACCAGGCGCGCCTTCAGGGCTCGGATCGCGATCTCAGCAGCGCCGGCATGGGCACTGCCTTCATGGCACAGGCGTCGAACAAGAAGGCGGTTGCACTGAACCTGAAGACCGAAGCCGGTCGTGACGCCTTGATGCGGCTCGTCGAAACAGCGGACGTCTTCGTCGAAAACTACCGGCCCGGTGCATTTGAAGACCTGGGGCTCGGCTACGACGATCTGCGCAAACTCAACCCCCGGCTGATATATTGCTCGATCTCGGCTTTCGGCTCGACCGGACCGCGCCGGGAGCAGACGGGCTATGATTCCGTTCTTCAGGCATTCTCGGGCATGATGACGATGACCGGCAGCGAGGATGGCGATCCTCTGAAATGTGGCGCTCCCGTGGTTGACTATGCGACGGGTACAACGGCCGCCTATGCCATCACGGCGGCCCTCCTGCAGCGTGAACGCAGTGGCAGCAGCAGCGGGCAGTTCGTGGACGTCTCCATGCTGGACGTGGCGCTCGTCCTGTGTAGTCCTTACGTAACGGGATACCTGTGGAATGGCAGTCATCCGAAGCCGAAGGGCAACCGCTTTCCCTTCGCCACGATCGGCCAGTACCGTGCCTCTGACGGGGGCCTGATGATCGCCGCCTCGAACCTCGAGCAGCAGCGCCGCCTATGGATCGCCCTCGGGCGCGAAGATCTCATAAAGCAGAACAACAATCAGCGGCTGGACAGCCATGGCGAGGAGGAGGCTGCACTCAGCAGCATCATCGCCACCATGCCCGCCGACTACTGGGAGAGTTTCTTCCGGGAAAGGCGGATACCAGCGGCGCGCGTACGAGAGCTGAAAGAAGCCCTCGCGGATCCGCAAATTGAATCGCGGCCGCTTCTGCATAAACACGCGGCGCCCGGCACGTCGACGGATGGCTTGGTGGTTCCTGTCGCGGGTTTCACCATGTCGGATAGCGCGCCTGGGTTGAGTTTCCCGCCACAGCCTGTCGGTGCGCAAACGGAGGAAATCCTGCGGGGGGTAGGCTTCGACAGCGCGGACATCGAAAGGCTTCGTGCCGAATGCGCGATCAACTGAAAGGCGGAGAAGATGGCACGACGGCATGTTTCGATGAAGCCTCCGCCGCAGCGGATCCTACCCTTTCGGAAGATACGGCTGGGAGCGATCTTGCGATGAGCGGTCCGCTTTCGGCTTTGGCCCAAGCGGCTTGCGATTGGCGTCGACGGCCGATCGAAGGCGCCGTTGAGTGGGCGGTGCGCCGCTCGATCCTGGACTGGTTTGCAACGACATTGCCCGGCTGCGTTCGCGCGCCGGCGACAATGCTGGCCAAGGCGGTGCCGGAGACGAATGGTAGCGGCGGCGCATGGTCGTACGTCGACGGCCGCTTCTCTACGCCGCGCCGCGCGGCTCTTCTCAACGCCACGGCCAGCCACACCGTCGAATTCGACGACATTTTCAAGGATGGCGGCTATCATCCGGGCAGCCCCACTATAGCGGCTGCTCTCGCCCTGTCGCAGCATCTCGGGTCAAGCCTTGAAGAACTGCACCGCGCCATAGTCGCCGGCTACGAGGTGGGGTGCCGGATTTCGCTGGCAATCCAGCCCAGCCACTACACCTTTTGGCATACGACGTCGACCGTCGGTACCATGGGCGCGGCCGTCGCGGGGGCGATGCTTCTCGGCGCTGACGGAAGGAGCGTCGGCAATGCCCTGGCGTTGGCTTCAAGCTTCGCGGGTGGGCACCAGCAGAACCTCCGCGGGCAGGGCCTGGCAAAAGCTCTGCATCCGGGACATGCGGCAGATGCAGGCTTGCTGGCCGCGATGGCAGCCGCGGCGGGGATTGCCGGGTCTTCCGATAGCCTCGACGCAGAGAACGGTTTTGCGGCTGCGACGAGCGATACGACCGGAGATTGGGAGGGGGCGCTTGCGGGTCTCGGCGAGTGGACACCGATCACCCGCATGACCGTCAAGGCCCACGGATGTTGCGGCCATATCTTTCCTGCGCTCGATGCCATTGCAGCAATGAGCGAGCGTCACTCTTTCCGCGAGGGGGATGTCGCGCGGGTTGAAGTGCACGGTTATCGCGCGACCGAAGCGATGTGCAATCGGCCAGATCCCGCGTCGGCGCAGGATGCGCGTTTCAGTCTGCAATATTGCCTTGCCGCACGACTGATCCTCGGAGCGGTCCGCCTCGCAGCCTTCGAAGAGGAGACCCTGGCGCGCGCGGACATACGCGAACTGATGACGAGAATTTCAGTGTTCGAGGATCCGGCCCTTTCGGTTCTATATCCACACCGACGACAGGCCCGTCTACGGGTGATCTTGCGGGATGGCCGCGTGCTTGAACACCTTCAACAGACGCGGCGAGGCGATCCCGAGGATCCTCTGAGCGACGCGGAGATAATCGCGAAGTTCCACGAACTGGCGTCCGGAATTCTCCCGGACGCAGATGCAGCTGCGCTTCGCGACGGGATCCTGCACGGCGCCGATCTGCCGCGAGAACTGCTGGTCGCCCCGGCTGGCCAGGCAAAACGGTCTCTCCCCTAAACTGCTGGTTGGGCTAACGCGGCCAGATGATCAGTTGTCCAGGTGACAGTCCGAAGACATGGATGCCTCTAGTCAAGTGAAAGATCGCGCCAGTGCCACCATGGCAGCGCTCGAGAGGAAGGAACAAAGGAATGACCGTCAATGTTCGTGAACATGAGTTCATAGCGGTTTCCCACAAGAACGGCATAGCGACCGTCACATTGAACCGTCCGGATGTTCGCAACGCCATCAACGATCAGATGCGGTCTGAACTGATCGACGCCTTCGAGAAGGTTGGCACCGACCGGACGGTTCGCGCGGTCATTCTGACGGGCGCCGGCAAGGGCTTCTGCTCCGGTGGCGATGTATCAGGCATGCGCGCGCGTCTGGAGGTCCCTGCGGGAGAAGTCGCCTTCAATGGCTGGACCCGCCAGCGCAGTACGCATAGGGGTGTTGCCGTCATCCATGGCCTCTCCAAGCCGGTCATTGCCGCGGTCAATGGTGCAGCCTTCGGTCTCGGTCTCGACATGGCCCTCGCCTGCGATTTCATCATCGCGGCCGAAGGCGCGAAAATGGCGATGAGCTTCATCAAGCGGGGCCTCGTATCGGATGGCGGAGGGATGTATTTCCTGCCGCGTCGCGTGGGCCTCGCCCGCGCCAAGGAGCTCATTCTGACGGGCAGGGTGGTCGAACCCGAGGAGGCGCTTGGGATCGGCATGATCGACAGGATCTCGCCGGCCAATACCCTGATCGATGATGCCCAGCTCTGGGCGGAGCAGTTGAGTGCCGGCTCGCCGGCCGCCATTGCCCTGACCAAGGCCATCCTCGACAAGACCTTCGAGAGCAGCGATGAGGCGATTTTCGCTCTCGGACGCGAGGCGCAGGCAATCTGCTACACCACGGCCGAACATCGTTCGTCCGTAGAGGCATTCCTCAACAAAACCAGCGCGTGAGGCGAGCCCAGATGACTTTCATTGATGCGCTTCTGAACCCTTCCAGCGTCGCCGTCGTGGGAGCCTCTTCCGATGTGACGAAGCTCACGGGGCGGCCGATCGCCTATCTGCAACAGCACGGTTATAATGGTCGGATCTACCCCATCAACCCGCGCAATGAAGCGATCGGCGATCTGACATGCTATGCGGATGCGCAAGCACTTCCCGAGGCACCGGATGTCGGGCTCGTCCTCGTCGGTGCCAATCGGGTGATCGAATCCGTTCGCCAGCTTGCAGCTGTGGGCAGCAAGGCGGCGATCGTACTCGCAAGCGGTTTCGGCGAGGCCGGGGAGGAGGGGCGTCGTCTCCAGGCCGAGTTGCGCGAGGCTGCTGGTTCGATGCGGATTCTGGGCCCAAATACGATCGGCCTGGTCAACCTGACGGACCGCATCATGCTGACGGCAAGCGGTGCCATGGAGATGAAGGACTTCCGTGCCGGCGGAGTTGCCCTTTTGTCGCAGAGCGGGGGGATTCTCGGATCTCTGCTTTCGCGCGGGGTCGGACGCGGGGTCGGCTTTTCCAAGCTGATTGCAACGGGAAATGAATCCGACATCGAAGTTGCCGACCTTCTCGATGCCATGGCGGAGGATCCGGCAACCACCGTTGTTGCCCTCTACCTCGAAACCATTCGCAACGTGGAGAAGTTCCGCAATGCCGCCGCGCGGGTTATCGCGGCCGGCAAGCCCATCGTGGCCTACAAGGTCGGCCGTTCCGAGTCCGGCGCGCAGTCCGCCGTCTCCCACACCGGCGCGCTGGCCGGCGCGGACAAGGTGTATGATGCCCTGTTCAAACAACTCGGCATCATTCGAGCGCAGACATTCGCAGACCTTCTCGACATACCTGCCGCCCTGTCCCAGGGGCGCCTTCTTTGCGGCAAGCGAGTCGCGATCGTGACATCGACCGGCGGCGCGGCGACGATCGTCGCCGACAATGTCGGACTTGCCGGCCTCGAAATGCCGAGCCCCGATCCCGATACGTCGAAAAAGCTGCTGGCGCTCGACCTCAAAGAGGCGGTGCTGGATCGCAATCCGATCGACGTCACGCTGGCCGGCCTGCGTCCGGATCTCTTCCGATCCATCCTGCAGATCTTGTCGGAAAGCCCCTCTTACGACGCCGTAGTCGTTGTCGTGGGCTCGTCCTCGATCCGGCAGCCGGACGTCGTCGCCCAGCCGCTCCTGGAGTCGATGCACATCAGCAAGAAGCCCATGATCGCTTATGTCAGCCCCGAGGCGCCGGGCATCGTGCAACACTTGAATGCCCATGGGATCCCGGCTTATGCGGCTCCCGAGAGCTGCGCCGCAGCACTGCGCGCCTTGCTGCCGCGAGGCGAAGATGACTCGGCTGAGCGGCGGGCGCCCCCTGCCGTGGACGGAGCGGACCTGCCGCAAGGCTCGTTGAACGAGGCCGAGGCGAAGCGCTTTTTCGCCCGCTTCGGATTCCCGGTCACGCGCGAAATCGAGGCGGCAACCCCGGCAGACGCAGCGGCGAAGGCGGCCGCGTTCGACGGGTCCGTGGTCATCAAGATCCTCTCGAAGGAGATCCTCCACAAATCAGAGGTCGGCGGTGTTGAAGTCGGCGTTGCCACGGCCGACGTCGAAACGGTCTGCGAGCAGATGTTGTCGCGCGTCGAGGTTGCTGCGGACGGCGCGAACGTCGATGGCTTCCTGATCCAGGAGTTGGTCAGGGGTGGCGTAGAGTTCATACTCGGCTACAACCGCGATCCTCAGCTCGGGCCTTGTGTTCTTTTGGGCGCGGGGGGCGTGACCACCGAGCTGTACCAGGACGTCGCAATGCGGCTCTTGCCGGTGACGCGCCGACAGGTTCGCGACATGATCGGCGAATTGAAATGTTCGGCCCTTCTGGAAGGCTTCCGCGGTCGGCCGGTCGCCGATACCGAGGCTTTGATCGATGCCGTTCTGGTTTTCGCAGATATGGCGGTGGCGCTGGGCGATCGGCTGGAAGAGGCGGAGATCAACCCGGTCTTTGTGCTGCCCGAGGGCTCCGGTGTGCGCGCCGGCGACGCGCTCGTTGTGCTTCGCTGATTTTGGCGACCCGCACCCAAAGCGGCTCGCCCCCACAGCGGGTGCGCGCGTTCGGCGTGGCTCCGCTAATTCTCTCTCCTCGGAGACTGAACCCGTGTCTGATGTCTACATTTGCGACTACATCCGTACCCCAATCGGCCGCTTCGGCGGAGCGCTCGCCTCCGTGAGGCCGGATGACCTCGGCGCCACCGTGCTGAAAGCGCTGATGACCCGTCAGCCGTCCCTGGATTGGGCAGCGGTTGACGAGGTGATTTTTGGCTGCGCTAATCAGGCGGGCGAGGACAACCGCAATGTGGCTCGCATGTCGTCGCTTCTTGCCGGACTGCCGGTGGAGGTTCCCGGAACGACGATCAACAGGCTCTGCGGTTCCGGGATGGACGCCATCATCACCGGATTTCGCGCCATCCGATCCGGCGAGGCCGAGCTGATAGTCGCTGGCGGCGTGGAAAGCATGAGCCGCGCCCCGTTCGTTGTGCCGAAGGCGGAGACGGCTTTTGGCCGGGAATCCTCGATACAGGACACCACGATCGGGTGGCGTTTCATCAACCCGATCATGAAGGCTCAATACGGCGTCGATTCGATGCCTGAAACTGCCGAGAATGTCGCGGAGGAATTCGGGATATCGCGGGCGGACCAGGACGCGTTCGCCTTCCGCTCTCAGCTGAAGACTGCTGCTGCCCAGGCATGCGGAAGGCTTGGGGAGGAGATCGTCCCTGTCAAGGTCCCTCAGCGCAGGGGCGACCCGGTCCTGGTCGATCGTGATGAACATCCGCGCGCGACAACGCTCGAGGCCTTGGCAGGTCTCAAGGCGCCCTTTCGACAAGGAGGGTCGGTCACTGCGGGCAATGCCAGCGGTGTGAACGATGGAGCGGCTGCCCTGATCCTTGCCAACGAGACTGCTGCAAAGCGTCACCGCCTGATGCCGATCGCGCGGATTCTCGGTGGGGCGACGGCTGGAGTCGCTCCACGGATCATGGGCTTCGGGCCGGCACCAGCCTGTCGAAAATTGATGGCGCGGCTGGGATTGCAGCAAGAGGCGATCGATGTCATCGAATTGAACGAGGCATTCGCGAGTCAGGGCCTGGCATGTCTGCGAGATCTCAGCATTGCCGATGACGATCCCCGGGTTAATCCCAACGGTGGCGCCATCGCTCTCGGACACCCGCTCGGCATGTCGGGTGCACGCATTACCGGAACGGCGGCACTGGGACTTGACAAGATCAATGGCCGCTTTGCCCTTGCAACCATGTGCATCGGCGTGGGACAGGGGATTGCCATTGCCCTTGAACGGGTGTGAGCACCGGGGCCGCAAAGTCGGCTCGGATGCGCGGACAGCCCGCACGAAGGTCCAGCGGCGCGCCTCGCCGAAGCGCCACAGGTGTTTTGGGTACGATCGGACATGACGTATGACTAGCAAATGAGCAATTCAATACCCCCGCTAAACCCGTTAAGGACCTTCGAAGCGGCTGCCCGCCTGTCCAGCCTTACGCAGGCTGCGGAAGAGCTGAATGTGTCTCAGGTGGCCGTCAGCCGCCAGGTGAAAGTGCTGGAGGAGTATCTCGGTGTCGTGCTGTTCAAGCGGCTGCATCGCGGCATCGAACTGACCGACGAGGGACGGCAACTCTATGAAGGCGTGACTCGAGCCTTCGTCGAAATCGGGAACGCGGCAAGGCGAGTGTCCCGGCGGGGCAGGCGGGATATTCTAGCCATCCAGTCTTATACGACCTTTTCCCAGCGTTGGCTTATTCCACGGCTGACGCAGTTTCATGAAGCCTTCCCACGCATAGAGGTCCGTCTGAGTTCGTCCACCGCCCCAGTCGATTTCGAGACTCAGAACCTGGATGCTGCCATTCGGGCGGGAAAAGGAAATTGGCCAGATCTCCACAGCGAAAAGTTGGTCGATGTTGAACTGATTCCGATTTGTTCACCAGCTTTCCAGGAAGCCCACAAGCTCAGGCGCCCTGATGACCTGAGCCGTGTGCGGCTGCTGCATTCTATGGCACGTCCGACCGATTGGGCTGCATGGCTTAAACGCGTCGGATCGACGGTCGACCCCAGCCCTGGCATCCGTTTCGAAAGTTCGGCACTCGCTTACGAGGCCGCATCTCTGGATATCGGGGTCGCGATCGCAACCAAGGTGTTTGTAAAGAGACACCTTCAGGCCGGCAGCTTCGTCGCTCCCTTTGATATGACGTGTTACAGCGGCGAAGGTTATTATCTCACGTGGCCGAAAAGCATTGCTCCGTCATTGCCTCTTCAGAAGTTTCTCTCTTGGATGCGCGAGCAGATCGATAAAGACGAGGTGTTTTCTTCCTGAACCGTGTTAAGTGCCAGCAGGCCTGTACCATCCGCTGGAAATGAGTGAACCGCACGATCGTCCTGTTCGGCGAGCAGCAACGCGTCGACGGCCCAGTTCAACATGGCATAGGGGTCGTAGCCCCTGTCGTTGGCAAGAAAGCTCACATCCTCGATGATGAAGCGTTTGTGTCGAGCCAGCCGAAATGCCGCGGTCGCAGACGACGGCCGAGACGCATTCTAACAGTCGAGCCAACGCCCGCTATCACCATCCGGAGCGGGCGTCCACCAGAGGAGGGCTACCGTTCGCATTCGGTCGAATCCGGCCTTCGGATTCGGGTGCCAAGGGTTAGATTTTCACCACTAGAACGTATAGCCGAGCATCAGGCCGGCCCGGGTGAGGCCGCCATTGGGGCCGTCGCAAAGATTGGCATGCGAGTTGTGCTCGATCGTGGCCGACAGGTTCCAGTTTGCATCAAAACGATAGCCAGCGGCGGCATATTCGCGAAAGAGCACCCGGCATCCGAGCTTCGGCCCGTCTGATCCGTCGTCCTCGAGGTCGCCGTCGTGGATCGTCCCGCCGGCACCCAGTTCGACAAAAAACCGTTGGGTGATGTCAGCGTCCCAGCTGAGCCCGCCATAGATCTGGTTGATGCCGTTGGATGAGGTTGCGACCGAGGCTCCCGCATGGATGCGTGGCCGCAGGATCTTTTCGGCAAGAGTACCCGCCCTACCGGCGCCAAGCGGGTCGAAGAACACCGTAAAGGAGGGAAAGACGCCGCTTTCATGGTGCTTTCCGCTCTCGATAGGGGCGGTGAGGCCGAACCGCATTTCGTCAAAGATCCCGTCATCCGCATGAGCCGATGAAACGGCGACGCTGCCGAGAAGCACCAGGCTGGCCATGGCGGGGCGGGAGAATGGGGCGTCGAACAAGACCGACTGGATCATGACCGAGTATCCTTTGCAGGCGAATCAACCTGGGCAATTGGCGACAACTATAGATCGTCGCAGTTTCGGCGAAAGCCGCTGTGGAAAGAATACTCAATCAAAGCTGTCATAGCCGGCGCGCCCGCTGTCGAGCAGGCGGCGGAGAACCTGAAAGCCTCGCCCCACTTCCGAACGCTCGGCGGCAGAGGAGAAGCCAACCCGGATGCGGTGGAAGACGCGATCGGCGCGCCCGGCCTTGAATTCGTCCTCATCGTCTATGAGCACGCCCTCCTGCAGGGCAGCCTGTTTGAAGGTTCCCGAGAGCCACGGATCCGGCAACTTGAGCCAGAGAAACGGCACCCTCGGGTGGGAACTGAACTCGAAACCGGAGAAGATGTCGCGCGCCATCGTTTCGCGAGCGCCGATTTCCTCGACGCTGCGGCTGCGCAACGCGGCGGCGGCACCGGAAAGAACCAGCCGGGCGCAAAGTTCCGCGAGAAGGAAGGGCAGGCCGCCGCTGATCATCTTGTGGGAAATGCGGATGCGCTGGCTGAAATGCGGCGGGCAAGCAACCCAGCCGCCGCGCACGCCGGCGGCAACGGATTTCGACAGACCGCCGACGAGGAAAGTTCGCTCCGGCGCAATCTCCGCCAACGCCGGCACCGGGTCTCCGGTCATCGACCCGTAGAGATCGTCTTCGATCAGCCAGACGCCGTAACGCCGGGCGATATCGGCGATCGCCAGGCGCCGGTCGAGCGGCATGATGGCAACCGTTGGGTTTTGGGCGCTCGGCATCAGGAAAGCCAGCTTCGGGTGCTGCTGAGCGCAGACGCGTTCGAAATCCTCCGGCACCAGTCCGAACTCGTCGCTCTCCATCAAGGCGATGCGTCGACCAATCAGCCCGGCGCTGCGGCTCACTTGCGAATAGGTCAAGGTTTCGAAGGCGACACGGTCGCCGGGCGAGGTCACCGCGGAGATCACCGCGATCACGGCGGCGTGGGCCCCGAGCGTCGGCACGATGCGCTCTACCTCCGGCCGGAAGCCGCCGCGTGCCAGCCACTGGGCACCCGCTTCGAACCAATGATCGGGGAAATTGCGGGCATAGCTGGCAATGTCCGCGTGATGTTCGTGGCTGATGTCGCCCAAAAGCCTCGCGAGAATTTCCCCCTGGCCGATATCCGGCGCCGCGGTGCTGTCGAAACGCAATTTGCCCGCGGGCGCAACGATCGGCCGGGTACCGGCGAGCGACGTGGTCAGGGGATCGGACTGTTCCGGGGGACGGCTCTCCGGATGATCGAGCACATAGGTGCCGCGGCCCACCTCGCCGCTGACGAGGCCGCGCTCGCGCACGATGTGATAGGCACGGCCGATCGTGCCGATTGTCACCCCGATATCGAAGGCGAGGTTGCGCTGCGGCGGCAATTTGGTGCCGGCGGGCAGCGTGCCATTGCCGATCGCTTCTTCGATCTGATCGGCGATGCGCGCATAGATCGGGCCGCGGCCCTGCTGTATGTCAGGAAGCCATCTTGTCATAGTGACAATTATCTATATTGCCTCAGATTTCCTGTCAATTATCACAGACGAAGGTGACAATTGATATAAAGGTAAAGGCAATGGGTACAATTGGCACAATCCAGTTGTCGCGCAAACGGGGCGCTGGAGTTGCGGCTTCTGCTTCGAAGAGAAAGCCCGGTTCTGTTGGTGCTTTCGTACGGCTTTGGCGCGCCTATAGCGCCCTCGCCAGCAGGAGACGCAGCCGGCTTGCGCTGGGCGAACTCAGCGCCGAGCAACTCAAAGATATCGGGCTTAGGGAAGCGGAGGCGAGGCGGGAGGCGGCCGTGCCGTTCTGGAGGTAGGCGACCGGACCTCCCCGCGCGGGTGCAGCGGGACTGCCAAGGACGAGCAGGCGGATGAAGGGCGGCTTGCGAACAGGAAGGGTCAGCTGCAGCCTTGATTGCCTGCCGCCCAGCGCCGCACGTCAGCCGACATGCGGGTGCCCACGGGTTCGCTGAAAAGCGGACCGAATGCTTCGAGGCGGGCAGGCTGTCCCTCCGCCTGGATGACGGCGAGAGGCCGCGCTTCGGGAGATCTGGCCGGCACGATCAGGATACGCGGCCGGCCGGAGAAGGAATTGAGTTCCGGCGCCAGGCGGTAGGTCTTGAAGGCCGGATCGCCCGATTTGAACCAGCAACCGCTGGCGCCGAGTGCGATACGCTCCATGGTCGGCAGGGCGGCAGAACTCGCCGGCGAGGCGGCCGGGCGATTGGATTGGCAACCGGCGATGACGATGAGGCTTGCCGTCGCCGAGGCAAGCGCAAGGAAACGTCCGAAAATCATGGGTTGCTTGGCGCCTCGCACTGATGAGATGGCCGCTTCGGTGGCTTGACGTCGGCGGCGTCGAAAGGAACGAAGCAGGCAGTGGAACTGCTGGAGTAACGGTTGCGCGCCCCGACAACGACGCGCAACGGGGCGTCAATCAGGCTGCGATTACGTCGAGCGCCGAGGCGAAGAGTGCGCGTCCGTCCGCACCGCCATGGGCCGCTTCGATCAGGTTTTCCGGATGCGGCATCATGCCGAGAACATTGCCCGTGGCGTTGATGATACCGGCAATGTCGTTGATCGAGCCGTTCGGGTTGGTGCCGTCGGCATAGCGGAACACGACCTGTCCATTGCCTTCGATCGCCTTCAGCGTTTCCGCATCGGCAAAGTAGTTCCCGTCATGGTGGGCAACGGGGCAGCGGATCACCTGGCCCCTCGAATAGGCGCGCGTGAATGACGTGTCGGCATTGACGACTTCCAGCTTCACCTCGCGGCAGACGAACTTCAGCGAAGCATTGCGCATCAGCGCGCCGGGCAGAAGACCGGATTCGACCAGGATCTGAAAGCCGTTGCAGACGCCGAGCACGCGAACACCCTGTTTCGCCTTGGCCTTGATCGCCTGCATCACCGGCATGCGCGCGGCGATCGCGCCGCAGCGCAGGTAATCTCCATAGGAGAAGCCGCCCGGGATGACGATGAGGTCGACATCTGGAATTTCGGTTTCGGTCTGCCAGACGGTGACCGGCGCCTTGCCGGAAATCTTCGCGAGCGCCGCAATCATGTCGCGATCGCGGTTGAGGCCAGGAAGCTGAACGACGGCGGATTTCATGGACGTGGATACCTCGCCTTGGTCTCGCGGCCGCTATGGCGCGAGGCAGTTTCTATGCACTGGAGGCGCCGGCATGCCCCAAGGTCCGAGCCCGAGGCTTTGCTGGCGCTAAAGCTCCCCCGCCTTCAGGCGAGGGAGATGCTGTAGTTTTCGATCACGGTGTTTGCGAGCAGCTTTTCGCACATGGCCTTGATATCCGCTTCGGCCTTGGCCTTGTCGGCGGTCTCGAGCTCAAGGTCGAAGACCTTGCCCTGGCGTACATGGCCGATGTCGTCGAAGCCAAGTGCGCCGAGTGCGCCTTCGATCGCCTTGCCCTGAGGGTCGAGTACGCCGTTCTTCAGCGTCACGGTTACGCGTGCCTTGATCACTTTGTTAATCCCCGAACTTACTTGACGAGCACCGGACCGGAGCCGCGCGGCGGCTCGTTCTCGTTGATGATGCCGAGACGGCGGGCCACTTCCTGATAGGCTTCGACCAGACCGCCCATGTCGCGGCGGAACCGATCCTTGTCCATCTTTTCTTTCGTCTCGATATCCCAGAGGCGGCAGCTGTCCGGCGAGATTTCGTCGGCCAGTACGATGCGCATCATGTCGCCTTCATAGAGGCGGCCGCACTCGATCTTGAAATCCACGAGCTGGATGCCGACGCCGAGGAAGAGGCCGGAGAGGAAATCGTTGATGCGAATGGCGAGCGCCATGATGTCGTCGAGTTCCTGCGGGCTCGCCCAGCCGAAGGCGGTGATGTGCTCTTCGGAAACCATGGGATCGTCGAGGGCATCGGCCTTGTAATAGAACTCGATGATGGAGCGGGGCAGGACGGTGCCTTCCTCGATGCCCAGGCGTTTGGCTAGCGAGCCGGCGGCGACGTTGCGCACCACGATCTCCAGCGGAATGATCTCCACTTCCTTGATCAGTTGCTCGCGCATATTGAGGCGGCGGATGAAGTGCGTCGGAATGCCGATCTTGTTCAGGTGCGTGAAGATGTACTCGGATATGCGGTTGTTGAGTACGCCCTTCCCGTCGATGACGTCATGCTTCTTCTTGTTGAAAGCGGTGGCGTCGTCCTTGAAAAACTGGATCAACGTGCCCGGTTCCGGACCCTCGTACAGGATCTTGGCCTTACCTTCATAGATACGGCGGCGACGATTCATGGATTTGTCTCTGTGCTTGTTGGCGCGCTTGGGTCGCGCAATTGGAGTTTTCTCAGCGGGTCCATATCTGAAAAGAACGCATTTCACAATCGGCGTATCTTCACATCCCCCGAATTAGATTAGGGTATCATGAAAGTCAGCAAACACGAAAACGCGCATTGCACTTTCGGCGGCGTTTTGGTTTATGGCGATAACAACTTCCGGCAGGAAAGGGAGATTGATTGATGACCACCATGAAGGACCGCGAGAAGGCTTTCGAGGCAAAGTTTGCTCTTGATGAGGAGTTGAGATTCAAATCCTTGGCGCGCCGCAACAAATTGCTTGGCCTCTGGGCCGCCGGTCTTTTGAACAAGTCCGATCCCGAGGACTATGCTCGGGAAGTGGTAGCCGCGGATTTCGAAGAGGCGGGCCACGAGGACGTCGTGCGCAAGATCAAGGCCGACTTCGATGCTGCCGGCGTGGCACAATCGGAGGACGAAATCCGCGCGCGGATGATCGAACTCCTGGGTGAGGCGGTCGCACAGGTTCAAAACAGCTGATCGCATCCATTCGGAAACTGCCGCCGCCCGGCCGGGTTGATCGGGCGGTTTTTTGAACATCTCTGTCAACGGCAAGATGTCAGCTGATCTTGGCTGTCATCCAGATCGCCATGGCGACCATCATCAGGTTCTCGGTCAGTGATACGAACCCAAGAGGGACCTTGCTCTTTCCGCCGACGCAGGAGCATTTCAGTTCACGTTTGTCAACATAGACGGCCTTGAAGACCGAGACGGCGCCGACCGTTCCTATGAGAAGCGCCACCGGGGCCGCGATAAAGATCAGCGCACCGGCAATCATCAGGCTTCCGGCCAAAGCCTCGCCGATCGGATAGAGATAGGCGTATCGCACCCATCGGCGCGCCAGCAGGTCGTAGTTGAGGAACATTGTCGAGAAGCTTTCAACGTCCTGTAGCTTCTGCACGGCGAGGATGCACATGCTGATGGCGATGAACCATTCGAGTGCCGGTATCGTGAAGACCGTCTCGAACATGTACCAGCTGAAGGCGAAGGCCATCAGTAACGCGGTCGCGAAGATCGCAATGACCGGCTGATAGCTGACCCCTTCTTCGCCCTTTACATCCTGTCCGAAATGCTCGCGCAGTTCGTCGTAGCCGCCGATGCGCTTGCCGTCGATGAAGGTTTGCGGGGTCGTGTCGACTCCCTGTTCCTTCATGAACGCGTCGGTCTCCTCACGGGTCTTGAGGTGCCGATCGTCGACGGAGAACCCCTGCCTTTCCAGAAGGTCCTTTGACTTCAGCCCGTAAGGGCAAAGGTGTTCGGGCATGACCATCCGGTAAAGCACGGCGCTCTTTTGGCGTTGATCCGGTGCCATGACTTGGCCGCCTTCGCGATGGCGGTGTCCGCAGACAATCAGCTTCCGCAGGCATAAAAGCCCCGATATCCGGCGATAAGTCCCTCATCGAGCTGAAAGTTCTTATGCATGGACTATTCGCCTCTTGGCTTTGCGTCTGGCGAGCCGTTGTGCCCATGGTCCGCGGCGGATGAAGGCGCCTCTTGCGCATGTCCTTGAGCGGAACCAGTGGGGCTCGCGTAATCGTTTGTAAGCCCCCGTGTAGACGACGATCAACCAGATTGCGATGCCAGCCAGGATCGTGCCGACGATCCCGCCGGCCGCTCCATGGCCGGGTGCCTGTTCATGTCTGCCCTCCCGCGTTCGGCAGAGGCTCGATATGCATCGCCCATGTACTCCGTGCCTTCCCCGAACCGACAGCAGCCGTCGATGTTCCTTGCAACATTCGAGTTCAAGCGAGATGAGATCATCGACCGATGAGTGAGGGAAAGCGTCGGCAACACCTGAACTACGGCCGCGTTTTCTGAATTCGAAGTCAGATCGGGGGTGAAAACGGCCGGCTGCGGACACGATTCTTCGGCGCAGACCCGGCACTGTGTCGAAACCCGCTGTCGCTTTACAATTCTTTACATTCGCCCGGAAGGGTCGAAACGTTGGCGCGCTAGCTTGTCTCCATCGCAGCAGGTGCTGCGGATTGAAAGGAGACTGACCATGGAAAACGAGGACAAGATCCAGTCGAGCCCGGCGGCGCGCGAAGCGATTTCGAAAGGATGGGGACGGCGCGCCGCGATTGGCGGACTTGCCGCCGTCGCTGTCGTCGGCGCGGTTGGCTACGCCGCTGCGCGCAGCGACGATTTCGGCTTCGGCATGGCCCGGTTCGGCGGCCATATGATGCATGCGCATATGGGAGGTGGCTTCATGGAACACCGGATCGGCTCCGTGCTTGACGAACTCGATGCGACGCCCGAGCAGGAGGACAAGCTTTGGGACATCATCGACAAGGCTCGGGCCGAAATCAGGCCGACCATCCGGGACTTCCGCGAGACCCGCGAAGAGGTAATCGATCTTCTCGGCGCGTCGACCCTCGACCGCGCTGCCGCCGAGAAGCTGCGCAGCGAGCGCGTCGCGGCCATCGACGAAGCCTCCCGCAAGATGACGACTGCGCTCCTCGATGCTGCTGAGGTGTTGACACCGGAGCAGCGCGCCAAACTCGCCGAGCATTTGAAGGAGCGCAGGGGCCGCGGCCGGTGGTAAGACTTCTGGCGGTAGACTTGAGTCGCCCGGGCGGCTGAACGGAGCATGAGAAATGGCGGAACGGGTCCTGATTGTTGACGACGACACGCGCCTGTCCGCCATGCTCTCCGACTATCTCTCGGGAAATGGCTATACCGTGCACACTGCGGCAACGGCTATGGCGGGGCTTGCGGAGCTCGGACGCCTTGCGCCGGACGCGGTCATCCTCGACGTCATGCTGCCGGACCTTGACGGCTTCGAGACCTGCCGGCGTATGCGTGCGGTCTCCGACGTTCCGATCCTGATGCTCACGGCCAAAGGCGAAGAGACGGACCGCATCGTCGGATTGGAGCTCGGGGCCGACGATTATCTGCCCAAGCCCTTCAATCCGCGCGAACTGCTGGCGCGGTTGAAGGCGATCCTGCGCCGCCGCAATGGCGGCTCGGCGGTTTCGCGGATATTGCGCTTCGGCCGGCTCGAGATCGATCCTGGATCCCGCTCGGTCAGGATCGACGGCGGCAACTGTGCGCTGACGAGCTATCAGTTCGACCTGCTTCTGGCGCTTGCTGAAAATGCCGGCCGCACGCTGTCGCGCGAACAGCTTCTGGATGCGGCGAAGGGCGAGGAGATGGAGGCCTTCGATCGCTCAATAGACGTGCATATCTCGCGCATCCGGTCAGCCATCGAGAGCGACCCCAAGCATCCAAGGCGCATCATCACCGTGCGCGGCGTCGGCTATGTCTTCGCCCGCTTCCAGGACGACGAAAGATAATGCATGTCGCCCAAGAATGTGCAGCGGTTTTGGCATAACGTGCATCACAACAGAGACCTGGAGCCATGCGCAGCCGGCTGTTCCTGAAAATCTACCTGACGCTGCTGGCAAGCCTTGCAGCGGTCGCCGTCGCCAGCGCGGCCTTCGTGTGGCTGGGGCGAGGCGAAGAGGATTCGGGCTGGCAGGGCCAACGGGCGCGGTTCATCACCGCGCTGATCCCCCCCGAGATGGACCGGCACTCGGTCGAAGCGACATTGGAGCGGTTTTCGCGGGCCTTCGACGCCGACATAGCGGTCTACGATCGGCAAGGCAGGCTGATTGCGAGCGCCGGTCGGCCGCTTCCACGCGATATTGGCGAGGGGCCGTCGCGCCATGACAGGGGCAAGTTTCACACCATGGTGACCGAACTACCCGACGGACGCGCAGTCGCTGCACGCATGGAGCGGCCTTTCCGTCCGGTCGGCCGCAATCCGCTCGCCTATCTGGCGTTGATCGCCGGCGTCATCGGCCTCGCCGCCTATCCGGTAGTGCGTCATCTGACGCGGAGGCTCGAGCGGTTGCGCGCGGGCGTGGATGCCTGGGGCAGGGGCGATTTCGTGACCCGGGTGCCGGCGCAGGGGCGCGACGAAGTCGCGGCGGTGGCCAGGAGCTTCAACAAGGCCGCCGACCACGTGGAGCGGCTGATCAAGTCCCATCGCGCTCTGCTCGCCAATGCCAGCCATGAATTGCGCTCGCCGCTTGCGCGCCTGCGCATGGCGATCGACCTCTATGAGCAGGCGCCGGACGGCAACCGTAAGGAAGAAATCGTCCGCAACCTTGCCGAACTGGACACGCTGGTCGAGGAAATCCTCGTGGCGAGCAGGCTGGACCATGTCGAGACTCTCGACGTTCAGGAGGCGGTCGACGTCCTCGCCCTGGTCTCCGAAGAAGGGGCCCGCAACGGAGTCGACGTTTCCGGCGCGCCCGCAACCGTCGCAGGCGACGTCCGCCTGCTCCGAAGGCTCGTGCGCAACCTGATGCAGAACGCCATGCGGCACGGTAGTCCACCGGTTACGGCCACCGTTTCGCTCGCCGGCAATAAAGTCGAGCTGAGGGTCCGCGACCACGGCCCTGGTATCGCGGATGGCGAGAGCGCCCGCCTGTTCGAGCCGTTCTATCGCCCCTCGGGGCGTAGCGAAGCCGCAGGCGGCTGGGGCCTGGGGCTGGCGCTGGTGCGCCAAATTGCCGAGCGCCACGGCGGCACGGTGCGCCACGAAACGCCGCCCGACGGCGGCGCCTGCTTCATCGTAACGCTTCCGGCGCATCGGTCCGCCCAAAGATGAACTGACGTAGAGTAATGCTCTCTCCCAGGAGAAGTTAGATCCTCTGGATCCGCGACCAATGGGCGTCGACCCATTGCGGAGTTTCGTTGCTGGCGGCACTGTTACAGCGCCGCGCGCCTGTTATCGGGCCGACGCGCCAGACGCTGTTAGTGACAACGGAGGAGCATGATGACGATGGATGCCGCCGCGCTGCGCGCCAGACAGGCGCCGATCAAGGACCGTTACAGATCCAATCCCGAGGCGGCATACGTCACGCTTCGTGCGAATGGCAGGCTCGATGACCAGAACATCGCCTGCAAGGTCGAAACCGGCCGCGCGCTCGCGATGGCGGGCCTCCATCCGGCAACGGGCGGGACCGGTCTTGAACTCTGCTCGGGCGACATGCTTCTGGAGGCGCTCGTCGCCTGCGCCGGAGTTACCTTGAAGGCGGTGGCGACGGCGCTTGAGATCCCGCTGAAGTCCGGCAAGGTTTCGGCCGAAGGCGACCTCGACTTTCGCGGCACGTTGGGCGTCGACAAGGACGCGCCCGTCGGTTTCGCGCAAATCCGTCTATTCTTTGACCTCGAAACGGAGGCACCGCAGGAGAAGCTCGATCAACTCCTGAAGCTGACGGAACGCTATTGCGTCGTCTATCAGACCATCCGCAGCGGTCCGCCGCTCGAAGTCAAATTGCGCCTGAACGGCGTTTGAAATTGTGGCGCGGCGGCGATCGCAGGCCGTTGTCAGGCCTGCAGGCGGCTCAGGAACTGGGCGAAGACCATGGATCCTTCCGGCCACGGCCCATGGCCGGACTCCGTGTTGATATGGCCCGCTTCGCCGGCGTCGATCAGCAGCGAACCCCAGGCGTTGGCGATGTCGCCGGCGTGGTCGTAGGAGCCGAACGGATCGTTGCGGCTGGCGATCATCAGCGAGGGGAACGGCAATGGGTCGCGCGGGTAGGGTCCGAATGTCATGAAGTGCTTCGGGCGGACCTTCGGATTGGCTACCTCCGGCGGCGCGACCAGGAAGGCCCCGGCGATTTTCCGCTTGCAGTGAGGAAGCGCATGGACCGCCGTCGGCACGCCGAGTGAGTGGGCGATGATCACCACCGGTTTCGTCGCGGCGTTGACCGCGTCGACCATGCGGCCAACCCAGTCCTCCCTGACGGGCTTCGACCACTCTGCCTGAACCACGCGGCGCGCTGTCGAGAGCTTGCGCTCCCAACGGCTCTGCCAATGGTCGGGGCCGGAGTTGGTGTAGCCCGGAACGATGAGGATATGCGCGTCTGAAACCTTCATGATGGCCGCGATTTGGCGATGAAAGGCGCCGAAGTCAAGGCGCAGGCGACAGGGCCCGCATTTTCTGTATAATCGGAACCGGCGGTCGCGCTCGGCAGCGGCGCGTTTTTTATGTCGCTGTCCATGAGTCCGTGGCCGCTCTGGTTCGTTGAGGAGTGTGAGCCATGACAACCTTCCATGTCCTCTCGGGATCGAACGCGGACGTCGTTCGGCCCGAGATACGAAAGATTGGCATTGCAGATGTATTCGACGCACTGCGTCTCGGCCTCGAGGATTTCCGCGAGAAGCCGTCGCATTATGTATTTTTATGTCTCATCTACCCTGTTGCCGGCGTTGTCCTGATGACCTGGAGCGCGGGCGCCAACATGCTGCCCTTGCTCTACCCGCTGGCCTCCGGATTCGCCCTCATCGGGCCCGTTGCGGCGATTGCTCTTTATGAGATCAGCCGGCGCCGCGAGCTCGGCATGGATGCGCGATGGCCGCATGCCATACGGTTGCATCGCCACCCCGCAATTCCCTCCATCCTGGCGGTCGCGGGGCTTTTGTTTGTCATATTTGTCATATGGTTGCTCGTCGCCCAGGCGCTTTACATCACGATTTTCGGCCCGACGCCTCCCGCGACGATCGGCGATTTCTGGAACAATATCGTCGGAACAGAAGAAGGCCGGACTCTGATCATCGTCGGCAATGCTGTGGGATTCGTGTTCGCGGTGATCGTGCTCGCGATCAGCCTCGTCACCTTTCCGATGCTGCTCGACCGGGACGTCGGAGCCCTGGCGGCGATCGAGACCTCGGTCCGGGCGACGCTTGCCAACCCGATTCCGGTGGCGACCTGGGGCCTGATCATCGCCGCAGGCCTGCTCATCGGATCCATCCCGGTCTTTGTCGGACTTGCCGTTATCATGCCGATATTCGGCCACGCCACCTGGCATCTTTATCGCAAGCTGGTCGAGCCGGCCCGACCGACGCGATGAGGCTGAAAAAGGGTGACCGGTCTCCAAAGGCCGGTCACCACATCTCCACGCCACCGAAATACTTGTAATAGGACGAGATTTGCGCAGCCGTGTTCGAGGACAGGTTGAGCTTCACCCCGATCTTATCGCCGCGGCACCAGCGCACAATGCCTGTCAGGCGACCGAGCTCGCCGCTTTCGATCGTCACCTCCTGGCCGGTACAAACACCGATGTCGAACAGGAGCTGGAAGCAGATACCCTGGGCGGACAGGTCTTTCACGATGCCGTTCGTCCATCCGGTCTTGCACGTAACCTTTCCGGTTATCTGTGTTTGATCGCGGGGGGACACGCGCTGAACATTATCCCTAAGAGCCATGGGCACCTCGAAGCTTGGACGGACAGGCTTCAAGTATTTCACGTGGTGATTGAATGTCCTGCTAAAAAAATCGCCCGCATTTGAGGAAAGCGCTCAAATACGGGCGATATGTACCGTCACGCGGCGCAATCAGGACGTGCCGAAAACACGACGGAAGATGGTATCGACATGTTTGGTGTGATAGCCGAGGTCGAACTTCTCGCGAATGGCTTCCTCGGAGAGCGCCGCGCGCACTTCCGTGTCGGCAAGCAGTTCCTCGAGGAAGTCCTTGCCCTGTTCCCACACCTTCATGGCATTGCGCTGGACGAGCCGGTAGGCATCCTCGCGCAAAACCCCGGCCTGAGTGAGGGCGAGCAGTACACGCTGTGAATGAACAAGTCCGCGGAACTTGTTGAGATTCTTCATCATGTTCTCGGGATAGACGACCAGCTTGTCGACGACGCCGGTCAGGCGGGCCAGGGCGAAATCGAGCGTCACGGTTGCGTCCGGTCCAATCATGCGTTCCACCGAAGAGTGGGAGATGTCGCGTTCATGCCAGAGCGCAACGTTCTCCATGGCCGGCACGACGAAGGCGCGGACCATGCGGGAAAGGCCGGTCAGGTTTTCCGTCAGCACCGGGTTGCGCTTGTGCGGCATCGCCGAAGAGCCTTTCTGCCCTGGCGAGAAATATTCCTCCGCCTCCAGCACCTCGGTGCGCTGCAGGTGGCGGATCTCTGTTGCCAGGCGCTCGATCGACGAAGCGATGACGCCGAGCGTGGCGAAATACATCGCGTGGCGATCGCGCGGGATCACTTGCGTGGAGACTGGCTCCGGCTTCAGGCCGAGCGCCTTTGCCACATGTTCCTCGACGCGCGGATCGATATTGGCGAAGGTGCCGACGGCGCCGGAAATGGCGCAGGTGGCGATTTCCTCGCGGGCGGCGCGCAGCCGGTCCCTGCAGCGGTCGAACTCCGCATAGGCGAGTGCGAGCTTGACGCCGAAGGTCGTCGGCTCCGCATGGATGCCGTGCGAGCGGCCGATCGTTACCGTATCCTTGTGTTCGAAGGCGCGACGTTTCAGCGCCTCGAGCAGCTTGTCCATGTCGGCAAGCAGGATATCCGTGGCGCGGACGAGCTGCACGTTGAAGCAAGTGTCGAGAACGTCGGAGGAGGTCATGCCTTGGTGTACAAAGCGGCTGTCGGGGCCGACGAATTCGGCAAGATGCGTCAGGAAGGCGATGACGTCATGCTTGGTGACGGCCTCGATCTCGTCGATGCGCGCGACGTCGAAGGTCGCGGCTCCGCCCTTTTCCCAGATCGTCTTTGCCGCCTCCTTGGGGATAACGCCGATCTCGGCCAGGGCATCGCAGGCGTGTGCCTCGATCTCGAACCAGATGCGGAACTTCGTTTCCGGCGACCAGATGGCCACCATTTCCGGCCGGGAATAACGGGGGATCATGGGCTCTGTGCTTTCGTTATCTGTGGAGGATGGCTGTGCGTCTAGCAAAGATGACGGGCAAGCTCAACGTTGTTGAGACCCATCGGAGTGCGCCAGCCAAAGGCTGGCAAGGACAAGAGCTGTGGCACCGAGCGGCAGGTAAAGCCGGACGCCAAGGACGAGGAATTGGTAGAATGCCGAAAGTGACGTGAATACGAACTGGAAGAACCAGGTCGGGGTGCCGGCTGCGGCGTGCCATTGCGAATAGAAGACCCGGTAGTCGAGGGAGAAGAGGCAGCCCGTCACTCCGATCGTGCCCGCGATCAGGCATAGGAGGAAGGCGGCGAGGCGGGTTTCGAAGGCACGGCCCTGGGCAAGACAGCGGGCGGCGAACAGCGAAAGCGGCCATGCGAGGAGGCCGCCCATCGCGTAAAGCAGCAGAATGTCCCGCAGATGATATGTGGCATCATGCTCGCGCAGCCACAAGGCGTGCCAGGCCGAAATCGCCATCGAGACCGCCCAGAGCGGGCTGCCGACCGCAAGCTCGCGCAATGTCGGAAGAGCCCGGACGATGCGGTCGCGTGCCGACCGGCGAACGACGGAACTGACGATCGAACGGTTGGCCGGTGCCTCGTCCGTCATCGCCGAAGCCAGGTCGGGACCGCGATCCAGCGGCCGTCGGTCGTCCCCTCGAATCCGAGGGATTCGACAAGCACCATCACCACGTGCACTTGCGAGCCGTCGTCATTGATGTGGGTGACGACGCCGCCGATGCGATAGCCGGTCGGACAGCGGCGGCTCTCCGGGATGCGGGCGTCCTCCTGGAGCACGTCGGATGCAGGCTCTCCGGCTTTCTCCGTCATCACGAGGTAAAAGCCTCTAATCTCTTTCAGAAAGGCCTTGCAGATACCCTCCGCCGCGAAGCTCTTCTCTTCAAGTCGCAGCGAATAGGTCTTTCGAAAATCCGGATCGGCCGGAGCGGCATAGTAGCCGAGCGTGTGCTCCGACGCATCCGCTTCCGTTACGGGATTGTAGGCGGCGAGCAGGCCGGGCGTGTCGGCAAGGCGATAGGCATCGATCACCGGTGCCGCGCGCCTGCGCGCCTCGCGCCGGGCCATCGGCAGACTGCCGCCGTCGCTTTCGATACGCGCGCGAACGGGTGAGCCGGGCAGGAACGCGTCGGCCCGGGTGTCGAGCGCGTAGATCGTCGAATAGGGAAACCCGGACCCGTCCTCGATGCCGTATTCTTCGAAGGCGAAGACGGTCCCGTCCGACGAAAATCCTATCGGCCGAAAACTGGCATAGTCACCTGCGACGGCCGGAGACGTGGCCATCGCCGTCGCCGTCAGGAGCAGAGCCGCAATCGCCGACCGCCAACTCATCCGCGGCCGGTCTCCGCGGCCGCGCGGATAGCGGCAATGGCGCCGCGGTAGGCCTCGACGGAGTCACCCTTGAAGACGGCCGAACCGGCAACCAGCACATTGGAGCCGGCCCTCGCTACGGCGCCCGCCGTTTCCGGCGTGACGCCGCCATCGACCTCGATCTCGATCGGGCGATCGCCGACCATCGCCCTGATCCGTCGGATCTTCTCCTCCATCTCGGCGATGAACTTCTGGCCGCCGAAGCCCGGATTGACCGTCATCACCAGAATCAGATCGACGGCATCGAGCACATATTCAATCGTGCTTTCCGGCGTCGCCGGATTGAGCGAGACGCCGGCCCTTTTGCCGAGCGCCCTGACGGTCTGCAGCGATCGGTGCAGATGCGGGCCGGCTTCGGCGTGAACCGTCAGGATGTCGCAACCGGCCTTGGCGAAGGCCTCGAGGAAGGGATCGGCCGGTGCAATCATCAGGTGGCAATCGAAGGTCGCGTCCGTGTAGGGGCGGAGCGACTTGATGATGTCCGGTCCGAAAGTGATATTCGGCACGAAATGGCCGTCCATGACGTCCAGGTGAACCCAGTCGGCGCCGGCATCGACGACGTCGCGCACCTCCTGGCCAAGTTTGGAAAAGTCGGCCGCCAGGATGGATGGGGCGATGCGAATGGGGTGGATCATGAAAAGCCTCCGCTCTTTTGCGCGGCCATAGCATTCCACGGCGGCGCAAACAACATGGGAAGGCGATCGCCGGCTATGCGGACGCCAGCGACCAGGCGGGCTTGACATCATTCTCCGCGGCGGCGGCGTCATGGATGCCGCGCGCGATCGCCCGCGCCATGGTTGCAGCGGCGGCGACGCCGAGATCGATGTAATCCTCGAGAAGCGGCTTCTTGCCGCTGGCCCCGGTCGACAGCGCGAAGACGAGGTCGCCGTCGAGCGGCGTATGCGACGGCCAGAGCGCCCGAGAGAACCCGTCATGGGCCGAAATCGCCAGTCGTTTCGCCTCGGCCTTGGTGAGTACCGCATCGGTGGCGATGACGGCGATGGTCGTGTTGACGGGTGCGGCCGGCGGATCGCGGAATTTGAGGCGTGGCAGCATCGCGTCCTCGGGCCAGGGGGAGGGCATGCCGGCGCCGCCGAATTCGCGATCCAGTTCGAAGGGAGCGGCCCAGAAATGACGGGTATTGCCGATCGTTGCCGATCCCAAGGCGTTGACGGCGACAAGTGCGCCGACGGTGATGCCGTTCGCCAGCACGGCCGATGCGGAACCGAGGCCGCCCTTGAAGGTGGCCGTCAGCGCACCGGTGCCGGCGCCGGCACTGCCCGTCGTGAAATTCCGGGCGGCGGCGCGTGCCGCTGCATAGCCGAGCTCGCGATAGGGGGAGAACTGTCCCCAGTCCTTCTCTCCACCATTCATCAGGTCGAAGAGGATCGCCGCCGGGACGATCGGAATGCGCAGCGAGCCCACCGCAAAGCCGCGGCCCAGATCGCGAAGCGCTGCCTGGACGCCGGATGCGGCATCGAGGCCGAAGGCCGAGCCGCCGGAGAGCACGACAGCATCGACCGTCTGAACCGTATTATGAGGCGCAAGCAGGTCGGTTTCGCGCGTGCCAGGGGCACCGCCGAGCACAGCCACGGCTGCGGTCGCCGGCGGATCGCAGAGCACCGCGGTGACGCCCGATTTCAGGCGCTGATCCTCGGCATTGCCGACGAGCAAACCAGCGACGTCGGTAATCGCGTTGCTCTCTCCCTTGCGCATCATCCGCCGTCGCCCATATTCGTGGCATCGACGAAGCGGCCGTCCTGCCATCGCATCAGCCTGTAGGGGCTTTGGGCCCGCTCGTGCATGCTGTTGAAGCGGATCGGTCCCAGCACCGTCGGATAGGGACCCTTCAGCAGAGCATCCGAAAGTGCGCCGTCGTCCTTCTCCGCCTGGTCCTTCGCCTGTTCGAGGAGCGACGTCGCGGCAAAGGCGGGCAGGACATAGCCATCCGGCTCCAGGTCCGCGGCACGCATCGCCTTGACGACAGGGGCGGCCTGCGGCGACCGCGACGCATCGGGAACCGTAACCGCCAGCACCCCGTTTTCGAGCGGCACATTGAGGTCGGCCGCCTTCAGCACATCGCCGCCCATGAGCGTGATCGGAATGTGCTCGGCCTTCGCGTCGCGCGCGATGATCGCCGTGTCGTTGCGGTCGCCGCCGGTGAAGACATGGGTTGCACCGCTTTTTGCCAGGCGGCGGACGAGACTGACCTGCTGCTCCTGGGCCGGGCGGTAGGTTTCGGTGAAGACCGGCGTGATCCCGATTTCCTCCAGCGCATTGCGCACGGCCTCGACGAGCTCTCGGCTGTGAATGGTGCCGTCGTCGATGAGCGCGAGCGGCTTGTCCCTCCAATTCGCGACGATCGCGTCGATGATTGCTCTCGCCTCGGCCTTGCCGCTCGGGGCAAGGCGATAGAGCGGCCACTTCTTTTTCAGTGCATCCTCCATGAGGATGTCCGAGCGCACGCTGAGGGTAATGGCGGGCATGCCGGCTTCGGCTAGCGCCGGGAGTACCGCTTCGAGGCTCTCGATGCAGAGGAAACCGATCGCCGCCTCCGCGCCACTCGCGAGCAGCGCCTTGGCCAGTTCGTCGCCGCCGGCGGCGTCACAGGGTTCTCCGATCGCGACGACTTCGCTTTCCCGGTCGCCGGCCTGAAAGGCGGCGCCGTCCAGGATCTGCTTTCCGAGCGCCGCGAAGGGGCCGTCGGTGGGGGCGACGACGGCCAGTTTCACTCCGGCAGCCAGTGCCGGTGGCGCCAGCGTCAGTCCGGCTATGAAAAGGCCCGTAACGATTGATTTCAACATGCTTTTTCCCTGCTGTCGCATGCCATGTTTTAAGGCAGTCGCCCCGCTCGTCAAAGGAAAAGATCGCCAAGGAGGCCGCCCCATTGCTGTCTGCGTCATGTCCGTGCGCGGATCGGCAAGAATCTCCGGCCGCCGGGTTTCATATTTCATCCGACAGTCTATGTATGACCGAGACCGATCCGGAGCGAGATGTGTTGGAGAAGACCCGGCTGGACCCGATAGCCTACCGCGACGCCATGAGTCGCATGTCCGCGCATGTGCAGTTGATTACCGCCGCCGATGGCGCCGAACGGCGGGGCGTGACGATCACTGCTTCGTGCTCGGTCTCGGACGATCCGCCGACGGTGCTTGCCTGCCTCAACGCCGCCAATCCGCGCAATGATATCTTTTCGCGCAGCGGCAGTTTCGCACTGAATGTGCTGGGGGCACATCATCGTGCGCTGGCGCACGCTTTTTCCGGCAGGGACCAGCTCGATATGGAGCGACGCTTCGCGCTGGCCCGCTGGACGCAGCTTGCGACCGGCGCTCCGATCCTCACCGACGCCATCGTTGCCTTCGACTGCCGTCTCATCGAGATCAAGATCATGGCGACCCATGCGATCCTCTTCGGCGAAGTGGTCGACGTCAGGGTCGGCGAGGCGCAGCCACCGCTCATTTATGTGGACCGGGACTACCGCTCGCTATAAGTTTTCTCCACGAGTGGAGGAAACATGGCGCGCCCGGAAACAGGAAGGATCCCCCAGTCCATCGACGAGACGGCAGCGATGCTGGAAGCGCAGGACTACCTCGCCGGAACCGCGCTCGCGACCGTTCTCTTCCTCGCGCTCCGGATGAAGCGCCCGCTCTTCCTCGAGGGTGAGGCGGGAGTCGGCAAGACCGAGATCGCCAAGGTGTTGGCCCGCGCGCTCGACAGGCCGCTGATCCGGCTGCAATGCTACGAAGGGCTCGACATTGCTTCCGCTGTCTACGAATGGAACTATCCGGCGCAGATGCTGGAGATACGCCTTTCCGAAGCGGCCGGAATGGTCGACCGGCAGCGGATCGAAAGCGACATCTTCTCCGAACGCTTCCTCATCCGCCGACCAGTGTTGCAGGCGATTTCGGCCAATGCGGGCCGCGCGCCGGTGTTCCTGATCGACGAGCTGGATCGCACCGACGAGGCCTTCGAGGCATTTCTGCTGGAGGTGCTTTCCGATTTCCAGGTGACGATACCCGAACTCGGAACGATCCGCGCGAGCGAGCCGCCCATCGTCATCATCACCACGAATAGGACGCGTGAAATCCACGACGCCTTGAAACGGCGCTGCCTCTACCATTGGGTCGACTATCCTCAGGCGGCACAGGAACTGGAGATCATCCGCCGCAAGGTGCCGGGTTGCAGCGAAACCCTGTCGCGGGAGATCGTCGCCTATGTGCAGAAACTCAGGACGATCGACCTTTTCAAGAATCCCGGTGTCGCCGAGACGATCGACTGGGCGACGGCCTTGACCGAGCTCGATACGCTCGCGCTCGATCCGGAGACGCTTGCGGACACCCTCGGGACGCTTCTCAAATATCAGGATGATATCGCCCGGATCGAAGGCGCGGAGGGTCGCAAGCTGCTTTCCGAGGTCAAGGCCGAATTGGCGGTGCAGGGCTGAGCGCCATGAAGCCGCGTGCCGACAGCACCGCAAATAAAGAGCCGCCCGGCGATGGACGGCTCGCGGACAATATCGTCTTCTTTTCCCGCGCTCTGCGGCGTGCCGGAATGAGGATCGGTCCCGCCGCCATTGCCGATGCAATCGAGGCCGTGGCGGCGATCGGAGTCGGATCGCGTGACGAATTCTATGCGGCGCTTCGATGCACCTTGCTGAAGCGGCACGAGGATCAGGCCCTGTTCGACGAGGCGTTCCGCCTGTTCTGGCGCAGGCGCGATCTGGTCCGCAAGATGATCGCGCTGATGTCGCCGGCGGCGCCGCCACGCGTGAGCGATGAACGGCGGCGGCGTGCGGGAGAGGCGCGCCTCGGCGATGCATTGTTCGGCGGCGGGGATGACGCCCGGCCGCCTCAGGAAACGCCCGAGATCGAACTCGACGCGCGCCACACGGTTTCCGGACGCGAGGTGTTCCGCAAGGCCGATTTCGCCCAGATGAGCGCCGCCGAAATCGCAGCGGCGCGCAAAGCGCTGTCGTCGCTGCTTCTGCCGTTCGACCGGGTGAGGACGCGCCGCTTCCGCGCGGCGCACAGGCCAATCCGCATCGACCCGCGTGCGACCATGCGCGACGCCATGCGTCTCGGCGGCGATTTCATTCTGCCGCGATTCCGCGAACCGCGGCTCGTCCATCCGCCGCTCGTCGTGCTCGCCGACATTTCCGGGTCGATGAGCCAATACACACGGGTTTTCCTGCATTTTCTGCATGCGCTGACGGAGCAGAGACATCGCGTTCACACCTTCCTGTTCGGCACGCGCCTGACAAATGTCACGCGGCAGATGCGCAACCGCGATCCCGACGAGGCGCTCGACGAATGCGTGGCGGCGGTCAGGGACTGGTCGGGCGGCACGCGAATCGGAGAGACGCTGCACGAATTCAACCGGCGCTGGTCGAGACGCGTACTCGGGCAGGGCGCCGTGGTCCTCCTGATCACCGACGGTCTCGAGCGTGACGACACGGATCAACTCGAGGTCGAGATCGATCGCCTGCACCGCTCCTGCCGGCGCCTCATCTGGCTCAATCCACTTTTGCGCTTTGACGGGTTCGAAGCGCGGGCGCGTGGCGTCAGGGCGATGTTGCCGCATGTCGACGAGTTTCGTGCAGTGCATAATCTCGTATCGGTTGCCGAACTGGTGAAGTCCCTGTCCGGCCGGAGCACAGGAGACGCCGATCCGCGGCGGTTCCTGAAGGATGGCGGAGCCAGTCGGCGGCTTTCGGGCGGTTTCTCTCGATGATCGGGGATTGAAACGCGCGTCGATCATTCTGATCTAATCAGACGAAGAGAGCAAAGATGACAAGCGAAGCGAATATCCTCGACCCGCTGCAGATTGCCGAAACCTGGCACAGGCAAGGCCGGACGGTTGCCCTTGCGACGGTCATCGAGACCTGGGGGTCGGCGCCGCGGCCGGTTGGTAGTCACCTGGTGATCGACGGGGAGGGCAATTTCCAGGGTTCGGTTTCGGGTGGCTGTGTCGAGGGTGCGGTCATCGCCGAGGCGGCAGACGTCATCCAGTCGGGAGCGCCAAAGATCCTCGAATTCGGTGTCGCCGATGAGACGGCATGGCGGGTCGGCCTTTCCTGTGGTGGCCGGATCCGCGTCTATCTCGAGCGCGTCGATGGCTGACCATGGATATAGCCACTCTCCAAAGACTCAATTCGGCACGCGCCGCCCGCCAGGCTTCAGTCGCCGTCACAGACCTCGCCACCGGCCGCACCCAAACCTTTCTCGAGGGCGAGCCTCTGACGTCCGAATGGGACGCCGTGATTTCCGATGCGCTCCGTTCCGGGCGGCCGACGCTCTCGGTGGTTGGCGAGCGCTCGCTCTTCATCAATGTGCATTTGCCTCCCCCGCGCATCGTTGTCATTGGCGCCGTCCATATCTCGCAAGCCCTGGCGCAGCTTGCGCCGGTCGCGGGCTTCGATCTGTCCATCATCGATCCGCGGACCGCGTTCGCGACGGGGGAGCGTTTTCGAGGGGTCGAACTCATCGCGGACTGGCCGGAGGATGTCTTGCCCGGGCGTCCGCTCGATCGCTATACGGCGCTTGCCGCCCTGACGCATGATCCCAAGATCGACGACTTTCCGATCCGAGCCGCCCTGGAGGGCGGCTGCTTCTATGTCGGCGCCCTCGGCAGCCGCAAGACACATGCGGCCCGCATGGAGAGACTGCGCCTGGCCGGCGTCGCGGCCGAAGATATTGGCAGGATCCGGGCGCCGATCGGCCTCGATATCGGCGCGGCGAGCCCGGCCGAAATTGCCGTCGCCATCTTGGCGGAGATCGTCGCAGCGTTGCGCAACCGCGAGCTCGGCTGGGGAGGGGAAGCATCATGAAATTCGGCCCGGTGGCCCTCTCTACCGCCGAGGGCGCCATTCTCGCGCATGCCGTGAAGACCGCATCGCAAAAGCTACCGAAGGGGCACCGCCTGACGGCGGCCGACCTTCAGCTGTTGGCCGAGACCGATGTGAACGAGCTCATCGTCGCTCGGCTCGAGGCGGGCGATTTGACCGAGGACGACGCCGCGGCCCGACTTGCCTCCGCAATCGCTCCGGACCACCTGCGTATTTCGCCGGCGGCAACCGGCCGGGTGAATATCTATGCCACGGCGAGAGGGCTTTTCGTCGCCAGCAGCAGCGTGGTCGATCGTGTCAACCGCATCGATCCCGCGATCACGCTCGCTTGTCTTCCCGACCACGTTTCCGTCAATGCGGGCGACATGGTGGCGACGATCAAGATTATCCCGTTGGCGGTGCCGGGCAAATTTGTCGAGGAGGCCGCGGCGGTGCTCCGCGCGCAGCCGGCCTTCGAGGTCAAGCCCTTCGCGCCGCGCCGCGTCGCCTTGATTGCAACTCAGTTGCCGTCGCTCAAAGTTCAAGTGATGGATAAGACGCGGGTCCTGCTCGCCGCGCGCCTGGCGCGCTCCGGCAGCGATCTCGCGACAGAACGGCGCGTGGCCCATAGGGAAGAGGCAGTTGCCGAGGCCATTGCCGAATTGAGGGCGGCGCATGATTTGATTGTCGTATTTGGAGCCTCGGCGGTCGCCGATCCGGACGATGTCGTGCCGGCCGCCATCCGACGCGCGGGCGGCCGCGTCGATCATGTCGGCATGCCGGTCGATCCGGGTAACCTGCTCGTTCTCGGGCGACTTGACGAAATTCCGGTCGTCGGTGCGCCCGGTTGCGCCCGCAGTCCGCGCGAGAACGGATTCGATTGGATTCTCGACCGACTTCTTGCCGGCGAATGGCCGAACCCGATGGATATCACCGCGCTCGGCGTCGGAGGCTTGCTGAAGGAGATCCCCACGCGACCGCAGCCGCGCGAAGCCGCCGTCGCGCCGCGCCGCGGGCCGGTGTCGATCGTCGTGCTGGCAGCCGGCCGGGCGAGCCGGATGGGGCCCGAGGGCAGGCACAAGCTTCTCGCCGAGTTCGATGGGGTGCCGCTGGTCCGTCGCTCGGTCGAAACGGCGCTTGCCGCCACGAATACTGGGGTCACTGACAAGGTCATCGTTGTCACCGGGCATCGGGAGCCGGAAATCAGGGCCGCGCTTGCTGGTCTGCCGGTGACGTTCGTCTCGAATCCCGACTTTGCCAGCGGCATGGCTTCGTCGCTGGTGGCGGGTCTTTCAGGGCTCGACGACGCAGCCGGAGGCATGCTGGTTATGCTCGCGGATATGCCGGGGATCACGGCCGAGCACCTCACCAGGCTGATCGGTGCCTTCGATGCGGAGTCCGGCGCCGCAGTCGTGCGTGCGGTTGCCGAAGGACAACGCGGCAATCCGGTCATCCTGCCGCGAAGCACCTTTGGCGCCGTGCGGCAACTCGTGGGCGACGTCGGCGCAAGGCATATCGTCGAGCGATGCGGTCTACCCATTATCGATGTCGAGCTTGGCGCCGCCGCGCGAATCGATCTCGACACGCCGGAAGCGATCGCCGCGGCCGGGGGCGTTTTGAAGGAGTAAAGCGATGGACAATGCGGCGATCGAGGACATGTTCGAGACGCTGGGACCCGTCACGATCCGCCGCATGTTCGGCGGCAAGGGCGTCTATTTCCAGGGTGTCATCCTTGCGGTCGAAGTCGACGGCGAGATCCTCTTGAAGGGCGATGCGGAAACGGCGCCGGAGCTAGAAGAGGCGGGCAGCCGCCAGTGGAGCTATGACGGCAAGGGCAAACCGGTGAAGATGCCCTACTGGAGCATTCCCGAGTCGGCCTTCGACGATCCGGACGAGATGGGCCGCTGGGTGCGGATGGCCTATGCAGCGGCGCTCAGGGCGAAAAAGTGAGGGCGGGCCGTTCGGGTTGGGTCGGACTGTCCCCTCTGGCCGCCATTTCCCCGGGGCAAGAATAGCGCACGGTCAGGCCGACAGTGACCGAGGGGGCGAGGCCAGCGCGATCCGGGCGATTTCATCCGGCCTGCCGGCGGGATGAGATCGCCGTTGGGGCCTGCTCGGTCTTGCGATATGAGCCGGCACCACGCCGACGAAGCCGATCCCAAGGCGACGGCAAGGGGAAACCAGCTCGGGCATTGGTGCGGCCAACGACCTACAGGGTGGATATCAGCAACGGCAGCCCTACTATGAGGAAGAATACCTCACCCGAGATCGGCACATGCGGCGAATACTCATATCATCGGATTTGTCGGAGCGATCACGACGTGCGCTTCGGCGCGCGGTGGCCCTGGCGAAGCAGTTCGGTTCGTGGCTCTCGGTTCTTCACGTGGTGGATGACGACCAGCCGCAGGCGCTAATCGCCCAGGAAAGCCGCGCCGCTGAGGCAGTTCTTCGCGACGAGCTCGACCGTGCGTCTGTGGGTGACGTCGCGGCCCTGTCGTCCGTCTCGGTGGTTGCAGGCGATCCCTTCAGAGCGATCGCCGACGAGGCGCACCGGCTCGACGCCGATCTGATCGTGATGGGCGCGCATCGAAAGCGCCTGCTTGGAGATATCTTTACAGGCACGACGATCGAGCGCGTGGTGCGCCTCGGCGGTCGCCCTGTTCTGATGGTCAATCGCGATGATGATGCGGCCTATTCGAACGTGATGGCCGCGGTCGATCTGTCCGAAGCATCGGCTCATGCTCTCCACACCGCCCGAAGCCTGGGCCTGCTCGAGCCAGATCGGGATGCCGCCGTCCATGGATTCGTCCCGCTCGGCGAAGGCATGATGTATTATGCCGGCGTCGAAGCGCACCGGGTGAACAAGCATGTCGCGGTAAGCGCCAGCCAGGCTCGTACGGCAATCACTAAATTCCTTCGCGACCACGGCTTCGGCAAACTGTCGAACCTTCTCCTGATCGAGAAGGGTACGCCCTTTGCAGCAATCGACGTCGGCATCCATCAGTTGCAGCCGGATCTTCTCGTCATCGGCACGCGCGGGCATGGCGGGTTGAAACGCCTTCTGCTCGGGAGCGTGGCGGACGAGGTACTTAGGCGAGTCGAATGCGATATCCTCGCCGTTCCGGCAAGCCGAAACATCCCGTAGGCTGATAACATCCTGTATTGCAAATGCCGGCCGTTCCTTGCCTGTCGCAATCACAGCGGCCATAAGGATACGTATCGACTTACATGATGTTCACCCACCGAACTGAGGAAGGAGGCGCCGCCAGGCCGAACGATGCTAGATGCGATCTTCCCGGCTTTCCTTGTGGCCGCTGCCCTCGTGCTGGCGTCGGTGATGAGCAGCGCGTTGGCGTACCGCTTCGGTGCGCCTCTGCTGCTGGTCTTCCTGGGCGTTGGTCTCCTTGCCGGCGAGGATGGTTTCGGCATCAGCTATGACGATGCAGAGTCGGCGTATCTGATCGGCAGCCTGGCACTCGCGATCATCCTTTTCGACTCCGGCTTCGACACCAAGCTCAAATCCTTCAGGCAGGCCGCGGCACCGGCCATCACGCTGGCCACTCTGGGCGTGGCCCTTACGGCTGGCCTAGTCGGAGTGGCCGCTCATTATGTTCTCGGCCTCCCTTGGCTGGAGGCATTCCTCCTCGGCGCGATCGTCGCGTCCACGGACGCAGCCGCGGTGTTCTTCCTGCTGCGTGTCGGCGGTATCACCATCCGGGATCACGTGCGCTCGACGCTCGAGGTGGAGTCCGGATCGAACGATCCCATGGCAATCTTCCTCACTCTTATTCTGCTTGAGCTCATCCTCGCGGGCGGGAACCAGAAAGACCTCTGGCAGGAGATCGCGACGGGTTTCGCGATGCAGATGGGCATGGGCGCCATCACCGGGATCATCGGCGGCTACGCGATCGTAGCTGCCGCCAACCGGATAAAGCTCGAAGGAGCACTCTATCCCATTGGCGTCATTTCGTCGGCGATTTGCCTGTTCGGATTGGTGGGTGTGATGGGGGGCAGCGGCTTCCTCGCCGTTTATGTTGCAGGGCTGGTTGCCGGCAACAGCCAGATCACTGGGCATGCCGGGCTGCGACGCTTCATGGAAGGGCTCACCTGGATCGCTCAGATTGCCATGTTCCTGACGCTGGGATTGCTCGCCACTCCATCAGAATTCCTGGACGTCGCGATCCCTGCAATCGCCATCGCACTCGGGCTGACATTCATCTGCCGGCCGATGGCGATCTGGCTGTGCCTGCTGCCATTCCGCTATCAGCGCAATGAAACGGCGTTCATCTCCTGGGTCGGCCTTCGCGGGGCGGTCTCGATCCTGCTTGGCATCATCCCCTTGGCCGGAGGATTGGAAAACGGGCAGCTGTTATTCAACATCGCCTACATCATCGTGCTCACCTCGCTCCTGCTCCAGGGATGGACGATCCGGCCGATGGCTCGATGGCTCGGGCTCATCGTTCCCGCAAGAATCGGGCCGGTCGAACGGGTGGGACTCGATCTGCCGGGAAGATCCCATCACGAATTGATCGTTTATCGGGTGGTCAATGAAAGTCCTGTCCTGCAGGGCGAGCGCCTGCCGCGGTGGGCGCGGCCGTCGCTGGTCGTTCGCGACGGCCGATCCATGCGGTATCAGTATGCGGGGCACCTGCAGAAAAATGACCTGGTCTATATGTTCGTCGCTCCGCAATATATCCGGCTGCTGGACCGCCTTTTCGCAAGTCCCAAGCGCTTGAGTCAGGACGACGCCGAGTTCTTCGGCAGGTTCACGCTTGACCCGAAGAAGCCGCTCTCTTTGCTCGTAGATGCCTATGATCTGCAATCCGTTCCGGAACGGCATTTGAACAATTCGATCGCAGATTTCATGGTGCAGCGGCTCGGCGGAACAGCCGAAGTGGGAGACAGAGTTGCATGCGGCGAGGTCGACCTGGTCGTGCGCGATGTCCGCGCGGATGGGGAAATCGCGGAAGTTGGACTAGCGGTGGACCAGGCCCAAGGCCAAGCCCAGATTCCATTGTTCTTAAGCGGTGAGGAGATTTGGAGGTGGGTGAAAGAAAAAACGAAGCGGAAATTATCCCCCGACAGGTGATTGGGTCCTGACGGGTACCCCTGCGTGAGCTTGAGATCGCCTGACGGCGCCGAAGCCCGGGCAGCGGTTCGACAGGTCAGTGTTCACCTTGGGCGGCCTTGTAGGGGAGATGGCCGGCAGGCCAAGAGGAATTGGCGAGGTGCGAATGCGGCGGATGAAGCACACCCATTCCCATCCGGCGTGTTGTGTTCAGTCAAGCGCCCGCACGGCATCGGCTGCGAAGCGTGACAGCGGCTGGGGCAGGGCGGAGAGGTCGAACCAGCCGATATCGGACAGCTTGTCCGGCTCCGTGAGGCGCGGCTCGCCGGAAAAATCGTCCGTCACGTAAATCAGCGAGATCCAGTGCTGGCGGTCGGCTTCGATCATCTGCTCACTGACGCAGAGAAAGCGTGTCGAATGGATCGACAGCCCGCTTTCCTCTTCCGCCTCGCGCCGGGCAGCGTCCTGCGCCCGTTCCATGTGGTCGACCTTGCCGCCGACGATGCTCCAGTGGCCCGCCTCCGGCGCCTTCAGCCGGCGGCAGAGCAGGATCCTGCCGTCGCGAAGAACCGCAAGTCCGCAGCCAAGTCCTGGAAAGTCGATTCCGGGGTATGCCATGACACCCGGATATCAGGCCTTGCCGGCAATCAGCATGAAGGCTGGGATCTCATCGCCGAAGCCGAGCGGCGTCGGGCCATCATCGTGGTCGCGACGGTTGCGGCCGCGACGATCGCGATTGTCGTCATTGGCCGGCGTCTGCGCTCGGCCGGGACGATTGTTGCGGCCGGCCTGGCTATGCTTGTTCTCGGCGTTCCGTTCCGGTTTCACCGCTACCACCCTTTCCACGACTGATTCGAGTTCGGCCACACTATCGCTGTGGGCGGTATCGGCTTTATGTTCGGCACGGTCCCTCCCGGAACGCTCCACATCTTTTTTGCGGTCCCTGCGACCATCGCGGCCGCGGCGACCGTTTTCATGGCTCTCCATTGGCTCCGGCAGTTCCGAGAGGTCCCCGCTCAGCCACTCGACCTTTTGGCCGATCAGCTTCTCGATAGCGTCGGAAAATTTCACGTCGCGCTTGGTGACGATGGTGAAGGAAGCGCCGGAGCGGCCAGCGCGGCCGGTGCGGCCGATGCGGTGCACATAGTCTTCCGCATGGATCGGCACGTCGAAATTGAAGACATGGCTGACATCGGGGATGTCGAGGCCGCGGGCCGCGACGTCCGAGGCGACGAGGAGCTTGATGTTACCGTCCTTGAAATTCGCAAGCATCGTCATGCGCGAGCGCTGATCCATGTCGCCATGCAGCGCGCCGACGGAAAAGCCGTGGCGATCAAGCGACCGGAAGAGCTCGGCAACGTCCTTCTTGCGGTTGCAAAAGATGATTGCGTTCTTCAGTTCATCCTGCGAGCGGATGAGATCGCGCAGCATTGCGCGCTTCTCGTAGTCCTTCGCATGCGACGCCACGAAACGCTGCGTCACCGTAATCGCCGTCGAGGAGCGGCGCGCGACTTCGACGCGTTCGGGGTTTTGCAGGAACCGATCGGCAAGTTTCTGGATCTCCGGCGGCATCGTCGCCGAGAAAAACAGCGTTTGCCGGGTGAAGGGGATCAGCTTGGCGATGCGCTCGATGTCCGGGATGAAGCCCATGTCGAGCATGCGGTCGGCCTCGTCGATGACCAGGATCTCGACGCCGCTCATCAGGAGCTTGCCCCGCTCGCAGTGATCGAGCAGCCGACCGGGCGTGCAGATCAGGACATCCGCGCCGCGCTCCAGCTTGCGGTCCTGTTCATCGAAGGAAACGCCGCCGATCAGCAGTGCGATGTTCAACTTGTGGTTCTTGCCGTATTTGTCGAAGTTCTCCGCCACCTGGGCGGCGAGTTCGCGCGTCGGCTCGAGGATGAGGGTGCGCGGCATGCGGGCACGGGCGCGGCCCTTTTCCAGAAGCGTCAGCATCGGCAGCACGAAGGATGCGGTCTTGCCCGTCCCGGTCTGTGCAATGCCCAGAATGTCGCGGCGCTGAAGGGCCGGCGGAATGGCACCTGCTTGGATCGGGGTCGGCGTTGCATAGCCCGCATCGGCAACGGCGGAGAGAACTTTTTGGCTCAGGCCAAGATCAGCAAAATTGGTCAATGTGGAAACTGTTTCCGTTTCGTTCAATAGAACATAAGGTCGGTCGGTGAAAAACCACCACCACGTGCCAGCGCTCTTAAGGCGGAAGTCGCCGAAAGTCAAGAAATCCAGCATCTTGATGCGTGCGGCGGTCAATTGAACGAAAAACCACCCGGTTTTCCTTCAAGGCTTGACCGTCCCGGCCGCCTTCAATCGATGTAGTCGGCGAGTTTTGCCCCGGCGCTCAGGAACCGCATCGGATCGACGGCCTCGCCGTTCAACCGCACTTCGTAGTGAAGATGAGGGCCGGTCGAGCGGCCGGTGCTGCCGGATTTGCCGATCACCTGATCGGCCTTCACGCGGTCGCCGACATTGACCAGAACAACCGCGAGATGCGCGTACCGCGTCGACACGCCGTTGCCATGGTCGATTTCGATCAAATTGCCGTAGCCGCCCGCCGCCCCCGCGGCCGTCACCGTTCCCGCCGCGGTCGACCGGATGCGCGTGCCGGTCTGTGCACGGAAGTCGACGCCGGCGTGAAGCGCCAACCGGCCGAAAAACGGGTCCAGCCGGTTCCCGAAAGTGCTGGTGATATCGTTTGCCGGCGCCGGACTTGCAAGCGGCAGCTTTCGGGCAGCGGCGCGGGTCTGTTCCAGTTCGAGAAGGGCGCTGTCGAGTGCAGCCAGGGACTGCTCGAATTCATCCTCCCGTTGCGGCTCGACAAAGGGCCCGCCAATCCCCGTCGATTCGCCGGTTCTCAAGACAGCGGATGTGACGTCGGCCGCTTCATGATCGGGCAGGACGACCCCCGTCCGATCGACGATCGATCTGATGGCCTCGGAGACGCGCAGTGCGCCGTCCGTCATTTGCCGGATATGGGCCATCTGCTCGTGCGCGACACCTTTCAGGGACAGCGTCACCCTCGAGAAGACCCGGTCGGCGCGGTCGGATGTGGTCTCTCCGGCCCCAGCCGTGGCCGTGATCGGCGCAAACGCTGCGCGAGCAGTGGGCGCACCGTTGTTCGGCTCGGCCATGCCGATGATCTTTTCGATCGCCTCGAGCCCGCTTTTGGTGCCGGCGTGTTCCTCGTAAGCCAGCGGCTCCGTGTTGGGCAGCGATGCATCGTGCCCGATCGGTACAACTGATTCAGGACCGATGCCCAGAGCGTCCAGCCGCTCGCCGCGCGACGAAATCTCGAGCTGCTGCTGCAGGAGTTTTTCGACCTTCTCCTCGACGACCTGCTGGTCCAGCAATTGCCGGCTCGTCACCCGGTCGACCTGCGCGCGAAGCGCGGTGATTCGGTCCTCATATTCGTGCTGCATGCGCGCCTGGCGGGCGATCGTGCCACCGATCAAATCGTCGCGAAGCACGAGATAGGTGGTCGCGGCCAGATAGCCGATGGCGAATGCGCCGATAATGGAGGTAGTGATGGCCACCATCCACGGACGAATGGTGACATGCCTGATCCTGTTGCCGCTTGCGAGAATCAGGACGTGGCTCTGCGATCGTCTCCCGAAAGCGCCGTTTGCCGGACGAACAGACACTCACTTGCCCCCACCAGTTGCGAAATAATCCGCGTTGCCCGGCGGCGATTACACTTTATTAGCGTTAACAAATCCTTGAACGCACCCCGTCTCAGATGCTGGTCGAGGCCGTCATCGATCTGTAGAAAGACGGCGTCATCCCGGCTTCGGCGCGCGCAATGTCATTGAATGGCGCCTTTAGGGGGCCGCGGAAATTCGCCCGCACCAGCGCCTGGAAGGTCGCGGCCGGATCCTTTCGCTGCCGGGCACAGAGAAAGCGGAACCACTTGGCTCCGACGGCGACATGGCCCTTCTCATCCTCATAGATGACGTCGAGAACGGCAGCACTCTCGTGGTCGCCGGTCTCGCGCATCTTCGCCTGCAGCGCCGGCGTGACGTCGAGTCCGCGCGCTTCCAGGATCAAAGGCACCACGGCGAGGCGGGCGGTCAGATCGTTTCGCGTGTCGTGGGCGGCCTGCCAGAGGCCGTCATGCGCCGGCAGGTCGCCATAGTCCGCGCCGAGGTCGTTCAGCCTCTGCCGGACCAGGCGGAAATGCTTCGCTTCCTCGAAGGCGACCTGCATCCAGCCGTCGAAGAAGGAATGCGGGACCGGCTCGCCAGCGAAACGGGCGACAATGTCGAGCGCCAGGTCGACCGCGTTCAGTTCTATATGGGCGATCGCGTGGAGGAGGGCGATGCGTCCTTTCAGAGAGCCGAGAGAGCGCCGCCTGACCTGCGTCGGCGGCGTCAGGATCGGCCTTTCCGGCCGACCGGGGCGCGCCGGAACGGAGCGGTCGAGCGGAGAGCGCAATGATAATGTGCGCGCCTGCCAGCGCCGGTGGGCCTCCCGGGTCAGTTCAGTCTTCGCGTCGAGGTCCGCTGCCCGGACCGCTTCGACGGCCGCGCCGCGCAAGCTGTGGAAGTGCGGAAGCGTCGGCATCGTCAGCCGGCGGTAAGCGCTTTTGCGGCGGCAAAGACCTCCTCGGCATGGCCGGGGACTTTCACCTTTTCCCAAACGCGGTGGATTGTGCCCTGCGCATCGATCAGAAAGGTGGTTCGTTCCACACCCATATATTTGCGGCCATACATGCTCTTTTCCACCCAGACGCCATACGCATCGACAACCACCTTTTCTTCGTCCGCGGCAAGCGGGATCGTCAGTCCATGCTTGCCGACGAAGCGGTCATGGCTTTTGACCGAATCGGGCGAGATGCCGACCAGCACGACGCCAAGCGCTGCGAACTCCTGCGCAAGTCCTGAGAACGCGATTGCTTCCTGGGTGCAGCCCTTGGTGTCGTCCTTGGGATAGAAGAACAGGACGACCGGCTTTCCGCGCAGCGCAGAAAGAGAAAGCGAACCGCCGCCGTCGCGGGGAAGCTCGAAATCCGGGGCGGTGTCGCCGGACCGCAATAGTGCCATGATTGAGCCTTTCTTACGCCAAGTTTTCTGGACATTTCCCAGGTACTGCATGACGCCCCGGAACGGAACCGGCTGGGGAGAGTATCATGAGGTATTTTCGAGCGCTTCAGCGATCCGGCCATGGTGGCCAGGGCACGGCGTCGCAGGTTCATCGAGGATCGTGCCGAGCTTCCGGCGGATTTGTGATGGATTCTTGACAGGCGCGCGACGGGTTTTTGCATTATGACCCGTGATCGCCGCACGGAATCGGACGGAAGGCTGGACTCCGTTCCGCAGCATGCGAAGCGAAGGTGGCTGGGTTCCGCGAATTGTGATCTAGTTGGGGCACAAACTGGACCCGGGGCCGGCCCGACATCGGGCATGACAGGGGAGACTCGATGCAGCATTCACGTGGAGGACGCCTGCGGAGATGAACGAGATCCGCGGCGAAAGGATTTGCTTTCGCAAGGAAGACATCGTCGCGCTGCATGCGCTGCCCTCTGCGCAAGCCCATGATCCGGTCATCGTGCATACGCCGTCGTCCGGTGGGGCGGCGCGCCTGTGCGGTCAGATATTTCTCTGCCTTTCGCTTGTCATTTTCGTGATCGTTGCGTCCCTCGTCGCCGTCGTCGAAAGCGGCATCGCCGACGCCCCCCTGAATGCCCGCGCGCGCGAGGCTCTGAACGGCGCGCTTGGCCCCGCTTACCGTGCCGAAGTAGAGAGCACCGTCCTTCGCGTGACGGGCCGAGGCGCCCTCGCACTCAAGGCACGTGGGGTGACCCTGAAGGAGGGCGGGGCGGGGCGTCCCGTCGTCAGGCTTGCGGCCGTTTCGATCGCGCTCGATCCGGTCGCATTGCTGACGGGCCGTATATCGGTATCGAGACTCGAAGCAGACGGGGGCGATCTCGACACCGGGCTGTTGCCGCGCGGCGAACCCATCAATCTCGCGGCGATTCGCATCGCCGATGTCGGCACCGCCCTTGAAGCGCTGTTTGCGCATGTGGACGGCATGTCGCGGCTGACCGCGACCAGCGCAACCCAGAGGATTCGGCTTTCCGACTTCAGCCTGTCGGTGACCGGCGCGCGCGGTCGAACCGTCCCGATCCACATCGACTCCCTGGACTTCGCCCGCGAGCCGGACGGTTCCATCCGCGTCGACGGCGCGGTGGCCCTGGACGGTAGACAGACGCATCTGGCGGCACGCGCCTTTGGCAATGGCGGGCGTCTCACCGGCCTCGAGGCCGCACTGGAGGACCTGCCCCTCGCGCCTTTCCTCTATCATGGAAGAGCGGGAAACGAGGACGCCTTCGGTATAGACGCGGCCGCCGGCGTCAGACTGAAGGCGACGCGCGCCGCGGATGGCACGAAACCAACGCTCGCCGTCGCCGTCAGGACCTCCGAGGGACGCTTCCACGCCGGCGGGCTGGCCTCCGCACTCAATCCGTCGGAGCTGAACATCTCCTATGACTTCGAGCGGTCCTCGGTGGAGATTCTGCCGTCCATGGTGAGGATCGGCCAGTCGGCATTTCCTTTCACCGGCGCCTTGGTCGATCTCGACAAGGTCTCGACTACCGGCAAAAGAGGTTTCGCCGTCGACCTGCTTCTCAGGGATGCCAAGTCCGCTCCGGAAGACATGCCGGAGCGCCCGCTTGCCTTCGACGCCAAAGCGAACGGGAGATTCGAGGCCGACAGCAACCGGCTGATCTTCGACCGATTGATGATATCGAGCTCGCAGGGCTCGATGGCCGGTTCGCTTTCGGTCGCCTTCGGCAAGACCTCGCCGCAGATCAGTTTCGTCGCACTGAGCGATCGGATGCATTCGACTGCCATCAAGCAATTGTGGCCCTGGTGGATTGCCAAGGGTGCCCGGCGATGGGCCAACGCCAACCTGTTCGGCGGCACGGTCACCGATGCCCGGATCGAAGTCTCGATTCCGGAGGGACGCATTGCTGCGAGCGGGGGCGATCTCAGGCTCGACGAGCACGAGCTCAATATAAACTTCGCCATCGACGATACGCGTATAAATATCGCCGGCGAGATACCGCCGCTGCGTGACACGTCGGGCAACTTCCGCCTGAGCGGCAAACGCATGTCGGTAGCAGTCGGCAAAGGCGTGGCCTATTTCCCCTCCGCGCGGTCCGTGACCCTGAATGGCGGGGAATTCGTCATTCCCGACGTTCACACAAAGCCGCTGATGGCGGAGATGAAGATCGAGGTTGGCGGTCAGGCCGATGCCATCGCCGAGCTCGTCGCCTACAGGCCGATCCATGCGCTCCAGAAAACGCCGTTCGTGCCGGAGGACTTTACTGGACCGGTGACCGCCCTCGTCGGCGCGCGGTTCGGATTGATCATGGATCAGAACCCGCCGCGCCCGCTTTGGCAGGCGGAGATGCGGCTGCAGGACGTGACGATCAACCGTCCGGTTGCCGGGCGCTCCATTGCCGACCTGAGCGGCACGATGAGGATCGACAACAGCAAGGCAGTCCTTGATGCGGATGCCTCGATCGACGGCGCGAAAATGCGGATCGCCCTCACCGAACCGGTGGATCCGGCCGCCGATGTGAAGAGGACGCGCGACATTTCCGGAACGCTGGACGACGCCGCGCGACGCAAGATCGCCCCCGCCCTGTCCGGGATCGTCAACGGACCGGTCAGGGCCGAGGTTTCGCTCGCCGAGGACGGCAGCCAGTCCGTGAAAGCCGATCTCACCGGGGCTTCGCTGTCGCTGCCCTGGATCGGCTGGAGCAAGGGCGCCGGCATTGCGGCCAATGCGGTATTCACAGTGAAAGCTACGGGCGGCGTCACGGAGATAAGGGATTTCCGTATCGCGGGCGACGGCTTCGGCGCAACCGGTGACCTCCGCGTCGATGATGCGGGCCTGGCTTCGGCACGGCTTGATGGCGTCAGCCTCGCCCATGGCGACGACTTTGCAGTCGATGTCGACCGCGGCAAGGGCGGATACACCGTGGCCCTGACTGGTCCATCGGCGGATATCCGGCTACCACTGGCGCGGGCGAAGGGCGGCGCGAACTCCGGCGACGACGGCAATGTGAGGATCAGTGCGCGGCTCGACCGGGTTATCGGCTTCAACGGCGAGGTCTTGTCAAATGTGAACTTTGCCTATTCGGCGCGCGGCCAGCAGATCGACGATATCGATCTGTCTGCTGTCACCGGAAGCGGCCAGGCAGTGGTCGCCAGGATGGTGAAGGCGGGGGCGGACAACACGCTCGAATTGACGACGAGCGACGCGGGCGCGCTCGCGCGCTTCGCCGACGTCTACCGCAATATGCGAGGCGGGCTCCTCAATCTCAGGCTGCGCGACCGGGGCGCCAGGTCCTGGCGCGGCGCGGTCGACCTCAGGAAGTTCTCTCTCATCGGGGAACAGAAGCTGCAGTCGATGGTCTCGACCCCCGCCGGGCAGGACGGCCGCAGTCTCAGCCAAGCCGTGCGACGGGATATAGACGTCAGCACGGCACGCTTCGAGCGGGGCTATGCACAACTGCTCCTGGATCGGGGCATGATTCGGGTCGACGGCGGCGTCCTGCGCGGCGTCGATGTCGGCGCGACCTTCCAAGGCACGATTCGCGACGCGAACGGTCGCATGGACATGACTGGAACATTCATGCCCGCCTATGGCCTCAACCGCATTTTCGCCGAGCTGCCGCTGATCGGCGGCTTGCTCGGCAACGGCCGCGACCGCGGGCTGCTCGGCATCACGTTCAAACTGACGGGGCCCTTCGATCAGCCGAGCCTGTTGATCAACCCGCTGTCGATCATCGCACCGGGCGTTTTTCGCAACATATTCGAGTTTCAATAATCCGATGCGGCGGACCGAGGATCCGCCACCATTTCCACGCTCTGCCGAAGTGAACCGAATGCGCCCTGGACAGGATCCCCCGCGACAGGCGCAGGGGTGTCCCCCGGCCGCTACGAGCGTTGCGCTCAGCCTCAGACGGGGCGCACCAGCATGTGTTTCTTCTTGCCGAGCGAGAGCTTGACGACGCCATCTCCGGTGACGTCGGCGCTTGCGACGATCCGGCGTTCATCGCTGACCGGCTGGTCGTTGATCCGCACGGCACCACCCTGAACGTGCCGCCGCGCTTCGCCGTTCGAAGCGGCGAGACCGGCGCGCACCACGAGCGTCAACAGGCCGAGGCCGGCCTCGAGTTCGGCGGCTGGGACCTCGACTGACGGCAGGTTCTCGGCAAGCGCCCCTTCCTCGAAGGTCTTGCGCGCCGTTTCGGCGGCCTGCTCAGCGGCAGACCGCCCATGCAGCATGGCGGTGATTTCGGTCGCGAGGATCTTCTTTACCTCGTTGATCTCGGAGCCGCCGAGCTGCGACAATCGAGCGATTTCGGGCATCGGCAACGTCGTATAGAGCTTGAGAAAACGCGTCACGTCGGCATCCTCGGTGTTGCGCCAGTACTGCCAAAACTCGTAGGGGCCGAGCATGTCCGGATTGAGCCAGACCGCGCCGTTGACCGACTTGCCCATCTTCGCCCCCGACGCCGTCGTCAGTAGAGGCGAGGTGAGGGCGTAGAGCTGCGGGGTGCCCATGCGGTGGCCGAGATCGATGCCGTTGATGATATTGCCCCACTGATCCGAACCTCCCATCTGGAGACGGCAATCGTAGCGCTTGTTGAGCTCGACGAAGTCGTAGGCCTGCAGAATCATGTAATTGAATTCGAGGAAGGAGAGCGAGTGTTCGCGCTCGAGCCTCGTTTTCACGCTGTCGAAGGAGAGCATCCGATTGACCGAGAAGTAACGGCCGACGTCGCGCAGGAATTCGAGATAGTTGAGCGAGCGGAGCCACTCCGCATTATTGATCATCAGGGCCGTATTCGGGCCTTTGTCATAATCGAGATAGTTGGCGAAGACGCGCTTGATCGAGGCGATATTGCTTTCGATCGTCTCAACGGTCATCAACTGCCGCGCTTCGTCCTTGAAGGACGGGTCGCCGACCATGCCGGTGCCACCGCCCATCAGCGAGATCGGCCGATGGCCGGTTGCCTGGAGCCAATGCAGCATCATGATCTGGATAAGGCCGCCCGCATGCAGGCTCGGCGCCGTCGGGTCGAAGCCGATATAGGCCGTCACGGTTTCCTTCCGCAGCAGGTCGTCGAGACCGGCATCATCCGATGTCTGATGGATGAAACCGCGCTCGCTAAGGGTGCGAAGAAAATCGGACTTGAACTCGGACATAAGCTGTCTCTTTCGGCTTGATATGACGTCTGCGGCGGGCCTTTATCACTGTTTTGCCGAAAGTGCACGTTTTTGCTGGGGCCGGTTTTTGCTATGAACAGCGGGGCCGAGGGGGCGCCACGCACCTCCGATTCTCGAGCTTCAATGCAGAGGAGATTCATTTGGGCAGGATTTGGACCGCGATCGGCCTGATGAGCGGTACCAGCATGGACGGTATAGATGTCGCCCTCATCAGGACCGATGGCGACAGCATCGTCGAACGCGGCCCCTCCGCCGGCTATGCCTATGATCCAGCCTTCCGACTGCAACTGAAGCAGGGGCTGGAGGATGCGCGGGCGATCGAAGAGAGACGGGAACGGCCCGGCATACTCGCCGAACTCGAGCGAGACCTGACGGTGCGGCATGTAGGTGCCGTCAAGGCATTCCTGCGTGAAAACAACATGTTGCCGGAAAATATTGATGTGGCCGGATTTCATGGACAAACCGTCCTCCATCGCCCGGCTGACGCTTTGACGGTGCAGATCGGCGATGGCGAACTGCTGGCAAAGGAGACGCGAATCGACGTCGTCTACGACATGCGCGCAAACGATATGGCCCATGGCGGCCAGGGGGCGCCGCTCATCCCGGCCTATCATGCGGTGCTCGCACGCGGTCTCGCCAAGCGGGAGGCGATCGACGCACCTATCGTCTTCGTCAACATAGGCGGCATTTCCAATCTCACCTATATCGGCGCCGGCGACGAACTCGTCGCCTATGACAGCGGCCCCGGGAATACGCTCATCGACCAGTGGGTGGAGGCGCATGCCGGTATCCCTTACGACCAGGGCGGCATGATCGCGAGCGAGGGGACTATTCTGCCGCAGCTCCTCGACCGGTACCTTTTGCATCCTTTCTTCACGGCGGAGAAGCGCCGATCGCTCGACCGCAGCGACTTTGCGCCGCCCGCGCCGAGCGATGCAAGCCTCGAGGATGGCGCCCGCACGCTGGCGCGTGTGACCGCCGCGGCGATCACTCGCTCTGCGCGCCACCTGCCTTCGAAGCCCGCGACCTACATCGTCTGCGGCGGCGGCCGTCTCAATCCGATCATCATGCGAGACCTCGCCGCGCTTGCCGCGGAGGAGGGCGGGCGCGTATTTGCCGCGGAGGCGCTGGAGCTCAATGGCGATTCGATGGAGGCTGAAGCCTGGGCCTACCTCGCCGTCCGCTCGCTACGCCGCCTGCCCCTGACCTATCCCGGCACGACAGGCGTCGAACGGCCGATGAGCGGCGGACGGATGGCGGCCAAACCGGCAAACCCGCTGGAGTTCAAGCCTTGATACCATGGCGGCTTAATGTTTTCTTCGCGTCCGGCCGCTAATCTGCAGTCCGTTGCGCAACAGGGCATTTTGCAGGTCGGCCGACCTGCCGCGAGGAGTTTTCGGTTCTGTCGATGGGTGGTGCAATTTCCCTTTTGGCGGTGAACTTCATCATTGCCCAGGTCTTCGTGGTGGCCTTCCTCGTCATTGCGGCAAGAAGCCGGACAAGACGGCCGGCGATCTGGTGCGCCGCCGGCTTTGCCGTGGCGTCCCTTTCGGCTGTGTTCGAAACCGTTCTGCCATTTACGCCTGTACCGAAGCTTTTCGCCGTCGGCGCCTTTGCCAGCGTCCTTGCCGGCCTCCTTCTCATCCGCTTCGCACTCGGGCTTTTTTATCGGGTTCCAGCGAAGCTGCTGCACCTCGCTATCTTCTTCACCGCTGGCGTCGCTCTCGACGTGATCATCTATGAGTTGCCGCGCGGAACGTTGCAGCACGCCTTCTTTTATCAAATGCCGTTCTGTCTCGTGCAGGCTTGCTCCGCTGCGACCGTCCTCCGGTCCGAGCGACGGTCGCAGGCGGACAAGATCCTGTTCTGCCTCCTCAGCCTCAGTGCGATCTATTACCTCGTGAAGATCCATGCCGCGATGGCCGCCGGATCCGGCTCAACCGCAGCGGATTATCTCACAAGCACTTTCGCGCTGATCTCGCAGGCTTTGGGGGCCATGCTGATCGTCGCGGCCGGTGTGGCGATGCTTGGCGTTATGGTCAAGGAGATCATCGACGATGCGCATGCCAGGTCGGAACTCGATCCACTGTCCGGCCTCTATAATCGCCGCGGCTTCATGGAACGCGTAGCTCCATTCCTGCCGGCGAACCACGACGACGGTCCCGGCACGCTGATCCTTGCCGACCTCGACCGCTTCAAGCTCGTCAACGATACATATGGCCACCATGCCGGGGACGAAGTCATCCGGCAGTTCGGCCGCGTGTTGCTCGACCTCATGCCGGGCCAGGCCGTCGCGGGGCGCCTCGGTGGTGAGGAGTTTGCCGTCTTCCTTCCGCGCGTGAGCCTGGCCGACGCCCGCGTGCTTGCGCATGGAATGCGTGCCGCATTGGCGTCGAGGGGGATCGAGGGGCTTCCCGAAACGGTCGCGGTCACTGCAAGCTTCGGGGTTGCTGCAATCGCCGCGGAAGAGCCGTTGGAAATGGCAATGCGACGCGCTGACAAGGCGCTCTATGCCGCAAAGGCTGCCGGCAGGAATCGCGTGGAATGCGCGGAGCCGTCGATGCATCTCGTTAAAGAGCTATATCGACCGCTGCGCGTCTGAGACGGCGGCGATCCCCGGAACCAAGAAGGCCCGGAATCCGCTTGCGATTTCCGGGCCACTGCTCCAATGAACCGATGTGCCTCAGCGGATACGCTTTGCCGCAGGCTCCGGCACCAGTTCGCCGTTGAGGCGGCGGTCGAGATAGTCTTCGCATTCCGCCATCAGCGTTTCGACCTGGCCGTTGAAGAAGTGATTCGCCCCGGCAACCGTCCTGTGCGTGATGAGAATGCCCTTCTGCGACTTCAGCTTGTCGACGAGGCCGTGCACATCCTTCTCGGGCGCCACCTTGTCAGCATCGCCATTGATGATCAGGCCGGAAGACGGGCAGGGCGCCAGGAAGGAGAAGTCGTAGATATTCGGCTGCGGCGCAACGGCCAGGAAGCCCTCGATTTCCGGCCGGCGCATCAGAAGCTGCATGCCGATCCAGGCGCCGAAGGAATAGCCGGCCACCCAACAGCTTTTCGAATCCGGATGCAGGCTCTGCACCCAGTCAAGCGCCGATGCGGCGTCCGAAAGCTCGCCGGCGCCGTGATCGAATTCGCCCTGGCTGCGTCCGATACCGCGAAAGTTGAAGCGCAGAGTGGTGAAGCCGCGCTTTTGAAACATGTAAAAGAGCTGGTAGACGATCTGGTTGTTCATCGTGCCCCCGAACTGCGGATGCGGATGCAGGATGATCGCAATCGGTGCACTCTTCTGCTTCGAAGGCTGATAACGGCCTTCGAGGCGACCGGCCGGTCCGTTGAAGATGATTTCGGGCATTGGCTCTCCAGGGATGTTTCCGGTTCAAATCGTGGTTTCAGTGCCGATCTGTCTTGACGAAAGCACTCAGCTTTTCTAGAACCACTTTAGAACCGTTCAAAACTTCGGTGCGGGCATTCCGCCATGTGCCTCGTCTCTTAAGGCAAGCGGCGCGGAAAATTCAAGAAAAATGCAACGGCACCGAGTTTGTGGAATGGCGAGTTCGTTTTGACGAAGGAAAGCATGCCGAGGGCGCGTATTTATATGGATTGGAATGCGACGGCGCCGCTTCTGAGCGAAGCGCGCGAAGCCGTTCTGTCCGCGCTCGACATCAATGGCAATCCATCGTCCGTGCACGGGGAAGGCCGGGCGCTCCGGGCGATCGTCGAAAGCGCCCGTCGCGACGTGGCCGCGCTCTGCGGGGCACAGCCGGCCGCGGTGACCTTCACCAGTGGCGCCACCGAGGCGGCGAACATGGTGCTGACGCCTCATTTCCGCATGGGCCGCACGCCGCTCAAGCTCGGCAAGCTCTATGTTTCGGCGATCGAACATCCGGCCGTGCGCGAGGGTGGGCGTTTCGCGCGCGAAATGATGGGCGAGATCCCCGTGTCGAGCGCCGGCCTGGTCGATACGGGAGCGCTGGAGGCCTTGCTCGGCGCCCATGATCGTCAGTCCGGCCTGCCGATGGTGGCCGTGATGCTCGCCAACAACGAAACCGGAATCATCCAGCCGATCGCCGAGATTGCCGCGATCGTGCGCACGCATGGCGGCCTCCTCGTGGTGGACGCGGTCCAGGCGGCGGGGCGCGTGCCGCTGTCGATGGAGGCGCTTGGCGCCGATTTCCTCATCGTCTCCTCGCACAAGATCGGCGGACCGAAGGGGGCAGGTGCCCTGGTGGCCCGCGGCGAGGTCATGATGCCATCGCCGCTCATCCACGGCGGCGGACAGGAAAAAGGACATCGCTCCGGGACGGAGAATGCGCCGGCCCTTGCAGGATTCGCGGCCGCGGCCCGAATGGCGGTCGGCAATTTAGAGGGCCGCATGGGCGCCATCGCTACGCTGCGCGACCGCCTCGAGACGGAGATGCGTTGCCAAGCGCCGGACGTGGTGATCCATGGCGCGGACGTCCCGCGACTCGCCAATACCACCTTCTTCACCCTGCCGGGGCTGAAGGCTGAAACGGGCCAGATCGCCTTCGATCTCGAGGGCGTCGCGCTCTCGGCAGGTTCAGCATGCTCTTCCGGCAAGGTAGGACAGAGTCATGTGCTGACGGCAATGGGTTATGATCCCCGCCAGGGCGCGTTGCGCATTTCGATCGGCGAGAGCACGACGCAAGCGGAGATCGAGCAGTGCGCCGCCGTGTTCGCGAAAGTGGCGGCTCGCCGCCGGGCGAGTGGACAGGCGGCGTGAGCAAGGGAAGGTTTGGACGAAATTGCGGAAAAGCAATTTTCCGCTTGGCAAACGGGGTGAAAAGCGCCTTTTAGCCATTACATAAGCGGTGCGCAAACCAGCATCGAGTTGTCAAGCTGCCGGACCTTGGATCCGGCGAGATTGGAGAACGACATGCCTGCCGTGCAGGAAACGATTGATCAGGTCCGCCAAATCGACGTGGACCAGTACAAATACGGCTTCGAGACGAAGATCGAAATGGACAAGGCGCCGAAGGGCCTGTCCGAGGACATCATCCGTCTCATCTCTTCCAAGAAGAACGAGCCGGACTGGATGCTCGAATGGCGCCTCGAGGCCTATCGCCGCTGGTTGACCATGGACGAGCCGAGCTGGGCGCGTGTCCGCTATCCGAAGATCGATTTCAACGAGATTCACTACTACGCCGCGCCGAAGGGCACGACCGGGCCGAAGTCGCTCGACGAGGTCGATCCGGAACTGCTCAAGGTCTACGAGAAGCTTGGCATTCCGCTGAGGGAGCAGGAGATCCTTGCAGGCGTCGAGAAGTCGAAGATCGCCGTCGATGCGGTGTTCGACTCCGTCTCGGTCGTCACCACCTTCAAGGAGGAACTGAAGAAGGCCGGCGTGATCTTCATGTCGATCTCCGAGGCGATGCGGGAGCATCCCGATCTCGTACGGAAATATCTCGGCACGGTCGTCCCGCAGTCGGACAATTTCTATGCGACGCTGAATTCCGCTGTCTTCACCGACGGTTCCTTCGTCTATGTGCCGAAGGGGGTCCGGTGCCCGATGGAACTCTCGACCTATTTCCGCATCAACGAGAAGAACACCGGCCAGTTCGAGCGCACGCTGATCATTGCCGATGAAGGCGCCTATGTTTCCTATCTGGAAGGCTGCACCGCGCCGCAGCGCGACGAGAACCAGCTCCACGCGGCGGTCGTCGAACTGATCGCGCTCGACGATGCCGAGATCAAGTATTCGACGGTGCAGAACTGGTATCCGGGCGACAAGGAAGGCAAGGGCGGCATCTACAACTTCGTCACCAAGCGCGGTGATTGCCGCGGCAAGAACTCAAAGATCTCCTGGACCCAGGTCGAGACCGGCTCGGCGATCACCTGGAAATATCCGTCCTGCATCCTGCGCGGCGATGGTTCGCGCGGTGAGTTCTACTCGATCGCCGTTTCCAACGGCCATCAGCAGGTCGACTCGGGCACCAAGATGATCCATCTCGGCAAGAACACGTCGAGCCGCATCATCTCCAAGGGCATTGCCGCCGGCGTCTCCGACAACACCTATCGCGGCCAGGTTTCTGCCCACCGCAAGGCGGAGAACGCCCGCAACTTCACCCAGTGCGACTCGCTCCTGATCGGCGACAAGTGCGGCGCGCACACGGTGCCCTATATCGAGGCGAAGAATTCGACGGCGCAGTTCGAGCATGAGGCGACGACCTCGAAGATCTCCGAGGACCAGCTTTTCTACTGCCTGCAGCGCGGTATCCCGGAAGAGGCGGCGATCGCACTGATCGTCAACGGCTTCGTCAAGGAAGTCATTCAGGAACTGCCGATGGAATTCGCCGTCGAGGCACAGAAGCTGATCGGCATCTCGCTGGAAGGCTCCGTGGGCTAACCCCACACGCATAATCGAACCGACGCGCAGGGACTTGCGCGAGAAGAGAACACTTCGCTTCCGAAGAGGACGAACAATGCTTGAAATCAAGAACCTGCATGCCCGTATTGCCGAAGACGGCACCGAGATCATCCGCGGCCTGGACCTGACCGTGAAGGCCGGCGAGGTTGCCGCCATCATGGGGCCGAACGGCTCCGGCAAGTCGACGCTCTCCTATATCCTCTCCGGTCGCGAAGACTATGAGGTGACCGAGGGCGACATCCTTTACAACGGTGAAAGCATTCTGGAGCTCGATGCCGCCGAGCGGGCCGCCAAGGGCATCTTCCTCGCCTTCCAGTATCCGGTCGAGATCCCGGGCGTTGCCACCATGCAGTTCCTGAAGGTGGCGATGAACGAGCAGCGCAAGTATCGCGGCGAAGACGAACTCTCGACACCGGAATTCATGCGCCGCGTCAAGGAAGCGGCCGCCGAACTGAAGATCGCACCGGAAATGCTGCGCCGACCGCTGAATGTCGGCTTCTCCGGCGGTGAAAAGAAGCGGGCGGAAATCCTGCAGATGGCGCTGCTCGAGCCGAAGCTCTGCGTTCTTGACGAAACCGACTCCGGTCTCGACATCGACGCGCTGAAGGTCGTCGCCGACGGCGTCAATGCGTTGCGCTCGCCGGACCGCGCCGTCATCGTCATCACGCACTACCAGCGCCTGCTCGACTATATCGTCCCGGACACGGTCCACGTTCTCTACAGGGGCCAGGTCGTCAAGTCGGGCGACAAGACGCTGGCGCACGAACTCGAAGCCAAAGGCTACGCGGATATCATCGAGGCAGCGGCCTGACGCCTGTAGGAGGGTTCGAATGAATATGCAACAGGTCATCAAGATGACGGCGGCCGAAACGGCGCTGGTCGATGCCTATACCGCGCAGCTCGGCGACCTGCCGGGCGATGGCGCCGTGCTCTCGCTTCGAGATACGCTCGTCCATGACTTGAAGACTGCCGGCCTGCCGACGCGGCGCGTCGAATCCTGGCACTACACGGATCTGCGCACGCTGCTGCGCTCCGTGCCTGCCGCCGACCCGAGTGCCTTTTCGGATCGTGTCGAGGCCCTGGTGACCGGCTCTTCCGTGCTTTCGGTCCGCAATGGTGAAGCGGATGTCAAGGGACTGCCGGACGGTATTACGGCGCGTTCCTATACCGAGAGCCTGATCGACGGCTCGGCGGCTGCCGGCCTCTCGGTCCTCGGCTCGGACGATGCGATCGGCCGGATCAATGGCGGACTGGTTCGCGGCGGCCTCGAGATCGCCGTCGCCGAGGGCGTCGAATTGGAGGTGCCGCTGGAACTTCAGGTCGTGCAGAGCCATGGTCAGGCGCATACGCGCTTCCCGGTCTCCTTCGGCGCCGGCGCCAAGGCGACGGTTATCGAACGGCATCTCTCGACCGATGCGGAGCCGAGCTTCGTTTCGTCCGTCAGCGACGTAATGCTCGCCGAAGGGGCCGATGTCATCTGGATCATCCTGCAGCAGCAGGGAACGGCCGACACCCATCTCGGCCAGATCCGGTTCGATCTCGGCAAGGATGCCAAGCTGCATCTCTTCGTGATCAATGCCGGCGGCAAGCTGGTGCGCCAGGAGATTCACGGTCGCGCCAGCGGCGAGGGCTCCGACCTGACGCTCCGCGCCATCAACCTGCTTGGCGGCGACAGCCATACGGACGTGACCTTCACGCTCAGCCATGACGTGCCGCACACGACATCGAGCGAGATCATCCGCAATGTCGTGTTCGACCGGGCAAAGGGCGTGTTCCAGGGCAAGATCCTGGTGGCGAAGGATGCCCAGAAGACCGACGCCAAGATGGCCTGCAATACGCTGCTCCTGTCCGACGACGCCGACCTTTCGGCCAAGCCGGAACTGGAGATCTTCGCGGACGACGTGCAGTGCGGCCACGGGGCGACGGTCGCCGATATCGACCACACGCAGCTTTTCTACCTGCTCTCCCGCGGTATCCCGGAAAACAAGGCGCGGGCGATGCTCGTCAAAGCGTTCGTGGCCGAGATCGTCGAGGAACTGGAAGATGACGAGGCGCTGGTCGAGGCGCTCGAGGGCGTGATCGCGGCCTGGCTCGAAAAGCACGCCTGATTGGACAAAGACATGGAACATGTTGCGCCGGTGCCGGCCTATGACGTCGAGACGATCAGAAGGGATTTTCCGATCCTTTCACGGACAGTCTACGGCAAGCCGCTGGTCTATCTCGACAACGGCGCTTCGGCGCAGAAGCCGCAGGTCGTCATCGATGCCGTCGCCCATGCCTATTCCCATGAATACGCCAACGTCCATCGCGGCCTGCATTTCCTCTCCAACGCCGCGACGGACGCCTATGAAGGGGCGCGCGAAAAGGTTCGCCGCTTCCTGAACGCCCCTTCGCCCGACAACATCATCTTCACCAAGTCCTCGACCGAGGCGATCAATACGGTCGCGCATGGCTATGGCATGCCGAAAATCGGCGAGGGCGACGAGATCGTGCTTTCGATCATGGAGCACCACTCGAACATTGTTCCTTGGCATTTCATCCGCGAAAGGCAGGGCGCGAAGCTCGTCTGGGCGCCGGTAGACGATGACGGCGCATTTCACATGGAAGACTTCGTCAAGTGCCTGACCGAACGCACCAGGCTGATCGCCATCACGCATATGTCGAATGCGCTGGGCACGGTCGTCCCAGTCAAGGAAATCTGCCGCATCGCCCGCGAGCGCGGCATCCCCGTGCTTGTCGACGGCAGCCAGGGCGCCGTGCATATGCCGGTCGATGTCCAGGATATCGATTGCGACTGGTACGTCATGACCGGTCACAAGCTCTACGGCCCCTCCGGCGTCGGTGTGCTCTACGGCAGGATGGAGCGGCTCAAGGAGATGCGGCCATTCCAGGGCGGCGGCGAGATGATCGAGGAGGTGACGGAGGACTACGTCACCTACAACGATCCTCCGCACCGCTTCGAGGCCGGCACGCCACCGATCGTCCAGGCGATCGGGCTTGGCCACGCGCTCGACTACATGGAAAAGCTCGGCCGCGAAGCGATCCGGACGCATGAGGCGGATCTGACCGCCTATGCACGCGAGCGCCTGTCATCGGTGAATTCGCTCCGCGTCTTCGGTAACGCGCCGAGCAAGGGCAGCATCTTCTCATTCGAGATCGCCGGCATTCACTCGCATGACGTGTCGATGGTGATCGATCGCGCCGGCGTCGCCGTCCGGGCGGGAACCCATTGCGCCCAGCCGCTCTTGAAACGCTTCGGCGTGACCTCCACATGCCGTGCGTCCTTCGGACTCTATAACACGAGGGCGGAGGTCGATGCGCTGGCGGATGCGCTCGAACACGCACGCAAGTTCTTCGCCTGAACGGTCGCTTGGTTGCGTCCGTTCAATTGTTTTTTTGTCGCAGGTTCTTGCCGTAAAGGTGTGAGACACTTTTGCAAACCTGCTCAAGGAGGCCGGGATGAGTCTCGAAACACAAGAGAAGGTCGATGTCCGCGAAGGCATCGTGCATTCGGCCATTCCCGCCGAGGAACTGGCGCGTCTCAGCGACGACATCATCGCCGCATTGAAGACCGTCTACGATCCTGAAATCCCGGCGGACATTTTCGAACTCGGCCTGATCTACAAGATCGACATCGAAGACGATCGGATGGTGAAGGTCGAGATGACGCTAACGGCTCCCGGCTGCCCGGTTGCCGGCGAGATGCCGGGTTGGGTCGAGAACGCGGTCGGCGCCGTCGAAGGAGTTTCCGGCGTCGAGGTCACCATGACCTTCGATCCGCCCTGGATGCCGGACCGCATGTCGGAAGAGGCGCAGGTGGCGCTCGGCTGGTATTAAGTCCAGCCGCCTCATATTGATCCGTTAACAGACGGGCATTACATTGGATTCTGGAAAGCGTCGGGCCTTGACCCCGGCGACGTGAAGGAGATGAAGCCTATGGGCTTTGCCGTAATGAGCCTGACCGACGCGGCCGCCGGCCGCGTACGTTCGATCGTCGAGAATGCCGGCGGTGATGCCAAGGGCATTCGCCTGAGCATCAAGAAGGGCGGTTGCGCCGGCATGGAATATGCTGTCGACCTCGTCACCGAGCCCAATGCCAAGGATGATCTCGTCGAGCATCAGGGGGCGAGCGTGTGGGTCGCACCGGAAGCCGTGCTCTATCTGCTCGGCACGCAGATGGATTTCGAGGTCACGCCGCTGCGCTCGGGTTTCACGTTCAAAAACCCGAACCAGACGTCCGCCTGCGGCTGCGGCGAATCGGTGGAACTGAAGCCCGCCGACCTGGCCGCGCTTGCGGCCGAGGGCAATCCGGTGGTTAGGGCGAACTGACACCTATCACTGCATTTCAGAAGGGGCCCGGTTCGCCGCCGGGCCCTTTCTGGTTTCAAGCCCCTTTCGCGGCGGCTATGCGGACGAAGCGGCGGCTCGCTGTTTCACCGCCAGCATGATGAGGGCGATTGCGATCGTGCCGACGATGAAGATGAAGGCCGCTGCGGCGATCGCCGGGCTGATGTTCTCGCGGATGGTGGAGAACATCTGACGGGCAAGCGTCCTTTGGTTCGGTCCGGCGACGAACAATGTCAGCACCACTTCATCGAGAGATGTCGCGAAGGCGAGCACGGCGCCGGACAGGATGCCGGGCATGGCCAGCGGAAGCGTCATGCGACGGAACACCGTCACCGGTGGCGCGCCGAGGCTTTCGGCAGCCAGTTCCACCCGCCTGTCAATGCCGGCCAGTGCTCCGGTGACGCTGACGACGACAAAGGGGATCGCCACCACCGTGTGGGCGACGATCACCCCGATATAGCTGCTGGCGATGCCGAGCCGGACGAAAAGCACCTGCATGCCGACGCCAAGGACGACCGCGGGCACCACCATCGGCACGAGGAAAAGCGTCTTTGCGACACCGAGCAAGGGCAGGCTGCGGTGACGTAGCCCGAGCGAGGCGGTCGTGCCGAGCACCGTCGCAAGCAGCGTCGTGCCGCTTCCGACGATGAGGCTGTTGACGATCGATCGTTGCCAGGCGTCTGCCGTGACGAGTTCCTCGAACCAGCGGGTGGAAAAGCCCGGTATCGGATAGGTGAGAAAGACGCTCGATGTGAAAGCGAGCGGCAGGATCGCAATGAGTGGCGCAATCAGGAACGTGACCATTGCGGCGGCAAAAACGAGCTTCATCCCTTTGAACATGGCTCAGCTCCTCCTGGCGTCTTCTGCCGAAAGCCGCCCGTAGACGGCGTAAAGCATCAGGGTGGCGACGAGAAGGACGAGACCAAGTGCGCCCGCCATTCCCCAGTTGGCCGAACCGGTCGCGTAGAAGGCGATCACCGAACTGATCATCTGGTCGCTCGGCCCGCCGATCAGAGCCGGGGTGATGTAGTAGCCGATGGCCGACATGAAGACGAGGAGTGCGCCGGAGCCAAGCCCGCGGAAGCTCAAGGGCAGCAACACACGCAGGAAGGCTCGCAGCGGATTGGCGCCAAGCGAGGCAGCCGCCGGCATGAGGTTTTTGGGTATGGTGATGAGCACGCTGTAGATCGGCAGCACCATGAAGGGCAGGAGCACGTGCGTCATGGCGATGACGACGCCTGTGCGATTGAAGATCAGCGGAATGGGGCTGTCTGCCAGCCCCACAGCGCGGAGAAGGTCGTTGATCAGGCCGTTCTCCTGAAGGATGATGAACCATGCCGCCGTTCGCACGAGGAGCGACGTCCAGAGCGGCAACAATACGGCCGCGAGCAACAGGTTGCGCTTCCAGCCTTCGGTTGCCGCAGCCAGCATGGCGTATGGAAAACCGATTGCAGCGCAAGCGAGGGTGACCAGGCTGGCGATCCAGAAGGTGCGCAGCATGATTGCCCGGTTGGCTGAGGTTCCTTCCGGCATGGCGACCACCCCACCCGAGGCGTCGCGCGTCAGATCGACCGCGGCGAGCAGATTGCGGTCGGTAACCGGCGAAAGCGCGTCGACGATTGCAAGCCAGAACTGCGGTTTTTCCCAACGGGGATCGATCGCCGAGAGTTCGGGCGGCCTATCATTGTCCCGGATAGCCGACAGGGTCTTCGACATCAATGTCCGGAAACCGGATTGGGCGCTATTCAGCCGCCGCACCATGTCGCCGACGGCCTGGGTGTCGTTTGCTTCGCGGAGATCAGCGACGATGGCAGACTTCATCTCGGGCGTCGGTGGAGAACCGCGCTCCCAGTCGGCCGATGCCTCTGCCGTTCGGGGCAGGATGCGTAGCACCGCCGTGTCGGAGATCGCTTTTGACATCATCGTTGCCAGCGGCCAGACGAAGAAACAGCCGAGAAAAAGGAGAAGCGGCGCGAGAAGGAGAAAAGCCCGCGCATTCTGGGGAAGGCGGCTCATCATGGCACGATCACCCGACAATCGGCAGCTTGAAATTCGGCGAAGACCTCCGCGCCCGGCCGCCACTCAGGCGACTTGCGGTCGAGCCGCACGACGAACCCATGAGCATCGTCGTCGAGTTGTACGCGCAGGTGGTCCCCCTGGTAGACGCAGTCGGCGATCTTGGCCGCAAGGCTGTTGCCGCTGTTCTCCGCGCGGTCCTTCAGCTCTATCCGTTCCGGCCGAAGGGAAAGGAGAACCTCCTGACCCGGTTCGACGGCTTGCGACAGGCCCGCGACCACGTGACGGCCGGATTTCAGCAGGATGCGGGCTTCCTTGCCTGCCACGCTTTCGACCCGGCCATCGGCCAGATTGGTCTCTCCGATGAATTGCGCGACGAAGCGCGTGCGCGGCTCGTCGTAGATCTCGCGCGGTGAACCGATCTGCTCGATCTTGCCGCGGTTGAAGACGGCAATGCGGTCGGACATCGTCAGCGCTTCCGACTGGTCATGCGTGACGAAGACAATGGTAAGGCCGAGCCGGTTATGCAACGCGCGGATGTCGAGCTGCATCTGTTCGCGAAGCTGCTTGTCGAGCGCCCCAAGCGGCTCATCCATCAGCACCACGCGTGGCTCGAAAACCAGCGCTCGGGCAAGCGCGACGCGCTGTTGCTGGCCGCCCGAAAGCTGCGCCGGGCGGCGGTCTCGCAGGGCCGAAAGCTGCACCATGTCGAGCGCACGCGTCACCCGTTCGCCGATCTCCGCCTTGCCGATGCCACGCATCTGCAGCGGAAAGGCGATGTTTTCACCGACGCTCATATGGGGAAACAGGGCATAGCTCTGGAAGACGACGCCCATGTCCCGTCGGTAGGTGGGCACATCGTTCAGCGGTTCGCCGTCGAGGAAGATCGTACCCTCCGTCGGCGTTTCAAATCCGGCAAGCATCATCAAAAGCGTCGTCTTGCCGGAGCCCGAGGGGCCGAGAAGGCTTACGAATTCACCTTTGGCGATGTCCAGATCGAGCTTGTCCACGACCCTCAAGGGTCCATAGGATTTGCTGATGCGGTCGAAACGGATGCGGATATCTGTCAAAAGCGCTCTCCAGCCTTGCATCTCGGCAACGGTGCACACGCGCGCACAAGGAATGCAGGCCGCTGCCGATCTTGATGTGAGGTATGGTGCCGGATGCGGACCCTCGATGGACCGCAGGCAGGCCGGCACGGTTTTGCGCAAGCGGGGCCGCAGTGGCCCCGCAGGCGTCCATAGTCCATGGGGTGCTTTACTGCGCCAGCCAGGCGTTGAAGCGTTCGGTCAGCGCTTCGGAATTGTCGATCCAGAACTCGACGTCGAGGGCCAGTGCTGCCGCCATGTTCTCGGGGGCAGTCGGCAACTCGGCAGCATAGCGCGGTTCGACCTTTTCGGCCGCTTCAGTGTTGGGCAGGCCGTAGGCGATGTAGCCCGGGAGCTTGGTCATATTGTCCGGCATGCTGGCGAAGGTGATGAAGTCCTGTCCCGCATCCTGGTTCTCGGCATCCTTCAGGATCACCCAGCTGTCGATGGCGTAGATGCTGCCCGGCCAGACTACTTTGAACTCCTTGCCCTCGCTGCGGTTGATGCCCGTAATGCGGCCGTTATAGGCCGAGGTCATGACCACTTCGCCGGAGGCGAGCAGTTGTAGCGGCTGCGCGCCCGCTTCCCACCAAACGAGATGCGGACGCAGTTCATCGAGCTTCCTGAAGGCCCTGTCCACACCCTCGGGCGTCGCCAGCACTCCATAAACCTCATCCTTGCCGACACCGTCGGCGAGGAGAGCGAATTCCAGAGTATACTTGGCGCTTTTGCGCATCGCGCGCTTGCCCGGAAATTTCTGCACGTCCCAGAAATCCGCCCAGGAGGTGGGACCTTCGGCGAGTTTGGCGCCGTCATAGGCGATTGCCGTCGACCACACGATCGCGCCGACTCCGCATTCGCTGACCGCTTCCGGCAGGAACTTGTCCTTGCCGCCGAGCTTGTCCCAATCGATCTTTTCGAAGAGACCGTCGGCGCAGCCAAGTGCCAGTTCTTCGGCCTCCACCTGCACCACGTCCCAGTTCGGCGCGCCGGCCTTCACCTTCGCCTGGAGAACGCCGAAGCCACCGTCCCAAGACTCGTCGAGCACAGGCTTGCCGGTCTCCTCCGCAAAGGGTTTGAAGAAAATTTCGCGTTGTGCGTCCTGAAAGTTGCCTCCCCAGGAGACGACGGTGAGGTCGCGTGCAGCGGTCGACAGCGTGGTGGCCGCCAACATGGCTGCACCGATAGCGATCGTTCTGAATGCATTTTTCATTAACAGTTCCCCTGAATCTGCGTTGGGTAGATGGTCTCTTCCGGCAAAGGGAGGTCGTGCGCGCTTCGCAGGCGGCGCGCTTAAGACTCCCTTCGATGTCGGATGAGAAATAACCTACATTTTTTCTGCAGCTCTGCAACTCTTTTCTTTTGCTCGCGAAGTCGGTGGCCGCGGTGCACGGCAGGTTTGCACGCACCGAGGAGTCCCGCGGGGGGCGAAATTTGATTCAAGGTTGAAAGATCGAGGTCGTGCCATGCGAACGATCGCCGGAATCTCTTTAATGAGATTTTTGCGAAGCGCGCTTGCTTTACGGCTGTTCTCATGGATTGCTCGATCCAAACAACTTCGAGGTGAAAATATGTCCATGTCACTCTGGTTGGCATTCGTAGCAGCGTCGGCCGTTTTGCTGGCCATTCCCGGTCCGACCGTTCTTCTGGTTATTTCATACGCGCTCGGTCACGGGAAACGCTCCGCCACGGCGACCGTGGCGGGCGTTGCACTGGGCGACTTCACTGCAATGACGGCCTCGATGCTCGGACTTGGTGCGCTTCTCGCCACGTCCGCAACATTGTTCACTGTGTTGAAGTGGGTCGGGGCCGCCTATCTGATCTACCTCGGTACCAAGCTCTGGCGGGCGCCGGTGGTGAGCAATGAGGGGCCGGGCGAGGTTGGTTCCGTCGAAAAGGAACGCCCGCTACGCATCTTTCTGCATACCTATATCGTCACGGCGCTGAACCCGAAAAGCATCATCTTCTTTGTAGCTTTCCTGCCGCAGTTCTTGAACCATGCGCAGCCCATCGCGTTCCAGCTGGTCATTTTCGAGGTGACATTCCTCGTGCTGGCAACGGCGAACGCCGCAGCTTACGGCCTCATGGCTTCAATGGCGCGCAAGACAATCCGCAAGCCTGGCGTCCAGAGAGTGGTCAATCGCACGGGCGGTTCACTGATGATCGGCGCTGGCCTGCTCGCGGTAGGATGGAAGCGAGCCGCGGCCTAAGTGTGTCGCAAAAAACTAAAGGACGGGCCAAACCTGAAGTTCACAAGTTGTTCTCCAAGTCGGTCAAATTCCAGCTTCGAGACGACAGGGCCTGCTTACTGCGCCTTTCGACCGTTTAAGGCCGCTTCGAGTGACGTCCGGCGCGGCACGTCGATGCGCTACGGGCTGGAGGTCGCGTTGTCGGTCAAACCGTCACAACAATCTTGCCGAATTGTTCGTTCGACTCCAGAAAGCGATGCGCCTCGACGATCTGGTCAAAGGCAAAGGTTCTGGCGATGACTGGCTGGAGCGTACCCGATATCAGCCCATCGAGAATGAACGCCTTGGCGGCCTCCAAGCGCGCCGGATCGCCGATGACTTCGTGGACGAGGTAGCCGCGCAGCGTCAGGCACTTGCTCAGCACAGTGAACAGCGGAAAGGGGGTCGGCTCAGGACTCAAGCCGCCATATTCGATGAGAATGCCTCCCCTTGACATCGCGGCCGTCAGAGGCTCGAAGATCGGGCCGCCGACCGGATCGAACACGACCCGGACGCCCTCCGGGCCGGCTATGTCCTTCAGCCTGGTTTCCAGATCTTCCTCCGCTGAAGCGATGACGTGGGCAGCGCCGAGTTCAATCAAGGCCTGCTTCTTGCCAGATGCCCGCGTGACCGCGATGGCGTTCGCGCCAACGATGTTGGCGATCTGGATCGCGGCAAGTCCGACACTGCTCGATGCCGCGGTAATGACGACAAAGTCCTTCCTGCGCAGTCCGGCAATGTCGATCAGCGCACCGTAGGCGGTGAGATATTGCATCCAGACGGCTGCCGCCGCTTCCCAGCTGAGCGATGGTGGGTGCTTGACTACGAGCGCGGCGGGAAAGGTGGCAAGCTCGCCATAGGCTGGCCAGCGGATCATCGATAGCGGTGGCACGACGCTGACTGCGTCGCCGGGCACGAATCCGTCCACGCCTTCCCCAACCGTTTCGACAATGCCCGCTGCTTCAAGGCCGAGACCGGCGGGCAACGTCGGCGTTTCGATGTAGAAGCCCGAACGCAGCAACGCTTCCGCCCGGTTGAGGCCTAGCGCCTTGACACGGATTTGAACCTCACCCCGACCCGGTCCCGAAACATCGACGCTCTCGATGCGCAGAACCTCGGGACCACCATGCTGATAAATGCGAACAATACGCGCCATCACCACAACTCCAAAATATTTGAACAGAATAAGCTATGCCAGTGACAAATGAGAGGATAAATGGCCTTGTTGGCAGAACAGTAGAAACGAATGGTTTTGAATATGGATCGCCTCACCAGCATGGCTGTATTCGTCAAAGCGGTCGACTTAGGCTCGTTCGCGGCCGCCGCGACGGCGCTCGATCTATCCGGACCGATGGTCGGCAAGCATGTCCGGTTTCTTGAAGAACGCCTGGGAGTGCGGCTCATCAACCGGACCACGCGCCGTCAGAGCCTGACGGACTTCGGGCGCGCCTATTATGAACGCTGCCGAGTGGTGCTCGCAGAGGTCGCTGCTGCGGATGCACTCGCGGCCGATCAACTCTCCGAGCCGCGCGGAAGGCTGCGCGTCACCATGCCTGTGCATTTCGGCCGGCGCTGCGTCACCCCCATATTATTGGAGCTCGCGCAGCAATATCCTGCGCTGGAACTTGATCTGTCGCTCAACGACCGCATCGTCGATCTCGCGGAGGATGGCTACGATCTGGCAATCCGGACGGGCACCCTGGAGGACAAAGCCGGGGTGATAGCGCGTCGCATCGCGCGCCAGCGCATGGTCGTCTGCGCGTCGCCATCCTATCTCAAGGCGCACGGCCGGCCACTGCGGACAGGGGACCTCAGCAGTCACCATGCCATCGTCTACCGTCGGTCGGGGCCTGTTCCCCCGTGGTTGTTTCCGCGCAATGGCCAGCCGCCCGTGGAGGTCACGCCACTTCACCGTCTGCGTCTCGATGACCTCGATGCGATCGCCGACGTCGCAACCGCCGGCATGGGGCTGGCCTGGCTCCCATATTGGCTGGTTCGTGGGCGCATTCAGGCTGGCGCGCTTGTCGAACTATTGCCTGATGAGCCGGGCTTTCTTTACGATGCCTTCGCAGTATGGCTCCCGACACCTCACCTGCCGGTGAAGGTTCGTCTGGCTGTCAATGCGTTGGCGGCTGCATTGCCGCAGTTCACGACCTGAATGCAACTGCGCGGTCCGTCGCGACAAGCTGAGGGACCGCTTTAGAGTAGGGTTTCGGATGCCGGCGTTGCACTTGGTTTTGGCTGGCGCCGGGGCCGATCATGTCCCGGGGAAGGCGTGCGAAAGCCTCCGGCGAACGCAGGGCATTTTTCCTCCCTCCTGCGTCCTTCGGGGGACATGAAGACTCGACCCGTAGCTGACCTTGGACGCTAACTTTGACTTAGAGTGCCATCGAGTCCGGCTTCTGGATTCCTTGATTTCGGCAGAAGGAAGCGAAGTCGCGGAGGAAGCTTTCAGCCATATGTCGATTGGCAGGAACCTTGAGAATTTCCAGAATTGATTCCGGCGTCTCCTTCATCACTGGAAGTCGGAGGAAAAGGTCCTCGTTGAAATTGGAACTTAGGGTCGAAAGCACTGTTCGCAGGACTGTCAGCATGTCGTCTCCCCGATGGGAGGCGTGAACAAGGGCTATAGGCTTGCCGATGATCTGATCCCCGGACACCAGCCAATCAATCGCATTTTTCAAGCCTCCGGGTATGTTACGGACATATTCGGGGCTGGATATGACAAGTCCGTCGCTGTCGGAAATCTTCTGCATGAAAAGCCGAACGCTATCGGGCAGGTTCGGACCTTCCAGATCAGGTGAGAAGACGGGCAAATCCGCTATGTCGTCAAAGACTGTGATAGCGATGTCGCCGGGAGCGATGGCTTGCATTGCCCTCAACAATGCCGTGTTGGTGGACAACCGGCGGGCGCTGCCGGAAACTGCAAGTATCTTCATTGCCTGAAGCTAGCGCAGTGCGCAGACGTCTACAATCCACCCGAATGAGAAGTTCGGCACATGCTCAGCTAAGCCGAGGACGAATTATCGGCCCAATGATCGGATCCGATTCTCGAAAAGCATGACGCTCAGATTGACAGACCTGTGAGGACTTGAGGATGATTGCCATCTCGCATAGAGTTCAATCCGGGCGCAGGGCAGCAACTTTTTCGCGAGAGGAAAGATGTCGCCATTTGGACCGGCTTCGACTGACGGCGCTGCTTCGAAGGTAAATTTTCACCGCCCGTGCCGTGCGCGGCTGTTGACCCAGCCGTGACACCATGCCCGACCAAGTGACACGAAAGCACATCGATCTGGCGCTGCAGGGTGGCGGGTCCCATGGTGCTTTGACCTGGGGGGTGCTGGATCGGCTGTTGGAAGACAGTCGCATCGGCATCTGCAGCATCAGCGGGACGAGCGCGGGCGCTATGAATGCGGTCATGCTTGCGGATGGCCTCGAGAAAGGGGGGGTGGATGGTGGACGCGATGCGCTGGCTGCATTCTGGAAGGCGGTGAGCGACGCTGCGCGCTGGTCTCCGCTGCAGCGCACGCTTTGGGACCGCATGTCCAACAATTACAGTCTCGACCACTCCCCGGCCTATCTCTGGTTCGAACAGTTCACGCGCCAGTTCTCTCCCTATGAACTGAACCCGTTCGACATCAATCCTCTGCGCGACCTGATCGCCGACACAATCGATTTCGACGCAGTCAATCGGTGCTCCAGCCTGAAGGTGTTCGTCACCGCGACCAACGTGCGCACGGGCCGGGCCAAGGTGTTTACGCAGCCCGACCTGTCGGTCGACACCGTCATGGCGTCCGCCTGCCTGCCGTACCTGTTCAGGGCGGTCGAGATCGACGGCGAGGCCTATTGGGATGGCGGCTATATCGGCAATCCCGCGCTCTATCCGCTCGTCGACGACCGCGCCACCCGAGACATCGTAATCGTCCAGATCAATCCGCTTGTCCGCGAGGAACTGCCGACGACCGGCCGGGCAATCATCAATCGGCTGAACGAAGTGACCTTCAATGCGGCGCTCCTGAAGGAGTTGCGTTCCATCCACCTCCTGCACGAGCTGATCGAGGCGGAAGGGCTCGAATCCGAGCGTTATCGGGACAGCTACGTTCACCTGATCCATGCGCACGAGGAGACAGAGCTCCTTAGCGCCTCAAGCAAATTCACGGCCGAATGGAGCTATCTCGTCTATCTCATGGAGCGCGGACGGGCCTGGGCGGAACGCTTTCTCAACGAGCATTTCGATGACCTTGGCGTACGCTCGACGCTCGATCTCGGTCAGTTGTTCAGCGACAGTTTCAGGTTGCCCTGTGTTGGCGACGCATCGTCTGACAACGTCTCGACGGATTGACGGATTGACCGATGCTGGTTGCCATCATTGTCCTTACAGTATGTCTCCTTCGATCGACCCCGGCTCAAGGACAAACACAGGCAACAAGTGCTGCAGCGACCATTGCGTGGCGATAGTTGGGGGGGCGTACCAAGGCACGCCCCCGTCACTGATATATTTCACTCCGCCGCTTCCGCGTAGCTTTCGATCGGCGGGCAAGTGCAGATGAGATGGCGGTCGCCATAGACGTTGTCGACGCGGTTGACCGGCGACCAATATTTGTCGACACGGAAGGCGCCTGGCGGGAAGCAGGCCTGCTCGCGAGAGTAGGGCCGGTTCCAGTCGCCGACGAGGTCCTCGACCGTGTGCGGCGCATTCTTCAGCGGATTGTTGTCGCGGTCCATCCGGCCTTCCTCGATGGCGCGGGCCTCCTCGCGGATGGCCAGCATCGCATCACAGAAACGGTCGAGCTCCGCCTTCGTCTCGGATTCGGTCGGTTCGATCATCAGCGTGCCGGCAACTGGCCAACTCATCGTCGGCGCATGGAAACCGCAGTCGATCAGCCGCTTGGCGACATCGTCCACGGTGACGCCGGCGCTTTCGGCGAGCGGACGCGTGTCGATGATACACTCATGCGCGACGCGGCCCTTCGCGGATTTGTAGAGCACGTCATAGGCGTCCTTCAGCCGCGCGGCGACGTAGTTGGCATTGAGGATCGCCACCTTGGTCGCCTGGGTCAGGCCTTCCCCGCCCATCATCAGGCAATAGCTCCACGAGATCGGCAAGATCGACGCCGAACCGAAGGGGGCGGCTGAGACCGTGCCGTCGTTCCTGTCGGTTTCCGGATGTCCGGGGAGGAAGGGAATAAGATGCGCCTTGACGCCGATCGGACCCATGCCGGGACCGCCTCCGCCATGCGGAATACAGAAGGTCTTGTGCAGATTGAGGTGGCTGACGTCCGAGCCGATGTCGCCGGGCCGGGCGAGGCCGACCATGGCGTTCATGTTGGCGCCGTCCAGATAGACCTGCCCGCCGTGCTTGTGGACGATATCGCAGACTTCGCGCACATTCTCCTCGAAGACACCGTGCGTCGAAGGATAGGTGATCATGCAGCAGGAGAGAGTGTCCGAATACTGTTCCGCCTTGGCGCGGAAATCGTCCATGTCGATCTCGCCGATGTCGCTCACCTTGACGACCACGACTTTCATGCCGGCCATATTCGCGGAGGCGGGATTGGTGCCATGCGCCGAGGTCGGAATCAGGCAGACCTCACGATGTGCATCGCCGTTGGCGATGTGATAGGCGCGGATCGCAAGCAATCCGGCATACTCGCCCTGAGCGCCCGAGTTCGGCTGCATCGAAATCGCATCATAGCCCGTGATGGCGCAGAGTTTTTCCGACAGGTCCTCGATCATATGCCGGTAGCCGAGCGCCTGGTCGGTGGGGGCGAAGGGGTGGATCTCCGAAAATTCCGGCCAGGTGATCGGCAGCATTTCCGCCGTCGCATTGAGCTTCATCGTGCAGGAGCCAAGCGGGATCATGGCGCGGTCGAGCGCGAGATCGCGGTCGGCGAGGCGGCGCATATAGCGCGTCATCTCGCTCTCGGCGCGGTTCATATGGAAGATCGGATGGGTGAGATATTCGCCGGTGCGCAGCAACGGCTCCGGCAGCCGGTAACCGGGCTCGAACTCCTCGACCTTGAAATCGCCGCCGAATGCGCGCCACACCGCCTCCAGCGTCACCGGCCGCGACCGTTCGTCGAGGCTGATGCCGATCTTGGTCGAGCCGATCTTGCGCAGGTTCACTTCCTCGGCGACGGCCGCCTTCAGGATGACGCCCTGCAGCTTGCCGACCTCTACGGTGATCGTGTCGAAGAAGAGATCCGGCTCGACCTCATAGCCGAGCTTTTCGAGGCCCATGGCAAGTCGCACGGTCTTCTGATGCACGCCCTGAGCGATTGCCTTGATGCCCTCCGGGCCGTGGAAGACGGCGTACATCGACGCCATGACTGCGAGCAGCACCTGGGCGGTGCAGATGTTGGAGGTCGCCTTTTCCCGGCGGATGTGCTGTTCGCGCGTCTGAAGCGACAGCCGATACGCCCGGTTCCCGCGTGAATCGACCGAGACGCCGACGAGGCGACCGGGCATGGACCGTTTGTAGGCATCCTTGACGGCCATATAGGCGGCGTGCGGCCCGCCATAGCCGACCGGCACGCCGAAGCGCTGGGTCGAACCGACGGCGATATCCGCGCCCATCTCACCGGGGGACTTCAGCAATGCCAGCGCCAGCGGATCGGCGGCAATCGCCGCAATCGCGCCCTGCTCGTGAAGCCTGGCGATCAGGTCCGAGAAATCGTGAACGTGGCCGTAGGTGCCGGGATATTGAAAGATGGCGCCAAAGACGGTGGCGGGTTCCAAGTCCTTGAAGGGATCGCCGAAGACGAGCTGCCAGCCAAGGGGCTCCGCACGCGTCTGCAGCAATGCGATCGTCTGGGGATGGCAGTTCTCGTCGACGAAGAAGGTCTTCGACTTCGACTTGGCGACGCGCTCGGCCATGGCCATGGCTTCCGCCGCCGCTGTCGCCTCGTCGAGCAGCGACGCATTGGCGACGTCGAGGCCTGTCAGGTCGCAGACCATCGTCTGATAGTTGAGCAGGGCTTCGAGCCGGCCCTGGCTGATTTCCGGCTGGTAGGGCGTGTAGGCGGTGTACCAGGCCGGGTTTTCCAGGATGTTGCGCTGGATAACCGGCGGCGTGATCGTGCCGTAATAGCCCTGGCCGATCAGCGAGACGCGCTTCTCGTTGCGGTTTGCCGTTTCGCGCAGCTTGTCGAGCGCCTCGCGCTCCGTCATCGCCGCTCCCCAGGAGAGCGACGTTTTCTGCCGGATCGAGGCCGGGACTGTGTCGTCGATCAACGCATCGAGGCTCGGATAGCCGACGACTTTCAGCATCTCCTCCATTTCGGCCGGGGAAGGACCGATATGACGCCGATTGGCGAAATCGTAGGGCTTGTAGTCAGTAAAGGTAAAGTCCTTTGGCATGCTCATCAGCCGACAAGCTCCATGTAGGCCGCTTCATCGAGAAGGGCATCGGCCGAATTCGCATCGGCGAGTTTGAGCTTGAAGAACCAGGCTTTGCCCTGTGGGTCGCTGTTGACGAGCGCGGGGTCGTCGACGATCGCCTGATTGATTTCGACGATCTCGCCGTCGAGCGGACAATAGACGTCGGACGCTGCCTTGACCGATTCGACGGTCGCGACCGAATCGCCCTTGGAGAAGGTCGCGCCAACCTCCGGCAGCTCCACGAAGACGAGATCGCCCAGTTGGCCGGCTGCATGTTCGGTGATGCCGACCGTTGCAACGCCGCCGTCGATCTTCAGCCACTCGTGTTCCTCGGTAAATTTCAGCATGCGTGCTTCTCCTGGTCAGCGTTTGTAGGTTTGTTGGATGAAGGGCAGGGCGGACACCGTGACGGGCAGGTATTTGCCGCGCACCTCCGCAAAGAGCTTGGTGCCGCTTAGGGCGTGGGCGGTATCGACATAGCCCATGGCAACCGGGGCATCGACGCTCGGACCGAAACCGCCCGAGGTCACCGTGCCGGCGGCGACCGTGCCCTCCGGATCGGCAAAGAGTTTCACGCCACCGCGCACCGGCGCGCGCCCATCCGGCCTAAGCCCGACGCGGCGCCGGCTGGCACCGTCCGTGAATTCAGCAAGGATACGGTCTGCGCCGGGGAAGCCGCCGGCCCGGTCGCCACCGGAGCGGCGGCTCTTCTGGATCGCCCATTCGAGCGCCGCTTCGACCGGTGTCGTTTCCGTGTCTATGTCGTTGCCGTAAAGGCAGAGGCCCGCTTCCAGGCGCAGCGAGTCGCGGGCGCCGAGACCGATCGGCATCACGTCCGGATGCTCGAGCAGACGTTGCGTCACATCGACCGCCGAGGCAATGGGAATTGAGATCTCGAAGCCGTCCTCACCGGTATAGCCGGAGCGGGAAATGATGCAGGCGACGTCGTGGAGGTCCGCTTCCGCGACATCCATGAAGCGCATGGAGGCGATGTCTGCCCACAGTTCACCGAGCACCGCCTCGGCTCGGGGACCTTGCAGCGCTATGAGCGCGCGATCGTTCAGCATCGTCACGAGACAGCTGTCGCCAAGTCCGCGCTGCAAATGCTCGAAGTCGGCCGCCTTGCAGGCGGCGTTGACGATGAGGTAGAGATGGTCACCGCGGTTGGCGATCATCAGGTCGTCGAGGATTCCGCCTTGGTCGTTGGTGAAAAGCGCGTAGCGCTGGCGGCCTTCCGCAAGACCCAACACATCTACCGGCACCAGCCTTTCGAGCGCCAGAGCCGCATCGGCAATCCGGCCCGAGCGGGGGCGGATGGCGATTTGCCCCATATGGGAGACATCGAAGAGGCCGGCGGCCGCGCGGGTGTGCAGGTGCTCCTTGAGTACGCCCTCATGATATTGCACCGGCATCTCGTAGCCGGCGAAAGGCACCATGCGCGCGCCCAGCGACAGATGGAGCGCGTGCAGAGGCGTATGTTTCAAACGGGAGATACTTTCCAAAGTCCGGCCTCCAGGTCTGGCGCGCCACGCGCCGGCTCACACTACCGGCGTCGAGCGCCGACAAATTCGAGCCCCCTCTGTCCCTTTGCCTGAGATTGTTATCCCTTCGGCGAGCGTGAAAACGCTTCTCTCCAGAGTCCTTACCGGTATCCCGTCGGTCCTTTGGCCTGAGAGTTTCCGGGGCGGTTGCTCCTTCGGCACCGGATTGAACCGGTTTCTCCCAACAAGATCGTATCCAGATAACGGCGAAGTCCGGATTTTGGCAAGGGACAATGTCGCGTCCAAGCATATTTTTGTCGCCATGGCCTTACCGCGCCGTAACCCTTCGGATCCACGCATCGTGTTTACCGAGAATGGATGCACTGGCGCCGCGGCCGAGAGCGCCTGCGGCGATTCGGCTTTTGCATTTGCTGGCGGTTGTGGGTTACGAAGATCCTATCTATGAGGCGATGATGAGCGGGCGTGGGGAAAATCTCGGGATTGCGGTGCGGCTGCTGGCAGCTTTCGCACTCCTTCTCCTTGCCTTCGCCCACAAGCCCGGCGTCGCGCAGCATGCAAGCCCGGCGCTCTCAGCCGAATACCGTCTTCCCGACGGCGCTTTCGCGGATATCTGCTTCGGCACGCATGGGGTCGACGGCGGCCCGCAACGCGGGAAGGCGCCTGCCGTGGCGCCAGTGTGCGAGGCCTGCCGCCTCGCCGCATCGATCCTCTTGCCGTTACCGCCCAAACAAAGCGGGCCGGCAGTAAACGGCAGTTGGATGGTATCCAGGCCGGCCGTTGCGGACCAGGTGACATCTGTCGCCCGACGCTTGCTGCCGCCATCGCGCGCTCCGCCGGCTTTTTCGTAGCTCTCCCCAATCAAAACCTTAGTGCATTTCGCCGCCCGGGCGGCACCACAGAGCCCATGGATCAAAGGCGCGTGGTTCGGAGATTACAAGATGAACAGACTTACCTTTCTCACCGCCGGCATGACACTTGTCGCCGGCATGGCCCACGCGCATGCGACGTTCGAAGTGGACCAGGCGCCCGCCGAAAAGACCTTCAAGGCGGTTCTACAGGTGCCGCATGGCTGCGACGGCAAGGCGACGACCGAGGTACAGGTCAGACTGCCCGAAGGTTTCGTCTTCGCAAAACCGCAGCCGAAGCCCGGCTGGGAGCTTGAAATCATTCAGGGCGACTACCAGAAGACCTATGACAATCACGGAACAAACATATCCTCCGGCCCGATCGAAATCCGCTGGAAGGGCGGCAATTTGCCCGATGCGTATTACGACACCTTTGTGATCCGCGGCAAAGTCTCCGGCTTCGACAAGGAAACGGTACTCGCCTTTCCGACGGTCCAGTTTTGCGGCGCCGATGGCAAGGTCGCCTGGGATGAGGTGCCGGCCGCCGGGCAAGACCCCCATTCGCTGAAAAATCCGGCGCCGACCGTAAGCGTGACGCTCACGGGCGGGGAGCATGCCCATGGCGGGCACGGCGGAGTTCAGGCCTCCGGCCCCGTCGAGGCGGGGGATCTCGAAATCTCCGGCGGCGCGGTGAAAGCCATGTTGCCGGGCGCCAAAGTCGGTGGCGGCGGTATGATCGTGAAAAACAACGGCAGTACCGACGATCGGCTGATTGCGGCGGAAAGCTCGGCCGCAGGCCGCGTCGAACTCCACGAAATGACAATGGAGAACGACGTGATGAAGATGCGCAAGCTCGAGGACGGTATCGTCATCCCGGCGGGTGAGACCGTGGACCTGACGCGCGGCCAGTTGCACCTGATGTTCATGGAGGTGACGAAGCCCTTTGCCGAAGGCGATGCGGTCCCCGTTACGCTCACTTTCGAAAAAGCGGGCAAGGTGGCCTATGCGCTGCCGGTCGGCAATGCCGCCGGCGAGGAGAACCAACACAAGCACAAGTGAACGCCGGTCGGACGGGAGCGGGCTCAGGCTCGCTCCTTCGGGTCATCCCCTTTGGATGAACTGCTCGAGCATGACGGAGAACTCGTCGGTCTCCTGCTCCTCGTCCGCCTCGGGCTCAACCGGCCGGTCGTCTGCCTGGCCGCGGTCTCCTTCCTCGTCCTGCATGAATTCGAGGTAACGACGCATAGTTTCCGCCGCACTCTCCTGCGGCGTTCGCCGTTCGGCGCTGATCAGCATCAGCGCTTGGCACAGGGCACCCTTGGCTTTCGCAATCGGCGCGGGCGCTACGTTTTTGCGCTCGACCGGACGGGCCGAAAGCAGCGTGATCGCCTCGTCGGCGGGGCCGTCGCCGCGTATGCGCGCGGACGGCTTGACGGCTTCCGCCGCATAGGCCGCCGTCGTTGCGGATACGGTTACAACCTGGGTCACCTTTTCAATCCCCGGTTACGCTCTTTTCTCCTCTGTGCCAGATTTCCTTTGATCGCCGGTGAAACCCGGCGGTTGCATTTGATGCAAATGCCGGATTTGCGGGCCCAGAGGGGCCGCGGCGACGCGGCGCGCTACATCTTACAGCATGTTCCTTTAATCGACCTCGACCTTTGCGCGGGACGCGGGCGCTTTAGGGCAGGGGTTGCAGGCACGCCCTCTTTCGGCGGTCTGGGCGAATGGCGGCCCGGCATGTACAATCGACGTGCGACGCAGGGCAATGACGCCGATCCTCTCCCCCGGGAAAGAGATGGGGGACCTCAATCATTCCGGAAAGGACCAGCTCATGCGGGCGATCATATTGCTGATGGCACTCGTAATTCTCGGCGCCTGTTCACAGACCGGGAGCCCCACGGTTTACCACCACTACCAGCCGGGCCAGGGCGAATACTATACGGGCATTGTGCCGCCGACGCCGATCTAAGCGGCGCCGTATGCGCGGACGGCTTCCGCCCGGCCGCGCTGCGGCAGATCTTCGAGCTATGGCATACAGCGGTCCCCTGTCCGACGGCCGCTTGCGCGTTATCTACTCTCCACTGCGTTTCTATCTTTGCCCGGATGTATGCGGCAAAGAGCGCAGAAACCACGTGAGATCGGAGGAATGAGCCATGCAGTCGTGGACAAAGACGACCGGTATCGTCGTTGCGCTGGGCTATCTCGCCGCAGCTTCGATGGGGTTTGCCGAGGAGATGAAGTTCAAGGCAGAACTCAAGGGAAGCGAGGAGGTGCCGCCGGTCGAAACCAGTGCGACGGGAACGGCCGACGTCACCTATGATACGGAAAGCAAGAATCTCACTTGGACCATCGAGCATTCGGGGCTCAGCGGCGATGTCACCGCCGCCCATTTCCACGGACCTGCCGCATCCGGCGAAAATGCGCCACCCATGGTGCCGATCGAGGTGTCGGCGCTCTCTGAAGGTTCTGCGACACTGGACGACACCCAGGCTGCGGCGCTGACCGAAGGTCGCTTGTATGTGAATTTGCACACGGCCGCCCATCCCGACGGTGAAATCCGCGGCCAGGTCATGAAAGCTGAATAGGGAAAGCGGAACAAAGATTGCCGAGGGGCGGGCGGCAAAGCCCGCCCCTTCCATTCCGACAGGTTTGCCGGGAGGCGCGCGCGATCACGGTCATGAGATTTGATCGCGCCTGGATGCCGGAATATCAATGATCTGCAATGCGTTGGAGAGGACGATTCGATGCGCAAGATCATGCTGTTGCTGGCATTGGTGGCCCTGGCGGCGTGCCAGTCGGGAAAGGTTTACGTTGGCGGGGATGGTGAGTATTACGAAGGCATCGTCCCGCCCCGATGAACCACCGTCGTCTATTTGACGCTGGCGGCGATGATGGCGCGTGTGCTCGCCGGCTGGACTGTCGGATCCGGCTGGGCGCTTCTCTGCTGGGTGTGACGCTGTGGCTGCAGCGCAAGGAAGAAGGGGAGGATGATTCCCCCTAGCGCATCTGCGCGCACCCGATTTTCGGAAGTCTGCGCACACCCGAACGGTTACAGACACCTTTGCGGACACGCGGCGCCGTAGACATTGAATGGCAGACATCATCTGCCCGTCGATGCGACCGGGACAATGAACGATCAGGGCACTCAAGCGTTCCTTCTGTCCCGAATGCATGGAGGAGATCACCATGCGCCGCGACAGCCAACGCTTCCCGGTGGTCGAGTTGATCGCGCTCATCGTTTCGTTGACATTGGTTTCGGCGATCATGATCGTGACGCTGCTCCCGGCTGATCCGGTCGATATGCTGGCCGAAGTGCCGCCCGCGGAACCGGTCGAGCATTCGCCCCTGCAATGATCTGGAAAACGGTGCTGTTTGGCGCCGGCCGGGCGATGCTTGCTGCCGACCGCAAAGAGACTGCATCCCGATCTGGAATCCGGTCGCCGCGATACCAATATCAGATCCACCATCATCGAAGCTGCTTTGACTGGAGGATCAAAGTGAACTGGTACCGCTTTTCGGACTTGGCCATTGACGACGATGAAATCTCGATGCTTCGACGCGTTCACATTCACGTCTGCTCCTTGAAGGATATGGAGCCGGAGAGCGAGGGCGGTGCCGAGATCGGCAAGATGCTCTTCCACCTCTATCGGCAAGGTGTAAGGAGCGAGGTGGGCCTGATGCGGATGGTGACCGCGGATGAACCTCCTCCGGCCTTGGAAGCCGAGTAGCGCCGGGCCACCGTTCCGCGGGCGGGACGTCGATCGCGCACGCGTCGGCACGCACCCGCGATTTTGAACTTTTTGCGGGCGCGAATCGTTTCCCATTACCGCGCAACAGCGTGGAGGAGGTTGCCATGGGTCGCGATATGCAGCGTTTCATGATGCTGGAACTGATCGCGGTCTTCGCCGCGCTCGCGGTGGTTTTCGCCATTACGGTGCTGACGCTGCCTCCCGGCTGACCGATCAATGCGGAGGGAATGCAGTCCATTGGTGCGCTCATGACCAAATTCGAAACAGATTTCGCCCCTGCAAATCAGTACGACGCGGACAGGCTGGCATTCGCCAAACGGCTCGAAGACCTGCGCCCGGGCGAGTGCACCTGGCCGATCAACAGCGGCGGCCCCTATCTCTTCTGCGCGGCAAAGACGGACGGAAAGAAATATTGCGCGCACCACAAGGCGAGATTGCTCCACAAGAAAAGCGAGCAGGGCGGGGAGTGAAGGCCCTTCCGAACCGCCGGCCAGGCGGCCGGCCCGCTCCCGAGCGCCATTCCCCGCTGAATGTCGCAATTGAATGGGCACATCGTCGAAAATGTGCGGCGCGTCCGGACGATTTCTCCAACATTATGCGCCCGAACGGTCCTGCCTAGTCAGGAAGCCCATTTTCTGAAGTGGAAAAGGTTTCCGGCGGCCGACAACAGGGAAGCGGTCACGGTCGCTCCCCGACAATCGGAACCAGAGGGTTATAGATGATATCCGACGCAGAATTGCACGCGCAGCGGCTCGATGCGCTTGAGTTGACAAAGAATGGCGCTCCTTCGCTGCCCTCGAATCCGTTCTTCGGGGTAGGGCCGATCACCGACGCTGCGACGGATGAGGTTGACAGCCGGCTTCGCCGCCTCGAATTCGATCGCTGGCTCGAGAAGACCTATCGGAAATATGACGATACCGGTAAGGACATCGGCGCTTTCACCACGGCGGAACTGTCGCGCAGCATGCATCGCGGTTACCCGGCGGACAAGATCCTGCTCGACATGATGCGGGCGATCCATCGCTACTTCGAATTTCCCAAGACCAACCGTATCGCCGTAGGGCTGGGCGGCGGCCACAGCGGCTACACCGTCTGCGTTCAACATCTTCTGAATGCCAACGACGCCGACCAACGCGTCTATGTGGACACGCCGCGTCCCGAAAGCGGCGGTGCCGGCGCATCCGGCTTCTTCCGCCAGTCCTGGGCGACGCAGCTCATCGAGATGCACCGCTTCGCCGAGAAGGGCGACGAGAACAGGATCTATTTCGCGGAGAAGGAGGGCGCGATCCCGTCGGCGCGGACCCTTGCCAGGCTCGGCGTCTCGATCTTCGTCGGCGTCGGCCACGAGACCACCGGCGCGAATTCCTACACCAACGAGGAAATCAACGAACTTCTGACGTGGCTGGATGGCGATCCGGAAAACAGGCATGCCGTGTTCGACGCCACTTCCATGCTCGGTGCCATGCCCTGGGAGCCCGAGGTCGTACGGGCCGTCATGGCGAAATGCTGCCTCTTCATGCCTTTCCAGAAGGCAATCGGCGGCGTTTCCGGCTACTTTGTCGCTTCCTTTACGCCGGCCGCTCTCGCGCTGATCGAGCGCAACCAGAGCAATCCGTCCTGGGCGATCCCCCGTCAGTTGAAGATCGCGCCGCCGCTCGATCCGAAGCAGCCGCTGAGCAGCAAGCGCTCCGTCGATGCCGGCCCGTTCTACGACGCCCAGGAAGACAAGATGCTGGGTGGTGTCATCAACACCTACAGCGCGCTCGCCTTCGCCGAAACGACATTCGGCCTGCTGCAGACCGAGCGCCGCATCGGCTCGGTCATCGAACTGAACAAGCGCTCCTCTGCGAACCGCGAAGTCATCAACGAGTGGGTCGCGAAGGATCCGCTGTTCAGCCTGGTGGTCGACGAGCGGGAGCGCCGGGGCGCGGCCGTTACGTTGCTCAAGGTCAATGACGGTGAGGTCTCGTCCTCCGACCTCCACGCCCGCATCATCGCACGCTCGAAGCAGCTTCTGGGCTATGAGGGCATCACCCACCCCAATGGCGATCACGAGACCGGGCTCGACGCGGCGCGCTACGTCAACGCGTTTCCGGGCACGCCGGGCGATTATCGCGCCTGGGTCGGCGGCATCCGCGAGCCCGCGGACATCGTCGCGCTCCTGGAAAACCTGAAATACGCCTATCTTCGCGCCAAGGTCGTCGTGCTGGAAGAGGAGCTCGAACGGAGAGGCAGCAAGGTGGAATATGCCGAAAGCAGCGGCGCTTCCGCCGCCGGCCCACGCGAGGGCACCTTCAAGGTGCTGATCGCCGATGCGATCGGCCTGCGCTTCGATGCGGAAGGACGTCTCGACCACAGCGAACTCGCGGCCTATATCGGCGAGAAGGGATGCGTGTTCCACGAGGGCTCGGTTACGACCGCCGGCGCGACCGACGACGGCAGGGTCCACTTCTTCTACCAGCCGCATCTCAGCACCGCCGACGAAATCCTGGCCGAGACCGATCAGGGCCAATATGACGCGGTGATCGCAGCCGCGACCTTCATTCCCGCGGGAGCGAAGTTCCGTCTTGGCGGCGTCCGCATCGGCACCGGAACCGGCAATATGGGATCTGCCTCCTGGGGCGGCCCCAACGGCGAGGGAGGCGAGGCCCCCCTCATGAATACACCGGGCATCAACAGCCGCGCGACGGCGCAGATGGCCGCAAAGGCGCTGCTCAAGGTCACGCCCGATCTTCCGGTGGCGGACCTGCACGCGCGCGTCGTGAATGGCGACTTCGACACCGGCAAGAACCTGGCCGAATACCCGACCGAGAAGCTGGAAGGCCAACGGATCGCCATTCTCGGCTACGGCAATATCGGCCGCGAACTCGCCCGGATCGCCAAGGCCTTCCACATGGACGTCGTCATCTATGCTCGTCCGGCTCATCGCGACAATATTTTGGCCGAAGGCTATGAGTATGCGGAGACGCCGGTCGCTGCGGCAAAGGGTGCCGATGTGCTCTCCGTCCATCTCGGACTGGGCAGGCAGGATCCCGCCACCGGCGCCTTCTCCAATGCGGGGCTGGTGGGCCGCGAGGTCCTGTCCGCGCTGAACGAGCGGTCCGTGCTCATCAATTATGATCGCGGTGAACTGGTCGACGTCGCAGCGCTTGATGAGGCGCTGGCATCCGGCAAGGTCCGGCATGCGGCCATCGATGCGGACCTCTTCAAGGGTCCGGAAGGCCCGACCGGACCGATGAAGCCCTATCTGTCGCTGCTTCCCAAGCATGCGGACAAACTCGAGCTTCTTCCGCATGCGGCCGCCGATACCGACCACCCGACCCGGGTCGCCGGTGCGAAGCAGGCCGTCGATCAGCTGCTCGACGCGATCCGGAACCGGGCTGTCACGAACCTCAAGGGCGATCTGCCGGAGGGCTATGTGTCGAAGGGCGCCAAGACGCCGCTCGGTGTCGGACAGCTTACCAGTGCGGACGTGTTCCGGCTGGCGGAGAATTCGGAGCTCCTCGGTGAGCTGCGCGCTGTGAGCGAAAAGATCGCCGCGGTCCTCGGCGCACTGAACGCGGTTTCGGACGAGGCGCATCGGTCCCGCATCGTCGCGCGTTATCGCGCGCTCCTCGCCGACAGCACGCTCAGACAGCACAACCTGCTGAAGGCCGCGGGACTGCTCGCGCCCGCCGCCAAGGAATAGTTCGGACGAACGCGCCTGGCCGGCGATCCGCCGGCCAGGCATAACTGTCGCGTGATTCCGTAAGCTTTTCAGCGCGAACTCGGCAATCACGACCGAATATCCGCGGAAAGGCTTCTTGCTGCGCTGCTTCATCCATGCAATGTCGATACGCACGGGTGGTCAGGCGTCGAACTGGACGTCCCGTCGCATGAGGGCAAACGGAAATGAAAGAGCCAGAGCGCCGAGGCGGAAGAGCTGTCGCGGTTGATCGCAATCCTGATGCCGGCACCATCCGTCAGGCCTCGAGAGCGCGCTCGAACTTCAGCTGCGATCCGTCGCCGGTCGGCAGGGCGCCCATCATGGTCTGGGGAAGCCGCCCGAAGAACCTGCAGACTGTGATCAATGTCGCGGCGAACCTCTTTCTCGCCCCTGACGTACCGGTGATGGCGAAGTACGTTGCCGGAAAGATCTTCCACACGCTGATGAAACCGTCATCGCTCTACAGCGCCGGCGGCAATATATTGCCGGCTGCCGAACATCTGGCCGAAACGCTGGCGGAAGCAACCAGGCTCGGTGGAACGATCGGCGCCATGGCCGATGCGATCCTGGCGATCGCGCCGGAATTGCGCTGGTACCGTTCGAGATCGGGGCCGTTTGCCAGCGTCAATTTCGCGCGCGACCATGCCCATGCATCCATCATCGGCCCGGGTGGCATCGAGGACCGCGACGACGTCCATATCGGCCTGACCGTCATGGGGCCTTACAGCCGGTTTCCCGACCACCGGAGAAAATTCCCGACCGCTTATCTGCCGCTTTCCCGCGTGGAAGTGCTGTCGGATGACGGCGACTGGACTGTCGCCGATCCCGGCCGGGCGTTCTTCGTCGAGGAGGGCAGGGAGTTCGCGATGCGCTGCACCGGCAATCCTCTTCTGTTGCTTTGGTGCCAACGAACGGGATCTGAGGCGTAAGCGGCGCAAGCCCGCTTCCAGGCATTGCTGCATCTCTTCTCATACCGAACTCGATTTGTCTCATGTCGGCGCGGCGCCAATGCTGTCACTCAACTGCACGATGTTGAAGATCGATTTCAAATGGCGAGTTTTATGAGATCTGCAAGACGGCAACTCGCCGTGGCCTCCCTTCTTGCGGCTGCGTTCGCATTCTCCGCAAGCGCCGAGAATCTGCCGCAACTAAATCGTGAAAATCATACGCATGGTCAAAGCATGAAAGATTTCATCGCGGCCAATCCGGACTGCCTCGAGTTTACCGATCAATGTTCGATTTGCTCATTGGTCGACGGAATCGCTGAGTGCTCGACACCCAAGATTGCCTGCACAAAAAGCGAAGTATCAGTGCACGCTACAATCCAAGTAATGAGAATTTTCAACGAAGTTGATGCCGGTGACAGAATGTCATCGAGGTTTGCTCGGAACGCACGTTTACAGTCGCGCGTCATGGTAGTGGAAGGGTGTGTGTCTTTCGACTTCTACTTCCACATGCCCCGCATTCGGGCCGCGACATCGATGCGGATCTGCTTCGCGCTGCGCTCGGAAGCGGCCGGGCTGACGGTCGGCCAGGTTCCACTCTCGAAGAACTGCAGCAGCGTCGCCGGGATGAAGCGTGTCCGGCTCGCATAGACATGGCGATCCCCCTGCGCGTGCTGGCCGCTGGTGAAGAAGCGCTGGGGCACGATCAGCGTCAGGCTGTCCTTGGCGCGCGTCATGCCGACATAGAGGAGCCGTCGCTCCTCTTCCAGATCGTGGCTCGTGCCCGTACTGAGATCAGAAGGGATGCAGCCGTCGACGACATTGAGCATGAAGACCGAACGCCATTCCTGGCCCTTGGCGGAATGGATCGTCGAGAGCACGAGATAATCCTCGTCGAGCAGAGGCACGCCGGCCTGGTCGCTCGTCGCATCCGGCGGATCGAGCGTCAGCTCCGTCAGGAAGCGCTCGCGGCCCGCATAGCCGGCGGCGATTTGCTCGAGTTGCAGGAGGTCGGCCCGGCGCGTTTCGGCATCCTCGTGCATCCGTTCGAGATGGGGTTCGTACCACGTCCGCGCCAAGGCGATCTCCGCAGGCCATACGGAGCCGGATTTGCCCAAGGCAAGCAGCAGCTCGACGAAGGAACTCCAATCCTGCCCGCTCTTCGGTGGAGCGGGTATTTCGCCGAGCGCCAGCAGCGGCTCCGGATCGGCCGCGATCGCGTCGAGGACCTTGCCGGCGGTCTGCGGGCCGATGCCCGGCAGCATCTGCAGCAGCCGGAAGCCCGCAACGCGGTCCCGTGGATTTTGCGCGAAGCGCAGCACGGCGAGCAGGTCCTTAACATGGGCGCTGTCGAGGAATTTCAGCCCGCCGAATTTTACGAAGGGGATGTTGCGGCGGGTCAGTTCCACCTCGAGTGGCCCGCTGTGGCTCGATGTGCGGAACAGGACCGCCTGCTGCTTCAGCGGCATGCCCGATTCGCGATTGGCGAGGACCTGCTCGACGATGTAATTCGCCTGGTCCGCCTCGTCCCTCACGGTCAGGAGCTTCGGACGATCCGCCGATTGCCGGTCGGTCCAGAGATTCTTGGTGAACCGCTCGCGTGCCAGCTCGATGACGCCGTTGGCGGCCGCGAGGATCGTCTGCGTCGATCGGTAGTTCCGATCGAGCGTGATGACGTCGGCGGGCGGGGAAAAGGCCTCCGGAAAGTCGAGAATGTTGCGGACCGTCGCGGCCCGGAACGAATAGATGGACTGAGCGTCGTCGCCGACGACGGTGAGACCGCGCCCACCGGGTTTCAGCGCCAGCAACACGGAGGACTGGAGCTTGTTGGTGTCCTGATACTCGTCCACGAGCACATGGTCGAACCGGTTGCCGATGTCTTCGGCAAGCGACGGATCGCTCACCATCTGCGCCCAGTAGAGAAGCAGGTCGTCGTAATCGAGAACGTTCTGCGCCTGCTTGGCTTCGACATAGCCGGAAAAGAGCTGCTTCAACTGCTCTTCCCAGCTGGCAACCCAGGGATACCAGTTGCGGAGCACTTCGTGGAGCGGCGTCTCCGAATTCACCACCCGCGAATAGATCGACAGACAGGTGCCCTTGGTCGGGAACCGGCTTTCGGTTTTGGAGAACCCGAGCTCGTGCCGCACGAGATTCATCAAGTCGGCGCTGTCCTCGCGGTCGTGGATGGTGAAATCCACATTGACGCCGATCTGCTCGGCATAGATCCGAAGCAGCCGGGCGCCGATGCCGTGAAAGGTCCCCGCCCAGGTCAGCGCCTCCGTCATCACGGCGGAATTGGCGCCGAGCACCTGCGCGCAGATGCGCTCGACGCGGCGCGACATCTCGGCGGCGGCCCTGCGAGAAAAGGTCATCAGCAGAATGCGGCGCGGGTCGGCGCCATTGACGATCAGGTGGGCAACCCGATGGGCGAGCGTGTTCGTCTTGCCCGAACCGGCCCCGGCGATGATCAGCAGGGGCCCGCCGACGGTGGCATCATCCTGCCCGATTCCATGCTCGACGGCGCTGCGCTGCCTGTCGTTCAGCTTCTCAAGATAGCTCGTGCTCATTCGCCCCCGTCAATCCGTTCCGTCATGAGTCCCTCCATACCCGATCACGGTCGGCGCTTCACCTGAAATGAGCCGATCGGGTAAGAATCCACGGGCAGGAGTGGAGCCGGTATCCAACATCCGTGGGGTTGGCACCTTGTCGACTCAGCAACACTTTTCGTTCGCCATATGTTCACGGGAAAAGAAACCGCGTCAACTGCGACTTGCTGCCGGCGTGACCGTCGTCAACATGCCTAGCCCACTATTTCGGGTGCTGTTTTTAATGCAATTGCAATCCGAAAACCGCCCGCTCGCGAACCAAGGTGTGCTATACAAAGAGGATGACAGAGACCGAACAGAAGTTTGAATTTTCGGAATTCTCCGGAGAATTCGTCGATGATGACGTAACTGTAATCCTGCGCATCTACCGGCCTGCAGGCACCAACCTCGATTGGACGCTTGAAGTCTTCGACGAGGAAGGGAACACGACGATCTGGAACGACACCTTCGACACCGATCGAGACGCGTTTGAAGAATTCTTAGCGACCGTCCAGCGTGACGGCATCCGCAGTTTCCTGGATGAGCCGGTGCAAAGATTACATTGACTGCTTGGCCGCGTGGGTACGATTCACGGCCTCACCAATCCCGCAATCCAACGAACGACAAGCTATTGAGCGAGACCTCTTCTCGTCTCTGAACCATGCTCGATCAGCGCTTTCAAGCTGGCGCTGCTGCTACAACTATCACCGACCGCGCTCTGGCCTCGGCTGGCTGACGCCTGCAGAGTTCGCCCAGACCGTCAACCCGCGACGTATTGCGGTGCTGCGCAGTCGAAATGGCTCCGCACCGCAACCCGCCGCTGCCGCCGCAGATGCAGCGACCCAAAACCGCTGGAGCGAACTCAAAACGTTATGGCTGAGCAGCCAAGCCTGATAATCCGCAAGATCGGTCGAGCGCACAGCACTCGTGCGGGTCTATTTGGTCCTGCCACGGTAAGGACAGGATAATGACAACGACGCTTCGAAACTACCATGCCCGGATGCAACGGGTCCTAGATCACATTGATAAGCATCTCGACCGCAATCTGGACCTGGACGAGTTGAGCTGCGTGGCCGCCTTCTCCAAGTATCATTTCCATCGGCAGTTCGCGGCGGCCTTTGGGCTGTCTGTGCATCGCTATATCCACCTCGTCCGCATGAAGCGGGCATCCTACAGTAGACAGCGTGACCGAGATAGCGATGGATGCCGGCTACGAAGCTCCTGACGCCTTTGCTCGCGCATTTCGGCAACGGTTCAGCCAGTCGCCTTCGCAGTTCAGGAAATCTCCCGATTGGGAACCGTGGCTTGCCGCCCTCGGCGCTCTCAACCAAGCAAGGAGTAAGCTCATCCAAAGGACAGTTGCAGCCAACGACATCGAAATCCGCGAGGTGTCTCCGACCCCTGTCGCGATTATGAACCATCGAGGTGATCCGGCAAGGATCGGCGACACGATCAAACGCTTCATAGCATGGCGCAAAGCCACTGGCCTGAATCCGAAGACCAGTTTGACTTTCAACATCTTTCATTCCGATCCGCGTGTGACGACTCCGGACGAGTATCGGCTGGACCTTTGTGTCAGCACTGATCAGCCGATCAAGACGAAAGGAGAGCATATTGAGGCGGGCATCATCCCCGGCGGCCGTTGCGCCGTGCTGAAAGTCATCGGCAATACTGATGATCTGGAGCCTGCCGCGCTTTACCTCTATCGCGATTGGCTGCCGGCCAGTGGCGAGGAAGCGAGGGATTTCCCCCTGTATTGCCAGCGCCTCACCTTCTTTCCGGAAGCACCTGAAAATACGGCGGTGGCAGAGCTCTTCCTGCCCCTGAAATAGCGAACCTCTGTGGCTGCTTGTCCGTTTCCGTCCACGGCGGCGGACAAGCAGCTTTCAACCCAAATCTCCCGATCCGGCTAAACAGCGCGTTCGCTGAACGTGGGCATTCCATCAGGCGAAATCATAGCGCCTTCACCGGATGGCTACGCTAGCAGTGTGCCCGTAGATAGTGAAGAAGCCATTCTGTTCGCTGAACGGGATACGCAAGCCTTTTAGAATGTCGCGCAATGGTGCTGAGCAGTCGTCAACGCGGGGAGCCACCAATTGTCCCATGTGCACGCTTACTCTAGGTGCAACCTTGAGCCATTCGATGAAAATACCCATCGACGCTTCAGGCGTTCTTGCCCAATCACCCCAATATGAAGGAGCCGCCTCAAGCACCTCCGGATCGGCCGTCTCTGAGAGAACGAGTTTCACTTGATAGGGTGGTGGGAACGGAAGTTCCTGGGCTATGGCCGTGCAGAGTGCTCGCCATTTGGTGTCATTCATATGAGATGTCAGGCCGCGCTCCTCGATGGCGCGACGCACCTTGGCGATCTCGTCCCTGTCAGCCAAGCCGATGTACAGCATTCTACGATCCTATTTCGGAGCCCCCGTAAACCGTACCAGATTTGTGGAGCAATGACTGCAATTGGCGCAATCCGGTCGGTTGCCCATTATCGAAGAAGTCCATCGCGATGACGTCATTCGGTTGGAGACAGAGCGTCCTCTAGGGTCAAGCCGAAAAATGTGGTAAGCGCCAGCCAAACAACAACAGGAGTGCAATGGTGAGCGAACCGACCGTCGCAGATGCAACAAACCGTATTTATGAATCGCTCCAAGCGGACAATGCCGACATCGACGCGCATATCGCGACTCTCAAGGCAGCGTTGACGCGGGAGGGGTTGAAAGAGGCCGTCTTTGACCCGGCTAGGCTCGTTCAGAGCAACCGTTCTGGCAGGAAGCTAATGCAGGCCTACTTTCGGCAGCGCGGCGTAACGGTCAAATACTCGGCTTCGTGAAGCCGTCCCATGTCGTCAGACGGGCCGTAGTAGACGATTGACCTGATCACCCGGCTTTGGCCTTCGAACGCGAATTGAAGTGCCGCGTCCGCATCGGGCCGAAAGCTGCCGAAGTAACTTGGCAGCTTTCGGCCCGATGCGGACGTGGGCCACTGCTAGAACCAATATCGACTCATCCGCGTCAGGAAGTCGACCGCCGTCACGGGGAAGCCCGATGCGTCACCGATGATGGAATCGATGCCGCCCATGAAATCGGGCATTACCTCGTTGCCCGCAGTCGCGGGTTGGTCGTGACGCGGGTGAGTACAGGTTTGGCTTTATGTGATGCACAAGTAAAGACTTGCGTCCGGTCAATTAAGCTCGACCGTGTCCCCCTCGACGTGGGCGGAGAAATCGCAGTTCCTCGCGTCAATCACGACAGTTGCTCCGCCCGCGGTCAGTTCAAACCTCATGGCTGCCTTGCTCCTTTCCTGCCCAACAATTCTTTGTGGGCGTGCTTTGATCAACGCGCTCGAATCACTCGTTGACGCGGAGTCCTTCACAATCTAAATGTCATGCCAATCCGTATCGCCGCGGCTGCTGAACCCATGGCAATCGGAGAAGCAAGATGAATTCCCCCACAAACCCCGTCATCCGCGTCGACACCGCCGCAGGACACGCCATTAGGTCGGTCGTCGCGCGCGACGAGCCGGAACGCCATCGCGCGCGTGCCGTCTCGGACCTCTGTTCCGCCCTTCCCGGCGTCGAAGCAGCGGAGCGGATGGGTGCCGAAATCGTGCGTGTAGCGACGACGCCCGACTTTCATCCCGGCCGCCCCGTGCCCATGGGAGTCGTCGCCGACGTGCGCGGTGCCGTCCTCCCACATCTCGTCGGCAACGACATCGGCTGCGGCATGCGTATGATCGTGCTCGAGAACGTCTCCGAGGACGATCTCGAGCCACTGCTGGACCGCAATCTTCGTCACGTCTTCTTTCAGGGCGGCAGGGACGTAGCCCTCACTGGAAGAGATCGGCAGGCGGTTCTTCGGGAAGGCCTCCTGTCCCGCCTTGATCTCGAGGCGGCGTGGGGCGATCTCGACAGGACCTGCGATGCAGGCGTGTTCGCGAGTTGTGCTGTCGATCCGGGCTTCGAGCACTATGCGCGGATCGACGACGACTACAGCGACGCGATCCTCGGGACCATCGGAGGCGGCAACCATTTCGTCGAGTTCGGGGTTGTCGACCGCGTTGCGGACGGCGCCTACGCCGCCGCCTGCGGCCTAGCCGGTGGAAAGGTCGTGATCATCGTTCATAGCGGATCGCTGGACTTCGGACAGCGTGTCGGCACAGCGGTGCGCGAAGCGCTGCATTCCGGCAGACATGGCGTCCCGGACTACAGGATTCTCTCCCACGAACGGAACGAACCCCTCTTCGAAAGGTATATCGACGGCCATGCCAACGCCGCCAAGGCCGCCTTCGCCAACCGCTTTCTCATCGGTCTTGCGGCGGTGGAGGCTCTCAGGCGCACGATCGGCCGGGACGTCGAACACAGGCTCGTCTACGACGCTCCGCACAACACGGTATGGCAGGATGGCGACGTCGTTCGACACCGGAAGGGGGCCTGCCCCGCCAGAGGCGTCGGTACGCTGGGCGGAAGCCCGTACGAGTGGATCGGAGAGCCGGTCATCCTGCCTGGGTCTATGGGCGATGGAACATGGCTGTTGCGTGGGCTGGGAAACGAGGAGGGGCTGCAGTCCTCGGCCCACGGCGCGGGACGTCGCCTCGCGAGGCAGGAGGCCCGGTCCGCCGCGCGTCTCGACGCCAGCCTGCGGGTCGTCGGCCCTGTCGATCCGAACGATCAGCTCTTGCGCGGGCGTGCGGATGTCGTCGCGGAACTCGAAGGTCGGCTTAAGGAGGAGGCGCCCGGCGCTTATCGTCCGATTGAGGCCGTCGTCGACCCTATGGTGGAGGCCGGCATCGTCAGCCGGGCCGCCAAGATCCGGCCGGTGCTCACGGTAAAGGGGTAGCATCCTTTCTGCGCAGGGCTTTTAGCCTAGAAAAGCCAAGAGGGGCAGGTCGCAGACCTGCCCCTCTTGGGTTTTTCTCGCGTATTCTCTAGGCCAATTTCAGCTTCAACTATGGCCAGTTTTAAGCCGTATTGGCCAGAACTACGTTCGGTTTCTCAGTTACACAAAGCTTTCGTCGGTCCCTACTACCGCTCCGGGCTTTCTGTCTTGCGCTATGTGCGCAGCAAGCTTGAAGAAACCGGGCTTTATGTCGATCTTGATCTGCTGGCGGACCCCGACGAGCCGCGTGATCTTTGCGGCATGCTGCTGCGTCGTGAGGCGAGGCTTTGCGCGGCGTAGCCTTCGCTTTATCGGGGTCCGGCGATTGCACCATTTGCGTCGCCAATCCCAGAGGCAGATGTTGTTCTCCGCACAAGCCGGCAAGCCGCCGGCTTTCCTTTTTGAATGATTATTGCCCGGTGGCGAGCGGTCGGTCGCGCGTAACGTGACGGTTGGCTTGCTCGCCAAGAGCGGAAATTCCGAGTGCTATGGACGAGTATCGGCTCAGGGTCGACTTTCGCCTCAGCAGGCCAGCGCGCGGCGCTTCGAAGCGAGGCGCCGCGCTTGAGTGCTACAGTTCCACTTGCTCAGAAATGCCTAGGGAGTCGTCGACCTCGACTCCGAGGTACTGCACGGTGCTCTCCAGTTTCTTGCGGCCGAGCAAGAGCTGGACGGCGCGCAGGTTGCCGGTCTTCTTGTAGATGTGCGCCGCCTTCGCCCTCCTCATCGAATGCGTGCCGTAGCGCTTGGGATCAAGCCCGATGATGGACACCCACCGTTCGACGATCCTGCCATATTGCCGCGTCGACAGATGCGGCAACGTGTGCACGCGGCTGGGAAACAGGTAATCCCGTCCACCAAGCTTGCGACGTCCAATCCAGGCAGCGATAGCCTCCCGCGTTTGATCGGTCAGTTCGAATTGCACGGGTCGGCCGGTCTTCCGCTGAATAATGATGGCCCGGTCGCGAACCCTTCCGGAAATCGCCACATCAGCGACTGAGATCGCGAGGAGATCACAAGCTCCGGCCCCAAAGGAAGATGGCTGGTCGCGAGGTAAGAGAAACGTCAGAGGGGTCGCATGCGGCGGCCTTATGCGCCCTAAGGGCCGCTCTGGGTCGGTGCATGGCGGACGCTCCGAAGCGGCGGAGTTACTGCCGTCGGCCCGACCTGGATGCTTCGCCAGCGGATATCAACGCTTCGGCCGCGCGCCGCAGCAACGGCGTGGCCTCGCCCGATTCGAAAATTTGTGAGCTGACGAAGGCGCCATTTATGAGAACCGCGAGCTGACCCGCAAGTTCATCGGGCGCAGCCACGTCGAGACGCTCCGCGATCACTTTCAGCCGCCGCCGCATCTCGCGTTTATGGGCCTCGGCGATCTTGCGCGCGGGATGGTCTGTTTCAGGGAATTCGGCGGCGACGTTGATCTGCGGGCAGCCTCGGTAGTGCGGCCGTCCGACACGTTCGCCGATCCAGCCCAGATGGGCGTCTAACTCCGCCCTGGCGTTGTCCTGATGTTGCGCTGCCACGCTGTCCCACTGGCCCCAGAAGTCCCGGTCTTCGCGCTCCAGAAACGCGGCAACGAGATCGTCCTTTGTGCCGAAATGACGATAGAGGCTCGTCTTCGCGACGCCGGCTTTCTCGACCACCAGGTCGACACCTACCGCCCGAACGCCCTGCTTGTAGAAAAGCTCTGACGCGGTTTCCAGGATCCTGTTGCGGACGTCGGCGCCTTGGCCGGCAGGGATGGACGCGGTTCTCGACATGCTTAGGCCTCCACTTTGTCCGGCAGATATAGCACGGAAGGTCTTGACGCGCTACAGACCTGTATGTACTAGTGCTTGTAACAGACAGGTCTGTAGCACGGAGGGCGTAATGTCAGAGAATGTGATGGTAGCTTCTGGGGCGGTGGCGGTATTTGGAGCAACAGGGCATACCGGCCGCTTCGTGGTCGCAGAATTGCTGCGCCGCGGGCTTCGGCCGATCGCAATCGCCCGCAGTGCCGAGGCGTTTGCAGCGGCGAACTTTCGCGAGCCGGACGTGCTCTGCCGCCCAGCGACCGTCGGCGATGAGGGGTCGCTGATGCGGGCATTGGCCGGCGCAGGGGCCGTGATCAATTGCGCAGGGCCATTTCTCGACACCGCCGACGCGCTTGCCGCTGCAGCGGTGAAATCGGGAATCCACTATGTTGATGTCAGCGCCGAGCAACCGAGCGTCAGAACGACCCTCGAGAAGTTCGATGAGCCTGCGCGCGAAGCCGGCATCGCCATCATTCCCGGTATGGGATTCTACGGCGGGTTCGCCGATCTGCTGGTCACCGCCACCTTGGGAGACTGGACGTCTGCGGACACGATTGACATCTTGATCGGCCTCGACAGTTGGCACCCGACGCGCGGCACCCGCGTTACCGGTGAACGGAACAAGGCAACGCGCATGGTTGTCTCCGAGGGCCGCCTCAGTCCCTTGGTTCTTCCGCCTGCGCAGAAGCATTGGGAATTCGGGTCCGGGCTGGGCAGTCAGATCGTCAGCGAAATGCCTTTCTCGGAGATCGTTCTGATCTCTCGGCACGTGAAGACAGCAGAGCTCCACACCTATTTGAGCGCGGTCGCTCTCAGCGACATTCGCGACAAGGCAACGCCCACTCCGAAGGCGGCGGACCCGACCGGGCGCTCAGCGCAACAGTTCGTCGTCGAAGTTGTCGCGAGGCGCGAAGGAGCCAGCCGACGGACTGTCGCCCGGGGACAGGACATCTACGCCTTCACCGCACCGCTCGTGTGCGAGGTCGTCGAGCGTCTTCTCGGCCGGCAGTTCAGCCATGCAGGAGCACACGCGCCCAGCGAAATCCTCAACGCCGAGGAGGTGCTAACTGCGCTCCGGCCCGATCACTTGGCGTTCGAAATTGCCGCGAGGTGACCATGCCCTCCAACAAGGAGGCGTGAAATAACGTTGCGCTTCACATCTCGACGTCCGGGAAAAGGTTGCAACTACCGTTGGATTGCGAACTCGGCATTCCTAAAACGCTTTTGTGCGTATTCCGATGATGCCGGACGGCTATTCCAATCTGAAGCCGGACAGGTATGGAGTGCACCCCCAGACTGAGACAAGGAAAATCGCGGACAGTTTCCCCGCAAGGAGAGGAAACTGGGGCATGGCCGGACGGCAAAGAGTTATTGATGAGGACCAAAAACTGGAGCTTCTCCAGCGCATGGAGGCGGGTGAAACCGTCAGCAAGTTGGCAGATGAGGTTGGCATCAGTCGCCAACGTCTTTACGAGTGGCGTGATCAGCTGAGGCTTCATGGTAATCTGAAGTCACGTCGGCGCGGGCGGCCGGCCAGATCGACAGCAGGAGTTGACGGGGACTTGCAGCTGCAGAGCGCCGTCGAACAGCCAGCGCCTCAGGAAAAGGCACTGACCAAGGCCAGGCGCCGGATCAGGGAATTGGAGCAGAAAGTCGGGCAACAGCAGCTCGATCTCGATTTTTTTCGCGAAGCCTTGCGGCACTTCGAGGAAGATCAGCGTCGGAGCAGCGCTCCTGGCGAAACGGGATCTTCAAAGTCATCGAAAAGATGACAACCGGCCTGTCGCAAGGCGAATTCAACATCGACCGAATGTGCTGGCTCGCGGGCGTCAGCCGCGCGAGTTATTACCGTCACTGGCTGGATTCGGCCCCTCGTCGGGCCGAAACAGGTTTGCGAGACCTCATTCAAAAGATGGCTCTCGGCAACGCGCACTACGGTTACCGCCGGATCGGAGCCCTGTTGCGTCGGGAGGGGTGGCAAGTCAACCACAAGTGCATTCTACGCATCATGCGTGAAGACAATCTGTTGTGCCTGCGCGCAAGACCCTTTGTTCCTACAACGACCAACTCGAGGCATGGTTGGCAAGTCGTGCCGAACCTCGCCAGGGGCATGATCCTCAATGGGGTCAACCAGCTATGGGTTGCCGATATCACCTTCCTTCATCTCGCTGAGGAGTTTGCATTCCTTGCCGTTGTGCTTGACGCGTTTAGCCGCCGGGTGGTCGGATGGGCATTGGATACGCATCTCCGAGCAAGCCTTGCGATCGAAGCTCTCGAGATGGCTATCACCGATCGCCAGCCCGTGGCCGGGAGCCTCGTGCATCATTCCGATCGCGGCGTTCAATACGCGTGCGGAGCCTACTCCGAACTTCTGCATCTTCACGGCATCCAGGCGAGCATGAGCCGTGTCGGAAATCCTTATGACAACGCGAAAGCGGAGAGCTTCATGAAGACCCTGAAGCAGGAAGAGGTGCAAGGTCTCGCCTATAGGGATGCAGACGATGCTCGCCGGCGCATCGGCGCTTTCATCGATACCGTTTACAACACGCAGCGCCTGCACTCGGCGCTCGACTATCTCACGCCGGAGGAATACGAACAGAAGCATTCAGGTGGACGACGGATGGAAAAGGCGGCATAGCTGAACACGGGAAACTGTCCGCGATTTTCCTTGTCTCAGTCTGGGGGTGCACTCCAGGTATTCCGATCTCGTGCCGGACACGGTTCCGATTTGAAGCCGGACAGTCGGTGTGCCTCTGGGTCGTTGTTTTGAATGGCTCGTGATTGTCGCGCGGTCAAGCGGCGGATGGTGTTTGACGCTGCTTTCGCAAGCTCTCGCCGGAAAGTTCGATGCGGTAGGCGTTGTGCACGAGGCGGTCGAGGATCGCATCGGCGATGGTTGGATTGCCGATCATGTCGTACCAGTGATCGACGGGCACCTGACTGGTGACGATGGTCGATCGCCTTTCGTATCGGTCCTCGACGATTTCCAGGAGATCACGACGCTGCTCGTCGTTGAGCTTTTCCGGACCCCAGTCGTCCAGGATGAGCAGGTCGGTTCTGGCGAGCGCCTTGAGCACCTTGGGATATCGGCCGTCGCCGCGCGAGAGCGCAAGAGTGGCGAACAGCCTTGGAAGTCGGTGATAGGCGACGGAGAAGTCCTCGCGGCATGCCTTGTTTCCGAGCGCGCAGGCAAGCCAGCTCTTTCCGACGCCGGCGGGTCCGATCAACAGCAGGCTATGGCGCTGAGAGATCCAGTCGCAGCCGGCGAGCTTCATGAAGAGATTGCGGTCCAGGCCGCGGGCGGCGCGGAAGTCAGCGTTCTCGATCTGGGCGTCATGGCGCAGCTTTGCGGCGCGGGCTCTCGCCTCGAAGCGCTTCTGGCGGCGTGTGGTCGCTTCGCGTTCGAGCAGCAGTGCAAGCCATTCGCCATGCTCGAGGTGTCTCGCTTCCGTTTGCGTCTCGAGTTCCTGATAGGCACTGGCCATGCCTGTCAGGCCGAGTTCGCGCAGCATGTCGATGGTCGGATTGGTCAGCATCGATTGGTGTCTCCTCAATGAAAGTAGCCGGGGCCACGCAGATTGGCGTGTTCCATGACGGCGGCGGGTTCGGTGGGTCTGGTGGCCTTGTGGGTGGCGATGAGCGAGGCAATCGTCTTGCAGGTCAGGCCGCCGATCTCGACGGCCCGTGCCGAAACGGCCTCGGCGCGCTCGCGGCCGAGGTCGCGATAGAGGCGCAGGATGCCGAGGCAGGTTCTGAAGCCCTGCTCGGGATGTGGCCGGCTGGCGAGAATGGCGACGATCAACCCTTCGGTCTGCGGACCGATGGACGCGCCCCAGCGCCGGAATCGCTCCGGCGTCCATTCGGCGTATCGGCGGTGGGAGCTCGGCATGTGCGCAGGGTCTGTTCCATAGCGCGGCCCGCCATAGCGGCGCTGATGGACCGCGACGCGTTTGCCGCGGTGGAAGATCTCGATCATCCGCGCGGTCGCCCGGATATCGACCTGCTGGCGAATGAGCGCGTGCGGGACGGAATAGAAGAAGGTCTTGAACTCGGCATGGTAGTCCGTCGAGACCCGCGCAAAGCGCCATTCAGCGAACTCGTACTCCTCGGCGGGCAAGCTTGCGAGCGCCGCGCGTTCGACCGTCTCGAAGAGATGCCGGCGGCTGACACCCAACCGGCGCATGACATGATTGTTGATGCGCTCCAGCACCTCGGTGATCGCGGCATTGGCCTCGGCGAGCGAGAAGAAAGTCTGCTTGCGCAAGCGACCGAGAATGCAGCTCTGGGCGAAGCGCACACCGTTCTCGACCTTGGCCTTGTCCTTCGGACGCCGCGGCCGCGCCGGCAGAACGCCGACACCATAGTGAGACGCCATCATGCCGTAACTGCGGTTGATCTCGGGATCGTAAAAGCTGGCGCGGCTGACGCCGGACTTCAGATTGTCGGGCACGACCAGGCGGGGCACACCGCCGAAAAAGGCGAACATGCGCACGTGTGAGCCGACCCAGTCCGGCAAGGTCTGGGTCCAGGTGGCCTCGGCGAAGGTGTAGCTCGACGCGCCGAGCACACCAAGGAACAACTCCGCCTCGCGGATCTCGCCAGTCTTGCGATCGACGATCGGCACCCGCTTGCCGGAATAGTCGACGAAGACCTTGTCGCCGGCCGCATGCTCCTGGCGCATTGTCGGCGAAAGGCGCTGCTCGAAACCACGGAACAGCTCGCAGAAACGGCTGTAGCCGTAGCCGTCGGGGTGTGCGCCGCGATATTCCTCCCAGAGGATCAACAGCGTCACGCCGGGCTTCTTCAGCTCGATGGCAAGCTCCGCCCAGTTTGGTTCGTGGCGTCGCCGTTGGCCCTGTTTGACGCCGGCGCGGATGAAAAGACGATGCTCCAGAGCATCGTCTGTCAGTTCTCCCGGCAAAGGCCAGCTCAACCCGGCGGCCTTGGCCCGATCGAGATTATCTTGAACCGTACTTCGGGCAATCCCGAGCACCACCGCAATCTCGCGTACGCTTGTCCCGCCAGCAGAGAGCCGCAGCATCTGTCGTATGTGTCGCATGGTCAGCCTTCTCTTTGACGGCATGAAATTCCCCTCGTGGATACAGAGGAGCTTCATGCCAAGGTTGCTGACCCAAAGGCATCGTCAGGACGGAAAAACCGTCCGGTAATTGATCGGAATGCTGTCCGGCTTCAGATCGGAACGCTGGAGTGCACCCCCAGACTGAGACAAGGAAAATCGCGGACAGTTTCCCGTGTTCAGCTATGCCGCCTTTTCCATCCGTCGTCCACCTGAATGCTTCTGTTCGTATTCCTCCGGCGTGAGATAGTCGAGCGCCGAGTGCAGGCGCTGCGTGTTGTAAACGGTATCGATGAAAGCGCCGATGCGCCGGCGAGCATCGTCTGCATCCCTATAGGCGAGACCTTGCACCTCTTCCTGCTTCAGGGTCTTCATGAAGCTCTCCGCTTTCGCGTTGTCATAAGGATTTCCGACACGGCTCATGCTCGCCTGGATGCCGTGAAGATGCAGAAGTTCGGAGTAGGCTCCGCACGCGTATTGAACGCCGCGATCGGAATGATGCACGAGGCTCCCGGCCACGGGCTGGCGATCGGTGATAGCCATCTCGAGAGCTTCGATCGCAAGGCTTGCTCGGAGATGCGTATCCAATGCCCATCCGACCACCCGGCGGCTAAACGCGTCAAGCACAACGGCAAGGAATGCAAACTCCTCAGCGAGATGAAGGAAGGTGATATCGGCAACCCATAGCTGGTTGACCCCATTGAGGATCATGCCCCTGGCGAGGTTCGGCACGACTTGCCAACCATGCCTCGAGTTGGTCGTTGTAGGAACAAAGGGTCTTGCGCGCAGGCACAACAGATTGTCTTCACGCATGATGCGTAGAATGCACTTGTGGTTGACTTGCCACCCCTCCCGACGCAACAGGGCTCCGATCCGGCGGTAACCGTAGTGCGCGTTGCCGAGAGCCATCTTTTGAATGAGGTCTCGCAAACCTGTTTCGGCCCGACGAGGGGCCGAATCCAGCCAGTGACGGTAATAACTCGCGCGGCTGACGCCCGCGAGCCAGCACATTCGGTCGATGTTGAATTCGCCTTGCGACAGGCCGGTTGTCATCTTTTCGATGACTTTGAAGATCCCGTTTCGCCAGGAGCGCTGCTCCGACGCTGATCTTCCTCGAAGTGCCGCAAGGCTTCGCGAAAAAAATCGAGATCGAGCTGCTGTTGCCCGACTTTCTGCTCCAATTCCCTGATCCGGCGCCTGGCCTTGGTCAGTGCCTTTTCCTGAGGCGCTGGCTGTTCGACGGCGCTCTGCAGCTGCAAGTCCCCGTCAACTCCTGCTGTCGATCTGGCCGGCCGCCCGCGCCGACGTGACTTCAGATTACCATGAAGCCTCAGCTGATCACGCCACTCGTAAAGACGTTGGCGACTGATGCCAACCTCATCTGCCAACTTGCTGACGGTTTCACCCGCCTCCATGCGCTGGAGAAGCTCCAGTTTTTGGTCCTCATCAATAACTCTTTGCCGTCCGGCCATGCCCCAGTTTCCTCTCCTTGCGGGGAAACTGTCCGCGATTTTCCTTGTCTCAGTCTGGGGGTGCACTCCAACGCTGTCCGGACTTTGATCGGAATCCCGTCCGGTTAATCCCTGGAATCCGCACTTTTGGGTAGAATTTCAGAAATCCAAGTAGATGAGGTCGACGTGAGTTTCCGTATCGGACGAGCCAACCGGGATCATTTTGCGGCATTACGCACGATAGAACTAGCTTCATTTGAAACGCTGCGTGCAGCCGACGCTGTTAGTGGTGAAGCGGCGGCCAGTAGCGACGGCGAGCTGCAGCAATATCTCAATGCCGGCTTCCTGTTCGCTGCATTCGATGAGCAGGCCATCCCCGTCGGTTAAAGGAGCCTCCGACGCCAAAGGCGATCAAGGGAATGAAAAGATACGGCGTCGTCTGCGGCATGAGAGCAATCGCCAAGATACCGAAGAGAGACGTAGACGCGAACAGGGCAATCAGGCGCCGCCGATCGTTGTTCCGACTGATGAAACCGGCAAGGGGGTTTGCGATCATGAATGCAGCGGTGAAACTGGCGAGGAGCAACGCCGCATCCGCGGCGCTCGTGCCGCGCTCGATATGCATGGGCGCAATCCAGGCGATGCCTGTGCGTTCGAAATCGCAAACTCGTCCTGGATAGACGGAAGAAGAGGACCGACCGACACAATAGCCGGTCGCAGGTCGATAGCGACCACCACCACACAGGTGATGGCGACCGCCATGGTCAATTCAGAGGACTTGCGGTCCTCTTCCTTATCGCAATCAGCTCCTCCATTCATTGGCTTTCTCCCTATATTGACGACCCACTCGCAGGGCGCACGAAGCCCTGATTGGATGTCCAGTCCTCGAAGCGCAGCGAGTGGTTGGTTTGATGACTGAGCGCGGGTTCGGCGACAGATGCTCGCCGGCACTTATTAGGAGGCTGCGGATCCAGCCTCGGCGATGGCGATGTCTTCAGCGACAGTCCCGCCGCTCACGCCAATTGCGCCAATCGGCCGCCCTTTAAACCGGATGGGAATGCCGCCTCCAAAAACCACGACCGTTCCACCATGCGAATGCTGGATGCCGTAGAGTTCGGCGCCAGGCTGGGCCAGTGCACCGAGCGCGTCTGTCCGGTTGTTGAGGATCTGAGCGGTATAGGCCTTGTCGATGGCAAGCTCCGCTGACCCTGCCATCGCCCCGTCCTGGCGAACAAAGGACATGAGATGCCCAGACGAATCGACGACGGCAATTGAGCAGAGAACATCCAGCGCGCGGGCGGCGATGGACCTCTCGATCATCTGCCGGGCGTCCGTCAGCGATATCGTTGAAATAGGGGCGGACATGGCAAACTCCGGTTTCTGAAGCGATTTGCCGCCGACACTAGCCGTCGGCAGATCACGATGTTTAAGCCCGCTCAGGCGGTCCTGGTCTTCACCTGGCCCAGAGCGGCAACAAGCGCCTCCGCTGCCTCACTCGATGACGCCGGGTTCTGACCAGTGATGAGCTGGCCATCGACGACCGTGTGCACGCCCCAGTCCTTGACCTTGGAGAAGACCGCGCCGAGGCCGACGAGCTCGTCCTCGACCAAAAAAGGCACGACCTTCGTCAGACCTACAGCCTCTTCCTCGCTGTTGGTAAAGCCGGTGACGTAGCGTCCTTGAACAAACGGGGTGCCGTCGGCATTGGTCACGTGACGCAGGACGCCCGGCGCATGGCAGACGAGGGCGATCGGCTTGCCGGCCGCGATGAAGGTTTCGATCAGCTTGATTGAATTCGGATCTTCGGCCAGATCCCACAGCGGGCCGTGGCCGCCGGGGTAGAAGACCGTATCGAAGTCCTTCTCATCGACGCTGTCGAGGCGCACAGTTTCTGCGAGCTGCGCCTTGGCAACCTCGTCTGCATTGAAGCGCCGCGTAAGGTCGGTCTGGAACATCGGCTCGTCGCTCTTCGGGTCGAGAGGCGGCTGGCCGCCGTTCGGCGAGGCGAGGGTGATCTCGGCGTCGGCGTCCTTGAAGACGTAATACGGTGCTGCCAGCTCTTCGAGCCATAATCCGGTCTTCTTGCCGGTGTTACCGAGAGTGTCGCGGGAGGTGAGTACCATCAGGACTTTCATTGTCGGATCCTTTCCTCAGGTGATGCCGCGCGGCGAGCCGCCGTAGCGGTTGGACTTGGAGCTCGATCAGCCACATGGGCTTGTCGAGCTGATAATGGCACCTGCCCACATATTTCAGAAATTTACTTCTTTGAATTTAGATATTCATATGAGATTACATCTCGATGAGATACGACCTGAACCTGCTCCCGGTTTTCCTGGCCCTGATGGAGGAGCGGAGCGTGACACGGGCAGCAGCGCGACTGGGAATCACCCAGCCGGCCCTGTCCAATTCGCTGAACCGCCTTCGCGACACCCTGCGGGACCCGCTGTTCATCCGGGAAAGGTACGGCATAAAGCCGACGCAACTGGCCGAGGAGATCGCTCCGACAATCGAGGCAGCACTGGCGCAACTGGACGATCTTATCTTGAACCAGCAGGAGTTTCAGCCGGCAAACGCCGAACGACTGTTCACGCTCGCCCCGAACAGCTACGTGGAGCTTGTGTTGATGCCGGCCCTCGTCGCGAGGACGCGTGAGCTGGCGCCGGGTATCAAGCTCCGCATGACAGCATTCGGCAACGATCTCGCCGACACCGGCGTCATTTCCGGTACCACGGCCATGGTGCTTGGCCGGATCGTCGATCCGCCGGACAACCTCGTCGTCCAGCATCTCATGGACGATGGCCTCGCCTGTGTTGTGCGCAACGACCATCCCGACGTTCAAGACCGTATTTCCCGAGAACAGTATGAGCGGCTCAAGCACGTGAACGTGCTCCCGCCGGGTCGGCTACGCGCCGGCCTCTTTCAGGCATTGGAGCAACAGAACCTCAAGCGGGAGGTTGCCGTTTCTGTGACGCACTTTCTTGCCGTGCCCGAGATGCTTGCGGTCACCGATTACTGCGCAACGCTGCCGCGTCTCATCTGTCGAAGTCTCGAGCGGGATCCGCGGCTGAAGGTGCTGCCGGCGCCGGTCGACCTCGGCACGTTTCCAGTGCAGATGGCCTGGCACGTTCGCTACCGCCACGACCCGGCCCACCGGTGGTTGCGTTCAATGATCGGCGAGCTGGCGAAAGCAATGACTTCGGAAGAGACTTGAGATCGCTTCCCGTATTCGTGTTCAATGTCCGCAAAAGGGGCCAGCACCGGAAATCCCGAGCGGTATCGACGAGCAGCAGCAATGGGCTCAATTGAGCCATTCAGCGCGTCGGTCGCTGGCAGGAGCGAAACCGGAGATAGGCCTTCAGCACGGAAGGGCCATGACCGCTGTCGAATCTGCGCAGAATTCAATTTGGCCAGAGCGCATAGACGTCGCGTTCGACAAATCCACCGAAAATCGAAAATGCCATGATGATGAGAATGATGACCCAGGACCGGCGACTTTGCCTCTTCTTCATTCTCTCCACCACCGCATCAGGATCAGCGACAGCAAGCTCTCCCGCGAGAACGTTCCGACGTGAATTGAGCTCGTCCGCGAGCTCTCGTGCGCGCTCGATGTCTTTCCCGATGAAGGGGGACACCGCAATCGTCTTGGTCGCACTGAACACGCCTGGTATCAGCATTATAAATCCCGTGAATCAAGCCGTGCTCGTTGGCATCGGGTCCAGAAAACTTTGGAGTAGCTCCCTCAACGCAAATACTGTAGCCGTCCGCATGCGGCACCCCGCCCTTATAGAGGGTTCCGCTAGGTGTGCGAAACGCCCTGTCTGGGACAACGTGATGGGGGGTCGTATAGGGCAGCGCATCTGCGCAACCTTCTCGGTACTTCCGTAGCCGGCAGTTGCGTCGACGCCGGCGGCGCCCTTTTACCGAAACATTGCCGTCAGTCCGCGTGTTCGGTACCGGCACTGCATGCGTCTCCTCCTCGACCCGCTGGCGTTCCGCTTCGATCTGCTCGCGCGCCCAGCGCCGCACCTCCTGCGGATCCGACCCGTTGTCGATCGCCTCCTGCGCTTCGCGGATGATCTCTCGCTCGGCATCTGTGAAGACAGGGAAGCGCTTCCAAAAGATAGTATGTGAGGAGCCCGTGGCCGTGGCTCGAAAATTCCCATGCCTCTTCCCTGCACCCCCGATGCAGTAAATATCAGACGGCCATCGCCAGCCGAAGATGGACTTCCGTCGAGGCGACGCTGCGCGGAATGGCTGGCACCTGCAGAACCTTCGCGCCGAGGCCGCCCGAGAAGCAGCAGTCCAGAAACAGGATGACGCGTCGCGCCGGGATGCGGGAGAACCATGCCTGAAGACGGTCGAGCGGAATGGAAGTGGCTGCTATGTCGTCATAGCCGGTATCGTGGAGGATCACCTCATGCGTCTCCGAACCATGGCCGGAGAAGGCGATGACGAGGGTGTCGTCCGGATCGCAATGGGAGAGCGTTTCGAGCTCGGCCTCAATCTTCGCGAGCGAAGCATCCTGATCAGTAAGGAGAACCGTGTGGCCGCCGAGGGTGTCTGCAAACGTCGCTTCCAGTGCCGTGGCGTCGCGAGCCGCGCAGGACAAGTCGCGGATCTCCGGCGACTGATTCCTGTCGATGCCAACAAACAAACCCCTGAAAGCCACCGTATTCACCCTTTGTTCTTAAGGGGTTTCCGGACACCAGAGGCGTCCGGAAAGTTCATCTCTTCGACAGAACCAGCCTTTGTGACAAAGTTTACGTCAAAATGGCAAAGTTCGTGTCATCCTACACCCGGATGTCTGTCGATACGCAGTTGGCCAGTTTTGACTTCCGCAACGGCCAGTAGTAGCGGCTTTTGGCCAGTACTTGGATCAATTCCTCGACGGGACACACACAAACGCCGCCCAACCTTACGAGCACCCGCTCGTGGCACCGCAGGTGTCGCACTTCTCGCACGTACCATTCCTGACCATGGTGAAGTTCTGGCACTCGGTGCACATGTTGCCGGTGTATCCCTGCATGATCGAGCGGGCGCGGCGTTCGGCTTCGACCTTCTTCGCCTCCGACTTGGCGGCAGCGGCTTCGGCGGCGGCCTTGTCGGAGAAGAGGGCGGTTACGTCCGGTTCCGCTTCGCCGGCGACCTCTTCGGCGAGTTCGGCGGCGCGTTCCTCATAGTCGCGCTTGAAGGCCACGACTTCGGAGGTGGCGGCGGCCGTCGTCGGCTCCAGTTTGCGGGCGGCGCTGCCCGCAAAGGAGGTGACGGTCGCCCCGCCGGAGGCGCGGGCAGGGGCCGCGGTCGAGGCGCCCTTCGGCTCGGAGCGCTCGCCCGAGCCGCCGACGAGGGTCGGCTTGTAGCCGCGGGTCCAGCCGGTCGAGACGAGATTGGTCTTGCCTTCCTGGATGCCGCGGCCGAGCGCCGTGTTGCTGAAGTCCGACGTATCGACATGGGCGAGGTCGTGGCGGCCGAGATAGGAGACGGCAAGTTCGCGGAACACATAGTCGAGGATCGACGTCGCGTTCTTGATCGCGTCATTGCCCTGCACCATGCCGGCCGGCTCGAATTTGGTGAAGGTGAAGGCCTCCACATATTCTTCGAGCGGCACGCCATATTGCAGGCCGAGCGAGATGGCGATGGCGAAGTTGTTCATCATCGCACGGAAGGCAGCACCTTCCTTGTGCATGTCGATGAAGATCTCGCCGAGACGGCCGTCGCCGAATTCGCCGGTGCGCAGATACACCTTGTGGCCGCCGACGATCGCCTTCTGGGTATAACCCTGGCGGCGGTTCGGCAGTTTTTCGCGGGCGCGCACCACTTTCTCGATGACGCGCTCGACGATCTTCTCGGTGACGGCGACGGCCTGGGCTGCGGCCGGCGCCTGCATCAGCTCCTCGATCGCCTCTTCGTCCTCCTCGTCCTCGATCAGCGAGGCGTTGAGCGGCTGCGACAGCTTGGAGCCATCGCGGTAAAGCGCATTCGCCTTCAGCGCCAGCTTCCAGGAGAGCATGTAGGCGTTCTTGCAATCCTCGACGGTCGCCTCGTTCGGCATGTTGATCGTCTTGGAAATCGCGCCCGAGATGAAGGGCTGGGCGGCCGCCATCATGCGGATGTGGCTTTCGACCGAAAGATAGCGCTTACCGATCTTGCCGCAGGGATTGGCGCAATCGAAGACCGGCAGGTGCTCGGCCTTCAGGAAAGGCGCACCTTCGAGCGTCATGGCGCCGCAGACATGGATATTGGCGGCCTCGATGTCCTTCCGCGAGAAGCCGATATGCTCCAGAAGGTTGAAGTCCAGCGAGGCGAGCTGCTCGTCCGTAACCTTCAGCGTCGCTTTCAGGAAGTCGGCGCCGAGCGTCCACTGGTTGAAGACGAACTTGATGTCGAAGGCGGATTTCAACGCAGCGTTGACCGCCTCGATCTTCTCGTCGGTGAAGCCCCTGGCCTTCAGCGTCGTCGGATTGATCGCCGGCGCCTGGTTAAGGTTGCCGTGGCCGACGGCGTAGGCCTCGATCTCGGCGATCTGGCTTTCGGAATAGCCGAGCGTGCGCAGCGCTTCCGGCACGGCGCGGTTGATGATCTTGAAATAGCCGCCGCCGGCGAGCTTCTTGAACTTGACCAGCGCGAAATCGGGCTCGATGCCGGTGGTGTCGCAGTCCATCACCAGGCCGATCGTGCCGGTCGGCGCGATCACCGTCGCCTGGGCATTGCGGTAGCCGTGCTTTTCGCCGAGCTCGACGGCCTTGTCCCAGGCGCTTTTGGCATGCGCGATCAGGTCCTGGTCCGGGCAATCGGCATGAACGAGCGCGACCGGATCGACCGACAGGCCCTCATAGCCCGAGGTCTCGCCATGGGCAGCGCGGCGATGATTGCGCATCACGCGCAGCATGTTGTCGCGGTTCGGCGCAAAGCTCGGGAAGGGGCCGAGCTTGGCCGAGATCTCGGCCGAAGTGGCATAGGCGATGCCGGTCATGATCGCCGTCAGCGCGCCGGCAATGGCGCGGCCCTCCGGCGAATCATAGGGAATGCCGGAGGACATCAGCAGGCCGCCAATATTCGCGTAGCCGAGGCCGAGCGTGCGGTATTCATAGGAGAGCTCGGCGATTTCGCGGGACGGGAACTGCGCCATCATCACCGAGACTTCGAGCACGATTGTCCAGAGGCGAACGGCGTGTTCGTAATCGGCGATGTTGATCCGCTTCGTTGCCGCATCCTTGAACTGCATCAGGTTGAGCGAGGCGAGGTTGCAGGCGGTGTCGTCGAGGAACATGTATTCCGAGCACGGGTTCGACGCGCGGATCGGGCCGGCGGCCGGGCAGGTGTGCCAGTCGTTCATCGTCGTATTGAAATGCAGGCCCGGATCGGCGGAAGCCCAGGCGGCATAGGAGATCGACTCCCAGAGGTCGCGCGCCTTCAGGGTCTTCATCACGCGGCCGTCCTTGCGGGCGGTCAGGTGCCAATCGCCGTCGGCCTCGACGGCGCGCAGGAAGTCGTCCTTGATGGAGACGGAATTGTTGGAGTTCTGGCCGGAGACCGTCAGGTAGGCTTCCGAATCCCAGTCCGTGTCATAGGTCTTGAACTGAATGTCCTTGTAGCCCTGACGTGCGAACTGGATGACGCGCTTGACGTAGTTTTCCGGAACCGCGGCCTGCTTGGCGGCGCGGATCTCGCGTTTCAGCACCGGGTTCTGCTTCGGGTCGAAGCAGGCGTCGTCGCTGCCGTCGCAGTTGACGCAGGCCTTCATGATCGCCTTCAGGTGCCTGGCGACGATCTTGGAGCCGGTGACGAGGGCGGCAACCTTCTGTTCTTCCTTGACCTTCCAGTTGATATAGTCCTCGATATCCGGATGGTCGATGTCGACGACGACCATCTTGGCGGCGCGGCGCGTCGTGCCTCCCGACTTGATGGCGCCGGCGGCGCGGTCGCCGATCTTCAGGAAGCTCATGAGGCCGGAGGATTTGCCGCCGCCCGACAGCCTCTCGCCCTCGGCGCGAAGGTGGGAGAAGTTCGAGCCGGTCCCGGAGCCGTATTTGAAGAGGCGCGCTTCCCGCACCCACAGATCCATGATGCCGCCCTCGTTGACGAGGTCGTCGGCGACCGACTGGATGAAGCAGGCATGCGGCTGGGGATGCTCGTAGGCGGATTTCGACTTCGTCAGCTTGCCGGTGAAGGGATCGACATAGAAGTGGCCCTGTCCGGGGCCGTCGATGCCATAGGCCCAGTGCAGGCCGGTGTTGAACCATTGCGGCGAGTTGGGCGCGACGCGCTGGGTGGCGAGCATATAGGCGAGTTCATCGCGGAAGGCGGCCGCGTCTTCGTCCGTGTCGAAATAGCCGCCCTTCCAGCCCCAATAGGTCCAGGTGCCGGCCAGGCGATCGAAAACCTGGCGTGCATCCGTTTCGGAGCCGTATTGCTCATCCTTCGGGAGCGCTTTCAGCGCGTCCGTGTCCGGAACCGAGCGCCACAGGAACGAGGGCACATCGTTTTCCTCGACGCGCTTCAGCTTCGCCGGAACGCCGGCCTTGCGGAAATATTTCTGCGCAAGGATATCGGCGGCGACCTGGGAGAACTGCGCCGGCACGTCGATGTTCTCCAGACGGAAAACGATCGAGCCGTCCGGGTTCTTGATCTCGCTCGTCGCCTTGCGGAATTCGATCTCGGCATAGGCGGATTGCCCTGCTTTGGTGAACCGACGTTCGATCTTCATTGTCCCGTGTCCTTATTGCCTTCGCGCCGATTGAGCGCAGTTGACCCCGCCCGGCCGCAAGCGTTCTGCAGCCAGCTCCAGCTTTCGTCCGTTTTGAGAAACCCAAGCTCTGGGTGACCCTGTATCTTGTGATTATCCTGGCTGCAAACGCTAAATATAGTATTAACAGCTTGTTTACGCCAGTCCGAAATCGCGCCGGCAGCACCCGAAACCGCGCAAAGCTCCGCCGTTGCCGCCACACCGAAACTGCCCGTTTGGCCGCTGGTCAGAACCGACGATTTGGAGGGATGAACCGGCCGCTTGACTATCCGGTCCGCCGCCGTCGCAACGTGAAATCCATTAACCGTGAATCGGCTTTGGGCGTCAAGGGGTGGTTTATGACGGAAGTTTGACCCCTATATCTTGTGTGGATGGGTTGTGGAAAACGGGGACATCAATCAAGTCTTTGAAAATCAGGCACTTCCGCCGGTTGTCTGCGCCGGCGGCGAAGCTGCAACCGTGAAACCGAATTTTTTAGGGGTAAAAATAAGGGGTAGGGAGACATCGCAGCGCCACTCGTGATTGCGTGCCGCGCCGCGATGTGATGCGTCCGGCGTGCCGATTCGCGACCGCGGCATGAGGCGTCACAGAGTCAGGGCCAGCCACATCTCGGAAGCGTCCAGCCCGGCCCGTGGAGACAGGCCGCTGGGCCGGCCTCAATCAACGCGTTTCTGCAACTCCCGCGCACCATTCGGCGCATTGACCTTGCCCGAGCTGATGAAGAAGGCAAAGACGTCGCGCGGGCGGCTTTCCGCCTTTCGCTCCGGCGCGCTCTTTTCGAGGCCCTCCGGCTCGCGGCCCGTGGCAAAGGTCTTGAGCCGCTCGGCCCAAAGATCGAGGGCCTGCGGCGGATAGCAGGTTTCCACCTCGTCGCTGCCCTTCTGCAGCCGGGCATAGACGAAATCGGCGGTGACATCGGCGATCATCGGATAATCCGCATGCTCGGCGAGCACCGCCGCCACCTTGTAGTTGTCGAGCATTTGCACGAAGTCGGGGGTCTGGAAGGAGGGGTGGCGGACCTCGACCACGTGACGGAGCTTCAGTCCATCCTGCTTCTCCGGCAGCAGCTTCAGAAATCCCTCGAAATCGTCGGGCTCGAATTTCTTGGTGGCGGCGAACTGCCAGAGAATCGGACCGAGGCGATCGCCCAGTTCCGTCAGGCCCTGGGTCAGGAATCGCTGCATCGATTCGCCGGCCTCGGAGAGGACCTTGCGGTTCGTCACGAATCGGCTCGCCTTCAGCGAGAAGATGAAACCGTCCGGCACCTCCGATGCCCATTTGGCAAAGGTCGCCGGCTTCTGTGAGCTGTAATAGGTGCCGTTAACCTCGATCGTGCGGAGTTGCTTGCCGGCATATTCCAGCTGCCGCTTCTTCGGGAGATCGGAAGGGTAAAAGCTGCTTTCCCACGGCTCGAAGGTCCAGCCGCCAATGCCGACGCGGATCGTTCCGGTTTCTGCCATCATCTCCTCCTCAGCCCGCGGCGCGGGGGCAATCATTTAAGGACCTGCTGCATGTGTCCTTGAATCGATTTCGATTGAAAAACAAAGACAGAAAGCAATTCAAAGTGCGACAGCGACCTTTGCGCGTCCGATAAGACGCGCGGCGCCGTATCCTCAGCGCCGGTCACTCCGCCGCGACGGCCTTCTTCGTCGGGCGGCGCTCCAGAAGCTCCTTCAGGAACTGCCCCGTATAGGAGCGGGGTTCCTTCACGACGTCTTCCGGCGTGCCCTTGGCAATGACCTCGCCCCCGCCGTCGCCGCCTTCGGGACCGAAGTCGATGATCCAGTCCGCCGTCTTGATCACTTCGAGGTTGTGCTCGATAACGACGACAGAATTGCCCTGGTTGACGAGCTCATGCAGAACTTCAAGAAGCTTGGCTACGTCATGGAAATGCAAGCCGGTTGTCGGCTCATCGAGTATGTAAAGCGTGCGCCCGGTGGAGCGCTTCGACAGTTCCTTGGCAAGCTTCACGCGCTGGGCCTCGCCGCCCGAAAGCGTGTTCGCCTGCTGGCCGATCTTAATATAGCCGAGCCCCACCTGGTTCAGCGTCACCAGCTTGTCGCGCACCGCCGGGACGGCCGAGAAGAATTCGACGCCTTCCTCGACCGTCATGTCGAGGACGTCGGCAATCGACTTGCCCTTGAAGTGCACGTCGAGCGTTTCGCGATTGTAGCGCTTGCCGTGGCAGACGTCGCACGTGACGTAGACGTCCGGCAGGAAGTGCATCTCGATCTTGATGACGCCATCGCCCTGGCAGGCCTCGCAGCGACCGCCCTTGACGTTGAAGGAAAAGCGGCCCGGTTGGTAGCCGCGCGCCTTCGCCTCCGGCAGGCCGGCGAACCAGTCGCGAATCGGCGTGAAGGCGCCGGTATAGGTCGCCGGATTCGAGCGCGGCGTGCGGCCGATCGGCGACTGGTCGATGTCGATCACCTTGTCGATATGCTCGAACCCGTCGATGCGGTCGTGATCGGCCGGGTTCTCGCGCGCGCCCATGATGCGGCGGGCAGCCGCCTTGTAGAGCGTTTCGATCAGGAAGGTGGACTTGCCGCCGCCCGAGACGCCGGTCACCGCCGTGAAGACGCCGAGCGGGATCGACGCGGTAACATTCTTCAAATTGTTAGCGCGCGCTCCTACGACGGTGATTTCCTTCTTCTTTTTTGGCTTGCGTCTTTCGCCTGGCACGGCCACGGAAAGCTCGCCCGAGAGATATTTCCCGGTCAGAGACTTCTGATTGGCCATGATATCGGAGGGCGTGCCTTCGGCCACGATCTCGCCGCCATGGATGCCGGCCGCCGGTCCGATGTCGACGACATAGTCCGCCGTCAGGATCGCATCCTCGTCATGTTCGACGACGATCACGGTGTTGCCGATGTCGCGCAGGTGTCTCAGCGTGTCGAGCAGGCGCGCATTGTCGCGCTGATGCAGACCGATCGACGGCTCGTCCAGCACATAAAGCACGCCGGTCAGGCCGGAGCCGATCTGGGAGGCAAGGCGGATGCGCTGGCTTTCGCCGCCGGAGAGCGTGCCGGAATTGCGCGACAGGCTCAGATATTCCAGTCCGACATCGTTCAGGAAGCGCAACCGCTCGCGGATCTCCTTGAGGATCCGCACGGCAATCTCGTTCTGCTTGGTGCTGAGTTCATGCGGCAGCGCCTCGAACCAGTCGCGGGCAGCCCGGATCGACATTTCCGTGACTTCGCCGATGTGAAGCCGGTTGATCTTGACCGCCAGCGCTTCCGGCTTCAGCCGGTAGCCGGCACAGGCGGGGCAGGGCGCGGCCGACATATAGCGCTCGATTTCTTCCCGCGCCCAGGCGCTGTCGGTCTCCTTCCAGCGCCGCTCGAGATTGGGCACGACGCCCTCGAAGGTCTTGGTGGTGTTGTAGGCGCGCGCACCGTCCTTGTAGTGGAAGGTGATCTTTTCTTCGGTGCCATGGAGGATCGCCTTCTGCGCTTCAGCCGAAAGCTCGCTCCAGCGGTTGCCGAGCTTGAAATCGAAGACCTGGCCGAGCGCTTCGAGCGTCTGGTTGTAATAGGGCGAGGTCGACTTGGCCCAGGGCGCGATCGCGCCGTCGCGCAGTGTCCTGTTCGGTTCCGGAACGACCAGCGCCTCGTCGATCTTCTGCTGGCTGCCAAGACCGTCGCAGGTCGTGCAGGCGCCGAAGGGATTGTTGAACGAGAAAAGCCGCGGCTCGACCTCCGGAATGGTGAAGCCGGACACCGGGCAGGCGAATTTTTCCGAAAACAGCACGCGCTCATGCGTCTCGTTGAGCGACTTGTTGGCCGCGCCGCCGGCCGCGGTTTCGTCCGGCGGCAGTGGTCGGTCGGCGAACTCGGCGACAGCCAAGCCGTCGGCAAGCGTCAGGCAGGTCTCGATGCTGTCGGCGAGGCGCGTGGCGAGATCCGGCCTGACGACGACGCGGTCGACGACGACGTCGATATCGTGCTTGAATTTCTTGTCGAGCGCCGGGACGTCGGCGATCTCGTAGAACTGCCCGTCCACCTTGACGCGCTGGAAGCCCTTCTTCATCAATTCGGCGAGTTCCTTCCTGTACTCGCCTTTGCGGCCACGCACGAGCGGCGCCAGAATATAGAGACGGGTGCCTTCTCCGAACTCCAGCACGCGGTCGACCATCTGGCTGACCGTCTGGCTCTCGATCGGCAACCCCGTTGCCGGCGAATACGGCACGCCGACGCGCGCGAAGAGCAGGCGCAGATAGTCGTAGATCTCGGTGACGGTACCGACCGTCGAGCGCGGGTTGCGCGAGGTCGTCTTCTGCTCGATCGAGATCGCGGGGGAGAGACCGTCTATCTGGTCGACGTCCGGCTTCTGCATCATCTCCAGGAACTGCCGGGCATAGGCGGACAGGCTTTCGACGTAGCGGCGCTGGCCCTCCGCATAGATCGTGTCGAAGGCGAGCGAGGATTTGCCGGACCCGGAAAGCCCCGTCATCACGATCAGCCTGTTGCGCGGCAGGTCGAGGTCGATGCCCTTGAGGTTGTGCTCGCGCGCGCCGCGAATGGAAATGGTCTTGAGTTCGCTCATCGGAAGCCAGCTTTGCAGGTCGTTTGAAGCCCCCTATGTAATGACGACTGCGCCCATGTCGAGGCGCAAACGGCGAAGAGGCCAATCAATTGCGATTCGGTTGACAGGATAATAGGCAATCGCTAGAACAAAAAAAGAACAAATATCAGTTGTGGATTACGCGCGGAGCGGGGCGTATCGACGGCGGCGGGCCGTTAAGATGCGCGCTCTTGGGACATCGGAAAGCCGGGCCGGCGGTTCGGCGGCAAGCACGGGAAAAGTGATATGGCTGGCAGCGTCAACAAGGTGATCTTGATCGGAAATGTCGGGGCCGACCCGGAAATCCGGCGCACGCAGGACGGTCGGCCGATCGCCAACCTGCGCATCGCAACCTCCGAAAGCTGGCGCGACCGCAATACCGGCGAGCGCCGCGAGAAGACGGAATGGCACACTGTCGTCGTCTTCAACGAGGGCCTTTGCAAGGTCGTCGAGCAATATGTGAAGAAGGGCGCCAAGCTCTATATCGAAGGCCAGTTGCAGACCCGCAAGTGGCAGGACCAGAACGGCAATGACCGCTACACGACGGAAGTCGTGCTGCAGGGCTTCAACTCGACCCTGACGATGCTCGACGGTCGCGGCGAGGGCGGCGGGGCCAGCCGCGGCGGCAGCGACTTCGGCGGCGGCGGCGGTTACGAGGAATACGACCAGCCGCGGCAATCCTCCGGCGGTCGCGCCGGCGGCCAGCCGAACCAGGGCGGCAGCAACTTCTCGCGCGATCTCGACGACGACATTCCGTTCTGATCGGGTGGCGGCGCTGCCTTGTGTCTTCGGCGCCGCGCGTCCTTTCAAGCGGCAGAATCCGTTCGGCCCGCTTCATGCGGGCCGTTTGCTTTTCTCGAACGATCAGATGCCAAACGCAGCGCGCACGCCGTCGACGACGAATTGCACCGCGAGTGCCGCAAGGATGACGCCGAGCAGGCGGGTGAGGATGGCCCGGCCGGTGACGCCGAGAAAGCGGTCGACCCGTTCGGCGATCACCAGAGCCAGGAACAGAAGCGCCATCGAGACCGCAATGACGGCGAGAAGCTGCAGGCGCTCGAGGACGGAGGGAAAGGAACTGCCGAGCAGGATGGTCGCCGAAATCGCCCCCGGTCCGGCGATCAGCGGCAGGGCAAGCGGGAAGACGGCAATATTGTGGATGTGATCCCTGGTAACGGCAGCCTCGCCGGTCTTTTCCTTTCGCTCCTGGCGCCGCTCGAAGATCATCTCGAAGGCGATCCAGAACAGCAGCAGGCCGCCGGCAATCCGGAAGGCGCCGATCGAGATGCCGAGCAGGCCGAGAATGCCGTCACCGAAAAGTGCGAAGGCCGCCAGGATGAAGAAGGCGATCAGCGAGCCGCGCGTCGCCACCTGGAAGCGCTGCTGCCGGTTCAAACCGACGGTGAGACTGAGGAAGATCGGCGCCAGACCCGGCGGGTCCAGCGTGACGAGCAGTGTCGTCAGCGCATTGATCAACAGGTCGATATCGATCATCCGTTCCCCCTTTACGGACTCCGGCTGGGTCCGGGTTGTGGAGCCGCATTGTTAGGCAAGCCACGCGCGCTTGGAAAGGGGCGGGCGGGGCGCCATCGAACGAGTCTCCCAAACGCCCCTGTAGTACTGTGAATTGCTGTCGGTTCCCGCCGTCGATTTCAGTGGCCAAGCGCACTGCGATGGCTTAAACCGGCACGGCGCACACATGCCTCGAAAATGCCCGACCCGGAGGCGAAAGACTGTTCAAAACCTTACGCCGTATTGGCGCGAAATTGGCGCGCGAAGCCGCATTCGACTATAAAGAACCGACTGATTCTGAACAAAGATCGTGATCGACATTGACTGAACAAAGCACTCCCGGCGGCGGAAAGACTCCGCCAGGCATCGAGCCGATTTCCATCATCGAGGAAATGCAGCGGTCCTACTTGGATTACGCCATGAGCGTGATCGTCTCGCGCGCGCTTCCCGATGTGCGCGACGGGCTGAAACCGGTTCACCGGCGCATCCTCTACGGGATGAGCGAACTCGGCATCGATTGGAACAAGAAATACGTCAAATGCGCCCGCGTCACCGGTGACGTGATGGGTAAATACCATCCGCACGGCAACATGGCGATCTACGACGCGCTGGCGCGCATGGCGCAGGATTGGTCGCTGCGACTGCCGCTGATCGACGGCCAGGGCAATTTCGGCTCGGTGGACGGCGATCCGCCTGCGGCCGAACGCTACACCGAATGCCGGCTGCAGAAGGCCGCCCATTCGCTGCTCGACGATCTCGACAAGGAAACGGTCGATTTCCGCGAGAACTACGACGGCACCCTGCAGGAACCCGTCGTCGTTCCGGCGAAATTTCCGAACCTGCTCGTCAATGGCGCCGGCGGCATCGCCGTCGGCATGGCGACCAACATTCCGCCGCACAATCTCGGCGAAGTCATCGACGGCTGCATCGCGCTGATCGACGATCCGGCAATCGAACTGCCGGAACTGATGCAGATCATTCCCGGTCCGGACTTTCCGACGGGGGCGCTGATCCTTGGCCGTGCCGGCATCCGCCAGGCCTATGAGACCGGCCGCGGCTCGGTGATCATGCGCGGGCGCGCCCATATCGAGCCGATGCGCGGCGACCGCGAACAGATCATCATCACCGAGATTCCCTATCAGGTGAACAAGGCGACGATGATCGAGAAGATGGCCGAACTGGTGCGCGAGAAGCGCATCGAGGGCATCTCGGATCTCCGCGACGAGTCGGACCGGCAAGGTTACCGCGTCGTGATCGAGCTAAAGCGCGATGCCAATGCCGATGTCATTCTCAACCAGCTTTACCGCTACACGCCGCTGCAGACCTCCTTCGGCTGCAACATGGTGGCGCTGAACGGCGGCAAGCCGGAGCAGATGACGCTGCTCGACATGCTGCGCGCCTTCGTCTCGTTCCGCGAGGATGTTGTTAGCCGGCGAACGAAATACCTGCTGCGCAAGGCACGCGAGCGGGCGCATGTCCTGGTCGGTCTCGCCATCGCCGTCGCCAATATCGACGAAGTGATCAAGCTCATCCGCCACGCGCCCGATCCGCAGAGCGCGCGCGAGCAGCTGATGGAACGCCGCTGGCCGGCCCATGAGGTCGATGCGCTGATCCGGCTGATCGACGATCCGCGCCACCGGATCAATGACGACGGCACCTACAATCTCTCGGAAGAGCAGGCGCGTGCCATTCTCGACCTCCGCCTGCAACGCCTGACCGCGCTTGGCCGGGACGAGATCGGCGGAGAGCTCAACAAGATCGGCGAGGAAATCCGGGACTATCTCGACATCCTCTCCTCGCGGCTCAGAATCATGCAGATCGTCAAGGACGAGCTTGCCGCCGTCCGCGACGAATTCGGCACGCCGCGCCGCACCGAGATCGCCGATGGCGGTCCGGACATGGACGACGAGGATCTGATCGCCCGCGAGGACATGGTGGTGACCGTGTCGCACCTCGGCTACATCAAGCGCGTGCCGCTGACGACCTATCGGGCACAGCGCCGCGGCGGCAAGGGCCGCTCCGGCATGGCGACGCGCGACGAGGATTTCGTTACCCGGCTATTCGTGGCCAACACCCATACGCCGGTCCTGTTCTTCTCCTCGCGCGGCATCGTCTACAAGGAGAAGGTCTGGCGGCTGCCGATCGGCACGCCGCAATCGCGCGGCAAGGCGCTGATCAACATGCTGCCGCTCGAACGCGGCGAACGCATCACCACGATCATGCCGCTGCCCGAGGACGAGACGACCTGGGAAAACCTGGACGTCATGTTCTCGACGACGCGCGGCACCGTCCGCCGCAACAAGCTGTCCGACTTCGTCCAGGTCAACCGCAACGGCAAGATCGCGATGAAGTTCGACGAGGAGGGCGACGAGATCCTCTCGGTCGACACCTGCACCGAATTCGACGACGTGCTGCTGACGACGGCCCTCGGGCAATGCATCCGCTTCCCCGTCTCCGACGTACGTGTTTTTGCGGGGCGCAATTCGATCGGCGTCCGCGGCATCTCGCTCGGGGAAGGCGACCGGATCATCTCGATGGCGATCGTCGCCCATGTCGATGCCGAGCCCTGGGAACGCGCCGCCTATCTGCGTCGTTCGGCGGCCGAACGGCGGGCGACGACCGGCGAGGACGAGGAGATCGTACTCGTCGGCGAGGAGGTCACCAATGGCGGCGAACTCACCAACGAGCGCTATGAGGAACTCAAGGCACGCGAGCAGTTCGTGCTGACGCTCTCGGAAAAGGGGTTCGGCAAGCGGTCCTCGTCCTATGATTTCCGCACCTCCGGCCGGGGCGGCAAGGGCATCCGGGCCACCGACACCTCCAAGACGGCCGAGATCGGCGAACTGGTTGCGGCATTCCCGATCGAGCACAACGACCAGATCATGCTCGTGTCCAACGGTGGACAGCTGATCCGCGTGCCGGTCGACGGCATTCGACTGGCAAGCCGCGCCACCAAGGGCGTCACGATCTTCTCGACGGCAAAGGACGAGAAGGTGGTCTCCGTCGAACGGATCAGCGAGCCGGAGGGCGAGGACGGGATCGAGGAAGTCGTGACCGCCGGCGAGTCCATCGTGGCCGAGCCTCCGGCCGACGCGGAAGATTGATCTCAGGCGCATCGCGACAACAAAGCCCGCCAGACCGGCGGGCTTTTTCACAAGCGACCCTTTATGCATGACGGCCCAAGCTGGTCGCCGAGCTCCCCGACTAGTTCTTGAAGACGATGCAGGACCCGCCGCTTCGGCGAACGGCGGCGCACAACTCATCTGCCTCGGCGCGCGTCTGGCGGCCGATCCGGGCGGCGTATCGGCCTCTCGCTCCGAAACTGCCGTTTCGCTCCCGCACGAGCAGGGCCTTTTCACTGCTGATCGGCGCCGGCAGCCGCTTCACGGCATTCAGGAACATTCGCTGCGCGACGGCCTTCTGGAAATGGGCTGCCAGTTGAACGCCCCAGGGCGCCCAAGCCGCCTCGTCGGCAACGGCGATCTCACGCAGCCGGCGGGTGTTCGCAAGCGCTACACAGCCCTCCAGAAAGTTTTTATCCTTGTCGAGCGAGAGGTCGAGAGCCTTTGGCGGGTTGTCTCGCCAATCCTCGACCGGATGGGCGGTGATCGCCAGGACATAGTTGCGCGTCTCATAGGGCAGCCTGTCCCTCTCCAGGAAACGCTCGAGCCCGGCTTCGCCGGCATTGTAGGCCGCCGCGGCAAATCCGAGATTGCCATAGCGAAGCTTGAGTTCGCTCAGATACTCGGCCGACTTGCCGAGTGCGGCTACCGCATCGAAACTGTTGGCGAGGCCCCGCAATTTTGCAGTCGCCGGCATGAACTGAGCGATCCCCTCGGCTCCCTTGGGACTGACAGCGTCCGGTTGAAACAGGCTCTCGCGCCAGATCAAGCGGGCGAAGAACGTCGCCGGGAGACCATTCGTATCAGCATAATGCTCGATGATACTGCAGACGTCGCGTGCGAAATTCTCGCGCCTTATGCAAAGACGTACGGACGGATCTGCTGCCGAGTTGCCGACATAGATGCATTTCAGCGGAACGGGCCCATCCGGCCGTGCTTCGGCAGGGCCGCCGACGCCGATAACGTGCCAGATGGCCACGGCGGCTGCTCCGGCAGCGCGAGCCAGACGTCCCAAACGGTTGCCCCAGATGTGGCATCTGCCCGCTCTGCCTTGTTCGACCATGCGGCTCCTCAGCGACGACCGATTGCGCAAAAGTAGCATCTTCGCCGCCGACGGGAAACACCCGTTACGCCGACGTGCCGGCTTCCTCAATCAGGCGCGCGCCTGTGCGCAGGTGCGGGCGCCCGGATACGCAGGGAAGCTGCTCGGCAAGACGCGGGGCGCTGTAGTTCCGCGCGGCAAAAAAAAGGGCCGCAAGAGAACTTGGGCCCTGTCAGTTGTGAAGGTTTGAAAAACCTCCAGAGGGGAACGGCTGCTGCTGCGGCCGGGGAGGAGAAAGCCGCCAAATGCATCAGCCAAGAGAGATATGGGCAGGAGCCAGCCGGCTTTCAAGTGCGTTCCCATAAGAAATCTCAACTGACGGCTGCACGAATAGCGAACAAAAAAAGAGGGCCGCAAGAGAACTTGGGCCCTTTATAGTTGTGAAGGTAATTAAAACCTCCAGAGGGGAACAGCTGCTGCGGTGGCACTGGGAGGAGAAGCCACCAAAGATGCATCAGCTGTGTGTGGTATGCTGTTTTTTTGGGCGGTGAGCAATCATTTAATATGCATGTCAGCCATGCCGTGCGCGCATCGCTGCACATTTTTGCGGCGCACAATGAAACAGATGCGGGGCAAAAACTCCACGGCGACGCGAATAAAACCAAGAAAACAGTTATTTAGCCGTCGTGCGAACCTGCGCCCAGAAATCGGGCATGTCCGGGCCGTCAAAAATTCCAATTTCGGGACTTGGCGACGATATAATCACGGAAGACCTTGAGCTTCGCCGAGTTCTTCAATTCGTCCGGATAGCAGAAATACGTATCGAACGAGGGAATCTCGGCGCTGATCGGAAGCTGGATCAAGCCGGGGTCGCGACCGACGATGTAGTCGGGCAGCATGGCGATCCCGATCCCGAGCAGGCAGGCGCGCTTGATGGACGTCTGGCTGTTGATCTGCAGGTGCGAGATACGCGGATTGTCCGGATCACGGCCGGCGATTTCCAGCCAGTTCACGTCCAGCAAATAGTTCGGGGCCGGCTCGCCGAAGGTGATGATGCGGTGATTATCCAGTTCCTCCAGCGTGTGGGGCTCGCCATGCTTGTTGATGTAGGACGGCGCCGCATAGACATGCATGTGCACCGTAAACAGCTTGCGCTGGATCAGATCCGACTGCTGCGGCTGGCGCAGCCGGATCGCGCAATCGGCATGCCGCATGTTCACGTCGAGCTCTTCGTTGTCGAGAATGAGTTGGACCTGCACATCCGGATAAAGCGTCATGAACTCCTGGATCTTGTCGGTCAGCCAGCCCTGGCCGAGACCGACAGTCGTCGTGATGCGGAGCTTGCCGCTGGGCTTGTCAGTGGTCTCGCTCAGTTGCGCCTTGATGCTTTCGAGCTTCATCAGCACTTCATGCGCGGTGCGGTAAAGCATCTCGCCCTGTTCGGTCAGAATCAAACCGCGGGCATGGCGATGAAACAGCTTGATGCCGACGTCCTGCTCGAGCGCACTGACCTGCCGGCTGATGGCGGATTGCGACAGATGGAGCTTATCTGCCGCATGCGTGAACGAGCCGGCCTCGGCCGCCGCGTGAAATATGCGCAGTTTGTCCCAATCGAGCGCCATGAATACCCCCATAACGGATCGCCGGAGGAACCGAGCGGCGTCCTCCGGGCGTCACCAATGCATCTGTTCCCACCCGAGGCGCACCTACTGCATGTTTCCTTGAACCGGCTTCGATTTAAGGACAAAACACGCGGCAACCAAAGTGCTGCAGCGACCTTTGCGTGTCTGAATCGACATGTGGCGCTGCAGGGCGTCGACCCCGATTTTGCAGCTTCTATTCGGCTGCAATTGCGACGGGCATATGACCCGCCAGATATTTCTCCGCCTCGAGCGCCGCCATACAGCCCATGCCGGCAGCGGTCACGGCCTGACGATAAATGTCGTCGGTGACATCGCCGGCGGCAAAAACGCCCGGAACATCCGTCGCGGTCGAATCGGGCGCGGTCCAAAGATAGCCGTTCGGCTTCTGGCGAAGCTTGCCTTTGAAGAGTTCCACGGCCGGCGCATGGCCGATTGCGACGAAGACACCGTCGGTCTCCATTTCGGAGACATCGCCGGTCTTGGTGTTGCGGAGCTTCACGCCGTTGACGGAGGCGGGCATCGGCGGCTTTGCCGGTGCGCCGAGATATTCGGTCACCTCATGGTCCCAAACGACCTTTACGTTCGCCTTGGCAAAGAGGCGTTCCTGCAGGATCTTTTCCGCCCGGAACGCGTCCCGACGGTGGACCACCGTTACCGTCTTGGCCAGGTTCGAGAGGTAAAGCGCCTCTTCCACGGCGGAGTTGCCGCCGCCGACCACGATTACCTCCTTGTTACGATAGAAGAAGCCATCGCAGGTGGCGCAAGCAGAAACGCCGAAGCCCATGAAGGTCTGCTCGCTTTCGATGCCCAGCCACTTTGCCTTCGCACCGGTGGCGATGATCAGCGCGTCGGTCGTCCAGTCGGCGCCACTGTCTGTCCTGACGCGAAAGGGGCGGACGGAAAGATCGACATCGGTGACGATATCATTGACGATCTCGGCGCCGACATGGACGGCCTGCTTCAGCATCTGCTCCATCATCCACGGGCCCTGGACCGGATCGGCATAGCCCGGGTAATTCTCGACATCCGTGGTGATCATCAATTGCCCACCCTGTTCCATCCCCGCGATCAGTACGGGCGAAAGCATGGCGCGCGCCGTATAAATCGCGGCGGTATAGCCGGCGGGGCCGGAGCCGATGATCAGCACTTTGGTGTGACGGGCGGTCATGCTCGTGTCCTTCATTCGCCGGAAGACCTGGCGGGAATTATCCGGTGGGTTCCGTGAGTGGCAAAAATATCGTCTTACTTTAGGTATTCACAGCCCGGACTTTCAAGTGCGCCTCCGCTGATACACACAAGTGCTTGCGCCTGCACCAGGAAATTGACACCAGATCAGGAATTTTGCCGCGTTTCCGCCGGAATTTCTCGCCGGAATCCCTCGACCTGAGTGCATGACCGCCTCGCGAGGGAGGGGCCCGTTGAAGTTTCTGTGCATGCGTCCGCTTGCGCGCTCGTTTCGACGTGCGGTTACGTGCTAGCCACACGACTGCGTCCGGCGGCGCGCCGGACGTGTGCCTTATCGACGATTGCTGCTGTTTCCCTGCGCTCGCAACGTCTATATGGGAAGAACGCGCCGGCGGCGGGGGGCCGGCAGTTATTGGGGATATTGGTCAATGGTCATGCGCGTCGATCTCGATTCCATCGACATGAAGATCCTGCGGGAGTTGCAGGGAAACGGCCGGATGACGAATGTGGAGCTTGCCGAACGGGTCGGAATATCGGCACCGCCCTGTCTGCGCCGCGTCCGCAAGCTCGAGGAATCCGGCGTCATTCGCGGCTATCGCGCCCTTCTCAATGCCTCGGCACTTGGATACGACCTCGTTGCCTTTTGCATGATCGGGCTCAAGCACCAGTCCGACGCCAATCTCAAGGCATTCGCAGCGCGCACAGCTTCGTGGCCGCTCGTGCGCGAGGCCTGGATGGTTTCCGGCGAATCCGACTTTCTCCTGCAGTGCGTGGCAGAGAACCTTGCGACCTTTCAAGATTTCGTTATTGAAGAACTCACCGCGACCGACAATGTCGACACGGTGCGAACCATGCTGACGATCCGCCAGGTCAAGGACGCCTGCCAGGTCGAAATCTGAGGTCTGTTGAGGCCTGCTCCATTCGAGGCTTTGCTGGGCGGAACGAATTGAAACATCTCCAGGACGAAGGCCCGGATGGGCCGGGACAGGTGAGAAAGAGCTCCACCATCGAAGAGAAGCTCCCGCTGTCTGCTTTCATCATCTGCCTGAACGAAGAGTCCTATCTCGGCAATTGCATCGAGAGCCTCGAGCAATGCGCCGAGATCGTGATCGTCGATTCCGGCTCGGAAGACGGCACGGCGGCTCTGGTACAATCCTATATCGACAAGGGCTGGCCCATCCGCTTCATGTACGAACCCTGGCGGGGCTATGCCGGGCAGAAGCAGTTCGCCCTCGAGCAATGCCATGAACCCTGGTGCTTCAACATCGATGCCGACGAGCGCTTCGACCAGCCGCTCAAGGCTTTGCTGCCATCGCTTCTCGCCGCCCCCGACGACGTCGTCGGCTGGAAGGTGGCGCGCCGCCCCTACCTGATCGGCTATGGCTACACGCCCGAGAAAGTGCACGAACGCCGCAATCTTCGCCTGATCCGCAATGGGCGCGGCCGCTACGATCTCGGCCAGAAGGTGCATGAAGGAATCGTTCCGGACGGCAAGGTGGGCGCGGCCAGGGCCGGCAGCCTGCTGCATTACCGGCCGCTGATCATCGATGAGCAGATCCTCAAGGAAAACAAGTATTCGACGCTGAAGGCAGACCAGCATTTCGCCGAAGGCAGACCGCCGCGGCCCTACAAACTGCTCTTCGGCCCGCCTCTCTATTTCTGCCGGCTCTATTTACGCAATGGCCTGTGGCGCTGCGGCTTTCCCGGTTTGATCGAGGCAATGACCGGAGCCGTTTATGCGTTCCTGACCGCTGCCAAGGCTTATCAAAGGCATGCGCTGAAAGCGCATCCGAATGTCGACGATGCGCCTTCCCGCTGAAGCTCCGAAAGGCGACACGATGAAAGTCATGCATATTCACTTCGGCAAGGAAGGGGGCGCGGAACGCTTCTTCGTGAACCTGGTCAACGCCCTGCATGAGAGGGGTGTGGAACAACGCGCCCTGATCCGACCCGGGCGCAGCTGGTACGACCAGATCAAGGGCAGCGCGAAAATCCATGAAGGCACGTTCCGCAGGATTTCGCTCTCGCGGTTCCTGCTGCGATGGAGAATGCATCGCATTTTGAAGGAGTTCCAGCCTGATGTGATCATGGCGTGGCAATTGCGTGCAAGCCGGTTCATGCCCGCCTACAAGGGTGCCTATCGGATCGCGCGCCTCGGCGACTATCCAGAGCATCTCGGCTACTACAGCAACGTCGAGACCCTGGTGTGCATTACACCGGATATGGCCGCCAGGGTGCGCGCACTCGGATGGAAGCGGGACGTGGAGGTGATCGCAAATTTCACGCGTGCCGTCCCCGTCGCGCCGGTGGCGCGCTCGGAGATGGAAACGCCCGATGACGCCTTTGTGGTTCTCGGCATGGGGCGCTTCGTCAGGCGCAAAGGCTTTGACGGTCTTCTCCGCGCCGTGAAAAGGATCGATGGAGCCTATTTGTGGCTCATCGGCGACGGGCCCGAGCGGGAACAGCTGGAAAGGCTGACCGACGAGCTCGATCTGCGCGGTCGCGTGCGTTTCGCCGGCTGGCGGACCAATGCCTATGGCTATCTCGCCGCCGGCGACGTCTTCGTCATCAACTCAATGCATGAACCGCTCGGCAATGTGTGCTTCGAGGGCTGGGGTGCCGGCAAACCGACGGTTGCTTCGCGAGCAGAGGGCCCTTCCTGGGTGATGACGGATGAGGCCGATGCATTGATGGTCGATTGCGGCGACGACGAGGGGCTCGCGAATGCGATCCGCAGATTGCGCGACGACCCCGCACTTCGCCAAAGGCTAAGCATCGGCGGCCGCGAGACGTTGCGCACGCGCTTTTCCGAGGAAGCGATCACCAACGCCTATCTCGAGCTTTTTGCCAAGGGTGTGGCACGCCAATGAAAGTGATGCATTTCCACTTTGGCAAGGACGGCGGCGCAGAGCGCTTTTTCGTCTGTCTCGTAAATGCGCTCGCCGAACGCGGCGTCGAGCAGACATCCATTATTCGTCCCGGACGCGTTTGGCGTCGGGAGATCGAGGGTGCCACGACGATCACGGAAAGCAATTTCCGCAACCTCTCGCTCGATCGCCTGCTCCTGCCGCGCAAAGCCATGCGCATGGCAGAGCAGGGCAGTCCGGACGCGCTGATGGCATGGGCGCCGCGCGCCAGCGAACTCATGCCGCCCTATGACGGCTGCATCAGGATTTCCCGGCTTGGCGACTATCCGAAGCGCCTCGACTATTTCAAGAACACGGATTGCCTTGTCTGCAACACGCCGGGCATAGCCGACCACGTGCGCAATCTGGGCTGGACGCGGCAAGTCGAGGTCATATCGAACTTCACCAGTACCGAGCGGGCGCCGCCAAAAGACCGGGCCGCGCTGGACACACCGGCCGACGCCCCGCTGATCCTGTCGATGGGACGCTTTGTCGAGCGCAAGGGATTCCACACGCTGATCGAGGCCGTTGCCAAATTGCCCGACGCCCATCTCTGGCTTCTGGGCGACGGCGAAGAGCGCGACAATCTGCAAAAGCTTGCGGCCGATCTCGGCGTCTCCAGGCGGGTGCGCTTCGCCGGCTGGCAGGAGGATACCAGACCGTTCCTCGCCGCCGCCGACATTTTCGTGATGCCGTCCAGCCACGAGCCGCTCGGCAATGTCATCCTCGAAGCCTGGGCCCAGAAGACGCCGGTGGTCTCCAGCCGATCCGAAGGACCGCAATGGTTCATGCGCGACGGCGAAAACGGCCTGATGGTGGACATCGGCGATGCCGACGGCTTCGCCCGTGCGATCGAGCGGATCGTCAACGATCCTGCCCTGGAAACCAGGCTCGCCGAGCGTGGACACGAGACGCTGATCGGCCAGTTTTCCAAGGCGGCGATCACCGATGCCTATCTGAAATTGTTCGCGTCGAAGCGATAGGTTCAGCGCATCAGGCTTTCGTAGACCGCGCCGATGGCGTGAGCCTCGCCTTCGATGGCGAAGTTCTTGGCGGCCCGCGCCAAAGCATTGGCGCCCGCAACGGCAAGCCGCGCCCCATCGTCCATGAAGCCCGCCGCGCCATCGACCATCGCTTTGAGATCTCCGGCAGGGACGAGGAGGCCGGTTTCCTCGGACCCTTCCGCGATCAGTTCGGCAAAGGCGCCGACGTCGGCGGCGACGACGGGCACGGCCGTGGCCATCGCCTCGAGCGGCGTCAGCCCGAAGCCCTCCCAGCGCTGCGGCGCGATGAAGAGATCGAGAGCCCGGTACCAGTCCGGAATATTGGTGTGCTCACCCACGAAAAGGATACGGTCTGCAAGCCCGGCCCTGGCGACGCGGTCCTTGAGCTCCACCTCGAAGGCGAGGTGAGGGCCGGTGGCCCGTCCGGCAACGATCGCGCACCAATCCGGCCGGCAGGGCAGGAGGGCGATCATGCTGTCGACGAAGAGGTCTGTTCCCTTCTGGTGACGAACGCGGCCGAAGCAGCCGACATGCTTCTTCGAGGAGTCGAGGCCGAGCCCACGTTTCGCTTCCGCCTTGTCGGCCGGCGGGTGGAACCGCTTCGTGTCGATCCCATGCAGGATTACCGAGTTCGGCACGTCCAGATAGGCCGCCGTCTTGCCGCTCGTGGCGATCACCGCATCCATGCGCCGGATGAGGAATTTGCTCCAGGCCGTATGCCGCCGCTGCGAAGCGGAGGTGAAGACGATCCGGACCTTCATACGCAAGAGATCGCGGAGCAGGATTGCCGGCAGCATCTCGACGTTTCGGCGCGCATGCCAGATGCGGCACGACCGCCCGGCGGGTGCGCTCCAGAGGTGGATCAGGTCGCGAAAGCGAATCGAGGGTAAGGTCGCGGGCAGACCCGGGCCGAGAACTGCCATCTTCTGGCCCAGCGCCCGCTGCACCGGGATCAGTTGGATGATGGTCGAAGTGACGCCGGAGAGACGCCGCTTGAAGTTCGGCGCAATGATTTCGATGTCCCGGATGTCGGCCACGAAAGCATGCTCCTCGCGCATACGGAGTCGGTCATAAAGGGGTCGTGGGGCGCAACGATGGAACGCGCGCCCCGAGGGGCTGGTCAGCCCCAATGGATGGCGAGGATTTCGTATGCCTTGGAGCCGCCGGGCGCGTTGACCTCGATCGAGTCACCGACTTCCTTGCCGATCAGCGCACGGGCGATCGGCGAGGAGATCGAAATGCGGCCGGCTTTCACATCGGCCTCCTGGTCCCCGACGATCTGGTAGGTCTTCTCTTCCTCGGTATCCTCGTCGACGAGCTTTACCTTGGCGCCGAATTTAATCTTCGAGCCGGACATCTTCGAAAGGTCGATGACCTCGGCCCGGGCAATCAGATCCTCGAGTTCCGCGATTCGGCCTTCATTGTGGCTCTGTGCCTCCTTGGCGGCATGATACTCGGCATTCTCCGACAAATCGCCATGGGCGCGTGCCTCGGCGATCGCTTCGATGATACGAGGGCGTTCTTCCTGCTGGCGCCAACGCAGTTCCTCCTGCAGATTGACGAATCCACCCTGGGTCATCGGCACCTTGTCGACCATTCTACTATCCTTCATCAAGCAGATGGCGCCGCCTTTCGGCGGCGCCTACGCAAAAGAAAACGGTCTCCGGTGCGATAACACCGGAACCGTCGAACATCCGAACCGCCCTTATAGCAGAAAGCCATTCGGCTTTGCCAGATTTTTCAGCCAGGCGGATCGTGTCCCCGGGGGCTCGTATATCAGCTGAAATAGTCCTGCAGGGGCCGAACTTCGAGGTTGCCGGCCTTCAGCGCCTTGATGGCAAGGGCCGCCGCTTCGGCGCCGGCCATGGTCGTATAATAGGGAACCTTCTGCATCAGGGTCGCACGGCGAAGCGACTTCGAGTCCGAAATCGCCTTGTTGCCGTCCGTGGTGTTGATGACGAGTTGGACCTGACGGTTGCGAATCGCGTCCTCGATGTGCGGTCGGCCTTCCAGAACCTTGTTGATCTTGGTCGCCGTGATGCCGTGCTCGCCCAGATAGCGGGCGGTACCGCCGGTCGCCATGACCTTGAAACCGATATCTGCGAGGATGCGGATCGCCGGCAGCACGCCCGGCTTGTCTTCGTCGCGAACCGAGACGAAGACCGTTCCGTCACGCGGCAGGTCGACGCCGGCACCGAGCTGAGACTTGGCAAAGGCGAGCGCGTAATCCGTGTCGAGCCCGATCACCTCGCCGGTGGAACGCATCTCGGGGCCGAGCAGCGTGTCGACGCCGGGGAAGCGGGCGAAGGGGAAGACCGCCTCCTTGACCGCGATATGCTTCAGGTTGCGCGGATCGGGCTTCTTTCCATAGGCGGCAATGGCCTCGTCCAGCGTTTCGCCCGCCATGACACGGGCGGCGATCTTCGCGATCGGCGCGCCGATCGTCTTGGCGACGAAGGGCACCGTGCGCGATGCGCGCGGATTGACTTCGAGAACGTAGATCGTGCCGTCCTTGATGGCGAACTGCACGTTCATCAGGCCGCCGACTTTCAGCGCCTTGGCAAGCGCTGAAGTCTGGCGCTCGAGTTCCTCGACGAGGTCGTTACCCAGCGTGTGCACCGGCAGCGAGCAGGCGGAGTCGCCGGAGTGAATGCCGGCCTCCTCGATATGCTCCATGATGCCCGACACGAAGACATCATTGCCGTCGCACAGGCAGTCGACATCCACTTCAGTCGCGTTCGTCAGATAGCTGTCGAAGAGCAGCGGGTTCTTGCCGAGCAGCGTGTTGATCTGCCCGGTCTTGTCGTTCGGATAGCGCTGCTTGATGTCCTCGGGCACCAATCCCGGGACGGTGTCGAGCAGATAGGTCTGCAGCATGCTTTCCGAATGGATGATCTGCATGGCGCGGCCGCCGAGAACGTAAGAGGGGCGGACGACCAGCGGGAAGCCGATCTCGGCGGCGACGAGGCGCGCCTGCTCGACCGAATAGGCGATGCCGTTATTCGGCTGGTTGAGGTCGAGCTTCATCAGGAGCTTCTGGAAGCGGTCGCGGTCTTCGGCCAGGTCGATTGCGTCCGGCGCCGTGCCGAGGATCGGAATTCCGTTCTTTTCAAGCGCTTCGGCGAGCTTCAGCGGCGTCTGGCCGCCGAATTGAACGATGACGCCGTGCAGCGTGCCGTTTTCCTGTTCGGCGCGCATGATCTCGATCACGTCTTCCGCCGTCAGCGGCTCGAAATAGAGCCGGTCGGAGGTATCGTAGTCGGTCGAGACGGTTTCCGGGTTGCAGTTGATCATGATCGCTTCATAGCCGGCATCCTTCAAGGCGAAGGCCGCATGGCAGCAGCAATAGTCGAACTCGATGCCCTGGCCGATCCGGTTCGGACCGCCGCCGAGAATCACGACCTTCTTGCGATCGGAGACCTGGGCCTCGGAGCGGGCAAGACCGGCGAAGGGCGTCTCGTAGGTGGAATACATATAGGCGGTCGGCGAGGCGAACTCTGCGGCGCACGTGTCGATCCGTTTGTAGACCGGGCGGACGTTGAGGGCGTTGCGCAGTTCCGCGACCTCCTTGGGGCGCTTGCCCGTGAGCGTCGCCAGGCGTGCATCGGAAAAGCCCATCGCTTTCAGCATGCGCAGGTTTTCGGCATCCTCCGGCAAGCCATGCTCGCGGATGCGCGCCTCCATGTCGACGATCGCCTTGAACTGGGCGATGAACCACGGATCGATCTTGCAGGCTTCGTGCACCTCCGCCTCGCTCATGCCGAGACGCAGCGCCTGGGCAACCATTCTCAGGCGGTCCGGCGTCGGCGTGCCGAGTGCGGCGCGGATGGCATTGCGGCCGTCGCCGTTGTCGTCGAAATCCGGAATCTCGATCTCGTCGAGACCGGTCAAGCCCGTTTCGAGCCCGCGAAGCGCCTTCTGGAGCGACTCGGCAAAGGTACGGCCGATCGCCATGACCTCACCGACCGATTTCATCGCGGTCGTCAGTGTCGGTTCGGCACCGGGAAACTTCTCGAAGGCGAAGCGCGGGATCTTGGTAACCACATAGTCGATCGACGGCTCGAAGGAGGCCGGCGTCGCGCCGCCGGTAATGTCGTTTTCCAGCTCGTCGAGCGTGTAGCCGACCGCAAGCTTCGCGGCGATCTTGGCGATCGGGAAACCGGTCGCCTTGGAGGCAAGCGCCGAGGAACGGGACACGCGCGGGTTCATCTCGATGACCACGAGGCGGCCGTTTGCCGGATTGACCGCGAACTGGACGTTGGAACCGCCGGTCTCGACGCCGATCTCGCGCAAGACCGCGATCGAGGCGTTGCGCATGATCTGATATTCCTTGTCAGTCAGCGTCAGCGCCGGCGCGACAGTGATCGAATCGCCCGTATGCACCCCCATCGGATCGATGTTCTCGATCGAGCAGATGATGATGCAATTGTCCGCCTTGTCGCGGACGACCTCCATTTCATATTCCTTCCAGCCGAGCACCGACTCCTCGATCAGCACTTCGGTCGTCGGCGAGGCGTCGAGGCCGCTGGCGACGATGTCGAAGAACTCGGACCGATTATACGCGATACCGCCGCCGGTGCCGCCGAGCGTGAAGGAGGGGCGAATGATTGCCGGCAGGCCGACCTCGTCGAGCGCCTGGGCGGCGATCGCCATGGCGTGGTTGACGTAGCGCTGCTTACGGTCGCCTTCGCCGAGGTTCCACTGGTTTTCAAGTTCGTCGAGCGCCTTGTCGAGTTCAGGGCCGGAGAACCGGGCCTTGAGTGCCGTCCGCTCGGCTTCGTGTGCCTTGCGATCCTGGTCCTTGATATCGGTGGCGTTGGCAAGATGCGACTTCGGCGTTTCGAGGCCGATCCGCGCCATCGCCTCGCGGAAGAGCGCGCGGTCCTCGGCCATGTCGATAGCCTCCGGCTTGGCGCCGATCATCTCGACATTATAGCGATCGAGCACGCCCATGCGGCGCAGCGACAGGGCCGTGTTAAGCGCCGTCTGTCCGCCCATGGTCGGCAACAGAGCGTCCGGACGCTCCTTGGCGATGATCTTGGCGACGACTTCGGGCGTGATCGGCTCCACATAGGTCGCATCAGCCAGTCCCGGATCGGTCATGATCGTCGCCGGATTGGAGTTGACCAGGATGACCCGGTAGCCTTCTTCCTTGAGCGCCTTGCACGCCTGGGTACCGGAATAGTCGAATTCGCAAGCCTGGCCGATGACGATCGGCCCCGCACCAATGATGAGAATCGATTTGATATCTTGGCGCTTCGGCATAGGCTTTCATCCGTTCTGGCTGCGCGAAAAGCCGGCCAGGGTGAAGGATCACCGGCCGGGGCGCGCAACAATGGTGTTTTCAGGCTAGAAGCGGCTTATAGGCAAATGTTTCTGCAAGCGAAACCCCGAAAATTCCGGAATCGACAATAAAGCGGAACATATCCGCCCCCGGCCGGAAAGCGATGCCTCGGCGCCGCGGATCCTGCGGCGAGCGCGTTCTCGCGACTGCAAGCCCGTCCTTGGCCCCACCAAAACAAGGGCAGCGTGAAACCGGCACTGCTGCAAATGCGTTTTGCAACAATCGCGGCTGCGGCTACAACGACTTCGGTTCTCGAGAGCGAGAGGAAGCGGACGTCGCGCCGTCTAGTGGAGGAAAGAAGTCATGGAGTGGAAGGGCCGCCGTCAATCCAGCAACGTCGAGGATCGACGGGGCGCAGGCCGAGGTCGCATCGGAGGCAGTCCGTTCGGACGCGGCGGAGGCATTCGGATCCCGACTGGCGGCATGCGGCGCGCGGGCGGCGGGCTCAGCATCGGCACGATCATTTTCCTCGTCGTCATCTATTTCCTGTTCAGAGCCATGGGGATCGATCTGCTTCAGGTCATCGAAGGCGGACCGGTGAATATGCCGGGTTTCGAGCAGAGCGACGGCTCGCAAACGCCGCGCGGTTCAGCCGAGGAAGAGGAGATGAAGGCGTTCATGGCGACTGTGCTGGCCGAAACGGAAGACACCTGGCACGGGATTTTCCAAGCCAATGGAGAAGAGTACCAGGAGCCGAGGCTTGTTCTTTTCAGCGGCGCCGTGCAGTCGGCCTGCGGCTTCACTTCAGCCGCGTCCGGCCCCTTCTATTGCCCGGGCGACCGCAAGGTCTATCTCGACATGAGCTTCTTCGACGAACTGGCACGGAAGTTCGACGCCGCGGGAGACTTCGCCCAGGCTTATGTGCTGGCGCATGAGGTGGGCCATCACGTGCAGAATCTGATCGGCGTCCTGCCGAAATTCAACCAGATGCGCCAGCGGTTGAGCGAGGCCGAGGCGAACCAGATGTCGATTCGCGTGGAACTGCAGGCCGATTGCTTTGCCGGTATATGGGGCAAATTCACCGAGCAGAAGGGTCTGTTGGAAAGCGGCGATCTGGAGGAGGCGCTGAATGCCGCAACCCAGATCGGCGACGACACCTTGCAGAAGCGCATGCAAGGCTATGTGGTGCCGGAAAGCTTCAACCATGGGACGTCCGAGCAGCGGGTGACCTGGTTCAAACGCGGCTTCGACAGCGGCAGGATGTCGGCTTGCGACACCTTCTCAAGTCCGGTCTGATCAAGGTCGATTCCAGAGACATGCAGCAGAACCATAAAGCAGCGTGATCGCCGCATCATAAAAAGTGAAATGTTCACGCATTGTTCCCAGGAGCATTGTGCGATACACCTTTTCTGGTGACATCGTTCATGGTTTGTCTGCTGCTTCGGCCGACGGCAGGGAGGGGCTTGATGCTCGACAAGCGTTTCAGTCATCGCGGCCTGCTCCTCGTCTTTTTCATCCTGCTACTCGATATCATGGGTATCGCCATCATCGTGCCGGTGCTGCCGAGCTACCTGCGCGAGTTGACGGGAGCGGAGATTGGTGAAGCCGCGATCGACGGCGGCTGGCTGCTGCTCGTCTATTCGGCAATGCAGTTTCTGTTCGCTCCCCTGATCGGCAATCTGAGCGACCGCTTCGGGCGTCGGCCAGTGCTGCTGGCTTCCGTCTTCACCTTTGCAATGGACAATCTGATCTGCGCGCTTGCAACCAGCTACTGGATGCTCTTCATAGGCCGCGTTCTGGCCGGGGTGAGCGGGGCGAGCTTCGGGACCGCTTCGGCCTTCATCGCCGACGTCAGCGACGACAGTAACCGCGCGCGGAATTTCGGCTTGATCGGCATCGCCTTCGGCACGGGCTTCGCGCTCGGGCCGGTCATTGGCGGACTTCTCGGCGAGCTCGGACCGCGAGTGCCGTTTTTCGGTGCGGCTGGCCTGTCCCTTCTCAACTTCGCCGTTGCCTGCTTCCTTCTTCCCGAGACGCTCGATGCCGCCAATCGTCGCCGCTTCGAGTGGCGCCGCGCGAACCCGCTCGGCGCCCTGAGGCAGATGCGTCAATATCGCGGGATCGGATGGGTGTGCCTCGTCTTCTTCCTTCTGTGGCTTGCCCATGCCGTCTACCCGGCCGTCTGGTCCTTCGTTTCGTCCCATCGCTACGGCTGGAGCGAGGGGCAGATCGGCCTGTCGCTTGGCGTTTTCGGCGTCGGCGGCGCCTTCGTGATGGCCGTCGTCCTGCCGCGGGTCGTGTCGAAACTGGGCGAAAGACGAACGGCGACGCTCGGCCTTGCGTTCACGGCACTCGGAATGGCGGGCTACGCAGCCGCGTGGCAAGGATGGATGGTCTATGTCGTGATCGTCGCAACGGCGCACGAGAGCCTCGCTGAGCCGCCATTGCGCAGCATCGCGTCGGCCCATGTGCCGTCCTCGGCCCAGGGCGAATTGCAGGGTGCGCTCACCAGCATATCGAGCGCAACGACCATCCTCGGACCGCTGCTGTTCACGCAGATCTTTGCGCATTTCGCAGGGCCGGCGGCCACATACCGATTCTCCGGTGCACCCTATGCGATTTCGACCTGTCTGGTCGCTGCAGCTCTCGCGATCTTCCACCTGCGTGTGCGTCGCGCCCGCGGCGTCGCATTCGAGCGTGCCGCGTCGAGTCCAACAGAGGCTTAGGCTTGCGGGCGATTCGATCAATTTCCTTGATGGATCGATGAAAGTTTAGACAGGGCGTTGCTTGCTGCTGGCGCCCGTACCGGTGGTGCTGTAACCATCGCTCTCCTTCAACGGGTCTCAAGACCGTCGCCGTTATCGAGCGAGGAGTTCCATGCTGACCGCGACCAAAGATTGGGTACGGCCGCCGGCCGACAATTCGTGGAGCACGCATTTTCGTGCCAGCATCTCTCTCGGCGTGCCCTTCATCGGCGCGCAGCTGGCGCAGCTTGGGATCAATGCCACGGATGTGCTGATGGTCGGCCAGCTGGGCGCAACGCAACTCGCCGCGGTCATTCTTGCCACGCAGGCCTTCTTTACCGTCTTCATCTTCGGCAGCGGCTTCGCGCATGCCGTGGTGCCGATGGTCGCCCAGGCTCGGGGCAGCGGCGACAAGATATCCGTCCGCCGAGCCGTTCGCATGGGCATGTGGGTGGTGCTGCTCTACAGCGTGCTGACGGCACCTATCCTCTGGTTGGCCGAGCCTATCCTGCTCTTCGCCGGCCAGGCGCCGGACGTTGCGGAACTCGCCGGAAAATATCTGCGCGTCGCGCAATGGGCAATGTTTCCGAACCTGCTCTTCCTGGTGTTTCGGGCGTTTCTCGGCGGGCTCGAGCGGGCAGGGGTGATCCTCTACGTGACGCTCGCCACCCTGGTGCTCAACGCCGGCCTTTGCTACGTGCTGATCTTCGGCCACTTCGGTTTCCCCGCATTCGGACTGTCCGGCGCGGCGATAGCGGCCGTCTGTGTGGCGATTTTCGGCGTCGCCCTGACGATCGGCTATATCAACAGTCGCGCGGAACTTCACGGCTATCAACTGTTCGTCCGTTTCTGGCGGGCAGACTGGCCGGTCTTCTTCGAGGTCGTCCGTCTCGGCCTGCCGATTTCGCTGACGATCCTCGCGGAAGTGAGCCTTTTCACCGTGGCATCCTTGCTCATGGGAATGATCGGCACGATCGAGCTGGCGGCCCATGGCATCGCGCTGCAGTTCGCCTCGATCGCCTTCATGATCCCCTTGGGCCTGGCGCAGGCCGGCACAATCCGCGTGGGGCATGCCTATGGCAGCGGCGACATGCTGGGCGTCAGACGTGCGGCCATTGCCACGCTCGCGCTCGGTTGCGGGTTTGCCGCCGTCAGCAGCGCCGTTTTTGCACTGTTTCCGCGCGAGTTGGCCGCACTCTACCTGGACACGAGCCGGCCCGACGCTGCCAAGGTGCTTGCCTTCGCCGGTCCGCTGATCGTGATCGCCGGCGCCTTCCAGCTGATGGATGGGCTCCAGGCGATCGCTGCCGGGCTGCTGCGCGGACTCAAGGATACGACGGTGCCGATGGTCCTGGCGATGATTGCCTATTGGCCGGTCGGTTTTCTTTGTGCCTGGGCCGTCGCCTTCCCGCTCGCCTTCGGCGGCGTCGGCGTCTGGTTCGGTTTCGTGCTGGGGCTCGGGACTGCCGCCCTGTTGCTCAACTGGCGCTTCTTCCGCCTGCTCGGCTCACGCTCGTACGCCGGATCTTGAGGGCGGAGCTGCGAACCCGGCAAAGAAAAGCCGGACGGGCAGGGGAGACCGTCCGGCTTGCAAGAGCGACCCCATCCGGGGAAGTAACGAGGCCGCTTGTCATGAAACTTCCTGGCAGAAGTTTCCTGGAGGCATTTCCTGCATGCAGCAATTCAGAGTGCTACCGCTACCATTGCGGATCTGATAAGACGCGCGGCGCTGTCGCCGCACGCGCCGTCATCTCCTCTTTGGTCGGGTGACCGCTGCCGATAGTGCGGTCGCACGGCCGCGGGCCTCGTCGCGAAGCGCATGAATTGTCGCAAAGCTCATCGCGAAAAACATCGCCATCGAAAACAGAGCAAGTCCCATAGCCGTCTCCTTTCAATCGCTACAACGGCACGCTCTCGAAAATGGTTCCGTCCAACGTTGGCCTACGCTACGACATCCGGCGTGAAATGAACTTGAACGTTGCGTTCATTTAGCATTCATTCTTTCGCTCTGGTTGTTTCCAGGGGAACAGCGGCGAGCCGCGCGCGCCCTTGCGGTTCGCCGCGGTCCATGACAAAAGGCTTCACCAAATGGAAACAGGCGCGATGACCACGGCATTCTATCCCGGTTCCTTCGACCCGATGACGAACGGGCATCTCGACGTGCTCGTCCAGGCGCTGAATGTCGCTTCGAAGGTGATCGTGGCGATCGGCATCCATCCCGGTAAGACACCGCTTTTTTCATTCGAGGAGCGCGCGGAGCTCATCCGCCAGTCGCTGGGCGAATCCCTGCCGGAAAGGGCTGGAGATATCGCCATCGTCGCCTTCGGCAACCTTGTGGTCGATGCCGCCCGCGAACACGGCGCATCCCTTCTGGTACGAGGTTTGCGCGACGGCACCGACCTCGACTACGAAATGCAGATGGCCGGCATGAACCGGCAGATGGCGCCCGACATCCAGACGCTGTTTCTGCCAGCGGGAACGGCCTCGCGGCCCATTACGGCCACATTGGTCCGGCAGATCGCGGCCATGGGCGGCGACGTCAGCGCCTTCGTTCCCAAGGCGGTCTATCGGGCGCTGCAGGCAAAGCACAACGCCTGAGCCACATCACGCAAGGAGAACCCATGAAAATCCTCCATTTCGCTCTCGCCGGCGCACTGGCGCTTGCCTCCTTCACGGGCGGCGCGCTCGCACAGTCGAACGACGACTACCTGACCATCGAACTCAAGGACGGTCCTGTCGTGATCGAACTGCGTCCGGACATCGCGCCGAAGCACGTCCAGCGGATCAAGGAACTGGCAGCTGCCGGAGAATACGACAATGTCGCCTTCCACCGCGTGATCCAGGGTTTCATGGCCCAGACCGGTGACGTTCAGTACGGCGACATGCAGGAGGGCTTTCGGCCCGAGCTCGCCGGAACCGGCGGCTCCTCGAAGCCCGATCTGCCGGCCGAGTTCTCCGACGTGCCTTTCGAGCGCGGCACTGTCGGCATGGCCCGTTCGCAGGACCCCAACAGCGCCAATTCGCAGTTCTTCATCATGTTCGCGCCCGGCGACTTCCTCAACGGCCAGTACACGGTCGTCGGAAAGGTCGTCGAAGGCATGGAGAACGTCGACAAGATCAAGCGGGGTGACGAAGCCAACAATGGCGCCGTCAGCGACCCCGACCGGATGATCAACGTCAAGGTCGGCAAGTAAATCAAAGAGAAGGAGAAACACCATGGCCGAGATCAAGGATCCGGAAAACACGATCATCATGGAAACCACGAAGGGCAGGGTGGTGATCGAGCTCATGCCGGACGTGGCTCCGGGCCATGTCGCCCGCATAAAGGAACTTGCGCGCGAAGGCGCCTATGATGGCGTGGTTTTCCATCGCGTGATCGAGGACTTCATGGCCCAGACCGGCGACGTGCAGTACGGGAAGACCGGCGGCGACCAGTTCAATCCGGCGCGCGCCGGCATGGGCGGCTCCTCCAAGCCGGACCTCAAAGCCGAGTTCTCCGACGTCTCCCATGTGCGCGGCACCTGCTCGATGGCTCGCAGCCAGATGCCGAACTCGGCCAATTCGCAGTTCTTCATCTGCTTCACCGACGCTCCCTGGCTCAACAAGCAGTATTCCGTCTGGGGACAGGTGGTCGAAGGCATGGAGAATATCGACAAGATCAAGCGCGGCGAGCCGGTGCGCGATCCCGATTCGATCGTGTCGATGCGGGTTGCCGCCGACGCCTGATTTGCGCTAATGCACAAACCCGCCTCGCTGGCCCGCGCCGGTCGCGCCGATGCCGCCGGGGCGGGTTTGCTTTTTGTCCGAATACAGAGATGCGCGTAGACCTGTTTGACTTCGACCTGCCGGAGACTTCGATTGCGCTGAGGCCCGCGAGCCCGCGCGACAGTGCACGCATGCTCGTCGTGCGGCCGCAAGGCGAGCGGCTTCTTGCGGATAACTGTGTTCTCGACCTGCCATCGTTCCTGAAGGCCGGCGATGCTCTCGTTTTCAACGATACCAAGGTCATACCGGCCCAGCTCGAAGGTATCCGCAGGCGCGGCGAGGACGTAGCCACGTCGGTATCCCTGACGCTGCATATGCGCGTTACGGCCGATCGCTGGAAGGCGTTCGCACGTCCGGCCAAGCGGCTGAAAGCCGGCGACAGGATCAGTTTCGGTCACGGCGAAAACGTCTGCCTGCTTGGTGCACTTGAAGCTACGGTCGAAGAAAAAGGCGAGGCCGGCGAAGTCACGCTCCGGTTCGACCTTTCCGGACCTGCACTCGACGAGGCGATCATGAGCGTGGGCCACATCCCGCTGCCGCCCTATATCGCTTCGAAGCGCCCGGAGGACGCCCGCGACCGGACCGATTACCAGACGATCTATGCGCGGGAAGAGGGGGCCGTGGCGGCTCCGACGGCTGGACTGCACTTCACCGATCGGCTCTTTGCCAAGCTCGACCAGGCGGGCATCGAGCGCCATTTCGTTACCCTCCACGTGGGCGCCGGCACTTTCCTGCCGGTCAAGGCCGACGATACCGAAGACCATGTGATGCATGAAGAAATCGGCCATGTGGACGCGGCAACGGCGGAGAAGATAAACGCTGTTCGCGCCCGAGGCGGACGCATCGTCTGCGTCGGCACGACATCGCTTCGGCTCGTCGAAAGCGCGGCAACGAAGGAAGGCAGTATCCGTCCCTGGTCGGGCCCGACCGGCATTTTCATCACCCCCGGCTACCGCTTCCGTGCCGTCGACGCGCTGGTGACCAATTTCCACCTGCCGAAATCGACCCTGTTCATGCTCGTTTCCGCTTTCGCCGGCCTCGATACCATGCGCGCCGCCTACACCCATGCGATCGCATCCGGCTATCGCTTCTATTCCTACGGCGATGCAAGCCTGCTTTTCCGGAAAGACTGAATGACTGACACGTTTCAATTCAAGCTACTTGCAACGGACGGCAAGGCGCGGCGCGGCGAGGTTCTCATGCCACGGGGCACGATACGCACGCCGGCCTTCATGCCGGTCGGTACCGTCGGCACGGTCAAGGCGATGTATCTCGACCAGGTCCGCGAGCTCGGCGCCGACATCATCCTCGGCAATACCTATCATCTGATGCTGCGCCCCGGCGCCGAGCGCGTAGCGCGTCTCGGCGGCCTGCACAAATTCATCCGCTGGGAGCGGCCGATCCTGACCGACAGCGGCGGCTTCCAGGTTATGTCGCTCTCCAGCCTGCGCAAGCTCAACGAACAGGGCGTCACCTTCAAGAGCCATGTCGACGGCGCGCTCTATCACATGTCGCCCGAGCGCTCGATCGAGATCCAGGGGCTGCTCGACAGCGACATTCAGATGCAGCTCGACGAATGCGTGGCGCTGCCGGCAGAGCCCGACGAGATCGAGCGCGCCATGGAAATGTCGCTGCGCTGGGCCGAACGCTGCAAGACCGCATTCGGCGATCAGCCGGGCAAGGCCATGTTCGGCATCGTGCAGGGCGGCGATAGTCCGAAACTCCGCGAGCGCTCGGCGCTGGCACTGAAGGATCTCGACCTCAAGGGCTATGCCGTCGGCGGTCTTGCCGTCGGCGAACCGCAGGAGGTCATGCTCGACATGCTGGACGTCACCTGTCCGGCCCTGCCGGAGGAGAAGCCGCGCTATCTGATGGGCGTCGGCACCCCCGACGACATTCTGAAGTCGGTCGCGCATGGCATCGACATGTTCGACTGCGTCATGCCGACCCGTTCAGGCCGCCATGGGCTGGCCTTCACCCGCCATGGCCGCATCAACCTGCGCAATGCACGGCATGCGGAGGACACGCGGCCGCTCGACGAGCAGTCCTCCTGTCCGGCGACGCGCGACTACTCGCGCGCCTACCTGCATCATCTTATCCGCTCGAACGAATCGCTCGGCGGCATGCTGCTCAGCTGGAACAATCTCGCCTACTATCAGGAACTCATGGTCGGCATCCGAAAGGCCATCGAAGCGGGGCGCTATGCCGATTTCATGGCGGAGACGCACGAAGGCTGGCAGCGCGGCGACCTGCCACCGGTGTAAACGAGTTTCCAATCGGGCGTGATGGTCACCGGGCGCTGCGCCGGCGCGTGGCACCGCAGCAGATCTTGTAGGCCTTGCCGGAACCGCAGGGGCAGGGATCCTTGCTGCGGCGCTGCAGGCGGCCGACGAGCGGCAGCATAAACGCCGATGGAAGTACTGCGGCAATGAGGACGGCGAGCTTGGACGCGAGGCCAGGGACGACGAGGCGGCGACCCGCTTTGAAGCCACGCCACGCGCATTCGGCGACGTAGTCCGAATCGAGCTTGGGCAGAACCTTGAAGAGAGCCGCCCTGTTGGCGCCGGATCGCTGCAGGAACTCGGTGGCCACCGGCCCCGGCGCCACGCAGGTGACCGTGACGCCGGTGCGGTGAAGCTCCTCGTAAAGCGCCTCCGAAAAGGAGCGAACGAAACCCTTGCTAGCGTAATAGAGGGCCATGAACGGTCCTGGGGTGAAGCTCGCGACCGATCCGAGATTGATGACGCCACCGCGGCCGCGCGCCACCATGCCCGGCAGGAAGCGAAGCGTGAGCGCCGCAACGGCGCGAATGTTGAGATCGACGATGCCAAGTTGATCTTCGACCGGCAGGACTGCCGCACTGCCGCGCAGGCCGTAACCGGCGCTGTTGACAAGGACGTCGCAGTACAAGCCGTTTTCGGACAGGAATGCCTCAAGGCGGCGGTCGGCATTCGCCGCCATGAGATCCAGGGCAAGAACGAAGGCTTCCTCATCCGCCTTGCGGAGATCGGCAGCGACGGCCCCGAGGTCCGCCTCGGATCGCGCCACCAGAACGACTGTATCGCCGTCGCGCGCGGCCACCTGCGCGATCGCCTTTCCGATGCCGCGTGAAGCGCCCACCACGACGACGGCAGGCCGCGGCATTCGATCTTCATTCATCGCGCAGCGCCCCGCATCTCCCTGTCCACGGTCTCACTTTCGGCGAGGCTGGCCAATTCGGCCGCGACTTCGCCGTTCAGGATTTTCTCGAACCGCTCCAGCGCCCGCGCGACATTGGCGCCATCCATGACCCTGTGATCGTAGTGTATCCGCACGGTCACCAGGCCCTCATCGCTAATCGGGCCGTAGTTGAATAGCGTCGTCAGCGGCGTCAGAGGGTTGAGCGATTCGGCGCCGAGCCCGGAATAGACGGACAACTGAAACGTGCCGAAATGGCGCGCCCGCTGGCGTCCGATATTGAGGCCCAGCCACATGAGCAGCCATCGGATCGGCGCGGGCGCGCGGGCAATTTTCAAGGCGCGCCGGAACTCCTTGATTTCGAGAACGGGGCGGGTGCGCGCATCCGCCAGGGATGCGCCAAGCTCCACGATCGTCCGGCGCTCGGGATTTTTGATGAGGCTCAAGAGTACGACACGTTCGCCTTCGTATTCACGCTCATGCGCAACGGAGGCAATGTTTCCCGGATATTCATAGAGCTGCGGCCTGGGCAGCTTCACATAGGCACGCCGCAATTCCGGCGTCTCCATGGCAAGCAGCGCATAGCCCTTCAGAAACAGCGCCATCCATGAGGGTCTGTTCGCGGCCAAGTTCCTCGCTTGCTGAAGGGCCGCGAGATTCATCTGCCTCTGGACGCTGACCCGGGGAACCCCGATCGAAAATCTCATCAGGTCGCCTACGAGGCGGCGTGGCCCCGAGAGCTTGAGAGCGCGGCCTCGCATCGTACACCTCTAATATATGTATGGGATGATCCGCTTGGTCTTTTCCATATAAGCGCGGTATTGCGGACCGAAGGTTTCGAGCATCATCCGCTCCTCTTCATCCACCCTCAGGAAGAACAGAACGGCGAAGCCCGCCAGGCCGGCGAGACCGGCGACCCAGTTCGGCAGCAGGAAGGCCTGGCCGATGGCCATCAGCAGAAATGAGGTGTACATCGGATGACGGACGAAGGCATACGGACCGCTGCTTATAAGTTCATGCCGGTCCCGGATTTCAAGCGTAATGGACCAGTTGCGGCCGAGAGCCTTATGCGTTCTGCGAAACACCCACATGGCCGCGAGGAAGGCGACGGTACCGATCACCACGGCCCAGGGACGGGCGACATGGTCGGCCGAATCCGGAATGCCGGTGGCGACGTAGAATCCCGGAACGATTGCCAGGCCGAGCAGGGCCGCGGCAAGCCCGATTCTTTCCGAGGGAGAGCGGCGGTGGCTGACGACCTCGACGCGCCTGGCGCGGCGCTCATGGGGCCTGCGAATTAGGTACCAGGCTATGATGCCCAGCACCCATAACGTCTTTCCGATGGCAGCTATCGACATTTTCACTCCACGCCAAGGCTTTCCGCATTACGAACCAGCAAAGCGGGAAGAACGCAACTAGATCGCGTCAGCCGCCATTCATCTGGCGCAGCTTTGTAATGAATTCTTGCGGTCTGAGCCAGATATTTGGCGTTTTATAGCCCATGGAGCGAGCAATTTCCGCAACAAACGCGTTGCAGTTGTAGAGCGAAGCGTGCCAATACCGAGCCTTGGCCTTCAGCTTGCGAATGTCAGCGACGACCTTGTTGTATTCTGCCTCGGTCAGCATGATGCGCCAGCTTGCCGATCTGTATTCTTCTTCGAGATCACCATCGCTCCACCCGGTCTCCGCCGGCACGGGCAGAAAATGGCCCATGACATAGGGCGCCGTATCATTCGTCGCGGGAGCGAGACCTGCGACCTCAGGATTGATCATGGATCCATTCTTGTCGACGCGACCAAAGATGACGTAGGAGTGCCCATAACTCAGTGCATAGCGCGAGCGGAATTCAATGAAATATCCCTGCTCTCTCGCTTCCGACGCCAGCTTGGCGGGGCCGTCGATATTTGGGCTGCTCGATACGTAGCGCGGTTGAGGTTTCTCATCCTGCGTCTGGCAAGCCGTTGCAGCGAGTGCAAGCAGGACAAGTGCCAATGTACGGGTTCCTACACGTATCATCACGTCTCTACGCTTTGTCCCCGGTCTACTCGGGCCAGAATGCGGGCCGACCCGTCATCGTAAATGTCTTTGACTGTCAGCCGCACCGATCCAGCCTTAGAAGAGTGCTGCGGGGAGGGGCTCTTCAGCTTCCCCCCGCAGCACAATTTCAGCAATTACTTGTAAATCGGTGCGGGCTCGACGGGCGCAGCCGCCACCGGCGGTGGGGCCTTGCCTTTACCTTTGCCGATCGTGCCGCAGGCGCTCAGGCCAACGACAGAAAGCAACGTAATCGTCAACACCAGAATTCTGCTCATCAAGTAGTCCTTTCCTCAATAGTGGGAATGGTTTATCGAAGGCAACACTCCAAGTAATAGTGGCGATTCCCGCCTTGGCCTAGTGCATGAAAGACACAGTTGGCATCAGCTTTGTCGGTTTGGAACTGTTCAAAGGGACCTCACACACATGGCTCACGCTATTTATACCAAATATGCGCAAAAACACCATCAGACGATCATGACTGGCGTGCCCACCGGGGCGCGGCTGTACAAATCGACGATATCTTCGTTCGTCAAACGGATGCAGCCGCTCGATACGGCTTGGCCGATAGTCCATGGTTCGTTGGTACCATGCAGGCGGAACATGGTGTCCTGCCCACCTCGATAGAGGTAGAGCGCAGCCGCTCCGAGAGGATTGTGGAGCCCGCCCGAGACACCGCTGGCATATTGCCTAAGGTGGGGCTTCCGGCGCATCATATTTTCGGTTGGGGTCCAGGAGGGCCACTCCGCCTTTCGGCCGATTCTCGCCCGGCCCTTGATCGTCCGGCCTTCTTCGCCGACGCCGATGCCGTAGCGAATAGCCGATCCCCCGCCCTCAACGTAGTAGAGGTAACGCTGCACGGTATCGACGACGATCGTTCCCGGCCCCTCAGGCCCCGGGTAAGCCACCTCTTGCCGACGGTAGCGTGGGTCGAGACGCGGCCGGGCAGCAATGGCGCTCGCCCTCGGACGCTCGGTCAAGCTGCAGCCCGACACCAACATACCAAGAGCACCCAGCACGAGCATCCGGCGTGTAACGTGGTTTTTCCCCATTTTCACCTGCTGAGCAGTTGAGACTCGGTTACCATCCGTGTTTAACACCGTCGCGGGTGTCAGCCAAGCCTTGCATCCAGCACGGGACGAAAACCGGCTGGACCCGCCGATCAAAAATAGGCAAAGGCTGTATTCCATAGTGATCTTAAACCTTTGTCGCAGCTTTCGAACAAAGGCGATCAGGCAGATTCGCCTCAGTCGGGCGAACAACGTCGCCGACGCCCGACGAAACGCATTGCGCAGACTGTTCATGTCTGGTCGACTACCGGGCCAGGCCCTGGCTCCGCAGCCGAAGTCGGCTTGAGGAGACTTGCAGCAGCGAAGAGAAGATGATGGAGGCACGATGAAACAACGCTTCGGGGGGAAAGTGGCACTCGTGACCGGCGCGGGCTCCGGAATAGGTGCCGCCGTTTCGCGGCAGCTCGCAGGCGAGGGGGCCGAGGTCATCATCGCCGATATCAATGCCGATGCCGCCCAGAGCGTGGCGGCCGAGATCAACTCCGGCGGTGGCAGGGCGCGCGACTTCGCCGTCGATATCACCGACGCAGATGCGGTCGAGCGGCTGATCGAATTCGCGTCGTCGCTCGGCGGCCTGCACCTGGCGGTCAACAATGCGGGCACCGAAGCTCAGCGCTGGCCGACGGCGAATTATCCGCTCGACGAATGGCACCGGGTGATGAACGTGAACCTGCACGGCACCTTCTACTGCATGAAGCACGAGATCGCGGCCATGCTGACTCAACGGGAAGGCGCCATCGTCAACATAACTTCGATTCTCGGATCGGTCGCTTTGCCGACTGCTTCGGCCTACACCGCAGCCAAGCACGGTGTCGTCGGCCTGACCAAGGCGGCTGCAATCGAATATGCTCGACTGGGCATCCGCATCAATGCCGTCGGTCCCGGCTGGATCGAGACCCCGCTTCTGTCGGAATATGCGGAACTCGCAAAGACGCGTCGCATGGAGGCCCTTCAGCCCATGGGACGGCGCGGAACGCCGGAGGAGGTGGCCGCCCTCGTCTGCTTCCTCCTTTCCGACGAGGCCTCCTTCATCACGGGGAGCTATCATCTCGTCGACGGAGCTTATACGGCGCATTGATGCATGCCACCGACAAGCGTGCAGCGGTTTTCGGACGACGAGCACGTCGCACGAAGGCAGCAGGCGCGGTCGCACACCTTACCAATTGGGCAACGATCGCGGCGCCGCCCTATGGCGGGCCCCATCGAGGCGGCACGCCGTAGTCTCATTCCGCGACGCCGCGACACTCGAGCATTTCCTCGACGGCTACCACAAGGCCGGTCTTCCGGAGTGAACCGTCACCGCGCCCTCCACGGCAAAGGGAAAAATGCCGGGAGATGCGTAAGCCTCCGGTTGTAGATTGGGTTATGCGATTGTGACGATAAGAACGATCGTAAGTATCAAACCAATCCATTCTGCGACCGGAGCCAAGCGGCATCACGTCCTCGTCGGACCCGACGATGACGTCGTTGTAGCGGCCGACCTCGCCGAATTCATTGACGAGGACCGCAAGCCTCTTGCCATGCGGCTCTGTGAAAATGCGGTTCAATAGCGTGATTTTGCCCGCCGCACCGAGATATCCCGCAAGCACGGCGACCGGCGAGGGCTCAGTCTTCCTGAACGTGTTCGATCTTTTGGATTGACGGGTCTGATGCAGGTAGCCGCTCAAGCTGCGGGCTCGCTTGCCGCTCCATTCGGTATGTTATTTCGTAACATTTCGTTTGACGAACGTAATAACGTTACATATGCAGGAACCGTCAATCCCCGAGGACGCGATGAGCGACACCTGCCCGGAATGCGCAAATCTGACGCTTGGCTATCAAGGCCATGCAGCAAGCCCTCGATCGCACCTTTCCGGCGAGCGTCATCGACCTCGTGCCGCTGGGCTTGGTCGGCGTCTTCCCGATGCTCAGACGCATGCGCCTGACGGGCGATTGCACGAGATTGGTAATTCGACATCACTTTGAATCACCGGAGAATACGATGCGTAAATTGAAGACGCTTTTTCTAACGCTTGCCCTCGGTGCGTCCCTATCCGTCAGCTCCGCTTATGCAGTAGTGCTGAAGGTGGCGGGGCCATGGGAAATCAGCGGTATCGAGCCGGCGCAGACGGGCTATGTCTTCAGCAGGCTTCAGGTCGCCGAAACGCTGGTGACGACCGACAAGGTGGGGGGCCTCGTTCCAGGTCTTGCGGAAAACTGGTCGGTTTCGGGCGACGGCCTCGCGTGGAGCTTTACGCTCCGGGCCAATGCGGTTTTCCATGATGGAACCCCGGTCACCGCCGAGACGGCCGCCGCCAGCCTAAATCGAGCGCTCGCGGGTGTCGGCGTTCTATCTCAGGCACCGATAGCCGAGATTGCGAGCGACGGCAGCGACGTCCGGATACGGCTGACCAAGCCCTTTTCCGCCTTGCCGGCTTATCTCGTGCATTTCAGCGCCATCATCCTTGCTCCGTCCTCGTTGGACGGCGCGGGCAAAATCACGCAGATCGTTGGTTCCGGACCCTACAAGATCAAACGCCTGACGCCGCCGGCACGGCTCGAATTGGAAGGATCGGGCAACTGGTGGGGCGGAAAACCCGGCATCGAGCAAGTAAGCTACCTTGCCGTGGGGCAGGGGGAAACCCGCGCGCTCATGGCCGAAAGCGGCGAAGCCGACCTCGTCTTTTCTATGCTGCCGGTTTCGGTCGATCGGCTGAAGGCCAATCCGAATCTGGACGTCCGGATCGCGACCATCCCCCGCACACGTATTCTCAAGGTCAACGCTGCATCGCCGTTTTTCGACCAGATCGAAGAGCGACGGGCGATCAGCGCCGCCATCGACCGCATCGGCATCACAAAGGTCATCCTGCGCAATGCCGACCTGGCCGCAACCCAGCTTTTCCCACCGGCCATGAAGGGCTGGAACCTTCCCGATGTTCGGCCGCTCGGGCGTAACGTCGAAAAGGCGAAGGAACTGCTGGCGGCCGCCGGCTGGGTGCCGGGGAGCGACGGCATCCTGGAGAAGGACGGCAAGCGCTTCAGCGTGACGATGCTCACCTATTCCAGCTGGCCGGAACTGCCGCCGATCGCGACAGCGCTCCAGGCCCAGCTCAGGCAGGTCGGCATCGAGGCCAAGGTATCCGTCGGCAACAGTTCTGAAATCCCGGCCCGTCACAAGGATGGGACCCTGGAGATGGGGCTGATCTCGCGGCTCTATTCGATCGTGCCTGATCCGGTCGGCACACTTCTTCAGGACTATGGTGCGGGCGGTAGCGACTGGGGCTCCATGGGTTGGGACAACAAGGAGATGCAGGACATCGTCGAAAAGCTCGCGGCAACGAGCGACGCGAATGTCCGCGCTCCGCTCCAGACCCGCGCGGTCGAAATCCTGCAACAGGAATTGCCGAGCATACCCGTCACCTGGTCCGAACTCGCTATCGTCTCCAGCAAGCGCATCACCGGCGTTGAGGTCGATCCTCTCGAGGTGAACTACGGCCTCTCGTCGATCCGCTGGGCAGAATAACGGGAAGGGCTATGAAGAAGTTCTTTTTTGCTCGCCTTCTGCAGGCTGCTGTCGGTGCGATCGTGGTGGGAGCCTTGTGTTTCGTCCTGATGCGCGTGCTGCCGGGGGACGTTGCCATGCGCATCGCGGCCGGCCGCTACGGACCGGACGCGCGGATCGCTGAGGCGGCCGAGAAGGTGCGTCTCGAACTCGGCCTCGAACGGCCGATCGCCATGCAGTTCATCGAATGGCTGGGCAGCCTCGCGCGATTCGATCTCGGCCATTCGCTGGTTACCGGACGCGCCGTTGCCCATGAATTGCAGGTGCAACTCGGCGCTTCGGTCTGGCTAGCGGCAGCAGCGTTGCTGCTGTCGCTGCTGATCGGTCCGATCGTAGGGCTTTTCGGGGGCCTCAAGCCGGGTGGCGTCGCAGATCGGGTCTGCCTCATGGGCGCCGTGACCTTCCGCGCCATTCCGCCCTTCGTGATGGGCCTCATCCTCATGCTGGTCTTTTCCCGGCAGCTCGGCTGGCTGCCGCCGGCCGGCTTCGGGTCCCCCCGGGAGATCCTGTTGCCGGCGCTGACGCTAGCGCTCGGGCTCGCGGCGATGTCGAGCCGCGTTACCCGCAACGCCGTCGCGGCCGTCGCCCGGGCGCCCTATTTTGCCTTCGCTCGCTACAAGGGGCTCTCCGAGCTCGTGGCCGTGCGACGGCACGGGCTCAGGAATGCGGCCATTCCAGTCGTCTCCTATCTCGGATTGCAGGCGATCTATCTGATCGAAGGGGTGGTGGTGGTGGAATCGCTCTTCGCCTATCCGGGCATCGGCCACGCGCTGGTGCATGCGATCGTCGAACGCGACATCCCGATGGTGCAGGGGACGGCACTGATAATGGGACTGATGTTCGTCGCCATTGGCGCGGCCGTCGATCTTGTCACCCTCTGGCTCGATCCGCGCGTGAGGAGAACGGCATGAGCACCTTCGACAATTTCTTATTCACGAGACCGAAGGCGGCCATCGGGCCGGCGCGCCAGGCGGGCGCCGGTCTGCTGATCCTGCTCGGCGGCTTTTCCATCGTCGGCCCCGTGGTCATTCCGTCCGACCCGGCCGCCCAGGATTTCGGCGCGAGCCTTGCGCCGATCGGCGGCGACTATCTGCTGGGCGCCGATCATTACGGCCGCAGCCTCGTCGCGCGGCTTGCCCACGGCGCGCGCCTCTCCTTCGGCATGGCCTTTCTCACCATGCTGGCTGCGGCCATACCCGGCGTTCTGCTCGGCCTTCTCGCCGCATGGAAAGGCGGCTGGACGGAGCGCCTGCTTGAATTGGTGGCGACTGTCGTCCTGGCCTTGCCCGGCCTTATGCTCGTGCTTCTGCTACTCGCCTTTGCGCCCGGCAATTATGGGCCGCTCTTTCTCGGGCTGGCGCTGACCCTGTGGGTGGAGTTTTACCGCGTGACGAAAACGACGACGAGAACGGTGTTGGCTCAACCGCATATCGAAGCAGCGCGCATGCTCGGTTTCGGCTCGCGCTACATCTTCGTCCATTATGTCCTGCCGGTCATCGGACCGATGATCGCCACGCTTTCCGCATTCGCCATGGCAACCGCCATCATCGCGGTATCGACGCTGAGCGCGATCAGCGTCGGTCTCCAGCCACCCACGCCGGAACTCGGCAGCATGATCGTGGAACTCCTGCCATACTATGCCGAGGCTCCGATGCATGTGCTGCTTCCCGCCACGCTCATCTTCCTTCTGGTTCTCGGACTGCAACTGCTCGCGCAGGGAGATCGCGCATGAACATCCAGGTCCCATCCGACCTCTCGGTTTCCGGTCTGTCCATCCACTCAGCCGAGGGTGCGATCGTTTCGGACGTAACGCTTGCCTTAGGCAGAGGTCAGCCTTTGACCCTTCTCGGCGAAAGCGGCTCCGGAAAGTCGCTGGTCGCGCAGGCGATCATGGGCAATCTGCCCCCGGAACTGCGGGCGACGGGGCGCGTGCTGTTCAGGGAAGCGGATCTTCTCAAGGAAACGCCGAGCCAACGTCGCCGTCGGTGGGGCCGCAGCATCAGCCTGCTGCCGCAGGAACCATGGCTGGCGCTGGATCCGACCATGCGCGTGGCCCCGCAAGTTGCCGAGGTTCATCGCTACGTGAAGGGCAGGGCGGCCGCCGAAAGCGCAATGGCTGCGAAGAAAAACCTCTCCGAAGTGGCTCTTTCTGCCGCAGAAGGGCTCTACCCGTTCCAGATTTCCGGCGGCATGGGGCAGCGGACGGCCATTGCCATGGCGCATGCGACGGACGCCGAACTGCTGATCGCCGACGAACCGACCAAGGGGCTCGATGCGGCGCTCCGGGACGCGGTGACGGACCGCCTGAGACAGGAAGTGGAAAGGGGACGCCTGCTCCTGACCATCACCCACGACGTCGCCGTGGCCAGAGCGCTCGGCGGAACGATTGGCGTCATGCTCGATGGTCGGCTCGTTGAATATGGGCCCACCCAGAAGCTGCTGACTGCCCCCGAGCACGCCTACACCAAGGCACTTCTGGCGGCCGAGCCATCACAGTGGGAGCGGCATCCGGGCATGAAATCGGACAAGCTGGTTGTCGCGGGCTGCGGACTGGAAAAGAGATACGGTGACAGGGTTCTGTTTTCCGGCCTCGACATCACCGTGGCTGCCGGCGAGATCGTCTCGATCGCCGGCCCCAGCGGATGCGGCAAGACGACGGTCGGCAACATCCTGCTTGGCCTGACCAATCCTGATGCGGGCTCGATCGTGCGCAAGGCAGGCCTCTCCTCGCTACGCTTCCAGAAACTCTACCAGGACCCGCCTGCAGCGTTCGCGCCGTCTCAGACGATCCGCAGGGGATTGCGGGATCTGACGCGGCTGCATGGCAAGGAATGGACCGATGTCGAGCGATTGCTGGCCCGGTTGCGCTTGCCGGGAGCCTTGCTCGATCGTCTGCCGGGACAGATTTCCGGCGGGGAATTGCAGCGTTTTGCGCTGTTGCGTGCCCTGCTGCTCGATCCCGCCTTCCTCTTCGCCGACGAGATGACCTCGCGGCTGGACCCGGTCAGCCAGAAGGAGGTGATGACATTCCTGCTGGAAATCGTCAGCGAGAGGCGCGTTGCGGTGCTCATGGTAACGCATGATCGGGAGGTTGCAGACCGTGTTTCGACCCGGGTAGTTGAGCTTGCGCGCACATGCTAGCCCACCACAAATAGCAGCGCGACATTGTCGAGGTGAATGGGACGGGCCATCGCTCTTGAACAGTCGGCGCAACGCCGACTCCTTGCGCTTCGACCGCGACGGCAGCGTCGGACCGAAGTCGGCATAGCGCTCGCGAACCAGCGCCACATAATCCCGAACACCATCGCTGATCCGGTTGTTCGACGGTCGGCCAAATCGCCTTGTGCCGGATCGATGCTGCGCCGTCCGTCCGGATCCGCTCCAAGAGCCGGCGCACCTGGCACAACACATGCGCCGCCGAGACAATCGTCATGCGGCCGTCGATCACCTTCGACAAAACCTCGATCCGCTGCAGATCACGCTCGCTCATCGCAATCAATCCCATCCGCAATCTCCCCAGGTCATCAAAACCGGGGAGAGTGACATTCTTACTTTGCAGAAACAGGACACTTCAACTTTGCGGGGCGACGAGCTGATGCTGGCTTGCTGCCGCCAGATCTGTGTCGCTGGGCAGGAAGCGGCGGATGCGCTTGTTGGTGTTCTTGACGGCACCTTTCTGCGACGGTGAATTTGGATCGCAGAACCAGTTCCTGGCGCCGATCCCGTCATCCAGAGCCCTGGAACCGCGAAACTCGGTACCGCGGCGGCCGTCTCCAGGGGATCCGGCAGGAGGCCGTGTTCATCCATCGGCATGGGCACGATCGTTGCGCCGATCCTGCGAAGAGCAGAAAGGGCGAGCGAGAACGTCGCCCCTGCGGCAGGTGCACGACCAAGACGGCGCGAATGTGCTGCGCCAGGACGTCCTCCTGGCCGACACCGCTTGGATAGCAGGTTTTCAGATTGAAGGGCAGCAAGGGGATACCTTACCTGTGGCGGCTGCGAGAGGGCAGCGTTGGAGCATGCCACAGTCCGGTGCTCCATTGCTGCCCATCGTGCCCACGCGGGTTACTGCCGCTCCATTCGCTTCATCCCAGGCCTCATGCCCGCCGGGCATTCTCCTGCGAATGAGGCGCTGACAGTGATGGTTTGTCGATCGACCTGCTGACTTGGCCCCCTTGCTTCTGTGGTTGATTTGAAGGTGTAAGCCGTTCTGAAGTCGCCGGAGAAATCCACAATAAGCCTGACGTCGCCGGTGAGGCTGGAATTGCAATTAGAGATCAACGAGTAGCCGTTCCCGCTTCTTGTGAGCGATCTGACCTTGCATTCTTTCTTGAAGTTGCTCCAGACATCGCTGTTCAGGAACGTGTTGTTCTTGTCGTTGACGCACATGCTCCAGTTCGCGAAGGGATTGTCTTGGGATTTTACGATCCAAAGCCCTGATTTTCTGGCGGGCACTTCAGAGGCGGATGCCGCACCCAATGACAGCGCCGTGACAACGGCGGCATGGGCGATAAGCCGCAGTATTCTATGCAAATGTCTCTCCTTCTCATCATTCATGAAAGCGCCGCCGAAGCCGTTTGGCGGCCGCTTCCTTTGCGAGCATGTTTCCAACAGCAGGCCGACGTTAATTTCGTCCAGCGGTGCGAGGATTATTCCGACGCGCACCACCTGTATCGATCTGTCATCTCAAGGCTTTCATTCTCGCGTTTTAACAGGAATTCCCTCTTGTTTGCTATTTCCATCCTGCTTTTGTATCCCGTGACAATTGTCGGCAAGATGCTCCACCAGTGATGATAATATGAGCAGGTCTCGTCGAACTCGTAAATGTTTCCAGAATAGGAAACGTTGCTCACGGTGCAGCTGCTCTTTTCGCCCTTAATGTTTTGCCCGTTATAGATAAATAGGAGCGAACGTTTTGTTTCGCCGCAACCAAGTCGCGATTCGACGTATCTTCCGTGATCTATCGGGAACAGCTCTCCTGCGAAAAGCGGCGTCGCGGAGGCAACAACAAATACGGAGAGGGCGAGTGATGATATTCGTCGCTTAGATTGCATTGTTTCTGTCTTTGGTTTGGCTAGTGATACACGCGTGCGTCGTTGTGGAATGTGCTGATCAGTGCCTGGATGACCTCAGGTCGGATCGACACGATTTTGCGGGGCCTCTCGTCAAGAGGCTCGGTCGAAAAGACGAGCCCTGGCGCCGGAGTGAAATGCCAACGATAGACCGGGCGGCTTGCACCCCTTCTCGCAGGGTCAGTCGGCGAAATAGCGGGCCACGCCGACCAGCATCAGCAGATAGGCCCAATACTTCATCGGGATGAAGAAGAAATCGTGTTTGGCTTTGAGCACGAGCTCGCTGCCCGTTTCCTTGTCGATTACGGTGCGCGGCTTGTCGACGCGCTCCAGCGCCAGGTTCATAAGGGCTACGAGTGCGGCTCCCGACCACATACCGGCCATTTGGCCGATCGGGACAAATTCCGATGGGGGAGGGCCATCAAAAATGGCTTCGACGACGAATTGAGACCCGAGCAGTCCAAGAGCTGCCAGGACGATTACCAAAATACCATATCCACGCCAGATTATCATTCTGTCCTCAATAGATTTGACTGCTTGTCCTATGTGCGAAGGGGCTTCCACTGACTGCTATCGCCGGCGGCGGGCCACTGCCCGATTGCAGGATGGGCCCCGTCCTCGATGAAGGCACAGCCCTTTGTCTCGGCGAACCGACGCGCCTCGGCCTTGGCCGCGTCGAAATCGTCGCCGTGAAGAATGACTTCCGCTCCAACGCGCTGCATGGCGGCAATCTTCAGCGGGTTGGCATTCGTCGCCGCAGAAACGATCGCCTTGCGACCCCGTTTGGCGGCGGCATGTGCGAGCCCTTGGCCGAAGTTTCCGGCCGAGGCGGTGACGAGCGAGGGGCCGGCGGCGGGCATCGTTTGGAGGAGCCAGTCGGTCCCGCGCCCTGGAAGGCGCGGATTGGGCCGTCCTGAAGACGCTGAAGCGGGGCCTGGGCTTGCCGTAGAAGGGACGAAGCTTCACGTGACACTGGGCGTCTCCCCGGCCAAAACCTTCTGAAACACGTCGGCGTCCACATTCGCTCCGCTCAGGATGAGGCCGATTTTCCTGCCACGCATGGCCGCACCTTCCTTGAGCAGCGCGGCGAGCGGCGCCGCGCCCGCGCCCTCGGCGACATTGTGGGTGGCGCGGTAGAGGAGGCGCATCGCCTCCGCCACTTCGTCGTCGCTGACGGCGACGATGCGGGAGGCGCCTTTCGCATAGATCGCGAAGGCCTCTTCCACGGGGACGCGAACGGCCATGCCGTCCGCGAAGGTCAGCGCCGTTTCGGTCTGGATCGGCCGTCCGGCTTCAAATGACAGTTTCGCAGCCGGCGCGTGGGTTGAGACGACGCCGATCACCTCCGTCTTTAGGCCCAGCGTCTCGCGTGCGGCAATGACGCCGCAAATCCCCGAGCCGCAGCCGATCGGCACGTAGACCGCATCGAGATCGGGTGCCGCGGTAAAGAGTTCCAGCGCATAGGTCGCGACACCGAGGACGATCTCTTTATGGAAGGCCGGCACCAGGAAAGATCCGGCCTCGGCCGCAAGCCGCCGCGCTTCGCTTCGCGCCTCGTCAAAGTCCCGGCCGAACTCGATGACCTTGCCGCCCCAGGCGCGCATGGCGGCATTCTTTTCGACGGAATTGCCGTGCGGAACGATGATTTGCGCCTCAAGCCCGGCAGTCCGGGCGGCACGCGCTTGGCTCTGTCCGTGATTGCCGCGCGTTGCGGTGACAATGCCAGTGGTTTCTGGCCGGCTGCGGCGGAGCCAATCCATGAAGGTGATGCCACCGCGGACCTTGAACGCGCCGACGGGCGTGTGGTTCTCGTGCTTGATCCAGACCGTGGCGCCAGCCATCTCGCAGAGCTGTGGCCACACATATTGCGGGGTAGGCGGCATGTGCCGGTAGACGAGCGCGGCCGCCTCTTCGATGTCCTTCCGTGCGAACAGCTTCATCCCGTTGCTTCCATCGTTTACGGATGCCGGATGACTGACATGCCGAAAGTTTTGGCGCTTTCAGATTCCTGACGTAAAACGGCGGCCATTGGAAATTGATCCTGAGGAGCGGACGAGTAAGCATGAGCGGACCCACGGCATTGACGCCGGAGCCGGCAAGGCGCGTGACCGTCGGCCGCTGGTCGGCGGAGCTTTTGCCGCGCCGGCCCTATGAGGCGCGCTATACGGCGGAGCGCCCGGTCCTCGGCTTCGCCTTCGAGAGCCAGGAGGGCGTACATGCCTATGCCAGCGACAGGATCCGGCCTTTTCGCGCGCGGCCGAACGGGCTCGCCTATGTGCCGAAAGGCTGCGAAGTCTTCTCGTGTTCGGCCTCCGGCGGGGAATATCTCGTCCTCACCGGCTTCGATCTCGAGGAAGAAGGCGGCTTCGCTTTCAGCGACCGCATCGATTCCCTCGCTGTTGCGGCCGCGCATGAGTTGAGACGCCTCTTTCTCGCATCTCCCTTCGCCGAGCCGTTGCGCTACGAAGCGCAGATGATCGCTCTCGTCGATCGGCTTTGCCTGCAGATGGGATGTCGTGCCCCTTCGAGTGACACTCCGCAATGGATGACCGCACGGCGCCTGAGACGGATCGACGAAATCATCGAAGGTAATCTCGACGGAGAATTAACGGTACAAGCGCTCGCTGAAGGGCTCGGTCTTTCGGCGGGTTTCTTCTCACGGGCTTTCAAGCAGGCGACCGGTTGGTCGCCTCATGCCTATATCGTCGATCGCCGTGTCGCGCGTGCCCGTTCGCTGATCACCGCCGGCGCCGTAGATCTAAGCGCCGTTGCACTTGCAGTGGGCTTTTCCTCGCACGCGCATCTGAGCGCCACGTTTCACCGACAGCTGGGCATCAGCCCAAGCGCCTTGCGCAGGAGCTTCAGCCTTCGGGCGTAGGGTCCGCCGGCGGGCGATGCGCCGGCACTCCACGTAGAGGAGGGCGGGCAGATGCTCCTGGCGAAATTCCCGCGCGTCGAGCCGAATGGTCGGCTGACGAACTCGTGAAATGGCGGCCTTGCGCTGCCCACACTGGTCATTGTAACGGTCACAAACTCCCTATTCTGCGATTTGCTAGGTAGGCGAGATCGATTGAAATCGGGATTGTTGCAGTAGATCGGGGGCGACGATGGAGTACGAAGAACAGCGGCTGAAACATGTGCTGTTCCTCATAATTGGGTCGGGTCTTGTGACCATCGCGCGTGCAATGACTCTCTCGTTCCTCGCCATCAAATTGCAGCAGTCATTCGGGCTCGGTCCCGCCATGATCGGCGCACTGTTGGGGGCAGGTCCCTTGGTGGGAGCGATTGCTGCCCCCTTCGCAGGATCCTTGTCGGACCGAGTGGGGCGCAAAACTGTGCTGACGCTTACCCTCCTTTCTATGGCTTTCGCTCTGGTTGGGATGGGGTTAGCTGAAACGGTTCTTGCGTTCTGCCTCGCTCAGATCGTAGCTGCTGTCGCCGTCGCGATATATGAGCCGATTTCACGCGCCCTGATGAGCGACGTATGCCCTGAACACGCACGTCTGAAGTATTTCTCTTGGCGCTACACGGCGTCAAATGTCGGTTGGGCCGTTGGGCCGCTGATCGGAATCGCAGCAGGCGCTGCATCTACGACCCTTTTCCTCATTGCAGGCATCGTCTATGCGATGTTTGCGTTTGCCCTGCATCTCTCGCAGGTTCCCCTTCATCGAGGGGATGTTCACCAAGCCGCCGCGTCGGCGGTGCCGGTGTTTCAGAGCATCAAGGCGACGATCCGTGATCCGCGTCTGGCCTTCTTTGTCGCTGGCGGCATGTTGCTAATTGCCGTGTACGGTCAATGGTCGGCTACGCTTGCTCCCTATCTTTCGGACAATGTAGCTGGCGGCGTGGAGATTTTTGCATATCTCGTTTCGATCAACGGCGCAGTCGTTCTAATCGGCAATCCGTTCGCGCGGCGATTCATTGAACGTGCAGGCGCCCTAGATGCCCTCGTGATCGGCTGCGTTCTGTTCCTTCTGAGTGAGATCGGTTTTCTAACCTCCACGGCATTTTGGAGCTTGGCGATCTCGATGATTGTCTTCACGATCGGTGAGATTCTGGTCGTCCCATCCGAATACATGCTTGTTGACGGTATATCGAGCGACCGCAATAGGGGAAGCTATTTCGGGGCTCACTCATTCTCAACCGTCGGCAATTTCGTCGGCCCGACCCTGGGCGGCGTCATGCTTGGCGCTTTTGGAGGGCCTGGCATGTTCCTTCTTTTTGCGGGGTTTGCGGCCGCCAGCGCAATTCTATTTGCTGTCGGCACGAGAATGCCTCCCCCCAAGGCGACGACACAGCACGTTCGAACAGAGACGGCCGACACGACATCTGGCTTACAGCTTAGGGGCTGCTACACCTACGTGTAGCGGGTTGAGATCATCCGCGCTCGGGGGGAAATTAACTGAATAGCCGGATAGGTAACCAGAATCGGCACTTTCGGCCCAGAGCAGTCCGCGAATCCCGCGTACCGGTTAGGCTCTCCCTCCGAACACGAGCCGAGAGGCCAGTCCGGCAAATACGGCAGCAAGGAGATAATTGGGTAGTCGAGCAAATTTCGACGAGAGCTTCATACTGCTTTTCGCCCGGGCCATAATCAGGATCATCCCCGTTCACGACGAAGCCGACGCATTTTAGGATGATTGCGAGGACCAGCATTTGCAATCTGATGGAACCGTTTCTTGGCGTCGTGAATTGCGGAAATAGCGCGAGGACGAACAGTGCCATTTTGGATTGAGGAGGTTGGTCGCCAAAGAGGCGACGACTGTCGCATCTCTAACTGGCTCATATTTCGCATCTCTAAAATGCCGTGTAAGTTCATGCCGAACAGCGACTTGTGCGTGTGAAGCTAGCCGACACGCCGCATTTGCGCGAGCAGTTTCTTGCGGAAGACTTCCGCCGGCGTTCGGTAGCCTAAGCACTTCCGCGGAGTCGAGTTGAGCCGATCGCAGATGTCCTTCAGCTCGCCGTCGGTGATCGACAGGGGATCAATCTCTCTCGAAAGCCATTTGCGAACCCGGCCATTGGTGTTCTCGACCGTGCCTTTCTGCCAGGGCGACTGCGGGTCGCAGAACCAAGTCTGCGTTCCGATGCCAGCCTGCAGATAGGGCCATTCGCTGAACTCAGTGCCCCGGTCAAAGGTGATGGAGCGTCGAGCGGCTTGGGGCAGCGGTTGGAGCACCTCAATCAGCCCGTCCATGATCGGCTTCGATTGCCGGTCGTTGTTGCGCAGGAAGACCGCAAAGCGGCTGACCCGCTCGACCAGTGACGTCCCATTGGCCTTGCCGAACTTCTTGCGAAACTGAATGAGATCGCACTCCTAATGGCCGAACTGCTTGCGCTCGGCGACAGTATCTGGACGGTGAAGGATGTTAAGTTCCGGGCTGAAGCGGCGACCGTGACGCCGTCGGGCATGCCTCGGCCTGCGCCTCGCACGACGCTCCGGCAGGTGCCGCCAAAGCTTGATGGCCTGGCCGTCTGCGGAATAGGCGAACTTGTAGATCGTCTCGTAACTGACGCAGATCGGATGGCGCTCCAGCCGCATGCGGCCGGCGATCTGCTGTGGCGACCAGCCATGCATGATCCGCTCGATCACCGATTGGCGCACATGCGAGAACCGGGCGAGCTTGCGCAGCTTGGCTCTGCGCTCACGTGCCATCTCGTTGGCGGTGATGCAATAGTAGCCGCTCAGATCCGGCACCGTCGGATCCTCAAAAGCATTGCGCCTGAGCTCGCGGAAAATCGTCGAACGATGCCGTCCGAGCTTCTCGGCGATGACGGTGGCGCTGAGGCCGGCCGCTCGCCAGCGAGCGATCCTGCGACGTTCATCCATATCGATCTGGGAGTAGGTGCGTCTCATGAACCATTCCTTGCGCGTGATAACCCATTGGTATCTATCGCAAGTCGCACTTCATCCTTGAACTGGAGAATCTAATCCAAGTGCAACAATGCCGTGTGAAGGGTAGGGCATCAGCTACTTTCGCGCAAATGCGCCATGAAGACCTCCGCCGGTGTTCGATAACCGAGGCACTTCCTGGGCAGCGAGTTCATGTGATGGGCAAGGGCGACCAGCTGTTGCTGGCTGACGGCGGATAGGTCCGTATCGCTTGGCACAAAGCGGCGGATGCGCTTGTTGGTGTTCTCGACTGCGCCTTTCTGCCACGGTGAATTTGGATCGCAGAACCAGCTCCTGGCGCCGAGCCCATCTTCCAGAGCCTTGAAACCGCGAAACTCGGTACCGCGGTCGAAGGTGAAGCTCTGCCGGGCAAAGGCGGGCAGCGGTGAGAAGGCATCGACGATCTTGTCGATAAGCGGCCGAGAGTGGCGGCTGCCATTCTTGATCATCACCGTGTAGCGGCTCTTGCGCTCGACCAGCGAGGTGACATTGGCTTCACCGCGGTCGCGCCGGAAGATCAGGAGATCGCCCTCCCAGTGGCCGAACCGCGAGCGATCGGCAATGAAATCAGGGCGTTGGCTGATCCTGCAGTCCAACGGGATCGAGCCGTCGCGGGGTTTGCGGGAGCGGCGCGGGCGGCGCTTGCGGCGGCCTTCCGGCAGATGCTGATAGAGCTGCAGCGGATAATCTTCCTTGCCATAAATGAAGCGGTAGATCGTTTCCGTGCAGACACGCAGGGCGCTCACACCGTCGGCAAGCAGGCGGCCGGCGATCTGCTCCGGCGACCAAAGTGCCTTCAGCTGCTCAATGACCAGTTCGCGTAATTGCGGGTGGCGGCTGAGCTTGCGCAGCCGTCGCCGACGCTCCTTGGAGATGTCGTTGGCGATGCCGCCGTAGTAGCCGCTGTATTCCGGAAACTCGGCATCATGAAAGGTATTGCGCTTCAGTTCACGATAGATCGTCGATCGATGCCGACCGAGTTGGCGGGCGATGTCACCGACAGGAACCTTGCGTTCCACGAGCTGATGCAAACGTCGGCGGTCGGAAAGGGTGAGCTGCGAATAGCAGAGCGACATCCAAAAATCTCCAAGGCGAAGCCTTTGTTTTTATTGGCATGTCGCACTTGGAAATAGAATGTACCCCGCTACACAACATGATCGCATAAGATAGATTATGGAACTCACGGGCGCCGCTGTATGCGCTTTTAAATCAATGCCTTCAAGTCGAATGCTCGATTGCGACGTCACGCCTCTTCGGCACTTGGCATCGCCACCTCGAACTCCAGCCGCATCATGTCGTAGGCCGGCTCGACGTGATCCGGCGTCTCGTCGCAAACCGTCTCATAGTCCAGCGGCACGTGCATGTGCGTGAGCACGGCGCGTTTCGGCTGAAGCCGGTTTATCCAGCCGAGCGATTGCACGAGCGACAGATGGCTCGGGTGGAACTTGTACTGCAGCGTGTCGATCACCAGGAGATCCAGTCCCAGGAGCTTCTCGACCGTCTCCGCCGGAAAATCACTGACGTCGCTGCAATAGGCAAAATCGCCGATGCGGAAGCCGAGCGAGTGAATATTGCCGTGAAACTGCATCAGCGGCTGGAATGCGACCGGACCGCCAGCACCGTGAACGGTCACGGGCGGCAAATCGTCCTCGATGACACGCGCTTCGACGATCGGCGGATAGCCGCTGCCTGGCGGCGACTCCAGGCAATAGCGAAAGCCATCGCGGATCCGGGACATCGTCAAGGCGTCCGCCCAGATCGGTATGCGCTTCCGGTTCTCGATGACGAAGCCGCGCAGGTCATCGATTCCGTGCAAGTGATCCGCGTGAGCGTGCGTGTAGAGCACCGCATCGATGTGGCGGACATCGGCTGCAATCATCTGGGTGCGGAAATCGGGCCCGGTGTCGATGACGACGGTGGTCTTGCCGCCGTCGGGAGCAAACTGCTCCACCAGTAGTGCTGCCCGCAAGCGCCGGTTGCGCGGGTTCGACGGATCGCAAGCGCCCCAGTCCCCGGTGATCCGCGGCACGCCCGGCGATGAGCCGCAACCTAGAATGGTGAACGCCCGCCGGAACGCCATGTCACAGCCTCGGCATCTTCGAGAAGATCCGGAGCGCGTTTTCGGTGGTGATGTCCTCGATCTCAGCCCGACTGACGCCGATCGTCTCGGCCAGAACGTCTGCAGTATGCGCGACATGGGCCGGCTCGTTGCGCTTGCCGCGGAACGGTTTCGGCGCCAGATAGGGCGCATCCGTCTCCACGATCATCCGGTTGCGCGGAAGGGTCTTGGCGATGTCCCTCAGTTCCTGCGATTTCGGGAAGGTCAGAATGCCCGAAAAGGAAACGTAGCCGCCAAGTTCGATACCGATACGCGCCAGTTCCGGACCGGATGAAAAACAATGGAGGAGGAAGGGGAAAGCGCCCTTCCCCGTTTCTTCCGTCAGGATTGCCGCCATGTCATCGTCTGCCGAACGGCTGTGGATGACGAGCGGCAGCCCGGTTTCGCGCGCTGCCTCGATGTGCCGCCGCAGGCCCTCGGCCTGCGCCTCGCGCGGAGCATTGTCGTAGAAATAATCGAGCCCTGCCTCGCCGATCGCCACCACCTTCGGATGTTGCGAAAGGCGAACGAGATCGTCGGCCATGATATCGAGCTCTTCGTCGGCATTGTGCGGATGGGTGCCCACGGAACAGAAGACGTTCGGATATTTTTCGGCAATCGCAAGGATCGTCTCGAAGCGCTTCACGCGCGTCGAGATCGTCACCATCTGGGTAACGCCGGCCTCGCGGGCGCGTTCGATGATCGCATCGCGTTCCGTTTCGAAGTCGGGAAAATCCAGATGGCAATGCGTGTCGATCAGCATTGATACGCTCTCGCTTACACTTCCGGCGCTACATAGCGCGGAAAGACGGGCTTCGGCGCCTCCAGCGGCGTTCCGGACACGAGCCGACCGGCCTCGCCGAGGCTGGTGAAATCCCGCTTTTCCGCTGGAACGGCGACGAGATCGAGCAGCTTGCCCGCCGATCCCGGCATGAAGGGCTGCAACAAAATGGCAATCTGCCGCACGACCTCCGCCGTCACATAGAGCACCGTCGCCATGCGCTCCGGATCGGTTTTCTTGAGCGCCCAGGGCTCCTGGCCGGCAAAATAGCGGTCGGTTTCGGAGACGACGGCGATGATGGCGGCGAGCGCTCGGTGGATCAGCTGCTTGCCCATCTCCTCGCGCGTCGTCTCGAGAAGCGCATCGGCCGCCGCAAGCATGGCTTTGTCTTCCTCTGTCAGCGGCCCGCAGGCCGGTATCCGGCCATCGCAGTTCTTTACGATCATCGAGAGCGAACGGCTGGCGAGATTGCCGATGCCGTTGGCAAGGTCGGAGTTAATCCGCGTCGCGATCCCCTCTTCGCTGTAGCTGCCGTCCTGGCCGAACGACACCTCGCGCAGGAAGAAGTAGCGGATCTGATCAAGGCCGAAATGCTCGACCAGGTTGAACGGATCGACGACATTGCCGAGCGACTTCGACATCTTCTCGCCCTTATTGAGCAGGAAGCCGTGCGCAAAGACCCGCTTCGGCAGCGGCAGACCGGCGGACATCAGGAAGGCCGGCCAGTAGACCGCGTGGAAACGGATGATGTCCTTGCCGATGACGTGAATGTTCGCCGGCCAGAATTTCGCCCGCGGGCCTTGCGGATCGGTGAGGTATCCAGTGGCGGTCAGATAGTTGGTCAGCGCATCCACCCAGACATACATGACATGGGCCGGATCGCTCGGCACTTTGATGCCCCAGTCGAAGGTTGTGCGCGAGACCGAAAGGTCCTTGAGACCCGACTTGACGAAGGAGACGACCTCGTTGCGCCGCTCCGCCGGGCCGATGAAATCCGGATTGTCGTCGTAGTGCTTCAGGAGCTTTTCCTGATAGGCGGAGAGGCGGAAAAAGTAGCTCTCCTCCTCCACCCACTCGACCGGTGTTCCCTGGGGACCGTAGCGAATCCCGTCGGCGCGCAACTCCGTTTCATTCTCCTGGTAATAGGCCTCGTCGCGAACCGAGTACCAGCCGGCATAGGAATCCTTATAGATGTCGCCGGCCTCGCTCATCCGGGTCCAGATCGCCTGCGACGCCTCGTGATGCCGCTTTTCGGTCGTGCGGATGAAGTCGTCGTTCGACGCGTTGAGAAGACGCGCCATGTTCTGGAACTCGGCCGAGTTGCGATCGGCCAGTTCCTGCGGCGAAACGTCTTCCTTCTTTGCCGTCTGCTGCATCTTCTGGCCGTGTTCGTCCGTGCCAGTCAGGAAGAACACCTCGCGCCCGTCGAGCCGCTGAAACCGGGCAAGCGCATCCGTCGCGATCAATTCGTAGGCGTGGCCGATATGCGGCTTGCCGTTCGGATAGGAAATCGCGGTGGTGATGTAGAAGGGGGACGTATCTCTCATTGTCGGCTTCGATATCTCGGATCTGGAGTTAGCGCTGCTATTAGCGCATCGCCTTTAGGTAGGGAACCGCCGCGGCGAGAAAAAGCGGACGCCACGGAAGGCCAGCGGACGACCGGGAGCGGAATTGACATGGCCACGTCATGTTCTTCGCTCACCGGTATGAAATCGATCCCGCCACCGCGATCGAGCGGAAGTGGAAGTTCGCCCCTGCGCTATACGCGGTCCTTCAGATCGTCCAGAAGCGACAGGACTGTCTGCTTGCGGTCGAGATTATAGCCTTCGCTGATCGCGAGGCGCTCGGCGAAGCTGCTGGAAAGATGTGCGAAGCGTTCCGCTCGCCCGATGTCGCCGGCCAAAGCCGCCTCACGTGCCAGTTGCATGACACGGCTTTGAAGGAGCGAGGCGAAGAAATCGAAGATCGTTTCGCTGTCTTTTGCCGAGAGAATGTCGGCGAGCTTGTGCATTTGCTTGCGCACCGCAGGTCCCTGCCCTGCGATCACGTCGTCGAAGGCAGCGGCGATCTCGAGGCCGCCATAGTTGATCAGCTTCAGCGCCTCGGCAACGCTGCCGCCCGCCGCTGCAAGGATCTGATCGGCATTGCCCCCACCCATGTCGAACCCGAGGTGCGCGAGTGCTTGGCGCATGGCCCCCGCATCGAGCGGCTTCAGCCGCAGCGGCAGGCAACGGGAGCGGATCGTCGGCAGGAGTTTCCCCGGCGCGTGCGTCAAGACAAGAAACAGCGATCGGCGCGGCGGCTCCTCCAGTATCTTCAGGATGGCATTGGCCGCGTTGCGGTTGAGGTCGTCGGCCGGGTCGATGATGACGATCCGCCAGTTTCCCGTCCCCGACGTCTGGCCGAAGAACTTTCCGGCGCGGCGCACTTCGTCAACCGTGATCGCACCCTTGACCCTCCCGCTCTTCTCATCGACCGGACGCGTCAGATGCAGGAGGTTGTGGGAGGCGCCGGAGGCAAGCTGACGGCTGACGATCGAACCGGGATCCGGGTCGCCGAGCCGGTCGGGCGCCTCCGTCGGCTCCGGATGGCAAAGCACGTGTTTGGCGAAGCGAAAGGCGAGCGTCGCCTTGCCGATGCCCTCCGGCCCTTCGATGAGGACCGCGTGATGCCCCTTGCCGGACTTGTAGCTCTGCGCGAGGAAGACTTCGGCCTCACCATGGCCGAAGAGCCTGCTGTTTTCGGCCGGCGCGATCGCCCCGTCCAGCACCCCTGGGCGTTCTGCTGTCATGTGGCCACTTCCGCCGCGGATGCGCGCGCCGCGTCCTCGCTCGGCAGCAGCGCCGCCACAAGGTCCAGCACGTCTGCAGCGATCACCTCCGGCGGGCGCGTCGCGTCCACGACCCGGCAGCGCTCCGGATCGGTCTCGGCAATATCGAGAAAGGCTTCGCGCCGCTTCTCATGCGTTTCCAACTGCTCCTTTTCGAAGCGGTCCGGCCCTTGATCGGCGGCGCGGCGACGCGCGCGCTCGAGGCCTACAATGGCCGGGAGGTCGAAGATGATCGTGAGATCGGGAACGACGCCATTGACGGCGACGCGCTGCAGTGTCTCGATGAAGCTCGCCTCGAGATTGCCGGTAATCCCCTGATAGACGCGCGAGGAATCCATGAACCGGTCGCAAAGGACGATCGTCCTCCTTCCGAGCGCCGGCCGGATCACCTGCTCGACATGGTCGCTACGCGCGGCGGCGAAGAGGATCGCCTCCATACGCACGCCAAAGGACTCCGCCGCCCCCGAAAGAAGCACGTGGCGAACCGCCTCTGCACCGGCGGACCCGCCGGGTTCCCGCGTCGTCAGCACGGCATAACCCCGCGCGCTGAGCGAATCGGCAAGCAGGCGCATCTGGGTCGACTTGCCCGCCCCTTCTCCGCCTTCGAACGTTACGAACAAACCCTTTGTCAGCGACACATGCTCTTCCAGATCGGCGTATTCCTGCCCTCTGTTTAGCCGATTGGTCTGCCGGAAGAAACCGTCACGGCGTGCAATTGTCACAGCCAGAAAAAGAGAAGTTCCTGCAAGGCGTCAAGCGCACGGCTCGTCAGCGTGCCCGGCTCGACGGCATCGGCTGTGCGGACTGGAACTTCCTTGACGAGCTCTTCTCCGTTCCAGAGCTTGACGACGCCGACCTCCTGTCCTGCGGCCACCGGCGCGCTGAGAGGCCACCGGTAGACGATGCGGGCGGTCAGCCGCTCCGGATTGTTGACCGGCAGCAACACGTCCACGGGTCCGCCGGCGACAAGCGCGACGTGGGATGCCGCCCCGCCATAGACGCTCGCTTCACCGATCGTTTCGCCACCGGCAAAAATCCGCCGCTTCTCGAAGTTCGTCATTGCCCATTCGAGGACGCGGCGGCTCTCCTCGGTCCTCTCCTTATCGCTCTCAAGACCGCCCATTGCGAGATAGACACGGCGCTCGCCGCGCTGCATCGAAGCGGCGACCGAGAAGCCGAAGCCTTCCGCAAATCCCGTCGCCAGCCCGTCGACGCCGACATTGGCGGCGATCAGCGGATTCTTGTTGCGCTGGAAGATCTTGTTCCACTCGAAATCCGGCTGGGAATAGAGGCGGTAATAATGCGGATGCGCCTCGTGCAAATGCCGCGAAAGCGTGACGAGTTCGCGCATGGTCATCTTGTTTCCGGGGTCCGGCAGTCCGGTCGCGTTCTTGAATGTCGCGACCGGCATGCCGAGTTCGCGAGCCCGCTCCGTCATCCGTTCGGCAAAGGCCGTCTCGCTGCCCGCCATTCCCTCGGCCAGAACAAGGCAGGCGTCGTTCGCCAGCTGTACAATCGCACCTTGCATGAGATCCGCGACCGCGACCTTCGACTTGATCGCGGCAAACATGGTCGCGGTGCCGGATGGCGCTCCGCCCGTGCGCCAGGCGTGTTCCGAAACTTCGAAGGTCGCGTGCGGCGTCAGTTCCCCCTTGTCGAGGGCCTCGAAGACCAGTTCCATCGTCATGAGCTTTGCAAGCGACGCCGGTGGCACGGGCTCGTTCTCGCCGCGCGCAAAGAGCACGCTCCCGGTCTCCGCATCGACGAGATAGATCTGTTTCGCCTTGGTGTCGAAGGCAGGCGCCTGTGCCTCCGCATCACCTGCGACGACCGCTGCAAGGACACCCACGATCGCCAGCCACACAATGCGCATGAGAAACTCCGGTTTCTTCACGGGCATAGCAGCGCCGCCAGACCTATTCAACCGGCGTCAATCGGCCAGAACGCCCCGGTTCTGCCGCTTTGCGTAGGCCCGAATGGAGTCGGACGTCAGCGGGTCCGGATCGGCCATGATCAGTTCGAATGGCGAAGCCCTGTCACTGACCCGGACTTCGACATAGGCGGCGGCATAGGCCATGTTGCCATCCGGCAACGGGATCCATTCCGGGCGCTCGGAGGGAACCGGCCCGATCTCCGGCAGCATCATGAACTCGGCAAGCGCGGCCGATGCCGGCGACGCTGCAGGCGGCGCCGTGAGCGCATTCAACGACCTCGTTGCGCCAAGCGTCGATTTCGCCGGAATCGTCAGAGTCCCAAGGTCCTGTGCCTGATCGCGCAGCGGTTCGTTCGAAGCCACCATGACCCCCGTCGCGATCTGCCCTTCCGGCGCGATGCGAGGGCCGCGATCGCCCTTGGTAACGTAAGACGCCATAAGATAAGGCATGTCGTTGCCCTCGAGCGGGGCTCGGCCGACATATTGCACGCGTACCTGGGCACTTCCCTTGCGCTTGATATCGAGCAGGTCGGCGGTCTTCGAGGAGACATCGATGATCCGGCCGAATTCATAGGGCCCGCGATCGTTCACACGCACAATGACGGAGCTGCCGTTCTCGAGATTGGTCACGCGAGCATAGCTCGGCAAAGGGAACGTGGGATGCGCCGCGGAGAGGTGATACTTGTCGTAGACCTCGCCATTCGCCGTCAGCCGACCATGAAAGGCCGAGCCGTACCAGGAGGCCATGCCGGTCTTGTTGTAGCCCGGCTCCTCCTTCGGCTGATACCACTTGCCCTTGACCTGATAGGCATTGCCGACCTGGAATCGCCCGCCGCCCTTCGGAATGTTGCGCCCGTTGGCCACTCGCGGACTTGCTTTGACCCCGTAGACCGATTCGGCGAAATATTCCTTGCTTCTCGACTTGCTCTTCTTGACGCTGGACGTCGAACCGCAGGCCGCTAGTGCTGCGCAAAGCAGTGGAATTGCAGCGAGGCGCAATCCCCTCGCAAGGCATGCCGCTTTTCTACGAGATATCATCTGTCCCCAAGGTCATTCGCAAAATTCGTGCCCGAACGATCCGCATTTCACCCCCGCGGATCTTTCGACGTCCCGGAAAGGGACAATCGTGTAATGATGACAACAACAAGGCAAAAATACGAATTTCAAGGCGAGATCGCGCCGGGTTTTTCTCGTTATGGTTTACAAAACGTAAACACCAGACCGACGGAGATGCGCAGTACCAAGCGGCAGAGGCCGAAGAAATTCGTGCGGGCGGCGAGCTTAAATCTTGCAACGAACCGCACTTCGCGCAATAACGCGCTGCCCGGATGGGTGGCCGAGCGGTTTAAGGCACCGGTCTTGAAAACCGGCGACGGGCAACCGTCCGTGGGTTCGAATCCCACCCCATCCGCCAGCGTGAACTTTGTCCGACCCGGCACCTGCTCCCATTCGGACTCGACTGTCTGCCGACGTCTCGAGCACGTTCGGCCAATTCAGCCGAGCGGGCTGGCGCGCGCCGTGGAATTCTTCTATATAGTCCAGGCCTGCCGGGGTCGTAGCTCAGTTGGGAGAGCGCCGCAATCGCACTGCGGAGGTCGAGGGTTCGACTCCCTTCGACTCCACCATTCTTCTCTTTGTCCAGCCCGGAGCCGTGATGCCCGATCTGCCCGGCGGCGGCGGCAGGTTTCTTCGCCGAGGCGCATTGCGCCAAGTCGTTTACCGGGAACACAAAATGCTGGTTTCGGCCACCAAGGTTTCCTTGCCATCGCTGGCGAATTGAGGGACAGTTGGGGTCTGCATCTTTTCGTGTCGGCAACTCCCGCGAGTGGAGAAAATCATGTCCTCTAAAACTCTGATGGCGGTTGCAGCATTGGCGCTCCTGTCACTTTGGGGATGCGCCACCACCGGCGCTACGGGCAACACGACCTACGCGCAGTGGTACGGCCCCTACCCTGAGCCTGACTTCGACGTTCTCAGTCCCGGGGGTCTGCGCCTCGCCTATTGATCGGGCGCCACATCAACGCTCCATCGCCCGACAGCCCAATGGCTTGTCGGCCCCGGCAAAGCGACGCCGCCCAATTCAGCATGGCAATATTCACGGAATGTTAGGCACTTGCGGAACACAAATGGAACGGATAGTGTCTGTTCTTGATTTGTTTCGCGATTCTGGAGTGACGCGCCATGCTGACCCGCAAGCAACAGGAATTGCTTCTCTTCATTCATGAACGAATGAAAGAGTCGGGAGTCCCGCCGTCCTTCGATGAAATGAAAGACGCGCTCGATCTTGCGTCGAAGTCGGGCATCCACCGGTTGATCACTGCGCTCGAGGAGCGGGGCTTCATTCGCCGGCTTCCCAATCGGGCACGCGCACTTGAAGTCATCAAGCTGCCGGAAGCCTATACGACACCGGCGCAGCCAAGGCGCGGCTTTTCGCCGAGCGTCATCGAGGGCAGCCTGGGCAAGCCATCTGCCGCGCCCAGGGTCGAGGCGCCACCCGCAGAGACGTCCTCGATTGCGGTTCCCGTGATGGGGCGCATCGCCGCCGGCGTCCCAATTTCTGCGATCCAGAACAATACGCACGAGGTTTCCGTTCCGCTCGACATGATCGGCAACGGTGAACATTACGCACTGGAAATCAAGGGCGATTCGATGATCGAGGCCGGCATCCTCGATGGCGACACCGTGATCATCCGCAACGCGAGCACGGCCAGTCCGGGCGATATCGTCGTGGCACTGATCGATGACGAAGAAGCGACCCTGAAGCGATTCCGCCGGAAGGGTGCGTCGATTGCGCTCGAAGCGGCGAACCCGGCCTATGAGACCCGGATATTCGGACCGGACCGGGTGAAAATCCAGGGCAAACTGGTCGGGCTGATACGGCGGTATCACTAGCCCATCGCCCCGGTGATCGGAGCCGTTTCGTTTGGCCGATGCATGGGTATTAGCGCACAGTGCGTGATCGAGTGGGCAACAGTTATCGTCCGAAGCCTTGGGCGGTAGACGTTCCGCTGGACGTTGCGGCCGACCAGCGCCGAGTACTTTCGTCTGGCTGCCTCCCCGCATCCCCGCATGGGCGTAGAGCCGTCCGCAGGTGGACGGTCGGCGCCACGGGTATTCTCCCCGGTTATCGTATCGGTTTCGGGCCCAGCTCAATCTCCCTCGGGTTCGGCTTTCATGTGGGAGACGGCATGGCTTGGCCGGTCGGATCTGCGGTCCTGGGTTTGCCCATGGACTCTCCTCCTTGTTGCGATCTCGACGCGATCCATGGGTCCGATGAAAGTTCCTCCAAAGCGCTGCCTATGGAGTCTTGCTGGATCGGATTGCGTGCACACCGTTCTCGCGGCCACGCTCGCGGTATCGCTTGACCATGCGGCGGGCGATTCCGCCTGACCAACGCGCTCCGACGATCAGGCGGTGGTGAAGCGGCGGCCCGGTCAGGCCGGAATCGACATTCTGCAGGCAAGCGGCCGTTGCCGCAGCGGCTGAAGATCACTTGCCAAGAAATTTGCCGGCGCACATCGGTGCCACCAGCCGGATCATCAGGGGAATTTGGAGGCCTCGCCCGGAATTGAACCGGGGTACAAGGATTTGCAGTCCTCTGCGTCACCACTCCGCCACGAGGCCTCATCGACAAGAAATATCAAGTCGTGGCGAGCGTTTAGAATCATTCGAGATGAACCGCAAGAGGCAATTTCCGAAAAACGCACCCCTCGTCTCGGCCCATCGTAAAAGGAGGTTGGACACTGGAATGCCCAGCCTCCCAGTTCGATCGCAATAAACTCACCCATAAGGTAGGATTTTCCTTGATTTTCCTCAACCGGCCCTGTTTTGTCACAAAACTTTCACACTTAATGGGCGAGGACATGTTCGACGGCAAGATCTCCCTTTCCGACTGGCACCAATGTGCAGGCGGGCACCAGCGGTGTGTTTTCGAGCATGACCTCTACCCGAATATTCTGGTCAAGGTTCTCAGAATCAGGGGCAACAGCGGCGAGCGCCAATCGACGCGGATGCTGCGCTTCATCGATCGCTTCAAGCGGTTCGGTGCCTACCGGACATTTCGACGCGAAGTCGACGAGTTTATCGAACAGGCCCGAAAGTTCACCCTGTCCGACACAGCCGATCTCCCCATCCCCGGAGTGCTGGGCTTCGTTCAGACCGAACACGGCCTCGGTCTCGTGGTCGAGAAGATCACTATGGCAAACGGACAGTTGGCCCCAACCTTGCGCGACCTGGCGCTGGCGGGGCGGTTGACGGCCAGGCACCTGGCGATGATTGACGAACTTTTCGAGCGCTGTCGCCGGCTTCACATCGTGCTGATGGATTGCAATGCCGGCAACTTCGTAGTGACGGACCGTCGCTGTTTTGAGGAACTGATGTGCATCGACGGGACCGGTGAAAAAAGCCCGTTGCGCATTTTCGCTCTCAGCCGCAGGGCCAACGGCTTCAGACTGCGGCAAATGCGTGAGAAGCTGTTTCTCAAACTCGCCAGAACCTTGAACGATCCGGCGGCGCTGCCCAACGAGGGGCACGTCCACACGGTCCTAGAGCCGTATCTACGGCCGAAGCGCAGACTTCACGCGGTCGAGGGCGTTCCGGACGCACTCAACGTTTCACGGGCCAGCTAGCCCGAGATCGCAATTCTACTTCCCCGACGTTTTCTCGGTGTTGCCGCGCCAGCGGGCCCACCACACGGCGAGTCGTCGGCGTGCGCGACGCACAACCGGTATGTCGTGCGACAGCACCAGCAGCCCGAGCGGTATCATCCAGAAGCCGAGGACCGGCAGGAAGCCGAGAACACCGCCAGCAATGAGCAGAAGCCCAATTGTCACCCTGAGGGCCGGCGAGTCGGGCAGGCCGACGCGCCATGTACCGAGAATGATTTCCCGCGTTTTCGGATCGATACCGAAATGCTTCTTCTTCGCCATTGCTTCCTTCCTGCGACTTTCCCAGAATTGGTGCTTTCTCCACAGCCGAGCAAGCGGCGCTTTCAATTTTTTTTGAAAAATCGCTTGGCAAATCGAAAAAGCATTTGTATTAGCAGCCTCACTTCTGCGGCGCAGATGATCCCTGGTAGCTCAGCGGTAGAGCACTCGACTGTTAATCGATAGGTCGCCGGTTCGAATCCGGCCCGGGGAGCCAGTTTCGAAGAGCCATTCGCGGCGAAGGCCGGAGTGGCTCTTTTCGTTTGCTAGCGCATCGGCCGAAAATCGATGCGCAGATCCAATGATTTACAGCGTCCTCTGTGTGCCCTGAAAAACGCACGGCGCCGCAGGTCCATCAGAGGTTCCGGATGCGCTTCGCGTGGTTTTTCCTGATTCTCGCCATTGGCACCGAAATCGCCGGCCTCACCGCCATGAAGGCCGCCGGGGGCGCCTATGTCGGCCATGCGGTCATGTATGGCTCGATCGCGCTCTCCTACGTGTTTCTTGCTATGGCGGTGAAGACGATTCCCGTCGGGGTCGCCTACGCGATCTGGGAAGGCTCGGGCGTCGCGCTGATCACGCTCGTCTCGGTCATGGTCTTCGATCACGTGCTGACCGGTCGCGAGATGCTCGGCCTCTCCATGGCCGTGTCCGGTATCCTTCTCGTCAATGCCGGCAAGGTGCAGGACGAGGAAAGCGCGGCATGAGCATGCCAGTCTTTTCCTTCTCCTCCTTCGCCTTCGCCGTGCTGGCCGGCCTTTTCGACGTGGCTGCCAACCTCGCCTCCTCGAGATCGAACGGCTTTAGTCACCGCGGCTGGGGTGTGCTTTCGATTGCCCTCGTGCTCGCCGCCTTTGCGCTGCTCGCGGAGGCCGTCAAAGGCATGGAATTGGCGATCGCCTATGCCGTGCTGGGCGCTACCGGCATATTTGGAACGGCGATCTCGGGCCGCCTTCTCTTTGGCCAGAGATTGAAGCCGATCGGGTGGATCGGTCTCTGCCTGATCTTCGGTGCGGTGCTGGTGCTTCACACCGCCTGACGCGGCCGTCCCTTTGAACGGGACTCCTTGTGCTTGGGCGCCGTGTTGCGCGGTGCCCGCCACGGCATCAGCCAGCGGAGAACCGGAAAATAGACCCCATAGGGCAGAAACTTGAGCAGCTTGACGAGATAGGTGAAGCGTTTCGGGAAGGTGATCTCGAAGCGTCCGGACTTCAGCCCTTGCGAAATCCGCGCCGCCGCCGTCTCGGCGCTGACGAGTGCGGGTCGCGGGAAATCGCCCTTTACGGCGCCGCGTGTATCGACGAATCCCGGACAGATCACTTGCAGGCGTATGCCGATTTGGTCGAGATCGAATTTAAGGCTCTCGGCCATGTTGATGAGAGCTGCCTTGGTCGCACCGTAGGCGGCGTTCATGGGCAGGCCGCCATAGCCCGCAACGGAGGAGACGATGGCGATCTGCCCCTGCCCCTTCGCTTTCATATGTTCGACGAGCGGCACAAGGCAATTGACAACGCCCTGGAGGTTGACGGCGAAACTCCTGTCGAAGGCATCGTGATGCAGATCGTCACCATGCACGGGGATTGCGACGCCCGCATTGAGGATCGCGAGCGCCACCTGTCCATGCTCGTATTCGATCGCCGTGATCACCCGCTCCATGTCATGGGGGTGGGTCACGTCCCCGTCGAGGACGATCATTTTCCCCGGCCCTGTCGCTTCGTGCTGCAGAGCGACCAACTTGTCGTGGCTGCGCGCCGTGACGACGACGCAATAGCCTTCCTCGACGAGTTGCAGGGCCACGGCGCGCCCGATTCCCGAACTCGCGCCGGTTATCCATGCCAGACCGTGCTCTGGGCGGGCGGTAAAAGCAGTCGTCATCTCCTCCTCGCATCCGTTGGGACTTTGCCTCTCCCCGCAAAGCCCGACGTTTCATCCAAGGCCGACCGCTGCGACGGCAATGCCGCCTGCACCTCCGCTTCCCGCCCATCATTTGACCGCGGAGACGATTTTTGCCCGGGACAAGAAAGCTTCGAAACGCTATTTCTTGTTTATTCAACAGGCTAGGCGGAAAAGACGCCAACATTTCGGCGACCGATATTCCCGCACGAAATGTTTATCGGCTTGCCGTCAATCCTGGTTAGTGCTTGGCTTGAGGCTCGGCATACGTTCCGTTCAGCGCGAGGTTTCTTAAAATGCGTGTTCTTCCGTCCGTGCTTGAAGCAATCGGCAATACGCCGTTGATCCGGCTCAAGGCCGTCTCCGAAGCCACCGGCTGCAACATCCTCGGCAAGGCGGAATTTCTCAATCCTGGACAGTCGGTGAAGGACCGGGCAGCCCTCTGGATCATCCGCGCCGCCGAGAGAGCCGGCACGCTCCGGCCGGGCGGCGTGATCGTCGAAGGCACGGCCGGCAATACGGGCATCGGCCTTGCCGTCGTGGGAAGCGCCTTGGGCTATCGCACGGTCATCGTCATCCCGGAGACCCAGAGCGAGGAAAAGAAGGATGCGCTTCGCCTGATGGGCGCCGAACTGGTGGAGGTCCCGGCGGTGCCTTACAAGAACCCCAACAACTATGTGAAGATTTCCGGGCGGCTGGCGGAGGAACTCGCCAGCACCGAGCCAAACGGCGCCATCTGGGCGAACCAGTTCGACAACGTCGCCAACCGGCAGGCGCATGTCGACACGACCGCGCCGGAGATCTGGCGGGACACCGATGGCAAGATCGACGGCTTCATCTGCGCCGTCGGCTCCGGCGGCACGCTCGCCGGGGTGGCCGAGGGGCTGCGCGCCCGAAATCCCGACGTCAAGATCGGCATTGCCGATCCGGAAGGCGCCGCCCTTTACAACTATTATGCGCATGGCGAGCTGAAGGCGAGCGGCAGCTCGATTACCGAAGGCATTGGCCAGGGCCGAATCACCGCCAATCTCGAGGGATTCACACCGGACTTCGCCTACCAGATCCCCGATACGGAAGCCGTGCCCTACGTCTTCGACCTGATCGAGGAGGAAGGCATCTGCGTCGGCGGTTCCACCGGGATCAACATTGCCGGCGCCGTGCGGCTGGCGCGGGAACTCGGGCCCGGGCATACGATCGTGACGATCCTGTGCGACTATGGCAACCGCTATCAATCGAAGCTCTTCAACCCCGACTTTCTCAACTCGAAGGGCCTGCCGGTGCCCGGCTGGCTTGCGCGGACCTCGAGCATCACTGTTCCCTACGAACCAGTCGAGTGATCGATGACCAGAAGCGTGACCGCCCTTTTCCGTAATGATTTCTATCTGTCGACCTGCGAGGCGCAGGTCACGGGGCTCCTGGAGGATGGCGGGATCGAACTGGACCAGACCTGCTTCTACGCCGCCTCCGGCGGCCAGCCGGGCGACACGGGCTTTCTCGAGCGCGAGGACGGAAGTCGCATCGTCATCGCCGACACGCGGCATGGCGCCACCAAGGACGTCATCGTGCATCTGCCCAACCTCGGGCAGCCGCAGCCGGCCGTCGGCGAAAAGCTCGTCCTGCACATCGACTGGCCGCGTCGCTATCGGCTGATGCGCATGCACACGGCCTGCCACCTGCTTTCCGTCGTCTGCCCCTATCCGATCACCGGCGCCGCCGTCGGCGTGGAGGAAAGCCGCGTCGATTTCGACATGAGCGAAACGATAGACAAGGAACAGGTGACAGCGGCCCTGATGAAGCTCGTCGACGAAAACCACCCGGTCTACGTGCAATGGATCACGGACGAGGAACTCGCCGCCAATCCCGGCATCGTCAAATCGAAGAATGTCCGCCCTCCCGTCGGGCTCGGGCGCGTGAGCCTTGTCTGCATCGGCGAGAACTCTGCTATCGACAGTCAGCCCTGCGGCGGCACCCATGTCTCCGAGACCCAGGAGGTCGGCGCGATCCATATCGCAAAGATCGAAAAGAAGGGTAAGGAGAACCGGCGGTTTCGCATACGATTCGGAACGCCGGACGATCGCGCTGCCGTCTAAAGGGCGTTCGTTCGACGCGCTTTAGATCGTTGATTTTTGTGCATGTCGTTGCCTCTGCTGCGCGCGCCGCGGGCGACAGGCATCAGATTCGTGGAGTGACGAGATGAATGACAAGAACAACAGGAGCGTCTTCGTTGTCTCCGCCGACTGGCTGGAGCAACGCCTCGGCGATCCCGGGACCAAGATCGTCGATGCCGCCTGGTACCTGCCGGCGCAGAACCGAGACCCCAAGGCGGAATATAAGGCGGCTCATATCCCCGGTGCGGTATTCTTCGATCAGGATGCGATCGCGGACCAGACGAGCGGACTGCCCCACACGCTGCCCTCGGCTGAAGCCTTCGCCGAGGCCGTCGGCGCCATGGGTATTGGCGAAGAGGACACGATCGTCGTCTATGACGGCCCCGGCATCTTCACGGCGCCGAGGGTCTGGTGGATGTTCCGGATCATGGGCGCGAAGCACGTCTACGTCCTCGACGGCGGCATGGATGGCTGGAGGGCGGATGGCCGTCCGACCACGGCCGAGGTTCCAAACCCCGCACGACGCAGGTTCCACACGGCCGTGAACGAGCAGGCCGTCACCTCCTTCGAGCGCATGAGGGACATCGTCGAAAACCGTCTGGCGCAGATTGCCGATGCCCGCAGCGCCGGCCGCTTCACAGGCGAGGAGCCGGAGCCGCGCGCGGGGATGCGGTCGGGCCATATGCCCGGCGCCAGGAGCCTGCCCTCCGGCGTTTTCTCCGAGAGCGGCAAGCTCAAGAACCTCGAATCGCTGCGCACGATATTTGCGGATGCCGGGATCGACCTGGCGAAGCCGGTCGTCACTACCTGCGGATCCGGCGTTACCGCCGCGATCATCACACTTGCGCTCCAATCATTGGGACATACGGACAATACGCTCTATGATGGCTCCTGGTCGGAGTGGGGCGCTCGTCCCGATACGCCCGTCGCAATCGGTAGAGAGTGAAAACCATGCAAGGATCGAAGCCTGCCGCAATCACGGCACAAGTCACCGAGCTCGAAATGACGTCGCCGCCGAAGCAGAGCCTGCCGATGCCTGTGAACCTCCATACGGCGATCCTCCGCGTACTCGATATCCCCCTTGCCTACTACCACTTTCTCTATCTGGGCGTCGGCAAGCGTTGGCACTGGACGGACCGCCTGCGCATGAATGATCAGGAATTGGCGGCCGTGCTGCATGACAAGGCGACGTCGCTGAGCGTTCTCTACGTCAACGGCGCGCCGGCCGGCTTCTTCGAACTTCAGCAGCGGGATGAGGACATCGTGGAAATCACCCATTTCGGGCTGATGGAACATGCGCTCGGGTTGGGCTTGGGAAAATGGTTCCTGCTGCAGACCTTGTTTGCCGCCTGGGCTATGGACCCGTCCAAGGTCACGGTCTCGACCAACAGCCTCGACCACCCCCGTGCGCTGCAGCTCTATCAGCAATTCGGTTTCTCGCCCGTCGCGACGGGAGAAGTTACCATTGAGCCGCTGACGGACGACGAACTGCTCGCTTTCGCCAAGAAGCTGTAACTAACCATAAGGGCGCGGCAAGTTTCGGGTGTCGCGACCGGTCACCAAGGCGCATTGTCCTCGATAGCTTTTCATGAGGAGAATGCTCAATGGCTTTGCGCTACATTTGCATGCCGGCCGAAGAGGCGCAGCGGATCTGGCGGGGCGGGCGCGATGCCAATGGCAATCTGCCCGAGCGGCACATTTCGGGCGGTGATGGTGTGCCTTGCCGGCATTGCCTCAGCAATGTCGAGGCGGATCAGCCCTATCTGATTTTGGCATATCGCCCCTTTTTGTCAGTCCAGCCTTACGCTGAAATGGGACCTATCTTCCTTCATGCCGAGGAATGCCCCGCCGCCGCGGATGGACAAATTATGCCGCCCGTTCTCACATCCAGCAAGGATTACCTGCTTCGCGGTTATGGCGCGGATGAACGCATCGTCTACGGGACCGGGGGCGTCATACCGCAGGAACAGCTCGAGCAGCGCGCCGAGGAGTTACTGGCGCGGCCGGACGTCGCCTTCGTGCATGTGCGATCCGCCAAATACAATTGCTACCAGTGCCGCATCGAAAGGTGCTGAAGCAGCCGAGTGGAGAAGCACGACAGGGCTGTGCGTCTTTTGAGATGCACAGCCCTTTGCCGGTTTCACGGCGCGGCTGTTACAGGCAGACAGACAGGCCGTCGAACCCCGTCAGGCGACGTTGAGCACCGCTTCAGGCGCGAAGGCATCATATCCGAGAGCCTCTGCGACGGCGGCGTTCGTCACGCGGCCCCGATGCACGTTGAGACCCGCCCGCAGGTGCCGATCTTCAGCGATTGCCTTCAGGCCGCGATCGGCGAGCTGAAGCCCGTAGTGCAGCGTCGCGTTGTTGAGCGCCTGGGCCGAGGTGATCGGCACGGCACCCGGCATGTTGGCAACGCAATAGTGCACGATCCCGTCGACCTCATAGGTCGGCTCGGAATGGGTGGTCGCATGCGAGGTCTCGAAGCAGCCGCCTTGGTCGATCGCCACATCGACGACAACGGCGCCCTTCTTCATGCCCGAGAGCATTTCGCGCGTGACGAGCTTGGGCGCGGCGGCACCCGGAATGAGCACGGCGCCGACCACGAGGTCGGCGGAGAACACCTCCTCCTCCAGCGCATCGATGGTCGAATAACGCGTGTGGATGCGGCCGTTGAAAATATCGTCGAGCTGACGCAGGCGCGGGATCGACCGGTCGAGGATCGAAACATCGGCGCCGAGGCCGACCGCCATCTTCGCCGCGTGCAGGCCGACAACGCCGCCGCCGATGATCGTGACCTTGGCCGGGAGCACGCCGGGCACGCCGCCGAGCAGGACGCCGCGGCCGCCATTCGCCTTTTGCAGGGAGGTGGCACCGGCCTGGATGGAAAGCCTGCCGGCCACCTCCGACATCGGCGCAAGCAGCGGCAGGCCGCCGCGCTCGTCCGTGACCGTCTCGTAAGCGATTGCGGTGACGCCCGAATTCAGAAGTCCCCGTGTCTGTTCGGGATCGGGCGCCAGGTGCAGATAGGTGTAGAGGATTTGACCCTCGCGCAACTGCGCCCATTCGGACGGCTGCGGCTCCTTGACCTTGACGACCATGTCCGACTTCTCGAACACGTCCTTGGCCATCGGTACGATCCGCGCGCCGGCCGCGCGGTAGGCGTCGTCGTCCGCCCCGATCCCTGCCCCGGCCTTGGTCTCCACGATGACCTCGTGACCATGGGCGATATATTCCCTCACCGACCCGGGCGTCAGGCCGACGCGATATTCATGATTCTTGATTTCCTTCGGGCAACCGACACGCATCCTTGCGTTCCTCTCCTATCTGTTGGCCTTCGCCGCATGGGCTGGGAAACCCAGCAAAACAGATGACGCCCCGAATGTCCTTGCAAAGAGGGGGCTGGCCGCGCATGAGATTCGTGTATTATTGCGCGATGAGCGCCATTTCTGAACGAAAGCACGAATGAGTGACCTCGACGCCATTGATCGTTCGATCCTGCGTGTGCTGCAGCAGAACGGACGGATATCAAATGCGGACCTCGCCGCAAGGATCGGCCTCTCGCCATCCGCCTGTTCGCGGCGGGTGGATCTGCTCGAGAAGTCCGGCACTATCGCCGGCTACCATGCCCGCATCGCCCACAAGGCGCTCGACTACAAGATCATGGTCATCGTGCATATTTCGCTGTCGGGGCAATTCGCCAAGACGCTCGCCGAATTCGAGGCGGCGGTGAAACTCTGCCCCAATGTGCTGGTGTGCTATCTGATGTCCGGAGAATACGACTACATCCTGCGTGTGGCGGCAAAGGACCTCGAGGATTACGAACGGATCCACCGCGACTGGCTGTCGGCGCTGCCGCATGTCGTGAAGATCAATTCGAGCTTTTCGCTTCGCGAGATCATCGATCGCCCGAATGTCGGGATCTAGCGCACGCCGTAGCGGCGGTCAGCGGCCGACGACGTGGTTGCGGCCGGCGCTTTTGGCCGCATAGAGGCGAACATCCGCCTCCGACAGCAGTTCGCGAATCCCGGTGCCATCCGCAAGCGTCGCCGAAACGCCGATGCTGATCGTGACCGGCTGTCCGTCGGATGTCGCCACCCTCTTTAGGACCGCCAGCCTTATGTCCTCGGCCCGCGCGTGCGCATCCGCATAGGCAAGGCCGGGGCAAAGCACGATAAATTCCTCGCCGCCGTAGCGGAACAGGCGATCCACCGGCCGCAGTTGATCCCTCACCGTCTCGACGAGCTTCTTCAGCACCCGATCGCCTTCCATGTGGCCCAGGGTGTCGTTGACGCTCTTGAAGCGATCGACGTCGATGAGAAGCAGGCTGACCGGCTTATCCTTCGCCGCCGCCTCGCGCATCACCTGCTGGCCTTCGCTCTCGAAGCGTCCGCGATCGAGCGCCCCGGTCAGCGTATCATGACCGGCGCGGGACAAGAGGTCCTCGTAGCGTTCGCGGAAGGTCAGATCGTTGAAGACATCGGCCAAGGGGCGGTCGGAAATCGCCAGGAACGCATGGCGCGAAGCAGTGAGATAGAAGCCGATCGCCAGGGCATAGAAGGGTGCCGCCAGCATCTTCGCCATCCAGCCGCCCCAGAAGACGTCGAAGGGCGCGCCGTTGATGAAATGAAGTGCCGTATAAAAGCCTATCTGATCCAAAGTCAGCACCGCCGCGCCGCTGATCAGGAACCGGATGGTCACGAATCGGCGGAACCAGCGGCCGAGCCTCTCGTAAAGCAGAATGATGATGATTGCGTCGAAATAGAGAAGCGTCGTGCCCCAGACCATCAGCCATCCCATTTCGTCTATGAAGGCGATGTCGGCCACGCGATTCTGCACGATCGCCACGGTGTCGTGCTGCCTGAGCAGCAGGCTCAAAGCGACGGTCAGGAAGTTGCCCGCAAGCAGACCGTAGATCGGCTGGCGCACCGTCGCGGCGTCCTCCTTCACATAAAGCAGGAGGATCATCATCAGCTTGCCGGAAAAGAACACGGCGGAGCCGGGGGAAATAACGCCGAACGGCAGTTGGACGTAGAAGACCGCGGCGAGATAGGTCTCGATGAAATGCATCACGCCGAGCGCCGCCACGAAGACGCCAAGCCCCAGACGGGTCCGCAGATGCAGAAGCCCGATCATGGCCGCGGCATAGACCAGCGCCTCACCGAGAAAGAGCATCAGATTGGCGTTGGGCATGCGCGCACGTGACTTCCGATTTCAACCGAATGGCTAGTAAAGGTAAAATTTGAAAAAAGCCTTACCTACCGGTTCTCAGAAGTCGGCGACCCACAGGATTTTGCTTCTTGGTACTATGGCCGCAAATCGTCATAGTCACGCGGTGAAGTTGCAGTAACATCACGGCCAGCGGGAGGGTCGCCTGTGAGCAGCGAGTCCGCCCGCATTCCAGAATACGGAGATCCGCCCATGCCATCGACCACCGCTTTGCATCCCATATCGCGCCGCGCCCTGCTTGGCGGCCTCGCCGCTACGTCCGCACTTGCCGTGCTGCACCCCTTCTCTACCCGCGCGGCCGCGAATCAGGCGCATCTGCGGATCATGGAGACGACGGATCTTCACGTGCATGTCTTCCCCTACGATTATTATGCCGACAAGCCGAACGACACGATGGGGCTTGCGCGCACGGCCTCGATCATGGACGCGATCCGCGCCGAGGCGACGAACTCGATCCTCGTCGACAATGGCGATTTCCTGCAGGGAAATCCGATGGGCGATTATATCGCCTATCAGCGCGGGATGAAGGAAGGCGACATGCATCCGATCATCGCCGCCATGAATGTGCTCGGCTACGATTGCGGCACGCTCGGCAATCACGAATTCAACTACGGGCTCGACTTCCTGTTCAACGTAGCGAACGGCGCGAACTTCCCGCTCGTCTGCGCCAACCTGACGAAGGGCACGCTTGCCGCGAACCCGCGCGAGGATGCGCTCTTCCTCAAGCCTTATGTCATTCTCGATCGCAAGGTCAGGGACGGCACCGGCCAGGAACACCCGATCCGCATCGGCCTGATCGGTTTTGTGCCACCGCAGATCATGACCTGGGATGCCAAGAACCTGGAGGGCAAGGCGAATGCCCGTGACATCGTCAAAGCGGCGGAAGCCTGGGTGCCGCAGATGCGGGAGGAAGGCGCCGACATCGTGATCGCGCTTTCTCACTCCGGCATCGGACAGCAAGCCTATGCCGAAAACCTGGAGAATGCGTCGATCCCCCTGGCGGCGATCGACGGCATCGATGCCATCGTCACGGGCCACAGCCATCTCGATTTCCCGGGACCGAAGTTCGACGGCATTGCCGGGGTGGACAATGCCAAGGGGCTGATTTCCGGAAAGCCGGGCGTGATGGGCGGCTTCTGGGGCTCGCATCTCGGCCTTATCGACCTTCTCCTCGAGCGCGACGGCGGCCAATGGCGGGTTGTGAGTTCGATGAGCGAGGCCCGGCCGATCTTCAGGCGTGAAGAGAAGAAGGTGATCGCGGAGGTCGGCGACAAGCCGGAGGTGCTGGCTGCTGCCGAGAAGGACCATGAGGCGACGCTCGCCTATGTCCGCACGCCCGTCGGCAAGACTTCGGCACCGCTCTATTCCTACTTCGCTCTCGTCGCCGACGATCCTTCCGTGCAGATCGTCAGCCAGGCCCAGACCTGGTATATCCGCGAGATGCTGAAGGACACCGACTACCGGGACCTGCCCGTTCTTTCGGCGGCGGCACCGTTCAAGGCCGGCGGACGCGGCGGCGCCGAGTATTATACGGACGTACCGGCCGGCGACATCGCCATCAAGAACGTCGCCGACCTGTATCTCTACCCGAACACGGTTCAGGCCGTCGTCGTCACCGGCGAGCAGGTCCGCAACTGGCTGGAAATGTCCGCCGGCATCTTCAACCGGATCGCGCCCGGATCGACGGATGCAAGCCTGATCAATGGCGATTTCCCGTCCTATAATTTCGACGTGATCGACGGCGTCACCTACGAAATCGACTTGTCGCAGCCGGCGAAGTTCGACAAGGACGGCAATCTCGTGAACCCGGAATCCGGCCGCATTCGCGACCTCAAATTCGACGGCAAGCCGATCGATCCCGCACAAAAATTTGTGGTGGCGACCAACAACTATCGCGCCGGCGGCGGCGGCAATTTTCCGGAAATCGCGGCCGACAAGGTCGTCTTCGTCGCGCCCGATACCAATCGTGATGTCATCGTGCGCTACATCATCGAGCAGGGAACGATCAATCCGTCGGCCGACGGCAATTGGGCATTTGCTCCTATGGTGAACACCAGCGTCGTCTTCGACAGCGGCCCCAGGGCACGGCAGTTCCTGTCCGACTTGAAGGCCATTACGGTTGAAGACGCCGGCGATGGACCGGAAGGCTTCGCCCGTTTCCGCATCCGGCTTTAAGCGTCATGGAGCGTGGCGCCGATCGAAATCGGCGCCACGCGTTCTGACCGTCTCTTTGGCAATTGGTGTGATTGGATCCGCCGCGCGGATCCCGTCAGACCGAGCGGGTCTGGGCGTCGTCGGCGAAAAGCGCCGCGCGCTGCTCGTCCACGATCTGCCGGCCCTTCCGGATAGCCGAATCGATGGCGTCCTGCTCGGACGAGAAGAGGTCCGCGCGGATGAAATTGCGCGTTTTCGTCGCGCCGTCGGGCATCGTCTTTTCGATGCTGCCGGCGAGCCGGAATTGCGCTCCCTCGCGAATCGGTGTCGCGCGGATCAGGCAATCCGCATAGTTCTCCGTCTTGCCTGCGGCCGGTTCGGCCTCAAGTTCGGAGCCGCGCGAAAGACCGAACAGTTTCGAAAAAAACGATGCCATGCCCTATGGTTAGCCGCGACGACCGGCGCTGTCAAAGCAAACATGACGCGGCTCCGTGGCACTGCGATCAAATGATCAGATTGGAGAGAACCTCATTTTCGGTAATGTCCTGGTAGCGCAGCCCTGCCGCGTCGAAGCGCTGCTTCAGGATCGGGAAGTTCTCGGCGTGTTTCGTCTCGATGCCGATCAGTACGGAGCCGAAATTGCGCGCCGATTTCTTCAGATATTCGAAGCGGGCAATATCGTCCTCCTCGCCAAGCAGATTGAGGAAGTCGCGCAGCGCGCCCGGCCGCTGGGCCATGCGCAGGATGAAATATTTCTTGAGCCCGGCATGCCGCATCGCCCGCTCCTTCACGTCCGGCAGGCGTTCGAAATCGAAATTGCCCCCGGAGACGACTGCGACGACGGTCTTGCCTTCGAGCCGCTCGCGACCGAGCGCCTCCAATGCGGTGATGGCGAGCGCCCCCGCCGGTTCGAGGACGACGCCTTCGACGTTCAGCATCTCGGTGATCGTCAGGCAGATGGCGTTTTCGGGCAGCAGCATTACCTGGTCTGGCCGGAACCCGCCGAGCGCGGCAAAGTTGAGGTCGCCGATCCGCGCGACGGCCGCACCATCGACGAAATTGTCCACCTGGTCGAGCGTGATCACGCTGCCGGCCTCCAGGCTGCGCCTAAGGCTCGGCGCGCCCGCCGGCTCGCAAAAGACGAAGCGATCGGCCGAAAGGCTGCCGCCGAAATAGCCGGTGACGCCCGCGGCTAGCCCGCCGCCGCCGACGGGCAGCACGACGAGATCCGGGACAGTGCCGGCGGGGAGCTGATCGTCGATCTCCGCGGCGACCGTCGCCTGCCCTTCGATGATGTCGCGATGGTCGAAGGGCGGCACCATGATGCCGTCGATCGCCGCGACGTGGTCGCGCGCCGCCTGATAGCACTGGTCGAATATATCGCCGAAGAGCCGGATGGTTATGAATTCGCCGCCGAACATGCGGGTCTTGTCGATCTTCTGCTGCGGCGTCGTCACCGGCATGAATACGACGCCGGGCACGCCGAAGTGCCGGCAGACGAATGCGAAGCCCTGCGCGTGATTTCCCGCCGAAGCGCAGACGAAAGTCTTGCCGGCAGCACCGCCCGCAAGCGCCTTTCGAAAGAAGTTGAAGGCGCCGCGGATCTTGTAGGAGCGAACCGGCGACAGATCCTCACGCTTGAGAAACACCGACGCGCCGAAGCGGGCGCTCAGGTGATCGTTGAGTTGCAACGGCGTCGCCGGGAAGATTTCGCGCATGGCCGCCGTCGCCGATTCGACATCCTGTCTCATTTCGCATTACCCGTTCGATTGCCGATTGCCGTCGCTATCGCACATTGTTGTGTTCGAGACCATTGATTTTGGAAGGATGGCGGACCGCCGAGCTTCTCTAGCCCCATTGGCTTATCTTGACTTACGGCTGCAAATGCCGAAGCTTTTTTTCCAAGCGGGTCTGGGGAAACGCGATGCGAAGACACCTGCCCTTTCTTGCGGCGCTGGCGACCGCAGCCTCGATCGGCGCTAGCGCCGAAGCGGGACCGCTTTCCGACGCGGCAGCGCGGGCGGAGAACCAGGCGAACACCGGCGACACGGCGGCAGCGTGGGAGACGCTACGGCAGGCGGTCGGTGATTTCTCCCAGACCCTTCCCTTCGCGATCGGCAAGGCCGTGTTCGTAACCGCCGCGCCGGCCGGCTACGCGATGTACGAGCCGAAACAGGATGCGACATTCAAGACGGGCGAAAAACTCGTCTCCTATGTCGAGCCCCTGGGGCTCACCTGGAAGAAGTCCGGCGACGAGAAGGTCGAGACACGCTTCACGGTCGATCTCGACATACTGAACCCGGACGGCGACGTACTCGCCAGCCGCAAGGCGTTCGGCGACTTCACCTTCACCGGCTATATGCGAAACCAGGAAATCTACGCCACGCTGACCGTCGACATCAGCAGCGCGCCTGCCGGCGACTATGTACTGCGCTACCGCTTCAACGATATCAACAGCGGCGAAACCGCGACCGTCGACCAAAAATTCCAGATTGCTGCGCAGTAGCGAGTACGGGGAGTGCAGAAGGGAACGGTGCTGGTGCGGACGACGGGGGTCGAACCCGTACAGCCTAAGGCCGAGGGATTTTAAGTCCCTTGCGTCTACCAGTTTCGCCACGTCCGCCTGCGGCCTAGATCAAGCACTTGGGCGATTCAGTCAAGGAAATGTTTGCGGCCGATCCAGGATCGGCAGAGCCGCTTCCCAGAAGCGGGAACACAACCACGCCTCTCCGTCGCGCCGCGCCAGGCGCAACGCGCAATTCATGGCTCCAGGAGGCGTGGCTATCGCGGTCTTTCGGCGTCTATTGCGCCGGAGCCGGTTGCGTGCCCTCGCCGCCCGAGGGTGCCGGAGCCGCCTCGCCGCCCGAAGGTGCCGGTGCGGCCTCACCACCGCCGGCGGGCACTTCGACGTTGGGCGCATTCACATTGACGTCGGTGTCGCCACCACCGCCGCCGCCGTAGAACAGATCACCGCCGCCGAACAGGAAAAAGGCTCCGACCAGCACCAGAACCACCACTATGGCGGCAACGGCCCAACCGCCGCCGCCACTTCCGCCCGTATTGATTACGGTTGGATCTCTATCAGCCATTGACGTTCTCCTTCAATTGACGCCGCTGATTTAACCCACTTGCGGTGAATAGGTTCCAACAAGAAGAGTGAAGAAGAAAAGGACGTTCAGCGCCACCGATCGCCAGAAAGGCACTCCGAAAACGACAACAAAGGCGGCCGTAGCCTGCGACGAAACGCCGTATACCCGGGTTTATCGGGGCGTCTATTGCCTAGCTTCTTTACGGAGCGGATGTCATCGCTGCGCAGCACCATGATGGCGGGCAGTTGGGCGCCTAGTACCTCGCCGACGGGAAGTGCTCCCCGCTGCATCTTGATCCTGCGCAATAAATCCGCGCAAACCCCTGATTCGGCAGGGTCTCAATCAGTGCGTGTTTCTGGCATGGTGACGGTGCATCGAAATCGTCCTGCACCGGTGGCTGAGGGTAAGTCCGTGCATCCAATGCATGCGTCCAGCAACGTTCCCCTATTTCCAGACGACCTGGCTGCAATTCAGCGGGTATTCGATCGGCTATGCCGCGAGAACCGGTGGTCGCGCGCCAGCGCACCGGCGCAACATTACGGAAGAATGCTGATCGACAGCTATCAGGCGGGCACGCGCGACGAGGAGCTTCTTCTCCTCGCCGGCCGCTCATTTGTCAGCCGCGCTCGCGAGCAAAGGAGTCCTGCGTGACCGACAAAGTCCAAGTGGATCGCGACGATTTTGCCGACATGCGTCGCGCCATCGATGCAAGAAAGGACGCTTTCGCCAATGCCATCGAGGCGCGTCAGGCGGAGTTGCGCGCAAGAGACAGCTTCGCCCCGCGCACAGGCTGGTTCCGGATGATCATCCGCAAGCCGCGCTGAACGCCCGCGGGTTGCGATCCAGCCTGCCCATGTATCCAAGGGCCCGGCGAGCGCTTCAGCGATGCATTTCGGCCCCATTTATGATCATTCTCCGTGATAGAAGAAGCAGTCGCAATCGGCTTTTTCGGCGTCCTCGCCCCGCCACACCCGGACCGCGAGTTTCGATGAATCGCCCTTGTCTTCCAGCCGTAACCCGAGCAGCGAAACTGCTGCTGCCTTGGCATTCGGCGCATCGATCCCGATGAGTGATCCCACCTGATGCACACCCTGCCGAGGGGTCCAGGTGAAGATCTGAACATTGTAATGCATGGAAACCTCCGTCGCGTCGCCGCCAGGCAGATCGGCGGCAGATGTCCGGGCGAGCCTGTCCGCAAGCCCTTTCAGTGCATCAACCTTCAGCCGTCCTCGACGGTCGCCTCAGGGCGATCCCCCCCATCCGCATGCTCGAAGTGCCAGTTCCCCGCCTCGTCCTGGAAGCTAATTTCCTCGTCCTCCCCGCCGACCTGCTGCTCGGCAGCCGCGATCCTGGCAGCTGTTACCGCCATCTCGCGACTGGGAAAGGGTTCCGAATACGCATCACCCGCCTTGTACGCCCAGCCTCCGTCGTGTGGAACGATGGAATAAACGATCCGAGCCATTCTTCACTCCCGTGGTAATCCCGGCCCGCACAAAGGGCGCTGCAACTCCCGAAAATCAGGTCCGATTTTCGGGCCGATGCGCTAGCATGTGCACACGCCCCGCATGCTCCTCCTCGGCTGTGGTATTGCCAGGCGCGATCTTAGCATAAATTAGCTATTGTCGTGCCATTTTTGAACGCGCCCTCAGCCGTTCGATGCAGACGCTTATCCATAAGTTCGAGGACGTGAGGCAGGTCTCGCGCAAGCAGGTGTTCAATCCAAATCGACAATACACGGTCCCGGTGTCCGTCGATCTTCGCCTTGCGGCAAAGCGCTTGATTGTCAGGGCCGGCAGGAACTATGAGAATGCAATGCTGTTGTCAGAACGGGACAGTCGCCGGACCCTTCAGTATTCGCTACGCTGGAAAGGCCGCGTCGAGCGATCCCACCATGCCGGAGTATCCATGATCAGTGCCACGATCGTCACCGCCGCCATGCTCGCCATCGGCGACGAACTTCTCTCCGGCCGGACCAAGGACAAGAATATCGGCCATCTCGCCGATATGCTGACCCTGGTCGGCATCGATCTCCGCGAAGTCCGGATCGTCGCCGACGACGAGGCCGCGATCGTCGAGTCCGTCAATGCGCTACGCGGCCGTTACGACCATGTCTTCACCTCGGGCGGCATAGGTCCGACCCACGACGACATAACGGCCGATGCCATCGCAAAGGCGTTCGGCGTCGAATGCATCCACGAGCCCAGGGCGATGGAGTTGCTCGGCGCAATGTACAAGCGGCGCGGCATGGAGTTCACCGACTCCCGCAAGCGGATGGCGCGCATGCCCGTCGGGGCCGAGCACATCGTCAATCCCGTCTCCACGGCGCCGGGATTCCGGATCGGCAATGTCTATGTCATGGCCGGTGTTCCGCAGGTGTTCCAGGCGATGCTCGATACCCTACTGCCCACCCTGCATGCCGGCACTCCCATCCTGTCGCGCACGGTCCGCTCGCCCTTCGGCGAAGGAGATATCGGCGTTCCCCTGACCGAGGTTCAAAAGAAGCACCCGCAGACGAGCATCGGTTCCTATCCGAAATTCGACGGCAGGAGCTTTTCTACCGAGATCGTCATTCGAGCACGCGACCCTTCGTTTCTCGATGCCGCGGAAGCCGACGTGGCAGCCATGATCGATGCCATCTCGCGGACCCGCGCGCCCTGAGCAGATATCATACGGGTTTTCCCAACCTTATCCGGAATCCGCTCAAGCGCCGCGCATCTTGCGAACGCGCAAAAATCGCTGGAGATCCTTGATCTGCGGATCGAGCCTTCCGGGACCGGTACGTCCGGCCGATGCTATGGCCATGGATCACCTGCATTCGGGCCTTATGCGGGGTCTTGCACTGCTGCCTGCATTGCCAGTATTGGATGCTCAAATCACTGTAGCGCCGATGCTCCCGACCCTGGGCTATCGCGTTTCACGAGTTCCTGCTTCCACGATTTCGGAGTCCGCCACATGTCCCTACCCGAAAAGGCCTTTCCCGTATCCTGGGACCAGTTCCACCGCGACGCGCGCGCGCTCGCCTGGCGGCTTGCCGATAACGGGCAGGACTGGCGCGCTATGGTCTGCATCACCCGCGGCGGCCTCGTTCCGGCGGCGATTATCTCCCGCGAGCTCAACATCCGCATGATCGAAACCGTCTGCATCGCCTCCTATCACGATTACGACAGCCAGGGGCAGATGAAGGTGCTCAAAGGCATTACGGCGGAAATCGCACGCGATGGCGGCGAAGGCGTGCTTATCGTCGACGACCTGACCGATACCGGAAAGACGGCGGCGGAAGTCCGGGCCATGCTGCCAAAGGCGCATTTCGCCGCCGTCTACGCCAAGCCAAAGGGACGCCCCTTGGTCGATACCTTCGTCACCGAGGTGAGCCAGGACACATGGATCTATTTCCCCTGGGACATGGGCTTTACCTATCAGGAGCCGATCGCCAAGGGCACGCGCGGCTGAACTCGCAGGGTTAACGCTGCGTAGCTCGCTTACAGCGCCACGGGTCCCATTGGACGCGTGGCGCTGTAGTCGAACGGCGGAATGTTCGCGACAAGCGTCTCGGCCGTGGCACCCTGCCCGGCCCGCATGCCCGCCTCGCCATGGCGCCAGACGGCGGCCGCGGCCGCTTCGAATGCCGGCATGCCTTGTGCGAGGTGCGCTCCGATGATGCCGGTAAGCACGTCGCCGGATCCGGCCGTCGCAAGCCAGGGTGGCGCATTCGCGTTGACGACGGTGCGTCCGGATGGCGCCGCGACGACGGTGTCCGGTCCCTTGTACAGGATCACCGCATGACTGAGCTTCGCCGCGGCCTGCGCCTTCTCGATCTTGGAAAGTGCGGTGTCGGCGGCGATCTCCGGAAAAAGACGCGCAAACTCGCCCTCGTGCGGCGTCATCACCACCTGCCCGCCCTCCATCGCGATAGTGTTAAAAAGGTCCGTCCTTCTCTCCTTGAAGGACGTCACAGCGTCGGCATCGAGGACCAGCGCCCGTCCGCAGAGCATCAGTGCAAACGCCCTCGCCTTCTTGCCGACGCCGAAGCCGGGGCCCAGCACGAATGCGCCCAAGCGCCTGTCCTTCAGCCATGCCGCAAGGTCGCCGGTCTTGCCCATTTCCTTGAGCATGACGGCGGTTAGGTGCGCGGCGTTGGCCGCGATCGCGTCCGGCGGCGAAACGAGCGTCACCAGCCCTGCACCGGCGTTGAGGCCGGCCATCGCCGACAGGCGCGCGGCGCCGGTGGAGATCTGCGGCCCTGAAAAGACGGCGAGATGGCCGCGCTTATACTTATGGGTTGCCGGGTCCAGACCGGACGCATGCTGCTGCCAGACCGCCGGCGTATTGATGCGGAGGTCGCCGGCACGCGCTAGCACCACTCGGTCGGGGATGCCGATATCGAAGACCTCGAGCGCCCCGCAGCGCGTGCGCCCCGGCAGGAGCAGATGGCCGGGTTTCGCGGCCATGAAGGTCACAGTATGCGCGGCAGTGAAACTCGCACCGCGTATCTCGCCGCTCCGTCCGTCGATCCCGGAGGGGAGATCGACGGCGATCACCGGTCGGCCGCTGTCCTCGACCCGCCTGATCGCCTCCTGAGCTTCACCCGGCAGATCGCGGGCAAGTCCCGCGCCGAACAGAGCATCGATCACCACGTCCCCGGCCCGTGGCTCATAGGTCCCGATCGCCTGGATCTCGCCGGCATAGGCTGCGCGTGCCCGTGCCGCATCGCCCTTCAGTTTGCCGACGTCGCCAAGCGCGAAAACGGCGAGGCTGGCGCCGCTCTCGGCGAGTGCCGCTGCCGCCACATAACCGTCGCCGCCATTGTTGCCGGGCCCGCAAAGAACCACAAAACGGGAGGCGGAGGGAAAGAGACGCAGGGCCGCCGCCGACACGGCCATTCCCGCCGAGCACATCAGCGAGAAGCTCTCGATGCCCGAGTGGACCGCGTCCTCGTCGATTGCCGCCATCTCGGCCGGCGTTACCAATAGATCCCGAAGTGCCTCGCCCATGGCTCGATCTAAGCGCGAGTGGAAGCACAAGACAAGAGCAACGGATCAACTGCCATTGTGCCTATTCCTTGTGCATTTGCACACAATTATTGCTCAAACAACATGCACTGCGTCGAAATTGGCGGTGGCACCGAGGCATGAGAGCGCATCAGACGATCAAGTCTAATAAAAATTAGGCAGAACTCAGCGCCGGGAAAGCGAACCGCCGGAATGCAACCGCTTCTTTGCCCCGGGAAAATCCGCGATTGGCGCATCATTTCCCTATAAAATTGGCACGCTACATGCATATTGGAGGGCGAGCGGGCATGACCCGGCTTTAAAGGGAGAAGCGGAGAGAAATTTTCTCATGAAAAAGATCGAAGCGATCATAAAACCCTTCAAGCTCGACGAAGTGAAGGAAGCCCTTCAGGAAGTCGGCCTGCAGGGTATCACCGTCACGGAGGCAAAGGGCTTCGGACGGCAGAAGGGACACACGGAACTCTACCGCGGCGCCGAATACGTCGTCGACTTCCTGCCGAAGGTAAAAGTCGAGGTGGTGCTGGCGGACGAGAACGCGGAGGCGGTGATCGAAGCGATCCGCAACGCGGCGCAAACCGGACGCATCGGCGATGGGAAGATCTTCGTGTCCAACGTCGAAGAGGTCATTCGCATTCGTACGGGCGAAACCGGTCTCGACGCCATCTGATCACCTATTCTACAAGGGTCTGTCGACATTCGCGGCCCCATACCCTCGTTCGATCCTTGGGGCCGTCCGGCCCCGAATTGCCAAACCTTGGTTATCTCACACAGGGAATTACAAAAAATGACGACTGCGAGTGAAGTTCTGAAGCAGATCCAGGAAAACGACGTCAAATTCGTCGACCTGCGCTTTACCGACCCGAAGGGCAAACTCCAGCATGTGACGATGGACGTTGCTGTCGTGGACGAGGACATGTTCGCCGATGGCGTCATGTTCGACGGCTCCTCGATTGCCGGCTGGAAGGCCATCAACGAGTCCGACATGGTGCTGATGCCCGACCCCGAGACGGCGCATATGGACCCGTTCTTCGCGCAGTCCACCATGGTCATCGTCTGCGATATTCTCGATCCGGTCTCCGGCGAAGCCTATAATCGCGACCCGCGCGGCACCGCGAAAAAGGCCGAAGCCTATCTCAAGGCCTCCGGCGTCGGCGACACGGTTTTCGTCGGGCCGGAAGCCGAGTTCTTCGTCTTTGACGACGTCCGGTACAAGGCCGATCCCTACAATACCGGCTTCAAGCTCGACTGCACCGAACTGCCCTCCAATGACGACACCGACTACGAAACGGGCAATCTCGGCCATCGCCCGCGCATCAAGGGCGGTTACTTCCCTGTTCCGCCGGTCGACAGCTGCCAGGACATGCGCTCCGAAATGCTCACCGTTCTCGCTGAAATGGGCGTGACGGTGGAAAAGCACCACCACGAAGTTGCCGCCGCCCAGCATGAACTCGGCGTCAAGTTCGACGCACTCGTCCGCAACGCCGACAAGATGCAGATCTACAAATATGTCGTGCATCAGGTCGCCAATGCTTACGGCAAGACCGCGACCTTCATGCCGAAGCCGGTTTTCGGCGACAATGGTTCGGGCATGCACGTGCACCTGTCGATCTGGAAGGACGGCAAGCCGACTTTCGCCGGTGACGAGTATGCCGGCCTTTCGGAAACCTGCCTCTATTTCATCGGCGGCATCATCAAGCATGCCAAGGCGATCAATGCTTTCACCAACCCGTCGACGAACTCCTACAAGCGCCTCGTCCCGGGCTATGAAGCACCGGTCCTGCTTGCCTATTCCGCCCGCAACCGCTCGGCTTCCTGCCGCATACCGTTCGGCAGCAACCCGAAGGCAAAGCGCGTCGAAGTCCGCTTCCCCGACCCGAGCGCGAATCCGTATCTCGCCTTCGCCGCCATGCTGATGGCCGGCCTCGACGGCATCAAGAACAAGATTCATCCGGGCAAGGCGATGGACAAGGATCTTTACGATCTGCCACCGAAGGAACTGAAGAAGATTCCGACCGTCTGCGGCAGCCTGCGCGAAGCTCTGGAAAGCCTCGACAAGGACCGCAAGTTCCTGACCGCCGGCGGCGTCTTCGACGACGATCAGATCGACTCGTTCATCGAGCTCAAGATGCAGGAAGTCATGCGCTTCGAAATGACCCCGCATCCGGTCGAGTTCGACATGTACTACTCCGTCTGATGCGCACCGAGTCCGCGCGCAATAACGGGGGCAGAACCTGACAGGAAAAGGCGGGTCTCCGGCGAGACCCGCCTTTTCTCAAATGCGACGATGCGAACGCTTCTCAACCGGTTTCGCGTCGCTATTGATGTTCCACATGCGACAACCCAGATATGGTCTGAAAGGATGTGTTGCGTCATGAAACAGAGAAACGCGAAATTCGAGATCGGGCAGGTGGTCCGGCACCGGTTCTTCCCGTTTCGGGGCGTCATCTTCGACGTCGATCCGGAATATGCAAACACCGAGGATTGGTGGAACGCAATTCCGCAGGAGATCCGGCCAACCAAGGATCAGCCTTTTTATCACCTGTTCGCCGAGAACGACGACAGCGAATATGTCGCCTATGTCTCGGAGCAGAACCTCGTCTCCGACGAGAGCGGTCAGCCGGTCCGGCACGCTCAGGTAAATGCCCTGTTTGAAAAGGCCGACGACAGCCACTACAGGCCGAGAGCGAACTACCGGCATTGATGGCACCTGCCCGCAAGCCTCCTTCCATAGCCCCGAGGGACGCTTGGCCGAGTGCCCCGAAGGGGCGCTCGTCGCCGTCGTGATAGCGGAGCGCAGGGAGGCGATGTTTGCCGATGGGATCGCGGATCTGCAAGTCGCTGTCCACGCCACTGGCGACGGTGCGGTGGACATGAATGGCTATCAGGCCGCCTCGCAAACCACCAGCCGGCGCGACAGCCGCCACCGGGTGGAACATATCCAGGCAGCACTTCCGACCGATTTTCGGCGGTCCCAGGAACTCGGCGTCGTGGCGTCGATGCAACCGACCCATCCCCCCGGCTCCGCCGGCCTGCCCCTCGAGCCGTATTTGAGCCGCATCGGCGAAGACCGCTGACCGTACGCCTTGACTGGCGGACACTTGTCGTCTTCGCGAGAGACTGGCCTGTCTCGCCGCTCGACCCGATATACTGCATCTAATGTGCTATGTTGAAGCCGGATCTGCCCGACCAACGCCTTTCTCTCTTGGAAACGCTCGCCGCCTACACCCGGAGCAGCGCCTGGGTCGAATTCATGGAAGACCGAAAGGGCATGCTGAAGCCAGGCTATCTCGCCGATGTGGTCGTGCTGAGCGGCGACATCGAAGCAGTGCCTTTCATCCAGCTCGCGACGTTGCGCCCGATGATGACCGTCTGTGATGGCCGCAGCACCTACGAGACCTGAGCGAAATCGCGTCGCGCGCCTTATCAGACGCGCAAAGGCCGCTTTAGCACTTTGAAACGCTGCATGTCCTCAAATCGAGATCGATCTAAGGAGACATGCAGCAGGTCGCCGGTTTGCCCTTGTTCACGGCCCGGGCCCGGACAGCATGGCGGCTTTCGACACAATCCCTCAGCGAATGCACCGGTCGCAGCCCTCCGCCGTGGCTACTGCATGCGCACGATCGGTTTGATGGTCCGGCCGCTCTCGGAATCCGCGATTGCCCGGTTGATCTCGTCGAAGGAGTAGAACTTCACGAGTCTGTCGAAGGGGAAGCGGCCCTGCGCGTGGAGCTCGGCCAGCATGGGAATGAACGTATCCGGGTTGGATTCGCCCTCGACGATGCCCATCAGCCTACGGCCGCCGCTCATAAAATGCACTTCGTCGAGATTGATTTCACTGCCCATGGCCGAGGCGCCAAGAATTCCGCAGGCGCCCATCGGCGCCAGCGCCATCACCGCACTTCGAATGACGCTCGATATACCCGTTGTGTCAAGCGCGAAGTTTAGCCCATAGCCGGTGATCCCGATGATCTCAGCCGTCGGGTCGACCTTGGCCGGATTGATCGTGTGGGTGGCGCCCAGCTCGCGCGCCATTTCCAGCCGCTCCTCGTTCCTGTCCACGGCGATGACAATCGTGGAACCCACAACCTTTGCGGCCATCAGGGCGGAAAGACCGACGGAGCCCGAACCGAACACCGCGAAGGACTTACCGGCCGAGACCTTGAGCGCGTTCATCACGGCGCCGGCGCCGGTCTGGACGCCGCAGGCGAGTGGCCCGAGCAGTTCGAGAGGCGCCGTTTCCGGCACCTTCACGACATTCACTTCGTGGCAGATTGCATGGGTAGCAAAGGATGACTGGCCGAAAAAATTGCTGTGAATAGGCTCGCCGCCCGCGGAAAGTGCGCTCGTGCCGTCCGTTCGCGTGGCAAAGAAGTTGCGCGGGAAGAACTCGTGGCAGTAGCTGAGGTGGTGGTCCTGGCAGCTCGGGCAACGCCCACAGGAATTAAAGGTCATGACCACTTTGTCACCGGGCTTCACCTTCGAGACAGCGCGGCCAACCTTCTCGACCACGCCCGCACCTTCATGGCCGAGCACCACGGGCAGCGGCGTCGGAAGCATGCCGTCGCGCACGACAATGTCCGTATGGCAAATACCGGTCGCGACGACTTTAACGAGGATTTCGTTTTCCCTAGGCTCCTCGATGTCGATCGTCTCGAGGCTGAGTTCGGCGCCTTTTGCGCGGGCAATGGCAGCTTTGATCTGCATGGCTGTCTCCGGATTGACACGATAGGCGTGGCGGACGCGAGCGCTGTACTGCGCGCATCCCGATCTGGGATTGATCAGAAGGGATGGGGCGTTGCCGCGTCCTTGACGGAAATCCACTTCCAGGTCGTGAACTCCTCGATGTCCGCCGGTCCACCGATACGGGTGCCGTTGCCGGACTTGCGCGGCCCCCCGAATGGCGCGAAGGGACCGCCATTGACCGTCTGATCGTTGACATGGACCATACCGACGTCGAGCTCCTCGGCAATCCGAAGGGCGCGGCCGATGTCGGCTGAGATCACGCCGGCGGCAAGACCGTAGTCGCTGTTGTTGGTCAAGGCGATCGCCTCCTGTTCGGAGCTGAAGGTGGCAATGCAGGCCACCGGGCCGAAGATCTCTTCCTCGAAAGCGCGCATTCCGGGTTTGACCCCCGAGAGCACGGTCGCCGCGTAGAAGCGGCCGTCGTGCGTACCGCCGACAAGGAGCTTCGCCCCCTTGGCCACGGCGTCGTTGACGATTTCATCGATAATCTCGACCTGACCATCCGAGATGATCGGTCCGAGCGCCACCTCGTTGAGCGACGGATCGCCCGCCGTGAGGTGGGAGGCCTTCGCTACCAGCTTGGTTGTCAGCGCATCGGCAATCTTCTCGTCGACCAGGATCAACCCGGTCGCCATGCAGATCTGGCCCTGATGCAGGAAAGCGCCCCAGGCCGAATTCGATGCGGCGACGTCGAGGTCGGCGTCATCGAGCACGATGAGCGAATTCTTGCCACCGAGCTCGAGCTGGACCTTTTTGAAATGCTTGCCGGCGATCTCGGCAACCTTCGAGCCGCCTCGCGCCGACCCCGTGAAGGAGATCATTGCGATATTGGGGTCGGTACACATGGCCTCGCCCGCATCCGCTCCGCCCGGAACGATTTGCAGAACGCCCTTGGGCAGACCGGCTTCCTCGAAGATCCGGGCAATGATGATGCCACCCGAGATCGGCGTGCGCGGGTCCGGCTTATGGACCACGGCATTGCCGAATGCCAACGCCGCGGCGATCGAGCGGACGGACAGCACGAGCGGAAAATTGAAGGGAGAGATCACACCCACGACGCCATGCGGCACGCGCCTGGCATAGTTCGTCCGATTGTCCATCGCCGGGATCAACATGCCCATGGGTGCCGTGGCGAGCGAAGCCGCATGTCGCATGAAGAGCGCGCCATGCTCGATCTCGATGCCGGCCTTGGGATAGATCGATCCGGACTCCCGCATGATCCACGGTATCAGCTCCGCGCCGTTCTGTTCGAGCAGGTCGGCGGCCTTGGAAAGAATGCGCGCCCTTTCGGTCGGCAGCATCCTGGCCCAGGCTTTCTGCGCGACGCGCGCCTCGGCGGCGGCATGGCGAATGTCGGCGCCCCCCCCAACACCGACCGAAGCGATCACCGCTCCCGTCGCCGGATCGGTCACCTCGATGACGCCCGCCGCCGTCCTTTGCCAATCGGCAAAGAACGCGCGCCCTTCCCAGCGCTCGCTGTCCAGGAAATTCCCTTTCTGAATGTTCATACTGTTCTCCTCAAAGTGTCGGCCTGTCAGGGTGCGCGGGCACGGCTTCGCCCCGGGGGGGCCCGCCCAGCCTTCGTTGCCGACGTTTGGTTTTCTGCCGATGTCCTCCGGCCGCTTTCCTCGAGCGGTCGAAACTAATGCTGCAAAGGTCGTGCCAGAACTTCAGGGGAAGACCCATCTCTCCGAGAAAGCGCTGCAAGCGCTTGGAAACGCTTGTTTCTCAGCTTCGTTCAGAAGAGAAAGCCGCCTCGGCCACCGCGCTTGAGATTACGAAATTTATGAAATATCGTTCCTGCTTTCATCAAATAATCAAGAAGAACATGACAGACTCGCAACATTCCGAGCGTTTGATCTCCCTGGTCGAGGCGTCCCGCAAAACGGGCGGGGTCCTTACGCGCGGCGCTTTCAACGAACTCGACACGGGCGCGGCGCCCACCCTCACCGACCTTGCGGAGGCACTCCAGTTCGCGCTCGGCGACGGTCGAATATGGCTCAACGACCAGCGCATGGTACTGATCCAGTCGCTGGTGCTGGGGCGCCTGCGGCAGGAGATCATCGACGCCTTCGGCATCGAGACTGCCAAAGGCATCTTCATGCGTGTCGGCTATATGCAAGGTGTGCGCGATGCCGAACTGATTCAGAAGCGCTTTCCGCAGGAAGATCTGACCCACGCGCTTGCAGCCGGCCCCCGCGTCCACACGCTCGAGGGCTTCGCCAAGGTGACGACGAAGCAGTTTCAGTTCGACCTTCGCAAGGGTACCTATTTCGGCGAGTTCTACTGGGACGACTCTTCGGAGGCCGCGGAACATATTTCGAGCTACGGTATTTCAAGTGAACCCGCTTGCTGGATGCAGACGGGCTATCCATCCGGCTACACCAGTACGCTGTTCGGCAGGCCGATCGTCTTCCGCGAGATCGAATGCGCTGCTATGGGCGCGCCTCGCTGCCTCGTCGTCGGGCAGAATGTCGATGCCTGGGGCAAGGACGCTCCGGAGCGGCACTATCTTGGTCTGGACTGGAAAACCCGGCGCCATGTGGCCGTTGATCGAGCCGCGCCGGCAACCGCGCCCGACCCACCTGGTGTCACCGAGGGCAAAGTCGTGGGCGTTTCCGCAAGCTTCCTGCGAACTCGGCTGATGCTGGAAAAGGTCGCCGACACCGATGCGACGGTCCTTTTCATCGGAGAGTCGGGCGTCGGCAAGGAACTCTTCTCCAGCGAACTCCACAAACTCGGGCGGCGACATGACGGGCCGTTCGTGCCGATCAACTGTGCAGCCATTCCAGAGAACCTCGTCGAATCCGAACTGTTCGGAGTCGAGAAGGGCGCTTTCACCGGTGCGGTGCAGTCGCGCGCCGGCTATTTCGAGCGCGCGCATCGCGGCACCCTTTTCCTCGACGAAGTCGCATCCCTTACCTACTCGGCCCAGGGCAAGGTGCTACGCGCCATCCAGGAACGGAAGATCGAACGTGTTGGTGGCACGAAGACCATTCCCGTCGATGTGCGCGTCGTCGCCGCCTCCAACGTCAACCTCGCCGACGAGATCCGCGCCGGCCGCTTCCGCCAGGACCTCTATTTCCGTCTCTGCGTCTTCCCGATCGTCATTCCGCCGCTTCGAGACCGGCGCGACGATATTCCGCTGCTCGCCGCCCATTTCCTGACACTCTTCCGCGATCGCCACCGCCGCAATGTCACCGGTTTCACCCGCCGGGCGATGGACGCCCTTCTCGCCTATGATTACCCCGGCAATATCCGCGAGCTCCAGAACCTCGTCGAGCGTGGCGTCATCTACGCCGACAACGGTTCGATGGTCGACATGCAGCACCTGTTTACCGGCTTCGAGAAGGTCCCGTCTCTGCCATTGAAGCTGACCGGCGAAGGGCGCATCGGGACGGCGCAGGCGGTCCCCACCGACATCATGGGCGAACGTCGGATGGTAACCACTCCCGAGGCTCTCAAGCGTGCCGAAGCCGCGCTCTATCGATCGGCGCTCGAAGCGGCTGGAGGCAACATATCCGCGGCCGCCCGCCAACTCGGCCTGACACGCGCCAAGCTCGAGTACAGGCTGAAGAAGCAAAGACCCGTGACGCAACGCCCCACATCAGGTCGCCCTTGAACGGACTGTTTTGAAAGCACACCGCCGCGCGTCTTATTCAGACGCGCGGCGGTGGCAATTCGCAAAGCCCATGCTTACTGCTGCTTGGCGGCCTTCTGTGCCTCTTCCAGCTTCTTGCGCGCATCTTCGGCCTTCTTCTGCATTTCTTCCTGCAGCAGGCGCTGGCGCTCTTCGAGCTGCGACTGTTCGATCGGCTCGCCGTCGAAGACGCCGGTGAAGCCTTCCAGCGTCATCTTGATGGGATTGGGAGCGCGCTGGAAATTGACCGACGTAAAGACGACCTCATTGCCCTTCTTGAGGCTGGAGATCACCGCGTCGGCAAGTGGTACTTCGGCAACGCACTTGTCGGGCATGCAGATTGCGTAGTCGAGCTTGACGGCCTTGCCGCCGTCGATCTGCATCTGGACGCCCGGCGGGATCATGCGCGCCGACGGCACGGAAACTTGCAGCACCTTGCGGTTGACCTTACCGGAGACGGTGATCAGTCCGACCGCCGTGACGAGCTGGCCGTTATTGGCGGTAAGCAGGTTCTGCACGATGCAAACATCGTTGTCCTCCTGCTTGGTGCAGACCTTGAACCATCCCCGCGGCGCCTTGCCTCCCGCCTGCTGCGCGGATGCCACGCCCGGCGCGCCGGCGGCTGCTACGGTGAGCGCCAACGCTGCCATTCCCGCGCGTTTGGCGAAGTTCGACTTGAAGTTCATTGTGATTCCGTCTCCTGAAATCCGGTCACGGAACTTGCCGTTCCGCTGGTGAATATCGTCAGCCGCCGCTGTCCTGTTGGCCAAATGAGGCTTTTGAATGGCCCCGATTCCGGAAACACCTGTTACATTGGCTCGTGCCGTTTATCCAGTGTTTCGTTGCATTTTTTGAGTTTGTTGGAAATATGCGTGCGCATTGCTAACGTGCCGGGATTCGGCAGTATAGATCCCACGGGAGGTCAAGTTGCGCGCAATTCTTTCCGGCCTGGTCATGCTCCTGGCAACAGGCTTGGCTGCTTATCAAGCCGCTGCCGCACCGGTGCATGCCATCGCCATGCATGGCGAGCCTGCCCTGCCGGCCGATTTCAAGCACTTTCCCTATGTCAATCCGGACGTGAAGAAAGGGGGCAGGATCGCCTATGGCGTCGTCGGCACCTTCGACAGCCTCAATCCCTTCATCCTGAAGAGCATGCGCACCACCGCGCGTGGCATGTGGGACCCGGCATTCGGCAATCTGGTCTACGAGTCGCTGATGCAACGCTCCCAAGACGAGCCCTTCACCATGTATGGGTTGCTTGCCGAGACCGTCGAGTGGGACGAGGACCGTACGTTCATCCAGTTCAACCTCAACCCCAAAGCACGTTGGGCCGATGGCCAGCCGGTGACCGCCGAGGATGTCACCTTCACCTTCGAATTGCTGCGCGACAAGGGGCGTGCGCCGTTCAGCAATCGCCTCGCGAAGGTGGAGAAGATGGAAAAAGTCGGAGAGCGCAGCGTGCGCTTCACTTTCACCGAGGACGCGGATCGCGAATTCCCGCTGCTGCTGGCGCTGTCGCCGGTGCTGCCGAAGCATGCCGTCGATGTCGAGACATTCGACAGGACGACGCTCGAGCCGCCGCTCGGCTCCGGCCCCTATCGCGTCGCCGAGGTGCGGCCGGGCGAGCGGATCGTCTACCGGCGCAATCCGGACTATTGGGGCAAGGACCTGCCCTCGAAGGTCGGCGTCGACAATTACGACGAGATTTCCGTCGAGTATTTTCTCCAGGAAAACACCCTGTTCGAGGCTTTCAAGAAGGGCGAGGTCGACGTCTATCCGGAGGGCAGCGCGACCAAATGGGCGCGCGCCTATGATTTCCCGGCGGTTCAGTCCGGCAACGTGATCAAGGAGAGCTTCAAGCCCGAAACGCCCTCCGGCATGCTCGGTTTCGTCTTCAACACCCGCAGGCCGATGTTCCAAAACATCAAGCTTCGGCAGGGCCTCGCGCTCGTTTTCGACTTCGAGTGGGTGAACAAGAATCTCTTCGACGGAGCCTATACGCGGACGCAGAGCTATTGGCAGAATTCATCGCTTTCCTTCCTCGGTGTCGCCGCCGACGACCGCGAGCTCGAGCTGATGGGGAACGTTCGGGAGAGGATCAATCCGGCGATCCTCGACGGAACCTACCGTCTTCCCGTAACCGACGGGTCCGGTCGCGACCGCAATGTGCTGAGGGAGGCGGTGACCCTGCTTCGGGAAGCCGGCTATGTCATCAAGGACGGCAAGATGGTCGATGAGAAAACGGGCGCCCCGCTCACCTTCGAGATCATGAGCCAGAATGCGGGCCAAGAGAAGATCGCGCTGGCCTATCAGCGCTTCCTGGCGCCGCTCGGCATCGTCGCGACGGTGCGGACGGTTGACGACTCCCAATACCAGTTGCGCAGCCAGTCCTTCGACTATGACGTGATCATCAAGTCCTATCCTTCGTCGCTATCGCCGGGAGCGGAGCAGATATCCTATTGGGGATCCGTGTCGCGCGATCGCCAAGGCAGTTCCAACTTCGCCGGCGTCGCCAACAAGGATGTCGACAAGATGATCGACAATATCCTGCGGGCACAGACGCCCGAGGATTTCACCGCCGCCGTGCGCGCGCATGACCGGCTGCTGGTCAACAATTCCTACGTCGTGCCGCTCTATCATCTCGATGCGCAATGGATCGCCCGCTGGAAGCATATCGGCCGGCCTGCAAAGGTGCCGCTCTATGGCTACCAGCTTCCGACCTGGTGGGACGGGCGTGCCCAGTAAGCTGGTACCCATTCGGTAACGCGTTGAAAGAGACTGCGCAGCGGCCTATGTCGCAGCCTTAATGCATCGTCGCCCGAGCTTACGCAGCGGTTTGTGCAACGACATGCAGGGAATAAGGACCGCCCCCGAGCGAATGCGGGACGCGTTATAGCCAAACGGGAAAGGCCGCCACCATGGAAACCGTCAATATCGATATCGTCTCGGACGTCGTCTGCCCGTGGTGCTATCTCGGCAAGAACCGCCTCGACCAGGCGATCGCCAATGTGGCCAACGAGGTGCAGGTCGCGATCCGATGGCGTCCCTATCAGCTCAACCCCGATCTGCCGCCGGAGGGCGTCGACCATAAGCGCCACCTCGCGGAAAAGTTCGGCGGTCGGGCCGCCGTCGACCGTGCGCATGAAATGCTCGAAGGGCTCGGTCGCGAGGCCGGCATCGCCTTCGATTTCGATGCGGTGAAGATCAGCCCCAATACGCTCGACGCCCATCGCCTGATCCGCTGGGCCGCCACCAGCGGATCAGCCGCTCAGGAGGAGACCGTACGCCTGCTCTTCAAGGCGAATTTCGAAGAGGGCAAGAATGTCGGCGATCACGCGATCCTGCTTGACATCGCGGAGAAGGCCGGGCTCGATCGCCCGGTCATCGGCACCCTCCTCTCCTCCGACGCCGACAAGGACGCCGTCAAGCAGGAGATCGACATGGCGCGCGACATGGGTGTGACCGGCGTCCCCTGCTTCATCCTCGATCAGCAATATGCGGTGATGGGCGCGCAGTCGGTCGAAGTACTGACCAACGCCCTGCTCGAACTTGCCGCGATGAAAGCGGCCCGCCCGGCGCACTGACCGTTATAGGCGAAAGACCCCTCCCCACAAGGGGGAGGGATTAACTTGCCGCACCCTCTCTGCCGCATCGCGCCGCATCGTCGCAACAGACGCCAGCCTGTCGGAACTGCAAGGAGAACGCCGCGAGCGCAAAGCCCCTCTCTCTTGTGGGGAGGGGTTGGGGAGGTTTTTTGGGGAGACCGGGAATTGGGAGAGAGGTTCCGCCTGCGTCGAGGCCGCACCACCCCATCGCCCTCTCATCCCGCTTTCGCAAGCCCCGCGAGCTGGGTCATCACCATCGCAGCGCCCGAAAGCCGCTTTTCCGGCGATGCAAGCTCCCGCTGGAAGAAGATGCTCTGGTCCTGCCGGATCTTGGCGACCGTCCCCTGCTTGGCGATATAGCCGACGAGGGCCGCCGGGTTGGGGAACTCCTTGTTGCGGAACTGGACGACGACGCCCTTGGGTCCGGCATCGAGCTTTTCCACATTCGCCGTCCGGCACAGCGCCTTGATGTAAACGATCTTCAGGAGATGCTGGACCTCGACCGGCAGCGGGCCGAAGCGGTCGATCAGTTCGGCGCCGAAGCCATCGATTTCCTTGAGGTCCGTCAGTTCACCGAGGCGTCGATAGAGGCCGAGGCGGAGATTGAGATCGGGTACGTATTCTTCCGGGATCATGACCGGCGTTCCGACCGAGATCTGCGGCGACCAGCCAGTGTCGTGGATCTCCTCCTCGCCCTTGAGTTCGGCGACCGCCTCCTCAAGCATCTGCTGGTAAAGCTCGAAGCCGACCTCCTTGATGTGGCCGGACTGCTCCTCGCCGAGCAGATTGCCCGCGCCGCGGATATCGAGATCGTGGCTCGCCAGTTGGAAGCCGGCGCCGAGGGTATCGAGCGACTGCAGCACCTTCAGCCGGCGCTCCGCCGGGCCCGTCAGCGTCTTGTTGACGGGCAACGTGAAGAGCGCGAAGGCGCGGACCTTCGAGCGGCCGACCCGGCCGCGCAGCTGGTAGAGCTGAGCCAGGCCGAACATATCGGCGCGGTGAACGATCAGCGTGTTGGCGGTCGGTACGTCCAGGCCGGATTCGACGATCGTCGTCGAAAGCAGCACGTCATAGCGGCCCTCATAGAAGGCGTTCATGATGTCTTCGAGTTCGGTAGCCGGCATCTGGCCGTGCGCCACCGCGACCTTCAACTCCGGTACGTCGGAATTCAGGAACTCGTGAACCTCGGAAAGGTCGCTCACCCGCGGGCAGACGTAAAAGCTTTGGCCGCCACGATAATGCTCGCGCATGAGCGTCTCGCGGATCACCAGCGCATCGAAGGGAGAAATAAAGGTACGCACCGCCATGCGATCGACGGGCGGCGTAGTGATCAACGACAATTCGCGAACGCCCGTCAGAGCAAGCTGCAGCGTTCGCGGGATCGGCGTCGCCGATAGCGTCAGCACGTGGACGTCGGTCTTCAGCTCCTTCAGCCGCTCCTTGTGCTTGACGCCGAAATGCTGCTCCTCGTCGATGATGAGCAGACCGAGATTGGCGAACTTGATCGAGGAACCGAGCAGCGCATGGGTGCCGATGACAATGTCGGTCTTGCCCTCCGCGACTTCCTTCTTGGTCAGTGCCAGTTCCTTCGAGCCGACAAGGCGGGAGGCCTGCTGGATGCGCACCGGCAGGCCGCGGAAACGTTCGGCAAAAGTCTTGTAGTGCTGACGCGCCAGCAAGGTCGTCGGCACGACGACCGCGACCTGGATGCCGTTCATCGCCGCGATGAAAGCGGCACGCAGCGCCACCTCCGTCTTGCCGAATCCGACATCGCCACAGACCAGACGGTCCATCGGCCGGCCGCTGCCGAGATCATCGCGAACGGCCTCGATCGAGTTCAGCTGATCCTCGGTCTCGTCGTAGGGGAAGCGTGCGGCGAATTCGTCATAGACGCCGTCCTGGGCGGCGAGAACCGGCGCATGCCGCGTGTGCCGTTCGGCGGCAATGCGGATGAGACCGCCGGCCATGTCGAGCAGCCGCTTCTTGAGCTTGGCCTTGCGCGCCTGCCAGGCGACGCCGCCGAGCTTGTCGAGGATTGCGTCTGTCCCTTCCGAACCGTAGCGAGACAGAAGCTCGATGTTTTCCACCGGCAGGAAAAGCTTGGCGTCGTCGGCATAGAGGAGCTCGAGGCAATCATGCGGCGCGCCGGCGGCCTCTATCGTGCGCAGGCCGACAAAGCGGCCGATGCCGTGCTCCGCATGCACGACATAGCTCCCCTCGTCGAGGCCCGTCATCTCGGCGATGAAGTCGGCGCCACGCTTTCGGCGCTTCGAGCGGCGCACTAGCCGGTCACCGAGAATATCCTGCTCGCCAATGACGACGAGATCGCCGGTTTCGAATCCCGCCTCAAGGCTGAGAACCGCGGATGCCGCCTCGCCCGGTTTCAAAGAGCCGAGGTCGGAGAGCGCCTTGATCGGGCGGATCCTTGCAAGACCATGCTCGGCAAGAACCTGGGTGAGCCGGTCGAGCGATCCTTCCGTCCAGCCGGAAATGACGACCTTCGCACCCTTCGCCCGCTTTTCCGCGATGTGCTTGACCGCATGGTCGAAGACATTGACGCGTTCGCCGTCACTCTCCTCGCCAACGGCCTTGGCCCAGCGCAGGCCCTGACGCGCCTCGATGGTGACGACCTGACGCGCCTCCCCTTCATGTTCGCTGAAGGGCGAGAGGCGCACAGCGCGCCGTTCGGTCAAGGCGGTGCCGAATGCTTCAGCGCCGAGATAAAGAAGTTCCGCCGGCACGGGCTTGTAGGGGGTGCCCTGCGGGAACTGCTTGCCCGGCGACGCGGATGCAAGCCGCGCGTCATAATAGTCGAGGATCAGCTTCGAGCGCTCCGCGGCCGCTTCGCGGATCAGGTGATCCGTGACGATACGGAAGCCGTCGAGATAGTCGAAAACCGTTTCCAGGCGATCGTAGAAGAGCGGCAGCCAATGTTCCATGCCGGCATAGCGGCGCCCTTCCGAGACGGCCTGGTAGAGTGCATCGTCGCGAGTCGCCGCGCCGAAGCGCGAGAGATACTGCTTGCGGAAATGGCTGATGGTCTCCGGCGTCAGCGACACTTCGCTCATCGGGTTGAGGTCGAGCGAGCGCACCTGCCCCGTCGTGCGCTGGCTGACCGGGTCGAATGAGCGGATCGTTTCCAGCGTATCGCCGAAGAAATCGAGACGCAGCGGCTCGCCGCCTCCAGGCACATAGACGTCGAGAATGCCACCCCGCACGGCAAACTCGCCAACCTCGCGCACAGTCGGCACCCGCTCGAAGCCGTTTCGCTCCAACCTGGCGGCGAGATCGTCCATGCGCACCTGGTTGCCAGGCCGCGCCGAAAAGGCAAGACCTTCGATCACCCGCCGCGGCGAAATCCTCTGCAGGGCGGCATTGACGGTGACGAGCACGATCGCCGCATGCGGCTTTGCCCGATGCGCAATGAGCGCGCTCAATGCGGCCAGCCTCCGCGCCGAAATATCGGCGCTCGGCGACACTCGGTCGTAAGGCAGGCAGTCCCAGCCCGGCAGCGTCAAGACGGGAATGTCGGGCGCCACGAAGCCAAGAACCTGCTCGAGATCGGCTATCCGTTGGCCGTCGGAAAGGAAATAGGCGACCGGCGTTCCTGCCCGCGCCAGATCCGCAAGGATCAGCGCCTCGGCGCCGGAGGGCACGGGCCCGATCGTCACTTCCCGCGTTGCCGCCACAACCCTCTTCGCATCGAGGCCAGGTATCATCGTCGTGTCATTCCGTTTCTTACGAGCGCCGCGCGTCTTTTCAGCCGCGCAAAGGTCGCTGTAACTCTTTGAAACTGCGCTTCGAGCCTTTCGGATAGATTCCGATTATGGCGCCGTAGCGCTAGCGGACGGGATCGAAATCCGGGCGATAGGCCGCGATGCGCGCGAACAGCGCCGTCGCATGCCGCTCGGGCAGCGGCTTCTCTCCCGTGATCCAGCGCACGAGGTCGTTGTCTTCTTCGCCCATGATCGTTTCGAGCTCGTCGAGCTCGGGATCGGTGAGGCTTGCAATCTCGGCTTCGGCGAACTGCCCGAGGATCAGATCCATCTCACGGATGCCGCGATGCCAGGCGCGAAACAGTATTCGGCGCCGACGCGGGTCGAGATCGGCGCTCGTGCGCGAAATGCCGGTCATGAAACGTCCTTCCTGCCATCCGCCTTTCGCGGCGGATCCATGATCAGGGGCTCTATAAACGCTGGAAAGCAGGTTGTCAGCCTTGCCAAAGCGGGAATTATCGTCCCATTTTCACTCCTATGCGCCCTGCCCTGCTCGATCCGCTGTTTTCGCCCCTCGACACGCTGCCCGGCATCGGTCCGAAAACCGGCGAGCTTTACGCGCGGCTGCTCGGGCGCGAAACGATCGACGATTGCCGCGTCGTCGATCTCCTGTTTCACGCCCCCCACTCGCTGATCGATCGGCGCCGGCAGCCGGGCATCGCCCATGCGCCGCAGGGCGCGATCGTCACCATCACCGGGCGCGTCGACCGGCACCAGCCATCGCCGCACGGACGTCCCAACGTGCCCTATCGCGTCTTCCTGCACGACGACAGCGGCGAGCTGGCGCTGACCTTCTTCCGCGTCAAGGGGAACTGGCTGGAAAAGGCGCTGCCGGTCGACGAAATCGTGACCGTCAGCGGCAAGGTGGATTGGTTCAACGGTCGCGCATCGATGGTCCACCCGGACCACATGGTCCCTGCGGCGGAAGCGGAGAACCTGCCATTGGTCGAGCCCGTCTATGGGCTCACGGCCGGGCTCGCCCCGAGGGCGCTCCGTAAGACCATCGAGGCGGCGGTGGCGCGCATCCCCGATCTACCCGAATGGCTCGACGAGACGTTTCTCCGCCAACAAGGATTCGGAAGTGCGAAGGAGAGTTTTCATCGCCTGCATGAACCTCGGGACGAGACCGATATCGACAACCAGGCTCCGGCGCGCCGGCGGCTCGCCTATGACGAGTTCCTGGCCGGTCAGCTTTCGCTCGCGCTGGTGCGCCAGCGGCTGCGGAAGGTCGCCGGCTCGCCGGTGCATGCGACGGGGCGCCTAAGCGGTCCTGTACTCGCCGCCCTGCCCTTCTCGCTGACGGCAAGCCAGTCGGCTGCCGTAAGGGACATACTTGCCGACATGTCCGGTGCCGAGCGCATGCTGCGCCTGCTTCAGGGCGACGTTGGCTCCGGCAAGACGGCGGTGGCGCTCATGACGATGCTCGCGGCGATCGAATCCGGCGGCCAGGCGGTGCTGATGGCACCGACGGAGATTCTCGCCCGCCAGCACCATGCCACGCTTTCCAGGATGGCAGCGCCGGCGGGCATCACCACCGACGTCTTGACGGGCCGGACCAAGGGCAAGGAGCGCGACGCGATCCTCGAGCGCATCGCCTCCGGCGAGACGCATATGGTCATCGGCACGCATGCGCTATTCCAGGACGCGGTGAACTACCATCGACTCATCCTCGCCGTCGTCGACGAGCAGCATCGCTTCGGCGTCCATCAAAGGCTGCGGCTGACGGCCAAAGGCATCTCTCCGCACATGCTGGTCATGACCGCCACGCCGATCCCGCGCACGCTCGTGTTGGCGGCCTTTGGCGACATGGATGTCTCCAAGCTCACGGAGAAGCCGGCCGGCCGCAAGCCGATACAGACCGTCACCATTCCGACCGAGCGTACCGACGAGATCATCGACAGGCTCGATTCCGCGCTCCGGCAAGGCAAGAAAGCCTATTGGATCTGCCCGCTCGTGGAGGAATCGGAAGAGTCCGACGCCATGTCCGCCGACGAGCGCTATCAAGGGCTCGTCCGCCGCTTCGGCAATGATGTCGGACTGGTCCACGGCCGGATGGCGGGGCCGGAAAAGGACGCCGTCATGCTCGCCTTCAAGAACGGCGAGATTCGCGTGCTCGTAGCGACGACGGTGGTGGAGGTCGGCGTCGACGTTCCCGATGCGACGATCATGGTGATCGAGCACGCCGAACGCTTCGGCCTTGCGCAATTGCACCAACTGCGCGGCCGCGTCGGCCGCGGCGACGAGGCCTCCACCTGCATCCTGCTCTACAAGGGACCGCTGAGCGATGCGGGGCACGCGCGGCTTTCGATCCTCAGGGAAACGGAAGACGGGTTCCTGATCGCCGAGGAGGATTTGAAGCTTCGCGGCGAAGGCGAGCTTCTCGGCACGCGCCAATCCGGCACCCCCGGCTTCCGCATCGCCAGCCTGGAGGCGCACGCCGATCTTCTGGAGACCGCACGAAAGGACGCGGCCTATGTCATCGAGCGGGACCCGGATCTGACGTCGGATCGCGGCGAAGCGTTGAGGACGCTGCTCTATCTTTATCGACGTGATGAAGCGATCCGGTTCCTGCGGGCGGGATAACCCGGTGATTGAGACTACGTTCCCGCTGCATCCGGCTGGTGGAGCAATACACAATTGCGACCTGCCTGCTTGGCAAGATAAAGGGCCGCATCCGCTTCGTTCTGAAGCTGCTCCGGTGAAATGCTCGCCTTGTCCGGCGGCTGGATCGCCACGCCAATGCTGAGGGTCACATAGGGCCCCACGCGCGAGGCAGGGTTCGGAAGCGAGGCTGCTTCGACGCTCTTTCGGATTCGCTCGGCCGTCGCAATGGCTTCTTGCTCGTCTGCACCCGGCAGCACCACGAGGAACTCCTCGCCGCCATAGCGGGCGACATGGTCCCGTTCGCCGTTCACGCTGCTCTGGATAATGCCGGCGACCTTCACGAGGCAGCGATCGCCTTCCGCATGCCCCAGGTGATCGTTCAGCTTCTTGAACTCGTCGACATCGCACATCAGCATGGCGCAGCCGCGGCAATTCATGCCGCCGTTCCACAGATGATGGAGAGTTTCCATCATCCAGCGCCGATTGGCGATGCCGGTCAGGGGATCGGTTCTCGCAAGGCGCTCGAGCCGGGCATTCGCGTCGGCAAGTTCCGCGACCCGGCTCCGGTCTCTGAGCTCGAGTAGGAAAGTCTTCTGAGCGAGAATCGTCATGGTGCGTCGCGCGACGACAGTTGCGACGATGCCGCTCGCAAAGAAAAGCGTCGCAGCTACGGCATTCCCCGGCTCCAGGTTCGGATTCAGCAACTGGAAGACGAGGTAGAGGCCAAGCGCAATGGCGGCGACCGTCACTGTCCAGGCCAGTGGAATGGCGAAAATGATGATGGCGGTGATCGCCACGAAAAGCATGATGTTCAAGTGGCGTTCGTAGAACTCGCCCCCTGCGCTCACCCCCACCAGGGCGACCGACAGGAGAATGAGGAGCAGGCCAGCGATGATGGAGATCTTTTGCAGCCAATAGGCGCGCGGCTTTCGCCAGATAAAGGCGGTCGCCAGCGCGGCGGGCGGAAGAATGCAGGCTGGCGCGAGCATCGCCATCACGATCGCCTTCGGGAGCAGTATGGCGTTGAGACTGAGGGTCAACACATCCAGAAATGCCACCCACGTCATCCATGCACGAATGATCTTGGCCGTTCGCGGCCAGGAGCGCTCTCGAAACAGGCGGCGAAGCTCACCTGTGAGGCGAATGTCCCGCGTGCGGCCCGCGAGAAGGCGCGCGACTTCTGCCATGGTGGCAGGATTCTCCGTCCGAAGCTGCATCTGTGCAGACGGGCTGCCTCTACTCGCTGAAGCTGTGTTCTCCTCCATATCCATGCTACCCTATTTAGCGGCGCTTCTGCTGCAAGCAAGCACGGGCGGCCGCTCGGCGGACGTGTGGAACGGCCCTTTCGCGGGCCCGAAGACCCTCTGGACCCGACCGTTCGCCAGGGAGCCCGGCACATTGGCGAAGGCTGCCACATCAATCCTATCCTCATAGTTCGATTCCCACTTGCAAACGAACGACACTCCGTGTTAAACGTTTAACTGTTAATCGTTTAACTGCGAAGGGAGCCGCTGTCCGTGGCCGCGAAAAAGCCGTCAATCCGCGAGGTCGCCGCCTATGCGGGCGTATCCACCGCAACGGTTTCGAACGTCTTCAGCGGCCGCAAACCCGTCAACGACGAACTGAAGAAGAGCGTTCTCGAAGCGGCGGAGCATCTTGGCTATCAGATCGACCGTGCCGCCTCTCAACTGCGCTCCGGAAGGACACGCATCATTGCGGTCCTTGTTCCGGATCTCACCGACACCTTCTTCGCGACGATCGTCTCCCGGCTGGAAACCCAAGCCTTTGCGGAAGGCTATGACGTCATCGTCGCGAGCTCCCATGACGATCCATCGGTGGAATCCTCGCGTCTGAAGGCGCTCCTTTCCTGGAAGCCGGCAGGCATGATTGCTGTCCCCTGCTCGAGCTCCATTCCCACGGAGCTCGTCGAGATCGAAAAGACGCTTCCCATGGTGCTTGTCGACCGCGTGGCAAGCGAGGGTGCCATCGCCGACACGGTCACCCTCGACAACCGGGAGGCCGGACAGATTGCCGCCAGCCATCTTCTCGAACATGGCCACCGCGACATCGTGATCGCCGTCTCCGATCTGGATTACCCGCCAATATTCGAGCGAGCCGAGGGCGCCGCCGGCCTGATCGCGCAGCGCACCGGCGCGCGCCCTGTCACACTCAAGCTCGGCACCAACATGGAAGCCGGAGCAAGGATCTTCTCCGATTGGATGGACCGCAATACGGCTCCGGGCGCAGTGATCGCGCTCACCAACGTGACGACCTTGAGCGTGCTGTCGGCTCTTGCGGAACGTCGAATTGCCATTCCCGACAAAACCTCGATTGTCGCTTTCGACGATTATGCTTGGATGGCGGCGCGCAATACCGGACTGACGGCCATACGCCAACCCGTGGACCGGATGGCCGAGACGGCCTGGAAAAGGCTGCAACTGAGAATGGACATGGGCATGGAAGCACCGGCCGAACCCTCGGTTCTCAATGCCAGTCTCGTTGTGCGGGATTCGGTGCGCGACCTCGACAGCCGAAAGCCGCATCCGGTTGGAAACGACGCTCAGGATACCGCATTGCCGGGCGAAGGACTTTTGGCGGCTTCCCGGCACGGGAAGAATATCCACTGAACCAAACGCCAGGCAAAAACCGGCGAATTCAAGAAAGCGGCGCATGGCCGCCAACAGGGAGGAATGGAGGAGCCAAAACGTCGAAGCAGACACGCGGGGCGCCTAGCGTCACCCCGCGCGCAAGCACAATCGTTCTGAAATGGCCCGCCTGAACCGACGGATGCCGATCTCAACAGTCGCCCTCGACCCGGGTTGGCAATCAAGCCGTTGCAGCGGCGCGAAAGCCCGGAGCGTGCGGCGTGGCCGATCGCGCCTGTCCGATTCTTAGCAGCGGTCTTTCAGGAAACCAACACTCTTCGGGCGATGTGTCGCTCCAAGAGCCCATTTCAAATGGAGGAACTGAAATGACACGAACAACAATGAAGCTCGCCACCGCCGCGCTGGCATCTGCCCTGATGAGCGGGGCGGCATATGCTCAGACATCCGGAACCGTCGCCTTCCTGATGCCCGACCAGGCCTCTACCCGCTACGAGGAACACGATTTCCCGGGCTTCAAGGCGGCGATGGAGAAGCTCTGCGCCGACTGCCAGGTCATCTACCAGAATGCGGATGCCGACGTCGCCCGCCAGCAGCAGCAGTTCAACTCGGTCATCGCGCAGGGTGCCAAGGTGGTCGTGCTCGATCCGGTCGACTCGAGCGCCGCTGCATCGCTCGTGGCGCTCGCCCAGAGCCAGGGCGTGAAAGTCATCGCCTACGACCGTCCGATCCCGGACAAGCCGGCCGATTACTATGTCTCGTTCGACAACGAGGGTATCGGCAAGGCAATCGCCGAGTCCCTGATGCGTCACCTGGAGGAAAAGGAGGTGCCGACGGACAAAGGCGGCGTGCTCCAGATCAACGGCTCGCCGACCGACGCGGCCGCAGGCCTTATTCGCGACGGCATTCACGCCGGCATCGCGACCAGCAAGTACAAGACGCTTGCGGAATTCGACACGCCGGACTGGGCGCCGCCGAAGGCGCAGGAATGGACAAGCGGACAGATCACCCGCTTCGGTGACCAGATCGTCGGCGTAGTTGCCGCCAATGACGGTACCGCCGGCGGCGCGATCGCGGCCTTCAAGGCAGCCGGCGTCGATCCGGTTCCGCCTGTGACCGGCAACGATGCGACGATCGCAGCGCTGCAGCTGATCATCGCGGGCGACCAGTACAACACGATCTCCAAGCCCTCCGAGATCGTTGCCGCCGCCGCGGCCAACGTCGCCGTCCAGCTCTTGAATGGTGAAACGCCGGAGGCAAAGACCACGCTCTACGACACTCCGTCGGAACTCTTCGTCCCGGCTGTCGTGACCCGCGAGAACCTCAAGGCGGAAATCATCGACAAGGGCATCCAGACGGCTGCGGAGCTCTGCACCGGCCGCTACGCCGAAGGCTGCGCCGAACTCGGCATCAAATAGATCCTCCCGAGACGGTCGCCCGGTCAATCGCCGGCCGGGCGACCGAACACAAGCATGAATAGGACACAAGGGTTGAACCCGTCATGACCGAGAACCCTACCGATCCGAACAGGACCGAGCCTATCCTCAGCCTCCGGGGCGTGTCGAAGAGTTTCGGCGCGGTCTCGGCTTTGACCAACATCGATCTGGACATCCATCCCGGCGAGGTAGTGGCACTTGTGGGCGACAACGGTGCCGGCAAATCGACGCTCGTCAAGATCCTCGCGGGCGTTCATCAGCCGACTTCCGGCACCATCCACTTCCAGGGACGGCCGGTCACCATGAACGAGCCGGCCGATGCGCTCAGACTCGGCATCGCCACTGTGTTCCAGGATCTCGCGCTCTGCGAAAACCTCGACGTTGTGGCCAATATCTTCCTGGGGCAGGAAAAAAACGCCTGGTATCTCGACGAAGTCGCCATGGAAGTCCGTTCCTGGGAGCTCTTGAACGAGCTTGCAGCCCGTATCCCGAGCGTCCGCGAGCCGATCGCCTCGCTCTCCGGCGGCCAGCGTCAAACGGTGGCCATCGCCCGCTCGCTCCTTCTCGAACCGCAGATCATCATGCTCGACGAACCGACGGCAGCTCTCGGCGTCGCGCAGACCGCGGAGGTTCTGAATCTCGTCGAACGTGTCCGCGACAAGGGGCTCGGGGTGGTGATGATCTCGCATAACATGGAGGACGTTCGGGCGGTCGCCGACCGTATCGTCGTCCTCAGGCTCGGTCGCAACAATGGGGTGTTCACCCCGGATGCCTCCAACGAGGAACTGGTCGGAGCCATCACCGGCGCTGTCGACAATGCCGTTTCCAGGCGCGCAAGCCGGCTCTCGTCGAGCGCCGTCGGTGAAGGAGCCCGGCCGTGAGCATTCAACAGAAATCGGGAAATCCGACCATGCAGACACCACAACTCGACCGCGCCGACACGCGGGTCAGACATGCCGAGGGCATCGGCGGCTCCGTCAGCGCCTTCCTCGATCGCGTGCGTTCCGGTGACCTTGGGTCCTTGCCGGTGATCGTCGGGCTGATCGTCATCTGGACGGTGTTCACGTCGCTCAATCCGATCTTCCTGTCACCGAACAACCTCGTGAACCTTCTCTTCGACTGCTCGACCGTCGGCGTCATCTCGCTCGGTATCGTCTGTGTGCTGATGCTCGGTGAAATCGATCTTTCGGTCGGGTCGATGAGCGGGGTCGGCTCGGCCCTCATCGGCGTTCTGTGGGTCAACATGGGCGTTCCCCTGCCGATTGCCGTCGGCGGCGCGCTTGCACTCGGGGTCGCCATCGGAGCGGCTTATGCGCTGCTGCGCACGCATCTGGGAATGCCGAGCTTCGTCTCCACCCTGGCGGGCCTCCTCGCCCTTCTCGGGCTGCAGCTTTACATGCTCGGCTCGACCGGGTCGATCAATCTTCCCTATGGTTCGTCCATCGTCGATTTCGGCCAGCTGATGATCATGCCAGCCTGGCTGTCCCATACGCTGGCATTTCTGCCCGGCCTCACACTTCTCGTCATGGGGCTCAGGACCCGCGCGAAAAGACAGGCCGCCAATCTGTCCTCGAGCTCCGTAAACGGTCTCCTATTCCGAGCGGCCGTCGCGACTGGCGGGTTCGAACTGGCGGTCTTCTACCTCAACCAAGGCCGGGGCGTGCCATGGATGTTCGGCCTGTTCGTACTGCTGGTCGTCATCATGAATTATGCCTTCGTGCGCACGAAATGGGGCCGCTCCATGAAGGCGGTCGGCGGCAATGCCGAGGCGGCGCGGCGCTCCGGCATCAACGTGACGCGAATCTATCTGAGCGCCTTCATGCTCTGCTCGTTGTTTGCCTCCCTTGGCGGTGTCCTCTCGGCCGCGCGGCTTGCTTCGGCAAGCCAGCAGGCGGGTACGGGCGATGTAAACCTCAATGCCATCGCGGCAGCGGTCATCGGCGGCACCAGCCTCTTCGGCGGCCGCGGCTCGGCCTGGTCGGCCCTGCTCGGCATCATCGTCATCCAGTCCATCGCGAACGGCCTGACGCTCCTGAACCTGTCGTCGTCGCTGCGTTACATGATCACCGGCGCGGTTCTCGCCATCGCCGTCATCGTCGACAGCCTCGCCCGGCAAAGCCGCGTCTCCCACGGCCGTGCCTAGGCGACAAGAACGAAGGATCTCGAACATGAACGACGAACTGAAAGGCAAGGTTGCGGCCATCACGGGCGCTGCCTCCGGCATCGGCCTGGAATGCGCCCGCTCGCTCATCGCCGCGGATGCGACGGTCGTGCTGATCGACCGGGCGGAAGAGCGGCTCATGCAACTCTGCGCCGAACTCGGGCCGAGGGCGATCCCGCTGGTGATCGACCTGATGGATGCGCGGGCGGTCGACGGCATGGCCGAACGCATCCTCGAAGGGGCCGGCGGCCTCGACATTTTCCACGCCAATGCCGGCGCCTATATCGGCGGCGAGGTTGCGACAGGCGATCCGGATGCCTGGGACGGCATGCTCAATCTCAACATCAATGCGGCTTTCCGCTCAGTTCGGGCAGTGCTGCCGCACATGATCGAACAGAAGGGCGGCGACATCATCCTCACCAGTTCCATAGCCGGGATCGTCCCGGTCGTCTGGGAACCGATCTACACCGCCTCGAAATTCGCGGTGCAGGCCTTCGTCCATACGGTCCGCCGTCAGGTCGCGCCGCACGGCATTCGCGTCGGAGCCGTTGCGCCCGGCCCCGTGGTCACCGCGCTCCTCGACGACTGGCCCAAGGCGAAAATGGAGGAAGCCCTTGCCAATGGCAGTCTGATGCAGCCGAAGGAAGTCGCCGACGCGGTGCTTTTCATGCTCAGCCGTCCCCGCACGGTCACCATCCGCGACCTCGTGATCCTGCCCTTGACCGTGGACCTCTAGGCAATGGACCGCTATCTGATCGGCATTGACGTCGGGACCGCCAGCGCCCGGGCCGGGATATTCGACAGCACCGGCAGGCTGCTTGCCGCTGCCAAACAGAACATCGCCCTCTTCAGCGACGGGCCGGACCTCTACGAGCAATCTTCGGAAGATATCTGGCAGGCCGTTTGCGCCAGCATACGCCGCGCCATCGGCGCATCGGGCATCGACCCGAACGCCATCGCCGGCATCGGCGTGGATGCCACGTGCTCGCTGGTGGTGATCGGTGCCGGGGGAAGATCGTTGCCCGTCGGCGACCTGGGCCATCCCGAACGCAATATCATCGTCTGGATGGACCATCGTGCGCTCGGGCAGGCCAATCGGATCAACGACACCCGCCATGACGTTCTGCGCTTTGTCGGAAACCGCATCTCGCCGGAAATGGAGACGCCGAAACTGCTCTGGCTCAAGGAAAACAAGCCCGAGACGTTCAATGCCGCGGAGCACTTCTTCGATCTCACGGATTTCCTCACCTGGCGCGCCACGGACTGTCTCGCCCGGTCGATCTGCACGGTGACCTGCAAATGGACCTATCTGGGACACGAGCGGCGATGGGACGAAAGCTATTTCCGGACCGTGGGCCTTTCCGAGCTGACGGCTGACAATTTTGCCCGGATCGGCAGCCATGTGGTCGAGGCCGGAACGGCGTTGGGGTCCGGCCTGACGCCGCGGGCCGCTTCCGAGCTCGGACTGCCGGTCGGCGTGCCCGTCGCAGCGGGCCTGATCGATGCCCACGCGGGAGGTGTCGGCACGGTCGGCTGGAAGGACGAAGCCGACGGCGGGTCTGCGACGTCGCGGATGGCCTATGTCTTCGGCACATCCGCCTGCACCATGACCTCCACGCACGCGCCTGCCTTCGTGCCGGGCGTCTGGGGACCCTACTATTCCGCCATGGTGCCGGGTCTGTGGCTAAACGAGGCGGGCCAGTCGGCGGCGGGTGCTGCAATCGACCATCTCCTGTCGCTGCATCCGGCCTCTGCGGAAGCGGCGCGGCTGGCCGAGGCCGCCGGAATGGGTCTGGCAGAATGGCTCGCCGCCCGGGCCGCCGCGATGGCCGCCGGCCAACCGGACTTGGCGATCCTTGCCGACGGACTGCACGTGGTCCCCGAATTCCTCGGCAACCGGGCGCCATTTGCCGATCCGGAGGCAAAGGCGCTCATTGCCGGGCTGAGCATGGACCGATCCGTCGACTCGCTCATCCGGCTTTACGTGGCCGGCGTTTGCGGGCTCGGCTGCGGATTGCGGCAGATCGTCGAAGCCCAACAGGCAGAAGGTGTCAGCGTCGATACCATTGTCGTCAGTGGCGGCGCGGGCCGAAGCCCCATCATCAGGCAGCTCCTGGCAGATGCAACGGGCCTCAAAGTGGCGGCTCCGGCTACGGACGAGCCCGTGCTCCTAGGCGCCGCCATGCTTGCCGCCGTGGCAAGCGGCCTCCATCCGAACCTCGAGGCAGCAATGGCAGGCATGTCCGGCATCGGCGACGTCTACACACCGAAAGGCGGGGAAGTCGCCGCCTATCACGCCAAACGGTTCGAGGGGTTTGAACTGCTGCAGTCGACCGGTCGCCGCTTGCGGACGCTATATTCCCGGAATTAGGCAGGTACGTATGTCAGCCTGATCACGTCTTCGATTTGATCGCAGGCCACAAGGCGTAGCGGCGGTCGAGGACCGGCGAAGAATGGCTTGCCGTGACCAAGCACGACCGGGTGGAGGTAGAGTCGATACTCATCGACAAGTCCAAGGTCGGTCAGGCTTTGCGCCAATTCCGGACCGGCGACTGCAATCTCGCCGGCGCACCCGGCTTTCAGCCGACGCACCACCGCCTCGAGATCATCCTCGACGAGCGTGGCGTTGGGGCCCACGGACTTCAGCGAACGCGACACGACCCATTTCGGTTGGCTCCGCCACGCAGCCGCGAAGTCGCGTTCCTCCGGGCCCCACTCAGGGGCGTCTTCGTCCCAATAACGCATTACCTCGTATATACGGCGACCGTAAATACTGCCGGCCAGGCCGCGCACTTGATCGATGAAGTGACGAAAGAGCGAAGGTCCCGGCGCAAATTCCTGATGATCGACATAGCCGTCCAGGGACTGGTTCATTCCAAAGAAGAGCTTCGCCATGCAAATCTCCATTTCGAATGCTGCAAAATAGCTCGGCCGAGGTTGCGCGGAAGTGAGTCGGACGCGCCACTTTGTCAGTGTGACCAATACCCCTGCCCCCAATCTCCCGACCGGGCACCAATTAACCTGGGTCCGAATCCGACGAGCAAGAAAGCGCAATCGGCACTCGCGCTCCATCCGGCCCTTGTGCTCGATGGCTACCGGTTCGTACTAGCCAAGAGCAGACTTTAAGATCGACCGTCACTAACGCCTCAAGCGATCTCCTGCACGACCGCACGCGGCGGCGCATTCGCAAGCGGCATGTATTCCGGCGCGACAAGACCGCCCGAAATCAAGAGTTTTGCCGCGTCCTCGGCGCTCATCTGCAGTGGAACGATCTTTTCGCGCGGCACGAACAGCAGGAAACCGGCGGTCGGGAGCGGCGTCGGCGGCAAGAAGACGGCCACCATGTCGAGGCCGCGCTCGTCGAATTTGGCAGCGATCTCGCCCTTGGCGTCGGTGGCGATGAAGACCAGCGACCAGAGGCCGGGGCTCGGATATTCGATGAGCCCGGCCGTCTTGAAGGATGAGGATTGGTCCTGCAGCACCGTCTGGAAAATCTGCTTCAAGGACCTGTAGATCGTCCGCACAAGCGGCGTCCGGTTAAGGAGCGACTCGCCGATATTGACGATCGTTCGCCCCACGAGATTGGCGGTGAGGAAGCCGACAAGGGTGATGACGACGATGGCCACCAAAAGGCCGAATCCCGGAATAGCCACAGGCAGGTAGTTGTCCGGATTGTAGAAGCTCGGCAGATAGGGCTTCACCCAGCTGTCCGCCCATTCGATGAAGGAGCGAACCAGCCAAACGGTGATCGCCACGGGCGCGCAGATGATCAGCCCCGTGAGGAAATAATTGCGCAGCCTCGATGCGATGATGCCGCCTTTGGAACCGTCCGTCATGCCCAATGCCACCAACCCTCAGCCCAGCCCGAAGGCAGGATCAAAAGCGACCGTGCCGGAAGCCATTGCTTCCGTCAGGGCCAGAGCCATGAAATATTGCGGCGCACAACCTGGAAAGGCAAGAGCGGGCTCGTTGCGAAACCCGAACTTTTGGTAGTAGCCCGGCTCGCCCACGAGAACGCAGCCGGCAGCACCTGAACCCCGAAGCATATCCAGGCCTCTGCGGATGAGGGCGCTGCCCACACCGCGCCCCTGCATGTCCGGCCGGACGGAAATGGGGCCCAGCCCGTACCAGCCGGCAGCCGCGGGCGTGACCGTCACCGGCGAAAAGGCGACGTGGCCGATCACTTCCCCCGCTTCCTCCGCCACTAGGGAGAGGCTCAAGGCGCCGCCGGCGCGCAGTCGCTCGATGATCAGCGGCTCGGTCTGATCACTATGCGGGTGGCCGGCGAAGGCGGCGGCCGTCACGGCGCCGATCGCGCTTCGATCGTCGTCCCTCTCCGGCCTGATGATCATTCCACGGTCACCGATTTTGCCAGGTTGCGCGGCTGGTCCACATCGGTGCCCATGAAGACGGCCGTATGATAGGCGAGAAGCTGGACCGGCAAGGAGAAGATCATCGGCGCGACGATCTCGTCGACATTCGGCAGGACGATCGTGTGCATCGTATCGAGCGTCGAGGCGGCAGCGCCCTTCTCGTCGGTGATCAGGATGATCCTTCCGCCGCGGGCCGCTACCTCCTGCATGTTGGAGACCGTCTTGTCGAAGAAGCGGTCATGAGGGGCGATGACGATGACCGGCATGTTCTCGTCGATGAGGGCGATCGGGCCGTGCTTCAATTCGCCGGCGGCATAGCCTTCGGCATGGATGTAGGAAATCTCCTTGAGCTTCAATGCGCCTTCCATGGCGAGCGGGAAACTCGTGCCGCGGCCGAGATAGAGCACATCGCGGCACTTTGAGAGCTCCCGCGACAGGGACTCGATCTTCGGCTGAATGCTGTTCAACACTCGACCCATGAGGCGCGGCATTTCGGCGAGGCTCCTGACCATCGCCTGCTCTTGCGCATCGCCGATCGTGCCGCGCGCCTTGCCGGCGGCAATGGCGAGGGCGGCAAGAACGGCGAGTTGGCAGGTGAAGGCCTTGGTCGAGGCGACGCCGATCTCGGGTCCTGCAAGGATCGGAAAGACGGCGTCCGACTCGCGCGCGATCGTCGATTCGCGGGTGTTGACGACGGCACCGATCTTCAGGCCATGCTCCTTGCAGTAGCGCAGCGACGCGAGCGTATCCGCGGTCTCGCCCGACTGCGAGATGAAGAGCGCCGCCGCTTGCGGCGCTAGCGGAATCTCGCGGTAGCGGAACTCGGAAGCGACGTCGATTTCGACCGGCAGGCGCGCATAGCGCTCGAACCAGTATTTGCCGACCAGCCCAGCCAGATAGGCCGTCCCGCAGGCGGAGATCGCAAGGCTCGGCACCTTGGCGAAGTCGATCACGTCGGAGGCCGGGAGCACGCGGTTCTCGATGAAATTGACGTAGTGGCCGAGCGCATGGGAGATCACCTCCGGCTGCTCGTAGATTTCCTTCTCCATGAAATGGCGGTGATTGCCCTTGTCGATCATGTAGGCGGCGGCCGTGGAGGTCTGGCGTGGCCGCGCGACGGGATTGCCGTCGATATCGAATATATGCACGCCGGTCCTGCCGATGACGGCCCAGTCGCCATCGATCAGATAGGTGATCTCATTGGTGAAGGGTGCGAGCGCTATGGCATCCGAGCCGAGGAACATTTCGCCCTCGCCATGGCCGATCGCCAGCGGCGGCCCGTTGCGGGCCGCCATGATGGTCGAGGGATCGTCTTCGAACAGGACGGCAAGCGCGTAGGCGCCGCTGACGCGCCTCAGCATCGCGTGCATCGCCTCGCGCCGTCCCATGCCCTCTCGGCGCAGGCTTGCGAGAAGTTGGGCGACGACCTCGGTATCCGTCTCGGTCTGAAACTTGGCGCCTGCGGCAGCAAGTTCGCTCTTCAGCTCGGCGAAGTTCTCGATGATGCCGTTGTGGACCACGGCGACGCCGGCGGTGAAATGCGGATGGGCGTTGCGTTCGGTCGGCGCGCCATGGGTCGCCCAGCGCGTGTGGGCGATTCCAATGGTACCAGCCAGCGGCTCCTCTTTCAGCCTTGCCTCGAGATTGACGAGCTTGCCCTCGGCGCGCCGGCGATGCAACTCACCGCCGTTGATCGTCGCCACGCCCGCCGAATCATAGCCCCGATATTCCAGGCGCTTCAACGCGTCGACGAGCCGCTCCGAAACCGGCTGGCTTCCCACGATGCCTACAATCCCGCACATATAAAACTCCGCATTCTTCTCCACGCCGACGCGGCGCGACAGGTCACCCGAGCGAGACGAGGGATATTCTCAGATCACCGCCCCTCGCCCCGCCAGTTTCGTAAAGATCACGACAGCGATCGCGAGCCGCCCCGCTGCCAGCGTGACCGTCAGGTGGGCACGCCACCTTCCCCAAGCCTTCGTACCGATATTATCGCGCGAGACAATCCGCTTCGATTTCACTTTCAGTTTCAATAATTAACGAGATTATTCGGCGGCCTTCGCCTTTTTCCTGGCGGCCTTTTCCGCCTCGTACCGCTCCCGCAGTACCGGGGCCCGTCCGGGCTTCACCTCCTGACGCGCCCGGCCGAACGCGACCGCGTCCGCCGGAACGTCCTCGGTAATCACGCTGCCGCCGCCGACGAGCGCTCGGTCGCCAATCGTCACAGGCGCCACGAGCGCCGTATTCGAACCGATAAAGGCATTCTCGCCGATGCGGGTCACGTGCTTGTTCACGCCGTCATAATTGCAGGTGATCGTGCCGGCGCCTATATTCGACCCGGCGCCGACAAAGGCGTCGCCGATATAGGTCAGATGGTTGACCTTCGCCCCGGCGCCGATCTCGGATTTCTTCACCTCGCAGAAATTGCCGACCTTCGATTTCGGACCGAGATCCGCGCCAGGCCTCAGGCGGGCAAAGGGCCCAACGAGCGCGCCGGCGCCAATATGCGCCCCTTCGACATACGAAAAGGCGTGGATGACCGCACCGCTTTCGACGCATACGCCCGGACCGAAAACGACATTCGGCTCGACCAGCACATCCTGCGCAAGCTCGGTGTCCCAGGAAAGAAAGACGGTTTCCGGCGCAATCATCGAGACGCCGGCCAGCATCAACTCGTGCCGGCGACGCTGCTGCCAGAGCCTTTCGATAGAGGCGAGCTCGGCGCGCGTGTTGCAGCCGGTCAGTTCTTCCTCCGGCGCTTCCACGGCAATCGCGCGGCCGCCGAGCGAACGAACGATCTCGACGAGATCCGTGAGATAATACTCGCCCTTGGCATTCCCATTGCCGATGCGGCCGAGAAGGTCGAGTGCCTTGCGGCCGTCGATCGCCATCAGGCCGCCATTGCAATAGGTGATGCGGCGCTCTTCTTCGGACGCGTCCTTGTGCTCGCGGATCGCCAGCAGTTCTCCGTCCTCGATGATCAGGCGACCGTAACCGCTCGGTTCTGCCGTCTGGAAGCCGATGACGACGACGTCGTTGCCCTCGGCCAAGCGCTCGCGTGCCGCGACGAGCGGCGCGGCGGTGATCAGGGGCGTGTCGCCGAAGACCACGAGGAGATCGTCATACCCGTTTTCGATGGCCTGCCGCGCGGCAAGCACCGCATGCGCCGTGCCCAATCGCTCTTTCTGCAGGAACGAAGTGACCGTGGCGGCACCATGCGCGGCCGCGGCCGTGACCGCCTCGGCGTCGCGCCCGACGACCAGGGCCACGTCCGAAATGGAAGCGCTTGCCAGCGCGTCGACGACATGCGCGATCATCGGCCTGCCCGCAATGGGGTGCAGCACCTTCGACATTGCCGATTTCATCCGCGTGCTTTCGCCAGCCGCCAGGATGATCGCCAGGCAAGTCCGTTCCATGCTCTTGTTCTCCTTGGTATTCTTCAACAGTTTCGCGCGTCATATCAGACGCGCAAAGCTCGCTGTAGCACTTTGAACCGCTGCATGTCTTCCTGCGCGCCCGCCTGATCCGACTGTCCACCGACAGGTTATTGCGGCAAGGCCGTGTCGGCAAATCACGTCGCATTAATCCGGTTAAAACGCAATGACGCGACGCGCGCGGGTCGCCTGCTGCAGCATCAAGCCCGCGGCCGCAGCCTGCTCTCCGTCAGAAGTCCGCTTTCCTCGACGATCGGATAGGCGACGGATGCGATATGGGCGTTGATGCGCTTCAGATCCCTGAGCATGTCGAGGTGCAGCGAGCTCGTCTGGAGGCTTTCGGCGAGACCATCGCGCAGCCGTTCCAGGTGCCGCTCAGCGGACTGCTTCTCCATGTGCCGCACGTCGACCTTCACCTCGATCAGGTGCCGCGCAAGATCGGCGTTGCGCGAAACGAAGATCGATTGGGCGATCCGGAGATTGTCGATCGTCAGTTCGAAGAGACTCTTCAGCTCCCGATATCCGTCTTCGGAGAATTTCAGGCCGTTGGTGATCTTCTTGCGGATCTGCTCGCAAAGGCCTTTTTCGATGATATCGCCCATGTGTTCGAGGTTGATGGCATAGTCGATGATCACGATCGAACGGCGGCCGTTCTCCTCGTCCGGTTCGCCGCGTCCGAGCCTCGACAGGAAGATCTTTACCTCCTGCTGCAGGAGATCCACCTGCCTTTCCATTCGGGCCACATCGTTGAGCTCGCTCAGGTCGTTATTCTTGAATGCTGTCGAGGCACGCATGAGCATCGACTCGATCAGGTCTCCCACCCGCAGGACCTCTCGTGTCGCGCCGGAGAGCGCCATGGCCGGCGTTTCGAGTGATGCCTCGTCGAGATAGCGCGGTCCCAGTTCGCTTGCCTCCTCATCGGGAACGAACCGGGCCATGGCGCGCGCGAGCATGCCGGCGAAGGGCCATGCGACGAGCGCCACGACCATATTGAAGGCCAGATGGACGTCGACGGGCAGGTTCTCCGGCTGCAGAGGCAGCCTCTGCAGGAATTCCACGTTTATGCCGACGAGCGGAAGCGCGATCAAACAGCCAATGCTGCGCACCACCAGATTCCCGAGCGTCACCCGTCGCGCGGCCGGCGCTGAGCCAAGCGTGGCGAGAACAGGCGGTATGGCACCTCCGATATTCGCACCAAGCACCAGGGCGACGGTGAGGCCGGCCGAAAGCACGCCGGCGGAGGACAGCGACAGCACCAGCATGACCACGGCGAGGCTCGAAGAGGAGGCGAATGCGAGACCGGCGGATATGATGGTCGCGACGGGCCATGCGCCGTCGAGCAGGCCAAGAAACGCGGCGAGCGCCTCCGATTCGCGCATCGGCGCCGTTGCCGCTCCGAGGAGCTCGAGGGACAGGAGCATCAAGCCTATGCCGACCAGCGCATAACCGCCGCCCTGGCGCGCGCTCGACCGGCTCATCCGGTGCGTGACGACACCCGCAAGCAGGAGCAGCGGCGATAGCCACCCGATCCCGAGTGCAACGATCCAGGCCGTCATCGCGGTCCCGATATTGGCGCCGAGTAGCACGATCTGCGCCATGCGAGAGCGCACCAGGCCCTTCTCGACGAAGGACGCGGTCATCAAGGCCGTAGCGGTCGAGCTCTGAAGCGCGAGCGTCGCAACGAGACCCGTCGCGAATGCCCGCAAGGGTCCGTCGGTCCCCTGCGCGAGGCCAGCCCGCAACCGCGCCCCGAAAGCGCGCGTCACACCTTCCTTGACGAGGGAAAGGCCAAACAGCAGCAGGGCAACAGCGCCGAAAAGATTGACCATCACGATTGTGGATTGCATGGCATTAGTTCCGTAAGGGCCACGGAGAATGGGATTGCTGGAGCACTATCGAAGACACGATTCCCGACCAATTGCTATAAGGGAAAGCGGATAATCCTATAGATCGTTTTCAGTTGCCGGCTAACGAAATCGACACGCTCTTTCCTGTTTGCGCCTACCCCGCCGATCGTCGCTTCGCAGGAAACAGGCAGCCATGAGATGGCCGAATACGCATGAGCGAGCCGGTCAAGCGCCCAAGTCCGAACGGATCAAGCAATTTGCATCATAGCGCCCTTCAATTCCCGTCCGGTTTGTTCTAAGGAACGAACTCGTTCGGCTCTATGCCGCTGTACTGCAACGAGGTTTTCTGCCCCCATGCTCGATTCCCTGAGAAATGCCGCCCGGACGCGGGTCGTCAAAGGCCTGATGGCCATTCTCATCCTCTCATTCATGGTGTGGGGCGGTCAGACGATGATGGTGAGGGGCGCGTCCGACGCTGTGGTTACCGTCGGCGACGTCAAGGTATCGGCCAGCGATTTCCGCCTCGCCTATGAGCGCCAGCGCAGCCTTCTGTCGCGACAGCTCGGCATGCCGCTTACGCGGCAGCAGGCGCGTGCCTTCGGCGTCGAGGCGCAAGTCTACTCGCAGCTCGTCGCCGGCGCGGCTCTCGACCAACTCGCCGAGGACATGAATCTCGGCCTCTCCGAGGACCGGCTCGCAAGGCTCATCGGCGAAGATCCGGCCTTTCACAGCGCCAGCGGCCAGTTCGACCGGTTGACCTTTTCAAGCGTGCTTCGCAATGCGGGCCTCACCGAAAAGGACTACATCCGCAACCGCGCCCAGGTGGCGGTGCGTTCGCAGGTCGTCGATGCGATCACAGACGGTTACAAGGCTCCGGACGTACTTGCCGAGGCGGTCGGCAAGTACCGTCACGAGACCCGCAGCATCGACTATCTGATGCTCTCGAACGCCAATATCGATGCGGTCAAGGCTCCGGGCGACGACGTGCTTGCGCCCTGGTTCGAAAGTCGCAAGGCGAACTATCGCGCGCCGGAGTATCGCAAGTTCAGCTATATCAAGCTCGAGCCGGAAGATCTCGCCGCGCCCGAGAGCATTTCCGAGGAGGAAGTGCGCGCCGACTACGAGCAGCGCAAGGAAAGGTTCCGCTCGCCCGGGACGAGAACCATCGAGCAGCTCGCCTTCCCCTCGCACGAAGCGGCCGACGCCGCGGCGGCAAGGCTTGCCGCCGGCACCTCATTCGACGACTTGATCAAAGACGAAGGCAAGAGCGCCGGCGACGTTCTTCTCGGTGACTTCACCAAGGAGAGCATGCCCGACCCCAAGGTTGCCGATGCCGCCTTCGCCGTACCCGCCGATGGCGGCGTGACGCCGGTCGTCGAGGGGGCATTCGGCCCCGTCATCCTGCGCGTCACCAACATCCGCCCGGAAACCGTTCGCAGCTACGACGAAGTGAAGGACGAGTTGCGCAAGGAGATCGCTCTCGACGCCGCGCGGGACCAGCTTATTGGTCTCCACGCCAAGATCGAGGACGAACGCGCCGCAGGTGTGCCCGTCAAGGAAGTGGCCGAACAGCTGAATCTGAAGCTCGTCACCGTCGATGCGATAGATGCCACCGGCAAGGACCAGAACGGCGACGACGTAACCGGTCTGCCGCAGCAGCGCGAACTGCTCCAGGAGGTCTTCAAGGCCGAGGTCGGTCTCGACACGCTCGCAGTCAACATCGGACGCGACGGATACCTCTGGTTCGACCTCGAAGAGGTGATCCCCGCCCGCGATCGGAGCCTCGAGGAGGTGCGCGACGAAGTGGCGGCCGACTGGACCGCCGAACAGCAGGGCGTGGCTCTCGCTGCCAAGGCCGCCGAACTCAAGGAGCGTGTCGAGAAGGGCGAAACGCTTGCCGATATCGCAACCGAGCTCGGCCTGTCGATCGAAAGCAAAACCGGACTGAAGCGCTCGACTGAGGATGCGGCGCTCAGCCAGGCGGCGATCATCGCAGCCTTCGGCGGTCCGAACGGGCATGTCGCCAATGCACCAGGGATCGACGGCGACGGCCAGATCCTCCTTCGGGTGACGGCGGTGGACGAGAGTGCGCCGGCCAGTGCCCTCGATGACGACAGCCGCCAGATCGAGGCGATCGCCCGCGCCAGCGGAGACGACATTCTCGACCAGATGGTGTCCACGTTGCAGGCGGCCTATGGCGTATCGATCAATCAGACGCTGGCCGAGCAGGCATTGGCGCGGCAGTGAGGGGTGACGCATGAGTGATTTGAAGCCGTTCGTTGCGAAGGTCGCGGCGCGTGAGGCCCTCAGCCGCGACGACGCGCGCTCCGCCTTCGAGATCATCATGTCCGGGGCAGCGACACCCTCGCAAATCGGCGGCTTTCTCATGGCGCTCCGCGTCCGCGGCGAAACCGTCGACGAGATCGTCGGCGCCGTCGGAGCCATGCGCGCGCGGATGCTGCCGGTCGAAGCCCCGGAAGATGCGATCGACATCGTCGGGACCGGCGGCGATGGCGCGGGCACCTACAATATTTCGACGCTGGCGTCGCTCATCGTCGCCGGCGCGGGCGTCCCTGTCGCCAAGCACGGCAACCGGGCGCTCAGCTCGAAATCCGGTACGGCGGACGCGCTCTCCTGCCTCGGGGTCAAGCTCGACATCGGCCCAGAAGCGATCGCCCGCTGCATTCGCGAGGCCAGCGTCGGCTTCATGTTTGCCCAGCAGCATCATTCGGCGATGCGCCACGTGGGGCCAACCCGCGTCGAACTCGGCACGAGGACGATCTTCAACCTGCTCGGTCCCCTCTCCAATCCGGCCGGCGTCAAACGGCAGCTCGTCGGCGTCTATGCGCCGCAATGGGTCGATCCGATCGCCGAGGTCTTGCGTGATCTCGGCTCCGAAAGCGTCTGGGTCGTCCATGGCGAAGGCCTCGACGAGATCACCACGACCGGGGTTACCAGGGTGGCGGCGCTCGAGGACGGCAAGATCAGGAGTTTCGAACTGACACCTGCCGATTTCGGCCTCCCCCCTGTCACGCTCGATGCTCTGAAGGGCGGCGACGGAGCGCATAATGCGGCGGCCTTGCAGGCGGTGCTCGATGGCGAGGAGAACGCCTATCGAGACATTTCGCTTGCGAACGCCGCCGCTTCATTGATGATAGCAGGACGCGCCAAGGATCTCGCCGAGGGCATGACGGTTGCGCGCCTATCGCTTTCGAGCGGTGCAGCCAAAACCGCCCTGCAGCGCCTGATCACCGTCTCCAATGCCGCTTGAGGAGAGGATATGACGGATATTCTGCGCAAGATCGAATCCTATAAGCGCGAGGAGATCGCCGCCGCGAAATCGCGCATGCCGCTCGATGAATTGAAGGCGCGGATCGCCGATCAATCGGCTCCGCGCGGCTTTCATGCGGCCCTTGCCGGGCGACGCCAGAAGGGCGAGTTCGGCCTCATCGCCGAGATCAAGAAGGCGAGCCCCTCGAAAGGGTTGATCCGTCCGGATTTCGACCCCCCGGCGCTCGCTGAAGCCTATGCTGCAGGTGGGGCGGCCTGCCTTTCGGTCCTGACCGATGGGCCGAGCTTCCAGGGTGCGCCGGAATATCTGACGGCGGGGCGCGCCGCCTCGCCGCTTCCGGCGCTGCGCAAGGACTTCATGTTCGACAGCTATCAGGTATTCGAAGCCCGTGCCTGGGGCGCCGACTGCATCCTGTTGATCATGGCGTCGCTATCCGACGACGACGCCCACCGCCTCGAAGACGCCGCCATCGCGCTCGGCATGGACGTGCTCATCGAGGTCCATGACGAAGGCGAGATGGAAAGGGCCCTTCGCCTGTCCTCGCCTCTCGTCGGCATCAACAATCGCAACCTTAGGACCTTCGAGGTTGACCTTGCCGTTTCCGAAGCCCTGGCGCCGATGGTTCCGGCCGATCGGCTGCTTGTCGGCGAGAGCGGGATCTTCACCCATGCCGACTGCCGACGCCTCGAAGAGAGCGGGATCACCACCTTTCTCGTCGGCGAAAGCCTGATGCGAAAGGGCGACGTGGAGGCGGCGACGCGCGCGCTGTTGACCGGCGCGGACGACGCCTTGGCAGCAGAATGAACGAACCTCGACTCAGCCATATCGACAGTACCGGCGAAGCCAACATGGTCGATGTCGGCGACAAGGCGGAAACGGTCCGCGTTGCCGTCGCCGAAGGCTTCGTTCGAATGCGGCCGGAAACCTTGGCCCTGATCCTCGAAGGCGATGCCAAGAAGGGCGACGTCATCGGCACCGCCCGGCTTGCCGGCATCATGGCGGCCAAGCAGACGGCGAACCTGATACCGCTCTGCCACCCGCTGATGCTCACCAAGGTTTCGGTCGATATCGCTCCGGACGCCGCGCTGCCCGGCCTGCGGGTAGAGGCGATGGCAAAGCTAAATGGGCGCACCGGCGTCGAAATGGAAGCGCTGACGGCGGTCAGCGTCGCCTGCCTCACGATCTACGACATGGCCAAGGCCGCGGATCGGGAGATGGAGATCGGCGGCGTCCGGCTCGTCAGCAAGTCGGGCGGCCGATCGGGCGACTATCGGCGCGAGGGGGACCGGCGCTGATGTCCCTGCTTCCGGTCGAAGAGGCCCTGGCCAGGGTTCTTGCCAAGGCCCGCCCGCGCGAGGAAACGGAACGGCTTGCATTGCATGACTGCCTTGGCCGTGTTCTCGCTGAAGACTTGGCCGCTCGCCTCACCCACCCCGCTTTCGACAATTCCGCCATGGACGGCTATGCCGTCCGCCACGAGGACATCGCCGAGATCGGCGCGGAGCTGGCGGTTATCGGTCAGTCCGCCGCGGGACGCGGTTTTCGCGGCGAGGTGAAGCGCGGCGAGGCCGTGCGCATCTTCACCGGCGCGCCCCTTCCCACCGGCGCAGATACCGTCATCGTCCAGGAGGATATCGAGATCCTTGAAGGCGCGCGTGTCCGCACACTCTTCGCGCCCGCGAAGGGGCGTCATATCCGCCTGTCCGGCCAGGATTTCGAGGCGGGGGAATTGGCGCTCTTCGGCGGAAGCGTGCTCGATGCCGGCCGACTGACGCTCGCCGCCAGCATGAACCACGACTGCCTGCCGGTATTTGGGCGTCCGAGGATCGCGATCCTCGCCACCGGCGACGAGCTCTTGCCCCCCGGCAGTTCGCCCGGCCCCGACCAGATCATCGCTTCGAACACGTTCGGTGTCGCCGCGATCGCGCGCGAAAATGGCGCGGAGATTCTGGACCTCGGCATCGTCGCGGACGACCGCGCCGCAATCGCTGCTGCCGTTGCCGAGGCTCAATCAGCCGACATTGATGTGCTCGTCACGCTTGGCGGCGCCTCCGTCGGCGATCACGACCTCGTTCAGTCGACGCTTCTTGGGTGCGGCATGACGCTTGACTTCTGGCGCATCGCCATGCGGCCGGGAAAACCGTTGATGGTGGGAGAGCTCGCTGGAATCACGGTGCTCGGACTACCGGGCAATCCGGTCTCGAGCCTTGTCTGCGCCCTGCTATTCCTCGAACCCTTGACCCGGAAGCTCGCACATCTTCCTCCGCGCTCCCGCTTGACCACCGCCCGTCTCGCCGCGGACTTGCCCGCCAACGACCGCCGCCAGGACTACATTCGCGCGCGCCTCACTGTCGGGCCCGACGGCTCGCTCCTGGCGGAACCCTTCTCGCGCCAGGATTCGTCGATGACCAAGATCTTCGCGCAATCGGACGGCTTGATCGTTCGACCGCCGCAAGCACCCGCTGCCGCGACCGGAGATTTATGTCCGGTGCTGAAGCTGCGGGAACCCGTATAAGACGCGGAGCGCATAAACTCGAGTTCGGCCATTTTTTGCCATCATGCGGCGCCGAGAGAATCCTCCGTGTCTCGGCCTTTTCCCTCACCTATTGCCGATCAGGCCGGACTGTCTTCCGGGCCGCGGCTGACGAGGATCTTGTCGATGCGTCGGCCGTCCATGTCGACGACCTCGAAGCGATAGCCATAGGCCTCGACCCGGTCGCCCTCTTCCGGGGACTTGCGCAGTTCATGCACGAGAAAGCCGGCTATCGTCTCGAAATCGGCGTCCGGATCGATGCCTTCAATACCGATTTGCAGATTGATTTCATCGATCGACGTCCGGCCGTCGATAAGATAGCTGCCATCTTCGCGCTGGCGGATCGGCGCGTGCTCGGCGTCGTCGTAGTTCGAAGGCATCACGCCGACGATGGCCTCCAGTATGTCGGCAGTGGTGATGATCCCTTCCATGCTGCCATATTCGTCGACGATCATTGCCATGTCGATGGGCGAAGTCTTGAATGCCTCGAGCGCCTTCAGGCAGGAGACGGTCTCGGGAAGCGTCAGGATTTCGCGGACATAGTCGCGCAGGTCGAAGGGCGGAGCCAAAGGCGCGTTCAATATCTCCTTGACGAGGACCGCTCCGATCACCTCGCCGGTCGGGCCCTCGACCACGGGGTAGCGCGAGTGGCCGAAGTCACGGACCTTGCGGCCGATCGTCTCCGGACTGTCGGCAACGTCGATGAAGCTCACCTCGGTCCGGTGAGTCATGATCGATTTGACGCTGCGATCGCCGAGGCGGATGATCCGCCGCAACATCTCATGCTCGCTCTTTTCGATGGCGCCGCTTTCCACGCCCTCCGCCATGATGGCCTGCACTTCCTCTTCCGTCACGCGATCGACGTCATCCGGCCGCATGCCCATCAGCCGGATCGCGAGAGCTGCAGCAGTCTCGAACACATAGACGACCGGCGCCGTAAATCGCGAAAGCCAGGTCATCGGGGTCGCGACGAAGAGCGCCAGTCCTTCAGGATTGCGCAGTGCGATCTGCTTGGGAATGAGCTCGCCGATGACGACCGACAGGAAGGTGATGAGCGTGACGACGAGAGCCACCGCAACGGTGTTGCCATAGGGGTTGATCCACATCACCTGATCGAGCACCGGTGCTAATTTTGCGGCTATGGTCGCGCCGCCATAGGCGCCCGCCAGAATGCCGACGAGCGTAATTCCGACCTGGACCGTGGACAGGAACTTGCCTGGATCCTCGGCGAGCTTCAGCGCGCCTTCCGCGCGCCGGTTCCCCTGCTTCACCATCTGGCGCAGCAGCGGCTTGCTTGCCGAGACGACTGCAAGTTCCGAAAGCGCAAAGAAGGCGTTGATCAGCAGGAGCAGAAAGATGACGAAGAACTCGGACATGATCCCGATTACCGTTGAGGGAAGCTGCCCGATCCGGAGCGGCTGCTCTCCAGATAGGCCTGAATAGAGGTCAGGGCAAGATCAGGTGGTGATGCAGCGGGTCACGCCCCCTCGCCTGTTTCGGCGTGCAATGCCCGATGGATGCGGTCGCGCCCGTATCGGATGACGTATTCCATCGCCTGCCGGGCGCCGGCCTCGTCCCTCTTGCCGATCTCCTCGACGATGTGGATGTGATTCTGCGCAACCTCGTCGATGCCGCCTACATCGTCCGTGGGCGAACTCAGCCGGAAAACACCGACGAGGGCGGCCTCGATCAGGCTGCCGACCGTCCTGAGGAACGGATTTCCGGATGCATCGAGAAGCGCAAGATGGAACTTGAGATCGGCCTCGGCGAGCGTTTCCGCCGTATGATTCGCATGGCCCATCGCCACCGCGAGGCGCATCATCGTGGCGATTTCCGCATCGGACGCGTTTCTAGCCGCAAGTGCGGCGGCATGGGTCTCGAAGGCAAGGCGCACCTCGCTGAGGTGCTGGAGAAATTCCTCGTCCACCCCGCAAGCAAAATGCCAGGTCAGGATATCCGCGTCGAACAGGTTCCACTCCTTGCGGGGCGTGACACGCGTGCCGATTCGGGCGCGCGGAACGACCATGCCCTTGGCGGCAAGCGTCTTCATCGCCTCCCGCAGGACCGTCCGCGACACCCGGAAGCGTGCAGCCAGCTCTGGGTCGCCCGGCAATATGCTCCCGACCGGAAATTCCCCCGAAACGATGGCCTTGCCAAGTTGATCCACCACCTGCGCATGGCTCGTCCGTTTCGGCGTCCCGGATATCACGGTCTCAAGCAAGCTCTTCACCCCTCCCCTCCCGGTCACGGGCGCAGTTGCTCACGCCACATCAGAACAATCGCATATAAACTCTAGATCGAATATGCGATTCTTGAAAGTCTCGCGTGCGGGCCGCAGAGGCGTTATGCAGCAGAAAACCCCGCGTTGGAGCGCGGGGTTTTCAGGCGCAATCACCATCGGCGGGTGCAGCTTATTGCGGCAGCTTGTCGTCCACGCCCTCGACATAGAAGTTCATGCCGAGAAGCGTGGCGTCGTCGGCGGTCTCGCCTTCCTTGAGCCACGGGCTGCCATCCTGCTTGTTGAGCGGGCCGGTGAAGGGCTTCAATTCGCCGGACTTGATCTTGGCTTCCGTCGCTTCAGCCATTGCCTTCACGTCATCGGGCATGTTCGTGTAGGGCGCCATGGTCAGGATACCATCCTTGAGGCCATCCCAGCTCGAGGTCGATTCCCAGGTTCCGTCGAGGAACGCCTGGGCGCGCTTCACGTAATAGGCACCCCAGGTATCGACGATCGCCGTCAGCTGCGTCTTAGGACCGGCTGCGATCATGTCCGACGCCTGACCGAATGCCTTGATCCCGCGTTCGGCGGCGACCTGCATCGGCGCGGTCGTGTCGGTGTGCTGGGTCAGGATATCGACGCCCTGGTCGATCAGCGCCTTGGCGGCGTCGGCTTCCTTGCCCGGGTCGAACCAGGTGTTGGCCCAAATGACCTTGATCTTGAAGTCGGGATTGACCGAGCGGGCTCCGATCACGAAGGAATTGATACCCATCACCACTTCCGGGATCGGGAAGGACGCGATGTAGCCGGCGACGCCCTTCTCCGACATCTTCGCCGCGATCTGGCCCTGGATGTAGCGGCCCTCATAGAAACGGCTGTTGTAGGTGGCGACATTCGGCGCGGTCTTGTAGCCGGTCGCATGTTCGAACTTCACGTCCGGGAATTTCTGCGCGATGGTGATCGTCGCATCCATGAAGCCGAAGGACGTGGTGAAGATCAGGCCGCAGCCCGAGCGTGCCAGGCGCTCGATGGCGCGCTCGGCATCAGGTCCTTCCGGCACGTTTTCGAGGAACTGCGTTTCGACCTTGTCGCCGAGCTCCTTTTCAACCTGCTGGCGACCGATGTCATGCGCCTGGGTCCAGCCGCCATCGGTCTTGGAGCCCACATAGACGAAGCAGATCTTGGCCTTTTCCTGTGCGCTTGCAGCCGCTGCAAATCCGAGCACCGCTGTCGTGGTTGCGAGGGCGAGGAGTAGTTTTTTCATTTTTTGACCTCTGTCGGTTCGAGAATAGCCGTCTGGTTCTTGTTGTTCACCGATCCGGCACGAACGGCTTGCCGAGCGATGCCGGCGTATTGATCAAGGTCATCCGCCGGTTGTGCGATATCAGTATGAGTACGACAATTGTCGCCACATAGGGAAGCGAAGAAAGGAACTGCGACGGGATGCCGATGCCGAAGGCTTGCGCGTGAAGCTGGCTGATCGAGACGGCCCCGAAGAGATAGCCGCCCGCGACCACACGCCACGGCCGCCAGGACGAAAACACCACGAGCGCCAGCGCGATCCAGCCGCGGCCGGCCGACATGTTCTCCACCCATTGCGGCGTGTAGACCAGCGAGAGCTGTGCACCCGCGAGGCCGGCACAGGCGCCGCCGAAGAGAACCGCCAGATAGCGGGTGCGGATAACGTCGACACCCAGCGCATGCGCCGAGGCATGGCTGTCGCCGACCGCCCTGAGCTTCAGCCCGGCGCGGCTTGAAAACAGGAACCAATGGACGCCGGCAACGATCGCGATCGAAAGATAGAAGATCGCATCCTGCCGGAAGAGGAGCGGACCGACGACGGGGATTTCCGACAGGAGCGGAATGGCAATCGGCTGCAGCTTGATTCCCTGCATGCCGAGAAAGCTCTCGCCGATCATGCCGGACGCGCCGAGGCCAAGCAGCGTCAGCGCCAGACCGGTCGCCACCTGGTTGGCAACAAGCGTCAGTGTAAGGACGCCGAAGAGGAGCGAAAACAAGGCACCCGCGGCAATGCCGGCAAGAACCCCGAGATAGGGCGAGCCGGTGATCTGGGTGGCCGCGAAGGCGCAGACCGCCCCCATGATCATCATGCCTTCGACACCGAGATTGAGCACGCCGGACCGCTCTGCGACGAGTTCGCCGGCGGCCGCAAGCACCAGCGGCGTTGCCGCGGTGATGACGCTCAGGAGAATTGCTTCGACGATGCCCATCAGTGCGCCTCATCCAACTTGGCTGCCGAAAATCTCTCCCATACCAGCCGGATGCGATAATGGATGAGCGTATCGCAGGAGAGTACGAAGAACAGCAGCAGGCCCTGGAAGACGCGCGTCACCTTGTCCGACACGCCGAGCGACAGCTGTGCCGCCTCGCCGCCGAGATAGGTGAGCGCCAGCACGAGGCCGGCGGCGATGATGCCGAGTGGATTGAGGCGCCCCAGAAAGGCGACGATAATCGCGGTGAAGCCGTAGCCGGGCGAAATCACCGGCCGCAACTGCTGGATGGCGCCGCTCACTTCCGCAATGCCCGCGAGCCCGGCAAGCGCGCCGGAAAACAGCATCGAGAACCAGATCATCTTACGCGACGAAAAGCCGGCGAAGCGCCCGGCCCGCGCAGACTGGCCAAGGACGGTGATCTCAAAGCCACGGAGCGTGTAACGCATCATGAACCAGACGAGCAGCGCCGCGATGATGGCGAAGGCGAAACCCCAATGCGCACGTCCGGAGGCAAGCATTTCCGGCAGGATCGCCTCGGCGGCGAACCTGCGGGTTTCGGGAAAGTTCATTCCCTCCGGATTGCGCCAGGGGCCGCGCACCAGCCAATCGAGAAAGAGCTGGGCGACATAGACCAGCATCAGACTCGTCAGGATCTCGTTGGTGTTCATATGCGCCTTCAGGAAGGCGGGTATCGCGGCAAAGAGCGCGCCGCCGATGATGCCCATGAGAAGCATCAGCGGCAGCATCAAAGCCGAGTGCCACCCATGGAAGACCACCGGGAGGATCGAGCCGGCGATCGCGCCGATGATGAACTGGCCCTCGGCGCCGATATTCCAGTTGTTGGACCGGAAGCAGACGGAGAGGCCGACGCCGATCAGGATCAGCGGCGCGGCCTTGATCGCCAACTCATGCAGCGACCACACCTCGATCAAGGGCTCGACGAAGTAACTGTAGAGCGCGGTCACCGGGTCCTTGCCGAGAAGCGCGAACATGATGCCGCCGAGGACGATGGTCAGCGCGAAGGCGAGGAATGGCGACAGGATTGAATAGAGCGTCGAGGCCTTGGCGCGCTTTTCGAGTTCAATGCGCATGTGCCGCTCCCGCACTTTCCGTGGGGCCATGAATGCCGCCCATCAGCAGGCCGATCTTCTCGCGCGAAAGTTCGCGGGCCGGATAGGCGTTGGAAAGGCGCCCCTCGCTGATCACCGCGATCTCTGTCGCTACTTCAAATATTTCGTCGAGGTCCTGGCTGATCACCAGGACGGCGGATCCCGCCTTTGCGAGATCGACCAGCGCCTGCCGGATGCGGCTGGCGGCGCCCGCATCGACGCCCCAGGTGGGCTGGTTGACGACGAGCACGGCGGGCTGCCGGTCGAGCTCGCGCCCGACGATGAATTTCTGCAGATTGCCGCCCGAAAGCGAGCCGGCCGGCGGATCCTCGCCGCTCTTGCGAACGTCCATCGCCTCGGAAATGCGCTTGGTCGCCGCCTTGACCGCGCCTTGGCGGATGATCTTCAGGAAGCCACCACCGAGAAATGCGCGCCGGTCGGACTGATTGCGTGCGAGAACAAGGTTGTCGGAGAGCGAAAGCGCCGAGACCGCTGCATGCCCGTGTCGCTCCTCCGGCACGAAGCCGGCCCCCATCAGCCGCCGTGCATTGATGTTCTTCGTTCCGACCGGCTTTTGCCGGATCTGGACGGCATCGCTATTGGGCACCGGATATTCGCCCGAAAGCGCATCGAAAAGCTCGCTCTGGCCGTTGCCGGCGACGCCTGCGATCGCCAGCACTTCCCCCGCCCGCACCTTGAGGCAGACATTCTTCAGCGAAACCGCGAAGGGCGTGCGCGCGGGCACCGAAAGATGGCGCGCCTCCAGTTGCACATCGCCCTTGGTGCTGGTCCCTTCCGGGGTGACGGCCGCGACGTCACTGCCGACCATCATGCGCGCAAGCGAGGCGGGCGTTTCCGCGCGCGGATCGCAGGCGCCGGTCACCTTGCCGTGCCGCAAGACCGTGGCACGGTCGCAGAGGCGCTGCACCTCCTCGAGGCGGTGGCTGATATAGAGCACGGAGCGGCCTTCGGATTTCAGCTTGTGCAGCGTCTCGAACAGGCGATCGGCCTCCTGCGGCGTCAAGACCGAGGTCGGCTCGTCGAGGATGATCAATTGCGGATTCTGCAGAAGCGCCCGCACGATCTCGATGCGCTGCCTCTCGCCGACGGAAAGGTCGGCCACATGCGCCTTCGGATCGAGCGGCAGGCCGTAGGCATGCGAGAGCCGCGACGCCTCCTCCGCAACCCGCGCCAACGAAACATTCCTGTCCATGGACAGCGCGATGTTCTCGGCAACCGTCAGCGCCTCGAACAGGGAAAAGTGCTGGAACACCATGCCGATGCCGAGCTTTCGCGCGTCGCCCGGGCTCGCAATGCGGACGGCCTCGCCCTTCCACCGGATCTCGCCAGCCGTCGGCGCCAACACGCCGAACAGCATCTTCACCAGCGTCGACTTCCCCGCCCCGTTCTCTCCGAGGAGGGCATGGATTTCTCCGGGCTCTATGTGCAGATCGATCGCGCTGCAGGCGGCGAACGAACCAAAGAATTTCGTCAGGTTGCGCACGGCCAGCAACGGACCGCTCGCATTTGATCCCTTTAGAGGCACGCTGCCCTCTTTCCCCTCATATCCCTGCCCGTTTCAGCAACGCTCAGGGAATCAGCAATGTCGTTCCGCTCGTTCTTCTTGATTCGAGGTCCGTATGCGCCCGGCCGGCCTCGGCGAGCGGATAGGTCTGATTGATATTGATACGCACTTTGTTGCCTTGCACAACATCAAACAGGGAATTTGCACATGCCTCCAGCGCGGGCCTCGTCGCGATATAACCGAAGAGGGTCGGCCGGGTGGCGAAGAGCGATCCCTTCTGCGCCAGGATGCCGATATTGAACGCGTCCACCGGGCCGGAGGAATTGCCGAAGCTGACCCACAGGCCGCGCGGCCTGATGCAGTCGAGCGAGCCTGGAAAGGTGTCGCGGCCGACCGAGTCGTAAACGACGTCGACGCCCCGGCCGGCCGTCAATTCCTTGACGCGGTCGACGAAGTTCTCGGTGTTGTAGTTGATGACGTGGTCGTAGCCATGGGCGAGCGCCAGTTCGATCTTCTCCTGCGATCCCGCCGTGCCGATCACGGTTGCACCGAGCGCCTTCGCCCACTGCCCGGCAATGAGGCCGACGCCGCCGGCGGCCGCATGAAAGAGCAGGGTCGTCTCCGGGCCCACCTGGAATGTCTGGTTCAGGAGATACTGCGCGGTCATGCCCTTTAGCATCATTGCCGCGGCCGTCTCGAGACTGATGCCGTCCGGAACCTTGACGAGTTGCGAAGACTCCACATTGCGTTCGCTTGCATAGGCGCCGTCCGCGGAGGCATAGGCCACCCGGTCACCGACCGAAAACAAGCTGACGCCGTCACCGACGGCCGTGACGATCCCCGCGCCCTCCTTGCCCGGAATGAAGGGCAGGCCCTTGGCCGACTTGTAGAGCCCGGTGCGGAAATAGACATCGATGAAATTCAGGCCGATGGCCACCTGGCGGATCTGCACCTCTCCCGGTCCGGGCGGCGCCAGCGTCACGCCTTCCATCTTCAGAACTTCCGGTCCGCCGAGCTCGCGGACAACGATCGCCTGTGCCATGACCAACTCCTAAACACGCCCGAGATTGGGGAACAGCTGCAGAATGAAACCAATGACGTAGAGATAGATCCCGGTCGCCACCACGCCAAGCGCCACCCAGGGCGGCGTATCGAAATGCAGCAGCAACGCATACATTCCGAGCACCGACCAGACGAGGAAGACGCCGAGATTGAGCGATCTCAGCCTTTGCACCCGCACCGGATGCAGGAAATTCACCGGCAGGAAGGTCAGCACCACAGACAGAAAAACAACAACGGACGCCGTGACTTCACTCGCCTGGATAACAAACAGGGTGAAGACGACCATATTCCACACGACCGGAAAACCGGAGAAGAAATATTCGTCTGTTTTCATACCCATGTCGGCATAGTAGATGGCGCTCGAAACCACGATTGCGCCGGCCGCGACAAAGGACCAGGGCTCGCCGATCATGCCGCTTTGGTAGAGCGCGAAGGCCGGCAGCAGGACGTAAGTCACGTAGTCGATGACATTGTCGAGCGTGTCGCCCGACCAGTTGGGCAGCACTTCCTTCACCTGCACCTTGCGCGCAATCGGCCCGTCGATCCCGTCGACGAGCAGGGCGAGGCCCAGCCACCAGAACATATCGACAAAGCGATGCTCGGCCGCCGCCACAACACCGAGAAAGGCCAGGAACGAGCCGGACGCCGTCAGGATATGCACGGAAAAGGCGCGGATTTCGGCATAGGGCACGCGTCTATAGTTGAAGAATTTCATCTTTGAATGTCGCCCATCCCTCATTTCGACCGGTGCCGAGATCACCGCTGCCCGACAGCCGGTAATATGCACCGTTTGTGGGGCACCGCCAGCAAAATTAGCCTGCGTCAAGCCCGGAACGGAATTGTCCTGTGGACATGCGCCGAACGCGACCTGCCCGGATTGAACCCATTTATTTCAACAGGCTAACGGAGTAGAACAAACCCGGTAATGGAGAATTGGGGCGGCCAAACGCTCGGACAAGAGGTCTCGTCGGCCATGGATCACTACGACATCGTCATCATCGGCGCCGGACTTGCCGGCTCGCTGTCCGCGGTCGCGCTAGCCCGCCACGGCCATCGCGTCGCACTGGTCGGTCCACGTCCGGCGATTGCGGACGGGCGCACCACGGCCCTGATGGACCAATCGATCGAATATCTGAAAGAGCTCGAACTCTGGGACGAGGTCGCGCCGCTGACGGCACCGCTGGTCGCGATCCACATCATCGACGATACGAGGCGGTTGCTGCGGGCGCCGCCCGTCAATTTCCGCGCAGCGGAAGTCGGCCTCGAGGCGTTCGGCTACAACATCCCCAATGCGCCCTTCCTCGAGATCCTCGAAAGATGCGAAGCGAGCCTGCCCACGCTGGATCGCATCGCCGTGGCGGCGACGGTCTTCGATTTGGGCGATGTCGAAGCGCGCGTCGGCCTCGGGGACGGCCGCATGCTGACCGCGGACCTGATCGTCGGCGCCGATGGCCGGCGCTCGGCGGTCCGGCAAGCGGCGGATATCGACACGCTCACATGGTCCTATCCGCAGGCGGCGGTCGTTTTGAATTTCGCGCACGAACTGCCGCACCAGGACGTGTCGACGGAATTCCATACGCCAAGCGGACCATTCACGCAGGTGCCGCTGCCCGGCAACCGCTCGAGCCTCGTCTGGGTCCAGAAACCGCGCGATGCCGAAGAAACCGTGAAACTGCCGTTGGAGGTCCTGTCGCACACTATCGAGGAGCGGCTGCACTCGATCCTTGGGCAGGTGACCGCCGAAGGTAAGCCGCAGTCCTTCCCGCTGTCCGGCATGATCGCCCGACGCTTCGGCAAGGGCCGCCTGATGCTCGTCGGGGAGGCTGCGCACGCCTTCCCACCGATCGGGGCGCAGGGATTGAACCTCAGCCTTCGCGACGTGATGACGGCCGTCGAACTCGTGGGCCCGGCGACCGAAGGCCGCCTGCCGGCCGATGCCGGCGACCGATTTGACCGAGAGCGCCGTATGGACATCCTCAGCAGGACGGCGAGCGTCGACCTCTTGAACCGGTCGCTGCTTTCGAGCTTCCTGCCCGTCCAGGCGATGCGGGCCGTCGGGCTCCAGCTTCTTTCCTCCGCCGGACCGCTGCGGGGCCTCCTGATGCGCGAAGGCATTCATCCCGGCAGCGCCCTGCGATCGCTCAAGGAGGGCTTGCGGGAGACGTTCACCAGAAGGAGCGCCTGATCGGCCTTCTCGCTCTAGAGCGCATCCTCGTTTCACTCCGGTCGGATCATGCTCTAATCAGCCGATCTGCGAGAGAACCGGAAAAGCCTGCTGGAACCAGATCGCCACGGTGCTGACGAAGCCGAAAAGGAAGGCGAGCCCGGCCGCAACCAGCAACATGCCCATCAGCTTCTCGACCAGCCCGAGATGGCGCCGGAAGCGCGAAAGAAAGCGCATGAACGCCCCCGAGAAGCCCGCAGCCACCCAGAACGGAACCGCAAGGCCGAGCGAGTAGATCGCAAGCAGCAGGGCACCATCGCCGACGGTGTCGCGCGCCGCGGCGACGCCGAGGATCGTGCCGAGCACCGGGCCGATGCAGGGTGTCCAGCCAAAGGCAAAGGCGAGCCCCATGACATAGGCGCCCGACATCGTCGCCGGCTTACCGCCGCCGTGAAAACGCGCTTCTCGGGCAAGCAGGCCGATGCGGAAGACACCCAGGAAATGCAGGCCCATGACGATGATGATGATACCGCCGACGCGCGACAGCACGTCCATATGTTGCCGCAGCAACAGGCCGATCGACGAAGCCCCCGCCCCGAGCGCAACGAAAACGGTCGCAAAGCCGAGCGTGAAAAAGAGCGCCGCGAACATCACGGCCCTGCGTGTGTTCCCGATCGCCGCGGCATCGCCGCCACGGAACTGATCGACGGAAACGCCCGCCATATAGCAGAGATAGGGAGGAACGAGCGGCAGGACGCAAGGCGAGAGAAAGGACAGTGCGCCCGCGAGAATCGCAGTCCAGATGGATATATCGGCAATCGACAAGGTTCAGATACTCCGGCACTCGGGCTCGCCACTCTCTTATCGTCATATATAGCGCGAAACCAATCACCTTTTGGCGACCAAATTGCCGCACGCCGAGGTCCCCGCTGCCCCGTTTGCGCTCCCCGCGCCGACCGGCACTCATGGGCTCGCAATCGCCCATTTTTCTCAGAAATGCATGCCCGAAAATCCTGCTTTCCCGTCATTTTTGGGTTGACCGGCACGACAGGCGCGTGCATATGTCCGCCCACTTCCGCCGAGCGTTACGCTCGGGCGACGGGAGCGCGTAGCTCAGCCGGTAGAGCAACTGACTTTTAATCAGTAGGTCCAGGGTTCGAATCCCTGCGCGCTCACCATGCAACTCTTGTCCAGCCCGAAGACATAGGTAACAGAACGTACCTAAGACATGGGTGACAACCTCGCGCCGAACGGGTTGTCGATGGTTTGCAAAGTCCTCTGCTCCAGGTCGATATATCCCAGATCATGGTGCATGAAGCTGACGAGCCAAATTCCATCGGATTCCCCAGGGGAAAGCCTCTGCCGACTTACCCTCATTCGAGCCTTTGCGCGGCAAAAAGTCGCCATTTTGGGCAATATTGACTTCCAACCGCATCCTGCCGGGGGGACGACGGAGCGACGACGCTGTCGCAGGTGAACCGTGTTATGGCAACGCTCGAGGAACTGTCGCAAAAGGTTGCTCAGGTAGTGGAAAGGCGCTGCATCGCTCCGGGCGGGGGCCGCCCTAAGAGCCACTGCGAAGCTTGAACCGCCGCCCCGCGGAGGTCTGCCTGCCACAATCAGCCCCGCTTCAGGCGCCCCCTTGGAACCTACCCGCGGCGCCGCCCGTTCCTGTGCCAGGAAAGGAGGCAACATGAACCAGATCATTTATCTCGTGGGCCTGATCGTGATCGTGATCGCTATCTTGTCGTTCTTCGGGCTTAGCTGAGCTCGGCTGCGGTCGCGAGCGTTTCGAAATTACAAGGGTCTTCGCAAGGCGGCGCAAGTGCGGTGCCGCCGCGAGAAGAGTGCGCCAAGTGGAGTGGGCGCCGCGCGCGAGGGGCGCAACATGGCCAGCCGCCCGATGGCAGCAGTAAAATATTGCAAACCCCCGCGCACAGTGTCGCATTCACAAGTTTTTCAATCGTTAACGAACTGTTACCGTAGAGATCTCTCGTAATTCACGAAAACAAAATCAAGGAACAAATGAAATCCCCCAGAGTTTTACTGGCGTCCATAGCAAGGGAGTACGACAGATGAAAGCCAAGATCTTTGTAGCTTCTGTGATCGCGGCCGGTGTCTTTGCCGCGCCCGCACTTGCAGGGGATAACGACGCTGCCGTGACGGGCGCCGCAGGCGGAGCCGCCACCGGCGCAATCATCGGCGGCCCGGTCGGGGCAGCCATCGGCGGCGCAGTTGGTCTGGCCGCCGGCGCGGTTCTTTCTCCGCCGCCGAAACCGGTCGTTGCCTATGTCGAGCAGCAGCCGATCCCGGCCGAGACGATCCGGATCGAGCAGCCGATCGTGGTCGGCAAACCGCTACCGCGGACGGTTATGTTGACGCCGGTTCCTGAAAACCCCGCTTACGCCTATGCGGTGGTCAATCAGCAGCGCGTGATCGTTGACCCGAAGACCTACACGGTCGTCCAGGTCATTCAGTAACAACCACTACGCGTGAGAACACGGGCCCTTCGCAGTTTGCGAGGGGCTCTTTCCGCCTTGGGTGTGGCCTATACACATCGGCGTTCGATAAAATGCCATCGATCGCAAATCCCTCTTCCTTCCGAGCGATATCCATCCTCTATTTTGGGAACCAGCGAAACCGCCCATCCGTTTCCTGATGATCGCCCCGGAGGAGTCCCACAATGTTCGCCGCCCTGCTGATCGCCACGCTCGTGGCGCCTTCGGATATCGTTCCGACAACGGCAACGATGGAGGAACTGCAGGCGGATTTCGAAACTGCGGTTGCCTGCCGTCAGATCGACGGCCGCAAGGTGTGGAAGGGGGAACTGGCCTATTACATTCAGTCCTACGTCTACGAGGGCGCGGCGGTGGCATCGGAGGACGCTGCGGACGCGGTGCTGCCCGAGGACAATACCGAGGAAACCGTCAGGGAGTTCGAGGAAGCCTGCGCCATTGCCGGTTCCGCCGGGTCGCACGCGCAAAAGTGACTGCGACTCTCACGCCGCGGACAGACTTGCCGCGCGGTTCGCAGTTCGCATCCTGAGCGGGCTCTCGCCATATTCGCGCCGGTAGGCCCGCGAGAATGCGGAAAGACTATCGAACCCGCAACGCAGCGCGATGTCGCGCATTGGAATACCGGAATCCCGCACCAAGCGGTGGGCGACCTGCAATCTCAGCCGCAGATAATAGGCGCCGGGGCTGGTTGAAAGGCCTCGCGCGAAAACCTGTTCGAGCTTTCGCCGAGAAATGGCGAGCCGACGCGCCAGCGCCGCAACCGTCATCGGCCGCTCAAGCGTGCGTTCCATCAGGCGGATGGCGCCTGCCAGTTCGGGGTCGCGTTCCTCGATCCGCCCGAGAGAGACCAAAGGCTGGACGTCGGTCGGGCTGTGCATCTGGTCGTAGACGAAGATGCTGGCGACATCGAGCGCCAGCGCCGGTCCCAGCCGCTCGGTGATCAGGCGCAGCATCATGTCGAAGGTGGGCGACGCGCCGCCCGAGGTCCAGTATTTGCCGTCGGTGACGAAGCGGTCGCCGATCACCGTCAGTGCCGGAAAGGCCTGGCCGAAATCCTCGAGTTCCTCCCAGTGCGCCGTCGCCTTGCGGCCGTTGAGCAGGCCGGACCGGCCGAGCAGCCAGCAGCCGGATTCGATGCCGGCGACCACCTCGAAATGGCGGGCGCAGTCCTGCAATGTCACAAGAAATCGCTTTCCGGCGTGCCGTTCGAGATTGAATCCGGCAATGACCAGGAGAACGTCACCCGCGAGCGGCAGCGAGAACCGGCCGTCGACGGCAATCGGAATGCCGCAGGTGAGCATGACCGCCTGACCGTCGCCGGATAGGAGCCGCCAGTTGAAGACCTGGCGGCCGGCCACGCGATTGGCGGCACGCATCGGATCCAGGACGGAAGCAAGCGACATAATCGAGGATTCGGGCAGAATGACCACCGCGACCTCGATTGGAGACCCTCTTTCCGCATTTCCCGCCATGCGCATAACGTCAAATTCCCTGCGTCAAATGTCAACTTTAAACGCGCTCTTCGGGCATTATTGGCGGGCAATCGATCTCCTCGGCGGGCCGTCTTGACCCGCCGAGAGACGTTCCCCTCTCCGCACATCTGCCGGGACGGGCCGGCCCATCCCATTAGCCGGCCCGATTTTTTTATTACTGCAAAGACAAGTGATTCGCCCCGATGGCGATTTTTGGCAGACTCGCCGTTCTACAGTTGTTATTCTGCGGGGCCGGACGACAGGAGACATCTGTGATGATCAGAAATGTGCTTGTTGCCATCTTCGGCGCCTCTGTTGCTGCGGGCACATCGCATGCGGCGGATATCATGGCAGCGCCAGAGCCTGCTCCGGTTATCGAGGCCGTGCCCACTTTCGTCTGGACGGGTGGCTATGTGGGCCTTCAGGGCGGCGGCGGATGGCTTGACGGTGATCTCAGCGTTCCCGGTGACAGCGCGTCGGAAGATTTCAATGGCGGCATTTTCGGTGCCTTTGCCGGCTACAACCACCAGATGGGCGATTGGGTCGTCGGCGTCGAGGGAGACGTCAGCTACAATTGGAACGACGAGAGCCTTACCGTTTTCGGCACGAGCGCCGAGGCCGGCAGCGATGTGGCCGGCTCGGTGCGCGGGCGGGTCGGCTATACCGTCAACGACAGGGCTCTGCTCTATGCGACCGGCGGCTGGGCCGTGACGCGCGGCTTCGTCGATGTTGATGGAGCGCCAAAGGAGAAGGAGACCTTCAACGGCTGGACGATCGGCGGCGGCATTGATTACGCCTTTACCGACAGCATGTTCGGTCGCGCCGAGTATCGCTACAACGACTATGGCGCCAAGGATATCGGCGGCGTCGACGTAGACCTCGACCAGCACCAGTTCACGGTCGGCGTCGGTGTGAAGTTCTGATCGCGACCGGCGCTTGCGTTCCCGGCCAATGCCCGCGCCCTTCCCTGCAAACGATCGCCGTCCTACGGCGCCGAGCAATGTCGGCGCGCCGAGGTTGCTGAGCGCTTTCGACTGCGCCATGTTCTAATCCTTGGATCGACCTAGCGCATCGGCCCGAAAATCGTACCCGTTTTTCGGAAAGCTCGATGCGCAGATTCAAAGAGTTACAGCGACCTTTGCGCGTCTGAAAAGACGCGCGGCGCTGTAAGCGCCGGGCGTGCTTCGGGATGCCGGAAGTCTGGCTTGAGCGGAAAGGGGATGGAGGATGGGCAAGTTTCTCGAATTCCTGGGCGGTGCCGTCACGATCGGCACGTTCCTGCTCGTGGCAACGACGCTGGTCCCCTCGCCCGACATCGGCAACCTCATCCCGATCCTCCCCTGGGCCTTTCCGGCAATTGCCGGCGGCCTGCTGCTAGTCGCCTTCGGCGCGATGCTCGACCACCTGGCGGCAATTCGAATCGCAGCCGAGCAACAGGCGGAGATTTTTCGGCAATTGCTCGAGCGCCGGTCACCGCCCAGGAAAGAATGAGAGGACAGGTTCCCTTAGCGCACCCGCATCTCCCGAGGCACTGCCTGTTTTCTTGACCGCAATCGGTGAAACATGCAGGTGCCCTTTCTCGTTCTGCCTTTCAAAGGAGAACGACGATGGCGACGAAAAACACCAATGCCGAGCCCGAGCAGGCGAACCCACAAGACGTCCACCCACCGGACGGCCGAAGGAAGGATGCGGACAAGAAGTCGACCGCGCCTCCGGTCGTGCAGCCTCCTCACGCCAAGGACAGCAGCGAAAAACCCGAGGTCAATCCCGTCACTGGAACGCCAAAGTGAAATGAGGGGGCGGGCAAGGCTTGGGCGCTAAACGTGCATTCAGATCGCTGGCACCCACTTCCAGAAAACGCCTTCCTTGCGTTCCGGGTAGTGTTTGAATTCGCACTCGAACTGCCGCCCGTAGGAACCGGCTTCGGCCAGGGCCACTTTCGATGGCGGGTCCATTCCAGTTCCCGGTGCGAACCAATCCTCACGGAGATCATCGGGCACGTAGGTGCCTGTCCTTAAAGGCAGAGTCATCAAGACGAAGGCTAGTTCTCTCGGCGGTGGCATACGGAAATCCTCCCGACGGCGGATCTAACGAGGCTGCGGCTGCAAAGTTCCGGCGCTTGCCAAATCGATGATAAGCAGATGTAAGCCGCCTGACCCGCCGATCGTCAGATGCCCTGGTTCCCGGACCGTCAGTCGGCCCTTGTACTTGTTCCGGCAACGGAGAACAGATGCAAAAGTGATGGGCTTGTGATAGTTTGTGGCGTTTTTTTACATTTGATCGCCAAAGCCTATGAGCGCCCGGTTCGCAAAGATATCCCCCGTGGGGATATTCATTTCAACTTGTGTCGTTTCAGCCTTGCTTCTCAGCGCGAGCATTGCCCAGGACCTAATTCTATACACTGGAACCAAAGCAACGTCCGCCGACAAGATATGGCTGCTCGATGTGGACTCCGAGACCAGCGCGTTCACTTGGCTGTCGGTGGTGGCGACTTTTTCCGCGGCTTGGCTGCTCCTCCGGGCAGGCAGCGAGGCGGCGACGCGGGGTAGCGCGTTGACGTGGCACTGGTATTTCCTTGCGGCCCTTTTTCTGCTGGTGTCATTTGACGAATTCGCGGGCATTCACGAAAAGATTTCTGCCGCTCTGGCCTCGCGGATCGACAACACCGGGATGTTATATTTCGCCTGGGCCGCGCCGTTCGGCGTCATCAGCCTGGTTGGCCTCGCCGCCTTCATTCCTTTCATCCGATCGTTTCCGCCCGGACTTGCCGTCCTCCTGCTGCTTTCCGCCGCAAGCTACCTCGGCGGCGCGGTCGGGTTCGAGATGATCGGCGGGAGTGTTGCGGAGGTTCAAGGCATAAATTCACTCCGCTACCGGATACTGGCGAATGCGGAGGAGGGCCTCGAAATCACGGGGGTGCTGATCTTCATCTATGTGCTGCTCGTGCACCTGCGACCGACATACGCTGCACTGCAGAAAGATTTGCCGCCTTCGAGTTCCGGCGCATGACCTGGTGATGACCACACGGGGCCAAGCGCAGAGTCTGATGTCAAGCGATACGACAACACCATGAACGGCATTGATCAGGCTGGAACCAAACTGCGGCTCGCGTGTTCTTTTGACGCGTAAAAAATCCCGTTCAAAGAGGTAATCACGTGAAAAACCTGATCATTATTGCGGCAGCGCTTGGCGCTGTGGCAACGACGGCGCTCGCGCAAACCGCACCATCGCCGGACGGCAACACGCCCGCCATCGCGACACCGGACACCCAGAACCCGGCGGCCCCGGTGGAAGGAGCAAACAGCTTTACCGAAGCTCAAGCGAAGGCCCGGATCGAAGAAGCCGGGTACACCGATGTCGCAGGGTTGAAGCTCGATGAAAAAGGCGTGTGGCAGGCGACCGCCATGAAAGATGGCAAGTCGGTTTCGGTCGCTCTCGATTACCAGGGCAACGTCACGGCTCAGTAGCCGGCAAGGACGCCCCAACTTAAAAGGAGCATTAGCATGCGAACTGTAACAGGGCTATTTGACGACTTCGACGATGCCCGCGCTGCCGTGGCCGACCTGGAAACGGCGGGCATATCTTCAGACGACATTAGCATCGTTGCCAGCAACACGGGCGACCGCTATTCGACCGACAGTTCGGACGCCGCCGAAGGCGCCGGAGCCGGAGCTGGTCTCGGAGCCGTCGGAGGTGGAGTGGTCGGTCTCCTTACCGGGCTTGGTGTGATGGCGATTCCCGGCCTCGGGCCCGTCGTGGCCGCCGGATGGCTCGCCTCTACAGCTGTTGGAGCGGCGGCTGGGGCCATGGCCGGTGGTGCGGCCGGAGGCTTGATAGGCGCGCTGACGGATTCCGGAGTGGAGGAGGAGGAGGCCCACGTCTATGCCGAGGGCGTGCGCCGCGGCGGCGCCTTAGTGACAGCGAGGGTAGACGACAGCCTTGTGCCGAGAGCAGAGGAAATTCTGAAGCAACGGAACCGCGTTGATCTCGGCGCGCGTAGGAGCATCTACGCGCAAGAGGGATGGACACGGTTCAATGAAAACGCCGACCCGTACACGCTGGATCAAATTCAACGCGAGCGCGAACGCTATCGCAGTATGATGCCATAGCCACGGGGAGCGACATCGCAGGAACCAAAGCGTTCATCGCTCTACTGCAGGTCTCCTTTCGACCTCCATGTAGGGTGGCGGCGAGCTCTTGCGCCGCTACCTGGCCGTGACGAACTCTCCAGCGGGCCGTGGTTGATTGAAGACCCGTCAACGTCGTCGCTGCCTGTCATCATTGCAACTGGACCCGACGACGCCGGCCACGATGAACCGCCGCTCATGACATGCCCGGCGGTGCGATGAAATGGAAGTACGCCCAAACCGCAACCAAAGCCGCTATCGCCACAAGCCAGGTAAGCGCCCTGCGCCGCGCTGGACTGACCGCTCTCGGTTGCGGCTTTGATGTCCGTCGTTCAAATTTGATAATCTTGTCGTCGCTCATGTGGTGCCTCTACTCACCGGTGGTCCTAATGGCACACTGTTGCTGGCCCGTTCATTGACGAAATCGTATCGCGAAAGGGAGCACAGCGAACCGATTGCGGCCGGTGGCAAATGCCGGTCAATGGGTAGATGGCGACCCCTGCAGGACTCGAACCTGCGACAACCTGCTTAGAAGGCAGGTGCTCTATCCAGCTGAGCTAAGGGGCCGTCGGGCAAGCGCCCGCCGGATTGGCCGCAGGCCTCAATGGGTCCAGGGCTGCATCCGGTTGAAACGGAAGTTGTCCGAATAGGACACATTCTTGCGCGTCGAGTCCTTCGGCGCGATCACGCGGTATTCGATGCCGTTGCGCTCGGCATAGGCGATGGCCTGCTCAGCGGTTTCGAAGGTCAGGCGCAATTGCTGCCGGGTATCGCGGGAGCTCGTATAGCCCATGATAGGATCGATCGTGCGCGGAACTTCCTGATCGAACTCCAGCACCCACAGATTCGTCTTGGCCTTGCCGGACTGCATGGCTGTCTTTGCGGGACGATAGATCTTCGCGGACATGTTTTCGAACGGCTCCCGTTTTTCCACCCCGACGCCTCCGCACCCGCCCCGATGCGTGCAGTCGCTTGAATGACTTGGATACGGCATGGTGTCCTTTCGGGACCAACATCCACCCCGCGACAACCACGCCCCCCCGAGGCGGCTTTCGCCTCGGTCTGCGTCACTCCCTTAGCGCAGAATGAATTAAAACGAAATGACTTCCGATAGGGAAATGCAGCTTTTTCGAGCCGGTGCCATCCACCCCCGTCACCGCGAGTCACTGTGCAAAGACCGACTCAAAATCCTTGAAGCCCTTCACCTCGATAGGATTGCCGCTCGGATCGAAGAAGAACATCGTCCTCTGTTCGCCGGGAAGTCCCTCGAAGCGGATGACCGGGGGAATGTCGAACCTAACGCCGGCGGCCTCGAGACGCCCGGCCAGCGCCATCCAGTCGTTGAGCGGCAGCACGACGCCGAGATGCGGCATCATGACCAGATGATCGCCGACCTTACCGCTGCGTGTAACCTCAAAGGGCTTGCCGAGATGAAGGGAAATCTGGTGGCCGAAAAAGTCGAAATCGACCCAACTATCCGTGCTGCGCCCCTCCTTGCAGCCGAGGACCCCGCCATAGAAGCGGCGGGCGGCCTCAAGATCGGTCACGTGATAGGCGAGATGAAACAGCGAGCGCATCAAGACATTCCTTTCCTGCGACTGGCGGGAGCCTATATTTTATGCCTGCACGTATCCATGCCTGGCAAAAAAGCGATCCAGCTCGCGCTGCTGCGGCGCCTCGCCCGTGAAAATCTCGACGTAGTCGGGAATGCGCCGCATGCGTACAGCCACCTCCTCCCTGGTCTGCATGGAGATGTAGCCGATCTGGACCAGATAGATTGTCCGGGCGCGCACATCAGCGGAACTCTCTTTGTAGCCGAACCTGACGAACATGCGGCTTAATGCAGCGATGCGGGCCTGATCCGCCTTTTGAACTTCGGCGAGGATATCGGAAGACTGCAGTGCCCAGCTGCGCACCGCGAACTCGAACTGGGAGTCGAACAGGGACTTGTCGAGCCAGCAATCGAATACATTGAGCATCGCCTCGACGACAGACTCGGCATAAGCCTCCGATTGCTTGATCAAGCTTCCGGTGTTCTTGTCCCGCCATCTTGCGACGAGGGCCGCCAGCAATTCTTCCCGGTCCTTGAAGAACCAATAGAAACTGGTCCGCGACAAGTTCAACTTCTTGGCGAGCGGGAGAATTTTCACCGAATCCACGCCGGACTCGAGCAGTGCCTCGTAGGCTGCCTCGAGCCATCCCTCCGGGGATCCACGCCAGCCGCTGTCATTTGAAACTTGCTCCATGAACAATCTCCTAACAACGTATAAGCGGAAAGACAACATTAATGTACATACATGTCAACTCGGTCGACCTCCGTGTAGACTGACTTGACACCGATGTACACGTTCATTCGAACGAGTCCTTAAATGCCGCCGATGTCGAACGATCCTCTTCTGCAGCCCCACCAGCTCAAGCCTTTGAGCCTGGGCAATCGCATTATCGCGACGGCTCGTGAGCTGACCTACCCGGAGGACGGCACGCCGAAGGCGAGATTGCGGAACCTGTGCGAACTGGTCGAACGCCGCGAAAGCGGCATTGACGAACGCTCGAAGGGCTTCACTTGGACGTGTCACGGAGCGTCCTTGTCGTGATTCGGCAGGCTCATATATCAGCCGGTCAAATATCCTTGAGGAGACGAAGCGCGTCGTAGATCGCGGCATGCGTGTTGCGCGCTGCAACTGCATCGCCGATGCGGAAGAGCTGGAATTTACCCGCCGGATTGCGGACGACAGTTTGCGGCTCGCCGGCGATCAGTTGGTCATGCGATATCTCTCCGAGGTTGTTCGAGACCGGCTTCAGGTCGAAATAGAGTTCATCGAGCGGGATGGTCCCATGATTGACGACGATCTGGTCGACCATTCGTTGCTTGGAAATCCCTCCGTAATCGCTGCCAACATGGGCGATGATCTCGTTACCGCTCTGCTCGGCCGCTTTCAGCCGGTAGGTGACGGTGAAGGTCACGTCGAGTTTCTGAAGCGCGCGCATGTAAGGAACGAGGTTCATCGCCATGACCTCCGGCGCGAAGGAGCGGTCGGGGGTCATGATTTCGACCTTGGCTCCCGCCTTCGCGAGAAATTCGGCGGCCTGGAGCCCGGCGTGATCTCCGGCGTCGTCAAAGATGAGCACGTTTGCGCCGGGCTTCACATCGCCTGAAATAATGTCCCAGGCGGAAACGACCAGCTCATTGCCCTTCGAGAGCACTTCCGTGTGAGGGTATCCGCCGGTCGCGATGACGACGACATCCGGATTTTCCGACTGAACGGTTTCCGCTTCCGCCCAGGTGTTGAAATGGAAGCTGACGCCCAGCTTCTCACACTGGCTCATGCGCCAGTCTATGATGCTGATCATCTCTCTGCGGCGTTCACTCTGCGCCGTAAGACGGATCTGCCCGCCCGGATCGTTCGCCGCCTCGAACACTACGACGTCATGGCCGCGCTCGCCTGCGACGCGCGCAGCCTCGAGACCGGCCGGGCCGGCGCCGACGATCACGACCTTCTTGCGGCGGTCGGCCTTTGCGATCGTGTGCGGCATCGTGAGCTCGCGCCCGGTCGCCGCGTTGTGGATGCAGTAGGCCGCCCCGCCTTGATAGATGCGGTCGAGACAGTAGTTCGCACCGACGCAGGGGCGAATGTCGTCCTCACGCTTCTCGATGATCTTCCGGACGATGTGCGGGTCCGTCATATGCGCGCGGGTCATCCCCACCATATCGACCTTGCCGGACGCGATCGCGTGGCGCGCCGTCGCCACATCCGGTATCTTGGCTGCGTGGAAGGTCGGGAAGTTCGTGGCGGAGCGAATTTCGCCGGCGAAATCGAGATGCGGCGAATTTGCCATGCCCTGGATCGGGATCACGTCGGTGAGACCGGCATCGGTGTCGATATGCCCGCGAATGACGTTCAGGTAGTCGACAAGCCCGCTCTCCTTGAGACGCTTCGAAATCTCGAAACCGTCTTCTTTGCCCGTTCCACCGGGAAGACATTCATCGGCCGTGTATCGCACGCCCAAGATGAAGTCGTCTCCAACGCGCGTTCGGATCGCCTTCAGGACGTCGAAACAAAAGCGCATGCGGTTGTCGAGCGAGCCGCCATAGGGACCGTCGAGCTCGTTCGTCAGCGGCGACGCGAACTGATCGATGAGGTGACCGTAGGCTTCGAGCTCAACACCATCCATGCCGCCAGCCTTCATGCGCTCGGCCGCATCGGCGAAGTCCTCGATGATCCTCTCGATGTCCCAGTCTTCGATTTTCTTGGGGAAGGCGCGGTGCGAAGCTTCGCGGTGATGCGAGGGGGCGACAACCGGCAGCCACTCCCCCTTGTCCCACCGTGTGCGCCGGCCGAGATGGGTGAGCTGAATCATGATCGCCGCGCCCTCTGCGTGCACGGCGTCGGTCATCTCCCTGATCCAAGGCACGATCTCGTCCTTGTAGGCGAGCAGGTTGTTGAACACCGGCGGGCTGTCCTTCGAGACGGCCGCCGATCCGGCGGTCATGGTCATCGCGACGCCCCCCTTCGCACGCTCCACGGTGTAGGCGCGATACCGCTCCTTCGGCATGCCGCCTTCCGGATAGGCCGGCTCGTGCGCGGTCACGATGATGCGGTTGCGCAGCGTGAGGTGCTTTAGCTGATAGGGCTGAAGGAGGGGATCATGCGACATCTGCCGGGCTCCGATTTAGAAACTTGCAAACGCTACGCATAAATGTACATATATGTCAATTAGCAAAGCAGTGACGTCCGGTGCACAGACATATATGTACATTTTTCTTGCGCAGCCCTTCCCGTTTTGTTAAGAGACCATCATTGAGCAGACCTTGAACGACACGGGCTGGCACGGTTCGCAGGAGGGAGAGCAGAAGCGCTTTTTTTCACAGCACTATTACCAGCTCGAGTACGAGGACGCGGACGATGAGCAGCTCATTGAGGATAGGAATCATCGGCGCAAGCGGCTGGCTTGGTGGAGCAATTGCCGCTTCGATCCTAGATGCCGGCCTGGTGCAGCCGCATGATCTTTGCGTTTCTTTCCGCACGGAGCGACCGGACCGCCTCAAAGGTTCGTTCTGGACCACTGAGAATCAGCGCCTCGCCGATCGCTCGGACGTTATCATCCTCTCTGTCCGACCTGGCGATTGGCCGCCACTCGCCGTCGATGCCAATGGCAAGCTTGTGATATCTGTCATGGCCGGTGTTCGTTTGAGCCAGTTGGCCGAACATCACAATACGGACCGGGTCGTCCGCAGCTTGCCTAACGCGGCTGCTGAGGTTGGCAAGTCGTACACGCCGTGGGTGGCAACGGCAGCTGTCTCCGACCGCGATCGGTTCATCGTCCGCGGCATCTTCGAGGCCTGTGGCACGGCAGATGAAGTCGCCGGCGAAGGCGAAATCGACTATTTGACCGGTCTTTCAGGGTCCGGACCGGCTTTCCCCGCGCTCCTGGCAACGGCGATGATAAAGGATGCCGTCGCCTACGGCATCTCTCCCACTGTTGCGGAGCGCGCAGCAATTTCCGTTCTGATTGGAACCGGACGCCTGTTCGAACGGCGGGACGAGTGTTCCGCGCGCGTGGTCGAAACATTTCTCGACTATCGCGGCACCACTGCGGCGGCGATCGAGGCAATGCGCTCCGCCGGCTTCGACGCCGCGGTCGGCGCCGGGCTTGCCGCCGCTCTCAAGAAATCGGTGAGTATGGGAGAGCGCTCCTGACCTCCGTCGGAGCGGGCAAACGCGGCACCCCGCTCCTTGAAAAAGCGCCGCCAACAAAAGGGAACGTCTGATGAAGAACCTGCTTGCGTCCACATGCCTGGTGTTCGGGCTCTTCGGGGGAGCATCGCTGTCGAATGCCGCAGAGTGCGGGAGCGTCACCATCGCCAGCATGAACTGGCAGAGTGCAGAGGTCCTCTCGAATCTGGATAAGTTCATCCTCAATGAGGGTTACGGCTGCAGTGCCGAAATCACCATCGGCGACACCGTACCGACGATCACCTCCATGGCGGAAAAGGGCCAACCGGACATCGCACCTGAAGCCTGGATCGACCTGCTCCCGGACGTCGTGAAAAAGGGGACGGAAGAAGGCCGGATCGTTCAGGTCGGATCTCCACTGCCCGATGGCGGCGTACAGGGATGGTGGATCCCAAAATATCTCGCCGACGCGCATCCGGAGATCAAGACAATTCCGGACATGCTGAAGCATCCGGAACTCTTCCCGGATCCGGAAGATCCCGCACGGGGCGCCATCTTCAATGGCCCGCAGGGTTGGGGCGGTACCGTGGTGACCTCGCAGCTATACAGGGCGTTCGACGCCGAGAAGGCGGGCTTCGCGCTGGTCGACACGGGCTCTGCCGCCGGCCTCGACGGCTCCATCGCCAAGGCTTACGAGCGCAAGCAAGGATGGGTGGGCTACTACTGGGCGCCGACGGCGCTGCTCGGCAAATATCCGATGGTCAAACTCGATGCCGGCGTGCCCTACGATGCTGCCGAATGGAAGCGCTGCAACACCGTGGCCGATTGCCCCGATCCGAAGCCCAACGCCTGGCCGATAGACACGGTCGTGACCCTCGTCGCCAAGTCGTTCTCCGAGGAGGTCGGCCCCGAGGTTATGGAGTATCTGGAGAAGCGGTCCTGGAGCAATGACACGGTGAACCAACTGATGGCCTGGATGACGGACAACCAGGCGACCGGCGAAGAAGGTGCGAAGCACTTCCTCGAGGAGAATGAAGACATCTGGACCAAGTGGGTTTCTCCGGAGGTCGCTGAGAAGGTCAGAGCAGCGCTTTAGGCGACTTGATCCGTGGGGCGCGCCGAGGCGCGTCACTCGTCGAGGACCTTGTCGTGCAGGGGACGCGAGGCACCAACTCGCCAACAACTCCGTCCAGACGCAGACGCCTCTGGCCGGCTCGTCCAAATGAATGCGTTGTGTTTGAGCCGTTGCGGCCAATTCACTTCGATATAGTCAGGTTAGTATCCGAGACTCGGTTCAGACTAGGCGCTGGTGACCAGCCAGTCCGCGAACAGGCGGGCCTTCGAGGTCGCCTTGGGATGGATCTTCAGATGGAAGGGCACGGGCGAGCGAACGCTGTCGGCGACCAGTCGGACAAGTCGCCCGTCCTGCATCAGACTTCCAACCAGCCCGTCCCACCCCAGCACCGCACCGACATCGTCCTGAGCCGCTTGAAGGGCGATCATATAGTTGTTGACGTAGAAATTGCGCCCCTTCGGGAGGGGGCGCCCGAGCGCCAGAAACCAGTCTGCCCAGGTGGTCCAGCCGGCTTCCTCGTTGCACATATGAATCAGGGGCGCCTTGAGCAGATCCTCGACGCCATGGATGCCATGCTCGGCGGCGAAGGCTGGCGTGCCGAGGGCGACGATGCGATCCTGAAAAAGCGTGCGGTACTCGATGCCATTCTCCTGCGGATCGCCGTAATGGACGCTGAGATCGCAGCGACCGGTTTCGGGGATGTCGCTGACGATCTGCGAGACGGTGATGGCGGGGTGGATTTTCCAGAAGGCTGATATCTTCGGTGTGAGCCACAGCGCACTGACCGCCGTGGTCGTCCGGATCGTCACGTCAACCTTCTCCTGGCGATCGCGGATCTGCGTGACCGCCTCTGAAATCGTCTCCAATCCGCGCTGTATCGCCAAAAACAAAAAGGCGCCCTTCTCCGTGAGCTCGACACCACGGCTGCGCCGCAGAAACAGGCTGCATTCGAGGTCCGTCTCGAGCGCCTTGATCTGGTGACTTACGGCCGCCGGTGTCACATTCATTTCCTGAGCGGCCTTCTTGAAGCTCGCATTGCGCGCGGCCGCCTCGAAGCAGATGAGCGCTGTCATCGAGGAGAGATCATAGGGCCTGGGCATAGGAAACCTTCTCGAAGGCACGTTGTCGGAGCAGCGAGCGGGGCGTCCGCAAGAGGTTAGTCAAACTAAACCATCGTGAAAAAAAGTGCTATTGCCAAAAGGGCTTGCTGCCCAGAAGACTTCATCTCAGTTGAAAGCTGCCGAGTAATGGACTCTTCCTATGACAGTGCCCTCACCTTCCGCACATGACCTGCTTGGGCGCCGCGTTCCGGGCTACGCACTCGAGCAACCGCTTTACACATCGCCGGCGATATACCAGCTCGACCTCGAGAATATCTTCCATAAGGAATGGCTCTACGCGATCCCGGCCTGTCAGCTTGCCAATGCGGCAGCTGCAAGATCCGCAAGTCCGAGGGCGATATCCACATGGTGCACAATGGCCGGATCACCGACGAAGATATCGACGAGGGGTATATCCTCGCCTGCTGCTCAAAGCCCTTGGGCCGTGTAACCGTAGAGGCATAGCCGCAAAAGTGACGGGAGATTGGCAATGGCATCAGCAACGGCAGCATCGGGGGAAGCCCCCCGGAAAACACGAGGCGTCAGAGCACAGCGACGGGAAGCGGGCACCAATCTCGGCGTCCCTTACATCGTCCGCAACATACCGACCTACGATATTCTCGGCGAAGAAAGTCTCGTGCGGATCGAGAAGACCGCCGATCGTATCCTCGCCGAGGTCGGCATCGAGTTTCGCGACGATGCCGTAGCACTTGACCACTGGAGGCGAGCCGGTGCCAAGATCGACGGTGTCCGCGTCACCTTCGAACCGGGCATGCTGAAGGAGATCGTATCGTCGGCACCGCGGCAGTTCACCCAGCACGCGCGCAATCCCGCTCGCAGCGTCGAGATCGGCGGCAACAACGTCGTCTTCGCCCCCGCCTATGGTTCTCCCTTCGTCATGGATCTCGACAAGGGCCGACGCTACGGCACGATCGAGGATTTCCGCAACCTGGTCAAACTCGCCCAGTCGAGCCCCTGGCTGCACCATTCCGGCGGGACGATCTGCGAACCGGTCGACGTGCCCGTCAACAAGCGCCACCTCGACATGGTCTACAGCCACATCAAGTATTCGGACCGCGCCTTCATGGGCTCGATCACGGCGGAGGAGCGGGCCGAGGATTCGATCGAGATGGCCCGCATCCTCTTCGGCCGCGACTTCGTCGACCGCAATTGCGTGATCCTCGGCAATGTCAACGTCAATTCGCCGCTCGTCTGGGACGGGACGATGACGAATTCGCTGCGCGCCTATGCGCGCGCCAACCAGGCGGCGGTCGTCGTGCCCTTCATTCTCGGCGGTGCGATGGGCCCCGTCACCAACGCCGGCGCCATTGCCCAATCCTATGCCGAGACGTTGGCCGGCTGCGCGCTGACCCAGCTCGAGCGCAAGGGCGCGCCCGTCATCTTCGGCAATTTCCTGTCGTCGATGTCGCTCCGCTCCGGCTCGCCGACCTTCGGCACCCCGGAACCGGCGATCGGCAGCATGGTCGTCGGCCAGCTCGCGCGCCGGCTGGGCCTGCCGTTGCGCTGCGCCGGCAACTTCTCCAACTCCAAGCGCCCGGATGCGCAGGCGATGCAGGAGGGCGTCATGTCGATGCTGTCGGCAGTCCATTGCGGCGCCAATTTCATCCTGCATTCGGCCGGGTTCGTCGATGGGCTGCTAGCGATGTCCTACGAGAAATTCGTCATGGACACCGAGTTCTGCGGTGCGCTGCATTCCTACCTCGCCGGCGTCGTCGTCGACGACAATACGCTTGCGATGGATGCCTTCCTGCAAGTCGGACCCGGCAGCCATTTCCTCGGTTGCGACCACACGATGCGCAACTATCAAACCGCTTTCTGGGACAGCAAGCTTTCCGACAACGAACCGTTCGAGAAATGGGTCGAGCAGGGCGAGACGGACATGGCTGAGCGCGCCAACCGGTACTGGAAGAAGTCGCTTGCCGAATATGAGGCGCCGCCTCTGGATGTGGCGATCGACGAGGCGCTCACCGATTTCGTTGCCCGCCGCAAGGCAGGCATGTCGGATGCCTGGTACTGACCGGTTGTTACAATCGGGCGCGGGCGAAAGTATGGCGCGGTTTCAAAAGAGTGCAGCGCACTTTGATGTCTGAAAAGACGCGCGGCGCTGTGTCTGCGCGCGCAATGAGGCTCTGCGACCTGACGCTCTAATGATTTTCGGTATTTAGATGGTCGGAGTGGAGAGATTCGAACTCCCGACCCTCTGGTCCCAAACCAGATGCGCTACCAGACTGCGCTACACTCCGTACCATTGCGGCGGAGATACACGCTTCGTCTGGCGCCTGCAACATGAAATTTACCCGGGACGGGCGGGCGGTGCCGTGCGGCTTGGCAGACGAGCGGAATCCCGACTCGTCGCTACCCTATCGGCGGTATCTGCCTGCAGACCACGATTACTGTGCGCCGCCTGCAGGCACGATCCCGGCGCCTGAAAGCCGGTCACCCGGCTTGATCCCGAGTCGTCTCACCGTGCCGGCGTTGAGCTCAAGCACGAACACCACCGGCTCCCGCGAATCGATGATGGATTCCGAAAGGGGTACCGCGTTCTCGTGGATATGCCGCACCGTGCCGTCGGCGGCGGCGAACAGCATGTCCAGCGGCAGGTAAGTATTCTTCATCCACATCATCACGCGCCGCGTCTCGCCGAAATCGAACAGCATGCCGTGATCCGGCGCCATCTGGCGACGGTACATCAAGCCCTGCGCGCGCTGGTCCGGATCGACGGCCAGTTCGACCGTGAAGCTGTGTGTCCGGCCCTGGCCGGTCACCAGTTTCAGTTGCCGCCTCTCAAAGGAGACATCCGCGGCAGCCGAGATTGCGAGCCACGAAAACAAAAAAAGCGCCGCCAAGGCGCTTCTTGCAAGCGTCTTGAGCAGTGACGGCATCAATGCGACCGATTGTTGGGCGTCGGGCCATCCGGGTGGATCTCCGCGGCCATCAGCCCCTTTTCGCCGTCGCCGAAGCGGCAGAGCACCACCTGGCCCGGACGCAGCTCCGTAAGGCCGAAGCGCCGCAAGGTCTCCATGTGCACGAATATGTCCTCGGTCCCCTCGCCACGCGTCAGGAAGCCGAAACCCTTCGTGCGATTAAACCACTTGACGAGGACCCGCTCCAACCCGCTCGTCGGCGTTACCTGCACGTGCGTGCGTACCGGCGGCAGTTGCGACGGGTGAACCGCGGTCGATTGATCCATGGAAAGAACGCGGAAGGCCTGGTACCCGCGGTCCCGTTTCTGGACAAGAGCGACGACTCGCGCGCCTTCGAGGACCGTCTGGTAACCGTCGCGCCTGAGGCAGGTCACATGCAACAGCACATCCTGCATGCCGTTGTCGGGGACGATGAAGCCGAAACCCTTCGCAACGTCGAACCACTTGATCACGCCGGTAATCTCGATCAGATCAAGAGCGTCGCTGGCATAGTCATCATTCTCGACGACGCCTTTTGAAGATGTCCTGTCCGCCATTCTCCCAGCCCCTCGTTACGCGCGACTCTGTAATACGGTTAACTGATTCTTATGGACCAGAATAACATCGTCCCGCCGCGCCTGCGCAAGTCCCTCAACATATTTTGGCCGGGACCATTTATGACGGCACAGCCTTGCCTCTGGCTTGCCGGCGCTTAAGTATACGCCATCTTCCGCAAAACAGGGACAATCCAATGCGATATCTGCACACGATGGTTCGCGTAAAAAGTCTGGACCAGGCTCTCCACTTCTATTGCACGCTGTTCGGCCTTCAGGAAATTCGCAGGATCGAAAACGAGAAAGGCCGCTTCACCCTCGTCTTCCTTGCCGCCCCCGGTGATCTCGAGCGCGCAAAGGGCGAGGCCTCCCCTTGCCTCGAGCTTACCTACAACTGGGACCCGGAGGACTATACCGGCGGCCGCAATTTCGGTCACCTCGCCTATGAGGTTGATGACATCTACGCCTTTTGCAAGCAATTGATGGACAACGGCGTCACGATCAACCGCCCGCCGCGCGATGGACATATGGCCTTCGTCCGCTCGCCCGACGGCATCTCGATCGAGATCCTGCAGAAGGGCGGTCACCTGCCGATCGAGGAACCCTGGGCCTCCATGCCCAATACCGGAACCTGGTAAGCCTCGCGCAACCCAAGACTCACAATTTCACGACGCGAGAGTGGCAAAGTATTGATTCAATCGAGCGAGGCCCGGGCGGATCGCCCGGCTTTCAGATGGGTTTCGTCGGCGGAATAGGTTAGTCCAGATTTACGAATCGGACGTCCCTTCAACTTGCCGAGCCATAAGTTGAAACGGGGCTGATGCCCGCGTATCGACATGCGCGCGGCGAGCCCTTTACTTGGCCTGGGCTATCGCGCGGCGCTTCGTTTTTCGCCGCAAGGGAATAGGTGTCTGTTCCGGCCGTCGGTCGGAGCCGAGACTTGACGCATGCCGTGCTCGAACGGGCAAAGGGATGCGAGTAGTGCGGAGTAATGACATTGCAGCATATAGGCTCAAGATGGCCGCTCCTCTCGATCGGACGCGCCACGGCACTGTCCGTATCGCTGTTGGCGCTCACCGGCTGCGTCTCGGCGATTGCCGAAGGCGACGGGTTGAATCCGCAAGATCTCCAGCAGTCCACCTCGCAAGCCGCTCCCGCCGATAACGAAGCCAGCACGCCAGATGGTAACGTTGTCGCGCTTAGCGACGAAGGGTCCACGCCGCTGCAGGGCGAGGACGTGCCGGCACAAGCCGGCCCGGACGCGACTGCCCTGCAACAGGGATTGACGATGCAGAGCACCGCGTTGCGTGCCGCATCGTCGAGCATCTACGGACAAGCGCCGGCGTCCGCGGCCTTTCCGGCCGAACAGGATGCGCCCGGCCCCCGGCCAGCCATTAATGCGACGACCAATAGTCTCTTCGGTACAGCTCAGCCGCCAGCGCAGCCGGTGATCCTGCCGCAGCAGGGCGCTAGCAACGAATCACCGGCCACGGCCCCGATCGCTGCCGAGAAAGTTGCGGTATCGGCGACAGCGGCCGAAGATAATCTGCCCGCCACGGTTCCATTGCCGCTCAGTGCAGGAGCCGCACTCGCCGGCGAAGTCTCGGCGGCGCTTCAGCCGGTAGAGGTCGCCTCCGCGGACCAGATTCTGCAGCCCGAGATGCTTTCCGCCCCGGTGACCGATTCCGGCAAATCGGAACCGGAAAGGACATCCAAGGCCTGGAGCTTCGCAAGCCTCTTCGCACCCAAGCGCAAGGAGAAGCCACGCAACGGCGGCACGCGCAATACGCAGGCCTCCGAGAAGAAGACGACCACGGCCAATGATGCGCCGGGACCGCAGGTGGCCTCCCTCGCCTATAATTCGTTGCCGGGCGTCAACATGAAGCCGCTCTTCAATATGGAACATGCGGACCATATGGCCGAGGACGACGAGCCGGTCGAAGTCGCCACTCTCTCCGGGCTTGCCCGGCTTGCGCCAAGCGGGCTCGTTTTGCAGACGGAGAAGGTGGAAACGGGCTGCTTCAAGCCCGAGCTGCTGCAGCTCTTGAAGATGGTGGAGCAGCGCTATGGCCAGAGGGTCATGGTCACGTCCGGGCTTCGTCCCATCAAGGCCAGCCGGAAACGGCAATCCCTGCATACGCGCTGCGAGGCGGCAGATATCCAGGTGAAAGGCGTAAGCAAATGGGAGCTGGCCGACTACCTGCGCAACCTGCCCGGCCGCGGCGGCGTCGGCACCTATTGCCATACCGAATCCGTGCATATCGACATCGGCCCGCAAAGGGACTGGAACTGGCGATGCCGCCGCAAAGGCTAGCGTATCGATATTTGGAAAGAATCTTGAAGGACGCACGGCCGATAAGCGAGGGGCTCCCGATCCGGTCGTCACTTTTCTGAAAGAAAATGAAGTTTTCCACTTGCGGGAATCCGAAGCCGTCTCTATAAGCCGCCTCGTCCTGCAGCGCCGCACGTCTTTTCAGACACGCAAAGATCGCTGCAGCACATCACAGTAGGCGCCCATCGTCTAGCGGTCTAGGACGCCGCCCTTTCACGGCGGAAACACGGGTTCGAGTCCCGTTGGGCGTGCCACTCTTCCATCTCAATACTTGCGGATACTTCAGAAGCGCATGCACGCGCCAGCCTTTGCTAAGGTCATGAAGCAATGCTCTTAAACTTCCGCAGGAAAATCAAAATAATCGCTTTTGCACACTTGCGGGAATCCAAACGCCCCTCTATAAGCCACCTCGACTTACGGCGTGCGCATCATTTGGATGCACAAAGGATTGCCGTAACGCTTCAATGCGCGCCCATCGTCTAGCGGTCTAGGACGCCGCCCTTTCACGGCGGAAACACGGGTTCGAGTCCCGTTGGGCGTGCCATTTCCTGCTTGCCAAAATCTCTTTCTTTCCTTTATCGTGTCGGCTTCCGGCTGCCGTGATTGCGGTTTGGCCGGGTTGGTAGGCGCCCATCGTCTAGCGGTCAGGACGCCGCCCTCTCACGGCGGTAACACGGGTTCGAGTCCCGTTGGGCGTACCAACTCGTCAGGCAGAAGCGGCCGGCTCGGTCGCAGTCGACCTGCTTAGCGTTTTCCAGGCCGTTATACAGAAAAAATCGTCCAGGCCGACGTGTGGTCCCTTGCGGGAATCCGAGGCCGTCTCTATAAGCCACCTCGTCTTACGGCGTTGCGCATCATTTTGATGCACAAGGAATGCTGTAACGCTTTAATGCGCGCCCATCGTCTAGCGGTCTAGGACGCCGCCCTTTCACGGCGGAAACACGGGTTCGAGTCCCGTTGGGCGTGCCACTTCCCACCTCACAGGAAACTTCAGGAAAGCCTCGCAAGGCACGGATTCGACAATTCTATGTCGGGACAGCGTCAGTCGACCCTGGCCGCGTCGGTCACCCGCACCTGGACGCGCCGTGATCCCTGCCAGAGATCGGCCGAAATTGATCCGGCAACATGGATCAATGAACCCCTTTTTCCGAGCAGGAAGTCTCCAAGCGGCGTTCCCGCTGCCCGGAACGCGATGCCGTCGATCCGGCTGCCATCCTGGCCCTCGAGCGTCACCTTCACGTGATTGGCGCCGACCTGCCTGCTGTCGCGCAGACGGTGCTGGGGAAAGGCGAACAGGGGCTGCGGATGGCCGGAGCCATAGGGGCCTGCCTGATCCAGGAGATCGACGAGTCCGAGCGTCGCACCGGCGGCCGCAAGCGCACCGTCGACTTTAAGCGTCTGGACGGCGACCAGATCGCGAACAGTGCTCTCGGCGTGTTCCTCGAAGAACCGGCGAAGCTTGCCGAGCTTGCCGCGCTCGACCGTCAACCCCGCCGCCATTGCATGGCCGCCGCCTTTCACGAGCAAACCGTTCTCGACCCCGGCACGCACGAGCCTGCCCATGTCGAAGCCATTGATGGAACGGCCGGAGCCGGTGCCCTTGCCGTTCGGGTCGAAGGCGATGGCAAAGGCCGGCCGGCGGAACTTTTCCTTGATGCGCGCCGCGATGAGCCCGACGATGCCGGGATGCCAGTTTTCCCGCGCGGTGACGATAACCGAGGCACCCTCGCCCGTTCCGTATTCGGCCAGCACTTCCGCCTCGGCTTCGGCGAGCATGGCCGCTTCCATGGCCTGGCGCTCGCGGTTGAGCTCGTCGAGCTGCCCGGCAATGGCCTCCGCGGCCGAAGCGTCGTCAAGCGTCAGGAGTCGGCTGCCAAGCGCGGCGTCGCCGATGCGCCCGCCGGCATTGATGCGCGGTCCGATCAGGAAACCGAGATGATAGGGCGTCACCGGCCCGCCGATCGCCGCCTTGCGCAGCAGGGCCGCAAGGCCCGGATTGCCCATGTGCCGCGCAGCGATCAGCCCCTTAACGACATAGGCGCGGTTCAGGCCCTTAAGCGGCACGACGTCGCAGACGGTCGCCAGCGCGACGAGGTCGAGCTGCGCCAGCAGGTCGAACGAAGCGGTCCGTGCGCCGCCCGCGAGGCGCAGGACGCGCAGCGTGTTGACGAGTACCAGATAGACGACGCCGGCCGCTGAAAGATGCCCCTGCCCCGACAGATCGTCCTCGCGATTCGGGTTGACCAACGCATGGCAGGGAGGAAGCGCAGTGCCGACCTGGTGATGATCGATGACGACGACGTCGACCCCACGCTCGGCGGCTATTGCGAGCGACTCATGGCTGGTCGAGCCACAATCGACCGTGACGATAAGATTGGCGCCATTGTCGATCAATTGCTCGATCGCCTGCGAGTTCGGACCATAACCTTCGAAGATGCGGTCAGGAATATAGATCTCGGCCCTTAGGTCGAAGTGGCGCAGGAAACGCAGCATGAGCGCGGATGATGCCGCACCGTCGACGTCGTAATCGCCGAAGATCGCCACCTTTTCGCCGCGCCGGATCGCATGCGCCAGCCGCTCCGCCGCCTTGCGGCAATCGGTCAGGGCGTCCGGATCCGGCATCAGCGCGCGGAGCGTCGGATCGAGGAAAGCCGCCGCATCGTCCAGGCTCACGCCCCGGCCGGCTAGCACCCGAGCGATGAGCTCGGAATGGCCATGGACCTGGCTGATCGCCAACGCCCGATTCTGCCCCGCCTGATCGAGACGCGAGACCCAACGCTGACCGCTGACCGATTGCTCGACGCCGAGAAACGCCCGTTGGATGGGATCCGCCAATACGTCCATCTTGCCTACCCGTGCGAAGTTCCCCCGTTCTTAACGAAGATTTCGGCGGGGAAAAACCGGCCGGCCAGCAGCCACGCCGCGGAAGACACGTCCTTCAGCGGTTTCTCAACAGTTTTAATCGAAGAGGCGTGAGGCTTACGGCTTCGGGCGCTCGATCCGGATCACCTGAGGCTCGCCGACGAGATAGCCCTCGCCCCTGATCGAAGAGATCGCTTGGCGCACGGAGGCCTCGAAGGTCGCATGCGTTACCAGGATGATCGTCTTCGGCTCGGCGGCATCCAGGTAGTGGGTGGAATGCTGCATGATCGATTCGAGAGATATGTCGTTCTCGGCCATGTGCCCGGCGATGTTCGCAAACACGCCCGTGCGATCGAGGACCTTCAGGCGGATGAAATACCCGCCTTCATGGCTGCGCATGCGTGCGCGCTTATAGGGAAGCAGCGCCGTTGCCGGGCGCCCGAAGGCGGGCACGTGCTGCGCGCCCGGACGGCTCTTGGCAATATCTGCGATATCGCCCAGCACGGCCGAGGCCGTGGCGTTGCCGCCGGCACCGGGGCCGACCATCAGGAGTTCGCCGAGAATGTCGGATTCGATCGCGACTGCGTTGGTCACGCCATCGACCTGAGCGATGACGGAATCGTAGGGCACCATGGTCGGATGGACGCGCTGCTCGATGCCGCTTTCGGTACGCTGGGCCACGCCGAGCAGCTTGATGCGATAGCCGAGATCGGCGGCCGCATGAATGTCCTCGATCGAGATATTGGTGATGCCCTCGAGATAGATGTCGTCAGCTGCGATCGCCGTGCCGAATGCAAGGCTCGTCAGGATCGATAGCTTGTGCGCCGTGTCGTTACCTTCGATGTCGAAGGCCGGATCCGCCTCCGCATAGCCGAGACGCTGGGCCTCCTTGAGGCAATCCCCGAAGGAGAGCCCCTCCTTCTCCATCTGCGTCAGGATATAGTTGCAGGTCCCGTTCATGATCCCGTAGACGCGCGAGATCGTGTTGCCCGTCATCGATTCGCGCAGCGCCTTGATCACCGGAATGCCGCCGGCAACGGCAGCTTCGTAATTGAGCAGCGCCCCACGCTCCTCCGCAATACCGGCAAGCTCGATACCGTGAGCCGAAAGGAGCGCCTTGTTTGCGGTGACGACATGGATGCCGCGGTTCAGCGCCGCCTTGACCGATGCATAGGCCGGATCTCCGGCGCCGCCCATCAGTTCGACGAAAACATCGATGTCGGCTTCCAAGGCAAGGGCAATGGCGTCCTCATGCCAGGCGGCCTTCGATAGATCGACCCCGCGATCCCTATTGCGATCCCTCGCGGCCACGGCAACGATTTCAATCGCCCTTCCGCACGTGGTTGCCAGCATCTCTTGACGTTCCTGGACAATCCGGACGAGCGAGGCACCAACCGTGCCCAAGCCCGCAACGCCGATTTTGAGGGCATCTGCCATAGCAAGGTTCCTAACGGGTAGAAGGCGCCCCGCCACGCGGACGGGGCCGATTTCGGCGTGAGAAGCGGCTCAAGTCCCGCTTTCTAACGGCGTGTGTTCAGCGAAACGACATTATGCATCGTCTCGTCGGCGGTCGAGAAGAAGCGCTTGATGCTGCGCGCCGCCTGGCGGATGCGATGCTCGTTTTCGACGAGGGCCAGACGCACATAGTCGTCGCCCTGCTCGCCAAAGCCGACACCGGGGGCGACCGCCACATCGGCCTTCTCGACGAGCAGCTTCGAGAACTCCAGCGAGCCCAGATGACGGAACTTCTCCGGAATCTTTGCCCAGGCGAACATCGTCGCCGGCGGCGGCGGCACCTCGAAGCCCGCCTTTCCGAAGCTCTCGACCATCACGTCGCGTCGGCGCTTGTAGATATTGCGGACCTCCGCGATGTCGCTGCCATCGCCGTTCAGCGCCTGGGTCGCCGCAACCTGGATCGGCGTGAATGCGCCATAGTCGAGATAGGACTTCACCCGTGTCAACGCCGCGATCAGCCGCTCGTTGCCGACCGCAAAGCCCATGCGCCAGCCCGGCATGGAGAAGGTTTTCGACATCGAGGTGAATTCGACCGTCACGTCGATCGCGCCCGGCACTTCCAGCACCGACGGCGGCGGAACGTCGTCGAAGTAGATTTCCGAATAGGCGAGATCCGAAAGCACGATGATGTCGTGCTTCTTCGCGAAGGCGACGACCTCCTTGTAGAAATCAAGCGTCGCGACCTGCGCCGTCGGGTTGGAGGGATAGTTGAGAACGAGCGCCAAGGGCTTCGGGATCGAATGCCTGACGGCCCGCTCGAGCGGCGGAAAGAACGAATCGTCCGGCTCGACGGGGATCGAGCGGATGACGCCACCGGCCATCAGAAAACCGAAGGCATGGATCGGATAGGTGGGATTCGGGCAGAGAATAACGTCGCCCGGCGCGGTGATCGCCTGCGCCATATTGGCGAAGCCTTCCTTCGAACCGAGGGTCGCGACGACCTGCGTCTCGGGATTGAGCTTCACGCCGAAGCGGCGCGCATAATAGGCGGCCTGCGCGCGTCGCAACCCCGGAATGCCCCTCGACGACGAATAACGGTGCGTTCGCGGGTCCTGCACGACTTCACAGAGCTTGTCGACGATCGACTGCGGAGTGGGAAGATCGGGGTTGCCCATGCCAAGGTCGATGATGTCGGCCCCGGCGGCTCGCGCACTTGCTTTCAAACGGTTGACCTGTTCGAAAACATAGGGCGGCAGGCGCCGGACTTTGTGAAACTCTTCCATCTCCAGACCTCGTTTGGCACGCGCTTCTGCGAGCCGATGCGGCTATCGCTATAGCTTGCGCGGGGTGAACGGCCGACATTGCGGCCATTGAACGCTTTGCGGCCAAATCAGCGGAAACGCAAGCGCTAATTCTCGATCTGTTTCAGCGTGTCTGCGCCGTGCTGTTCGGCCAGCGCCCGCATTTCCTTCAGACGCCGCTGATACTCAGCCTCCGAGATCGAGCCGGATCGGCGCTGTGCCGCAAGCGCCGTCAAGCGCTCCTGCTGGTTCAAGGCTTCCTCATCGGTCATCTGCCCCATGGCGGCGGGCTTTTGCCCATAGACCGAGGGATAGCTTTGGAGATCGGCGGTCGAGTTGCAGCCGGCGAGCACGGTTGCGAGCATCAGCCCGGAAAAGATGGAAATCGAACGCTGCTTTCCGACATGCATGCTGGCAATGAACCTCTGTTTTGCGGCGCGATGATGCGCTAGCCCTTGTAATCATTTTCAGGCAGAATGTAAAAATACAAAACAAACAAGACGCTGCGGAGGGCACCGGGTGACAGGAGACAAGGTCGACGACACCACGAGCAAGAGCGGTTTTGCTGGCTTCGATCCGAAATCGGTCGAGCCCTACATCGTCAAGGATCCCGAAAGTCTTGCAATCAACCTGGCACGCGCTGCCGAACATATGGGAAAAGCTGCGTCCGCGTGGCTCGCGCCACGCGAGACCGGCCACAGGGCCGAAACCTACGAGCCCGTCTCCGACATGGTGAAGACGCTTTCGAAGGTCACCGAATATTGGCTCTCCGATCCGCGCCGGACGTTGGAAGCGCAGACCAACCTGATGGGAAGCTTCTTCGGGATCTGGTCGCGAACGATCCAGCAGATGGCCGGTGACAGCGTCGCCGAACCGGAGGCAATCCAAAGGGAAGACAAGCGCTTCGCCGACGAGGACTGGGTGAAGAATCCCTTCTTCGCCTTCATCCGCCAAGCCTATTTCGTCACCTCCGACTGGGCCGAACGCATGGTCGAGGACGCCGACGGACTGGACGACCACACCCGGCTGAAGGCGGCCTTCTATATCCGCCAGATTTCGAGCGCGCTTTCGCCGAGCAATTTCATCACCACCAACCCTCAGCTCTACCGGGAAACCGTCGCATCCAGCGGCGCCAACCTCGCCAAGGGCATGCAGATGCTGGCCGAAGACATCGCCGCCGGGCGCGGAGAGTTGCGGCTGAGACAAACGGATACGAGCAAGTTCGCGATCGGCGAGAACATCGCGATCACTCCCGGCAAGGTGATCGCCCAAAGCGACGTCTGCCAGGTCATTCAATACGAGGCAAGCACCGAAACCGTGCTCAAGCGGCCCTTGCTCATCGTCCCGCCCTGGATCAACAAATTCTACGTGCTCGACCTCAATCCCCAGAAGTCCTTCATCAAATGGGCGGTGGATCAGGGCCACACGGTTTTCGTGATTTCCTGGGTCAATCCCGACGAGCGTCATGCCCGAAAGGACTGGGAGGCCTATGTGCGCGAAGGCATCGACTTCGCGCTCGACACGGTGGAGACGGCCACGGGCGAACGCGAGGTCAACGCCGTCGGCTATTGCGTTGGCGGCACGCTGCTTGCAGCAACGCTGGCGCTCCACGCCGCCGAGCGTGACAACCGGATCCGTTCGGCGACCCTCTTCACCACCCAGGTGGATTTCACCTATGCGGGCGACCTCAAGGTTTTCGCCGACGAGGATCAGATCCGCCAGGTCGAAGCGAAAATGAACACGATCGGATATCTCGAAGGTTCGAAGATGGCGACGGCATTCAACATGCTTCGCGCCTCCGAACTGATCTGGCCCTATTTCGTCAACAACTACCTGAAGGGCCAGGAGCCGATGCCCTTCGATCTGCTCTACTGGAACTCCGATTCGACGCGGATGCCGGCGGCGAACCATTCCTTCTATCTTCGCAACTGCTATTTGGAGAACAAGCTCGCAAAGGGTGAGATGGTGCTGGCCGGCAAGCAAGTCTCGCTTGGCGACGTGACTATCCCCATCTACAACCTCGCCACCAAGGAGGACCACATCGCCCCGGCGAAATCCGTCTTCCTCGGCAGCCAGCTCTTCGGCGGCAAGGTCACGTTCGTGCTGTCCGGATCCGGCCACATTGCCGGCGTCGTCAATCCGCCGGACAAGAACAAATACCAGTTCTGGACCGGCGGTCCCGCAAAGGGCGAACTCGAAGCGTGGTTCGACAAGGCGAAGGAGACCCCGGGCTCCTGGTGGCCGCATTGGCAGCACTGGATCGAACAACTCGACGATCGCCGCGTCTCTGCCCGCAAGGCAGGCGGGCCTCTGAACGCGATCGAAGATGCGCCGGGCTCCTACGTGCGCGACCGCGCATAGCTCATAAAGCCGATCTGCGGTCGCACCGACTTATCGTGGTTCAGCGGAAACACTGCTTGTGAAATTCTCCCGACCGCTCGTTCCAGCGACGCTCGTACAGCGTTACAAACGCTTCCTCTTCGATGCCGTCCTGGCCGACGGCACGCGCATCACCGGCTCCTGCCCAAACACCGGCTCCATGCGTGGTCTGACGACGCCCGGCTCGGCAGTCTGGTTGTCCGAACACGACGCACCCACCCGAAAGTATCGCCACATGCTCGAGATCGTCGAGGTCGACGGCCTGCTCGTCGGCATCAATACGGGATTGCCGAACCGCATCGCGGAGGAGGCGATCGCGGCCGGCATGGTCAGCAATCTGCACAACTATCAAACGCTTCGTCGCGAGCAGCGATACGGCCGTAATTCGCGCATCGACATCCTGCTCAGCGATCCGGAAAAGGGCCTCGCCTATGTGGAGGTGAAAAACGTTCATTTCAGCCGCGCCGCGGGCCTGGCGGAGTTCCCGGACAGTCCGACCGAACGGGGCGCCAAGCATCTGGACGAACTCGCAGACGTGGTCGAGGCGGGACACCGGGCGATCATGCTTTATCTTGTCCAAAGAAACGATTGCGGTGTCTTGCGCATATGCCGCGAACTCGATCCGGTCTATGCTCGTGCCTTCGAGAGAGCGGCTGCACGCGGCGTCGAGGCCTATGCGGTTCGATGCACCGTTTCACCCTTCGGGATCGAACCGGTCGCAGCGGTGACAGTGGACGAACCGGTCTCCGCTGTTCTATGAATGCGCCTGAAACAACGAAAGTCTGGGAATGGTCACTTACATCGAGGCCGGCGCGGCCCCTTACAAGAACACCGGCGCCATCCGTCTCTACGGGCCGGAAGGATTTGAAGGCATGCGCAAGGCCTGTCAGGTGACGGCGCGCTGCCTGGACGAACTCGTGACGCGTGTCCGGCCCGGCGTGACGACGGAAGAAATCGATCGCTTCGTGTTCGAATTCGGCATGGACCATGGTGCACTGCCCGCCACGTTGAACTACCGCGGCTACACAAAATCCTCCTGCACCTCCATCAACCACGTCGTCTGCCACGGCATTCCGAACGACAAGCCGTTGCGCGAGGGAGACATCGTCAATATCGACGTCACCTATGTGGTCGACGGCTGGCACGGCGATTCGAGCCGGATGTATCCGGTCGGTGAGATCAAGCGCGCCGCCGAGCGGCTGCTCGAGGTGACGCATGAGTGCCTGATGCGCGGGATCGCCGCCGTGCGCCCCGGCGCGCGCACCGGCGCGATCGGCGAAGCAATCCAAAGCTATGCCGAAGCCGAACGCTGCGCGGTCGTGCGCGATTTCTGCGGCCATGGCGTCGGTCGGCTGTTCCACGATGCGCCGAACATCCTGCACTACGGCAATGCCAATGAAGGGCCGGAGCTGAAGGAAGGCATGATCTTCACGATCGAGCCGATGATCAATATCGGCCGGCCGCATGTGAAGGTGCTGTCGGACGGTTGGACGGCCGTCACGCGGGATCGATCGCTGTCGGCGCAGTACGAACACACGGTCGGCGTCACGGCGGATGGCTGCGAAGTCTTCACATTGTCACCGGCTGGCCTGTTCAAGCCCGGCATCAGGGCATTGGGCACCGCGTGACGAAGCCTCCGCCTCGCTTCGAATCGGAAGCATCGTCGCCCGCAGACGAACGGCAGTTCTTTGCGCAGCAGAAGACGGGAAGACGGGAAAGGCCGCCAGAGCTCGGCGGCACCATGGAGGCGCATTATCATGGCCACCGCGATCGCCTGCGGAGCCGTTTCCGAGAACAGGGCGAATCGGCACTCGCGGACTACGAAATACTCGAGCTCATTCTCTTTCGACTGATCCCCCGCCGCGACACCAAGCCGATCGCCAAGGCTCTGCTCGCCCGCTTCGGTACGCTTTCGGCCGTTTTTGGCGCGCCTCAACATCTGTTGCAGGAGGTCAAAGGGATTGGCGAAACGGTCGCGCTCGACCTGAAACTCATCGCGACGACGGCTCAGCGACTGTTGAAGAGCGAACTGCGCAACAAGCAGGTTCTTTCCTCATGGAGCGCGGTGATCGATTACTGCCATGCCGCGATGGCGCATGAAACGAAGGAACAGTTCCGCATCCTGTTTCTCGACAAGCGCAATGCGCTGATCGCCGACGAGGTGCAGCAGCAAGGCACCATCGACCATACGCCGGTCTATCCGCGGGAGGTGGTCAAACGGGCGCTGGAGCTTTCTGCAACGGCTTTGATTTTAGTGCACAATCATCCGTCCGGCGATCCGACGCCCTCGCGTGCCGACATCGACATGACGAAGTTGATCTCGGATGCCGCCAAGCCGCTCGGTATCACCGTCCACGACCATATCATCATCGGCAAGGACGGTCATGTCAGCATGAAGGGGCTGCGGCTTTTCTGAACCGCTTTGCGCTCAAAGCCACCGGGCCCGCCGGAACAGCCGATAAAGCGTGATGCATAGCACGAAGATGATCGCCAGAATGATGAAATAGGCGTAACGGAACTTCAGTTCCGGCATTTCCTCAAAATTCATGCCGTAGATGCCAGCAACCGCCGTCGGCACCGCAAGTATCGCGGCCCAGGAGGCCAGCTTGCGTGATATCTCCGTCTGCTCCGATTGTCCGATCATGAGACTCGCCTCGAAGGTGAAGGCAAGGACCTCGCGAAGCGCGTCAATATCCTCCTGGACCCGGCGCACGTGATCCGTGACGTCACGGAACAGCGGCTGCATCGCAGCCTCCATACCGGGCAGTTCCAGATGCTCATGTCGCCGGCAGACGTCCACCAGCGGAACGACGGCATTGCGAAGGCGAAGCAGGTTCCGCCGCAACATGTACAGGTGCTCGATATCGACCTTGGCCAACCGGTCACGCAACAGGCGGTCTTCCAGTGTTTCCACCTCGTCATGAATTACTTCGACGACCGGCATATAGTTATCGACGATGAAGTCGAGGATCGAATAGAGGATGTAGTGCTCGCCGTGCGCGAGAGCCGTCGGTGAGGCTTCGCAGCGCTGTCTCACCGCCATGTATGATGTCGAGGGACCGTGGCGGACAGAGACGACATAGCCGCGTCCGACGAAGAGGTGGGTTTCGCCGAAAGCAATCTCCTCACCCGTCATATGCGCCGTGCGGGCCACGACGAAGATCGCGTCGCCGTAAATTTCGAGCTTGGGACGCTGATGGGCTTTGCCGGCGTCTTCGATGGCGAGGTCGTTGAGGTCGAATTCCGATTGCACCTGCCTCAGAAGTCCCTCGTCCGGCTCGTGCAGGCCGATCCAGATCACCACGCCCTCGCGATTGCGCCACTCTCCGGCCTCTTCGATCCGGATTTCGCGCAGCCGGTGCCCATGCCGATAGACGGCTGCCGCGATCACGCCTGGTCGATGGCTCGCCGCATCCGCCTGCCCGTCGACAACGGCAGGGCCGCGCCCCGCCGCGGCATCGCCACCTTTCGTCCACTCGAGCGCCATGCTGACAGGTCTCCCGCTTCCCCCCGTGCAGCATAATCGCATTTCGGATGGGACGCATCCAGAACAGATGATTACGGCATTCAACATCAGCCGAACGTGGATTGACGCTATAGCTGTGCCCGCGCGAAAAGTGCCGCATCGCACAGACGATTCTCTGGCGCTGCCCGCGCCGCGCCTCTTATCAGATGCGCAAAGGTCGCTGAGTCGCTGTATGTCCTTAAATCAACGGTGATTTAAGGAGAAATGCGATAGGAGCGGGATGCGCTCACATGCGTTCGCGCCACCGCTCTGGCTGTTGGTTTGCCGCATTTGCGCGACGTCAGGTGGTTCACCCGACTACATAAGGCTCTAGGGGAAGCGTTCATGACCCAATTCGATCTCATCGTCGTCGGCAGCGGACCGGCCGGTCGCAGAGGCGCCATTCAGGCTGCCAAGCTCGGCAAGAAGGTACTCGTCGTCGAGCAAGGCAAGCGCGTCGGCGGCGTCTCCGTCCACACCGGGACGATCCCCTCCAAGACATTGCGGGAAACCGCGCTCAATCTCTCCGGCTGGCGCGAGCGGGGCTTTTACGGCCGCTCCTATCGGGTGAAGCAGGAAATCAGCGCCGAGGACCTGCGCCGCCGCCTCATCATCACGCTCAATCACGAGGTCGAGGTGCTGGAGCATCAGTTTGCTCGCAACCGCGTCCAGCACATTCGCGGAAGGGCGAGCTTCGTCGCCCCGTCGACGCTCGAAATCACCAAGGACGACGGGGAAAACCTCCTCGTCACCGGCGCCAGCATTCTGCTTGCCGTCGGCACGAAACCCTTTCGCCCCGACTATATGCCCTTCGACGGCAAGACCGTCGTCGATAGCGACGAGCTGCTTGAGATCAAGGAATTGCCGCGATCACTCGTCGTGATCGGCGCGGGGGTGATCGGCATCGAATATGCAACCATCTTCAGCGCCCTCGATACGCAGGTCACGGTGGTCGATCCCAAGAGCACGATGCTCGATTTCATCGACAAGGAGATCGTCGAGGATTTCACCTATCAGCTTCGCGATCGCAGCATGAAGCTCTGCCTCGGGCAGAAGGCCGAAAAGGTCGAGCGGCTCGATAGCGGCAAGGTTGCGCTTACGCTCGACAACGGCCGCAGGATCACAACCGACATGGTTCTGTTTGCCGCCGGGCGGATGGGCGCGACCGATGCGCTCAATCTTCCGGCCGCGGGCCTCGAGGCCGACAGCCGGGGACGCCTCAAGGTCAATCCCGAAACCTTCGAAACGGCCGTGCCGAATATCTTTGCCGCGGGTGACGTCGTCGGCTTTCCAAGCCTTGCCTCGACCTCGATGGAACAGGGGCGCGTCGCCGCGCGCGTTGCCGTCGGTGCCATTGCCAAGGAGCCGCAGAAATATTTCCCCTATGGCATCTACGCGGTGCCGGAAATCTCCACCTGCGGTCTTTCCGAAGAGGAGGTCAAGGAACGCGGCATCCCCTATGAATGCGGCATCGCCCGGTTCCGGGAGACGTCCCGCGGGCACATCATGGGGCTCGATGCCGGCCTCTTGAAGATGATCTTCTCGCTAAAGACCCGCCGCCTCCTCGGGGTGCACATCATCGGCGAAGGCGCGACCGAACTCGTGCATATCGGCCAGGCGGTCCTGAACCTGAAGGGTACCGTCGAATACTTCGTCGAGAACACCTTCAACTATCCGACGCTCGCCGAAGCCTACAAGATCGCCGGGCTCGACGCCTGGAACCGGATGGGCGAGATCAAAGTGGGTTAAGGTTTAGTCAGGTGGACGCACGTGACGAGGCTGTGGCGACCGGTGGGAATCGGCTCGCGTCAGCCCCTCCGGCATTTCGTCCGCCGCTCCAGCAGTTTCTTTTGCGCAGGCCTACGCGACACATCAATCCCCTTCGAATCAAAAAGGCCGCCCGGAGGCGGCCTTTGCATCTTTGCCGAAGATGCCGATTACTCGGCGCTTTCGTCCGCGACCTTCTTCTTGGCCGGGGCCTTCTTCTTCGGAGCGGCAGCCTCTTCGCCTTCGGCAGCCTCGGTCTTGGCGGCCGCCTTCTTCTTGGCAGGCGCCTTCTTGGTGGCCGGCTTTTCCTCCGCCTCGTCGTCAGCCATCAGATCTTCCTTGGAAACCGTCTTGTCGGTCACCGAGATTTCCGAAAGCAGGTGATCGACGACCTTTTCTTCGAAGATCGGTGCGCGTAGCGAAGCCGCGGCGCCGGGCGTGTTCTTGAAGTAATCGTAGATCTGCTTTTCCTGGCCCGGGAACTGGCGCAGCTGCTCGAACAGCGAGCGCTGCATCTCCTCGTCGCTGACCTGAACGCCCGCCTTTTCGCCTATCTCGGAAAGGACCAGGCCGAGGCGGACGCGGCGTTCCGCGAGCTTGCGGTACTCGGTACGCGCTTCCTCTTCCGTCGTGTCTTCATCGGCGAAAGTCTTGCCGGCCTGTTGGAGGTCGGTGTTGATCTGGCGCCAGATGTTCTCGAACTCGGCATCGACGAGACGCTCCGGCGTTTCGAACTGATAGAGCTCGTCGAGCTGGTCGAGCAGTTGGCGCTTGACCTTCTGCCGGGTAACCGAGCCGTACTGGCTTTCGATCTGGCCGCGGACGATCTCCTTCAGCTTGTCGGCCGATTCGAGGCCGAGCTTGGTGGCGAGGTCGTCATTGATCTCGATCGGAGCCGCGGCGGCCACGTCCTTCACGGTGACGTCGAAGGTTGCTTCCTTGCCGGCAAGATTGGCTGCCGGGTATTCGGCCGGGAAGGTGACGGTGATGGTCTTCTCGTCGCCGGCCTTGGCGCCGACGAGCTGTTCTTCGAAGCCCGGGATGAAGCGGTTGGAACCGAGCACCAGCTCGGCGTCCTCGTCCTTGCCGCCGTCGAAGGCAACGCCGTCGACCTTGCCCAGATAATCGATGGTGACGCGATCGCCGTTCTCCGCCTTGCCCTTCTTGGATTCATAAGTGCGGGCGCTCTCGGCGATGCGGAGGATCTGTTCGTTGATCTCGTCCTCGCCGATTTCCACGACTTCGCGGGTCACCTTGATGCCGCTGACATCCTTGATCTCGATCGCCGGGATGATCTCGTAGGCGACGGTGAATTCGAAATCCGCTTCGGCCTTGAGGATCTTGTCGGCTTCGGCCTCGTCCTCAGTCATGGCGATTTCCGGCTGCGTGGCCGACTTCTCACCGCGATCCGTCAGGATCTCGGTCGGCTTTTCGCGCACGAGCTCGTTGACGAGATCGGCCATGATCGACTTGCCGTAGACCTTCTTCAGATGCGCGACCGGCACCTTGCCCGGGCGGAAGCCGTTGATGCGGATACGGTCCTTCACCTCAGCCAGACGCTCGTTCATCCGAGCTTGCATTTCGTCGGCCGGAATCACGACCTTGAGTTCGCGCTTCAGCCCTTGAGCGAGCGTTTCGATAACCTGCATGTTCAAACCTTCACTTCACGTTGACAGCGCTCTTGCCCCGCAGGGCCTGGCGAGCACTTGAACCGATCCATTTGCCGGGAGTGGCTTTCGCAATTCCGGAACCGTTTTGCAAGTAAAATGGCACTTGCCTGCCCTCCTCACGCTCGAATGCCGATACTTTGGCTCAGATATCGTCTCGGCCGCTGGAGAACTTGCCATCTCCATACAACACCGCGCTAACCCGGAACGCGGGCGCCGGCATGCCAATGCTGCCCGTCTGGCAGAAATTGCGGGCACACGGCACAGCTCGCGGCGTGTCACGGGCGCCAAATACACCCGTTGGCCCGCGAATGGCAAGCATTTCCGGCACGATCGCGGTGCTGAAGCCGCAAATCCTGGAGGGCGGCCCGCGCACTCCCGTTGCGAGCGTGCTTGCCTCCGCCACGCCCGCTTGCAGGCAGACGCCACCAGGCTTGCCAAAAGGGCCGTCATTGTTCTACAGGCTTGAGCAACACCTTGCCTGCCCGGTTGGTGGAATTGGTAGACACACTTGGTTTAGGTCCAAGCGCGCGAGCATGGGGGTTCGAGTCCCTCACCGGGCACCACTTTTGCAGCTGAGCACTAAAGCCTCGCCCGCGGACCGTTGGTCGGCGGCCGCCCGAGATGTCCCCCTGCCTCCTGAAGACCTACTGACAACGGTCTGCGCAGGGCGCATATCTTCCATGTTGATATTGCACTGCACAAATCGGCCCGCGCTCGCTATATTGGAACCATCGAAGGCGACCAAGGTTATGAGCCAGGAAGCCGCGGATTGGTCTCCCGTCAACCAATAAGACCCGAGCATGAGCTCGAAGGAATTCGACGCGACGTCATCCTCCTCCCGGCGTCGTATCGATAAGATTGGCAACACTCCTCCTCCCGGTTGCCAATCGCCCATATGACGCCCGCCGGACCTCCTCCCCCGGCGGGCGTTATTTTTGCACCTGCGAATGTCGATCTCCCCTTCACGCCGCCAGTTGCCCGAATGCGCAATATCGGAGCAGTTGCGCGGGAGAATACGACGCCGGTATGCGATTGGCGCATAGGTGCCATTCAACCTGCGCCCTACACAAATCAGGGGCTCGCGCCTATCTCCAATCAACGATCGGGAAGCGTCCTCCTCCTCCCAGCGCTCCCGGACGGATTGGCAACACTCCTCCTCCCAGTTGTCAATCAGGATAGGCAGCGCCCGCCGGATCTCCTCCCCCGGCGGGCGTTGCTTTTTTGCTGCGTGTCGAAGGTCTCGTCAGTCCTCCGGGCGGATATCCACCGCCCGGAACGGAAGATCAAGGGTGAGTAAACGGCGGAAAGAGGGATGCATAACGCGCATGGGTGCGATGCAGCATCGGCTCTGTTTTCGAAGTCCAAATCGATTATATTCCAACCATGAGATGAGGGCCGGCAAGAAAGCGCTGGCAAGACCTTGGAAAGGAAAGCATCATGAACTTCGCACGTTCTTTCAACAACTGGCGCAAGTATCGTCAGACCTGCACCGAACTCGGCCGCATGAGCGACCGCGAGCTGAACGACCTCGGCATCGGCCGCGCCGACATCCCCTACGTCGCGCGCCAGGCCGTCAAGTAATCTGCGCATCGAGCTTTCCGAGGATCGGGTACGATTCTCGGGCCGATGCGCTTACAGCGACCTTTGCACGTGAACGTGCGGCGCTGCAGCTTCGCGGCCGACGACGGCATCGAAAAACGCCTACCGGCTCCTGCCGGCGGGCGTTTTTTTTCATCTGGCCCCCGTCAAAGGATCAGCCCCTACCTCGCACCTGCGAAGGCTCGTTGATCCGCCCCCGCGCACCTCCCCGCGGCATCCGGCGGGACGTATGCGACGTTTCCGAAATCCAAGAAAACCAGAACGTTACGGTCAGAGCGGCATCATCCCTCAACGGAATACCGGTGATGCATTTTCGAGCCGCCGGGACCTTTGCACAGGAATTCGGCGATGCAGTGCACAAATGCATAGCAGATGCATCTTCTTTGCACTCCATCTTCCCATTAGACAAGCGTATAAGAACCTCAACGACGCAGACAATCACTGTCGCGAACAGATCTTGAGGAAAACGACCATGAACCCCCTTCGTATCGCAAAAAGCTGGATCAACTACCGCCGTACCGTCGCCGAACTGGGCGGCCTGTCGAACCACGCTCTCAACGACATCGGTATCACCCGCTATGATATCCGCAACATTGCGGCCCGCTCCTTCCGCTGAGTTGGAAGCAAGCCTTCAAACCCACCAAAACGGCGCCTTCGGGCGCCGTTTCGTTTCTTCGCCAATTGGAACCGAGGAAGGGCTATGGTAGGAAGCCGCGCATGAAAACGACTTCCTCCTCTCTTTCTCCCATCCATGTCATCGGCGGCGGACTTGCCGGCTCCGAAGCCGCTTGGCAGATCGCCGAAGCCGGCGTGCCGGTCGTCTTGCATGAAATGCGCGGCGTGCGCGGCACCGACGCGCATAAGACCGATGGCCTCGCCGAACTCGTCTGTTCGAACTCTTTCCGCTCCGATGACGCCACCAGCAATGCGGTCGGCGTGCTGCATGCCGAAATGCGCCTGGCGGGCTCGCTGATCATGCGGGCAGCCGACAGCAATCAGGTGCCGGCCGGCGGGGCGCTTGCCGTCGATCGCGAGGGCTTCTCCGCCGCCGTCAGTGCGGCTATCCAAGCCCACCCACTGATCACGGTGCTGCGCGAAGAAGTAACCGGCTTGCCGCCGAGGGAGTGGGATCTCGCAATAATCGCCACCGGGCCGCTGACCGCGCCCGGTCTCGCAGAAGCAATCCGCCAGGAAACGGGCGCCGATGCGCTCGCCTTTTTCGACGCCATCGCCCCGATCGTCCACACGGACACGATCGACATGGATATCTGCTGGCATCAATCGCGCTACGACAAAGTCGGCCCGGGCGGCACGGGCAAGGACTATATCAACTGCCCCATGACCGAGGAGCAGTACAATGCCTTCGTCGATGCGCTGCTTGCCAGCGATACGACCGGCTTCAAGGAATGGGAAGGCACTCCGTATTTCGATGGCTGCCTGCCGATCGAGGTCATGGCCGAGCGAGGGCGGGAAACGCTGCGTCACGGACCGATGAAGCCGATGGGCCTCACCAATGCGCATAATCCCGGCGTCAAGCCCTATGCCGTCGTCCAGTTGCGCCAGGATAATGCGCTCGGAACCCTCTACAACATGGTCGGCTTCCAGACGAAGCTGAAATATGGCGCCCAGACGGAGGTCTTCCGGATGATTCCGGGCCTTGAGAAGGCTGAATTCGCCAGGCTCGGCGGTCTGCACCGCAACACCTACATCAACTCGCCGACACTGCTCGACGGGTCGCTGGCGCTGAAATCTCGCCCGGGCCTTCGCTTCGCCGGGCAGATCACCGGCTGCGAGGGCTATGTGGAGAGTGCCAGCATCGGGCTGCTCGCGGGCCGCTTCGCCGCAGCGGAGCGCAAGGGTGAAGCACCGTCATTGCCGCCAGCCACCACTGCCTTCGGCTCGCTCCTGAACCACATCACAGGCGGCCACATCGTTTCCGACGACGAGCCAGGCAAGCGCTCATTCCAGCCGATGAACGTCAATTTCGGGCTGTTCCCCCCTCTGGAGCCCGGCGCGCTGACCAGGCCCGAAGGAGCCAAGCGATTCCGCGGCAAGGAAAAGGCGCTGGCCAAGAAGCAGGCGACGGCGTCGCGTGCGCTCGCCGATTGCGCGGCCTGGCTCGGCGCAGCCTTTTGAAGCTCACTCCCGAGCCCGTGCCGATTCAGCCGCATCTAAGGAGGATGCGAACTCCGATTGAGGACTGAAGCTGCCGAGCAGCCACAGCGAGACCTCGGCGGCCTCCGCGGCCGTCCGAAATTCGAAGCTGTTGTCCAGGTAGGCGAAATCCGGGAAGTGCGCGATCAGCCCCCGGCCGCTTTCGGAGCCATTCACCCGCACCTTTCCCGGCTGAATGACATGGCAGACATAATGCGAGCCGTGAGACTGGATGAAGCCGGCCTTGCCGTCGTGCAGACGCAGGAAGATTGCCCTGCCGTCGATGGTCGAGTGCAGGGCCCGGATTGCCTCGTCCGGGAAGGCTCGGCCGAATTCCACCATTGCCAAGCCCGCATCCGGGTTGGCGACGTCGCGCTCCGCGCGCGCATTCATCCGCATATAGAATGCGCCGGCGCAAACAACCAAAGCGATGAACAGCAACCACAGCATTGTCGCGAGCCTCTTCCAGGCGGGATCTATAGTTCGGTGTTCTACCGCTTCAGACTTGCGCCAACTTGACCAGTGTACATCGCCTAAATCGACGTCGACCTGCGGCGCTGTCCTATGGAATCCAAGCAGACAATCGTCAGAAACCCACGATTGTCTGCTTAGAAGTGCCGCCGCCGACTAGCCCTCCACATCCACCATTGCCGCTGCCACTGCGGCGGTTGAATGGACTGCTTGAGGATGCCCCCTGCAGCCGCCTCGGCGCGGGAGAAGACCGGTTCGGCCAGGGCGATCGGAGTGAACGCCGCGAAGTTCCGCGGAGAAATCGATCCCATGCTGCCGCGGGCCTTCATCAGATGATCACGGCCGAGACCGCAGAACGCCTGCACGGCCCTGCCGATCGCGTCCTCGTCGCGCCCCTCGAGCAGCGTCTCCCTGTCGAGGCCCGTCGCACTCAGGATCTCCCCCGGGAAATAGACCTGTCCGCGCCGACTGTGCAGCGGCAAGAGCAGCAGCAGGCCGGCAATCGTCTGGGCAACGCCGGCATGGCCGGCCGCTTCCGCCGAAGCGGCTGCATTCTCGGGATCGAGGATCAGGGACGCGAGCTGGATCAACGCCGATGCCGTTTCGCCCGCATAGCCCTCCAAAGCCGACCGGTCCTCCATGGGATCGTCATAGAGATCGAAAATCCGCGCGTCGATCATGTTCTGCAGAACGGCGACCGGCAGGCGATGTTCACGGATGCAGGCAAGCAGTGCTTCGGCGATCGGATGCCCCTCGCCTGTCGACTGCTCATTGCCCAATACGTCGCGCCACCATTGCAGCCTGATTTCTCCTGGCAGGGGTTCGCGAATGACGTCGCGAACCCGCGCAATCTCTGCGTAGAAAGCGTAGAGAGCCGCCAGGGCATGCCGTTTCTCCTGGGCCGAGAGGAGGCAGGCCAGGTAGCGATCGCGGTCCGTATCCCGCAGCATTGCGAGAATCTGGGCATCAGGCGGTTGCACGGCTTGGACTTCCTTCGCTCGTCAAACTGCGATCAGCGCCGCGGCGACGGCACGCGATTCTGCCAACATGACGTTGTAGGTCCTGACCGCCGCACCGGTATTCATGGGATCCGAGGAAATATTGGCGGCCTTGAGAACCGCCTTCAGATCCGCGGGCAAAGGCCGGATCTCGCGCCCCGTACCGACGAGCAGCACTTCGATTTCGTGCGCCTCTTGCAGAATGCGCTGGAATTTGGCGATCACCAGCGGATCGCCCTCCACCATGTCCCAGGCGTAGACGCCGGAAGGCAGCATCAGCACCGAGCCACGGTGCGACATGTCCGCGAAACGGAAACCGCCATTGCCGTAGGCATCAATCGGCGCGCGCCCCGGAAAATGCGCTTCGCGCATTTCAATGCCTTTTGCCATGTCAGGGTGCACCCTTTGCTGTCTGTTCCCGCGTCCCTTCCGGCTCTCCCAACTCGCTATCGAGCCCAATGTTGCGGCGGCCGAAGAGAATGAGCACCGGCCCCGCGATATAGATCGAGGAGAGAGTGCCGACAAGCACGCCGAAAAGGAGGATCGCGCTGAAGGATTCGACAAGACGACTGCCGCCAAAGAGGTAGAGGGCGGCAAGCGCCAGCGCCGTCGTCAAGGCCGTCAGAACGGTACGGGAAAGGGTCTGATTGATCGACGTGTCGATCAAGACCGAAAGCGGCATCCTGCGGTAGCGCACGAGATTCTCGCGGATGCGGTCGTAGACTACCATCGTATCGTTCAGCGAATAGCAGACGATCGCAAGCAGCGCGGCAAGACTCACGAGGCTGAATTCCACCCCCGTGACGGCGAGGAAACCCACACTGAGGAGCACGTCGCAGAACACTGCGACGATGGCGCCGGTGGCGAACTGCCAACCGAAGCGGAGCCAGACGTAAAGGACGACGGCCAGCATCGCGGCTGCGACCGCAAGCGTTCCCGCGCGCGTCAACTCCCCGGAAACCGCCGGCCCGACCACATCCACGCGCCGAAGCAGATAATCATCCTGGAGTTCGGCACGCAGCAGATCGACCGCGGTTTGTTCGGCATTGTCGCCAGCTTCGTGCGAAGGAATGCGCACGAGAACGTCACGCGGAGAGCCGAGCGGCTGGATGCGGGCGTCGCCGAGATTCAGTTCGTCGAGACGCGCGCGAATACCGGCGATGTCTGCGGCATCCGTCTTCGCACGCAGTTCGACAAGCGAACCGCCCTTGAAGTCGGCACCCATGTTAAGGCCAACGCCGACGAGGACGACGAGCGCCGAGAGCGAAAGCGCCGCCATCAAAATGAAAACCGGGTTGCGGATCGCCATGAAGCGCATATCGGCTTCAGCGAAAAAGCCCGTGCGAATGCCTCTCGGCAGGTGCCGCGGCCGGCGGCGCCGATACCAGCCGCGAATGAGGCGACGCGTGAGGCTGTGCGCCGTCAGAATTGTGGTGATGCTGCCGATGGCAAGCGTGGCCGCAAAACCGCGCACGGCGCCGGCACCGAGGAGGAAGAGAATGGCCCCGGCGGCGAATATCGAGAGATTTGCGTCGAAAATGCTTCTCAACACACGCGAAAAGCCATTGTCGAGCGTTTGCCGCAATGGTTCGCTGCTGTTGCGCGCCTCCTCCCGCAGCCGCTCATAGATGAGCACGTTCGAGTCGACTGCCATTCCGACCGTAAGAATGATTCCCGCAATTCCGGGCAATGTCAGCGTCACGCCCAGCTGGGACAGGGCGGCGATGATCAGCACGAGGTTGACGACGAGCGCCGCCACGGCGACGACTCCGAAAAACCCGTAGAAGCCGACCATGCAAGCCGCAACGGCCAGCGCAGCGATCAATCCTGCCTCAAGACCGCTTTCGATGGCATCCATGCCGAACTCGGGCCCAACGGTGCGTTCCTCGATGACCGTGAGAGAAACGGGCAGCGGGCCCGCCCGCAGCACTGCGGCGAGGTCGTTCGCCCCCTCTTCCGACATTGCGCCTGCGATACGGACCGTATCCCCGCTGAACGCATCGGCGATGGTGGGCGTCGACATGACCTGGCCGTCGAGCACGATTGCGAACTGCCGCTCCGCATCCGCCTGCAGCGTCGGTGCAATCCGGGACAGGGCCTCTGGCTTGAGGGTGACGTCGACGGCGGGCTCCCCGCTTGATGGATCAGACACCGGCTGCGCCGAGAGAAAGTCCTCGGGACCGACAAGCGAGCGCCTTTCGACGAGGTAGGGGATCGGCGGATCGTCGAGCGAGTAAAGAACTTCGGACGATGCCGGCGGACGCTGATCGACCGCCTGCTCAGCCGGCATCGACAGATCGAGCCAGTGGAAGCTGACCTTCCCGCGCTGGCTCAAAACATCCTTGAGCCGTTGCGGGTTATCCAATCCCGGCACCTGCACCCTGATGCGGTCTGCGCCGCGGCGCGCGATTGAGGGCTCGAGGGCGACGACCTCGCCAACACGTCGGCGAATAGCTTCGACGGCGTGCGACACCGCCTCGGCCAAGCGGCGATCGATAGCCTCATCTCTCAGGCGGAAGCGCAGAGATCCCGCCGCCGTCGATGGCTCCGCGGCAAGTTCAGCCTCATCGTCCGGCGCCGTCAATGCGCGCAGGGCTTCGCGTGCGTCCTGCAGCTTCGCGGCGTCGCGAAGCCGAAACTGAATGGCCTGACCGCTTCCGGAAAGGCGCGCATAACCGATATCCGCCGCCCTCAGTGCCCGGCTGATCGCATCGATGGTCGCATCCAGTTGCTCGGCCACGATGTCGTCGCGGCTGACCTTCAGCGTGATGTCAACACCGCCTTGCAGATCGAGCCCTAGCGGGACCTGGCGATGCGGCAGCCAGTTCGGCCAACCGGCAAGCTGCTCCTTCGGGAGGAAGTTCGGCAGTGCGAAGGCAAAACCGGCCAGAACGACGAGCCAGATAACGGCGTTCTTCAGCGGCGAGAATTTGGGCATGCGTCGAATGCTCCATCGCCAGGCCCAGGACGCCGCGCGTCCTTAAGACGCGCGAAGATTGCTGCATACTCGTCAGAAACCATATGCAGCAACTGGTCAGGGCTCGCGCCGTCTCTTATTCCTTGACGGGTTCGCCCTTGACGCGGACCTCGGAAATACCGCTGCGCACGACACGCACCTTGAGGCCCTCGGCAATCTCGACCTCGAGTTCCGAATCGTCGACGACCTTCGTCACCTTGCCGACGATGCCGCCACCGGTGACCACCTGATCGCCCCGGCGAATGTTCTTCAAGAGCTCTTCGCGACGCTTCATCTGGGCGCGCTGCGGCCGGATGATCAGGAAGTACATCACGACGAAAATCAGGATGAACGGCAGGATGGACATCAGGATATCGGCGCCCCCAGCGGCCGGGGCAGTCGTCTGCGCGAAAGCTTCGGTAATGAACATCGATCACTCCTTGAGTTCAGCTGCGCGGTTGCTCTCCCGCGCGAAATCCGCCGGAATATGGGAAATGATTTCACGACAATAAAGTCGGTACCCTGCTCCGTTGCTCCTGCCTCTGACACAAATTGCGCGATAGGAGAACCCCTCGCGCACGCGCGCCCGGGCTTTTCCAGCGCAAACCACCGTGCTAGCGAGGAAAAACGCGCCAGCAGCCTTCCTAAGAACCCACCGAGGGCGGCGTGACGGGACACACCGACGAGTGGCCGCGCTACGCCCGCGGCGATCCGGAGACGAGCAGATGCACCAAAGCAAGATCGACGTCCTCATCAATGAATTACAGAAGCTCTCCGCAGCCCTCGAGCGGATTGCCGGTCCGGGTGAAGCGGTCAACGACTGGGCTCGCGCGGAATGCTTCGTCTGGGCTCCGGCGACCCGTCATCTGCAGCCGGTGGAAAAGCCGAATCGGATCGAGCTCGCGCTGATCACCGGCGTCGATCATGTTCGCGACATACTTTTCGACAACACGCTCCGCTTCGCCGAAGGCTATCCGGCAAACAACGTGCTGCTCTGGGGTGCGCGAGGCATGGGCAAGTCTTCGCTCGTCAAGGCCGTCCACGCGCAAGTAGCCCGCAACACCGGTGCCGGACTGAAACTCGTCGAAGTGCACCGGGAAGACATTGCGACGCTGCCGGCCCTGATGGAAATCCTCAAGGTTGCTCCGATGCCCGTCATCGTCTTCTGCGACGATCTGTCCTTCGACCATGACGACACGTCCTACAAGTCCCTGAAGGCCGTTCTGGACGGCGGCGTCGAAGGGCGCCCGGCCAATGTCGTGCTCTACGCGACGTCGAACCGCCGGCACCTTCTGCCGCGCAACATGATGGAAAACGAGCAGTCGACCGCAATCAACCCCTCCGAGGCCGTCGAGGAAAAGGTCTCCCTGTCCGATCGCTTCGGCCTTTGGCTCGGATTTCACAAATGCAGCCAGGACGACTATCTCGCCATGGTCGACGGTTACGCACGCTACTACGATTTGCCTGTCGAGCGGGAAACCCTTCACGCCGATGCGCTCGAGTGGGCGACGACAAGGGGAGCAAGGTCCGGCCGCGTCGCCTGGCAGTTCATTCAGGATCTTGCGGGGCGTCTGCGCCGGTCATTGCGCGACCCCGCGTGACGGTGGGACACGGGGCGCGCCTTCTAGTTACTGCAAGTTCGTTCAGTAGGCTTCGGCTCAAGGACAAGGCCCGCAGCAATTCAAAGTGCTACGGCTATTCCAGGTAGGTTGCCGGGTTCACCGGTGTCGCGTTCTTGCGGACTTCGAAATGCACCTGCGGCTGGGTGGCGCGCCCGGTCATGCCCGAAGAAGCGAGCGTCTGGCCCCGCTGGACCTTCTGCCCCCGCTGAACATTGAGTTCCGAGGCATTGCCGTAGACGGTGACTGTGCCATCGTCGTGGCGGACCAGCACGGCATTGCCGAGTTCCTTCAGACTGCTGCCGGAATAGATGACCACGCCGTTTTCGGCCGCCTTGATCGGCGTCCCTTCCGGCACCGAGATATTGATGCCGTCGTTGCGATTGCCGTCGACATTCGCGCCATAGCCGGCAACGACCGCGCCGCGGACGGGCCAGCGATATTTGCCGATTCCGGTCGATTTCGGCGACTCCGCGTCGACGTCGGACTTAGCTGCCGCCTCCGAAACGCTCTCCTTGACGACAGGCGGCTTGTATTCCGTCGGCTTGCTCTGATCGAGCGACGCCACTTTCGTTTCCGCCCTCTTCGAAGGAACGGAAGCGGTCGCGTCGCCAGCGACGGCGCCACCCGGCACTTTCAGCTTCTGTCCAATGCGGATCGATTCGGTCGTCAGCCCATTCGCTTGCTTGAGGGCAGCGACGGACACGCCATTCGCCTTGGCGATCCGGTTGAGCGAGTCGCCCGCCTTGACTGTGTAGAGCCCACCTGCGCCACCGCCCTCGCCGGCAGCATCGACCTTTCCGCTTGCAACGTTCGCGCGCTCCTCGCCCTTCTCGCGCAGTTGCGATTGCCCCGGCAGGATCGCGACTTCACGCTGACCAGCGGGCAGCGGCAATGGCTGCTTGTTGCCACCCTCGATATCGGCGATCGAACTTGACGCCGCCGCTTTCGCGGCGCTGCTTCCGCCGCCAAAGCTCGGAATGATGAGGCGCTGGCCCGGCTCCACCTGTCCGGCGGAATTCAGGCCATTGGCCTTCAGGATCTCCTTTTCCGGTACACCGAAGCGGCGCGCCAGTACGGCTACGGTATCCCCCGGGCGTACCATGATCGTTGGTGCGTTTTCCGTGCTCCAGCCGCCCTTGCCGGAACGCTCCCTGGAAGAGGTCGGCAGCGGTTCGGCTTTTGCGAGAATTGGCTGCGGCTGGCGGGCGGCAGGGGTCTCCGGCGCCTGGCGAGGAATGGCCGGCGCCGGTTCGGCCAGGGCCGTACGCTGTACATTCATCGGCGTCGACGCTACGCGGGCACTCGACACCGGCGCGGCAACGGCATGCACCTGACCGTAGGACCCGGTTCCGCCGGCATCCGGATAATTCTGACCGAGGGCGACGCTCTGGCTGCCCGATATATCGCCTCGCGGAACGGGAGTCGTGTTGCGCGGGATCGAGCCTGTCGTCAGGGCGTCGGAGCTTGAAAAGAGCCCATCGAAGCGGCTTACACCGGAGCTGCAGCCTGCCGCGGCGCTTGCCAACAAGGCCGCCGCACACAGGCGGATCAAGGATTTCCCTGCACCGGGAGATGAAAACTGACGCATGACGCTTACCCACTCCGAACGCAACTCGCTGTGGAATGATTAAAGCGCATTAGAGTTACCGGCCGGTTAAGGGCGGCGGCGATTTGACGAAACGCTAACCATGATGCCGCCCCGGCGCCGGAGCCGTGCGGGATTGATCGGCCTATAGGAGTTCCGAATAGAGGCGCTCGATTTCCGAAAGCGATCGCGATTCCGGCGTTTCCGTCTCATAGCTGATATTGGACGCATCCCAGCCCAAAAATCGTTCGTCGCCCGGCTCTGGATCGAGCGGAGCAGCCGAAGAGACGGTCTTGTCCTCATCGAGAAACACGCTGACGATCCTCTTGAAACTTGAATCGCCATCGAGGCCGCTCTCGGCGTCGTATTCGAGCGACCGTAATCCCGCGACTGACGCTTCGCGCGTACCGAAATAGCGCAGGCTGTTTTGATCCTCCGGCCGGAGAGTATCGTAGTACTCGATGAAGGCTCGGTAATAGGCCCTGTAATCGCCGCTATCGGCGAACCTCCCGAAGACCTGGTGCTCCCGTGCCGCTAGTTGCGGAGAGAGCCGGTTGTTCCACTCGTCGGCGGTCAAGGGCGGCGCCCTCTCCGGCGTCTTCTTGGTGCGGCTTAGATAAAGCAATGCATCGACCGAAAGGGAGATGCGCGGCGTCGGGTCGAAAAATGCCGCCTGCGCCGCTTGTGCGCTCGCATCTTCCTTGCCAGTGGTCCCGACCTGGTCCGCCGACCGCCCGGCGAGATTACTCAGACCATCGCCCGTCGCAGCGCCCGTCAACCTGTTCGCAATCTGCATCTGCCGTCTCCATCATCTGCACGATCCAAACGAACAACGCAGAAATCACAGCTCAAGCGCGCCACGACCATCGTGCCCTTCCGGGCTATGGCGACAAGCTTGCGCGAAGCTGGAGGCGGGTTAATAAAGGGTTAACCACTTGATCGAGAACAATGCTTTCGGGGCCTGAGGCAGGAGCTGGAGGGCAAGCTGGCCTTGTGCGAATCAGCTGTTTGCGACGCGCCGGCCATGGCGACCTGCTCAGAGGAAGGATGCCAGCTGCGGGACGATCGGGAGGTAAGGTGCTTCGAACAGGTCCTCCCGATCGAAGCGGCTGCCCGTGCGGTTGACGCGAACGATGCGGCACCGCGTTTCGTTCATCATGATCGGCACCAGCAAGGTGCCGCCCGATACGAGGTGATCGGAATACATGCGCGGCAGACTGTCGAAAGCGGCAGTGATGAGAATGCGGTCGAAGGTGCCCTCGCCCGGCGCCCCGACGCTGCCGTCCGCATGTCGCACGACGACATTGCGGATGCCGGCTTTCTCGAGATTCTTCTGCGCGGTCCCCACCAGCGTCTGATATCGATCGATCGTCAACACCCGCTCTGCGAGGCGCCCGATGACACCGGCGGTAAAGCCGCTGCCAGTGCCCACTTCAAGCACGCGCTGCCCCGGCTTGACATTGAGGCAATGGATGAGCCGAATCGCAAAATCGCATCCTTCCATGAAGGAGCCGCAATCAAGCGGGATCAGTCGCCGGGAATAGACGTCCTCCTGATAGGGCGCCGGACAGAACAGGCCGCGCGGGGTCTGCTCCACGGCTTTCAGCAGGTCGTTGTTCACGACGCCGGCTGCGCGGAGGCGAAGTGCCATCGCCGCAAGCCCTTCCTGCTGCGCGACACGCCCGCTCAAGCAGCAGTCCCTTTCAGCAATGCCCGGGCGATGCGCTCCTGAACCGTGTAGTCGGTCATATCCAGCTTCAGCGGCGTCACCGAAATCCGGTTGTCGCGCAAGGCCCGAATGTCGGTGCCGGAGCGAAAGTCGCCGGAGCGCTCGCCGAAACGCAGCCAGAAATAGGGAAAGCCGCGGCCGTCCAGGCGCTCGTCGATGCTGAGCCCGATCTCGAGCTTGCCTTGCGAGGTGACCTCCACGCCAGCAACCGCATCCGGCGCGCAATTGGGGAAATTCAGATTGATCAAGGTGCCGTCCGGCAGGTCGACCCGCATCAAGCGGCCAATCAGCGCCGGCGCGTGCGCCTCGACCACGTCCCAGGGCACCGTTGCCCCGGCTGAGTGAGAATAGGCCTGGCTCAGCGCCATCGAGCGAACGCCCTGCAGCGTCCCTTCTATCGCCCCGGCGACCGTGCCGGAATAGGTGACGTCGTCGGCGAGATTTGCCCCCACATTGACGCCCGAGAGAACGAGGTCCGGCTTGCGGTCCAGGATCTTTCTCGACGCCATGATCACGCAATCGGTTGGCGTTCCCCGAAGCGCGAAGCGCCGCTCGGCGACCTGGCGCAGGCGCAGCGGCTCCGAAAGCGTCAACGAGTGCGCAAGGCCGCTCTGGTCCACTTCCGGGGCGACGACCCAGACGTCGTCCGAAATCGATTGCGCAATCCGTTCCAGGACGGAGAGCCCCTCGGCATGGATGCCGTCATCATTCGTCAGCAGGATGCGCATGCCGCCTCTCTCGCTCGCCCCGCGTGCCTTACGCGGCCTTTTCGATCCGCTGCAACCCGCCCATATAGGGCACGAGAACGTCCGGTACCGTCACGGAACCGTCCTCATTGAGATAGTTTTCGATGACTGCGATCAGAGCACGCCCCACCGCCACGCCCGAACCGTTGAGCGTGTGGACGAATTTCGTTGCCCTGTCCTCCTTCAGGCGATAGCGCGCGTTCATCCGCCGCGCCTGGAAGTCGCCGCAGACCGAGCAGGACGAGATTTCGCGATAGGTGTCCTGCCCCGGCAGCCAGACCTCGAGGTCATAGGTCTTGCGCGCGCCGAAGCCCATGTCGCCCGTGCAGAGCGTCATCACGCGATAATGCAGTCCGAGCCGCTTCAACACTTCCTCGGCGCAAGCCGTCATCCGCTCGTGTTCGTCGATTGAGCTTTCGGCATCGGTGATCGAAACCAGCTCGACCTTGTTGAACTGATGTTGACGCAACATGCCGCGGGTGTCGCGCCCGGCAGAACCGGCCTCCGAGCGGAAGCAGGGCGTCAATGCAGTGAAGCGCAACGGCAGCTTCTCCAGGATTTGCTCGCGGACCATGTTCGTCAGCGGCACCTCCGCCGTCGGAATCAACCAACGTCCATCGGTCGTCCGGAAGAGGTCTTCCGCGAATTTCGGCAATTGACCCGTTCCATACATCGCGTCGTCTCTGACGAGGAGCGGCGGCTGAACTTCGGTGTAGCCATGCTCCTGCGTATGCAGGTCGAGCATGAATTGTCCGAGCGCACGCTCGAGGCGCGCAAGCTGGCCCCTAAGAATGGTGAAACGTGCGCCGGCTATGCGCGCCGCGCCTTCGAAATCCATAAAGCCGAGCGCTTCGCCGACCTCGAAATGCTCGAACGGCTTATGGTTCCATTGCGGCTTTGAGCCGACGACCCGCGTCACCACATTGGCGGTTTCGTCGGGGCCGACCGGAACGTCCTCGAGCGGGATGTTCGGGATGCGCGACAGGGCATCCGTCAGTTCGGCCTCCAGCCGGCGGCTCTCGTCCTCTGCCGCGGGCAGGGCGTTCTTCAGCTCTGCGACCTCGGCCTTGAGCTTCTCAGCGAGCTCGCCGTTCTTCTGCGCCATGGCCGCGCCGATTTCCTTCGAGGCAGCGTTGCGGCGCGCTTGCATTTCCTGCAGCGAGGAAAGGATGGCGCGGCGGCGTTCATCAAGCTCAATCAGAGACGCCGACAATGGCTCCGCACCCCGCTTTAGCAGGGCGTCGTCGAGCATGGCAGCATTCTCACGGATCCATTTGATATCGAGCATAGTCGTTCCACGCGTTGGTGCCGCCAGTCCTGGGACCGCCTCGGTCCAGGCGAAAAGCCAGCAGCGATTTCAAAGTGCCACAACGACCGGCGCGTGTACGAACGGGCACGGTTGCTGCAGGACGCGGCACGGAATCGTCGGACGGGTCAGCCCTTGGCAGGGCCAGCCGTCTCGGAGGAACCTTCCTGCGAAGAAGCCAACTCGGTCGAGAGGGCTTCGGCTGCTCGCTTCTTCTCGACGAGTCGCGCCGTATAGATGGAAATTTCGTAGAGAAGGATGGCTGGTAGCGCAAGACCGATCTGCGAAACGGGATCCGGCGGGGTCAGAACCGCAGCAACCACGAAGGCGATGACGATTGCATATTTCCGCTTCGCGGCCAGCCCATCCGCAGTGACGAAGCCGACGCGCGCGAGCAGCGTCGTGATGACCGGCAACTGGAATACGAGGCCGAAGGCGAGCACCAGCGACATGATCAGGCTCAGATATTCCGAGACCTTCGGCAGGAGCTGGATCGACACCTCCCCTTCGCCACCGCCCTGCTCCATCGCCAGGAAGAACCACATCACCATCGGCGTGAAAAAGAAATAGACAAGCGCGCCGCCGATCAGGAACAGGACCGGCGAAGCGATCAGGAACGGCAGGAAGGCCGCCCGCTCGTTCTTGTAGAGCCCCGGCGCGACGAACTTGTAGATCTGCGAGGCAATGACCGGAAAGGCGATGACCAGCGCGCCGAACATCGCGACCTTGATCTGGGTGAAAAAGAACTCCTGCGGCGCGGTGTAGATCAACTCGATATTGCGATGGCTGAGCCCGGCCCAGCTCACGGCCCACTTGAACGGCAGGACGAGCAGGTTGAACAATCCCTTGGCGAAATAGAAGCAGACGAGGAAGGCGACGAAGAACGCTCCAATCGCCCACATCAACCGCGCGCGCAGTTCGATCAGGTGCTCCATCAGCGGCTGCGGCCGGTCCTCCATATCGCCGCTCATGCGTCACCTTTCTTGCGCGAAGCCGCTCGCGTCTTTCCACTCTTCGCTTCGACCTCGGCCGAACCGGCAGCCAGTTTCCTTGCCGTTGACTTCTTCGCCGCCGCCGCAGCGGAGGCTCTTTTCGGTGCCGGCTTTGCTGCCACGAGCGTATTCGGCTCGGCTTTGGGCTTGGCTGCGCGCTTCGGCTTCGCGTCGGCCGCCTGCGTCGCCGGCGCCGAACGCTCCGTCTCGCCCGGTGCAGTTTCGGCTGCGGTCGCTGCGACCGCCTCTCCCGGTTCCACAGCTGGCATGGACGTATTCGCCGGCACAGTGCCCGACTCCGGTGCGGTTTGCGCGGCCTTATCGGGCGTTGCGGCCTTCTGCAGATCGGACTTGATCTCGTTGCCGAGCTGCCGCAGCGGGTTCATCGCGTCCCGCAGCGCGGTCGTCGGATTAAGGCTTTGGGCATCGCTTATCGTCCGACGGACGTCGTCGAGATCGGCCTCGCGCAATGCTTCGTCGAACTGTCGCCGGAAATCGCCGGCCATGCCGCGCATTTTCGACGTCATTCGTCCGAAGGCCCGCAGCATCGGCGGAAGATCCTTCGGACCAACGACGACGATCAAGACAATTGCAATGACGACAAGTTCGGTCCAGCCGATATCAAGCATCCGACGCGTCCTACAAACTCGCAATGCGGCCTCTCGGGCGCGGCTACGCACCCGATATTCCGCCCATGTACCGACCGTTAGCGGACTTCGTCGGACTTGTGCTCGACGGTCTTGCCGTCGATCGGCTTGTCGGCCGCAACGGCGTCGTCGTCGCTCATGCCCTTCTTGAAGCTCTTGATGCCCTTGGCCAGATCGCCCATCAGTTCCGGAATCTTGCCACGGCCAAACAACAGCAGCACGACGACTAGGACGATCAGCCAGTGCCAGATGCTAAAGGAACCCATCCACTTACTCCCTCGATGCCCTGCATATTCAAGGCCATCACGTTGTCATTTTTCAGGCGGGCCGAAACGCGCGCCTACTGCATGTATCCTTTAATCGACCTCGATCAAAGGACAAAGACATGCAGCGATTCAAAGTGCTACAGCGACCTTCGCGCGTCCATTAAGACGCGGGGCGCTGTAGTCCTAGACGGAACCTAGGATGTCGCGGTGTCTTTTTCAAACACCAATATGTCGCGCTCGTTAACGCAAAGCGTGACGTCACGCAATCCTTGCGGCAACAGGTCGGCGCGTATGCGTGCCCGAACGGTGCGCTCCGACTGAGGAACTGCAAGTTCGAGGAGTTCGACGACACCCAGGAACCGCCGCGAGACAATACGCGCGGGGATCGCCCCACCCTCTTCCTGCAGCTGAACACCGGAGAGCCTGACGGCAACACTCAGAGGCTGCCCTTCGCCGAATTGCCCCGCGGGCACCGTCCCAAGCGGCGTCTCGACGAGACCGCCGCGCACGCGCGCATCGAAAACATTGATCTCGGAGAAGAAACCGGCAGCGAAGAGATCACGCGGCCTGCGATAGATTTCGTCGGCGGTTCCGACCTGGACAAGGCTGCCATCCTTCAGCAGCGCGATCCGGTCGGCCATTCGCATCGCCTCTTCTGCGTCATGCGTCACGACGATCGCCGTCGCGCGGGTTTCACGAAGAATTGCAAGAGTGTCGGCGCGAATGGAGTCCTTGAGCCGGGAATCGAGGCCGGAGAAGGGTTCATCCATCAGCATTACCGCCGGTCGCGGGGCAAGCGCTCGGGCGAGCGCCACCCGCTGCTGCTCGCCACCCGAGAGTACATGCGGATAGCGGTCGGCATAGTGCAGCAAACCGACGCGGTCGAGAGCCGCCTCGGCCTGAATGAGCGCTTCCTTCTTCGGCAGCGCGGTCAGTCCGAAGCAGACGTTGTCGCGGATGCTCATGTGCGGGAAGAGGGCAAAATCCTGGAACATCAGCCCGACGCCGCGCCTTTCCGGGGGAAGAAACACGCTCGGCCCCGATATCTCCCGACCGTTCAGGAGGAGGCGCCCGCCCGTCTGCATCTCTATTCCCGCGGCGATCCGAAGCAAGGTCGTCTTGCCGGACCCGGAGGGACCGAGCAGACAGAGCACCTCGCCAGCCTCGGCCTTCAGCGACACGCCCTTGATCGTATCCTTGGAGTGATAGCGGTGGCTGATGTTCTCGAAAGCAAGGCTCGCCGCGAACGACACTCCAGGCCGCCTTGTCGTTGCGACGGTGCCGCTGAGCGAATCTGAAACCATGGTCTGCATTCCCTGACCCGAAGGCACTCGGTCGAACCGCGTACCCGAGCCTTAAAGCCGATATCCTTACTCAGGATTTTTAATCGTCTTCTTCTGCCTTCGGAGTCAAGAGGCCGAGTTCCTCGAGGTCCATTTGGGTGATGGGATCCTCGTTGTCGGAAAACTCGTCCTCCCCCGCAGGAACGGGAATATGCAGGTTGGAGGGTACGCGCCCGGAGAGGAGTCCTGCCCCCTTCAATTCCTCCATGCCCGGAAGATCGCGGATCTCCTCGAACCCGAAATGATCGAGGAAGTCGCGCGTCGTCCCGAATGTCACCGGTCGGCCGGGCGTGCGCCTGCGGCCGCGAAACCGCACCCAGCCAGCCTCCATCAGCACGTCGAGCGTGCCCTTCGAGGTCTGTACGCCACGAATGTCTTCGATTTCGGCTCGTGTCACCGGCTGGTGATAGGCGATGATCGCCAGGACTTCGAGTGCGGCTCGGGACAGTTTCTTGACCTCCTGCTCATCCGTCTGGACAACGAAGGAGAGGTCGGCGGCGGTGCGGAAGGCCCAATGGTCGGCGACCTGAACGAGATTGACGCCGCGAGCGGCATAGGCTGTCTTCAGCCGGGACATCAGCCGCCCGACGTCGACCCCGCGCGGGATGCGGCTGGCGATATAGCTTTCCGAAACCGGCTGGGCCGAGGCAAAGACAAGCGCCTCCGCGATCCGCTCTGCCTCCTGCTCCAGCCCCGGATCGATGAATACCTCATCGATCGCTTCCTCGTCGTCGGGCATCCCGGGCAAGTATCTTTGCGCCTCAGCCACGCGCCGCCTCCATCTCCGCCAGGGTCGCGGCATCGATCGGATTTGGCCCGCGCCGCAGATAAATAGGAGCGAAGGCACTCTCCTGCCGGATTTCGAGCCTTCCCTCCCGCACCATTTCCAAGGATGCGGCGAAGGAACTTGCAATCACGGTCGCCCGCTCCTTCGGACTTGTCATGTAACGGATGAGAAACTGGTCGAGCGCCGTCCAATCGTCGAGACCGCCCACCAGGCGGGCAACGATCAGGCGCGCATCCGAAAGCGACCAGACATGACGCTTCTCTATCGTCACCTGGGTCGTCGACTGGCGCTGCCTCAATGTGGCATAGGCGCTTAGCAGGTCGTAGAGCGAAGCGTCATAGCCGGACTTCTTCTCGGCAACGATGTGTTCGGGCGCTCCACGCGCGAAGACATCGCGACCGAGGCGGTTGCGATTGACGAGCCTCGTTGCCGCGTCGCGCATCGCCTCCAGCCGCTTCAGCCGGAAAGCCAGCGCAGAAGCCATCTCCTCACCGGATGGCCCCTCCTCCCTCGTCTGCTGCGGGATCAGCAGTCGTGACTTGAGATAGGCGAGCCAGGCGGCCATCACCAGGTAATCGGCCGCAAGCTCGATGCGGATGGAGCGGGCCCGCTCGATGAAGGCGATATATTGCTCGGCCAGAGCCAGGACAGAGATGCGGGAAAGATCGACCCGCTGGCTCCGGGCAAGGTGCAGGAGCAGGTCGAGCGGCCCTTCGAAGCCCGCAAGGTCGACGACGAGCGCCTCCTCATGCAGGCCGCGGTCGGCAGAGTCCTCCTGCCAAAGGGGATCCATTGGCGCCTTTGCCTGGGGCTGTCCCTGCCTTTCTCCCGAACCCGTCACCACCACGCCCTTTCAGCGCCCGCCGACGCCACCTCTGCCATAGGAGCTACAGCGTCCCTTGCGCGCCCGAAGGGACTCATGGCCCAGTCGAGCCGGATACGCCCCTATCAAGCCAAGGCGAACATCCCGTCGAACTCGGAGCGCAGCGCCTCCTCATCCGAATTGTCCGGTTCCCGGAAGGCCGCCTCCGCCGCATTCGCCCGCCGCAACCGATCGCCGGTGAGTATCGGCACGGCATCTGCGACGGACTTCATTTCTTCCATAATACCGTGACAATGCAAGACGAGATCGAGGCCCGCGTCGATAATCGCCCGCGCCCGCGCGTTCATGTCACCGGCAAGCGCATTCATCGAGACGTCGTCCGACATCAGCAGGCCGTCGAAGCCAATATGACCCCGGATGATCTCCTGCACGACTTTCGGCGATGTCGTGGCCGGATTGTCGGGATCGATCGCCGTGAACACCATATGCGCCGACATGGCCATCGCTTCGTCCTTCATGGCGACGAAGGGCAGGAAGTCGCTCGCCGTCAGCACCTCCAGACTGGAATTGACGACAGGCAGGCTGTGATGCGAATCCACCAGCGTCCGGCCGTGGCCGGGCATGTGTTTCATCACCGGCAACATGCCGCCGGCTTTCAACCCCTCGGCCAGGGCCCGCCCGATGGCCGTCACGGTCTCGGGATCATGACCATAGGCGCGGTTGCCGATGACATCATGGCTCCCCGGCACCGGCACATCGAGAACGGGCAGGCAATCGACCGTGATGCCGAAAGACGTCAGATCGAAGGCATGGAGGCGGCCGAGGAGCCAGGCAACCCGCAGCCCGAGATCCTTGTCTCGCCGATAGAGCTCGCCGATCGCCGCGCCGTTCGGATATTGCGGCACGAGCGGCGGCCGGATGCGCTGCACGCGCCCGCCTTCCTGATCGATGAGGACAGGAGCCGTCGAATTGCCGACGCTGTCGCGCAAGGCGGCAACCAGATCGCAAACCTGCGAGCGCTCGCCGATATTGCGCCCAAAGAGAATGAAGCCCCACGGACGCTCATCGGCGAAGAAGCTGCGCTCTTCCGCCGTCAGGACCAAGCCTTTGCAGCCGGAGATAAATGCTTTTGATTCGCTCATGCGAGAATCATAGTGCCCTCTGGTGCGAGCGCGAAGCGGCAAACCGTGTCTTCGCCCTTCATGCACAGCTTCGCTGAAAAAGAACGGGCGCGGCATGGCTGCCGCGCCATTCGAGCAAACGATCGCGCTGCCGGCTATTTGGTCACGAGGCAGCTTCCACCGGCGCTTTTGTAGCGAGCGCAGAGCGCGTTTGCTTCTTCCCGCGTGCCGGCCGGTATGCGGACGCGATAGTAAGTGCCCTTCCCGGCAATCTCGGCCTTGCGAATGTCGACGCCGCGACCGCCGATGACATCCGCGAACTTCCGCGAGAGATTGTTGTAGCTTTTCTGTGCATCGGCCTCGGAGGGAAGCGACGCGATCTGGACGACATAGCTGCCGGGCGGCACGGTGGCTGTGGCAAGCGCTGCGGAAGGATCGGCGGCCGCCGTTTCCGTCGCCGCCTGGGTTTCCGCCGCTTTGTTCTCCGCAGGCTTTGCCGGAGCTTCCGGCCGTGCCTGCGGCACCGCCGGGGCTTCGCTTGCGATGGTCGTCGTCTTGACGCTCCGAACCGGAGTAAGCTCGTCCGTGGACGCCTGAGTTGGCGTCGCGAGCGCGACATTTTCGCTGCCAGCCGGCTGCCTGGCCCCCTTGATCTCGGTTTCCGCCACCGCAACCGCGGCCTGGCCCTCAGTACCCGAAGCACCCGCCTCGGCCGAAGCGGTCGCCGGAAGAGGTGTAGCGACAGCCGCTGCCCTGCTCTCCGGCTCGACCGACTGCTCCTCGCGCGGCACCAGGGTGCCGTCCGGCTTGACGATCATGGTGCGGACCTTCCGCGGCATGACGGCCGGCGCCCTCTCTTCCTCGGCTGCCGGATCGGCTGCGGATTCACCCGGCAGCAACCGCGCGTTTTCTTCGCCTTCCGAAGAGGAGACGCCCGGCAAGGAATCATCAAAATCATTGCCTTCGAGCGGCAGCGTCTCCGGCGTCAGCGTCTTTTGCACCACGTCCACCGGTTCCTCGGTCGTGGACACCAGCGCATCCTGCCGCGGTGTATCGCTCCGCGCGCCGGCCACACGGTCGTAGACGGCCTTGTCCTGATTGGGCACGGTCTTGCCGCCCTTCTCCTCGGGGACGATCTTCACCGGATCCTTGTCCGCAAGAATGATCTTCGGCCCGTCGCCGGTGAGCGTAGCGCTGCTGCCACCCATCCAGGCATAGACGCCGGCGCCGCCGAGAATGATGAAGCCGGCCACGCTTGCCGCCAACAGCATGCTGCGCTGCGAACGGCGGCCATAGCCCTCTTCGCCGGCGTAGTCGTCACCGCCGCGCGGCAGCGCCGCCAACCGGTCGACATCCTGCGCTTCGCCGCGCCGCTCTTCCATCGAACGCCGGAAATCCTCCTCCATCGCCTTTTCGAATTCGTCGAAATCGTTGATGGAAGCAAGCGACACCGCACTATCGCCTGCCGGATCAGCATGCGAGGCCGGTCCCGCAGCGGAGGGACCGCCCTTGGTGGCACGTGGCGGATTGCCGAAGAGTTGCGCCATCTCTGCATCAATGTCGAGATCGTAGTCGGCTGCGAAGGAAGCGGGCTTTTCTTCCACCTCGACATGCGGCAGTTGCGGCACATCCAACTCGGCGATCGGTGCCACCCCGGTATCGGTCTCCGCAATCATGGCCGGGTCGAAAGGCAGCGGGTTATCGGCCGACACGCTCTCGACACCGGCAGTCTCGCCAGGCAGTTCCTGGCTATCAGTCTCCGGCACGGCTTGCGTCGCCAGCGCCTGAAGGAAAGGTTGTGCGATCGGCTCGACCAGCGCCGGGTGCGCGACGGGTGGGGCCTCCGCCACGGTCGCGGGCGCGACCTCTTCGCCACTGTCCCCGGCGCCCATGGCCTCCTCGCCCCTGTCGAGTGCGATATCGGCCAACTGGAGCTCGAAATCTTCGATGTCGATGCTCGGCTCCGGCTCCGCCTCGACCGGTTCGCTGCGCACCAGTTCATCGGATACGGCCGGCGCGGTTTGCGGCAGTAGAACCGATTCAACCGGAGGCTTGGCGACAACGGGCGCGAGCGGCGCGGCGAAGGCGCGCTGCTCGGAGACGCCGGCTGCCGACGCGACAGGGGTTGCGCGACTGAACATGGGCGTGAAGGGATAGCTGCTCTTCCTTGCGACCGGCTCGGCAGCAGGCAGGACGGGCGGCTGCCCGACGTCCTGGGCCTCAACGTCCGCCGGAACGGCGAAAGGCGCAGCATCGTCCGACAGTCGATCGACGTGCTCGGAGGCATCGGGTTCGGAGACGGCGTCCTCAAGCTGTCCGACGACAGCCGTGGCGCTTCCACCAACATCCTCGTGCTGCCCGGCGATACCATCCGCCATATCGACATACACGGCTTCCGCATAGACAGGCTCTGACAATTCCCCGTGCGCGGGGACTTGGCCGGCTGCGTTCAGTCTTGACGCAAGCGGCTCCTCCCAATCAGCGAAGACTGGAGTGTCTTCCGCTTCGAATGGCGAGGTCAATTGCGCCGCGTCTTCGCTCGGCGCCGGCGCCGGTTCGGGCGCCAGGGCGGGCGCTAGGTCGTCTTGGCCGAGCGAAAGCTCGAGCTCGCGCTCAAGGTCGAACGAAGCATCGATGTCTATCGCCGGGCTTTCATCCTGCGGCTCGACGGGGGCCGCTTCCGCATCGACGGACGCTTCAACGGCCGGCTCAACCGAAGCGACTTCCTCGGATGCCGGACGCAGCGAAACCACTTCGCTGGAATCCTGATCGGGGGCGGGCACGTGCGAACCGGAATGCAGTTCGACCGGGGGTGCAGCATCGACCTCATCGGCCGGCCCGGAGACTGGCTCCGCGGCGGCCTGGGCTACCGGATGCTCGACGAGACGACTGTCCGGATGAACCGCCTCGGCGCGCGGAGCATCATAACTGTCGAAGGCACGAAGCAGCTCTTCTTCGAGATCGAAGGCCGGATCGCGCCGGATCGACTCCTGATGGCGCTGAAGTTCCTGCAATTGCTGAACGGCTGGCCGAGCATCGTAACCGACAATGCGGGCAAGTTCGCTCAACGGATCGTCATCGGCTAAGGTATCGAACTCCGCCGGCCCGCTTCGTGCGAATTGTTTGTCTGCCATTCTCTCCACTCACAACTGCTTGCGTTGAATTGCCAGCGTATTGTGGGGAATTGGTGACACGACCTACCGCATCTCTTCCGGCGCCGAGGTGCCCGTTATGGACAAACCCGACCTCAATACCGAGGCGACAGCATGCACCAGTCCGAGTCTGGCAATGCTTAATTCTCTGTTCCTATCGTTAACAAAACGTAATTCCGTATTTTCCTTACCTTTGTTCCAGAGTCCATGGAAGGCTGCGGAAAGATCATACAGGTAAAAAGCGATCCTGTGCGGCTCTTGTGAAAGTGCCGCCGCCTCGATGACACGCGGATATTCTGCGAGCTTGGCGACTAGCTGCATTTCCGCGGGATCGACGATCGCGCCCATCACCGCACCGGCAAGATCGATCGAGGACAGGTCAAGATCAGGGAAAGCTTCGTGAGCCTGGCGCAACACCGAGCAGCAGCGGGCGTGCGCATATTGCACGTAGAAGACCGGATTGTCCTTCGACTGTTCGGTAACCTTGGCGAAATCGAAGTCGAGCGGCTCGGAACTCTTCCGGTAGAGCATCATGAAGCGGACCGGATCGCGGCCGACTTCATCGACCACGTCGCGAAGCGTTACGAAATCGCCCGAACGCTTGGACATTTTCACCGGCTCGCCACCGCGATAAAGCTTGACGAGCTGGCAGAGCAGAACCGTCAGCTTTGCCTCTCCGTCCGAGATCGCCCGCGCCAGCGCCTCCAGCCGCTTGACATAGCCGCCATGGTCGGCGCCGAGCACATAGATCATCTCGTGGAAGCCGCGATCGAACTTGTCCTTGAAATAAGCAACGTCTGCCGCGAAGTAAGTATAGGTGCCGTCGGACTTGATGAGCGGCCGATCGAGGTCGTCCCCGACCTCCGTCGAGCGGAAAAGTGTCTGCTCGCGGTCTTCCCAATCCTCCGGCAACTGGCCCTTCGGCGGCGGCAACGTGCCTTTGTAGACATGTCCCTTGAAGGTGAGGTCGTTGATGGCGGTGCGAATGCGCGCCGCCCCATTGTCGTGCAAGGCCCGCTCGGAAAAGAAGACGTCATGATTGACGTTGAGCGCCGAGAGGTCCTCGCGGATCATTGCCATCATCGCATCGATCACACGCTCCTTGACGAGCGGCATCCATTTCTCGTCGGGCATGATCCGCAGGCTCGTGCCGAATTCATCGGCAAGCGCCTCGCCGACCGGGATGAGATAGTCGCCGGGATAGAGCCCTGGGGGAACCTCGCCCACATCCTCCCCAAGGGCCTGACGGTAACGCAGGAACGCCGAGCGGGCGAGCACGTCGATCTGCGAGCCGGCATCGTTGATGTAGTATTCCTTGGTGACGTCATAGCCCGCAAAGGCAAGAAGATTGGCAAGCGCATCGCCGACCACGGCGCCGCGGCAATGGCCGACATGCATCGGCCCCGTTGGATTGGCGGAGACATATTCCACATTCACCTTGCGTCCGGCGCCGACGGTGCTGCGGCCGTAATCCGTGCCGATCCTGATCATCGTGGCAAGCAGCTTCTGCCAATAGGAGACCGAGAGGCGGACATTGATGAACCCCGGGCCGGCGACCGACACCTCCGCCACTTCCGGATCCTGGCGCAACTTGTCGATGATGAGATCGGCAAGGGCGCGCGGATTCGTGCCCAGCGCCTTTGCAAGGACCATCGCCGCATTCGTCGCCACGTCGCCATGGCCCGCGTCGCGCGGCGGCTCGATACTGATGCGCCCGAAGTCGAGATCAGATCGTTTTTCACGAACGATATCAAGCGATTCCAGAATATTCTTAATTCTTGATTCGAAGTCTGTGAAAAGATTCATCTGATCCGCCCGCTATTCCCAGCCCAACTGGACAGTGCTCCAGTTCCTTGCGCCTGACGAGACGCATGGCGCTGTAGCGCAAATTCAAAAGGAGGCCGGGTTCGTGGGGAACCTCGAGCCTCCGCGCGGGGGCGTCACTACCGCAAATCGGGCGTATGGTCAAACAAACGCCTGTGCACGCTGATGGCGAAAGTATCGGTCATACCCGCGAGGTAATCCCCCACGTGGCGCGCGCGGGCCGGCTCCGCCATCCCGGCGATCTGATCGACCCAGTGGTGCTCCCGCATCAATTGCGGATCGGCCATGAAAGCATGAAAGAGATCGGTCACAATCGACGCCGCCCCCTGCCGCACGCGCATGACCTCCGGATGCCGATAGATCCTGGTCATCAGCAGGTTCTTGATCTGCCGATCGGTCTCGCTCATCTCCTCGGAAAAGGTCGCGATCGCCATGCCGGCCCTTCGCACCTCTTCCACGCTCCGGGGCCGGATATCGCGCAGGCGGGCCTGCGCGACGCCGATGACGTCCTCGACCATCGCGGTGATCTGCCGACGCATGATCTCATGTGTAAAGCGACTCGTCTCCAGGCCGGGATAGCGGTCGTCAACCTCACGCATGAGGCGTGCGAGGAACGGAACCTCCTCGAGCATGCCGAGAGTGAGATAGCCTGCCCGCAGACCATCGTCGATATCGTGAGTGTTGTAGGCGATGTCGTCGGAGATGGCCGCTACCTGCGCCTCGAGGCTCGCAAAGCTTGCAAGCTCGAGATCATGAAGCTGGCAATAGTCGAGGATCGGCTGCGGCACCGGACCGCGGGTCCCCTTGCCGTCGGCCGTCATCAGCGGCCCGTTGTGCTTGACCAGCCCTTCGAGGCTCTCCCAGGTGAGGTTCAGGCCATCGAACTCCGCATAACGCCGCTCCAGCTTAGTGACGATGCGCAGCGACTGGGCATTGTGGTCGAAGCCGCCATAAGGCTCCAGGACCTCGTGCAATGCGTCCTCACCGGTATGGCCGAATGGGGTGTGGCCGAAATCGTGGACAAGGGCTACGCCCTCGGCGAGGTCTTCATCGAGTTTCAGCGCCCTTGCGAGCGCGCGAGCGATCTGGGCAACCTCGATCGTGTGCGTGAGCCGCGTGCGATAATGGTCGCCGTCGGCCGCGATGAAGACCTGCGTCTTGTGCTTCAGGCGGCGAAAGGCAGTGGTATGCACGATGCGGTCGCGGTCGCGCTGGAAATCGGATCGCGTCGGACTGGCGGCCTCCGGATAGAGCCGGCCGCGTGAAGCCCATGGGTCCGTGGCGAAGGCCGCATGCTCGCCGTAGCCGAAGCCGAGGGCCTGTCTGTCAAAAGTCATTTCACACCTGTCGGGTCATCCATTGACGGGACATTCACGCCTTCATACCTATAGTATGTGCTACAAGAAAGCCGTGCACATCCCGCCGGAATGCTTGCGGCGGAACGACGTCTGATGGACAAACCGCCAGTCGCTCGCTCTTTTCGGTGTAGCGCAACCCGCATGTCCCTTCCGCCAGAGACATGCAGACATTCAGGACGAGAGCGGCGTTTCTGCGCCATGCAGACGCACGGTGCTTTCGGATGACAACGATTCTCTCCGGGCCTTGATCCCGGCAGGAGGCAGAAACATGCAGGACACAGTGATCCTTTCGGATGCAGCAGCAAAGCGCATTGCCGCCATTCTCCAGGCGGAAAAGGACAAGACTGCCATGCGGGTCTCCGTCGAAGGAGGCGGCTGTTCCGGCTTCTCCTACAAATTCGACCTTGTCGACAAGGAAAACGAAGACGACCTGGTCCTCGAAAAGGACAACGCCAAGGTCCTGATCGACAGCCTTTCGCTCGTCTATATGGGCGGTTCCGAAATTGATTTCGTCGACAACCTGCTCGGCCAGTCGTTCCAGATCAAGAATCCGAACGCGGTCGCAAGCTGCGGCTGCGGCACGAGCTTTTCGGTCTGAAGAGACCCGCGGGCTCACGTTGAAAAAAAGAGCCCATGCGGGCTACAGATAGGGTGACCCGAGCCAGAGAATCCGATTCGCCAGCCGGTTCAGGAGCGGCTGCGCATCCAGACTCTCGAGGGTCACCTCTTCCGCATTCGTCCGGAGGGCGCAGATTTTCTCGCCGATGGCCCGCGCCATGGCGTCATCGAGAATTTCCAGATCAAATTCGAAGTTGAGCCGTAGCGAGCGGGGGTCCAGGTTGGACGAGCCGACATAGACCCAATGGTCGTCGACAACGATCAGCTTGGAGTGATTGAAGGCACCCTTTGCTCGCCACACGCGGCAATGCCCCTTCAGAACCTGATCGAACTGCGCCGTCATGGCTCGATCCACCAAAGTGAGGTTGTTGACTGCCGGCACGACGATATCGACCTCGACTCCCCTACGCGCAGCGGTCACCAGCGCGCTGATGAGTTCCTTGTCCGGCAGGAAATAGGGAGACATCACGCGAATGTGCTTCCGCGCGATCGAAAAGGCCCCCATCAACATCTTGTGGTTGGTCTCGTTGGTGTTGTCGGGGCCTGAGGGAACGGCGCGCATCAGGACGGACGGCATACCCTCCATTTCCTCCGGTTCGACGACCCGCCATGCGTCGCCCGCAAGAATCTCGCCCCTCGCGAACTGCCAGTCCTCGGCGGCAACCTGGAAGATATCGGCGACGACCGGCCCCGCAACCTGGAAATGGGTATCGAAGGAGGCCTCTCCGCCCGCGACCTCCGTCGAAAATTCCGCCCTTATGTTCATGCCTCCGGCGAAAGCCACCTCGCCATCTATGACGATGATCTTGCGATGGGTCCGCAAATTGGCATAGGGCAGCCTCAGGCCCATGATGATGTTGCCGTTGAACACGGCCGTGGGGACGCCGGCTTCCTGCAGATACCCAACGATGCTCGGAACGGAGTAGCGCGCGCCGACGGCATCGATCAGCACGCGCACCTCGACCCCGCGCTTTGCCGCGGCAATCAGGGCATCGGCGAAGCGAAGTCCGATCCGATCGCGATCGAAGATATAGCTCTCAATCAAAATGCTCCGGCGCGCCGCGGCGATCGCCTCCAGCATCGCCGCATATACGTCGTCGCCGCCTTCCAGCACCGTGATGCGATTGCCCGTCGACATCGCAAATCGCGAAACGCGGTCCCCCAATATCTTCATCGCCGCGAACCGATGGCCGAAGCGGACCGCCACGTGATCGTTCGTGACATCGAAACGCAGGAATGGATCGGGACCGTTCAAGCGCAACAGGGAGCGTTGCAGGCTCAGCGACGAACGGCGAATGCGATTGATGCCCGCCACCGCATATATGACGGCGCCAAGTATGGGAGACAGGAGAATCACGCCCACCCAGCCCGCGGCGGCACGCACATCGTCCTTCGTCATCGCCGCGTGGATGATCGCCGGCGCACCCAGGGCGAAGGACAGGAGTGCGAGAAATTGCGGCCAGTAATCTTGGATGAATGCGATCATGCGCGGGACTATAGACAGACCGGGACCGGAATCAATTCCGCCACCCAAGGCTGCAGCAGTGATCGAGTCGGACGCAGGTTCATGCTGGAGCTCCAGTTTGCTGCGCCATGCTTCAGCCCTGATTGGACGCGCGGCGCGCCAGCCGCTACAAAGAATCGCGGTAAGGATCACCGGAGAGAAAGAAAGGCAGACCCCATCCCATGAAGATCGCCACCTGGAACATCAACGGCGTCAAGGCACGTGTCGACAGCCTGATCGCCTGGCTCAAGGCGTCCAATCCGGACATCGCGTGCCTGCAGGAGATCAAGTCGGTTGATGAGGCCTTTCCCCGCGGCGAGATCGAGGCGCTCGGCTATCACGTGGAAACGCATGGTCAGAAGGGATTCAACGGGGTTGCCCTGCTGGCGAAACAACGGCCGGACGAAGTCAACCGCGGTCTGCCGGGCGACGACACCGACGAACAGTCGCGGTTCATCGAAGGCGTCTTTTCCGTCAAGGGAGGCGCGATCCGCGTCTGCTGCCTTTACCTGCCGAACGGCAATCCGGTGGGGACTGAAAAATACGCCTACAAGCTCCAGTGGATGCAGCGTCTTGCGGCGTTTGCCGAACGGCGCCTTGCGCTCGAGGAACCGGTGATTCTCGCGGGCGACTACAATGTCATTCCCGAGCCCCATGATTGCTGGGACGTGAAGGTCTGGCAGAACGATGCCCTTTTCCTGCCGGAAACCCGGGCGGCTTTCCGACGCCTGCGCAATCTCGGCTTTATCGACGCGGTGCGCGCGACCTCGGACGAGGTGCCGCTCTATTCCTTCTGGGACTACCAGGCGGGGTGCTGGCAAAAGAATTTCGGAATTCGGATCGACCACCTGATGCTCTCGCCGGAGGCGGCCGACAAGCTCGTATCGACATCGATCGAGAAGCACGTCCGCGCCTGGGAAAAGCCGTCGGACCACGTTCCCGTCGCCGCCGAGTTCACGTTCGAAGCCGCGTGAAATCGAAGCTCGAGGGTCAGTCGTCCTGCCCGAGGTGCAAGTTCTGCGCCATCGCAATCGCCACGCGGCGGTCGTCCTCGGATGCCAGGGAAAAGGCCTGCTCCTGCATGGTCTGGAGCCAGGGCCTGTCCTTCGGCGAACACTGGTCGAGTGCGGCGGTCATATAGGCGAGACCCCGAATGCTCTGTCCTTCGTCGAAAAGGACGCTGCCGAAGACACCCATGGCGCCGGCATGGCCGTTCTTGCGCGCCCGGTTCAGCCACTTCTTGGCCTGTTGGACGTTGACGCTGCCGCCCTCGCCGGAAAGCAGCATCCGCGCCAACTGGAACTGCGCCTCGGCAACGCCGAAGGCGGAGGCTGCCTGGAAATAAAGTTGCCGCGCCCGCGACAGGTCCGCATGCACAGGGGTATCGGGAATGCCGCGCCGGTAATAGCCGGCGAGCGAGATCAGCGCATTGACGAAATAGCCGGTGTCTTCCGACCCCGGCTCCACCCCCTGCTGGGCGATTTCGCTGTAGATCTTGAATGCTTCGAGATCGTTTTCGGCGACGCCGTCGCCATAGGCATACATATTGGCGAGTGCCCAGCGGGAGCCCGTGTGCCCCTTTTCGGCGGCGTAACGATAGGCCTCGACCGCCTCGTCCTTTCGGCCGTTCTTGTAGGCCGAGAAGCCGAACTTGAAGAGCGCAAACGGCCCGGACTCTTTGGTCACGCCGGCGCCCGGATCGAAGGCCCTCGCCGGCCCCGCGGCAGCCGCGCCGACCGCCAGCGACATGCCGAGCACCGCGACCTTCAACGACTTGAATTCACTCCCGCACATCACAATCAGCTTCTTTCGTTCCACGCGTCTACGCTGAACCCACCACCGCTGCGAACACCGGCATTGAGCCGGAGCGCCGTCATCGGAACCTTGAGCGCGGCCACTCGCGACAGCCCGGCCGGCGGGCGGCAAACATCCGCCTCCCCGCGGCCGACATTACGCCGACTGCGCTCCAGACGCGAATTGCCAGGGAATGTCACGACAGCACACAAACTCAGTTTACCTTTAACGCAAGCACAGCACTCGGTTCCGCACGTTTGTCGCTACCATGGGTGCTCTCATTTTGTGGCGGGAAATGGACATAATGTCCCCTGACCGATACTAGCAAAATCATAGCCATAAATGTGTTGCTGAATCGTCACATTCGAAAGCGCTCATAAGCGAAGCGCGCGACCCATAGCAAAAGGCCCGGCAATGACCGGGCCTCGGACGTCTTGACGGAAGAGATCAGAACCTGACTTTCAGCGATGTCGAGATGGCGCCGACGAAATCATTGTCGAAGTCGTAGGAGACGTCGTCGCCGATCACCTCGCCCTGGTAGGTGACGGCCCCGGAGCTACCGCTGGTCATTATGCCGGCGACGCCCGCCAGACGAATTTCCACGTTGGCGGTCGGCGTATAGGAGACGCCGGTGCCGACCGTCCAGGTGTCCGTCTGCGCGCCATAGCCGTGGCTCGTACCGCGGTCCCAGGTCAGACTGACTGCACCGCTCCATTGGTCATTGAACTTGTGACCAATGCCGCCGGTGATGGTCCAACCGTCGCGGTAGAGGAAGTTCAAGCTCGTCCCGAAACGGCCCAGTGCGGCCTCGTCGGGTTCAAACTCGAGGACCTGCAACTGGCTCCAGTCGGTCCACTTCACGGATCCGAAAGCCAACCATCCCGGCGCGATGCCACTTTGGACCTTGAGCTCCAGGGAGTCCGGCATCGATGCAGATCCGTGAACGCCGTACTTCGTGCCATTCAATATGCCGATCCCCGGCACGAAGAATGCGACCTGCGTGAGGTCGATTGTTCCACGAAGATGATCGAGGTCGACTGCGCTGTTATAGACTAGGCTCGCACGCAAGGCGTATTCGGGGATTTCGTAGGCAACACCTGCTCGCCAGCCCCAGCCGCTATCCTCAAGGTCGATCCGTCCTACACCGGAGAGACTTGAAAATGGCGGTGGAAATCCTGTGAAGTCCTGGACAAGGCGCTCCTTAAAGCCGCCGACCTCCTGGTAGAAAACACCGCCAATGACGCGCATCTGACCGGGGCCAAGATCCCACTTGTAGGAGCATGTGGCAGCGTAGTTGTCGCTTTCGACCTTGGTTTCAATATTGGAGTTGGCGCCGGCCCAGTTCTCGCCCGGATTGAGGTGAGCACCCCACGGCTGCGAGTAGTCCGCCATACAGTCGACACTGTCCCCCAAGGCAGCCTTGAAACCGATGCGGGGCGCCCAATAGCTATCCGTGTCATCGACACTGTTCGGGCGACCGTTCAAGTTGCCGCCACCAAATGTCTCTGCAACCGCATTAGAGTCCGCAGTGTCCGTGTCCACGACGTTCTTGAGTTCGCGCTGCGGATTGACATAGGTCGCGGTCGCCTCGGCCGCGTAATCCGACGGATCGAAGAGCAGATCGATATTATAGCCGCCGCGCTCAAGACCCCCGGCCTGTGCCGCCGACGCAGCAAGCAATCCGGCTACCGCCGCGAGACCAGCACTTTTCAATCCATTTCGAGCCATACAGCTCCTCCCCTGCAATTTCACGTAAGCGACCATTCCCCATGCCGCCGTGGCGGGATATTCCTCACGATCGCGTGAAATGGCAAACACTGCTTCGGCGCTGTACCCGACCAGATCGGCCACCGAATTTACGTAAGAATTTCACGATTCGGTCATAATCAAAGAAAACAGGAACAGGATTCCAACAGCAAGGGAGACAGCCCCAACTTCAGAAATGAAATTCCATTAAATCAGCAAAGTGTGACGCAGCAACAACAATATTGCTTTTTGCGGGCCTGTTCCGAGTATCACCCAAGGAAGACGGTCGACAAAACCAATGAGTGTCGTTGCAAGTCCAGGTCGCCCGCAGCGCTCGTTCGGCTCGAAGTCGTATCGAACGACAAAGTTTCCGCGGCATTGCTGCCGCGGATCGTGTCTGCAACTCCGCGGGTCTTTTCAGACGCGCAAGGGTCGCTGCAGCGCTTTGAAGCGGTGCATCGAGCTCTCCGAAAATCGGTTCCGATATTCGGGCCAATGCGCCGAAGTCCGGGAAGGACGAACTACCCCGCTTCCGATACGCGGCTCAGGGCGACACCGAGCGAGTCCCTCTGCTGGTCGAGTTCCGCCAGCCGCTCCCGCTCGGCCTCGACCAGTTCAGGCTTCGCATTGGCGACGAACTTCTCGTTGGCGAGCTTGCCCAAAATCCTTTGCCGTTCGACATCGACCTTGGCGATCGCCTTTTCGAGGCGCGTTTTCTCGGCTGAGAGATCGATCAGGCTGCCGAGCGGAAGGCAGGCAGTCGCCTCACCGACGACGATCTGGGCGCTGCCCCGCGGCGCGGCCGCCGCGTGCTCGATCGTCTCCACTCGCGCCAGCCGCTTGATCGCCGAGGCATGCCGGTCGAGGCGCTCGCCGGTCAGACCCTTGGCGCCGACGATCACAAGCGGTGCCAGTGCCGCGGGCGGAACATTCATCTCCGCACGGACAGAGCGGATGCCCGAAACGAGGTCGATCAGCCAGTTGATTTCCTCCGCGGCAGCGTCATCCGCATAGAAGGCGGCCGGCCACTCGGCATGGCAGAGCAGCGTCGTGCGCTGGCGTCCGGGGGCTTCCGTCTTCTCCCAGAGCTCCTCAGTCATGAAAGGCATGAACGGGTGCAGGAGCTTGTAGGTTTCGTCGAGCACATAGGCGACGCAGGCCTGGGCTTCGCGCTTGGCGTCTTCATCGTCGCCATTGAAGACCGGCTTCAAGAGTTCGAGGTACCAATCGCAGAACTGGTTCCAGACGAAGCGGTAGAGGCTTCCGGCCGCCTCGTTGAAGCGGTAATTCTCGATCGCCTCGGTCACATCGCGGATCGTGCGCGAAAGCTCCGTCAGTATCCAGCGGTTGACGGTCAGCGAGGTCGCCTCGGGAATGAAGCCCGCGCTGCTCGTCGCGCCGTTCATCTCGGCGAAACGCGTCGCGTTCCAAAGCTTGGTGCCGAAATTGCGGTAGCCGGCGATGCGCGCCGGGTCGAGCTTCACGTCGCGGCCCTGCGCCGCCATGATCGCCAGCGTGAAGCGCAGCGCGTCGGCGCCGTACTCGTCGATCAGTTCCAGCGGGTCGATGACGTTGCCTTTCGACTTCGACATCTTCTGCCCGTTCTTGTCACGGACGAGTGCATGGACATAGACGGTGTGGAACGGTTCGATCGGTGTGCCGTCCGCGTCCTTCATGAAATGGAGGCCCATCATCATCATGCGGGCGACCCAAAAGAAGATGATGTCGAAACCCGTCACCAGTACATCGGTCTGGTAGTATCTTTCGAGTTCCGGCGTTTCCTGCGGCCAGCCGAGCGTTGAGAATGGCCAGAGGGCGGAGGAGAACCAGGTGTCGAGCACATCCTCGTCGCGCGTCAGAATCTCGCCCGGCTTGAAATTCTCCAGGAGGTCTTCGACATAGGCCTTCATCGGGCCTTCATGGGCGATGTAGTGCTGGATCGCCGCATGCAGCGCCTCTTCCTCGGTCCTTTCGACGAAGACCTGGCCGTCGGGGCCGTACCAGGCCGGTATCTGGTGACCCCACCAGAGCTGGCGCGAAATGCACCAGGGCTGGATGTTCTCCATCCATTCGAAATAGGTCTTTTCCCAGTTCTTCGGGACGAAGCTCGTCCGCCCCTCCCGGACCGCGGCAATCGCCGGCCTCGCCAGGGTCTTGGCGTCGACATACCATTGTTCCGTCAGCCGCGGCTCGATCGGCACGCCACCGCGGTCGCCGTGCGGCACCATGTGCTTGTGCGGCTCGATGTGATCGACGAGGCCGGCGGCCTCGAGGATTTCGACGATCAGCTTGCGCGCTTCGAACCGGTCCTTGCCCTCGAGCTGGTCCCAGGCGCCGTGGAGCGCCGCGGGATTGTCGAGGCCGTCCAGGAAATCCTCATTGTTCTTGATCGTAATGCGGCCGTCGGCCGTCAGGACGTTGACGAGCCGCAGCCTCTGACGCTTGCCGACGTCGAAGTCGTTGAAGTCGTGCGCCGGCGTCATCTTCACCGCGCCGGTCCCGGTGGTCGGATCCGGATACTCGTCGGCAACGATCGGAATGCGGCGGCCGACGATCGGCAGAATGACGTGTTTGCCGACGATTCCCTTATAGCGGACGTCCTCCGGATGCACCGCGACGCCGGTATCGCCGAGCATCGTTTCCGGACGTGTTGTCGCGACGACCAGATAGTCGCGCGTCTCCCACTCGGTGGCATTGCCATCCTCGTCGAAAGTAACCGGGTGCTGATAGGTTACGCCCTCCTCCAGCGGATAGCGCAAGTGCCAGAGATGGCCGTTGACTTCGACCTGCTCCACCTCGATGTCCGAAATCGCCGTCTGCAGCTTCGGATCCCAATTGACGAGACGCTTGTCGCGATAGATCAGCCCCTCCTTGTAGAGGCTGACGAAAACTTCGATCACGGCGTCCGACAGGCCCTCATCCATGGTGAAGCGCTCGCGCGACCAGTCGCAGGAGGCGCCGAGCCGCTTCAGCTGATTGAAGATCTGGCCACCGGACTCACCCTTCCATTCCCAGACTTTCTCGACGAAGGCCTCGCGGCCCATATCGCGGCGAGCCGGGAGCTGGCGCTGGGCGAGCTGGCGTTCGACGACCATCTGGGTCGCAATGCCGGCATGGTCCATGCCCGGCTGCCAGAGCACATCCTTGCCGCGCATGCGCTCGAAGCGCACCAGGACGTCCTGGAGCGTGTTGTTGAGGGCGTGCCCCATGTGCAGCGAACCGGTGACGTTGGGCGGCGGAATCACGATGCAGAAGGTTTCTGCACCGGGTTTTGCGCCCGCACCGGCACGAAACGCGTTTTCATCGTCCCACTTTTTGGCAATGCGAGGGTCGACGGCGGCGGAATCGTAGGTCTTGTCAAGCATTCTGTGGGGCCGATTTTCAAAGATTGATATCAGTGTTTTGTAAACCGGAAGGGCCGACGCAAGTCAACACAAACGGGAAAAAAGCCCGCAGGCGTGCCTCACCGGCGCGGTGTATCACTTACAGCGTCTTGGTGCGTTGTTCAGAACGCCGTAACGGGAGCCGCAGGGGCGCCCTCTTCCGACGGTCAGCGCCTGGGCCCCCGCGCTACGCGCTCGATTTCCTCGCGCACAAGCCTTTCGACCAGCGTCGGCAGATTGTCGTCCAGCCATTCCTGCAGCATCGGGCGCAGCATGGTTTCGGCGATCTCGTCGAACGAGCGTCTCGGCCCCTGCTCCACCGCATGCGCGAGATCGTCGAAAGCGCGCGCGACCTGCCGACCGACCGCCGGAGAAACGATGGCGCCGCTGGCCTTTTCGGCCTCGGAGTTCGAATCGGCAGTCGTCGATTGCTCGTCAACTTTGGCCGGGGAGGTCGCCTTTTCCGGTTCCGCCGCAGTATCCGGCAATGCAGCGGCAGGCGCGGCCGCTTCGACAGAGACGCTCGATGGGGTAACGGCGGACGAGGCGACCGCAGCCATCCGCGAAGTCAGCACAGGGCTGTCCTGTAGCTCGCGCGCTTCCGTCAGAGGCGGCTCTCGTCCGGCGTAGCTCGCCCCGTGGCGCTCGGACGCTGCTCTGACGCGCGCCGCGACGTCCGCGAGGGAAAGCGGCGATGGCGGCGTAGCGCCGTGGGTCCTGGCGGCAACCAGTTCCTCCTCCGGAACCGCCGGAGCTCGCCGCATCGATGCGATGTCTTCATCGGCCGACCGGAACACGGCGGCTTGCATTTCCGAATCGATTGCCAGTTCGATGTCGTCGTCGTCGCCGTCTTCGAAGCTCTGCGGATCAGAGGCGGCAATCGGCCCCGTCTCGTTGCTTTCGATGATCTTTCGGATGGATGCGAGAATCTCATCCATCGAAGGTTCTCGTGCGACGTTGAGCTGTGCCATTTCAATCCTCGTTTGCTCTGCGGTCGGACCCGGGTCGAAGCTCCGGAACCCGATTCCGCAAAAACCTTAGGTGAGTTCACGATCGAAACAAACGCCGCGAATCACGCTTGGAAATTGTTGCACAGATTTGTTTTTCTCGGCAGGCGCCGAATGCTTCAAAGGAAGGCACAACGCAGAAACGCCTCGCATTCCAACCGGATGCGAAGCGTTTCTACTCTCTTCAGCTTACCGACGGGCAGCGACTTGGCTTATCGTCCGTCGACGGTGCGCAGGCCGAACCACTTGTCCTTGACGGCCTCGTAGTGCTCCTCCGCGCGGTATTCCGCCACCTGAAGCCCTTGCGTCCTCACGGTCAGCCTGCCCATTGCCGCCAGCAGGGCATAGCTCGCCACGACGGCGTCGCGCTGAGCGACGGCAAGAGACTCCTGCGCATTCAGAACGTCCTGCTGCGCGTCGAGCACGTCGAGGGTCGTGCGCTGGCCGACCTTGCGTTCCTCGACGACGCCTTCGAGCGCCAGGTTGGCGGCGGAAATCTGCGACCGGCTGGCAGTGATGCGGGCGAGCGCCGATTCAAGCTGAGCATGGGCGGAGACGACGGTCTGCTGCACCGATGCACGCGCCGAATCGACGAGGATCCGCTGCTGGCCGAGGCGTTCCTTGGCCTGGCGGATCTGGCCGTATTCCGCGCCGCCCTGATAGATCGGCACTTCGAGCCGGGCCGTGATGCTCGCCGTGGTGTTGTCCGTGGAGACGTTGCCGGTGTTGCGGGTGACCGCGCCCTGGAGGACGACACCCGGCAACATGGTGCCTTCGGCCGACTTCACCTGAAAGCCGGCCGAATCGACGGCATATTGCGCAGCCAGGATCTGCGGGTTTTCCCTAAGGCCCGTGGCGACGGCCTGATCGAGCGACCTTGGCATGGCCTTGGTTGCCGGGCCGGGCTGCCTGATGCCCGTCGGAACCGCGCCGACGATCTGCACATAGACCGCTTCGCTCTGCTTCAGCTGCGCGACCGCCGCAACGAGCAGCGACTGGGCATTGGCGAGTTCCGCCTGCGCCTGGCTCACATCGGTACGGGTGCCTTCGCCCACATCGAGGCGCGCTTCGGCCGCGCTCAACTGCTCGCGAAGGAAGGCCAGGTTCTGGCGGCGTATGGAGACGATCTGCTGGTCGCGGGCGATGTTGGCGTAGGATTGTGCGGCCGCCAGAAGAATCTGGATTTCGTTGGCCTTCAGCGTCTCACGGCTCGAAAAAACCGTCGACTCTGCCGCCCTGACATTGTTCAGGGTCTGGAACCCGTCGAAAACGGTCTGGGTGATCGAGATGCCGATCTGCCCGCTATGAAGGTCGCGCGTGCCCGTCGCCTCGCTATCGACGCGCGACAGCGTCCCGGTCGCCGCGGCGGACACCTGCGGCCGATAGCCGGACTTTGCGATCGGAACCCCCTCGTCGGTTGCGCGCAGGCCGGCGCGCGCCGCGTTCAGATCCGGGTTGTTCGCGTAGGCCTTGGCCATTGCACCGAAGATCGACTCGGCGGACGCGGCGTGCGGCGCAAGCAACAGGCTGGTTGAAACAGCCGCCCACAAGGCTGTTTTGCGAACAAACGACACGATCTTACCTCCGATCAGCCGGGCGGCGTTGCCGCCCGCAAGTTAGTAGCAAGTCCCCACGGGTTGATTCGCTCAACCAGTAATGGCGCGCAAAGCCACGCACCGGCAGGCAAATCACCGCTTCTTTGCTCTATGAACCCCGGATTCGGCTTTGCGACAACTGTGCACCACCACTCGACCCGGGCATTTCAAAGAGAAACAGGCAACACGTTGCCAATCGGCAACATCGACTTTTTTGCGCCGATGCTCATATAATGAGGCACCTCAATGGGAGGAGCCATCAAAAAACAAATGTCTGCTCACGGCGGAAACCGGGCAGAGGCTTCACGGACGTATTGAAATCGGGCCGCTCGGACGTCCTTCCCGATTCGCGCATGTAAAGCTTCGCACGGGATGCGTTACTAAAGCCTTCAACGACCACGAGGCGCCCGCCATCGCGCAACTGCTCGAAGAGTCCGGCCGGTATCGTTTCGACCGCACCATTGATGAAGATCACGTCGTAAGGCGCCTCGGCAGGATAGCCCTTGTTGAGATCGCCGGTCACGACGGCAATGTTGTCGTAGCCGAGGCGTGCGAGCGTCTCCGTTGCGGTAGCGGCAAGCGCTTCATCGGCCTCCAGCGCCACCACCGAGCCGGCCAGAAGCGACAGCAAAGCCGAGGCGTAGCCCGTGCCGCAACCAATCTCCAGAACGACGTCGGACTTGGAAATCTGCGCGAGCTGCAGCAATTTTGCCAGCGGAGAGGGCTCCATGATGTAGCGCGGCTCGGCTCCTCCGACGAGTTGAATATCGGCATCGATATAGGCGAGTTCCCGCATCTTCGCGGGCACGAATTCTTCGCGCGGCACCGTGAGGAAGGCAGAGAGGACCGAATGGGACGTCACATCCGTCGTCCGGATCTGATTGTCCACCATCTTAGTGCGCGCTGCTTCGAAGTTCATGATACTGCCTCGTGTCCCCATGGGCGCGGCGCCCTTTGGCCGGGCGAACCGCACTGTCTTCAGCCTGGCTGCCCGGCAGCCCTAGCCTAAGCTCATAATTCGCCGCATCGCCGGTTTCAAGCGACCGCGGCGTTTCGGGATAGAAAAAGGAACGTTGCCGCCCGCAGGGGCATCGCAAAGGGCGCAACGCGACGCGTTGTTCGTCAGGGCGCAGGCGCCGCCTCGAGACCGACCAGAGCGATCCTGCTGTAGCCGGCCCTCTGGATAAGGTTCATCACCGCCATGAGCTCGCCGTAGTCGACCAGCCGGTCTGCGCGCAGGAGAACGCGTCTTTCCCTGTTCGCACCGCTGACCCGGTCGAGCACGGAGGAGAAGGTCTCGCGGGCCGCTTCCTCATTGCCGACCGCCAGGGTGAGATCGGATTTCAGCGTCACGAAAACCGGCTTGTCGTCGTGCGGCGTCGGTTTTGCGGCGGATTGCGGCAGATCCACCTTCACGTCGACCGTTGCTAGCGGGGCGGCAACCATGAAGATGATCAAGAGAACGAGCATGACGTCGATGAAGGGCGTGACGTTGATCTCGCTGTTCTCGTCGAGCTCGCCGCCGTCTTCGGAAATCCTTCCCGCCATGGCCGTTATCCAATTCTGGCGAATGCGGTGTCGGCGCCAGGGGCATAACCCTCCTGCCGGCGCGGCTGCGCCTCGCGGCTTTGACGATGGTCGAGATCGCGGCTCACCAGGCGCTCGACGGCGGCAGCGGCATCCGCAAGGATCAGTCTATAACCGCTGACGGAGCGGGCGAAATAGTTGTAGATCAGCACCGCCGGAATGGCGGCGACAAGACCGATCGCGGTGGCCATCAGCGCTTCGGCAATGCCCGGTGCGACGATCGCCAGATTGGTCGTCTGCGCCCTGCTGATGCCGATGAAGGAATTCATGATTCCCCAGACGGTCCCGAAGAGGCCGACGAAGGGACCGACAGAGCCGATCGACGCCAGGATGCCGGTGCCAATGCTCATGCGCTTGCCGGCGCGAACCTCGATGCGGTTGAGCAGCGACGATATGCGCTCCTTGACGCCGGCGGCCGGCGTATGGTCGAGCACCGGCTCCGAGCGGACCATCTCGTCGCGCGCTGCAGCCACCATATCCGCGGCAATGCCGGCCCTGCGGCCAAGGTCCATCTTCACGTCCGCCAGCCCGTTTGCCGCAGTCAGGACCTGCACCGAGCGCGTCAGCCGCGATTTCGCCTGCGCCAGTTCAAGCGTCTTCGCGAGGAAGATCGTCCAGCTTGCGACAGAGGCCAGCGCCAAGGCGATCATCACACCCTTAACGACGACGTCGGCTGCAAGGAACATGCCGATTGGCGAAAGGTCGTGCGGAAGAACCGGCGCCTGGGCCGTCTGGATGTCGAGCGGCACATTCGGCATCGGGGCGGCGGGCAGTGCCGGCTGTTCGCCGAGCGGCGCGGGCGCCACCGTCTGCGCCAATCCTTTCGCGGCGGGGCCGGCCAGGAGAATGGCGAGCGTCGTCGCAATCAGGACGTTCAATATCGGTCGGCTCCGATTCGCCATCCCATTCCTCATTTTGTCTTTGCTTGCCGCGACAATCACGGGCGCGGGCACCATCCATTGGCACATCCTTACGACAAACCGCAGGGCGATGACAAGGATTTGTGGAGTTAAATAATCAAGATTAGTGACGCAGACTTAGGCGCGGTGTTGCGATCGTTCCGACGCTTTCGTCAAGGAGGCAGTTGCTCGGAAAAGAAGGTGCCGCTGCGCCAATCGTAGCGGCGATGGCGCTCCCACGGCCGCTGTGTGGACCGAAACGAATTGACGACGCGCATCTGTGGCGATGCGCCAGGCTTGCCATGATCGGCATGGATCTCGATTGCCCCGCTCCGCCGCAAGGAATCGCCCGTCACGACCAGCGCGCGACCCGATGGGCAGGCAGCGAGCGGCCGACGCGTGGCGGCGACTACCAGATCGGCGCGTCCGCACAAGGCCGGGAAGAGCTCCGCGGCGTCGATGACGACAATTGCCCAGCCCTCCCGGCTTCGGCCAATGCACCACTCATCCTTGCGGCAAGAGAAAGTGCCGGGCTTCGCCGCCGAGAGCGCCGTCACAGCCTCGGCGGCACTCGCCATTGCGTTCAAGCCTCCTCCTCCAACCGCCTCCTTCGGTTTCGGCGCAGCGTCATACCCGGAAGCGGCGCGAGCTGAGAGATCCGTCGGCGGCACATGGCGGTCGAGAGCGAGCGCCCGCTGCCATTGCGAGAAGATGAACTCCGGCGGCCTCCCCCGGTTTGTGGCGATCGCGCCCTCGACGAGGAGGCCGACCAGTTGACCGTCCTCCGATATCACGATCGAGGGCCGTTCCGCCAGGCGTTCGAGCGCGATGGCCGCTCCCCCCAGGAGGACCAGCCCTGCACCGGCGAACGCCAATCGTGTCCTCAGCACACAGAGCAGGACACCGCCCATGGCGATCAAGAAGAAGCCGGCCGCGCCTATGCGGCCCGTCACCCATTCGCTGTCCAGCGCCGCGACGTATCGCGCGACCATTATCATCCAGTCCAAGCCCTGCCCCATGACCATCAAGGGATAGCGTTCGAGCCCAAAGGGCATGAGCAGCATTGCGAACAAAGCGAACGGCATGACGAGGATACTGACCAGCGGCGCCGCAACGACGTTGGCGAGCAGCCCGTAGGCCGGCAGCCTGTGAAAATAGGACGCGGCATAGATGGCCGTCGCCAAGCCGCCGATGAGAGAGGTTGCAGTCGTGGCGACGATGAAACCGGGTACCGCCCCAAAGGATGCGCGGCGCCCCTTTTTCTCCCGCTGCCGCAGCTTGTGGTCGCGCCAGCGGGCATAACCGGCGACCAGCGCAAGCGTTGCCGCAAAAGACATCTGAAATCCGGCACCGGCCGTGGCGGAGGGCGTCCAGGCAATGATGACGAGGGCCGCCAGCGCCACATTGCGCAGGCTGATCGAGACACGATCGAAAAAGACGGCAACGAGCATGATCGAGATCATGATCCAGGACCGCAATGCCGACACGGCTCCGCCGGAGATCAGCATGTAGAGAAAGGCCATTAGAAGCGCGCCGCCGGCCGCGATCTTCTTGATGGAACGCTTCTCCGCAAAGCCGGGGATCAAGCTCAACAGCGTCCGCACGCCGACGAGGAAGGTCCCTGCCGCCAGCACCATGTGGAGCCCGGAGATCGCAAGTATGTGCGACAGGCCGGCGGCACGCATCGCCTCGACCGTCTCACGGCTGATGGCGCGCTTCTCGCCGGTCACAAGTGCGGCTGCGATTGCGCCGGCATCGCCTCCGATCGTCGACCGTAGGCGGCTGCCCAGTTCTTCGCGTGCCACCGCAAGATAGGTCCGCAACGATGTGGCGACGTTTGCCCCGCCGCCATTCTTGTCGTCCACGAATGCCCGGGGCGCGCCGTAGAAGAACCCAACTGCGCCGATCCCGTTGAAATAGGCATCGAATGCGAAATCGTTAAGCCCGGGCAATGCCGGGCCGGAAGGCGGCGAGAGACGCGCCCTGCCCTCGATGGCCGAGCCGACCGGAAAGGCTTCGTGGCGGCTGCGCGCCATGAGCGTCGCCCTGGCCGGAGGCCTGCGCAGCCGCGGCCCGGATGTTTCGCCGATCTCGATCAGGTATCGCCACCGCCCTTTGTCGTCCTGCTCCCGCGACAGAACGGTCCCGCGAAGGTTGGTGGTCACCGGACCATCGAGAATGACGGTATCCAGCCGGGCCGTTTCCATCGCGGCCAACAGCATGCCGGTGAGGAAAAGCAGAGGCGCCAGCGCGAGTGGCCGCAGCGTGCGGAAGCGGCCACGGCACAAGAGCGCAGACATGCCGAAAACGCAGAGCAGCACTGCAAGTTTGGCAATTCCGATGCTTTCCGCCGATGTGAACCATGCGAGGCAACCGAGCGCGAGCAGGACCGGTATCAATGCGAAGCCATGGCCAAATTCCGCTTCCCGCTCAATGGCGGCGCGCAGGCTGCGGGAGGTGGATTCGGCTATCGAACGGCCGCGATCGGCGGCGAATGAATGATTGCGTCTCGAGGGAGGGCCGGGATCGGCCCGATTCCCAGGCAGTCCGGCATCCCGAACGAAGGTTAGGCGATCCGTCAAGCGCCATGCGAGGCGCTCCGCATCGCGCATCACCGTCCGTGCCCGCCCCTCCCCCATTTCCTTCGCTGCCCTTTCTGCCTGTCGGGACTGATCCTGCAACCCGGGAACTCACATTGCAACCGGGAGACTAACCGCCCAAAAAAGAGGCAAGCCTATAAAGAATGGTACCGCACTATCAGCTTCGCGATCGTTGCTCTCATTTGACATGTTGCCGTAAGATGCGATTGTTGCGTCGCCATATGCCTATTTTCGCATCGCACCATTTGCCTTTCGTACAGCTTGGCAGCCGAAAGTAAATCATATAGCAAACTCGCAACGTTCAATCTCGTGGCATAGGCATATGCCGCGGCGCCATAAGACGGAGGGTCCCATGTCAGGAAAAAACGCCACGGTAACCATCGATGGAAAGGCAGCGGACCTGCCAGTGAGATCGGGATCCATCGGACCGGACGTCGTGGACATCGGTTCGCTCTACCAACAGACCAAGATGTTCACCTACGATCCGGGTTTCACGTCGACGGCATCATGCGAGTCCAAGATCACCTATATCGATGGCGACGAGGGCGTGTTGCTTCATCGCGGTTACCCGATCGAACAGCTGGCCGAGCACGGTGACTTCCTTGAAGTCTGCTACCTCCTGCTTTACGGCGAACTGCCGACCAAGGCGCAGAAGGACGACTTCGACTACCGCGTCACCCATCACACGATGGTTCACGAGCAGATGTCGCGCTTCTTCACCGGCTTCCGTCGCGACGCCCATCCGATGGCCGTGATGTGCGGCTGTGTCGGTGCTCTCTCGGCCTTCTACCACGATTCCACCGACATTACCGACCCGCACCAGCGCATGGTCGCGTCGCTCAGGATGATCGCGAAAATGCCGACCATCGCGGCGATGGCCTACAAGTATCACGTCGGCCAGCCGTTCATCTATCCGAAGAACGATCTTGACTATGCCTCGAATTTCCTGCGCATGTGCTTTGCCGTGCCTTGCGAGGAATACGTGGTGAACCCGGTGCTGGCGCGCGCCATGGACCGCATCTTCATTCTGCACGCCGATCATGAGCAGAACGCCTCGACCTCGACGGTGCGCCTTGCCGGCTCGTCGGGCGCCAATCCGTTCGCCTGCATCGCCGCCGGTATTGCCTGCCTTTGGGGTCCGGCCCATGGCGGCGCCAATGAGGCCGCACTCAATATGCTCGCCGAGATCGGCTCGGTCGACCGCATCCCCGAATATATCGCGCGCGCCAAGGACAAGAACGATCCGTTCCGCCTAATGGGCTTCGGCCACCGGGTTTACAAGAATTACGACCCGCGCGCCAAGATCATGCAGAAGACGACCCATGAGGTCCTGGCGGAACTCGGCCACAGGGACGACCCGCTGCTCGAGGTCGCGATGGAACTCGAGCGCATTGCGCTTACCGACGAGTACTTCATCGAGAAGAAGCTCTATCCGAACATCGACTTCTATTCCGGTATCACGCTCAAGGCGCTGGGCTTCCCCACTACGATGTTCACCGTGCTCTTCGCCCTTGCCCGGACCGTCGGCTGGATTGCCCAGTGGAACGAGATGATCGAGGATCCGGAACAGCGCATCGGTCGCCCGCGCCAGCTCTATGTCGGCGCGTCTCTGCGCGACTACGTGCCGCTCTCCAAGCGCTGAGCACAGGCGAGAGACGCGCGGCGCTGTAGCACCGCTCAAATCAAATCAAAGAGCCCGGTCAGAAATGGCCGGGCTTTTTGCCTTGGAGATAATCAAAGACGATATCCGCCGCGCTTTCGCCCGGCGGTCGAGCCGTCGCCATACGCTCCTGCACGATCGCGAAGCCGTCGAGCATGGCTTGCCGCTGAGCCGTGTCGCCGGACAGCCGTTCGATCCACCGCGTCAAGACCGCCGGACGGATCGCCCTGTTGAAATATTCCGGGACGACGGGGAAATCGGCAACCAGGTTCGGCAGTGCCGCAGTCCAAATCCGGATCCGGCTGTGCAGCAAAGTGACGAGCCAATCCGCATAATAGGTCGACACGACCGGCACGCCGGCAAGCGCCAGTTCAAGAATAACGGTGCCCGACGCGGCAAGCGCAGCGTCCGCCTCGGCGAAGGCCTGCCACTTCTTGTCCGCCGTAACGGAGATCTCCGGCTGGACCTTCCAGGACGTCGTCAACGCCCGCACGCGGCCTTCCTGGCGAGGAACTGTCGGCAGCAGGAAGCGCATGTCTCCGTGGCGCTGTGCCAGTTCCTCGACGGTTTCGCGGAAGATCGGCAGCAGGCGGCTGACCTCGCCGGCGCGTGAGCCAGGGAGCAAAAGGCAGGTCTTGGGCGCGCTGGCCTCCCCTGACCGCTGCCTCGCACGCCGCTCTTCCCGGACCGCGAGTAGGTTGACGTCCGAGGCCAGCCTGTGCCCGACATAGGTGGTCGGCGGACCGCCGAGGTTGCGCATCACCTCCGGTTCAAAGGGCAGCACCGCAAGCACATGATCGACATAGGCGCGCATCCGTGGGGCGCGTTCCGGCTTCCAAGCCCAGACGCTCGGACAGACATAGTCGATGATCGGCAGGTCCGGCAGTGCGGCACGCACCCGCCCCGCCACCCGGTGGGTGAAGTCGGGGCTGTCGATGATCAGCAATGCGTCCGGGCGCGCGGCGATGATGGCAAGCGCGGTCTGGCGGAAGCGCTGAAGAAGCTTCGGCAGCCGGGCGAGCACTTGCGAAAATCCCATGATCGACAATTCGGAGTAGTCGAACAGCGAGCCGAGGCCTTCGGCTTCCAATGCCTCACCACCGACGCCGACGAGATCGACGGCTCCTGCGACACGTCCGCGAAGCGCGCGGACCAGGTCAGCGCCGAGCAGATCCCCCGAAACTTCTCCGGCAATGACCGCCAGCTTGTAACGGCGAACCGTCACGGCCTGCCCCCCCGACCCTCGCGCTCGATGCCGATGATGAAGAGGCCATTGCGATTCGCAGCCTCGACGACCTCTCGGCGTTCGACGACGAGCGCACGCCCGGCTTCGACCGCGATGCCGGCCAGACCTGCTGCCTCGGCGGCCGCGACGGTCGAGCGACCAATCGTCGGCAGATCGGCACGCTCGTCCTGTTGCGGCTTGCAGAGCTTCACGAGGACGCCTCGGCGCCGCGCCGACACACGGCCGCCTGCCTTGAGCGCAGCGACCCGCGCCAGCATGTCATCGGTTCCTTCAGCCCCCTCGAGCGCCACCACCCTTCCGCCGACCGCGACGGCGCCCTGCCCGACGTCGAGCGCGCCCAATGCTTCGGCAGCGGCCATCCCGGCAGCTATGTCGCGACGATCCTCGTCGGCCGGCGCATGCGCGCCGATCGGGCCGGCATGTGCCAGCAGATCCGGAACCACCTCATGAGCACCGATGATTCGGGCGCCGCTCACTTCTATAAGTTCCATTGCCATGCGCAGCACCGCGTCGTCGCCGCCCGAAACCAGCGTTCTGAGGACGCTCGGGACCTTCGCGAGCGTCTTCAGGGTCGGCCGGATGTCGCGCCATTCCGGACGCTGCCGAACCGCACCGGAAAGCACCACGCGGTCGATGCCTTCTGTCGCAAAAGTTCGGCTGATCGCTGCGAAATCGCCGATCGCGAGCGTCGAATGATCGAAACCGGTCCAATCGGCATCCGCCTCGCGAGACAGAGCGATGATGAAAGGGTCCTCTCCCTGCCTGCGCACCGCTTCGGCGACATGGTGCGGCAACGCGCCGGCGCCGGCGATGATGGCGAGCCTGCCCTTCGCCTGCGGCAGGCCATGCACCGCCATTGCGATCAGCCCTTGCTGCTGCGATTCGGCGACGACAGCGCGCGATCGCTTTCGGCAGCGATGAAATCGAGGATCTCGATCGCCGGCGGACAATCGAGATACGCCTCGCGAACTGCCGCGGCGTTGGCGCGGATGGATTGCGGCCCCTCAAAAATCTGCTTGTAGCACCGCCGCACCGCGTGAATCGTCTGGCGGTCGATCCCTGCGCGCGTCATTCCGACGACGTTGAGGCCGCTCAGCACACCCGGATTGCCATTCAGCATGCCATAGGGGATGACGTCGTAGCTCACCGCCGACAGCCCGCCGACAAAGGCCTGACGGCCGACACGGGTGAACTGGTGGACGGCCGAACCGCCGCCGAGGATGGCCCGATCCTCGACCGTGACATGGCCGGCGAGCATCACGTTGTTCGACAGGATAATGTTGTTCCCGAGACGGCAATCATGGGCGACATGCGAATAGGCGAGGAACAGGTTGTTGTCGCCAACGACTGTGGTGCCGCCATGTTCGACCGTGCCGGTGTTCATCGTCACGCCTTCGCGGATCGTGCAATTTTCGCCAATCACAAGCTTGGTGTTCACTGCACTGTGATGCGCACTCTGCGAATCGCCGCCGATCACGGCACCGGGGAAGATTTTCGTTGCCTTGCCGATCGTCGTGCGCCCGATCACGACGACATGACTCAACAGCGAGATATCGTCTCCCAAAACGACGTTCGGCCCGATGTGACAAAACGGGCCGATCTTCACGTTCTCGCCGATCACAGCGCCGTCTTCGATAACCGACGACGGATGGATCTTCGCAGTTGGTGCAATCATTTTCAGGCGTCTTCCTTGCTGACGATCATCGCGCCGATATCAGCTTCCGCGACCAGTTGCCCGTCAACTTTTGCGTCACAATGAAATTTCCAGATATTGCCCCGCTGCTTGTGCTTGGCGACGTGAAACTCCACGCGATCGCCGGGCACCACCGGCTTGCGGAAACGCGCGTTGTCGATCGTCATGAAGTAGACGAGATTGCTGCCGATGCCCGTCTTGCGCGCGCAGATCGCGCCTGCCGTCTGGGCCATGCCTTCGATCAGCAATACGCCGGGCATGATCGGCTTTTCCGGAAAATGCCCGGTAAAGTGCGGTTCGTTCGCCGTCACGTTCTTGATGCCGATCGCGGAGTTGTCATCATCGATCTCGATGATGCGATCGACCATCAAGAACGGATAGCGATGAGGAAGAAGCTTGAGGATCTCCTGAATATCCGCGGTACCGAGAACTGTCGCAGCCTCATTCATCCTTGCCACCCTTCTTCTTCTGTCTTCCGCTTGCCCGCATAGCCATCTCGGCGACATCGCGCAGGAAATCCCGCATCGGACGCGCCGGTATTCCGCCGTAGCGCTCTCCAGCCGGTACGTCGCTCGCCACCCCGCTCATCGCGGCAATCTGCACGCCATCTCCGATTGTAATATGACCATTCACGCCGGTGCCGCCGCCGATCATCACTCCATCGCCAATCCGCGCGCTACCGGCGATACCGACCTGGCTGACGATGCCGCAGTAACGGCCGATGCGGACGTTGTGGCCGATCTGCACGAGATTATCGATCTTCGTGCCCTCGCCGATCACCGTATCGTCCATGGTGCCGCGATCGATCGTCGTGTTGGCACCGATCTCCACATGGTCCTGGATGATCACCCGCCCGACCTGGACGATCTTGATCATGCCGCCGCCCGGACCCGGCGCATAGCCGAATCCATCCTGGCCGATCCGCGCACCGGGATGGATGATGACGTTGTTGCCCACTAGAGCGCAAAGGATGCTTGCGCCAGCGGAAATCGTGCAATCGCGACCAATGCGGACGTTCGGTCCAATGAGAGCACCGGCCCCAATCCGCGTACCGCTGCCGACTTCCGCCCCGGCTCCGACCACCGCCGAAGGCTCCACTTCAACACCCGGCTCCAGCCGAGCCGTCGGATCGATGAAAGCCCCCGGTGCTATGCCGCGTTCGCTCGTATTGAACGAAGGACGCATCGCCTGCCCGTGCAGCAACGTGCCGGCAAGCGCGAACGCCGTGTGCGGTTTTGGCGTCAGCAATACGGGAATATGGCCGGGAACAAGCGAAGCGATCGTCTTGTCGCAGATGATCGCAGAAGCGTGGCAGCTCTCCAGTTCATCGCGACTCTTGCGCGAAAGCATGTAACAGATGTCACCCGGCTTGGCCCGATAGACAGGTGCCACCGCATGAACGGCTTGATCGGCGACGGCCGCATCCGAGAGCTCCGCCCCTATCTGATTCGCCAAGTCGCCCAGGCGAATCCCTTCATGGGGCTGAAAGAACCAATTCTGTTCCATGGGGTCCTGACCCTAGCCACTCCAGAACGTTTATCTGGCAGTTCTGGACTGCGCTTATCAGAAGGAAGAGTTGATACCGAACTTGAAGTTCTGGACCTTATCGAAATCTTCCTTTGCGACCGGCACGGCGTAGTCGACACGCAACGGACCGAAGGGCGATGCCCAGATCAGGCTGACGCCGACGGAGGCGCGCAGCGACGCGTCGGTGCCGCGGGCAAACTCGCCGGCCCCGGTGAGTTCGACATCATTGCCATAAAGCGTACCAGCATCGACGAAGAACGCACCGCGGAAGCCGCTGTCACGCGGAATTCCCGGCAGCGGGAACGACGCTTCCGCCGAGGCGGTGAAATAGGTCGTGCCGCCGAGGGCGTCACCGTTGTTGACGCGAGGACCGATGCCGTTGCGCTCGAAGCCGCGGATGTCGTTGCTGCCCAACTGGAACTGATCGAAAACCTCCATGGATCCGGAGGTCTTCACCAGGTGACCCGCACTACCGGCGAGCGAGCCGATGATATCCGCCTCGTCGTTCAAGGTGTAGTACCACCTGGCCTTACCCGCGATCTTGTAGAAATCGGAGGTACCGCCGAGACCGGCGAACTCCTGCGTGACCGATGCAAGGACGCCCTCGCGCGGCAGTTGGGCATCATCGAGCGTGTTGTAGGTGAAGGAGTGGGATATCGACGAACGGGTCCACGGGCTGCCGTCGATGACCCGATCATAGGGCGAGGACAACTCGTCCTCGTCACCGAAATACTTAAGCTCGGTATAGTTGTAACGCAGCGTCGTCGACAAGCTTTCCGTGATCGGCGCCGTTACCCGCAGACTGAAGCCCTGATCGTTATAGCTGTAGTGATCGTCGTCGAAATCGTGTTCATTCTTGAACACGTCGAAACCGGCCGCCAGGCGATAGCCCAGGAAATAGGGCTCCGTGAAGGAGACATTGTAGGTCTTGCTGTCTTCGCCCCTGCCGGCGGCCAGACGAATATATTGCCCGCGGCCAAGGAAGTTCTTTTCTTCGATCGAGGCTTCCACAAGGAAGCCGCCGCCGCTGCCGGCGGAATAGCCGGCACCGATGCCGAACGAGCCCGTGGCCTGATCCTGAACGTCGACAATGACGATCACGCGATCGGCGGCACTGCCCGGCGCGGTCGAGATATTCACCGACGAGAAGTAGCCCAAGGCCTCCAGCCGGCGCTTGGCGCGTGCGATCATTTCCTGGTTGAAGGCGTCCCCCTCGCCCACGTCGAACTCGCGACGGATGACGTAGTCGCGCGTACGGGTGTTGCCGCGAATCTCGATGCGCTCGACATAGGCGCGCTCGCCCTGATCGACGAGGTAATCGACGGCAATGGTGTTGTTGGCGAGGTTACGGTTGCCGCGCGGCGTGACACGCGCAAACGGATAGCCGGCCGAAGCAACGCGCTTCGAGATTGCGCTCATCGTGTCTTGGATGTCCTTGGCCTTATAGACCGAACCCTCGCGGCTCTGAACCAGCCCCCTCAACTCCTCGGCATCGATACCTTCGACGGTCGATTCGACATTGATCGGGCCGAAGGCGTAACGCGGCCCCTCCTCGACCGTGATCGTCACCGTATATTCGTTGGTCGCCTCGTTGAGCGCCGCGTCGGACGAGATCACACGGAAGTCGGCATAGCCTCGATTGTAGTAAAACTGGCGCAGCAGCTCCTCATCGGCTCGCAGCTTGTCCGGATTATAGACGTCCTTGCGCGTCAAGAACGAGAAGATGCCGGATTCCTTCGTCGCGATCACCGACTGGAGGCGACCGTCGCTATAGACTTCGTTGCCGACGAAATTGATCTGGGTGATCTTGGTGCGCTCGCCCTCGTTGATGACGAATGCGAGGTTTACGCGCCCCTCGGCGATCGGAACGACCTGCGTCGTCACAGTGACGTCGCTACGACCGATCGCGGCATAGGCATCCCTGATCGCTTGAATATCGTTCTCGACAGTCGCTTCGCTGTAGGGGCCAAGGGGCTGCGTGCGCACGACCGCTTGCAGCTTGTCGTCCTTGATCTTGCGGTTGCCGTTGAAGACGACCTGATTCACCAGTTGATTTTCGCTAACGTTGACGACCAGCGTACCGCCGGAAACGCTGATGCTGACATCCGAGAAATAGCCGGTCGCATAAAGGCGCTTAACGGAAGCATCGATGTCGGCATTGCTGAAGTTCCTGCCGGGAACGATCGTGATGTTCGCCCGAACGGTTTCGGGGCTCACACGCGTCGCGCCACGCACCTCAACACGGTTGATCACTGCGGCATGAGCCACCGACGCACCAGCAATCAACCCGACACCGGTTCCTGTCGCAACCATGCTCGCAGACAGCGCAAACGCCGAGACCGCGCTCAAAAACCTTGAACCAGCTTTCATTGTCAATTCTAACCTTTTTTCAACGTACCGCGGCAGTTCCGTACCGACTCCGGTCACGGTTGCCGTTTTACCGGCTTTTCCCATACAAGCAAGTCGGCTCGTTAATTTCTGTTTACTTCAATTCGAACCGTGGCTTAACAGCCACTACGGCGTCGCGTTATCGTAAACAAATGGTTGCGAAGCAAGTGACCGGAACCGGTCGATCGGACAATTCCCAGGAATTCCCCCTCGGTCCCCGGCACGTTCGTTCTGGAGACACTCGCGGATTGCCCCCGCGACTGTCTCGCCTTTTGGCTTCGTTTTGCCGCAGGTTCCGATCACGGGCCGATGCGCCAGGGCGGGATACGTTCGCCCTACCGCTCCATCTGTTCGTTTCCGCCGCATTTGTGCGACGTCAGACGATTCCGCCTGACTGCAAAATGCTCTAGCCGAAGAGCCAGTTGATATCGTTCCAGGCCGCGAAGAACGTCAGCATCAGGACCATTGCAAAGCCGATGCGAAATGCGAGTTCCTGTGCGGCCGGGCCAACCGGCCTTCCACGCAAAGCCTCGACCGCGTAGAATACGAGATGTCCGCCATCCAGCACGGGCACGGGCATCAGGTTAAGCAACCCTATGGAAACCGAAAGCACCGCGGCAAAGTTCAACACTTCGGCGATGCCGAGCTTCGCCATTTGCCCCGACATCTGCGCTATGCGAATCGGCCCTCCCAATTGATCGGCGTTCATCCGGCCAACGATCATATTCGCCAGATAGTCGAACGTGCCGGTTACGATCCGCCAGCTTTGCAAGGCGCCCTGGCCGACAGCCTCAAGGGGGCCGTAGGTCTCGATCCGGAAGTTGCCCGCCTCCTGGTTCGTTCCGATGCCGATCTTTCCCTCTTCGACCTTATTGCCAAGCGGATCGACGGTTTCCGTGCGCTGCGGTACCATGCGCAAATCGATCGTGGCGCCCTCGCGCTCGATTCGGACATTTATCGGCAGTTCCGGGCGGACGGCGACATAGCGGCGCACATCATCGAAGGTCGATACCGGCGTTCCGTCGATGGAAATCAGCCGGTCCCCCGGCTGGACGCCGGCCGCTTCCGCTGCACTGTCGGGCGCGACGAAAGCGACCACCGGATCGGCGACAGCGCGGCCGTAAATGGAGAAGAGAACGGCAAAGATCGCAATTGCCAGCAGGAAATTGGCGATCGGTCCGGCGGCAACGGTTGCCGCACGCTTCCACAGCTTTGCGCCAAGGAACGTCCTGCCCCGCTCGCCGGGGGCCAGTCTCTCCAGCCGTTCGTAGTCGGGCGAACTCGCCGCGTCCTGGTCGCCAAAAAACTTGACGTAACCGCCAAGCGGGATGATGCAGAACTTCCACCTGGTGCCGTGCCGGTCCGTCCAGCCGAAAAGTTCCGGCCCAAAGCCCACGGAAAAGGCCACAATGCGGATGCCGGACCAGCGGCCGACCAGGTAGTGCCCCATCTCATGGACGAAGACCAGCAGGGTCAGGAGGAACAGGAAAGTGGGGATAGTGTATTGGAGATTGTCAAGCAGAAGGCTCATTTCAGTTCCTAACGCATCCGCTGTGGCGGTGGCCGCTACCAGAATTCGTGATGCGGCACGATCCTACTCTTTTTTCTCTTTGGCTTTAAGAACCCATGCAAGCACCGACAGGACAATGACGAAACTGTGAGGCTCCCCTGCACCTCCGGTTCTGAACGCCGCCCACCGTCGCAACCAGCCTAAAGGCCCAGCAGCACGGAACCGAAGGCGGATTCCCGGCCGCCACTCAACAGAAGCTGGCCCAACACAAGAAGCAATGCCGCACCGCAGGCGAAAATCAGTCCATCGACCCGATCCATGACGCCGCCATGCCCCGGTATCAGGCGACTCGAGTCCTTCACGCCGAAGCGTCGCTTTATGAAGGATTCGAACAGGTCGCCGATCTGGCTGGCGATCGAAAGCGTGAGGGCGATGGCCACGATATGAAGGTCCTGCAGCGAAAAATGCGCCATGAAGATGGCGACGCCCGAAAGAACGCCGCAGATCGTACCGCCGATGGCCCCCGACCAGGTCTTGCCGGGCGAAATCGCCGGGGCCAGCTTCGGACCCCCGATCGCCCGACCGACAAAATACGCGAAAATATCGGTCCCCCAAACGACGGCGAAGACGAAAAGCATCGCGATGAGGCCGAGATAATCCACCCCGCGAATGGCCGCCAGAGAAATGCTTGTCAGGCCGGCATAGGCTATACCGCCAGGCAGCCACCAACTCGCCTTCCTGAAAGACACCCATAGCGCCGCAACCGCGATCGAGCCCGCAAGCACAGGCAGGGTCAACGGCATGTGGTCGAAAAGCACCAGAACAGCGACGACCGCCTGCGTGAGCCAGCCGAAGGCGTTGCCCCGGAAATCCCGATCGACGAGCCTCGTGATCGTCGACCACTCGTAATAGACCAAAAGGCCGATCGCGACGGCCAGAAGCTGGAATGCGAAGCCTCCGGCCCAGGTGGCGCCCAGAGCGACGGCGGCGAGCACGACCGCGGAGGCGATTCGAAGCTTCAGTTCGCTCGGCATCAGGAGCCGACCGCCAAAGTCGGTTGCGGCAGCCCGCCAAAGCGGCGTTCACGGCCGGAATATTTCTCGATCGCCGCGATGAAAGTCTCACGCGTGAAATCCGGCCACAGTTCTGGAATGAACAGCAATTCGGAGTAGGCTCCCTGCCAAAGCAGAAAATTTGACAGGCGCTCCTCTCCACTCGTCCGCAGGATGAGATCGGGGTCGGGTATGCCTGCCGTGTCGATCGTTTCTGCGATCCGCTCTGCCGTGATGTCGCTTGGCGTAAGACGCCCGTCGGCCACCTCTTCGGCCAGCCGGCGCATCGCCCTCGCCAGTTCGTCCCGCGCCCCGTAATTGAAGGCGATCACCAGCGTGATCCCCGTATTGGCGATCGTGGTCTCTTCCGCCTCGAGCAAGAGCGGCAGGATGTCGCCGCTCAGGTTCGTGCGGTCGCCGATAACGCGGATGCGGACGTTCTCGCGGTGCAGGTCCGCCAGATCTCTTCGCACGAAAGACTTGAGCAGGCCCATGAGATCGCTGACCTCATCCTCGGGCCGGCTCCAGTTCTCCGATGAAAATGCAAACAGGGTCAGATAACGGATACCCAGTTCCGCAGCCGTCCTCACCGCGCCGCGGACCGCCTCGACCCCCTTGCGGTGCCCCATCGTGCGGGGCAGTCCACGCGCGTTCGCCCAGCGACCGTTGCCGTCCATGATGATGGCGACGTGAGCCGGCGCGTTTGTGAAGGTGATATCTGGCATGGGCTGTCCGAAAATAGAGACTCACAATTCCACGGGTCAGACCTGCATGATTTCCTTTTCCTTGTCCGCGAGCAAGCGGTCGATCTCGGAGATCATTTCATCGGTCATCTTTTGCACGCGTTCCGACTGGGCGCGGCTCTCATCCTGGCCGATCTCGCCATCCTTTTCGGCTTTTTTCAGGTCATCCATACCGTCGCGGCGGACATGGCGCACCGCTACCTTGCTTTTCTCGGCATAGTCATGTGCGACCTTGACGAGCGACTTGCGACGCTCCTCATTCAGCTCCGGCAGCGGAATGCGCAGATTCTGCCCGTCCACGATCGGATTGAGGCCGAGATTTGCCTCCCTGATCGCCCGCTCGACTGCACCGACCATGGATTTGTCCCAGACCGAAACCGACAGCATGCGCGCTTCCGGAACCGTGACGTTGGCGACCTGGTTCAGCGGCATGCGCGATCCGTAGGCCTCGACGGTCACCGGATCGAGAACGTTTGCCGATGCGCGGCCGGTACGAAGCGAGGCGATGTCGTGCTTGAACGCGGCAATCGCCCCGTCCATCCGGCGCTTCAGTTCCTTCAGATCCACACCTTCACTCATGATACTAGCTCCCGTTCTGTTAGGCGGCCCACCGGGCCTCCGCAGATTATCAGTTATCCGTCACGATGGTGGCGCGACCGCCACCGGTCAATATCTCCGCGAACCCGCCTTTCTCGTGGATCGAGAAAACGACGATCGGAATGGCATTTTCCCGCGCGAGCGCCACCGCCGCAACGTCCATCACGGCCAATCCCTTTTCGAGGACCTCACTATGGGTCAGCCGATCGAAGCGGGTGGCAGAAGGAACTTTCTTCGGGTCGGCGGAATAGATCCCGTCCACCTGCGTTCCCTTGAAGATCGCCTCCGCTCCCATTTCCGCGGCGCGAAGCGCGGCTGCGGAATCGGTCGTGAAGAACGGATTGCCGGTACCGCCGGCAAAGATCACCACACGACCCAGAGAAAGATGATAAAGCGTCGCGCGCTGCGAGAAGCTTTCACAAATCTCCGGCATCGCGATTGCCGACAGCACCACCGTATCGATGTCGAGTTTGCGCAGCGATGTTGCAAGAGCAAGCGCATTGATGACCGTCGCCAGCATGCCCATGTGATCGCCCGTCACCCGGTCGCCGCCTTTGGAGGCGACCGCCACGCCACGGAAGATGTTGCCCCCGCCGACAACGACGCCGACTTCCACGCCCATGGCCCGAGCCTCGGCGATGTCGGATGCGATCCGATCGGCAACCGTCACATCGATGCCGAAGCCCTGGCTCCCCATCAAGGCTTCGCCCGAGGCTTTGAGAAGAACGCGCTTGTAGATTGGCTTGGCCGACATCATCACTCCTGAACAGATCGGCACGCATGCGCGAAAGGCACGCACGGCGGCAACAAGGAAAAACCCGATTGCGTGGTATCGACCGCCTCCATGTGCATTCCAGCGGGCCCGACGCAATGACGAATGCCGGATACACGAAGGGCACCGCGTTGTCACGCGATGCCCTGAGCTTTTCCCATTCGGGAAGAAGAAATCAACCCTTGGCGGCGGCCGCCACTTCGGCTGCGAAGTCGGACTCTTCTTTCTGCACGCCTTCGCCGAGCAGCAGGCGAGCGATGCCCGTTACCTCGATCGGCGCGCCGACGCTCTTTTCGGCCTCCTTGAGGGCTGCTTCAACGGTCTGGTCGGGGTTCATCACGAAAGCCTGCGAGAGAAGCGCGACTTCCTCGAAGAACTTGCGCATGCGACCCTCCACCATCTTCTCGATGATGTTGTCCGGCTTGCCCGAAGCGCGCGACTGCTCGATGAAGACGTTGCGCTCACGTTCGGCAACCGCCGGATCGATCTCGCTCGGGCGCACGGCAAGCGGGTTGGTCGCCGCGACGTGCATGGCGACCTGGCGGCCAATGGCGTTCAGCGCTTCCTTGTCGCCCGTGGACTTCAGCGCGACCAGAACCCCAAGCTTGCCGATACCATCGCCGGCGGCATTATGGATGTAGGTCGCGACAACGCCATCCTCGACAGCGAGCAGGGCGGAACGACGCAGCGTCATGTTCTCGCCGATCGTCGCAATCGCGTCCTTGATGGTTTCTTCCACAGACTTGCCGGTGGCCGGATAGGTCGCGTTGGCAACGGCCTCAACGCTGCCGTCCGTACCGAGCGCGACGCTGGCGACGCCGCGGACGAGGTCCTGAAAGGCGTCGTTGCGAGCGACGAAGTCGGTCTCGGAATTGATTTCGACGACAACGGCCTTGTTGCCGGCGCTGGCGATGCCCACGAGACCTTCGGCAGCGGTGCGGCCGGACTTCTTGTCGGCCTTCGCGATGCCCCTGGCGCGCAGCCAGTCGACTGCGGCTTCCATGTCGCCGTTGGTTTCAGCAAGCGCCTTCTTGCAATCCATCATGCCTGCGCCGGTCTTCTCGCGCAGATCCTTCACCATCGCGGCAGTAACAGTCATCTTCATGCCTCTTCATCTGTTTCGCTGGCGCGCCAACCGCAAAGTGGCGCCGTGCCAGAAGGTTTGGCAGGGAATGGCCTGTCGATGTGACACCGTGATGACGTCGCCATCATGGTGCGGTGCGGGAAACTTTTTCGAATCAAGCCGCGCCATTCCCGGCTGAAAAGAACGAGGCCGTTCAGATTTCCATCAGAAACGGCCTCGTCCGAACAATTCAAGGGGTGCGGCAGCAATAGCTGCCGGCCTCCCGATCAGGCTTCGGACGATTCGTCGAGAGCCGGCTCGACCGGAACCTCTTCGGAGGCGCCGAGATCGCGGCCGGCAGCGCCCTGCTGACGCGCAATGCCGTCGATCGCCGCGCGGGCAACGAGATCGCAGTAAAGGGCGATCGCACGCGAAGCGTCGTCATTGCCGGGGATCGGATAGTCGATCTGGTCCGGATCGCAATTGGAGTCGATGATGGCAACCACTGGAATGCCAAGGCGCTTGGCTTCTTCGATGGCGATCGATTCCTTGTTGGTGTCGATGATGAACATCAGGTCCGGCGTGCCGCCCATGTCGCGGATACCACCGAGCGCACGGTTCAGCTTTTCGCGCTCGCGCTCGAGGTTCAGGCGCTCCTTCTTCGTGAAGCCGGAAGCTTCGGAAGCGAGAATCTCGTCGAGCTTGCGCAGGCGCTGGATCGAGTTGGAGATCGTCTTCCAGTTGGTCATCATGCCGCCGAGCCAGCGCGCGTTGACGTAGTACTGGGCGGAGCGCTTTGCAGCGTCAGCGATGATTTCCGAAGCCTGGCGCTTGGTGCCAACGAAGAGCACGCGGCCGCCGCTGGCGACGGTGTCGCTGACGACCTGGAGGGCGCGCGACAGCATCGGTACGGTCTGAGCGAGGTCGATGATGTGAACGTTGTTGCGGTCGCCGAAGATGTACGGCTTCATCTTCGGGTTCCAGCGATGCGTCTGGTGACCGAAGTGAACGCCTGCTTCGAGAAGCTGGCGCATGCTAAAATCAGGCAATGCCATGCCCTTATTCTCCTTTTCCGGTTGAACCTCCGCAAGGCGTCGAACGCATCTTACTGCGCCCACCGGCGGAACGATCCGGATTTCTCCCGGACAATCCCATGCCTCACGTGTGGAATGGACAGCCCCTTAGCCGCTACCATCCGATAAATCAAGACAGGAAGTCCGATTTGCCCTGCAGCGCCTCGCATTATCTGCTTTTGCGGTGGCCTGCTTTATTTGCACTCTTCCGCCTTGAAGACTTCGAGGTCGGCAAGCCTGCCGGCCAGGACGAAGTCTCCGTAGTCCATCGTCAAATCGCGGGTGACGCCATTCTCGTAGAGCTTGAAGGACATGCGGTAGATGGGCACGGCATCGCCCGTCGCTTCATCGTTGAAGTAGGAGATCGTCACCGGCCAGTAACTTTCGCCTGCGAGCTCGCCGGCTCTGCCGGCGTCCACGTCGTTCGGCTCCGGCTTGCGGGCCTTGCCCACGAAGGTGGAAGTGATCAGCGTCTTGTCACCCGAATCGGAGCCATCGAAGATGCGCGCCTCGAAGAAGGTCTCGCCCCTCTTGGCCCGCTCGATGACCTCCAGCATGTGCTCGGTCGGAAATCGACTTGCGGCCAGCGCCACTTCGCGCCTATCGGGTACGGTCAGTTCCACCTTGACGCCGGACGTCTCCTCATGCGCACTTCCGCGCACTTCCTTGTCCAGCTTCTCGTCGGTAAAGGAACGCGTCAGAAATCGGAAGCTGCCGGTTCTCATATCCTCGAAGGTGGTCGTCTGCTGGTCGGTCATGCGAACTTCTTCGCCCGTGTCCACCTGGGTCACGAAGCGGAAGCTGACCGTGTACCCTTCGCAGGCGGAACCGTTGAACTCGTAGACCATGCGCCCGTACATTCCGCTGATGCCGGAACGTTCGGATGCGTCCTTCAGCTCAAGGTCGTAGACGGCGCGGTGAGGTGCGAGCGTACTGGCATTGGCCACGCCGGCCGCGGCCGCCGCAGCGAGCCAGGCGCCCGAGAGAGCGACCAGGCCGAGGCCTTTACGAAACATCCGTTTCCTCCTGTTGGACTCGGCGGCGATGCGTTAAACAAACGTTCGGCAGAAACAAGGCGACGCCACCTGGATCGAGCCCATCCTGCCTGCATGACGGATTTTATCACAAAAGACAACAACGGAGCCCTCTATGTCCGCAGAGATCGAAACGCGCCTCAACGAACTCGGTATCGTGCTTCCGCAGGCGGTCGCGCCTGTCGCGAACTACGTTCCATTCGTCGTCACCGGCTCGACGCTCTATATTTCCGGGCAATTGCCCATGGAAGCCGGCAAGGTCGCGGTCACGGGTCATGTGGGCAAGGATGTCGATGTCGCGGCGGCGCAGCGGGCGGCTGAGCTCTGCGCGATCAACATCCTGGCGCAGGCAAAGGCCGCGCTCGGCGGCGATCTCGGGCGCATTCGGCGCCTCGTCAAAATCAACGGCTTCGTCGCCTCAACACCGGAGTTCACCGAACAACATCTCGTCATCAACGGCGCCTCGAATCTCCTGGCGAATGTGCTCGGCGAAGCCGGCAAGCACGCGCGCGCCGCGGTCGGCATGGCCTCCCTGCCCTTCAATGCGGCGGTCGAGATCGATGCCATCCTCGAGATCGCCTGATCGGGGCGCCACCATGAAGGACACGTCCTTTCTCAAGACGCAGCCGATCGCGCATCGCGGCTATCACGACATGAACCGCGAGGTCTGGGAGAACACGCTTTCGGCCTTCGCCCGCGCCGTCGAGGCGGGCTTCGCGATCGAGTGCGACCTGCAATATACAGCCGATAGCATCCCGGTCGTTTTCCATGATGACGACCTGCGGCGTCTCTGCGGGCTGAAGGGGGATATCCGGGCGAAAACGGCCGGAGAACTCGCCCTCCTCTCCGTCGGAGGCACCGCGGACAAGGTGCCGACATTGTCGCAACTCCTCCGGCTCGTAGCCGGGCGCGTACCGCTCGTCCTCGAACTCAAGGGCCGGAAGGGCGACGACGAGGGCTTTGCGGCAGCCGTGCTCGACACGCTTGAGGGATACAAGGGGCCCGTGGCGCTGATGAGCTTCGACCATTGGCTGCTCAAGGACCTGAGGGCGCTCGACGCCCCCTATCCGCTCGGCCTGACCGCCGAAGGCTCCAGACCGGAAACCTTCTTCGTGCACGAAGAAGCGATGCAGTTCGGCCTGGATTTCATTTCCTATTTCTACGGCGACCTGCCGAACCCGTTCATCACCAAGGAGCGTACCCTCGGCTGCACGGTCATCACCTGGACCGTGCGCGACCGGCGGGCGCAGGAGCATACCTTCGCCCATGCCGATCAAATGACATTCGAGGGTTTCGATCCACGGGAGACCATGGTTTCCTAAGGTCATGTCAGACGCGATCACCATCCGCATCGAGCATTCGTTCACCGCGATTCCGCCGGCGAAGTGGGATCGGCTTGCCGGGGCGTCGAAAGCGCATGCTGGCACGCCCTATAACCCGTTTATCTCGCATGCCTATCTGTCGGCGCTGGAGCAATCCGGCTCGGCGACGGCGCAGACGGGCTGGCTGGGGCAACATCTGCTGATCGAGAATGCGGGCGGATCCATCACCGGTGGCCTCGTCTGCTACATGAAGAACCATAGCCAGGGCGAATATGTCTTCGACCATGGCTGGGCGAATGCCTTCGAACAGGCGGGGGGGCGCTATTATCCGAAATTGCAGTGTTCGGTGCCTTTCACGCCGGTCACGGGACCGCGCCTGCTGGCGGCCGACGGCACCGATCCCCGGCCGGTGCGGGAGGCGCTGGCCGCGGGCCTCAAGGAACTCACGCGCCGACACGGCGTCTCCTCCGCCCATGTGGCCTTCGTTCCTGCCGAGGAGATGCCGGCCTTCGAGCGGGCCGGTTTCCTGCACCGGACGGACCAGCAGTTTCATTTCATGAATGCGGGCTATAGCTCGCATGACGACTTTCTCGCGACCCTGGCGTCGCGAAAGCGCAAGGCGCTGAAGAAGGAGCGCCGCACTGCCGTCGAACATGGAATCACGATCGATTGGCTTACCGGCAGCGACCTGACCGAAGCCATATGGGACCAGTTCTTCGCCTTCTACATGGACACGGGCGGGCGCAAATGGGGACGTCCCTATCTGACGCGCGACTTCTATTCCCTGATCGGCGAACGGATGGCCGACGACATCCTGCTGGTCATGGCCAAGCGCGCCGGCCGGTACATCGCCGGCGCAATCAACTTCATCGGCGGCGAGGCGCTATACGGACGACACTGGGGCTGCATCGAGCATCACCCCTTCCTGCATTTCGAGGTCTGCTATCACCAGGCGATCGACTTTGCGATCGCCCGGGGCCTGCAGCGGGTAGAGGCCGGAGCGCAGGGCGAGCACAAGCTGGCGCGCGGCTATATGCCGGTGACGACCCATTCGGCCCACTTCATCACCCATCCCGGACTGGCGCGGGCGGTCGCGGACTACCTTGAACGGGAACGCCGCGATGTGGAAGAGACTGGCGAATTCCTTGCGGAACACGGTCCCTTCCGCAAAGGCGATCAACAATGAGACGACGAGCGGCGCCGAAATATCCGCCGCGCACCAACAAGAGGACGTGACATGAGCGGTTATGACACCAGCAATATCTTTGCCAAGATCCTGCGCGGCGAGATCCCCTCCCATCGGGTCTATGAAGACGATGCGACGGTGGCGTTCATGGACGTCATGCCGCAGGCGGAAGGGCATGTGCTGGTATTGCCCAAGGCCCCGTCCCGCAACCTTCTCGACGCGGACACAGCCAGCCTACCCGCCTTGATCGCGACGGTTCAGAAGGTCGCCATCGCGGCGAAGCAGGCCTTCGACGCGGATGGCGTCACCGTCATGCAGTTCAATGAGGCCCCGGCCGGCCAGTCGGTTTTCCACCTGCATTTCCATGTCATTCCCCGCAGGGCGGGCGTTCCGCTGAAACCGCATTCCGGACAGATGGTAGACGGCGACGTGCTGGCCGCAAATGCGGAGAAGATCCGGCAGGCGCTGTAGGGTCAGAATCCCAGCCACCAGAGTCCGGCGGCGAGAACCGCGATCGCCGTCGCGATGCCGGCGATCGGCTTTTGGCGGGCGAGAAAAAACGCAAGGGCGCCGAGAAAGACGGCGCTCAGCCGCAGCCACAGCGGCGATTGCGCAAGCACCCCGGTCGGAAAGAGGATCAGCTTCGCGATCACGGCCGCGACCAGCGCGGTCGCCACCGCCCTCACCCAGTTCAACGCCTCGGAATCGTCGCGGAGCTGCTTGCCGGCAATCACGCCCAGCCATCGCCAGATATCCGTGGCGAGCCAGCCGGCAATCGCGATGAAGGCATAGGCCCACCACCCCTCCAGCCAGTTCACGCGCCCGCCTCCCGCCGCAAGCGCCACAGGCGTTCGCCGGCCCAGGCGACCGTTCCGCCGCCGACGCCGGCAAGCAGGATATCGAACTCCGGAGCGATCCAGTAGAACAGCGGCCCGGCGACGAGACCGGCGGCAAGCGCCACGTAGACGACGGGGTGGCGCGCCGAATGCCAGATCGAGGCAAGGAAATAGACGGGCGTCAGGAAGAACAGGCAGCCGGCGACGATCGGCGGGAATTCCGCGACGAGATGATAGACGACCCCGACCAGGACCATATTGGCGGCAACCAGCGTGATGCCGAAACCCGCGAAAAACGTGACACGGCGGTTGCGCGGCACCTCATGGATTCGCTCCATCGCGAAGACCCAGGCGGTGATCGCAATAAAATGAGACAGCACCAGGAGTACCCAGGTCGGTGTTTTCGGCCCGCGCAGTTCGGGAACGAGCGCCGCAACCATCGGCATCAGCCGGACCGACGACAGAGTGACGGCAAGGAACGCCGTCGCGAGGCTGGCGCCGCCGAGTACCGAGCTGACGAGGATGACCTTCGCCGGCAAAGCCCAGACGGCACCGGTCATGAAGACGACCTGCTCCGGGGGGATGCCCGCCTGGACCGTGAGCGCGCAAAAGCCGACGAAGGACAGCATCAGGATCACGGCCGGAACGCTGCAAATCCCTCGCGCGCCCTTCAGGAACCAGGCAAGGGACGACCGTTCGTCTTCAACATCTTCCATGGATATCCCGGGGGATCAGTTGGGAATGACAGTAGACTTAGAGCTGCGGTTGAGGTTTGGTGCCCCGATTTACCCCCTCTGCCCTGCCGCATTGAGCAGAACCGTTGAAGGTGCCGGGTAATCCTACCGGCACCGTCAGGCACAATCACGATCGCGTCACTTCTTGCGCGGAACCTTCGGAACCGTCCGTCCCTTCAGCGGACCGCCATCCGAAGAACCGGGCTTGGCTGCCGCTTTCTTCGGTTTTGCCTTCGGGCCAGCCTCGGCGGCGACGGTTTCCTTTTCCTCCGTCTTCTTCGGCTTGGCGCTCTTTGCCGGCCGCGATACCTCCGCCTTCGGCTTTATCGGAGCCGTCTCCGGCACTGCGTCGAGGACCAGTCCTTGGCTGCCGTCCTCCTTCGTGCCGATCGTCACCTTGACGACGCCGCCCTTCTTGAGCTTGCCGAACAGGATTTCGTCCGCCAGCGGCTTCTTTATGTTCTCCTGGATGACACGCGCCAGCGGCCGCGCGCCCATCTTCTCGTCGTATCCTTTCTCCGCCAGCCAGGCGATCGCATCGGGCGCGAGGTCAAAGGTGACGTTGCGCTCGGCGAGTTGCGTCTCGAGCTGCATGACGAACTTCTGCACAACCTGATGGATGACAGGTGTCGGCAGCGAGTTGAACGGGATCACGGCATCGAGACGGTTGCGGAACTCCGGCGTGAACAGGCGGTTCAGCGCCTCGATATCCTCGTCTGTCCGCTTGGTCGATCCAAAGCCGATTGCCGGCCTTGCCATGTCGGAGGCACCAGCATTCGTGGTCATGATCAGAATGACGTTGCGGAAGTCGATCTTCTTGCCGTTGTGGTCAGTCAGAGACCCGTGATCCATGACCTGCAGCAGAATGTTGAAGAGGTCCGGATGCGCCTTCTCGATCTCGTCCAGAAGCAGCACGCAGTGCGGGTGCTGGTCGACGCCGTCGGTCAGAAGTCCGCCCTGGTCGAAGCCCACATAGCCGGGAGGAGCGCCGAGCAGGCGGGAAACCGTGTGCCGCTCCATGTATTCCGACATGTCGAAGCGCAGCAGTTCGACACCGAGCGACACGGCCAGTTGCTTGGCCACCTCCGTCTTGCCGACACCGGTCGGGCCGGAAAAGATGTAGCAGCCGATCGGCTTGTTCGGCTCGCGCAGGCCGGCGCGTGCGAGCTTGATCGAGGAGGCAAGCGCCTCGATCGCCAGATCCTGGCCATAGACGACCGACCTAAGCTCCTTGTCGAGATTGGCGAGCACCGCCTCGTCGTCCTTGGACACCGTCTTCGGCGGAATGCGCGCCATCGTGGCGATCGTCGCTTCGATCTCCTTTTCGGTGATCAGCTTGCGCCGCTTGCTGGCGGGAAGGAGCATCTGGGCCGCACCCGATTCATCGATGACGTCGATCGCCTTGTCCGGCAGCTTGCGGTCGTTGATATAGCGGGCGGAAAGCTCGACGGCAGCCCGGATCGCGTCATTCGTGTACTTGAGGTTGTGATAGCCCTCGAAATACGGCTTTAGTCCCTTCATGATCTCGATCGCGTCGGCGACCGTCGGCTCGTTGACATCGATCTTCTGGAAACGGCGCACCAGCGCCCGATCCTTCTCGAAGAACTGGCGATACTCCTTGTAGGTCGTCGAACCGATGCAGCGAATCGAGCCGGAGGAGAGCGCCGGCTTCAGGAGGTTCGATGCGTCCATTGCGCCGCCGGACGTTGCGCCCGCGCCGATGACCGTATGGATCTCGTCGATGAAGAGCACGGCTCCGGCATATTCTTCGAGTTCCTTCACCACCTGCTTCAGCCGCTCCTCGAAGTCGCCGCGGTAGCGCGTCCCGGCGAGGAGCGTTCCCATGTCGAGCGCGAAGATCGTCGCATCCTGAAGCGCCTCCGGCACCTGCTTCTCGACGATGCGTTTTGCGAGCCCCTCGGCAATCGCCGTCTTGCCGACGCCGGGATCACCGACATAGAGAGGATTGTTCTTCGACCTGCGGCAAAGCACCTGGATCGTGCGGTTGACCTCGGCATTGCGGCCGATAAGCGGATCGATCTTACCGGATTTCGCCTTTTCATTGAGGTTGACACAATAGGCGGTAAGCGCATCCTGCTGCTTCTTCGGCGCGGCTTCCTCGCTCTCGCGCGAAGCCTTCTGTTCGGATTCCTGATCTTCGGCGCCGCGCACCGGCCGCGACTCGGAACTACCCGGCCGCTTGCCGATGCCGTGCGAGATGAAATTGACCGCATCGTAGCGCGTCATCTCCTGCTCCTGCAGGAAATAGGCCGCATGGCTCTCGCGCTCGGCGAAGATTGCGACGAGCACGTTGGCACCGGTCACTTCCTCGCGGCCGGAGGACTGCACATGGATCACGGCGCGCTGGATGACGCGCTGAAAGCCGGCGGTCGGCTTCGAATCCTCGTCATAGCCGGTGACCAGGTTCGACAGTTCGTTGTCGACATAGTCGGTCACGGTCTTGCGAAGCGCGTCGAGATTTACGTTGCAAGCGCCCATGACGGCTGCCGCGTCGGGATCGTCGATCAATGCCAGCAACAGGTGCTCGAGCGTCGCATATTCGTGATGGCGCTCGTTGGCAAAAGTCAGTGCCTGATGCAGCGCCTTTTCAAGGCTGGGCGAAAATGTTGGCACGTTAGATCCTCATTTCTTTTCCATGACGCATTGCAACGGATGCTGATGCTGCCTGGCGAAATCCATCACCTGCGCCACTTTGGTTTCGGCGACCTCGTAGGTGAAGACGCCGCATTCTCCAACGCCATGATTATGGACATGGAGCATGATGCGGGTTGCCTCTTCCCTGTCCTTTTGGAAGAAGCGCTCCAGAATGTGAACGACGAACTCCATCGGCGTGTAATCGTCATTCAGAAGCAAGACGCGGTACAAACTCGGCTTCTTGGTCTTCGGCTTGGTGCGCGTGATTACGGAGGTGCCGCGAGTGGGGCCGCCTCCGTCTCCTTCGCTTCCCTGCTGCATCCGGACCGGCATGGCGATCATTCTGTTTCATTCCCTCAAGAGCCGCAATCCAGGGGCCATGGCCACGGCTTTATTGCCTTTATCTAATGGTTCGTTCTTGGATTTTAAGGCCGAACAGACGCACTGCAATCATATTCGCATGGCGAAGCACAAGATTGATGGGAAATTCTCTCACCGTCGAGCGCCTCCCGCATCCGGAGGATTCAAGCCCCGAGGCCTGGCCGCGCCTCCAATGACGAAGAAAGGCCGACCGCGAGCCCGCGACCGGCCTTTTTTGAAAGATGGCGATCGCCTTCGTCGTCAGGCGGCTGCGGCAGACTTGACCTGCGCGGTGGCCTTGGCAACCGGCGCCTCATAGGGCTTGTAGGCGTCCTTGGCGAGATCGGCATACATTTCGCTGATCTTCGTCGCTTCCGTGACGAAACCTTCGTAGCTCGCCTTCAGATAGTTCGTCTGAAGTTCGAAAGCTGCCTCCAGGCTCTTGGCATTGGACAGCTTTTCGAGATGGGCGATACCATCCTCGAACGACTTCTTCGAATAATCCGTTGCTTCGGTCGCGATTGCCTGGAAGCCTTTGGTCAGGGCGGAGTAGCTCTTGACGGCCACATCCATCACTTCCTTGCTTCTCTTATTCGCGTCATCGAAGTTAAACATTGGGCGTCTCCTTTTTGCGTGGGGCAGAGTGCGGTACAAATCTATGTGCAATGCACAAAAAGTCAAGTTATGTTGTGCATTGCAATAGCATGCAAATCCTGCAACAGCTTTGTGAAAGCGCCGCCCTTTTCAGTAGAATTCTGTGACGGCGACGCAAAAAGTACGACTTATGGAGAAAAAATCAGGCTGAGGGCACCGGGTATCAGAGAAAATCGGAATTTTTGCGGCACTCGCATCACGATGCGGGCGTGTGGGTGCAAAAGCCACACGCGCCGGTCCCCGGTCCGCCCTTACAGATCGATGTCCAGGATCGCCATCGAGAAATTGTAGGAAAGTTCGCCGTCCTCCTCATCGCGAAAGACGACGCCGAGAAATTCGTCGCCGAGATAGACTTCAGCGGATTCGTCCTTCCTCGGACGAGCCTTGACGACCATCGACTGATTAAAGGTGCGCTTGAAATAGGCCTCAAGCTTGCGGATCTCTTCGGGCTTCAAATCTACTCTCCGTAGCCGGTTGATTTCGGGCGCTTCTCGCATGCGATGGCGCCGGGTGTAAACCCACTCCGGCGCCTGCCGCCTGTGGAGACTGTGAGATTCTCCATCAACCCCCTGAACAGGAGGGTATTCATGTGACGCGGGCGCGGCCACGAAAGCGGGGCCTGCCGTCGCCGCCGCCTGTCTCAGATATCGAAACTCGAGAGCAGCTGGTCCATCTGACGCGACGGTTCCGAGCAGCCCGCCTCGCCGACAACCTTTGCCGGGACGCCTGCAACCGTGGTCTTCGGTGGCACCGGCTTCAGCACGACCGAACCCGCGGCCACGCGCGAGCAATGGCCGATGTGAATATTGCCAAGAATCTTCGCGCCCGCGCCGATCAGCACGCCGTTGCCGATCTTCGGATGGCGATCGCTGCCCTCCTTGCCAGTACCGCCAAGCGTGACACCGTGCAGGATCGAGACGTTGTCGCCGATAACGGCCGTTTCACCGACTACCAGGCCGGTCGCATGATCGAGGAAAATGCCGCGCCCGATGCGAGCGGCCGGATTGATATCCGTCTGGAAGACGCTCGAGGAGCGACTTTGCAGATAGAGCGCGAAGTCCTTCCGTCCGCGATTCCAGAGCCAGTGCGCGAGACGATGCGTCTGAAGGGCATGGAAACCCTTGAAATAAAGGACAGGCTCGAGGAACCGCGCGCAGGCCGGATCGCGATCATAGACGGCCTGGATATCGACGCGCAGGATCGTGCCCCATTCGGGCCAGTCATCGAGCATCTCCGAAAAGGTCTGATGCAGCAGGTTTGCCTGCAGGTCCGGATGATCCAACCGCTCGCAAATCCGGTAGATCACGCTTTCTTCCAGCGAATGCTGGTTGACGACCGTCGAATACAGGAAGGCGGCGAGCATCGGGTCGCGCTCTGCGGCCAGGCGCGCCTCTTCGCGCAGGCTATCCCAGATGGGATCGACCGCCTTTAGCGATTCCGCATGACGAAGTTCGGTCTTTGCGACCATGGCCGCGCTCCTTCCGATCAGATTCCTGCACCGTCAATCGGCCATATATAGGGCAATTCCCCGCCGACATAAATGGTCTCTTCGCGCATCGATGGAGACCGCGGCGGCCTATCTCCGGCCGACCTCTGCGAGGAACTCGAGAACCGCCTTCTTGAACACCCGGTCGCCCACCGCCAGCATATGGTCGCGCCCCGGAATGTCCAGCGCCGTGGCATGTGGCATCAGCGCGGCAAGTTCCTGTGCCGACCCGGCAATATCATCCTTCGTCCCGACGCCGATCAGCACCGGCGCCTCGATGCGCCCGACATCCTCCACCGATAGCAGATCGCGCGAGGTGGAAATGCACGCGGCAAGCGCCTGGCGGTCGCTCTTCGTCTGATCGGCAAAGGCACGGAACATGCGACCGCGTTCGTGCGTCACGTCCTCGAGCGATGGCGCAAGAAGCGCGCCGGCGATCGAATCCCAGTCCCCGACGCCCCTTACCATGCCGATCCCGAGCCCGCCGAAAATGAGCGAACGGACGCGGTGCGGATGCCCCAAGGCGAGGAAGGCGGAGATGCGCGCGCCCATGGAATAGCCCATAACATGCGCGTCGCCGATGCCGAGATGGCTGAGAAGTGCAGCCGCGTCACCCGCCATTTGCGGCGGGTGATAAAGGGAAGGGTCGTAGGGCTTGCTGCTGGCGCCGTGACCACGATTGTCGAGCGCAATCACCCGGTAGCCTGCTTCGCCCAACGCCTTCACCCATCCCGGAAACACCCAGTTGACGTTGGCGCTCGAGCCGAAGCCATGGATGAGCAGGATCGGATCCCCTGAACGGTCTCCCTCGTCGAAAAAGGCGATTTCCAGTCCGTCATGCACGAAGCGCGAGAATTGCGGCGGATTCAGATCCATTTCTGTTCCTGGCGAATTGTTCGATTTTGGCCGCAAACTAGGCGCAAAGGGCTTGGCGGAAAACCCCTGCACCCCCAAAAACCACAGGCGCGTCATGTTTGCTTCTACACATTTCCGACAAAGCTCACTATGGTGCCGGCAAAATCAAACAGCCAAGATTTGCATTCATCGGAGTCTCAAGCATGGCCGGCCACAGCATCCCGCATTTCCAGAACGACGGCGGGCACCGGGTAATCGAGATCGGCGTGAAGGAGTTCATGTGCACGGGCGCATCCATTCCCTTCGACCACCCGCATATCTTCATCGACATGGGCGATGACAACGAGAAGGTCTGCTCCTACTGCTCGACCTTGTATCGCTATAATCCTTCGCTGAAGGCGACGGAAACGATCCCGCCGGGCTGTCTCTTCGAAAACAAAGCCGCCTGATTGGCGTCGGCACGGCGCCGATGCAAAACGCGGCTCCGATCGCGATCGTCGGCGCCGGCATTGCCGGCCTCACGATGGCGCTCTGCCTTGCGCGCCAAGGCTTCAACACGGATATTTTCGAACAGGCGGAAACGCTCGAGGAGGTCGGCGCCGGGCTGCAACTCTCGCCGAACGCATCGCGAATACTAATCGAACTCGGGCTGCTCGAAGCGCTTCGGGCGGTTTGGAGCGAACCGGATACCATTGCTCTTGCCGATGGCCGGTCACTGCGGACGCTCGCACGCGTACCGGCTGGTGCCGACGCGCGCAGCCGCTGGGCGGCGCCCTATGGCGTGCTCCACCGAGCCAGCCTCCAGCGGATCCTGCTTCATGCCGTGCAGTCGGAGCCGCGCTGCCGGCTGCATCTCGGAAGCCGGATCGAAGGCGATCCCGTCCCGGCGGTCATGGCGGCAACCGGCCGGCGGCCGTCGGTCACCATCGGCGCCGACGGTATCAGGTCGCAGGTCAGAGCCACCCTCCCGCAAGGGGGGGCAGTGCGTTTTACCGGCGATGTCGCCTGGCGCCTGATGGTACCGCGCGCATGCGCGGCTAACTGCCTCTCGGACGATCGCGTCACGGCCTTTCTCGGAGCGAACGCTCACCTCGTAGTTTACCCGATCAGGGAGACGGACAGCTTCAACCTGATCGCGATCATAGGTGGGAGGCCCGCAAACGAGACATGGGTCGGCCAGAATTCCGAAGAGCGGCGACGGGAACTTGCCGCGGCATTCCGGCACTGGAACGCCGGCCTGCGCTCGATGCTCGACAGTGCCGCTTCAGCGACCTACTGGCCCCTCTGCACGGTCGGTAAAGGCCCGTGGCACAACGGGCGCGACATCGTTCTCATCGGCGACGCCGCGCATGCCATGACGCCATTTGCCGCTCAGGGCGCGGCGATGGCGATCGAGGACGCCCAGGAACTCGCCCGATGTCTCAAGCGATGCGACGATGTTGCCGCCGCGCTCCGCCAATATGAGGCCGCACGCAGGCCGCGCATTGCCCGTGTCCGCAAGAGGGGCGCCTTCAACCGCTTCGCTTATCATGCCGGAGGGCCAATCCAGGTGGTGCGCAATGCGGTTCTGGCGCTACGCGGCCCTGAAACGCTGGCCGCCGATCTCGACTGGCTTTACGGCTACGGCGCTCCGGGACGATAACGCATCGGCCCAAAAATCGTACCCGATTTTCGGAAAGCTCGATGCGCAGATTAAAAGAATTACATCGGCCTTGCGCGTCTGAAGAGACGCGCGGCGCTGGAGCGTCACTTCGGCGCGGTCAGACGGCCTTCGCCGCTGCAAGGCCGGCCTCGACGTCGCGCCGGATGTCCTGAACGTCTTCCAGGCCGATCTGCAGCCGGATTACCGGGCCTTCCGAAGGGGCTTTCGCCACCCTGCGGTCGGCGAGGTTCACATGAAGCGCCAGACTTTCGAAACCGCCCCAGGAATAGCCAAGGCCAAAGATGGAGAGCGCGTCGAGGAAGGCATGGGCCTTCGCCCTGCTCGTCTCCGGTCCGGCTTTCAGCACGAACGAGAAGATGCCGCTTGCGCCGCCAAAGTCACGTTTCCACAATTCATGCCCAGGAAAACTCGGCAACGCGGGATGCAGTACACGCGCGACCTCTTCATGGCCCTCGAGCCAGCGCGCGATTTCAAAAGCGCTTGCCTGATGCCGCTCGAGGCGAATGCCCATCGTGCGCAGGCCGCGCAGGATCTGGTAACTGTCGTCCGGCGACACGCATACGCCGAGCGTCACCATCGCTTCGCTCAGGGCCGGCCAATGCGCCGCATTGGCGGAAACCGTTCCGAGCAGGACGTCCGAATGACCGGACGGATATTTGGTGGCGGCGTGGATGGAAATGTCCACGCCATGCTCGAGCGGCCGGAAGTAGAGCGGCGTTGCCCAGGTGTTGTCCATGGTCACGATGCAGTCATGGCGATGCGCAGCCTCGGCAATCGCCCGGATATCCTGCATTTCGAACGTGTTCGAACCCGGCGCCTCCGTATGAACGAGCCGCGTATTCGGCCTGATCAAGGCTTCGATTCCCGCCCCTATCATCGGATCGTAGTATTCGACCGTCACACCGAGCCGGGTCAACATCGTGTCGCAGAAATGTCGTGTCGGGAAATAGACCGAATCGACGATGAGGGCGTGGTCGCCCGATGAGAGATAGGCAAGGAACGGCACGGTGACAGCCGCAAGCCCCGAGGGCACGAGAATCGTTCCAGCTGCTCCCTCGAGATCGTTTATCGCGTCGCAGAGCGCATCGGTCGTCGGCGTGCCGCGTGTACCATAGGTGTACTTCTGCGCCCGCGTTTCCATGGTTCTGGCGTTTGGAAACAGCACGGTCGAAGCGTGCACGACAGGCGGATTGACGAATCCATGGAAGTCGGAGGGATTGTTGCCGGTGTGCGCAAGGCGGGTGTTGACTCCCATCTCGCGAACTGCGCTCGTCTTTTCTGCCATTCGAAAAATCCGCTGTTGAAATTCGCCACGGCAACTCATCGAATGCCGCACCTGCGGGGTCAAGGGGGAAATTCGGCGGCGAGCCATCGAATCCCGATAAACGTGCAAGTGGCAGCATTTTGCGCATTACCTCCGGTTTTTCCGTCAGATCTGCCTAAACTTCTGGCGGATTTCATGTTTTTCACATGAAAAAACGGAAAATCGGCATCATCTCTTGACCCTTGTGGATTTTGGGCATGAGATAGACCGCACTCAAGCCAGGAGGGTGGCTGAGGCTGCACGCGCTATAAGCGCACGACCGTGCAGACGGGAACTAACAACCGAAAAGGTTCAAAAAAATGGCAAGAAGAATTCTGACAGCCTTGGTATGCGGTGCTGTCGCGGGGATTGGCGCAAATGCTGCATCGGCCGCTACCCTTGACGACGTGAAAGCGAAGGGCTTCGTCCAGTGCGGCGTGAACACGGGTCTCGCCGGCTTCGCGGCACCTGATGCTGCCGGCAACTGGAGCGGCTTCGACGTCGATTACTGCAAGGCCATTGCGGCCGCCATCTTCGGCGACGCCTCCAAGGTGAAGTACACGCCGACCTCCGCAAAGGAGCGTTTCCCGGCGCTGCAGTCCGGTGAAGTAGACGTCCTGGCTCGCAACACCACCTGGACCATCAATCGCGACACGGCACTCGGCTTCAACTTCCGCCCGGTCAACTATTACGACGGCCAGGGCTTCATGGTACGCAAGAGCCTCGATGTGAAGTCGGCTCTCGAACTCTCCGGCGCCGCCGTTTGCGTGCAAACCGGCACCACCACCGAATTGAACCTCGCCGATTATTTCAAGGCGAACAACCTGCAGTACAATCCGGTCGTCTTCGAGAAGCTCGAGGAAGTGAACGCAGCCTATGACGCCGGCCGCTGCGACGTTTACACGACGGACCAATCGGGCCTCTATTCGCTGCGTCTCACGCTTTCCAACCCGGATGATCACATCATCCTGCCGGAAATCATCTCGAAGGAGCCGCTCGGCCCGGCTGTCCGCCAGGGCGATGACCAATGGTTCGATATCGTCACCTGGATCCATTACGCTCTAGTCCAGGCTGAAGAATTCGGCATCACTCAGGCCAATGTCGAGGAAATGAAGAGCTCCGCCAACCCGGACGTTCAGCGCTTCCTCGGCGTAGAAGCCGATAGCAAGATCGGCACCGACCTCGGCCTTACCAACGAGTGGGCGGTGAACATCATCAAGGCAGTCGGCAATTATGGCGAGGTGTTCGATCGCAACATCGGCGCCGGCAGCCCGCTGAAGATCGAGCGCGGTCTGAACGCGCTGTGGACGAAGGGCGGCCTCCAGTACGCGATGCCGGTCCGCTGATCGGCATTTACGAACCGGGGGAGCGGTACCGCCGCTCCCCCGTCTTCAACGATAAGAACGCCCACAAAGGGCGGATTGGGGAAAGAGGCATTGCATGGCCATTGGCGTTACAGATGCGCCTGAAAAAAGCAAATCCTCGGGATCGATCTTCAACGATCCCCAGGTGCGCGGAATATTTTACCAGGCACTCACTATCATCATTCTCGCGGTTCTCATCTATTGGATCGTCGACAACACGATCGAGAACCTGCGGCGCGCGAATATCGCATCCGGCTACGGTTTCCTGAACAGCCGCGCGGGTTTCGACGTTGGGCAATCGCTGATTGCGTTCACCAGCGATTCCACCTACGGCCGCGCCCTGGTGGTCGGTTTCGTCAACACATTGCTGGTGGCGATCACGGGCATCATCACCGCCACGGTTATCGGCTTCATCGTCGGCATCGGGCGCCTTTCGCACAACTGGATCATTGCCAAGCTTTCGCTGGCCTATGTCGAGGTGTTCCGCAACATCCCGCCGCTGCTCGTCATCTTCTTCTGGTACAGCGGCGTTCTGGCAATTCTGCCGCAGGCACGTGACGCGCTCGAGCTGCCCCTCGATATATACGTGAGCAATCGCGGCGTCGCCTTCCCGAAGCCCATTTTCGAAGAGGGCGCGGCGTATACGATAGTCGCGCTCTTGGTCGCCCTCGCAGCAAGTTTCGTCTTTGCCCGTTACGCACGCCAGCGGCAGATGGCGACCGGCCGGCGCTTGCCCGTGCTGTGGACCGTGCTCGGACTGACCATCGGCTTGCCTGCGGTCACCTTCCTCGTGACAGGGGCACCGCTCACGTTCGACCTGCCCGTTGCCGGCAGGTTCAATCTCACCGGTGGTTCGGTCGTCGGACCGGAATTCATGTCGCTCTTCCTCGCGCTGTCCTTCTATACTGCCGCCTTCATCGCGGAGATTGTCCGGGCCGGTATCCGCGGAGTTTCGAAGGGGCAGACGGAGGCCGCCCATGCGCTCGGCATCCGTCCCCGGCTGACGACGCGCCTCGTGGTCGTCCCGCAGGCCATGCGCATCATCATCCCGCCATTGACCAGCCAATATCTCAACCTCACCAAGAACTCGTCACTGGCGGTCGCCATCGGCTACGCCGACCTCGTCGCCGTCGGCGGCACCATTCTCAACCAGACCGGTCAGTCGATCGAAGTCGTCAGCATCTGGCTCATCGTGTACCTGACGCTCAGCCTCGCGACCTCGCTGTTCATGAACTGGTACAACGCTCGCATGGCGCTGGTGGAGAGGTGAGTTCATGACCACGCAACAGGCATCTTTCGTTCGTGCTTCGATAATCGAAGCCTCACCTCCCCCGGCGCTGGACAGCGGCATTGTCTATTGGCTCAGGAAGAATCTCTTCGCTACGCCGAAAGACACGGCCATGACCATCATCAGTCTGCTCATCCTGGCATGGCTGGTGCCGCCGGCTCTACAATGGCTCTTCATAGACGCCGCCTGGACGGGCGGCGGCCGCGGCGTTTGCGCCACGATCGCCCAGGGCGGCTCGCAGCCGGACGGCTGGAGCGGCGCCTGCTGGGCCTTCGTCAATGCGAAATTCTCTCAGTTCCTCTTCGGCCGCTATCCGCTCGATGAACGCTGGCGCCCAGCACTTGTCGGCATCCTGTTCGTCCTGTTCCTCGTGCCGATGCTGATCCCGAAAATTCCGTACAAGGGCCTGAACGCGTTGTTGCTACTGGTCGTGTTGCCGATCATCGCCACGATCCTGCTTCCCGGCGGCTGGCTCGGCCTGACCTACGTCGAGACACCGCTGTGGGGCGGCCTCATGGTCACCCTCGTCCTGTCATTTGTCGGGATCGCGGTTTCGCTCCCGTTGGGCATTCTTCTGGCGCTTGGGCGGCGGTCGAACATGCCGGTGATCAAGATGCTCTGCACGGCCTTTATCGAACTCGTCCGCGGCGTTCCGCTGATCACGGTTCTGTTCATGGCCAGCGTCATGCTGCCGCTGTTCCTGCCCCAGGGGGTGACCTTCGACAAATTTCTGCGCGCCTTGATCGGTGTGTCGCTCTTCGCTTCGGCCTATATGGCGGAAGTGGTCCGCGGCGGTCTGCAGGCCATTCCAAAGGGGCAGTATGAAGGCGCCGATTCGCTCGGCCTCGGCTTCTGGCAGAAGATGAACCTCATCATCCTGCCGCAGGCGCTGAAGCTGGTGATTCCGGGTATTGTCAACACCTTCATCGGCCTGTTCAAGGACACGTCTCTCGTCTCGATCATCGGCATGTTCGATCTCCTCGGCATCGTTCGCCTGAACTTCGCCGATGCGAACTGGTCGTCCGCCGTCACGCCATTGACGGGCCTCATCTTCGCGGGCTTCGTCTTCTGGCTTTTCTGCTTCGGCATGTCGCGCTATTCAGGCTTCATGGAACGCCTGCTCGATACCAGCCGACGATAAAAAGGGGAAAACATATGGCAAATAATGCCACTGCTTCAAAAATGACCGTCTCGGCGACGGACGTGGCGATCGAGATCACCAACATGAACAAATGGTATGGTGATTTCCATGTCCTGCGTGACATCAATCTCAAGGTCATGCGCGGCGAGCGCATCGTCATCGCCGGCCCGTCGGGCTCCGGCAAATCGACGATGATCCGCTGCATCAATCGCCTCGAGGAGCACCAGAAGGGCAAGATCGTCGTCGACGGGATTGAACTCACCAACGACCTCAAGAAGATCGATGAAGTGCGCCGCGAGGTCGGCATGGTATTCCAGCACTTCAACCTCTTCCCGCATCTGACGATTCTGGAAAACTGCACGCTTGCGCCGATCTGGGTGCGCAAAATGCCAAAGAAGGAGGCCGAGGAAGTCGCGATGCATTTCCTCGAGCGGGTCAAGATCCCCGAGCAGGCGCACAAATATCCGGGGCAGCTTTCCGGCGGTCAGCAACAGCGCGTCGCCATCGCCCGTTCGCTCTGCATGAATCCGAAGATCATGCTTTTCGACGAACCGACTTCGGCGCTCGACCCGGAAATGATCAAGGAAGTGCTCGACACCATGGTCGGCCTCGCGGAAGAAGGCATGACCATGCTCTGCGTCACCCATGAAATGGGTTTCGCTCGCCAGGTCGCCAACCGCGTGATCTTCATGGATCAGGGCCAGATCGTCGAGCAGAATTCGCCGGCCGAGTTCTTCGACAATCCGCAGCACGAGCGTACCAAGCTGTTCCTCAGCCAGATCCTGCACTGAATCCAGAACGAGCATCGGAACAGAACGGCCCGCCTTCACCAGGCCGGCCGTTTTTCTTGCTGCCGACGCCGGCGTCGAATTGCATTGCCCCGCGCGCCTATGGCGGTCAGCTCACGCAGTCACGGGTCACCTACCCGCGGCGACAGCCGTCGGATCGACCCAACAGGCCCGTGCCGAACCCACAATACAAAAGAGGCGCGTCGGGGGTGCGCCTCTTTGCTGATTGCACGCTTTCGCTCGCCGGTCAGCCGACGAAGGCACGTTCGATGACGAATTCGGCCGGCTTGTTGTTGGCACCCTCGGTCAGGCCGGCGGCCTCGAGGATCTCCTTCGTGTCCTTCAGCATGGCCGTGGAGCCGCAGATCATCCCGCGGTCGATTGCCGGGTCGAGCGGCGGCAGACCGAGATCGGCAAAGAACTTGCCGTTGGTCATCAGATCGGTAATGCGGCCCTTGAACGGGTAATCCTCGCGCGTAACCGTGGCGTAATGGCGCAGCTTGTCGCCGACGATTTCGTTCAGGAACTCGTGATTGCGGATCTCCTGGACGAGGTCGAAGCCGTATTTCAGTTCCGCCACGTCGCGGCAGGTATGCGTGAGGATGACCTCCTCGAACTTCTCGTAGGTTTCCGGGTCGCGGATCAGGCTCGCGAAGGGAGCAATGCCGGTTCCGGTCGAGAACATGTAGAGCCGGCGCCCGGGCACGAGGGCGTCCAGCACCAGCGTGCCCGTCGGCTTCTTGCGCATCAACACCTGGTCGCCGGCCTTGATCTTCTGCAGGTGTGAGGTCAGCGGGCCGTCCGGTACCTTGATCGAGAAAAACTCGAGTTCCTCATCCCATGCCGGGCTGGCAACGGAATAGGCACGATAGATCGGCTTGTCGCCGACCATGAGGCCGATCATGGCAAACTCACCGGAGCGGAAGCGAAACTCCTGCGGGCGTGTCATGCGAAAGCGGAAGAGCCGGTCCGTGTAGTGCTCGACGCTCGTGACCGTCTCCAAGAAGACACCCGCCGGAGCCTGGACCGTGAAATCTTCCTTTTTTGCCGGAGCATTCATATGGCTTCAGTCCTGTAATGGTGACGCTTTCTACCAAGTCCAAGCGGATATTCCAAGGCTCGGCCGATTGAAAGCAATTCCCTTCCAAATATAGGCCGCTTTGGAGGATTTCGCCTTGCTTCACTCTGTCGCGGGCCGATTTTTTTCAGGAGACCCGGCGCCAGCTGTAGGAATTGGCGTTCGCACTGGGCTTTGCCGTCGGCTGGTAGTGGTTGGATATGCCCGGCAGCCTCCCTTCCGCGAGCCGCTTGAGCGCCGTCGCATTGGTGACCGCGAAGCTCTCGATGCCGCAGCGCAGCATCAGCGGGATCTGGTCGATCAGCACGTCTCCGACGGCGCGGATTTCACCCGCATAGCCAAGCCGCGTCCGCAGCAGCGAGGCATGGCTGAAGGCCCGGCCGTCGTTGAAGGCCGGAAAGGCGACAGCAACAAGCGCGACACGGTCGAGATGCGGCGTCAGGCGGGTCACGTCGTCGGCGGGCGAAATCAATACGCCAAGGCCCGATGCGCCGGCCGCGGTCTGCTCCAAGAATGCGTCGAGGCCGACGATCGCTTTTTCGTTCGACCCCGCCTTTGCCTCCTCGGTCTCGATGACCCAGGGATCATCGTTCACGAAACCGCTTTCCTTCCAGATTTTCGTCATCGTTTCATTCCTGTTCAGCGGTTTCCGTCACGCGGCTTCCTGGGCGCCGCCGTAGAGCGCATCCTTGAACGGCTGCGGCCCCACACGGCGATAGGCTTCGAGGAACGTCTCCGACTTGTCCCGGCGCAGGCCGAGATAGGTGTCGACGATCGTCTCCACGGCGTCCGTCACCTTCTCCGGCTCGAAGCCGCGTCCGATGATCTCGCCGATCGATGTGTTTTCGTCTCCCGACCCACCCAGCGTGATCTGATAGAGTTCCGCGCCCTTCTTTTCGACACCCAGGAGGCCGATATGACCGACATGGTGGTGGCCGCAGGCATTGATGCAGCCGGAGATCTTGATCTTCAGTTCGCCGATCTCGGCCTGCCGCTCGGGCGCGCCGAAACGGTTCGAAATCTCCTGGGCAACCGGGATCGAACGTGCATTGGCAAGTGCGCAGTAGTCAAGGCCGGGACAGGCGATGATATCCGTGATTAACCCCGCATTGGCCGTCGCAAGCCCGGCGGCGACGAGCGCGCGGTAGACCGGTTCCAGGTCCGCCAGAGCCACATGCGGCAGGATCAGGTTCTGCTCGTGGCTGACACGGATCTCATCGAAGGCGTATTCCTCGGCGATATCGGCAACCACATCCATCTGCGCGTCGGTCGCGTCGCCCGGAATGCCGCCGATCGGCTTCAGCGAGATCGTCACCATGCCGTAATCCGGGTGCTTGTGCGGCTGTACGTTCTGGCGCACCCATTGATCGAAGGCCGGATCGGCCTTCTTCCAGCGGGCCAGATTGCCCCAACCTTCCTGCCTTTCCGGCAGTGCCGGCGGCGCAAAATAGGCGGCGATCGCCTGGATGTCGGCGTCCGGCAGCTTCAGTTCGGTGTCCTTGAGGCTGGCGAATTCGGATTCGACCTGGCGTGCCAGTTCCTCCGTGCCGGTTTCATGCACCAGGATCTTGATGCGCGCCTTGTACTTGTTGTCGCGACGGCCATAGAGGTTGTAAACGCGCATGATCGCCGTCGTGTAGGAGAGAAGGTCCTCTTCCGGCAGAAAGTCGCGGATCTTCTTGGCGATCATCGGGGTACGGCCCTGCCCGCCCCCGACATAGACGGCGAAACCAAGCTTGCCATCCCCGTCCTTCTTCAGATGCAGGCCGATATCATGCACCTGGATCGCGGCGCGATCACGCTCGGCGCCGGTGACGGCAATCTTGAACTTGCGCGGCAAGAAGGAGAACTCCGGATGGACGCTCGACCATTGCCGGAGGATTTCGGCGTAGGGCCGCGGATCGGCGACCTCGTCGGCCGCAGCACCGGCGAAATGATCCGCCGTAACGTTGCGAATGCAATTGCCGGAGGTCTGCAGGGCATGCATCTCGACGCTTGCAAGCTCCGCGAGGATGTCGGGCGTGTCGGAAAGGCGCGGCCAGTTGTACTGGATGTTCTGGCGCGTGGTGAAATGGCCGTAGCCGCGGTCGTATTTTCGGGCGATATGCGCGAGCATGCGCATCTGCCGGCTCGACAGCGTGCCGTAGGGGATGGCGACGCGCAGCATATAGGCGTGAAGCTGCAGGTATACGCCGTTCATCAGCCGAAGCGGCTTGAAGGCATCTTCGGCGAGTTCGCCGGAAAGCCGCCGCTGGACCTGGTCACGGAACTGCTCGACGCGTGCGGATACGAAGGAGTGGTCAAATTCGTCGTAGCGATACATGGGTGATCGGGTCCTCAGGCAGCAACATTCTTGGGGCCGGCAAGCCCGTCATATCCGGGCGCATAGGCAATCGACGGCCCCTCGGCCCGAATGCGCTCGCGCATGCGCAGCGGGCGGAGCACACCGTCGACCACCTCGACGTCGACGACATTCACGTCGACGACCTCATTGGCATCGAAGGAACGCTTGCCGGTCGTCTCGAGAGCGGCGACCGCCTCCGCATGGCGGGCGATGAACGCGTCCTGGAGCGACTCCACCCACTTGCCGGAAGCGCCGAGCCAGACGGATATGCCGTCGCCTAAACGATTCGCCGTCAAAACCTTGTCCACCATCGCGTCGTCCTCAATTCCCAATCTGTTCTACGCGCTTCTCCGCCTCGAAAACCTGGCGCTTGGCGGCAACCAGTGGCTCCGAGCGTTCGAAATTCGCGCCGGCGACGGCGTCGCCAATGATCACCATCACCGGACCGTCGAGTTCCGTGCGGTTCTCGAGGCCCGGAAGATCTACAAGGGTCCCGTGCAGCAACCGGCGCTCGGCGCGGCTGGCATTCTCGATCACCGCCACCGTCGTCTCGGGCGCAAGCCCCGCCTTCATCAGCCGGCCCGCCACCGAAGCCGCCACCGTGCGCCCCATATAGACGGCTATCGTCGCGCCGGAAACAGCAAGTCGCGCCCAGTCGGGCAGAACGTCGCCGGCGAGGTCGTGTCCCGTGGTGAAGACCAGCGAGGATGCGACGCCGCGCAGCGTCAGCGGCAACTCGAAATCCGCCGCAGCAGCAAAGGCCGAGGTGATTCCCGGCACGATTTCGTAGCTGATGCCGGCCTCGCGCAAGGCAGCCATTTCCTCTCCGGCACGGCCGAAGATCAGCGGATCGCCGGATTTCAGCCGCACCACGCGCTTGCCTTCGCCGGCAAGCTTCACCAGCAGGTGATTGATCTCGTCCTGCGACTTGGTATGACATCCCTTGCGCTTGCCGACGGACAGACGCTCGGCGTCGCGACGCCCCATATCGACGATCGCCTGCGGAACCAGCGCATCATAGACGATGACGTCCGCCTCCATCATGACGCGCTGCGCTCTCAGCGTCAGCAGATCCTCCGCTCCCGGCCCGGCACCGACAAGCCAGACATGGCCAGACACATCTCCGGCCGCATTCAACAGGCGCGCGGCCTCGCGGCTGGCGGAAGCAAGATCGCCGGCGGCTACGTGATCGGAGACCGCCCCCGAAAAGAAGCGCCGCCAAAACACCCGCCGCGCGACGCCGCGCGGCACGAGGCGGTCGACCGCTTCGCGATAGGTCGCAGCCAGCGATGCGACAAGCCCAAGCGACGGGGACAGCAATTGGTCGATCTGTGCGCGGATCATCTGCGCCAGGACCGGGCCCGCCCCCTCGGTGCCGATTGCAACGGCGACCGGCGCGCGATTGACGAGCGCGGGCGTCAGGAAGTCGCAATAGTCCGGCTGATCGACGGCATTCGCCGGAATTCTCTCAACCCGTGCGGCGGTCACGATCACCCGGTCGGCAGCGGCATCACCGGTTGCGGCAAAGACGAGCGCGGAGCCTTCCACCTGATCGGCGGCAAAGCCTTCACGAACGGTCTCGATGCCCTTCTCGTTCAGGAACTTCTCGAAGGCCGACTCCGGCTGGTCCGCATAGGCAACGATCCGCGCCTCGGTGTTCAACAGCAACCGTACCTTGGCAAACGCCTCGTCACCATTGCCGAACACCGCCACGCGCTTCTGCGCGACGCGAAAAAATGCCGGAAACACGGACAGTTGTTGTGACATGGCGAGAGGACGGCTCCTTCTACAGGCTGCGGCGAATATCCCTCATAGCCGCTGCCAATTGAAGAAACAGAAATTTCTATGGCTTTGCGGGCACGTATTGTTTTGCTCGACAGCCAATCTTTTTGAGCAAATATCTCCGGCAGCCGCGGCTGCCATTGCGCCATAGCCCCGACCTCCGTTAAATGCCGGCGGGTGGCACGGGAGAACTCAAGCCATGAAGCGACATGAAATGGCCGAGCGCCTGCTGACGGTCATCGAGAAGGACATATTGCCGCTCACCGAAAAGGGCGTCGCGGCCGGCAACAAGGTGTTCGGGGCCGCAATCCTGCGCAAATCAGACCTCTCGCTCGTCTTGGCGGAGACCAACAACGAGACCGAAAACCCACTGTGGCACGGCGAGGTCCACACGCTCAAACGTTTCTACGAAATGGCGGAAAGACCCGACACGCGCGACCTGATTTTCCTGTCGACGCACGAACCGTGTTCCATGTGCCTCTCGGCCATCACCTGGTCCGGCTTCGACAACTTCTATTATTTCTTCAGCCACAAGGATTCGCGCGATGCATTCTCAATCCCGCATGACCTGAAGATCCTCAAGGAGGTCTTTCGGCTCGAACCGGGCGGCTATGCCCGCGAGAATGCCTTTTGGTCCTCGGCCTCGATCAGGGAGCTGGCGCAAGACGCCAATCCGGACACGAGAAAGCGGCTTGCGGCACAGGACGCCCGCATCCGCACGCATTACGACCGCCTGTCCGACACCTATCAGGCGGGCAAGGACAACAACGACATACCGCTGAACTGATCCGATGGAACCTTCCCGCGACATTCAAACCCTGCTCGACATCATGGCCGCTCTCCGCCACCCGGAGACCGGGTGCCCGTGGGACATCGTGCAGACTTTCGAGACGATCAAGCCCTATACGCTCGAGGAAGCCTACGAGGTCGCGGATGCGATCGAGCGCCACGACATGGACGATCTCTGCGACGAACTCGGAGACCTGCTTCTTCAGGTCGTCTTCCACGCGCGCATGGCGGAGGAGGCCGGCGAATTCGCCTTTGGCGACGTGGTCGAAGCCGTCACCCGCAAGATGATCCGTCGCCACCCGCATGTCTTTGCCCGCGCCGGTGCCGATACGCCCGAGGCAGTCAAGCTGCAATGGGAGGAGATCAAACAGGCGGAGAAGGCCGACCGGCAGAATCGCCGCCTGCGGCGCGGCCTGCCCGAGGAGGCAGGGAGCGGCCACCTGGGATCAATCCAGCGCAGCTTCCCGGCGCTGGTCGAAGCCCTGAAGCTGCAGGAACGCGCCGCCAAGGTCGGCTTCGACTGGTCTGAGCCCGAGCCGATTCTCGACAAGATCGAGGAGGAGGTCGCCGAACTGCGGCAAGCGCTTCACGACGGCGACCGCAACAAGGTCGCCGACGAGCTTGGCGACCTCATCTTTGCCCTCGTCAATATCGGTCGCCATGTCGGCACCGATCCGGAAATGGCGCTGCGCGGCACCAACACCAAATTCCGGCGCCGTTTCGGCCATATCGAACGGGAGTTGAAAGCGGGCGGGGAAACGCTCGATGCCGCTTCGCTCGAGCGCATGGAGGAACTCTGGCAGGCGGCCAAGGCGATCGAACGGCAATTGACGTAGCGGCATGCCGTTACGTCACCAATTCACCAGTCCTCTTCGACCTGTTTCGGTCCGTTGCCGAGCCTTCTTTCGAGCTCGGCCGCTTCCCCTTCCGTCAGGCGCAGGTCCAGGCTGACGCGCCCGTCTTCAAGGTCCTCGCGGCCGTCGACGATCGCGTGCTCATAGATCCAGGGCAGCATCTGCAATTGGTCGAGGCCGAGCGCGATCGTGCATTGGGTCAGGACGCCGGAAAGACGCCGGCCGATTTCGGCGAGCAGGTCATCCACCCCGGCGCCGGTGATCGCGGAGACGGCGACGGTATCTTCGGCGCTCGACGCTTTCTTCATCAGCGCCTCGCGCATCTCGGGCTCGAGCTTGTCGATCTTGTTCCACACTTCGACGATGCGCTCGGCGCCTTCCTTCTCATCGATGCCAAGATCGGCAAGGATGCGCAGCACGTCGCTCGACTGCGCCTGGTTGTCCGGGTCGGAGAGGTCACGCACATGCAGGATCAGGTCGGCTTCGAGCACCTCCTCCAGCGTCGCGCGGAATGCCGCCACCAGATGCGTCGGCAGATCGGAGATGAAACCAACGGTGTCCGACAGAATCACCATGCGCCCGCGCGGCAACTTCAGCCTCCGGAGCGTCGGATCGAGCGTCGCGAAGAGCATGTCTTCGGCAAGGACTCCCGCCCCGGTCATCCGGTTGAACAGCGTCGACTTGCCGGCATTCGTGTAGCCGACCAGCGCCACGATCGGATGCGGCACTTTCTTGCGCTTCGAGCGATGAAGCTGGCGCGTGCGCCGCACTTGCTCCAGCTCGCGTTCGAGCCGCACGATCCTTTCCTGCAGCAGGCGGCGGTCCGCCTCGATCTGGGTTTCGCCCGGACCGCCCATGAAGCCCGCACCGCCGCGCTGGCGCTCCAGGTGGGTCCAGCTTCGAACGAGGCGGCCCTTCTGATAGTTGAGATGGGCAAGATCGACCTGGAGCGTTCCCTCCTTGGTGGAGGCGCGCCGACCGAAAATCTCGAGAATGAGTCCGGTGCGGTCGATGACCTTGGCGTTCCACTCCTTCTCGAGGTTGCGCTGCTGCACCGGCGTCAGCGGGTGATCGACGATGACGAGACCCGCGTCCTTTTCGTTGAGGACATGGCCGATTTCCTCGATCTTGCCGCTGCCGAGCAGCGTGCCGGGTTTCGGTTGGGCGACGGGAACGATGGAGCCATGGACGACCTCGAGATCGATCGCAAGCGCAAGTCCTGTCGCCTCTTCCAGCCGGCTTTCATCGGAACGGGTCGTCGTTAGGGACGGCGTTTCGCTCGTGCCCCTTCCCGATTTCTTCAGGACGGGAACGACGACGACCGCGCGCATGTCATCGCGGCGCCTTTCCAGCTCCGGGATGACCGACGACGATTTGGACTCACGCTTGGTAATGTTCCTTACGTCCCGTCAGGATGCGGCTTCCTCATTCTCGAACATCTGCAGGGGCTGGCCCGGCATGATCGTCGAGATTGCGTGCTTGTAGACGAGCTGAGAGTGGCCGTCGCGGCGCAAAAGGACGCAGAAATTGTCAAAAGACGTTACAACACCCGTCAGCTTGACGCCGTTGATCAGGAAAATCGTCAATGAAATCTTTTGCTTGCGGACCGTATTGAGAAAAAGATCCTGCAGGTTCTGAGAACGTTCCGCCATCGCGCCGCTTCTTTCTTATTTGCCGGCCTGGCACCGGTGCATTTTTGCTAAATTCTGCTCATTGAGGCGTCACAGTGCTCTTCCCCGAAGCCTCATCAAGTTTGGTATCAAATCAATGTCTTTTCCGCAACGGCGAAAAAAGCGTCACGTATATTCTGTGCTATATTTCCGGGGTGGCCATTGCCGATGCTCCTCCCGTCGACCGCCACGACGGGAAAGCAGATGCTCGTAGCGGCGGTGATGAAGACTTCTCGTGCCGCGAGCATTTCCTCGACCGAGAACGCCCGCTCTTCGACCTTCAGGCCCAGTGTCTTCGCGACCTCCATCAGGGTGGTTCGGGTAATTCCGCGCAGGATGCCGTGTTCCGCCGGTCGGGTGCGCAGGCTACCCTCGCCATCGACGATCCACACATTCGTTGCCGCGCCCTCTTTCACCATGCCATCGGCGTCGACGAAGATCGCCTCCTGCGAGCCCTGCTCCCTGGCCCGCTGGCGGGCAAGCACATTCGGGAGAAGGCCCACGGTCTTGATGTCGACCCGGTCCCAGCGGTTTTCCGGCACCGTAATCGCGGAGATTCCCTCGGCATTCTTTCGGGCAATGGCAGCGGCGTCCGTCCGCTTAGCCGTGACGACGATCGACGGCGGCGTGTCCTTTGCCGGAAAGACGTGGTCCCTGCGTGCGACCCCGCGCGTCACCTGCAGATAGAAGAGCCCATTGCGCACCCGGTTCCGGCGCAGCACCTCGCGAATAACCTGCACCAGCGCCATCCGGCTCATCGGCCAGGCAATGCGAAGCTCATTCAACGATCGGTCCAGGCGATCCATATGGCGGCGAAGATCGACGATGAAGCCGTGCCGCACCTCGCAGACCTCATAGACGCCGTCGGCGAACTGATAGCCGCGATCCTCCACATGGACCGCCGCCTCCTGATGGCGCACATAGGAACCGTTGACATAGGCAAATCTCGGCATCCGGCAGCCGCCTCAAAAATATTGGATGCTTACGCGGAAAAGCTGCTCGACGTCGCGCACTGCGCTTGCCGCGGCAAGGAGGACAACGCGATCTTTCGCCTTTATCCGCGTGTTGCCGTCCGGTCGTATGAACATCTTGTCGCGGTAGAGCGCGCCAATGCGGATGCCACCGGGAAGTTCAAGCTCGCGCAGAGCCCTGCCGACGAGCGGCGAGGTCTCCAGCGCTTCCGCCTCGATCACCTCGGCCACGCCGTTTTGCACGGCATAGACCGAGCGGATGCGCCCCTTCCGCACATGCTGCAAGACGCGCGAGATCGTCACCGCACGCGGATTGATATAGGCATCGACGCCGGCTGCGGTGGAGAAACCCTGATAGGCCGGCTCGTTGATCAGCACGAGGGTCGACTTCGCACCCAGGCGCTTTGCCATCATGCTGCCGAGAATGTTGATCTGGTCGCTGTTGGTGAGCGCCACCACGAGGTCGGCATCCTGGACATCCGCCTGCGTCAGGATTCGCTGCTCCATCGCCGAGCCTTGCAGGACGACCGTGTTGTTCAGCTTGTCCGCGATGAGCACGGCGCGGCTGCGGTCGCTCTCGATGAGCTTGACCCTCATGCGCGGCTGCTGCTCCTCGATCGTGCGGGCAACGAAATAGCCGATGTTGCCGCCGCCGAGAATGACGATCCGCCGCGCCTCCTGCTCTTCATGGCCGAAGAGCGCGAGCGTGCGGCGGGTGTGATCGCGATCACAAATGACATAGGCGAGATCGCCCGTCTGCAACTGATCGGACGAATGCGGAATGATCAGTTCGCCGTCGCGGAAAATGCCGGTGACGGTCGCCATGAGGTCCGGGAAAAGCTGGCTCAATTGCTGCAACGGCGTGTCGACGACCGGGCAATCCTCCATGCATTCGATCGCGATCATCGCGATGCGATCCTCGGCGAAGCGTACCACATCGGTCGCGCCGGGAAAGGAGATGCGGCGCAAGACGAGACGCCCGACTTCGATCTCCGGCGAAATCGAGACGTCGATCGGCACGTTCTCGCGAGAGAACAGATCGGAATATTCCGGCGCGAGATAGCTCTGGGCGCGGATGCGGGCAACCTTCGTCGGCACGTTGAAGATCGCATGCGCCACTTCGCAAGCGACGATATTCACCTCGTCATAGAGCGTCACGGCAATGATCATGTCCGCCTGGTCGGCACCGGCCCGCGCGAGCACGTCCGGATGCGCGCCGTGCCCGACATAGCCGCGCACGTCGAGCGTTTCGGTGATATGGGCGATGAGCTCGGCCGACGTATCGATGACCGAGACGTCGTTGTCTTCCTGCGACAGCCGCTCGGCAATGCCGAAGCCGACCTGCCCTGCCCCGCAAATGATTACCTTCATCCTTGTCCCTTCGTCCGGATCGGCCGCGAGCCCTAAGCAGTCCGCGGTTTTATCCCACGGTTTTGCGATCACAACCCGCGGCAAACCTAGGATCTAAGCCTATAATCTTGGATAAACCCATGAATATCTGCTTAGCGCATGCAGGAGTGCACGCTTAGCCCCGACCGCGTGGGGAGCCGGAGTTGCTCCGCCCCGCGCTGCTTCGGTATCAGACGCCCAGGGATTTCAGCTTGCGGTGCAGCGCCGAACGCTCCATGCCGACGAACTCGGCGGTGCGCGAGATGTTGCCGCCAAACCGATTGATCTGGGCGATCAGATAATCGCGCTCGAACATTTCGCGAGCCTCGCGCAATGGCAGGGTCATGATGTGCTGATCGCCCTGGGCGGAAATCTTCGGAAGCGTGTCACCCACCTCGTTCGGCAGCATGTCGGCAGAGATCGGCGTCTCCGGTCCGTCGCTGCGGGCGAGAATCATCAGACGCTCGATATTGTTGCGCAGTTGCCGGATGTTGCCAGGCCAGTCATGCGCCTGCAGCACGGCAAGCGCGTCCTCGCCGATCTTGCGCGGCCGGATGCCGGCCTGCTCGCTCACCTGGCGCATGAACATATCGACCAGGAAGGGTATATCCTCGCGACGCTCGGCCAGCGCCGGGACGCGCACCGGTATGACGGCCAGGCGGTGATACAGGTCCTCGCGGAAAAGCCCATCGGCGATCATGTTCTCGAGATTGTAGGCGGTGGATGAAATGATACGCACGTCCACCTTGACGCGCTTGGAGCCGCCGACCCGCTCGAACTGCTGATCGACGAGGACGCGCAGGATTTTGTTTTGCGTCTCCCGGGGCATCTCGCCGATTTCATCCAGATAGAGGATGCCGCCATGCGCCTCTTCGAGCGCGCCGGTCCGGCGCGGCTGGCCCGCCGTCCCCTCCGTGCCGAAGAGGGCGATCTCCATCCTGTCGGGCGTGATCGCGCCGGCATTCAGCGCCACGAAGGGCCCGGCGGAACGCGTCGATTTGCGGTGGATCATCCGCGCCACGAGTTCCTTTCCGGAGCCGGAGGGGCCAAGGATCATGATGCGGCTGTTGGTGGGCGCCACCTTTTCTATCGTCTGGCGCAATTGCGAGACCGCCACCGAGGTGCCGATCAGTTCCACCGGATCGCCGGACCGCTTCTTCAGTTCCGAAACTTCACGCTTGAGCTTGGAATTTTCGAGCGCGCGCTCCGCGATGAGAATCAGACGGTCCGCCTTGAATGGCTTCTCGATGAAGTCATAGGCACCGCGCTTGATCGCTGAAACTGCTGTTTCGATGTTGCCGTGGCCGGAAATCATCACCACCGGCAGATCCGGATGGCGGTCCTTGATCTCGTCAAGAAGGGCCAAACCGTCGAGCCGGCTGCCCTGCATCCAGATGTCCAGAAAAACGAGCCGCGGCACCCGGTCGTTGATCGCCGCAAGCGCACTGTCGCTGTCGAAAGCCGTCCGCGTCTCATGGCCCTCGTCCGACAGTATGCCGGAGACGATCTCGCGGATGTCTTCCTCATCGTCCACAACCAGAATATCAGCCGCCATTGGTATTGCCCTTGTCCTTGGAAGTATCGCCGCCAGCGATTTCACCGGCGGGCGGGAGGATCACGCGGATCATTGCCCCGACACCGCCGTCGAAATCGGGCGGTGCGTCATGCAACTCCAGTTGTCCACCATGGTCCTCGATGATTTTCTTGACGATCGCCAGACCGAGCCCCGTGCCCTTGTCGCGCATCGTCATGTACGGCTCCAGAATTCGATGCCGGTTTTCCGTCGGAAGCCCTTTGCCGTTGTCGATAATGTCGACCACGTAGCGGCCGCTCGACTCGTCTCGGCGGGAGCGGATCATAATTCTCGGTTCGCCGCGGGCCACCTCGGCCGGCACCGCCTCGATCGCCTCCACCGCATTCTTGACGATATTGCCGAAGGCCTGACCGAGCATCCGGCCGTCGAACTGGCCTTCGAGCGGATCGTCGCCGAAGTCGCGAATGAAGCTGATGTGACTGTTGCCCATTTCCCGCAGGAAGACGGCGTCCTTGAGAATGGCGCGCAGATCGGCCTTCTCCTTCGTCGGCTTCGGCATCCGCGCAAAGGCTGAAAATTCGTCAACCATGCGGCCGATGTCCCCCACCTGGCGCACGATCGTATCGGTGCACTGGTCGAAGACCGCCTTATCGTCCTGGTCGATCTGCCGGCCGTAGCGGCGCTTCAGCCTCTCGGCCGAGAGCTGGATCGGCGTCAGCGGGTTCTTGATCTCATGGGCGATGCGCCGGGCGACGTCCGCCCAGGCGGTGGAGCGCTGCGCAATCATCAGGTCCGTGATGTCATCAATGGTGATGACATAGGAGCCGTGCGATCCGTTGCCCTCCTCGCGCGTCACCTGGACGTTCAGCGAGCGCTCCGTACCGCCGCGCATGGTGTTTATCTGCTTGCGATACTCGTTGCGATGGCGGCTCTCCGCCTCAACCAGCACGGCTTCGATTTCCGGGGCCACCTCGCTGAGGCTCACACCTATCAGGCCTTGCGCGCCGTTCCTCAAAACGCCTTCGGAGGAAGGATTGACGATGGTGATGCGGTGATCCTTGCCGACGCCGATGACCGCCGCGGTGACGCCGGAAAGCACCGCCTCGATGAAACGGCGGCGCTGGTCGACCTCGTCCTTCGCTTCAAGGATCTGCTCCTGCTGCGTGCGGATCTCGCTCACCATCTTGTTGAAGGTGCGCGACAGATTGCCGACGTCCCCGTCGACGGCGCGCACGGGCACGACGACGTTGAGATTGCCGGAGGCGACGCTGTCGGCCGCGCCGATCAATTGACGGATCGGCCGCACGATGCGGTCGGCGACAGCGATCGCCGTCCAGATTGCGGCAAGCAGCACGATCAGCGCGAAACCGATGTAGAGGACGCCGAAGGCGATCTGCAGCGAGGTTCGTCCCGCCTCCAAGGCCTTGTATTCGGCGGTGTTCTCCTCCATCAGCCGCATCGAGCGCATGACTTCCGGATCGACGTTGCGGACGGTGTAGAGATAGGTGTCGGGTATGTTGTCGAGCGGGATGACGGCGCCGACGAGGTTGGTAACTCCCGGTGGAATGAGCGTCGGCTGGCCGGCGACGGTGCTTTTCAGCGCATCCTGGGGAATGGACGGCAGCGGCCGGTCGGTCGAGATATTCGCCTGGAGGATGGGGCTACCATCGGCGCGGACGAGAAACGCACCAAGCATGCCGCGCCCCCGCGCCTGCCGCGTCATCAGTTCGATGAAGCCGGTTCGGTCGAGGCTGTAGAGCTGTCGGTTGCGCTCGAGGTCGTTGGCCATCGAGACCGTCTGCCCCTGGAGATAGCTGGCGTTCTCAAGCACATAGGCCTGCGCCACGTTCAAGGACGAGCGAACGATCGCCTGCGTGCGCAACGAGAACCAGCGATCAAGCCCCACATCGAGCGTGATGCTGGCGAAGATCGCCACCAGGATCGCCGGCGTAATGGCGACGATCGAAAACAGTGCGACGATGCGCACGTGCAGCCGCGCCGCGGCCCTGCCCTTGCTGCGCGCCCTGAGCAGTCTCATGATCTCGCGGGCGATGAGATAGATCAGCCCGACGACGAAGACACCATTGACGCCGGCGCAGGCGATGACGATGTTCCGCTCCGGGCGAACCGGGGTCAGCCCCAGAAGGACGAGCAGCGACAGGGTGGCGCAGACCAGCGCGCCTGTCGCAAGCATCAGCCCCGGCAGCGCGAAGGATGCCCGCCGATCCTGGGCCGCGACACTGTCCTCCGTGCCCAATGGCAAGGCCATTCCATCCACCATGAATAAAGTTTCCCCCAAACCGGCGCCCCCACGGCACCGGCACGCGCTTCAATTCCGGACCAAGAACTGAACGCACCTCGGTGGCCGGTACGGCGCCAATGCGTCGTTTCAACGGCAGTCCGGCCTGCGACTCGGCGCGTGGAGGACGTTCAACAATGTATTGTGGCGAAAATGCAACGGTGTTGCACGGCAGTCAAGCGCTGCGCGAGCTGCGATAGACCGAAACGCCGAGCTCCCGGATCTTCTTGCGCAGGGTGTTCCGGTTGAGTCCCAGCAGGTCCGCAGCCTTGATCTGGTTGCCCCTGGTCGCGGTCAGGGCCGCTAAGATCAACGGATACTCCATTTCCGCAAGTACGCGTTCATAGAGGCCGGACGGCGGCAAAGCGTCGCCGAAGCTCGCAAAATACTGCCGCATGTTTTCCTCGACCGCCTGGGAGATCGACAGCGAGCCGTCGCGGGCGGCAGCCTTGTCGATCGGACTGTCCGGCACCTCCGAGCGCAACTCGTTTTCGATGATTTCCCGGGTGATCACATCCTGTGGATAAAGTGCCGTCAGGCGCCTCACGAGGTTCTCGAGCTCGCGCACATTGCCCGGCCAAGGATGCGCCTTCATCAGTTCCAGCGCCTCCTGATCGAAGCGCTTCACATCGAGACCTTCCTTCTCGGCCTGCTGCACGAAGTGGCGCACGAGATCCGGAATATCCTCGGCTCGATCCCTCAGGGGCGGCAGACGCAGCGGCACGACGTTGAGGCGGTAGTAGAGGTCCTCACGGAAGAGGCCCTGATTGATCGACTGCTTCAGGTCCTTGTTGGTCGCGGCGACAATCCGAACGTCCGAGCGGATCGGCGTGCGCCCGCCGACGGTCGTGTATTCGCCCTGTTGCAGCACGCGCAGGAGACGCGTCTGTGCATCCATCGGCATGTCGCCGATCTCATCCAAAAAGAGAGTTCCGCCTTCCGCCTGTTCGAAGCGGCCGGTCGACCGCATCTGGGCGCCGGTGAAGGCACCCTTTTCGTGGCCGAACAACTCCGATTCGATCAGGTCGCGCGGAATTGCCGCCATGTTGATGGCCACGAAGGGCCCATTCCGCCGCTTGCCGTAGTCGTGCAACGCGCGTGCGACAAGCTCTTTGCCGGTGCCCGATTCGCCGGTGATCATCAACGTCAGATCGGTCTGCATCAGCCGCGCGAGCACGCGGTAGATCTCCTGCATGGCGGCGGAGCGGCCGACGAGCGGCATGCCGTCCTGGGTATCGTCGTCCAGCTTCGAGGGCCGGCGCTTCGGCTCCGCCAGTGCCCGGCCGATAATGCCGATCAACTCGGTCAGGTCGAACGGCTTCGGCAGATAGTCGTAAGCGCCCTTCTCCGACGCTTTGATGGCCGTCATGAAGGTGTTCTGCGCGCTCATGACCAGAACGGGAAGATCCGGGCGTGCCTTCTTGATCCGAGGCAGAAGATCAAAGGCATTCTCGTCCGGCATCACCACATCCGTGACCACGAGGTCGCCGTCGCCGGCGGAGATCCAGCGCCAGAGCGTCGCCGCGTTGGAGGTGATGCGTACATCATATCCGGCACGGCTGAGCGCCTGGTTGAGCACGGTGCGAATGGCAGCGTCGTCATCCGCGACGAGGATCGTTGCGCCGGTCATGCATTGGTTCCTTTTGTCATCGGAAATACGTCATCCGCCGTCGGCCCCTTGGATGCGGGCATCAGAACGCGGAAGGTCGTGCGGCTGAGCTGGCTGTCGCATTCGACGATGCCGCCATGGCCGCCGATGATCTTGGCAACGAGCGCCAGCCCGAGACCGGACCCGTTCGTTTTCGTCGTGATAAAGGGGTCGAAAAGATGCGGAAGCAGGTCGGGCGGCACACCCGGCCCGTTGTCGTGCACGCAGAACTCGAGCGGCAGTGATATCTTCTCCCGCGTGCCTGCAACGGAAAGCCGAATGCCCGGGCGATAGGCGGTCGTCAGCTGGATTTCGCCGTCGGGCCGATCGCCGATCGCCTCTGCGGCATTCTTCACGAGGTTGAGGAAGACCTGAACGAGCTGGTCGCGATTGGCAAACACCGGCGGCAGCGACGGATCATAGTTTTCGGATATCTTTATCCCGCGGGCGAAACCGGCCTTGGCGATTGCCTTCACGCGGTCGAGGACCGAATGGATGTTGAGCGGCACGCGATCGATCGGGCGCTCGTCGGAGAACACCTCCATGCGATCGACGAGAGACACGATCCGATCCGTCTCCTCGCAGATCAGCCGCGTCAGCGCGCGATCCTCGTCCGTGGCCGATGATTCAAGGAGTTGCGCCGCCCCCCTGATTCCGGAAAGCGGGTTCTTGATCTCATGCGCCAGCATCGAGGCAAGCCCGGTGACGGATCGCGCGGCGGCGCGATGAGTGAGCTGCCGGTCGATCTTGTCGGCCATCGAACGTTCCTGAAGGACGATCACCACCGATCCCGGCTGCGACAGTACCGGCGCGACATAAAGGTCGACGAGCTTGTCGGCGCCCAGCCGTGGCGAACTTAGGTCGACCCGGTATTCGTTCACCGGCGCCCGCCGTTCGCGCACCTGCTCGATCAGCGTCAATAGTGGGCTGCCGAAGGGGATGAACGCGTCGATCGTGTGGCGGGCGAGATGGTTGGCGCTCGCGCCGAAAAACGATTCGGCCTCCCAATTTGCAAAGGCGACATGGCTGTTCTCGTCTACCAGGATCACCGGATTCTGGATCGCATTCAGAACCGCCATGGGAAGATCGTTTACGCCGCCCGCGGGCTCCGGCACTCTTGCCTTTTCGCTCATGCCGCCACTCCCTCCCTGGCCGTCGCCACGCCGGAGCAAGCGATCGCGCCAATTACGCGCTCGCTCACCAGTTTCACATCCTTGGACGTCAGTATCGCGGCCTTTTCCTCGACCGGAAGAGTTGGCACGAAACGATCCAGATACCAGCCGACATGCTTGCGGGCGGCGCGGAGCCCCACTTCGGCCCCATAGAAATCGAGCATCATGGCATAGTGCTCGGCGAATATTTCCGCGACCGCCGTCGCGTCCGGCTGCACGGCGGCACCGGCCAGCACCGCCGGATGCCATGGCCGCCCCTGAGCCGATCTGCCGACCATTACCGCATCCGCACCCGAGCGGCGCAGGATTTCGCGGGCATCGGCAGTGGTATCCACGTCTCCATTGGCGATCAGCGGCACCGACACGACGTCGCGAACCGCACGGATCGCATCCCAATCGGCCTTGCCATTGTAGAATTGCATACGCGTGCGCCCGTGGATCGTGATCGCCTGCACGCCCGCCTCTTCAGCCCTGCGCGCAATCAGCGGTGCATTGATCGAGCTTTCGTCCCAACCAAGCCGCATCTTGAGCGTGACCGGCACGTCGACCGCCTCGACCGTCGCCTCGATCAGCGACAGGGCATGATCCGGCTCACGCATCAGCGCCGAACCGGAATAGCCCCCGGTCACCTTCTTTGCCGGACAGCCCATATTGATGTCGACGATATCGGCCCCATTGGCCTCGACGATCCGCGCCGCCTCGGCCATCCAATGCGCGTCGCGCCCGGCGAGCTGGACAATGTGTGGATCGATGCCGGAATTCTTCAGGCGCGCCCAGGATTCGGCGGCATTGCAGACGAGCTCGCGGCTTGCCACCATCTCCGTCACGACGAACCCGGCGCCGAAGCGCCAGGCGAGCATGCGAAAGGGCAGGTCGGTCACCCCGGACATGGGCGCGAGCGCCACGCGGTTACGGATTTCGACGTTCCCGATCCGGAGTGACGATGAGAGGGCCGTGGAGGGCAAATGCATATCTTTCAGGCACATTCAAGTCTTGCACTATTTTTAGCCATACTTCATCGGCTTGCCAAGCGATTTCCACACGCTCGACAAAATTCCTCCGACGGGTGGCAAAGAGGGGACCTTCGCGGTACATGACTGCAAAGATTGGCGAATGCGGGACCCCATACAGAAGATGCAACCGGAAGAACAGTTCTCCTGTGGCGTCGTCATCGTCGCAGCCGGCCGCGGTGAGCGCGCGGGCCAATCGGCCGAAGGCCCGAAGCAATACCGAATCATTGGCGATCGTCCTGTTATCACGCATACACTTGACATTTTCGCGACGTGGCGGGGCGTTGGCCCCATCGTCGTCGTCATTCATCGGGACGACGAGGCTCTCTTTGCAGCCGCCCGTGTGCGCCTGTCCAGCCAGGCCGATCTATTGGTGGTGCATGGCGGTGCAAGCCGTCAACTCTCCGTCCTTGCGGGGCTCGAGGCGCTTTCCGGAGCCGGTCCGCGGCATGTCATGATCCACGACGCCGTGCGTCCGTTCATAGACCATGCGTTGCTCGACCGCTGCCGCGCGGCGCTGGAGAGCGGCGCCGGGGCTGTGCTGCCGGCAATCGCGGTCGCCGATACGCTGAAACGCGCGACAGACGGCCGCCTTGTCGAGGAGACGGTCCCGCGGGCCGGGCTTTACGCCGCGCAGACGCCGCAATGCTTCCGCCTGGAAGAGATCCTGGCCGCCCACCGCCGGGCGTGCGCCAGCGGCCGAAGCGATTTCACCGATGACGCTTCTATCGCCGAATGGGCGGGTCTTCCCGTCATTCTCGTCGAAGGCGCGGTCGACAACGTCAAGCTTACCCTCAAGAGGGACATATCGATGGCCGATGAAAGGCTGACCCGCGACGCCGTTCCGGACGTGCGCACCGGCAACGGCTATGACGTGCATCAGCTCGTCGAGGGCGACGGCGTCACGCTTTGCGGCGTCTTCATTCCGCATGAGCGCAAGCTCTCCGGCCATTCCGACGCCGACGTCGCCCTGCACGCCTTGACCGACGCGCTGCTTGCCACCTGCGGCGCCGGCGATATCGGCGACCATTTTCCGCCGACCGATCCGCAGTGGAAGGGCGCCCCTTCCCGCATCTTCCTGGAGCACGCGGCAAAGATCGTGCGCGCGCGGGGCGGCAGGATCACCAATGCCGACATTTCGCTGATCGCCGAAGCACCGAAGGTCGGCCCCCATCGTCAACAGATGCGCGAGAGCCTCGCCGCGATGCTCGACATCGATCTCGACCGCTGCTCGATCAAGGCGACGACGAACGAGAAGCTTGGCTTCGTCGGCCGCAAGGAGGGCATTGCCGCGATCGCGACTGCGACCGTCGTCTATGTGTCCGGGAGAAAGAGCTGATGTGGCCGGCGGCGATCGCAGAGAGGGCGAACGCGGTTATCGCCGAGTTCACCAGGCGCGGCCTGAAAGTGGCAACGGCAGAGTCCTGTACCGGCGGGCTCATTGCCGGGGCACTGACGGAGATTGCGGGCTCGTCCTCCGTTTGCGACCGCGGCTACGTCACCTATTCCAATGAGGCGAAAGTCGAGATGCTTGGCGTCGCTGCCGCAACCCTCTTGGCGCACGGCGCCGTCTCGCGCGAAACCGCCACCGAAATGGCGAAAGGCGCCCTCGAGCACTCATGCGCCGATCTGGCAGTGGCTGTCACGGGCATTGCCGGTCCGGGCGGCGGCTCCGTCGAGAAGCCGGTCGGCCTCGTTCACCTCGCGGCGGCCACGCGAACAGGCCGGCTTCTTCAGCGGGAGATGCGCTATGGCGACATCGGTCGCACCGCCGTGCGACTGGCAACGGTCGCCACCGCGCTGGACCTCCTCCGGGAAGTCGCTCAGGAGCCGTAGATCACGTCGGCCCGCTTCTCGAAAGCCTCGGAGAACATGCCGAAGGCGCGGTCGAACATCGATCCCATCAGCGCACCCAGAATGCGACTCTTGAACTCGTAGTCGATGCAGAAATGAACGATGGACTGGCCTTGGTTCACCGCTTCGAAGCGCCAGACATTGTCGAGGTATTTAAAGGGCCCCTCGATATATTTCACGTCGATCATCCGCTCCGCCCCATTGAGCAGGACCTGTGTCGTGAAGGTCTCGCGGATTGCCTTGTAGCCGACCGTCATATCCGCCAGCAGCAGGACCTTGCCGTCCCGCTCTTTGCGCGAGCGCACGCTCAAGCCCTCGCAGAGGGGCAGAAATTCCGGGTAGCGCTCGACATCGGCGATGAGGTCGAACATCTGTTCGGCCGAATGGTTCACGACATGGTTGGTTTCGAAATGTGGCATGAATTTTGAGTTAAGCGCGCGCGCAAGGAAGATCAAGGAGCGCGCGCATTTGTCCCGGGTTCTTGTATCATGGGACCGGTGGCATCACCGCTTGAGGGACGACATGTCTCGCTCTTTTGCCCCGGGGGCGCCGTGGTGGTATCCTTTTGGCATTATATCCAAGAAAGTATTGTCGAACGCAGGGAGGAGCGAATGGCTGTTCACGGACAGAAGCGCCAGGTCGAGCAGATCCTCACGCGCGCGGATATCCGCACGGCTTACCATGAGGATCCCGAAGGGGCCGAACAGAGACTGTTTGGGCGCATTTCTTGCCCGGACCGGCGCGGCTTTCTAAAGAATGCAGGGCTTGCGGCGCTGGGTGCGGCGCTCGGTGCAGCGATGCCTTTCCACCGCAACTTTCCAGCCGGGCTGATGCCGATTGCCTTTGCCCAGGACACCGGCGCCGCGCTTATGAAGGAGAAGGACGGGCTGACGGTCTTGGCCGATCGGCCTCTCAACGCCGAGACGCCCGCGCATCTCCTCGACGACGATCTCACGCCGTATTCGCGACTTTTCATTCGTTCGAACGGGCTCATCCCACAAACGGCGCTCGACAAGAATGCCGAGGGCTGGACCCTCAAAATCGATGGAGAGGTGGATAACGAACTTTCACTCAGTCTCGACGACCTCAAGAACGACTTCGAGAACGTGACGCTGGCGCTGGTGCTCGAATGCGCGGGCAACGGCCGCGCCTTTTTCGACCCGGGCGCCTCCGGCAATCAGTGGACGGTCGGCGCCGTCGGCTGCCCGGAATGGACCGGAGTGCGCCTGCGCGACGTCCTGGAAAAGGCCGGCATCAAACCGTCGGCTGTTTACACCGGCCACTATGGCAATGATGTGGACATTTCGGGAGACCAGGACAAGGTGGTGATTTCCCGCGGCGTTCCGATCGAAAAGGCAAGGGAACCCGAGACCCTGATCGTGTGGGCGATGAATGGCGAGGACCTGCCGGCGCTCCACGGTTTTCCGCTGCGGCTGGTCATTCCAGGATATCCGGGTTCAGCCTCGCAGAAGTTCCTGACCCGTATCTGGGTCCGCGATCAAGTTCACGACGGCGAGAAAATGGGCGGGCATTCCTATCGCCTGCCCGCCTATCCGGTCGCTCCGGGAACGGAGGTGCCGGAAGAGGACATGGAGATCCTCACTGTCATGCCGGTCAAGTCGATCGTGACCGCACCCGCAACCGGCTCCAATGTTCCGGCCGGCCAGGCGACGGAAGTGCGGGGTCATGCATGGGCGGGCAGTGGCGATGTGAAGGCCATGCATGTCTCGCTCGATTTCGGGCAGAGCTGGCAGGAAGCGACGCTGGAGCCTCCGCGCAACAAGTTTGCCTGGCAGAGGTGGCGCGCCAACGTCACTCCGCCGGAAAAGGGCTATTACGAGGTCTGGGCGCGAGCGACCGACATGAACGACGTCATGCAGCCGCCGGTAGCGCCTGGCTGGAACCCGCGCGGCTACGGCAACAACATTATCCACCGGATAGCGCTATTTGCGCAATGACGACCCGGGGCAAGCTCGCAAGGAGAGCCTTTCCTTCCCGCCGCTTCAACGCAAGCGGCGCGATCAGTCTCGTCAGCGTCGCCGCTTGTCTTCTTGTCGGCGGCATAGGCGCCCCTGCCGCACATGCAACGGAACCCTCGATCCAACTGGCGCAGCAGGGCGGCGCGCCCGGATACGACCCGATGCGACGAGGCATCGGGAGACCCACCCAGCGGGGCGAACCTGCGCCGCCGGGCAACCCCGAACTCGGTGACCTGCCGGACGCTCCCGGCGCCGAGGACACCTACTATCTTTGCTCGGCTTGCCACTCGATCGCACTGGTGACCCAACAGCGGCTCACGGATGAGCGATGGAATTACCTGTGGGACTGGATGGTCCGCGAACAGGGCATGCCCGACCAGGATGAAGAAACGCGCGAGGCGATCCTCAACTACCTGCAGACACATTTTTCTTCCGAACGGTAGAGAGTCTGCGGGACACCGTGCCTCAAGACGCGGGTTTTCTGAGGCGAAGGTGGAGAAATATAGGGACCACGCGCGTATCGGCGACGGTCGGGTACAGCCGGGCCGCCTCCTCGGAGGCCATCGGCTCGCGCAGTTCCTCCAGGACGAAACCCGACGCAGTGATCATTGCCACCCAGGTGCTGAGCGTCCGGTGAAAGCGGGGGACGCGAAAGGGCGTCGCGTTCTCCCGCTCGCTCGAAGGCATCGACGAAAACAGCCAGGTCTCGATTCGCCCATCGGTCTCGTCGAAATAGTCCGCAACTTCGACGGCGTGGCAGTCTCCGTTCTCGTCCCGGATGGTCTTGCGATGCGGCGGCACGAAACAGGGATGAAGGATCGAGAACTGAAAGAAGCCGCCTCGGCGCAGCACGCGAAAGACCTGCCGCAGGACGCCAGCCTGGTTGGGCATGTCCATCAGCGACATGAAAGCCGTCACGAAATCGAACGCCTCGTCCTCGAATGGCAGATCTGCACCATCGCCAATCTCGTAGCGAATTCCCCGCGGATCATCCTCCTCCTGTTCGCGCGCATGGCGGATGAAGGTCGGCGCGATGTCGATCGCCGTCATCAGTGCCCCGTGTTCGGCGAGACGGCGGGTGTTGGTCCCCTCTCCGCAACCGAGGTCAAGCCCGCGCAAGGCGGCGACAGGCGGAATCATGTCCAGGAATGCGGGTGTATTCAGCGCGTCGCGGTAAATATCGTAGCCGGCGCGCGAGAACTTCGTCCAGTTCTCGGCATTCCCCTCCCAGCAGGCACCAACCTCGGCAGATTGCATCGAAGCCCCCACACTCACGCTCGGAGGTTGCGATCTACTTATCTCAAGCGTATTTCTGCAAGCACCCGGTCGCCGCCCGGCTACTCCGCTGCCGCCTTCTTCTCCCGCGCCGCCCTCAGCCGCGCGAAATCGTCGCCGGCATGGTGCGACGAGCGGGTCAGCGGGCTCGATGCGACCATCAGGAAGCCCTTGGTATAGGCGACCGTCTCGTAGGACTTGAACTCCTCCGGGGTGACGAAGCATTCGACCTTGTGATGCTTGCGGGTCGGCTGCAGATATTGGCCGATCGTCAGGAAATCGACGTCGGCGGTGCGCAGATCGTCCATCAATTGCAGGACCTCGTTCCGCTCCTCGCCGAGCCCGACCATGATGCCGGACTTGGTGAACATCGACGGATCGAGCTCCTTCACCCGCTGTAGCAGGCGGATCGAATGAAAATAACGGGCGCCCGGCCGCACCGTCAGATAGTTGGAGGCAACGGTCTCGAGATTGTGGTTGAAGACGTCCGGCTTGGCGGCGACGACGCGCTCCAGGGCGCCGGGCTTTCTCAGGAAGTCGGGCGTCAGGATCTCGATCGTGGTTGCCGGTGAGGCTTCCCGGATCGCGAAGATCACCTTCTCGAAGTGCTCGGCGCCGCCATCATCAAGATCGTCGCGGTCGACCGAGGTGATGACCACATGGCTCAGGCCCATCTGCTTGACCGCCTTCGCGACATTGGCCGGCTCATCCAGGTCGAGCGCGTTCGGCTTGCCGGTCGAGACGTTGCAGAAGGCGCAAGCGCGGGTACAGATCTCCCCCATGATCATGAAGGTGGCGTGCTTCTTGTCCCAGCATTCGCCGATATTGGGGCAGCCGGCCTCTTCGCAGACCGTGACGAGATTGTTGCCCTTCACGATCGAGCGCGTCTCCAGGTAACCCTTGGAGGTTGGCGCCTTCACGCGAATCCAGTCGGGCTTGCGCAGGACCTCCGTGTCCGGCCTGTGCGCCTTCTCCGGATGGCGAACCCGCTCAGCCCGGTCCGAGACCGCATCGAAAACCGTTACCATCTGTCTTCCTTCATCGTATCGAGCAAGCGGCCGGGCCGTTCGCACCGTGTCGCTTTATATAACGAGCTGGACGCAAAAAGTCAGGCCGCCATTTGCATGGCAGCCTGACCGCAAGTGAATGGACTGAGTGCTAACCTCTGACGGCACGCCCCGCCGCAATCAGCAGGCAGGCGCCGATGAAGCCGATGATGAGATAGGCGACCCAGCCAGTATAGGCCATGCCAAAGGCGGCCAGGATGAAGTTCAGCACCAAGGCACCGATGATACCAAGGACGATATTCGCGATCAGCCCCATCTGGCTGTGCATGAATTGCTCGGCCAGCCAGCCGGCAAGTCCGCCGATGATGATTGCGGCCAGAAGGCCCACTCCGTTCAGGCTCATGACGACCTCCACGCATTGCCGATGTCTCGCAAGCAATGCGCGAAAAGGTCGAAAGTTCCGCTCGGCGGTTCCGCATCAGGCGTTCAATACGCGCCCATAGGCATCGAGAACGCTTTCCTTCATCATCTCCGAAAGCGTCGGATGCGGGAAGACCGTGTGCATCAGTTCCTCCTCCGTGGTCTCCAGATTCATGGCGACGACAAAGCCCTGGATGAGTTCGGTCACTTCGGCGCCGACCATGTGGGCGCCGAGGAGTTCACCCGTCTTCTTGTCGAAGATCGTCTTGACCATGCCCTGATCCTCGCCGAGCGCGATCGCCTTGCCGTTGGCGCCGAAGCCAAAGCGGCCGACGCGGATGTCACGGCCGAGCTCCTTCGCCTTGGCTTCCGTCAGGCCGACCGAGGCGACCTGCGGATCGCAATAGGTGCAGCCCGGGATCTTACCCTTGTCGAGCCCATGGACGCCCGGAATGCCCGCGATCTTTTCGACGCAGATCACCCCCTCGTGCTCGGCCTTGTGCGCCAGCATGGGAGGGCCGGCAACGTCGCCGATCGCGTAGACGCCGGCGACATTCGTTTTGCCGTAGCCGTCGGTGACGATGCAGCCGCGATCCGTCTTGATGCCGAGTGCTTCGAGCCCGAGGTTCTCGATGTTGCCGTGGACTCCGACGGCGGAGATAAGGCGATCCGCCTTGATGGGCATCACCTTGCCGTCCTTCGTTTCGACATGGGCGGTCACGTCATTGGCACCCTTCTCGACCTTCGTCACCTTGGCGTCGGTGAAGATCTTGAGCCCGCGCTTCTCGAGCTGCTTGCGGGCGAAGGCGGAGATTTCCGCGTCCTCGACCGGCATGATCTGCGGCAGCAGCTCGACGACGGTGACGTCCACGCCCATCGACCGGTAGAAGCTCGCGAACTCGATGCCGATCGCACCCGAGCCCATCACCACCATCGATTTCGGAAGTTCTTCCGGCTTCATCGCCTCGAAATAGGTCCAGATCAGCTTGCCGTCGGGCTCGATGCCCGGCAGCGCCCGCGGCCGGGCGCCAGTCGCGATGATGATGTGCTTGGCCGTATAGGTACCCTCGCCCTTGACGCCCTTCGGAATGGGATTCTGCGGCTGGACCGCCGGCTTTGACGGCGCGCCGACGACGATTTCGCCGGGCTTGGTCAGCTTCGCCTCGCCCCAGATCACGTCGATCTTGTTCTTCTTCATCAGGAAGGCGACGCCGCCGGTCAGCCGCGCGGAAACCGCGCGCGAGCGGGCGACCACGTCCTTGACGTTGGCGGTCATCTTGCCTTCGAGCGTCAGGCCGTAATTCTTCGCATGATTGGCATGGTCGAGAATTTCCGCCGAACGCAAAAGCGCCTTGGTGGGAATACAGCCCCAGTTCAGGCAGATGCCGCCCAGGTGCTCGCGCTCGACGATCGCCGTCTTCAAGCCCAGTTGCGCCGAGCGGATGGCGGTGACATAGCCGCCCGGGCCCGAACCGATAACGATGACGTCGTAATTCTCAGCCATGTGTTTCCTACCTTTGTTTCAAGCGACCTTGCGGGTGAACAGCACCCAGTCATGTTTCCGCATGTCTTCGAAAAGCGGCACGGCTTGAGCACGCGCCACCTCCTCGAAGCCATTCCTTCCGTAGAGCGCCTGCGCCTTCTCATTGTGGCTTTCGGTGATCAGGCTCACCGGCGCCGAACCGGCGCGACCGAATTCATGATCAAGCAGGGCGCGACCGATCCCCTTGCCGCGATGGGCCTTGTAGACGCCGAGGCTGTCGATGAACCAATGGCCGACCACCTGCTTCTGCAGGGCAATCAGCGGCACGAGCACCGGGTGTGTAGCCTCCACTTCGAGGATGGACTCGTCCAGCCCATAGGACACCGAAACGCCGACAATCTCCTCTGAGACCAGTGCCACGACCGCATCGCGCCAGGTGCCGAGACCGCTATCCTGCCGAAGCCTGTCGCGGCCATGCTCGAAGGCGGTTTCCGCCGATTTGCTCAGGACGCCGCCATACCACAGCCAGGAGGCAAAGCCGTGCGACGCGATGTCGATCAGGATCGCGAGCTCCGCCGCCTCGCTTTTCTCCGCCGCTCTCAGGTTCGCTGGGGCCGCCATCGTCAGAGCCCGAGCATCATCCGCACGACCGGCTCGAGGCCGCGCCCGAGAGCCCGGGTATTCTCGGCGTCGAGATGAACACCGTCGAGCGGCGTCGTCCGCGACACGGAACCCGCATCGAAGAAGCCGCAATCGAGCTCGTCGGCAAGGTCGCGATAAAGCGAGGCCAACATCGCCGATTCCTCGATGCCGCCGGCAAACATTGCGGCGAAGTCGCTGTCGGCCGTTTCGCAAAGCGGCGGCGGCGAGACGACAAGAATGCCCGGCCCCTCCTCCGTCTCCATCGGCCAATCGTGATGACGGACGAGTTTGACCAGACGCTCGATACCTTTGACGGCGCCGGAGGCGGTACCGTGGATCACCGGTTTCATATCGTTCGAGCCGAGCATGAAGATAACGAGATCGAGCGGCGCGTGACTGTGGAGAACGGTCGGGAGCACCCGGGCGCCGTTGCGGTCGCAATCCGCGAGATAGTCTTCATAGGCGGTGGTGCGCCCGTTCAGCCCTTCGGCGATGACATTGACATCGGAGCCGAGCGCCTGCTGCAGCACGCTCGGCCAGCGATCTTCGAGCGCGTGCCGTCCGGGCCCCGTAGCGTCATAACCCCAGGTCAGACTGTCACCATAGCAAAGGACTGTCTTCATCTGCCTACTCGCCTGTCAGTGGGGAGGGACCGGCTGAAACGCCGGTCCGGATCGTATTACACCAGCATGCCCATCGGGTTTTCGATGTAGCGCTTGAAGGCGGCGAGCAGTTCGGCGCCGAGCGCGCCATCGACGCAGCGATGGTCTGTGGAAAGCGTCACGGTCATCAGGTTGGCGATGACCATTTCCTTGTTCTTGACTACGACGCGCTCCTCGCCCGCACCAACCGCCAGAATCGTCGCATGCGGCGGATTAACGACCGCGGCGAAGTTCTTGACGCCCATCATGCCCATGTTGGAAACGGCCGTGGTACCGCCCTGGTACTCTTCCGGCTTCAGCTTGCGCTCCTTGGCGCGCTTGCCGAGATCCTTCATCTCATTGGAGATGGCGGACAAGCTCTTCAGTTCCGCCTGGCGGATGATCGGAGTGATCAGGCCGCCCGGAATGGAGACGGCGACGCCGACATCGGCATGCTTGTGCTTGACCATGTTCGCATCGGTCCAGGAGACGTTCGCGTCCGGAACGTCGCGCAGCGCCAGCGCCATGGCCTTGATCACCATGTCGTTGACCGAGAGCTTGTAGACCGGCTTGCCATCCTTCTCGGGGGCCGCGGCATTGAGCTGGGCCCGCAGCGCCAGAAGTGCGTCGAGCTCGCAATCGATCGACACATAGAAATGCGGGATCGTCTGCTTCGATTCCTGCAGGCGCTTGGCAATCGTCTTGCGCATGCCGTCATGCGGCACGAGCTCGTAGCTGCCCGGCTCGAAGAGCTTGAGGACCGCGTCCTCGGACATGCCTTTGGCAAACGCCGGGGCCGGTGCTGCGGCCGGAGCAGGCGCCGCGGCAGGCTTCGCAACTCCGCCGGCAGCGGCGGCCTCGACATCCTTCTTGACGACCCGGCCGTAGGGGCCGGAACCAGCGATTGCGGAAAGATCGATGCCTGCTTCCTTCGCCAAACGGCGGGCAAGCGGCGACGAGAAGACGCGCTTGCCGTCACCTGCAGCCTGAGCCGGGGCCGCGGCTTGCGGTGCCGGTGCCGCAGCGGGAGCGGGAGCCGCGGCCGGTGCTGCCGGGGCCATTTCCGCCTTGGCTGCGGATGCCGGGGCGGCGGCGCCGTTGCCGCCCTTGGCGGCGGTGGCGACGTCCTCTCCCTCTTCCGCCAGCACGGCGATCAGTGCATTGACCTTGACGCCTTCGGTGCCGGCCGGCACGACGATCTTGGCGATCGTGCCCTCATCGACGGCTTCGACTTCCATCGTCGCCTTGTCTGTCTCGATCTCGGCGATCACGTCGCCGGACTTGACCGCGTCGCCTTCCTTGACCAGCCACTTGGCAAGATTGCCCTCTTCCATCGTCGGAGAAAGGGCCGGCATGGTGATGTTGATTGGCATCGAACGACCCCCTTATTTGTAGCAGACGGCTTTTACCGCATCGACGACTTCGGCGACATTCGGCAGAGCGAGCTTCTCGAGATTGGCTGCATAGGGCATCGGCACGTCCTTGCCGGCGATCGTCAGCACGGGCGCATCGAGATAGTCAAAGGCTTGCTGCATGACGCGGCTGGCGATTTCCGTGCCGACGGACGATTGCGGATAGCCCTCTTCGACCGTGACCAGGCGGCCGGTCTTCTTGACCGACTCGATGACGGTCGGAAGATCCATCGGACGGATGGTGCGAAGGTCGATAAGCTCGACATCGATGCCCTGCGCCTCGAGTTCCGCCGCGGCCTTCACCGCATAGGTCATGCCGATGCCGAACGAGACGATCGTCGCGTCCTTACCGACGCGGTGGATGCGGGCCTTGCCGATCGGCAGCACGAAATTGTCGAGCTTCGGCACCTCGAAGGTCTGGCCGTAGAGAATTTCGTTTTCTAGGAAGATCACCGGATTCGGATCGCGGATTGCAGCCTTCAGGAGGCCCTTCGCGTCCGCCGCCGTGTAGGGCATGACGACCTTCAGGCCCGGAATCTGGCTGTACCAGGCGGCATAGCACTGGGAGTGCTGCGCCGCGACGCGGGCGGCCGCGCCGTTGGGGCCACGGAAGACGATCGGTGCGCCCATCTGGCCACCGGACATGTAGAGCGTCTTGGCGGCGGAGTTGATGATCTGGTCGATCGCCTGCATGGCGAAGTTGAAGGTCATGAATTCGACGATCGGGCGGAGCCCGGCCATCGCCGCGCCGACGCCGACGCCGGCAAAGCCATGCTCGGTGATCGGCGTATCGACCACGCGACGCGGACCGAACTCCTGCAGCAGGCCCTGCGTGACCTTGTAGGCACCCTGGTATTCGGCGACTTCCTCACCCATGACGAACACATCGTCATCGGCGCGCATTTCTTCCGCCATCGCGTCGCGCAGCGCCTCGCGCACGGTCATGGTCACCATTTCCGTTCCGGCCGGAATTGCCGGATCGGCGGGAATTTCCGCCTTCGGTTGAGCCGCTACCGGGGCCGCAGATGCGGGCGCTTCAGCGGCGGTCGGCTTCGGTGCCTCCGTCTTCGGCGCCTCGGCCTTGAGATTGATGTCACCGGCAGCTTCGCCGTCCTGCAGCAGCACGGCGATCGGCGTGTTGACCTTGACGCCTTCGGTGCCGGCCGCAATCAGCAGCTTACCGATCGTGCCCTCGTCGACCGCTTCCACTTCCATCGTCGCCTTGTCGGTCTCGATTTCGGCGATCACGTCGCCGGAGGTCACCTTGTCGCCCTCGTTCTTCAGCCATTTGGAAAGCGTGCCTTCCTCCATGGTCGGGGAAAGCGCAGGCATGAGAATTTCTACTGGCATGTTTTTCCCTCCCCGGATCAAAGCAGGATATCGGTGTAGAGCTCGGATACATCCGGCTCCGGATCAGACTGAGCAAAATCGGCACTATCCGCGACGATATCGCGAACCTCCTTGTCGATCTGCTTCAGTTCGTCCTCGCTGGCCCAGCCCTTCTCGACAATGCGGGCCTTCACCTGCTCGATCGGATCATGCTCCGAACGCATCTTCTGCACTTCGTCCTTCGAGCGATACTTCGCCGGGTCGGACATGGAGTGGCCGCGGTAGCGATAGGTCAGCATTTCGAGGATGAGCGGACCCTTGCCGGAGCGGCAATAGTCGACGGCCTCGTCGGCCGCCGCCTTGACGGCCCGCACGTCCATGCCGTCGACCTGGTAGCCGGGAATGCCGAAGGAGGCGCCGCGCTGGGAGAAGTCGGTCTGGGCCGACGCGCGCGACACGGAGGTGCCCATCGCATAGCGGTTGTTCTCGACGATGTAGATCGCCGGCAGCTTCCAGAGCGCGGCCATGTTGAAGCTCTCATAGACCTGGCCCTGGTTGGCGGCACCGTCGCCGAAATAGGCGAGGCTCACATTATCGTTGCCGCGATACCTGTTGGCGAAAGCGAGGCCGGTACCGAGCGACACCTGGGCACCGACGATACCGTGGCCGCCGTAGAAGTGCTTCTCCTTGGAGAACATGTGCATCGAGCCACCCTTCCCCTTGGAAAGGCCGCCGCGGCGTCCGGTCAGCTCCGCCATGACGCCGCGGGGGCTCATGCCGCAGGCGAGCATGTGGCCGTGGTCACGATAGCCGGTGATGACTTGGTCACCCTCTTTCAGCGCCAGCTGCATGCCAACGACGACCGCCTCCTGGCCGATGTAGAGGTGACAGAAACCACCGATGAAACCCATGCCGTAGAGCTGGCCGGCCTTCTCCTCGAAACGCCGGATCAGCAGCATTTCGCGATAGGCCTTGAGGTCGTCTTCCTTGGAGAATTCGGCGATAGTGCCGCCGGCGAAGTCCTTCTTGGACGGCTTGGCGGCGGTCTTGCGGCTGGAAACGGACGCGGATTTTCGCGGAGCCATTCGTTCCTCCCAATGGTTAGCCTTCGCCGGCTACCATAGGGAAAGAAGAGCGCCGCAGCAATGCCATAATTGCATGGCTATTATTACGCACAACCCGTTGTTTTTTCGCGGAAAATTTGAATTAACCAATTTCCGGTTAATTTGCACGATGATGAAAAATAACGATCTCATCGCTACGCGACATGTTGAGCGCGAGCCGAGCCTTCTCATCCAACATGTCCCTTTCCAGCGAGCCGTCGCTCATCAGCTCGACCTCCCGCTCCAGGGTTCTTCGAGTCTGGGTGAGCGCATCCAGCCGCGCTTTCCGCTCGGCGATCTGGCGATCGAACTCCTCCGTCGCCCTCAGCCCGAAACCGCCATGGATGGAATGATAGCCGAAGTAAGACAGAAAGGCGACCGCCAACAGCGGCACGACCAGCCGTCCGAGCCTGCGCTTCTTGTGATGCCGTGTCCACATCGCCTGTATCCCGCTAACGCAATACGAAAGCAGAGACTATCGTCGATTGATTAACCGACCGTTGACCATGAATGACCTGAAAAGCGAAACCCGCCGGCCGTGTGGCAGGCGGGATGCATTACGTCGACGATGGATTACGAGGTGTGCGGCTCGCTACTCAACCGCGCAGGATCGAACGGCCGGCATACTTCGCCTGCAGGCCGAGCTGCTCCTCGATGCGGATCAGCTGGTTGTACTTGGCAAGCCGGTCGGAACGGGCCAGAGAGCCGGTCTTGATCTGACCGCAATTGGTGGCGACCGCGAGGTCGGCGATGGTCGAATCCTCCGTCTCGCCGGAACGATGCGACATGACGGCGGTGTAGCGCGCCTTGTGCGCAGTCTCGACGGCATCGAGTGTTTCCGAAAGCGAGCCGATCTGGTTGACCTTGACCAGGATCGAGTTGGCGACACCCATCTTGATGCCATCGCGCAGGCGCGCGGAATTGGTGACAAACAGGTCATCGCCGACGAGCTGGCACGTGTTGCCGATGAGATCGGTCAGCGACTTCCAGCCATCCCAATCGTCCTCGGCCATGCCGTCTTCGATCGAGATGATCGGGTACTTGGCGGCGAGTTCGGCCAGGTACTCCGCCATGGCGCCCGGCTCGAGCGTGCGGCCCTCGCCTTCGAGCACGTATTTGCCGTCCTTGAAGAATTCCGTCGAGGCGCAGTCGAGCGCGACATACATGTCCTCGCCCGGCTTGTAGCCCGCCTTCTCGATCGATTTCATGATGAAGTCGAGAGCCGCGGGCGCCGAAGCGAGACCCGGGGCGAAGCCGCCCTCGTCGCCGACATTCGTGTTGTGGCCGTCAGCGGCGAGCTGCTTCTTCAGCGTGTGGAAGACCTCCGACCCCATGCGGACGGCATCGCGAAGCGTCTCGGCGCCGACGGGCATGATCATGAATTCCTGGAAGTCGATCGGGTTGTCGGCATGGGCGCCGCCATTGATGATGTTCATCATCGGCACCGGGAGGAGATGGGCATTCGGGCCGCCGACGTAACGGTAGAGCGGCAGGCCGCTCGCTTCGGCCGCGGCCTTGGCCACGGCGAGCGAAACGCCGAGAATGGCGTTGGCACCGAGGCGCGATTTGTTCGGCGTGCCGTCGAGCTCGATCATGGTCCTGTCGATCTGGATCTGGTTCTCCGCATCGAGGCCACCGATCGCTTCGAAGATTTCGCCGTTGACGGCATCGACGGCGCGCTCGACACCCTTGCCGAGATAGCGGGTGCCGCCGTCTCGCAGTTCGACCGCTTCATGGGCACCGGTTGATGCACCGGACGGAACGGCCGCCCGGCCGAAGCTGCCGTCCTCGAGATGGACATCGACCTCCACGGTCGGGTTGCCGCGGCTGTCGAGAATTTCTCGGCCAATGATGTCGATGATTGCAGTCATGATCTTTCCTCGGGTTAGGGCGGCGGTTTATCGGGGTCAGTCTTAATTCATGACCTCGAATTTTCAATGACGCCAGAGTGGGATGGGAGAAAGTGCACTCCGCCCCAATCCGGTCTGATTATTGGTGTCGCGCGACTAGGTGCACCATCGCGCTCCACGAAATTCAACGTCGCTCAGGCCTTAGCGATCGCATCGAAGGCGAGCAGCGTTTCGAGAAGCCGCGGCATGTTCTCGAGTGGCACCATGTTCGGCCCGTCGGACGGCGCATTGTCGGGATCCTCGTGTGTCTCGATGAAGAGACCGGCGATGCCGACGGCGACGGCCGCGCGCGCCAGCGTCTCGACGAATTCGCGCTGGCCGCCGGTCGAACCGCCCTGGCCGCCCGGCTGCTGCACGGAGTGGGTCGCATCGAAGACGACGGGCGCCCCGAGCCCCGCCATGATCGGCAGCGCGCGCATGTCCGAGACGAGCGTGTTGTAGCCGAAGGAGGCGCCGCGCTCGCAGAGAAGCACGTTCGGATTGCCACTAGCCGTGAACTTGGCGAGCACGTTCTTCATATCCCAGGGGGCGAGGAACTGGCCCTTCTTGACGTTGATGGCGCGCCCGGTCCTTGCCGCAGCGACGAGCAGGTCGGTCTGGCGGCACAGGAAGGCCGGAATCTGCAGGATATCGACCGTCTCGGCGACCATCGCGCATTGCTCTTCAGTGTGGATGTCCGTCAGGACCGGGAAGCCGAATTCCTGCTTGAGATCGGCAAAGACCTCCATCGCCTTGTCGAGGCCGATGCCACGCTTGCCCGAGAGCGACGTGCGGTTCGCCTTGTCGAAGGAGGACTTGTAGACGAGACCGACGTTCAGCGCCTTGCAGATCTCGACAAGCTTGCCGGCGATCATGAAGGCATGCTCGCGACTTTCCATCTGGCAGGGGCCGGCGATCAGCGTCAACCGCTCCCTCTGCGAGAACACCACCTGACCGGCACCCTCGCCGACGACGACCCTATAATTGCTTTCCATCCTTACACTCCAAACGCGAAAATCACCCCCTGCCCCGGCACTTCCGGGACAATGAGGCGTCCGCACATTTCTGCGAATTCGATGTCGTTCTGCGCGAACAGCGCCCGGGTCGCCTCGATATCCGCGACACGGAAAACGACCGCCCGGCCGCGCAGGCCCCGGTCGCTGTCGCTGATCGTTCGGCCGAAGAACGCTTCCATGCCGGCGGGATTGAGGACGGAGAGCTTGGCGCTACCCATTTGAATATCCATGCCGAAGGAGTGCGCCGCAACTTCGCGTTCGGCGACGGCCTCCTGCAGCAGATACTGGAAGTCCGTGGGGTTCGGCTCCGACAGGACGACTTCGGCAATGCCAAGCACGCCGTTCTCGTGATGGTGCAGCACCGCGCTGTCGACGGGGAGCGCGCGAAGGCGCTGACAGCAGAAAAGAAAGAAGTCGGGTGCACGCAGATCCGCGGCGAAGGCAAGGCGGAAGGATCCCAAACCCTCGCGGCCGTCTGCCATGCGCATCGCCCGGGAGAATTCCAGCATGTCGCCGCCGGAAAGGCCAAGCGAACGGAAGCGGATGTGATCCTCGGCTGCGTCCGGCGTCCCGAGCACAACCGCTGACAACCCCTCGGGACCCCGGCGGAAGCGGAATGCCTGGTCCCGCGCGACGAAGACGTTGCCGTCGAGCGCAGCCGCCTCACATTCCTCGCGCGAGGCAATGGCAAGCGGCTCCAGATAGCTGTCATCCGAGAAGAAGACGCAGGCGTTTTCCGTGCCGAAGGGGTGGCGGGCATCCTCGGCGACGGTGAAGCCGAGATCCGTCAGCCGACGCCTTGCCCGGGCAAGATCGGCCACCGGCAACACGAGATGATCGAGCGGGCGGGCGGTTCGCGTGGCGAGGTTCATGGCAGAATCCCTGGATGGACCGGTTAGCCGCTGTTTGCAATTTTTGCAGGACGATTGCAAGCGCGGGAAGTCTCTCCAGGCCTCAAACGCCAGCGGCCGGCCCTACAGCATGTCTCCAAATCGACCTCGATCAAGGGACAAACAGCCTGCGGCAATTCGAAACTGCTGCAGCGACGTTTGCGCGTCGGATTAGAACGCGCGGCGCGGCAGGGTCGCCCTAGACGAGGCGCGACTGTTCCAGCGCTGCTTCGATGAAGCTCGCGAACAACGGATGCGGATCAAGCGGACGCGACTTCAGTTCCGGATGATACTGCACGCCGATGAACCATGGATGGTCCGGATACTCGATGGTCTCCGGCAGGACGCCGTCCGGCGACATGCCGGAGAAGACGAGACCGCAGGATTCCAGCCGGTCCTTGTAGTCGACATTGACTTCGTAGCGGTGGCGATGGCGCTCGGAAATGTCGTTCGAACCATAGATCTCGGCGATCCTCGTGCTCGGCTTCAGCGCCGCACGATAGGCGCCGAGGCGCATGGTGCCGCCAAGATCGCCGGAGGCGGACCGCTTCTCGAGCTCATTGCCCTTGACCCATTCAGTCATCAGGCCGACGACCGGCTCCTTGGTCGGGCCGAATTCCGTCGACGAAGCTCTCTCGATGCCGGCGAGATTGCGCGCTGCCTCCACCACTGCCATCTGCATGCCGAAACAGATGCCGAAATAGGGCACCTTGCGCTCGCGCGCGAAGCGCGCGGCGTTCATCTTGCCCTCGGAGCCGCGCTCGCCGAAGCCGCCGGGCACGAGAATGCCGTGGACCTTCTCCAGATAAGGTGCGGGATCCTCCTTCTCGAAGACTTCCGACTCGATCCATTCGAGCTTGACCTTCACACGGTTGGCGATACCGCCGTGATACAGCGCCTCGATCAGCGACTTGTAGGCGTCCTTGAGGCCCGTATATTTGCCGACGATCGCGATCGTCACCTCGCCTTCCGGTGTGCGGATGCGATGGGCCACCTCCTCCCAGGCGTCCATGCGCGGCTTCGGCGCCGGTTCGATGCCGAAGGCGGCAAGCACTTCGCTGTCGAGCCCTTCCTTGTGATAGGCGATCGGCACGTCGTAGATCGACGCCACATCCAGCGCCTGGATCACCGCCGACTGGCGGACATTGCAGAAGAGCGACAGCTTGCGGCGCTCGGCCTCTGGGATTTCGCGATCGGCGCGCACGAGCAAGATGTCGGGATGGATGCCGAGCGCCTGCAGCTCCTTGACCGAATGCTGGGTCGGCTTCGTCTTCAGTTCGCCGGCGGCGGGGATGTAGGGCATCAGCGTCAGATGGACATAGACGGCCGTGCCGCGCGGCAGGTCATTGCCAAGCTGACGGATCGCCTCCATGAAGGGCATCGCCTCGATGTCGCCGACGGTGCCACCGATCTCGCAGATGACGAAATCGTAGTCCTCGTTGCCCTCGGTGACGAAGTTCTTGATTTCGTTGGTGACGTGGGGGATCACCTGAACCGTCGCGCCGAGATAGTCGCCGCGCCGCTCCTTGTCGATGATGTTCTTGTAGATCCGGCCGGTGGTGATGTTGTCGGTCCGGGTCGCCGAACGCCCGGTGAAGCGTTCATAGTGACCGAGGTCTAGGTCCGTCTCCGCACCATCGTCGGTAACGAACACCTCGCCGTGCTGGGTCGGGCTCATGGTGCCCGGATCGACATTGAGATAGGGGTCGAGCTTGCGCAGCCTCACCCGATAGCCACGCGCCTGCAACAGCGCTCCAAGAGCGGCCGCAGCGATGCCTTTTCCGAGGGAGGAAACCACGCCGCCAGTGATGAATACATATCGCGCCATGGGAGTCACCGGATACCTTCTCATAAACGATTCCGCCACCGAAAAATTCGTCTTCCAGAACTTTTCCGTTGTTCGTCGCGGCAGATTTCACACAAAACAAAACCGGCGGATGAAACATCCGCCGGCGGGTACTTTCGGCCTGCGGCCTTACTGGCCGCTCGGGACCTGCGAGCCCGCATTGCCGCTCGCGCCGGCAGCGGGCGCCTCGGGCGCGGCTCCAGCCGGTGCCTGAGCAGGAGCTTGCGCGCCGCCCGCGGGAACGCCGTTGCCGTTGGCCGGAGCCTCGGTGGCTCCGCCGGCCGGCGCCGACTGGCCGCCGCCAAGCGAATCAAGCACGCCGCCGCTGGCACCCGTGCCGGGAATGCGCTCGAGAATATCGGTTTCCCGCGGCTCGTAGCGCGAGAGAATGCCCATGGCGAGCGCCAGCGCAAAGAAGAGAAAGGCAAGGATGGCCGTCGTGCGGGTCAGCGCATTGGCCGTGCCGCGGGCCGACATGAAGCCCGAGCCGCCGCCGATGCCGAGACCGCCACCTTCGGAACGCTGAATGAGGACGACGCCGATCAGGGCGACGACGACCATGAGATAGATGACGAGTAGTACGGTCTGCATCAGCTTCCAGTCCTGCCCTCTGCGGAGCATTCGAATCGAACCTTCGCGGCCGCAGAACGGGCTGCGCGCGAATTTGGCGCCTCTTTATACCAAGCCAACGGCTATTCCAAGCCCCCGGCACTGCATGTTTCCTGGAAACGCGTCCGATTCAGGGGGACAAGAACAAGCAGCGATTCAAAGTGCTACAGCGTCTTTTGCGCGTCCGTAGAGACACTCGGCACTGTGGATCGCCACGCGGTCATGCAGTCAATTCTGCATAGGCGCCGTAGATGGCGAGAAAATCTTCTGCTTTCAAGCTGGCGCCACCGATCAAAGCGCCGTCGACGTTGGCGATGCCCATCAATTCCTTGGCATTGGACGGCTTGACGGAGCCGCCATAGAGAATGCGCATCTTCCCACCTTCGGCGCCGAAGCGCGCAACCAGTTCCTGACGCATGAAAGCGTGCGCCTCCTCGACGTCGGCGACGGTGGGCGTCACTCCCGTACCGATCGCCCAGACCGGCTCGTAGGCGATAACCGTGTTCGCGGCAGTCGCCCCGTCCGGCAGGCTTTCCGCAAGCTGGCGCTTCAGAATGTCGAGCGTCTTGCCGCTCTTCCGTTCCGCTTCTGTCTCGCCGATGCAAACGATCGCCACGAGTTCGGCGGCGTAGGCCGCTTCGGTTTTGGCCCTTACAAGCGCATCGCTTTCGGCGTGATCGGTGCGGCGTTCGGAGTGGCCGATAATGACATGGGTACCGAAGCAATCCGCGATCATCTCGGCGGAAATATCGCCGGTGTGAGCGCCCGACTGCTTCTGATGGCAATCCTGGGCGCCGATCTCGAGCGGACTGTCCTCACAAAGCGCAGTCGCGACGTAAAGCAGAGTCGCGGGCGGGCAGATCAGCGTCTCCACTTTCGCCGAAAGCTCACCCTTGACGCCCTCCGCGATCGCTTTGATCTGGTCCAGCGATTGACGCGTTCCATTCATCTTCCAGTTTCCGGCAACGAGCGGGCGGATATCGGGCGTCATGAACTTTCCTCCGGACAAGATATTCCTCTCGGGCAAGCGGCCTAGCAAATCGCCCGCTCAATTGAAAGCACCCTTGATCGATTGTGCGGTGGTCGCCGAGGTCCGCATAGGGATGATCCCTGAACGCGTCCCACACCGAGGATCATACAAGGGCGACGAATAAAGCCGGCGCCTCGGGCGTCTCACGTTGAAAAGCAGAAGCCGGTGCGGAAACGATCTAGGAAGGCGAGCATGCTGCGCAACAGCGAAGACGGATTTGGAGCGATCACCATCATACTGCACTGGACGCTCGCGGCGCTGATCCTCGGCCTCATGCTGATCGGTATCCTGATGCGGCGAATCGAGATCGAGCCATCACTGCAATTCTCACTTTATCAGTGGCACAAGTCCTTCGGCTTCACCACGATGGGGCTGGCGATCCTGCGCGCGGCTTGGTGGTTTGTCGAGCGGCATCCCCAGCCGGTTGCAAGCCTCGGTCCTCTCGAGCGCACGGCTTCCCGGCTGATGCATCGGGCGCTCATCGCCATCGGCCTCCTGGTACCGCTTGCCGGCTGGGCAGTCGCCTCCGCCTCGACGCTCGACATTCCGAGCTTTTACTTCAATCTTGTCGCCATCCCGCACCTGCCGCTGCCGAAGTCGGATGCAGAGGAGGCATTCTGGACCTTCGCGCATGCCGCACTCGCTTATGTCATGCTCGGCCTCATCGCCGCCCATGCGGCGGCGGCGCTTTTCCATCATATCGTCCGGCGCGACGCCGTTCTCACCCGCATGCTGCACTCGAGTGTTGATGCAAGCGACAGAGCGATCGAGGCCGCGGACGACGAGACTGTCGTGAGGAGATGAATCATGATCGCCCATTGCCCCGTCTCGGGACGAAACGCATTGAAAGTCACTTTTCCGGTCGCCCTTTTTCTCATGGCAGGGGCTGCGGACGCCCAAGCGCCGACGCTCGCGCAAGCGGCCGGTAGCTATCGCATCGCCAGCTCTTCCAGTATTCGTTTCATCGTTCCGCAGGTTGGGGGCGGCAGCGGGGTCGCCGGCGAGTTTGCGAGGTTTTCCGGCACGTTCCAGATAAACGGCCGGGACGTGGGGCGGTCTTCCGTGGAATTCACACTTTATCCGGAAAGTGTCCGGGCGCGGGAACAACGGATCGAGAATTTCCTGCGCTCCAGCGCCGTCTTCGACACGGCGAATTTCCAGACGGTGACCTTCCGCTCGACCAGCGTCGCGCAGACCGGCCGCGGCACGGCAACCGTAGAGGGCGCGCTCACCGCGCGCGGCAAGACGCACACGGAGCGTTTCGCCGTTACGCTGACGGATTGGGCCCAGCGTTCGATCCGCTTCACCATCCGAGGCGAAATACGCCGCGCCCCCTATGGAATGGACGTCGGAACGCCCATCTATTCCAACGTGGTCCGCTTCGACATGGACATCAGGGGCGTAAGGCGCTGATAGCCGTCAGCGCCTCAAAGCGAGAGCCGTGCGCCGCCAGAAATCCGATACCAATGCGGGGTCACGCAAGGCCTCGAGCTTCTTCCACGCCGGGAAAGAGGCCTCGAAAATCTCGGGCTCCATGCGGAAATCCTTTCCCGGATTGACCACGCCGCCAGCTTCCACGACGATGCGATCGAGCCCACCGAGCAGTTTCACGGTCGCCTCACCCTGATTGGCGAAATCCAGGGTCAGGCTGAAGCCCGGCCGCGCAAAGGAAAGCAGTCCTCGTGCGGCATTGTCGCCGAAGCGATGCAACGTGGTCTGGAAGGAGGCATGCCCGGCCCGGCGGGCGGTTTCCAGCAAGCGAAGCGTCGTCTCGCGGGCTCTCTCGACGGGAAAGACGCTCTGGTGCTGACATGGCCCGCGAGGCCCGTAGAGCCGGTTCCAAGCCGTATACCGGTCGAGCGGATGGAAATAGGAGGTCCATTTCTCGGTCGAGACCGTTTCCCGGGGCGGCACCCTGCGGAAGTGATATTCGTTGAAGACCCGTAGCCCGGCGGTGTTCAGGATGTTGAAAGACGGTGCATAGGGCACGGAAAGCGTGAGCCGCTTCGGAATGTCCGGAAACTCGCAGGAGCTGTCCGCATGATCGGCCGCCCAGAGAACGCCCCTGCCCGCCCGGCGGCCGGACGACAGCTGGTCTATCCAGGCGACGGCATATTCGTGCTCCTCACAGGCACGGTCGAGAAGCACAAGACCCTCATCGAGGTCATCGAAGCGGCAGGCGTGCTGCTGCACGTGGGGCGACGGCACCTTCATCAGCCTGAGTTCGACCTCGAGGATAAGGCCGGTCAGGCCGAGGCCGCCGACCGTCGCCGCAAAAATCTCGGCATTCTCGACGGTCGAACAGGTCAGTCGCTCGCCGTCGGAGCGCATCAGCGTCAAACGCCGGATGTGATTTCCGAAGGTCCCGCGCGCATGGTGATTGTCGCCGTGAATGTCGTTTGCGACGGCACCGCCGATCGTTGCAAGACCGGTACGCGGCGTTACCGGCAGAAAGAAGCGATGCGGGATTGCTCTGGCGAGAACCTCATTGAGCGTAACGCCGGCCTCGCAGACAATCACGCCTGTCCCGGGATCGAAGGACAGAATGCGGTTGTGTCGAGCACTGTCGATCAGCGTTCCCTGGCTGTTGCGGCTGCTGTCGCCATAGCTCAGAGCCTTGCCGACCGGCAGGTAGGCCATCGGCTCCAACTCGCCGAGGCGCTCTTCGTAGTCGTCCGGCGAGATCACGCGCCCACTTTCCGGTGCGGGCCATCGCCAGTTTTCAAACCCGTTGAGACTCATCGGCGCATCGGCTCCTGGGACAGCACGGCTAGCGATCCAATATCCAGTTCAACGCGTCGCGCCAGTCGGTCATGCGCACGGGCGTCCCGTGCGATCCCGTTTCGAACAGGACGAAGCGCGCCGGGTAGCCTTTGGTCTTGAGCGCGCGATAGAACGCGACCTGTGCTTCGGCCGCATAGACAGTGTCGCGGCTGCCGTGACTAAAATGGATCGGGAGCCCGGCCTTGAATGCGGCGCTCTTCCGGAAATCAGGATCCGCAGCGCCGCCCATGATCATCATGCCGCCGAGCGCGGCTCCGGCCGCCCCGTCGCGCGCAATGCCCCAGCAGATGAAGCTGCCCATTGAGGCGCAGGAGAGCACGACCGGCCTCCCGCCGGAATTGACTGAAGCAAAGCGGATCAGCGCCGCGATATCCGCCACGCCCGCCGCGTCGAAGCTGCGGACGCTCGGGGCATAGTAGGTGCCACCATTGGCGAGGGCGAGATTCTTGATGCGATTGAAATTGCCGCCGAAGGAAAAATCATTGGCGCCGAGGCGCCGGTCGCCACCGCGGCCGTGAATGAAGATCACCGTGAAAGCCCCGCCGCGCTCGGGCCCGATGCGTGTGACGTCGAGGGACCGATTGCCGAAGTCGAGCGTCTCGTTCACCTGCGCCTGCCTCACCCCCAGGGACACATAGGCCTGCTTGACGCGCCGCTCCGGAACCTCGTCCCGCCCGTTGATATCCCGCAGTTCCTGATAGTCGACGACCCGAAAGTCGCCGCCGTCCTCCTGCCGGAGCACCCGGCCATAGGTGAAGAGGTCGTCCTTGAAGGGCCGCAGCCCCGCAGCACTCGAAGCCGTTGCAAGGCCGAGGAAGAAAAGCGCCGCGATCGGCCAACGCATGGATAAAACAACTGTGGACATAGACACCCGGCGGGCTCCCTTGTTCGGCCCATGCCTTGCCATCGGCACTGCCGGCACGCAACACTGTAGCCGGCAATTCGCCGCGTTTTCGAGTTTCTCGCCCTTTCGAAGCCCTGGACGTTCACTTTTTGTTCGCGCTTTGCACGAGACTCTGGCAGAATTCGTGGGTGATTCGCGCGGCGAGGATGGCGGCAGCGCCGAGCTCTTGCTATGGCCTGCGAGCATGCCTGTCCTCAAATCGCATCCGATCTGAGGACAAGCATGCCGCCGATACGAGACGACAGGAACGATTTGAACCGATCCATGGACGACAGCAGCGATCTTTTTTCCGCAATGCCGCAACAGCCGAAGCCGGCGGATGCCGCGCCGAGCAAACCTGTGACGCCTGCCGCCAGCAATGCTGCCCCGCACCCGGCTCCGCGCGACAGCGACGGCAGCGACTATGACGCGTCGGCGATCGAGGTCCTCGAAGGGCTCGAGCCGGTGCGCCGGCGCCCGGGCATGTATATCGGCGGGACAGACGAGAAGGCGCTGCATCACCTCTTTGCTGAAGTGATCGACAATTCCATGGACGAGGCCGTCGCCGGCCATGCCAACTTCATCGAGGTCAATCTCGATGCCAATGGCTTTCTGTCGGTCACCGACAATGGCCGCGGCATTCCCGTCGAAAACCACCCGAAATTCCCGAACAAATCGACCCTTGAGGTCGTCATGACGGTGCTGCACGCCGGCGGCAAGTTCGACGGCAAGGCCTATGAGACCTCCGGCGGCCTGCACGGCGTCGGCGTTTCCGTCGTCAATGCGCTATCGGACTCGCTCGAAGTCGAGGTCGCGCGCAATCGCAGGCTCTATCGCCAGCGCTTCTCCCGCGGCATTCCCCAGGGCGGTCTCGAAGACCTCGGCGACGTGCACAATCGCCGCGGCACGAAGGTCCGCTTCCATCCCGATCCGCAGATCTTCGGCCCGCACGCCCGGTTCGAGCCGGCGCGGCTCTTCCGCATGGCCCGCTCCAAGGCCTATCTCTTCGGCGGCGTCGAAATCCGCTGGTCCTGCGATCCCTCACTCCTGCCGGAAGGCTCGGAAATCCCCGACAGGGCCGTCTTCCATTTCCCCGGCGGCCTCAAGGACTACCTCGCCGCAACCCTCGGCAAGGAATTCACCGTCACCCGTGAGATCTTCGCCGGCAAATCGGAACGGTCGGGCGGTCACGGCTCGCTCGAATGGGCCGTCACCTGGTATGGCGGCGACCAGCAGGTTCATTCCTACTGCAACACGATCCCGACGCCGGAGGGCGGGACCCACGAGGCAGGCCTGCGCATCGCCCTCACAAAAGGGCTCAAGAACTATGCGGAGCTTACCCAGAACAAGCGTGCGTCGATCATCACCACCGACGACGTCATGATCTCGGCAGCCGGCATGCTCTCGGTTTTCATCCGCGAACCGGAATTCGTCGGCCAGACGAAGGACAAGCTCGCGACCGTCGAGGCGCAACGCATCGTCGAGAACGCACTTCGCGATCCCTTCGATCACTACCTCGCCGACAACCCGGCGGAAGCGGCCAAGCTCCTCGATTGGGTCGTCGAGCGTGCGGAGGAGCGCGTCCGCCGGCGCAAGGAAAAGGAAGTCAGCCGCAAGACGGCAGTGCGCAAGCTGCGCCTGCCCGGCAAGCTCGCCGATTGCGCGCAGAACACGGCGGAAGGGGCGGAACTCTTCATCGTCGAAGGCGATTCGGCCGGCGGCTCGGCCAAGCAGGCACGCAACCGTGCCAACCAGGCGATTCTGCCGCTGCGCGGCAAGATCCTGAACGTCGCGAGTGCCGGCCGCGAGAAGCTTGGCGCAAACCAGCAGATCGGCGATCTCGTCCAGGCGCTCGGCTGCGGCACCCGCTCGAAATACCGTGAGGAGGACCTGCGCTACGAGCGCGTCATCATCATGACCGACGCCGACGTCGACGGCGCTCACATCGCCTCGCTGCTGATCACCTTCTTCTATCAGGAGATGCCGGAACTTATCCGCAGCGGACATCTCTATCTCGCCGTGCCGCCGCTTTACCGGATCAGCCAGGGATCGAAGACGCTCTATGCCCGCGACGACGCGCATCGCGAGGAATTGATGCGGACGGAGTTCAATGGCCGGGGCAAGGTCGAGATCGGACGCTTCAAGGGGCTCGGCGAAATGCTGCCGGCGCAGCTCAAGGAAACGACCATGGACCCGGCCAACCGCACCCTGCTCAAGGTCGAGATCGACGACGTCGATTTCGAAGGCACCCGCGAGGCCGTCGACAGCCTGATGGGCACCAAGGCCGACGCTCGATTCCGCTTCATTCAGGAGCGGGCGGTCTTTGCAGACAACCTGGATATTTGAGCGGACGGACCCGTGATTCGCCCCTCATCCCGCTGCCGCGTTCAAATATTCCACTTTATCAGCTTTTCCATGAACAGGCTCAGCGGATCCGGCAGGTAGTCACCGAAGGGTGCGCGCTCCACGTATCCGGCGGCCCGGTAAAGCCCGATCGCCTCCGGCTGGTGGATGCCTGTTTCGAGGCGGATCTCCATCAAGCCCAACTTCACCGCCTTTTCCTCGACTGCCGAAAGAAGCCGCTTACCGATCTTCAGTCCCCTCGCCTCAGGATCGACGAACATGCGCTTGATCTCCGCCGTGCCGTCGCCCGCTTCCACCAGCGCGCAGCAGCCGACGATCTCTCCGGCGCGTCGGGCGACGAAGAAGACTGCGGTCGGCTTCTCCAGCGCCGAGATATCGACCAGGTGATTGCTCTCCGCCGGATAAAGCGAGGCAAGATAGGCATCGGAGAGTTCGAGCAGACGGATGATGGTCGGCTGGCGTGGCGGCTCCTCGCTGATGGTTATGGCTGTCATTCAGATCCTGGCCTGTTCGTTCCGGGGCTGCATGCCGGCGAACGTATCGGCGAATGTCGATCAAGCCAATACGCGGAATGGCGCAGGTCGTCCTGCAATCAATCCGGGTAACAGCAGGAAACAATTTGTTTCGCGAGGCGGCCATTTTGCCCTACATCGGCGCGAATCAAACGAACATAAAAGCAGCAACTTTCAAGAAGACGGACGAGAGAGACCATGAAAACCGCCCTGATCGTCATGACCATTCTTGGTTGCGACGACAATGTCAGCCAGTGCCACTATATTTCCACCGTGAACGGAAGCTGGCCTTCCATCGCGCAATGCGACACGGAATCGCAAAAAGAACTGCCAAAATTCTCCAACAAGAATTATCCGGTGGTCGTCGCCGTCTGCGAGACCTCGGGGCAGGACATGGTGACTTCGATCGAGCCCGAACCGGAGATCGCACCGTCGGCGACGCCGCAGGCAACGGCGAGGCCATTGCCGGCCATGCCGCAGGAGGTGGCGACGCCGCCGACAACCGAAGAGGCGCGGCCGGGCTTGCCCAAGCGTGCACTCGCCTGGCTCGGCGGCGCAGTGCCGGATCGCGAGAGGCTGAAGGCGATCGTAACCGCCCCCGTTCATTACATGGAAGACGGATACTCCTGGGTGGCGCGCCGGTTCGAGGACTGAAGGGGGGCAGCTACGCTGCCTTTAGCGAAGCGAGCAAGGCGTAGTCGCGCGCAAGCTGCCGCTTCTCGGCGAAGGCGAGACGTTCCAAGAGTTCGGCGATGGCGGCCGCAGCATTCGAAGGCGTCTTCCGGCTGCGGAGCCGGCCGAGAAGGCGCGTCGTGATCGGCGCGGGCAAGGCGTCGTCCCCTTCGCTGGCCTGCCCCTGCCAAAGCAGCACAGCTTCCGCAAAGATCTCGCCAACATCGCGTCCGAGCCCCGCGCTCTCCAAGAGCGCACGGATCGAGTGGACACGTCCGCCGGAAATGATCGAGCGGACACGCCTCGGCGCCACGCCGGAAAGCTCCACGATCGCAGCGACAAAAAGCTCACCAGCGCCGCCGCAGAGCGACCGCATGAGGAAGGCTGGAGTGAGGCGGCCGGTCTCGCGCAAATGCGCGATCATCCGGGCGAGGTCTTCCGGCGGCGCTGCGGTCGCCATCGCAAGAGCCGCAACATCCCCGGCTTCGCGCGAAACGCGTTCCGCCCGCGCGGCGCCGATCGTCGCCTGCACCAGGCTGCAACAGGCGAGCGCGTCGCCCAATCTTGCGGCCAGCAATTGCCGGGCGTCGCTCGGCAGATCGACCCGCGCGAGCAGCCGCTCGCGAATGTCGGCGATATGTCCAAACCGGTTGACGATCCGCATGAGCGAGCGCTGCGGCAGCGCGGCACCGTCGTTTTCGAGCAGGATCGATACCTCCTCCTCGTCGCCAATTTCGGCGATGGCGGCCGCAACGGAGCAGGAGACCGTGTCGCGCGCTGCGATCAGGGCGCGCGTCTCGGCTGTTCCTCGAGCTGCGAGGTCGACGAGATCCTCATCCGAGAGCACCGGCGAACGGGAGATGGCCACGAAGGCGACCTCCGGCTGGTCTTCCGCCAGCGCCTTCATCACCGTTCGCGGTGCGGTCGGGCAATCGGCCAGGGCTTCGACCAGAGAAAGGCGCACCTTCGGCGAGGGATCGTCGAGCAGATAGGTCATCGCCATTTCGGCGGCATGCCGGTCGATGCCATTCATATCGGCCTTGGCGTAGGCTCGGGCGAGTGCAGACGCGGCGCGTGCGCGATCGCTCGTTTTCGCCGTCTCCACCCACCGAAGAAATGCTTGTATGATCACCTGCGCCCCACTAGACACCCAACAGCCCCATGTCGGGAATATTAGCGGTCAAAGGTTTAAAGATTGGTTCACCATGCCGATTAACCCTCAGGAAACCATGAAGCCGCTGCTTTACCTTGCGTCAGCCGAGCCGCTCCCGACGCCGGAAAGGCTGGGCGCCATAAGAGCCGTCGTCATCGACGCTACGGATGTCGGCGCGAGGCAGATGCTTTCCGCTGCCGCCGACAGGCCGGACCGGAGGTGTGCCTTGTTTGCGCGGATCGAACCGGCGGACGACCTGAACGAGGCCGATCTCGGCCTGCTGCTTTCCAATCGGATCGACGGCGTCGTGCTGGCCGGTTGCCGCGGGCCTGCCGATATCCAGAAGACCGACGTCATGCTGAAGGTGGCCGAGGCTGCGGCGGGACTCGAGCACGGCAAGACAGCGCTGCTGGCGGAATATGCCAGCGTGCCCGCGAGCGTGCTCTCTCCGCACCCGCTGGGCGGTGCCTCGCCGCGTCTTTCGGCATTGATATTCGATGCCTCGGCGCTCGCGCACGCATGCGGATTGCAGCGCGTCACCGAGACCGGCGATGTCCCGGCCGTCGTCAGGCTTGGTCGTGCGACGACAATCCTGAGGGCGCGGGAGGCCGGCATCGCGACCTACGAGATGTTACCCGCCGATGCTCTGGACGAATGGGTTGTGCAGCGGCTTTGGACGAACAGCGTCGAGAACGGCTTCTCGGCTCCGGCTCTCCGTTCGGCGCGACAGATCGAACTGCTTGCCGCGGCAGGAGCGCTCGCTCCCGGCCGGTGACGCTGCAGCGTGGCCGTAGCGCTAGGCGCGCTTCGGGCGCATCATGGCAAAAACGTCGCCGCCGTCGCAATAGTCCATATAGCCGAGGCGCGCGAGCGGCCTGACGGTTGCCACGTCGAAGCGGCCGTCGCGGATCGCCTCTTCGCGAATATGGATGCCGACGACCTCTCCGAAGACCAAGTAGCTGTCGGAGACGGTGCCGTCGAGCGCCTTCGGGCGGAGGATTTCCGTCATCCGGCATTCGAGGGCGGCAAATGCCTCGCCGACGAACGGCGCCTTGACGAGCGTCCCCTCCACCGGTGTCAGACCCGCGATTGCGAACTCGCTTTCGCCGTGCGGCGCCGCCACCGAGGTGAGATTGACGGCCTCGCTCAGATTGCGACTGGCGAAGCTCGCCGTGAATTCCCCGGTCTCTTCAATGTTGCGCACTGAATCCTTGTACCCGCTAGAAGAAAACATCACGAGCTTCGGCCGGTCGCTGATCGCATTGAAGAAGGAATAGGGGGCGAGGTTCAGCGAGCCGTCCGCGGCGCGCGTGCCGATCCAGCCGATCGGCCTCGGCGAGACGATCGCCTTGAACGGATCATGCGGCAGGCCATGCCTGTTGGAGATGGTCTCGTAGAACATCAGGCGCCTCCCCCGACCCAGGTGACGATTTCCTTGAGTTCCGGCCGCGGGCGCTCGGTCGGCGGCACCATCGCCGTGCCGATATGGATGAATCCGGCGATCCGTTCGCCCGGCTCCACGCCCAGCAGCGGATAGGCCTTCTCATCGAAGGCATACCATTCCGTCAGCCAGTTGGAAGCATAGCCGAGTGCGTTCGCCGCCATCAGCAGGTTGAGGCAAACGGCACCCGCCGACATCACCTGCTCCCATTCGGGAATCTTGAAATGCGGAGCCGCCTTGCTGACCACGGCGACGACGACAGGGGCACGCGTCAGCCGCGTCTCCTCGACCCTTATCATTTCTTCGGAAAGATCGGGCTTTGCGGCGAGCGCCATCTCCTTCAACCGGGCACTTATGCGCACTCTCTCCTCCCCGCGGTAGACGATGAAACGCCACGGCGCCAGCTTGCCGTGGTCGGGTACGCGCGAGGCGAGCCTCAGCATCTCCTCCACCTCGGTTTTGCCTGGGCCGGGTGCTCCCATCTGGAAGGCCGGAATGGACCTGCGGGAAGCGAGATAGTCCACCAGTTTAATTTCAGTTTTCATATCGAGCGAATTCCACTAACTTGCCGCCGGACCGACAGCCACGAAAATGCCATACCGGCGTCTCAAGTGGAGTCACCAAGTCAGGAAGTCAACTGCTCTCATGCGCATCCGCTTTCGCATTCATCTCAGAACGGCCCTGGCGATCGCACTCGCTGGCGCCGGTGCGGAGAGAGCATTGGCAGAAGACGCGACCGACGCATTCAAGAGCTTTCCGTCGATTTCCCTCAGCCGCAAGATGCCGAAGCTGACGGGCTTCAACACGATCGTCACCGATCCCACGCAGAACGGTGAATTGAAGGATGTAGAGGTCGAAGCACTGCTGACGACAGAGGGTCCTGCGGTCGAATCAGGCCTGACTTGGCGCGTCTTCAGCCCCATTCCCGACAGCGACGGAAAACTCCCGCTGCTTGCCACGTCCGAAGGCGGCTCCACGGCCTTCAATCTCGTACCCGGCGAATATTTCGTCAATGTCGCCTTCGGTCGCGCCGGTGCGACCCGCAAGATCCGCGTGCCGGAACAGGGCACGATCGAAAAACAGGTGCTGATACTCGACGCCGGCGGCGTCATGCTGAATGCCGTTTCCGGCAGCGATGTACGCATTCCGCCGAACGAACTCAGCTTTTCAATCTATTCCTCCGACGTGAAGGAAGATGGCGAACGCGCACTGATCGTCGCCGACGTCAAACCCGACACGGTGGTGCGCCTCAGCGCCGGAACCTACCACGTCGTTTCGGACTACGGCTCGGTCAATGCAGTGATCCGCGCCGACATCCAGGTAGAGGCGGGCAAGCTCACCGAAGCAACGATCCAGCACCGCGCCGCGAAGCTCACCTTAAAGCTCGTCTCCGAACCGGGCGGCGAGGCGATCGCCGATACCGCCTGGTCGATCCTGACCTCGTCCGGCGACGTCGTCAGCGAAAGCGTCGGCGCCTTTCCGACCCTCGTGCTCGCCGAAGGCGGCTATTCGGCCGTGGCGCGCAACAAGGACAAGATCTACCAGCGCGACTTCACCGTTAAGGCTGGCGTCAACACGGATGTCGAGGTGCTGTTGCACGGAAACGACGCGCCCGATGAAGCAGCGGCCGCCGAAGCGCAGGACTAGCGCATCGGCCCAAAAACGTATCCGGTTTTCGGAAAGCTCGATGCGTAGATTCAAAGAGTTACAGCGACCTTTGCGCGTCTGGAGCGTCTGAAAAGACGCGCGGCGCTGTAGGTCTGTCAGAATTCCGAAGTGACGCTGCGGCGTAACGTAACGTTAGCACGGCGAATCGATCCGAGCCTATCAAATCAAAACGGCCGGCGAATGCTTCGCCGACCGCCCTCACGTGCAGCGCCGCGCGCGCCTCTTGAGACGGCCGATGCTATAGAGCTGTTGCGGAAGCTGGCCGACCGACTTCAGCGGCGGCCATCCTTCTCGGCTCGGCGCTTCAGGTCCGGGGCCATCGCTTCGGACGAGAGCGAGGCGACCGCCTCCTCCAGCGACATCGGCGTCTGCGCCTGGGATCCGAGCCGCCGGATGTTCACCGAACGCTCCTCCGCTTCGCGCTTGCCGCAGACGACGATCACTGGAACCTTCGTCACCGAGTGTTCGCGAACCTTGTAATTGATCTTCTCGTTGCGGAAATCGGTCTCGACGGTAAGCCCCGCCTCACGCAGGCGCGCTGCGACCTCGCGACCATAATCATCCGCTTCCGAGGTGATCGTCGCGACCACCACCTGCAAGGGCGAGATCCAGAGCGGCATATGGCCGGCGAAGTTCTCGAGCAGGATGCCGAGGAAACGCTCCATCGAGCCGCAGATGGCGCGATGGATCATCACCGGCTGGCGCTTCTCCGATTCGCTGTCGATATAGAAGGCGCCGAAGCGTTCCGGCAGGTTGAAGTCGACCTGCGTCGTTCCGCACTGCCATTCGCGGCCGATCGCGTCCTTCAGCGTGTATTCGAACTTCGGCCCGTAGAAGGCGCCCTCGCCCGGCAGGATGCCGGTCTTGATGCGGCCTTCCGACTGCGCCTCGATCGTCTTCAGCACGTCGGTCATCACCGCTTCGGCACGGTCCCAGAGTTCGTCGGAGCCGACGCGCTTTTCCGGTCGCGTCGACAGCTTGACGACGATCTCCTCGAAGCCGAAATCCTCATAGACCGAAAGGATCAGGTCGTTGATCTTCAGGCATTCCGCCGCCATCTGCTCGTCCGTGCAGAAGATATGTGCGTCGTCCTGGGTAAAACCACGCACGCGCATGAGCCCGTGCAGCGCGCCGGACGGCTCGTAGCGATGCACGGCGCCGAATTCCGCAAGACGCACGGGCAGTTCGCGATAGGACTTCAGCCCGTGCTTGAAGATCTGGATATGGCCAGGGCAGTTCATCGGCTTCAGCGCGAAGACGCGGTCGTCGTCGGTATCGTCGCCGGCGACCGTCACCTTGAACATGTTGTCGCGATACCAGCCCCAGTGGCCGGACGTCTCCCAGAGCGACTTGTCGAGCACCTGCGGCGCGTTGACTTCCTGATAATCGCGCTCGAGCCGGCGACGCATATAGGAGACGAGGCTCTGGAACATGCGCCAGCCCTTGCCGTGCCAGAAGACGACGCCCGGGCCTTCCTCCTGGAAATGGAAGAGGTCCATCTCGCGGCCAAGGCGGCGGTGGTCGCGCTTCTCCGCTTCTGCAAGCACGTGCAGATACTGGTCCAGTTCTTCCTGCGAATGCCAGGCGGTGCCGTAGATCCGCGTCAGCATCGGATTGTTGCTGTCGCCGCGCCAATAGGCGCCGGCCACCTTCATCAGCTTGAAGGCCGTGCCGATCTGTCCGGTGGAGGCCATGTGCGGACCGCGGCAGAGATCGAACCAGTCACCCTGGTAATAGATCTTCACGGCCTGGTCTTCCGGGATCGCATCGACAAGTTCGACCTTGTAGGTCTCGCCCTTGGCGGCAAAGACCTCCTTTGCCTTTTCGCGCGACCAGACCTCCTTGGTGAAAGACTTGTTGCGCGCGATGATCTCCTTCATCCTTTTCTCGATGACGGGCAGGTCATCGGGCGTGAAGGGTTCGTTCTTCGCAAAATCGTAGTAGAAACCGTTTTCGATGACCGGACCGATGGTGACCTGCGTTCCCGGCCACAATTCCTGCACGGCCTCCGCCATGACATGCGCGGCATCATGGCGGATCAGTTCCAGAGCGCGCTTGTCTTCCCGCGTGACGATCTCGATCCTGCCCGGGGTCACGCCGTCCGACAAGTCGCGCAACTCGCCATCCAGCGCGATCGCGACAGCCTTCTTGGCGAGCGACTTCGAGATCGCCTCGGCGACGTCACGGCCGGTCGTGCCGGCGGCGAATTCACGCACGGAGCCATCAGGGAATGTCAGGGAAACTGCATGTGACATTATCATCTCCTATCCAGTCCCGCCAACGAATGCGGGTGGTGTGGTTGCCCGGATCAACCGGCAAATAGACGCGGGCCTGATAAAGGTTTTTGGCAAGGGAGTAAAGGCGTCGGGTTGCTCACGGCACCAGCATCGCGCCGAGCCGCCTGACCGTGTTCCAGTTGCGTACCGTCCCGATGCCCAGGCGCTTCGACGTCAGTGCGCCGAGCAGCTTCGATGCGCTCGCCTGGCCTTGGAAGTCGACCCAGAGATCGCCGCCAATGATCTCCACGCGCTCGCCGTTTGAACAATACGCCCGGAGGTCATCAAGCACGGCGCGCGGCAACGGCGCGCGCATGACCCGGACGTGGACGTGCGTCGGATCCTCCTCGGCGGCGGTTGCGAAGGGATTGCCGGCGGCAAGCCGCAGCCAGTCGCCCCCCGAGCGCACGACGATGTCCACATGGCGACCGAAGGTCGCCCCGAAGGCCGATTCGAGCCTGGCTTCGATTTCCGCAGGCGGCGTCTCCGGTGCTTCGAAAACCAGATTGCCGGTGGCGACAAGCGTCCGTGGCGCGGCATAGCCGAGTCGCACCGCCATCGCCCGCAAGTCGGCCATCACCACGCGGCGGCCTTGGCCGAGTACGATGCTGTGGAGCAGGGCAACATAGCTGTTCATCCGCTCACCCGCTCACGCCCGCCAGAAGTCGACGGCGCCTTGCGGGAACCGCGCGAGAACGCGGTCGAGCACCGATTCATCCACGTTGCGCCGCAGCGCCGCGGCCACGTCGGCAATCGCCGTGTCGGGCGACACGTTATGATCGCCGCGAAAGGCCTGTACCTCACGCGTCATGGCGACACGGCCGGAAAACGGCACGATCGGCTCTTCCAGATCCCACTCGTCGATGAAGATCGCCCGCAGGACCGGCGGCAGCGCGTTGGCAAACAGCAATGCGTCGGAAATCTCGATGCGCCGGCGAAAGGTCCGAAGCACCGCCTGCACCATCGTGTAGGCCTGGTTGGTCGTCTGGAGTGCGGCGAGGTCGCGCGCCTCCAGGATGAAGCGGTCGAAATCGGCCGAGGCCTGCCGGTACTCCATCGGGATCGTCACGCGTCAGCCTCCTTGCGATGCCGCTGCCAGTAGCGCCAGGGCACATACCAGCGCTGGCGCGGCGCAAGGGCGTCCGGCACCGGATCGAAACCATACGTCCCTCCCGGGCCACAGCGCACGACCCGGAAAAGCGTCAGCCAACCGCCTGCCCAGAGGCCATGCCGTGCGATGGCCTCGAAACCATATTCCGAGCAGGTCGGCAGGTGCCGGCAGGAACTGCCGATGAAACTGGACAGCGTCAGCTGATAGAGGCGGATCACCCCCATGCCGAAGAGACGCCCGGGCGTCCTTCGAAACGGCCCGTACCAATTCCGTCCCCTGCCGCCGGCGCGATCCTTGCACCCGACGAGATCCTGCTCATGCTCGGGGCGGGCGCACATCGATCATACCGCGGCCGCGAGCCGCTTTGCCTCGACCTGGCCGATCGCATCGACGACCGCATCGAAGGTCAGCATCGTCGAGGCATGGCGGGCCTTGTAGTCGCGGACCGGCATCAGGAAGCGCATGTCCTCGAAGCGACCGGACGGCCCGTCGCCATCGGCCTTGAGCATATCCAGCATGTCCTGGCGGGCCTTGCGGATTTCCTCCGCCTTCGCTCCCACGACGTGGCGCGCCATGATCGAGGACGAGGCCTGCCCCAGTGCGCAGGCCTTGACGTCATGGGCGAAGTCAGTGACGACGTCGCCGTCCATCTTCAGCCACACCCTGACTTTCGAACCGCAGAGCTTCGAATGCGCCGCGGCTTCCGCATCGGCGTCGGCGAGCATTCCGATACGCGGAATGTTGCCGGCGAACTCGAGAATCCGACTGTTGTAAATGTCATCCATCATCTGGCGCGATCCGACTGATTTTTCGCGGTTTTGGGTGATCGGCGCATGATTTTCTCCGGTAGAGGGGAAAAAAGCACGGCGTGGCATGCCCTGCCTCTTTCATCCATGTGGCACCATACTATATGCTATGTCGTGTTGGGGTGACAGTTCCGCAAGGGGACAAGTGTCGCCTGTTGTTTGGGAAACCGTGCCGGACGGTCCAGTGCACTGCTGAGCCAGGACCCGAAAGCCCCGGAGCCCGCCAACGGAACCCAAGCCTGCAGGGTTAGGCGAATGGCCAGTGGCGAGTTGTCCGAAAGGTAAAACGTCAGCAATCTCGCATTGCTTGCAAATAGGGGCCATATGGACGCCATCGTAAAGAATTTCCCTGTGCTCGACGACACCAGCGGTCGCCCTTCGCAGAAGGAAGCCGAGGAAGCCGTTCGCGTATTGTTGCGCTGGGCAGGAGAAGACCCGACCCGAGAAGGACTGAGGGATACGCCTCAGCGCGTGGTCAAGTCGTATCGCGAGATCTTCGGGGGCTACGACCTCGTTGCCGAAGACGTGCTCGGCCGGACCTTCGAGGAGGTCTCCGGCTATGACGACATCGTGCTCGAGAAGGACATTCCGTTCTATTCACACTGCGAACATCACATGGTGCCGATCATCGGCAAGGCGCATGTGGCCTATCTGCCGAACGGGCGGGTGCTTGGTCTCTCCAAGATCGCCCGGGCCGTCGACATCTATGCCCGACGTCTGCAGACCCAGGAAGCAATGACGGCCCAAATCGCCCGGGCGATCGACGAAACGCTCGCGCCCCGCGGCGTGGCGGTGATGGTCGAGGCCGAACACCTGTGCATGGCGATGCGCGGCGTCAAGAAGCATGGCGCGACGACGCTCACGACCACGTTCACCGGCGCCTTCAAGACCGATCCGGCCGAACAGGCGCGCTTCATGACCCTGCTGAGGGGCTTCAAGTAAGCGCCCTCGCCGCCGTCGGCGGCACTTCGAAACTGCTGCAGCGCCGCCCGTGCGCCTCAGAAGCCGTGCCGCGCTGGATGGGACCCCTTGCCGATGCCGCTCACTTTCGCCCCTCCCCCCAATGACAAGGCCGAACTCGAGACGGGCTCGGCCTTCACCCCGCGTTTCGACGAGAAGGGGCTGGTGACGGCCGTCGTGACGGATGCACATGACGGCGCGTTGCTGATGGTCGCACACATGAACGCCGAGGCACTCGCGCTGACGATCGAAACCGGCATCGCCCATTATTACAGCCGCTCGCGCAACCGCCTGTGGAAGAAGGGCGAGAGCTCAGGCAATGTGCAGACGGTCCAGGAGATCAGGACCGATTGCGATCAGGACGCCGTCTGGCTGAAAGTAACGGTCGCCGGCCACGACGCCACCTGCCATACCGGACGCCGTTCCTGCTTCTACCGCACGGTTGGCATCGAGGGAGGCAAGGCGGCGGTGTCGATCGAGGACGACCACCGGCACTTCGATCCGGCCGATATCTACGGCCAAGGATAGGTCCGTGGCAGGGTTCTGCATTTTCTTGCTTCACTTCCGTGTTATATTCATTTTTTAGAAACCAAACGGGCGCCTAATCATTATTGATGCAAGTGGTTCCTGCGTCACTGTAAGCGAACCGAGTTGTATTGCAGGCTGTATCCAATGTTTACCGGACACGCCGCACGCGCGACAGGTTCGGTGTTATAAATCTCTTGTGGTGCCAGTCTTTCAGCGATGAATTCAGACAAGACCGGCATCGTCGCCGGCTTGGCAGGGCTTCCCAACAAGACGCGCGATTTGGGTGATCTGTTCGGCGTTGGAGGTGCCGGATGTTGAACTGGACATTTACGCGCAGCAACCAGTTGACCGATCTTTCCGGCCCGGATGGCACATCACTGACGACCACTCCTCCGGAACCGATGCCTCAGCCGAAAAAACCAAGGATTGCAATCGCGCTTGGCGGCGGCGCGGCCCGTGGCTGGGCCCATATCGGCGTGTTGCGAGCGCTCGACGAGGAAGGCATCGAGATCGGCATGATCGCCGGAACTTCGATCGGTGCCCTCGTCGGCGGCTGTTATCTCGCCGGGAAACTCGACGAGCTGGAAAGCTTCGCCCGCTCGCTCACGGTACGCCGCATCGCCGGCCTGCTCGATTTCGCGATCGGAGGCGGCGGATTGTTCGGCGGCCTGCGGCTCACCAAACGGATGCAAGAGCATCTACAGGATCTCAGCATCGAGGCCCTCGACCGTCCCTTCGTTGCCGTCGCGACGGAGGTTCACAGCGGCCACGAGGTATGGCTCGAGAAGGGCGCGCTCATTACCGCCATTCGCGCCTCCTATGCGCTGCCGGGCATTTTCGAGCCGATCAATGCCAATGGCCGCACGCTGATGGACGGGGCGCTGGTGAACCCCGTGCCCGTTTCGGTCTGCCGTGCCCACGAGCAGCAGCTGGTCGTCGCCGTCAATCTGAACTACGATCTTTATGGCCGCTCGGCCGTCGTCAAGCACAATGCAGGCATTGAAACCCCCGACGAGCCAGCCAAGGCTAACGGGCACCATTCGGCGCGCCTCGGCATGACCAGCGCCATGGTTCAGGCCTTCAACATTATCCAGGATCGCATCTCCCGGGCACGGCTTGCCGGCGATCCGCCGGATCTCGCCCTCCACCCGAAGCTGAACGACATAGGTTTGTCGGAGTTTCATCGCGCGGGCGAAGCGATCGATCGTGGTTACCAGGAGGCAAAGGCCAGACTGACCGAAATCCAGCGCATGCAGGAAGCCCTGATCCGCTGACCGGCGACAGCGCCGCGCGTCTTTTCAGACGCGCTGCCACATATCCCCACGCATCGAGGTAGCATACGGAAACTGCTGCCGTGGCCTTCGCGCCGCCCGATGTTGCGACGAAGGGGCGGCCCGTCGCCGCCCCTCCTCGTCACCCTGCGATATAGGCCTTGATCTCTTCGGTTTCGCGCTCCATGGCGCGAATGTGGTATTTGACCACGTCACCGATCGATATGATGCCGGCGAGACGCCCCCCCGTTTCCACGGGCAGATGGCGCGCGCGCAATTTGCTCATCATCTCCATGAGCGTCTGAACAGTCATCTCCTCACGGCAGCAATAGACATTCTCCCACATCACGGACGAAACCGGCTGGTCGAGACAGGGGGCACCGTATTTTGCAATCGCGGCGACGATGTCGCGTTCCGTGAGAATGCCGACGATACGGTCGTCCGGATCGAGAACGACCACGGCGCCGATGTGATTGTCGTGGAGAAAGGTCGCCGCTTCCTGCACCGTCACCTGCGGCGCGACGGTCACGACATTGCGGCCTTTTTCGTTAAGGATTGCTCGTACTGACATGCACACATCTCCCGTTACGATCATGCCGGGCAGACGGAAGAGGTCCTGACCGTATCAAGACGACGCACGCCTGCCCATCACGCAAAAGGTCGCGATGACATCCATGCAGCCGGCCGCAGGAATCCGTGCCTGTTTCCGACGCCGCGCAATTTCGCACCCTCCTGATCGAAATCGCACCGACACCCGGCCTTTCAGCGGCCACCGCACCATTGGCGCCAGCGACCGACACGAATGGTGCTCCGGCAGGCTCGGGAAATCAAGCCTGCCCAGGCTGCCTCGATGCACTTCGCAGGAGCAGGCCAACACGAAATTTTCGGCGTTGAAACAACCGATTATCCCAGTCCGTGTACTGGAAGCCGTCCGACCTCCGCCCATAGGGCAAATGCACGGCACGAAACTGCGGCTTTGTCGGTTTCGGCGCTACAACGACAGGACAGCAGCGGCTCAAAGCGCAAAGCGTCGCAACTGACTGAAAACTGGCCAACGGTGACCAAGTGGCGTAAAAATAAGAGAGGAATATCACGGGATTCCTGTATCCCGCTAGAGCGTCGCTCACAAGAAGGGCACGACGCGAGGAGGAGGACCATGAGTGGAACAAAACATGAACAATCTCGCCGCAGGCAGTCCCGCACGGGCAAGGACGCTCGGATCACCAGAAGGACCTTTGTCGCAGCCGGCAGCGCGCTCGGCGTAGCCGCGGCGGTCGCCCCCTGGGTCATTACGAGCGCCAGAGCCCAGGACAAGACCCTCAGAATTCTCCAATGGAGCCATTTCGTTCCCGCATACGACACCTGGTTCGATGCTTTTGCCAAGAAATGGGGGGAAGAGAACGGCGTTCAAGTGAGCGTGGATTACATCAACATTGCCGATCTTGCCGCGACGACAGCCTCCGAGATTTCGGCCGGCTCCGGCCACCACCTGATCGAACTTGGGCCGGAGGCCGCCCAGTTCGAGCCGAGCCTGATCGACATGGCGGATATCAACCAGGAGATGGCCAGCAAATACGGCAAGCCTTTCGGCGTTGCCGAGCGAGTGAGCTACAATCCAGTGACGAAGAAGCACTACGCCTTCTGCCACGGATGGACGATCGATCCCGGCGATTACCGGAAATCACTTTGGGAGAAGGCCGGCATGGCCGACGGACCGGTGACCTGGGAAGACCTTCTGACCGTCGGAGCGAAGATCAAGAACGAGCAAGGCGTGCAAGTCGGCATCGGCCTGTCGCAAGAGATCGATTCCAACATGGCGGCACGCGCCGTGCTGTGGTCTTTCGATACGTCGCTGCAGGACGAGAACGGTACCATTATCCTCGACCAGGGTGAGAATCTGAAACGCACCGTTGACGCGGTGAAGTACATGAAGGACCTGTATGACAACGCGCTGACGCCGGAGGTGTTCTCCTGGAACGCGGCCTCCAATAATCAGGCGCTGATTGCCGGCCGCGCTTCCTATATCCTGAATTCGATATCGGCCTATCGCTCGGCACAGGAAGCCCGGCCCGACATCGCCAAGGACATCTTCTTCACACCGGCTCTGAAGGGACCCGGCGGCACCGGCTGGGGCAACGTCCACGTACTTTACAACTACGTCATTCCCACTTTCGCCGGGGACAACGCCGACACGGCCAAGCAGTTCATCGCCCACCTGGTCGCGAACTATGACGAGGCCATGTATCAGAGCAAGCTCTATAATTCGCCGAGCTTCCCGGAAGCGCCGATCGCAAGCGGCCAGCGCAGCTATGCTACGGTGGCCGAAGCGAAGACCCTGAACGATCTCACAGCGGCCTGGTTCGACAACGATCCGTTCAAGCTGGAGGACGAGGCCGACGGCAAGCTCAGAGCTCTGAAATCCGCTGCCGAGTGGACGACGAATCTGGGCCATCCCGGCTACGCCAATCCGGCCATCGGGGAGGTCTTCAGTACCTTCGTGATCCCCAACATGATGGCCAATGTTGCGCGCGGGCAAATCGCGCCGGAAGAGGCGGTCAAGGATGCCGCCGCCCAGATCCGCAAGGTCTTCGAGGCGTGGCGCAACCGCGGACTGGTCCAGGGCGGCTGACCCGTGAAAGGCTGGCCCCCCGATAGGGAGTCCAGCTCGTTTGCGACCGCGGGACAGGAGAAAGGCATTGGCTACGCTCGAGACACGCGACCTTCATACCCACTTCGGTCAAGTCAGGGCGGTGGACGGCGTCGATCTCGACGTGAAAAACGGCGAGTTCATTGTCCTGCTTGGCGCATCCGGTTCCGGCAAGACAACCTTGATGCGGACGATCGCGGGCCTGGAGAAGCCCACATCCGGCGAGGTCTACATAGGCGGGCGGCTTGCAAACCGCCTGCCTCCAAAGACCCGCAACATTGCCATGGTCTTCCAGAGTTATGCCCTCTACCCCCACAAGACGGCATACAGGAACATCGCCTTCCCGCTACAGGCTTCGCACATGCCGGCGGACAAGATCCGCTCCCGCGTGACGTGGGCAGCCAATCTTTTGAGCATCAGCCACCTCCTTGACCGGAGGCCGCGGGCACTCTCCGGGGGGGAGCGCCAGCGCGTCGCTTTGGCACGGGCCCTGGTCAGGGAGCCGGCGATTTTTCTGATGGACGAACCGCTATCCAATCTCGACGCCAAGCTGCGGCATTCCGCACGCCGGGAACTGAAGCGCCTGCACCGGGAAACGGGCGTGACCACCATTTACGTGACGCACGACCAGGTCGAAGCCATGGGCCTCGGCGAGCGGGTGGCGGTGATGAATGCCGGCCGCATCGAGCAGATCGGCGCGCCGCTCGATATTTACCGCAACCCGGTCAACACCTTCGTGGCTCAGTTCATGGGGTCGCCGCCCATGAATCTCGTTCAGCGCAACGGAACGCTGATCGGTTTCCACGCGGAAGATTTTTTTCCACGCGGCCGGGGGCCAAACTCGGGAGACATGGAGCAGCTGACATTTCGCGTGGTCCAGGTCGAGGAACTCGGTAGCGAAGTCCTCGTGTACGGCTACGTCGCCGAGGACGAGAGAGAGCCGCCGCCGGAGGTGCTCGCGACACTGCCGACGGCACTGGTGAGCGGCTATATCGCCGAAGGAGCGGAATACCCCTTCGAGGTTCCGCGCCCGGCCATACGCCACTTCGACCCGGCGACGGGCCTGCGGAAGGACTGAATGATGGCGACAGAGATCCTGGAGGAATACGGAACGCGGCAGCGGCTGCTCGACTCCGACAGGCTGCTCGCCGGCGCCCTGATCGCACCCGCGATCATTTATATCGTGGCGTTGATGGGCGTGCCGTTTGTCCTTTCCATTTACTATAGCCTGAGCGACGTGACGACTGGCGGAACGGATGCCCCTTTCGTGGGGCTGGCGAATTTCCGGGCCCTGATCGGCGACCCGACCTTTCAGCAGACGCTCTACAACACTTTCCTCCTGTCCGGCATGACGCTCGTGGTCGTGCTTGTGCTCGGCACGATCCAGGCGGAACTCCTGATAAGGTCCTTCCGGGGCAAGTGGCTGGTGCGGTTCCTCATTCTGCTGCCGTGGACCGCACCGGTCTCGCTCAGTGTCATCGGATGGCTGTGGATGTTCGATTCCATCTTCAGCCCCATCGACTGGTCTCTTCGCGAGGCGGGACTGCTCGGGCAACCCGGCGCGCTGTTCGGCCCGACCACCAATCTCTACTGGCTGGGCAGCGGCGGACTGCCCATGGCATCCATCATCCTGGTGAATGTCTGGCGCATCCTGCCGCTCGGCACCGTGATCGTACTTGCCGGCCTCAATTCCATCCCCCGGGAAGTTGAGGAACAGGCGCTCATCGACGGGGCCGGCTATTTCCGACGCCTGTTTCAGATAACCTTGCCGATGATGCTGCCCATCTTCGGCATCGCTGTTCTTTTCACCTTCGTGTTCACCTTCACGGACATGGTGCTTGTCTACATTCTCACTCGCGGCGGACCTGCCAATTCCACCCACGTGTTGACCACCCTCGCCTTCTTCACCGGGGTGCAAGGCGGTTCGCTGGGACAGGGCGCAGCGGTTGCGCTTTTCATGTTCCCGGTGCTGACGGCATTGTCGGCAATCGTCCTGATGCTCATCCGCCGGCGGGAGGTTTGACGCATGGATGTCCGGGCGCAATCGACGCAGGCAGGCTGGCGCATGGCGGCCTATACGGGGATCGGGCTATTCACGCTGTTCTCGGCACTTCCCTTCTATGTGATGCTGATCACCGCCTTCAAGCGCGAATCGGACCTCTACGACCCGCAGAACAATCCGTTCTGGTTCACTGAGGCGCCGACCATGGCCAATCTCGATCTTCTGTTCGGAAACACCAAGTTCCTGACCTGGCTCCTCAACTCTTTTCTGGTTGGCGCCCTCGTCGTCATCATCACCCTGGTTCTGGTGATCCCCGCCGCCTATAGCCTTGCCCGGCTTGCCGGCCGTTGGGGCGAAACGCTCGGCATAGGTATCTTCCTCACCTATCTGGTCCCGCCGACGCTCTTGTTCTTGCCGTTCGCCAAGGTGATGGCCTTCCTCGGGCTGCAAAACTCGCTCTGGGCGCTGGTCGTCGCCTATCCGACCTTCACCGTGCCGTTTTGCACCTGGCTCATGCTCGGCTTTTTCAAGGCGATACCGAGGGACATCGAGGAGCAGGCGATGGTCGACGGGTATGGCCGGCTCGGAGCATTCGTCTACGCGGTTCTGCCGCTTGCCGTTCCGGGCATCCTCACGGTCGTCGTATTCGCTTTTACCCTGTCGACCAGCGAGTTCATCTATGCACTGGCTTTCGTGCAGAACTCCGTGCAGAAGACGGTGAGCATCGGCGTGCCCTCCGAACTGGTGCGGGGCGACGTATTCCGGTGGGGATCGCTGCTCGCCGGCGCCTTGATCGCCAGCATCCCGGTTTCGATCCTTTATACGCTCTTCATAGACCAGTTCGTGGCCGGGCTCACCGCACTCGCCAAGTGACCGCGCCAGAGCACCGCAGACAACGACCTCAGCGGCGCGGATCGAACCATCCGAACAGGAAGAAGCCGAACAGGAAGCCGCCAATATGCGCTTCCCAGGCGATGCTGCCTATGCCGCCCGCGGAAAACAGGCCGAGGGCGACCAGGAAATTGGTGAGAAACCAGATGCCGGTGAAGACCAGTGCCGAGCGATTGGCAAGCGTCTCGGTCAGGGAAAGGCGGCGGTTGAGATGCGCGAACTGGCGGCTGACGCGCCCGCTCGGCGAAAACACGAAACGCACCGCCGCGCCCATGAAGCCGGACACCACGCCGGAAGCGCCAACCACAATGACCATCTCCCCCCAATGGAAGACCACGTGCAGGGCAACAGCCGCTGCCGCCGAGAGACACCAGAACACGGCCAGCCGCGCGGGGCCGATGCGGCGTATAACGGGCGCGCCGAAGGCGACCATCCAGAAGATGTTGAAAATCAAGTGCTCCCAGCTCCCGTGGAGAAAGGAATAGGTCACGGGCGTCCACAGCCAGGCAAGCCCCTGGGCGTCGAGCGGGATCGTGTAGCGCGCCGGGAGAAAGGCAAAGTTGAGGATCACTTCCTCGTCCACCGCAGCCGACAGTACATAGGTCCGCAACGCGTGCACTGCGACGAGAAACAGAAGAATGCCGCTCAGGCTCGCCGGGAGATTGAAGGCAGGCTCGCGATGGCGCTCGGGCGCGCCCTCGGCATCCGCTTCGACCGGCGTTGCCGACTGATCTCTTTGCATGGCTTCTCTTCCTATCAAAACGCCGGCTGACCGGAGCAGCGGCGATGCGTCCGTCGGACGGCAGGCAAAGGCATAAGCAAAGGAAAAATGGCCGTCCAGAAAAAAAACTGGACGGCCTGCCCCAATCACCGGGCTCCAATCGATGTGCCGAAGCAACGCTTCGTGAAGTGATGGCCAAGCAATGCCAACGCAAGGCGAGACTTGCAATCGCAACCAGTCATTAACCTTAATTTCCACCTGGCATGAAAATCGCTCCGCTCTCTGCAGGGTCGCGCCCGAGGCGGTCGGCTGTATCGTTTTGAAACAGCACGCCTCCCACGTCATGAGGACATAAGGATATGCGCAGCAGAACGTCCGTTGACCTGTTTCGTTACTGGAACACCCTTCGGGGTGATCGCAATCTCCCCCGGCGCGATGAAATCTCGCCCGGCGACATCCGGTTGCTGCTGCCGGATGTCTTCATTCTGCAAAGACAGGTTAGCGGCACCATTCGCTTCCGCCTCGCCGGCACCCGCATCTGCACGCTTTTCGGGAGCGAACTGCGTGATCAGCCGTTTTCGGCGCTCTGGGAGGAGAAGGAAATGACGGATCTTGACCGGGTTGCCGGGCGGGTGATGGCGCAATGCACGCCGATGCTTGTTTCTGCCTTCGGCAGGACGGCCGCTGGCGATGAGATCGAATTGGAACTGCTGCTTGCACCACTCGCCTCCGCGGACGGCAGGAATGACCGGGTGCTAGGAACCCTTTCGCCGCTTACCTGCCCGCGTTGGTTGCATTTGACGCCAATCACAGCACTCGCCACAAGCGGTCTCAGCGTTCTCCATCGCGATCACGATATGTCGCGCAAAGACGTAAGCACTCCCCCTGCCGCCGCGAACATCGGCATCGAGGGCGGCCATGCCCGGGGTCGTGTGCTCAATCTGCGTGTGCTCGACGGCGGCCGCCGCGACTGAATCGATACAGAATTGATTCTGCGACGAACCTTCTATTAACCGGCAAGGCCTATCCTAACGCGTGTAGATACGTCGATTGCAGAGTGACCATGTTCTCGTTTCAGCACGCACAAAACGGCGGTACGAAACCACACCAGGAAAGCGCCTTCCAGCGCGTCTCGGTCAATCTTTCGGGACGGCTGATGCTTGCCAACCGCGATGAATATGATTGCACCGTCGTCGATATGTCGCCCGGCGACGTGCTCTTTTCAACGGCGGCGCGGCCGCGCGCCGGCGAGCGCATCATTGCCTATATCGATCATCTCGGACGGCTCGAAGGCACCGTTGCGAAACTTGCCGAGGATGCATTCGTCATCCAGCTCAACGCCACGGAACGCAAGCGCGAAAAGCTCGCGGCGCAACTCACCTGGATCGCCAACAAGCACGAACTCGGCCTCCCCGAGGACCGGCGCCACGACCGGCTTGCACCGCGCAAGACAGTGACGGAGCTTACGGTCGATACCGGCGAGAAATTCCGATGCCGGATCATCGACCTCTCCCTGTCCGGGGCCGCGGTCGATATCGAACTTCGCCCCGCCATCGGCACGCCCGTAAAGCTCGGCAGCCATATGCGGGGCCGAATCGTGCGCCATTTCCAGGAAGGCGTCGCCATCGAGTTCTCCGGCGTCCAGTCCCGCGAAGCTCTCACCGAATTCCTTTGACACGACCCGCTGCGAGCTGCGGCAAATGCGTCGGCCGAAAAATCGTCAACGATTTCCGGGAAAGCTCGATGCGCAGCTTCAAGAGTTACGGGACCGTTCGCGGCTGAAAAGACGCACGGTGCTGCTAAAGTGCGTGGGCAGCGATCTCCCTACCGACGCATCTGCTTGACCGACGATCATCATTGACGCGGCTTGTAGCGGTCCGTCATTCGGCAAGGAGAACGGTCTGTCGATCGGACCAGCCTCGCCCACGGCACAATCCCGTGCGTCGCGTCGACAGATACCGAAATTTCCGCGACCGGGCAGTTGGATACCTGTCCCACCGTGGCGCTGCGAAATCTCGTTCTGTATAATTACATGCACCAGAAAGAAATACCTTCTGGTAAACCGATCCTTACGGCATTCCCACTCCGGTACATTGAGACCGTAGACCCCGCAGGCCACCTCCTGATCCAGATCACGAGGGATCAGGACTCGAAGGACGGGCCACTTTTCCTTATTTTCCAAGCCATTGCAGGATGCATGCTAGCCCGCGCTGCGCAGGCGCGGCGAGATCAACTAAAATTTGAATCACATTCTACTCGAATGCAATTCAAATTTTATACTTTATTTATTCGAATAACTACTGAATTTGTACTTGTTTTTACCACCGAAATTCGCCGCCAATAAAAAACTCTGTGCCAATGTCGAACCACAACGGGGAGACAAACATGCACAAGATGATCACGAAGACGATCGCAGTTGCCGTGGCCGGCTTTCTGGCGGGCCCCGCCTTCGCCCTTCCGGCAAACATGGTCGTCGGCGGCGCGACCAATCCCCCCGTCGGCCACTACGAGTTCTGCAAGACCCATGCCACTGAGTGCGGGCCGCTCGGCCCCGATGATGGGCCGACCGTACTAACGCGCGCCGGATGGAAGGCCATTCTGGAAGTAAATCACGAGGTCAATCAGGCCATCATGCCATTGACGGACTTCGAGATCTACGGCGAGGAAGAAAGGTGGGGCTTTCCGGATGCAGTCGGCGACTGCGAGGACTACGTGCTCCTGAAACGCCGCAGGCTGATCGAGCGCGGCTTTTCCCCCGCTGATCTGCTGATCACCGTCGTGCTGCAGCCGAACGGCGACGGCCACGCTGTTCTGACCGTGCGTACCGACCGCGGCGACTTCATCCTCGATAACATGCGCAACAAGGTGCTCCGCTGGTCCGAGACCGAATACACCTTTCTCAAGCGGCAATCCTCGGAACATGCCGGCCGCTGGGTGAAACTTCAGGACGGCCGCACCGTTGCCGTCGGCAGCGTGCGCGCCGAATAGGTGATGCATTCGCCAACGCCGCCGGCGTCGGCGCCTCCGCCCGGGCTTCGGTCAAATCCTCGTCCCCTCGAGGCCAAGCCCACGGCCGGTTCCGATTGTCCCCGGAACCGGCCTCTCCTTTTTTGGCCGACGAGCCGCGCCGCGGATCTTCAATCAAAATTAACCCTATTCGAAGAACCTCGGAAGGCGATCTTTGCCGGAAGAATGACGCCATTCGGCCGAGCGAGAGTGATTTCAAGACCAGCCCCCCCTACCGACGGCCCCTCATGAACACGCCGGAAGCCCACGAGCCGGAATTTCTGCCTCTTCTTTCGCCGCGCTTCGTATACAAGGTTGCCGGCGTCATTGCATTGCTGGCGGTACTGGCGCTTGCCGTTTCCTTCACCGGGCAACGGCTAGGAGAGAGTCTCGCGCTCGCCGGACACACATCGAGCCGGCAGACCTACGACATCTTCATAGGACAGGATCATTTGCGCCTGCCCGCCAACATTATCCGCTTCGAAAGCCAACGGGCGACGCGCATCGCGGAGCGTGTCGATCTCTACCTCACCTGGCCCGCGCTCGAAGGCTATAGCGACGAGGCCCGGCACTTCTTCAACGATGTCAGCCACCCGGAGAAGCTGATCTTCCTCCAGATCGCGCAGAGCACAATGTCGCGCGACATGTCGGGCCGGCTTGACCCCATCTATCGCCATGTCCTCGAAGATGTAGCTCGCCCTGGCCCCGCCGGCCTCATGAGATATGAGGCCAAACCGAATTCCGGCTATGCGGGCGAGGTTTTCTTCACCGCCACCCGCCCCGGGCGTCCAGATTATGTGCTGCGTTGCCTCGTGCCTGAGAGCGAAACAGCGTCCTCCAGCGCCGATTGCCAGCGCGACGTCCACATCGGTAAGGATCTCACCGCTATCTATCGTTTCTCGGCGAGGTTGCTGCCCAAATGGCAAGCAATCGATGAATCGGTGGAGTCTTTCATTCAGGCTCGGCTCGTGCCGTGATTTTGTCGAAGAGTCGTGCTGGAGGCAAGCTGCCGGCCGAGAAGGCCAGCCGGTCCCGCTACCGAACAAACGGCCATCCCCCGCAAACCAATCATTCATCATAAACCGATTGGTAACGCTATCCCGCTAGAGTGCCGGGAACGGTCGTTTCAGGAAACGACGTCCGGACGGCACCCCCGAAATAAGAATGAAGAGCAGCGCAGTGTCTCAATCCGTTTTTCTTGATCGCGCGAAGCGTCCGTCAAGCGTTCTTGCAAAAGTCGTTGGGAGAATTATCCTTGCCGGCATACTTGCCGTTTCGGCACTCTCGACACCCGCCCTCGCCAACCCGAAATATGCCGGCATCGTCGTCGATGCCAAAACCGGCAAGGTGCTATACGGCGATTCGGCCGACGAGCTGCGTTATCCGGCTTCGCTGACAAAGATGATGACCCTTTATCTGACCTTCGAGGCGCTTGAAGCCGGGCGCATCAGCAAGTCCACGCCGGTGCCGTTCTCAAAGAATGCCGCGTCGGAGCCGCCATCGAAGCTGGGTGTCCGGGCCGGCCAATCGATCACTGTGGAACAGGCGATCCTGTCGCTCGTTACGCGCTCGGCCAACGACTCCGCAACAGCGCTGGGGGAACTTCTCGGTGGCTCCGAGCAGCGCTTCGCCCGCATGATGACGAACAAGGCGCGTGCACTCGGCATGACGCGTACGACCTACCGCAACGCGAACGGCCTGCCGAATTCGGAACAACGGACCACCGCGCGCGACCAGGCACGGCTCGGCCTCGCGCTCCGGCAGCATTTCCCGCAATATTACGACTATTTCTCGACACGCAGCTTCCGTTTCGGCAAGCAAACGATCGGAAACCACAATCGTCTGCTCGGCAATGTACGCGGCGTCGACGGCATCAAGACCGGTTACACGCGCGCCTCCGGCTTCAACCTGGTCACTTCGGCACAACTCGACGGACGCAGCATTGTCGCGGTCGTCATGGGCGGAACCTCCGGCGGCGCTCGTGACGCGCAGATGCGCAAACTGGTCGCCAAATACATGCCCGAGGCATCCCGTCGCGGCAGCGGCAACCTGATCGCACAGACGCCGGCGGCTCCGGTCGCCGTCGCGGAAACCGCCTCGCAGGCCGCCACGCTGGCTGCGACGGAATTGCCGCATACCGGCCCGGTTCCAGACTTCCGCTATAGCGGCGAAGCCGAGGGAAGCGTTGAGTTGGCCTATGCGGAAACAAGGCCTGCCTCCGACAATCCTGTCCTCTCCGGCAAGATCGCACCGAACACCCTGGACGCTCAAAGTGCCAAGCTCGCCCGGCAGCCCGCGACCTCCCGCGACGTCGACGCCCAGGTCACCAATTCGGTCGCGAAGTCCGGTGCGGCAGCCGAGGCCGAGGTGCGGGCTGAAGCAAAGGCGGTGCCGCAAGGCTGGGTAATTCAGATCGGCGCGACGCCGGACCGGGCGCAAGCCGTGACCCTGCTCGACAATGCCAAGGAAAAAGGCGGCAAACTTTTGCGCGATGCGACGCCCTTCACGGTCGCATTCGGCGATGGCTCGGCCCAGGTCTACCGCGCTCGCTTCGGTGGATTTGGCGACCAGGGCAAAGCGGTCAACGCATGCAAGTTCCTGAAAAAGAAGGGCTTTGCCTGCTGGGCGAGCCAACAGTAAGCGCATACGACATTGACGGCCGGATGCGTCTCTTCCGGCTGTTTCCTCGGATTTGTACATCGTAAACGAGGTCAGTCATGGCAATGAACGAGAATGCTCCGGGCATCCCCGTGGCACCCCGGAAAAAGACGAGGTCTTCGGGTCTTCGGCTGCATCCGCTGCACGAGGCAGCCATGCGCATCGCCGATGTCGGCCTCAACCGGTCAAAGGCAAAAACCCGAGACCTCGTCGGCCTGCTCCTGACCCATGGAGCGCGGGCCTGGCGCTCTACCCAACCGAAAGCGGAAATCCATCTGCACGTCACGGCACCTGGTCGCAACCGTCCCTTGAGAATACGGATAGGCTGACGCAAAAACGCCGGCCCCTCGATCTTCGGGGCGATATTGGCCCGTCTACAAAAGGCCTAACTCCGCAAGTTCCCGCCGCAATTCAAGCGGCATATCCGCCGCGGCCAAGGACGCGAGGTCGCGCGGGGACTCCTCATCCTTGAGGTAGCGCCATCCCTGGAATGCCCGGCGCGGCTGGGGCTCCGTATCCACCACCTCCGGGCCGAGTATCAGATGGCAACGGCCTATCCCCTCGCCGTCGGTAAAGGGCTCGATGCCGATCAACGGCTGTCTTGCCTGCACGAATCCCTTGATCACCCAATAGAGCGACCCGCCGGCGAGAAGTTCTTCCGCACGTTTCGGCACCATCCGAGTGGTATGGAACGAGTGCGGCTGCTGCCCGGCCGTAATCGCCGCCAGCGACCGGCGCGCTACCCATTCGCGCAAGTCTTCGACGGAATCGGCGCCGACACAGAGCTTGATAAGATGCAAGGCCATGGCAATGCTTGAACACCCGGCGGCCGGTCGAGGTCAAGCGCCGAAGACGATTTCATCCACAAAAGCACTCAGGCGCGGTTTCGGAGCTCTTCGCAGGCTTCAGCATTCGACGATGTTGACCGCAAGGCCGCCGGTCGAGGTCTCCTTGTATTTCTCGCTCATGTCGAGGCCGGTCTGCCGCATCGTTTCGACACAGGCGTCGAGCGGCACGAAATGCTTGCCGTCCCCCTTGAGCGCAAGCGATGCCGCCGTGACGGCCTTTACCGCGCCGAGCGCATTGCGCTCGATGCAAGGCACCTGCACAAGACCTGCGACTGGATCGCAGGTCATGCCGAGATGATGCTCGAGCGCGATCTCGGCGGCATTCTCGATTTGCTCCGCTGTACCGCCCATCACCGCCGCAAGGCCCGCGGCCGCCATCGCAGAGGCCGAGCCCACCTCCCCCTGACAGCCGACCTCGGCGCCTGAAATGGAGGCGTTGTGTTTGATGATGCCGCCGATCGCGGCCGCGGTCAGAAGATAGTCCCGAATGCCTTCCTCATCGGCATCTTCGTGGAAGTGCAGATAATAGCGGATCGTTGCCGGGACCACGCCCGCCGCACCGTTCGTCGGCGACGTCACGACCCTTCCGCCGGCGGCATTTTCTTCGTTGACGGCCATGGCATATACGCTCAGCCAATCATTGGCGAGCAAGGGGTTTACCTTGTTGGATCGCCATTCCTCCTGCAGTTTGTCGTGGATTGCCCGCGCTCTCCGGCGTACCTTCAGTCCGCCCGGCATGATTCCGTCCTGGCTGAGGCCGCGGTCGATGCACGCGTTCATCGCCGCCCATATGCGATCGAGGCCCGCGTCGAGTTCCTCCCTGGTCATGGCGCATTCTTCGTTCGCCCGCTTCATCTGGGCGATCGAAAGGCCGGAACGCGCCGCCATGTCGAGCATCTGCGCCGCCGTCGCGAATGGATAAGGCACCTTGACGCCGGCCGGCTTGTTCTTTGCCGCACGCATGGCTTCGAGCTCCGTGTCGGTAACCACGAAGCCGCCGCCGATCGAATAATAGATGCGCTTCAAAAGCAGCCGGCCGTCGCGATCGAAGGCGGAGAAGGACATGCCATTGGCGTGGCCCGGCAGCGGCACCTTCTTGTCATAGATGAGATCGGTCTTGGGCTGGAAATGGTATTCAGGATGGCCCGGCGGCGAAACGCGGCCCCTACGCTCCACCTCGTCGATGATCGCGTCCATCCGATCGGGATCGACCAGGTCGGGGCGCTCGCCCATCAGCCCGAGGATCACCGCCCTGCCCGTTCCGTGACCGACCCCCGTATGGGCCAGTGAGCCGTGCAGGCTGACTGTGATGGCGCTGACCGCCACATTCGACGGCCGCGGCCATTCGTCGGAAAGAATGAGGTCGAGGAACCTGTTGGCCGCCGACATCGGCCCCATCGTGTGCGAACTCGAGGGACCAATACCAATCTTGAAGACGTCGAAGACGGAAAGAAACATAGATGCCTGACCAGATCGTGGCAGGGCGCTCGGCGCCTTGCCGATGAAAACACCGGACCCGAACTGGTTCGGCAATGCGGATCCGCTCCATATATAGGGTGAAACCTATGCGATCCCATACCAGTCGATCAGGTGATCCACCGACATCGGATTCTTTCGATGCGACATCACAATCCACAAGAGCCGGCTGCGCGTTTCGGGTTCAAGGACCGAACGCGCGCCCGCTTCAGCGGCGCGCATCGCATGACAGACCGGCTTCGCTGTGACCAAGCAATGTAGCAATCGAAATGGAGGTGAAGGTGGCGGCGTCAGCACGCTAGCCGCAGGAAGGCGTTTGCTATCAGAAGCTACCGAAGAGGTAAGCCAGGACGAGAACGCCAGCGAAACCAGCCACGGCGCGAATGGTTACGCCCCAGCATGACTTCTGTAATGTGCTGTCCATGATTTCTCCGAATACCCGAGGGTCGAAAAGCGGCAAGTTCGCTTCTGGGGCGATGCATACTGAAGAATTAGTAAATGCGCAATGCCAAAATGTGGCGAAAGCATGTCGTACACCTCAATTCGCGCAGGCACGCTCCCGTCAAGGTGGCGGCAAGGCTTGAAAGGCAGCCTTGCGCTCCGCCAGTGCAGCCGCAATTTCGCCATATTGGTTGATGTCGGCGCACACCCAAGCGATCTTGCTTTTTCATGCGGCCATGCGAAAAGACGCACATGACCATCGAAGATTACATTGCGCTCGGCATATTCCTGTTGCTTTGGGGCGGGTTCAGTTGGGCGACCGACGGCCGACGCAATTTCAAACGCGTCAATTTGACGCGTTTGATGAACGAACACCGTGCGCGCTGGATCCGCAATTCGCTCAACCGCGACCTGAAGATGATCGACACCCAAATCATCGCGGGTCTTCAGGCCGGCACCGCCTTCTTCGCATCCACGACCATTTTCGCACTCGGCGGCTGTTTCGCTCTGCTCGGCGCGACCGAGCAGGTGCAGATGATCTTCAATGACCTGCCGCACGTCTTTCGCGGCGGCCGGGCGGGCTTTGAACTGAAGGTGGGGGGACTCACCTGTCTTTTCGGCTATTCCTTCTTCCAGTTCGGCTGGTCCTACCGGCTCTTCAACTACTGCTCCATCCTCATGGGCGGCATACCTATGACGGCAGACATGTCGCGCGATCGGCGGTCGGCCGAACAGGCAGCGGAGCGCGCCATACGCATGAACATCATGGCAGCCAAACACTTCAATGCCGGGCTCCGGGCGATTTTCCTGTCGATCGGCTATCTCGGCTGGTTTGTCGGCCCCTATGTCTTCATCGTGCTTACCGGCTTTGTCATTTTCGTGCTCACGCGCCGGCAATTTTTCTCCGAAGCCCGGGAAGCGCTGCTCGCCGAAGGGCGTTAGGCCAGGTCGATCCTGAGCGCAGCAGGTGTCTTGGACGCCGAGATCGGTGCCGCCCTCATTTCAACATAATCACGACGCGTCTGGCATGGGTGCCCCTGAACCGAATCGGGCACGCAACGCACCACAGAAGGCCGTTCGCTGCCTGCTTTTTGCTCGTGGACCAGTTTCGGTCCGGATCATGCAGGAGCCGGACAACCACCACTCGCCCGTACAGGATGGCGCCGCCATGTCCAATAGCCCTGCAACCACGATTCCGGAGACGCAAATCATACAGCCGGGCAAAATTCAGCGGATCGCGCTTCTGGACGCGCTTCGCGGGCTCGCGCTCGTCGCCATGGCACTTTACCATTTCGTCTGGGATCTGGAGTTTTTCGGCTATGTTGCGGCCGGTACCGCCGGAACCGGTGGCTGGCGGCTCTTTGCACGATTGATCGCCAGCAGTTTCCTGTTCCTCGCCGGCTATAGCCTGCTGCTGGGCCATGCGGTGCAATTCCGCCCGCAGGCCTTCGCGCGTCGCTTCGCCAGGATAGCAGGTGCAGCGGCACTCATCACTATCGCGACCTGGTTCGCCTTTCCGGGTTCCTTCATCTTTTTCGGCATTCTCCACGCTATCGCTGCGGCGAGCCTCGTCGGCCTGCTGTTCCTCCGCCTTCCCGCATTCGTTGCCTTTGTCGCCGCGGCCGCCGCCTTTCTCGCGCCGCTCTATCTGCGTTCGGCCCTGTTCGACATACCCGCACTCTGGTGGGTTGGACTTTCCGAAACGGTGCCGCGATCGAACGACTACGTGCCGCTGCTTCCCTGGCTGGCCCCGTTTCTCGCCGGTCTCGGAACAGCGAAGCTGCTTCAGCCTTTGCTTGCAACTCGGCGCTCCGAGGCGGGCCGAAAGGAGCCAAAACCGTGGACAAGACTCCTTGCCTACGGGGGGCGTCACAGTCTGGCCATATACCTCATTCACCAGCCGCTACTGATCGGGCTCGTCTATGCCTTCTCACTCGCGGTCCCCGCCCCTGCCATGGATGCGGAAAGGGCTTACCGGCTGAATTGCGAGCAAGCCTGTGGTCTCAACAGCGCCGGTGTCTCCTGTAGCAGCTTTTGCAACTGTACGCTGGCCCAGCTCAAGCAGCAGAACCTGTTCGACGATTTAAACCTGGGCAAGATCGACGTGGCCACGGATGAACGCATTGCGCGAATCGCCAATCAATGCACAATGGATGCACCATCAGGGGACTAGGACATGAATGCCTATCGTGCCAAGCCGCTGAGTTTTCCATGGCCGCCGCTCATCTATGGCACGGCAGTGCTGATTGCGCTGGTCCTGACCCGCGTTTACCCGATCCCCGTCATGAACGGGCAGAGCTGGATTCCCTGGCTCGTCGGCGGCGCGTTGATCCTCACGGCAATTTTTCTCGATCTCTGGGCGGTCAAGGCGCTTCTCGACCGGCACACCGCGGTCCTGCCGCACCGTTGCGCGACTTGCTTGGTGACGAGCGGTCCCTTCCGCTACACCCGCAATCCGATCTATCTCGGCTATACCCTGGTGATGACCGGCGCCGGACTCATGTCCCTGAACCCGTGGTTCTTCATCATGGCGATCCTTGCCGTTGCCGCGACGACGCTGTTTGCCGTCCGCAACGAGGAGCGACACCTGCTCTCCCGCTTTGGTTTCGAGTTCGAACGCTATTGCCGCCATACGACGCGGTGGATCTGACCACGGGGTGGACCGGCACACCATGCTTTCGCCAGCGCATTGGCCCAAAAATCGGAACCGATTTTCGGACCCGATGCGCAGTTCCAAAGAGTTACAGCAACGCGCGTCTGAAATGGCGCGCGGTGCTGAAACTCTCAGGTGCCTACGCCAATCTCGGCGAGACGGGTCAGGCAGGCCTCCTCGACATTGTCGAGCTCGGCTAACGTATCCTCGATGTCCTTGCGCTTCTGCCGCAAATCCTCGCGCTTTTCCTCGACGCGCTTCATCAGGAGTTGCAACTGCCCCATCTCGCCCGGGGGGTCCTTGTAAACCTGAATGATCTCGCGAATTTCGGCAATGGTGAAGCCGATGCGCCGGCCGCGCAGAATTTCCTTGATCAAGTGCCGATCGGCCGGCCGAAACAAACGCGTACGACCGCGACGCTCCGGATGAATGAGTCCTTCATCCTCGTAGAAGCGCAGCGTTCGGGTCGAGATGCCAAATTCCCGCGTCAGTTCCGTGATGCTATAATATTTATCCACGCCATCAATCCGTCCATTCACGCACCTTCACTATCTTTGACTTTGACGTAAAAGTCAAACACGTGCTTATGCGACGTTGAACCACCACGCCGCCAGGCCGAGGAAACTGAAGAAGCCGATCACGTCCGTAACCGCCGTGACGAAGACGGCCGAGGAGACGGCAGGGTCGGCACCGGACTTGTCCAGAACGATCGGAATCAGAATGCCGGCGAGCGCCGCGGCTATCATGTTGATCAGCATCGCGGTGGCGATGATACCGCCAATATGGACATTCTGGAACCAGAGCCCGGCGACAACGCCGATGAAGGCGCCGAAAACCAGACCGTTCAGGAGACCGACGCCCGCCTCGCGGCGAATGATCCGCGGTGCGTTATGGGTGTCGAGGGCGCGCGTCGCCAGCGCGCGCACGGTAACCGTCATGGTTTGTGCGCCCGCATTGCCACCCATGCCGGCAACGATCGGCATCAGGATCGCAAGCGCAACGATCTGCTGGATCGTCGCATCGAACAGGCCGATGACGGTAGCGGAGAGGAAGGCAGTCACCGAATTGACGAACAGCCACGGGATACGAGATCGCGATGCCCCTCCAACGCTATCCGACAGTTCCTCATCGCCGACGCCGCCAAGCCGCAGCAAGTCCTCCTCGGCCTCTTCCTGGATCACGTCGACCACGTCGTCGATCGTCAGCACGCCGACGAGGCGGCCATTGTCGTCGACGACGGCCGCCGACAGAAGATCGTATTGCTCGAAGAGCTGCGCCGCCTCCTCCTGGTCCATTTCCGCTGGGATGGCATGGCTCGTGTCGCGCATGATCGCGTCGATCTTCACCGATCGCTTCGTGCGCAGCACGCGGTCGAGGTCGACGGCGCCGAGCAGCTTGAAGGTCGGATCGATCACGAAAATCTGCGAGAAGCTGTCAGGCAGATCCTCGTCCTCGCGCATGTAATCGATCGTCTGGCCCACCGTCCAGAAAGGCGGGACGGCCACGAACTCCGTCTGCATGCGCCTGCCGGCCGTGCTTTCCGGATAGTCGAGCGAACGACGCAGGCGAACGCGCTCGGTAAACGGCAGCTTGGCGAGGATCTCCTCCTGATCCTCCTGATCGAGGTCCTCGAGAATATAAACCGCATCGTCGGAATCCATCTCGCCGATCGCTTCGGCGATCTGCTCGTTCGGCAGGTGTTCGACGATGTCGAGCCGGATCGCCTCGTCCACCTCTGTCAAGGCCGCGAGGTCGAACTCCTTTCCGAGCAGCGACACGAGCGCGAGACGCTGCTCCGGCTGGATCGCTTCGAGGAGATCGCCCAACTCGGACGCATGCAGTCCGGCAACATGCTGGCGCAGGTAGATCGTGTCGCGATCGGCAATCGCGGCGCCGACATGCATGAGGAAATCCGAACGCACCGAGCCATCGTCGGCATAGATGTCCGAGCCGTCAAAGGCGGTGACTTCGTCGAAATCACGGTCGTCATCTGTGTTGCTCATGGACCCGCCCTCGAATAGCCCCGGCAAGGGCGCGCAGCCTTGTAGACCCGGAGGAGACATGCCACTTTCGATGCCCTGCCCGCAGGCAACGACCTCCACAGCGCCGTCCGTGGTATCGCTGTAGCAGGTTGAACTGCCGCATGTCTTTGTTCCCAAATCGAGATCGAAGACATGCAGTAGCCGTGCTAACGCAAACCATTACGAAGGTCCACCGTGGGGCGCGGCGCCTCTGGACGATTTAACCAAGCTGTTGCAAATGGATGGCAAACACAGAGAGAGCTTCCGCATGGCAATCCGACCAATCGTCAAATTCCCGAATGCGTCGCTGAATACGCCCACAGAGCCCGTCAGCCAATTCGACGATGACTTGCAACGCCTTGCCGGCGACTTGGTAGAGACCATGCGCGCCGCTCCGGGCATCGGGATCACGGCAGCGCACGTCGGCATCCTCAAGCGGCTGACCGTCATCGAGCTCGACCGGGAGACAGGACCGCGCCATTTCGTCAATCCGGAAATCGTATGGCGCTCCGACGAGACGGCGCGCCACAGCGAGGGCAGCGTTTCGATGCCCGGCATTTCCGAAGAAGTCGAGCGGCCAGCGCGTATCCGCGTCCGATATCACACGCTTTCGGGTGAAATGCGGGAGGAAGAGGCCGACGGACTGATGGCCGTCTGCCTTCAGCATGAAATCGACCAGCTGGATGGCCTGTTCTGGACCCGGCGACTGTCGCGGCTGAAGCGGGAGCGTGCGGCAAAGCGATTCGAGAAGACGCGCGACGCTCCGGCTCATTGACGGCTACTGCATGTCTCCTTTAATCGACCTCGATTAAAGGAGACATGCAGCAATTCAGAGTACTACAGCGACCTTTGCGCGTCTGATAAGACGCGCGGCGCTGTAGGATCGGCAGACAAATACATTCGCGTACATTCGCGCCGGCCAGCTCCGAAGCAAACCGAAGGATATGCAATGAAACTCACGCGCCTGACATTTCTGTGCGCCATGGCACTCGCCGGTTGCACGGCGACGCCCGACCTGGAGCCGCTTCCGGGCAGCCTCACCTATGGCGAGACGGCCTCCTCCCGCAAAACCCAGGCCGCGCCCGGCACCAAGATTCAGAATCGGTTCCTGCACCAGGGCAAATACGTCTACGAGACCTACGAAGTCCAGGCCGATCACACCTACAAGCTCATTCGCCGCAGCATCGTCGACAGCCTGGGCGACTGATCGGCAAGCGATCGAAAATCGCGGATGGCGGCCGGGAGACCGACGCTCGCCGAACCCACGTCACTCGCCGGACAGGTCCGCCGTCGTGCATTCGTAGAGGGTCTCGCCGGTTTCGCTATCGACGCCGGCGATGCTGACGTCATATCCCCAGAGATGGCGAACATGGCGCAGTGTGTCGTCCCGGCTGTCCTCATCGAGGAGGACGCCATTCTTGACGTTGTGCTGCAGCCGCAGATGGCGGTCGCCCAAAAGGTCCACGTCCATCACCTGGATGTCAGGCTGGTTGGCGCCGATGTCGTAGCTGCGGGCAAGTGCGGTGCGGATGGCCTCGTATCCGCGCTCGTTATGGATGGAAGCGACTTCGCAATAGTTGTCGTCTGCCTCGTCGGTGAGCAGGAACAGCCTGAATTTCCGTATCAGAGACGGGCTCAGATATTGCAGGACGAAGGATTCGTCCCGGTGGTTTGCCCAGGCGTCGAGCAGCGTCTCTCGCCAGTTCCCCGTCCCCGCGATCTCCGGAAACCAGTCACGATCCTCCGGCGTCGGGTCGACGCAGATGCGCTCGATTTCCTGCATCATCGCGAATCCGAGGGCATAGGGGTTCAGGCCGGGAAAGCGCGGGTCGTCGAAGGCCGGCTGGAAAACGACATTGGTATGACTCTGCAGAATCTCGAGCATGGCGCCTTCGCTGATCTGACCGCGATCGAACAGCCGGTTCATGATGGTGTAGTGAACATAGGTCGCACATCCTTCGTTCATCACCTTCGTTTGCCGCTGCGGATAGAAATATTGCGCGATAACCCGGACGATGCGCAGGATTTCCCTCTGCCAGGGCTCCAGGATCAGGCTGGTCTTCTCCAGGAAATAGAGCAGGTTCTCTTCGGGCAGGTTCAGCGCCTTCTTGCGCTCCGTTACGTCCCGTTCAACCTCGCTGGGATCGCTGTTTTCGCTCGAGGGCGGAAGCGTGCGCCACAGGTCGCTATAGGTCTGCTCCTCATATTCCAGCCGCTCGCGCATTCGCTCCCGCTCCTTTTCCGAAGAGAGTCGCGGAGGTCGCCGGTAGCGGAAGACGCCCTGGTCCATGAGCGCATGAGCGGAGTCGAGAATGGACTCCACTGCGGCCGTGCCGTGGCGCTCCTCGCATTTGGCGATATATTTTTTGGCGAAATCCATATAGTTCAGGATCGCACTGGCATCGGTCCATTGCCGGAACAGGTAGTTGTTCTTGAAGAAATGATTGTGGCCGAAAGCGGCGTGAGCGGTCACCAGGGCCTGCATGGCCATGGTGTTTTCCTCCATCAGATAGGTGATGCAGGGATTGGAGTTGATGACCAGCTCGTAGGCCAGGCCGCGACGGCCCTTGCGATAGAGGTGATCCTCGAATACGAAGCGCTTGCCGAAGGACCAGTGCTGATACATCAGCGGCATGCCGACGGATGAATAGGCGTCGAGCATCTGCTCGGAGGATATGATTTCGAGCTGGTTCGGATAGACGTCCAGCCCGAGTTCATCGATACCGATCTTCTCGATGGCGTCGTAGGTGCGCGCGAGCGTCTCGAAGTTCCAGTCCGAGCCCTGGAACAGAAGGTTTGAGGCCGCGCCCTGTGGCATCATCATCGCCTTTCACTTGTGCAACTGCACGGTCTGCTGCTTGCCGAACAGCTTGCGGAACACCGGATAGATATCCGCCGGCTTCGCTATTCGGGTCATCTGGAAGTTGGGCCATTCGTCGTCGACGGTGCGATAGGCGCGCCAGAGCGACGTTCCGTTGTCGGTGGTGCCGAAAATCTCGGTTTCGCGCTCGTCGATGATCTCCACATAGGCGTAGTACTGGCATAGCCGCATCAGCTCGTCCTGGAGCAGCGAAGCGCAACGCTCCGAATCACCGGAAATGTTCTCTCCGTCCGAGGCCTGTGCGGCGTAGATATTCCACTCGCGCGCCGGATAGCGCTCCCGGATGACGCGGAGCATTTCCTCGAGCGCCGTGGACACGATCGTGCCGCCGCTCTGCTTGCTGTAGAAAAACGTGTTCTCGTCGACCTCGCCGGCCTCGTCCGTATGGCGGATGAAGACGATATCGATGCGCTCGTAACGCCGCTTCAGGAAAAGGTGCAGCAGCACGAAGAAGCGCTTGGCGAGATCCTTCTCGCGCTCGCCCATCGAGGCGGAAACGTCCATGAGGCAAAACATCACCGCGCTTGCATTCGGCAGCGGCTGCGGTTCGAAGCGATTGAAGCGGATGTCGACCGGATCGACATAGGCGATCCGTCGGCGCCGTCGTTCCAGCTTGTCGAGGGTCTGGCGCATCTCCTCGAGTCGCTGCTTGTTCTTCGTCTGCGCACCCGGCGCCGCCTCGAGTTTGGCGATTTCTCCGGCGAGTTTCTCGACCTCCCGCCGCGAAGGACGCCTCAGAGCAATACGGCGCCCGAAACTGTTGCGCATCGTCCGCCCGACATTAATGTTCGTGGGAGAGCCGCTTGCGGTAAAGCCGGCGCGGCGCCGCTTGAAGGCGACGGACTCCTTCAGGTTGAGCTTCACCATGTCCGGGAGTTCCAGGTCTTCGAAAAAGAGGTCGAGCACCTCTTCGCGCGAGAGGACGAATTGGAAATCGTCCTCGCTTTTGCCGGTGCCGGCACCCGCGCCTCTTGCCCCTCCGCCGCCGCCCTTCTTCGGGAGACGGTCCCCGGGTGCGAACTCACGGTTTCCCGGCAGGACATACTGCTTTTCGCCGCTATGCCTGTCGGGCTGAAAGCTCGGCTCGCTGACGCCGCGGGCGGGCATCGACACGTTGTGCTCGGCGTCGACGTCGGCGATCTTGCCTGATTTTACTCGCTCCTTGATGACGCGCTTCAGTTCCTCGCGCGCGCGCTTCAGGAAGCGCTGCCTGTTGCCGAGACTCTTGTCCTTCGGATTAAGGCGGCGGTCGATGAAATTCGGCATTGACTGACCCCTGCGTCGCGCATCCCTAACCCGCCTTGTTTACCCGCATGTACCAATCGACGAGCCTGCGTACCTGCCGTTCTGTATAACCGCGCTCCTTCATCCGCTGAACGAATTCGGCATGCTGTTTCTCGGTGGCGCTGTCCTTCTTGGAGCCGAAGCTGATCACCGGCAGCAGGTCCTCGACCTGACCGAACATACGCTTTTCGATGACTTCGCGTAGCTTCTCGTAGCTGGTCCAGCCAGGATTGCGCCCGTGGTTCCTGGCGCGCGCCCGGAGCGTGAACTTGACCACCTCGTTGCGGAAATCCTTCGGATTGGCAATGCCCGCCGGCTTCTCGATCTGCGACAACTCGCTGTCCAGTATCTTGCGGTTGAGGATCTGCCCCGTATCCGGATCCTTGAAGTCCTGGTCCTCGAGCCAGGCATCGGCATAGGCGATATAGCGGTCGAAAAGGTTCTGGCCGTATTCGCTGTAGGATTCCAGATAGGCTTTCTGGATCTCGTGACCGATGAACTCCGCATAGCGTGTGGCCAGTTCCGATTTGATGAAATCGAGATAGGCCGCCTCGGATTCCTTCGGGAACTGCTCGCGCTTGATCGCCTGTTCCATGATATACATGAGGTGTACCGGATCGGCGGAGACCTCCTTGGTATCGTAGTTGAAGGTCTCGGAAAGGACCTTGAAGGCGAAGCGCGTGCTGACGCCGGTCATGCCTTCGTCGACACCAGCCGCGTCGCGATATTCCTGGACCGAACGTGCCTTCGGATCGACGTCCTTGAGGTTCTCGCCGTCATAGACGCGCATCTTCGTATAGAGCGAAGAATTCTCGTGCGGGACGAGACGGGTCGAGACCGTGAACCGGCTCAGTATTTCCAGAACTTCCGGCGCGCACGGATTGCTTACCAGTTCGCTTTCGCGGAGAAGCTTCTCGTAGATCATCTTCTCTTCGGTTACGCGCAGGCAATAGGGCACCTTGACCACCAGGATGCGGTCCAGAAACGCCTCGTTGTTGCGGTTGTTCTTGAACTGCAGCCACTCCGATTCGTTGGAGTGCGCAAGAATGGTCCCCTGATAGGGAAAGGCGCCGAAATTCTCCGTACCGTTATAGCTGCCCTCCTGGGTCGCCGTCAGCAGCGGATGCAGGACCTTGATCGGAGCCTTGAACATCTCGACGAATTCAAGCAGGCCCTGAGTGGTGCGATTGAGCCCGCCGCTATGGGAATAGGCGTCGGGATCTGCCTGGCTGTAGTTCTCGAGCTGCCGGATATCGACCTTGCCGACGAGCGAGGAGACATCCTGATTGTTTTCATCGCCGGGCTCCGTCTTGGCGATGCAGATCTGGCGCAGCCGCGACGGGGTCAGCTTGACGACGCTGAACTTCGATATGTCGCCGCCGACCTCGTCGAGTCTCTTCGCCGCCCAGGGCGAGATCAGGCCGGTCAGCCTTCGCCGGGCGATACCGTACTTGTCCTCGAGAAGATCGGCCATGCGCTCGGGATGAAAGAGGCCGAGGGGCGATTCGAAGATCGGGCTGATCTGTCCGTTGACCATCAGCGTGTAGACCGGCCGCTGTTCCATCAGCCTCTTCAGCCGCTCGGCAAGCGAGGACTTGCCGCCGCCGACCGGCCCCAGGAGATAGAGAATCTGCTTGCGTTCCTCCAGACCCTGGGCAGCGTAACGGAAGTAGCCGACGATCCGCTCGATCGTGTCCTCCATGCCGAAGAAATCGGAAAAGGCCGGATAGATCTTGATGGTTCGATTGGCAAAAATCCGTCCCAAGCGCTCGTCAGCGCTTGTATCGACGAGAACCGGTTCTCCAATGGCGTCCACCATCCGCTCCTGAGCGGTGGCGTACATACTCTTGTCGTCACGACATGCGAGAAGATATTCCTGTAGGCTTATCTCTTCTTGCGCTGCACTCGTATAGATCTCCGAAAAGAGGTCGAAGACGTCAGATTCACTCCTTTGCATCGTGCTCTCCCGCGGCAGGCCGCTTGGTTGAAACGGGATAGCTGCCTGTCGGCTTCTGCTTCAAGTGAACGGTTTCCTGACTTCAAAGTTCCTTCTTTATAACCGGCACTGGAATCGGATGCCGAAGCAGCAGCTAACGACGACATCCGCACATCAGTTCGGGACCGACCGATCGGCGCCTCTTTGAAATTCGAGGCGCGCTCCGCAAGACTCGTCGCTCTGTCACCCCATCATTGCGGTCGCCTTGGGCGAATCCGCATGACAAAATGAATCATAACTAATCCCTGCCCGTTCGCCGACTTTTTTTTTAGGATTCCGCGAATTTAGCTATCAACATTATCGTGTACGGCTGTTGCTTCGTGAGTGGCGCGCTTGGCCGAAAGGCGTAATGCGGCAGTCGGCAAACTCCCGGCTCCAGGAAATGTTGGATCCGATGTCGGAATGGCAGAGCCTCGTTCGTCCTCGGCGCATGGATCGGCAATTCATCAGTGCGTTCCGTCAATTCGTAAGGAGAAACGATTATGCCCAGCACCATACGCTTGCACCGCGTTCTGGCAACCACCCCGGACAAAATCTATCGTGCGTTCCTCGAAGCAGACGCGCTTGCGAAGTGGCTTCCGCCCAACGGCTTCGCTTGCACCGTGCATCACCTGGAACCCACCGTCGGCGGCACGTTCAAAATGTCCTTTCGGAACTTCACAACGAGTACAAGCCACGCCTTTGGCGGCGAATATGTCGAGCTCGTCCCGGGCGAACGCTTGCGCTATACGGACAGGTTCGACGAACCCAACCTTCCCGGCGACATGCAGGTGACTGTGACCTTGAAGAAAGTATCGGTCGGCACCGAGCTGGCTATCGAGCAGACAGGCGTGCCGGACGTCATTCCACCCGAGGCTTGCTATCTCGGCTGGCAGGAGTCGCTGCGAAATCTGGCAAGGCTTGTCGAGCCTGAAATCGATCAATAGCGCGTCAGCGTCGCGCAAGGGCCGCTGCCATCGGATCGCCGGGTCGAGCTTCGCGATCCGCTTACCAGTGCGCCGAGGCGCGCCTGCGCCTCAGCCAGTTCCGGGTGGGCTTTATGCTGTAGCGGCGACCGTTCGGATCTCCCCCGATTTCAGCTCCACCTCCTGCTTCCCCACCGGAGTCCGGGTGTAAGGTCAAAGAGTGATAGCGACCTTGCGCGTCTGAAACGCGGCGCTGTAGGGAAACCGGCTCGCCAACGCGACAGGTCTCCTCGTCTTGCGGGATGGATGCTTCAGCTAAAATGTGATGGAGGAAATGACTCATCCAGCGTAATGCCGGAAAGTTTTGGTGCGGTCGAGAAGACTCGAACTTCCACGGGTTGCCCCACAGCGACCTCAACGCTGCGCGTCTACCAATTCCGCCACGACCGCATCGTGGTAGGTGCCGATTGCGTCGGCGGGGCTGCATGTAGCAAAAGCATTTGGGGTGCACAAGGGCATCGCGCCAGAAATTTGACGGCAAACCGAACAATTTCGACAGGCCCCGCTGAAAGCACTGGAAACGCTGGACTCTTGCCGCCGTCCGTCCCATGTACAAGTGGCAAAACAGCAATGCGGACCGCCATGCAGCGAGAAAACCTCAGCAAAGAAATGTTTGCTCCGCCGGGATCGCCGCCGGTGCGGTGGCGCATCGCCCCTGCCCTTGTCGATTACCCACAGGCGGTCGAAACGATGGAGCGGGAGGCGGCGGCGATTGCGGCGGGCACCGCCGACGAACTGGTGTGGTTGGTCGAGCATCCGCCGCTTTATACGGCCGGCACGAGCGCCGATGCCGCCGATCTCGTCATGCCGGACCGTTTCCCGGTTTTTGCGACCGGCCGCGGCGGCGAATATACCTATCACGGCCCCGGGCAGCGGGTCGCATACGTGATGCTCGACCTGAAGCGACGTCGGCAGGATGTCCGCGCCTTCGTCGCGGCGCTGGAAGGCGTCATCATCGCCACGCTCGATTCGATGAACATCAAGGGCGAGCGCCGCGAAGACCGTGTCGGCGTCTGGGTGCGCCGGCCGGAGAAGCCGCCGCTGATGGACGGATCCATCGCCGAGGACAAGATCGCGGCGATCGGCATCCGGCTGCGCCGATGGGTGAGCTTCCACGGCTTCTCGCTCAATGTCGACCCGGATCTCGATCACTTCAACGGTATCGTACCCTGCGGCATCCGCGGCTACGGCGTGACGAGCCTCGTCGATCTTGGACTGCCGGTCATGATGACGGATGTCGATATCCGGCTCAGAGACTCTTTCGAACTGATCTTCGGTCCCACGCAGGCGGATAACGGCTAGAAACACTCGAAGCAGAACCGCCGCGGCGATCAGGCGCATTTGGCCCTCTTTTTGCCGCTTCGGATTGCCCCGGCCGTACCTAAAAGCCTATAAGCTCATCTCACCTTCGCCCCACAGCGGGCAGTCAAGGGCGCTTCCTGCGCCCCGACAACGATAACAGGCGAAAGGAGCTATCATGCACGTATCCACCGAATCCGCGATTGCGCGTCTGCACCAGACGGGAGACGGCGACACGCTGGGCGGCCGCATCTGGAGAGCACGGGACGCGGCGAAGCTCACGACGAAGGATCTTGCGAGCAAGCTCGGCGTTCGTAGCGAAACCATCTCCTCTTGGGAGCGCGACCGCGCCGAACCCCGAGCCAATCGGCTCTTCATGCTCGCGGGGGTGCTTGGCGTGACACCCGTCTGGCTGATTGCCGGAGTCGGGCGCGGACCGGATGAAGAGACCGCGGAACCACCGCAGAACCAACTGCGCAAGCAACTCGATCTGGTCAAGAAACTGCACGCGCAGACAGGGGAAGCCATTGCAACGCTCGAGATGGAAATCGAACGCGCCGATCAGGAAGAAGACTAGGATATTGCGTTTTTTCAGCTTACGCGCTCCGCGCGCCGTTGTATTGACGATTGAATCGTAGCGCCAAATGTGTTTGCGAATCTAGGGAGATAAAGAATGGACGTACGCGCCGCCGTTGCGGTTCGGGCCGGCAACCCGCTGGAAGTGATGACGGTGCAACTCGAAGGCCCGAAGGCTGGCGAGGTGCTCGTCGAGGTCAAGGCGACCGGCATCTGCCACACCGACGATTTCACCCTCTCGGGAGCCGATCCGGAGGGGCTGTTTCCGGCCGTCCTCGGCCATGAGGGCGCCGGCATCGTCGTCGATGTCGGCCCCGGCGTCACGAGCGTGAAGAAAGGCGATCACGTCATTCCGCTCTATACGCCGGAATGCCGCTCCTGCCCGTCCTGCCTGTCGCGCAAGACCAATCTCTGCACCGCCATCCGCGCCACCCAGGGGCAAGGGCTGATGCCGGACGGCACCTCGCGCTTCTCGCTCAACGGCGAGAAGCTGCACCACTATATGGGCTGCTCGACCTTTGCGAACTTCACCGTGCTGCCGGAGATCGCCGTCGCCAAGGTCAATCCCGACGCCCCCTTCGACAAGATCTGCTATATCGGCTGCGGCGTCACCACCGGCATCGGCGCCGTCATCAACACGGCCAAGGTCGAAATCGGTTCGACGGCGATCGTCTTCGGTCTCGGCGGCATCGGTTTGAACGTCATCCAGGGCCTGCGGCTTGCCGGCGCCGACATGATCATCGGCGTCGATTTGAACAACGACAAGAAGCCCTGGGGCGAGAAGTTCGGCATGACCCACTTCGTCAACCCGACCGAGGTCGGCGAGGACATCGTGCCCTATCTCGTCAATATGACGAAGCGCGGCGCCGACCAGATCGGCGGCGCCGACTACACCTTCGACTGCACCGGCAACGTGAAGGTGATGCGCCAGGCGCTCGAGGCGTCGCATCGCGGCTGGGGCAAGTCGGTGATCATCGGGGTGGCCGGGGCCGGCCAGGAGATTGCGACGCGGCCGTTCCAGCTCGTCACCGGCCGCACCTGGATGGGCACCGCCTTTGGCGGCGCGCGCGGCCGCACCGACGTGCCGAAGATCGTCGACTGGTACATGGAGGGCAAGATCGAGATCGATCCGATGATCACCCACACCATGCCGCTCGAAGAGATCAACAAGGGCTTCGAACTGATGCATTCGGGGACAAGCATCAGAAGCGTCGTGGTCTACTGAGCAGATGTTCATGGGGTTACCCACGATTATCTGCTTAGATTTGCCGCAGGTTCTCATCGCAAATCCGTCGAACATTTTTGCGGACCTGCTTAGTTCGGCGGAACAAAGCACCGGACCCATGTGATTGCCATCACTTGCGGTCTGGGGTTTTGCTTTCCTGCAGAAGCAATTGTCATGATCTATGTCGACGCCGATGCATGTCCGGTAAAAGCGGAAGTCCTGAAAGTGGCCGAGCGCCGCGGGATGGAAGTGACCTTCGTTGCCAATTCGGGGCTGCGCCCATCACGTGACCCGATGGTTCGCAACGTCGTCGTTTCGGCCGGCTTCGACGCGGCGGACGACTGGATCGCGGAACGGGCGGGCCAAGGCGACATCGTGGTCACAGCCGATGTACCGCTTGCCGCGCGTTGCGTGGTCGCGGGAGCCCTCGTCACCGGACCCGCCGGCCGCGTCTTCGATCGCGCCAATATCGGTCTGGCAACCGCCATGCGCGACCTCGGCGCGCATCTCAGGGAAACAGGTGAGAGCAAGGGCTACAATGCAGCCTTCACCGCCAGGGATCGTTCGGCATTTCTCGAAACGCTTGACCGGCTTTGCCGGCAGGTCAAAAGGTAAAATCCGGAAAGCTCGCTGTAGCACTTTTGGTCGCTGCATCTCGCTATCATCAAATCGGGCACGACATAGCGGGACAGCAGCAGCGACAAGCGGAGCGGCGGATGAACCCCAACACACGTCTGAGACACTGGCCGTTCTATCTCGCGCTTGCCGGCGCGCTTCTCAGTTTTGCGCTAAGCCTCCCGCTGTTCCGCGATCAGGCGATCGAGACCGCAGCGATCACGTTTTTCTGCATCTATCTTGCCATCACGGCATCCCTGCTCCCGAAGCTCACGGGAAGCTACCTGCGGGCCAATGCGCGCGACACGGGCGAGCCGGAGCCCATCATCTTCCTCGTGACGCTTACCGCCGCGGCCGTTTCGCTCGTGGCCCTGTTCCTGGCGCTCAATCGAAAGGATGGCGGCAGCGGCATCGAACTGATCCTCGCCTTCGCATCGGTCGCGCTCGGCTGGGCGACGATCCACACGATGGCGGCACTGCATTATGCGCATCTCCATTGGCTTGCCGACTGCCAGGGCGATATCCGCGCGCCCGCGGCGCGCGGGCTCCTCTTTCCGGAAACGAACGAGCCCGGCGGTTACGACTTTCTCTATTTCGCCTTCGTGATCGGCATGACCGCGCAGACGTCCGACGTTGCCGTTACCACGACGGAAATGCGGCGCGTCAGCTTGCTGCACGCGATCGTTTCCTTCTTTTTCAACACGGTGCTCGTCGCAGCCGCGGTCAATGCCGCGGTCCAACTTGCCGGCAGTACCTGATCAGGAGAGTCCCATGAAAATCGTCTCACAGAATACTGCTTTCGGCGGCATGCAGGGCGTGTTCGCCCATGATTCCAAAGCCTGCAATGCAGAAATGACCTTCGCCGTCTATGTGCCGCCGCAGGCGGTCACAGCGGCCCGTCCCGTGCTCTGGTATCTCTCCGGCCTCACCTGCACGCATGCCAACGTCATGGAGAAGGGCGAGTATCGCCGGATGGCTTCCGAACTCGGCCTCATCATCGTCTGCCCGGATACCAGCCCGCGCGGCGGCGATGTGCCCGACGAGGTTACGAACTGGCAAATGGGCAAAGGCGCAGGATTTTACCTCGATGCAACGGAAAAGCCCTGGGCCGAGCACTACCAGATGTACACCTACCTCACCGAGGAACTGCCTGCGCTCATTGGCGAGCAATTCCGCATCGATCCGAGCCGCCAGGGCATATTCGGGCACTCGATGGGCGGCCATGGCGCCATGACCATGGCGCTCAAGAATCCTGACCGGTTCAAGAGCTGCTCCGCCTTTGCGCCGATCGTCGCGCCCTCCTCGGCCGACTGGTCGGTCGGCGCCTTCGAAAAATATCTCGGCGCCGACAAGACCGCCTGGCGGGAATACGATGCCTGCGCACTCGTCGAGGATGGCGCGCGCTTCCCGGAATTCCTGATCGATCAGGGCAAGGCCGACAGCTTCCTCGAAAACGGGCTGCGTCCGTGGCTCTTCGAGGACGTGGTCAAAGGCACCGGCATCGGGCTCACGCTCCGCATGCACGAGCGCTACGACCATTCCTATTACTTCATCTCGACCTTCATGGACGATCACCTGAAGTGGCACGCCGAGAGGCTCGGCTGAGACCTACTGCGCCGTGCGTCTTTATAGATGCGCAAAGGTCGCTGTTGCGCTTGGAATTGCTGGTGTTGTTGTCAACGCGCCGGCTGCATACGTGGCTGGCCGGCCGTTTCGATGACGCGCACGCTCGATTCGGCAAGGCCCTGAAGGCCTTCAGTATCTATCACCACATGCCAGTGCGCCGTCTCCGGGATGGTCATCCGGAGCGGCGATTTCCGCGCGACGCCACCAAAAAACTGGTGCTTCAGCGTTTCTGTAAAACGCGTGAAATTGACGTCGGTCATCAGGCGAACATTGGCGACTGCAGACAGCGTGATCTCGATGCGGGTACCAGCCCTTTGGGCCTTCAGGTCGTAATGGGTATAGTTCAAAGCTTGCTTCGCCATCGGCAAATACCCGCCTTCTTGCATATATAAGGGAAGTCTCACGATCGTAGCGGCCGCCGCTTAACGAATGGTTTTGGCCATTCGCATGCGGGCGAATGCTGCGGGCTGGCTCTGGCGGTCGCAATGGGGTAGAGCCTTGCTGATTAAATGGAAGCGGATCGCGCAGATGGCAGGCATTGAACACAGGCAGGTGGACAGCGATGAGGCGGGGATGCGCCTTGACCGCTGGTTCAAGGTACATTTCCCAGGACTGGGATTCGGGCCGCTGCAGAAGCTCTTGCGCTCCGGCCAGATCCGCGTCGACGGCGCGCGTGCGAAATCCGACACGCGCGTCCAGCCGGGACAGACAATCCGCATTCCTCCGCTTGGCGTCGATCCCAAGGACAGCAAGTCCGGACCGATCGCCGGACGCGACCTGCGCAACTCCTCCGATGCCGAACTGCTGTCACGCATGGTGCTGCACGAGGATGCCAAGGTGATCGTTCTCAACAAGCCGGCGGGGCTTGCAGTTCAGGGTGGTTCGGGGGTCAGCCGGCACATCGACAAAATGCTCGAAGCCTGGACAAGCCAGAAGGGCGAAAAGCCGCGGCTCGTCCATCGGCTCGACCGCGACACCTCCGGCGTGCTCGTCATCGCCCGCACCCGCGGCGCCGCACAGCAGCTGACCGCCGCCTTCCGCGAACGCGATACCAAGAAGAGCTATTGGGCGCTCGTCAAGGGCGTTCCGCGCAAGCGCGAAGATCGGATTTCCACCTGGCTGGTCAAGGAGCAGACGCCCGATGGCGATCGCATGCGGATCGCCAAGCACGGCGACGAGGGCGCCGACCACGCGATCTCCTATTATCGCATCATCGAACAGGCGGGCCAGAATCTGGCCTGGCTCGAGATGGAACCCTATACCGGCCGCACGCATCAACTGCGCGTCCACGCCGCGCATATCGGCCATCCGATCATCGGCGATCCGAAATATTTCGAAGCCGACATCAACTGGGCCTTTCCCGGCGGCATTCAGAATCGGCTGCACCTGCACGCCCGGCATATCGACATTCCGCATCCGAACGGCGGCCGGCTGAGGATCACCGCTCCGCTGCCGCCGCATATGGTGCAGAGCTGGAACCTGCTTGGCTTCGACGAGAACACCGCCGGCGAGGAGGATTGATGAAACTGGTGCTCTTCGATTGCGACGGAACGCTGGTCGACAGCGCCGGGCTGATTCACGAAGTGATGGGCCGCACCTTCGACGCCTTCGAACTTCCGCGACCGCAGGCCGAGGCGACGCGCGCGGTCATCGGGCTGACGCTCGACATCGCGATTGCCCGTCTTATGGATCAGAGTCGCATTGATGGCCGAATCACGGCGATGACGGCGCATTACAAGACAATCTTCACTTCGGTGCGCGGCGAAGGACATCTGCAGGAAGCCCTTTTCCCGGGCATTGCGGACATGGTGGAGAGCCTGGCAGGCCGAGACGGGCTGTTGATCGGCGCCGTCACCGGAAAATCGAGACGCGGGCTTAGCCACATCGCCGAGGCGCACGGTTTCGATAAGCTCTTCTACGTCTCGCGCACTGCCGACGACTGTCCTTCGAAACCCCACCCGGCCATGGTGGTGGAGTGCTGCGCGGAAGCGGGCGTCGACCCGAAGAACACGATCGTCATCGGCGACGCGATCTATGATATGCAAATGGCCAAGGCGGCCGGCGCCGGTGCTCTCGGGGTTTCCTGGGGTTACGCCAGCGTACCGGCGCTGATCGAGGCCGGTGCCGACCACATCGCCCATGTGCCGGCCGACATAATCGAATGGATGGAGGCAAGCCATGCCTGATATTCGCGACGAATTGCAAAGCGCCCTCACCCATGAGGACCCGGTGCGGCGCGCCCAGATCCAGATGCACAAGCCCCTGGCGAAGCGCTTCTACAAGGAAGTCAGCGTTGCTCCAGCGGATAGCGGCCATGCGGTGCTCCTGGACGGAAGGAGCGTACGGACGCCGGCCAGGCGGCCATTGGCCGTGCCGACGCGCAAGCTTGCGGAGCTTCTGGCGGCCGAATGGGACGCGCAGGGCGAGGTCATCAATCCGCCCGCCATGCCGTTGACCCGCCTGGTCAACACGGCGATCGACGGCGTCGCGCTCGACCAGCGCGCCGTCTTCGACGATATTCTGCGCTTCGCCGGCAGCGATCTCCTCTGCTACCGCGCCGATAGTCCCGAGGGGCTGGTGAAGCGGCAGAATGATAGTTGGAACCCCGTGCTCGACTGGGCCGCCCAATCGCTCGGCGCCCGTTTCATCCTGGCAGAAGGCGTCATCCATCAGGAACAGCCGCCCGAGGCGATCTCGGCATTTGCCGATGCCCTGCGCGCCTTCGCGACCCCGCTTGGTCTCGCCTGCCTGCACACGATCACCGCTCTGACGGGATCGGCAATGCTGGCGCTCGCATTTGCAAGCGGCCGCCTGTCGACGCAGGACGCCTGGGCGGCCGCCCATGTCGACGAGGATTGGCAGATCGAACATTGGGGCACCGACGGGGAGGCTATCCAACGGCGTGAGAACCGCTGGCAAGAGATGCGGGCCGCCGCCGCCGTGCTGGAGGCGCTGAGATAGAGCAGGCCCTGTGGCAACGGCAAGTGCCTCATACATCACGCGCAGTCAGGCAACGAGCTTCAGGCCTGCAATGCCCACGACGATGAGACCGATGCAGCCGAGGCGAACGGCGTTGGCGGGCTCAGCGAACAGAACGATGCCGAGAACCACTGTTCCGACGGTTCCAATACCGGTCCACACCGCATAGGCCGTACCGAGCGGCAGCGAACGGACGGCGATGCCGAGCAGAGCCATGCTCAGGACCATCGAGCCGGCCGTGAACACTGTCGGAACCAAACGCGTGAATCCGTCCGTGTATTTGAGGCCGATTGCCCAGCCGATTTCGAGAATTCCGGCGAGCAGCAGGGTGAACCAGGCCATTTTCAACTCCTTCGTCTGGAGCGAGGCCGTCCCCGCGGAGGTTAGGATCAATCATCCCGATCCGTGCAGCCGTCTGCAATCGAGGCTTAGCTATCGCACAGGTTTATCGACGGCCGCAAGACAATCGATCGCAGGCCTGCCCTGCACCGTCGGCAGAGTTAATAACGTCAGGAGTTCCGCTCGCGCCGAACCTTCGCCCACCACTCGACGCGCTTGCGGATCTCGCGCTCGAAACCGCGCTCCGGCGGATCGTAATACGTCTGTCGTCCCATTTTTTCCGGGAAGTAATCCTGCCCGGAAAAGGCGTCCGGTTCGTCGTGGTCATAGCGATAGCCGTCGCCGTAGCCCTCCCCCTTCATAAGCTTTGTCGGGGCGTTGAGGATATGTTTCGGCGGCAACAGCGAGCCGTTTTCCTTTGCCGACCGCATCGCCGCCTTGTAGGCGGTATAGACGGCATTCGACTTCGGCGCGGTCGCGAGATAGACGCAAGCCTGTGCCAGCGCCAGTTCCCCCTCCGGCGAGCCGAGATAATCATAGGCGTCCTTGGCCGCATTGCAGATCACCAGTGCCTGCGGGTCGGCAAGGCCAATATCTTCGACCGCCATGCGCACCAGCCGTCGCCCGATATAGAGCGGATCCTCGCCGGCATCGAGCATGCGGCAGAGATAATAGAGTGCGGCATCCGGGTCGGAGCCGCGCACGGATTTGTGAAGCGCCGAGATCAGATTATAGTGGCCATCCTGGCCCTTGTCGTAGACGGGCGCGCGGCGCTGGACGATCTCCTGGAGTGCCTTGGCATCGAAGATTTCGTCCTTGCGGGCTGCGCGCCAGACCTCTTCCGCCAGCGTCAGCACGGCCCGGCCGTCCCCGTCCGCCATGCGGATCAGGCTCGCGCGCGAGTCGGGGTCGAGCGGCAACGGCCGGCTCTCGGCCGTCTCCGCCCGCGTCAACAGCTCCTCCAGGCTCGCCTCGTCATGCGGCTTGAAGGTCAGCACCCGCGCTCGCGACAGAAGCGCGGCGTTGAGTTCGAAGGACGGATTCTCCGTGGTGGCGCCGACGAGAATCACCGTACCGTCTTCCATGACCGGCAGGAAGCTGTCTTGCTGGGCACGGTTGAAGCGATGGATCTCGTCGACGAACAGCAGCGTCTGACGCCCGGACATGCGCCGGGTCCGGGCGGCTTCGAAGACCTTCTTCAAATCGGCTACACCGGAGAAGATCGCCGAGATCTGCTCGAAGGCGAGCCCCGCCTCGCCTGAGAGCAGGCGCGCCACCGTCGTCTTGCCCGTGCCGGGCGGGCCCCAGAAGATCATCGAGCCGAGCGAGCCGGAGGCGATCATCCGCGTGAGCGTACCGTCGGCGCCCGTCAAGTGCTCCTGTCCGGTGACCTCAGCGAGCGTCTTCGGCCTCAGTCGATCGGCAAGCGGTCTTGCCGAGGCCATTTCCGGCGGTTCATGCGGGGAAAAGAGGTCGCTCATCGGAAAAACTGACGAATGATCTGGCCGTCGCGCTCGATCTCGACGCGCCAGAAGGAGGCCTCTTCGGCAACGACGCTCTCAAGCATCTTCGAGCTGTCGATGGTCACCCCATTCACCGAACGGACGATGTCCTTTGGCGCGAGCCCGATTCGCGCCGCCGGCGAACCGCGATTGACCGCAGCGACGACGACACCCTGCGAGGAGGTCGGCATGCGCAGTTCCTCCGCCAACCGCGGCGACAGATTGGCCACGATCGCGCCGGCGAAAGGATTCCTGCCCTCGATCAGCCTTTCGTCGCGCGGCTCGGTTTCCGGCGCCCGCTCCAGCTTCAAGGTGATGTCGTGCGCCTTCCCATGGTCCGCGACCGTCACGCGCGCCTCATGGCCGATTCCCACTGTCGTCAGTCGGTAGCCGAGGGCATCGGGATGTTCGACCGCAATCCCGTTGACCGACGTCACCACCTGCCCGGGCTTCAGCCCGGCATGTGCGGCCGGACCATTGGGCAGCACCGCCGTGACCAATGCGCCGCGGGCTCGATCGAGCCCGAGTGCTTCCGCGATATCCGAGGTGACCGGTTCGAACGTAGCACCCACAAAGGGACGAATGAAAGAGCCGCCCCCGCCTTCCGCCGAAGCGACGAAGACCTTGACCAAATTGGCGGGAATCGCAAAGCCAACGCCATTGGAGCCGCCGCCGCGCGAGAAGATGGCTGTGTTGATGCCGATCAGCTCGCCGTTCATGTTGATCAGGGCGCCGCCGGAGTTCCCCGGGTTGATGGCTGCATCGGTCTGGATGAAGAAGCCGAAATCGCCGTTGGAAATCTGGTTGCGGGCGAGCGCCGAAACGATGCCGCTTGTCACGGTCTGCCCGACGCCGAACGGATTACCCATGGCCAGGACAAGGTCACCCACCTCGACCGCGTCCGAATCGCCGATCGGAACGACATCGAACGGGCCGTCCGCCTGGATCTCCAACACCGCAAGATCGAGGCGATCGTCCTTGAGCACGATCTTGCAGGGAAATTCACGCCCATCCGCAAGTGCCACCTTGATGTCGTCGGCGCCTTCGATGACGTGGTTGTTGGTCACGATGACGCCATTGCGGCCGACGATCACACCCGATCCGAGCGACGACTGCTTCTCGCTGCGATTAGGCATGCGTTGGCCGAAGAATTCCTCGAAGAAGGGATCTCCGGAAAATATCGAGCGCCGCTCCACGACCCGCTCGGCATAGACGTTGACCACGGCATTCGCCGTCTGCTTGACCAGCGGCGCGAAGGAGAGTTGCATTTCGACGCGGGATTGGGGAACGACCTTGGCGTCCTGCGCCCCGGCGGAGCTCGACATGGCGATTGCAAGGACAAGAGCCGACAGAACCCGACCGCCAAATATCATGAAGCATTCTCCCTTTCATTCCCGTGGAAGCGCGCCGCATTCGGCGGGCGCGCCCCGGACGCTGGTCTTTCCATGGACACTCCCCCAAACAGTTCGGGCGGCATGTACGAGGTTCAGATAGGATTTCGCGAGAAAAAAGGCAAACGCACGGCCGCTGCGTCCACTGGCCCGATGCACAAGCGCAAAACCTCGCTCAGTGCCGATCGAGGCGCCCTTGGGGCGCACAACGGACGCCGTTACTCTTTCCGATAATCGGGTCCGATTTTCGGGCCGATGCGCAGGAACCTGCCGACAGCCGCGCGGCTCACGCGACATGCACGAAAACGTGGTCTGGCCCCTCTTTCCGAATGAGCTAAACTTTGGTCATCTGATTGCACCAACATTCAACGCCGGGGAACCGAAATGCCTCATTACCGCCCGCCGCGGATCGCCGCCTCCGAGATCACGCCGGAACGCTTCTTCCTTGATCGGCGCGCCTTTCTCGCGGCGGCCGCCGGCCTGACGCTTGCGGCCCGGCCGGTAAATGCAGCGGCGCTGAAGGCGGCTGCAAGCCCCTACAGGGTAGACGAGGCCCTGACGCCGGAAGAGGACGTCACGAGCTACAACAACTTCTACGAATTCGGCACGGGCAAGGCAGATCCAGCCGCCCGGTCGGGCGCATTCAAACCTACGCCATGGACCGTCAAAATCGATGGCCTCGTCGCCAAGCCGGGCGAATTCGGTATCGAGGAACTCCTCGGCTTTCCGCTCGAGGAGCGCGTGTACCGCATGCGCTGCGTCGAGGCCTGGTCGATGGTGATCCCCTGGCTCGGCTTTCCGCTGGCCACACTCCTCGACAAGGTCGAGCCGCTTGGCAGCGCCAAATATGTCGCCTTCGAGACCGTCGTTCGGCCGGAGGAAATGCCCGGCCAGTCCGGCCTGTTCCAACCCCTGCCCTGGCCCTATCGCGAGGGCCTGCGGCTCGACGAAGCCCGGCACCCGCTGACGATCCTTGCCGTCGGTCTCTATGGCAAGACCCTGGCGAACCAGAATGGCGCACCGGTTCGTCTGGTCGTGCCCTGGAAATACGGCTTCAAGGGCATCAAATCGATCGTGCGCATCTCGCTCACCGAGACAGTTCCTCCCTGCACCTGGAATCTCGCCGCGCCGAGCGAATACGGCTTCTACGCCAATGTGAACCCGGCCGTCGACCACCCACGCTGGAGTCAGGCCACGGAGAACCGCATCGGCGAAGGCGGCTTCTTCGGCTCCAACCGGCGCGATACGCTTCCCTTCAACGGTTATGCCGACGAGGTCGCGAGCCTTTATGCCGGCATGGATCTGGCAGCGAATTTCTGATGATGGCCGTCCTTCCCACCCTGCCCAAGCGACTGCATGGTCCGTCGGTCTGGGCTCTCTACGCCGTCGGTTTCATGCCGGCAGCGTTGGCCTTCTATCTCGGCGCCACCGGTCAACTGCCCGGAAACGCGGTCAAGGAATTCGAACACCTGCTCGGCCTTTGGGCGCTGCGTTTCCTGGTGGCCACCCTCGCCATCACGCCCATCCGCGATCTGTTCGGCCTGAATTGGCTAAGATACCGCCGCGCCCTCGGGCTGCTCGCCTTCTATTACGTGCTGATGCACTTCCTCGCCTATATGCTGCTCGACCAGATGTTGCGCTTTCCGGCGATCGTCGCCGATATCGCTCGCCGCCCCTTCATCACCATCGGGATGACGGCCTTGGTCCTGCTTATTCCTCTCGCGCTGACGTCGAACAACTGGTCGATCCGCAAACTCGGCCAACGCTGGAACAAGCTCCACCGGCTCGTCTATCTCATCGCCGCGGCGGGGGCCCTGCATTTCGCGATGTCGGTCAAGATCGTAGGGCCGGAGCAGATGCTCTACATCGCCCTTGTCGCGCTGCTTCTGGCCTGGCGGCCGATCAGGATGCCTTACCTCCGCTGGAGGCGACAGCGTAGCGGCATTGCAAGGCCGCACCACCCCACAACGGAGAAAGCGGGCGGGTGAGGCATCACCCGGCCGCTTCGACTCTTCCAACCCTCAAAGCTGGATTAGGCTGCTTCTGCTTCTTCCGCTTCGGCGGCGACGCGAGCGCGGTCCTTTGCACCCTTGGCGTCGACGTCGCGGTCAACGAACTCGATGACAGCGAGCGGCGCATTGTCGCCGTGGCGGAAACCAGCCTTCATGATGCGCAGGTAGCCGCCGTTGCGGGTGGCGTAGCGCGATGCAATCGCATCGAATAGCTTCGAGACGACCGCAACGTCGCGGATCTGCGAGATCGCCTGGCGGCGGGCATGCAGATCGCCGCGCTTTCCGAGCGTGACGAGCTTCTCGACGATCGGACGGATTTCCTTCGCCTTCGGCAGGGTCGTCACGATCTGTTCGTGTTCGATCAGCGAAGCTGCCATGTTGGCAAACATCGCCTTGCGGTGGCTGGCAGTCCTGTTCAGCTTGCGACCGGCTTTAGCGTGGCGCATGGCTATTCTCCTTTACTTGCAGGCATCCGCCCGCAGTCTAATAGAGGCGTATATTCCGCTGAGAGCCGAAGGCTCAAGACGATGAGACATATACGCAGTTAAAATTTCTAAGGCCAGCTTTACGCGTTCTTTCGAACGCGTGCGGCCTTAGTACTGGTCTTCGTAGCGCTTGGCGAGATCTTCGATGTTCTCCGGCGGCCAGGACGGCACTTCCATGCCGAGATGCAGGCCCATGGAAGCGAGAACTTCCTTGATCTCGTTGAGCGACTTGCGACCAAAATTCGGCGTACGGAGCATTTCCGCTTCCGTCTTCTGAATGAGGTCGCCGATATAGACGATGTTGTCGTTCTTCAGGCAGTTGGCCGAACGGACGGAAAGCTCCAGTTCGTCGACCTTCTTGAGAAGTGCCGGGTTGAAGGCGAGTTCGGTGACGGCCTCTTCCTCGGTTTCCTTCTGCGGCTCTTCGAAATTGACGAAGACCGAGAGCTGGTCCTGAAGAATGCGGGCCGCGAACGCGATCGCGTCCTCACCCGTGACGGAGCCGTCGGTCTCGATCGACATGGTCAGTTTGTCGTAGTCGAGAACCTGGCCCTCACGGGTGTTTTCAACCTTGTAGGAGACCTTCTTGACCGGCGAATACAGGCTGTCGACCGGGATAAGGCCGATCGGCGCGTCTTCGGAACGGTTGCGGTCGGCCGGGACATAGCCCTTGCCGTTGTTGACGGTGAACTCCATGCGGATTTCAGCACCCTCGTCGAGGGTGCAAATCACATGGTTCGGGTTGAGGATCTCGATATCGCCAACCGTCTGGATATCACCGGCCGTCACGACACCAGGACCCTGCTTGCGCACGACCATGCGCTTTGCGTCGTCGCCATCCATCTTGATGGCGATTTCCTTGATGTTGAGCACGATGTCCGTCACATCTTCCCGAACACCCGGGATCGAGGAGAACTCGTGCAGTACGCCGTCGATCTGTACTGCCGTGACGGCAGCACCGCGAAGCGACGACAGAAGCACGCGGCGGAGCGCGTTGCCGAGGGTCAGACCGAAGCCGCGCTCAAGCGGTTCCGCAACCAACGTTGCCCTGGTGCGGCCCGAGGAGGAAAACTCCACCTTGTTCGGCTTGATCAGTTCCTGCCAATTTTTCTGGATCATGTTTTCTGCCTTCCGTTCGTTGCCACCATCCAATCGTGACAACCGAGCCCCGAAGTCCGGGAGAGCGCATCAGCGCCCTCGCCGGAAATGTTCAAATCCAAATGGTCAGACGCGGCGCTTCTTGCGCGGACGGCAGCCGTTGTGCGGGATCGGGGTCACGTCGCGGATCGACGTGATCATGAAGCCCGCAGCCTGCAGCGCCCGCAGAGCGGATTCGCGACCGGACCCCGGGCCGCAGACTTCCACTTCCAGCGACTTCATGCCGTGTTCCTGGGCCTTCTTGGCGCAATCTTCAGCGGCGATCTGCGCGGCGAACGGGGTCGACTTGCGCGAACCCTTGAAACCCTTCGCACCGGCGGACGACCAGGCAATGGCATTGCCCTGCGCGTCGGTGATGGTGATCATCGTGTTGTTGAACGACGAATTGACGTGTGCGACGCCAGACGTGATGTTCTTGCGCTCGCGACGGCGAACGCGGGTGGCTTCCTTGGCCATAGGATCCCTTTCTTAAGATCTCTGCACCGCCGTAATTCCAGCGGCTCCACCGGGAAAAGGATTGTTCGTCCCCTGCCCTGCACTTCAATTACGCGACAGCCGGCGCACCAGCGTCGCGGGCATTTCGCAAGACCGCTAGCGGCACTCGCGACGGTCGGACACTTGCCCTTCCCAAACTGCAAAAGGAGGCCGGCGCGTGCGCCAGCCTCCCGTTTCCCCTTTTCGGGAAATTACTTCTTCTTACCGGCGATCGCCTTTGCCGGACCCTTGCGGGTGCGTGCATTGGTGTGCGTGCGCTGACCGCGCACTGGCAGGCCACGACGATGGCGAAGACCGCGATAGCAGCCTAGATCCATCAGACGCTTGATGTTCATCGAGGTTTCGCGACGCAGGTCACCTTCGACCTGGTAGTCACGATCGATCGTTTCACGGATCTGAAGGACCTCGGCGTCCGTCAACTGATGCACGCGGCGATCAGCCGGAATACCGACCTTCTCGATGATTTCCTGTGCGAATTTCGTGCCGATCCCGTGAATATACGTCAGCGCGATGACCACGCGCTTTGCCGTCGGGATATTGACGCCAGCGATACGTGCCACGTCTATTCTCCTTGCGTTCCAGTTGCCATCCGGCAATAGGTGCTTCGTTACGCGACCACGAAGAGCCGCTCGTTGATCGAGGTTCGAGACATGTCAAAAACGACCGTACCCGGACTTCGTTGTCTTGAAGACCGCGCCGATCGCTTCTCATATCGCGAGTTGACGCTGTCTTTGGAGGAATCGCCCGGAAAAGTCAACTCCCCGGCGTTTCCATTTTGGCAAAGGCAACAGCCTAGGCCAGAATCTTCTCGATCTCGGCGCTGACCGTCTCGACATCAGCCATGCCGTCCACCGTCTTCAACCGACCGGTGCCTGCGTAATGGGCCGAAAGCGGCGCGGTCTTCGCCCGATACTCCTCCAACCGGCGCCGGAAGGCTTCCGGATTGTCGTCGGAACGGACGTTTCCGCCCGCCGCCACGGTTTCCGCTACGCGATTCTCCATGCGCCGCACAAGAGCGCCTTCGTCGACCTTGAGTTCGATGACCGCGTCGAGCCTCATGCCCTTTTGCTCGAGCATCCGGTCAAGTGCGACGGCCTGCGGAACCGTGCGCGGATAGCCGTCGAGGATGAAGCCCCTGGTGCAGTCCGGAGCATCGATGCGGTCGGAGACGATTTCATTGACGATCTCGTCGGAGACGAGTTGCCCCGCATCCATAACCGCTTTCGCACGCTTGCCGACTTCGGACCCCTGGGCGACGGCGGAGCGGAGCATGTCTCCGGTGGAAAGCTGAGGAATGCCGTATCTCTCCGTCAGAAGCTTGGCCTGCGTTCCCTTGCCAGCGCCCGGCGGTCCCAAAAAAATAAGTCTCATCGTCCCCTCTTTCCTCCGCGCAGCTTCGACTTCTTGATCAGCCCCTCATACTGCTGGGCAATGAGGTGACCCTGAATCTGTGCTACAGTATCAAGGGTTACGCTGACAACAATCAAAAGCGACGTACCACCAAGGTAGAACGGCACGCCGGTCTGCGAGATAAGGATCTCAGGCAGGATACAGACGAAAACCAGATAGAGCGCGCCGACGACGGTGACTCGCGTCAGCACGTAGTCGATATATTCGGCGGTGCGCTCACCGGGGCGAATCCCCGGAATGAAGCCCCCGTGCTTCTTCAGATTGTCGGCAGTGTCCTTCGGATTGAAGACGATCGCGGTGTAGAAAAAGGCGAAGAACGCGATCATCGCGCCATAGAAAACCATATAGAGCGGCTGTCCGTGGGAAAGCGCGCCGACGATGGTCGTTGCCCAGTCGGGCAGAGTCGCGGTATTGGCGAAGCCTGCAGCCGTCGCAGGCAGCAATAGGAGCGATGACGCAAAGATCGCCGGAATTACGCCCGAAGTGTTGAGCTTGAGCGGCAGATGCGACGTATCTCCCTGGAACATGCGGTTGCCGACCTGCCGTTTCGGATACTGGATCAGCAGACGGCGCTGCGCACGCTCGACGAAGACGATCAGCGCGATTACAGCAACCACCATCACGATGATCACCAGGATCAGCGGCGTCGACAGCGCACCGGTCCGGCCGAGTTCCAGCGTTCCGGCCAGGGCCGACGGCAGGGCCGCGACGATGCCGGCAAAGATGATGAGCGAGATGCCGTTGCCGATGCCGCGCGACGTGATTTGCTCGCCGAGCCACATCAGGAACATCGTGCCGCCGAGGAGCGAAATGACGGTCGAAATGCGGAAGAACCAGCCCGGATCGTTCACGAGGCCGCTGCCGCTTTCAAGGCCAACGGCGATGCCGTAGGCCTGCATCGTGCCTAGAAGCACCGTGCCGTAGCGGGTATACTGGTTGATGACCTTGCGCCCCTGCTCGCCTTCCTTCTTCAGCTGCTCGAGCGCCGGAACGACCGACGTCATCAGCTGAACGATGATCGAGGCGGAGATATAGGGCATGATGCCGAGCGCGAAGATCGCCATGCGCTCAACCGCGCCGCCCGCAAACATGTTGAACAGGCCGAGAATGCCGCCTGATTGCCCCTGAAAGGCCTGGGCGAAGGCTTCCGGATTGAGGCCGGGCAGTGGGATATAGGTGCCAAGACGGTAAACCAGGAGCGCACCCAGGGTGAACCAGAGTCGTTTCTTCAGATCTTCCGCTTTGGCGAAAGTCGAGAAATTCAGGTTCGAGGCGAGCTGTTCCGCTGCAGAAGCCATGCAATTCTCCGCGTGCCGAATCCCGGGAGCGGCGGCACAGTCCGGCTCCGGAATGAAAAAGTCTTCTTTGCCGAAAACCTGACGCGAGGCGATTGTCGCTGCAATCGGATGCCTCACCGCGGTTTCCGTTGTGTCGCGTCGCGGCAGGCGATTCGCCGCGCTCGGACGTGAGGCTCACATATGGGAGCAAAACCGCCCGGCGTGAAGCACCCCGGGCGGTTTGTCGTAATATTATTCAGCGGCGGCTGCTGCGAGCAGCTTGATCGAGCCGCCAGCCTTTTCGATCTTCTCGACCGCCGACTTCGAAGCGCCGGCAACCTCGAGCGAGATCTTCGCCTTCAGTTCGCCGTCGGCCAGAACCCGGACACCGTCCTTGGTGCGGCGGATGACACCTGCAGCCTTGAGGGCCGCCGCATCGATGGTGTTCGACGCATCGAGCTTGTTGGCGTCAACGGCAGCCTGGATCCGGCCCAGCGATACGACAACATATTCCGAGGCGAAGATGTTGTTGAAGCCGCGCTTCGGCAGGCGGCGGTAGATGGGCATCTGGCCGCCTTCGAAGCCATTGATCGAGACGCCCGAACGAGCCTTCTGGCCCTTCACGCCACGGCCGCCGGTCTTGCCGGAGCCAGAACCGATACCGCGACCCAAGCGCTTGCGGCTCTTGGTCGCGCCTTCGTTGTCCTTGATTTCGTTCAGTTTCATTTCTGGATCCCCCTCACTTCTCGTCGACGACGCGAACGAGGTGCTGGACGGCCCGGATCATGCCGCGAACGGCCGGAGTATCCTCCAGCGTGCGCACCCGGTGCATCTTGTTGAGGCCCAGGCCGATGAGCGTCTGACGCTGTACGGCCGGACGGCGGATCGGGCTACCAATCTGCTCGACGGTAACCGTCTTCTTGGCAACTTCTTTCTTAGCCATCTGTCAGCTCCCTTATTCTTCGGAAGCAGCGCCGGCGGCAACGCGACGAGACTGGAGCGTGGCGTATTTCATGCCGCGCTGTGCCGCGATGTCCTTCGGGTGCATCTGGTTCTTGAGCGCGTCGAAGGTCGCGCGAACCATGTTGTAGGGGTTCGACGAGCCGGTCGACTTGGCGACGACGTCATGGACGCCGAGCGTTTCGAAGACGGCGCGCATCGGGCCGCCGGCGATGATACCGGTACCGGGCTTGGCCGAGCGCAGCAGAACCTTGCCGGCGCCGTGACGGCCGTTGACATCGTGATGCAACGTGCGACCGCCGCGAAGCGGCACGAAGATCAGGTCGCGCTTTGCAGCTTCCGTAGCCTTGCGAATGGCTTCCGGCACTTCGCGTGCCTTGCCATGGCCAAAGCCAACGCGGCCCTTCTGGTCGCCGACGACGACGAGAGCGGCGAAACCGAAACGACGACCGCCCTTCACCACCTTGGCGACGCGGTTGATTGCGACGAGCTTATCGACAAATTCGCTGTCGCGCTCTTCGCGGCTCTGGCGATCTTCGCGCGAGCCTCTTCTTTCTTGTGCCATTGTCCTCTTCCTTTTTCTTTTCCGGGTGCAATCGGCAGATTGACGAAAGCCGCCTCGCTTCCTTGGAAATCGAAGCGGCCATGGGGTGCGAGGCGGGATTTCGCCCGGACATTGCTGCCCGGGCGAAGAACCTTAGAAGTTCAGGCCGCCTTCGCGAGCTGCCTCGGCCAGCGCCTTGACGCGGCCGTGGTAGATGAAGGCGCCACGGTCAAAGACAACGTCCTTGACGCCCGCCTGGGAAGCGCGCTCTGCAATGAGCTTGCCGACAGCCGCGGCTGCAGCCGTATCGGCGCCAGTCTTCAACGCAGACTTGATATCCGCTTCGAGGGTCGATGCGGCGGCAATCGTCTTGCCGGCGACATCGTCGATGATCTGCGCATAGATGTTCTTCGACGAGCGATGAACCGACAGGCGCGGACGGCCATTGGCGACCGCCTTGATTTGACGGCGCACGCGGCTGGCGCGACGCACAAGAGTATCTTTCCTGCTAGCCATTTCGCGTGATCCTTACTTCTTCTTGCCTTCTTTGCGGACGATCCGCTCCTCGGCATACTTGACGCCCTTGCCCTTGTAGGGCTCGGGGCCACGGTATTCGCGGATCTCCGCGGCCACCTGGCCGACCTGCTGCTTGCTGATGCCGGAAACGACGATTTCCGTCGGCTTCGGCACAGCGATCGTGATGCCTTCCGGCGTCTGGTAGACGACGTCGTGGCTGAAGCCGAGCGCCAGCTGCAGGTTCTTGCCCTGCATCGACGCACGGTAACCGACGCCGTTGATTTCGAGCTTGCGCTCGTAGCCGTCCTTGACGCCCTTGAAGATGTTCTCAATCATCGTGCGGGACATGCCCCACTTCGAGCGAGCATCCTTGCTCTGATTGACCGGCTGAACGACAACCGTGTTATCTTCGAGCTTTACCGAAACTTCGTCGTTTGCGACGAAGAACAGTTCGCCCTTCGGACCCTTCGCCGTTACCTTCTGGCCATCGACGCTAGCCGTGACGCCTGCCGGAACCGGAACGGGCTTTTTACCGATACGAGACATTTTTTTACCTGTCTGTTCGCTATGGAGATCTGCCCGGCCTTAGAAGACCGAGCAAAGAATCTCGCCACCAACATTCTGTTCGCGTGCCTGATGATCGGCCATCACGCCCTTCGGGGTCGAAAGGATGGTGATGCCGAGGCCGTTCGCGACCTGCGGAATGGACTTGACCGAGACATAAACCCGGCGGCCCGGCTTGGAAACACGCGCGATCTCGCGGATCACAGATGCGCCTTCATAGTACTTCAGCTCGATGTTCAGCTCGGACTTGCCGTTGCCGAATTCGACCTCGGAGTATCCGCGGATGTAGCCTTCGGACTGAAGGACATCCAGGACGCGCGCGCGGAGCTTGGAAGCCGGCGTCGAAACGCTCGACTTGCGGCGAGCAGCGCCGTTGCGGATACGGGTGAGCATATCGCCCAAAGGATCAGTCATTGCCATGTGCCCGTCTCCTTACCAGCTCGACTTGACCACGCCCGGCACCTTGCCGAGATTGCCCAGTTCGCGAAGCGCGATACGCGACATGCGAAGCTTGCGATAGTAGGCGCGCGGACGGCCAGTGACTTCACAGCGATTGCGGATGCGGGTCTTCGACCCGTCGCGAGGCAGCTCGGCCAACTTGAGGGTGGCCTTGAACCGCTCTTCGATCGGCAACGACTGGTTCATGATGATTGCCTTGAGGGCCGCGCGCTTGGAGGCGTGGCCGGCAACCAGTTTGCGGCGGCGCTTGTTCTTTTCAACTGCGCTCGTTTTCGCCATAAGAGTTATCCTTCTTTACGCTTGTCGTTACGGATTACTGACGGAACGGGAAGTTGAACTCTTTGAGCAGAGCGCGAGCTTCGTCGTCGGTCTTGGCCGTCGTGCAAACGATGATGTCCATGCCCCACATCTGATCAACCTTGTCGTAGTTGATCTCAGGGAACACAATGTGCTCCTTGACGCCCATGGCGAAGTTGCCACGGCCATCGAAGGACTTCGGGTTGAGGCCACGGAAGTCGCGAACGCGCGGCAGGGCGATGTTCACGAGACGATCCAGGAACTCATACATCCGAACGCCGCGCAGGGTAACCTTGGCACCAATCGGCATGCCTTCGCGGAGCTTGAAGCCAGCGATGGAGTTGCGTGCGCGGGTGATCACCGGCTTCTGGCCGGCAATCGCAGCGAGGTCGGCGGCAGCAACGGTCGGCTTCTTGGAGTCGCCGGTCGCTTCACCAACGCCCATGTTGATGACGATCTTGTCGAGGCGCGGAATCTGCATTTCGTTGGCGTAGGAGAACTGCTCCTGCATCGCCTTGCGGATACGCTCCACATATTCCTTCTTGAGCCGCGGCTCATAAGCGGTCTTAGCCATCGATCACTTCTCCCGAACGCTTGGCCACGCGGACCTTCTTGTCACCATCGATCTTGAAACCGACGCGGGTCGGCTTGCCATCCTTCGGATCGGCGATCGCGACGTTCGACAGGTGGATCGGGGCTTCCTTGGTTATGATGCCGGCTTCCTGGTTCTGGGTCTGGCGCTGGTGACGCTTCACCATGTTGACGCCGCGAACCACTGCCCGGTCTTCCTTGGGCATGACCTGGATGACTTCGCCGGTACGGCCCTTGTCCTTGCCGGTGAGAATGACGACCTTGTCGCCCTTGCGAATCTTTTGCATCTCTGAACGCTCCCTTACAGTACTTCCGGAGCCAGCGAGATGATCTTCATGTGGTTCTTGGCGCGAAGTTCGCGCGGAACCGGTCCGAAGATACGGGTGCCGATCGGCTCTCTCTTGTTGTCAATGAGAACGGCAGCGTTGGTGTCGAAGCGGATGACGCTGCCATCCGCACGGCGGATGTCCTTCGCGGTGCGAACGACAACTGCCTTCATGACGTCACCCTTCTTCACGCGGCCGCGCGGAATGGCTTCCTTGATCGAGACGACGATGATGTCGCCGATCGACGCGTATTTGCGCTTGGAGCCGCCCAGCACCTTGATGCACATGACACGACGTGCGCCGGAATTATCCGCCACGTCGAGGTTTGTTTGCATCTGAATCATGTCAGGTCGCCTTCTTGTTGTGACCAGGCCGGTTGGGCCGAAACCCCCTTGCCCGGCTTATTTTGCTCATCTCAAAGCAAAAGAACGCTCGGACTCGAGCGTTCCTCGGCTTTAATTGCGTGCTTCATACAGATATTTGCTCGGGACGCAAGGGTCCGAAAGGCAAATCCTGCAGAATTCAAGCCTGGGCGGAAACCACCGTCCAGCGCTTGTCCTTCGAAATCGGCGCGCATTCCTGAATGGAAACGACATCGCCGACCTTGTATTGATTGTTCTCGTCGTGAGCCTTGTACTTCTTGGAACGACGCACGGTCTTCTGAAGGATCGGGTGCGCAAAGCGGCGCTCGACCTTGACAACGATGGTCTTGTCGTTCTTGTCGCTGACGACGGTGCCCTGCAGAATGCGTTTCGGCATATTCTTCTGGTCCTTAGGCCTTGGCTTCTGCCGCCTTCTGGCGGGCGATGGTTTTGATGCGTGCGATGTCCTTGCGGACTTCGTTGACACGCGAAGATTTCTCGAGCTGGCCGGTCGCCTTCTGGAAGCGCAGGTTGAACTGCTCCTTCTTCAGCTTGGCAAGCTCTTCCTTGAGTTGGTCGGCGCTCAGAGCGCGAACATCTGCGGCTTTCATGAGCTTCACTCCTTACTCTGCGATGCGCTGCACGAAGCGCGTCTTTACAGAGAGCTTGGCAGCGCCAAGACGAAGTGCCTCACGGGCGATCTCTTCGCTGACACCATCGATCTCGAACATCATACGGCCAGGCTTGACCTTGCACGCCCAGTATTCGACCGAACCCTTACCCTTACCCATGCGGACTTCCGTCGGCTTGGCGGTGACCGGAACATCCGGGAACACGCGGATCCAGACGCGGCCGGCGCGCTTCATGTAGCGGGTGATCGCGCGGCGAGCCGCTTCGATCTCACGTGCGTTAACGCGGTTCGGCTCCTGAGCCTTCAGACCGAACTCGCCGAAAGCAAGCGCAGAGCCGCCCTTGGCGATGCCCTTGATGCGCCCCTTGAACTGCTTGCGATACTTCGTACGCTTTGGCTGCAACATTTTTTTACTTCTCCGATATTGGCTGCCACGCGCGGATGTTACGCGTTTTCACGACGGCGGTCTCTGCTGCCAGAGCCCTGGGAGTCACTCTCGGTCGCGCGACGCTCGGAAGCCATCGGATCGTGCTCCAGGATTTCGCCCTTGAAGATCCAGACCTTGACGCCGCAGATACCGAATGCGGTTTCCGCTTCTGCCGTGCCGTAGTCGATGTCGGCGCGCAGCGTGTGCAGCGGAACGCGGCCTTCACGATACCACTCGGTACGGGCGATTTCCGCACCGCCGAGACGACCGGCGCAGGTGATCTTGATGCCTTCGGCGCCAAGACGCATCGCCGACTGAACGGCGCGCTTCATCGCCCGGCGGAAGGCCACGCGGCGCTCGAGCTGCTGGGCGATCGATTGGGCAACGAGCGTTGCGTCGACTTCGGGCTTACGCACTTCGACGATGTTGAGGTGCGTCTCCGAATTGGTCATCTCGGAAAGCTTCCGGCGAAGCTTCTCGATGTCGGCGCCCTTCTTGCCGATGATCAGGCCCGGACGCGCCGAGTGGATGGTCACGCGGCACTTCTTGTGCGGACGCTCGATCACGACCTTGGCGATGCCCGCGGCCTTCAGCTCTTCCATGAGGTAAGCGCGGATCTTCAGGTCTTCGTGGAGCAGTTGGCCGTACTCGGCGTTGTCCGCGAACCAACGGCTGTCCCAGGTCCGGTTGATGCCGAGACGGAAACCGATCGGATTAATCTTCTGGCCCATTATGCGGCCTCCCCTGTGGCTTCCACTTCACGAACAACGATCGTCAAGTGCGAGAACGGCTTTTCGATGCGCGATGCACGGCCGCGACCACGGGCGTGGAAGCGCTTCATCACGATCGACTTGCCAACATAAGCTTCTGCAACGATGAGTGAATCAACGTCGAGATCGTGGTTGTTCTCGGCGTTTGCGATCGCGGATTCAAGCGTCTTCTTGACCGTGTCTGCGATGCGTTTGCGGGAGAACTCGAGTTCGGCCAGAGCGCGATCGACCTTCTTGCCGCGGATCAGCGCGGCAACCAGGTTGAGCTTCTGGGGGCTGACGCGGATCGTGCGCGCAACGGCCTGCGCCTCATTATCCTTCAGCCGGCGTTCGGCTTTTGCCTTGCCCATCGTTACTTCCTCTTCGCTTTCTTGTCCGCGCCATGACCGTAATAGGTCCGGGTCGGAGCGAATTCACCGAACTTGTGACCGACCATTTCTTCGGACACCGAGACGGGAACATGCTTGTTGCCGTTGTAGACGCCGAAGGTCAGACCGACGAACTGCGGAAGGATCGTAGAGCGGCGGCTCCACATCTTGATCACTTCGTTGCGTCCGCCTTCGCGAACCTTCTCAGCCTTCTTGAGAAGATAGCCGTCAACAAACGGACCTTTCCAAACTGAACGAGCCACTTGAGACTTCCTCTCTTACTTCTTGCGCTGATGACGCGAGCGCATGATGAACTTGTCGGTCGACTTATTGGAGCGCGTGCGCTTGCCCTTCGTCGGCTTGCCCCACGGGGTAACCGGGTGACGGCCACCGGACGTGCGGCCTTCACCACCGCCGTGCGGGTGGTCAACCGGGTTCATGACGACGCCGCGTACGTGCGGGCGCTTACCGCGCCAACGCGAACGGCCGGCCTTACCGTCATTGATGTTGCCGTGATCCGGGTTCGATACAGCACCGATCGATGCGAGGCAAGAGCCGTGCACGAGGCGCTGTTCGCCGGAGTTCAGGCGAAGGATCGCCATGCCCTGGTCACGGCCAACGAGTTGTGCGTAGGTACCTGCGGAGCGAGCGATCTGCCCGCCCTTGCCCGGCTTCATTTCCACATTGTGGATGATGGAGCCGACCGGGATGTACTGCAGCGGCATCGCGTTGCCGGGCTTGACGTCGACGGCCTTGTCCGAGGCGATGACCTTGTCGCCTGCAGCCAGACGCTGCGGCGCCAGGATATAGGCCTGTTCACCGTCGGCGTAATTGACGAGCGCGATGAAGGCAGTGCGGTTCGGGTCGTATTCCAGACGCTCGACCGTGCCTTCGACGTCGAATTTGCGACGCTTGAAGTCGACCAGGCGATAGGTACGCTTGTGACCGCCGCCCTGGAAGCGGACGGTGATGCGGCCGAGATTGTTGCGGCCGCCCTTGGAGGACAGGCCCTCGGTCAGCGCCTTGACCGGCTTGCCCTTATGAAGGCCTGCCCGGTTGACGATGACCAGTTGACGCTGGCTCGGCGTCGTCGGATTGAAGCTTTTCAATGCCATTTTCTTGTTCCCTTTTGGGTTTTTACCCTAATGGGCCTATCCGTTAGAGACCGGTGGAAACGTCGATGGACTGACCCTCGGCGAGCGTTACGATCGCCTTCTTCACGTCCTTCTGTTTTCCGGCGAAGCCGCGGAAGCGCTTCAGCTTGCCCTTGCGGACGAGCGTGTTCACGGCCGTGACCTTCACACCGAACAGAGCTTCGACGGCAGCCTTGATCTCAGGCTTCGACGCGCCCTTGGCGACATTGAAGACGACCTGGTTCTGTTCGGAAACCAGCGTCGACTTTTCGGTGATCGAGGGAGACACGATCACGTCATAGTGGCGAAGATCCGTCATTTGAACCGCTCCTCCAGAGCTTCCACGGCGGCCTTGGAAAGCACGAGCTTGCCACGGCGCAGAATGTCATAAACATTGATGCCCTGAACCGGCAGAACGTCCACGTTCGGGATGTTCTGGGCTGCGAGCTTGAAGTTGCTCTCGATCTCGGCGCCGCCGATGATCAGGGCATTGGTGAGGCCGAGCGAAGCAAATGCGCCGGCGAGTACCTTCGTCTTTGCTTCGTTGGCGATGAGATCGTCGAGGACGATGATCTCTTCAGCCTTCAACTTTGCCGACAGTGCGTGGCGCAGGCCGAGCGCGCGAACCTTTTTCGGCAGGTCGTGCGCATGGCTGCGGACGACCGGGCCATGGGCCTTGCCGCCGCCGCGGAACTGCGGAGCGCGAGCGGAATGGTGACGAGCGCGGCCCGTACCCTTCTGCTTGTACATCTTGGCGCCGGTGCGGGAAACTTCGGCGCGGCCCTTGGCCTTGTGCGTACCCTGCTGGCGCTTGGCAAGCTGCCAGCGAATGACGCGGGCGATGATGTCTTCACGGGGTTCGAGGCCGAAAATGGCGTCAGAAAGGGAAACCTTTCCCGCGTCCTTGCCCTCGAGGGTTTTGACGGTGAGATCCATTATTCGGCTCCCTTACTTCGATGCTGCAGCGCGCAGACCGGCCGGGCGCGGAGCGCCATCCGGAGTGCCCGACTTGATTGCGTCGCGGACGACGATCCAGGCGCCCTTGGAGCCCGGGACTGCGCCCTTGACCAGGATCAGGCCACGGTCTTCGTCGGTCGATACGACTTCCAGGTTCTGCGTCGTCACGCGCGTCTGGCCCATGTGACCAGCCATGCGCTTGCCCTTCCAGACGCGGCCCGGATCCTGGTTGGAGCCGGTCGAACCATGCGAGCGGTGCGAAACGGATACGCCGTGCGTGGCGCGAAGGCCGCCGAAATTGTGGCGCTTGATGGCGCCGGCAAAGCCCTTACCGATCGTCGTGCCGGTTACGTCCACCAGCTGCCCGGCGACGAAATGGCTGGCCGTCAGTTCGGCGCCGATTTCGATCATGTTGTCGGCGCTGACGCGGAACTCGACAAGCTTCGCCTTCGGCTCGACGCTCGCAGCGGCAAAATGGCCGCGCAGAGCCTTCGTCGTATTCTTGACCTTCGAACGGCCGGCACCCAGCTGAACCGCGGTATAGCCGTTCTTGTCTTCCGTGCGGTGGGCCACGACCTGGCAGCTCTCCAGCCGCAATACTGTTACCGGGATATGCTCGCCGGCGTCGTTGTAGACGCGGGTCATTCCCACTTTCTGTGCAATCACACCTGAACGCATCGGTTCACGCCTCTTGTTTAGGGTTCCCGTCCGGCGCATTCCTGCACCTTCCGGTTTCCTGTTCCTGGAAGCCGTTGGAGAAACTCCACGTACCTTCCTTGTTATTTCGGCTTGCGCCGGACCTTAGAGCTTGATCTCGACGTCGACGCCAGCGGCCAGATCCAACTTCATCAGCGCATCAACCGTCTGGGGGGTCGGATCAACGATATCGAGAAGACGCTTATGGGTGCGCATCTCAAACTGTTCGCGGCTCTTCTTGTCGATATGCGGCGACCGGTTGACCGTGAATTTTTCAATCCGGGTCGGAAGCGGCACGGGCCCACGCACACTCGCACCGGTGCGCTTGGCCGTCGACACGATTTCGCGCGTGGAGGCATCGAGGATCCGGTGATCAAACGCCTTGAGGCGGATGCGGATATTCTGGCCGTTCATTCGACTTGTCCTTGCTCGTGTTTCCGGTGTGCCTCAGGGCACACGTTCAAAACTTCTGAAATTCGTTTCGCTTGCGCCGCTTCTTTTCAAAAATCGCAGGGACATGGGCGACCATGTCCCTGCCGAAACGGCCAAGCCGTTTTCTTCTTACTTGATGATCGAGGCGACGATGCCGGCGCCGACGGTGCGGCCGCCTTCGCGGATCGCGAAGCGCAGCTTTTCTTCCATCGCGATCGGCACGATCAGCTCGACGTCGACCGTCACGTTGTCGCCCGGCATCACCATCTCCGTGCCTTCCGGCAGCGTCACCACGCCGGTCACGTCCGTCGTGCGGAAGTAGAACTGCGGACGGTAGTTGGTGAAGAACGGCGTATGACGGCCACCCTCTTCCTTCGTCAGGATGTAGGCCTCGGCCTTGAACTTCGTGTGCGGCATGACCGAACCCGGCTTGCACAGGATCTGGCCGCGCTCGACGCCGTTGCGGTCGATACCGCGCAGCAGCGCACCGATGTTGTCGCCGGCCTGGCCCTGGTCGAGCAGCTTGCGGAACATTTCAACGCCCGTGCAGGTCGTCTTCGTCGTCGGACGGATGCCGACGATCTCGACTTCCTCACCGACCTTGACGATGCCGCGCTCGACACGGCCGGTCACCACCGTGCCACGGCCCGAGATCGAGAACACGTCTTCGATCGGCATCAGGAACGGCTGATCGATCGGACGCTCCGGCGTCGGGATGTAGGCGTCGACCGCTTCCATCAGCTCGCGGATCGCGTCTTCGCCGATCTTCTTGTCGGAATCTTCGAGTGCGGCCAGCGCCGAACCCTTGATGATCGGAATGTCGTCGCCCGGGAATTCGTAGGACGACAGCAGTTCGCGCACTTCCAGCTCGACGAGCTCGAGCAGCTCGGCGTCGTCGACCTGGTCGACCTTGTTCAGGAACACGACGATCGCCGGAACGCCAACCTGGCGGGCGAGCAGGATGTGTTCGCGCGTCTGCGGCATCGGGCCGTCGGCGGCCGAGACGACCAGGATCGCGCCGTCCATCTGCGCCGCACCGGTGATCATGTTCTTGACGTAGTCGGCGTGGCCGGGGCAGTCGACGTGCGCATAGTGACGGTTCGGCGTCTCGTATTCGACGTGCGCCGTCGAAATCGTGATGCCGCGGGCCTTCTCTTCCGGCGCCGCGTCGATCTGGTCATACGCCTTGAACTCGCCGAAATACTTCGTGATCGCTGCAGTCAGCGACGTCTTGCCATGGTCAACGTGGCCAATCGTGCCAATGTTGACGTGCGGCTTGTTGCGCTCGAATTTGCTCTTTGCCATTTTCGGCTCTCCGTTTCCTGATCCCTAGAGGGGAAATCTTTTCATTCTGTTTCAGTGCTGGGGTATTCCGGTCACTTCTGACCGGAATACTTCGCCTGGATTTCCTGCGCGACGTTCGACGGAACCGGCGCGTAGTGATCGAACAGCATCGTGTACTGAGCGCGGCCCTGCGACATCGAACGCAGGTTGTCCACGTACTTGAACATGTTCGCGAGCGGCACGTGGGCGTTGATCACCACGGCCACGCCGCGCGACTCCTGGCCCTGGATCTGGCCACGGCGAGAGTTCAGGTCGCCGATCACGTCGCCGACGTAGTCTTCCGGCGTCACGACCTCGACCTTCATGATCGGCTCGAGGAGCTGAGCGCCGGCCTTCTTCGCTGCTTCGCGGAAGCAGGCGCGCGAAGCGATTTCGAAGGCCAGAACCGACGAGTCGACATCGTGGAAGGCACCATCGATGAGCGTCGCCTTGACGCCCAACATCGGGAAGCCTGCGAGCGGACCCGACGACAGGACGCTTTCGATGCCCTTCTGAACACCCGGAATGTATTCCTTCGGAACCGCGCCGCCGACGATCTTGGATTCGAATACGAAGTCCTCGCCTTCCGGGTTCGGTTCGAAGACGATCTTGACGCGTGCGAACTGACCGGTACCACCGGACTGCTTCTTGTGCGTGTAGTCTTCTTCGTGCTGACGCGTGATCGTTTCGCGGTAGGCAACCTGCGGAGCACCGACGGATGCCTCGACCTTGAATTCGCGACGCATGCGGTCGACGATGATGTCGAGGTGAAGCTCGCCCATGCCGGCAATGATCGTCTGACCCGATTCCTCGTCGGTCTTGACGCGGAATGACGGATCTTCTGCAGCCAGACGGTTGAGCGCGAGGCCCATTTTTTCCTGGTCGCCCTTGGTCTTCGGCTCGATCGCGATCTGGATAACCGGCTCCGGGAATTCCATGCGCTCGAGGATAACCGGCTTCAGCGGATCGCAGAGCGTATCGCCAGTGGTGGTTTCCTTGAGACCCGCCAAGGCAACAATGTCGCCCGCATAGGCTTCCTCGATGTCTTCACGCGAATTGGAGTGCATCTGCAACATGCGGCCGACGCGCTCGCGCTTCTCCTTGACGGTGTTCATGACCGACGTGCCCTTTTCGAGCTTGCCGGAATAGATGCGGGCGAAAGTCAGCGAACCGACGAAGGGGTCGTTCATGATCTTGAACGCCAGCATCGACAGCGGCTCGTTGTCATCGGCCTTACGGCTGATTTCCGCGTCGGTCTTGACGTCGATGCCCTTGATCGCGGGAATGTCGATCGGCGACGGCAGGTAATCGACGACGGCGTCGAGCAGCGGCTGAACGCCCTTGTTCTTGAAGGCCGTGCCGCAGAACATCGGGTGGAACTTGACGTCGATGGTACCGCGACGGACGAGCTCACGGATCTTGTCGTTGTCCGGATAGGTGCCTTCGAGGTAGGCTTCCATCGCCGCTTCGTCGATCTCGACAACCGTCTCGATCAGCTTTTCGCGGTACTCCTCAGCCTTATCCTTCATGTCGGCCGGAATTTCGACCACATCCCACTGAGCACCGAGCGATTCGTCACGCCAGACAAGCGCGTTCATCTCGATCAGGTCGACAACGCCCTTGAACTCACTTTCAGCACCGATCGGCAGCTGCATGACGACGGCGGTCGCGCCGAGACGGGACTTGATCATCTCGACCGAGCGATAGAAATCGGCACCGGTCTTGTCCATCTTGTTGCAGAAGATCATGCGCGGAACATGATACTTCTCGGCCTGGCGCCAGACGGTTTCCGTCTGCGGCTCGACGCCGGCATTGGCATCGAGAAGGGCGATCGCGCCGTCGAGAACGCGCAGCGAACGCTCGACTTCGATGGTGAAGTCCACGTGGCCGGGGGTGTCGATGATGTTGAAGCGACGCATCTTGCCGTCACGGCCCTTCCAGAAGGTCGTGGTGGCTGCAGACGTGATCGTGATGCCGCGCTCCTGCTCCTGCTCCATCCAGTCCATGGTCGCAGCGCCGTCATGGACTTCGCCGATCTTATGGGACTTGCCGGTGTAATAGAGGATGCGCTCGGTCGTCGTCGTCTTGCCGGCGTCAATATGCGCCATGATACCGAAATTTCGGTAATCTTCGATTTTATATTCGCGAGCCATGGGTGACTGCCTTTCGAGACGTAATTCGTATTACCAGCGGTAGTGCGAGAACGCGCGGTTGGCATCCGCCATCTTGTGCGTGTCTTCGCGCTTCTTCACGGCGCTGCCGCGGTTGTTCGCCGCATCCATGAGTTCGCCGCAGAGGCGATCGACCATGGTCGTTTCATTGCGCTTGCGCGCAGCGGCAATCAGCCAGCGGATAGCAAGCGCCTGACGACGCTCCGGACGGACATCGACCGGAACCTGGTAGGTGGCACCACCGACGCGACGCGAACGCACTTCGACGTGCGGAGCAATGTTGTCGAGCGCAGAGTGGAAGACGGCAACCGGTTCCTGCTTCAGCTTCGCCTGCACTGCATCGAAGGCACCGTAGACGATGCTCTCCGCAACGGACTTCTTGCCGTCCAGCATGATTGCGTTCATGAACTTCGTGACGACCAGATCACCGAACTTCGGGTCCGGGTTGATCTCACGCTTTTCTGCTCTGTGACGTCGGGACATACTTCTCGTCTCTCAACTTTATATCTTGTGACCAGCGAAATGGCGCCGGTTGCGATGTTATTTCGGACGCTTCGCGCCGTACTTCGAACGACGCTGCTTACGGTTCTTCACACCCTGCGTATCGAGAACGCCGCGGATGATGTGGTAACGAACACCCGGAAGGTCCTTCACGCGACCGCCGCGGATCATGACGACGGAGTGTTCCTGAAGGTTGTGGCCTTCACCGGGAATGTAGCCGATCACTTCGAAGCCGTTCGTCAGGCGGATCTTTGCAACCTTACGCAGAGCCGAGTTCGGCTTCTTCGGGGTCGTCGTGTAGACGCGAGTGCAAACGCCGCGCTTCTGCGGGTTCTCCTGCAGAGCAGGAACCTTGTTGCGCTTTACCTGTGCCTGACGTGGCTTGCGGATCAGCTGGTTTACGGTAGGCATGTAACCATCCCTTGCAAAAACTTTGTCACGTTACCCTTTCGGGCGGATCGTTGCCGTCGCCGGCGGTATCGAACGCCTATGAAATGCGCAAAACGAGGGCCGATCCGCCGTTTCGCAGATGGCCCCATCAAATGCAGAGGACGCACTATTTCGAGCGTCTTGCGTGCAGCATTTTTGTCTTCAGCGTGCGTTTTGAACCTTGTTTGAGGCGAACTCCAGAACGCGACGCTCCGAACCAGCCAGCCTCACATGGGCTCTGATGCGGCGGGGTGTAATGTTTTCAGGGCGATCCGTCAAGGGCAATTAACAATTAATCTCGCCGCTGCAGCCCTGATATGCCTGAAAAACAAGGCTTTGCGGCGCGGAATGCCCCGCGGCGACACGCGGACGCCCAATGACGGTGCCAAACACGGCCATGATCAGGGAATCGGCCATTCTCCCCCAGGTATTCCGCCGCCTCGATTCGGCACTTGCCCTCGGCGCCGCCTCCCCCTGCATGTCTCCTCAAATCGATCGCGACTCAAGGATTAAAACATGCGGCAATCCGAAGTGCTCCAGCGATGTTTAGGACGCGCGGCGCTACAGTGAAAAGCCGCGCCGCCTCGCTATTTTCCTTCGCAAGCCCATGTAAACCGGACTAAGCTGGGCGTCACTTCAAGAAGGACCTTTCCATGACTTTCACTCCCGACAACGACAATTTGGCCGAAGAGCCGCTGATCTTCATCATTATCGGCCGGGCTTATGAGACCGGCGACGCCAACGGCATTGAGATTCACGTGATGCTGCAGGCGCCGGATGACGACACGGCCGTTCGGGAGGCGCTCAATGCGCTGGCGGAGGAAGGCTTTTTCCAGGCAGATCTCGACCAGATCGGCACCATGACCGACGTTCCAGACGAGGAACCGCACGCCTCCGCCTATCAGGGTGCCCTCGAAGGCGAGGTCTCGATCATTCGCTTCAACTGATCGCAGCCGCCAACCGGCGGATGGAAGACAAAGAGGCCGCCCGGCGCAAGCCGGGCGGCCTCTTTCATTCTTGACGCAGGGCGATGACCGCCCCCCAACTCCAACAGGTCACTCCGCCGCGGCGTTCTCGTTCGCCATGTCGGCGAGCATCGGTGTCGCGGCATCCGCGCCCGTGCCCTTGCGACGCTCTTCGAGGATGAGCTCGTCGCGCGCCGTCGCGATGCGACGGATCTGCGTCATCGTACCGCCCGTGCCGGCCGGGATGAGACGGCCGACGATGACGTTCTCCTTGAGACCCTGCAGGCCGTCCGTCTTGCCGGCAACCGCGGCTTCGGTCAGGACCTTGGTGGTTTCCTGGAACGAAGCGGCCGAGATGAAGGACGGCGTCTGCAGCGATGCCTTGGTGATGCCGAGAAGGACCGGCTCGCCGGAGGCGGGCTTCTTGCCTTCCTCGATCAGCGCATCATTGACGTCCTCGAGTTCGATGCGGTCGACATTGTCGCCGACGATATAGGTCGAGTCGCCAGCATCGGTGATTTCGACCTTCTGCAGCATCTGCCGGACGATGACCTCGATGTGCTTGTCGTTGATGACAACGCCCTGCAGGCGATAGACTTCCTGGATCTCGTTGACGAGGTAGGAAGCAAGCGCTTCCACGCCCTTGATCGCCAGGATGTCATGCGGCGCCGGGTTGCCGTCGAGGATGTAGTCGCCCTTCTCGATATAGTCGCCATCCTGAAGATGGAAGGGCTTGCCCTTCGGGATCAGGTATTCGACCGGCTCGACACCGTCTTCCGCCGGCTCGATCAGCACGCGACGCTTGTTCTTGTAGTCGCGGCCGAAACGAACCGTGCCGTCGATCTCAGCGATGATGGCGTGATCCTTCGGGCGACGCGCCTCGAACAGTTCGGCAACGCGCGGCAGACCACCGGTGATGTCCTTGGTCTTGGCGCTTTCAAGCGGCGAACGCGCAAGAACGTCACCCTGGCTGACCTTTTGCCCCGGCTCGACGGACAGGATCGCGTCGACCGAGAGCATGAAGCGGGCCTCGCCGCCGCGGGCAAGCTTGGCAATGTTGCCGTTCTTGTCCTTGATGACGATCGCGGGCTTCAGGTCCGTACCGCGCGGCGTCGAGCGCCAGTCGATGACCTGGCGCTTGGTGATGCCGGTCGACTCGTCGGTCGATTCCAGAACCGAGATCCCGTCGACCACGTCTTCGAAGTGAACGGTACCTTCCACTTCCGTCATCATCGGACGGGTGTAGGGGTCCCACTCGGCGAGGCGCTGGCCGCGCTTCACCTTGTCGCCATCGTCGACGAAGATCTTCGAGCCATAGGCGACGCGCTGCGAGGAACGCTCGACACCGCGCTCATCCAGGATCTGGATCGCCATGTTGCGGCCCATGGCGACGAGTACGCCTTCGGAATTGCGCAGCATGTTCCGGTTCTTGATCTGAACCGTGCCTTCATAGGAGGCTTCCAGGAACGACTGGTCGACCACGGTCGCCGTACCACCCAGGTGGAAGGTTCGCATGGTGAGCTGCGTGCCCGGCTCCCCGATGGACTGCGCCGCGATGACGCCGACGGCCTCGCCCATATTGACCGGCGTACCCCGAGCCAGGTCGCGACCGTAGCAGACGCCGCAGACACCGGTCTGGATTTCGCAAGTCAGAGCCGAGCGAATGCGGACGGACTGGATGCCGGCCTTCTCTATCTCGACGACATCGGCTTCCAGGATCATCTTGCCGGCATCGACGATGCGCTCGCCGGTGACCGGGTTGTCGATGTTGTCAAGCGCGGTACGGCCGAGGATACGCTGGCCGAGCGACGCCACGACCTGACCCGCATCGACGATCGCCGTCATGGTGAGGCCCTTTTCGGTACCGCAATCCGTGTGCGTGACGATGCAGTCCTGCGCCACATCGACAAGACGACGCGTGAGGTAACCGGAGTTCGCGGTCTTCAAGGCGGTGTCCGCCAGCCCCTTGCGGGCGCCGTGGGTCGAGTTGAAGTACTCGTTCACGGTCAGGCCTTCCTTGAAGTTCGAGATGATCGGCGTTTCGATGATCTCACCCGACGGCTTCGCCATCAGGCCGCGCATCCCGCCGAGCTGGCGCATCTGGTTCGGAGAACCACGAGCACCCGAGTGCGACATCATGTAGATCGAGTTCATCGGCTTCTGACGGCCGCTATCGTCGAACTCGACCGCCTTGATGCGCGCCATCATCTCCTCGGCGACCTTCTCGGTCGCCTTGCCCCAGGCGTCGACGACCTTGTTGTACTTCTCGCCCTGGGTAATGAGGCCGTCATTGTACTGCTGCTCGTATTCCTTCACGAGCGCTTCGGTATCGCCGACGATCTTCACCTTGGTGTCCGGGATCACCATGTCGTCCTTGCCGAAGGAAATACCGGCGCGGCAGGCATGCGAGAAGCCGAGCTGCATGATCCGGTCGCAGAAGATGACCGTGTCCTTCTGGCCGCAATGGCGGTAGACCGTGTCGATCATCTTGGAGATGTTCTTCTTGGTCATCTCCTGATTGCAGATGTCGAAGGGAATGTTCGGGTTCTTCGGCAGCAGCTCACCGATGATCATGCGGCCGGGCGTCGTTTCAAAGATCTTCGAAACCGGGTTGCCCTCGGCGTCGACGCTCTTGTAACGGCCGCGGATCTTGGCGTGAAGGGTGACGGCCTTGGTCTCCAGCGCATGGTGCAGTTCGCCCATGTCGGAGAAGGCCATGCCTTCGCCCGGCTCGTTCTGGTTCAGGATCGAGAGATAGTAGAGACCGAGAACCATGTCCTGCGACGGAACAATGATCGGCGCACCGTTTGCCGGATGCAGAATGTTGTTGGTCGACATCATCAGCACGCGGGCTTCGAGCTGCGCTTCGAGCGACAGCGGCACGTGAACGGCCATCTGGTCGCCGTCGAAGTCGGCGTTGAAGGCGGTGCAGACGAGCGGGTGCAACTGGATCGCCTTGCCTTCGACCAGGATAGGCTCGAAGGCCTGGATGCCCAGGCGGTGCAGCGTCGGCGCACGGTTCAGAAGTACCGGATGCTCGCGGATGACCTCGTCGAGAATATCCCAGACTTCCGGCTTTTCCTTTTCGACCAGCTTCTTGGCCTGTTTGACGGTCGAGGAGTAGCCCTTCGCGTCGAGGCGGGCGTAGATGAACGGCTTGAAGAGCTCGAGCGCCATCTTCTTCGGCAGGCCGCACTGGTGCAGCTTCAGCTCCGGACCGGTCACGATGACCGAACGGCCGGAATAGTCGACGCGCTTGCCGAGCAGGTTCTGGCGGAAGCGGCCCTGCTTGCCCTTGAGCATATCGGAGAGCGACTTCAGCGGACGCTTGTTGGCGCCGGTGATCACGCGGCCGCGGCGGCCGTTGTCGAACAGCGCATCGACGGATTCCTGCAGCATGCGCTTTTCGTTGCGGATGATGATCCCCGGCGCACGCAGCTCGATCAGCCGCTTTAGACGGTTGTTTCGGTTGATGACGCGGCGGTAGAGATCGTTGAGGTCGGAGGTCGCGAAACGGCCGCCGTCGAGCGGCACCAGCGGACGCAGGTCCGGCGGGATCACGGGAACGACCTTCATGATCATCCACTCCGGACGGTTGCCGGATTCCATGAAGTTCTCGACGATCTTCAGCCGCTTCATCAGCTTCTTCTGCTTCAGATCGGATGTCGTTTCAGCCATTTCCGCGCGCAGATCGCCGGCAATCTTCTCGAGATTCATCGAAGCGAGCATCTCGTAGATCGCCTCGGCGCCGATCATGGCCGTGAACTGGTCCTCGCCGAACTCGTCGACGGCGATCATGTACTCTTCTTCGGAGAGGAGCTGGTTTTCCTTGAGCGACGTCAGGCCCGGCTCGGTGACGATGTAGTTCTCGAAATAGAGAACGCGCTCGATGTCCTTCAGCGTCATGTCGAGCAGGGTCGCGATGCGGCTCGGCAGCGACTTCAGGAACCAGATGTGGGCAACCGGGGCGGCGAGCTCGATATGGCCCATGCGCTCGCGGCGTACACGCGACAGCGTGACTTCGACGCCGCACTTTTCGCAGATGATGCCCTTGTACTTCATGCGCTTGTACTTGCCGCACAAGCACTCGTAGTCCTTGATCGGTCCGAAGATGCGGGCGCAGAACAGACCATCGCGCTCCGGCTTGAAGGTCCGGTAGTTGATCGTCTCCGGTTTCTTGATCTCACCGTAAGACCAGGAAAGAATCTTCTCCGGCGACGCGATCGAAATCCGGATGGAATCGAAGGTCTGTGCAGGCACCTGCGGATTGAAAAGATTCATGACCTCTTGGTTCATGCCTGTCTCCTTTGCGGGCGCTACGCCCTGAGCTTGGCGAGGGTGCCGGCAAATCCCGGGCGCCGGCCCCTGCCCCATAAACGGCTAAAACCGCATCGCGTGCGGCCCTTTTCCTGCCGCGGGCAATCGAAATGCCCGGCGGCGGATACGGTGCGCGCCGCGCTCGCGGCACGCACCTGATGTCGTCTTACTCCGCTGCGTCCGGCAGTTGCGCCGTGGCGCCGAGGTCCTCGACCTTGGAATTCTCCAGCTCGACCGAGAGGCCCAGCGAGCGCATTTCCTTGACGAGAACGTTGAAGCTCTCCGGAATGCCCGCCTCGAACGTGTCGTCGCCACGGACGATCGCCTCGTAGACCTTGGTGCGGCCGGCCACGTCGTCCGACTTGACCGTCAGCATTTCCTGGAGCGTGTAGGCAGCACCGTAGGCTTCCAGAGCCCAGACCTCCATTTCGCCGAAACGCTGGCCGCCGAACTGCGCCTTGCCGCCGAGCGGCTGCTGGGTAACGAGCGAGTACGGACCGATCGAGCGAGCGTGGATCTTGTCGTCGACCAGGTGGTTGAGCTTCAACATATAGATGTAGCCCACGGTCACCTGGCGGTCGAACTGGTCCCCGGTGCGTCCGTCGTAGAGTGTCGACTGACCGGTCACCTTGAGGCCCGCCTGCTCCAGCATTTCGTTGACGTCCGCTTCGACAGCACCGTCGAAGACCGGCGTTGCGATCGAAACGCCTCGGCGGGTCTGCTCGGCGAGCCGAACGATCGATTCGTCGTCGTAATGCTTGATCGGCTCGCCTTTCGGACCGGAACCGATGACACTGTCGATGGTGTCGCGCAACGGCTGGATATCAGCGCCCGCCTTATACGCATCGAGCATCGCTCCGATCTTCTTGCCCATGCCGGCGCAAGCCCAGCCGAGATGCGTCTCCAGGATCTGGCCGACGTTCATGCGCGACGGCACGCCGAGCGGGTTCAGCACTACGTCGACATGCGTACCGTCTTCGAGGAACGGCATGTCTTCGATCGGCACGATCCGCGACACGACACCCTTGTTGCCGTGACGGCCGGCCATCTTGTCGCCCGGCTGGATCTTGCGCTTCACCGCGACGAAGACCTTGACCATCTTCATGACGCCCGGAGGCATCTCGTCGCCGCGCTGGACCTTCTCGACCTTGTCCATGAAGCGCTGTTCAAGGCGCGACTTGGACTCGTCGTATTGGGCGCGAAGGGCTTCGATTTCGCCCTGGGCCTTCTCGTCCTCGACGGCAAACATCCACCACTGCGAGCGCGGATATTCGCTGACGACGGCGTTCGAAAGCTCGGTGCCCTTCTTGAAGCCCTTCGGGCCGGCGACGGCAACGTGACCGCGCAACATGTCGATCAGACGCGCATAGACGTTGCGATCGAGGATCGCCTGTTCGTCGTCGCGGTCCTTGGCAAGCCGTTCGATCTCCTCGCGCTCGATCGCCATCGCGCGTTCGTCCTTCTCCACGCCGTGGCGGTTGAAGACGCGCACTTCGACGATCGTGCCGAAGGTGCCGGGCGGCATGCGCATGGACGTGTCGCGCACGTCGGACGCCTTTTCGCCGAAGATGGCGCGCAGAAGCTTCTCTTCCGGCGTCATCGGGCTTTCGCCCTTCGGCGTGATCTTGCCGACGAGGATGTCACCCGGCTGGACCTCGGCCCCGATGTAGACGATGCCGGCCTCGTCGAGGTTCTTCAGCGCCTCTTCCGACACGTTCGGAATGTCGCGCGTGATTTCTTCCGGACCAAGCTTGGTGTCACGCGCCATCACCTCGAACTCCTCGATGTGGATGGAGGTGAACACGTCGTCGCGCACGATCCGCTCGGAAAGCAGGATCGAGTCCTCGTAGTTGTAGCCGTTCCACGGCATGAAAGCGACGAGCGCATTGCGGCCGAGCGCCAGATCGCCGAGATCGGTCGAGGGACCGTCTGCGATGATATCGCCCTTGTTGACAGCGTCGCCGACCGTGACCAGCGGACGCTGGTTGACGCAGGTGTTCTGGTTCGACCGCTGGAACTTCTGCAGGCGGTAGATATCGACGCCCGACTTCGACGGGTCGAGGTCTTCGGTGGCGCGAATAACGATACGCGTCGCATCGACCTGGTCGACGATGCCGCCACGGCGGGCGGCGATCGCGGCGCCGGAATCGCGAGCCACGACCGACTCCATGCCGGTGCCGACGAACGGCGCCTCGGCTCTCAGAAGCGGCACGGCCTGACGCTGCATGTTCGATCCCATGAGCGCACGGTTGGCGTCGTCGTTCTCGAGGAACGGGATGAGCGCGGCAGCAACCGAAACGAGCTGCTTCGGCGAAACGTCCATCAGGTTGATGTTGTCGCGCGGCGCCAGCATGACTTCGCCGGCATGGCGGCAGACGACGAATTCCTCAGCAAAGGAACCGTCATCGTCAAGGACCGAGTTCGCCTGTGCGACGTGGTACTTGGCCTCTTCCATCGCCGAGAGATAGACCACGTCGTTCGTGACCTTGCCGTCGACGATCTTGCGGTACGGGCTCTCGATGAAGCCGTATTTGTTGACGCGGGCAAAGGTTGCGAGCGAGTTGATGAGACCGATGTTCGGACCTTCCGGCGTCTCGATCGGGCAGATGCGGCCGTAATGGGTCGGATGCACGTCGCGGACTTCGAAGCCGGCGCGCTCGCGCGTCAGACCGCCCGGGCCGAGAGCCGAAAGGCGGCGCTTATGGGTGATTTCCGAAAGCGGGTTCACCTGGTCCATGAACTGCGAAAGCTGCGAGGAACCGAAGAACTCGCGAACCGCGGCGGCTGCCGGCTTCGCGTTGATCAGGTCCTGTGGCATGACCGTGTCGATCTCGATCGAGGACATGCGCTCCTTGATGGCCCGTTCCATGCGTAGGAGACCCAGGCGATACTGGTTCTCCATCAGTTCGCCGACCGAGCGGACGCGGCGGTTGCCGAGATTGTCGATGTCGTCGATCTCGCCCTTGCCGTCGCGCAGTTCGACGAGCATCTTGACGACCGCCAGGATGTCTTCCTTGCGCAGCGTACGAACCGTATCCGGGACGTCGAGGTCCAGACGCATGTTCATCTTGACGCGGCCGACGGCGGAAAGATCGTAACGTTCCGCATCGAAGAACAGCGCGTTGAACATGGCTTCCGCCGAATCCATGGTCGGCGGTTCGCCCGGACGCATGACGCGGTAGATGTCGAAGAGCGCATCCTGCCGGTTTTCGTTCTTGTCGGCGGCAAGCGTGTTACGGATATAGGCGCCGACATTAATGTGGTCGATATCGAGAACCGGGATCTCGTCGAAGCCAGCCTCGAGGATGACCGGAAGCGTCTTTTCGTCGATCTCGTCGCCGGCTTCCAGGTAGATCTCGCCGGTTTCGACGTTGACCACGTCCTCGGCAAGATAGTTGCCGTAGAGATCGTCGTCGGTCGCCTTCAGCGCCTTCAGGCCCTTATCCTGCAACTGCCGCAGCAGACGCGGCGTCAGCTTTTTGCCACCCTCGACCACGACTTCGCCGGTATCGGCGTCGATCATGTCGGTAACCGCCTTCTGGCCCTTCAGCGCATCCGGCTGGAACGGCACGCGCCAGCCATCACCGTCGCGCTGGTACAGCGAGCTGGTGTAGAAGGTATCGAGGATTTCCTCGCCATCCATGCCGAGTGCCATCAGCAGCGACGTCACCGGAATCTTGCGGCGGCGGTCGATGCGGGCGTGGACGATGTCCTTGGCGTCGAACTCGATGTCGAGCCAGGAACCGCGATAGGGAATGACGCGCGCGGCGAAGAGCAGCTTGCCGGACGAATGGCTCTTGCCCTTGTCATGATCGAAGAAGACGCCCGGGGACCGGTGCATCTGCGAGACGATGACGCGCTCGGTGCCATTGACGATGAAGGTACCGTTGTCCGTCATGAGCGGCATGTCGCCCATGTAGACGTTCTGTTCCTTGATGTCCTTGATCGACTTGGCGCCCGTATCCTCGTCGATATCGAACACTATCAGGCGCAGTGTCACCTTCAGCGGCGCCGCATAGGTCAGATCGCGCTGGCGGCACTCTTCGACGTCGAACTTCGGCGGTTCGAATTCGTAGGATACGAATTCGAGCATAGAAGCACCCGAGAAATCCTTGATCGGAAATACCGACTTGAAAACGGCTTGAAGTCCCTCATCCGGACGCCCGCCTGCGGGCTCTTCCACCATGAGGAACTGGTCGTAAGACGCCTTCTGAACCTCGATGAGGTTCGGCATCTCCGCGACTTCTGGAATCTTACCAAAAAACTTGCGTACGCGCCTGCGACCGTTAAACGAAAGGGTCTGAGCCATCGTCGCTCCTTGTCAATCTTGCATCCGGGCCTGCAACGGACGGGAACCGATGGCCAGTCGACCCCGTCAATCAATGAGTAGTTCAATCTCGTCCAGCTTCCGGAAGACGACAGCGCGGATTGCTGTGCTCTCTCCCGATCGAGACCATCCTCTTGAAGAACCCATTACCCAAAAGCCGTTTCGACAGGCTTTTGGGTAATATGTTCTAAAAACGTTCAAAGAGAGGCGGCCGCAAGGGCCCCCTCCCTTCGCAGTTCGTCGAATTACTTGACGTCGACCTTGGCGCCAGCGTCTTCGAGCTTCTTCTTGAGGTCGGCAGCTTCTGCCTTGGAAACTGCTTCCTTGACCGCCTTCGGAGCGCCTTCGACGAGGTCCTTGGCTTCCTTGAGGCCGAGGCCGGTGATGGCGCGGACTTCCTTGATGACGTTGATCTTGTTCGCGCCGGCATCCGTCAGGATGACGTCGAACTCGGTCTTTTCTTCTTCAGCCGGAGCAGCGGCAGCAGCCCCGCCAGCAGCAGCAACGGCTACCGGAGCAGCGGCAGAAACGCCCCACTTTTCTTCGAGCAGCTTGGAAAGCTCAGCAGCTTCCAGGACGGTCAGCGAGGACAGGTCTTCAACGATCTTTGCGAGATCAGCCATTTTACTTTTCCTTTTGTTCGGTTCGAACTGGTTTTATCTACAACAGCGAAATTCCGCCTCAGGCGGCTTCGTCCTTCTTGGCGTAGGCCGAGAACACGCGGGCAAGCTGGCTTGCCGGTGCTGCGACAACCGTCGCGACGCGGGTTGCCGGGGCGTTGAGGAGGCCCAGCAGCTTCGCGCGCAGCTCATCGAGAGAAGGCAGAGTCGCAAGCGACTTGACGCCTTCGGCGTTGAGCGTGGTTGCCCCCATGGCGCCACCGAGAACAACGAGCTTGTCGTTGGTCTTGGCGAAGTCCATGACGACCTTCGGAGCCGTGATCGGATCCGCGCTGAATGCGATCAGCGTCTGACCCTTGAAGAGATCGATCATCCCTTCAGACTCCGTACCCTGAAGAGCGATCTTGGCCAGGCGGTTTTTCGCGACTCTGACGGTGCCGCCAGCGGCGCGCATTTTCGAACGGAAGTCGTTCATCTGCGCGACTGTGACACCAGCATAGTGGGCCACGACAACCGAACCGGAAGCCTTGAAGACTTCGTTCAGCTCCGTGACGAATTCGCGTTTTTCCGCTCTTTCCACTGTCTGTCTCCAGTTGACAGGGTTGCTCTTCGCAGCCCTGCCGGGTTTGCCTTGTCACCGGGATCAAACGACGATCCCAAGCAACGCTTAAGGATCCTGTCCCCTGGCGTCCCCGGAGGTCCCGGGTCAGACACAAGGCAAGCGAAGGTTCGAACCGAATTCCGACGCGTCCGGCGTCTTGAAATTCAGATCTTACCCGTCTCATGCGGGCAATGGTGATTAAGGTAAAACCACCCGCAATCTCGGACAGGAATCCGGACTTTACGTCCGGACATTCCCGACCCCGAAGGGCCGGGAATTCTGTGCCGGGCCGAAGCCCCGTAATTTATCAGGCGACGCTGAGCGTTGCCGGATCGATCTTGAGGCCAGGCCCCATGGTCGACGAGATGGCGACGCGCTTGACATAGTTGCCTTTGGCGCCGGTCGGCTTCGCCTTGACGACTGCGTCGGCGAAAGCACGGATGTTTTCTTCCAGCGCCTTGGCATCGAAGGACGCCTTGCCGACACCGGCGTGAACGATACCGGCCTTTTCGACGCGGAACTCGACCGCACCGCCCTTGGAGGCCTTGACCGCGCCGGTCACGTCCATGGTGACGGTGCCGACCTTCGGGTTCGGCATCATGCCGCGCGGCCCAAGAACCTTACCGAGACGGCCGACGAGCGGCATCATGTCCGGGGTGGCGATGCAGCGATCGAAGTCGATCTTGCCGCCCTGAACGATCTCGACCAGGTCTTCCGCGCCGATGACGTCGGCGCCGGCCGCCTTGGCTTCGTCAGCCTTGGCGCCACGGGCGAAAACGGCAACGCGAACCGAGCGGCCGGTGCCGTTCGGCAGGTTGACAACACCGCGGACCATCTGGTCCGCGTGGCGCGGATCGACGCCGAGGTTCATGGCGACTTCGATCGTCTCGTCGAACTTCGCCGTCGCACGCTCCTTGATCAACGTCACGGCTTCGGCAAGGCCGTAGAATTTCGCCGGATCGACACCCTCACGGGTCTTCTGTACACGCTTTGCAATCTTCGCCATGGTCTTAGCCCGTCACTTCCAGGCCCATGGAGCGGGCGGAGCCCTCGACCATTGCCATTGCGCCTTCGATATCGGCCGCGTTGAGGTCCTTCATCTTGGCCTCTGCGATCGTGCGGATCTGAGCCTTGGAGATCGAGCCGGCCTTGGCCTTGCCCGGCGTCTTCGAGCCAGACTGGACCTTCGCTTCGCGCTTCAGGAAGTAGCTGACCGGCGGCTGCTTCATGACGAAGGTGAAGGACTTGTCCTGGTAGTAGGTGATGACGACCGGGATCGGCATACCCTTTTCCATTTCCTGCGTGGCGGCGTTGAACGCCTTGCAGAATTCCATGATGTTAATGCCACGCTGACCAAGCGCAGGACCGATCGGCGGCGACGGATTCGCCGAGCCGGCCTTCACCTGCAGCTTGAGCTGGCCTGCAACTTTCTTAGCCATTTCTCTCTGCCTCTCATTGCCCCTCCCCGAACGCGTTCGAGGCAGGAACTGTTAGCCGGTTGCCCGGCCCTTTGCCGATCGAGCGATCGGCGGCTGCGGTTGCGTGGTTGCGACAATCCGGCCCGGCTAAGACCGGACATCTCCCACGCGCATGCGGATCGCTCCGCCGAGCAGGCTGACGCCCACCCATTCTGAAATCTGCCTTCAGACCTTTTCGACCTGCCCGTATTCCAGCTCGACAGGGGTCGCACGGCCGAAGATCGACACTTCGACCTTCAAGCGCGACCGCTCCTCATCGACATCCTGAACAATGCCGTTGAAGGAGGCGAACGGACCATCCGAAACGCGAACCTGCTCGCCGATTTCGAAGGACACGGACGGCTTCGGACGCTCGACGCCATCCTGGACCTGACCGAGAATGCGCTCCGCCTCATAGTCCGGAATCGGCACGGGCTTGCTGTCGGTCCCGAGGAATCCGGTGACCTTCGGCGTGTTCTTGATGAGGTGGTAGGCCTCATCCGTCAGATCGGCGCGAACGAGCACATAGCCCGGGAAGAACTTGCGCTCCGCGTCGACCTTGCGCCCGCGCCTAATCTCGACGACCTTCTCGGTCGGCACGAGAATCTTTTCGAACAGATGCGTCAGACCCTTCTGCCTGGCCTTCTCCTCGATGGATTCGGCCACCTTCTTCTCGAAATTCGAATAGGCGTGAACGATATACCAGCGCGCAGCCATGCTACTCTCCACCCAATTAAGCGCCAACGTTGAGGACGAGGCTCATCAGCCAGCCCAACAGCTGGTCCGCACCAAAGAAGAAGGCGGCGGCAAGAGAGACCATGACGAAGACCATCAGCGTCGAGATCGTTGTCTCGCGCCGCGAAGGCCAAGTCACTTTCGACGTTTCGGAGCGCACTTGCTGCAGAAACGTAAACGGATTCGTTTTCGATGCCATTGAATGCTCACGCCATTACGGCGCGTGAAGCCGAGCTTTCAGCCCCACGCACCGCGTGTCTGTTTGGACCCTACATAAAGACCGATTCTGAAAACCACAAGAGCCAATCAGTCTTTTTTGTGAATATGACGGCCAAGCCGCCCGCCGAACATTCTGACCAAATCGGAACTACGAGGCAAGAATGAAATGGCTGGCAGGGGCAGAGGGGCTCGAACCCCCGACCTGCGGTTTTGGAGACCGCCGCTCTACCAACTGAGCTATACCCCTATGACTGTAGCGCTCGCCAAAACCACGGGAAACGCTTCAAGTCAGCGGCTTCATATTCAGTTTGACGGGCGCTTTCAAGCGCATTTGCAACAAAAGCAGAAAAATTGCCGGATAATTTCGGCGCCCGCTCCCGCGAGGGTCTATTGCGCCTTATTGGCAACCCGTCGCCCCACAACGGCGCGCGTCTTTTCAGACGCGCAAAGCTTGCTGTAGCTCTTCGACCCTGCACATCGTGCTTTCCGATGTTCGGATCGATGCTCCAGATCCGGTACGATCGGATCAACAAACTCAGCGGTCGACGCGCACGTACTTGCGCCAGTCATGCTCCTCCTTGAAGCCGAGCACCTCGCGAATCTTGCGATTCGAAAGAAGCCCCTCGAACTCGCCGATCTCCCGCTTGAAGGGGACATTCGGATAGTAACGCCTGGCAAGTTCGCGAGACGGCGTGTCCGCGGACACGGTGTCGTTCGCGGCGTTGAAGACTGCAAAACCGAGCCCGTCCTTTTCGATACAAAGCTTGACGATCTGCCCCAAGTCGCGGGCGTCGATATAGCTCCAGGCAATTCGCTTGCGGATTTCCGGGTGCGCGAAATAATGCGGGAAGTGCTCGTATTCGTGCGGTTCGATCACATTGCCGATGCGCAGGGCGTAGACATCGAAACCGGACCGCTCCGCGAATGCTCGCGCCGTCTGCTCGTTCACCACCTTCGAGAGCCCATAGGAGTCCATCGGATTGACGTCGTAGTCTTCCTCGAGCGGAAAGTGATGGAAGTCCCGGTGGCCCTCAGCGAAGCAGACGCCGTAGGTCGTTTCGCTGGAAGCGACGATGATCTTGCGAATTCCGAGCTTCACCGCCGCTTCGACCACATTATAGGTTCCCATCACATTGACGCGGAAGGTCTCGTTGTCCGGCTTGATCAGAATGCGCGGAATGGCGGCGAAGTGAACGACGGCGTCGAAGGCTTGCTGCCCCCTCCCCGCATCGAGATCGGGAAAATCCCGATGCATGGAAAGCGCGTTGAACATCTGACCGCTGTCGGTGATGTCGGCGATCAGATTGGTGACGCCCGGGCTGTCGAGCGGCACCAGATCGACATTGTGCACCTCATAGCCCGCATCGACGAGATAGGGCACGGCGTGCCGCCCAGCCTTGCCGGCCCCGCCAGTAAACAGAATGCGCTTCTTCATGACGCCTCCCCCTTGAAAAGACACGAACAGATTAGTTGCTCCACCTCCTTGCGCAAGATGCGAGCCCTATACCCTTGCAGGGTCGCGCGTTTTTCGGGCGCGCAAAGGTCACGGTAACTCCTTGCGTCTGCGCATCGAGCTTTCCGACGATCGGCTCCGACGTCTGGGCCAACGCGCTTTGGTTCTTTGTTTTCATGCACGTCGTTGCATGGCTCACCACTTCCAGCTGTAGCGCAGGGTAAACAGGCTGCGGGGCGCCAGCAACGGGTCGGCGACAGCGGCCCCGAGCATAAGATTACCCACCCCCTGTTCGACGCCAATGCTATCAAGACCGCTGAAGCCTCCAGCCGATAGGCCGCTCTCCACCGCAATCGAGGTCTTGGTTGCGGTCGAGGAAAGCCTGGCGGATTGCGTCAGCTTCGGTTGATCGCAGTGCTTTTCATAGACATTGCACTGAACGGCTATGTTTCGCTGGACCTCCGCATCCACTGTCGGCGTGACGATCCAGGTCCTTGCGGTCCCGGCACCGACATTGCCGGTACCGGTTAGGGGATTGAAGCCCATGCTAACGCGTGAGGAGCGTGCCGCTGCACGCGGTCCATTCTGGCGTGAGACCGATCCCCAGAGCCGAACCGGGGCCTCGGGTGGGACGATTTTGCCGGACGGCGCCGCTTTCATAGCGAGCTCGGCACCGCTCGCTGCCTCCCACCGTCCCACCGAGCGAAGGCCGAGCCGCAGCTTATAGGCGTTGGCGCCGGTCCTTGAGGGCGCCCAGACAAGCGGACCGTCCTCGCCCGCCAATGCCGGCGCGAGAGGGCCCACGCAAATCAAAGCGATGCCGGCAGCGGCGAACCGCACAGCGATACGTCTTCTCATTTCGGATTCCGATCCTCGGCCGCAGCCGTGCCACACGGGCATTCATCGGGATCGGAGGATAACATAGATCGGCGGCAAAAGCCTTGCGATAATCGGCGGCAGGAGACCGAACCGGGTCCGTACTGTTGCAAACATCACACGTGCGACGCTGTCGACCCTAAAGAAAAACCCCGCGGTCGCCCGCAGGGTCTCTAGATCCGAAAATCCGGTAAGGCGGATTACTTGATGATCGAGGCGACGATGCCGGCGCCGCGTGCAAATCGCGCTTGCGCGCCATTTGCACCTCTCTTGCTGCCGTCGGCAGCTAACGGCATCGTCGTTGCGATCATTACTTGATGATCGAGGCGACGATGCCGGCGCCGACGGTGCGGCCGCCTTCGCGGATCGCGAAGCGCAGCTTTTCTTCCATCGCGATCGGCACGATCAGCTCGACGTCGACCGTCACGTTGTCGCCCGGCATCACCATCTCCGTGCCTTCCGGCAGCGTCACCACGCCGGTCACGTCCGTCGTGCGGAAGTAGAACTGCGGACGGTAGTTGGTGAAGAACGGCGTATGACGGCCACCCTCTTCCTTCGTCAGGATGTAGGCCTCGGCCTTGAACTTCGTGTGCGGCATGACCGAACCCGGCTTGCACAGGATCTGGCCGCGCTCGACGCCGTTGCGGTCGATACCGCGCAGCAGCGCACCGATGTTGTCGCCGGCCTGGCCCTGGTCGAGCAGCTTGCGGAACATTTCAACGCCCGTGCAGGTCGTCTTCGTCGTCGGACGGATGCCGACGATCTCGACTTCCTCACCGACCTTGACGATGCCGCGCTCGACACGGCCGGTCACCACCGTGCCACGGCCCGAGATCGAGAACACGTCTTCGATCGGCATCAGGAACGGCTGATCGATCGGACGCTCCGGCGTCGGGATGTAGGCGTCGACCGCTTCCATCAGCTCGCGGATCGCGTCTTCGCCGATCTTCTTGTCGGAATCTTCGAGTGCGGCCAGCGCCGAACCCTTGATGATCGGAATGTCGTCGCCCGGGAATTCGTAGGACGACAGCAGTTCGCGCACTTCCAGCTCGACGAGCTCGAGCAGCTCGGCGTCGTCGACCTGGTCGACCTTGTTCAGGAACACGACGATCGCCGGAACGCCAACCTGGCGGGCGAGCAGGATGTGTTCGCGCGTCTGCGGCATCGGGCCGTCGGCGGCCGAGACGACCAGGATCGCGCCGTCCATCTGCGCCGCACCGGTGATCATGTTCTTGACGTAGTCGGCGTGGCCGGGGCAGTCGACGTGCGCATAGTGACGGTTCGGCGTCTCGTATTCGACGTGCGCCGTCGAAATCGTGATGCCGCGGGCCTTCTCTTCCGGCGCCGCGTCGATCTGGTCATACGCCTTGAACTCGCCGAAATACTTCGTGATCGCTGCAGTCAGCGACGTCTTGCCATGGTCAACGTGGCCAATCGTGCCAATGTTGACGTGCGGCTTGTTGCGCTCGAATTTGCTCTTTGCCATGGGTACGCTTCCTGTGGTCAAAAAATACGATGGATCTGCCGGCGGGGCCGGTTTGTCGAGCCGTTTAAGGGTTTCGCGGCCATTGCGCAAGACTTAATTGCGTCCGCGGGACGGTACAGCCTGGCCCCACTTCGCAAGTTTGTCACGAAGATTCGCACAGCGTCAGCCTCTAGATGCCTCACAAACGCGAAAGCCAACGCGATCAAACGCATGCAGCGATTCCCTGAAGTCGCAAGTGAAGGGCTCAGGAAGGTGAATAGAGGGTGGAGCGGGTAGCGGGAATCGAACCCGCGTATTCAGCTTGGAAGGCTGCTGCTCTACCATTGAGCTATACCCGCGGGTCTTCGATCCTGAAGCAGAATGGTGGAGGGAGTTGGATTTGAACCAACGTAGGCTGAGCCAACGGATTTACAGTCCGTCCCCTTTAACCACTCGGGCATCCCTCCATTATCCTGTCGGGATCAATCGACCAAGCTTTTGAGATCGTGGAAGAACAGGCGCCGTTTCGTGCCGCCCCGCGATCTGCGCCGGGTATATGGCCGCCTGCATTCATCCTGTCAACAGAGCAAAACGCGATTTTTCAGAATTTCTCCACAGGCAGCCACGGCCCGAAATTGCCGAAACCATTTCCAACGCCCTGAGAACCTCACTATAAGATGCACATGAGCAAGGATAAGACCGGCGACAGAGACGCCAAGGACAGCCACTACGCCAATCTTCGGCGCGCGCATCGCGATGCGCGCCGGGAGCGCGGCGAGATCCCGACACCGCGCCCCGACAAGCGCAGGAAGCTGCCAGCGGATTGGAAGCCGCCGGCGCTCGCCCCAGATCAGGTGCTTCTCTACGGGCTGCACACGGTCCGCGCGGCGCTCGACAATCCGGAGCGCCGCATCATCCGGCTCAGCGTCACGCAGAACGCGGCTGCGCGGCTGGAGCTCGGCGAGCCTTCAATCCTCCCCTTCCCGGTCGAGATCGTGACGCCGCAGGAGCTCGATCGCGTGCTCGGGCCGGACGCGATCCACCAGGGCGTAATGCTGGAGACGCAGCCGCTTCCGCACCGCAAATTGGAGGCGCTGCGCGACTGTCCGTTGATCCTGGTCCTCGACCAGGTGACGGATCCGCACAATGTCGGTGCGATCATGCGCTCGGCGGTCGCTTTTGACGCGGGTGCGCTGATCACCACCATGCGCCACAGTCCGACCGAATCGGGCGTACTGGCGAAATCCGCCTCCGGCGCGCTGGAACTCATTCCCTACATCCAGATCACCAATCTTGCAGACACGATCGACGAATTGCACCGGCTCGGCTTCCAGACGATCGGCCTTGATTCGGAGGGCCCGCAGCCGCTCGAGAACACTTTCTCCGGCAACCGCGTAGCGCTCGTGCTCGGATCGGAGGGAAGGGGATTGCGCCAGAAGACGCGCCAGACCGTCAGCGCGCTGGCGCGGCTCGACATGCCGGGCGCGATCAAATCGCTCAACGTGTCGAATGCGGCCGCCATCGCCATGTATGCGGCGAGGCAATATCTGAAGCCATAACCATGAACCGGCAAATCAGTGCGCTGGAGCGCTCATCGGCACGATCTCGGCTGTCGGGCAGCCGTCACGCAATTTTCTCCAGGTCATGACGTTGAGGTCCATCTCGCAACGCGCGAGATAGGAAGTCCCGCCGACGCGGATACAGGCGATCTGGCCGAGTTCATACCGCGCACCGTCCCGGTTGCGGCAGGCGCAACGCCGGTCGGGCGGAGACGCAGAAACAGTCCCGGCGACCATGGCGGTGGTCGCCAGTGACAGCGCCAGAAGCTCGAGCAGGCCCAGCCGTTTCATGGCTTCAGAATAGCGCAATTCTGCGTCGCCGGAAATGAAGAATGCCGGTCGCTTTCGCAACCGGCACCCTTCCGCAACCAACCGGCAACAGGCCGGTCGAGTTGACCTTGTCCCGTTGATTAGCTTGCAAGCCGCAGGACGCTTCCCTCGGCAATCGTCTTTTCAGCCTCGGTAATGGCAGACTGCTTCTGATCGGCGCCAAGGTTCAGCCCCTCGGCCCGAACGAATTCGACGTCGGTGATCCCGAAGAAAGCGAAGACGGTCCGCAGGTAGCTTTCCTGGTGGTCCATGGCGGCGGCGGCACCGGCGGAATAGTGCCCGCCGCGGGTCGAAACGATGATCACCTTCTTGCCCTTGGCGAGACCTTCCGGACCGGTCTCGGTGTAGCGGAAGGTCTTGCCGGCCACGGCCAGGCGATCGATCCAGGCCTTGAGCTGGCTCGGGATCGAAAAGTTGTACATGGGCGCACCGACGACGATGGTGTCGGCAGCGAGAAATTCCTCGAGCATCTGGCGGCCGGTCCGGATATCCGCGGCCAGGCCGGCGTCGACGCCGTCGAGATCGGCCGGCGCCATGATCTGCGCACCGGTGAGATGAGCGATCGGCTGGGAAACGAGATCGTGATAGGTAACCTTCGCATCCGGGCGATCGGCCTTGATCTGAGCGATGATCGCCGCAGTCAGGCGGCGGGAGACCGAGTGGTCGCCGAGAATGCCGGAGTCGATGTGAAGTACGTTCATGGCAGGCACCTTTGTTTCGGGTTGCGGTGCACAACATATGATTTGAAAACAATCGGCCGATAAGAGCCGGATTAATTGACATTCCGTTTCCTCAGGGAAACAATCATCCGGGCTACAGCGTCCGCGTCCAATCAGACGCGTAAAGCTCCCTACTTGAATTGCCGATTGCCGGTTGGCGGTACCCTTCCCTTCCGAGGACGTCACATGCAGGACCTCAACGATATCGCTCTCTTCGCCGCCGTGGTGAAGAACAACGGCTTCAGCGCTGCCGCGCGCGACCTGAATATTCCGAAATCCAAGCTCAGCAAGCACGTGGCGCGGCTCGAAGAGCAACTCGGTGTGCGCCTGCTCGAGCGCTCCACGCGCAAGCTGCGCGTGACCGAGATCGGCCGCGTCTTCTACGAACATGCCCAGGGGCTGCTTGACGGTGTTGCCGCCGCTGAGGCCGAAATCGCCACAGTGCGCGGCGAGCCATCGGGCGTCGTGAGGCTGGGCTGCCCGCTCGGGTTCACGCCGATGCTCGCCGACATACTTCCCGGTTTCCATCGCCGCTACCCGGGCGTGCGGCTGCTGATCACCGCCACGAACCGCCGCCTCGACCTGATTGAAGAACGATTCGACCTGGCGCTTCGCGCACGCAACCAGCTCGATACCGACAATCAGTTAATCGTGCGCAAGCTCGGCGAGGGTCGGGAGCGACTCGCCGCCAGCCCGACGCTTCTTGCCCGTCTCGGCGAGATCACCACATCCAATCTTTCCGACATGCCGACGCTGTCGATGAACGAACAGCACGCGAACGACGTCTGGCGCCTCTTCCACGCGAATGGCGGGACAATCGAGATCCCCCACCGGCCCGTGATCGGCTGCAGCGACTTCGTCATCCTCCAACGCGCTGCGATCGAAGGCGTGGGAATCGCACTGTTGCCCGATCATATCTGCGAAAGCGCCTTCCGCTCCGGCGTGCTTGCACCGGTCTTACCGGAATGGGCCTCGGGCGACGTGGTTGTCCATCTCGTCTTCCCGTCCCGCCACGGCATGCTTCCGGCAACGCGGGCGCTGATCGATTATCTCGCGGAAAACCTGATCAAGGCCATGGAGCGCTGCCGCGAGATCGAGCCGAAACCGGCAATGTCGTTCGACATTTGAGGAAGGCGGGCGCCGTTCAGCCGAGCAGAAATTCGAGCTTTGCGTCGGCCTTTGCGGGAGCGATTTCGAGTATCTCGGCCTTCACCACGCCTTCGGCCACGAACGGATCGGCGTTTACCCGGTCTTCGAGGTCCGGCAGCGTCGTGTTGTGCGCGACGATCGCACCTCCGAGATCGGGTCTCAGGCTGCCGACCAGCAGGAATACGCCCTCCTCGAAGCCGCGCCTTATCCAGTATCGGTGGCCCTCCAGGAGCGGGCCGGCGGCATCCTTGTTGTCGGAAAATTTGAGTAGCACCGCGAATACTGTCATCGTCCGCCCTCGATTTTCCTCGCGGCTTTGGACCGCGACTGGCTGATGTTGCATGGCATCTTAGCCCGCTCGCCCGACCTTCCAATTGAATGTTTCTGCACAGGCAGTTGAAAGAATTTTCGAGGCGTCACGCGCATTCGCCGGTCAGCAGCGGCGCCGCCGCCTTCAGCTTGCGTGCGAGCGCGTCGCTTGCGGTGCGGATCCGCCGAACCTGCGACATGTCCGGATGCACAAGCAGCCAGAGCCCGAGTTCCAGCGCGGGAATGGGCAGCGTGATCCGAACAAGCTCCTGCATGCTGCCCCCGACAAAGCACGGGAGCAGCCCGAAGCCGATGCCGGAGTGGACCGCGCGCGCCGCGCCGAGCAGCGTATTGGCCCGGAAACGGATGCAGCGCTCGGCGACATTGGCGGCGACCCAGGCACCGGGCCTGGTGCAGGCCAAGGCGGCGTCGTAGCCGACCCAGGGTTGATCACCGCCGTCATCGGTCGGCTCTGAGCTGGCCAGGGCCTTTGCCCCATAGACCGCCATCGCGACGGTGCCGACGCGCCGCCCCCGCAGCGCCGGATCCGGCGTATCGGTGACACGCAAGGCGATGTCGGCCGAGCGCCGCGCAAGCGAGAGCACCTGATTGGAGACCAGGAGTTCGATGGTCAGTTCCGGCGCCTGCCGGCAGATGCCCGCCAGCATGCCTGGCAACAGATATTCCGCCACCGCATCCGGGGCCGTCAGGCGGACGGGACCGCATGGATCCTGATCACGGCCGGCAATGCGCCCTTCCACGGCGGCGATCTCGTCCCGCAGGCGAGCGGCCACCCGCCGCATCTCCTCGCCCGCTTCCGTTGGACTGCAGACAGTGGGTCTGCGTTCGAATAGCCGCACACCGAGCCGCTGCTCCAGGCTCCGCAGCCGCCGAGACAGAGTGGGATGGCTGATGCGCAAAGCGGCTGCGGCACCGGATATGGTGCCGCATTCGGCGACCGCCAACACGATCCTCAGATCATCCCAGTTCAGAATTTTGGATTGCCATGCCATGCCCGCTGTTCCGCTGCCGATCGATTCGAATGCGCATAGCTTACAGCGCCGCGCGCCTTTTAGATCGGGTAGCTCTTTGAATTTGCGCGTCGCGTTTTCCGAGGATCGGGCGCGATTTTTCGGACAGATGCGCCAGCCCGGATGCCGGGTGATGCGAGCTCCAGATCGGCGGGGGCGTGAAACGCGGCTGCGAAGCCTCACGCTGCGTCAAGGCGGCACGCAGCTATGAAAGGGAGAAGCTAAGCACCTGAAAATAATGGTGCCCCCAGAGAGACTCGAACTCCCGACCTACTGATTACAAATCAGCCGCTCTACCAACTGAGCTATAAGGGCCCGTTTTCGGATCGGAGTTACCATATTCTGATTCCGTGTAAAGCAAAAATGGCGATTCCCTCAATTTTTCGGGTGCACTGGCTGTGAGGCCGTGCCAGAAAAATAAGTCTGGATTTTCACTGCTGCCACGCCTCGCAACGACAACGGACTGATTTCATGGCCCAGCTCAGCACTCTCGCCTTCATCGCTTCGCCAGCGGAAGAAGCGCAGAAGGCGGCAAAGGAGCTCAAAGAGATCTACGGAGATCACGATCCGGATGAGGCCGACGTCATCGTCGCGCTCGGCGGGGACGGTTTCATGCTGCATACGCTGCACGAGACGATGAATACCGGCAAATGCGTCTATGGCATGAATCGCGGCTCTGTCGGGTTTCTGATGAACCGCTACAGCACAGAAAACCTTCGCGAGCGCATCGCCACCGCCGTCGAGAACGCCTTCCATCCGTTGGAGATGAACACGGTCGACGTCCACGGCAACGCCTTCACGGCGCTCGCGATCAACGAGGTCTATCTCTTCCGCCAGTCCTATCAAGCCGCCAAGCTCAAGGTCATCGTCGATGGCAAGGTGCGGCTCGACGAACTGACCTGCGACGGGCTCCTGCTTGCGACGCCCGCCGGCTCGACGGCCTACAATCTCTCCGCTCACGGGCCAATCCTGCCGCTCGAGGCGCCCCTGCTCGCGCTGACCCCCGTCAGCCCTTTCCGGCCGCGGCGCTGGCGCGGGGCCCTGCTCCCCAACCGCGTGACCGTCGAGATCGAGATTCTCGAAGCGGAGAAGCGCCCGGTCAACGCGGTTGCGGATCATCAGGAGGTCAAGTCGGTCGTCAAGGTGACGATTGCCGAATCGGAGAAACTGACCGCTCGCATCCTGTCCGACCCGGATCACTCCTGGTCCGACCGCATCCTCGCCGAACAGTTCTCACATTAGACACGCAGTTGGGACCGAAGGCGATGGCTCTGAAGCGCGGCCTTTCCATGGGCCGAAGAATCTAAGGACGTGCCGATGATGAAGAAAGCGCTGGTACTGGCATTCTGTATCAATCTGGCTGCGGGCGCTGTGCTCGCACAACAAGAGGCAATCCTCCCCCCGAACGTCATCTTCGTCACCAGCACCGGCTTTTGGCAGGAAAGTTCAAGCGATGCCGAAGCAGCGGAGGACGGCGAGGCCGCCGAGCCTGGTGCCGCGACGGGACGGCGGGGCTACTACAAACTTATTGCACTGCGCCGGACGGACGGCACGGCAGAAATACATCTGCAGCAAATCGCCTCGACGCCGGCGGGGCCAGAAATCGTTTCTTCTGCGGAGCTGGAGGAATTTACTGCCCTAAGGCCCTATGTCACCGATATCCGTCCGGAAACTTCGACCGGAATCACGCCGCAGCCGGGCATGTTCGCGACGGTTTTCCTGAAGACAGATCCATCGGCCACGGAACCGGAAACCTGGACCGTGCTGATCGACGACCTCGGCGACATCAAGATCGAGCGCGCGACAAACTGAAACGCGAACGGCCGGACGCTCTCGTGTCCGGCCGCGTTTTCCCTTGTGGAAATCAGCTCAGATCGTCCGTCACGGCATCGCCCCCACCGCTGACGCGGTGCGCAAGCGCAGCTTCCATGAAATCGTTGAGCTCGCCGTCGAGCACGTCGCCGGGACTCGTGCTTTCGACGCCGGTCCGCAGGTCCTTCACCAACTGGTAGGGCTGCAGAACATAGGAGCGGATCTGATGCCCCCAGCCGATATCGGTCTTTGAGGCGGCCTCGGCATTGGCCGCCTCCTCCCGCTTCTTCAGTTCCGCTTCATAAAGCCGAGCGCGCAGCATGTCCCACGCCTTGGCGCGGTTCTTGTGCTGCGAGCGTTCCTGCTGGCATTGCACGACGATACCACTTGGCATGTGCGTGATACGCACGGCCGAATCAGTCGTGTTGACGTGCTGGCCACCGGCACCCGAAGAGCGATAGGTATCGATGCGGCAATCGCTTTCGTTGACATCGATCTGAATCGATTCGTCGACGACCGGATAGACCCAGATCGACGAGAAAGACGTGTGGCGGCGAGCATTGCTGTCATAGGGCGAGATGCGCACGAGCCGATGCACGCCCGACTCGGTCTTCAGCCAACCATAGGCATTGTGGCCCTTGACGAGGAGCGTCGCCGACTTGATGCCAGCCTCTTCACCGTCCTGGATTTCCAAGAGCTCCACCTTGTACCCCTGGCGTTCCGCCCAACGGGAGTACATGCGAAGCAGCATGTTGGCCCAATCCTGGCTTTCTGTGCCGCCGGCGCCCGAATGCACTTCGAGGTAGGTGTCGTTCTGGTCGGCCTCGCCGGAAAGCATGGCTTCGACCTGCTTCTTCGCCGCTTCGCCACGAAGCTGCCGGAGCGCCTCCTCGGCCTCGGTAACGATCGCCGAATCGTCTTCCTCTTCCCCGAGTTCGATGAGTTCGATGTTTTCGTTGAGCTGCTGCTCGAGCCGGCTGAGGGCGCTGATATTGTCATCAAGCTGCTGACGCTCGCGCATCAGCTTCTGCGCCTCGGCGGCATCGTTCCAAAGCGACGGATCTTCCGCCTTGTTGTTCAACCAGTCCAGTCGTCTTATCGCCTGGTCCCAGTCAAAGATGCCTCCTCAGCAGGCTTATGGCCTGCTTGATCTCGTCGACAATGTTCTCGATTTCGCTGCGCATGATCCTGTTTCTTTTAGTCGTTGTAGGATGGTGAGGGTCAGATAGCGATGCCCGCCGCCGATGTAAAGGCGATGGGCGGCAGCTGCAACGGAAAGGATCAGAAGAGGCCGTTCGAACCCGAGGTCACGGCCTGGTTGGCCTGCGGAGAGTTCCTCAGGATCTCCTCCGGCGGCGCATATTCATCGAGATCGCCGATGACCGAGAAGCTCTCGGCCGGGCCCGTACCAGGCTTGAAGGCTTCGATGATCGTGTCGGGTTCGCCCTCGAAGGCGGCCATGCCGGTCTTGCGGTTGACCGGAATGAGGCTCATGCCTTCCGGCACGACGAACTTGCCGGGACGGGTGCCCTTGACGGCCTCCTGCATGAAGGCGTTGAAGACCGGCGCCGCGAGGCCGCCGCCCGTCGCACCGCGGCCGAGCGGGGCCGGATCGTCGAAGCCCAGATAAAGGCCTGCTACGAGATCCGGCGTATAGCCGACGAACCAAGCATCCTTTTCGTCGTTGGTGGTGCCGGTCTTGCCGGCCACCGGGCGATCGAGCTTGATTTTGCCTGCGGCCGTGCCCCGAGCGACGACGCCCTCCATCATCGAGGTGATCTGGTAGGCAGTCATCGGATCGAGCACCTGCTCCCGGTTGTCGTTCAGCACCGGCTCGTCCTGCTCCGCCCAGTCATTGGCATTACAATTGTCGCAGGTGCGGTCCTCGTGGCGGAAGATGGTCTTACCGTAGCGATCCTGAATCCGGTCGATGAGCGACGGCTTGATCTGCTTGCCGCCATTGGCAAGGACGGAATAGGCGGAAACCAAGCGCAGCACCGTCGTCTCGCCGGAACCGAGCGACATGGACAGGAGCGGCTGCATCTTGTCATAGATGCCGAAGCGCTCGGCATATTCCGCAACGAGGTTCATCCCCATGTCATTGGCAAGGCGCACCGTCATCAGGTTGCGCGATTTCTCGATGCCAAGCCGCAGGGTCGAGGGGCCGGCAGAACCGCCGCCGTAGTTTTCAGGCCGCCAGACCTGTCCGCCGGAGACGATTTCGATCGGCGCGTCGAGGATAACCGATGCGGGCGTGTAGCCATTGTCGAGTGCCGCCGCATAGACGAAGGGCTTGAAGGACGAGCCGGGCTGGCGCATCGCCTGCGTGGCGCGGTTGAACTCCGACTGCGCATAGGAGAAGCCGCCGACCATGGCCAAGACGCGGCCCGTATGCGGATCCATCGCCACCAGGCCGCCCTGGACCTTCGGCGGCTGCCGAAGGCGATATTCCGCCTTTTCCCCCTCGAGCGGTTCGACATAGACGACGTCGCCCGGCCCGAAGACCCCTTCCGGGGATTTCGCGTTCTTGCGGTCGCGGCGCGCGGACCGGTAGGCCCATTCCATGTTCTTCGCGGCAATATGGCCCGTTATGCGTTCGGCGACGATCTTGCCGGACGCTTGCTTTTCCGGATCGAGACCGATGACCGCCCCTTCGCCGTCGACGGAAAGCACGACGGCGAGCTTCCATTCCGGGACGTCGCCGAGCGCTGCGATCTTGCTCAAGGGCACGCCCCAGTCGCCGCCGATCTCGATCGTATCGATCGGGCCGTGGAAGCCGCGGCGCTCGTCATAGCTCACGAGACCCTGCTGCAAGGCCTTGCGGGCGACGACCTGCATTTGCGGATCGAGCGAGGTCCGCACCGAAAGGCCGCCCTCGTAGAGCGCATTGTCTCCGTATTTCTGGATGATCTGCCGGCGCACCTCCTCGGCAAAGTAATCCGACGCGAAGAGGTGGGCGCCACCGCGGCGCGGCGTGACGCCAAGCGGTTGCTGTTTCGCCTCCTCGCCATCCGTCTTTGTTACGTAACCGTTCTCGACCATGCGGTCGATCACCCAGTTGCGGCGCTCAATGGCCGCTTCCGTCTTGCGGAACGGGTGATAATTGGCCGGCCCCTTGGGAAGGGCCGCAAGATAGGCGCTCTCGGCAATGGTGAGTTCGGTGACCGACTTGTCGAAATAAGTGAGCGCCGCGCCGGCGACCCCGTAAGCATTCAGCCCGAAAAAGATCTCGTTGAGATAGAGCTCGAGGATGCGGTCCTTGCTGTAGGCCTGCTCGATGCGGAAGGAGAGGATCGCCTCCTTGATCTTGCGGTCGATCGTCTGGTCGGAAGAAAGCAGGAAGTTCTTCGCGACCTGCTGGGTGATCGTCGAGGCGCCAACGGGGCGCCGGCCCGACCCCATGTTCTGGATGTTGACGGCGATGGCACGGGCGAGACCGGTAACGTCGATGCCCGGATGCTGATAGAAATTCTTGTCTTCGGCGGAAATGAAGGCAGCCTTGACGCGATCCGGTATGGCCTGGATCGGCAGATAGAGCCGGCGCTCGCGGGCATATTCGGCCATCAGTGCGCCGTTGCCGGCGTGGAAACGGGTCGTTACCGGCGGCGCATATTTCGCCAGTACCTCATAGTCGGGCAAATCCTTCGTCACCGCGCCAATATAGATCGCGACCGCCACGGCAGCGCCCAGCAGCAGAAACACACCAACGCCGAAAAAATATCCTATAAGTCTGATCATCAGTCAGGTACCGGTACCTATTGTCGCCCCATCGCCGAACCGGAAGCCGCGCTTGCGCCAGGCACATCGACCTGCCAATTGCTTCCGTCAGGAATAGTCTCGTATTGCAGCTACGCCTCGTGGGCTCCCTCATATGGCGAGGAGCCCTACGCATCAACACCGTTTCCCGACAAAACGGGACCCCCTCCCCCAAAAGGCCCGGATTGTGAGTAAAATAGGGCTGGTTTTCGATTAACCCGTGCGCATCCAGCTGAAAAGCATATCCCTGTTACAAGGGCGACACAAATCACTTCCCCTCAGCGGAGGCCCGTCGCGCCGCAGAACACTCCCGCTGGCGCGTCGGCCCGAAAATCGGACTCGATCCTCGGAAAGCTCGATGCGCGGGTTCAACACGTTACAGGGTCCTTTTCGCGCCTTAAAAGGCGCGCCGCGCTCCAATATTCAGCCACCATTTGCAACCGCCGCTTGCCGATAGCGCCGGACGGCGTCTGCGATGAGGCCGGACACCTTTTTGCGCCATTCCGGGTCCAGAAGCAGCGTCTCGTCCTCCTTGTTGGAAAGGAAGCCGAGTTCGAGCAGGACCGAGGGAACGTCGGGTGCCTGCAGGACCCGGAACCCGGCGTGGCGATGCGGATTGTTGATCAGTTTGATCTGTCCTTCGAAGGACGTTACGACGCTCCGCGCGAGGCTGACCGAGAAGGCTTGGGTTTCGCGGCGCGTCAGGTCGATGAGGATGTCGGCGACCTCGGGCGGTTCGCTTTCGATCGAAATGCCCGCAATCTCGTCGGACAGGTTTTCTCGCTGCGCGAGCTCTGCCGCCAGATGGTCGGACGCCCTGTCGGAAATGGTGTAAACGGTTGCGCCGCGAATATCCTTCTGCCTCAGCGTATCGGCGTGAAGGGAAATGAACAGATGGGCGTTTCCCTGCCGCGCGATCTGCACCCGCTGGGACAGGGAGAGGAACTCGTCCCGGTCCCGCGTCAGGAAAGCCTCGACGCCGGCCTCGCGGTTCAGAGTCTCGGCGAGAACGCGGGCAAAATCGAGCGTTACGCGCTTTTCCTCGATCTTGCTCGTGCCGCCGATGGCGCCCGTATCGATTCCGCCATGACCCGCGTCCACCGCGATCACGAAGGTGCCGGCCTTCGGCGGCGGCGCCGACGGTCGGTCGGCCTTGACCGCGCGCGCGCTCCCCTTCCACTGCTGCTCGCTCAGCAGCTTTTCGAAACGCGCCCGATCGATCCGTTCCGCATCGAGCACGAGCCGATAGCCGCTGCCGTCCTCCTCCGGCAGCACCTTCGCCTCGGTGATCTCGGTCGGCCCGTTGGCGGAGAGGACGAGACGGGAAGCCCCTGCCCCCATTCCGCCATAACGTATCGCGTTGAACAGGCCTCTTGGATCGAGGCTCTCCGGTTTCAGTCCAAAGGAGGTTTCCGGCAGATCGACGACGACGCGAACCGGGTCTGCGACGTAGTGAATGGAAAAATCCGGCTTGCGGTCGAATGCTATGACCAGACGCGTGCGCGCGTCGTCGCCAGCGATTCTCGCGCTGAATGCAAGAAGCGGCGGGGCCTCCCCGTCGGCCGCCACGCCTGACGATGGCTGCGCGGTCACCAGCGCGAACAGGATCGCAAGCGAGCGCGCCGCGCGCCGCAATGTTCCCTTCGCCCACAACGAACGCACCACATTTGCCGTAGCCCTCACCTCAAAATTCCCCCGTCGTCCCTTCAAAAGTCAAGGCGCCATTGCTCCGGCACCCTCGTGACGTCACGCAAGCAACATTCTCCAATGCCTTTCCATGGTTAACCAAAGCTTGACAGCAAGAGCCGCGGGCGGCGCATCGGCGAGGCTTTCGTCGCCCGCCGGCGGCGCCGCTTCACCGGGGCAAGCGAATCAATCAATATTGTGGCGGCACAGGCTTTTCCCTTGCCAATGTGACATAGAATCCATAAAAGCGTCACAAGGAGAAAGTGTTGACGGGATAGAATCGTCGGCCGGGCAGCCGGAGCTTTCCCGAGCTTGGCGCCAAGAAGCGATCGAGCCGGACAACCGGTTGCAACCGTATCGTGCTTTCGCGGCCGCAGGCATTCATCCGCCGTCTCTGCATTTCCTCCTTCGTACACTGGATCGCAAATTTCCGGCGGTGGCCGGAGTTCTTGATGGTGATTTTCACCGAATGCCCGCCAGCGGGCACATTCATCGGGCCCTGTTCGGGCCTAGGACATTGGCATTCTTGTTTGGTCTTTTGATGTGAATAAGCAGTATCGGTCAGACGTAAAGTGGTCCTGGGACGTGACCGTCCCGGCTGCCGTCTGGCTGTTGCACCGTCGCCTGCGCCAAACAGGACCCTTTACATCCGGCGCAGTTCCCGGCGTGTTCGACAGTTTTCCCAGTGAAACCACTCTGTCTGCCGTCCACCTGCGCCGAGGAGCACAGCTTAGATGGCAGAGAAAATGCTTATCGATGCGTCTCACGCGGAGGAGACGCGCGTCGTCGTCGTACGCGGGAACCGCATAGAAGAATTCGATTTCGAATCGGAACATAAGAAACAGATCCGCGGCAATATCTACCTGGCAAAGGTGACGAGGGTCGAGCCTTCGCTGCAGGCCGCTTTCGTCGACTACGGCGGCAATCGCCACGGCTTTCTGGCTTTCGCCGAAATCCATCCCGACTACTACCAGATTCCGCTCGCCGATCGTCAGGCGCTCCTGAAGGCGGAGGCCGAAGAGGCCCGCCGCGAGGAGGAGAGCGAACCGGTCGACATCGTGCCGGAAGAGGCGGCAGCACCGGCCGAGGCGGAGGGTGCAGCGGCGCCGGCGGAGAAAGGCGTCGCCGAGGCGCCGGAAGCCGAAGTTCCCGCGGCAAAGCCCAAGGCAAAACCAAAGCGTACGCGGCGGACGAAGACCAAGGCGAGCGAGACGGCGGAAGGGGCAGAAGCAGCAGAGGCCCCCGCGGAAGTCGACGAGGAAGGCAGCGCCGGCGAAATGGCCGCGATGGTCGACACGGACTCGATTTCCGAAGAGGTGGACACGCGCCGCCGTAGCGACGACGACGACGACGACAACCACGACGGCGAGAACGAGGTCATTGAATCGGTTGGCGCGGAAGACGCGATGGAAGAGGTTCCGGACCGTCAGACCCGCAAGCCGCGCAAGCAATATCGCATTCAGGAAGTCATCAAGCGCCGCCAGATCCTCCTCGTCCAGGTCGCCAAGGAAGAGCGCGGCAACAAGGGCGCGGCGCTGACGACCTATCTTTCGCTCGCCGGCCGCTATTCGGTTCTGATGCCGAACACGGCGCGCGGCGGCGGCATTTCCCGCAAGATCACCAATCTGCAGGACCGCAAGCGGCTGAAGGAAATCGCCCGTGGCCTCGACGTGCCGCAGGGGATGGGCGTGATCCTGCGCACGGCCGGTGCCAACCGCACCAAGGTCGAGGTCAAGCGCGACTTCGAATATCTGATGCGGCTCTGGGAAAACGTCCGCACGCTGACGCTGAACTCGACGGCGCCATGCCTGGTCTATGAGGAAGGCAGCCTGATCAAGCGGTCGATCCGCGACCTCTACAACAAGGATATCAACGAGATCATCGTTGCCGGCGAGGAAGGCTACCGCGAAGCCAAGAGCTTCATGAAGATGCTGATGCCAAGTCATGCGAAAGTCGTCCAGCCCTATCGCGACGTGCATCCGATCTTCTCGCGCTCCGGCATCGAGGCGCAGCTCGACCGGATTCTGCAGCCGCAGGTAACGCTGAAGTCGGGCGGCTACATCATCATGAACCAGACCGAAGCGCTGGTCTCGATCGACGTCAACTCCGGCCGTTCGACGCGCGAGCACTCGATCGAAGACACCGCTCTGCAGACGAATCTCGAGGCGGCTGAGGAAGTGGCGCGGCAGTTGCGGCTGCGCGACCTCGCCGGTCTAATCGTCATCGACTTCATCGACATGGAGGAGAAGCGGAACAACCGCGCCGTCGAGAAGAAGCTCAAGGACTGCCTCAAGCACGACCGCGCGCGCATCCAGGTCGGACGCATCTCGCATTTCGGCCTTCTGGAAATGTCGCGCCAGCGCATTCGCGCTTCAGTGCTCGAAAGCACGATGCAGACCTGCCCGCACTGTAACGGCACGGGCCATATCCGCTCGCAGTCTTCCGTCGCGCTGCACGTTCTGCGCGGCATCGAAGAATACCTGCTGAAGAACACCACCCACGACATCTGCGTTCGGACGGTTCCGGAAATCGCGCTTTACCTGCTCAACTACAAGCGTGGCACGATCACCGATTACGAACAGCGCTTCGGCGTTTCGATCGTCGTCGAGGCCGACGCCCATGTCGGCGCGCAGCATTTCGCGATCGATCGCGGGGAGCCGGTCGAAAACCCGGTCAAGATCGAACAACTCCTGCACTTCGAACCGGAACCGGAAGAAGAAGAAGAAGAGGACATCATCGTCGAAGAAGACCTCGACGAGGAGGAGGCCGTGGAAACCTCCGAGCAGGCAGGACAGCCGAAGGCGCAAGCCTCCGACGATCAGGGTGGACGCAAACGCAAACGCCGCCGCCGTCGCCGCGGCAAGGGCGCGGCACAGGCCGGCGAAGCGGCTGCCGGGGAATCGGCAGAGCTTGAGGCATCGGATGAAGCCGACGACGAAGACGAAGACGACGTCGAGACGCTGGAGGCCGGAGAGGCGACCGCCGACGGCGATCAGAAGCGCAAGCGCCGGCGCCGCGGCAAGCGCGGTGGCCGCCGCAATCGTCTGGATTCGGACGAGCTTGCCGGCGCCGAGGCGGAGACGAATGGGGATGCGGGGAGCGTAGAGGAGCCGGAAGCCGACGAAAAGGCGGAAACAGCCGCGCGCGCGGCCATCGAGGGAGCCGCCCCTGTGGCCGTTGCCGACGTGGCGGCGCCGGCGGAAGAAAAACCCGCCAAACCGAAGCGCAGCCGCAAGAAACCCGCAAAGGCATCCGATGCCACAGCGGAGGAAGACGTCGATGCCGCCGCCGAGAAGTCGGTCGAATCGCAACCGGAAGATCTGACCGTCCCTCAGGCCGAGGCCATCGAGGAAGCGGCGGCTGATCTCGAAGGTGCCAAGCCGGCACGGGCCAACCGCGATCTCGCGACAATCGCCTCCGAACCGGTCGTCACTTCGAACAAGCCCGAAGCCGGCGAGGAAGAGACGAACAAGCCGAAAAAGGGCGGCTGGTGGCAACGCCGCGGCTTCTTCTGAGCGCATCAACAGCTTGTATTCGGGGTTTTCACCTCGATATCCTGTCAGCCGTCCGCAATTCTGTTGCGGGCGGCTGTTTCTATTCCCGCATGAGGCTTCTCCGACAGGTACTTTGAAGGCGCATGGTGAAGGTCTTTGCAGTTTCGGAATCGGCCATGGGGGGACAAGTGGCGTGAGCGCTTTGCCGTGTCGTGGCCCCGGTACAGGGACTGGTACTTGAGCGAGGGGCTGGAGCGTCGTCCCACGATAGACGAGGCGCGGGGAAAACTGGCGGCCCATATGCCCGAACTCGTGCCCGTTTTCGATCGGGCATGCAGCCTCGTCGGCTCGGACGAAATCGCTCACCGTGCTTTGTCGCTGTACCGGACGCCGCCGGTCATCTCGGGCTGCAGCGTGGCCGTCGCGCTAGGTGGGATTCCCGTTCTTGTTCGTAATTACGATTTCACACCCGACTTTTTCGAAGGAACCGTTCTTCGCAGCCGATGGACGGAGCACCACGACGTCATCGTGACGTCAGAAGCGTGGCTCGGCGCCCTCGACGGCGTAAATAGTGCCGGCCTGGCAGTTGCCCTCACATTCGGGGGGCGGATCGCGTACTCTCCGGAGGGATTCCAGGTGCCTCTCCTGTTGCGCTATGTGCTGGAGTGCTGCTCGACCACGATCGAAGCTAGCGAGACCTTGAGCCGGATTCCGGTCCAGGCAGTACAGAATGTCGTAATCCTCGACAAAACCGGTGACTACGCCGTCGTCTATCTGGCTCCGGATCGGGAAGCGGTAACGCGTCGAAGCCCAATTGCGACGAACCACCAACTGGCTCTCGAATGGCCGGAGCGCAACAGGTGGTCGGAAACGGCCGAGCGCGCCGAGTGCCTGTCGGCTCGTCGCGCGAAATCTCCGGACCTCGATCGTTTTATCGGCGCCTTCCACTCGGCCCCGCTATATAGAACCGATTACCGCGGCGGGTTGGGCACGCTCTATACAGCCGTCATATCACCGGCGGAGGGCTCCGTCGAATATCGCTGGCCCGGCCAATCCACTTGGCGTCAGAGCCTGGCCGATTTTTCCGAGGGCGAGCGTTACGTCGCGACTGCATGACAGCATGGTGCCCCTTTAGGCTGGTCGCAGCGGGGCCGCGACTACGCCAGCCAACGCGCGAGGCGGTCCATCGCTTCGGCCATCTCCGGCGTCGAGCCTGCGTAGGAGAAGCGCATGGTGCGATGCCCCTCTACGGGGTCGAAATCGAAGCCGGGCGTTGCGGCGACGTTGATTTCGCTCAGCATGCGCCGGGCAAAGGCCATGCTGTCATTGGTGAACCGGCTGACATCCACATAGGCGTAGAAGGCACCGTCCATCGGCGAGGCGATGGAGAGGCCGATCTCGGGCAAGCGCTTCAGCAGGAGATCGCGGTTGGCGGCATAGGCGCGCTTGTAACCGTCCAGTTCCTCCTGCGCACCGAGCGCCGCCTCGGCCGCGATCTGAGAGAGTTCCGGCGGCGAGATGTAGAGGCTCTGGGCGATGCGCTCGAAGGCGCGCACCTGGGTCTCGGGCAGCACCATCCAGCCGATGCGCCAGCCGGTCATGCAATAATATTTCGAGAAGGAATTGATCACGACCGCGTCGTCGGCAACCTCGAGCGCGGTCGCTTCCTCACCGGCGAAAGTCAGCCCATGATAGATCTCGTCGGAAATGAAGGCGATCGATTGCGTGCCGCAATAGTCCGCCAGCGCCTTCAGCCGCGCCCTACCGGTCACCGTACCCGTCGGGTTGGCCGGGCTTGCTAGGAGCACACCTTTGAGCGGCCTGCCCGCCTTTTCCGCCGCCCGCTCCAGGCTTTCCGGCGTGAGCGTGAAGCCGGTCTCGGCATTCGCGTCGATCTCGACGACGGTCAGGCCCAGGGTCGCCAGGATATTGCGGTAGGCGGGATATCCGGGACGGGCGACCGCGACGCAATCGCCTGGATCGAAGAGCGCCAGGAAGGCAAGATTGAACCCCGCCGACGAGCCCGTCGTGACGGCGATGCGCTGCGGGTCCACGGCGATCCCGTGGCGGCTCTGATAGTGAGCGGCAATCGCCTGCTTCAAGGACAGCGTGCCTAGCGCATCCGTGTAGCCGAGCCGGCCATGTTCCAACGCGCGCCGCGCCGCCTCGAGCGCGGCCTTCGGGGCCGGATATGCCGGCTGGCCGACCGCCATCGAGATTACCGGGTGGCCGGCATCACGGCGGCGCGTGGCCTCCGCCAGAACATCCATGGCGTGGAACGGCTCGACCGCGCTGCGTTTCGACATCTGTACCAATGACAGATCCTCGTAAGGTTTCGCTGATCCTCGCCCCTTTGCCTGATAGATTTCAGCTTCACAAGTGTGCGAGTGCCGCAATTCGGCCGATTTTGCCGTTTCGTTTCGCCGCGGCACCCCGTATGCTCGCAAAGCCCGCAGAAGGGCGGGATTTCTCGTTGCTTTTCGACAGGCATTGATGGAATCGACGACAATAGGGCACGGAAGACAATGAGGGAATGATGATACTCAAGAAGAAGATGATTGTCGGCGGAACGCTGATCGCGCTTGCAGCCGGCATCGCCCTGCCCCAATCTGCAGCCGCTCTCGATGCGAAACAAAAGGAAGAGCTCGGCGCCTTCATCAAGGAGTACCTGCTCGCCAATCCGGAAATCATGCTGGAAGTCCAGGAGGCGCTCACCACCAAGCAGCGCGCCCAGCAGCAGGCGGCAGCGACGGCGGCGATCGCCGACAATCAGTCGGCCATCTTCAATTCCGCCTACGACTTCACACTCGGCAATCCCGAGGGTGACGTCACGATCGTCGAATTCTTCGACTACAATTGCGGCTACTGCAAGCGCGCCCTCTCGGACATGGACCAGATCCTAGCCAAGGACAAAAACATTCGTTTCGTGCTTAAGGAGTTCCCGATCCTTGGACCCGACTCCCTCGCCGCCCATAAGGTGAGCGCCGCGTTCCGCGCCATCGCTCCGGAAAAATACGGCGACTTCCACCGTGGGCTCTTAGGGGGAGAGGAACGCGCGACGGAGGAAACGGCGATCGCGGTCGCCGCCAGCCTCGGTGTGACGGAAGCGCAGTTGCGCGAGAAGATGGAAGACGATCCGCATGACGCCGGAGTGCGCGAGGCCTACACGCTCGCCAACGATCTCGGCATCACCGGAACGCCCTCTTACGTGATCGGCAACGAAGCGGTCTTCGGCGCAGTCGGTTCCGGCGAATTGACGAAGAAGGTGGCCAATATGCGCCAGTGCGGCAAGACCGCCTGCTGACGAGTTCCCTCCGATCACCGGGCCGCCCCTCGGGAAGCGCCGCGACTTGTGGACAAATCCGCGCGTGTCCCAAGGGGCTTTCCCTCGCGGAACCGTCGGTCTATAGGTAAAACTCCATCATCCGACCGGAATTCCTTATGTCCTCGACTATTTTCGTGCTGAACGGCCCCAATCTGAATGCCCTCGGCAGGCGCGAGCCGGGCATTTACGGTGGCCAGACGCTGGCCGACATCGAGGCGATGTGCAAGGCGGAGGGTCAAGCCCTCGGTTTTGAGATCGACTTTCGCCAGTCGAACCACGAAGGCGTCCTGGTCGACTGGTTGCATGAGGCCGGCGAAACGGCCGCGGGCGTCGCCGTCAATCCCGGCGCCTACGGTCACACCTCGATCGCCATGCACGACGCCATCCGCGCAATTGGCGTTCCGGTGGTGGAGCTGCACCTTTCCAACATCCATGCACGCGAGGAATTCCGCCACAGGTCGATGATTGCACCGGCCGTAAAAGGCGTGGTCTGCGGCTTCGGCGCGCAGAGTTACATTCTTGCGCTGCATGCGCTAAAGAACCTGACAGACACGTCGAAATAAGAAGAACACGAGGCTCATATCCCATGGCTGACAAGAAACCCGGTATCGACCAGGCGCTGATCCGCGATCTCGCCAATATCCTCAAGGATACCGACCTGACCGAGATCGAAGTGGAACAGGACGACCTGCGCATCCGCGTCTCGCGCAACGGTACGCCCGTCGCGATGTCCATGCCGCCGATGCCCACCTATCACATGCCGCCGGTAGCTGCGGCGGCACCTGCAGCCCCGGCCGCTCCGGCAGCCGCGGAAGGCGGCGGTCACAACGCCAAGAACGCCGTGACGGCGCCGATGGTCGGCACCGCCTATCTCTCCCCGGCACCGGGCGCTCGTCCCTTTATCGAGGTCGGTGCAACGGTCAAGGAAGGCCAGACGATCCTGATCATCGAAGCGATGAAGACGATGAACCAGATTCCGGCTCCGCGCGCCGGCAAGGTGACCGAAATTCTTGTGCAGGACGCCGCCCCGGTCGAGTATGGCGAACCCCTCATCGTGATCGAATAAGGCGCGGATTGGATGATTTCGAAAATCCTCATTGCCAATCGCGGCGAAATCGCTCTCCGGGTGCTGCGCGCCTGCAAGGAACTCGGCATCGCCACCGTCGCGGTCCATTCGACCGCAGACAGCGACGCCATGCATGTGCGGCTCGCCGACGAGAGCGTCTGCATCGGACCGCCACCGTCGCGCGACAGCTACCTGAACATCCATCAGATCGTGGCCGCCTGCGAGATCACCGGCGCCGATGCCGTGCATCCGGGCTACGGCTTCCTCTCGGAAAACGCCAAGTTCGCCGATATCCTCGATGCGCATGGCATCACCTTCATCGGACCGACGGCCGAGCACATTCGGCTAATGGGCGACAAGATCACCGCCAAGAAGACGGCGGAAGAACTGGGCATTCCCGTGGTCCCAGGCTCCCATGGAGAGGTGAAACCCGAGAACGCGCTCAAGGTCGCCCGCAAGATCGGCTTCCCGGTCCTGATCAAGGCGACGGCGGGCGGCGGCGGCCGCGGCATGAAGGTCGCCAGGACCGAGGAGGAACTTGAGAACGCGGTGGCGACGGCACGCTCCGAGGCCGCCGCCGCCTTCGGCAATGATGCGGTCTACATGGAGAAGTTCCTCACAAAGCCGCGTCACATCGAGGTCCAGGTCGTGGGGGATGGGGCAGGCAATGCCATCCATCTCGGTGAGCGCGATTGCTCGCTGCAACGCCGCCACCAGAAGGTCTGGGAAGAGGCAAATTCGCCTGCCCTCAACGTCGAGCAGCGCATGCAGATCGGTCAGGTGTGCGCCGATGCAATGAAGAAGATGAAGTATCGCGGCGCCGGCACGATTGAGTTTCTCTACGAGAACGGCGAGTTCTACTTCATCGAAATGAACACGCGCCTGCAGGTGGAGCACCCGATCACCGAGGCGATCACCGGCATCGACCTAGTGCACGAGCAAATCCGCGTAGCATCGGGCGCCGGTCTCTCAGTGAAGCAGGAGGATATCGTCTTCTCCGGGCACGCCATCGAATGCCGTATCAATGCCGAGGATCCGCGAACCTTCGTCCCCTCCCCGGGTACGATCACGCACTTCCACGCACCTGGCGGTCTCGGTGTGCGCGTCGATAGCGGCGCCTATCAAGGCTATCGCATCCCGCCCTACTATGACAGCCTGATCGGCAAGCTGATCGTGCACGGGCGGACACGCGTCGAATGCATGATGAGGCTGCGCCGAGTGCTCGACGAATTTGTCATCGATGGCATCAAAACGACCTTGCCGTTGTTCCAGGATCTGATCAACAATCAGGATATCGCTAACGGCGACTATGATATCCACTGGCTCGAGCATCATCTGGCCGCTACATCGGCGTAGGACATGACATTGAAGGGGTCGCGCAGCAGAGAACCGGAAATAACCCCGGACATGTTGTTGCGCGCCTACTCCATCGGCCTCTTTCCCATGGCCGATTCGGCGGACGATCCGGAGCTTTTCTGGGTCGAGCCGGAAATCCGCGGCGTCATACCGCTGGACAGCTTTCACGTTTCCCGTAGCCTCGCAAAGACCCTCCGCAAACGCCCTTTCGAGATTCGCTATGACACGGCCTTCGAAGCGGTCGTTGCGGGGTGCGCGCGGCCCGCGCCGGGCCGACCGACGACGTGGATCAACACCAGGATCCGCGCCCTCTACGCGGCGCTCCACCGCATGGGCTACGCCCATAGCGTGGAAGCCTGGCAGGGTGATTTGCTTGTCGGCGGGCTTTACGGCGTTTCCCTCGGCGCCGCCTTCTTCGGCGAGAGCATGTTCTCCCTACGCAAGGACGCCTCCAAGATCTGCCTCGTCCACCTGGTCGAACGGCTCCGCGCCAGGGGGTTTGAGCTTCTCGACACGCAATTTACAACTGAGCACCTGAAATCCTTCGGCGCCATCGATGTGCCGAAGGCCGAATACGACCTGCTGCTCGCCAGGGCAATCGCCTCGCCGAATCTCGAATTTTGAGGCAAAAAACGGCCTTCAAGCGGGAGCCGCCACTCTTAAAAGAAATCAGCGTTGCGCCGCAGCGTCCGGTGGCGGCACCTCGGAGGTCTCCTGGCAGGATTGCAACCAAACATCGTAGACGGCATGTTCGACGGCGTTGAGACCGGGGCTGTCGGCGAACATCCAGCCGGTAAAGATACGACGAATTTTGCGGTCGAGGGTGATTTCATCGACTTCGACGAAGGTGGTCGTCTTCGGCGCCTCGGTTTCGTCGCGGCTGTAGCACACGCGCGGCGTCACCTGCAGCGCGCCGAACTGCACCGTTTCGCCGATATAGACGTCGAAGGTGGTGATGCGGCCGGTGATCTTGTCGATACCGGAAAAGACGGCCACGGCATTGGTGAGGCGCGTGGCCCCCGCCGGCCCGGTTACGGCAATCAGCGGCAGACCAAGAAGGAAGCCAAGACCGGCAGGCTTCGCGATCCGACCGATAAAACTGCGCAGACAGAACGCTGCCATTCCCGCCAATCCCCGCGTGCTCGCTGTTGTCCTCGGACCAAGCGCTAGACCCGAATTGTGGCTGCGCCGTGTTCAGTTCTCGTGAGTTGGAAGTGGTGCGGGCGCGTTGACCCCGCACTGCCCGTTTAAGAGCGCGGCGTCCAGGCGTCGTAGTCGCCGGTGACCCGCGGCCGCTCGCCGGCACGTGCGAGCGAGCCCTTCGGCCGATAGGCCTGGGGCGTACCGGTTAGATTCGGACGATGCGGCTTCTGCCATTCGCGCTGGACATAGTTTTCATCGGCAGGCGAAATATCGGTGCGATGATGCATCCAGCCATGCCAACCGGGCGGGATCGCAGAGGCTTCGGCAGGACCATTGTAGATCACCCAACGGCGCGTCCGGCCCTCGGAATCCTTGCCGCCCTGGTAGTAGACATTGCCGAACTCGTCTTCCCCGACGCGCTGTCCGTGGCGCCAGGTGTGGAAGCGCGTACCGATCGTCTGTCCATTCCACCAGGTGAAAATCTGCAGCAGGAGCTTCATGGATATCGTCCCTTACCGGCCGATGGGAGACGACCGGACATCAAAATCTCGCTCCCGCTTATGCCGTGCTGCTCCCGCCTTGTCCAGTGATTCCAGCGGGCGCAAGGTCATTTCACCTGCATCCTGGCGCCGAAATGGATGCGCTCGAAGCCGAGCCCCCGCCGCACCGTCGGGTCAGGCCAACTGCTTCTCCAGGATCAGCGCGGGAATGCCGGAGTGCTCGTCCCCGCAATTGGCCGTGCTTGCAACCTCGGAAAACCCATGCGCCCGATAGAAGGCCAGTGCATGCAGGTTCTGCGGCTCCACTTCAACCCGCATGCGCTCGGCATCGGGGAAGCAGGTTTCCAGCTCGGCGAACATATCGCGGCCGACGCCCTGCCGCTGGTACTTCGGCAGCACGTAGAGCTGGTGGAGGATGACGGTTTTCCCGAGCGTATCCGACATGGCCGCAAATCCCATGCCCGCGATCTCGCGGCCATTGTCCGCGACGACGAATTCCGCGTTCTTGCGTTGCAAGCGCGCCTTCAAGGCGTCGATCGAATGCCATTTGGCGGTCAGCTCGTCGACCTTATCGCCGCCATAGAAGCTGTCGTAGGTGGCGTGCCAGGTCTCGACAAGCAGGGCTCGGACCTGATCGAGGTCGCGCTCGCTTGCCGTGCGGACAAAGAACACCGTCACTCCTCGATGCCGAGCTTGGACTTGACGAGCGCCTGCACCGCCTGCGGATTGGCCTTGCCGCCGGTCGCCTTCATAACCTGGCCGACGAACCAGCCGGCAAGCGACGGCTTTGCCTTGGCCTTCTCCACCTGGTCGGGATTGGCCGCAATGATCTCGTCAACCGCCTTCTCGATGGCGCCGGTGTCGGTGACCTGCTTCATCCCGCGGCTCTCGACGAGTTCCGCCGGGTCGCCGCCTTCGTTCCATAGGATCTCGAAGAGGTCCTTGGCGATCTTGCCCGAAATCGTTCCGTCCTTGATGAGGTCGATGACGCCGCCGAGCTGGGCGGGGGAAACCGGAGTCTCTTCAATGGTTTTGCCGGCTTTGTTCAAGGCACCCAAAAGGTCGTTGATAACCCAGTTTGCCGCCATCTTGCCGTCCCTGTCCTCGGCCACGGCCTCGAAATAATCGGCGATCGCCTTTTCCGAAACGAGCACCGAGGCGTCATAGACCGAGAGCCCAAGATCGCGGACGAAGCGCTCCTTCTTGTCATCCGGGAGTTCCGGAAGATCGGCCTTCAGCGCCTCGACGAAATCATCGTCGAATTCCAGCGGCAGCAGGTCCGGGTCGGGGAAGTAGCGATAGTCGTGCGCATCTTCCTTCGAGCGCATGGAGCGCGTCTCGCCCCTGTTCGGGTCGAAGAGCCGGGTCTCCTGATCGATGACGCCGCCATCCTCGAGAATCGCGATCTGGCGGCGCGCCTCGTATTCGATCGCCTGGCCGACGAAGCGAATCGAATTGACGTTCTTGATTTCGCAGCGCGTACCAAAGGGCTCGCCCGGACGACGCACGGACACGTTGACGTCGGCGCGCATCGAACCCTCGTCCATGTTGCCGTCGCAGGTACCGAGATAGCGCAGGATCGACCGCAGCTTGGTCAGATAGGCCTTGGCCTCGTCCGACGAGCGCAGATCGGGCTTCGAGACGATCTCCATCAGGGCCACGCCGGAACGATTGAGGTCCACATAGGACATCGAGGGGTGCTGGTCATGCATGGACTTGCCGGCATCCTGCTCCAGGTGCAGGCGCTCGATGCCGATTTCCACGTCCTCGAACTGACCCTGGCGATCCGGCCCGACGGAGATGATGATCTTGCCCTCGCCGACGATCGGATCCTTGTATTGCGATATCTGGTAGCCCTGAGGCAGGTCGGGATAAAAATAGTTCTTCCGGTCGAAGATCGAACGGTGATTGATCTTGGCCTTGAGGCCGAGGCCGGTGCGTACCGCCTGCCTTACGCATTCCTCGTTGATGACCGGCAGCATGCCGGGCATGGCGGCGTCGACAAGCGAGACATTGGCGTTCGGCGCATTGCCGAACTCGGTCGAGGCCGCCGAGAACAGCTTCGAATTGCTCAGCACCTGGGCATGGACCTCCATGCCGATGATCACCTCCCAGTCGCCGGTGGCGCCGGGAATGAAGCGTTTCGGATCGGGAGTGCGGACGTCGACGATGCTCATCTCATGCTCTTCTCTGAAGCCTGAATTCGAGGTTTCTCGGTAGAGCAATTGATCCCGGCGTGCAAGGCTTCAGAGGCGCACGGCCGCGGCAGCGCGGCAGGTCCTTATATGACTTCGAACCGCAGACGATTCAACCGTGCCAGGGGCGCTCCTCCGCCTCACGCAAGAGCGGCTTTTCCAGACCGATGAATTCGACGTCGCGGTCGAGCCTTTGCGAATAGGCAGTCGAAAGCCATTTCACCCGATAGCCTGCGTGCTGAAAGAAGCCGACCGCGGCCGCATTCTGCGAATGGGTTTTCACGCTCGCCACTTCGAAGCCGTCGGCGGCAATCCGCCGCTCGACGTCGGCGAGCAGGGCAGAGCCGAGACCCCTGCCCTGGGCGCGCGGATCGATCCACAGATCGGAGATGACGCCGTCCAATTCCTCGCGCGCGGCCCAACCGCAGATGCGGTTCTCGTCCTCGACGAGGAGGACGGTCAGCCAGTGGCTCGCCAGGAAATCGTCGAAGGCGCGTTTTGCCGGGGCGCGCATGGCTGCGACGTCGCCGATGCCGGCAGTCGCCTTCTCCCAGGCGCTTAACCCGACTTCGCAGAGAAGGCCAATTTCATTCTGGCGCGCGTGGCGAATCACAACCATGATGCGGAACCCTTTTCCGCTTCATTACATCATGTCTCCCGCGGCTTGAAGATCGGCGGCCAGGAGCCGGTTACCACCACTTGGCCGGGGTGAAACGACCCGCGGCCTGCTCGATGACGTGGGCGGTCTTGAAGAGCGTTTCTTCTTCAAATGGTTTGCCGATCACTTGCAGACCAAGCGGCAGTCCCTTGTGGTCGAGCCCGCCCGGCACCGCGATGCCCGGCAGCCCGGCCATGTTGACCGTCACCGTGAAGATATCGTTCAGATACATCTTGACCGGATCGGCGGCGAGATCCTCGTCGGCGATACCAAAGGCGGAGGACGGCGTCGCAGGGGTCAGGATGGCGTCGACGCCCGCCTGGAAGGCGAGTTCGAAGTCGCGCTTGATCAGGGTGCGGACCTTCTGTGCGCGCAGGTAATAGGCGTCGTAATAGCCGGCCGACAGCACATAGGTGCCGATCATGATGCGGCGCTTGACTTCCCGACCGAAGCCCGCGGCGCGCGTCTTCTCATACATGTCGACGATGTCCTTGCCGTCGACGCGCAGCCCATAGCGCACGCCGTCGTAGCGCGCGAGGTTCGAGGAAGCCTCCGCCGGCGCGACGATATAATAGGCCGGCAGCGCGTACTGCGTGTGCGGCAGCGAGATGTCGACGATCTCGGCGCCGGCGTCCTTCAGCCAGGCGATACCCTGCTGCCAGAGCGCTTCGATCTCCTCCGGCATGCCCTCGACGCGGTACTCCTTCGGAATGCCGATCTTCATGCCTTTGATCGATTGGCCGACCGACGCTTCGTAATCGGGAACCGGCAGGTCGACGGAGGTCGTGTCCTTGGGATCGACGCTTGCCATCGACTTCAGGAGGATCGCAGCGTCGCGCACGTCGCGCGCGATCGGGCCGGCTTGGTCCAGCGACGACGCGAAGGCGACGATGCCGAAGCGCGAGCACCGACCATAGGTCGGCTTGATGCCGACGGTGCCCGTGAAGGCTGCCGGCTGGCGGATGGAGCCGCCCGTGTCGGTAGCCGTCGCCCCGGCACAGAGATGCGCGGCGACCGCGGCCGCCGAGCCGCCGGAGGAGCCGCCGGGCACGAGATCGAGGTTGGAACCTTTGGCGCGCCAGGGATTCTTGACCGGACCGTAATAGGAACTCTCGTTCGACGAACCCATGGCGAACTCGTCCATGTTGAGCTTGCCAAGCATGACGGCGCCATCGTTCCAAAGGTTCTGGGTGACGGTCGATTCATAGCGCGGCTTGAAGCCGTCGAGAATGTGGCTGCAGGCCTGGGTGTGGACGCCTTCGGTCGCGAAGAGATCCTTGATGCCAAGCGGGATACCCTCAAGCGCCCCGGCCTGGCCGGCAGCGATACGGGCGTCGGAAGCCCTGGCCATCTCTCGCGCCTTTTCCGGCGTCACGTCGACATAGGCATTGATGGTTTCGTTGGCCGCCTCGATCGCGGCGATATAGGCATCCGTCAGTTCAACCGCAGTAATTTCCCTGGCGGAGAGTTTCGCGCGGGCTTCGGCGATCGTGAGGCTCGTGAGATCGGTCATGGTGCAATCGGACTTTCGCAATTCAGGACGTCGGGACGGGAGGGGCGCGTTATTCGACTACCTTCGGGACGAGGAAGAAATCGCGGTCCGAATTCGGCGCGTTGGCAACGACGTCGGCCGCCTTGTCGCCATCCATGACGATGTCTTCCCGCTTCTTCATCTGCATCGGCGTGACCGACGTCATCGGCTCGACGCCGTCGACATTCACCTCGGAAAGCTGCTCGACGAAGCCGAGGATACCGTTGAGTTCGCCCGTCATCCGTTCGGCTTCCTCTTCGCTGACGGCGATGCGGGCGAGGCGCGCGACGCGCTTCACGGTGGCAAGGTCTACGGACATGATCGTCTCCGGTCTCTCAATATTTCCCCCGCTATAAAGACGAGTTCAATGCTGCGCAACGGGGGAATGTCGCCGAACCGGTTCGCTTCCGTCAGACCGAGACGACGCCGCCGACCTCAGGCGTTGCGACGAGCGTCGAAGCGCCGTCCATGCCGGTGACGAAGGTTTCCGGCGTCCGGTCGATGATCGGAAAAGAGCCGTAGTGACAGGGAATGGCGGTGTGGAACTTGAAATAGCGCTGGCAGGCAAGTGCCGCCACCGCACCGCCCATGGTGAAGCGGTCGCCGATCGGCACGATGCCGATAACCGGCTCATGTAATTCCTGGACGAGTTCCATGTCGGAGAAAATATCCGTGTCGCCCATGTGATAAAGCGTCGGCTCTTCCTCGAAATGAAGTACGAGGCCGTTGGCGTTGCCGAGCGAGTGGGACACTCCGTCCTCGGTGATCTGCGCCGACGAATGCAGCGCGTTGACGAAGGTTGCGGAAAAGCCGCCGAGATGAATCGTGCCGCCGGTGTTGCCCGGCTCCAGCTTCTCGAGGCCCTGACGGCCGAGCCACATGCAGAGATCGTAGTTCGCGACGACGGTGGCGCCGGTCTCCTGGGCGATCGCCACCGTATCGCCGACGTGATCGCCATGGCCGTGAGTGAGCAGGATATGCGTCAGTCCCGCGGTTGCCGCCTTGCGCTCGCTGTCGCGGAACGCCGGATTGCCCGTAAAGAACGGATCCATCAGGATTTTCGCCTTCGCGGTCTCGATGTGGAAGGCGGAGTGACCCAGCCATTTGATCTTCATGACGCTCTCCTCCGGTCACGACGGCTCGCGAATCCGAGCCAAACCATAAACGTGATCGCTTTCTCTGTCAGACAAGCATATGGATCAACCCGACCCAGTGAAAAGATCGAATCGACGAATCCCATGGCTATTCTCACCATCGAAGAGTTGGCGACCCGGCTGCCGCCGTATCAGGCCATCGCCGGGCTCGATCTCGGCACCAAGACTATCGGCGTTTCCGTTTCCGATCTCGGGCGACGCCTCGCGAGCCCGCGCGAGGTGATCCGGCGCGTCAAGTTCGGCATCGATGCGCAGGCGCTGCTGGCGCTGGCGGCGAAAGAAAAGATCGCCGCCTTCGTCATCGGCCTGCCGGTCAACATGGACGGCAGCGAAGGGCCGCGCTGCCAGGCAACGCGCGCCTTCGTGCGCAATATGGGCGAAAGGACGGATATTCCTTTCGTGCTCTGGGACGAGCGGCTTTCGACGGTCGCGGCCGAACGGGCCCTGATCGAGATGGATGTATCGCGGAAGAAGCGTGCCGAGCGGATCGACTCGGCTGCCGCCTCCTTCATCCTTCAGGGTGCGCTCGACAGATTGGCCTTGCTCCCGAAAGACGGAGCGTCCGCCGGCTGATGATGCGCCGCCGGCGTGCCGTAGCGGCGCCGGTACCAGGCCATGATCTGCCGGCGCTTGCGGAGAGCCACGAGGGCGAACAGGACGATTGTGTCGACGATCATCGCCCGCGCGACGAGCGGCGGGATCGTCTCGGGCGGAATCCCGAGAACATGGCCATAGACCCGGAACACCAGGTCGTGCGCGTCGCGCGTCAGCATGAAGATACCGAAGCTCATATCGTAATAGGAAAGCCCGTACCAGCCGGTCAGAAGCACCACCGGACCGCCCCAGAACATCAGAAGCCACTTCATGCGCCCCTCCCTTCGGCCAATCCGCTGAGGAGCGGATAGATCGCCCGGTCGGCCAGAACGACGGCGACGAGAGCGGCCGCCAACGAGGCTATATCGAGCGCCAGCCCGGCAAAAAACATCATCATGATGATCAACAGGCCAGTTCTCACCGAACCGCTCCGTTCCGAATGCATTGAACTCCAGGCCACTATCCCAGCGTCCGGCCGCTCGGCGCAACGTAAACCATTTGTTAAGGTTAATATTCACAGGCAATCCGCGCCTTGCGAGGCACCATCCGGCGCTTTATGGGTAGCACCTACCCCTTGACAGGCCGGCCATGACCATCATCTTCGAAAGCATCCTGCCCATCTTCCTGCTCGTGCTCCTCGGCGTCTGGCTGCGGCGCTCGAACCTTGTCGATCAGGGCATGTGGGCCGGACTCGAGCAGTTCGGCTACTACTTTCTCTTCCCCGCCCTGCTCTTCTCGACATTGGCGAAGGCGGATTTTACCGGGATGAAGGCCGATGCGACGGCCGTCGCCACCATCGGCAGCGTCACGCTGATGTCCTTGGCGCTTCTTTTCACCTGGCCGTTTCTGAGGGCGCGCGAAATCTCCGGCGCCACCTTCACCTCGATCTTCCAGACGGCCACCCGCTGGAACGGTTTCATGGCGCTCGCCATCGCCCAGAAGCTTTACGGCGCGATCGGCCTAAGCCTGACGGCACTGGTCATGACGCTGGTCATCATCCCGATCAACTTCTACAATGTCGCCGTGCTCGTCTGGTTCAACGGCCGCAGCCGCGGGCTCGGGTTCTTCTTCTTCAAGATCCTCACCAATCCGCTGATCCTGTCGTCGGCGGCCGGCATCCTGGTGAACCTCGCCGATATCCCGATCTATGCGCCGGCGATGACGGCGATCGACATGCTGGCCACCGCTTCGCTCAGCCTCGGCCTGATCATGGTAGGCGCCGGACTGAAGATCGCCGACGCGATGAAGCCGAGCGCCCCTGCTCTCCTTGCGGTCACGCTCAAGCTCATCGTCATGCCGGCGTTCATGGTGGGTGCCGGCGTCCTGCTCGGCATCCGGGGCGACGCCTTGCTCGTCATCGCGATCGGTGCAGCCGTGCCGACGGCGATGAATGGCTATCTCCTGGCAAAGCAGATGGGGGGAGACGCGGAGCTTTACGCGGCCGTCGCCACGGTCCAGACGGCCGCGTCCTTCTTCACGATACCGCTGGTGCTCGCGATCACCGGCTATGTCGCGGCCGGGTAGAGCAGATCGAGGATGTAAGAGGAGTCGAAGCGCGAATCGAGCATGCCGTAGGTCGAGCGCCAGCCGGCAGCGAGCCGCGACTCGAGAAACGCGTCGGCGATCCGCCCGGCGCCGAGCCGGTAGAGTTCCGCCGCCGCCGCGGCGAGCGCCAGCTGCTCGACCAGCATGCGGGCAGCCCCCTCGTCGCGCTCGCAGAGCGACATGGCGGCGCGCAGCACCTCGATCGTCTTGCGGCCGGCAGGGCCGAGATCGCGGCTGAAGACGCCGAAAAGCTGCTCGAACAGCTCCTTGCGGCGCCCGAGCACCCGAAGCACGTCGAGCGCCATCACGTTGCCGGAGCCTTCCCAAATCGCGTTGACCGGCGCTTCGCGATAGTGGCGGGCGAGCGAACGCTCCTCCACATAGCCGTTGCCGCCCAGGCACTCCATCGCCTCGTAGATCAGTGCGGGAGCGATCTTGCATGACCAGTATTTTGCGACCGGCGTCATGATCCGTGCATAGGCGGCGTCCTCGGCGCTGCCATGCGCCTTGTCGAAGGCGTCGGCGAGGCGGAACGACAGCGCGCTCGCGGCCGCGACATCGAGCGCCATATCGGCGAGCACCCGGGTCATGATCGGTTGGCTGACGAGCGCCTTGCCGAACACCTTGCGGCCGCGGGTGTGATGCACCGCTTCGGCAAGCGAGGCGCGCATCATGCCGGCGGAAGCGAGCGCACAGTCGAGCCGCGTCAGCGTCACCATATCGAGGATCGTGCGGATGCCGGCATCCGGCGCTCCGAGCAGGAAGCCGAACGTGTCCGAGAACTCGACCTCGGAGGAGGCGTTGGAGCGGTTGCCGAGCTTGTCCTTGAGGCGCTGGAAGCGCAAGCCGTTGGCCGAACCATCCTCGAGCAGCCTCGGTACCAGGAAGCAGCCAAGGCCGTCGCGGGATTGCGCCAGCATCACGAAGGCATCGCTCATCGGCGCGGACATGAACCACTTGTGGCCATTGAGCCGATAAATTCCCTCGCCGACCCGTTCGGCAGTGGACGTGTTAGCGCGCACATCCGTACCGCCCTGCTTCTCCGTCATGCCCATGCCGATGGTAACGGCGGATTTCTGCATCCATGGCCGATTGGACGAGTCGTATTTGCGCGACAGGATCTTCGGCGCCCATTCCTTCTGGACGGCGGGCGAGGCGGTGATCGCGGCAACGGACGCGCTGGTCATCGTCAGCGGACAGAGATGGCCGCATTCGAGCTGCGCCGTCAGATAGAAGCGGATCGCCCTCACCTTGTGCGAGCGGCCGCGCTCGTCGGGCAGGCTCTCCCAGGCGGAGGAATGCAAGCCCGTCGCCATCGACCGGCGCATCAGCGCGTGCCAGGCCGGGTGGAACTCGACCACGTCGAGGCGTTCGCCGCGCGGCCCATGGGTCTTCAGCTTCGGCGCGCCCTCATTCGCCATGCGCGCCAGCTCCTGCGCCTCGGGCGAAGTCACATGGCGGCCGAGCGCGTCGAAGTCGTCGCGCAGCGTCTTAGGCATGCCCGAGGTGAGATCGACCATCAAGGGATCGGATCGATAGGCATTGACGCCGGACCAGGGCTTCGGCTGGTTCAGTTCCGCAAGTTTCTGTTCGGTCCGGCTCATCTGATTCATGAGCCGGTTCTAGCGCAAGTTTCGCGGGTGCGAAACAGGCCTGCAGAAAGAAGGCGTGGCCCCGACAAGTTTTCTCGAGAAGAGCTGGCGCGCCGCTTGCCGCATCCCGGACCACGTTCTATAGAGCGGGCCAAATCCCAGCATGCAAGGGCGGCCCATGATCACTTTCCCGCATCGCCACCTGCTCGGCATCAAGGGGCTGACGGAACAGGACATCACGCTCCTGCTCGATCGCGCCGACGAAGCCGTGAAAATCTCCCGCCAGAGGGAGAAGAAGACTTCCACCCTCCGCGGACTGACGCAGATCAATCTTTTCTTCGAGGCTTCGACCCGAACGCAATCCTCCTTCGAACTCGCGGGTAAGCGGCTCGGCGCCGACGTCATGAACATGTCCGTCGGCAACTCCTCCGTGAAGAAGGGCGAGACGCTGATCGACACGGCGATGACCTTGAATGCCATGCATCCCGACGTGCTCGTGGTGCGCCATTCATCGGCGGGCGCCGCGGCCCTGCTGGCGCAGAAGGTCTCCTGCTCCGTCGTCAACGCCGGCGACGGCCAGCACGAGCACCCGACGCAGGCGCTGCTCGATGCACTGACGATCCGCCGCGCCAGGGGTACACTCGCCAGGATCATCGTGGCGATCTGCGGCGACGTTCTGCATTCACGCGTCGCCCGCTCGAACATCCTGCTGTTGAACCAGATGGGGGCGCGCGTGCGCGTGGTGGCGCCGGCGACATTGCTTCCCGCAGGGATCGAGCAGATGGGCGTGGAGGTCTACCACTCCATGGCCGAGGGCCTGAAGGATGCCGACGTGGTCATGATGTTGAGATTGCAGCGCGAGCGCATGGCCGGTTCCTTCGTGCCTTCGGTGCGGGAGTACTTCCATTATTACGGTCTCGATGCGGAGAAGCTGAAAGCCGCCAAGGAGGATGCGCTCGTCATGCACCCTGGCCCGATGAACCGCGGCGTCGAGATCGCCTCGGACATCGCCGACGGGCCCCAGAGCGTCATCGAGCAGCAGGTGGAAATGGGCGTCGCCGTGCGCATGGCCGTGATGGAGACGCTCCTTCTTTCCCAGGGGCTTTCCCAGAACCAGGGGCCGCGCCCATGACCAGACCACTCGTTCTGCAGAATCTGCGCATCATCGATCCCTCGCGAAATCTTGATGAAACCGGCACCCTCATCGTCGGTGGCGACGGCCGCATCCTCGCGGCCGGGAAGGATGCACAGAACCAGGGCGCCCCGGCCGGTGCCTTCGTCAAGGACTGCGCCGGCCTCGTCGCCGTGCCCGGCCTCGTCGATGCACGCGTCTTCGTCGGCGAACCGGGCAGCGAACACCGCGAGACGATCGAATCGGCCGCGCGCGCGGCGGCGAGCGGCGGGGTCACGTCCTTCATCGCCATGCCCGACACCGATCCGGTCATCGATGACATCGCGCTTGTCGAATTCGTGCAGAAGGCCGCCCGCGACAAGGCGCTCGTCAACGTCCATCCGTCCGCCGCGCTTACGAAGGGCCTGCTCGGCGAAGAGATGACCGAACTCGGACTGCTCAAGCATGCGGGCGCGGTCTGCTTCACCAACGGCCGGAAGCCGGTCCACGATACGCTCGTGCTTCGCCGCGCCATGACCTACGCGCGCGAGATCGGGACCGTGATCGCGCTCGAGGCCCGCGACAAATATCTCGGCGCCAACGGCGTCATGAACGAAGGGCTGCTCGCGAGCTGGCTCGGCCTTCCGGGCATTCCGCGCGAGGCCGAGATCATTCCGCTCGAGCGCGACCTGCGCATTGCCGGACTGACGCGGGCCGCCTACCACGCCGCCAAGATTTCCGTTCCGGAATCGGCAGAGGCCATCCGGATGGCGCGGCAGCGCGGGGCAAACGTCACCTGCGGCATCTCCATCAACCACCTGACGCTGAACGAGAACGACATCGGCGAGTACCGGACATTCTTCAAGCTATCGCCGCCCTTGCGCGGCGAAGACGACCGCATGGCGATGGTCGAGGCGCTGGCGGACGGCACGGTCGACATCATCGTCTCGTCCCACGACCCGCAGGACGTCGACACCAAGCGGCTTCCCTTTGCGGATGCCGCCGATGGTGCGGTCGGCCTCGAGACGCTCGCGGCCGCGGCACTCCGCCTCTACCACAGCGGTCAGGTGCCGCTGATGCGGCTGATCGATGCGCTGTCCACCCGACCGGCGGCGATCTTCGGCCTCGAAGCGGGCACGCTGAAGCCCGGGGCGAAGGCCGACTTCGCCATACTCGACCTCGACGAGCCCTGGGTTCTCTACAAGGAAGCGCTGGTCTCCCGCTCCAAGAACACGCCTTTCGAAAATGCGCGCTTTACCGGGCGGGTCGTGCAGACCTATGTTGCGGGCAAGCTCGTACACGCGGTGTGAGAGCAAGCGGTTAAGCGGGGGACAACCGGTGGACATTCTTTCCTGGCAGTTGGGGCTGCCTACAACACTCCTGTGCCTGGCTTTCGGCTATCTCCTGGGATCGATCCCGTTCGGCCTCATCCTGACCCGCATTGCGGGGCTCGGCGATGTCCGCAAGATCGGCTCCGGCAATATCGGCGCAACGAATGTGCTGAGAACAGGCAACAGGAAACTTGCCGCTGCAACGCTTCTGCTCGATGCGCTGAAGGGTACCGCGGCAGCGGCGATCGCCTCCTATTGGGGAGCCGAAGCGGGGATCGCTGCCGGATTTGCCGCCTTTCTCGGGCACCTCTTCCCGGTGTGGCTTTCCTTCAAGGGCGGCAAGGGGGTCGCCACCTATATCGGCGTGCTGCTCGGTCTCGCGCCCATCATGATGCTTGCTTTCGCTGTGATCTGGCTCGCGGTGGCAAGGATCACGCGTTACTCCTCGCTCTCGGCGCTCGTCGCGACCGCCATCATTCCGGTGGTGCTCTACGCAACGGGATCTGAAAAGGTCGCACTGCTCTTTGCCGCAATGACCGTCATCAGTTGGATCAAGCATCGGGCCAACATCCAGCGGCTCCTGAGCGGCACGGAAAGCCGGATCGGAGAAAAGGGATAATGCGGAACGGCAGCGCTCGACCACCCGGAATCGCGCTGACGGAACGGCAGAAGATCGCCTGGCTACGGCTGATCCGCAGTGACAATGTCGGCCCTGCGACGTTTCGGGACCTGATCAATCATTTCGGCTCCGCCGAGGCCGCTCTCGAGGCGCTGCCGGAGCTTTCCCGCCGTGGCGGCGCTGGCCGGCCGATCCGCGTGGCCTCGCTCGCCGATGCGGAACGCGAACTCGAAGCGGCGCATCGTTTCGGTGCCGTCTTCATCGGCATCGGCGAGCCCCACTATCCGCAGGCTCTCAAGGAGATCGATGGAGCTCCCCCGCTCTTGGCCGTCAAGGGCAATCCAATGGTGGCGACCCGCCCCTCGCTCGGCATCGTCGGCTCCCGCAATGCCTCCGTCAGCGGCGTCAAATTCGCGGCGATGATCGCCCGCGAGGCCGGGGCTGCCGGTTACATCGTAACCTCCGGCCTCGCCCGCGGCATCGACACCGCCGCCCATCGTGCGAGCGTCGAGACCGGCACGATTGCGGCGCTTGCAGGCGGTCTCGACCGGCCCTACCCGCCGGAGAATATCGGGCTGTTGCAGGAAATCACCTCCGGGGCGGGTCTCGCGATCAGCGAAATGCCCTTCGGCTGGGAGCCGCGCGCCCGCGACTTCCCGCGGCGCAACCGCCTCATCGCCGGCGTCAGCCTCGGCATCGCCATCATCGAAGCCGCCAACCGTTCCGGCTCGCTGATCACCGCCCGCTACGCCGCCGATTTTGGCCGACTCGTCTTTGCGGTGCCGGGCTCTCCGCTCGATCCGCGCTGCCACGGCACGAACGACCTCCTGAAGCAGGGGGCGACCGTGACCACTTCTCCTGCCGACGTCCTCGAGGGCTTGGCCCCGCTCAGCCGCGACGACCTTTTTTCGCGCCTGGACATGAAGGAGCCCTCGATCGAGGAGAGGCCGATCGCTCCGGCGGCATCGACGGCGAAGAGCGCACCGGGCGACAGCGACCGCGCCCGGATCGTCGAGGCACTCGGGCCAACGCCGGTCGAGATCGACGACGTCATCCGGCATACGGGGCTTTCCGCCTCCGAAGTCTATCTCGTGCTTCTGGAGTTGGACCTTGCCGGCCAGCTCTGCCGCCATGGTGCCAATCTGGTCTCGCTCGTCTCTGTCGAATAGGGTCGAGGCATCCGCCTGGCAAGGCCGACGCACCGATCAGACCTATGAGTTGGACAACGTTTAGTTGATAGATTTCGGCACTTGCCACTTGATTGCGAGCGACCGGGATACCGCTATTTTGATATAACCCCTTGACCGCGCCTGAATCCCTGTCCATTTCGTGGCGTCGAAGTTCGGCGCATAAGGGCTTGCGCCTTGCCATAAGAGTTGTGTCAGAGAATGACGATGAATGTTGTAGTGGTGGAATCGCCTTCCAAGGCCAAGACGATCAACAAGTACCTGGGCCCCGGCTATAAGGTGCTTGCTTCGTTCGGCCATGTGCGGGACCTGCCGGCCAAGGACGGTTCGGTGCGACCGGACGAGGACTTCGAGATGTCGTGGGAAGTCGATGGCGCCTCGGCCAAGCGGATGAAAGACATTGCCGACGCCGTGAAGTCGTCCGACGGCCTGATCCTGGCGACCGACCCGGATCGCGAGGGTGAAGCGATTTCCTGGCACGTGCTCGACCTTCTCAAGAAGAAGAAGGTCATCGGCGACAAGCCGGTCAAGCGCGTCGTCTTCAATGCGATCACCAAGAAAGCGGTGCTCGACGCGATGGCGGATCCGCGCGACATCGACATCTCGCTGGTCGACGCCTATCTCGCCCGCCGCGCCCTCGATTATCTCGTCGGCTTCAACCTTTCGCCGGTTCTCTGGCGCAAGCTTCCGGGCGCCCGTTCGGCCGGCCGCGTGCAGTCGGTGGCGCTGCGCCTCGTCTGCGATCGCGAGGCGGAGATCGAGCGCTTTGTGACGGAGGAGTACTGGAATATCTCCGCCCTCCTGAAGACGCCGCGCGGCGACGAATTCGAGGCGCGGCTGGTGTCGGCCGACGGCAAGCGGTTCCAGCCGAAGGCGATCGGCAATGCGGAAGAGGCCAACCGGCTGAAGGCGCTGCTCGACGGCGCCAGCTATGTGGTTGAAAGCGTCGAGGCGAAGCCGGTCAAGCGCAATCCGGCCCCGCCCTTCACCACATCGACGCTGCAACAGGCCGCCTCCTCCAAGCTCGGCTTCTCGGCGTCGCGCACCATGCAGGTGGCGCAGAAGCTCTATGAGGGCGTCGACATCGGCGGCGAGACCGTCGGTCTCATCACCTATATGCGTACCGACGGCGTGCAAATGGCGCCGGAGGCGATCGATGCGGCGCGCCGGGCGATCGGCAGCCAGTTCGGCGACCGCTACCTGCCGGAAAAGCCCCGCTTCTATTCGACAAAGGCCAAGAACGCTCAGGAAGCACACGAGGCGATTCGCCCGACGGATTTCTACCGCACGCCCGAGCAGGTTCGCCGTTTTCTCGACGGCGACATGCTGAAGCTCTACGACCTCGTCTGGAAGCGCGGCATCGCCAGCCAGATGGCCTCGGCCGAGATCGAGCGGACGACCGCCGAGATCACGGCTGACAATGGCGGCAAGAGGGCCGGCCTCAGGGCGACCGGCTCGGTCATCCGCTTCGACGGCTTCATCGCCGCCTATACGGACATGAAGGAAGACGGCGAGCAGGCGGAGGATGGTGAAGACGGTGGCCGCCTGCCGGAGATCAACGCCCGCGAGAGCCTCGCCAAGCAGAAGATCGATGCCAGCCAGCACTTCACCGAGCCGCCGCCGCGCTATTCGGAAGCAACGCTGATCAAGAAGATGGAGGAGCTCGGCATCGGGCGCCCCTCGACCTATGCCGCGACGGTCACGACGATCGTCGACCGCGACTATGTGGCGATCGACAAGCGCAAACTGGTGCCGCAGGCGAAAGGCCGGTTGGTCACGGCCTTCCTCGAGAGCTTCTTCACCCGCTACGTGGAATATGATTTCACCGCGTCGCTCGAAGAAAAGCTCGACCAGATTTCCGCCGGCGAACTCAACTGGAAGGACGTCCTGCGCGAATTCTGGAATGATTTCTTCTCGCAGGTCGAGGACACCAAGGAACTGCGCGTCACCAATGTGCTCGATGCGCTCAACGAGGAACTGGCACCGCTCGTCTTCCCGAAGCGCGAAGACGGCGGCGATCCGCGTATCTGCCAGGTCTGCGGCACCGGCAAGCTGTCGCTGAAGCTCGGCAAATACGGTGCCTTCGTCGGTTGCTCCAACTATCCGGAGTGCAACTACACCCGCCAGCTCTCGTCCGAAAGCAACGGCGAGGCGGAAGCGGCTGTATCGAACGAGCCGCAGAGCCTTGGAAAGGATCCGCATACCGGCGAGGAAATAACGCTGCGCAGCGGCCGCTTCGGTCCCTACGTGCAGCGAGGCGACGGCAAGGATGCGAAACGTGCCAGCCTACCGAAGGGCTGGACGCCAGCCACGATCGATCACGAAAAGGCGCTCGCCCTCCTCTCGCTGCCCCGCGATATCGGCGCGCACCCGGAATCGGGAAAGATGATCTCCACCGGGATCGGCCGCTACGGACCCTTCGTGCTCCATGACGGCACCTACGCCAACTTGGAATCTGTCGAGGACGTCTTCTCGATCGGCCTCAACCGCGCCGTCTCGGTACTGGCGGACAAGCAGTCGAAGGGCGCAGGAGCGCGCGGGCGCACCGCAGCGGCTCTCAAGGACCTTGGGGAACATCCCGAGGGCGGCGCGATTACGGTGCGCGACGGACGCTTTGGTCCCTACGTCAACTGGGGCAAGGTGAACGCCACCCTGCCGAGGGGCAAGGATCCGCAGTCGGTCACCGCAGAAGAGGCACTTGCCCTGATTGCCGAGCGCGCCGCCAAGGGTGGCGGAACGAAGGGCAAGACGTCCAGGAGCAAGGCATCGGCCGCAGGGGCGAAGAGCGCCGGCTCGAAGGCGGCAAAGCCCAAGTCCGGCGCCAAGGCGAAAACCAGGACGGCCGCCACGGCCAAGAAGGACTGAACTTGACCAGAATCCCGCGCGATCCGACGGAACGACCTGCCAGAGACGCCGGCAGGAAACAGTCACGCGCGGCCAAGCCGGCGCACGCTGCAGGCGAGACGATCATCCACGGCGCGGTGCCGCCGCGCGACGTCCTGTTGCGCTTCATCTCCGAGAATCCGCAGCAGGCGTCGAAACGCGAGATCGCCAAGGCCTTCGGTCTCAAGGGCGAGGCGCGAGTTGAGCTCAAGGCGGTTTTGCGCTCGCTTGAGGAGGATGGGCTCGTCGAGAAGAAGCGCAAATCGCTCCTTCGTCCCGGCGCCCTGCCCCCGGTTACGGTGCTCGACATCACCATCCGTGACATCGACGGCGAACTGATCGGCCGTCCGGCCGAATGGCTGGACGACGACGGCGTCGCGCCGGCGGTGCTCATCAAACAGCCGAGCGTCGCGAAAGGGAAATCCAAGACACCCGTCGCCGGTCTCGGCGACCGGGTGCTCGCCAAGATCTTCCCCGCAAAGGACCGTGGCGGCCCGGCCTATACCGGGCGCGTCATAAAGGTTCTCGATAAGCGCAAGGATGCGGTTCTCGGAGTCTTCCGCTCGACGCCCGGGGGCGGCGGTCGGCTGTTGCCGATCGACAAGCGTGGCGAAGAATTGCTGGTCGATCCGGATTTCACCGGAGATGCCGCGGACGGCGATCTTGTCGAAGTGCATCTGACCCGCCTCGGGCGCTACGGGCTGCCGCGGGCCCAGGTGCAGAACGTGATCGGCTCGGTCGCTTCCGAGAAGGCGATTTCGATGATCGCTATCTACGCGCACGGGATTCCCCACCTCTTCCCCGAGCGCGTGCTGAAAGAGGCCGACGCGGCCGAACCGGCGTCGATGGCGCACCGTGAGGACTGGCGCCCGCTGCCGCTCGTCACCATCGACCCGGCGGACGCCAAGGACCATGACGATGCCGTCCATGCCGAGCCGGATCCCTCGCCCGACAATCCCGGCGGCGTCATCGTCACCGTCGCGATCGCCGACGTCTCCTGGTATGTGAGGCCGAAGTCCGCGCTCGACCTCGAGGCCCTGAAGCGCGGCAATTCCGTCTACTTCCCGGATCGCGTCGTGCCCATGCTCCCCGAGCGCATCTCCAACGACCTTTGCTCACTCAGGGAGGGCGTCGACCGTCCGGCGCTCGCGGTGCGCATGCGGTTCTCGAAGGAAGGCCGGAAAGCCGGGCATAGCTTCCATCGCATCATGATGCGCAGCGCCGCCAAGCTTTCCTACAACCAAGCCCAGGCGGCGATCGACGGGAACCCGGACGACAAGACGGGTCCGCTCCTCGAACCGATCCTGAAGCCGCTCTGGGAAGCCTATCGCACCCTTACGCGCGGCCGGGAGCGGCGCCAGCCGCTCGAGCTCGATGTGCCGGAGCGCAAGATCATCCTGAAGCCGGACGGCACGGTCGATCGGGTCTTCGTGCCGGAACGACTCGATGCGCACAAGCTGATCGAGGAAATGATGATCCAGGCCAACGTCGCGGCCGCCGAGACGCTGGAGCAGAAGCGGCAGGCGTTGATCTACCGCGTGCACGACCAGCCCTCGCTTGCCAAACAGGAGAGCCTGCGGGAATTCTTGGCTACGCTCGACATCCCGCTCGCCAAGGGCGGCAGCATGCGGGCGAACAGTTTCAACGGCATCCTGGCCAAGGCCGACGGCAAACCCTACGAGACCATGGTCAACGAAATGGTGCTGCGCTCCCAGAGCCAGGCAATCTACAGCCCGGAAAACATCGGTCATTTCGGCCTCAATCTGATGCGCTATGCCCATTTCACCTCACCCATCCGGCGCTATGCGGATCTGGTGGTGCACAGGGCTCTGGTCGCCTCGCTCGGTCTCGGCGAAGGCGGCTTGACACCGCAGGAGGAAGGCGCGCTCGATGATATCGCCGCCGAAATCTCCACTTTCGAACGGCGCGCGATGGCAGCCGAACGCGATACCGTCGACCGGCTGATCGCCCATCACCTGAGCGGCCGCGTCGGCGAGGAATTCGACGGACGCGTGTCCGGCGTGACCAGGGCGGGACTTTTTGTCACGCTGCCTTCCTATGGCGCCGACGGCTTCATACCTGTATCGACGCTGGGACGCGACTACTTCATCTATGACGAAGCCCACCAGGCGATGTCCGGTGAGAAAACCGGCCTCGGCTACCGCCTTGGCGACCCCGTGCGCGTCAAGCTCGCCGAAGCGGTGCCCCTTGCCGGCGCGCTTCGCTTCGAGATGGTGAGTGAAGGGCGCAAAATGCCAACTGCGATGCGCTCCTTCCACAAGGCCGGCCGGCGCAATCGTGTAAATGCGGGCAAGCGGCCGGGCACGCGACCGCCGCGCGGCAGACGCTGATCCGTCCTACAGCGCCGCGCGTCTTGTTAGACGCGCAAAGGTCGCTGTAGCACTTTGAATTGCTGCATGTCTTTGTCCTTTAACCGAGGTCGATCAAAGGAGACATGCATGAGGGACGTGGCCCCCGTTCGGCACGAAGGATTTTGGACATGAAGGCAACGGCGACGGATATGCTTCAGTTCGGTGGTGCGGAAAAGGACGAACGGCCGGTCGGCCGCTCCATCAAACGCGGGCTTTTCGGCCGGTGCCCGGCCTGCGGCAATGGCCGGCTGTTTCGCAGCTTCGTCAAATCGGTCGATGCCTGCGCGGCTTGCGGCGAGCGCATGGATCATCACCGCGCTGACGACTTCCCACCCTATATCGTCGTGACGATCGTCGGTCATCTGGTGCTGGGCGGCTACATGATGACCGATCTGATACTGCCGCTTACGACCTGGCAACATCTGGCGTTTTGGGGGCCGGTGACGCTCGCAAGCGCGATCGCGCTGATGCAGCCGGTGAAGGGCGCGGTCATCGGTCTGCAATGGGCCTTGAAAATGCACGGCTTCGGCGGCCACGCGGACGAGCCGGAAGATGGTTTGCCGCCGCGAGACCCCTCCGCATGATGCGTGAGCGCGGTCGCGCTTCCCTGCCACGATCGCCGGTGAGCAAACATCCTGCGATCCGGCCGCGGGACGCGGCATCGATCATGCTGCTCGACCGGTCCGGTGGTACCGTGCGCGTGCTGATGGGCAAACGCCACAGCGCCCATGCCTTCATGCCGGATCTCTATGTGTTTCCCGGCGGCCGCTGCGACCCTACCGATTATCGGCTCCCATTCTCCGGCGACCTTCACCCGGCGGTTCTGCACGCGCTGAAAGCGACCGTTGGCCGACCGCTCACCGAGGCGCGCGCCAGGGCACTGGCACTTGCGGCCGTGCGGGAGCTCTATGAAGAGGCTGGCGTAAGCCTCGGAAGCAGGCACGAGGGGGCGCACGCCCCGCTTCCCTTTCTTCCCGACCTCACAAACTTGCGCTATATGGCTCGGGCCATCACTCCTCCGGGACAGCCGAGGCGTTTCGACACCCGCTTCTTCGCGATATTCGCGGACGAGGCCGAACTCGATCCGTCCGACGTTCTGGAAAGCCGGGAGCTTCAGGATTTGCAGTGGATCGACGTGAACGACTGTGCTCTTAGAATACCCGAGATCACCGCAATCATTCTCGCGGATCTGAGGCATGCCCTCGAATCCGATCCCCTGCTTCCCCGGGAAATACCGATACCGTTCTATTCCATGCGCCATCGGCGCTTCGTCCGCACGCTTCTCTAGAGCCGTATACGTTCACCCATGTTTGCGCTCTTGCCCTATTCGTATGTCATTGCCGCATTTCAGCGACGTCAGGTGAACCCACCTGGCGGCAAAATGTTCTAGGAACCTGACGAAATGTCGAAGCCGCTATCCGGAAAGCCTGCGCCGGTTGACGAAATCCACTGGCCCTCGCTGATCGCGGCTGTCGCCTCCATCACCTCCGTCGGCATTGCCATCGGCCTGGGGCTGCCGCTGCTCAGCATCATCATGGAGAAGCGCGGCATTGCCTCGACGCTGATCGGGTTGAATTCGGCAATGGCCGGGCTCGCCTCGATGGCGGCCGCCCCGCTCACGACCAAACTCGCGCATCGCCATGGCGTCGCGCCGACCATGCTGCTGGCAATCGTTCTTGCTGCCGCCAGCGCGCTCGGTTTCTTCTACATCACCGATTTCTGGCTCTGGTTTCCGCTCCGGATCATCTTCCACGGCGCCATCACCGTGCTTTTTATTCTCTCGGAATTCTGGATCAACGCGACGGCGCCGCCAAACAAGCGCGGCTTCGTTCTCGGCATCTACGGCACCGTGCTTTCCCTCGGCTTTGCCAGCGGGCCGCTGCTCTTCTCCATCCTCGGCAGTGACGGCATCCTGCCATTCGCCGTCGGTGCCGGCGTCATCCTGCTCGCCGCGATCCCGATTTATCTCGCGCGTAACGAAAGCCCCGTCATAGACGAAAAGCCGGGGCGGCATTTTATGCGCTATGTCTTCCTGGTGCCGACGGCGACCGCGGCAGTCTTCATATTCGGTGCGGTCGAATCGGGCGGCCTCTCACTTTTTCCGATTTTCGCGACACGCGCGGGATTCGGCGAGTCGCAGGCCGCGCTCCTGCTCACTGTCATGGGTGTCGGCAATTTCATCTTTCAGATCCCGCTCGGGATGCTCTCCGATACGGTTAAGGACCGACGCACGCTCCTCTCCGCGCTGACGCTGATCGGCCTCGTCGGCGCGCTTTTCCTACCCCTGCTCGTCGAAAGCTGGTTCCTGATGGCGCTGGTGCTGCTCTTCTGGGGCGGATGCGTCTCCGGGCTCTATACGGTCGGCCTTAGCCATCTCGGCTCGCGGTTGCAGGGTTCGGATCTTGCCGCGGCCAATGCCGCCTTCGTCTTCTCCTATGCCGTCGGCACCGTCGCAGGGCCGCAGGCCATCGGAGCAGCCATGGACGTCACCGGCAATAACGGTTTCGCCTGGACCATCGCCGCCTTCTTCGGGCTTTATGTTGTGCTTTCCATCGCCCGGATCGTTTTGAAGCCAAAACGGCCTTGACTTTTCGGGCGCGATTTGTAGTTTCGCGCCAACTTGACCGTGGCCCGCATCCGGTTGTTCACGGCTTTCATTTTCTATAAAGGCAGGACGACCATGGCGAAAGCTACCACCATCAAGATCAAGCTGCTGTCGACGGCCGACACGGGTTTCTTCTACGTCACGACCAAGAACAGCCGTACCATGACGGAAAAGATGACGAAGACGAAATACGACCCAGTCGTCAAGAAGCACGTCGAATTCAAGGAAACGAAGATCAAGTAAGATCATCGTTTCCTTATTTCGCAGGCGCCGACCGCAGGGTCCGGCGCCTTTTCTTTTGAAGACGGCTCTCGCGAGTTGTGCAATTTAACCCAAGCGAGCCACAGCGATCCTTTAAAATGACGCGCGGCGCTGCAAGCCGAAGCTACGCCACGTTGCGCGCGCCCGCAGAACTCACGGCTCAGTATAGGCGCCTGCGACTTTTCGGACACACAAGCGCAGCCAAGAGGTCTCGAAGCGCCGCGTGGGCGCTTCAAACAGTTTCGATCCGGGACGGCAGGCGGTAAACTCGCGCCATTCGTATCCAAGGAAAAACGCCACCTTCTTTCCGAAGCGGCGTTTTCAAAGGGGGTCGGCTGGTCCCAGCAGCGGCACGAGGAATCCGCAGACGCCGGAAGCCAGCCGACCGACCCCACGACCCAGGAGATGCGGCGGACCTGAGCATCATGGGGTAACGAATTGGTAATGGAAGTCGCACTTCCATGCCTATGAGCATTGCCTGAAACTAAAAAAAAATCAACGAATTCTTAATCACCGAAACAGGCTTGCTCGGTGTTTGGTTAATTTCTGTCCCGTATTCGGACGAATCCGAACGGGGCGCCCATGGAAGATGCTTTGCCCCAGCACCAGCGACGGCGCAACGATACAACCTTTAAGGAAGTTGGCAAGAGCAGACAAAGGCGGTCTGATGCGCCGCTTACCGACCGCAGACTGCTGCGCGCGGTGCTGCGGACAAAAGCGATGAGAGCAGACCTGCTCAAGCTGCGGCGGCGACGACCCTGTTTCGCCCATTGTTTTTCGCGTCGTAGAGCGCCACGTCGGCCCGCTTGAGCAAGGCTTCGGGCGTATCGCCCTCCGGCCGCAGGCTGGCAAGCCCGAGGGATGCCGTCACGCTCAACACCGCGTCGGCGCGGGCAATTTCGAAACCGCGGCTTGCAACCATCAGCCGAAGCCGCTCGGCGACGACCGCGGCCATCTCCGCCGGGGTATCGGGCATGACGATTACGAATTCCTCGCCGCCGAAGCGGCATGCGAGATCGGCGCCGCGGACAGTCGCCCGCACCCGGCTGGCAAATTCGCGCAGGACTTCGTCGCCGGAGTCGTGACCATAGGTGTCGTTAACCTGCTTGAAGCGGTCGATATCGGTGATGCAGATCGACAACGGCCGTCCGCGTGCCATCGCCCGATCGACGAGCAGCTTCAGATGACTGTCCAGATAACGGCGATTGTGGAGGCCGGTCAGATCGTCGGTGATCGCCAGTTCGATTGTCTGCTGCACGCTGGCGCGCAGCCGATCGTTGCACTGCTTCCGACGGATCTGCGTGAGGCAACGGGCGAGCAGTTCGTTGGGATCGACTGGACGCATGATATAGTCCGTTACCCCGAGTTCGAGCGCGCGCACGATCAACTCGTCATTGCCCTGGTCCGCAACGAGCAGAATCGGGATGAAACGCGTCCGCTCGAGAGAGCGCAATTGCGAGCAGAGACGCAACGGGTCGTAGTCGTCGAAATTCGCGTTGACGATGACGAGATCGAAATCGCTCTCGGCGGCTTCGAAGAGAGCGGCCTGCGGCTCGGCCATGACCGAGACTGCGGCAATCGGCTTCAGGGCCCTCAACAGCCGCTCCTGCGACGAGGCGCGGCCATCGACAAGGAGCACGGAACCGGGCTCGTCCGGTCGGTCCTGCCGCAGCAGTTCCTGCAGCCCGATCGTGTGCGTCGTCTGCGCCCTGAGGCGCAGCTCGTCGCTGACGTTCTTCAAGCGTACGAGGCTTTTCACCCGCGACATCAGTTGCAGGTCATTGACGGGTTTCGTGAGAAAATCATCCGCGCCGGCCTTCAGCCCGCGCACGCGATCGGAAGGCTGGTCGAGTGCCGTCACCATGACCACGGGAATATGCGCCGTTCGGCTATTCGCTTTCAGCCTCTCGCAAACCTCGAACCCGTCCATGCCCGGCATCATGATATCGAGCAGCACGAGATCCACCGGCGTCGTCTCGCAAATCGCGAGGGCTGAATGTCCGTTTTCGGCGGTCAGCACGTCAAAATACTCAGCCACGAGCCGCGCCTCGAGGAGCTTCACATTGGCTGGTACGTCATCGACGACGAGGATACGCGCAGTCATATCAGTTTCCCTGCACTTCAGGCGTCGCCCAGGTAGGTCTTGATTGTTTCAATGAACTTGGGAACGGAAATCGGTTTAGAGACATATGCTTCACACCCACCTTGGCGAATCCGTTCCTCGTCGCCCTTCATGGCGAAGGCGGTTACGGCAATAACGGGAATGACGTGCAGCTCGTCATCTTCCTTCAGCCATTTGGTCACCTCGAGACCGGAAACCTCGGGCAGCTGGATGTCCATCAGGATGAGGTCTGGCCGGTGCTTGCGCGCAAGTTCTAGCGCTTCCATGCCGTTGCGCGTCTGGATCGTCGCGTAACCCGAAGCCTCAATCAGGTCTCGGAAGAGCTTCATGTTCAGCTCGTTGTCCTCAACAATCATCACCTGTTTGGGCATGTCGATCCCTTGCTGTCTGTCGCCGCCTTGCAAGTCCCTTTTAGAGATATAAGCTTCGCAGTTGGCGACTCGACCCATTCCGTCATTCGCGAGGCTAGCGCTATTTGGTTGAAAAAGAGGTAAACCCGGCCGCCAAATGAAAAGAGATTCAACACGATGAAGAGCGCTGACGAAACAGCCATCGCCATTCTGTCCTGGCTCGCGAGCGAGCCGGAACTCATGTCGCGCTTTCTGGCGCTCTCCGGTACCGATATCGGCTCGCTGCGCCAGGCGGCTGGCGATCCCGGCTTCCTGGGCGGTCTCGTCGCCTTTCTGATGGAGCACGAGCCGACGCTGATGGCGTTTTGCGCCGGGACCGGAACGCCGCCGGAAGACGTGGTCAGGGCACACCAGGCCTTGTCCGGTCCGGCGGATTTTGCGGACGGCTGAGCGTAGCCATGTGGCAACCAGGAACCGGCATCCGTCTTTCCGACCGGCCGCTGATCGTCAGCGATGTCGATGAGGTCGTGCTCGAATTCCTGACGCCCTTCATGGCTTTTTTGGAGGCTCGGGACCATGCACTCCTTCCCCGCTCCTTCCGCCTTTCCGGCAACATAGTCGATCGGGTAAGCGGCGAAGCGGTGAGCGACGCGGCGGCGGAAGCGCTGCTCGACGCCTTTTATGCGGCGCAGGACCGGTGGCAGACGCCCGCGATGCAGGTGGTCGAGACGCTGAAAGGATTTTCCGGAGAGGCCGACATCGTCTTTCTGACGGCGATGCCGCCGCGTCACGCGGCGGCCCGCCGCCGGCTGCTCGACGCCCTCGATCTTCCGTATCCGCTGCTCGCCTCCGAAGAGCCGAAGGGACCGCTGGTCAAGCGCCTGCATCAAGCGCGCGATCTGCCGCTCGCCTTCGTCGACGATATTTTGCGCAACCTCCACTCCGTGCGGGAACACGCTCCAGGCTGCCTCCTCATCAACCTGATGGCGAACGCGGAATTTCGCGCCCTTGCACCCGCACCCGGCGTCGACATCCGCGTCGCCGCGGACTGGCCGGAGGCGGCGGAGCTGATCCGCGTCCATTGTCGCGCCCGTCCCGACGCCTGCTGAACCGCCCTTCAGCGCCGCCCGGCCGGGGCAAGTCATTACGGCGCGAACCGTCATTGCCTCAATTCCAATCGCATCAGGGGCCTGCCGTCCTTGCGCCGTGCCACGATCTCGAAGCCGGCGGCATCGAAGATCGTCGTCGAGCCGATACAGAGCGCGACGGATTTCGACTGCTTGGCATGGTCGATCGGACAGGCGTCGAGATACCGGGCGCCGGCAGCCCGGGCATGCGCGATTGCAGCCGTGAGCATGCGATGGCTCAACCCCTTGCCGCGCAAGGGCGAGGAAAGAAAAAAGCAACTCAGCGCCCAGACGCTCTCATCCTGCGCCTCGCTTGCTTGCAGCGGACGCGAAACGGTGCGTGGCGAATTGAATTGCGGCACGTCGGAGCGGGGGCCGACCTGGACCCAGGCGACCGGCTCGCCCACATGATAGCCGAGGAGGCCGGGCGGTGGTCTCGCCTCGATCCTGCGCCTCATGGCGTCCTTGCGTTCTCCGGCGCTCATCCTCATTCGAACGGCGTGCGGCAGGCGCAACGCTACGCACCAGCAGCCGCAGAACGCGCCTTGCGGGCCGAAAAGCCTCTCGAAGTCCGGCCAGCGATCCGCTGTTGCCGGCGCAAATTGCAGGGCGACATCCAATGAAGCCTCCAACGCCCGCTCACCACCACAGCGCCGCACGTCTGTCAGACACGCAAGCTCGCTGCATGATTCCGCCCTTAAATCGGTTCCGATTTAAGGAATCATGCAGTAGCGTAGAGCGTAAAGTCGCCCCGTTCAACATTTGTTCCCAGACATGCGAGACAGCGCTGTACCGATTTCCGGCCTCTGCCGAGACTGCCTGAAAGACCAGGCAGCCCTCGCCCGGCGGTGTCGCGCCTGCGGCAGTCCGCGTCTCCTGCACCACGCCGAACTCGATCGGCTCACTCTGGCGCATATCGACTGCGATGCCTTCTACGCCTCGATCGAGAAACGCGACAATCCAGAGCTCGCCGACAAGCCGGTCATCATCGGCGGCGGCAAACGTGGCGTCGTCTCGACCGCCTGCTACATCGCCCGCATTCATGGCGTGCGTTCGGCCATGCCGATGTTCAAGGCGCTCGAGGCCTGCCCCGAAGCGGTGGTGATCACGCCGAACATGGAGAAATATTCCCGTGTCGGGCGCGAAATCAGAAGCATGATGCTGGACCTGACTCCGCTCGTGCAGCCGCTGTCGATCGACGAGGCTTTCCTCGACCTGAGCGGCACCGAGCGGCTGCACCACGCCGCGCCAGCCCGGACGCTCGCCCACTTCGCCCGGCGCATCGAGCAGGAAGTCGGCATCACCGTCTCCGTCGGCCTCTCCTACTGCAAGTTCCTCGCCAAGGTCGCCTCCGACCTGCAAAAGCCGCGCGGCTTCTCCGTGATAGGACAGGCCGAGGCCGTGGATTTCCTGAAGGACCGTCCGGTCACCTTGATCTGGGGCGTCGGCAAGGCCTTTGCCGCGACTCTCGAGCGGGACGGCATCCGCACGATCGGGCAGTTGCAGACGATGGAAGAAGCAGAACTGATGCGCCGCTACGGCACGATGGGCCGGAGGCTTTACCGGCTGTCGCGCGGCCAGGACGAACGCATTGTCGAGACGGATGGGGAGGCCAAGAGCGTTTCATCCGAAACGACCTTCAACGAGGACCTGTCTCGCCCGGAGGAACTCGTCTCGCATCTCAGGCGCCTCAGCGAGCAGGTAGCCCTCAGGCTGCGCAAATCCGAACTCGCCGGTCAGACCGTCGTCCTGAAATTGAAGACGGCGGACTTCAAGAGCCGTACGCGCAACCGGCGGCTGGAGAGCCCAACCCGCCTTGCCGACCGCATTTTCCGCATCGGCCTGCAACTGCTCGAGCGGGAACTCGACGGGACGAGATACAGGCTGATCGGCATCGGCGTCAGCGATCTTTGCGATCCCGTTCATGCCGATCCGCCGGATCTCGTGGACCCCTTGGCAACGCGGCGGGCGGCCGCCGAGGAGGCGATCAACAAGCTGCGCGACAAGTTCGGCAAGACCAGCGTCGAAACGGGCTACACCTTCGGTCAACGGCGACGCGATCAATAGCCCGTGATGGAAGGCGCCGATTCAATTCCTTAAATATTGGAGGATAGCCTCGCTCGACAAGTCTGGCGTGTTACGGCTTGCATGCCGTTTGCAGGCGCCACCGTCGCAAATGAGGGTTTATCTTGCGTTCCACTCTCGGGATAGGGCTCGTCGTCCTCGCCGTGTCTTTGTCATCCGCCGCAGCAGCCGGCAAGTCGCCATTGCAGATCGTGATATCGCGCCAGCGGCAGTCACTCGCCGTCTATGACGGCGATCGAGTGATCGCCACCTCGAACGTGTCGACCGGCAGAGCGAACCACAGGACTCCGACGGGCATCTTTTCGATCCTGGAGAAGCGCCGGCACCACGAATCGAACATCTATTCCAATGCGCCTATGCCGTTCATGCAGCGGCTGACCTGGTCGGGCATCGCCCTGCACGGCTCGAACCACGTGCCGCACTATCCAGCCTCGCACGGATGCGTACGGCTTCCGGACCGCTTCGCCGCCGATCTCTTCAAGATCACCGAGCGCGGCATGCACGTGGTCATAGCCGAGCGGGAGGTCGCCCCCGTACGGGTTTCGAGCGACGTGCTCTTCCAGCCGAACCAGGCAAGGCCAGCGGCGCCGCTTGCCGACGTGCCCCTGCGCCCCGCTCTTGGTGATCTCGCGACCGGCAGCATTGAGGTCGCGACAGCCGAGCGATCTCCGCTACCGCCCTCGTTCGAACGGGACGGGGCGCCCATTCGCATTCTGATTACCCGGGGCGGCATGCGAGAGAGCGTGCGCGACCTGCAGATGCTCCTGAACGCGCTTGGCCACGAAGCCGGCGAGCCGGACGGTTACAGCGGCCCCGCGACACGCGCCGCCATCCGTGCCTTCCAAGTGGCCGAGGGCATGCCGGCCGATGGCGAAATCACGCCCGAGCTACTCCAGGCGGTCTTCCGCAAGGCCGGCCGCGGGACGCCGCCGAACGGGATCCTGCGCGTACGCCGGGCGTTCCAGCCGCTCTTCGAAGTCGATATCGACATCGCCGAGCCCGGAGTGGCGCTCGGCACGCATTTTCTGCAGTTTCAGGAACTCGACCCCTATTCGGGAGAAGGCAAATGGTTCGGTCTTTCTCTGGATAATGCGCTGACGAATGCCACGAAAAAGCGCCTTGGGATCACGACCGATGCGGACACCAGCGATTTCAACGCCCTGAAGCACACGCTCAACCGCATCTCGGTGCCGGAGGATACGCAACGGCGCATTGCATCCCTTCTTGCCGATGGCTCATCGCTTTCGATCTCCGATACCGAGAGCGGCATGGAGACCGGTGTAGGAACCGATTTCATCATCATCACGCAACCGTAAGCGACGGCTCACGGTCCGGGCCGCTTCAAACCAGTTCGACGTCAACAACGCCGGGTGCCGAGCGCAGCGCCGCGGCGATTTCCGGCGATATCCGGTATTTCTCGCCAAGTTCGACCTCGATTTCCCGCTGGCCGTCGTCCTTGATGAGGATGAAGGAAACCAGGCCGTCGCCCTTCGTGTTGAGGTGGGGTGCAATCGAGCGCAAGGGGCCGGAATCGCGCACATAGACGCGCAGCGCCTTTTGCATCTGCAGCGATTCCTCCTCTAGCGAACGGAGCGTTCTTATGCGAAGACCGATGCCTTCCGGGCGCTCGTCGGCATCCACCGTCATCACCAGCGATTTGCCCGGTTCCAGCAAATCGCGGTTCTGGTGCAGCGTCTCCGAAAAGAGAACCGCCTCGAACTGGCCGGAGGCGTCGGAAAAGGCAACAATGCCCATCTTGTTGCCGGTGCGCGTCTTGCGTTCCTGTTTCGATGTGACCGTCCCCGCGAGCCGGCCGGCGGTGGCGCCCTTTTTTACCGCCGCGGCGAAATCGCCGAATGCCTGCACCCGCATCTTCTGGAGCAGCTTTGCGTAGGTATCGAGCGGGTGCGCCGAGAGATAGAAGCCGAGCACCTGGAATTCGCGGTGCAGCTTCTCCGAGGCGAGCCAGGGCGTGTAGGGCGGCAGCACGATCTTTTCGGGGCCCGTCGCAGCGCCTGCGCCGAACATGTCGCTCTGCCCGCTCACCTTGTTTTCCTGGGCGCGCTGCGCAAAGCCGAGGATGCGGTCGAGCCCGCCGATGAGCTCGGCCCGATCATGACCGAAGCAGTCAAAGGCACCGGCGGCGATCAGGCTCTCGAAGACGCGCCGGTTCAAAAGCTTCGGATCGATCCTGAGGCAGAAGTCCTCGAGGCTTGCGAAGGGCCGGTCGCCACGAACCTCCACGATATGGTCGACCGCCGACTCGCCGACACCCTTGATCGCCGCCAGCGCATAATAGATGCGGTTGTCGCCGGTCTCGAAATGGCGGAACGACGTCTGCACCGAGGGCGAGATCACCTCGATACCGAGGCGCTTTGCGTCCTGGCGGAAATCGTTGATCTTCTCCGTGTTCGACATGTCGAGCGTCATGGACGCTGCCAGGAATTCGACCGGATAATGCGCCTTCATATAGGCGGTCTGGTAGGAGACGATGGCATAGGCGGCCGCATGCGACTTGTTGAAGCCGTAATTGGCGAACTTCGCAAGCAGGTCGAAGATCAGATCCGCCTGCGGTTTGGAGACGCCGTTCTGAACGGCGCCTTCGACGAAGCGGGCGCGCTGCTTGTCCATCTCCTCCTTGATCTTCTTGCCCATGGCGCGGCGCAGCAGGTCCGCCTCGCCGAGCGAATAACCCGAAAGCACCTGGGCGATCTGCATCACCTGCTCCTGATAGACGATAACGCCCTGGGTCTCCTTGAGCAGGTAATCGATCTTCGGATGAATCGATTCGATCTCCTCCTCGCCATGCTTGCGGGCATTGTAGACCGGGATGTTCTCCATCGGCCCGGGGCGGTAGAGCGCGACGAGTGCAATGATGTCCTCGATGCAGTCCGGGCGCATGCCGATCAGCGCCTTGCGCATGCCGGCGCTTTCCACCTGAAAGACGCCGACCGTTTCGCCGCGGGAGAGAATTTCGTAAGTCTTCGGATCGTCGATCGGGATGCTCGCAAGATCAACCTCGATGCCGCGCTTGGCGACGAAGTCGACGGCTGTCTTCAGCACCGTCAGCGTCTTGAGCCCGAGAAAGTCGAATTTTACGAGACCGGCCTGCTCAACCCATTTCATGTTGAACTGAGTGACCGGCATGTCCGAACGCGGATCGCGGTACATCGGCACGAGCTGCGACAGCGGCCGATCGCCGATAACGATACCGGCCGCATGGGTCGAGGCGTGACGATAGAGACCCTCGATCTTTTGCGCGATGTCGAGAAGGCGGGCGACGACCGGCTCCTTCTCCGCCTCCTCCTGCAGGCGCGGCTCCTCCTCGATCGCCTTCGAAAGCGGCGTCGGATTGGCGGGGTTGTTCGGTACGAGCTTGCAGATCTTGTCGACCTGCCCGTAAGGCATTTCCAGCACCCGCCCGACGTCACGCAGCGCCGCTCGCGCCTGCAGCGAACCGAATGTGATGATCTGTGCCACCTGCTCGCGTCCATATTTGCGCTGGACGTAGCGGATGACCTCTTCGCGCCGGTCCTGGCAAAAGTCGATGTCGAAGTCCGGCATCGACACGCGCTCGGGATTGAGGAAGCGTTCGAACAGCAACGAAAAGCGCATCGGATCGACATCGGTAATCGTCAGCGCATAGGCGACCAGCGAGCCGGCGCCGGAGCCACGGCCGGGGCCAACCGGAATGTCATGCTCCTTGGCCCATTTGATGAAGTCCGCAACGATCAGGAAGTAGCCCGGAAACTTCATGCGCTCGATGACGCTGAGCTCGAAGGCCAGCCGCTCGCGGTAATCCTCTTCCCTATAGCCGGGCGCCATACCGAGCTTGGCCAAACGGAAATCCAGCCCCTCCTCCGCCTGCCGGCGCAACTCCGCCGCTTCCGCGCGTTCGGCTTCCTCCGGATCGTCCGAGCCGCCGGTAAAGCGCGGCAGAATCGGTTTGCGTGTATTGAGCATGAATGAACAGCGTCGCGCGATCTCGACCGTATGTTCCAGCGCCTCCGGTAGATCGGCGAAGAGCGTCGCCATTTCCTTGCGGCTTTTCAGATAATGATCCGGCGTCAGCCGGAAACGGCTGTCATCCGAGACGACGGCATTATGGGCGACCGCCATCAGGGCATCATGGGCGTCGTAGTCGGCGGGTGAAGGAAAGAAGGCCTCATTGGTCGCGACAAGCGGAACGTCGTGGCAATAGGCAAGCTCCACCATGCGGCTCTCGTGACGCCGATCGTAATTGCCCTGCCGTTGCACCTCGACATAGAAGCGATCGCCGAAAAGCGCGAGCAGCACTTTCAGCCGTGCCTCCGCAAGCGGCTGCGAGCCGGCCTTGAGCGCCAGATCGACGGGACCACCGGCAGCACCCGTCAAGGCGATCAGCCCTTCCGTTCCACCCTCCGCAAGCCATGAACGCGTGATCCGCGCCGCCTGATGCCCTTCGCCTTCGAGATAGGCGCGGCTGACGAGATCGACGAGCCGCGCGTAGCCGGCGTCGGTTGCGGCGATAAGGACGATTGTAGGCAGCTTCGCGAGTTGATGTGGATGCCCCCGCCGCTCGCCATCCTCGTCCTCCATATCGATGGAGAGCTGGCAGCCGATGATCGGCTGTAATCCGTCGTCTGCCGCCTTCTGCGAGAATTCCAGCGCCGCAAACAAGTTGTTGGTGTCGGCTATTCCGATTGCCGGCTGGTCATCGCCAACCGCCTTGCCGATAATCTTCTTGAGCGGCAGCGCCCCCTCGAGCAGCGAATAAGCGGAGTGCACACGCAGATGGACGAATTGGGGGTTCTTTGCGCCCGTGATGTCCTGCCCAGTGCCTTCGCCATTTACCATTGTCGCACTCCGATTCCTGTCCGGTGCGGAGCATATCCCGTTTCCGGTCCCGGCTGTCCAGCCTTGCAGCGGGGCCGGGGACCTTTTTAAACCGGCCATTCCGCTGATGTGCGATCCAGGGAAGAGGGAATCACATGCCCAGCGCGATCATCGAAACGCTCGCGATGAAGAGCGTCATCGATGCAAAGGCAGCAAGATCACGAACGAAATCTGTCATAACATGGCTCCTTTTCGCTATTGTTCCCTTTTTGTTCTTTTTTTGTTCGATAGTCAAGCAAGGACGAATGAAACGCCCGCTATTCATCGGCTATGGTTAACGCAACCGGACGGCGTGCAAGTCATTCCAGGTCCGGAGGCAATCTCTCCAGAGCGAAGCCGCTCGATCACACCAAAGACAACCATATCCGGAAATGTTTCGGCGGCACCGCATGCGCCTAGAGCCTTTCCGGGTTAAATGGAAACAATTCTGTTGGCTCAAGCGAAGCGGAATGTTTGCCCGGCTGGCGCGCGGCGTCGCACCCGACTTTCGGAAAGCTCGATGCGCAGATCCAAGAGTTACAGCGAGCTTTGCGCGTCTGAAAGGACGCGCGGCGCTGTAGTCGCTATTCCAGTTCGACGATCTTGCCGTCCTCGATCGTGACGCGGCGATCCATGAGCGAGGCAAGTTCATGATTGTGCGTGGCGATCAGCGCCGCAAGACCGGACTGGCGGGCCAGCGCCTCCAACGCCTCGAACACATAGCCGGCCGTCTCGGGATCGAGATTGCCGGTCGGCTCGTCAGCCAGCAGAATGAGCGGCGCATTGGCGACCGCGCGCGCAATCGCGACGCGCTGCTGCTCGCCGCCGGAAAGCTCCGCCGGGCGGTGGGAAGCGCGATGCCCGATGCGCATATAGTCGAGTAGCGCACTTGCCCGCTCCGCCGCCTCCGCCTTCGGAAGGCCGGCGATCAGCTGCGGCATCATGATGTTCTCCAGCGCCGAGAATTCCGGCAGGAGATGGTGGAACTGGTAGACGAAGCCGATCTCGTTGCGGCGGATCGCGGTGCGCCGATCGTCGCTAAGGCCATTGCAAGCCTTGCCATTCACGATGACATCGCCGCCGTCCGGATGTTCGAGAAGCCCCGCAATGTGCAGGAGCGTCGACTTCCCTGTGCCGGATGGCGCAACCAGTGCCACGGTCTCACCGCGCCGCAAGATCAGGTCGACGCCCTTGAGGATCGGCAGGAAGGTATCGCCCTCGCCATAGTGCCGCTCGACGGCCGAGAGATGCAGTGCCACGCGCGCATTCATTCCGGTTGTTGTCCTTGTTATTCGTACCGCAGGGCCTGCACCGGATCGAGGCGCGAGGCGCGCCAGGCCGGAAAGATCGTCGCAAGGAAGGAGAGCGCCAGCGCCATGACGACGACGGCGATGGTTTCGTCGGCATTCATGTCTGCCGGCAATTGGCTCAGGAAATAGAGCTCCGGATCGAAGAGTGTGGCGCCGGACAGCCAGGAGAAGAACTGGCGGATCGATTCGATGTTCAGGCAGACGACCACGCCAAGCGCGACGCCGGCCACCGTCCCGGCTACGCCGATCGCGGCGCCGGTCATGAAGAAGATCCGCATGACCGAGCCCGAAGTCGCGCCCATGGTGCGCAGGATGGCGATGTCGCTGCCCTTGTCCTTGACCAGCATGATCAGACCCGAGACGATGTTCAACGCCGCAACCAGAACGATCAGCGTCAGGATCATGAACATCACGTTGCGCTCGACGGCGAGCGCGGAGAAGAAGGTCTTGTTGCGATCCCGCCAATCGGTGATGAAGACCTGCCGGCCGGCGGCCTCCTCGATCGGCTGGCGCAGGTCGTCGACGGCATCGGGATGCTCGACGAAGAGCTCGATCGATTGAACGAGCCCTTCCGCATTGAAATAGAGCTGCGCTTCCTCGAGCGGCATGAAGATGATCGTCGCATCATATTCTGACATGCCGATCTCGAATATCGCCGAAACGGTATAGGCTTTGATGCGCGGGTTCATCCCGAGCGGAGTCACGTCGCCGTTCGGCGAGGTCAGCGTGACCGTGCCACCGACGCTAACGCCCAACTGGTCAGCCATGCGCGATCCGATGGCGATGCCGCTGCCCGACGCGAAACCGACGAGATCGCCGGAAACAATATGGTTCGATATCGACTTCAACTTCGAAAGATCGTCCGCCCTCACGCCGCGAACCAGCGCACCCGTCGAAGCGTCGCCGACGCCCTGGGCAAGCACCTGGCCTTCAACCGTCGGGATCGCCATGGTCACGCCCGGAATGGCGGAGAACCGCGCCGCAAGATCGGCATAATTGGTGAGCGGACCATCGAGCGGCTGCACGATGACATGGCCGTTCATGCCGAGAATGCGCGAGATGAGTTCGGTGCGGAAACCGTTCATCACCGCCATCACGATGATCAGCGTCGCCACGCCAAGCATGATGCCGACGAAGGAAAAGCCGGCGATGACCGAGATGAAGGCTTCCTTCCGCCGCGAGCGCAGGTAGCGCCAGGCCACCATGCGCTCGAAGGCGGAGAAGGGACGGCTGGAAGACACGCCCGCCGGGGCGGCTGCCTTTGCTTGCTCTTCCGTCGCCGCGGTCATATTCGATCCCTTTGCCTCTTATTTCAACGCGATCAGCTTGTTGATCGCGGCCCCGACCGTCATCGTCTCGCGCGCGCCGGTCTTTCGGTCCTTGACCTCGACCTCGCCATTGGCGATCGAACGCGGCCCGACGACGATCTGCACGGGAACGCCGATGAGATCGGCGGTGGCGAATTTTGCCCCGGCACGATCGTCGGTATCGTCCAGAAGCACATCGAGCCCGGCATTGCCGAGGTCCGAGTAGAGCGTGGCGCAGGCGGCATCGCAAGCATCATCGCCCGTTTTCATGTTGATGACGACGACGTCGAACGGTGCGACCGACTTCGGCCAGATGATGCCGTTTTCATCATGCGAGGCTTCGATGATCGCCGGCACCAGACGGGTGGGACCGATGCCATAGGAGCCCATGTGCACCAAGTGCTCCTTGCCGTCGGGGCCGAGCACCTTGGCGCCCATGGTCTCAGAATATTTGGTACCGAAATAGAAGATGTGACCAACTTCGATGCCGCGCGCCGACAGGCGCTCTGCTTCCGGAATGGCGTCGAAGGCGGCCTCGTCGTGCATTTCCGAGGTGGCGGCGTAGCGCGATGTCCATTTCTCGAAAATCGCCTTCAGGCCGACGGCGTCATCGAAATCGGTGCCCTCGCCCGGAATCCCGAAATCGAGGAAGTCCTTGTGGCAGAAGACTTCCGACTCGCCGGTATCGGCAAGAATGATGAATTCATGGCTCAGGTTTCCTCCGATCGGGCCCGTATCGGCGCGCATCGGAATGGCGCGCAGACCCATGCGGTCGAAGGTGCGCAGATAGGCGGCAAACATCTTGTTATAGGCATGTTCCGCCCCTTCCCGGTCGAGATCGAAGGAGTAGGCGTCCTTCATCAGGAACTCGCGCGAGCGCATGGTGCCGAAGCGCGGACGGATCTCGTCACGGAACTTCAGCTGGATGTGATAGAGGTTGAGCGGCAGGTTTCGATAGGACTTCACATAGGAACGGAAGATGTCCGTGATCATCTCCTCATTCGTCGGGCCGTAGAGCATCGGCCGATCCTGCCGGTCCTTGATGCGCAGCATCTCCTTGCCGTAGGCGTCATAACGTCCGCTTTCCTGCCAGAGTTCCGCAGATTGCAGGGTCGGCATCAGAAGCTCGATCGCGCCGGAACGGTTCTGCTCCTCGCGAATGATCGCGTTCACTTTATCGAGCACGCGCTTGCCGAGCGGCAGCCAGCTGTAGATGCCCGCCGACTGCTGGCGGATCATGCCCGTCCTCAGCATCAGACGATGGGAAACGATCTCGGCTTCCTTCGGATTTTCCTTCAGAATGGGCATGAAATAACGGGAAAGGCGCATGACGGGTTCCAGAACTGGCGAATCTCGCACTATCGAGGGATTCGGGCGAAATGACGTTAGGCTTCACCCCTCCATTGGCCGTTCCGGGCAATGGAGGAGCTGCATTGAATTCGGCTCCTTGGTCTCCCGTCGGCGCCGGCGGGAGCCTTAAGTCCAGCGTTCATAGCCGCTTCGCGCGCGGAAGGAAACCCTGCCGCAACGGCTCCAGCACGGCGATTTTCGCGCCGCCGAACCTTCTATGAAAATGTTACCGAGAATGACCGGCTTCCATGCTCGCCACAGGAATACGGGTCGGGACAGCCTGAACCAGCCTCGTATCCAGCTCTGGTCGGCCTGCGCGGAACTGCGGACCTCACCCTGCGTCAAAAGAGCACGCTAGTAACAGGAGGCGAGCCGCCCCTGTCAACCGGAAAAATTTGCCGGAGTGTAGCAAAAATGCAAAAAAATCGAGTGACAGCGCCCAATGTTTGAGCTAATTTCGGCCCACAAAACAGGCAGGAAGGCCAAATTTCTGCCGATATTCGCGGTCAAGTCTTGGGAGGATAAGATCTTAGGCGCGCTCGTTCGCTGCCGCCGGAAACGGATTAGAGATCACGCGAAACTTAAAAACAAGGCTTTGGCCTTGTTTTTTTTTGGCTTTAGCTCCAGCCCCACCGAAGCAGCGACGCCGAATACGGCATTTAGCCGGCTGTCAAGACTGCACATCAGCGCCGATGCGTGCGGGCGTGCATCATCACAAGCAACCCGAAAGCGGCACGCTTTTTGCTTTTTGCCAATTCTGCAGCGTCCGTTGTTCGTCCTACTGCTTATTGCGCGTCTGATAAGACGCGCGGCGCTGTAGCAGACGCGCTGTGGCGGAGGCGACTACCCCTGAGGAGCGATGAAACCGAATATCGTATCCAGGTCATAGCCGAGCTTGACCGACAGGACATACCAGCCGAGATGGATGACGGCGGCGACGACCGTCGTCAGCAATACCACGCGTAGACCACGAAACCTGGCAGGCGCACTTTCGACCGTGCCGAGCACGACATCGTTCTCCTCTGCCTGCGTCCGCACGCCGAAGGGCAGCACCGCGAAGAGCGTGATCCACCAGATGATGAAATAAACGGCGAAGGTCGAAAAGGCGGACATGCAGCATCCCTGAAAGGAGTCGCGGTCGAGCCGCGCTGCGGCAGCTTCTCGCGGTGGCTTTGTCTTCCGCACCATGACAGCAGCTACAGCGCTGCGCGTCATTTTAGACGCGCAAAGGCCGCTGCAATGTTTTGCTGCTTGTCTTCGTCCTTTAATCGAGCTCGACTAAAGGAGACAAGCAGTAGGGCGCCGTCACGCACTGGGCGCCTTATAGCGCCAATGCGGCGCAATGGGCAAACATTTCCGCCGCGCCCGACTGTCACACCTCTTCAAGCTCGATCAGTGTGCCCTGGAAATCTTTCGGGTGCAGGAAGAGGACCGGCTTGCCATGGGCACCAATCTTCGGGTTCCCGTCGCCGAGGACACGCGCACCGGCCCGCTGCAGGCGATCGCGCGCCGCGATTATGTCCTCCACCTCGTAGCAGATGTGGTGCATGCCGCCGGACGGGTTCTTTTCGAGAAATGCCGCAATCGGCGATGCATCGCCGAGCGGCTCCAAGAGCTCCACCTTGGTGTTGGCAAGCGTGACAAAGACGACGGTCACGCCGTGTTCCGGCAGGGCCTGCCTTTGGCTGACGGACGCTCCGAGCGTCGCACGGTAGCTCGCGACTGCTGCCTCCAGATCCGGCACCGCGATCGCCACGTGGTTCACTCTTCCCAGCATCGAACGTCCTCCCGCTGCGTGCCTCGCCAGACAAAGCGGTGCTGCGACCGCCACGCCCCGACAATCAGACCTTGGTGACGAAAACCGTGACCATCGGCTTCTTGCCCCAGACCTGGTTGGCCGTGCTGCGAACGGCGCGCCGTACCGCTTCCTGCAGGGTTGCGAGGTCCTTGCGCTTGGGACGGGGAATACTCTCCACCGCACCGAGCACCGAATCATAGAGCACGTCGGCCATATCGTCGCCTTCGTCATCGAACTCGGGAAGTCCGATCGGCACGACCACCGGATCGTTCAGGAAATCATAACGATTGTCGAGCACGACGTTGACGGAGACATGGCCGGCGAAGGAGAGCTTGCGCCGTTCGCCTATGCCCATCTCGTCGAAGTCGCCGATCAGCATGCCGTCCTTGAAGATGCGGCCGTGCGGCGCCTCGTCGACCACCTCCGCCGGACCTGGCGCCAGGCGCAGGATCTGGCCGTTGCGCAGGCGCGGCACGTCCGCAATGCCGGAATGCCGCGCGAACTCGGCATGGGCCGTGAGATGCGCCGCCTCGCCGTGCACCGGCACGACGGTCCGGGGCTTCAGCCATTGATACATCTGCTGCAGCTCGTTGCGGCGCGGGTGACCGGAGACATGCACCAGCGCCTCGCCATCGGTGATGATATGGATGCCCTGCTCAATCAAGCCGTTCTTGATGTCGTTGATCGCCTTTTCATTGCCGGGAATGGTGCGCGACGAAAACACGATCGTGTCGCCGGCCGAGAACGCGACATTGCGCATCTCGTCCCGGGCGATCTTGGCAAGCGCGGCCCGCGGCTCTCCCTGACTTCCCGTCAGAATGACGACGACCTTGTCGCGCGGGATATAGCCGAACTCGTCCTCGGCGAGGAACGGCTTCAGCCCTTCCATCAGACCGAGATCCCTTGCAACGGCGACCACGCGCTTCATCGAACTGCCCAGCAGGAGCACTTCCCGGCCGGCGGCTTCCGCCGCTTCGGCGACCGAGCGAATGCGGCCGACATTGGAGGAGAAGGTCGTGATGCCGACACGGCCCTCCGCATCGGCAATGATCTTTGCCAGGCTCTCGGAGACCTGTCGCTCCGATGGCGAAACGCCGTCGCGTAGCGCATTCGTCGAATCGCAGACGAGTGCCAGCACGCCCTCCTCGCCAACCTGGAGGAACCGCGCCTCGTCGGTCAGCGGCCCGAGCGACGGTTCAAGATCGATCTTCCAGTCGCCCGTGTGCACCACGGTGCCGAGAGGCGTGCGGATAATGAGCGACATCGGCTCGGGAATGGAGTGGTTGACGCCGACCGCCTCTATACTGAAGGGACCCACATTGGTGCGGTCTCCCGACTTGAAAACCGTGACGGGAATTTCGGCCCGCGCCTTCTCGTAGTCTCGCTTCGCCTCGAGCATGCCGGCGGTGAACGGCGAGGCATAGACCGGGACGTTCAGCCCCGGCCAAAGATCGTTCAAGGCGCCATAATGGTCTTCATGCGCATGCGTGATGATGATGGCCTTCAAGTTGCGCCGCTCTTCAGCCAGGAAGGAGATATCCGGCAGAACCAAATCGACCCCCGGCAGGTCCGGGCCGGGGAAGGTCACGCCGCAATCGACCATGATCCATTGGCGGTTGCCCGGCCTGCCATAGCCGTAGAGGCCGAGATTCATGCCGATCTCGCCGACGCCGCCGAGCGGCAAGAATACCAGTTCTTCTTCTTGCGCCATTTATTCTATGCGCCTCTGTTCCTCGTTCATCCGAAAAATACGTCACCCGCTGCTATCGCGACCGGCGCCGCGGCGCCGGTATCGAGTAGCAGCCGGCCGTCCTCGTCAATTCCGACAAAACGTCCGGAAAGCGACCGATCCGGCAGGTTGACGGTGATGGGTTCACCTATGCCTTTTGCCGACGCCCTCCACTGATCGATAATGGCGCCGATCCCGGCGCCCCGGTCCCACAGCGACAGCGTCTCGGCCATCGTTACGAAGAGGTGGGCGAAAAGTTCCACGGGCGATACCGTGGCGCCCACCTGCCGCAGCGACGTGACCGGATAGAGGGCCTCCTTCGGCGTCGCCGCCACATTGACACCGCAGCCGATCACCAAGGCATGGCGGCCGTCCGGCAGCCCCTCGCCCTCAAGAAGAATGCCGCAGGTCTTCCGGCCATCGATCAGAATGTCGTTCGGCCATTTGATCGAAACCTCCGGCCCGCCCGGAGGCATGACCCGGCGAATGGCGCGGTGAACCGCCACCGCCGCCGCGAGCGGCAGCGCGTGCAGGCGTTCGACGGGAGCGGCATCGACGAGCAGCAGCGACGCATAGAGGTTTCCAGGTTCCGAAAACCAGGCACGGCCCCGCCGGCCGCGGCCGCCGGTCTGGCGCTCCGCCGTGATCCAGAGCAGACCTGGATCGCCTTCGCGGGCCCGCGCCAGGCACTCGCTATTGGTCGAGACCGCTTCGTCGAGCGCAACATGCCGGAAGTCCTCAGCTGAAATCCGGCCGCTGCCCTGCCCGCGCGTCAAAAGAAGGTCCGCGCCGCGACTTCCGCAGCATTGCCGAGCGGGCCGCCGATCAGCACATAGCCGAGCACGAACAGCCCGGACAGCCCGAAGACCAGACGCAATTCACCGGCGGTGCGTGCAAACTCGCCCTTCGCCTCATCGAACCACATGACCTTGACGATGCGCAGGTAATAGTAGGCGCCCACGACGGAGGCGAGCACACCGATAATCGCAAGCGCATAGAGATGCGCCTCGATCGCAGCCACGAATACGAAATACTTCCCGAAGAAGCCGGCAAGCGGCGGGATGCCCGCAAGCGAGAACATCAGGAGCGTCAGAACCGTCGCCATGAAGGGGTTCGTCTGCGACAGGCCCGACAGATCATCGATGCCTTCCACATTCTCGCCTTCCCGGCGGCGCATGGCGAGGATGCAGGCGAAGGTGCCGAGCGTCATCACCATATAGATGAGCATATAGAGGATCACACCGCGTACGCCGGTCATCGAGCCGGCGGCGAGGCCGACCAGGGCGTAGCCCATGTGGCCGATCGACGAATAGGCCATCAGCCGCTTGATGTTGCGCTGGCCGATCGCAGCGAAGGACCCGAGCAGCATCGAAGCGATCGAGATGAAAACGACGATCTGCTGCCAGTCGGCGACGACCGGTTCGAAGGCGTGGATGACGATGCGGACGAGCATGGCCATGGCCGCGACCTTCGGCGCTGCGGCGAAGAAGGCCGTGACCGGCGTCGGTGCACCCTCGTAAACGTCCGGCGTCCACATATGGAACGGCACGGCGGAGATCTTGAAGGCGATCCCGGCAAGAATGAAGACGAGACCGAAGACGAGGCCGAGCGAGCGGCCCTCGGATGTCAGCGCAGTGGCGATCTGGTCGAAGCCGGTATGGCCGGTGAAGCCGTAGACGAGCGACATGCCGTAGAGCAGCATGCCTGACGACAGAGCACCGAGAACGAAATATTTGAGGCCCGCTTCCGTCGAACGGATGCTGTCGCGATTGATCGCTGCGACCACGTAGAGCGCGAGCGACTGCAGTTCCAGCGACAGATAAAGCGAGATCAGGTCGTTGGCAGAAATCATCAACAGCATACCGAGCGTGGCAAGCAGCAGAAGCACCGGGAACTCGAACCGGTCGATCTGGGCCGAGCGGGCATGGCCGACGGTCATGACCATGACAGTGATCGAGCCGATCAGCGCCAGGACCTTCATGAACTTGGAGAACGGATCGGAGAGGAAGGCACCGCCGTAGGCCGCGCCTTGGCCCGTCTTCAGAACCAGCCACAGCCCGGCGAAGATCAGCACCGCAACCGCGAGCCCAGTCACGGTCGCCGTCGACCTTTCGCTCGAGAAGACGCCGACCATCAACAGCACCATCGCGCCGATCGCAAGGATCAGCTCGGGCATCGAGAGTTGCAGGCTTGCAATAAGGGTTTCAGCAGTCATGTCCAATCACGTCCTGTGGTCATTGCGCCGAAAGCGCGACGTCTTGCGCTGCCTGCAGGGCCGCGGCGTAGTTGTTGACGAGCAGGTCCACCGAAGCCGCGGTCGCATCGAAGACCGGTGCCGGATAGACCCCGAAGAAGATCGTCAGGATTACCAGCGGATAGAGGATCAGCTTCTCGCGCCCGGACAGGTCGAGCAGCGCCTTGAGGCTTTCCTTTTCCAGCGCACCGAAGATCACGCGGCGATAGAGCCAGAGCGCATAGGCCGCCGACAGGATGACGCCGCTGGTCGCAAAGAGCGCGACCCACGTGTTGGCGCGGAAGACGCCGACCAGCGTCAGAACTTCGCCGACGAAGCCCGAGGTGCCCGGGAGGCCCACATTGGCCATGGTAAAGACCATGAAGGCCACGGCATATTTCGGCATGTTGTTGACGAGGCCGCCATAGGCGGCGATCTCGCGCGTGTGCAGTCGGTCATAGACGACCCCGACGCAAAGGAAGAGCGCGCCGGAGACGATGCCGTGCGACAGCATCTGGAAGATGGCGCCCTGGACCCCTTGGACGTTGGCCGCGAAGGTGCCCATGGTCACATAGCCCATATGCGCGACCGACGAATAGGCGATCAGCTTCTTGATGTCGGCCTGCATCATCGCCACCAGCGAAGTGTAGATGATCGCGATGACCGAAAGCGTGTAGACGAGCGGCGCGAAGAAATCGGACGCCAGCGGGAACATCGGCAGCGAGAAGCGCAGGAAGCCATAGCCGCCGAGCTTCAGCAGGATGCCCGCCAGGATGACCGATCCCGCCGTCGGCGCCTGGACGTGCGCGTCCGGAAGCCAGGTGTGGACCGGCCACATCGGCATCTTCACGGCGAAGGATGCAAAGAAGGCGAGCCACAGCCAGGTCTGCATCTGCCGTGGGAAATCATACCGCAGCAGCTCGGTGATGTCGGTGGTGCCGGCCTGCCAGTACATGGCCATGATGGCAAGCAGCATCAGGACCGAGCCGAGCAGCGTGTAGAGGAAGAACTTGTAGCTCGCGTAGACGCGGTCCCTGCCCCCCCAGACGCCGATGATGATGAACATCGGGATCAGTCCGGCCTCGAAGAACACGTAGAAGAGCACTATGTCGAGCGACACGAAGACGCCGAGCATCAGCGTTTCCAGGATCAGGAACGCAATCATGTACTCCTTCAGCCGCTTCTCGATCGTCACCCAGCTTGCGAGCACGCAGAACGGCATCAGGAAGGCCGTCAGCGGCACGAACAGCACCGAGATACCGTCGATCCCGAGGTGATAGGAGATGCCGGTTCCGAGCCACTCCTGTTTTTCGATCATCTGGAAGCCGGGATTCGCACTGTCGAACTGGTACCAGACGTAGAGCGACAGGAGGAACGTGAAGATCGTCGTCAGCAGCGATACATTCAGGATGTTGCGGCGGCCGTAGGCGCTGTCTTCCCGCATCAACAGGAGAAGCAGCACGCCGACGAGCGGCAGAAAGGTGACCGCGGAAAGTACGGGCCAATCGGTCATCAGAAGGAACTCCCGAGCATCATCCATGTGACGAGCGCTGCAATGCCGATCAGCATCGCGAACGCGTAGTGATAAAGGTAGCCGGTCTGCAGCCGGACGACGCGATCCGTCACGTCGAGAACGCGCGCCGCCACGCCGTTCGGGCCGAAGCCGTCGATCACGCGACCATCACCCTGCTTCCAGAGGAAAGTGCCGAGCCGCTTGGCGGTGCGGACGAAGAGGAAGTCGTAGAGCTCGTCGAAGTACCACTTGTTCAGGAGGAACTGATAGAGACCACGATGCTGGGCAGCGAGGTACTTTGGCGTCTCCGGCGAGCGGATATACATGTACCAGGCGGTCACGAGGCCGAGGGCCATGGCGACGAACGGGCTCCACTTCACCCACAGCGGCACGTGGTGGTATTCCTCGAGGATCTCGTTTTCCGGCAGCGTGAAAAGCGCGCCCTGCCAGAACTCGGCATAGTGATGGCCGAAGAAATAATCGTGGAAGAGAAAGCCGGCAACGAGGGCACCGACGGCCAGGACATAGAGCGGCACCAGCATGACCTGCGGCGATTCATGCACGTGATGCATGACGTCGGCCGACGCGCGCGGCCTGCCATGGAACGTCATGAAGGTCAGGCGCCAGGAGTAGAAGCTGGTGAAGAGCGCCGCGACGACCAGAAGCACGAAGGCGAAGCCGGAAACGGCGCTGTGCGAGGCAAAGGTCGATTCGATGATCGCGTCCTTCGAGAAGAAACCGGCCGTCCCGAATAGCGTACCGGGAATGCCGACGCCGGTCAGCGCGATCGTGCCAACAAACATCATCCAATAGGTGACCGGGATGTGCGGGCGCAAGCCGCCCATATGACGCATGTCCTGCTCGCCATCGACAGCGTGGATAACGGAGCCGGCCCCGAGGAACAGGAGCGCCTTGAAGAACGCGTGCGTGAACAGGTGGAAGATGGCAGCGCCATAGGCGCCAACGCCGAGGGCCACGAACATGTAGCCGAGCTGCGAACAGGTAGAATAGGCGATGACGCGCTTGATATCGTTCTGGACGAGGCCGACGGTCGCCGCGAAGAAAGCGGTGATGGCGCCGATGACGGTGACGACCGTCAGCGCAGCCGGCGACAGCTCGAAGAGCGGCGACATGCGGGCGACGAGGAAGACGCCGGCGGTCACCATGGTGGCGGCGTGGATGAGCGCCGACACCGGCGTCGGGCCCTCCATGGCGTCCGGCAGCCAGGTGTGCAGCAGGAACTGCGCCGACTTGCCCATTGCGCCCATGAAAAGCAGGACGCAGGCGGCGGTCAGAGCGTCCGCCTTGTCAAGCTGCATGCCGAAGAGGTTGATGACCGCATCTCCTGCCCCGGCGCCCTCGGCCGGCAGGTAGCTCTGAGCGGCCGCAAAGATCGTTTCGAGATTAACCGAGCCGAAGAGAACGAAGACGGCGAAAATGCCCAGCGCGAAGCCGAAGTCCCCGACGCGGTTGACGATGAAGGCCTTCATCGCGGCGGCATTGGCCGAAGGCTTCTTGTACCAGAAGCCGATCAAAAGGTAGGACGCCAGGCCAACGCCTTCCCAACCGAAGAACATCTGCAGAAGGTTGTCGGCCGTCACCAGCATCAGCATCGCGAAGGTGAAGAGCGACAGATAGCCGAAGAAGCGCGGACGATGCGGATCATGGTGCATGTAACCGATCGAATAGATATGCACCAGCGTCGAGACCGTATTGACGACCACGAACATGACCGCGGTCAGCGTGTCGACGCGGAAAGCCCAGTCGACATCGAAGCTGCCGGATTGGATCCAGCGCAGCACCGAAACCCGGATCATTTCCTCTTCGCCGAGCGCGACATTGAAGAAGACGAGCCAGGAGAGCGCCAATGCAACGAGCATCAGGCCGGTGGTTACATATTCGGATGCCTTGGCGCCGATCTGCGTGCCGAGCAGTCCGGCGATCAGAAAGCCGATCAGAGGCAGAAAGACGATAGCCTTGATTATGGTGTCCATGGCCCTGTCAGCCCTTCATCATGTTGACGTCTTCGACGGCGATGGAGCCGCGGTTACGATAGAAGACGACGAGAATTGCAAGTCCGATGGCGGCTTCGGCGGCCGCGACGGTCAGAATGAACAGCGCGAAGACCTGGCCGGTGATGTCGTTCAGGAACGACGAGAAAGCCACCATGTTGAGGTTGACCGCGAGCAGAATGAGTTCCACCGACATCAAGATGACGATGACGTTCTTCCGGTTGAGGAAGATGCCGAATACGCCGAGCGTGAACAGAATGGCGCTGACGGTCAGATAATGGGAAATTCCGATTTCCATGATGTAGTCCTCGACCTCGCGTCCGAATTAGATGCCCTGCCCCGGCTTGACCGTGACCACTTCGACAGCGGTCTCGGGCGTGCGGGCAACCTGGCGCGGAATGCTTTGGCGCTTGATGTTCTGACGATGTCGCAGGGTCAGCACGATGGCGCCGATCATGGCGACGAGCAGGACGAGCCCCGCGATCTGGAAGAAATAGACGTAGTGGGTGTAGAGAACGTCACCGAGCGCCGCCGTATTGCTGCGCTCGCCGACCGGCGGGATCGGCATGGAGACCGCCTTGGCGATCTCGGGCGAGAAGGTCGAACCGCCGACGACGATGATCAGTTCCGCCGCGAGGATCAACCCGATCAGCGCGCCGATCGGCGCGTATTCGAGCACGCCGGCGCGCAATTCGGCAAAGTCGATATCGAGCATCATCACCACGAAGAGGAAGAGCACCGCGACCGCGCCAACATAGACCACCAGCAGGATCATCGCCAGGAACTCGGCGCCGGTCAGCAGGAAGAGACCTGCCGCGTTGAAGAAGGTCAGGATCAGGAACAGAACCGAATAGACCGGATTCTTGGCCGCAATGACCATGAATGCCGACGCCACTGCGATGAAGGCGAAGAGATAGAAAAAAAGAACCTGCAGACCCATGATCGGTGCCTTTTTCGTCTTGCTCGGCGTGAAGGCTCCGCCCTCACTCCATGAGGCAAAGCCGGACCTGCGTCCGGCCATTGCCCAAACCCGTTATGCACGCGTCGCTTCAAGGAGCGACGTATACTTCGTTATGCGGACGGCCTCAGCGATAGGGCGAGTCCATTGCGATGTTGTGCGCGATTTCCCGCTCCCACCGGTCGCCATTGGCGAGGAGCTTTTCCTTGTCGTAGTAGAGTTCCTCGCGCGTCTCGGTGGCGAATTCGAAGTTCGGTCCTTCGACGATCGCATCGACCGGGCAAGCCTCCTGGCAGAAGCCGCAATAGATGCACTTCACCATGTCAATGTCGTAACGCACCGTGCGGCGCGTCCCGTCGTTACGGCGCGGACCCGCCTCGATGGTGATGGCCTGGGCGGGACAGATCGCCTCGCACAGCTTGCAGGCGATGCAGCGTTCCTCGCCGTTCGGATAGCGGCGCAATGCATGTTCGCCGCGGAAGCGCGGACTGACCGGACCCTTTTCGAAAGGGTAGTTCACCGTCGCCTTCGGCCGGAAGAAATAGCGCATGGACAGCATGAACGCCGCGACGAATTCCTTGAGGAACAGCGAATTGACCGCTTGGGAGAGACCGGCCATCTTAACCTCCAAACTTGCCGGCCCGGGAGGCGCCGGCGGTATGCAGCGAAGCTCGGTCGGCCATTACGCCCACCCCGTCAGCTTCAGAACGAATGCGACGATGACCACCATGGCGAGCGACAGCGGCAGGAAGACTTTCCAGCCGAGGCGCATCAGCTGGTCGTAGCGGTAGCGCGGCACGAAGGCCTTCACCATCGCGAACATGAAGAAGACGAACGAGGCCTTCAGCACGAACCAGACGATGCCCGGAACCCAGTTCAGAAGCCAGATGTCAACCGGGGGCAGCCAGCCACCGAGGAACAGGATCGTCGTCAGCGCGCACATCAGGCAGATGGCCGCGTATTCGCCGAGCATGAACATCATGTACGGGGTCGAGCCGTATTCGACCATGAAGCCGGCGACGAGCTCGGACTCGGCTTCGGGCAGGTCGAAGGGCGGACGGTTCGTCTCGGCGAGCGCCGAAATGAAGAACACGACGAACATCGGGAACAGCGACAGCCAGTTCCAATCGAGGAAGGAGGCCGGCAGGCCGATCATCGTTCCAAGGCCGTCGGTCTGCGAGATGACGATGTCCGTCAGGTTGAGCGAGCCGACGGTGAGCAGAACGGTGATGATGACGAAGCCGATCGAGACCTCATAGGACACCATCTGCGCGGCCGAGCGCAGCGCGCCCAGGAAGGGATATTTCGAGTTCGAGGCCCAGCCGCCCATGATGATGCCATAAACCTCGAGAGAAGATATGGCGAAGACGAAGAGGATGCCGACATTGATGTCCGCGATTACCCAGCCCGCATTGAGCGGAATGACGGCCCAGGCGGCAAGCGCCAACGTCACCGAGACGAGCGGCGCCAGCAGGAAGATCGCCTTGTTGGCGCCGGCCGGAATGATCGGCTCCTTGAAGACGAACTTCAGAAGATCGGCGAAGGATTGGAACAGTCCCCAGGGACCGACGACGTTCGGGCCGCGGCGAAGCTGCACGGCGGCCCAGATCTTGCGGTCCGCGAGCAGGACGTAGGCGATGAAGACCAGCAGCGCGACCAGGAGCAGGAGCGACTGGCCGATGATGATGGCCGCGGGCCAGACATAGGTCGAAATGAAAGCGTCCATGATGCTCTATTCCCTCGCGCTCATTCCGCGGCAGCTTTGAAATTGTTGCGCGCCAAAGCCGAGCATTCGGCCATGACGGCGGATGCGCGCGCTATCGGGTTCGTCAAATAGAAGTCTTTGACTGGAGACGCAAACGCGGATTTCGCCATCTCACCGGCTTTTTGCGCGAGTGCGGCAATTTCGTCGCTGCCGGCGACGGCAATGCCGTCGATCTCCGCGAAATGCGGATAGGCCACATAGAGCGCTGCGCGCAGTGCGCCAAGCGAATCGAAGGGCAGCTTGCGGCCTAGCACATCCGAGAGCGCGCGGATGATCGCCCAGTCTTCGCGAGCATCGCCCGGCGCGAAACCGGCGCGATTGCCCATCTGCACCCGGCCTTCGGTGTTGACCCAGATCCCCGACTTTTCCGTGTAGGCCGCGCCCGGAAGGATGACGTCGGCGGCGTGCGCGCCATTGTCGCCGTGGGAACCGATATAGACGGTGAAGCCGCCTTTGCGCGTGGAGAGATCTATCTCGTCCGCACCAAGCAGGAACAAGACTTCGGCGCCCGTTATCATTTCGGCTGCCGACATGCCGCCCCGGCCTGGCACGAAACCGAGGTCCAAGCCACCGACGCGCGAGGCTGCCGTATGGAGGACCGCGAAACCGTTCCACGCATCGCTGACCGCGCCAACCGCGACGGCAAGCTTGGCGGCATTGGCAAGAACGGCGGCTCCGCCCTCTCCAGCAAGTGCCCCCTGGCCCACAATGATCAGCGGCCGCTCGGCCCTCTTCAGCGCCGTGAAGAACTTCGCCTTGCCCGAGAGGAGATCGGCAAGCGTGTCGGTGCCGGCGCCGAGATAGTCGTATTCGTAGCGCAGTTCACCCGGTTCGCCAATGACGGCGATCGGGAAATTGCCCATGCGATGGCGCTTGCGAATGCGGGCATTGAGAACCGAAGCTTCGAAGCGCGGATTGGAGCCGATGATGAGAAGCGCGTCGGCGCTTTCGATGCCCTGGATCGTCGGATTGAAGAGATAGCTTGCGCGGCCGAGCGACGGATCGAGCGCCGCGCCGTCCTGACGGCAGTCAAGGTTCTCCGAGCCGAGCGAGGCGATAAGCTCCTTCAGCGCGTACATTTCTTCGACGGCGGCGAGATCGCCGGCAATGGCACCGATCTTCTCGCCCGACGTCCTGGCAACCGCGGCCTTGATGGCGTCGAAGGCCTCGCCCCAGCTTGCCGGCTGCAGGCGACCGTCAATTTTGACATAGGGCCGGTCGAGGCGTTGCGTCCGCAAGCCATCCCAGATGAAGCGGGTCTTGTCGGAGATCCACTCCTCGTTGATGTCCTCGTTTACGCGCGGCATGATGCGCATGACTTCCCGACCGCGCGTATCCACGCGGATTGCCGAGCCGAGCGCGTCCATGACGTCGATCGATTCGGTCTTGTTGAGCTCCCACGGACGCGCGGTGAAGGCAAAGGGCTTCGAGGTCAGCGCGCCGACCGGACAAAGATCGACGACGTTGCCCTGCAGCTCGGAGGTCATCGCCTGCTCGAGATAGGTGGTGATCTCCGCATCTTCGCCGCGGCCGATGAGGCCGAGTTCCGCGATACCAGCAACCTCCGTCGTGAAACGGACGCAGCGGGTGCAGTGAATGCAGCGGTTCATCACCGTCTTGACGAGCGGACCGATATATTTGTCCTCAACGGCGCGCTTGTTCTCGTGGTAGCGCGAATTGTCGATGCCGAAGGCCATCGCCTGGTCCTGCAGGTCGCACTCGCCGCCCTGGTCGCAGATCGGACAATCGAGCGGATGGTTGATCAGCAGGAACTCCATCACGCCTTCGCGTGCCTTCTTGACCATCGGCGTCGTCGTGAAGACCTCCGGCACCTCGCCGTTCGGACCGGGGCGCAGGTCGCGCACGCCCATCGCGCAGGATGCCGCCGGTTTCGGCGGTCCGCCTTTTACCTCGATGAGACACATGCGGCAGTTGCCGGCAACCGAAAGCCGCTCATGGAAACAGAAGCGCGGAACCTCGGCGCCGGCCTCTTCGCACGCCTGAAGCAGCGTGAAATGATCCGGGACCTCGATCTCTTTTCCGTCGACTTTCAGCTTTGCCATCTTCGTACTCAATCCTGTCTTCCGTCCGCCTGCCCTTCCATGGCGGCGGACAATTTCTTGACGGCCTGTCCGTCACGACCCTGCCGCTTACGGCGAAAACCGAGCGGCCAACGCCTCATTTTCCCTGCATCAGTGCCTTCGCCTGGCCGACCCAGTCGTCGCGCGCGATGCGGCCATCCAGGCCGATTTCGGCGTCGAGTCGCGCCGCATCTTCCGCGCTCAGGGCCGCGATGTCGGCTAGCCGGCGAATACCCTTGCCGTTCAGCACCTGCTCCAGCTTCGGGCCGAGCCCCGAAATGCGCTTGAGATCGTCTCCGGCTCTGCTTTTCGGCGCCGGTGTGGCCTGCTTCTTGGGCGCCTTCGGCTTTCGCGCGGCAGCGGGAACCGCTGCGGCTGGCGACGCTTCGGCGGGCAATTTCGGCGCCGTAGCGGGCACCGGCGGCGCCTTGGCAGGCTCGGGCGAGGTAATTACAGATGTGGTCGTCCGCTCTTGTGTGGGCTCGGCCGGCGCCGCGGCACCCGGCTCTGCGGCGTGCATGGGCTCACGCCCGCGGGCGCCGCCTTGAAACGCGCTCGCAGCGCCCTGCATCGCGCCGAACATCATTCCGGCAATATGGCTGGAAAGGCCGAACCCCAGAGCCGTGGCGGCGGCAACCGCTGCCGCCGGATGCGTCATCAGCGGATTCAGCGGCATCTGCGTCATGCTCTTCATCCATTCGGACATGCCGAACGGATCAGCCGGGTCGGCACCCATGGACCGCGCGAATGGAATAACCGTTGCCGTATCCCTGCCCTGTGCTTCCTTGCGTTCCCCGGCCATCGCTCTTACTCCGCCGCTTCCAAAACCGCGCCGTGCGACGTCGCATTGCGCGTGTATTCGTCGATCCGCTTTTCCATCTCCGGACGGAAATGTTTGATGAGGCCCTGGATCGGCCAGGCGGCCGCATCGCCAAGCGCACAGATCGTGTGGCCCTCGACCTGCTTCGTGACGTCGAAGAGCATGTCGATTTCACGCTTCTGCGCGCGGCCCTGAACCATTCGTTCCATGACGCGCATCATCCAGCCCGTGCCCTCGCGGCACGGCGTGCATTGGCCGCAGCTCTCATGCTTGTAGAAGGCGGAGAGCCGCCAGATCGCCTTGATGATGTCGGTCGACTTGTCCATGACGATGACGGCCGCGGTGCCGAGGCCGGAGCCGAGTTCGCGCAGGCCGTCATAGTCCATGATTGCGTCCTTCATCTGCGCGCCGGGCACGCAGGGAACGGACGAGCCGCCGGGGATGACGGCCAGCAGGTTATCCCAGCCGCCGCGGATGCCGCCGCAATGCTTGTCGATCAGTTCGTGGAACGGGATCGACATCGCGTCCTCGACCGTGCAGGGGCGGTTCACGTGACCCGAAACCGAGTAGAGCTTGGTGCCGTGGTTGTTCGGGCGTCCGAAGCTCGTATACCAGCCGGCGCCACGGCGCAGGATGGTGGGCGTGACGGCGATCGACTCGACGTTGTTGACCGTCGTCGGGCAGCCATAGAGACCCATGTTCGCCGGGAACGGCGGCTTCAGGCGCGGCTGGCCCTTCTTGCCCTCAAGGCTTTCGAGCAGTGCCGTCTCCTCGCCACAGATATAGGCGCCGGCACCGTGATGGACAAAGATGTCAATGTCGTAGCCGAGTTTGTTGTTCTTGCCGATGAGGCCGTATTCATAGCACTCGTCGATTGCCGCCTGCAGTGCTTCGCGCTCGCGGATGAACTCGCCGCGCACGTAGATATAGGCTGCGTGTGCACCCATGGCGAAGCTCGCAACCACGCAACCCTCGATCAGCGTGTGCGGATCGTGGCGCATGATGTCGCGGTCCTTGCAGGTGCCGGGTTCGGACTCGTCGGCATTGACGACGAGATAGTGCGGACGGCCGTCGCTTTCCTTCGGCATGAAGGACCACTTGAGACCCGTCGGGAAGCCCGCGCCGCCGCGGCCACGCAGACCGGAGGCCTTCACCTCGTTGATGATCCAGTCACGCCCCTTCTCCAGGAGCTCCTTGGTCCCGTCCCAATGACCGCGGGCCATCGCGCCCTTCAGCGACTTGTCCTTGAGGCCGTAGATATTGGTAAAGATGCGATCTTCATCTCTGAGCATGGGTAGACCTCTTTACCGCTTCTTCTGAGGCTTGGATTTGTCGACCGTGGACTCGCCCTCGGTCTTCGCGATCTTCGCCGCCGCCTTTTTGGCGGTCGCCGGGGTCTTCAGCGCCGGATTGGTAATCTCGGAGGCAGGCTTCGGCTTGGCTGCATTCGCCGGCGGTACGCTGATTGCCTCTTCGTCCGGGGCCTTGCGTACACGGCCGGCCTTCTTCTCTTCCGGAAGCGGCTGCAAGGTCGTCGGACCGCCGATCGGCGCAGAAAAGATCCGGTCGATCTGAGGTCCGGGCTGGACCTCGGCGCCCCTGCCCGCGTCGAAGGAATCGATGATTTCCTCGAGCCGCTCGGGCGTCAGGTCTTCGTAGCTATCCTTGAAGATCATCACCATCGGCGCGTTGACGCAGGCGCCCTGGCATTCGACCTCCTCCCAGGAGAGCGTACCGCCCTCGTTGAGGGTAAACGGCTCGGAGGCAATCTTCTTCTTGCAGATTTTGATCAGATCTTCCGCGCCGCGCAGCATGCAGGGCGTCGTGCCGCAGACCTGCACATGCGCGCGCGTTCCGACGGGCTTCAACTGGAACTGGGTATAGAAGGTCGCCACTTCGAGGACGCGGATATAGGCCATGCCGAGCATGTCGGCGATCGACTCGATGGCGGCCCTGGTCACCCAGCCGTCCTGCTCCTGGGCGCGCATCAGCAAGGGGATGACTGCCGACTGTTCGCGGCCCTTCGGATATTTTTTGATCGTTGCCTTGGCCCAGGCGGCGTTTTCCTTGCTGAATGCAAAGGTCGCTGGCTGGACTGTGTCTTCGGCTAGTCGACGAACGGACATTCTAGTGGACACCTTATCAGTTGATCGAACCGCACCGCGATCTCGTCAGCGAGACGAATTCGCAGGCATAGGCTGACTGGTCTTTCTGCAGAAACACGATATAGCGTGTGCCGTTGGCGACGGCGGCCCTGATCTCGTAACCCTTTTCGAGAAGCACGGCCATGGAACCGCCGCGCAGTCCCGAACCGCTCGCGCTGCCGACCTCCTCAGCGAAGGCGGTCGTCGCGAGCGCGAGACATCCGAGTGCGGCAAAGAGCGCCAGGCGCATCAGCGGTCCACCTCGCCGAACACGATATCGATGGAGCCCAGCACGGCCGAGACGTCCGCGAGCTGGTGCCCGCGACAGAGGAAATCCATGGCCTGGAGATGCGCATAGCCCGGCGCGCGGATCTTGCAGCGGTAGGGCTTGTTGGTGCCGTCCGAGACCAGATAGACGCCGAATTCGCCCTTCGGCGCCTCGACCGCAGCGTAAACGTCGCCGGCCGGCACGTGGTAGCCTTCGGTGTAGAGCTTGAAGTGGTGAATCAGCGCTTCCATCGAACGCTTCATCTCGCCGCGCTTCGGGGGCACGATCTTGCCGTCGAACGAAGAAACCGGGCCGATTTTCGCATCGCCGAGCAGACGGTCCACGCACTGACGCATGATGCGGGCCGACTGGCGCATCTCGATCATGCGGATGAGATAGCGGTCGAAGCAGTCGCCGTTCTTGCCGATCGGAATGTCGAATTCGAGATCCGAATAGCATTCGTAGGGCTGCGCGCGCCGCAGATCCCAGGCGGCGCCCGAGCCGCGCACCATCACGCCGGAGAAGCCCCAGGCCCAGGCATCCTCCAGCTTCACGACGCCGATATCGACGTTGCGCTGCTTGAAAATACGGTTGCCGGTCAGGAGCTCATCGATGTCGTCGACGGTCTTTAGGAATGGATCGATCCAGTTGCCGATATCCTCGACGAGCTGGTGCGGAAGGTCCTGGTGAACGCCACCGGGCCGGAAATAGGCGGAGTGCATGCGCGCGCCGCTCGCCCGCTCGTAGAAGACCATCAGCTTCTCGCGCTCCTCGAAGCCCCAGAGCGGCGGCGTCAGCGCTCCGACGTCCATCGCCTGGGTCGTGACGTTGAGGAGGTGCGACAGGATGCGGCCGATTTCCGAATAGAGCACGCGGATGAGCTGCCCGCGGATCGGCACTTCCGTACCGGTCAGCCTTTCGACGGCCAGCGCGAAGGCGTGTTCCTGGTTCATCGGCGCGACGTAGTCGAGCCGATCGAAATAGGGCACGGCCTGCAGGTAGGTCTTGGCCTCGATCAGCTTTTCGGTGCCGCGGTGCAGGAGGCCGATATGCGGGTCGACACGCTCGACGATTTCGCCGTCGAGCTCCAGCACCAGGCGAAGGACGCCGTGGGCGGCCGGATGCTGCGGACCGAAGTTGATGTTGAAGTTGCGGACGTTATGTTCGGTCATACCGATTGCTCCAGGCCGAAGGCGCCCCATCGGGATCGCCCCGGGCCGACTTATTTCACCGTGCCTTCGCCTTCTCGTCGCCGGGCAAGACATAATCCGTGCCTTCCCAGGGCGAAAGAAAATCGAAATTGCGGAATTCCTGCCTCAGCTCGACGGGCTCGTAGACCACCCGCTTGACCTCGTCGTCATAACGCACCTGGACAAAACCCGTCAGCGGGAAGTCCTTGCGCAACGGATAGCCCTCGAAACCATAATCGGTCAGGATGCGCCTGAGATCCGGATGGCCGGTGAAGAGGATGCCGTACATGTCATAGGCTTCGCGCTCGAACCAGTCGGCGCCTGGATAGACGGCCGTCGCGGAGGGAACCGGCTCGTCCTCGGCCGTCGCTACCTTGACGCGAACGCGAAGGTTCTGACGCGGCGACAGAAGATGGTAGACGACGTCGAAGCGCTCCGGTCGCTGCGGATAGTCGACGCCGCAGATGTCGATAAAACTGACGAAACCGCACTGCACGTCGTCGCGCAGGAAGGTCAGCAGCGCGATCAGGTTCTCGGCCTCGGCCGTCAGCGTCAGCTCGCCGTATTCGATCACCGAATCGGCGATCAGCGCGCCACGCGTCTCGCGAAGATAGGACGCAAGCTCGTTAAGGGCTTCACTCATGATTGCTAGACCCCCTGCCCTTAGCGCTCGATCGTACCGGTGCGGCGGATCTTCTTCTGCAGCAGAAGCACGCCGTAGAGCAGCGCTTCTGCCGTGGGAGGACAGCCTGGCACGTAGATGTCGACGGGCACGACGCGATCACAGCCGCGCACGACCGAATAGGAATAATGATAGTAACCGCCGCCATTGGCACAGGAGCCCATGGAGATGACGTAACGCGGCTCGGGCATCTGGTCGTAGACCTTGCGCAGAGCCGGCGCCATCTTGTTGGTGAGCGTGCCGGCGACGATCATGACGTCCGACTGACGCGGCGACGCGCGCGGCGCAAAGCCGAAGCGCTCGGCGTCGTAACGCGGCATCGACATCTGCATCATCTCAACGGCGCAACAGGCGAGACCGAAGGTCATCCACATCAGCGAACCGGTGCGCGCCCAGTTGATCAGTTCGTCGGTCGAGGTTACGAGGAAACCCTTATCGGCCAGCTCGTTGTTGATCTCACCAAAGAACGCGTCATTGCTGCCGATCGGCTTGCCGGTCGCGGGGTCGAGAATTCCCTTCGGCTGCGGCGCAACGAGCGTGGTGCCGGATGCTAGTTCCATTCCAGCGCTCCCTTCTTCCATTCATAGATAAAGCCGACCGTCAGGACCAGGAGGAAGGCCATCATCGACCAGAAGCCGAACCAGCCCACCTCCTTGAAAGAGACCGCCCAGGGAAAGAGGAACGCGACCTCGAGATCGAAGATGATGAAGAGGATCGACACGAGATAGAAGCGGATGTCGAACTTCATGCGGGCGTCGTCGAACGCGTTGAAGCCGCACTCATAGGCCGACAGCTTTTCCGAATCCGGCGCTTTGAAGGCGACGGCAAAGGGAGCGACAAGGAGAGCGAGGCCGATCACAAGCGCGATTCCAAGGAAAATCGCGATCGGAACATAGGAACCGAGAAGTTCAGTCATTTTTATCCGTCCCTGCCTGCGGAGCGCGCTGGGAGACGCACTTTGAACACATATAGCCGCAGGCCGAAAATCATGTTGCAACGCCAGAGTGGTTAGCGCAGCATGCGCCTGGGCGCAAGCCTCGAACGGGGATTTAAACCGGTTCGCGGCACAGCTTTGCAGCGCTTTGTCTCACCGTTGACGCAGGCGAGCCCCGAGGCACGGTGACGGGCCGAAGCATCACAGTCCGCAGGCCGGGACAGATTGCCGCAGCGCAACAGATGAGGGGGGGGGCCGAAGTGGGAATGATGGAGAAATGGCGCGAGTGACGGGGCTCGAACCCGCGACCTCCGGCGTGACAGGCCGGCACTCTAACCGACTGAGCTACACCCGCGCATCGTGGCCTGATGGCCATTATCTCATCATCGGCACATTTTGAGAATGCCGAGAACCAGTTTCAGGAGTGGCGCGAGTGACGGGGCTCGAACCCGCGACCTCCGGCGTGACAGGCCGGCACTCTAACCGACTGAGCTACACCCGCATCCTCTTGTACTCACCGGAGCGCTTGCGCACCCCGCTCAAGGCGGCCCGGCCGTCTTGATGAGCGGCTAACTAAGCGGTTCGCATTGGGGTGTCAAGCGTGTTTGAAGACAAATCCGTGACGGGCCGAATTTTGATCCACAGGGGTCGTAATTCGCTCCCAGAAGCGAGCCGCAGGCGGTCCGCTGGAGCACCTGTTGAGGTGCCGCTAGTCCGGGTCCAGGGCTTCGCCGACCTCGGCACGCTCTGCAGCGACCGCAAACATGCGGAAGCCCCTTCCCCACGTCATCTTCGGCCGCTCGTCCCCCTCCCCGTGCGTCATGCTCGGTCTTACGTCAGCCCCTCTCCACGTTTCATCTTGCCAGGCCCAGCCTCTGCCGCACAGTACAGCGTGCGTGACCGCGGCTCTACAGACCAGCCGCTCGGCGGTGCATTCCGCGTTCAAGGGCTTGTAACTGGATCCTCGGTTCAAGGCAGCTCAAGGCCGAGGATGACGGAGGAGGAAGGGACCGCCGCCCAGATTCGGAACGTCCCACCAAAAAAAAAGAAAAAAGAGCCGAAATCCTCTTGCGGTTTTTCCCGGTTGCGCATAGATCACGCCCACCGACGCGGCGGACACGGATCCGAGAACGCGAGGGCGATTAGCTCAGTTGGTAGAGCGCCTCGTTTACACCGAGGATGTCGGGAGTTCGAGTCTCTCATCGCCCACCATTCCCCATTTTCGACCGCAGTATCTTCATGCTTTCGTTGGCTCTGTGACGGCACGCAAAAATGCACTGCAGGCACGGTAGCAGCCAGTAGCATTCGGGTACTTTTCGGCGTTCGGTATTAGCTTCTGATCAACAAAGCCACGTCCTATGTGTCGGGCAAACGTGTAGCGTTTTGCGTCCAGAACCGTTCCTCCATTTCGCTTCTAGGGAACTATTCAACGACGGGAATGCACGACCCTTACCATCGTCAAAAGGGCAGAAGAACCTCCTCCGACTGCGCAAGACGCCCGATCGGTTCCAATCCTCCAGGCGCCGATCAAATTCAGGGACCCCCCGACGCCTCCTCTCGGCTCAGGATCCGTTATACCGGGCATCCTGCTTCTTCGACAACCTGCCTTCCCTCGGAATCCTTCCGCCCAGGAGTTCCGCCATCAGCGAAGACGCCTTGGAGACGAACCCCGGTGCCGCAATGTTCTCTGGAGCAGACTTCCCGTTCTGGTTGGCAGAAGGTGCATTGTCCGGCAGGCGGAGCTTGCTGGCAATACGCGGGTCTATCGCTTCGATGATTATAGATTGTTCACCAGACTTACCCGCAAGATATGGGGGTTGCTGATACTGTGGGTTGTGCCCTAAAGTCGTCATCTCGGTGTCACAATGCTTACCGGCTCCCCGATCAGGACAGCATGGAAATTCCCGCCCGCCCAAGGACAGGAGGTCCCCTTTGACCCACCCGATCAACCTTCAACGTCTGGCTCGCCAGCAGTTTTCGCGTTCGTCAAGCCAATCCGCAGAAGACAACTTCCAGGCTGCACTCGGCAGAGCACAAAATTCTCGACCAACCCGGGACGACAACAGGCCGCGGGACACGCAGACGCCGGGCGGCGTTGTCATCCACAAGATCAAGTGCGGTGATACCGTCATCGAGATCGGTGAGGGGCATGGCTACAGTCTCGATCAGCTGCAACTGATGAATCCGGATTTGCGGGACAACCCAGATCTGATCGTAGAAGGCGACACACTCACAGTTCTGGACCAGAGGCTCTTCAACAACGTGAAAGCCGCCATCAAAACGACGGACGAAGCCGTCTCGGCGCAGGCCTCCTATGAAGAGATGACCACAAACCAGGCCGATGTCCCTCCCCATGTGCGCAAGCTCATGGCCATCGAGGCGCCTTCAGTCCGGCAGACCGCCGCGGAAAAACGGCGCGAGGCTGCGGAATTTCTAACACCGGGCCTGCTGGAAGAAGGGCTCGCAAACGCGCTCGACGAGACCGCCATGAACGAAGCGCTCGACGCCCATGCGGCCGCGATCGCGCCGGTCGGAGATGGGCATCCGGGTTTCGAAGCGATCATCAACGAGGCAAAAACCGGGGCGCGTGAGCAGATCAATGACATCTTCGGACGGAAGGTCGAGTTCACCGATCAGACCACGGGGAGGAAGAGAACCGCAAATCTGCGCGAGCTGATGGCCGAGGCGGAAGGCACTCCGACCGCATCGAGACAGCGGGACGCATCTGCTGAGTGGCAGAACGTGCAGCATGCCATGGTGGGGCTGATGGACGCCCTGTCCCAGGAAGCCGTCAAGACAAATGGCGGCAAGGGAGCAAATGAAAAGCTGATCCAGACCCAGGCGGTGCAGAATGTCGCCCAGATCCTGGCGGCGGCAACACCGAACCGGGAAACGCCCCTGGAAAATGATCCCTATATATCGACCGTCAACGTCGCAGCCGACGAGATCCTTGTCATGCGGTCCGTCAGGGCAGTCAACGACGTCGCAAATGACCTGGATGCCGCTCTCGATTCACCGAATTCCATCCCGGAACTGGCGGAGCTCGTTGCCCAGACCGAGGGCATCGATATCGATCTTGCCGTCCAGCGCGTCGAGGGGTCGCAGTCCACCGTCGATTCCGCGGTATTCGATCTTTTCCGCAACCAGGTCGACCACGGCATGGGCGCGATCATGGCCGATGACCTCCGGGTTCAGGATGCCATGACCAAGCTGACGATCCTCGCGGACCGGATGCACACGTCGAAGGGCGAAGAAGCGATCCAGGAACTCGCCTCGTCGATCGTGCGGGCGATCCATTCAACCGGAGAAAAATCCCGCCAGTCGTCCGAAAGCCTGGCGATCCAGATCGGACGTGGCCTGAGGGAAGCGATCGCCAGTGGCCACAGCCCGGCACTTGCGCAGGAGGTTTCGCGCCAGTTGATGGACCCGAGCGTCGTTGGTGCAGGCAACAAATACGAGACGGAAGCCTCCAGTATTCTCCGGCAGGCAGGAATGGGGGTCGAAAAGCTTCAGGAGACTGCGGAGTCCACTGGAAAGGATTTTTACGAAAAGATCGTCTACGTCTCCGAGATCGGGCGGCAGAATATCGGAGAATCCAGCACGTTTTCCCATGCGGATGGCGTGAACTCGCTACTGGAATCGGAAAAATCCCTGGTGGAAAAGACCGACCACTATGGTGAAGCGATCGTCCTGACGCTGGCATCGACGCAGGAGATGCCTCCCGAATTACAGGGGCTGGAAGGCGCTCGGTATCTGCAGGATGCGCGTAATTCTCTGAAGGATGAGGTCGATCAGGAAATCGTCACCGGCGAAGGGAAAGATGCGGAGATCAATTCGATCCCGCTGCTGACCCAGTCGAGCCCGAGCGCGGCGCTGGCATCGCAGCGTGTGGCGCAGGATGCTGCGCTCGACAGGATGAAGGATGTGCCTGCGGAAGATCTCAACCGGCTCGTTGAGGAACTCGGCAAATTGCCGGCAGACGATCCCTATGCCGAGATGGCGACGCAACTCCATTCGCTGGAGGACCCCAAGACCGTTCTCTACGAGAACCCGGCTTTGACGCTTGCACTGCTAGATCGCTTCAGCAGCGCGGATCAAGCCCAGCCGGATGTGCGTCCGGCTCCGAACGCCGGCTTCCTCTCCCGTACCGGACGCGACGTCCTGCTGGAAGTTTTCAAATTCCAGACGCAGGGTGGCGGCGGACTGATCCCGGGCATTTCTCCCATACAGCCCTCGGCCGATACGCGTTTCGACGCGATGGACCGGCGCCTCGATGCGCTGCAAAATCGCCTCAGCGCGCAGAGCGGCACAGCCGGGCGCCTTTCCGGACTGACGGGCATTGCCCGGGACCTCTGGCTCAAGACCTATCCTATCCAGACGATCGAGGCCCGCACCGGGCTCAATGCCCATACCCCTTCCATACCTTTCGTCAACACCGGCTCTGCCCTGCTCAACCTGTGGGGAACCGCAACTCTCACCCAGTCCGATGTGCCTATGGATCAGGCCTGGGGGTGGTATTTCGCGGGCGGCACAGCCAAGGATCTGGCCCTTGCCGTCGATGGTGCGCGCGCGTGGAAAACCGGCCGGGCCGGTTTCTCGCAGATTGCGGGATTACGCGGCTGGGAGTGGCTGCCACGCATCTATAATGGCGCTGGCGTTGCCCTCTCGGTGCTGCAGGTTGGTCATGAACTGAGCAAGGGCGACCTGCCGATGGCCGCTGCCTGGCTCCCCGGCACGGCGGCCAGCATCTATGCGGCAATGCCTGGTGCCGTTGCGGCCGGACCCGTCGTGACCATCGGGTTCCTGCTGACGGCCGGGCTCGTCACCGGCATTAGCCAGTATCGGCATGTCCAGGACGCAAATCGCCTGGAAGGCCCGCTCGGCGCCTATCTCATGGGTGCCGCGCCAAGTGTCGAAAAGCCGGAAAGCCTCGCCAATTGCGATGAAAATGGCGTTCCCTACCTGGCGCTAAACCCAACGCTCGCCAAAGCGCAGGGCGTCTCGCCGAGCCAGATGATCGACTATCTCTATGAGCTCGATGTGGATGAGCGCGACAGGATGATCGATTACGCCCTGCAGGTAAAGCCGAACGATAAAGGAGAGTTTCCACTGAAGAACGATCCGGATGAAATAACCGGCGGGCAAACCACCCCATGGATGCCGCAGGGACGCGGCGTTTATATTCCCCCAGGCAGCCAGTACCCGGCGGCGGGCGATACCCGAATTCAACGCCACCAGATCGATACGGTCGAAGATTTCCAACGCTGGGCCCGCGAATATGACTATACGCTGCCCACCGGTTGATCCGGTCGATGCGTAGCAGGAGGAACTGAAGCGCGTTGTACGAATTCGATCAAACACGACGCGCTTTGAGGCCGGGCCAATTGCCGATCCTGCGAGGACCACGTCGATCTGTTTTACCGACGCAGGAGCGGCATCGCCGTTCCTGATCTTGTCGGCAAGTGTGTGTGGACCTGGCCGCTGTCGTAGCGCTCGTTCGAACGTTTGTGTCCGCAACGCCGGTACGCTTTCGCATCTGGACTAGGGTCCTGACCCTAGATCAGCCCCTGCTGATGGTCGAGCAGCTCCACCGCAGCCTTGCCTTCGCCCAGACTTCCCGGCCGCAGCACGTCGATCAACGCCTGACGCAGGATCTGGTCGTGGCCGTCATCCTGGTCGAGCTTCAGGAAGACCTCAGCTGGGTCGACGCCATTGTCCTTCATGAACTGCCAGGCGCCATCGCTGCCCTGCTGTTCGCCGACCGCTGCGATGATGCCGACCACGTCCCTTGCCTCGTCATGGGTGAGCGCGACATAGTCGCTCGGCGACGGCCCGCCGGGGAAATAGATGGTCTTCTCGATCGTATATTTCTGCGACACTTCCCGAGTGAGATCGTGGACGGATTTGCCGCGCCTGCTCTCGATCTCGGAGGGCAGGGCTGCGCGGAATCCGGTTTGCTGCAGGAACATCTCCCGGATACCCCGGTCGCTCACGTCCTGCTGCAGGAAGCGCACGAACTCCATCGTCGGGTCGTCGAAATAGCTGACGCGGTCTGCACCCCGATCATTCGGGCCCAAGTCGCGATTATCGTCGAGCCGTCGTCCGCCGTTCACATTGCCGGCGAGCGGCTGGTTCGTTTCCGCGATTCCCTCGACGAGATGGCGAAACAGGTCCGATCGACGGTCTTCGGAGGGGATAGCCGCGATCAGCGCCGTCGTCTCATAGGCGGAATGGTCGGCGGATGCGGATTTCGCGACCACCTCGATGAAGACCTCCTGCTCCTCCTTGCTGAGCGCGACGAAGGCCTCGGGCGAGGTCACGCCGGCAAACTTCTCCGCAAGGCGTTCACGTGATCCCTGGTCCTCGTTGCTGGTCAGCCGGTCATAGAAGCTGTCGGTGTCCTTGAGGCCGCGCGCCTCGGCGGCGCTGTCGGCGGCGCGGCTGAGGCCCAGCAGATCGGTGTTGTTGTTGATATATTCGGGATTGCGCGCCAGGAAATCGTCGGCGAACACCCCGGATGCGCGGTTCGCCATCGATTGCCAAAGCGCGCCACCCTGCGGCCCTTCGCCCAGCGAGCGCCCGAGCTGGACGATCTGGGCGTCGGTGAAATTGACCGATATTGTGCCAGCGATCTCCGTCTCGCCACGGCCCGAGGCTTCCCAGAGCGGGCGATAGGCCGACCGGTTGTCGAGCTGCTCGATCGTCTCGCGCGGCAACCAGTGGCTCAGATAGCCGCCTCCCGAACGGACCGTGCCGGTACTGGAAAGCTGGAACAGATCTGCATCCGCGCCTGTGCGTCCGGCGTGCTGGTTCGAGTAGTCGTCCCCGAAGAGCGGACGGCGGGAAAGCTCATAGCTGAAATAGGTATTGTCCTCGGTCCGGGTCTCACCGCGGGTGATCGTCTTGGCCTCCATCGGGATGACGAAGGATGGACGATTGCCCTCGGTGTCGCGCCGGCTCGTCGAAGCGATCCTGATCCCCGGCATCAGCTCGTCGCCGGGCTTGAGCTGGCGGCGAAGGAAGTCGTTCAGATCCGCCCGGCGATCGCTGTACTCGGTCTTGGCCCGGTCGAGGGCGTTGCGGGCTTCCTCGGTGCGGTCCTTGTCATAGGTGGTTTGCGCTTCGGACAGGGCGCCTCCGGACGCCAGAAAATTGTCGCGCACACTGCGGTAGGTCTCGGCAGTGTCGCCCTGGAACCGGCCTTCGGTGGTCAAGGCACCGGGCAGCAGGCCTTCGGTGAGATAGCGGTCGAGCGCCTGACGCGCCTCTCCCTGCAGCGCGGGCTTGCCGTCAGCGCCGGCCGGCGCTGTGATCTCGAGCGTCTCGCCGCGCATGTGCGCATCCCAATGGTGACCGCCCGGGCCGACACCGTAGATGCCCACGTTCCACGACCAGTCGCGGATCGGCTCGTCATAGCGCGAGACCGTCCAGCTGTTCTCGCCAGTGCGGCCGACTTCGGTCGTGACATTGAGGCCACCGCCCTTGCCCCCGCCGACGTTGACCAGCCAGGCAAAACCCATCGCCCGGAACGACGTTGCTTCCTGTGCGGTCGAGGTCACACGCACGCCCGCCGGCAGGTCGAGGGGCGTTATCTCGCCGCGCGCAATTCGGTCGTGATAGGATTTCGCCTGGCGCTCGGCGGCGTCGACATCGCCATCGACGACATCGACCGAAACGGCGACATTGCTGCCGTCGCCGTGCGTGAAACCCAGCCCGGCCGCACGCCCCGCTTTCCCGTGCATGCCGCCGAGATCCACGCCGAAGACCGAGGGGTCTGAATACGTCACGCTGGCGGAGCCCCCGGCGCTGCCAACGCCCAGCAGGTCAAGCCGCGTAGTGGGCCGGCTCGGATCATGATGGAGACCGAACTGGCCGAGCGTCCAGCCGGTGCCGCCGAAGACGCTGCCGCCCGTCAGCCCGCCGCCGTCCGGATCCCAAGTGACCATCGGCCAGAACTGGTAGCGGCTGGTGCTCCATTCGGTGACTGCGCCGATGCCGCTCGGCACCCACTCGCCATTCCCGTTGCGTCCCATCTGGAACTGCACGCCCATCGAACGGCGTTCGCTCGGACTGAACGGCGCGGCCAGCGCGGTGGCGAAGCGCTCGATCGTGCCATCGGGCGCATTCGCCCAGTTGACGCCGGCGATCTTGGGGGTGCGGCCCCGGCTTCCTTCGGTCTCGTCGCCCTTGCCGACGAAGAAGGTGACGCCGCCTCCAGCCTCACTCCAACGCCCCATGACCTTGGCAAATTGGGAATCGGGGTCGGGCCGCCCCTTTGGCGCTTTCGGCAGCCGCTGGATCTTGGACAACAGCACGACCTCACCGTTTTCGGGGAAGACCTGGAACAGACCATGCGCCTGATATTTCACCTTCTCGTTGGTGCCAGGCACGAGCCGCTGGTCGAGGTTCTGCGCCATCTGCGGCGGGTAACCCTTGACAAGCCCGAACAGGCCCACGCCACCCATCGGGTCCATCAGGTTGGAAACGATGATGTTGCCGTCCCTGAGCTGGAGCCCGTTACGGAAGCTGGGTGACTGCGCATATTGCAGCGGATTGACGTATTCGATCTGCTTGGTGCCGCTCGGTGTGGTGAAGCCCAGCGCGAAAAGCTCGGCATCCTCCCTCGGGGCGACGTCCTTCATCGTCGGCAGCACCTGGATTTCGAGTATCTCCTGGGCTTCACGGAGCTGCGCCGCGCCATAGGCTGCTGCCGACTTGTCGCCCCAGGGAGCCGCCTCGGTCTTGCCGGTGACCGGGTCGACGCCGCCGATCAGTTCCTCCAGCTTGATGGTCGCGGCGGGGCTGTCCTCGAACAAGGTCGTCAGTTCGTCAGCCGATTCCAGCCCCCAGCGTTCCCAGACGGGCTTGAGTTGCGACTGGCTGATCGGGTCATATCCGCCGTGAAAATGGGCGCTCCAGGTCGCCTGGATGGATAGGGCGGTTTCCGGATCGACTCCCATGTTGAGCAAATGCCCGAGCGGACCGTCGATCGACTGGAGCTGGTTGTACTGCTCTTGAGTGATCGGCCGCCCTAGATGGTGTGACGCGATTTCCCAGGGCCGCTCCACCACGGTCCGGCGAAGCTCGTCGCGGCTGATGCCCAATTCCTCCCACAGCGGGCGGCGGTTCTCGCCGGTCACGGGGTCGGCGCCGCCATACATACTCGTGTAGGCCGCCCGCTCCAGCGGATTGCCATCCGCCATCGTCTCGGCCAGTTTCTCGGTGGGTACGCCATAGGTCTCTTCCGGTGTGCGCTGGATCTCGCCCTTGTAGCCGGGGCCGCCCAAATAGCGGGTAGCGAGGTCCTGCCGGAGCGTTTCCGCCTCACTCAGGGGCTTTTCCAGCTGTGGCGGCGAAGGCGTCGTCGAAGAGCCAACCGTCAGGCCGCGTTCCTCGATCGCTGCCTTGACGGCGTTGCCGGCGGGGCCTGCATCCAGCCAGTCGCTGCTCATCATCCTCAAGGCTGCGGCCCGTCGCTCCGCCTTCGGCAGGTTGTCCAGATAGGCCCCGACGTCGCGCTGCATGTCCTCGCCTTCGGCGGCAAAGTCGATTTTCGAAGGCTCGTCGGCATAGGCGAGCTTGTTGCCGCGGCCATAAAGATCCTCGATGAAGGCGGCCTCTCCCTTGGGCACGCCCTTGTCGTCGACGGGGCCTTGCGCAACGAGTTCCGGCGAGGCGAACGGCACGATCACCACGTCATTGGGGTCGACCGCCGCCGACTTCGCCGTCATCTTGATCCGGTTGGCGGCCATGAGATCGTCGAGGCTGACATGATTCTCCTGGGCGATCTCCCATAGACTGTCTCCCTTCTCGACGACGATCGCCTTCTCCGTAAGAGGATCGATCGTCTTCGGCCCTCCTGCCTCGGCTCGCTCGCGCACGGCTTGGTTGATCTGCTCGACGAAGAACCGCCGCAGCTCTTCGGAAACGGCGGTGGCGCGACCGCCATTTGCGTCATAGCGGTTCTTGCCCTCGATATCGATGCGATAGGACATGGGCGGGATCTCCTTGGCTCTATGCGGCATGCGAGGATGCACATTCGGCGAAAAGGCGCGGCAAACGAAGAATTGTCTCGGAAATCAAGACACTAGTGAGTTGCTCGCGAGCGCGCGCGGGCCACTATGGCGGGCCTGCTTAACGTTTTGATGACAGGGATTGGATTTCTTGCGCCCCGCGTGAGGGCAGTTATCGAGGCGCAGTGCCAGCGAGGCCGCGCAGCATCGCCGGCGCTTCCTTCAGGATGGCGAACTCCGCAACCATGTATTGCATGAGATAGTTAATGTAGAGCACGATCAGGATCGCAAAGAGCAGGTTCTTGATCGCCAGCGACAGATCGAAGACGTGAAGCTGCGGCGACATGCGTGAGAGGTAGGCAAGCATCAGATCGGCAATGAGCAGAGCGAGCACGATCGGCGCGATCAGCAGAACGCCGATTTGCATGACCCGGTCCAGAATGGCGAGCACGGCCTCGGCTGCGCCGGAACCGAGGTTCGGCGAGAAGCTGGTGACCGGCCAGATCTCATAGCTTCTGTAATAGGTATCGGCGAGCAGGGAAAAGCCGCCCGACTGGAAGAACAGGGCGACCAGCGTCAGGACGAAGAAGGTTCCAGCGATGCTGGTTTCCGTCACCTGCAGCGGATCGACGAGCTGCGCCGACGTCGAGCCTCGCTGCAGGTCGACGAGATCGCCGGCGACTTCGGCCGCCCAGAAGGGTATGCCGAGCACCACGCCGATGATGAGGCCGAGAATGATTTCCTTCAGGATCAGGCCGGTCATCGTCAGGGTCGAGAGGCTTTGCCCCTCCGCGAGCGTCGCCGTGAAGCTCGGTATCAGCGGCAGAGCGATGGCGATCGCCACCCCCGAGCGGATTAGTCCGGTGAGCCCGAGCCGGACGAAGGCCGGCGTGACGACGATCATCCCCAGCGCCCGCGCCATGGCGATGGCTGCGCCCGCGAGCACCGGATAGATGGCATCGAGCATCGCAGATGTGGTGGCAATAGGATCCACACGCCACCTACCGCGTCAAAGCCGGAAAGATATCGAGCGTGTTGCTGGCGAAATTGGCGACCTGCACCGCGAGCACCGGCCCGAGAACGATCAAGGCCAACATGACGGCGACGAGCTTGACGGCCTGTGGGAGGGTTTGGTCCTGGATCTGCGTCAAAGCCTGTATCAGGCCGACACTGACCCCGATGACGATGGCGATCGCGAGTGCCGGGGCCGACGCGAACAGGACGGTCAGTAGCGCTTTCTGCATTTGAGCGAGGAAGGCAGTTTGATCCATCGGCCTTATCCGTAGCTCAGGATCAGACCGTGCATCAGTCGTGACCAGCCGTTGACGGCGACGAAGAGGAAGATCTTCAGCGGAATCGAGATCAGCGTCGGAGAAACCATCATCATGCCCATCGCCATCAGCACGGTCGAGACGATGAGATCGATGACCAGAAACGGAAGATAGAGCAGGAAGCCGATCTCGAAGGCGCGGGTCAGCTCCGAACTGACAAAGGCCGGCACGAGGATGAGAAGGCTATCGGTCTTCACCTGCGCCCTGGCCTTTTCTGACCAGATGCGTTCGGTTGCCTGCATGAAGAACTGGCGCTCGTTCTCGTCCGTGTAGCGGGTGAGGTGCGCCTGCAGCGGTACGCGCAGCGAATCGGCTGCCCGCATCATGCTATCCATTGATTGGACGTCGATCTGCTCGCTGGAGAGCGTGCGGTACATCTCGCCGACCAGAGGCGTCGTCACGTACACTGTGAGGATCAGCGCGACGCCGTAAAGCACGAGATTTGGCGGCGATTGCTGGATGCCAAGCGCGTTTCGGATCAGGAACAGGACGATGGAGATTTTCAAGAATCCTGTCATCGTCACCACGGCGAGCGGAATGAGGCCGATCGTCGATACAATGATGATGATCGGTATGAGATTGGTCGTCTCACCCATCGGTCGAAAGCCGTACAATGCGTACGCCGAGACCTTCGCCGATCCTGATCAGCTCGCCCTTCCCGACCAGGCGACCATTCGCCATGATGTTGACAGGGCTGGAAAGGTTCGGGCTTGCATGAAGCACCGTTCCCTCCCCCATTTTGGCCACTTCCTTGAGCGGAAACTCCGCCCGTCCGATCTCGAATACGAGTTGTACCGGCAGGTCCGCGAGCGGTCCGAGCTCGTCGGACGACGTTTCCTGTTTTGCCATGAAGGAATGTTCCCAACTTGTTTTCAGGTTTCGCCAGCCGGAGATCAGCACGTAGCCTGCATCGCTCCGGCGCAGGGAGGCGATCATGTGATTTGAGATAAGGGCAAAGGGTTCGTTCGTTTGAGACTGCTGACACATAACGATGTCGCCGACCTGCAGACTTTCCAACTCGCCGGCGCTTAATTGCTGTGTTCCGGCGCAGAGCCGGATGGGTTGAACCAGTTCCGCTGTAATCCTGTTCAGAGGGCTTGTGGGGCGAGCAAAGGCCCTGCCGATCTTGAACGCCGCGCCGGTGCTCAGGTGAAGTTGGGCATAGTGGGGCAAGCCGCCGAGCTCGATCATCCATGAAAGCTCGATCGGGCAGCCCGTTGCCCTGTCGTGCGAACCGAGGCGCAGCGGTTCACCGACAAGATTCTCCAACGCGTCAAGATAAAAGGAGAGGGCTTCCTCCAAGAGGATATTGCGCTGCAGGGGCGTCAACGTCGCCATTTTCGCACGAACCCCGAGCGCTGGTGCGAGCTCGTCGAGGGCACCCGAGGGAATCATGAGGCGCCCGGCCGACGCGCCGATGAGAAAGGGCAGCTCGACCGGCTCCGTTAGAGCTCGGCTGTCCTGCGTAGGTTGGACGGAAACGTTCACGGCCGCCAGCGGGAGTCGAAAAGCAATGCGGATCCTTGCCAGCGCGTTGAACGCGTCGACATGCGCGGCGGCAATGTCCGGCAGCCAGGAAGAGTCCTCCGCAACAGAGCGAACATCCGCGGCCCGGGCGCGGTCCTCTGCAGACATCCTCATCCGGTCACCTGGAGCGCTTTCGGTTGTTTGCGCGAACGGCATCCTCCTCGTCGATCTCGCTAAGGACGTTTGCTCGCTTGGCATCCAGGCGGCGCTTTTCCTCGGCTAACAGCGAGACGCGCTCATGCAGCTTCTGTTTGACCCGATACTCGGCCGCAAGCTCTCGCTTCCGCCTTGCCTCCCGCAATTCACTCTGTCGAGCCGCGTGAATTTCCTCCTCCAGCCGGCGGGCACGGTGATCCAAGGCGTCCAGGGCACCGCGGTAACTCTCGAGATCGCGCTGATCGAGCGGGCCGTGCACGAACTGCGAATAGAGAGCCTCCTCCTGCAGTCTGCGCCCCGCCTCATGCGCAAGGCTCTCGTGTTTCGCTGCCTCGACGGCACGGGCAGCCTGTCGGTGGCGGCTATGCTGGCGCTCTGCCTCAACTTCCGCGCGCCGCATTCTCAATGCCCGCAATTCGACGAGTCGGCGCAAATCGAATTTCCCGGTCACGATGCGATCCTCTTCAGCTGCTCCTCGGTGGTCTCCAAAGACGCGAACTCGTTGTTGTCCTGCCTCAGGAAGGCTTCGATTGCCTCGCGTTTTTCGATCGCTTCGTCCGACACAGCATCAACGCCGCGCTCGTACTCCCCTACCCGCAGCAGCAGTTCGATTTCCTCGTATCGTGCAAGCAGTGCACGAATGTGAGCGGCGTTCTCCCGATGTGCCTTGCCTGCGACGCTTTCCATCAGGCGGCTGCGGCTCTTCAGCACGTCGATCGCGGGAAAGAAGTTGCGCTCGGCCAAACTGGAACTCAGCATGATATGGCCGTCGAGAATGGCTTTGGTTTCCTCGGCGACAGGGTCAAGCGTCCCGTCACCCTCGGTCAGCACCGTGTAGAGCGCCGTGATCGTACCACCTCGTCCAGGCCCTGCCCTTTCCAACAAGCGGGGCAGCGCGGCAAAAAGAGAGGGCGGATAGCCGCGGCGGGTTGGCGGCTCGCCCGCCGCAAGTCCAATCTCGCGTTGCGCCCGGGCAAAACGGGTTACGCTGTCCATCAGAAGCAGCACGTCTTGACCTTGATCGCGAAAGTATTCGGCTATGGCGGTCGCGCCGTAGGCTGCCTTCACACGCTCGATCGCCGGGCGATCGGAAGTCGCAACGACCACGACCGAGCGCTTGCGACCCTCTTCGCCGAGCTGCCCCTCGATGAACTCCCGCACCTCGCGGCCGCGTTCGCCGACAAGTCCAATTACGACGACATCCGCTTTCGTGCCGCGAACAATGGTAGACAAGAGCGACGACTTGCCGACGCCAGGCTCTCCGAAAATGCCCACGCGCTGGCCGCGAGCTATGGTGAGCAATCCGTCGATCGCACGGACACCGAGTTGCAGAGGCTCGGTGATCAGATCGCGCCGCAGCGCATTGGGCGGCGGCCGATGTGTCGGGTAATACTTGCCCGTAACAAGCGGAGCGGTACGATCGTCAACGTCGTCGAGGACTTCTCCCAAGGGATTGAGGACTCGACCAAGGAGGCCCTCGCCAACAGGAATCTGCAACGTCTTGCCGGTGGCGATGACTTCTGCTCGCGTGGACATGCCTTCAAGTTCACCGATGGGCGTCAGCACCGCCTCCTCGCCTTCGAAACCGACGACCTCCGCTGGGACCGTTGCGCCGGAGACCGGATCCCGGAGATGGCAAAGCTCACCGATGCGGACCATCGGGGCGGTCGCATGAACGATGATTCCCGTGATCCTGCGGACGCGTCCGTGCACCGGTCGCGTGTCTGGCGCTAGCGCCCGCCTGCGTAGGCGCTGAATGAGCTCGCCAGGATCCGAAAGCGCTTGCTCGATCATGCGGCAGAGCCCGAAGCATCAGTCTGAACACCGACCAAGGCGTCGCGAATGACGGAAAGTTGCGTGTCGAGTCCAGCATCGACAACAGCCACGGCATTGGCGAGAACGCACTTGCTGCCGTCGATGCGGGGGTCAGGGAGAACCGAGATCTTGAGCGCTGCATTCTTGTTGTGCCGCTCGATGAGTTCAGCTACGCGCTCAAGCAGGGCGGGGGATACGGTTATCGTCACCTCGCGCTCATGCTGGAACGATTGCAGCGCCTGCAGCGCAAGCTTGGCGACCAGCTCCGCCTGATCGAAACGGCCAAGCAGTTTCTCGACGATCGCGAGGCTGAGTTCGGCGATCTGCCGGTCGAGCCCGGCGACATAGGTGTTGACATCGGCAGTCGTTTTCATGAGTAGGGCGGCCGCCTGACGCTCTCCCTCCAGTCTGCCGGCCTCGTAGCCCTGCTTCCTGCTCGCTTCGACAACCTGGCGCACCTGCGCGAGCTGCTTATCCGCTTCAGTTTTTGCCGCCTCGAGAAATGCGAACCCTTCGAGCCAGTGATCGCCTTCTGTCTTTCGGAGAATCTTCGTCGTCGGCCTAGTGGGGAGTTCGTTCATCAGCCCTCCCCGCCCGTGATGCCGACAACTCGGTGTTTTCGTCGCACAAGAGGCGCCGAACGATCGCCACGCCCGTTGCAATATCGGCTGCCACCGAGAAACGAATTTCGGCCTCGTCCGCCTCGCCCATCAGACGAAGCCACGCCGCCAAGGCACCCGGTAGTGAGGCCTGCCACCCAGCCCAGCATTTGCGGCCGTCGTCCTCGATTGCCTTGATCAAGGAGTCGAGGTCGCCAGGAGGCTCATGCCCGGCGGCAAGATCGCGATTTTCGACCGCGATCCGGAAAGCGCGCTCGCCGATGCGCTCTTTCATCACGGCGACTTCGCGACTTCGTATTTCGCCGGCAAGCACATGACCCCAAAATACCGCCCCCGCCAGATAGCTGTGCTGCACTACAGCCGACGGTGCCAGTGCCAGGAGCTTGAGGTCGTCTTCTTCCGGGGAGGGACAGGAGCCGACATCCGGAAGCTCGAATTTCTCCATTAGCAGCCGCAACAGTGGTCTTTGCACCCGATCGGACTGCTGCAGCCTGACGGCTGCCTCGATTGTGATCGCCTCATCATAGGCGATGACAATATGGCGCGGGTGGATGAGGCGAGCCGGGGAACTGCGGAAGGTTTCCCAGATGCTCTCCGCTTCGGCGCCCGTCGCGCCGTTTGCCGCTGAGCGCTCCGTCACTTTGCCGGACCATATGGCTGCAGAGGATAGATCTTTCGCCGCTTGCTCTGCTTGCGCCACGCAAGATAGCCGAGGCTTACCATCGCGGCCAGCAGAGCACCTGCCAGACAGCCAAAGATGAGTTTGGCCTTGGCGACGCTCGCTGGCAGCATCCAAATACCAAGGAAGGAGGTGAGTTCTGCGCCTGGGGCCGGCTCGCTCGTCCGCTGGCTCGCTACCGGCACCACCGAGACTTTTTCGTAGGTTAGGCCGGATATGCTGTTGGCGACCAGCGTCTTTATCCGCGGAATCAGAGGGTTGACGTCGAGATCAGCTTCATGGCGAATGAAAACCGAGGCTGAAGCCGGTATCGCATTACGCTGCAGCGGGTCATTGTCCGGAAGGACGACGTGGACGCGCGCAGAGAGGACGCCGTCGATCTCGGAAACCGTCCGGGAGAGCTCCTCACTCAGCGCGTAGATCATCTGCGCGCGCTCCTGCACCGGCGAGGCAACGAGGCCTTCCTGCTTGAACACGGTGCCGAGGGTGGCGAATTTCTCTTTCGGCAATCCGGCAGTGTTGAGCACGGCGACGGCCTGCGAGAACTGATCCTCGTCAACCGTTACGGTGAGCTTGCCGTCCTTCTGCACGACGCGACTTGCGGCTATGCCATTCGACAGCAGCGTCGCGACCATCTCGTTCGCCTCGCGCTCCTCAAGATTGGTGTAAAGATCGACGCTGCAGGCCTCAAGCATCAGAACCATGAGCCCGAGCAGCAGTACACGCCAGACAGGTGAGAAACGCCACGAGATCTTCATTGACCTTTGGTAAGCGTCATTGTCGCGCTGGTGAATTGCGTGGGGCCGCGGACGATCATCTGGGTTTCGATGGCGTGATCGAAAATCTTTCCCAACGCCTCCACCAGCCGACCCGCCTCGCTGTCCGATGTACGCGTGATAGCTGACTGCCGCCGCTTGCGACGGCTTGCTGCAGCGCCTCTTCGAATTGTGCCTGTGACGCATCTACATTCTGCATCTGAGCGGGTGTCTGCGTTGTCGCGGCTACCGATCCAGTCATCTGTTGCCCTCCTGCTGAACATCATTCGTTTCGGAATTGGTCCCCTTGCGCTCACCCTCGACCAGATCGTCCGCCACCTCCTTGTGCTGGCCACCGCGGAAGATCCGCACGCGCGGATCGTCCATCTGAGCTCTCGGAGGCGGCTGTACCGATGAGACGACCTGCTTGACCATTGCAATGAATGGAGGCGGTCCGGAAACGCGAAGTGCCGGAGCATTGTCGGTCGTGCGAATCGAGAAGCGCTCGTCCATAAGGTCCAATCGCTCGATCTCGTCTATGACCGACCGGCCGTCTGCCCTGCCGATATTGATGATCTGCGTCGAGAACTCGTCACTGGTATTGATGTGCAGGATCGAGCCGTCGAAGTACCAGATCAGCCCGTTGGCCTGGGTCAGCTCGTCAAGGAAGCCCTTGGCGGTCTCAGCGCGGACGTCACCTCGGACCTGTCCCCGGATCCTGTCAGAAACAACGACTGGAATGGAGAGATTGCGACCGAACTCGTTTAGTGCGTCCCGAACATCCTGATTGATCAGGACATAGTTGTAGCTGCTGTCGTACCAGCGCGGCGCGCCGGCGATGGCCGGAATCGGTGCCGCTAATATAGCAACAGCAAACATACAGAATCTCCGCGCAAGCATGACACTCTTCATGTAATACGTTCCGACTGCCCGCCTCAGTCCGGCCGAAAGCTATAACAGTATGTCCGTCCGTGCAACTCACAGGTGGAGTAAAAACTAGGAATGCGAACCACTAAACAAGCGCCGCCTGAAAAACCATGAATTTATACTGTAAATCTTGATTGCATGACAATATCATGACATTGTCTGCCACACTCAAATCGATTAAACTCACAAAGTATTACATATTGTAATATTATGTGATGCCCTTGTAAATTGTCATTTCACGACTTGAACTTTAACCATTGCTGGCCCCGATGCAGGGGTGGTCGACTCGATAAGAACTCTATGCCGGCTCCGGGGCGCTACTCCGGGCCCGGCCGAATTATCAAGGAGAAGACAATGGCTGTTTCCGGTGTAAGCGGTACGCAAACTTCGGACAATTCCATTAAGACGATGACGGAAGCCTTTGATAAGGCTATCGAAAAGTCTGCTGAAATCACGAAGGTCACGACTGAAAAGAAGGTCGCCCTCGACGCAGCGAAGCAGCGTCCGAACGGCTAGCATCAGGCCGAGGGGCGGCTTGGCGCCGCCCCTCTCATCTCCGTTGCAAAGACTTGAAATGGACCGGGTCACGCCTTGCACGTGGCGTTATTGTCTTGGCTATAGGGCAAGCGAGGTGAGAGTTCGATGAAATCCAATTTGGTCTTGAGGAATGCTGTAACGGATCTGTCGCTCGACGTTCTCAAGGGCGTTCACAGCGGCGTCTCTTTGCCCTTGGCCAGGGGATCCTATCTGGTCGGTTCCGCTGCGGACTGTGATCTCATGCTGAGCGACCGCGACGTCAGTGAGCACCATGTGCGTCTGCAGCTCGCCGGTTCCGAGGTGATGATCGAGGCAATCGGAGCCGATGTCGTCGTCGACGATACGGCGGTTCCCGTCGGCCATGGCCTCCAGGTCAAGACACCCGTGACGGTTTCGCTGGGGAGCGCGCGCCTTAGCCTTTCCGAACCGGCGCGGGCTTCGTCGGGCAACAAGGTCCACGGCTCCGCGCGCACGACCTGGATGCTGGGCGGCGTCGTGGCTTTCTCGCTTCTCACCATCGCGGCCGTCCAGGCCGGAGTGGCTGACGCCGAAAGACCGCTGTCTGTCGCGAGCTTCAATCAGGAAAGTGTAACGACCGGAGCCGTACCTCCCTCCCCGCCCTCGGCCGAGGATGTGTCCTTAGCCGTTGCGGCAAAGCTGTTGGAGTCAGGATTGCCGGACCTTCGACTGCAGGCGGACGGAACGCGGTTTTCCGTCTCCGGTGCGGTCGATGAAGAGGGCCGCAAGTCGTGGAACGATGTCCAGACCTGGTTCGATCGGACTTACGGCACCAGCTACGTTTTGACGAGCAACGTGGGCGAGGCCGTTGCGAATACCTCGCCGAAATTCAATCTGCAAGCCATTTGGTTCGGCGAAACGCCCTACGCGATCAGCGCCGACGGAACGCGTCTCTACAAGGGCGCCGCGCTCGAGGACGGCTGGTACATCAAGGATATTCGCGACGGCGGCCTGACAGCAGCGCGGCAGGGAGAAGAATTCACGCTTCGCTTCTGACAACTGAGGAAGAGGACGACGGTATGAGCTTGGAGGTCCGCCGACACGACCATCGGAGCCGCGCTCAGTCAAGCGCGGTTTCCATGCGGCCGCATGCGGCTGTCGAGGCACAGTCGCAGGCCTTCGACGCCACGCTCCTGCAATCAGTCCGCCAGGCGAGGAACAAGAGGCAGGCAAGTGGCTCCCGTGCGGGCGCGGCAGCGGAAGGGGCAAGGCTTTCGAGTGCCGGCCTTTTCGATCTATCCCGCTCCCAGGAGATACTGAACTATGTCGTCCGGGAAGTCTTGCCCGGCCTGGACCTCGACGAGGATATCGCGAAGCTCACTGCATCGATGCTGAACGAAGAAATCGAAAGCAGGCGCGATCTTCAGCGCCGCCTCATGCAGGCGCAAGCCACTTGACGCAGCAACGCGCCGACAGTGTCGAATTTCTTCATGCGCTCGGTTCGCTCTACTGTCGCGCCGGACACCATGAGCGCGGCCTTGTCTTCCTGCTGCTTGCGGCAAGAATGGCCCCGGAAGATATCTCGATACTGCATTCCTTGGCCGAAGCATTCATCGCTACGGATGCGGCGACGCGCGCAATCGCCGCCATCACTCGCATCGATGAAATTTCCGGCGATGCCGATCCTGATCTTTCACGTTTGAGAAGCAAGGCACATTGGTTGCGTGGCCGGGAAGATGAAGCGCGTGCTGCGTTCAGGGACTATCTTCAGGCAAGGGTGGCGACATGAGCGCGATCGCCACCGTAAACCAATTCGCCAGAGCCGCCGCTCGACGGTCGGACGTCGTGGTTGCGGCATTGGTGATGCTCGCGATCACGATGATGATCATCCCGCTGCCGACCTATCTTGTAGACGCGCTGATCGGCTTCAACTTCTTCTACAGCCTGCTTATCCTCATCGGCACGTTCTATGTGTCGCGCCCGGTGCAGTTCTCGTCTCTGCCATCAATCATTCTGCTCGGCACGCTGTTTCGCCTTGCCCTTTCGATCACGACAACGCGTCTTATCCTGACTCAGGCCGACGCGGGCCAGATAGTCTCGGCCTTTGGAGATTTCGTAGTCGGGGGTGACGTGCTCGTAGGTCTCGTCGTCTTCCTGATTATCACGGTCGCCCAGTTCGTGGTGATCACCAAGGGCGCCGAGCGCGTGGCCGAGGTCGGAGCGCGCTTTGCCCTCGACGCCATGCCCGGCAAGCAGATGAGCATCGACAATGAAGCCCGTAGCGGCGAGATCGATCAGCAGGAAGCCCGCCGGAAGCGCGATGAACTCGAGCGCGAGAGTCAATTCTACGGCGCCATGGACGGTGCCATGAAGTTCGTCAAAGGAGATGCGGTCGCAGGCCTGATCATCATCGCTATCAACCTCATCGGTGGCCTAACCATCGGATCTTTTCAACGGGGGCTGACCATCGGCGAAGCGGCACATACCTATTCACTGCTAACCGTTGGCGACGGCCTGATAGCACAGATGCCGGCGTTGATGATGGCGGTGGCCGCCGGTGCCGTGGTCACACGCGTCCCGTCCGGCAGCCGTCCGCAGGACTTGAGCTCGGAAATCCTCGGTCAACTCGGCGCGAGCGATCGCGCACTTGCACTTGCGGCGGCCATCCTCTTCGGATTTGGCCTGGTTCCGGGTTTTCCGTTGCTCGTCTTCTGGTTTCTCGCCGCCGCGGCCGGCCTCCTCGCCTACGCCGCACGCCGGCGAGGCGCTGAGGAGACTGCAGCAGGACCGGCATCGGTGCTGCGCGAGGCGCCGTCGCTGGTGTCCTCCGGCGGTCCCGTCGTCGACCATATCGCAGGCACCCTGCCCGCCAATTCCGGCAAGCTCGGCGGAGCGGCACACAGGATCACGGTGTCGCTTGGAGAGGAGCTTGCCCAGGCGCTTCCGCCCGCCTTGTTCGCCGAACGGGCCGAAGCATCCGCGGCAGCGATCCTTGACGACCTCGGCATTCGCGTTCCGGCGATCGGCCTCCACACGGATCCACGGCAGGAACGGACCGGGCTTCGCATAGCTTTCGAAGGGGTTCCGGTCCTCGAGACCGGGTTGCCGCTCGGCCATGTCATGGTTTGGGACGAAACGGTCGATCTCGACATCATGGCGGTCCCCTACGTTACGCAACCGGACCTCTTGGGACTGAGGCTCGTCTGGGTCGAGAAAACCCGTGCGGCGGCATTGGACGCGGCGGGCGTCGGGTACTGCGAAGCGGCCGACGTCATCGTCACGCTCGTCGAACGCGTGTTGCGCCGCTATGCACCGGAGTTCATCGACGCACAGGAGGTGCGTGCCATGCTCGGCAGATTGGAAGAAGCCTATGGCGATCTAATCCGCGAAGTTCTCGAGGCGGTTTCAGCACAGAAGCTTGCCGAAGTGCTGCGAAGGCTGGTCGAGGAGGACGTACCGATCACCAACATGCGGATCATTTTCCAGGCTATTGCCGAGCGCGGTGCGCAAATACAGGGGGTCCAGGCCCTGACCGACAGCGTGCGAGTGAGCCTCGCCCGGCAAATCTGCTTCCGTTTCGCCGACAGCAACAGGATCGTTTCCGCCTATCTCTTGACGCGGCCTCTGGAGGACGAAGTGAGAACCGCGGTGGAGAAGGGTACCGGGCCGGCCGGTGGCGTTCCGGAGCAGTGGGCAGCGCCGATCCTGGACGAAATGAAAAAGCGGCAGGAATTGGCTGATACTCAGCTTCGCACCGCGATCCTGACATCGATCGACATCCGGCGGCACGTCCGAAACCTTCTGGCCCGCCACGATGTCAACGTGGCGGTTCTGTCCTACCAGGAAATCTCCTCGGAATTCAGCGTACAGTGCCTTGGCTATATCGCGCTCCCGGTGACCGGAGCGGCGGAGCTCGGAGGCGTGCGCGCATGACTTCACGGTGGCCGCCAGGAGACATAGTTGGGTATTGCCTGCGCGGGGGCGCTGGTGAGGGGAACGAATAGGAAATGGAATGCTGAGCTTGCGAAGTTTTCGCGCGATTGCCGCAGGGGAACTGATTACATTCATCCTGATGTTGATGCTTTCGTCCGGCGTTCTCGCGCCGCCGGTGAATGCGCAGGTAAAGGTCGACGCCATCAACGGCCAGGTGCTCGAACTCACCGTTGGACAGGGTCAGATCCTGCGTTTCGACGAACCGGTCGAGTCGGTTTTTCTCGCGGATACGGCAATCGCCGACGTGCGCGTCGTCTCACCGGGCGTGGTCTATATCTACGCAACGAAAATAGGCGACACGAATCTGATTGCCTTGAGCGCCGATCAAAGCACACGCGGCACCGTGCAGGTCCGCGTCAGCGGAAACCCGCGCGCCGCGGAGCAATCGGCTCTAGCGCTACAGCCAACCACTAAAGTCGACATAAGCCTTTTCGGCGGTCAATATGTCGGCACCGGGCAGACCCGCAATGTTGGCGAAGCGATGGACATGGAAAATGTCCTCGAGAGCTACTCCACCCCGGACAAGCCGGCGCTCAACAACACGACGATTGCCGGGACCAACCAGGTCAATATTCGCGTACGCTTTGCCGAAGTCGCCCGCAACGAGCTGACGCGCTTCGGCATCGATTGGAGTGTCTTCGTCAACAGCGGCTCATTCTCCTTCGGCATCGTCCGGACTGGAGGCGCCAGCAATGAGGACGATACCGGCATCTCTATTGGCGCCAAGGGCGATCATGTGAACGTCAACGTGCTGTTGGACGCGCTCCAGGCGAACGGAATATTGACGATTTTGGCGGAGCCGAACATAACCGCCGTCACCGGCCAAACCGCCAGCTTCCTCGCCGGAGGTGAAATTCCGGTGCCGGTGCCAGTCGGTAACGACCAGATCGGTATAGAATACAAGCAGTTCGGCGTCTCGCTCCAGTTCACGCCGACACTCCTGCCAAACAACCGCATCGCGCTGCAGGTGCGCCCGGAAGTCAGCAGCGTTTCCCAGGACAGTGTGGTTTCAATCGGCGGACTTGTGGTGCCGTCCTTGCGAATTCGCCGGGCTGACACGACGGTCGAGGTCGGCAGCGGCCAGACCTTTGCAATTGCAGGTCTATTCCAGCGGCAGGAATCGCAGACGCTGAACAAGACCCCTGTCGTCGGCGACGTCCCGATTCTCGGAGAACTGTTCAAGTCCAAGCGGTTCCAGCGCAACGAGACCGAACTTGTCATCCTGATCACGCCGTATCTGGTCTCGCCAACCTCCGAACGAAAGATGAAAACGCCGCTGGACAGTCCCTCCGGTGCCATTACCTCGCCGCGAAACAAGAACAAGCCCGTCGTCAACAAAGGATACGGCTTTTATGTGGAATGATCGTCCAGAAAGGAGTGGTGCGGTGGAGGCCCGTCTCGTGCTGGCAGTGGCCCTATCGCTCACCGCGGTCGCCTGCAGTGGTTCACATCCACAGCCCTATTCTCCGAACTACAGCTATGTTTTGATGCGCGGGGCACCGGCGAAAGCCGGCATCGTACGCAAGGGCTATGACGAGGCGGAGAGTCAGGTTCTGGTACCCGACGCCTGCATCACCCCCGACACTGCCGATCAGCCGCTCTACCTGCCGTCCGGCTGCGCCAACAACCTCAATCTGCAGTTCATGGCACAGAACCAGGGAGATCTCATCCAGGGCCGCCAGATGGGTCCGGCAATGGCTGCTCCGGTAGCGCGCGCCGCCAAGAACTATCTCGACGGATACAGCGAGGAGGGCCGCAGGCGCCGCGCGGTGACAAACACTACAGGTGAAGAATGACGCCACGTTCCTTCCTACAATTCCGCTTGCATGGGGTCGGCAAAAAGAGGAGCATTGCCGCTCTCATTGCATTGCTTGCACTTTCCTCATGCACGACGACGGCTGCCGAAAAAGAAATGGAGAAATCGTCGAGCGAGCAGACGAAGTTGCTCAGCATTGCTGAGAGCATCGAGGCCAAAGGGGAAAGTGCGACGGCCCTCGCGCTTTTCGAGCGCGCCGCCGACAATGCGCCGAGCGACGTGTCGCTGCGCGTGCGCGTCGGCAATGCGCGCCTTAAGGCTGGCGATGTGGAGGGTGCGGAAGAGGCTTTCCGCACGGCCCTGCAGATAAACCCCAACGACGCGCAGGCGCTGCTCGGGCTGGGTACCGCGCAATTGCGCAAAGGCGAAGCCCAGTCAGCCGCGCGGACGCTGGCCCCGGCGGCGCAGGCGCTGAACTCCGTCGTCGCCTACAATCGACTGGGAACCGCCCTCGTCTTCAGCGGCAATGGCGCGGGGGCAGAAGAGGCCTTTTCCAAAGCCCTGTCGCTCCAACCCGCCAATCTGGACACAACAACCAATCTGGCATTAGCCGAGGCACTTTCGAACGATCTACCACGGGCCGTGACCCATATGAGCAGCGTGGTCGGGTCACCGCTCGCGCAAAAACGGCACTTCCTCAATTATTTGATCGTGCTCGCGATGGCCGGCGAGACGGAGAAGGCACGCGCCTTCGACGTGCCCGACATGTCGGCCAAGCAGAAGAACCAAATTCTGGCGAAAGCTGCGAAATTGCGGTCAATTTCGGATCCTGCCAAGCGCGCTCAGGAGATAGGCCTCTTGGCATCGTCCAAAGATGACGTGACATGAGCGAGACAAGCGAAGAGAAATCCCTTCCGGCTTCTGAGAAGAAGATCCGGGATGCCCGCAAGAAAGGCCAGGTCCTTCACAGCCCGGACATGGTCTCGGGCATCGTCATTCTCTTCTGCACCCTTTATCTCTTCTATGTCGCTCCGCGTCTGCGGGTGAAGATCGACATCTTGCTCGACGAGGCGTCGCATATCTACGAGCGTCCGTTCACGAGTGTCTGGTACCGACTGAGCACTGTCGCTGTCGACGCCCTCTGGACCACGGTGCTGCCCATCCTCGGAATAACGATCGTCGCGGCTCTGGCCACCAATGTCGCGATCACCAGAGGATTCGTATTCTCCGGAAAACCCGTCGAACCGGATTTCAGCCGCATCAATCCGGCGACGGGTTTGAAGCGCCTGACCTCGCTGAAAAGCGTCGTCGAGTTCGGCAAGGCTCTGTTCAAGATCCTGGCGCTTTCGGTTGCCTTTTCCGTGGTCTTCTATGCGGGTCTCAAGGCCTTGTTCCAAGCGCCGACATGCGGCTTCCTGTGCCTGCACGCACTCGCCCTCACCATGCTCAAGACCACGGCCTTTATCGCAATCGCCGCCTTCATCGTCATGGGCACTTTCGATGTCTTTCTGCAACGCTGGTTATTCCTGCGCGAAATGCGCATGACGAAGTCCGAGAGTAAACGTGAGCACAAGGATACGGAAGGCGATCCGCTCATGAGGCAGGAGCGCCGCAAACTCGCGCGCCTGCTCGGCATGAGCAAAACCGGTCTTGCCAATGCCGTACTGTTGATCGGCGACGCGCGGTCGGGAGTGGTCGGGATCCGGTATGTCCGCGGCGAAACACCCGTTCCGCTGATCGTCTGCCGTGCTGCCGGCGCGGCCGGGTCATCGATGCGAGATCAGGCCAGGGAAAAGGGCATTCCGTTGACAGTCGATGCGGCTCTGGCCGCCGATCTCGAAAACACGCCCATCGGGGCACCGGTTCCAGACCGTCTTTTCCAGCAGGTAGCGAATGCCCTGGTAGCCAACGGTTTGATTTGAGCGCCTCAATGTCGATGGAGAGCTTCACATGCCCGATTTGCGAACACTGGCGAGGCGTGTCTTGGGTCCGCTGATCTTGACCGCACTTTCATTGGCGGTGGCCGGCCACGTGTATGCCGAGCAGCCTTCGCCGCCGTTGTTGGACAAGAAAAACAAGCGGGTCTGGATCGAAGGGGGCTACATCGAGTTTCTGATGTCGCTGCCCGCCCACCCGCCGCGACAGTACCGCGAAAAATATCTTTACCGCGAGACAACCGCCTTCGTGCCGAGGCATAGGGTGGCTTATGGCACAGCGGAAGCTCCCGGCACGGTGGTCATCGACACGACCGCATATGCTCTCTATTACATTGAGCCGGGCGGAACGGCCATTCGCTACAGCGTGGGCGTCGGCCGTGAAGGCTATGGCTGGCATGGAACTGAGATGGTGACCGCCAAGCGTTCCTGGCCGGATTGGCGCCCACCCGCAGGCATGCGCGCCCGAAGACCAGACCTGCCCGCTCATATGGTAGGCGGGCCCGACAATCCGCTCGGTGCGCGGGCTCTCTACCTCGGCAACACTCTCTATCGCATCCATGGTTCGAACGAGCCAGAAAGCGTCGGCCGCGCCTCATCGTCAGGCTGCTTTCGCATGTCGAATGAGGACGTCATTGACCTCTATGAAAGGGTGAGGATCGGGGCCAAAGTCGTCGTCCTCTAGTTTCTTGGCAAGTGGTGGAAGCGAGATGCTCCATTTGCCAGTGCACACATGGGGTGGCCGCTCCGCTCACCCTCCGCGATATTGCTCGTCCGTCACATGCTCGAGCCAGTCCACCGCCTTGCCGTCGAGCACTTCCTGGATGGCGATGTGGGTCATCGCGGTCTCGGCGGCGGCGCCGTGCCAGTGTTTCTCGCCCGGCGGAAACCAGACGACGTCGCCGGCGCGGATCTCGCGCAGAGGCCCGCCCCAGCTTTGTGCGAGGCCACGGCCGGCGGTGACGACCAGGGTCTGTCCGAGCGGATGCGTGTGCCATGCTGTGCGCGCGCCGGGCTCGAAGGTCACCGTTACCATGCGGACCCGTGCGGGTGCCGGCGCCTCGATCCCCGGGTCCTGACGCACGGCTCCTCGAAAATACTCGGCCGGGCCGTGCAGCGAGGGCCTTGATCCACATTCATAGATCTCCATCCGGAATTCCCTCCTGGGTGCAATGGCGCATTTTCGTCCTGCGTTCCCGCACGCTATGACCAATCGTCCGCACTTGGAACTCCCTTTTTGGGCGGGGTGGTCGGGCACATCCAAGCTGCGGCCTCCGCCCTGCCCTCACAGCCGATGAATCTCGACCGTCGGGCAGGCTTTGCGGGCAATGTCGCAAAGATGTTCGTGGTGCGTCAGGTAGATCACCTGGCCGACCCGCGCCATCTCCGCCATCAATTCGAAGGCGCGGCCGGCGCGGTTGTCATCGAAGGTCTCCATGATATCGTCGGCGATGAAGGGCAGCGTCTCGCGGGCCGCCGCGACCTCGTGGTAGCCGGCGATGCGGAGCGCCAGGTAGAGCTGGAAACGGGTGCCTTTCGAGAGGTCGGCTGCGAGCTTCGATCCGCCGTCAGACGGATTGGCAATGAGAAACTCCTGCCCCCTGTCGGCTTGCGTCGAGAGGCCGGAATACTCGCCGCCGCTAATATGCGCGAAAGTGCGCGAGGCGCGCTGCATCATGGCGCTGCGGTGGCGCTCGCGGAACAGCCGGAGGGCGTGCTCGGCGGCCGCCACGCCTGCCCGCAGCCGCAGATAGCCGATCGCCTTGCTCTCGATTTCCAGAAGAAGGGTCCGCTGCCGCTGCTCCAATTCGGCAGCCCTGTCGCCACCCTCCACCTCGGCCAGCGCCCGCTCCTTGCTGCGCACCTCCGCATGTAACTCGCTGACGTCACGGTCAGCCGCATCGATCGCCTCGTCCAGACGTGCCAGTTCGACACCGAGTTCGGCCCGGTCGAGCGCCGCAAGCAGAGCCTCGGCTTCGCCAACCGCGGGTGCGGCGAGACGCGTCATCAGGTCGTCCTCCAGCTCGGCGCATCTTTGCCGGAGCCGCTCCTGCTCGCGCACAGCCTCCAGGCAAAAGGCGGCCACGTCGAGCGACGGACAGCCGAAGAAGTCGAGAACCACCTTTCTGGTCGCGTAATCGAGCCGCTCCTCGTCGCGCAACGCGCTGAGGCTCTCCTCCAGGCGGGCAATGTCGCCGCAGGCCGTAAGGCGCCGGTCCTCCCCCCGCTTTGCCGCGGAGATCCGATCGCGGACGCCGGCAAAACGTGCCAGCACATCGCCGTCGGCGACATGCCCCAAGGCATCGGCGATATCCGCGACCGCCTCGGCGAATGCGGTTTGGTCCCGGCGCATGCTGGCTATGCGATGATCGAGCTCACCCTTCTTCTGCATAAGCTTGTCGAAGTCCTGGAGCGCGGCGAGCACCGGACCGATCTCGTGCGGCAGCGGACGTTTGCGCCTCCGGGCTAGCCAGGTCTCCGCCAGTGCATCGGCCCACTCTTGCTGCCAGTCGCCGATCGCCGCTTGGGCCGCGGCGAAAGCGGCCTCCCGGCTTTCCAGGGCTTCGGACGCCCGCCGGAAGCGGGCAATGGCAGCGCCGCGCGCGGCCGAGGCCGCCTGGGCCTCGGAGAGGAGCCGTTCCGCGAAGGCAAGCAGCTCGTCGAACCGCTCGGGCAGGTTTTCGGCCACGCCGAAGCGTTTCAGTTCGGTTCCCAAACCACACAGCGCCGCATTCTCCTGTTCGGTGGCGCCGTCATGCGCCTGCCGGGCGGACCGCAAATCCGCGCGCAGCTCCAGGGCCGTCGCGCGCGCCGAGAGCCAGGCCTCCAGTTGCGGCAGCATGGTGCCGTTAGGTAAGCCGCACCCCTCTGCGGCAGACGCCACGGCTGCGCTCAGGCATTGCCGCTCCGCGGTCACCGCTTCTTTCTGTGTTTCCAACGCTTGCAGGCGGGCACGCCGTTCAGCGATCGCAAGCGTCAGTCCACGCATTGCGGCCACCCGCTCCGCCTGCGCCAGGCGGAGCGCGCAGGCCGCGTCGTCTGCCTTCAACGCGGTCTCGAAAGCCAAGGCGGTCGCAGCGTCGAGACCGTTGCGGTGGGCCTGCCAGGCAAGATCGCGCCGTCTCCGCAGCTCGCCCGCCGCCGCATCGTCGACGACGGCGCCATCGGCGCCGAGCGCGGCGAGGCGCGCCTCATCTCCGGCCTGCCGCTCGGTCTCGTCCGCGATCCTGTCATCGAGCCGGAGCCGGCGCTCGGACAGGGCCGCGTCTTGCGCCCGCCATGCTTCGATCACGCCGGGCGCCGGAATCGTCAGGGCCGACAAATCGTCGGCGCTGCCGGCGAAAGGCCGCAGGGCGTCCAACACGTCTTCAAGTGCCGTCTCCAGCCGTGCCGCTTCCAGTGCCGCCGTCTGCCGGCGCAGATGGCAGTCGGTCTGGCGTAGGACATGCAAGCGATCGGCAAGCGGGGCCGGATCCGCGGCACTACCCTTCACGTCGGCGAGCTCGCGCTCCGCTTCCTGCCGATCGACCCTCGCACTCTCAGCCTCTTTACCCGTTGCCGTCAGCCTTTCCGAAAGGCTGGCGTGGCGGTGGACCAGTTCCTGGAGCCGCGCCGCGTGCGCGGCCGGCAGCAGGAGCGATGCGGGCTCGCTATTGCCCGCCTCTCCAAGACGGATCAGGCATGCGTCGATTTCCGCAACGGTCCGTGCCAGTTCATCGCGACGGGAGGGCATGTCGCGGGCCGCTGTCAGGTAGCGTGCCTCGAGCGCCGCCTCGCGAAGGGCCTCGAACCGCTCCGAGAGTGCAAGCGCCTGGTCGTCGCGCGGCACCGCCTCGAGCTCCTGCCGACGGCGTTCCAGGTCCTCGTTCAACTGCTGCAGCCTGGCGGCGAGTTCGGCCTCGCGTTTGCGCAGCTTCGGCACCTCGTGCCACCAATCCGCCGGCGGCACCGGCAACGGCTCCCGGCATGCGAGCTCGTCGCGAGCCGTGCGAAGCCGCGCAAGAAGCGGCAGGGCGTCGCGTTTGGCACGGAGCTGGTCCCGGATGACGCGCAGTTCGGCGCGCGTCTCCGCCGCTGCCTCGTGCCGGTCTCGCGCTTTTGCGAGCGCCTTGCGTAGCGCGGTATAGTCGCGGGCATTCACATCGATCGCTTTGCGCTCCGCCTTGAGCGCATCGAGCTCCGCCTTCAGCTCAGCCAGACCATGCTTGCGCCCCTGGGGGCGGAAGAAAGCATCGGCCTCTCCTTTGAGATTCGAGAGCGCCGCGGTGCTGTCCGGCAGGCCGGAGCTTGCGGAAAACAGAAGCGCCCCCAGTTCGCCCTCGCTCTTCAGGATGGCTTCGCCGCCCTCTTCGATGCTCTCGTCGTCGAGCGAGAACATCATGCGATAGGTCTCGCGGTCGACCGCACCGAGCGCGGCGGAAAAGATGTTGTCCGGCAGAGGCTGTTCGTCCGGGCCGACAAGACTGTTGGCGTTGCGCTTGACCCGATAGGCATGGTGGCTGCGGCCGCCGGCCTCGACGAGACCGCCGATCCGCATCGTCTGGTACGGGTGCAGGAAACCGTAGGGGCTCTTGCGGTCGATGCCGAAGAGAAGATCGAGGAAGCCGGAAAAGAGCGTGGATTTGCCCGCCTCGTTCGGTCCGTATACGAGGTGAAAATCCGGTTCGCCGGGCTTTGCGCCGCCGAGGTCCAGGCTCCGCTCGGTAAACTTGCCGTACCGGACGAGGTGCAGCTGATTAAGCCGCATCAGTCGATGCCCTCGCCCGCACCTGCACTACGTCCGTGAAGGTGCGAGAGAACATCGGCACTTCCCGCAAACGCGGCATCGCGCACCAGTTCCTCGAGTCTCTGTTCGTCCGCCGCCAGGAGGGAGCGCAACTCGGCCGGCAGGTGCTGCAGAAGCTCCTCGGCAACGGACTTCATTTCGGAACGAAAGCTGAAGGCGGGCAGAACGTCGCCCTCGACCAGTGCCGCAAGCTCGCCCACCGGATCCGCTCCGACGCGGCCTTCATCGTTTCGGCCTTCGCGGCACAGGATTTCGATTTTCTCGATCCAGCAGCCGCCGAGCGCCGCGGCGAGATTGGCGATCTCCGCCTCCACGAGATCGGCATCGCGCCGCAGGCGCCAGGCGAGCGGCGTCGTTCCGCTGAGGCCTACCCGAACGATAAGGTTGTCCGCCGGCACTTCGTTTCGCAGCAGCGACAGTTGTCGCCCTGCTTCGGCCAGCATAGCGCGCCAGTCGGCAACGCCCGTCAGGTCGACGCGGAGACGCTCGAAAACAGCCGTGCCTATCGGCCGTTCGTCGAGGAACGGGTCGCCATCCTCATCAATCGTGACGAGCGTGACACCCTTCACGCCCGCCTCGTTGATGTCGCGGCCCTGCGGCATTCCGGGCATGACGATGCAAGGGTTCCGGCCGTGCACCTGCCGCTGGTGGATATGGCCGAGGGCCCAGTAATCGAAACCATGCCGCTCAAGATCGGCGAGGCTGCAGGGGGCGTAGGGATCATGTCCCGCAGAGCCGGCAAGACTGGTGTGCAGCATGCCTATGTTGATGGCACCGGCCACCGGAGCCTGGAAGTACGGCAGCAGGCTCTCCGCTGCGTGCGGATCGGCAAAGCTCATGCCGTGGATGTGCACGGGTCTGCCGTCTTCGAGGGTCTTGGCGAGCACCGGCTTGCTGCGTCCGGAAAAGATGTGGGCCGAGGCCGGCAGGGTGAGCTCGCGCGTCACTTGCGATTGCGCGTCGTGATTGCCCCTGATGACGAAGGTGCGGATGCCCGCCTCATCGAGACGGCGAAGTTCCCCGGCAAGAAAAAGCGCCGTGTTCATCGAGGTCTGGGTGCCATCGTAAAGATCCCCCGCGATCAACAGCGCGTCCACGGCCTCCGCGAGGCAGAGATCGACGATCCGGGTCAGCGCATTGCGCGTTGCGTTTCGCACGAGATTGGCGAGCTCGGCATTGCGGAGAGCCAGACTGCGCAAGGGCGAATCAAGATGGAGGTCGGCGGTGTGAACAAATCGGAAGGGCATGGCCGGACCATGGCTTCGGCGCCCATCGCTCGTCAATGGCAGCCGGACGCGACCGCCACCAAACGCACAACATATGCCCGTGTTGCGACCAATTAGCGGTTTCGTAACGCGTTGCTCGGTACTTTCGTCGGGATGCGCAGCCCGCATCGGCAGCACCGGAATGATTCCTGCTTCGGCTTCCGCTCCGTCATGACGATCAAGCGGCGGAAGACACATTGCACCGTCCGCGGATCGTTCCGGAGTGAGACATGTCCCGACTGAAGATATCGCATACGCTGATCGCCCTGTTTGTCCTTGTAGCGGTGATCGTCGCCACACTCGCCGCCGCCTCCATCAACGGCGTTCGCATGATGAACGAGCGAAACGGCGAAATCGCCAAAAGCTGGCTACCGCGCGTTTCGCTGGCGCGTGCGCTCAAGACACAGCTCTCAGACACGCGAACCGTCTTTGCCCGGCACCTGATCTCGCTCACGCCCTTCGAAAAGAAGGGCGCAGAAAAAGCGATCGGTGAGGCCGTCAGCGGCTTCGAGAAGCTCGCCGGCGACTATGCCGCCTTGGTGACGTCGGATGCCGACAGGGCCGCGCTCGACAAGGTGCACGCGGCCTACAAGGCCTATCTCGTAGTCGCCGACGGAATGGTGAAACAGTCGAACGACCTCCAGAACATGAAGGCCCAGCATATCTTCAAGGTCGACATGCGGGTGGAAGGCGAGAAGGTGGATGTGGCAATCAGCGAGTTGCTCGATCAGAACCTTGCCGGGGCCGAAGCTGCCGTCGCCGCCAGCGTCGCAACCCACAAGCTGATCATGACGATCGACTCCATCGTTATCAGCCTTGCAGCAGCGATCGTTCTCGGGTCGATCGCCTATGCCGTTCGTGGCGTCGCCCGCCCGATCCAGATCATCACCCGCTCTATGGCGAAGCTTGCCGAGGGGGATGCGGCAAGCAGCATTCCCTACGGCACCCGCAAGGACGAGATCGGCGAGATGGCGCGCGCTGTCGAGGTCTTCCGCCAGGCGGCGATCACCAATCGGAAGCTCGAGGAAGAGGCCCGCATCCAGCGCGCCGAGGCCGAGGCCGAACGCGAAAGGACGACCCGCGACGCCGAGGCAGCGGCACAGCAGCGCCTCCGAGAAGCCACGGCCGGCCTTGCGAACGGCTTGCAGCGGCTTGCCTCCGGCGATCTGGCCTTCCAGCTCACCGAGCCCTTTGCGCCCGATTTCGAGCAGCTCAGGCACGACCTGAACCAGGCGGTCGCCCAGCTCGCCGAGACGCTCGCGGCCGTTTCAGTCAGCTCAAGCAGCATCGACGGCGGCGCGCGTGAAGTCAGCCACAGCGCCGATGACCTCTCGCGGCGCACGGAACAGCAGGCGGCGTCGCTCGAAGAAACGGCCGCCGCACTCGACGAGATCACCGTCAACGTCGCGAACTCCTCCAAGCGCACCAACGAAGCCCGGACGATCGCCGCCCAGGCGAACGAGAGCGCTCACAAGTCCGGCGCGATCGTTTCCGGAGCAATCGATGCCATGGGCCGCATTGAGCATTCCTCCAGCCAGATCTCGAATATCATCGGCGTCATCGACGAGATCGCCTTCCAGACGAACCTCCTGGCGCTCAATGCCGGCGTCGAAGCCGCGCGTGCCGGCGAAGCCGGCAAGGGTTTCGCGGTGGTCGCGCAGGAGGTGCGCGAGCTCGCACAGCGTTCGGCCAATGCCGCCAAGGAGATCAAGGAACTGATCCGCAATTCGGCGAGCGAAGTCGAAAGCGGCGTCCGGCTCGTGCGCGAAACGGGCGAGGCCTTGCGCACCATAGAAGGCTTCATCGTAACCATCAACGAACATATGGATGCCATCGCCGTTTCGGCCCGGGAGCAGTCCGCCGGGCTTTCGGAGGTAAACACCGCCGTCAATCAGATGGACCAGGTTACGCAACAGAACGCCGCAATGGTCGAAGAGGCCAATGCCGCGAGCGCAACGTTGGCGCAGGAGGCCAGCCGCCTGCACGACCTGATCGGCCGCTTCACACTGGCCGAAATCGCAGGTCATGGCTACGGGTCGCGTCACGCCGCATAGCAGACCGCAGCGGCTTACCTCCCATATCGGCAACGGCCCCGCAGGCGGGGCCGTTGCTTTTGCAACTGCCGGTGTTCTCCTTAAGAATTACCGGGTTTTTGTCGACAAGCATGGCGATTGTCACTATCAATAGGGTTGCTGCCATTTGACATGGCCCCTCAACATACAACCATGATGGTCATGAAGAACACATTCGAAGTTTCCGACAAGCTGTTCGAGCTCTATCATCGCATTCATCGTCTGGTGAACGAGTCGATGACGGAGGAAGGCGTCTCGCTTGCCCGAAGCAAGTTCCTGTTCTTCCTGAGCAAACTCGGGCCCTGCCGATCGACCGACATCGCCTGCGCCCTGAATTTCGCGCCGCGCACCGTCACCGAGGCGATCGACGGCCTGGAGCGCGACCGGCTGGTGATGCGCAAGCCCGACCCGGAAGACCGCCGCGCCAAGATCGTTTCCATCACCGATACGGGCCGGGCCGTGCTCGAGGCGGCGGAGCATCCGCGCAAGCAGTTGCTTGAGGAAATCTTCTCAGCACTCGACGACGATCAACTCGACCAACTCTTCGAGATCGTCAGCAAGCTCGTCGTGAAGACCGACGAGATCCGCAAGCGCAAGGAAGCGGCGGAGGATCAGGAGATCGCCGCCGCGCGGTGAACGCGGCATGTTCGCTTAATCCGAGCATGGCGCCATAGGTGCGTTCACGAATCGGAAGAGGCCGGGACGTCATGTCCCGGCCTCTTTCGTTTCTCCCGAGCTGACGCTTACATCGCGTCGATGGCACCGATGGAGAAGAACAGGGTTTCGCCCGAGGAGTCGTCGACGCCATCATTGTCCGTCACGACATAGCCGTTGCCGGCCGCATCGATCGCGAAACCCTCGACCTTGTCGACCACATAGCCATTCAGCGCCTTCAAGTCCGGAATGAGATCGCGCACCTCTTCCTTCCTCACCACCGGCAATTCGCCGCCGAGTGCCGCAGGCTTCAAGTCGGCGAGGGGAACACGGTAGAGCTTCTTGATCTTCGCCGCTTCGCCGATCAGATTGTCGCGCTCGATGACATAGGCGTATTCGCCATGGAGGGCGATTTCCGAGAGACCGACCCAGCCTTCCTCGGACTTGTTGAGCGGGTAGCGCACGGCACCCCACTCCTTGGTTGCCGGCTTATAGGAGACGAGCTTGACGAAGCCTTCTTCGTCATCCTTCCACTCGCGCTGGACCGCCATCCAGAGCGTCTGGTCGTCACTTTTGCCGAGGGCCGCAATCCCTTCGAAGCCGAAGCGAATCTCATTGGCACGCAGTTCCTCCGGAAGCGCGATCTCCTGCTTGATCTCGCCCTTCTTGTTCACATGGAGAATCGCATGGCTGTAATGCTTGTCTGAATTGCCTTCGGAGGCAAGCCAGAAGCCGCCCTCTCCATCGTTGGCGATGGCTTCGATATCGAGCTTCTGGGCGGGTGCGCCGTCCCGGGTGATCGGTCGTGCTTCGGTGATCACCGCCGGCTTCTGCGTGGCGTCGATCGTGAAGATCGTCGGCTGCGACGAGTAGAAGGAATCATTGACCGCGTACAGGAAGCCCGGCTTGTCCGCGGCGGGGGCAAGGCCCGAGAGCGCACTGAAGCCGATCGGCAGGCCGTCCCTTTCCGCGGAGCGTATCTGCGGATAGGCGGCTTCGCCTTCCCCGCGCTCGTAAATCATGACATGCGCCCGGGCGCCGCCATCCTCGATGAGGTCGAGCTCGTTGGCGGTCGCCAGCAGATTGCGGCCCGGTATGGCAATGACGCCCTCGGGCGAGATGCCGGACGGCAGAAGTTGGAGAAGTTCAGGCTCAGCCCCGGTATCCTTGTAGACACCGGCGATCGAAGCGCGTTCCGAAAGCACGAAGAAGAGGTCGTCGTCGCCGAAATGCGCCGCTTCGAGGCCTTCCGGTTCGACACCCTTGGCCGACGAGCGCTTCTCCGGATAGTGGCCGATCGAGGCGATCGCATATTCGAAGCTCGGGCCAGATTCAAAGAGCACCTTGCCCGTTGTGTCGAAGATCGTGAAGCCGCGGGCGCCGCCCTCGTAGTCACCCTCATTGGCCACCACGATCCGCTCGTCGTCGAGCCACTTCACCGCATCCGGCTCGCGCTTGCGGCCGGCCTGCTCACCCGTGAATGAGATTGCGCCGTCACGCTTGGTGTCGATGTTCTTGAGATCGACGGCTCCGGCGGAGAAATGCGTCTTCACCGTGCCGGACTTGCCGTCGAGGATGACGATATGATTGTTCTCCTGCAGCGTCAGCGCAATCTCGTCCTTGCTGTTGAAGGCGACGAATTCCGGTTCCGGATCATCACCGGCAATCTCCGCGAGGCCGATCAGCGCCACGTGTTTGATCGTCGCGCAGTCCGCAACCCCGTCCTTCAGCGACAGGATCACGAGATCGCCCGCCGGCATCTGCGGCATCTGGCCATCATTGAATTCCTCGTCGCGCTCATTCTCGATCGCGACCGCGGCGAGCGTCCCGTCCTTGTTGACCGCCACCGAGTCCGGCTGGCCGCCGAGATCGCAGGTGGCATCCACCTTCTTCGTGGCGACATCGACCACGGCAAGCAGGCCGGAGGGATTGGTGAAGCTTTCGCGCGTGTTGACGGCGACGAGCACTTTTGCGCCGGCTGTCGCGACGGATGTCGGCTCACCATCGAAGGCGACGATGCCGCCGGCCTTCGGCGCCTTGGCATCGGCAATGTCGATGAAGCCGATGCGCTTGCCGGGGCTGTCGGAATAGATGAGGGTGTTGCCGTCCTCGCTCGCCGTGATGATTTCCGCCGAGGTGGGCGCCTTCCGCTCGGCACCCTCGGGGAGATTGTCGGCAACGGGAAAGGATGCGATGCGATTGAAGACCTGTTCGGCCTGAACGGCGGATGTCGTGGATGCGGCAAGGGCTGCGGCCAATGCTGCGGTGATGGAAAATGCTTTCATGTGTCCCTCCTTATCGCGGCGCTCGAGCATTCGCGCCGCTGTGGCATCCGGAATCGGCCGGTTGCCTGACGCCCCGGATGGGAGGTTATTGCAACCGCGCTGTTACAGTCCGATGACAGCGGAGGAAGTTGAAAAGAGGCCCGGCTGGGCCGGGCCTCAAATCGATCTGCCTGCACGCGCTTCGCAAAGCGGCGCAAACGGCAAGGGAACATGAACCTGTCTGGGCCCGCAATCGGCAGCCACCAAGCGTGAATGCCCACCGGCGGTCGCCGGGTTCCGTCGGAACCCGAACCGCCCGATTAGTTGACAGCGTCCTTGAGGCCCTTGCCGGCCGTGAACTTCGGCACGTTGCGAGCCGGGATGTCAACTTCCGCACCTGTGGACGGGTTGCGGCCCTTGGAGGCTTCGCGGCGAGTCACGGAGAAGTTGCCGAAGCCGACGAGGCGGATGTCGCCGCCGTTCTTCAGTTCGCGCTGGATGGTCTCAAAAACTGCATCAACTGCAGAAGACGCATCGGCCTTGGAAAGACCGGCCTTCTCGGCGACAGCAGACACGAGCTCATTTTTGTTCATGTTTCCACCCCTTTCATACTGGTTCGAAACGACTGTGTTCTTAAGCCGGGGCGGCATGTGCATCACCCACGTCTTGCCATTCCCAATTGCGCCTAATCCCTTGGATTGCAAGGCTTGCAGGCTGCTTTACAACAAAAAAGACCGGCGAAATGCCGGTCTTTTTTGATTTTTTGGTCAAACTGCGCCACCCGGGACACACTCCCGTGCCGCTTCGACGTCTTCAGTGGGCGATCGACGCCCCCGCCTCGTCTTGCGAATCGACCGGAGTAATCGAAGCTGCCTCGTTCGACGCATCCCATTCGATCGGCTCAGGGCGCCCGGTCAGAGCGTGTTCAAGCACCTCTCCCATCCGCGACACCGGGATGATTTCAAGGCTGTTCTTCACGTTGTCCGGGATCTCGGCGAGGTCCTTGGCGTTCTCTTCAGGGATCAACACCTTCTTGATGCCGCCGCGCAGAGCCGCCAACAGCTTCTCCTTGAGGCCCCCGATTGGCAGGACGCGACCACGCAGCGTGATCTCGCCGGTCATCGCCACATCCTTGGAGATCGGGATGCCGGTCATGACCGAGACGATTGCCGTCGCCATAGCGACACCTGCCGACGGACCATCCTTCGGCGTCGCGCCTTCCGGCACATGGACGTGGATGTCGCGTTTGTCGAAGAGCGGCGGCTCGATGCCGAAATCGATCGCGCGCGAGCGGACATAGGATGCCGCCGCCGAAATCGATTCCTTCATGACCTCACGCAAGTTGCCGGTGACCGTCATGCGGCCCTTGCCCGGCATCATCACGCCTTCGATCGTCAAAAGCTCGCCGCCGACCTCGGTCCAGGCGAGACCGGTGACCACGCCGACCTGATCGTCGCGCTCGGCCTCGCCGTGGCGATAGCGCGGCACGCCAAGATAGTCGTGGACGTTTGCCGCCGTCACCTCGACCTTATTGGTCCTGCCCTTGAGGATCTCGGTCACCGCCTTGCGCGCAAGCTTCATCAGCTCGCGCTCAAAGTTGCGGACACCCGCCTCCCGCGTATAGGTCTGGATAACCGCCATCAGTGCGCCATCCGTGACGGAGAACTCGTTAGGCTGCAGCGCGTGATCGCGGATCGCCTTCGGCAGCAGGTGCCGCTTGGCGATCTCCAGCTTTTCCTCTTCGGTGTAGCCGGCGATGCGGATGACTTCCATGCGGTCCATCAACGGCGGCGGAATGTTCAGCGTGTTCGCCGTGGTGATGAACATCACGTTCGACAGGTCGTATTCGACCTCGAGATAGTGATCCATGAAGGTCGAGTTCTGTTCCGGATCGAGCACTTCCAGCAGCGCCGAAGACGGATCACCGCGGAAGTCCTGGCCCATCTTGTCGATCTCGTCGAGCAGGAACAGCGGGTTCGACTTCTTGGCCTTCTTCATCGACTGCACGACCTTGCCGGGCATGGAGCCAATATAAGTCCGACGGTGACCGCGAATTTCGGCTTCGTCGCGCACCCCGCCGAGGGCCATGCGGATATATTCGCGGCCGGTGGCCTTGGCGATCGACTTGGCAAGCGAGGTCTTACCGACGCCCGGAGGGCCGACAAGGCACAGGATAGGGCCCTTGATCTTCGCGGAACGGGCCTGCACAGCCAGATATTCGACGATGCGCTCCTTGACCTTGTCGAGACCGAAATGATCGGTGTCTAGCACCTTCTCGGCGTGATTGAGGTCGGTCTTGATCTTGGACTTCTTGCCCCAGGGCAGGCCCAAGAGCCAGTCCAGATAGTTTCGCACGACCGTCGCTTCCGCGGACATCGGGCTCATCTGGCGCAGTTTCTTCAACTCCGCGTCAGCCTTCTCGCGCGCTTCCTTGGAAAGCTTGGTCTTGGAGATGCGCTCTTCGATTTCGGCCATTTCGTCGCGGCCGTCCTCACTGTCGCCCAGTTCCTTCTGGATCGCCTTCATCTGCTCGTTGAGATAGTATTCGCGCTGCGTTTTCTCCATCTGGCGCTTGACGCGCGAGCGGATGCGCTTCTCGACCTGCAGCACGGAGATCTCGCCTTCCATGAAGCCGAGTGCCTTTTCGAGCCGCATCTTGACGCTGGTCGTCTCCAGCATCTCCTGCTTCTCGACAATCTTGATCGAGAGGTGCGAGGCCACCGTGTCGGCGAGCTTCGAGTAGTCGTCGATCTGGCTTGCGACGCCGACGACTTCCGGAGAAATCTTCTTGTTCAGCTTCACGTAGCTTTCGAATTCCGACACGACCGAGCGGCTCAGCGCCTCGATCTCGACCGGATCTTCTTCCGGTTCGTGGAGCACATGCGCCACCGCTTCGTAGAAATCGTCGCGCTCCGTATAGCGATCGATCTCAGCGCGCGCGCGCCCTTCGACGAGGACCTTCACGGTACCGTCGGGTAGTTTCAACAGTTGCAGGACATTGGCGACCGTTCCCACCTTGTAGATCGCGGAAGGTTCCGGGTCGTCGTCCGTCGCGTTGATCTGGGTCGCCAGCATGATCTGCTTGTCGGTACCCATGACTTCTTCGAGCGCGCGGATCGATTTTTCGCGACCGACGAAGAGCGGCACGATCATGTGCGGGAATACCACGATGTCACGCAGCGGCAGAACCGGATAGGTCGCGCTTTCAGTCGCCGGAGACGTTTTGTTCGTCATGTCATTTCCTTTCCGTCCCGATTTCGGGCCCGTTCCCGGGAGCCTTGGCAGCACTCCCGGCCATCACATTGTCCACGTGAAAGTGGAGTGCGGAAGATGCCTTTTCAAGCCCAGGTGCAATCTCGCTTCCATGAGAATTCCGCCCTACGCTGAAATGCTGTTGCGGACCTTACGACACGGGGACCGGTGCACTGCAACCGGCTTCATTGAATCGTCACATCATCGCGTCGTCGTGGAGGTTTAGCAATAATCGTTTTGCTTGACGACAATGATTTTGCGCCCGAAATTGTTCAAAAATGGGGAGAAAACACGCCAAAAATCAGAAATGGGCCTCGCCGCGGGGTGACCTCGGCCCGTGGTTCGGCCAACCTGGCGCTCGGTCATGAATCTCGTGAAGAAGCCCGCACATGCGGGCTATTCAGTGACAGGAGCAACGCCGTCAAGCCGAGACGTTGGTCTTTTCCTCGGAGCGGTCCGAATAGATGTAGAGCGGCCGCGCCGTGCCCTTGACGACCTCGTCCGAAATGACGACCTCGCGAACGCCCTCGAGCGTCGGCAACTCGAACATGGTGTCGAGCAGGATCTTCTCCATGATTGAACGCAGGCCGCGGGCGCCGGTCTTGCGGACGATCGCCCGCCGGGCGATTTCCCTGAGCGCGTCCTCGTGGAAGGTCAGTTCGACGTCTTCCATCTCGAACAGCCGCTGGTACTGCTTCACGAGCGCGTTCTTCGGCTCCGACAGGATCTGGATCAGAGCGTCCTCGTCGAGGTCCTCAAGCGTCGCCAGCACCGGCAGACGGCCGATGAATTCCGGAATGAGGCCGAACTTGACCAGATCTTCCGGCTCCAGGTCACGCAGGACCTCGCCCACGCGGCGGTCTTCCGGCGCACGAACGGTGGCCCCGAAGCCGATCGAGGTCTTTTCACCGCGGGCGGAAATGATCTTGTCGAGACCAGCAAAGGCACCGCCGCAGATGAAGAGGATGTTGGTCGTATCCACCTGCAGGAATTCCTGCTGCGGGTGCTTGCGGCCGCCCTGCGGCGGCACCGAGGCAACGGTGCCTTCCATGATCTTGAGCAACGCCTGCTGCACGCCCTCGCCCGAGACGTCGCGGGTGATCGACGGGTTGTCAGACTTGCGAGAGATCTTGTCGACCTCGTCGATGTAGACGATGCCGCGCTGCGCGCGCTCGACATTGTAGTCGGCAGCCTGGAGCAGCTTCAGGATGATGTTCTCGACGTCCTCGCCGACATAGCCGGCTTCGGTCAGGGTCGTGGCGTCGGCCATGGTGAAGGGAACGTCGATGATCCGGGCCAGCGTCTGCGCCAGATAGGTCTTGCCGCAACCGGTCGGCCCGACGAGCATGATGTTCGACTTTGCCAACTCGACGTCGCTGCTCTTGGCAGCATGCGCAAGGCGCTTGTAATGGTTGTGCACGGCAACCGACAGGATCCGCTTGGCCTGCTGCTGGCCGATGACATACTCGTCGAGGACCTTGATGATCTCCTGGGGGGTCGGCACGCCATCGCGAGACTTGACCATCGAGGTCTTGTTCTCTTCGCGGATGATGTCCATGCAGAGTTCCACGCATTCATCGCAGATGAATACGGTGGGTCCGGCAATCAGTTTGCGAACTTCATGCTGGCTCTTGCCGCAAAACGAACAATAGAGGGTATTTTTCGAGTCACCGCCGTTGCTACCGCTGACCTTGCTCATTTTCACTTCCTTCCAGCACGCCGGACACCTTCGGAAAGATATCACGGACTACTCAAATCGCCTTGCGCGAGCCCTCATCGCCCGCACGACGTCCCCGGGGAGTACACACCGTTCAGGCAAACTGCCCGACCTTCGGCTGCAACGAGTCTCCCCACTCATAACGCTGCACCTAGAAACCTGCAGCGCTCGCGCGTCTTATCAAACACGCAAAGGCCGATGTAGCACCTTCGATTGCCGCATGTCTTTCGCCCTTTAATCGGGTCGAGGGACATGAAGCAGCACAGCATTTCGGCTCATATTAGCGGCTTTACCCTACCGATAAAGCCCTTCGCCGTTACAAATGCGTCACAATCGCATCTGTGCGGACCAAAATTTCGACTTCAAGCCGTTTCGCCGCCTTCGGCGGCTTCTCGAGACGTGATCACCTTGTCGATCAAACCCCAGTCTAAAGCCTCGTCGGCACTCATGAAATGATCGCGGTCAAGAGTCTGTTCCACCTCTTCATAGGTACGACCGCAATGCCTGACATAAACTTCGTTCAGTCTGCGCTTCATCTTGAGGATGTCGCGCGCATGCCGCTCGATGTCGGAGGCCTGCCCCTGAAAGCCGCCCGACGGCTGGTGAACCATGATGCGCGAGTTCGGCGTCGCGAAGCGCATGTCCTTGTGGCCAGCGGCCAAGAGCAGCGAACCCATCGACGCCGCCTGACCGATGCAGAGTGTAGAAACCGCCGGCTTGATGAACTGCATAGTGTCATAAATGGCCATGCCGGCCGTCACGACGCCCCCGGGTGAATTGATGTAGAGCGCGATCTCCTTCTTCGGGTTTTCCGCCTCGAGGAAAAGTAACTGCGCGCAGACAAGCGTCGCCATGTGATCTTCGACCGGGCCCGTCAGGAAAATGATGCGCTCCTTGAGCAGCCGCGAATAGATGTCATACGACCGTTCGCCGCGGTTGGTCTGCTCGACAACCATCGGCACCAGCGCCATGGCCGTATCAACTGGATTTCTCATATCGAACCTTCATCAGTCGGGCCCGCAATCCCTTCGCGGACCGGGAATCATCGGATAAGCCTCGGCCCCTTACATAGAGTGTCAATGCCCTTCACTTCAAGTCGCGAGCGCTCGATAAGCTTAAAGGTCGCGGCTGCCGGGCCCAAAGCTTTTCATTGGCCGCGCGCCCCTGCCGATAGAACATTTTTCCAACGGCTGCCTCGGCACGCGCATCCATTGGCGCCTTGCGCACAGGCATTCGCGATTGTGCGGTAAACGACCCGTAAATTCGACCGGCAGCAGGGGCGATCAACGGCCAGAGCATGGCGCACCTCAAAGCTGTGATTCCAACGGCAGATAACGGATCGCGCCCGCGATGAGCCGGCGGAACAGGGATGCCTCGGGCTCGTGCCTGAGCAGCCGAGCCACACCATTCGTGCGGTCGCGCCAAACGGGCCGTCCGCCTTCCAGAAGCAGCCTGTAGCTGCGCTCCGGCGATGTCTCTTCGTCGAAGATCGTTTCTAGTTCGGCGGCAAGCGCCCGGTCCGAGAAGATGACCCCCATCTCCGTGTTGAGGGACGCGGATCGCGGGTCGAAATTCATCGAGCCCACATAGCCCGTCAAGCCGTCGACGAGAAACGCCTTGGTGTGGAGGCTCGCATTGCGCGCGCCGAACAGCGACATGCGGTGATGGTCGAGAAAATCGCCGGACGCCTTGAGTTCGTAAATATCGGCGCCGCCGCGAAGCACGCCAATGCGGTATTTCATGTATCCGCCATGAACGGCCGCTACATCGGTCGCCGCAAGCGAATTGGTCAGGACCGCCACCTTCACGCCCTTCGCCGCGAGCGCAGTCAGTTCGCGCGTACCCTCAGCACCCGGAATGAAGTAGGGCGATATGATGCGCAGGTCGCGCTCGGCCGCCTTTATCAGCGGAAAGAGCTCCCGCAGGAGCCAATTCTGCCGCTTCTGCATCAGCGCCTTTTCCGGCGGATCGAAGGCCACGCGAACGCCTTCGCAGCGGTGGAGAGTTCGACTGCCGCAATAGAGACCCGGACCGGCCTCCGCATTGTCGACCTTTTCCAGGTAGAAGCGGGCGCCAGCGGTGCGCGCCAGCGCTTCGAGCGTCTCGCGGAGCGCCGGCAGATAAGCTTTGCGCGGCGTTCTCAGCGCTGCGATCGGCAGAACGGAAGAGCTGTTCCAGTATTGGTCGAACATTTCCGTCACCTGGTCGACCACTGCCCCCGTCATCCAGACATCCAGATCGCGGAAATTGGAGAGTTCCGCCGCGTCGAAATAGGCGTCGCCGATGTTTCGGCCGCCGGAAATCGCCAGGCGCCCATCCGCTAGCCACAGCTTGTTATGCATCCGCCGCGTCGCGCTGAATGCACGAACCGCCATTTCGAAGCCGCGACGGAAGCGGTCAACCCTTGCGCGGCTCGGATTGAAGAGGCGTACCTCGACATTCGGGTGAGCGTCGAGCGAGATGCAGAGGCGGTCATGGATCCCGGCATTGATATCGTCGAGCAGCAGGCGAACGCGCACACCACGATCCGCCGCCTCGATGATCTCGCGCGTCAGCAGGAGACCGGTCAGATCGTCCTTCCAGTAATAATATTGCAGGTCGAGGCTGCGCCCGGCCCGGCGGGCCGAATGGGCCCGTACGACAAAGGCTTCGATATTGTCAGACACCAGGGCTATCGCGCTTTGAGGCAAGCCGTCGGACATGAGCGAGGCAACGCCCCTGTCGATTTCCGTCTCCTCGCCGGCAATCGGCAGGGCAAAGGAAGGCAGCGCATGGGGGCGACGGCCGAACACACCGTACACGTAGACTGTCGCCGCCGCGAGCAGCGCGAAAAGGACGGTGAGGAAGAGCGCAATCCACGACAACATGCCTGCCGCCTACCACATGTCTCCATTAATCGACCTTGATCGAAGGAGACATGCAAGTGCCACCATGGGACTCCATCCCGCGAGTTTACCCCTGAACCCTCTCCGATCTGCGCACAGACGTGGTGGCATTCTTTACACGGGCTCCACGCCGAGGAGCCCCGCGTGGCGTCCGTCCTCGTCCTTGATGGCGGCCTTCAGGTCGATGGATGCCTTGACCGGCAGGTGATCGGAGGCCACCCGCGCAAGCGGCGTGTCGTGCACCGCCACGGAGGTCACGAGTTGGTGGGGGTTGCCGAGGACCCGGTCGAGCGGAAAGAGCGGGAAACGCGACGGAAAGCTTGCGACGGTCCCGTGGGAGGGGTCGAAGAGGGGGTGCAGGAATCGTAAGGACGAGCGCTTGCCCATCCGCCACTCGTTGAGATCGCCGATCAGGAGGGTCGGCCGATCGCCGCCGTCGGCGGCGACCTGCATGATCGTTTCGGCCTGTCGCGCACGGGAGTGGCGGAGCAGGCCGAGATGGGCGGCGATCACCCTCAACGGTCCGACCTGGAGGTCAAGATCGACGACGAGCGCGCCGCGCGGCTCGACGCCGGGGAGGTTCAGCTGCCGCACAGCGGAAACGGCCCCTTCCCTGAGCAAAAGGACATTGCCATGCCAGCCATGGCCTTTTTCAGAAAATGGAGAGATCGGCACCGAAACGAGATGTGCTTCCCGACGCAGGTGATCGAGATCGAGTAGGCCGGCGCGTTCGCCGAATCTCTGATCGGCCTCCTGCAGGGCCACGATATCCGCTCCAAGTTCGGCGATGACCTGGGCGGTCCGCGTCGGATCGAAGCGGCCGTCGATGCCGACGCATTTATGGATGTTGTAGGATGCAATTACGATGTCGCCGCGGCTCACCGCCGCGTCGCGATTGACGACGGTCGGCCGCCGCTTGCGGATCGCTGCCATGATCCCCGCGGACAGTGTACCTTGCGATCTCGCCATGGCGTTCCTTGCTTGCTGCCGCATCATGCGCAAATAAGTTGGTCAGTGCCACCCAAAAAAGTCGACTTTGTGCCCGCCTCGCTTCTACCAACGCTGCTCGCCGATTGCTCTTGCGGCAACGTCGTCCGGCGCAATAGAGATCTATGACATGCATCAAGAGACGAAATCATGACACCAATCTCCATAGACGGCGCCGCCCGGCGCGTTCGCCTCGACGTTCGCGATCCCGATTTCTACCGCAATCCGCTTCCCGCCTATGCCGCGCTCCATGCGGAATGCCCCGCCTTTTTCTGGGAGGAGCCGCGGCAGTGGTGCTTTGCGGGCTACGAGCAGGTGAACGCGCTGCTGCGCGACCGCCGCTTCGGCCGCCAGATCCTTCATGTCGCGACGCGCGAGGAACTCGGCCTTGCCGAGCCGAAGCCGCATCTCAAGGATTTCGATGCGCTGGAGGCGCATTCGCTGCTCGAATTGGAACCGCCGGCGCATACCCGACTGCGAACGCTGGTCAACCGCGCCTTCGTTTCCCGTCAGATCGAGCAGCTGAGACCGGAGATCGAAGCGCTCTCGCATGCGGTCATCGACACATTCGAAAAGGATGGCGAGGTCGAACTGCTGAAGACCTATGCGGAAACGATCCCAGTCACCATCATCGCACGAATGCTCGGGATCCCCTTCGAGGCGGCCCCTCGGCTGCTCGACTGGTCGCACCGGATGGTAAAGATGTATGTGTTCAATCCGAGCGTCGAGACGGAGCTTGACGCCAACCGTGCTTCCGCGGAATTCGCCGAATACCTCAAGGGCATCATCGCCGGGAAACGTGCAGCGCCGGCGGACGATCTGCTCACCCATATGATCACCTCCGAGAAGGACGGCGAGCGACTCTCCGAGGCCGAATTGGTCTCGACGACCGTCCTGCTTCTGAATGCAGGCCACGAGGCGACGGTGCACCAGATCGGCAACGCCGTGCGCACCATCCTCAAGTCCGGCCTTTCCGCCACCGAGCTTTTCGTTAGTGAGGAAACGACGCAGCGCACCGTCGAGGAGTGCCTGCGTTTCGCAGCCCCCCTGCACATCTTTCAGCGTTATGCGCTCTGCGACATCGAGCTCGAGGACGGCATTGCGCTGAAGAAGGGCGACAGGATCGGGCTGATGCTCGGCGCTGCGAACGTCGACCCGCGCAAATTCTCCGCACCCGACACGTTCAAGCCCGACCGCGATGAAGGCGCCAACGTCTCCTTCGGCGCGGGCCTGCACTTCTGCATCGGTGCGCCGCTCGCCCGGCTGGAACTCAACATTGCGCTGCCGATCCTCTTTCGGCGGCTGCCGGGCATTCGGCTGAAAGATGAGCCGCCGGTCAAGGACAGCTTCCACTTCCACGGCTTGGAACGGCTGGATCTCGTCTGGTAATGCAATAGGCCCGGAAGCGCTTCACAATCCGTTAAGCATGGCGTCCTATGCCTTCTTGATGGAATCGCGAGGAGAGCCCTGCCAATGCAGCCAACGATGTTCACGAGCCTGATCGCCGTCGGCCTCGCCCTCAGCGGCTGCCAGAGCGACCTCGCCACGGTTGCCGACACGGCTCTCAGGGGCGCGCCCGGATACCCCGTCCAGCAACGGCCGGACCAGTCCCAGCCAAACACGCCCTCCCAGCCGACGGAGCCGTCCAGACCTACGCCTCCCACAGCGCCACCGGTCGAAGACGTGGTGGAGAAGCCGGCCTGCGATGCGGACATGCAGGCTAAGCTCAAGACGCCGGGTACCGACGCCGTCACGCTTGCCTGCAGCCTTCGCCTGTCCTCATCAGACGTCATCACACATCCGGTCGTCTTCGAAGGCAGTGCTGCCTCCGGTTCCGTTCTCGACTGCGGCGGCGGACTGCTTGACGTGAGTGCCGGCCAATCGCGTAAGGAGAAGACCGCCATTGCGGTCCGCTCCAGGAAGTCGGCGGCCGGCGCGTGGGACGCACCGTCCTCCGTGACCATTCGCAACTGCCGGATCAAGGGCTTCGTGCGGCTTTACGGGCTTGGCGAGAACGCCAATGGTGAGACGATGAAGCTGTCGTCCCGCAACCGTGACCACACGGCCTTCGCCCAGGCCTCGGCGCCAAGGAATGTGCGCCTGGAGAACGTGACCTTCGACGCGCCGGACGGCATTCCCTTTTATGTCGGACCCGGTGTAACCAATGCGGCGCTCGTGAATTCCAAGGTCAATGGCCGTTCGACGGCCGTCGCCGTCTACCTGGACGCCGAGTCCGCCAATAACACGATCAGCAACAACGTCTTCGGCTTGACCACGGAGAAGCGAGAACTGATCGCCATCGACGGTTCGGCCGGGAACAGGATCACCAACAACACATTCGAGCACACAGACAATGGTGGCGTCTTCGTCTATCGCAATTGCGGCGAAGGGGGCGTGATCCGGCATCAGAAGCCGCAATTCAACCAGATCGTCGGTAATACGTTCCGCTACCGCTCATCGTTCCTCGCAAGGCCGGCCGTATGGCTGAACTCGCGCAATGGCTCGAGCAGCTATTGCTTCAAGGATCCCGCCTATCCCTTCGGAAGCAGCGCTAGCAATCTCGATTTCGCCGAGAATAATGTGGTGCGCAACAACCGGCTGGACGGTGGCTCGGCAAGCCTGATCCGGAACGATGATCCGAGCAACGAGGTCAGCGGCAATATCGGGAGCGGCGGCTGGTGAGCTGGGCAAAAACGCGAGCGTTGGTAGGCTCTGCCTAAAGCCGGACGACGTAGTCCTTGCGGGTCGTTTCCACGACTTCCCATGTTCCGTTGAAGCCGGGCCGCAGGACCATGCGGTGGCCGGGCCGCAGATGAACGGCCTCGCCGCCTTCCTCAGTCACGATCGAATAGCCGGAGAGGATGTGGAAATACTCCCATTCTTCATAGATGACCCGCCATTTTCCGGGCGTCGATTCCCAGATGCCGGCATAAAGCCCCCCGGGCGCTTCCTCGATGTTCCAGGTGCGGAATTCAGGCGTTCCTGAAATCAGCCGATCGGGCGCCGGAGCGCCGATCTCCGCTTCGGCCGCAACCGGATCAAATCTCAGCATGTGGCTCATGAGGCACCTCCTTGCTGCAATTCCTTGGCCCTTGGCTTCAGATGTGGCTCGTCACATACCTCTGACAAGCGCCGAATTGAAAACATTCAGTTTTTCTGAAACCGGCTTCAGATACCATTGGTCGATTCCTCAGATACCCGTGATCAGGTGCGGCATCTACATCGCATACCATTGACCAACTCTGCAACCGTACGGCAAGCCCCTGCATTTCCAAGGGAATTCATGACAGATGTGGCTTACGCCGCGCTGGACCTGAAGAACGAGGCCGGGCCTCCCCTTCCCATCTAACTCCAGTCAGTTTCCTGTCCCCCGCTCCGTCGGACTGATCCGCAGCTATCTGCCGGCGATCGCACTGGGGCGGATAGCTTCGTTTCCTCGGGCTCGCCATTAGGCCGAGGCTCCCGTGGGCTAGCCGGGTCCGGCCTCAAACATCAGCGTCCAACACCGGGGGGTGACAAATGCGATTGTTGCCGCGACAGTTGTTATGGATGAACTGATAAGCGTTTAGCTCTGGTGTTGTGGAATATTCCTGAGCGACTTACGTTACTTTAGCGCGAAGATTCGCGGCGGGATGGTATATGAAAGTTGAAACTCAGGAACACGTAGACCACCGCATCGTCTATCTGGTTGATCAGATGGACAGTGTGAGCACCATGCCTGATCCTGGTCCCTCGCACATTGAAATGCATCTAAGCGGTCTTCAGGCTTCGTCCCTGTACCGAAACATTTTCATCCCCGTGTACACGGAGGATGACGAGGCTCGGTTTTTCTTGCAACACCTCCTCGACTACATAAGCAAGACGTTGGACACCGGATTTGCGTCGGCGAAGAACCTTCTGCACTTCGTTGAGGCGAACATCGGTTCAGACGCTCTGACCAGCCTCTTCCGCGATTTGAAGATGAATCAGTCATCGATGCGGTCGATATGCATACTCGACGGCGACCAAATGTCCGATCCAAAGCACCACATAATAGCCTTGCCGGGCGGGTCGCCACCCGATCGCATGTTTTCCATTTTTCTGCGAGAACTGATGACGGGCGAGGCGCATAACGCCTTCTGGCACGAGGTACAGGCCTTCGGTTATTCGAAGCTCACGGCAAGCGACGTATTGAAGGACTTCGACAGTATTGCCGAGAAGATCGCTGAGGAAAAGTCCGCGGGTAGATCGACTCACGGTCTTCAGCGGATTTTGAGCAAGGCTCACTTTAAAGAGCATCGTGCTTTCTACGACCTTGTCAGAAAGGCTTGGCTGGTAAACGAAGGAAGCCAAGCTGCAATTAGGAAGTTCCGCAACGAACTCTTCGCCGCATTTAAGAAGACGGCTGCCTTTCATTCGATTGACGCACGCATATCGCCTCAACTTACAACTGAAGCGGCGGCGTGAACATAGATCGTCAGCACCATTTCGTCTGAATTCTGCGATCTGTCTGCGAGGCATCCGGTGAGCGATTATCGTGAGGTTTCGCCGAACGCCTAATGCGTAGCTAATTGCGCGCTTGCCTTAGCGTTCGTCGAACAGTCCGTCGGATGACCACTGCAGACGCCCAGCCCAATACGCATGCCTCGCCCCCGAACACTCTTCCCGCTCTAGGGGAATATCAATGTCCTAGACAGCTGCAATCGCCCTGTAGGCAAGTCGCGGTGAGACGTGATCCGCGTCTTTACGGTTTGATTGACAACTAGCGCGTCGCCGGCTCAATCTTCGGTAGTTCCATGAGGGCGGCGCTTTGGAAGAGGAAATACGCTTCGGGCCATTTCGGTTAATCCCCGCCAGGCGCAGCCTGTTGAAGGAGGGAACAGCGGTGCCGCTGGGAAGCCGGGCGCTCGACATCCTGTCATTCCTCGCATCGCATCCCGGCGAATTGAAGACCAACGACGAGATCATCAAGCAGGTCTGGCCCAATACGTTCGTCGACGAGGCGAATCTCAGGGTGCATCTATCGGCGCTCCGAAAGGCACTTGGGGATAGCCAGGGCTCTCCGCGGTTCATAAGTAACGTTCCGGGACGCGGATACGCGTTCATCGCCCCTCTGGAACGGGACAACCGGGCAGCGTCCGTACGTGTCGCTCCGCTTGCGAATTCGCACTCCGGACGCTTTCCCGCGCGCATTTTCGGCCGAGAGGAAAGCATCGCCGGAATTGCGGGCCAACTGGCCAAGGAGCGGCTGGTCACGATCTGCGGACCGGGCGGCATTGGTAAGTCAACCCTCGCGAAAGCCGTCTTGTCGAGGTGTGCGGCAGACCTTGACGCTGTCTGGATCGATCTCTCGGAAATCGGGAATGGAGTTCTGGTCCCCACCGTGGTCGCGTCGGAGCTGGGCATCCTGATCCGCACCGACAACATAGTGAGGGACATAAGCGCACATCTCGATGCGCGTAATGTGGTGGTCGTCCTCGACAGTTGTGAGCACGTTGTGGAGCACGCGGCCGAATTCGCTGAAGCGCTGCTGGATCAGACAATATCTCCGCGAGTACTCACAACGAGCCGCGAGCCTCTCCGCGCACGCGGCGAACGCGTCTACCGCCTGCAGCCCTTGGGTCTTCCTCCTTCTGCCGCCACCGCCGCGGCCGCCTTGGTTTCCCCAGCGGTCCAGCTGTTCGTGGATCGCGCCGACGCCTGTCTCGGCGGGTACGAACTTTCGGATGCCGACGCGCCCTACGTCGCGGAAATCTGCTCGAGGCTCGGCGGCATCGCCCTGGCAATCGAGCTTGCCGCGGGCCGCCTTGAGTCCCTTGGCGTGGCCGCGCTGTCACGCTCCCTCTCCGATTGCTTCCGCGTGCTGTCGCGCGGCCGCAGGACGGCGCTTCCCCGGCATCAGACGCTTCGTGCAACGATCGACTGGAGCTATCTGCGTCTCCCGCCGCCGGAGCAGCAGGCCCTGAAAGAACTTTCGGTCCTGCCAGGCGGCTTCACGGGAGGAGCCGCGCGCGCCGTTATCTCCGGCGGCGAAGCCGATGACCTTCTTGCGGCACTCGTCTCGAAATCGCTGCTGGTCGCGGACACCCATTACGGTGAGCCGGTCTATCGCCTGCTCGACACCACCCGCCTCTACGCCTCGGAGAAATTGGCCGACGCCGGAGAGTTCTCCGTTGTCATGTCCAGTTTTTCCGAACACCTCATCGCGTTGCTCGAGGCGGCGGAAGGGGAGATTTATTCCGTCTCGATGGACGAGTGGTCGCAGGATTTCGCGCAGCAGGTGCCTGGCCTTCGCGCTGCGCTCGAGTGGAGCTTCGGCAATTCGGGCGACATCCTCCGAGCGGTACGATTGACCGTGGCCGCTCTGCCCCTCCTCTTCCGCCTTTCCCTACTCGACGAATGTCTGGTCGCCGTAACCAAGGCACTCGGCCACCTCGATGCGCGACCCGATCTCGACGAGCGGAGCAGGATGAAGCTGTATGCTGCGCTTGGATGGCCGCAGATGCGATCCACCGATGCGTCGAAGCATGGCATAGGCGCATGGACGACGGCCTTGCACATCGCGGAAAAGCTGGGCGATGTCGACTACCAGCTGCGCGCCATGTGGGCGTTGTGGGTAGACGCGATAAACCGAGGGGAGCCGAGACCCGCCCTCGAGCTGGTCGGTCGTTATCTGGCAGTCGCGCCATCCTCACCCGATCGGGCGGACGTCATCATCGGACGCCGCATGCATGGAGCAACACTGCACTGGCTCGGCCGACACGCGGAAGCGGTGGACGAGCTCCGGATGATGCTGGCCGAGTACGAGACCGTTCCCGACGGGCGACATTCCGTCCGTTTCCAGTTCGACCAGCGAGTGACCGCGAGGATCATTCTGGCGCGGTGCCTTTGGGTCCTGGGGGAAGAGGACGCCGCCCTCCGCGAGATCGCCGAGACCATCAGGCACGCGCTGGACATCCGCCACCACCTTTCGCTCAGCAACGTCCTGGCGGAGGCGGCATGCCCCATAGCTTTGCTTGCTGGCCGCAACGACCTTGCAGCAGAATACATCGAGCTCCTGCGCGAGCACACGAAGGCGCTGTCACTCGACGTCTGGAACACCTATGCGGACTGCTTCGAGGCCGAACTTCAGCTCAGAACGGGAAAGCCGGGCGAGTGCCTGACACAAATACGCTCGAGCATGGGCGTGCTCGTCGGGGCAGGCTTCACGCTCTTCCAGACGATCTTCCAGACGACGGAGGCCAAGGCTCTTGCCGCCTCAGGCTGCCTGGAAGAGGCACTGGCGGCAATAAATGCCGCGCTCGGCCGCTGCGCCTCTTCTGGCGAGCGCTGGTGCCTGCCCGAGCTTCATCGAGTCAAGGGCCATATAGAAGCCCAGGCGGCGGGCGGTGGACCGTCGGCACTGGCCGCGTTCGAAGCCGCTCTCGAAAGCGCGCTCGTCGACAAGGCGGAGGGATGGAAACGTCTCATCGTGGAGGACATCGCCCAGTGTCGCGCCGCGCTGGCCGCTGCCCAAGCCGACGAGTTTGTCATCGAGCGGCGAGGTGATGGGGGGATGCAGGCACCGCCAATCATTCCCGCGGGCGATCCTTCCGTGCCTTCGTGAGATGCGGATAGAGCGTTCCGTTTACACCGATTTACAACTCTCAACTCGTCCGCCCTCCCCGATCCGTGCACAAATGCCAGGAAGAGGAGAGTGCAAATGGACCATGCCACACCGATCCGCCTTTTGGTCATTCTGTCGGCGGATATGGTCGGAGAGTCCTCGAACGATGAAATACGCATCGAGCGAATTGCACCCGTTTACTACATGTTCAAGGACGTAGAGGCGGACGTCGTTCTCGCCACGCCGACGGGCGGGTATGCCGCGCTTGCCCCCGATCTGCGCCAGTTCCCAAGCGAGGAGCCATGCGTTCAGCGCTTTCTCTCGGATCGCGACGCGAGGGATGACTTTGCCGATACTCTGAGCCTCGATCAGATCGTCATCGACGATTTCGACGCAGCGTTCTGTTTCGGATTTTCAGGCTCGATCTGGGGGGCGGACGGCCTGGGCGTCGCGCCCATGATCCGGGCCTTCCTCGGAGACATGAAGCCCGTGGCGATCATCCCCGGCCGAGGCCTCGACATCGCTGCCGAAGGCGCGGGGAGCGGGTTGCTGGTCGTCGGTGACAGTGGGCAGTCTGCGGCGCTCGCGGCACATGCACTCCTCAACGTGATCGAACTTCGCAGGCAGTTCGCGACGACGGCGTAACTCACTGTCTACACCGCTCCTTTGCACGGATTTACGACACTTAACTCGCGAAAACGCCCTTTCTGGAAGAGGTTGTAATCGTTCAGGCGGACACCGCAAGGGAGATGCAAAATGGATGAACAATCAGTCGTATTCACGGCGGAGGCCACACGGAGGGACGTGCTGCTTGCGGGAGGTTTCGCCCTCGCCGCAATCGTATTGCCCGGCAAAACGTCGGCCGCCCCTCCAGCGACTTCAACCGAGAAGAGGAGTGAGGACATGTCGTTTATCAGGACCGCGGACGGAACGGAAATTTTCTACAAGGACTGGGGACAACGCGACGCCCAGCCCATCGTCTTCCATCACGGGTGGCCGCTGAGCGCCGACGACTGGGACGCCCAGATGATGTTCTTCCTCGACAAGGGTCATCGCGTCATCGCGCATGACCGCCGCGGCCACGGCCGCTCCACGCAGACGTGGTCCGGCAACGAGATGGACACCTATGCGGCCGATGTCGCGGCTCTGACGGATGCGCTCGATCTCAGGGACGCGGTCCATGTCGGCCACTCGACGGGCGGCGGCGAGGTCGCGCATTACGTTGCGCGGGCGAAGCCTGGCCGCGTCTCGAAAGCCGTGCTGATCGGCGCGGTTCCGCCCGTCATGGTGAAATCGGACAAGAACCCCGGCGGCCTGCCGATCGAGGTCTTCGACGGCTTCCGCGCCGCGCTCGTCGCCAACCGCGCCCAGTTCTTCCTCGACGTTCCTGCCGGGCCGTTCTACGGCTTCAACCGTCCCGGCGCAAAAATAAGCCAGGGCGTCATCGACAACTGGTGGCGTCAGGGCATGATGGGTGGCGCGAAGGCGCATTACGACTGCATCAAGGCTTTCTCCGAGACGGACTTCACCGAAGACCTCGAGCGGATAACGGTGCCGACGCTGGTTATGCACGGCGACGACGACCAGATCGTCCCCTACGCCGACTCCGCTCCGCTTTCGGTCAAGCTCCTGAAGAACGGCACGCTCAAGACCTACGAAGGCCTGCCTCACGGCATGTGCACCACCCACCCCGAGATCATTAACGCGGACCTCCTGGACTTCATCCGCGACTGACCCGCCGCCTTCGCGAGGAGAGCTGTGCCCCGACTATCGTTTCGGTGCGGCTCCCCAGCCTGTTTGGCTGACAAGGCAACAACGCATCGAGAAAGGGAACACGGGTGACAACCGTCCTCGCACTGCTCATCGGCATCATCGCGGGCCTCCGTGCAATGACAGCCCCGGCGGCCGTCGCCTGGGCGGCCCAACTCGGCTGGTTTGATGTCTCCGGGACGCCGCTCGCCTTCATGGGATACAGGTGGACGCCCTGGATTTTCACCGCGCTGGCGCTCGTCGAGCTCGTCACCGACCAGCTCCCGAACACTCCGTCGCGCAAAGTGCCGACGCAATTCGGCGCTCGCATTCTCATGGGGGCGCTCGCCGGGGCCACGGTGGGCGCGGCTGGAGGGTCGCTCGCCGGAGGCTTACTCGCCGGCACCTTCGGTGCGATTGCCGGGACGATTGGGGGTGCTGCCGCGCGAGGCAAACTCGCCGCAGCGTTCCGACACGACACTCCGGCCGCCCTCATTGAGGACGCCGCTGCTGTCGGCGGCGCTCTCCTCATCGTGGCGTCCGTACCATGACCGCTCTCAACGCTACTCAAGCGAACAGGAAAGCAAAATGACACAAGGAACAGCCCTTATCACCGGAGCCTCATCAGGCATCGGCGCGGTTTACGCCGAACGGCTGGCCCGCCGGGGTCACGATCTCATTCTCGTCGCCCGTGACTTCGACCGCCTGAAATCACTATCCAACCGTCTGTCGGGCGACCACCGCGTGGTCGTCACTCCTCTGATCGCAGACCTCACCAGCGTGGCCGATCTGGAACGGGTAATTGTGAAGCTTCGCGAGGACGCCGAGATATCCCTGCTTGTGAACTGTGCCGGCATCGGCCCGAACGGCCCTTTGCTGGGATCGGACCCCGACAGTCTCAGCAAGATGGTCCAGCTCAATGTCGACGTCCTGCATTCCCTGACCGCGACGGCGGCGCACACCTTTGCGCACCGCCGCAATGGAACGATCATAAACATAGCTTCCGCGGTGGCGCTGATGCCCGAGCGTTTCAACGCGACCTACGTCGCGACTAAGGCGTTCGTTCTTGCTCTGACGCAGGCGTTGTCCGCAGAACTGGAGCCACACGGCGTCCGGATGCAAACCGTGCTTCCGGGCTTCACGCGAACCGAGATATTCGACAGAGCCGGCATCGACATCGGCGTGATCCCCGCGGACATGATGATGGACGCGGGCGAAATGGTGGACGCAGCCCTGGCTGGTTTCGATCGCGGGGAGGTGGTGACGATCCCCTCCCTCGCCGACAGCGACCTCTGGGAGCAGCATGAAAGGACAAGACGCGACCTCGGGCCGCACCTCTCGCTGAAACATGCGGCCGCACGGTATCGGCCGAGAGGAGAGATGAGATGAGCGATCCAAGAGCAGTGCTATTCACGCGTCGCGACTTTCTCTCAGTCACCGCCGCGGCGGCTTCGGCCGCAGTACTTCCGCCAGCCTTGTACGCCTCCGATTTCCACCGGTTCAAGCACGGCGCGTTCGACATCACCGTCGTCAGTGACGGCTTCATTACACTGCCAGCCGAAATACTCCTGCCAGACGCCACGCCCGAGGAACGGCAGATGATAATGGCAAGGCTCGGCGGCAACGACCAAGGCGCACCTGTGCAGGCCAATATTCCACTCATCCGCCACGGCAACGACCTCATTCTGATTGACAACGGCTCCGGGTCGAATTTCCAGTCCACGGCCGGAAAGCTCGCGGTCAACCTCAGCGCCTTGGGCGTGGACCCCGCGAAGATCACGAAGGTCGTCTTCACCCATGCCCATCCCGATCACTCGGGCGCGACGATCACCTCCAACGGCAAGGTTCTGTATCCCAATGCCCATTACTTCGTCAGCCGGGCCGAATGGGATTTCTGGACCGACAAGAACTTCGAAGCCAAGATGCCTCCAGTCCTGCACGGTTTCGCGCAGGGGGCCCAGCGCGACCTGTTCGCCGTACGGGATCGACTGACACTCGTCAAACCGGGCGAGGAGATCGTACCTGGCATGCTGGTCGTTGACACCCCAGGCCATACGCCAGGTCACATGTCAATCGAACTCGCCGGCGACGAGAACCTCCTCGTCACAGGGGACGCCTGCACCAATGATGTCATCTTCTTCGAGCATCCTTCATGGCATTTCGGCTTCGATACCGACGCGGAGACCGCTCTCAAAAGCAGGCAAATGCTCTTGGATCGGGCTGCGTCCGAGAAGTTGCGGATGCTCGGCTACCACTGGGCATATCCAGGCATCGGGTATGCGGAGCGTCGCGGGAGCGGATATGCGTTCGTGAAGGCATAGGACGTCACTCCCGGTGTGCAGGGCGGCCCGGAGTCCACGAGATCATGCGGCTCATACCCATCAATTTCATCCGAGGCTCCCTCGACGGTCCAGTTCTCCCGGTGGAAGACGCCCACCACGAAATCCCGAACGCCCGTGTCTTGGATGGCCGGAAACCGAGCTGTGAAGAAGTGACAATGCGCAGGGGACCGTGCCGAAGACGAGGAAGTCATTCGCGCCCTGGACCTTGCTCCGCTCGCTGGCGTGAAGCATCAAACTCCTTCGAGTTGGCCGTCGCTGCCGCCATCTGCCTCTTCGGTTTCCAGCCCGGCGCGGCTCTATAATCCCGTTCTGACCGGCGACGCCCAGTATGGGTCCGTGCTCATTCTCAATTTCACTCAGCCTTTGTCGGCGGCGGGCCAATTGTTGGTCGGTTCTTAGCTCGCGACCAAGTCGGACGTTTCACTCCAAAGCTCGAGCTCGTCGGCCTGCATGGAGATTTCCGCGTCGGCTCGGGGGCGATCACTGTAGCGGACGTTGCGAAGGAGGTTCATTAGCTGCGAGACCATCTTGTGATCCATATGGCCGCTGACTTCGGTGGTAAGACAGATAGCCGCTTGGTTGTCGACCACGCCTCCCTTTAGAGCTTGGGCTATTACGCCTGCGTACAAGACCTTCACCCGGTCCTCGCACCACTTTTCCAACTCAAGCATCGAAGTTATCGGCCTTGACGTGTCGAGTTCCGAAGTGCCGCCGATGAAGACCAGATTGCCTAGCGGAGGTTCGATCGAAACGTCGCCCATCTCAAACTTGAGATGGTAGCCCACGAAGTGGTGGCCTAGCTCGTGCCGAGCACGATCCAGACCCGAAATTGCAGCCACCGGCTTTTTGCCATTGAATATAGGATGTGCCCAGACGGCATACGCAATAGCCCGATAACACGCGTTATATGGTTGGAGAAGGTTAGCCCAACGACTCCACACTGAGGTTAGTGGCTGGAGGGGGAAGGCTTTTTAGCTGCCCCAACGCATCTACCGTCTGGTTCAGGAAATCGGCTGGGGCTGGGTAGCCGAAAAGTGGCTGGATCACAATCCTGCAAACATCCAGATGGACCTGCCAAATCCCCTGCCACAAGTTTCACATGCGGGGGATTTCTGTTTGTTTTCCTCAGAATACACCCACCATCGACGGTTGAAACGTGTCAGAGGTATGCGCGGAAAAAACAGACGTTTGTGATGAACAACATCAGACCTTCGCCAGCGCCTGATCCAGGTCGGCAATGATGTCCTCGACGTCCTCGATGCCGATCGACAGACGGACGACGTCCGGCCCGGCACCGGCAGAAACCTGCTGTTCCAGCGTGAGTTGCCGGTGAGTGGTCGAGGCCGGGTGAATGACGAGCGAGCGGGTGTCGCCGATATTCGCGAGATGCGAGAACATCTCGAGCGCTTCGACGAAACGCTTGCCCGCCTCGTATCCGTCCTTGAGCCCGAAGGTGAAGACAGCGCCTGCCCCCTTCGGAGAGTAACGCTGCTGGAGCGCATGGTTCGGGTCGCCATCGAGCCCGGCATAGCGGACCCAGGAGACCTTTTCCTGCGCCGCCAGCCATTTGGCCACGGCATGTGCGTTATCGCAATGGCGCTGCATCCTCAGCGGCAGCGTCTCGACGCCCGTCTGGATCAGGAAGGCGTTCATGGGCGAGATCGCCGGTCCGAAATCCCGGAGCCCCAGGACGCGGGCCGCAACGGCGAAGGCGAAATTGCCGAAGGCCTGGTGCAGCACGATGCCCGCGTATTCAGGCCGTGGCTCGGAAAGAAGCGGATACTTGCCTGATTTCGACCAATCGAACGTGCCGCCGTCGACCAGAATGCCGCCCATCGAATTGCCATGGCCGCCGATGAACTTGGTCAGCGAATGGACGACGATATCCGCCCCGTGCTCCAGCGGCCGCACGAGATAGGGTGTCGCCATCGTATTGTCGACGATCAGCGGCAGGCCGTGCCGGCGGGCGACTTCGGCAACCGCTGCGATATCGACGAAGATGCCGCCCGGATTGGCGAGGCTCTCGATGAAGATCGCCTTCGTGCGCCCGTCGATCTCTGCCCCGAAGCTTTCCGGATCGGCGCAATCGGCCCAACGCACCTGCCAGGCGAAGGACTTGAAGGCCTGGCCGAACTGGTTGACGGAACCGCCATAGAGCTGCCGTGCCGCGATGAAGTTGTCGCCCGGGCTCATGATCGTATGAAATGCGAGAAGCTGGGCTGCATGGCCCGAAGCCACGGCAAGCGCCGCCGTGCCGCCTTCGAGCGCGGCAATCCGCTCCTCCAGTACCGCCTGCGTCGGATTCATGATACGGGTGTAGATATTGCCGAATTGCTGCAGCCCGAAGAGTGCCGCGGCGTGATCCGCGTCGTTGAAGACGAAACTCGTCGTCTGGTAGATCGGCGTCGCGCGCGCGCCGGTCGTCGGGTCGGGCTGGGCTCCCGCGTGTATGGCCAGCGTGCTGAAGCCGGGTCCGGCTTTCGTCATCATGTTCTCCCTATTCGCCTAGCCGATCAGACGCGGATACTCGATGGCCGGGCAGCGATCCATCACGACCTTTAGGCCCGCGGCTTCGGCCTTGGCCGCGGCTTCGTCGTCGCGCACCGACAATTGGCCCCAGATTGCCTTGGGCAAACGGGGGAGAGCCAGGATTTCGTCGACGAGCCCCGGCAAGGCCGCCGGGGCTCGGAAAACGTCGACCATGTCGATCGGCTCGGCGATGTCGGCGAGCCTTGCAACGACAGGCTGATCGAGGATCGTTCTGCCCGCCTGGCCGGGATTGACCGGGATGACGCGGTATCCCTTACGCAGCAGGAAAGCCATTACCCGATGGCTCGGCCTTTCGGGCTTCGGCGAGGCGCCGACGAGGGCGACTGTCTTCGTCTCGCGCAGGATATCGGCGAGGTAACCATCCGGATAAGAATCGTGTTTCATGCTTCCAGTCGCCCATCGAATGCCAATTGCGCCGATAGTTGGCGCCGCCCCGCGACGAGTCAACCAAATCGCGGTTCTTTCGGCCGACTTTGCACCGATTCGTTGTCGTCGCGCCGAATTTCAACTCGGATACTGGAATCCGGTTGCATTTCCCCGAATGCAAGGCGACAAGTTCCCGACCCTCCTTCCGAAGCGCCAACCGAGGTTCATCTTGCCGCTTGATGTCATTGCGCTCGTGCTCTTCGGGGCGCTTCTGCATGCGACCTGGAATGCGCTCGTCAAAGCCGGCGCGGAGAAGTCGCTGGACGCCGCCATGGTTGCGCTCGGCGCCGCCGTCGTGGCGCTGCCGTTTCTCCCCCTCCTGCCGCTGCCGCGGCCGGAGGCATGGCCCTTCATCCTGGTCTCGGCAATCTTCCAGTTCGCCTATTTCCAACTGGTGGCCGCCTCCTATCGCGCCGGTGATATCGGCCTCGTCTACCCGCTCATGCGCGGCACGGCGCCACTAATCGTCGCGGCGACGAGCAGCATCGTCGTCGGCGAGCATCTGACCGACGGCGCGCTCGCCGGAATCCTGACGATCTCGGCGGGGGTGCTGACGCTCGCGCTGGAATCGCGCAAGGGCGGCCGGCGCGCCATTGCTCTCGCCCTTCTGAACGCCTGCGTGATTGCGAGCTACACCTTCATCGACGGTATCGGCGCGCGTGTTTCCGGCAACGCCATCTCCTATACGCTCTGGATGGCACCGCTGCCCCCGGTCCTGCTTTTCGCCTGGGCTTTCATGACGCGCGGCGTCAGGTCCGTGCTGGGCCACGTCCGTCACCATTGGTTGCGCGGCCTTGTCGGCGGCGCCGGCTCGCTCGGCTCCTACGGGCTGGCGCTCTGGGCGATGACCAGGGCTCCGGTTGCGACCGTCGCGGCGCTGCGCGAGACCGCCATCCTCTTTGCAGTGGTGATTTCCGTCGTGTTCCTGAAGGAACGCGTCAGCATCTGGCGCATCGCCGCGGCCTGCGTGATTGCGCTCGGCGCCCTGCTGCTCCGGCTCGCTTAGGGGCCTGGATTCTTCAGGTTTGCCGCAGGCACTCTCGTGGACCTGCTAGTCCTCATTCCACTCGGGCATGCGCTTACCGAGAAAGGCACCGATCCCCTCCTCCGCATCCCGTGCGAGCATGTTCTCGACCATGACGCCGACAGCGTAGTCATAGGCGGCATCGAGCGGCATTTCGGCCTGCCGATAGCAGGCTTCCTTGCCGATCTTAAGCGCCTGCGGCGATTTGGAGGCAATGACCGAGGCATATTTGTCGACCACCTGACGCAGATATTGCTGCGGCACGATGCGGTTGACGATGCCGAAGTCCTTGGCGGTGGACGCATCGATCGTCTCGCCCGTGAGCAGCATCTCCAGCGCCTGCTTCCGATGCGCTGTGCGCGTCAGCGCCACCATCGGCGTCGAGCAGAAGAGGCCGATATTGACCCCGGGCGTGCAGAACGTCGAGCTGTCGGTGCAGACCGCAAGATCACAGCTTGCAACGAACTGGCAACCCGCCGCGGTGGCAAGCCCGTCGATCTCGGCTATGACCGCCTGCGGCAGCCTGGTGATCTTCAGCATGATATCGGCCGCAAGGCGGACGGCGCGCTCGAAAAAAGCCCGGCCGCCATCGCTGTCGGCGCGATGAAGCGTCAGTTCCTTCAGATCGTGGCCGGCGGAGAAGACCTTGCCCGAAGCGGCAATGACGACGACCTTGGTCTCCTTCGACGAGGCGACGGCGTCGAGTTCCGACGCCAGCGCCTCCAGAAGCGCGAGCGAGAGGGCATTGGCCGGAGGGTTGTTCAACGTCAGCCGCAGCACGGGGCCGTTTGCCTCCCGCAAAAGCAGGCCGCCCGGCTCTTCCTTCCTGAAGGCAACGACGTCAGCCATGGTTTTCTCCCATTATCACGAAGGAACACGTCGTACGCCGCAGCCACAGGTCTTTCAACCCCGGCAGGCCGCTCGCGCGAGCGTCCCTGGTCAAAAACTGTGTGGTATTATGATACCATTTACATAACTAATTGTTTTTGCTTCCTCTTCTTTGTTGAGGCGGAAAATGCCGCTCTTGACCTCTCCCTCGCCCTTCCGTATAAGCTGCCGAAGATCGCGGTCCCTCTCGGGCCGCCTTCTTTTTTGGCTTCATCGGGGCCAAAGCAAGCAACAAGAAACGCCCGGCTCGTTTCCGGGTCCAACGAAAGAGTTTAGATATGGCAACCTTCGTTCAGAAGCCTGCAGGGGTGGAGAAGAAGTGGATCCTCATCGACGCCGAAGGGCTCGTTGTCGGCCGCCTCGCCACCATTATCGCAAACCGACTGCGCGGCAAGCATAAGGCCACCTTCACCCCGCATGTCGATGACGGCGACAATGTCATCGTCATCAATGCCGAGAAGGTCGCCCTCACCGGCAAGAAGTACTCCGACAAGAAGTACTACTGGCACACCGGCTATCCGGGTGGCATCAAGGAGCGTACCGCTCGCCAGATCATCGAAGGCCGCTTCCCGGAGCGGGTCATCGAGAAGGCGGTTGAGCGCATGGTTCCGCGCGGCCCGCTCGGCCGTCGCCAAATGAAGAACCTGCGCGTCTATGCAGGCGCGAACCATCCGCACGAAGCACAGCAGCCGACCGTCCTCGACGTCGCCAAGCTGAATAGCAAGAACATAAGGAGCGCCTGATAATGGCTGACCTTTCCGCTCTCAAGGAAATCGCCACGACGGCGGAACCGGCCGCTCCGGTTCACGTGAAGAAGGTCGACGCGCAGGGTCGTTCCTACGCGACCGGCAAGCGCAAGGACGCCGTCGCCCGCGTTTGGGTCAAGGCCGGCTCCGGCAAGATCACCGTCAACGGCAAGCCTTTCTCGGCTTACTTCGCCCGTCCGGTCCTGCAGATGATCCTGCAGCAGCCGATCGTCGCCGCTGCCCGTGATGGTCAGTTCGACGTCGACGCGACGGTTGCCGGCGGCGGCCTCTCCGGTCAGGCCGGTGCCGTTCGTCACGGCATCGCCAAGGCGCTGACCTACTTCGAACCGGGCCTGCGCTCCGTTCTGAAGCGCGGCGGCTTCCTCACCCGCGACAGCCGCGTGGTCGAGCGCAAGAAGTACGGCCGTGCAAAGGCACGCCGTTCGTTCCAGTTCTCCAAGCGTTAACCGCTGCACGGAATTGCGAATTCGAAAAAGGCGGGGCTCGGCTCCGCCTTTTTCTTTTCGGTATCCATTGTCGGAGTCTCGCGTGGAAAAAGCACGTCGACCATCTTGTTGCGCAACGGCGGGACCGGGAAAAATGGTACTGCCATTATGAAGTGCGTGTGGCGCGGGCGGAGCGCGCCTATGGCTCGATAGAACGGAGGCTTGAGCATGCCGGAAAAAACCATCGATCACGCCATCACGGCCCGCTCGCTCTACGGCGCGGCAACGGATCCGACGCATGCGGGCGTCCTCTCCTTCATGCGGCGCAAATACACCAAGGTCCTTAATGGCGTCGACGCCGTCGTCTGGGGTATTCCCTTCGATGCGGCCACGTCGAACCGCCCCGGTGCCCGTTTCGGACCGCAGGCGATCCGCCGGGCGTCTGCGATCTTCGACAACGATCCGCAATATCCGTTCCAGCGCGATCTCTTCGCGGACATGGCGACGATCGACTATGGCGACTGCCTGCTCGACTACGGCAACCACGCCGAGACGCCGGCGACCATCGAACGCGAGGCGGGGAAGATCCTGAGGTCGGGCGCCTATCTCCTGACGCTCGGCGGTGACCATTTCGTCACCTATCCCGTGCTCAAGGCGCATGTGGCGCTCCATGGTCCCCTTGCCCTCGTCCATTTCGACGCTCATCAGGACACCTGGCCCGACGCCGGGGGTCGTATCGATCATGGCTCCTTCGTCGGCCGCGCCGCACGCGAAGGGCTGATCGACGCGGAGCGCTCGATCCAGATCGGCATCCGCACGCATGCGCCGGAGGATTGCGGCATCCGCATCGTCTACGGCCATGAGGTCGAGGAGATGCGTACGGGGGAAATCGCCGAGACGATCGTCCGCCACGTCGGCAGCCACGCTGCCTATCTCACCTTCGACATCGACTGCCTCGATCCGGCCTTTGCACCGGGCACCGGCACCCCGGTCGCCGGCGGCCCATCCAGCGCGAAGATCCTTTCCGTCCTCAGCAAGCTCGGCGCGCTTCATGTCGCTGGCAGCGATGTCGTCGAAGTGGCGCCTGCCTACGACCATGCGGATATGACCGCCATTGCTGGGTCGACGATCGCCATGTATATGCTGGGCCTGCGCGCCGAATGGCTTGCGGAGCGACGCGGCTGACGTTGCGTTAACAAAAAGATTCAATTCGATGTCAGACCGATTCCGGAAATCCCCGTAAAGGTCTGCAGGAGCGGGATAAATCATGAAACCGAAGATCTTCATCGATGGCGAGCATGGCACGACTGGGCTGCAGATCCGCGCGCGCATGGCCGGCCGCTCCGATGTCGAACTCCTGTCGATTCCGGAAGCGGAGCGTCGTAACGCGGCGATGCGCGAGGACCTTTTGAACGGCGCCGATATCGCCATTCTCTGCCTGCCGGACGATGCCTCGCGGGAGGCGGTCGCCATGGTCGCCGGCAACAACAGCGTGCGCATCATCGATACGTCGACCGCGCATCGCGTGGCGCCCGACTGGGCCTATGGCTTTGCCGAGATGGACCGGGCGCAGCCCGAGAAGATCCGCGGCGCCCGGCACGTCGCCAATCCCGGCTGCTATCCGACTGGCGCCATCGGCGCCATCCGGCCGCTGCGCCAGGCGGGCATCCTGCCGGACGGATATCCCGTCACCGTCAATGCCGTCTCCGGTTATACGGGCGGCGGCAAGCAGATGATCGCGCAGATGGAGGACAAGCAGCATCCCGAGCATATCGGCGCACCGCACTTCCTCTATAGCCTCCCCCTGAAGCACAAGCACGTGCCGGAGATGAAGATGCATGGCTTGCTCGAGCGCGCGCCGGTCTTCTCGCCCTCCGTCGGGAACTTCCCACAGGGCATGATCGTGCAGGTTCCGCTTTATCTCGACGAGCTTGCGGCCGGCGCGACGCTCGAAAGCATTCACGCCGCGCTCGTCGAGCACTATGCCGGTCAGTCGATCGTCGAAGTCGTGCCGCTCGAAGAAAGTGCCCAGCTGGCTCGCATTGATGCCGCCGAGCTCGCCGGCCAAGATACTATGAAGCTCTTCGTCTTCGGCACCAGCGGCGGCGCGCATGTGAACCTCGTCGCCCTGCTCGACAACCTCGGCAAGGGCGCTTCGGGGGCGGCCGTCCAGAATATGGATCTGATGCTCTCGGCCTGACCAACGGCAGTAGATCCTGACCGATCTGACCTGCCACGCCGCGTCGAACGCGACAAGGCCGCGACCCCGTTCCGGGTCGCGGCCATTCGGTGTCCGGCCTGCATTCAGTTCAAGCCTAGGAACCGCGGCAGGGCAAGCGAGATTTCCGGGACATAGGTCAACGCCGCCAGGAAACAGAGCGCCGTCAGCAGCCATGGCCAGCTTGCTCGCGTCACTTCCGTCAGACCCAGCTTCGATAGCGCAGAGGCGACATAGAGATTGAGCCCGACCGGGGGCGTGCAAAGCCCGATCTCCATATTGACCACCAGCATGATGCCGAAATGAACCGGGTCGACACCGAGCTTGACGGCGACCGGATAAAGTATCGGCGCCATGATCAGAACGATCGCCGAGGGCTCCATCACCATGCCGATCATAAGCAGGATCACGTTGACCATCAGCAGGAAGCCGATCTTGCCGAAGCCGAAATCGACGATCCACGACGACAGCATCTGCGGTATCTGTTCCGAGGTCAGGATGAAGGCGAACATGACGGCATTGGTGATGATGTAGAGCAGCATCGCCGACATGGCCGCCGAGGCCAGCAGCACCTTCGGCACCTCGCGCAGCGTGATGTCCTTGTAGACCCAAACCGCGATGACGAAGGCGTAAACGGCCGAGACCGCGGCCGCCTCGGTCGGCGTGAAGATGCCGCCGTAGATGCCACCCATGATGATCACGATCAGCATCAGGCCCCAGACGCTTTCGCGGAACGCCTTGATGCGCTCGCTCCACGGCGCCCGCGGCATGCGCGGATAGTCGTTCTTCCAAGCTCGATAGGTGGTCGTGGCGCCGAGCATCGTAGCAAGCATCAGCCCGGGAACGACGCCGGCCATGAACAGGGTGCCGATGGAGGCGGACATGACCTGTTCGCCATTCGGACCGGTCACCACCATGCCGGATGTGGCGACGGCATACATGACCATCACGATGGACGGCGGAATCAGGATACCGAGACCGCCGGCCGTCGCCACCGCGCCGACGCCGAACTGCGGCGGATAACCCTGCCGGACCATGGCGGGGATCAGGATCGAACCGACGGCCATCACCGTTGCCGGCGACGAGCCGGAGATTGCTGCGAACAGGGCGCAGGCCAGCACCGACGCAAGTCCCATGCCGCCATACCAGTGCCCCACCATCGAGGTCGCGAACCGGATCATCCGCTTGGCGACCCCGCCATGGGTAAGGAAATTGCCGGCCAGGATGAAGAACGGGATCGCCATGATCTCGAATTTCTCGATACCCGTGAACAGCTTCAACGCGATCGAGTCCATCGGGATGCCGGTGAAACCGAAGAGGAAGGCGAAGACCGTCAACCCCAGCGCGATGGAGACGGGCATGCCGGTGACGAGCAGGATCGCAAGAATCGCAAAGATCAGAAGCGCGGTCATGCGTGAGCTCCCTTGGAAAGATCCTCGGCCTCTTCTTCCAGTCCTTCCACGGCACCATGGTCATGATGCGCAATGAAGCCCGTGGTCACGTAGAGCCAGAGCGCCTGGACGAAACGGAAACACATCAGTGCCGACCCAAGCGGAACCGCGAGATAGACGATCCACATCTGGATCTCGAGATCTGGCGAGGTCTGACCGCCCTTTGCGACATGATAGACGAAGTCGCTGCCGATCCAGGCGATGATTGCGGTGAACAGAACCCCGCCGGACATGGCGACTATGGTAACGAGCCGGCGAGCCGCCCCGGTAAGGCGCTCGACGAGGATATCGACGCCGACGTGGATACCAACGCGCACGCCGTAGGCCGCGCCAAACTTGGCCATCCAGACGAACAGGTAGATACAGGCCTCCTGCGCCCAGGTAAGCTTGATCGCGTTCACTGTCTTGAAGAAGGAGCGCGCGAAGTCCATCAGGGCGGGCATGTCGTTGGTGCGGGCGAAGCCGACTATGTCGGCTGCAAATCCGATGGAAAAACGGTGCAGGACCGCGACGAAGATCAGCGCCACGGCCACAGCCATGAGCACGGAAATCAGAATCTCTTCGAGGCGGTCGAGGATGCGCAGAGTCATGGCGAACCTCGAAAAAAAAAGGGGACGCGGCGCCAGCCACGCCCCCGCAGGCCGAGTGGTGATCAGTTGGTGCTGCCGAGAGTAGTGCGGACCTGCTCGATCAGATCGGCGCCGACACGTCCGGACATCTCTTCATAGACCGGCTTCAGGGCCTCGACCCATTCGGCACGCTCGTCCTCGGTCAATTCGTGGAATTCCGTCGTCCCGGCTGCCTTCATGGCAGCGAGCGCAGCCTCGTTTTCCTGCTTGGCGATGGAGTTCGCATATTCCGTCGACTCTGCCATTGCCTGCGACAGCTTCTCCCGGATCGCCGGATCGAGGCCGTCCCAGAAGGCCTTGTTGACGATGACCGCATAGCCGAGATAGCCGTGATTGGAAATCGTGGCGTGCTTCTGCACCTCATGCATCTTCTGGGTATACATGTTCGATGGCGGGTTTTCCGTGCCGTCGACGACACCCGTCTGCAGCGCCTGGTAGACTTCCGAGAACGCCATCACCTGCGGAACGGCGCCGAGCGCCTGCATCTGCGCCTCGAGAATCTTCGAGGACTGGATGCGCATCTTGAGACCGAGGAAGTCGTCGGGCGTGTGCAGCGGCGAGTTAGCTGACATGACCTTGAAGCCATTGTCCCAATAGGCAAGCCCCGTAATGCCCTTGTCCTCCAGCTTCGACAGCAGCGACTTACCGATCTCTCCATCGGTGATCTTGCGAAGATCGTCATAGCCGTTCATCAAGAAGGGCAGATCGAAAATCTCGAACTGCTGCACGCCGAGCGGCCCGAATTTGGCAAGCGAAGGGGCGAGCATCTGCACGGCGCCGAGTTGCAACGCCTCCAGCTCCTCCTTGTCCTTGTAAAGCTGGCTGTTCGGGTAGACCTCCACCTTCACCGCGCCGTCGGTATATTTCTCGGCCAGCTCCTTGAACTTCTCCGCCCCCTTGCCCTTCGGCGTATCCGGCGCGACGACGTGACTGAATTTGATGACGACCGGCTCGGCCCAGGCGGGCATTGCAACGGTGAGCGCAAGGGCAGCAGCCCCGGCCAAGCGGGCGAAAGTGCGACGTGTCAGCATATTTTCTCCTCCTCTAATCATGCCTCCCGTGCAGGCGCTGGTCGCAAACCGTGGAATGCTCCTGCTTGCATGATGCCTCTCCTTGCCAGCCTTTGCGCCTGACGGCTATTGTGGGTTTCCACAATCGACAGGCCCAACCAGGAAAAATTCAAGAAGTGGGCTTTGCGACCGAGGGAGGTGGGCGCACTGAAAGAGCGGGACGGGACGCGGCCAGGGGAGGATCCGTGGTCGGCGAACGTGAGGGAACAGGGCGGTCGGACCGATCTTCTGTCACTGGTACCCCTTGCGGCCATCGTGGCGCTGGTGGCGCTTGTGGCTGCGCTGGTCTGGATCGTCAGCCGCAGCGAGGCCGAGCAGGCGCGAACGAAGCTTGCCACCGACGCGCTGTGGGTGGAACAGACCTTGCGATTCCAGCTTTCGGTTGACGAGGACATGCTGGCGCGACTGGCGCTCGATGCCTCCGGCGGCACGCAGGCCGAGGTACTCGACGCGCGAGCGCGGCTCCATATCGCCAACAACCCGGAAGTGCTCTCGATCGTATGGCATGATGCGGCAGGGAACGTGACCAGGGCCGTGCCGGGACTCGACAGCACGCCGGACCGGCGGCTCGTCGAGCGCATGGTGCAGTCACGCACGGTCTCCGCCCGGCCGGTTTTCGGCGAGGTCACGTCGCAGCGCTTCAGCATGGGCGTCTGGCTGCAGGGCGGTACCGGCATCGTCACGGCGACGATCTCCGTCCCGCTGATGCTCGAGCGACACATTCCATGGTGGATCGCCGAGCAATATGGTGTCGAACTCGCCGACGCAGGCGGAAGCGTGATCGCCAGACGAGCGAAACGCAGCCCCGATCCGCAAAACCCGACCCACACGATCAGTTTCGACCCGCCGCTGCCCGGCACCGTTCTGCGGATAGGGTCCTATGATCCGCCGATGGCCTTCGTGAACACGCTGCTCGTCGCCGTGATCGCGGGTCTGGCGGCTTTCGCCATTCTCGCCTTGCTCACGCTATACCGAAGTGCACAACGCCGGCGGCGTGCCGAGCAGCGCCTCGAGGGCGAAATGGCGTTTCGCCGGTCTATGGAAGAGAGTCTCACGGTGGGGCTGAGAGCAAAGGACCATCAGGGGCGCGTGCTCTACGTGAACACGGCCTTCTGCAAGCTCGTCGGTTGGCCGGCCGCCGAACTCGTCGGGCGTTCCCCGCCTATGCCCTATTGGTCGCCGGACCGGCTGGAGGAGACCCTCGCCCGCCAGCGCGCGCTGACGGAGGGCGGCGCCGTTTCCCAAGCGTTCGAGACCCGGTTTCGCCGGGCCGACGGCACCGAAATCGACGTGCAGGTCTATGAGGCCCCGCTCATCGACGCCGCAGGCAGCCATCGCGGCTGGATGGGCTCCGTCATCGACATCACCGATAGCAAACGGGCGGCCCGGCTGGCCCGAGCCCAGGACGAGAGCATGGCCCGCACCGGCCGCCTTGTCACGCTGGGAGAGATGGCTTCGACGCTGGCGCACGAACTGAACCAGCCGCTCTCGGCGATTGCGAGCTATTCCGCGGGACTTGCCAATTTGTTGCAACAGGGCAAGGCCGAGCCGGCCGTTCTGGGGCCGGCCGTCGAAAAGCTCTCGCTCCAGGCCAATCGTGCCGGGCAGATCATCCGGCGCATCCAGGATTTCGCAAGGAAGCGCGAACCGCATTTCGGCAGGCTACGCCTGCGCGATGTGGTGACCGACACTATCGGCTTCATGCTGGCGGATGCCCGCGAAAACCGCGTCCGGGTCGTCACCGAACTGACGGATGTCGGGACGGTCATGGCCGATCGCATTCTTCTTGAGCAGGTTCTCGTGAACCTGATCCGCAACGGCATGGAGGCCATGGCCGAGGACCGCCGCACGGGCGACCGACTCGTCCTCCGTCTCCTGAAAGGCGCGGACGGCCATGCGCTAATCGAGGTGGAGGATCAGGGCGGAGGCATTGCGCCCGAAGTGGCGGGACGGCTTTTCGACGCTTTCACCTCCACGAAGGAGCAGGGAATGGGAATGGGACTGAACATCTGCCGGTCGATCGTGGAACTGCATCGCGGCCATCTTGCGCATCGGCCCGGCGCCGGAGGGGGAACGGTGTTCACCGTTACCCTTCCGCTGGCAGACGAAATGGAAAAGGCGGTGGGCTACTCATGACGAGCACGATCCATATTGTCGACGACGAGGAGAGCATCCGCGACGCGCTCGCCTTCCTCTTCGCATCGCGTGGACTTTCCGCACAAGGCTGGTCGTCCGGCGAGGCGTTTTTGGAGGCCCTGCCGGACGAGGACTGCGCCTGCGTTGTTCTCGATGTGCGCATGGAAGGCCTGTCCGGTCCGGAGGTGTTCGATCGGCTGCGCGCCAGAGGCTGGACGGCGCCGGTCATCTTCCTGACGGGTCACGCGGACGTGCCCGTTGCGGTGCAAACGCTGAAGGCGGGGGCTTTCGATTTCGTCGAGAAGCCCTTCAACGACAACCTTCTGGTCGATCTCGTCCTGAAAGCCGTCGCCACGCACGAGAACAGACGTGCGCTCCTGGGGCATCAGCAGGCTCTGCAACGCCGGGTCCAGACGCTCTCGAATCGCGAGACGGAGGTCATGCACTTGATGCTGCAGGCGAAGCTCAACAAACAGATCGCCCATGAGCTCGGCATCTCGATACGCACCGTGGAGGTGCATCGCAGCCGGGTCCTCGAGAAACTGGGCGCCCGCAACACGACCGAGCTTGCGGGAATGCTGGCAGAACTGGCCCCCCCGTAACCCACTCGCTGACGTAGCGGATCAATCGCGCCGTTCGATCGCCGTTTCCCTCGGATACTCGCCGATAAAGCCGCGCCAGTGGGCGATCGCGAAGCCGAGCACCCCGAGCGCGCCCGCTTGATGCAGCACACCCCAGCCGACCGGCACCTGCAGGAGAAGCGTAGTGATGCCGATCGCCGCCTGCACCGTCACCAGCGCGAAAAGAACCACCGAACGGCGGGCATGCGTCGTCTCCGGCGCGGCACGCAGCGACGAAATCATGTGCACGAGCGCAAGGACAAAAAGCAGATAGGCTCCCACACGGTGGAAGAACTGGCCGGTCTTCGGATTCTCGAAGAGATTGATCCAGGCCGGATCCTGCGCGAACAGCCCTCCCGGCACGATCGCGCCGTCCATCAGCGGCCAGGTATTATAGGTCAAGCCCGCGTCGAGGCCGGCGACGAGCGCACCGAGATAGATCTGAAAGAGGCTCATGCCGGCAATGACAGCCGCCATGGTCCTTGCCTTTTTCGTCGGTGCCGCGTCGCCGGAATGCGGAGAAAGGGCGCGGAAGATCCACATGCAGGCGGCAAAGATCAGGCAGGCAATGACAAGATGGGTGGCAAGCCGGTACTGGCTGACTTCGGTTCTCTCGACCAGACCGGACGAGACCATCCACCAGCCGATAAAGCCCTGGAAGCCGCCAAGCGCCAGAAGGCCCACAAGCGGCAGCTTCAGGCGCCTTTCGATCCGCCCCGTCAGCCAGAAGAAGAGGAGCGGCAAGGCGAAGATCGCGCCGATGGAACGGGCAAGCAGCCGGTGTGCCCATTCCCACCAGAAGATCGTTTTGAACTCATCGACGGACATGCCCTTGTTGAGCTGCTCATATTGGGGAATGCGCTGGTAGAGACGGAATTCCTCTTCCCACTCCTCCGCCGACAGAGGCGGAATGGCGCCATGGATCGGCTTCCACTCGGTGATCGAGAGGCCGGATTCAGTCAACCGTGTCGCGCCGCCGACAAGCACCAGCGCAAAGAGCGTGAAGAGGACCACGGCGAGCCAGCCGCGGATCTGCCGGCGATTGCGCCCGGTCCTGTCGATCTCGGTGAGAAGCGTCCGTTCTGTTGCCGCGTCGGCGTGGGCCATCAGCCTGTCCTCATTCGTCGGCGGACACGGCCCTCGTGCAGCTTGCCGCCATAGCCGGTCCGAAAGCCGTTGATTTGCACCAGACGGCCGTGCAAAACAAGTCCAGAGCCTTTGCGGCATGCCGTCGCGGCCAAGTTCGAGACGTGGGTGCGCGGCACGCGGAATATTGCGGACCCCGCATCCGGCGCTGCTATCCGAAAGAAGTCAAATGCCCGTACGCCTTAGAAAACTGATCGGCACAATCCTGATCATCATTCTCGTCATCACCTATGCGCTGGCGGCCGTAACCTTCGCCTCCCTCCTGCTCGGCGCGTCAGCGTGGTGGGCGCATCTCCTCTATTTCTTCTTTACCGGGCTCCTGTGGATCCTTCCAGCCATGCTGATCATCAAGTGGATGGAAAAACCCGCAAGACGCTGACACAGGAGCGCATATGAGGATCGCCGTCATTTCCGATATTCACGGGAACCATCTCGCGCTGGAGGCGGTCCTCGCGGATATCGATGCGCAGGGCATCGGCGAGATCGTCAACCTCGGCGATCATCTGAGCGGCCCTCTCGACGCAGCCCGGACGGCCGATATCCTGATCTCCCGGGGCATGGCGGCGATCCGCGGCAACCATGACCGCTATCTGCTCACGCAGGATCCAAGCGAGATGAGTCTTTCCGACCGGGCGGCCCATGACCAGCTTGAGACGCGGCATCTGGAATGGCTGGCGACGCTGCCGGAGACGTTCGTCTATCGTGACACGCTCTTTCTCTGCCATGGCACGCCGCAGGGCGACGAGACCTATTGGATGGAGTCCCTGACCCCCGACGGCATCGCCCATATGTCGAACCGGGAGGCGATCGAAGATTTCGCGCAAAACATCGCCTATCCGGTGATTCTCTGCGCTCACACGCATATACCGCGTGCGGTGCGGCTTCGGGACGGGCGACTCCTCGTCAATCCAGGAAGCGTCGGTTGCCCCGGCTATACCGACGATCACCCCATTGCCCACAGGGTGGAGACCGGTTCGCCGGACGCGCGCTATGCCATTCTCGATCACACGGCGAAGGGATGGAGCGTGACCTTCCGCTGCATTCCCTACGATCACATGGCGATGGCGAGACTGGCCGCCGATCGCAACCGCCCGGATTGGGCAAGCGTGCTCGCCACCGGCTTTCTGGACTGAGTTACCGCGCGCCCTCGAGCGCCTTGAGGTCGGCACCGGTGATCGCCGCGATGTTGCGCGTCACCTTGTCGATCGGCCAGTGCCACCAGGCGATTTCCAGCAGCCGCTCTATGGCTTCGGCCGGAAAGCGCGTTCTGACGATTCGCGCCGGGTTTCCCGCCACGACGGCATAGGGCGGCACGTCTTTCGCCACGACCGATTTGGCCGCGATGATGGCGCCGTCTCCAATCCTGACACCCGGCATGATCGTCGCCTCCATGCCGATCCACACGTCATTGCCGATGATGGTGTCGCCGCGATGGCCGGCCGTATGGGCCGCAGGATCGGAGGCTTCACGCCATGACCCGGGGAAAATGCCGAATGGAAAGGTCGAGAAGCCGTCCAGCGCGTGATTGGCGCCGTTCATGATGAATTGCACGCCGGTCGCAAGGGCACAGAAGCGGCCGATCACCAGGCGATCGCCGATGAAGTCGTAGTGATAGAGGACACACTTCTCTTCGAAGCACTCGGGCCCCTCGGGATCGTCGTAGTAGCTGTATTCGCCGATCTCGATCAGAGGCGAACGCACGAGATTCTTCAGGAATCCGACGCGCGGAAATTCGGCAATGGGAAATTTGGCACCGGAGTCCGGCGCCAGGTGGCTGGATCGCATCACTGGTTTCTCGCTCCCCCGCAATCGTAGTCCCATGTAACGCGGCGAGATGCTTTTTAAACAGCCACATTTCACCCTTTGCTAACCGCATTGCGCGATCAGCCCCCGCCCGCCCGCGAGATTAATCCGGCATAGGAGGATTTTGCGTTTGAATGGCATCACCCCCGTATGCGGATCACGTTGAAGACATGGCCAATCTCGATCTCACCCTCCCCCCGCCGAACGACGCCCAGCCCTGCAGGCCACACCAGGCGATCGAATCCCCCAATATGGTCCGGATCACGGTCTCGCTGCATCTTGAGCTGGACGAGCTCGAGGCGGAGTGGCGAGCGCTGGATGAGAACAGCCGCAATTCGCTGCACCAGAGCTTCGACTGGTGCGTGGCCTGGAGTAGGACACACACTCACCGCGTCGTGGTGATCCGCGGCGCCTGCGGCCAGAAGCCCATGTTCATTCTGCCCTTCGCCGTTGAGCGGGGTCTCGTTCGCACAGCCCGTCTGATCGGTTCCGAACACAGCAATCTGAACACCGGTGTGTTCGCAGACCTCGAGCCCGTGCCGCGCGTCGAACTGGTCCGCGCTCTGACCGACGGCATGCGCCAGCTCCGTCCATTTGCCGACGTCGTGAGGCTCGAAAGAATGCCTGCGAAGTGGCGCGGCGTACTCAATCCCTTCTCGGCATTGCCTGGCATCACCCATCCGAACGCATCCTTTCAGTTGCCTCTCCTTCACGGCATGGAGGCCACGCTCACGCAACTCAATGCGAAGCGCCGCCGCAAGAAGATGCGCACCTCTGAAAAGCGTCTCGCCGAAATGGGTGGCTACGACTACATCACCGCCCGCCAGTCACCGCAAGCGCACGCCCTTCTGGAAACATTCTTCCAGCAGAAGGCCTCGCGCTTCGCCGCGCTGGGCCTGCCGGACGTGTTCAGCGATGCGGCGACGCGCGCCTTCTTCCACGCCCTGGTCGATCGCCAGACCGGCGGCCTCTTCGAGCTCGATGCGATAGGCCTGAAAGGCGAGTACCAGGGCAAGATCATCGCCATCTCCGGCCTGCTGCGCAAAGGCGACCACGTCATCTGCCAGTTCGGCTCGATCGACGATGGGGTCGCGGCCGACAGCAGCCCCGGAGAGTTGCTGTTCTACCGCACGATCGAGCGTCTTTGTGGCGAAGGGGTGAAGCTCTTCGATTTCGGCATCGGCGACCAGCGCTACAAGCGGTCATGGTGCACGATCAAGACCTCGCTCCGCGACATCGTCGTACCCCTAACGCCGCGCGGTTTTCTGGCAGCCAGCCTGTACCGGGCGATGACCCGCGCCAAACGAACCGTCAAGGCCAATGAGAGGGCTTACGCGTTCCTGCAGCGGCAGCGTCGCCGCTGGCAACAGGGCCCAGGCGCAGAGGATTGAAGCTGCCCGCGGGCCCTGGCCCGGGCACGCTCACGCCGCCCGGCGGTCGGGGAAGTCCGGCCCCGGCCGGCCGGCCCCGGTCATCAGCACGATGTCGCGATAGCCGGCCTGGCCAAAGCGGGTGAGCTCTTCGACGATCTTCTCTTCGCTGACGGAGGGAGCGGAGAGAATGATCTCGGTGCCCTCGCGGCGAGCCACCTTGGCGACAGCCTCCGCATCTGCCTGGCCGCATTCGATGAGCACCAGGTCGTAGGCGTTGGTAAGCGCATCGACGATCATTTGCAGGCGCTCGATGCCGCGCATGGCCATCCGAGGATCCGCCTCGCCGCGCGGGATGACATGCGCATCCGAGAAGCGGTCCGCATGGATCGTCTCGCTGAAGGCGACCTCGCCCGCAAGCAGGTCGGTAATGCCGGGCAGATGCGGTGATTGCGCCATCAGCCGAGTCGGGCAGACCGAACCGGAAAAGTCGATCAGCACGACCTTCTGTTCCGCTTCCGCCAGCAGGCGCACCAGCATCACCGCGGCCATCGACCCCTCGTCGCCACCCGGCGAGACCGAAACCGCAACCCTGACGCCATGGCCGAGAAGATGATCGGCAACGGATTCGATCGAGAAATCCTGCTCTGCTGCATTTGGCTCCCGAACCTCGCTTTCTTTTCCCGACTGCGGCTCAACCGCGGCAACGGATGCCTCGTAGGGGACGTTGCTTGCGCTTTCGGGTGCCGCGCTTACCGGTGCAGGCTCTGCAACCGTCGGGGTGGCGACCGACGTCGGCCTTAGGGCCCGGCCGCTGAAGAGCTCGGCGAGCATAATCACGACACAGCTCACCAGAAAACTCGCAAAAGCCGCAACAATGGTGATCGGAATGACCTTTGGGAAACTCGCGAGGGCGGGAATGACGGCGTTCGAGATCACCCGCGCATCGGCGGGGGTCGCATTGGCGACGCTGCGCGAGGTCGCTTCGCGGTAGCGAACCAGATAGGTCTCGAGCAGCTGCCGCTGCGCGGCGGCCTCGCGCTCCAGGGCGCGCAGGCCCACTTCCTCCTCGCCGGCCTGAGCCGATTGGGCTTTCAGCGAATTCAGCTGCTGCACCAATTGCTGTTCGCGCAATTGCCCGACCTTCGCTTCGTTATCGAGGCTGGCGAGGATCTTGCGCGTTTCAGAACGAATCTGCGCTTCGATGCCTTCGAGCTGCGACCTCAGCCCCTTGAGCCGCGGGTGGCCATCAAGCAGCGATGTGGAGACGTCTGCGATCTGCGCCTCAAGGGCGGCCTTGCTTTCCTTCAGCCGCTGGATCATCGGCGACCCGACGATATCGGCAAGCGTGTCGACAGCGCGGCCGTCGGCGAGCGCCGCGCGCACCCCTTCCGCGCGGGCGGCGGCGTTGGCTCTCTCGCCGCGTACACGCGCAAGCTCGGCGGAAATATCGCTCAGCTGGCGCGTTGCAAAATTCTCCGTCTCACTGGTCGGCAGCAGGCCGGACTCGGCACGATAGGCGGCAACCTTCGCCTCCGCCTCGCGCACTTTTTCGCGCAGATTGGCGATTTCCGGCTCCAGCCAGCGGCTCGCCTCCGAATTGGAATCGAGTTTCGCACCGCTCTGCAGCGACAGGTAGACCTTCGCCATCTCGTTCGGAATGGCTGCGGCGAGCTTCGGGTCCTTCGACGTGAAGGCGATCGCGATCACACGGGATTTTTCCACCTGATAGACCTGCAGCTTGGAATTGAACTCCCTTAGAATCCGCTCTTCGGGCGGTAACTCGAGGGGATTTTTCTTCATCCGGAGCATGACCAGCAGATCGGAAAGTGCCGACGGGTGCGCTGAGGGATCGAACTCTTCCAACTCGTGCAGCTTCATGTTGCGTGCGACCTGCTTGATCAGGTCGGCGGAGCGAAGGACCTGAACCTGGCTCGCAATGCCGGACTCGTCGAAGATCCTGTCCGAACCACTCTGGGGGAGCTGCCCCGCACCGCTGAACTCGGGTTCGCGCGACTCGATCAGGACGCGCGTTTCGCTTTCATATTGGGGAGCGATCATCTTCGCGGCGGCAAAGGCGACGGCCGCCGCGCCTAAGGTTGCTAGGACAACACGGGAGCGACGCTGCCACACGGCGCGGAACAGGCCGCCGAGGTCGATATCCACATCCTCATGTCCGCCGCCGATGCCCGACATGTCCCAACTCCACGAGTTTTTCATTCCGCCGCGAAGGTAAAGGGACATGGTAACGCAACGGTTAATGCCGCGCGCAACCAGGCAGTGTACCCCCTGCGGCTCGGCGCTGCCAGGACAGGCGATTTCCGTCACGAGTTTACCGGCTATTAACCCTAACGGATCGATAACGGCGCCAGAGAGGTGATTTCCCTGGAGCTCAAACCCGCATGTCGACCGCAGGTAAAAAGACAGCGCGCGCTTTCGCCGTGGCACTCTTGTCGGTGCTCGCAAGCGCATGCACGAGCTATCAGCCGGCACCCAAAGCCTTCAGCGAGGCGACCATCCAGCCCTACCGGCTGGACAGCGGCGACCGGCTGCGCATCAATGTCTTCGAGCAGGCGGCACTCAGCGGCACCTATACGGTCGATCAGGCCGGCTACGTCGCCTTCCCGCTGATCGGCGCGGTGCCCACGCGCGGCCATACGCTGCCGGAGCTCGAGGGCATGATCGCCGCCAAGTTGCGTCAGGGATACCTACGCGATCCGGACGTGACGATCGAGGTCGACCGGTACCGTTCCGTCTTTATCATGGGCGAGGTGGGCCAGGCCGGCCAATATGCCTATGTGCCGGGCATGACGGTGCAGAACGCAATCGCGGTTGCCGGCGGCTTCACGCCGCGCGCCAACCAGGGGAGTGCCGATATCACCCGCAAGATCAACGGCCGCATCATCACTGGCCGGGTGCCGATCACCGATCCGGTGCTGGCGGGCGACACGATCTATGTTCGCGAACGGCTGTTCTGAAACCGATGCGGAGCGAACGCCCCCTGCGCATCATCCATTGTTTCAGGTCGCCGATCGGCGGGATTTTCCGCCACGTGCGCGATCTCGCGGAAGCCCATGCGCGCGCCGGCCATGAAGTCGGAATCTTCTGCGACAGCACCACCGGCGGTGCCCATGAGGACGCTCTCTTCGAGGCGGTGCGTCCGCATCTGGCTCTCGGCATCATCCGCACACCGATAGATCGCGCCGTGGGACTCTCGGATGTCCGGCTCCTATGGCGCAGTTACAAGGAAATCAGACGTTTGCAACCGGATGTGCTGCACGGGCACGGCGCCAAGGGTGGCGCGCTCGCACGCATCATCGGTTCAGCCCTGCGGGTCAACAAGTATCGCGTAGCCCGCCTCTATTCGCCGCATGGCGGCACCCTGCACTACCCCCGGAAGTCGCTGACGGGTGCCGCGATCTTCCGGCTGGAGCGCTTGCAGGAGCGCCTGACTGACGCCTTGGTCTTCGTCTGCGACTTCGAACGCCAGACTTATTTCGCGAAGATTGGCCGCCCGCAGGGCCGCAGCGAACTTGTCCACAACGGCGTCGACGACGCTGAATTCGTGCCGGTCGAGACGAGGCCGGACATGGCCGACTTCGTCTTTATCGGCATGATGCGGGACCTCAAGGGTCCCGATCTGTTTATAGCGGCCTTTGAACGGGCCGAACGCCTGACGGGACGGCGCCTCTCGGCGCTGATGATCGGCGATGGTCCGCAGCAGCGGCAATATGAGGAAATGGCATCGCGCATGGGGCTTGGGGATCGCCTCAGGCTGCTTCCCGCAATGGCAACCCGCACGGCGTTGTCGCTCGCCCGGACCGTCGTCATTCCCTCGCGCGCGGAGGCTATGCCCTATCTTCTTCTCGAGGCCCTTGCGGCGCGACGGCCGGTGGTCGCGACTCGCGTCGGGGGAATTCCGGAGGTTCTGGGCGCCGACAGTCCGGCGCTTGTCGAGCCGGGCGACGCGCATGCACTCGGCCAGCTTATGGCCGAAATTGCCGACGACGAGGGTTGGGCCGACCGGACGATGCCGGACTCCGAGCGGATCAGGATGCGCTTCTCGGCCTCGACCATGGCCCACCGCATTATGCAGCTCTATCGCGAGCTTACGGAAGAAGCCCTCTACGCAGACGCGCGGCTTCGCACGACGTAAGCGTTTCTTAGTGGCTTTCTGCTATCCCGAAACCCAGCGCCGCGCATCCATAAAGATCGCTGCAGCACCTGGAAGTGCTGCGTGTCTTCATCCCAAGATCGAGATCGATTTAAGGAGACATGCAGCAGGAGTAAGCGCCGGATAGAGACTATGAATCAGTTTGACGGGACCGAAAGCTTCGACGCAGAAGCGCTTCGCAAAAAGGTGTCAACGATCGCCACGATCGACCGCGAAGCGACACAGGCGGAAAAGGCTCCAGCCGGGCTCAATCCGCTGGCCCGTCGGATAGCGCTTCAGTTTCGCGCCGACACCTATTCGCCCGCCATGATGATTGGCCTGATTCGGCTCCTGGACTTTTGCGCCCTCTTCGCCATTGGCTATGCGATCAATACGCAATATGTCGGCCCATCGCTTGCAGACCTGCCGGTGTATATTGCTATTCTGACCGGCGGCTCGGCCTTTGCGGTCATCACCATGCAACTCGCCGATGCCTATCAGGTGCCTGCCCTCAGGGCATGGCTGCGGATGATGCCCCGCATCCTTGGCGCCTGGACCGGCGCCTTCGGCGTAATCGCATTGACTCTGTTCTTCCTGAAATCGGGCCATCTCTATTCCCGTGTCTGGGTCGGCGGCTGGTTCGCCGCAGGCGTGCTGTTCCTCGTCGCCGAACGCGCCTTCATCGCCTATTCGGTCAAGCATTGGTCTCGTAACGGCACGATGGAACGCCGCGCCGTCATCATCGGCGGCGGTGCACCGGCAAAGGAACTGATCCGCACGATCGAGCATCAGCCCGATAACGACATCCGAATTTGCGGCATTTTCGACGACCGGGACGAGCGCCGCTCGCCGAATGTCATCGCCGGCTATCCGAAGCTTGGCACCGTCGACGAACTCGTCGAGTTCGCACGGATGGCCCGCATCGACATGCTGATCTTCTCGCTGCCGCTGACGGCGGAAGACCGCATCCTCACGCTGCTGAGGAAACTTTGGGTGCTGCCGGTCGACATACGCCTTGCCGCCCATGCCAACAATCTGCGCTTCCGCCCCCGCAGCTATTCCCATGTCGGAAAGGTGCCGATGCTCGACATCTTCGACAAGCCGATCGCCGATTGGGATTCCGTCGCCAAGCGATGCTTCGATGTCTTCTTCAGCCTGGTCGCGCTCGCGATGCTCTGGCCGGTAATGCTCGGGGCGGCCGTCGCCGTGAAGCTCACCTCGCCGGGCCCGATCATCTTCAAGCAGAAGCGACACGGCTTCAACAACGAGATCATCGAAGTCTATAAGTTCCGCTCGATGTACACGCATCTGAGCGATCCGACCGCGCGCAACGCCGTCACCAAGGGCGATCCGCGCGTGACGCCGGTGGGCCGCTTTCTGCGCAAATCCTCGATCGACGAGCTGCCGCAGATCTTCAACGTGCTGAAAGGCGAGCTCTCGCTGGTCGGCCCGCGCCCGCATGCAGTTCACGCGCAGACGCAGGACCGCATCTATTCGGATGTCGTCGAAGGCTATTTTGCCCGCCATCGCGTCAAACCCGGCGTGACCGGTTGGGCGCAGATCAACGGCTGGCGCGGCGAAGTCGACAATGACGAGAAGATCCGCTTTCGCACGGCCTTCGACCTCTATTACATCGAGAACTGGTCGCTCTTCCTCGACCTGAAGATCCTATTTCTGACGCCGATGCGCCTGCTCAACACGGAAAACGCGTATTGAGTACCGCCAGCATTCTCCGTCCCGCCGTGCTCCGGCCGCAGCTTGCGGCGATTTCGATCCTCGGCTCCGGCCTGGTGGCACTGGCCGTATTCGGCTCTGGCTTCGTCCTCGCAGAGCCGGCACCCTATGAAGTGTTCCTGACCGGCCTGATCGGCCTCTGGGCCCTGTTTGGCCTGAGGATTTCGCGCGCCACTGCCCCCCTGCTCGCCTTACTCATCCTCTTCATGGTCGGCGGCGTTCTATCGTTAACGGTGATGGCCGACCTCTCGGACGGGCCGATCTATATGGCCGTCTCCGGCTTTCTCGCGCTTTCGGCCGTCTTCTTCGCCGCCATCATCGAGGAACGCCACCGGCGTTTGCGGTTGATCTTCGATGCATGGGCGGCGGCGGCGGTCGTCACCGCCCTCCTCGGCATTCTCGGCTATTTCGATGCAATTCCCGGGGCGAGCAGCTTCACGCTCTACGATCGGGCAAAGGGCGCATTTCAGGATCCGAACGTCTTCGGGCCCTATCTCGCCGCGCCGGTGCTCTACCTGCTCCACGGGCTCCTTACGCAACCGATCCGCCGCGCGCCGCTGAAGGTTGCCGGGCTCGTCGTGCTGACGCTCGGCGTTTTCCTCTCCTTTTCGCGGGCGGCCTGGGCACTCAATCTCTTCGGCGTCCTCGCCCTCGTTTTCATCATGCTTCTAAAGGAGCGAAGCGGCCTCTTCCGCCTCAGAATTCTCGTGCTGGCGCTCTGCGGCATCCTCTTCATTGCGGCGGCCCTGGCGGTCGCGCTGCAGTCGGAGCAGGTTTCGTCACTCTTCTCAAACCGTACCCAGCTCGTGCAGGACTATGACGGCGGACATCTCGGCCGCTTCGAGCGCCACCGTATCGGCTTTCTCATGTCCATGGAAAAGCCGCTCGGCATCGGCCCCATGGTATTCAGCACGATCTTTCCGGAAGACGAGCACAATATCTGGCTGAAGTGCCTGACATCCTATGGCTGGCTGGGCTTTGCGGCTTACGTGACGCTGATTCTCTGGACGCTTTCGCTCGGGTTCCGTTTCCTGCTGCTCGACCGGCCTTGGCAGCCCCACCTGATGATCAGCTGGATCACGCTGATCGGCCATGTCGGCATCGGCAACGTCATCGACACCGATCACTGGCGCCATTTCTACATGCTGCTCGGCGTCATCTGGGGATGCGCCGCCCTCGAATATCGCAGCCGGCGGCAAGCGCGCGCCCATAGGCTTGCATGAGCATGTCTCTGACCGTCAGACCGGCAGCCAAGCCATTGCGGCTCCTTGAAGTCCTCGAGCCGAGTGGCGGCGGATCCGGAAGGCACTTCCTCGATCTCTGCCGCGGCATGCATGCGCGCGGCCACCATGTCGAGGCCGTCTATTCGCCCCGGCGCGCCGAAGACGATTTCCTGCGCGAATTGAAGGAGATCGGTCTTCCCGCCATGCACGCGGTCGATATGCATCGTGCGCCCGGGCCCTCCGACCTGCCCGCCTTTCGCGCCATACAGCGGATCATTCGCGAGGCCGGACCATTCGATGTCATTCACGGCCACAGTTCCAAAGCGGGAGCCCTGACGCGGCTGAGGCTTCCGGGCCGGCACGTGCCGCGGGTCTACACGCCGCACGCATTCCGCACCATGGACCCGACGCTGGGTCGCGGCGGCAGGTTCATCTATGGCGCAATCGAAGCGGCGCTCGCCTGGTTCTTCACCGATCACCTGATAACGGTTTCCGACGATGAACGCGCCCATGCCCTCACTCTCGGCCTTCCGGAAGCGCGGATTTCGATCATCGTCAACGGCGTTCTCGCCCCCTCCCCCGGCCTGGCCAAGACCGTGCGCGCGAGCCTCGGCATTCCAGCCGATGCGTTCGTTTACGGCTTCATCGGCCGGCTGGCAGCCCAGAAGGCGCCGGAGCGCCTGCTCGAAGCCTTTCAGCGCGCCGCCCGGTCGGTCGGCAACAGCCACCTGGTAATGATCGGCTCCGGCGATGCGGAAGAAGAACTCCGGCAATGCATCGACGAAAGTGGATTGAAGGACCGCATCCACCTCACCTCGGCATTTACAGGTCCGCAAGCCGTCTGCGCCTTCGACCTCATCGTCATGCCGAGCCGCTACGAGGCGATGTCCTATGTGATGCTCGAGGCCGTCGCCGCGGCCCGGCCGATCATCATTTCGAACGTCGGCGGCGCGCGCACCGCTGTCGACCACGGTGAAAACGGCTTCATCGTCGGCAATAGCGACGACGTCTCGCAACTCGCCAAGGCGATGATCGCCGCCGCCGATCCGGAGAGATATGCAGAGCTCGCCGACGCGGCAGAAGCCCGCAGGAACCGCTTCACGCTTGAGCAAATGCTCGACCGGACGGAGGAAATCTATCTGCGTCTGGCGGCACGACGGCGGCGCTGACGCCGTCCGAAGTGGCGCGGTGCGGCGGCACGCGGAGCGGATTGCGTGTTTGTTGAAACGACAGGACCTCACAGCGCGGCGGGCGCGCTGCGAGGCCCTCTGATGAACGCTGCCGTCTATTCTTCAGCGGCCATTTCGTCTTGCTGCAGCTTCCGCTGCAGGAGGAGGTCATCGCTCGGGGTGGACTGTTCGGCTTTGGTCACGCTCGCCGTCGTGATCTCCTTGTCCACCGTGCTGGTCGAGGCCGTCTTGTCGTGGCCAAGGCATGCGGCGGACGCCGCCGTCGTCGACAGGACGAAGGCGGCCGCAAATACGAGGATGCTCTTCATCGGGCTTCTCCTGTTGTTGCCGGCGTAGTGTATCCGCGGCAGGGCCGTGATCCAAATCACAAAACGCGCTTTTTCAACGGTGGCAGATCGGGACAAGGATCTCCATTTTTCCCTTGCGCCGACTGAGCGTTCCGACTAATGAGAGCGGGCTTGTAACAAAGCGGGTCGGAGCGTAGCGCAGCCCGGTAGCGCACTTGACTGGGGGTCAAGGGGTCGTGGGTTCGAATCCCGCCGCTCCGACCATTTAAGCCCTTGTACAGCCCGGAGACATAGGTAACAGTTTGCACCTAAGACATGGGTGACAACCTCGTGCCGAACGGGTTGTCGATGGTTGCAAAGTCCTCTGCTCGAAGTCGATATTTCCTTGATGCCAAGCCTCTGGCCGGCCATGACGGTCGAGATGTTGATCTTCTTGCGATGCATGCAGATGCGGCCGCAGGCGGCAACCATGACGTCGCGATCGTGGGGGGATTCGAGCTCCGGCAGACCGTCATTGGGCCTTGAACCCTTCCTGACGGCACTCGTCTTCGGGCTTCCCAATCGACGACAGTGAGTCGGTCGACCGGGTTCACCGCACCTGGTCGAGCAACCGCTTGCATTCGAGCAGATCGTAAAGCGCCTCCTGCAGCAGCGCCCGGTCTTCCTTGCTGACGGATGCCTTGCCGAGCGAGATTTCCGCGTCGTCGCTACCGCCGCCGAAGGAGAAGAAGCGACGACTTGGCGGCGCCTTGGCGCGGCCGACGATCTGGTCCTCCTCGGCAATGCCCGCCTTCGGCGGCGCCGGTTCCTCGTGGCTGGACGCGGCAAGGGCCTCGACGGCCGCCAAGTCGCCGCTGGCGATGGCGGCGACGAATTTGTTGCCATTGGCCTTGAGGAGCTTCTGCACGCCCTTGATCGTATAGCCGTGATCATAGAGCAGATGTCGGATGCCCTTGAGCAGGTCGACGTCCTCGGGGCGGTAATAGCGCCGGCCACCGCCGCGCTTCATCGGCTTGATCTGCTGGAAGCGCGTTTCCCAGAACCTCAGCACGTGCTGTGGCAGATCAAGTTCGTCTGCGACCTCGCTGATGGTACGGAAGGCATCCGGGCTCTTTTCCATATCGTCCCAATCTCCAAGCGGCGGCGAGCGCATCGCCGGCCGCTGCAACAGCTTGAATCGCTGCGTCATTCCTCGGGCGCATCGGCTCAAGGAATGCTGCAGCAGCGCACGATCGACCGGCGCAGTGAACGGATCAATTGCGCGATGATCGCACGAATCAGACCAATTTCAATGGTTTATGAAGGGGTTTTCAACCGCATTTACGGTTGCGGCAGCCGATCAGGAAGCCGCATCGGCATGCTTCTGCTTGGCCTTGCGGGTCAGATGCGCCTTCAGCACCCGCTGCTTCAAGACGTTCGAAGCCTTGAAGGTCATGACGCGACGCGGGGAGATCGGCACTTCCTCACCCGTCTTGGGGTTTCGCCCGATGCGCTCGTTCTTGTCGCGCACCTGAAAAGTTGCGAAAGAAGACAGCTTCACGCTCTCGCCCCGCACGATAGCGTTGCAGATCTCGTCGATGACGGTCTCCACAAGTTCGGCGGACTCCGTCCGAGACAATCCGACCTTGCGAAAAACCGACTCAGCCAAGTCCGCTCGTGTTACTGTTTTCCCGCTCATCTTCCCCCACCGATATCTGGCATGCCGATCAGCGGAAGAAGACTATTGCCCTTGCCTTTTCCGGTCAAGCGCCTGCCTTACTTCAATTATTTTCTTTCTGCCTTACCAGCGGAGCAGAACCGAGCCCCAGGTGAACCCGCCGCCCATGGCCTCGAGCATCACAAGGTCACCCCTCTTGATCCGCCCATCGGCAGCTGCGGTGTTGAGCGCGAGCGGAATAGAGGCTGCTGACGTATTGCCATGCTGGTCCACCGTCACGACAACCTTTTCGAGTGGGATGCCGAGCTTCCTGGCAGAGCCGTCGATGATGCGGCGATTGGCCTGGTGGGGAACGAGCCAGTCGACGTCGTCCGCCGTCGTCCCCGTCGCCTCGAAAGCGGCTTCGATCACATCGGTGATCATGCCGACCGCGTGCTTGAAGACCTCGCGTCCTTCCATCCGGAGATGGCCCACCGTACCGGTCGTCGACGGGCCTCCGTCGACATAGAGTTTGTCGCCATGGACGCCGTCGGAGCGCAGCTGCGCAGTCAGCACGCCGCGATCGGCATTGGTGCCCTCGCCTTTCCCGGCTTCAAGGATGAGGGCGCCGGCGCCGTCTCCGAAGAGCACGCAGGTCGTGCGGTCGGACCAGTCGAGAATGCGCGAGAAGGTCTCGGCGCCAATCACCAGGGCACGCCTGGCAAGGCCGCCGCGGATATAGGCATCCGCGGTCGCAACCGCATAGACGAAACCGGAGCAGACCGCCTGCAGGTCGAACGCCGCCCCATGGCGCATGCCGAGACGGTTCTGGATGTTGACCGCCGTCGCCGGGAAGGTGTTGTCGGGGGTCGAGGTCGCGACGATGATCAGGTCGAGATCGTCCGGTGTCAGCCCGGCCCTCTGAAGGGCGGCGCGGGCGGCTCCCTCGCCCAGCGACGCCGTCGTCTCGCCCTCGCCGGCGATGTAGCGCTGGCGAATGCCGGTCCGCTGCACGATCCAATCATCGGACGTGTCGACCCGGGATTCCATTTCCTTGTTGGTCATCACCCGCTTCGGCAGCGCTGCGCCGAAACCGCGAACGACAGAACGGATCATCTGCTAAAACCTTTCATTCAAGCCCGCGGAAGGGCCTCCGGCGTCTGGGTGCCGTGATAGCGCGCCAGGTCGGCCTCGATCTTTGCCTTCAGGCCGTTCTTGACCATGTCGTAGCCGACATCGATCGCCGCGGCGAAACCCTCGGCATCCGTGCCGCCATGGCTCTTGATGACGATGCCGTTCAGCCCCAGGAAGACGCCGCCATTGACCTTGCGGGGGTCCATCTTCTCGCGCAGCCGATCGAAGGCTCCCTTGGCGAAGACATAGCCGACCCTGGCAAGGAGCGTGCGCGACATGGCAGCGCGGAGATATTCGGCGATCTGGCGCGCGGTGCCTTCCGCCGCCTTGAGCGCGATATTGCCCGAGAACCCTTCCGTCACGACCACGTCCACGGTGCCGCGGCCGATATCGTCACCCTCGACGAAGCCGTAATAGTCGATGCCCTCGATATTGGCTTCGCGGATAAGCCGACCGGCTTCCTTGACCTCTTCCTGCCCCTTGATCTCCTCGACGCCGACATTCAACAGGCCGACGGACGGACGCTCGACCTCGAAGAGAGCACGGGCCATCGCCCCGCCCATCAGCGCGAAATCCATGAGCTGCTGCGCATCTGCGCCGATCGTCGCGCCGACGTCGAGGACGATGCTTTCGCCCTTGAGCGTCGGCCAGATGGCGGCAATCGCCGGACGCTGAATGCCCTGCATGGTCCTTAGACAGAAGACCGACATCGCCATCAGCGCGCCGGTATTGCCCGCCGAGACCACGACATCCGCCTCATCGGCATTGATCGCGTCGATTGCCTTCCACATGCTCGACTTGCCGCGCCCGCGCCTGAGCGCTTGGCTCGGCTTTTCATCCATGCCGACGGCGATCTCGCAATCATGGAAGGTGCTTGCGGCCTGGAGCTTTGGATGTTTCGCCAACAATTCGGCGCACCGAGATTCCTGTCCGAACAGAACGAAACGGATGTCCGGATGACGTTCGAGCGCCCTTGCTGCGCCCGGGATGACGACTTCAGGACCATAGTCGCCGCCCATCACGTCAAGTGAAATTCTGACCACGCGTGTCTTATCCCTTTTTCCCGCTATGCGACGCGTCTGGCCGCGGCGCATTCTTCAAGCGGCAGCGATCCCGCGTTCCTTCTGACACTCGCGCCAGCATGCAACGTCCCGGCACTGCGACCCCTTGGCCGGAGCCGGGCCAAAATACTGCTTTTCGCTTGCGTGACAACCGAATTGTAGTCCGCACTCGCGCCGCTTCATTTCTTTTTCCAATCCTTGAGCACCGCAAACGGATTGGGCCGCTCGTCATCCCCGGCGGAACTCTCGATGCGCTCGCCGAAGGCGACCCCCTCCTTGCGCGGATAGGGGTCGATTGCCAGAGCGACGTGCTCGCTAACGACAGCGCCGGCGTCGATCGTGTCACCGGCAAAGGTGTCGGGGATGTCGGGGCCGCCCGGATCGAGAATCACCTCGCCGCCATCATTGTCGGCCTGGCGTGCCAGCCGTGACCCTTCCGGTACGAAGATCGCCTCGACCGGCTCGCGGATATTCGCCTCCACGGGGTCGAGCGTCACCACGCAGGTCTGGACGACAAGCGCGCGCACCTCGCCCTTGATCTTCACGCCGTCCTTCTTCCATCGCCCGATCTCGAGGTCGGCATCGAGCGACTGCACCTCGTCGACCTTCCAGAGCTCGGCAAGCGCGCGGCGTTCCGCCTCGTTTGCCGACACATGCACCTTGACGGGATTTGCCGAAATATGCCCCACCTTCACCGGGTAGGAGAATGTCGGGTTGCTTTCGTGCTTCATGATCGTTCCTTCCTGCCGCGCCGCGAGAAGGCGGGCGCGGCCTTTGACAGCGCCGCGTGTCTTTTCAGACGCGCAAAGGTCGCCGTAACTCTTTGCCTCTGCGCATCGAGCTTTCCGAAAATCGGCTCCGGTTCTCGGACCGATGCGCCAAGCAGATATTCATGGGTTTACCACGATTACCTGCTCGGATTCCTTAGGTTTGCCGCAGATTCTGATCCCTGCTTCGCCCGCCTGTCAGGTCCGCGGCCCTGCCGGCGGAATGCGCAACTGGCCGACTTCGACCGCGTCCTCGGGGATGCCCGACAGCACCTCTTCGACGAGGAAGAGATAGGCGGCAAGTCCCGCCATCGATGGCGCGCCCTCCCTCTCGGGATGGAAGTTGCGCCTGAGTGCTGCGGCCAGCATCTCGCGGTCGCTCCCGTCGAGAGCGGCCGCGTAGGATTCGAGCCGTCCATAGAACATGCCGGCAAGCTTCTTCATCTTCTTCGGCACGCCCGCATCGCCGATGCCCAACTCCCGGATCGAGTGATCGACGTCTTCGAAAAAGGCGTCGACGATCTCCTGCGCGATCTCCTGGCCGGTTCGCGGCGAACTGCGAGTACGTCGGAAATAGAGGATCAACATTGCCGAGAGCATCTCGAAACGCCCCATCACCGTGTCGGGCACATCGAGGTCGGTATAGAGAAATGGCTGGCGCGCCGCGGCGGTGAGATGCGCATATTGGCGCTCCACTATCGCAATGTTGCCGCTTTTTCTCTTGAACAGTCCAAAAATCATCACAAAGCCCAGTCGTGGCTTTTCGAAATCGATGGGCAAGCGCCCATCACGTTGTTGCATGATAGCCGAAGCTGGTTTACCGAAGCAGGCACGAATTGCAATGGCGGATCTGCCATCGTTACTCCAAGAGGAGCAGTTGTTGACGAAGCGGTATTTGACATCGAACCTGGACGTACTGGCCCGCGCCGTGGTCGTGGCTTCGCTCTCCACTGCAGCCCTTGCCGGCTGTCAGGCCCTCGATGTCGGCGAAGTCCTGCATCAGGGCTATGTCGTCGACCAGGAAACGCTGAACCTCGTGCCTGTCGGATCGAGCCGTGAACAGGTCCTCCTGTCGCTCGGCACGCCGTCGACGACCGCGACATTCGACAACGAGGTATTCTACTACATTTCCCAGACTCGCAAACGGCCGGTGGCCTTCATGAAGCCGAAGATCATCGACCAGTCGGTCCTCGCCGTCTATTTCGACAAGGAAGGCGTCGTCAGCCAACTCGCCCATTACACGCTCAAGGACGGCAAGGTCTTCGACATGCTGTCGAGCACGACCCCGACCGGCGGCAAGGAGACGAGTTTCCTCGGGCAGCTGCTGACAGGCCCCGGCGTCGGACAGGGCGCAGCGCGCAACCTCTTCAAGAATTTCGGCGACATGTGACGAATCGGCATGGCAGGTGCCAAGAAACAGCCCGCGGAACACTGGTTCCGCGGGCCCTTTTTACTCAAGGATTGTCTCAGGCAAGCACGGCGAGCAGCAGCAAGGCCACGATGTTCGTGATCTTGATCGCCGGATTGACCGCCGGCCCGGCCGTGTCCTTGTAGGGATCGCCCACCGTGTCACCGGTCACGGATGCCTTGTGCGCGTCCGAACCCTTCATGTGGCGCGTGCCGTTCTTGTCCACGAACCCGTCCTCGAAGCTCTTCTTGGCGTTATCCCAGGCACCGCCCCCGGAGGTCATGGAAACCGCCACGAACAGGCCATTCACGATGACGCCGAGAAGCGAAGCGCCCAATGCCGCGAAGGCGGAGGCCTTCGAGCCCGAAAGGAGCAGCACGCCGAAATAGACGACGATCGGCGCCAGCACCGGCAGGAGCGAGGGAATGATCATTTCGCGGATCGCCGCCTTGGTCAGCATGTCGACGGCGCGGCCATAGTCCGGCCGGTCCTTGCCTTCCATGATGCCCGGCTTTTCCTTGAATTGTCGCCGCACCTCCTCGACGACGGCACCGCCTGCCCGACCGACGGCGGTCATCGCAATGCCGCCGAAGAGATAGGGGATCAGGCCGCCGAAGATGAGGCCGGCGACGACATAGGGGTTCGACAGGTCGAAAGAGATCGGCCCGACGTCAGCGAAATAGGGATACTGTTCGCCATGGGCGGCGAAATAGGCGAGGTCGTTGGAATAGGCCGCGAAGAGGACGAGAGCGCCGAGGCCGGCGGAGCCGATCGCATAGCCCTTGGTGACCGCCTTGGTGGTGTTGCCGACCGCATCGAGCGCGTCGGTCGCCTTTCGCACTTCCGGCGGCAGATTCGACATCTCCGCGATGCCCCCGGCATTGTCCGTCACGGGGCCAAAGGCGTCGAGCGCCACGATCATGCCGGCGAGGCCGAGCATGGTGGTGACGGCGATGCCGGTACCGAAGAGGCCGGCGAACTGATAGGTGGCGATGATGCCGCCGACGATGACGATCGCCGGAAGCGCGGTCGATTCGAGCGATACCGCCAACCCCTGGATCACGTTGGTGCCGTGGCCGGTGACGGAGGCCTGCGCGATGGAATTCACCGGCCGCTTGTTGGTGCCGGTGTAGTATTCGGTGATCACGACGATCAGGGCCGTGACGATGAGACCGATGATGCCGCAGAAGAACAGGCCCCAGCCAGTGATGTCCTTGCCGGCGACCACACCGATGGACCCCCAGCCGATCGTCAGCGACGTGGCTGCGCCGAGACCGAGAATCGACAACACGCCGGTCATGATCAGCCCGCGATAGAGAGCGCCCATGATCGAGCCATTGGCTCCGAGCTTGACGAAGAAGGTGCCGATGATCGATGTGATGATGCAGACGGCGCAGATTGCCAGCGGGTAGACCATGATGCTCGAAAACATCGGAGTGCCGGCGAAGAAGATCGCCGCCAGAACCATGGTCGCGACGACAGAAACCGCATAGGTTTCGAAAAGGTCGGCGGCCATGCCGGCGCAGTCGCCGACATTGTCGCCCACATTGTCGGCGATCGTCGCGGGATTGCGCGGGTCGTCTTCCGGAATGCCCGCCTCGACCTTGCCGACGAGGTCGCCGCCGACATCCGCGCCCTTGGTAAAGATGCCGCCGCCGAGACGGGCGAAGATCGAGATCAGCGAGCCGCCGAAACCGAGCGCCACCAATGCATCGATCACCTCGCGCGAGGCAGGATCATGCCCGAGGCCGACGGTGAGGACGGAATAGTAGACAGCGACACCCAGCAGCGCGAGACCCGCCACGAGGAGGCCGGTGATGGCGCCTGACTTGAAGGCGATATCGAGGCCGGAGGCAAGGCTGACCGATGCGGCCTGGGCCGTGCGAACATTGGCCCTTACGGAGACATGCATGCCGATGAAACCGGCCGCGCCCGAGAGGATCGCACCGATCAGGAAACCGATCGCGGCCGTACCCGAGAGAAGAAGCCATGCGCCGATGAAGACGACGACACCGACGATGGCGATGGTTTTGTACTGACGCATGAGGTAGGCCTGAGCCCCCTCTCTGATAAAGCCTGCAATCTCCTGCATGCGGGCATTCCCCTGATCGGCAGCAAGCACCGACTGTGCCGCCCAGACGGCGTAAGCCACCGAAAGCAACCCGCATGCGATAACGGCCAGTAATATGGTCATTCGCACTATCCTCCGTTACAACCTGCGGGCTCACTCCCTGCCGCAGACCCCTCAAACCGCGACTCGCGCGCCGCCTCCTCGAGCGGCACGTCCTCACGGCGCGGCAAGAGTGCGGGTGCGAACAGGGAACGTCAAGCCCCTGAAAATACCCGCATCTCCGGGACAGGGAGTTTTCCGGCAAGCCCTTGCACGAAGCTCAGGCTGCGGCGGTTTTCCTGCTCGCTCGCATCAGTAGGAAGAGGAGAAGGAGGCACAGGCCTGCGACTGGCCACACAACGGAGTTGAGCATGTCCCAGCCATAGGCGGTCAGCACCTTGCCGGAGGCGAAGGACGAAACGGCAACGGCAGTGAAGAGCACGATGTCGTGGAACGCCTGGACCTTGTCGGCCTCGTGAGGCCGGTAGCTCTGGGCGACGATCGCCGTTGCACCGATGAAGGCGAAGTTCCAGCCGAGGCCGAGAAGAACCAGAGCGGCCCAGAAGTTCCAGAGCTCGACGCCAAGATGCGCGATCGCCGCGCAGGCCATCAGCAGCAGAAATCCCGAGGCGACGATGCGCTCCGCACCGAAGCGGCTGATCAGCCAGCCCGTGACGAAGCTCGGAGCGAACATGGCCAGCACGTGCCACTGGATGCCGAGCGTCGCGAGATCGCTCGAGAACCCGCAGCCGACGACCATGGCGACGGGGGCACCGGTCATCATGAAGGTCATCAGCGCATAGGCGGAAATGCCGCAAACCATGCCGGTCAGGAAGCGCTGATTGCCGACGATCTCGCCCAGCGGCCGTGCGGGCGCTTCCGGGCGCGCGGCGGATGCCGGAACACCGTCGGGCAATCGTAGCGGGGCAAAGAAGAAAAGTGCGACAAGGCAGACGGGCAAGAGGGCAACGAAGGCGCCGGCAAACCAGACGGGCGCAAAATAATCGCCGGCAAAGATGACGATCTGTGGTCCGAGAACCGCCGAGACGATGCCGCCGCCGAGGATCCAGGAGATTGCCTTGGGCTTGAAGAAGGACGGCGACGCATCGGCCGCGGCAAAGCGCAGTTTTTGGGTGAAGCCGTTGGAGGCGCCGAGCACGGCAAGGCCACCTGCAAAAAGCCAAAAGCTTTCACGGAACAGGGCAGCGGCGGCGATAACGCCACCGGCTGCCGCGATTGAGGCGCCGATCATGAAGGCCAAGCGCCTGCCCGTAAGGCGTGACAGCATCGCCACCAGAACGACGCCGAGCGCCATGCCGATATTGAAGGCTGTCAGAGGCGCGGTCGCTAACGACTTGTCGTCGCCGAGCAATTGGTGACCGGCCACGCCGCCCACGGCGAAGCTGATCGGCCCCACGACGCCCAGAAGCGCCTGGGCAATGGCGAGCAGCAGGACATTGCGGCGCGCTTCGCGAAGAACCGCCCCGATGTCGCCGACCGCCGCAGTAACCATCGCGTTACTTCCGACGCTCGCCGCGGACCTGCTTGGCGATCCGGTCCAGGACGGCGTTGACGAGCTTCGGCTCCTCCTCCTCGAAGAAGGCTTTGGCGATCTCGACATATTCGGTGACGATCACCGGAATCGGCACGTCCTTGCGCTCCAGGAGCTCGAAAGTGCCGGCGCGCAGGATGGCACGGACGGTGGAATCGAGCCGGGAGAGCGCCCAATCGTCCTGCAGGGCGGAGCCGATCAGCGGATCGAGCTTGCGCTGGTCGCGCACGACGCCGGAAACGATCGAGCGGAACCAGGACGGGTCCGCCTTCAGATAGGTGTCGCCGTCGAGCTCCCTGCCGAGACGATGCGCCTCGAATTCGGCGACGATCTCCAGTACGCCGGTTCCGCCGATATCCATCTGGTAAAGCGCCTGCACGGCCGCAAGGCGGGCAGCACCACGCTGATTAACCTGCTTCAGCGGTTGATCCGAGGGGGTATTCGTCACTTTTCTGCGCCTAACTTGTTCTTCAGTTCGATCATGGTCAGGGCGGCGCGCGCGGCAAAACCACCCTTGTCGCCCTCCGACCTGCGGGCACGCGCCCATGCCTGTTCCTCGCTGTCGACAGTCAGGATACCATTGCCGAGCGCCAGGCTTTCGCTGACGGCGAGATCCATCAATGCGCGGGCGGACTCGTTGGCCACAATATCGAAATGATAGGTTTCACCGCGGATCACCATGCCGAGCGCGACGAAGCCGTCATAGTCAGTGCCGCCTTCGTCCGCTGCATCGAGCGCCATGGCGATCGCCGCGGGAACTTCCAGGGCTCCCGGTACCGTAACGATGTCGTAGGTAGCGCCGGCCGCATCGAGCGCGTGTTTCGCTCCGTCGAGCATCGCATCGGCCATATCGTCATAGAAGCGCGCTTCCACAATCAGGATGCGGAGAGGCTCGGTCTTCGCCATGGGTCACCTGTCTTGAAAAATCCGGGACCGGACTTGGCCGGTGCAGGCGGGGGTCAAACCACGCCCCGCGCGGAATGGCAAGTAAATTCCGCGACGCGGAGCCATTTGCAGCCCGATGGCCCTTGCCGCATCCGGGAGCCGAAATATTTCGATCAGGCCTTCGGTCGCGGCAACGGCAATTCAACGTTGAATCCATGAACAAGCAACACCACCCATGGGATGTATAACATACTCGAAACCTCAAGTATCTTTCCGTCCCTGACCGGCCGCTCGCCCTCGACGGCCGATCTTGGAGACGGCGAGCGGGGGCTGAAATTCATGGCATCGACCGAACTATTGGAGCGAAAATGCACCGCGTTCCCGTCATCGAGACCGAGCGGCTTCTTCTGCGCCCCTATCGGCGAGACGACTTCCCCCTCTACTGTGCACTCTTCGCGGACGAAGAGGTGACCCGCTATGTGGGCGGGGCGCCCTATACGCGGGAACAATCCTGGACGCGCTTCCTGCGCCAGGTCGGCATGTGGCATTATTTCGGTTTCGGTTTTTTCGCGATCCAGGAGAAGGAAAGCGGCGCATTCGTCGGCGAGGCGGGCTTTCACGATGCTCATCGCCAGATCACGCCTTCGCTCGATGGAACGATGGAAATGGGATGGGCAATCTCGCCGAAAAGCCATGGTCGCGGCCTTGCGACGGAAGCGGTCGCCGCCGCTCTCGCCTGGGGCGACCGCGTCTTTCCTGGCCTGAGAAAGACCTGCATCATCGAACCGGGCAACCAGGCTTCGATCCGGGTCGCGCTGAAGCACGGCTTCACGGAATTCTGGCGCACGAATTATCACGGGAGGCCGATGATCATGTTCGAACGACGTTCGGCTAATATCGCCTGAACCGATGCGGCCGACCGCATTAGCGACGGCCGCCGCTCCGACAGGTTTCAAACACGATTTTTTTTTAATTATTTTTCAGAGAGTTAGCCACGGATTCGGCCAAATTCGCGCCCAGCTTTGCAACCGTCGGCACGGCGCGAGCCCTTCTGAATGAGGAAACGCCGCCCCGGCAGTTCGAAACAGCCAGACGCCTCTCGCTGCGGGACCTCCCTCCGCAAACGGCCGGCGCTGGCCTGCGGCGCCCTGCCCGGCGCGCCATCGCGAACGCGATGGCCGGCCGAGCGGGCATCCCAAACCAAAGGAGCACGACAATGAACCGCATCGCAAGGGCAACCATCATCGCCGCTCCGCCCTGACCTTCGGCGGCACCGCGCAAGCGGCAAGCGTCGAGATGAACTGGCCAAAGCAGATCGAGCAGACGGTGCGCGGTTTCAAAGGCAACAATCTCAGGATTGTCAATGTCGACACGCTAAGCCGGCAAGACCAGACCCGGAGCTGGATTGACGAGGCCACGCCGCAGCAGCGTGTCGCATTGCAATCTGCGGTCGAGGCCAACCGGCCTCTTGTCGCCGAGCTGAAGGCGCATGATGTCGAGTTGAACAATATCGCCGCGGCCGAGCAAGCCGCCGACGGCGGGCTGACGATTTATCTCCGCTGAGCCCATAAAGTCCTGCAGTCCGCCCTCCCCCGGGGCGAACTGCACCCTTGGCCGCGGTGGCGAGCAATCACTCCGGCTTCGGAGCGGGAAACTGCGCCAGTCGCGCCGCATAGCGCGCCATCGTGTCGACTTCGAGATTAACGAGATCCCCGGCCTTGCGCTCTCCCCAGGTCGTGACTTCGAGCGAATGGCGGATCAAAAGCACATCGAACTCGGCGCCGTCGACCTTGTTGACGGTGAGCGACGTGCCGTCGAGCGCCACTGACCCCTTCGGAGCGACGAAACGGGCGAGATGATCTGGCACCCGCAGGCGGAAGCGCACGGCGTCGCCTTCCGGTTCCACGGCGAGGATCTCCGCGACTCCGTCTACGTGACCCGAGACGATATGGCCACCAAGCTCGTCGCCGATTTTCAGCGACCGTTCGAGATTGATGCGGGTGCCCTCTCGCCAGGCGCCGATGGTCGTGAGCCTCAGCGCCTCCTCCCATGCCTCCGCTTCGAACCAGCGCTCATTGCTGCCGGTCTCCGGCAGCCCCGTCACCGTCAGACACACGCCTGCATGGGCGATTGAGGCGCCCATGTCGATCGTCTTCGGATCGTAATTGCTGGCGATGCGAAGCTTGATCCCTTCGCTGAGCGGCGCGACCTTCTCAACCTTGCCAATGTCGGTGATTATGCCTGTGAACATCCGGTATCTCTCTCGTATTCCTCGAAAATGTCGTCACCGTAGCGCGCGATGCGCCGGAGTGTGAAGCGGGGCGGAACGGACGTCCGTTCAAATGGGGATCTGATGCCGCTCTCGCCAATGGCTGCCGGACCGGTGAACAGCAGGATGCGGTCGATGAGATCCGCATCAAAAAAGTCGCGGGCGGCACGGGCGCCGCCCTCGACCAGGAGCGAAGAGATGCCGCGCGACGCGAGTGCCGTCAAAAGGTCGGAGATTGTGTCCGTGCACAGGACCTCGACGCCGGCGGCCTCAAGGGCTGCACGGCGGTTAGCGTAGTCGCCCCCTCTCCCCGCGTGCGGGGAGAGGGCCGGTCCTCGGGTTAAACCCGAGGAGAGGGGCGAATCGCTGCCGCCTGGCCCCTCATCCGCCCTTCTGGGACCTTCTCCCCGCGGGCGGGGAGAAGGAATATCCGCGCCGCCCGCCACGACTATCAGCGGAATGTCGCGCGCCGTGCGCACCAATTTCGACTCGATCGGCAGTTCCAGGCGGCGGTCGAGCACGATGCGAATGGGGGAGCGTTCCTCGAGGCCGGCGAGCCGCACCGTCAGTTCCGGATCATCGGCACTGGCCGTGCCGACGCCGACAAGGATCGCGTCGGTTTCGGCCCGCAGGACCTGTACCTGCGCACGGGAGATCGCGCCGGTGATCCTGACCTGCCCCTCCCCTTCCTTGCCGATCATGCCGTCGGAGGAAACGGCAAGTTTCAGAATCACGTGCGGGCGTTTGTTGCGCTGACGCATGAGGTAGCCCTCCAGCACGCGCTCGCCGGCCTCGCCGAGAATGCCGAGATCGACATCGATGCCAGCCTCGCGCAGCCTCACCACGCCGCGTCCGGCTACGCGCTCATCGGGGTCGAGAATGCACACGACCACACGGGCCACGCCCGCGGCAACGAGCGCGTCGGCACAGGGCGGCGTTTTGCCGTGATGCGAACAGGGTTCGAGGGTGACATAGGCCGTTGCCCCCCTCGCCCTTTCACCGGCCTCGGCAAGCGCCTGCGTCTCGGCATGCGGGCGGCCGCCCGGCGCCGTCGCGGCGCGACCGACGATCGCCCCATCCTTGACGATCACGCAGCCGACGGAAGGATTGGTAGAGGTGAGACCGAGATTATGCCGGGCGAGACGCAACGCCGCAGCCATGAATCTCTCGTCTTCATGTATCGGCTCGCTCATGCGCCTCCCAGTCTCCCAATGCAGGTTCCGCGAAAGTGTCCCACCGTTTCGCGACCAGACCTGTGGCAATAAAGGAACCGGGGCAGACAGCTCGGGAGGGACCACGAATATCTGCTCTGGCTATTCTCCGGGATCGCGCGCGATCTTGGCGCTGATTTCGGCGATCACCTTCTCGAAATCGTCGGCGTGGGAGAAATCGCGATAGACGGAGGCGTAGCGGACGAAGGCGACGTCGTCGAGACTCTTCAGCGCCTCGAGCACCTGGAGGCCGATTTCCTCCGAGTGGATCTCCGTCTCTCCGGAGCTCTCCAGGCGGCGGACGATGCCGGAGACTGCCCGCTCGATCCGATCACGGTCGACCGGGCGTTTCCTGAGCGCGATCTCGAAGGATCGCAACAGCTTGTCCCGGTCGAAAGGCACCTTTCGGCCGGTCTTCTTGATGATCATCAGCTCACGCAGCTGCACCCTCTCGAAAGTCGTGAACCGGCCGCCGCAGTCCGGGCAGATGCGGCGACGGCGAATGGCGTTCCCGTCCTCGGCTGGACGGGAATCCTTCACCTGGCTGTCTTCAGAACCACAATAGGGGCAGCGCATGCGGCCTTCCGATTACATGTAGCTGTACATGGGGAAGCGATCGGTGAGCTTCACCACCTTCTCGCGGACCGCCGCTTCGACCGCGGCATTGCCCTCGTCGGAATTCGCGGCCTTGAGGCCATCGAGGACTTCGACGATGAGCTCGCCGATTTCCTTGAATTCCGCTTCCTTGAAGCCGCGCGTGGTGCCGGCCGGCGCGCCGAGGCGCACGCCCGAGGTGACGAAGGGCTTTTCCGGATCGAAGGGGATGCCGTTCTTGTTGCAGGTGATGAAGGCGCGTCCGAGCGCGGCCTCGGCACGCTTGCCGGTCGCATTCTTCTTGCGCAGATCCACCAGCATCAGGTGGTTGTCGGTACCGCCCGAGACAATATCGAGACCGTTGGCCTTCAGCGTTTCCGCAAGGGTGCGGGCGTTCTTGACGATTTGTGCCGCATAATCCTTGAAGGAGGGCTGCAGAGCCTCACCGAAAGCGACAGCCTTGGCGGCGATCACATGCATCAGAGGACCGCCCTGCAGACCCGGGAAGACGGCCGAGTTGATCTTCTTGGCAATCTCTTCGTCATTGGTGAGAACCATGCCGCCGCGGGGACCGCGCAGCGACTTGTGCGTGGTCGTCGTCGCGACATGGCAATGGGGGAACGGCGAAGGATGCTGGCCGCCGGCAACGAGGCCCGCGATATGCGCCATGTCGACCATCAGCCAGGCGCCGATCTCGTCGGCGATTTCGCGGAAGCGCTTCCAGTCCCAGATGCGCGAATAGGCGGTGCCGCCGGCGATGATCAGTTTCGGCTTGTGCCTGCGCGCCTTCTCGGCAACGTCATCCATGTCGAGCAGATGGTCGTCTTCACGCACCCCGTAGGAAACGACGTTGAACCACTTACCCGACATGTTGACCGGGGAACCGTGGGTCAGGTGACCGCCGGAATTGAGGTCGAGACCCATGAAGGTGTCGCCCGGCTGCAGCAGCGCCAGGAACACCGCCTGGTTCATCTGTGAGCCCGAATTCGGCTGCACGTTGGCGAAATTGACACCGAAGAGCTTCTTGGCGCGCTCGATCGCCAGTTCCTCGGCGATGTCGACGAACTGGCAGCCGCCGTAATAGCGCTTGCCCGGATAGCCCTCGGCATATTTGTTCGTCATGATCGAGCCCTGGGCCTCGAGCACGGCGCGCGAAACGATGTTTTCGGAAGCGATCAGCTCGATCTCATGGCGCTGGCGACCGAGCTCCTTCTCGATCGCACCGGAGATCTCCGGATCGCTATCGGCGAGAGAGCGGGTGAAAAAGGCGTCGTTGGTCTGTGCAAGCATCGGCTCGAGGCTCCTCTCAAAGGTGGGTGTTCCTTTATCTTCCTCGCACGCCGAGGGCAATATCCGCTATGCGGATTGCGCCATTTCCACCATCCGGGGCGCCCAAATATCGAGACCGCAATCACGTGAAAGGCCGCGCATTCCATGGAGATGCGCGGCCTTTGTCGAAGAATACGGCACCTTGCTTATTGCGGCAGGGCGTCGGCGTCGATCGGTCCGGCCGATTGCTCGATTCCGGTCGTGGTCTGCAGCGCGAGTTCGGCCGCGCCGTCGCGCTGGTAGATATCGTCGCGGAACTGGACTACGCGATCCTTCGCCGACCATGCGGTGACGTAAGTGAAATAGACCGGCACCTCTTCGGCGAGCTCGATCGGCGTGTTGACTCCCGACTTGATCGTCGCCTCGATCTGCTGGCGCGACCAGCCGGGCGTCTCCTTGAGCAGCCAGGTCGAAAGGTCACGCACGTTCTGCACGCGTACGCAGCCGGAGGATTCGAAGCGCATCAGCTTGTTGAACAGGCCCTGCTGCGGGGTGTCGTGCATGTAGACCGCGTGCTCGTTGTGGAAGTTGATCTTCGTCGAGGACATCGCATTGATCTTGCCCGGATCCTGCCGGAACATCAGGTTCGGCGCCTTTTCCGCATTCCAGTCCACCGTTTCTGGCGAAACTTCGTTGCCGCTGGCATCGAAGAGGCGGATGGCGTTGCGCTCCAGATAGGTCGGGTCCTTGCGCATCAGCGGCATGATGTCCTTCTGAACGATCGAGCGCGGCGCGGTCCAATAGGGATTGAGGATGACCTCGTAGATCTTGGAGTTGAGGATCGGCGACTGGCGGTCGATCTTGCCGACAATGGCGGTGTGGCGCAGCACGACGCGACCGTTCTCGACCGCCTCGATATAGGCTGCGGGAATGTTGACCATGACATAGCGGCGGCCGAGATCGCCGGACATCGACTGCAACCGCACGAGGTTGGTTTCGAGCTGAGCCAGTCGGGTGGCGGCGTCGACATTGAGCGCCTTCAGCGTGAACTCGCCGATCACGCCGTCCGTCGGCAGCCCGTGGCGGGCCTGGAATCGCTTGACCGCGCCGTCGACATAGGAATCGAAGGCGGAGGAAATGCCGGCCGCGCGAGGCAGGTCGCCGGAGACCATCAGCCGTTGACGCAACTGCTGGACGGCTGGGTCGTTCACCCCGAGTTCCAGCCGCACGGTCGATGGCGCCGTTACCATCGGCCATCCGCCGGCGGCGACGATCTGCTGGTAGTCGAAAATCGCCTGCTGCACATGCGCGATCGTCTCGGGTCCGAAGACCGGCGTGTTGGAGAGGACTGCCGTTGCGGTGCGCGAGGCCTTTGCGTCGAACTGGTCGTCCCAGGAGCCGCGACGCGGCGAATTGATGAGCTCATCCAGCGCCGTCTGAGCATACGCAGACCCGGCCCATGCCGCGGCGCCAAACGCTGCGGCCGAGCGCAGAAATGCGCGACGCGAGTTAGCATCAATTCCGTTCTTTTTCGACATAGTCCCTACCATCTCAATGCGTCGAAACGCGCTGCCCGAGCCCTGCAGCGCCCACGCGTCCCATCAGACGCGCAGGGGTCGCTACAGCTCTTTGAACTGCTGCATGCCTCCCTCACCAGAGGTCGATTCAAGGAGACAAGCAGTAGCACGAACGTGGTTAACAAAGGTTAACTCGCATGCCCACCCGCCCCACACATACCTACACGGTCATGCAAGCGAGAGCCATACCGGCAGGCGGACGGCGACGAAACGCAACCGCACACGAGAACCTGCCGCGTGCCTGCGTCGCTGTCACAGCAATATGGCCGATTCGTGTCTCGGCGGCCAAAACGGCCGACCGCCGGCGGAGGAGCGCCCACAATCACCGCGGACAATATCAGCAAAGGCCGGACACGCAGGGATTGCGCCCGACCTCTGGTGCTGGAGGTGACCGCCGCCCAACTAAAGGCGATACATGATGCTGTCGTTCCAAAAGCGATCGAGGCGCTGCAAGAGCTTGTTCATCTGCGTGAACTCCTCGGAGCCGATGCCGCCGACCTTGTCGATCGAGACGATGTGGCGCTCATAGAGCCTGGCGACCGTTTCGGCGATCTCCTGGCCTTCCTCGGTCAGGCTGATGCGAACCGAACGGCGATCGACGCGGGAGCGTTGGTGGTTTATTAGACCGAGATCGACCAGCTTCTTGACATTGTAGGAAACGTTCGAGCCGAGATAGTAACCCCGTGAGCGAAGCTCGCCGGCGGTCAGTTCGGAGTTGCCGATGTTGAAGAGCAAGAGCGCCTGGACGGCATTGACGTCGCTGCGGCCCTGACGGTCGAATTCGTCTTTGATGACGTCCAGCAGGCGCCGATGCAAACGCTCGACGAGGTGAAGGGATTCGAGATAGAGACCACGGATCGTCTCTTCCTGGAGATTACCTTGGGTGTATTGGGGCGCTGCGGCCTGCGGCTTCATTTTCGTGTTCATTTTCTTCGTGCCTCACTGTTTCGCTTGGCGGTGTCTCTTTGTTTTCCCGCCTTGAGTGAGACCCTATCGAATACGTATAAAATTCTACTTAAACCGCAGCCTTAACATGTACTTACCACTGCCGGAGCCTGTCTCAGGGTGAATCAACCCTTACCTTCCGCGCCTGGCGCAGCCGCTGAAAATAGAGCACGGCACGAAAGAGGACGAAGGTGACGGCGACGCTCCCGTGCAGCAGGAGCAGGAACGGACGTGCGCCGAGAATGCCCGGATAGGACTCGTACATCGCGATTTCGATTGCAGCGGCGACGACCCAGACCACCGGACCCCAGGAGACGAGCAGCCACAGACCGATCGCCGCAACCGGGTAGACGACGGCAAGCGCCGTCGCGGCCGCGCGCCATTGAGGCGGCAAGAGATCGAACCGGCCGGCGCCGCCATGGGAAAAACCGATCAGCATCGCCCAGTATTCGAGCGCGAACCAGAAACAGGCGATGGACACCAGCCGCAGAAACCAGCCGAAGAGAATTTCGACAAGCGACGGCTTCGGCACATGCTGAGAATCATGAAGCATAGGTCGCAAGATAGGCCGTGCGCATTCGGCGCACCAGCACGAAGGACGGGAAGGCGATCTCGATCACACCTCTCGTCGAGCGAAAAATGCCGCAGGCACGCGCCTCGCAAGACTGTTTTCAACCCGGTGAGGCGCGTGATAAACCGCGTTCAGGATAGAGACGAAGGAAAGGCGCCAGGCGCGATGAACGGCAGCACAAATCTTGTGGACAGGATAACCGGACACCGCCGCATGCGCCGCAACCGCAAGGCGGACTGGACGCGTCGGCTGGTCCAGGAAAACCGCCTCACCGTCGACGACCTGATCTGGCCGATCTTCATTGTCCCCGGCAATGGCATCGTCGACCCGATCGAAGCGATGCCAGGTGTCAACCGCATGAGCGTCGACAAGGCGGTCGAGGCGGCAAAGGAAGCGGCCGATCTCGGCATTCCAGCCATCGCCACCTTCCCCAATATCGACGTGGCGCTGCGCGACGAGACCGGCTCGCACAGCCTCGCGCCCGACAACCTCATCAACCAGGCGACCCGAGCGATCAAGAAAGCAGTTCCCCATATCGGCGTCATCACCGACGTGGCGCTTGACCCCTTCACCAGTCACGGCCACGACGGCATCCTGCGCGACGGCGAGATCGTCAATGACGAGACGGTGGAGGCGATTGCCAGGGCGGCCGTGATCCAGGCGAATGCCGGCTCTGACATCATCGCTCCTTCCGACATGATGGACGGGCGGATCGGCGCAATCCGCGAAGCGCTTGATGCGAGCGGTCACCAGACTGTCGGCATCATGTCCTATGCGACGAAATTCGCCTCCGCCTTCTATGGCCCCTATCGCGAGGCGATCGGCACCGGCGGACTGCTCAAGGGCGACAAGAAGACTTACTATATCGACCCGGCCAACGGCACCGAGGCAATTCGCGATGCCGCACTCGACGTCGAAGAAGGCGCCGACATGCTGATGGTGAAGCCCGGACTGGCCTATCTCGACATCTGCTGGCGAATGAAGGAGGCCTTCGGCCTGCCCGTCTTCGCCTATCAGGTGTCGGGCGAATACACGCAGGTCAAGGCGGCCGCCGCCAATGGCTGGATCGACGGCGAACGGGTGATGCTCGAAACCTTGCTTGCCTTCAAGCGGGCGGGCTGCGACGGCATCCTCACCTATTTTGCCGTCGAGGCGGCAAAGCTCCTTCAAAATCCCTGACGCTTGCGGCAGCCCGCATTGTTTTGTCGGAATCGCTCCCCATATGATTCGGGAACGACGCGAGGGCCGAAATGAGCATGCACGACCAAGAACTCCGACTTCCGAGCCAGGATTGGCGCGCCTATCAGGGCGTCCTGTCGCGCCGGGTGTTTGCCTTCATCCTCGATTACGTTATTGTCGCGCTTCTCTGGATCCCGGCGGCGGTGGTCGTTTTCTTCATCGGCATCCTTACGCTCGGCCTCGGCTTTTTCCTCTATCCGATTCTGTTTGCGCTGGTGGCGATGCTCTATTTCGGGCTCACCGTCGGCGGACGCGATCAGGCATCGCCGGGGATGAAAGTCATGGGCGTGGCAATCGCCCGCACCGACGGGCGGCCGATGGATTTCCTGACGGCCATCGTGCACCTGGCTATCTTCTGGATCGCCAATGCACTGCTGACGCCGCTCATCCTGCTGCTCGGCCTCTTCACTGATCGCGGGAGGCTGCTGCACGACCTTCTGATCGGCACCGTCGTCGTCCGGCGCGACATGTACTGACAGCCCCGGCCAAGCCCACCTGAATTTGCTGGTGTCTTGCCGAACGAGTGTGTTGACGTTTTCCATTCTTCGGCCATCCTATGGCGATGAGCCGCACGAAGAGTGACCGCCACGCTCGATGAACACACAGACCACACCGTCTCCACAATTCTACCTGACCGCGCCGGCAGCGTGCCCATACCTGCCGAACGAAATGGAACGGAAGGTCTTCACCCACATGGTGGGTGAACGAGCCCCCGAGCTCAACGATCTCTTGACTCAGGGCGGTTTTCGCCGGTCGCAGAACATCGCCTATCGCCCGGCCTGCGAAACCTGCCGCGCCTGCGTCTCCGTGCGCATTCTCGCCAACGAATTTGCGCCGACCCGATCGATGCGCCGCGTGCTCGCGGCCAACCTTGACATCATGTCCGCCGAATATCCGGCCGAACCGTCCAGCGAGCAATACAACCTCTTCCGCCGATACCTGGACAACCGCCACCAGAAGGGCGGCATGTCCGACATGTCCGTGCTCGATTACGCGATGATGGTCGAGGACACCCATGTCCATACCCACATCATCGAATACCGGCTGCGGGCCGAGGGCGACGGGATCAGCGAAAGGGCCCGCGGTCCGCTCGTTGCCACGGCGCTGACCGACCGTATGGGCGACGGGCTGTCGATGGTCTATTCCTTCTTCGATCCGGCTCTTTCGAACCGTTCGCTCGGCACCTTCATGATCCTCGACCACATCCGCAGGGCGAAGGAACGCAGCCTGCCGCATGTTTATCTCGGCTATTGGGTCAAGGGCTCCCGGAAAATGGGCTACAAGACGAAATTCTTGCCGCAGGAGCATCTTATGGCGCGCGGCTGGGAGCGCTATGCTGGCGATCCCGAATCCAGACACACCTCCACGGACTAATCTTGCGCCACTCTCCTGACGCCGCCCGCCACCGGCGTGGTCTTGCCATCACCGGCCTCGGCGGCCTTGCACTTTCCTTCGACATTCCGCTGATCCGCTCGGCGAACGGCGAGGTCTGGTCGCTGCTCGCCTTGCGCAGCCTGTCGACCTTCGCCGTCGCGATCCTCGCCTGGTTCGTTATCAATCGCGTGCTGCGCCGGCCGACCGCGCTGATCCCCGGCAAGGCCGGTCTCATGGCCGGTCTCTTCTACGGCATCAATTCCTTCACCTTCCTGCTTGCGGTATTCAATACCTCGACCGCGAATGTGGTCTTCATCCTTGCATTCACGTCGATGTTCGCGGCGATTCTCTCCTGGATATTCCTGAAGGAGCGGCCTTCCCGCGCCACGCTCCTGACGATGGCGTTCATGCTTCTGGGCGTCGGAGTGATCGTCGCGGATGGCCTGGAAAGCGGTCATTTCTTCGGGGACGCCATGGCCGCGTGCTCCGCTTTCCTGCTGGCAAGTGCGATCACCGTCAGCCGCGCCAGTGGCCGGGACATGGCGCTGGTGCCACTGACGACCGCGATTTTTCCGGCACTCGCCGCGCTCCTGCTCCTGCCATCCGACGGCTTCTCCATCGCCGAGCCCGGCTACATTCTCGTCAACGGGCTCGTGGTGATCCCCCTCGCCTTCTTCTGTCTGGCGACGGGGCCGCGCTATCTCTCGGCGCCTGAAGTCGGCATGTTCTATCTTCTGGAGACGGTGCTGGCACCGATCTGGGTCTGGATCATCTTTTCCGAAACGCCCACGGCCCAGACCCTTCTGGGTGGCGCGATCCTGATCCTGGCCTTGGTCGGCCATTCGCTCCGGCAGATGCGCCATAAGATGGCAAAGCCACAGCATTCCTGCCCGGAGCAACCGCTTGCCGGTTGAGTGCCTTGTGGCGCCGCGCGTCTTTTCAGACGCATTGGACGCGCAAACATCGCCGTCACGCTTTGAATCTGCGCATCGAGCTTTCCGAAAATCGGTTCAGGGCGGCTGCTCTATGTTTCCTGCATCTGAGAGCGCATCGCCCAGAGTTCGCGATTGGTGTTGATCCATTCGGCCGCGATCTCCAGCGGCGCCGGATTGGCGGCGATCAGTTCGCCCTCGCCCTGCGATCGCCGGGAAATCAGCTCCGCCTCTTCGAGAACCGTCATATGCCTTAAAAGCTCGTCCCGTCGAACGCCGACAGCGATGGCGATATCCGCGGCGGAGGCCTCGCCAGCGAGCAGGACTTCGAGTATGCGGCGGCGCGTCGGGTCGGCGAGCGCCAGCAAGGTGTCGTCAAGGGCCGAAATCATCGCGTTCCTCTCTCCGGGCGCAGGATTCCCCCGCGTCTCGTCGGACTTCAGGAATCATGGGTCAAAGAGTGATGGCGCCCCCAGCGGAAAGTCCCGCCTGGAGAAAAGGCGGGGGCGCCTATTCAAGATGATGCAGCAACCTGTAATTTCAAGATGCCGAATCTTGCGGTCAGCCGCTGAAGCGGCCGCTGCGCGGGAAGCCCTTGGGGACGACACGGCCGGCCCCGGCACGATCGCCGAGCCACTCGATCAGTTCGTCCTTGGACTTGGTGAAGACCCGGCCGGCGCTGTCTTCCCAGGTGAGGCCGTCCGCGATGGCGAAGCAGCGAATGTCGGAAATGCCACCATCCTTGTAGCGTTGCAGGCGCACGCCCTTGCCGCGGGCCATTTCCGGGATCTGCACCAGCGGAAAGACGAGCATCTTGCGGTTTTCGCCGACGACCGCGACGTGATCGCCCTTCACGGCAACCACGAGTTTCGCCTCGTCCGGCATGGCGACATTCATCACCTGCTTGCCCTTGCGGGTATTGGCAACAATATCGCTCTCTGTGACGACGAAGCCGTTGCCGGCGGCGGACGCGACGATGAGTTTGCGCGCTGGATCGTGCACGAGCGCCGTCAGCACATCCTGATCGGTTTCCATGTCGACCATGATGCGCAGCGGTTCGCCGTGGCCGCGCCCGCCCGGCAGCTTGTCGCCGCCGAGCGTATAGACCTTGCCACCGGTGGTGAAGACAAGGATCTTGTCCGTCGTCTGCGCCGGGAACGCGACCTTCAGCGCGTCGCCGTCCTTGAACTGCAGCGAGGACGTGTCGGAAATGTGCCCCTTGAGGGCCCGGATCCAACCCTTCTCCGAAATGACGACAGTGATCGGCTCCTTCTCGATCATCGCCTGCTGGATGGCTTCGATATCGGCCTCGGGCGCGTTGGCGAAGGTGCTGCGCCGCCTGCCGATCTCGGTCGCCTTGGCGAACTTCTTCTTGACCTCGCCGATCTCCCAGGCGACGGTCTGCCATTGCTTGTCATCCGATGCGAGCAGCGCCTCGATCTCGGCCTTTTCCTTGGAGAGCGCGTCGAATTCGGTGCGGATTTCGAATTCCTCAAGCTTGCGCAGCGAGCGCAGCCGCATATTGAGGATCGCTTCGGCTTGGACGTCCGTCAGGCCGAAGCGCTCGATCATCACCGCCTTCGGCTCATCCTCCTCGCGGATGATGCGGATGACCTCGTCGATATTCAAATAGGCGACAAGATAGCCGCCGAGGATCTCCAGCCGCCGGTCGATTGCGGCAAGCCGGTGGCGGGAACGTCGCTGCAGCACCTCGCGGCGGTGCGCCAGCCATTCGCTCAGCACCTCGTTCAACGCCATGACGCGCGGCACGCGGCCCATCGACAGGACATTCATGTTGAGCGGAATGCGGCTTTCGAGTTCAGTCAGCTTGAAGAGCGATTCCATCAGGATATTGGCGTCGACGGTGCGGTTCTTCGGCACCAGGACGACGCGCACATCCTCGGCCGATTCGTCGCGAATATCCTCGAGCAGCGGCAGCTTTCGGGCCACGAGCAGTTCGGCGATCTTTTCGATCAGCCGCGACTTCTGCACCTGGTATGGAATTTCCGTCACGACGATCTGATAGCCGCCGCGGCCCAGATCCTCCACACCCCAGCGGGCGCGCACGCGAAACCCGCCGCGGCCCGTGCGGTAGGACTCGATCATGCTGGCGCGGCTCTCGACGATGACGCCGCCGGTCGGGAAATCCGGCCCCTCGATCCCGCCCCGCTGAGGATTGGCCGGATCGAACAGAAGCTCCTCCACCGTCGCATTCGGGTGGCGGATGAGATGGAGCGCCGCGTCGCAGAGCTCATGCGCATTGTGCGGCGGGATCGACGTCGCCATGCCAACGGCGATGCCCGAGGCGCCGTTGGCGAGCAGGTTGGGGAAGGCGCCGGGAAGCACCGTCGGCTCCTGATCTTCCTCGTTGTATGTCGGACGGAAGTCGACCGCGTCCTGGTCGATTCCCTCCAGGAGGAGGGCCGCAACCTCGGTCATCTTGGCTTCGGTGTATCGATAGGCGGCAGCGTTGTCGCCATCGATATTGCCGAAATTGCCCTGGCCGTCGACGACCGGATAGCGTTGCGAGAAATCCTGCGCGAGGCGCACCAGCGCGTCATAGACGGACTGGTCTCCGTGTGGATGGAACTTACCGATGACGTCGCCGACGATGCGCGCGCATTTCTTGAACGAGGAGTTGGGCCTGAGCCCCATCTCGCTCATGGCGTGGATGATGCGGCGATGAACCGGCTTCAGCCCGTCTCGGACATCCGGCAGCGCGCGGTGCATGATGGTCGACAGTGCGTAGGCGAGATAGCGCTCTTCCAGCGCTGCCTTGAGGTCAACCGGCAGAATGTTGTCGTCTCCGCCAGATGGCGGCAAAAGGCTCTGTCCCATATGCTCTTGCTAGCGCACCGGGTCCGCCACGGCAAGGATTCCAAAGCAGATATCCATGGGTTTGCCGCAGGTTCCGATCGCAAAACCGTAGAACGCTTTTGCGCAACCTTGTGGAGAACCTGCACCCTCCGCTTGCCTTTCCGACGTTTTGAACGCACTGCGGCTAACCTTCCGGAAAGCATGATCCATCAGGCATGACGCGCGATTGCAGGCGGCAATATAAATTTGCCGAGTTTCGTATTAGGGTCTGGCGTGACCGATTTGGGACTGAGGGAGAGCGAGTGCCGCAACCGCAACGCATGCATCGGAATGCGCCCGCGTGGAAAGGCCGGCGGGATGTTCGCCGGCGGCGTTTCCGCAGCCATTGCCGTGCCGATTTGACGGAGGGCACCAACATCGCTCAGATTGCAACGGGCGACTCCGGATACCACTTAACGACGAATTTTTTTTCAAAGGAAATCCAATATGATGAACGCGCGCAAGATCCGCCTGATGATGGCCGGCGCCGCCTTTCTCACGCTTGCCGGCCCGGCCTTTGCCCTAGACGGCGCGGACATGGTGAGGAAGCTGAGCGCCGCCCTCGAGCTCAACGGGTCCAAGCTTAGCTTCGACAAGGCGGAGGCCGACGGCGATACCGTGACCGTCACGGGCGTCAAGCTGCAGGTGGCAGCCAAGCCCGGCCAATCCTTCGATATCGGTCAGGTGACGTTCGAGGGCGTCGAGGAAGCGGACGACGGCGGCTACTACGCCGAGACGGTCTCCTTCCCGGACGTCGATGCGAAGGACGGAAAGGATGCAATCTCCCTGAAGGATATTGCCATTGGCGGTCTCGATATCCCCGGCGATCCGTCGGGCGATACGATCAACGACATCCTGCTCTATGAATCCTTCAGCACCGGACCGCTGGTGCTCACGGTGAAAGGCAAGGAGGCCTTCACCATTTCCAGCATGGAAGGCAATCTGACGCGACAGGAGAACGACGCCGGATTCGACTTCGATGCCATCATCGCCGGCGTGCAGGCGGACCTCTCCGAAATGGACGACGCCAAGGCGAAGGAAGCGATCGAGAAGCTCGGCCTGCAGCAGATCGACGGCAAGATCACCATGAAAGGAAGTTGGGAACTCAAGAGCGGTAATCTCGCACTCGAGGAATACGCCCTGGATTTCCAGAACATCGGACGGCTGAATATCACGATGGACTTTTCCGGCTATACGCTCGAGTTCCTGAAATCGATGCAGGAAGCAGTCAAGGCGGCCGAGGCAAACCCGAACAAGAAAGAGGCAGAGCAGGCAATGGGCCTCGCCATGCTCGGCCTGATGCAGCAACTGACGTTCAACAGCGCCTCGATCCGCTTCGACGACGCGTCGATCACGAAAAAGGCGCTCGATTTCGCTGGCAGCCAACAGGGGGTCACCGGCGAGCAACTGGCGCAGTCGCTGAAGGGCCTGGTGCCGATCATGATGGCTCAGTTCAACCTGCCGGAACTGCAGAACCAGGTGACTGCTGCCGTCAATGCCTATCTCGACAGCCCGAAGAGCTTGACCATCAGCGCCGAACCGGAGAAGCCGGTGCCGTTTCCGATGATCATGGGCGCGGCCATGGGCGCGCCCAATACGCTTCCGTCGGTTCTGGGCGTGACGGTGGCGGCGAACGATTGATTGCCGCTGCCGCCGACCCGTACGGCAGCCAAAATCTCCAGCGTCGCGCGTCTTTTTCAGACGCGCGACGCTGTAGCATTCTTGAGTTGCTGCATGTCTCCTTGAAACGAGGTCGTTTCAAGGAGACATGCGCAGCCCTGGCGCCGGGCTTTTTTTTATCCCTCCGATTGATGCTATGATGGTGTGCTTGATGGATGAAGGCGGCTGCCTATCTATTATCTGGGTTGCCGACAGTCGTGCATCGCCCGACCGATGAAACGGAAGGAGTACGCCATGGGACTGAAGCAGTCGGATATCACCGCTATCCTCGGCCCGGTCGACGAGACTCTGATGGCCGAACTTCTTGCAACGGGCGCAACCGCAAGCGAGCTTGCCGAGGCAATCGCCTGGGTCAACAATGACGAGGCCCTGATCGGCGAGGGCCGCCATCTTCCCGCCGGCCGCGTCGCGGCATTGATCGACATCCTGACGCCTGACGACGTCGAAGAGTGAGGCAAGTGCAGGCCTCGGGAGCGCGTCGCTTCCGGGGCGGTGCGAGAATGCCAAAAATGAGTGCGGACCGGCTGCCTATGAGGCCGGACGCGGAGGAACAAAGATTTCCGTGCTGAGGGAGGAGGCGCACATGGCTGCCAAAGACGTCAAGTTCAATACCGACGCTCGCGACCGCATGTTACGCGGCGTCGATATCATGGCCAATGCCGTCCGGGTGACGCTTGGCCCCAAGGGTCGAAACGTGGTGATCGACAAATCATTCGGCGCACCGCGGATCACCAAGGACGGCGTCTCCGTCGCCAAGGAAATCGAGCTTGAGGACAAGTTCGAGAACATGGGGGCGCAGATGCTGCGTGAGGTCGCCTCGCGGACGAGCGATGTCGCCGGCGACGGTACGACGACGGCGACCGTGCTCGCCCAGGCGATCGTTCGGGAAGGCGCCAAGGCCGTAGCCTCCGGCATGAACCCGATGGATTTGAAGCGCGGCATCGACCTCGCCGTCGACGCGATCGTCAAGGAACTCCAGGGGCACGCCCGCAAAGTCTCGAAGAACGAGGAAATCGCTCAAGTCGCGACGATCTCGGCCAATGGGGATGCGGAGATCGGCCGCTATCTCGCCGAAGCGATGGAAAAGGTCGGCAATGAGGGGGTGATCACCGTCGAGGAAGCCAAGACCGCCGAGATCGAGCTCGAAGTGGTCGAGGGCATGCAATTCGATAGGGGCTATCTCTCGCCCTACTTCATCACCAATCAGGAGAAGATGCGGGCGGAACTCGAAGATGCCTATATCCTGATTCACGAGAAGAAGCTCTCGAACCTGCAGGCGATGATCCCCATCCTCGAAGGGGTCATCCAGGCCGGCAAGCCGCTCCTGATCATCGCTGAAGACGTCGAGGGCGAAGCGCTCGCCACGCTCGTCGTCAACAAGCTTCGCGGCGGACTGAAGATCGCCGCCGTCAAAGCACCCGGATTCGGCGATCGCCGCAAGGCGATGCTGGAGGATATCGCGGTTCTCACCGGCGGCACCGTCGTCTCCGAAGATCTCGGCATCAAACTTGAGAACGTCACCATGGACACGCTCGGACGGGCGAAGCGCATCATGGTCGAGAAGGAGACCACGACCATCGTCGACGGCGCCGGCAGCAGGGAGGATATCAGCGGCCGCGTCGCGCAGATCAAGGCACAGATCGAGGAGACGACCTCCGACTACGATCGCGAAAAGCTGCAGGAGCGGCTGGCAAAGCTCGCCGGCGGCGTTGCCGTCATCCGTGTCGGCGGCTCGACCGAGGTCGAGGTGAAGGAAAAGAAAGACCGCGTAGACGACGCGCTGCACGCGACACGCGCGGCGGTCGAAGAAGGTATCCTGCCGGGTGGCGGCGTCGCGCTGCTCAGGGTGGTCAAGGCGCTCGGCAGCGTGCCCACGGCCAATGACGACCAGCGCGTCGGCGTCGAGATCGTTCGCCGGGCGGTCGAGGCGCCGGTCCGCCAGATCGCCGAGAATGCCGGTTCCGAAGGATCGATCATTGTCGGGCAGCTGCGCGAGAAGTCGGACTTCTCCTACGGCTGGAATGCCCAGACGAACGAATTCGGCGATCTCTTCGAAATGGGCGTGATCGACCCGGCCAAGGTCGTGCGCGCGGCGCTACAGGATGCAGCCTCCGTTGCCGGCCTTTTGGTGACGACCGAAGCGATGATCGCCGAGAAACCGAAGAAGGACGGGCAGTCACCGATGCCGCCGGCACCGGGCATGGATTTCTAAGAACGACGGAACGAGCCCTGAAACAAGCGCAGATCACAGCGCGGCTGTTGTGTGCCCCGCACGTTGGCAGGGCGGTCGTACGACCCCGTATTGTCAGCTCGAATCGCAGCGGGGCGGAGCGAAACGCCGGCCATCTCTTCTTGTCATTTCGAGCGCTTGTCGAGCGAAGACGCGATTGAATAAATCACTTTCTTTGATATAGAACATCGATACGCATTTTCATCCCTGTCTATCGGAGCCCCATGAGCCGCAATTTTCTTGTCGTCGACCCGGAGGAAGGCATGCCCATTCTGAAGGGGCTCGCTTCACCGGCAAGGGTCTCTGTGTTGAAGCTCCTGCACAAAAAGGGGCCGCTGAACGTCAACGAAATTGCGGACATCCTCAAGCTGCCGCAGTCGAGCGTCTCGACCAACGTTCAGATGCTGGAGGAGGCCGGGCTCATCCGCACCGAAACGCAGAAGGCGCGCAAGGGAAACCAGAAGGTTTGCCATAGCGTCTATGACGAAGTCCTCGTCGTCTTCAAGAATGAAATCAAGGAAACCGAACCGGACGCGATCGAAGTGTCGATGCCGCTCGGGCTCTATACGAGCTTCGAGGTGACCGCCCCTTGCGGGCTTTGCTCGGTCGACGGCATCATCGGCCTGCTCGACGTCCCCGACACGTTCCTCGATCCCGACCGCATGAAGGCGGCGCTCATCTGGTTCACGCGCGGCTACGTCGAGTATCAGTTTCCCAATAATGCGCGGCTGACGAATACCATTATTCGCGAGGTCGAATTCGTCATGGAGTTGAGCTCGGAAGTGCCTGGAACCAGCGCCGACTGGCCTTCCGACATCACGCTGACGGTCAATGGCGTCGACATCGGAACCTGGACGTCTCCGGGTGATTTCGGCGACAAACGCGGGGTTTTCACGCCGGATTGGTGGAAGCTCAAGGGCTCGCAATACGGCAAGCTCAAGAGTTTCAGGGTCAATGATGACGGCGCCTTCGTCGATGGCCTGCGTATCTCCAATGTCAAGCTCGCAGACCTGAAGGTCGAAGAGCATCACTCGATCCGGCTTCGCGTCGGCGTGCGCGACAATGCCCGCCACCCCGGCGGGGTCAACATCTTCGGCCGTGGTTTCGGCAACTACGACCAGGATATCCTCTTGCGCCTCAAAACGCGCTGAGACTTGTGCGGGGCAAATATCGCCTCTTGACCATCGCCGCGGCTTCCGCTTTATTCATCCTGATTTATGATATAAATCATGAATTATGATGTAGTGGAGGAATGCATGAAGGCTGCGGTCACGGTACACAGCAAGTATACGATCTCGGATATCGATCCCCGCCTTTACGGCTCCTTCATCGAACACCTCGGGCGCGCCGTTTATACCGGCATCTACGAACCCGACCATCCAACCGCCGACGAGAACGGCATGCGCCGGGATGTGATCGATCTTGTCAGGAAACTCAAGGTTCCGATCGTCCGCTATCCGGGCGGGAATTTCGTGTCCGCCTACAATTGGGAAGACGGCATTGGTCCGAAAGAGAGCCGGCCGGTCCGCCTCGATCTCGCCTGGCACACCTCAGAAAGCAATCAGGTCGGCATCCATGAATTCGCCGAATGGTGTGCGGCCGTCGACACGGAGATGATGCTCGCCGTGAATCTCGGCTCGCGCGGACTCGACGAGGCCCGCAACTTCCTAGAATACGTCAATCACCCAGGCGGCAGCGTATGGAGCGATAAGCGCCGCGCCAACGGCCGCGCCGAGCCTTGGGGCGTCAAGGTCTGGTGCCTCGGCAACGAGATGGACGGCCCCTGGCAGATCGGCCACAAGACCGCTGATGAATATGGCAGGCTGGCGCACGAGACCGCCAAGGCAATGCGCGCCTTCGACAGCTCGCTCGAGCTGGTCGTCTGCGGTTCCTCCAATGCGCACATGCCGACCTATCCAGAGTGGGAAGCGACGGTTCTCGATCACACCTACAACGAGGTCGACTACATCTCGCTGCACATGTATTTCGAGAACCGCGCCAAGAACACCGCCAACTATCTCGCCCGCAGCATCGAACTCGACAACTATATCGGCACAGTCGCCGGCGTGATCGCTTACGTCAAGGCCAAGAAGCGCTCGGACAAGAGCGTCTATATCTCGTTCGATGAATGGAATGTCTGGTATCATTCGAAGGAACGCGACAAGGAGACACTTGCGGGCGCCCATGGATGGCCGCACGCGCCTGCCCTGCTCGAGGACGATTACAATTTCGAGGACGTGCTTCAGGTCGGCTGCATCCTTAACACCTTTATCAACCGCGCCGACGTCGTGAAGATCGCCTGCCTGGCGCAACTCGTGAATGTCATCGCCCCGATCATGACGGTGCCGGGCGGGCCGGCCTGGCGCCAGACGATTTTCTATCCCTATTATTTCGCCTCGGCCTATGGTCGCGGGACGGCTCTCAAGCTGCATGTCGACAGCCCGACCTATCGGGTCGAGGGCCTCGGCGACGTGCCGTATCTCGATGTATCGGCCGTCCATGACACCGACCAAAAAGCCGTCACCTTCTTCATCGTCAACCGGCATGGCACGGAAACGCTCGATCTCAACGTCCGCCTGATCGACTTCGGCGCGCTGACGATTGTCGATGACCAGGTGCTCGCTCATTCGGACATCAACGCCACCAACACGGCCGAAAGACCGGACAATGTGGTCCCGAGGAAGGGAGACGGTGCTGTGGCTTCGGATGGAAGACTCGGCGCCAGGATTCCGCCCCTCTCCTACCGCATGATCCGGCTGCGTTGATTAATATCATGATAACCGATACATATCGTAATATTGTTGACATTCCAATTGTATGATTTATCGTTTAGGCACAGGCTCGACGTGCCGCTGGGAGGAGAAGATGGGAGCAAGCGCTTCTGTTTTGGCACTATCGTTGACCGGTCGAGGCTCGCCGAGCCACCCGAGAACCATGGCGTCCGGCGCGTTCCGACCAAATGTGTATATCAGCTTTCCCCATTCTGACTGCCCGATCGGAGCAGCCGCATGACCGCCCATATCGACATTCAGAGTGTCAGCAAGCGCTACGGCTCGCTGACCGTCCTCGACGGCCTGTCGCTGTCGATCAAGGCCAATGAGTTCATGGTGTTCCTGGGGCCCTCGGGTTGCGGCAAGTCAACGCTTCTGCGCATGATCGCCGGCCTCGAAAGCGTCGACGAGGGAACGATCGCGATCAACGGCCAGCGCATCGACAACCTGCCACCGGGCAAGCGCGACATCGCCATGGTGTTCCAGAGCTATGCGCTCTATCCGCACATGACCGTCGCCGATAACATGGCGTTTGGACTGCGCAACATCAACGTGCCGGCCGATGTCATTTCCGCCCGCGTCGCGGAAGCCGCGCGCCTGCTGGAAATCGGCCACCTGCTCGAACGCAAGCCCGGCCAGCTTTCCGGCGGCCAGCGTCAGCGCGTCGCGATCGGCCGGGCCATCGTCAAGGAACCGAAGGCCTTCCTGTTCGATGAACCGCTCTCCAATCTCGATGCGGCGCTGCGTGTGCGCACCCGCGTCGAACTCGCCCAGCTTCGCAACCGCGTCAAATCGACGATGGTCTTCGTCACCCATGACCAGATCGAGGCGATGACGCTCGCCGATCGCATCGTCGTCATGAACAATCGCAAGATCGAGCAGATCGGCACGCCGATGGAGATCTATTCGCGCCCGGCAAGCCGCTTCGTTGCGACCTTCGTCGGCTCGCCGACGATGAACTTCCTGCCCGTCAGCCTTTCGATCCAGGGAGGTTTTGTTCGAGCAAGATTGCCGGACGGGACCGAACTGCAGACGGCGATCCCTCTTGCCGGGATCAACGGTAGCGAGCACGCGCTCGGCATTCGCGCCGAGGCGGTCAAGCTCGCGCATGGCGGGACGGCGACGACCACGGGCAAGGTCGATGTGATCGAACGGCTCGGCGACCGAACGCTGCTCTATGCTCGCCTCAAGGACGGAAGCGCCATCGTCGCCGAGGATATCGGCAACAGCCGCATCGCGATCGGCGACGAAATTGCCCTGACACTCGACGGCGCTCGCACCCACCTTTTCGACGCCGCAGGCCGGGCCTGGCACAATGAGGAGACGGCCCATGGCTGAGGCGGCCCTCCCCGGCAGCAACTCGACCGCCAGGCCAGCCGCTCGGCAGGCGGCGCAGAACATCAACGCGCCGCTCTGGCGCAACGCGCTTTTCGTCGCGCCCTACCTCATCTTTTTCGTGACGCTGCTCGTCGTACCGCTCTTCTGGGGCGTCTGGCTCAGCCTGCACAAGGCCGATGCCTTCGGCACCGGGCGGTTCGTCGGCCTCGACAATTATCTTCGGCTCTTCAGGGACAAGATCTTCCTCCAGGCGGTCGGCAATACCTTCTATTTCGTTTTCCTAACCGTTCCCGCGCTTGCCCTCATCGGGCTCTTGCTGGCGCTGGCACTCAATCGCAAGACGAGAACAGCCGCCGCGTTGCGCACCGTCTACTTCTCGTCGTCCGTCCTGTCGGTGACGATCGTCACGCTGATCTGGCGCATCGTCTTCATCGGCAATTTCGGCCTGCTCGCCACGATCTATGGCTGGTTCGGCGCAACCGCGCCCGTTTTCCTCTCCGATCCGAAGCTGACAATGATCGGGATTGCAATCGCGACCGTCTGGTGGTGCATCGGTCTGCCGATGATGCTGTTTCTCTCGGCCCTGCAGCAGGTGCCTCAGGATATCTACGAGGCTGCGGCGCTCGACAATGCGAGCCGCTGGCGCACCCTCTGGCACATTACCCTGCCCTCAATCCGGCGCACCTTTGTCCTGGTGATAATCATCGAGATCGTCCTGCAGTTCCAGCTCTTCGGGCAGGCGCGGCTAATGACGCAGGGCGGTCCCAACAACGTCTCGAAGCCGATCGTGCTCTATATCTACGAGGCGGCTTTCACCAAATGGGATCTCGGGCTTGGCGCCGCAGCATCCGAAATCCTTTTCATTCTGATCATGATCGCAGCGCTCACGCAGTACTTCATCTCGCGTCGAAAGGGAGTAGAAGGATGAGCTCCATTTCTTCCGGCATGGTCGGGCGCTCGACCGGCGATCGCATCATCCTTATCCTGGCGATCAGCCTTGCGCTTCTGATGATGGCGCCGATCGCGTGGGTCGTCGCGATGTCGCTCAAGGACAACAAGGAACTGATGACGGATATGAACTCCGTCTTCCATGCGCCGTATACGATCGTCAACTACATCAATATCCTGGCGACGTCCTCGGTCTTCCGCTGGATTCTGAACAGTATGATCGTCTCGGGCACGCTGACGATCTTCACGCTGGTCCTCTCATCACTCGCCGGCTACGGTTTTGCGCGATTGAACTTTCCGTTCCGGAATACGCTGTTCGTCATTGTTCTGCTCGGACTCGCCGTTCCGGAGCAGGCGGTGCTGATCGCCCGCCACCAGCTCTTCAGCTGGCTGAAATTCCACAACACCTATCATGGGCTGATCCTGCCAGGCCTGGCCGCCCCCTTCGGCGTGTTCCTGATGACGCAATATTTCCGCGCCATCCCGAAGGAGCTCGACGAGGCCGCATTGCTCGACAATGCCAGCCGCTTCAAGATCTTCTGGAAAGTGCTGCTGCCGCTGACACTGCCTGCCCAGGCAACGCTCGGCATCTTCACCTTCCTGTCTTCCTGGAACGACTACTTCTGGCCATTGATCTCCGGCACGAAGAAGGAAATGTACACGCTGACGATCGGCATCGCCTCGACGCAGACGAACTTCGCGCAATCGGAGGGGCTTGGCTTCCTGATGTCGCAGGCGGTCTTCGCAGGCGCGCCGATCCTCATTCTCTACCTGTTCTTCCAGAAATACATCGTGACGGCCGTCTCCGGCGCCGCCGTGCGCTGAAGGCAGCCCATCGATGAACGTTGGCAATCGGCTCTCGGGAGGAGAGTCAGCAAGGGTCGACGACCCGATGAGGAGGAGATGGAAATGACGCTTACCCTGCGCAAATACATGCTGGCAGCCGCCTCTGCGTTTGCCTTGGCAACGGCGACGCCTACCCTTGCGGCAACGGAGCTCACCGTGCAACGCTTTTTCGGCGCCTGCGACGCGGAGTTCGGCACCAACACCGACGTCGGCAAGGCCGTCGGAGAATGCGGCATCATCACGTCGCTGATCAACAAGTTCAATGCCGACAATCCGGACGTGCACGTAAGCGTGTCCACGGTCGAATGGCCGGGTTACGACCAGCTGACGGCGCAGTTTGCGGCCGGCGATCCGCCGGACATCGTCACCATCCACCATTCCGTACTCGGAGACTACCAGTCGAGGGGGCTCTTGATGCCGCTCGATGATCTCCTCAAATCAGTCGGCATCGCGCCCTCCGACTTCACCGAAGCAAGCCTCAGCGGCGTCACCAAGGACGGTAGTATCTATGGCCTGCCGATCGACAACTGGACCATGCTGTTCCACATCAACATGGACCTCTTCAAGAAGGCCGGGCTCGTCAATGCCGATGGCACGCCGAAGTTGCCGACCAGCGTCGACGAGCTTATGGCACAGGCCAAGCAGTTCAAGGAGAAAACCGGCAAACCCTATTTCGTTCAGAACCTCGCCAATGAGGTGGCACTCTATACGCGCAACCTCTACACCTATCTCTTCCAGCAGGATTCCGACTTCTTCGCCGACCCCGAGCAGGTGAAGCTCAATACGCCGGAAGCAAGACGCGTGCTCGAAATGTACAAAGCGATCTACGACAACGATTACACGACGAAGGACATGGATTACGCCGCCGGCATCAACGCCTTCCTCGCAGGCGAAGGCGGCGTTCATTTGAACGGCACATGGGTGATCGGCGACTACACCGCCTCATCGGAAACATCAGGAACGGCGCTCAATGCAGGCGGCTACGCCGTCTATCCCTATCCGCAGCTCTTCCCCGGCACAAAGGCGCAATATGCGGACGGGCACAGCTGGGCCGTCTCGCAGAAGCAGCGCACACCAGAGGAAGAAGCGGCGATCGGCAAATTCCTGAAGTTCTTCAACGACAACGATTTCGAGTGGTCGCGCACCGGCCATCTTCCGGCTGTGAAGGCGGTGCTGGAATCGGAGGAGTTCAAGGCGCTGCCGCATCGCGACACGATCGCGGCCGTCGCAACGCTCGGCACGCCGCTCCCCTCGACCGTGCAACGCCAGTTCGCCATTCAAGACATCATCGGCCAGGAGATGAATGCAGCGATCACCGGACAGAAGGAAATCGACGCGGCGCTGGCAGACATGGAATCGCGCATCAACGAGTTGCTCGCCAATATCTGAGAACGCGCGCGCCGCGAAGAAAAGCCCGGCGAGGCGATCGCCGGGCCTTTTTGTTTTAAAGGAAGGAACTCAGTCCTTCTTCTGCGGGATCGGCCGGATCGCCAGTTCACGCAATTGCGCGGGCGTCGCCGGCGACGGCGCGCCCATGAGAAGGTCGACCGCCTGCTGGTTCATCGGGAAGAGGGAGATTTCGCGCAGGTTCTTGGCGCCGACCAGCAGCATGACGATGCGGTCGATGCCAAACGCCATGCCGCCATGCGGAGGCGCGCCGTACTGGAAAGCGCGGTAGAGGCCGCCGAACTGCTCTTCGACATCCGCCTGACTGAGGCCGACGTTTTCGAAAGCCTTGACCATGAGCTCCGGCGACTGGTTACGGATCGAGCCCGACGCGATTTCAAAGCCGTTGCAGACCATGTCGTACTGGAACGCCTTGATCGAGAGCAGGTCGTCGCCAGAGAGTGCCTCGAGGCCGCCCTGCGGCATAGAGAAAGGATTGTGGGCGAAGTCGACGCGCTTTTCGTCTTCGTTCCATTCATAGAACGGGAAGTCGACGATCCAGCACAGTTCGAAGCGGTCGCGGTCGACGAGGTTCAGTTCCTCGCCGGCGCGGCTGCGGGCTTCTCCGGCGAACTTGTAGAACTTGGCGGGTTCACCGGCGACGAAGAAGCACGCGTCCCCATCCTCAAGCCCGAGTTGCGTGCGGATCGCGTCCGTGCGCTCCTCGCCGATATTCTTGGCAAGCGGGCCGGCGCCTTCCAGCTTCTCCCCTTCCTTGCGCCAGAAGATGTAGCCGAGGCCTGGCTGGCCCTGGCTCTGCGCCCAGCCGTTCATGCGGTCGCAGAAGGCGCGGCTGCCGCCGGTCTTTGCCGGAATGGCCCAGATCTCCACCTTCGGGTTGGAGGCGATCATATTGGCGAAGACCTTGAAGCCGGAGCCGGCGAAGTGTTCGGTGACCTCCTGCATTTCGATCGGGTTGCGGAGATCCGGCTTGTCGGAGCCGTATTTACGGATCGCCGTGTCATAGGGGATGCGCGGGAACTTCTCCGTGACCGGCTTGCCGCCTGCGAAATCCGCGAAGATCGAGCGGATCATCGGCTCCATCGTGTCCCAGACGTCCTCCTGCTCGACGAAGCTCATCTCCAGGTCGAGTTGGTAGAATTCGCCGGGCAGGCGGTCGGCGCGCGGATCCTCATCGCGGAAACAGGGGGCGATCTGGAAGTAGCGGTCGAAGCCGGCGACCATCAGTAGCTGCTTGTACTGCTGCGGCGCCTGCGGCAGCGCGTAGAAGCTGCCGGGGTGAAGACGGCTCGGCACCAGGAAGTCGCGCGCGCCCTCAGGCGAGGAAGCGGTCAGGATCGGTGTCGTGTATTCGGTAAAGCCGATCTCGTTCATGCGCCGGCGCATGGCACCGATGATCTCGGTGCGCTTGACGATGTTCTTGTGCAGCGTTTCGCGACGCAGATCGAGAAAGCGGTACCTAAGGCGCACGTCTTCCGGATAATCCGGCTCGCCGAATACCGGCAGCGGCAATTCCTTGGCGGCCGACAACACCTCTATCTCGCCGGCATAGAGCTCGATCTCGCCGGTCGGCATGTTCCTGTTGATCGTATCCTCGGTGCGGGCCTTGACCGTGCCATCGACGCGGATCACCCATTCGCCGCGCACCGTCTCCGCCATCTTGAAGGCCGGGGAATCGGGATCGGCGACGACCTGGGTCACGCCATAATGGTCGCGCAGATCGATGAAGAGCACGCCGCCATGGTCGCGGACGCGGTGAACCCAGCCGGAGAGGCGAACGGTGGAGCCGACATCCGACTTGCGGAGGGCGGCACAGGTGTGGCTGCGGTAACGGTGCATCGTCTAGTCCTGGAAATTGCAGAGGACCGCGTGAGGCTCGCAAAGGCGGCGCGCGGCGGCACTGGTCGAAATCGGGCGGAAAAGCGCATGATGCGCCGCTTTTGTCAAGGCCGCGACGCCATCCCGGCAAGATCGGCTCGGCGAGTGCCCCTCCCGCCGCGATTCTGCCTGAACCGACACAAAGCGGATGGGAGGCTACAAATCGCTACTGTCCCCGAGCGCCTGCTACCGCTAGATAGACCGAGCCTCTCCCGTCCTCTCAAGCCGCGACTGCAGGTCCGGATGCGACCCATGTCAAATATCCGTCCGCTCATCCCCCTCCTCGCCACCGCCGGCATCCTCATCGGCGGCAACGGGCTGCAGGGCACTTTCATTTCGCTTCGGGCACTGGAAGAAGGGTTTTCGACCTCGCTCATCGGCGTGATCGGCGCAGGCTACAATGTCGGTTTCGCGATCGGCTGCGTCTACGTAACCCGCATCCTGCGTTCGATCGGCCATATCCGCACATTCTCCGCCATGGCGGCGATCGCCTCGGCCGCAGCGATCGCGATGGTGCTCGTCGTCGAGCCGGGGTTCTGGTTCCTGATGCGGCTCGTCGCCGGCATATGCTTCGCAAGTCTCTTTGCGACGGTCGAAAGCTGGCTCAATGCCAGCGTCACCAATGCCAACCGAGCGCGTACGCTGTCGATCTATCGTGTCGTCGACCTCGGTTCGGTTACCGCTGCGCAATACCTGATACCGGCCGTCGGAATCGGCGGTTTCGAGCTCTTCGCCATCATTTCCATGGCGCTGACGCTTTCGCTGGTGCCGATCTCTTTTGCCGATCGCTCCAGTCCAATCGCGCCAGAAGCTATCCGTTTCGACGTCAAGGCGCTCTGGAACATCTCGCCGCTCGCCACGATCGGGTGCATCGTGGTCGGGCTCACCAATGCCGCCTTCCGCTCGCTCGGGCCGATCTATGCGCAGGGGATCGGCCTTTCCGTGACGGCAATCGCCACGTTCATGAGCGCCGGAATCATCGGCGGCGTCGTATTGCAATATCCGCTCGGGCACTATTCCGACCAGTTCGACCGGCGTCTGATCATCCTGATCGCCACGTTCGGCTCCCTGTTGGCGGGGCTATTCCTCGCCTTCGGCGCCGGCAGCGACGAGTGGCTGAATTTTGCCGGCATCTTCGCCTTCGGCGCCTTCGCCATGCCGCTTTACTCGCTCTGTTCGGCCCATGCGAACGACCACGCGGCAGAAGGTCAGCATGCGCTCGTTTCCGCCGGCATGCTCTTCTTCTGGTCGCTCGGCGCCATCATCGGGCCGCTCTTCGCGTCCTTCCTGCTCGATCTTTTCGGGCCCCAGGCACTCTTTATCTATACGGCCGGCATCCTCGCCCTCTTCATGCTCTATACGATCCGACGCATGACGGCCCGCGCCCCGGTCCCGGCGGAGGAACGGTCGATGCCGTTTCGCAACCTGCTACGCACTTCCTCCTTCTTCAACAAGCTGGTCGGCGGCAACTCGAAACGCGATCGGTGATCGCCTGCGTCAAGATGTGCAAATGCTGCGAATTGCTGAAAGTAAAAATCAGCTTTAGAAGCGATCGAGTAGTGAGGGAGGCGACCTCCCGTCCAGAATCCGGGATCTAGAAAACCATGACGCCGATGCTCAGCCGCCGCTCCTTTCTTCACGGCTCGGCCGCGATCGGAGGCGCCTTTGCGCTCGGCGCAGGGCTCTCGGCACGGGCCGGGGCTGCACCCGAACGGCAGATGCTGACCGCGCAAACGGCAGAGACGCAGATCGCGGCCGAGGGCACCAGTCCCGTCATGACCTATGCGCTCGGCCAAGCGCCCCATTCAGGCATGCCGCCGACCTTGCGGATGCGCAAGGGCGAGACCTTCGCGGCGAGGCTCGTCAACAGGCTCGACGAACCGACGACCGTCCACTGGCATGGCTTGCGCATTGCCAATGCGATGGACGGCGTGCCGGAACTGACGCAGCCCTATGTCTATCCGGACGACCACTTCGACTACGTCTTCACGCCGCCGGACGCCGGCACCTTTTGGTATCACCCCCATTGCAATACGCTGACGCAGATGGGCCGGGGGCTGACCGGCGTGCTCGTCGTCGAGAATCCCGAAGACCCCGAATTCGACGGGGAAATCGTCCTCAATCTCCGCGACTGGCGGCTTGGCGCCGGCGGAAAGTTCATCGCTCCCTTCAAGCCGCGCGACGCCGCTCGCGGTGGGACATACGGCACGGTCCGGACGGCCAATTGGCAGCGCGAACCCATCTACGACGCGCCCGCCGGCGGCCTCGTTCGGGTGCGCATCGCCGCAACCGACGTCACGCGCATCTACACCCTCGGCCTTGAAGGCGCCAATGCAAAAGTCATCGCGCTCGACGGCAACTCCGTCGAGCGCCCGTTCCTGCTCCAACGCTACGATCTCGGCCCCGGGCAACGCCTGGACCTCGTCCTGCGCATGCCAGAAAGCGAGGGCGCCGAGGTCACGCTCGGCAATTTCCGCGGCTCGCAGCCTTGGACGATCGCCGGCTTCCGCTCGGTCGGCGCTTCGTTGAAACGCGACCTCGGCGACGTCACGCCCCTCCCCGCCAATACGATCGCCGAAGCGGACCTTTCGACGGCAAAGCGCATCCCGATCGACCTGACGGCGACGGCCGAGCACAAGTCCATGCCTTCGATCTGCGGTTCCCTCGGCTACACTTTCTGGGCGCTCAACAAGGTGCCGTGGTCCGGAGATACGCCGGACCCGATCGCCCCGATCGAGGAATTGAAGCTCGGCGAAAGCTATGTGCTCGAAATCGCGAACCGCACACCGCATGCGCATCCGATCCATCTGCACGGCCTCAGCTTTCGTATCCTGCGCTCCAACAAACGGCGTGTCCTGCCGCCGCCAACGGATACGATTCTGCTTCTGCCCGATGAGCGGGCGGAATTAGCACTGGTTGCCGACAATGCCGGCGCCTGGGTTATCCATTGCCATATCATCGAACATCAAAAGACCGGCATGACCGGTTATTTCAAGGTCGTCTGACATTTTCGATTGTGACAGGTGCTACGAAACGATACACGGGGTGCACAAGCCTCATTTTCGCCACAGTGAATAAAATTCCGATGATACAAACAACCGCAGATTTGGAGGCCGCCTGCCAAGCGCTGGCCCGCTCGAGCTATATTACAATCGACACCGAGTTCCTGCGTGAAACCACCTTCTGGCCGGAACTCTGCCTGATCCAGATGGCCAACCCCGAGATGGCGGTCATCGTCGACCCGATGGCGCCGGGGATCGATCTCGCGCCCTTCTTCGCGCTGATGGCCAATCCAGACGTCGTCAAGGTCTTCCATGCCGCGCGTCAGGACATCGAAATCATCCATCATCTCGGCGACCTCATCCCGCATCCCCTGTTCGACACCCAGGTGGCCGCCATGGTGTGCGGCTTCGGCGATAGCGTCTCCTACGATCAGCTCGTCAACCGTATCAAGAACGAACAGATAGACAAATCCTCGCGTTTCACCGACTGGAGCCGCAGACCGCTGACGGACAAGCAACTCGAATATGCGCTGGCCGACGTCACCCATCTCCGAGACATCTACCAGTACCTGAAGAAGGAGCTGGAGCGTGAAGGGCGCTCCGCCTGGCTGGCAGAGGAAATGGCTATCCTCGAAAACCGCGGGACCTACGACCTGCATCCGGACGACGCCTGGCAGCGCCTGAAGATGCGTGTGAGAAAGCCGATCGAGCTTGCGGTGCTGCAGAGGGTGGCCGCCTGGCGCGAACGCGAGGCACGCACGCGCAACGTGCCGCGCGGCCGGATTTTGAAGGACGACGCGATTTACGAAGTCGCCCAGCAGCAGCCGAAAGACGCGGAGGCGCTCGGCCGGCTCCGGACCGTCCCAAAGGGCTGGGAACGCTCCAGCGCCGGCGCCGCCGTCGTCGCGGCGGTGAACGAGGCACTTGCGATTCCCAAGGCCGAACTGCCTCGGCTGCCGCGACAGAATCATGCGCCGGAGGGCGCGGGCGCGGCAGGCGAGATGCTGAAGGTGCTGCTGAAGCTCATTTCCGAGAAGGAAGGCGTTGCGGCCAAGATCATCGCGAACAGCGAAGACCTGGACCGGATCGCCGCAGACGGCGAGAAGGCCGATGTCGCCGCCCTCAAGGGCTGGCGCCGCGAGCTTTTCGGCGACATGGCGCTGAAGCTCATCAATGGCGAGGTTGCCTTGCGTTTCGTCGACAAGAAGATCGAGGCGATGACGATCGGCGATTGAAAGCGTGCCCGGACAACAACTTTCCGCCCGAATCCGATTTTAGAGCGGAATGCGCTCACATAAATGTCGCTGCCGCTCTATCTGTTTGTTTTTGCGGCATTTGTGCGACACCGGATGATTCCACCTGACTACGAAATGCTATAGCCAACGGGAATCGATCAACGGATCCTGGTAAAGCGCAGAGGATCGGATAGGTTCGGACGAGCCGGACTGTTCTGCGTTCTCCGATTGCGAGGCCCTTACGCATGCGCTGGAGGTTTTCCACGCTCGAATTCATCCTGGCGTTGCTGGTCGTCGCGGGCAGTGGCGTGGCCTACGCCTGGGTCGTCTATGGAGATGGCGCGCTCATCGGCGCAACCTATGCCGTTTTCATATGCATGCCGGTGCTGGCCTTTGAACGGCGCATCATTTTCCGGCGTCTCTACAGAAAAATCCACAGTCTTCCGACTCCCGGCTTTTTGCTATCGTCGGTCGCCGTCTATTTCACAATAGAGAATTTCGGCTTTGCCGCGGCGGGCATGGCGCTGAAACTGACCGGCGTGCTGCAACAGGACTGGAGCGACGCGCTGGTTCCCTCCTTCAATGCGCTCATCTACGCACTCGTTGTATCGGGTCCGATCATCTTCCTGCTGCGCGTGCGCGAACTTCTCGGCCGCGATGTTTTCTTAAGCCTGCTGACTGGCCACTATCGTAAGCCGATACAGGAAGAGCGCGTGTTTCTTTTCGTCGATCTCGTCGGCTCGACCTCCTTTGCCGAACGCTTCGGCGATCTCAAGGCGCAGGAATTTCTGGGGAAACTGTTTGCAACTATGGCCGATCCGGTGCTGCGCTACCGCGGCACGATCGACGATTATGTCGGCGATTCCGCGATCATCAGTTGGCCCTTCGCCCGCGCCGTGGCCGATGCCGCCTGTATCCGCTGCATCTTCGACATCCTGGACGAGGTCGAAGCGGACGCCGCTCGCTGGAAAAAGGACTATGGTGAGGTGCCGCGCCTGCGGGCGGCGATCCACGGCGGAACGATCGTGGCCGCCGAAATCGGCGTCGACAAGCACAAGATCACCTATTTCGGAGATACGGTGAACACGACGTCGCGCCTCGAAGGCCTGTGCCGCTCGCTCGACCGGCAGGTGCTGATCTCGGCCGACCTGCTGCGGCGCATTCGTCTGCCGGAATTCATCCGCGAGGAGGATCTCGGCGAGCACGAGATCAAGGGCCGGGGCCAAAGGCTCGGAGTGCTCGCGCTTCACAGGGGCAGGCTGACAGGCCACGGCTCACGAAGAGACGGGCAGGTATTCGACGCGCCGCAGCGACCCTTGCGCGCCTGAAGAGATGCGGAGGAAGGAGCGCACCGAGCAGCGGGCGTGGGGCCCGCGGGGACGCGCGGTCGCTGATCAGCTCTCGAACCGGAAAGCGAGCCCCTTGCCCGTCAGCTTGGCCAGTTGCTGCAGACGGCCTTCCAGCCGCTCGCCCGCGAAGTTCGCATAGGCGGCGGGCACAACGAATTCGAGGTCGGTGTCGGGCTGGGACGACGGCCGCAATGTAAGGTGACGGGCAACGCCGGGCATGGACGCGGAGAAGAGATAGGCGACGCGCAACAGGCCGCCGAGCAGCTTAGCGAGCTCCAGCAGGCGCGGCGTCGTCACCCGGGCGAGCGGCCCCGTCGCGCCATCGTCGTTAAGCCCCTCGAGCCTGTAGTAATTCGCGAGGGCGATGTAGGCGCGGCCCGCATGGCTGATGCCGGAAAAGGCCGAGTGGGCGATGACATTGAGTGCCTGAAGGCCGCGATAGTCGGGATGCGCGCGCCAGCTGATATCCGCCAGCAGGCATGCCGCCCGGCGGTAGCGGCTTTCCTCCTGCGTTTCCTCGACGCCGAAGAACGGCACCATGCGGCCGGTCCATTCGGCAAGCTCGCGCGCATGTTCGGGCGAACGAGCCCTCAATATCGCAAGCTCGTCGGCGGCTGTGAGCAACGGATCCTGCGAGCGCTCCGCCTCCGACAACAGCGAGAAAAGATAGCCTTCGCGCACGCCAAGGGCGGAAAACGAGATGCGTTCGGGCTTCATGTTTGAAATTGCCTCCTGCATCGTCACCGCCCCGAAGGGCAGCAGGCTGCGGCGGCTCTTGGAAATCGTCGAAAAGGCGGATGGCTTGAGGAGCTTCGGCTCGATCACCTCCGCCAGGACCGCCATCGCCTCGTCCGATGAAATCTCGTAGCCCTGCATCATGTGGAGCGGATAGTCGCGCATTTCCATGTGAAGCTTGGCGATCGCACGCCAGGTGCCGCCGACGGCGTAGAAGGTGCGCGCAGCCCCCTTCTTCAGGACCTCCGCTTCCTTCATGAACTTGCGAACCCAAGTCCTCGCTTTCGGCAGTGAGCCGCCGGAGTGTTCGAACAGACGAATGCCTCCGAGCGGTAGCGTTATGCCCTTGCCGATCTCCTTGCCCCTGATATCGACAAACTCGAGCGAACCACCGCCGAGGTCGCCAACGATGCCATCGGGATCGTGGTATCCGCTGAGGACGCCCATGGCGGAGAAATAGGCTTCCTCTTCTCCGGTGAGGATTCGTACCTTCTGCCCGAGAATGGCTTCGGCCTTCTCGATGAAGGGGGGGCCGTTCGACGCCTCACGGGCGGCGGCCGTGGCCAGCACGAACATGCTGGTGGCGCGCGCCTGATCCGACAGTGCGCGAAAGCGTTGCAGCGCCTTCAGCGCCCGTTCAACGCTGTCCTCCTCCATGCGGCCGGTCGCGTCGATGCCCTTGCCGAGACCGCACATCACTTTTTCATTGAACAGCACCGCCGGTGCGCGGCTCAGACCCTCATAGATGACCAGACGAATGGAGTTGGAGCCGATGTCCACAACGGAAACCGGGCGGATGCCGGGCAGACGCCCCTGCGCTTCAGACTCGACCATTTAATTCCAGTTTACTTGCGCCAACCGCTTTTCCAGCCGGCAATCAGCTTCGGTGCACTGGACTTCAGGGCCTCACCCCGGCCCGAAAGACTGGGATTGGTCATAAAATAATGCTGCGCGTTGAACGGCTCGGCATCCTTGCCGACTTCCATGCGGCGCGACGTGCCGTCCGGAAGAATCTCGTAGCTCTGCTGGTTGTCGATGAGATTGCCCAGCATGATCTGCGAAAGAACCTGTTCGTGCACAGTCCGGTTGATGAGAGGCACGAGCGTCTCGACCCGCCGGTCCAGATTGCGCGGCATCATATCCGCCGAACCGATATAGACAAGCGCATTTTCTGAGGGAAGCCCATGGCCGTTGCCGAAGCAGAAAATGCGGGAATGCTCGAGGAAACGGCCGACGATGGACTTGACACGAATATTGTCGGAGAGGCCCGGCACCTGCGGACGCAGGCAGCAGATGCCGCGCACGACGAGATCGACCTCGACGCCGGCGCGGCTTGCCCTGTAGAGCGCGTCGATAATCTCCGGGTCGACAAGCGAGTTCATCTTCATCCAGATCGCCGCCGGCCGACCGGCCTCCACATGCGCGATCTCCTCGTCGATATGCTGGAGGATGCGCGGGCGCAGCGTGTGCGGCGACACCGCGAGCTTCATGCCCGCCTCCGGTTCGCCATAGCCGGTGATGAAATTGAAGATGTTCGCCATGTCGTGGGCGATCACGGCGTTACAGGTGAAGAACGACAGGTCCGTATAGATCTTTGCGGTCACAGGATGGTAGTTGCCGGTTCCGAGGTGGCAATAGGTCCGGAGCTTGCCCTCCTCCCGGCGCACGACCATGGACATTTTCGCATGCGTCTTGAGCTCGATGAAGCCGAAGACGACCTGGACGCCCGCGCGCTCGAGGTCGCGCGCCCAGCGGATGTTCGCCTCCTCGTCGAAGCGGGCCTTGAGCTCGACCAGCGCCGTCACCGACTTGCCCGCATCCGCCGCGTCGATCAGCGCGCGCACGATCGGACTGTCGTTCGAGGTGCGGTAAAGGGTCTGCTTGATGGCGAGCACGTCCGGATCGCGCGCTGCCTGCAGCAGGAACTGCACCACGACGTCGAAGGACTCGTAAGGATGGTGGACCACCATGTCCTTCTCGCGAATCGCTGCGAAGCAATCCCCACCATGTTCGCGGACGCGTTCCGGGAAGCGCGGGTTGTAGGGCTCGAAACGCAAGTCCTCGCGCGGCGCCTTGGTGATTTCGGAAAAGGTGTTGAGTGCCAGCAGCCCCGGCAGGACGGCGACGCGATTGTCGGGCACGCCGAGTTCATGCACGACGAACTGGCGCAGCGAGGCCGGCATTTCGGAATCGGTTTCGATGCGGATCACGGAACCGCGGCGGCGGCGCTTCAGTGCCGTCTCGAACAGGCGGACAAGGTCTTCGGCCTCTTCCTCGACTTCGATATCGCTGTCGCGGATGATGCGGAACGTTCCCGAGCCCTGGACTTCGTAGCCCGGGAACAGACGATCGATGAACTGGCCTACGACGTCTTCCAGCGTGATGTAGCGGATGACGTTCTTGACGTCGGGCAACCGGACGAAGCGATCGAGGGCAACCGGCAGGCGTAAGAGCGCCGTCATCGGCTCGCGGCCGGTCTTGCTGACGAGTTGGAGGCCGATCGAGAAACCGAGATTCGGAATGAAGGGGAACGGGTGCGCCGGATCGATCGAAAGCGGCGTTAGGACCGGGAAGATCGATTGGTCGAATTCGTTGGCGAGCCAGCTTCTGTCCTGGGCGGATAAGGCGGCCGGGCGGACGATGAGGATATCTTCCTTGGCGAGATATTGCTGCAGAACCGCAAGCGATGCCTGCTGCTCCATCTGCAGATTGTCGATCTCCTTCAAGATATCCTCGAGCTGTTCGGCCGGCGTCTTGCCGTCGGGGCTGCGCAGCGAAACGCCCGAACGGACCTGGCCCTCGAGGCCGGCGACGCGCACCATGAAGAATTCGTCGAGGTTGGCGGCCGAGATGGAGAGGAAGCGGACGCGTTCAAGGAGCGGATGCGCCGTGTTCAGCGTCTCCTCGAGAACGCGGCGGTTGAACTGCAGCCAGGAAAATTCGCGATTGACGAAGCGCTCCGGGCTCGTGGACAGGTCGACAGCCTCGGGCGGCGCCTTCTGTTCCATAGCCACCCTTTTTTCGGTTATTGCAGACGTCGCGCTATCCATGCCTATCGAATCCCATTGCTCCGCATGAACGGGCTATCTCAGTTTGACGACGGAACTGTGACAGTCAATCGGCGCAACGGGCATTTGCCAGTTCATCCAAGACTTCCGCCGCCAGCGCGCGGGTCAGCCGCGTGCCGCGCGAGAGTGCCAAATGGTCGAGCCGTTCGACGACGAGCTGTGCCGTCGCCAGCGAGCGCTCCATCCGATTGACGATGTAGGCGACGAGGCGCTCATCGACGAGGAGCTGTCGGTCGGCAAAAAGCTTGAAGAGCACCTGCGTCAGTAATTCGTCGTCCGGCTCGCCGATCTCGACGACCGTGGCGGCTTTGAGACGGGACCGCAGATCCGGAAGCGTCACGGGCCAGGACATCGGCCACAGGCGCGAGGTCATCAAAAGGCCCGTGCCGTTCTGGCGAACGCTGTTGATGACGTGGAAAAGCGCCGTGTCGTCGAATCCCTGCCGATCGACATCCTCGAAGAGGACCGGACCTGCGGAGGCGATGTCGGCGGCATTCGAGCCCGCGGTCGGGTGGATCACCTCGGCGCCCGTCATCTGCCGCCAGATGCTGGCAAGATGCGACTTCCCGGAACCGACCGGTCCGGCGATGATGACGACAGGCGACGGCCAGTCGGGCCAATGATCGATGATGGCGATGGCCGCGCTCAAACGGTCGGAAACGAGCAGATCTTCTCTGCCCGAGGCCGGATCGTGTCTGAAGACGAGCGGCAGTTGTTCGTAGGGACGTTTCGTCATGCTCTGGCCCAGGACAATTTCGTCAGCGGGGCTCCTCGCCCTCCGACGGCTGGTTCGCGGCCGTTCTATGCCCGTGATAGAGGTCGCTTTCAAGGTATCGCTGGATTCCGAAGCGAACAAGGACGCCGATTGCGGCGGCGGCCGGCACCGCCACCAGCAGGCCGACGAAGCCGAACAGCGCGCCGAAGGCCAGCAGGGCGAACATCAGCCAGACGGGATGGAGACCGACGCTCTTGCCGACCAGCTTCGGCTGGAGAATGTTGCCTTCAAGGAACTGACCGGTGAAGAAAATGACAAGGACGAGCACGATCCAGAAATAGTTCGGCCAGAACTGGACGAGCGCCACGCCGACGGCGAGCACCAGGCCGACCAGCGACCCGACATAGGGGATGAAACTGATCATGCCGGCAAAGAGGCCTATCAGCATGCCGAAATTGAGCCCGACCAGCGAAAGCCCGATGGCATAATAGAGGCCGAGGATGACGCATAGCGATCCCTGCCCGCGAACGAAACCGGCAATCGTCGTGTTCATGTCACGGGCGATCTGGCGGACGACCTCGACATGGTCGCGCGGTATCCAGCTGTCCACGGTCTCGATCATCCGGTCCCAGTCGAGCAGCAGGTAAAAGGCGACGACCGGCGTAATGACGAAGAGCGAGAGGATGTCCAAAAGCGCCATGCCGGAGTTCCAGATCTGCTGGAACAGCGTGCCGAGGAAACTTGCGCCCTGCTCCAGAAGCTTGGCCGAATTCTGCTTGATCACCGTCATCTCGTCGGCGAGCCAGTCCGGGAGCAGCGTCGACTGCGAGTCTGTCAGGAAATCCTGCAGCCTTGAGATATAGCCGGGCATCTTCTGGATGAAATCGGCGGCCTGCGTGAAGATCAGCGGGATGATGATCATCAGCGACAGCGCGAAGATGAAGATAAAGGTCACCAGGATGACGATCGTCGCCATCAGCCGGCTGAGGCCCAGGCGCTCCAAACCATCCGCCACCGGATCGAGAAAATAGGCGAGCGCCATGCCGGCGAGGAATGGTAGCAGGATAGACCTGAATAGCATCAGGAAGAGGATGAACGCGGAGAGCACGAGCAACCAGAAGAAAAGCTGGCGCCGCAGTCCCAAACCGCTCACTCGGTTGATCATGATATTCCCCATCGCGCCTCCGGCACATGTCGCGCCTTGACGTAGGACGAGATAGGGGTCTGCGCACGCCAAGGTCAAGTCCGGCATCCTCCGGGCCCCGCCGTTTCGCCTCTCTCGCCCTTCAATCCGTTGAGGGATCGGCAAAAAGGTGAAAAAACACTGCTCCCGTGGGCCTCTGCGCTTGCACTCCTCGACCGACCGTGCCAATCGCATCCGCAAAATGCGACGAGCCTTGGAGAACGAGCATGAGCCAGTCGGGAAAGAACGGCCTCACCTATAGCGACGCGGGGGTGGATATCGATGCCGGCAACCTGATGGTCGAGAAAATCAAGCCGCATGTGCGCTCGACCCGGCGGCCGGGTGCCGACGGCGAAATCGGCGGGTTCGGCGGGCTCTTCGATCTCAAGGCCGCCGGCTTTAACGATCCGGTCCTAGTCGCGGCTAATGACGGCGTCGGGACCAAGCTCAAGATCGCCATCGACGCCGACAAGCACGACACCGTCGGCATCGACCTCGTCGCCATGTGCGTCAACGACCTCGTGGTACAAGGTGCAGAACCGCTGTTCTTCCTCGACTATTTCGCCACCGGCAAGCTCGATCCGGACCAGGGCGCGGCGATCGTCGCCGGCATTGCCGTCGGCTGCCGCGAGGCAGGCTGTGCGCTGATCGGCGGGGAAACGGCCGAAATGCCGGGCATGTATTCCGGCGGCGACTACGACCTTGCCGGTTTCGCCGTCGGTGCCGCCGAGCGCGGGCAGCTTCTCCCGGCGGGCGACATTGCCGAAGGCGATGTCATCCTCGGGCTTTCCTCCTCCGGCGTACACTCGAACGGCTACTCGCTGGTGCGCAAGATCGTGTCGCTCTCGGGCCTCGCCTGGAACGCGCCGGCGCCCTTCGGCGCGGGTACGCTCGCCGACCTGCTGATGACGCCGACGCGTATCTACGTAAAGCCGCTCCTCAGCGCGATCCGCGATACCGGCGCGATCAAGGCGCTGGCCCACATCACCGGCGGCGGCTTTCCGGAAAACATTCCGCGCGTGCTGCCGAAACACCTCGCGGCCGAGATCGATCTCGACGCCGTCAAGCCGCCGGCCGTCTTCTCCTGGCTCGCCAAGACCGGCGGCGTCGCCGCCAACGAGATGCTGCGTACCTTCAATTGCGGCGTCGGCATGATCGCCGTCGTCTCGGCGGCGGAAGCCGACCGTGTCGCGGCAGTGCTCGCCGGCGAAGGCGAAACGGTCTTCACGCTCGGCCGCATGGTCGCGCGCGAGGAAGGCGCCGCCGGCACGATCTACAAGGGCAATCTCGCCCTATGAGCCCATCCGCAGCCAAGAAAAAGGCCGTTGTCTTCATCTCCGGCGGGGGCTCGAACATGCTGTCGCTGGCGACGGCCGCGGCCGAGCCCGATTTCCCGGCCGAGATCATCGCCGTCATATCGGACAAGGCGGAGGCAGGGGGGCTGGCCAAAGCGGCGGCACTCGGCATCCGGACCTCCACCTTCGTCCGACAGGACTTCTCCAGCAAGGAGGCACATGAGGCGGCGATCCTTGCCGAACTCGATCGGCTGCAGCCGGATGTCATCTGCCTTGCCGGCTATATGCGGATGCTTTCGGCGGCCTTCATCCATCGCCATGAAGGCAAAATCCTCAACATCCACCCCTCGCTCCTGCCGCTTTTCCCGGGGCTCCATACGCATCAGCGCGCGATCGACGCGGGGATGAAGATTGCGGGCTGCACGGTCCATTTCGTGACCGAGGCCATGGATGACGGCCCGATCATCGCCCAAGCCGCCGTTCCGATCCTTGCCGGCGACACGCCGGAGACCCTTGCCTCCCGCGTCCTGACCGTCGAGCATCAGATCTATCCACTGGCCTTGAGGCTGGTTGCGGAAGGCACGGTCGAGATGAAGAATGGCTGTGCCGTCAGCCATGCCCCCAGCGAAGCAACGGGCGCGCTGATTTCTCCTGCCGTTCAGCTCGAGCGGTAGCGAAACACCCCCTTTGCCCTGCCGGGCAGTGAATTCCCGGCGAGGTATGCTCTTTAGGCGTTCATTCCGACAGGGCTGCGCCGTTCAACATTGCCCATTGCAGAAGCATGATGGTCTTGGCGTCGCAGATCTCGCCGCTGCCGATCATCCGGACGGCCTCTCCGAAAGGGACTTCCAGGACCTCGATGTCCTCACCCTCATGCGCAAGCCCTCCGCCTGCCGCCACTTTCCGGGATGTGTCGATACGGCCGAGGAAGAAGCTCGTCCGCTCTGTTATGGAGCCGGGACTCATATAGGCGTCGAAGAGATGCATGGCGCTTTCGATGCAGTAACCGGTCTCTTCCATGGCCTCGCGGCAGATCGCCACCTCCGGCTCCTCACCATCGAGAAGGCCAGCCGGCGTTTCGATCAGATAGGCCGACTCACCTTGCATGAAGACCGGAATGCGAAGTTGACGCACGAGCACCACCACCTGCCGCTCCGGGTCGAAAAGCAGGATTGTCGCCGCACGGCCGTGGTCATGCACCTCGCGCACAAGACGCGCAGTGGTCCCATCGGACATCTGCTGCTCTAGCGTGACCTGCTCAAGGCTGATGAAGCCGTTCCAGAGCGGCCGCCGGTCGATGATCCGGACGCGTGAGTCGGAATGTTCCTTCATGACTGTCCTTCTTCGGAAGCGGGCTCTTGTTCGGCCCGATATTGTTCAGGCCGGGCGCAACCAGACCCGATTGTCGTGAAAGGCCGCGCCGCCATAGGGCGCGACCGCGTCGGCGCCGGTCAACACGTTGATCCCCTCGCCGTCGAGATGGGCGCCGTTTGGCCAGAGCCCCTCGGCGATGACGACGCCGCGGCGCGCGCCGCCGCCGATCCTGGCATGCAGGCGGATTTCGCCGCGCTCGTTGCCGAGCGTGACGATATCACCATCGCCGATGCCGAGGTCGGCGGCATCCCCGCCATGGATCATCACCTCCGGCCGCCCTTCCTTGGCAATCGAGGACGGCGTTTCCGCGAAGGTCGAGTTCAGGAATGAGCGGGCCGGCGAGGTCGCGAGCCGGAATGGATGGCGCGCGTCGGCGATTTCGATCAGATCTACCTGATCCGGAAACTGCGGCAATTGGCCGAACGGGCCCTGTGGGCCCATGGATTTCGGCGGCCGGTTCGGCGCGGGCGTGCCCGTCCAGTCCGCCTTGAAGCGGAACTTCCCATCCGGATGCCCGAAGCCGTGCAGGAAATGCGCGTCGTCGAAGGGCGGCTGGCAATCGAGCCATTTCCTCACTTTCATCTCCTCGTAGCCGATCCCGTAATTGGCGAGCAGCCGATCGATATGCTGCCGCTCCGACATGCCGAAGCCGGGGCGGTCGTCGACGCCGAGGCGCCTTGCCAGTTCCTCGATAACGAAGAGATTGGTGCGCACCGTCGGCGGCGGCTCGACCAGTTTCGGACCGATCAGGATGTGCTGGTGACCGCCGCCACGATAGAGGTCGTCGTGTTCCAGGAACATGGTCGCGGGCAGCACGATGTCGGCCAGTTGCGCCGTATCGGTCATGAACTGCTCGTGCACGGCGACGAACAGGTCGTTACGCAGGAAGCCTCGCTTCACCAGCCGCTGCTCCGGCGCGACGTTCACCGGATTGGTGTTCTGGATGAGCAACGCCGTCACCGGCCCGCGGCGGCGCAACGCCTCTGCGTCGCCCGTCAGCACGCGGCCGATCTGCGACTGGTCGAGCATGCGCACGTCGGGATCGTTGAGTGCCGTGCCGACAAGTTCGCGCTTGTCCAGCTTGAAGATGTCGTTGTTCGAATGGAAAGCGCCGCCGCCCTCGTGCTTCCAGGAGCCGAGCACGGTCGCGACCGAGGCGGCCGCATGGATTGCGACGGAGCCGTTGCGCTGTCGGGTGAAGCCGTAGCCGAGGCGAAAATAGGATCTCGGCGTCGTTCCGACAAGCTTCGCGAAGGCCTCGATCTCCTCGACCGACAGGCCGGTGATGCCGGATGCCCATTTCGGCCCTCGCGTCTCAAGATGCGCCTCGAGACCCGCGGGATCGTCGGCGAACTGCGCCATGTAGGCCCGATCGGCATAGCCGTCGCGGAAGGCCACGTGCATGACGGCGCAGGCAAGTGCAGCGTCAGTGCCCGGTTTCAGCACGATGCCCATATCGGCCTGCTTCATCGTCGGATTGTCGTAGATGTCGATGACGACGATCTTTGCGCCGCGCTCCTTCCGCGCCTTGACGGCATGCGTCATCACATTGACCTGTGTCGCCACCGCATTGGTGCCCCAGATCACCACGCAATCGGACTTGGCCATTTCGCGCGGGTCGGGACCTCGCAGGGCTCCGGTCGCCATGGTGAAGCCTGTCCAGGCCATGTTGGTACAGATCGAGCCGAAGAAGCCCGAATAGCGCTTCGCGTGACGTAGCCGCTCGATCGAGTCGCGCTGGACCTGCCCCATGGTTCCGGCATAGAAATAGGGCCAGACCGCTTCCGCGCCGTACCTCTGCTCGGCCTTCACGAATTCATCGGCGATCTCGTCGAGGGCGGCTTCCCACGAGATTTCCTGCCACTTGCCCTCGCCTTTGGCGCCGATGCGGCGCTGCGGCACCATCAGCCGGCCGGGATGGTAGATGCGCTCGCTGTAGCGCGCCACCTTGGCGCAGATAACACCGGCCGTATAACTGTTGTCGGCGGCACCGCGCAGCCGCCCGATCCGTCCGTCGGCGCTCAGGTCCACTTCCAGCGCGCAGGCCGAGGGACAATCGTGGGGGCAGACCGAATGGCGGACGGATTTTTGTGGGTTGATGGGGGTCGCAACGTTCATGGCTTTTCTATATGGCATGGGTCCGGGCGCTCAAAGCCTCTTTCGCCATTCATCGAAACATTTGATCGTAGCCATCGGCGGCTCTCATGAACTATCGGCACATCTACCATGCTGGCAATTTCGCCGATGTCCTGAAGCACGCGGTGCTGGCGCGGCTCGTCACCTATCTGAAGCAGAAGGACAAGGCCTTCCGGGTGCTCGACACCCATGCCGGCATCGGACTCTACGATCTTTCGAGCGAGGAAGCGCAAAAGACGGGCGAATGGCGCGAGGGCATCGGGCGGTTGATCGATGCCGAACTCCCCGCCACGGTCGCGGCTATCCTGGAGCCCTACCTCTCGGTCGTGCGCGACCTCAATCCGGAAGGCGGGCTCACCCATTATCCCGGTTCGCCGAAGCTCGTGCGCATGCTCTTTCGCCCGAAGGACAGGCTTTCGGCGATGGAATTGCATCCCGACGACTATGAAACGCTGCACCGGCTGTTCGACGGCGATTTCCAAAGCCGGATCACGCGGCTCGACGGCTGGCTAGCGCTCGGTGCCCATCTGCCGCCGAAAGAGAAGCGCGGTCTCGTCCTCGTCGATCCGCCCTTCGAGGTCGAAGGCGAGTACGAGCGGCTGGTCGATGGGCTCGCCAAGGCCTATCGCCGCTTCCCGGGAGGCATCTACTGCCTCTGGTACCCGCTGAAGAAAGGCGCGCCGATCAAGGAATTTCATGAGGCATTGAAGGCGCTCGACATCCCGAAAATGCTTGTCGCCGAACTCTCGGTCCGAAGCGACCGGAACACGACGGGGCTCGCCGGATCGGGTCTCGTCATCGTCAATCCGCCCTACACGCTCAAGGGCGAACTCGACATTCTGCTGCCCTTCCTGAAAGCGCATCTCACACAGGATCGGTTCGCTTCGGCACGCTGCTTCTGGCTGCGCGGGGAAACGCCACTCAACCGAGGGACTTGACGGAGACAAGCCGCCGGCCGCAATCTCTCCATGTGATTCAGGGAGGTAGCCATGACTTGCAAGCTTGCCGCAATGCTTCTCACCTCGCTTTCCATTGCCGCCGGAGCAGTCGGTCATGCCGCCGCTGCCGATTTTGCCGAGGCGCCCGTCGTCAAGCCGACTTACGATATCGGCGCTTGCGGCGATCCCTCCGTTCTCGGCTTCATTACCCGGCGCTTCGACTACAAGGCCGCAAACTATCTCCACGCGAATATCGCCATTTCCGAGATCCGCGACATGGGTCTCACGCGGTACGAGCCGCGTGATTACACCCATCTGGTGGAGCGCGAATATTGCTACGGAACGGCGGTTACCACCGACGGCTTGCGCCGCTCAATGTGGTATGTAATCGAGCGGCCATGGGGCTTTGCCGGCGTCGGCTCCAATGTCGAGTTCTGCATTGGCGGGCTCGATCCCTGGTATGTCTACGGCGCCCATTGCGCTTCGTTGCGTTGATCGCGGCAGAAAGGCTCTTGCCGGCGTTCGTCGCACTCTTCGCGATCGCCGGCTGCAGCGGCGACGACGGCAGCATGGCGGCGTCACCTGCAGCGAATACCGAAGCAATTCCAGTCGGCACGGGCTTTGACTTCTACGTGCTGTCACTTTCCTGGTCGCCGAGCTGGTGCAAGGCCAACGACCCGCAGGGAAAGACGGATCAATGCGAAACCGGTGGCCGGCGGCGGGGCCTTGTCGTCCATGGCCTGTGGCCGCAATACGAACGCGACTATCCGGAAAATTGCCCAAGCCAGGCGCCGCGGCGCGTGCCCGAGGCGCTCGGACGGCAATATCTCGATCTCATCCCGTCCATGGGCCTGATCGGCCATCAGTGGCGCAAGCACGGCACCTGCTCCGGGCTCGGCCAGGCCGATTATTTCGCCGTCACACGGATGGCTCGCGAAAGGCTCACCATTCCCCCCGACCTTCTGAGCACAGGTCAATCGCGCAATCTGTCCGTCTCGTCGATCGAATCGGCTTTTGTAAAGAAAAACCCGGGGATGACGCAGCAGATGATCGCCGTTACCTGCGAGGGCCGGCTTCTCGACGAGGTCAGGATTTGCTTCGACAAGGAGCTGAACTTCAGGACTTGCCCGGGAGTGGATAGCCGTGCCTGCAGAAGAAGCGCGGTCGTCCTGCCTTCCGCCCAATGAAACAGAAAGACGCCGTATGAAGATCTTTTACTCCCCCGCCTCCCCCTATTCGAACAAGGTCCGCATGGCGGCCCATCACGTCGGCCTGGCCGCGGAAAGCGTCTTGACGGACACCAACGCCAATGCGCCGGAACTCGTTGCGAACAATCCGCTCGGCAAGATTCCGACCCTGGTCGACGCGGATGGCCAGGCGATTTACGACAGCCGCGCGATCATGCACTTCATCGACCGAGAGACCAAAGGCAAGCTCTACCCCAAGAAGCCCGCAAAACGCACGGAGGTGGAAGTGCTGGAAGCGCTTTGTGACGGCATCTGCGACAGCCTGCTCGCCATCGTCTACGAAAAGCGCTCGCATCCGCCGGAAAAGGTGCATCAGCCCTGGATCGACCGGCAGTGGGAAAAGGTGGAGCGCGGCCTCGACACCCTCGAGGCCAATCTGCCGAAGACCGGCGGCAAACTGCATGCCGGCCACTTCGCTCTCGCCGCCATGCTGCGCTACATCGAGCTGCGCTTCACCGGCGAGTGGCAGAAAGGCCGGCGCAAACTCGAAAAATGGCCCGCCAAATTCGAGAAGCACTTCCCCGACTATTCGAGATTCAAGGCCTGACAGAATAGGTCGCATGCTAAAAAGGCCGGGTTGCCCCGGCCTTTCTCGTTAGCAATCCGTCTTGGAGGATCAGAACTTCACGCCCATGCCGAGGCGGACGCTGTGCTCGTCATAGCCGGACGAGACAGTCGTACCACCCGGGCGGAAGTCCTTCGAGGCGTAGTCCGTGTAGCGGTATTCGGCACGCGCGGTGATGTTATCGGTGACGAAGGTCTCCGCGCCGACGCCGGCGGTCCAGCCGACCAGCGTCTTGTCGTCCGAGCCTGCCGAGGTCGACAGCTTGGCGTTGCCGAGCGCGACACCGGCCGTGCCATAAACGAGAACCGGGTTCACGTCGACGCCGACGCGACCGCGAACCGAGCCGTTGACGCCCTGCTTGACGCGGCGGTCGCCCCGCGTGGCATCATTGCCGGCATAGTTGATATCGGCTTCACCGCCATAGACCATCTGCCCGTCCTGGACGTTGTAGCCGCCGTAGAGGCCGCCGCCGAAACCGGCCGAGGTGTTGCCGCCGGTAGCATTGGCTTCGCCGTGATGCCAGTTCGCCGTGCCGCCGACATAGGCGCCCGACCAGTTCTTGACCGCGGGCTCGGTGTATTCGGCAGCCGGAGCAGCGGGGACCTCGTAGATCGCATCAGCGGCGTGGGCGGCCTGGAAGGCAACGAGAACCATGGCCGAAGCCATGAGGGTGGTGGTGAGTGTACGCATACTATTCTCCTTTTCGAACCGGCGCCCCGAAGCAAGCACGATGTGCCCCTTAGCGGGCTCCGGACATCTGTGATTAACCCGCCCGGTTGACCGAAAATTGGACAGCAAATGCGGATTCTCAAGAGCCAAAATATGGAATTTCAGTGGCGCCAGCGCGGCGGAAATTCGGTGTTGCTTTCCCACAACAGGGTATCTATTAACTATATCTTGAGATTAACGAAAACTATACTTTAACCGCAGAAAATAACTCAATTTGCGCCGATCCCGTTAAATTTTTGGAAATGAATCGTCCGGGGAGTGTTTCGGCCGCCTGCTTCCGGCCTATATCTTGGAGCTGTTGGAACAGGATTCGCGGAACGGGACGACACGTTGAAAAGGGCACTCAAGGCGGCACTGGTCACGGGCGGTGCCCGACGGATAGGCAGGGCAATAGTCAAGGATCTGGCGGCGCACGGCTTTGCGGTCGCCATTCATGCGAACGGCTCCTTCTCCGACGCGGAGACATTGGTGGCGGAGCTTGGCGCCGAGGGCGTCAGGGCCGTCGCGCTGAAGGCGGACCTAACCAATGCCGAAGCCGCATCCCGGCTGATTGCGGAGGCCGTTGCCCGGATCGGCCCGCTTGATCTTCTCGTCAACAATGCTTCCGTCTTCAGCAAGGACAGTCTCGAGCAGTTCGACGAAGCGGTGTGGGAGCGGCATTTCGCGCTCCACGTGAAGGCCCCGTCCCTGCTTGCCGGTGATTTCGCCCGTCAGCGGCCAGGCGGAGTCTCCGGCCTCATCATCAATGTGATCGATCAGCGTGTCTGGTCTCCCAATCCCCGCTTTTATTCCTATATGCTGTCCAAGTCGGCGCTCTGGACGGCTACCCGGACGATGGCGCAGGCGCTTGCCCCCGACATCCGCGTCAACGGCATTGGACCGGGCCCGACGCTGCCCAACGACCGGCAGGACCGAGCGGATTTCGAGGCGCAGGTCGAGGCGTTGATCCTCAGGCGCGGCCCGACGCTCGACGAATTCGGACGCGCGATCCGCTTCCTTTTCGAGACGCCCTCGGTTACCGGACAGATGATCGCGCTCGACGGCGGGCAACACCTCGCCTGGGAGACGCCGGATATTCGGGAGATAGTCGAATGAACGGGCGAACGCCCACGGATGGCGGCATTCTTTATGACGGCAGCGAGACGGACGACGACGAAGACCTCGTCGAAGCAAGCGAGAGCGAGCGACCCGTCCGCGCGGTCGCGTGGGCGGAAGGCCCGCCGGAAACGGAAGGTCTCAAAGGCGCCGAATTGATCCAGGCTTTCGTCAAGCGCTTGCCGAACGGGCCGGGTGTCTATCGCATGCTCAACGAGGCCGGCGACGTGCTTTACGTGGGCAAGGCGCGCAGCCTCAAAAAGCGGGTGAGCAACTACGCGCAGGGGCGCGGCCACTCCAACCGTATCGCGCGCATGGTCCGCGAGACCGCGAATATGGAATTCGTCACGACACGGACGGAGATCGAGGCGCTGCTGCTCGAGGCGAACCTGATCAAGCGCCTTCGTCCGCGGTTCAACGTGCTTCTGCGCGACGACAAGTCCTTTCCCTATATCGTCGTCACCGGCGACACCCGCGCCCCTGCACTCTACAAGCATCGCGGCGCGCGCAGCCGAAAGGGCGAGTATTTCGGCCCCTTCGCCTCGGCCGGCGCCGTCGGACGAACGATTAATTCGCTGCAGCGCGCCTTCCTGCTCCGGACCTGCACCGACAGCGTCTTCGAAACGCGCACGCGTCCTTGCCTGCTTTACCAGATCAAGCGCTGCGCGGCGCCCTGCACGGGCGAGATCAGCGATGAAGATTATGCGGAGCTCGTCCGGGAGGCGATGGATTTCCTCTCCGGCAAGAGCCAGGCGGTGAAGCAGACGATCGCCGCCGCCATGGCGGAAGCCTCCGAAAATCTCGACTTCGAGCGCGCGGCGCTCTATCGCGACCGGCTGGCAGCACTCAGCCACGTCCAGAGCCATCAGGGCATCAACCCGGCGGGCGTCGAGGAGGCGGATGTCTTCGCCATCCATCATGAAGGCGGGATCTCCTGCATTCAAGTGTTCTTCTTCCGCACCGGGCAGAACTGGGGCAACCGCGCCTATTTCCCCAAGGCGGACCCGGCGCTCCCGGCAAGCGAGGTGCTCAGTGCCTTTCTGGCGCAGTTCTATGACGACAAGCCCTGCCCGCGGCAGATCCTGCTCTGCGAAGCTGTCGCGGAACAGGAGCTCCTCGCCCAGGCGCTTACCGAGAAATCCGGTTACAAAGTGTCGATTCTCGTGCCGCAGCGCGGCGAGAAGAAGGACCTCGTCGACCACGCCCTCGCCAACGCGCGCGAGGCACATGGCCGCAAGCTCGCAGAAACGGCATCGCAGTCGCGGCTGCTCGAGGGCTTTGCGGACACCTTCAAGCTCCCTTACGTGCCGCGCCGCATCGAGATCTACGACAACTCGCACATCATGGGCACCAATGCGGTCGGCGGCATGGTGGTGGCCGGCCCGGAAGGCTTCGTCAAAGGCCAGTATCGCAAGTTCAACATCAAATCGACCGACATCACCCCCGGCGACGATTTCGGCATGATGCGCGAGGTTATGACGCGCCGCTTTTCGCGTCTCCTGAAGGAGGAAGGGAAGCCAGACCGCTCGGCTGATCCAGGCGAGGAGACCGGCTTTCCGGCCTGGCCCGACGTCATCCTGATCGACGGCGGCCAGGGACAGATGACGGCCGTTCGCGCCATTCTGGAGGAACTCGAGATCGAGGATTGCGTGGCGGCGATCGGCGTCGCCAAGGGCGTCGATCGCGATGCCGGACGCGAGCGCTTCTTCGCTGAAGGCCGGGAAAGCTTCACCCTGCCGCCGCGCGATCCGGTCCTCTATTTCATCCAGCGGCTTCGCGACGAGGCGCACCGCTTTGCCATCGGTTCGCACCGGGCGCGGCGCAAGAAGGAGATGGTCAAGAACCCGCTCGACGAAATCGCCGGCATCGGCCCGACCCGCAAGCGCGCGCTTCTCACCCACTTCGGCACCGCCAAGGCGGTATCGCGCGCCGGCGTCAACGATCTGATGGCGGTGAACGGCATTTCCGAGTCGGTCGCCCGCCTCGTCTACGAGCACTTTCACGAGGACGCCACCAAATGAATTTCCGGGTGGCGCAATTCAGCCTGCATTCAGCCGAATCCGGGAAATATGACAGAGGTGTTCGAATGACCTGTTGACCTTGCGGTCGCAAAGTCATTCTGTACACGTGCAAACTTGGGGGGACGGGAAAACCGTCGTCAAGCTTGTCCCGCTCGCCCCGCAACCAGAACAGCCAGCGCCGATAACCCTAGATCGCGGAAATGGGGGAGGTCGTGTCCAGAGAAACCGAGTCTATGCCAACGCCCGTAGCCTACAGCATCCCGAACCTGCTGACCTATTTCCGCATCCTCATCGTGCCGCTGATCGTGTTCTGCTTCTTCATCGAGGGCCGACTGCACAGCTCCGATTTCGCCCGCTGGACGGCGCTCGTGCTCTTCATCACCGCCTCGATCACGGACTTCTTCGACGGCTATCTCGCCCGCATCTGGAAGCAGACCTCCAATATCGGCCGAATGCTGGACCCGATCGCCGACAAATTGCTGGTCGCCTCGATCCTCCTGCTCGTGGCCGCCGACGGCACGATTGCCGGCTGGTCGATCTGGGCGGCGATCATTATTCTTTGCCGGGAGATCCTCGTTTCCGGCCTGCGCGAATATCTCGCGGCGCTCAAGGTCAGCGTGCCGGTGACGCGGGTCGCCAAATGGAAGACGACGATCCAGATGGTGGCGATCGCCTTCCTGCTTGCCGGTCCGGCCGGCGACAAGATCGTGCCCTATACGACGGAAGCGGGTATCCTGCTTCTGTGGATCGCGGCGGCGATCACGCTCTATACGGGCTATGATTATTTCCGCGCCGGACTCAAACACGTGGTCAACGAATGAGCACCGTCAATCTCGTCTATTTCTCATGGGTCCGCGAGCGGATCGGCAAGGGTGAGGAAACGCTGGAACTGCCGGCGGACGTCGTCACGATCGCCGATCTGCTGGCTTATCTGAAGACGCTCGGCGCAGAATATGAGGCGGCGCTGGAGCATGAGAACGTCATCCGTGCGGCGATCGACCGGGAACATGTCGCGCATGGCGAACCGGTCGCCGGCGCCCGCGAGATCGCTCTCTTTCCTCCGATGACGGGCGGCTAGGACCATGGCTGCGCCCGTCACCGTGCGCGTCCAGCTGGAGGACTTCGACCTCGCTGCCGAGCTCTCCGCGCTTCGCCGCGGGCGGACGGACATTGGCGCGGTGGTCAGCTTTTCCGGACTCTGCCGCGACGAGGCGGGCGCGCTCAATGCACTTGAACTCGAACATTACCCCGGCATGGCGGAGGCCGAGATCCGTCGCATCTGCCACGAGGCAACGACGCGCTTCGGCCTGCAGGCGGCGACCGCCATTCACCGCTTCGGCCGGATCAATCCCGGCGAGAACATCGTCCTGGTGATTGCCGCCTCGCCGCACAGGCAAGCGGCCTTCGACGGCGCGAATTTCATCATGGACTTCCTCAAGACCTCGGCCCCCTTCTGGAAGAAAGAGCATCACGCCGACGGCAGCGCCGGCGAATGGGTCAGCGCCAGGGACGTGGACGACGCGGCGCGCGAGCGGTGGGAAGACTGACCACGTTGCAGGGGGAACGCGTTTCACCACTCACCCCACCATTGCGTCAGTCGCACCACGTCCGCACCGATCACCGAAGCCGGCCCTGCGAGGAGGAAGACTCGGCTGTGGGCGGCTTCTATGGGATCGTCTTCTCCCGACGCGTCACGACCAGGACGACGACCAGAAAACCGAAGATCGCAAAGTCCCGCCAGAGGATCGGTCCGTAAGCGCTCCATAGCGTCTCCAGGAGCCCCACGCCGGCCGCGCCGCAGGCTGCAAGAAGAGGCGCCGTCTGGCCGCCGATCGCGGCGATGAAGAGCACCTTCACCCCGAAGCTCAGGCCCATGCCGAAATCCATGTTGCCGTAGTAGGATGCGGCAAGAACTCCGCAGACAATGGCAATCAGTGCGGCCGCGCCATAGGCGGCGATATAGACGGCCGATGGATCGACACCGCAAAGGGCGGCCGCCTCACGATCTTCCGAGACGGCGCGCCAGTAACGGCCGGCATAGGAATGGGTGAGCAACCAGTGCCCTCCGGCAACCAGCGCTGTCATCAGCCCGGTATTCACCAGTTGAACGGTGGTCAGGGTCACGGGAAACCGCGGGTTCGGCCAAAAGACGATGACCTCGTTCAGGAACGGCGGCAGCCAGAGGCTGCGCGTATCCGACGCAAGACGCGCCGTTTCCATGAGCACCAGCAGACTACCCAGAGAGGCGACGACCACGGCGTTTGCGGATGAAAAGGCGAGCGGACGCATGACGTAGCGCCCTGCGACGAGGCCGGCACCAAGGCCGAATGCAAGGGCCGCAGCAGCCCCGACCCCAAGGGCGGCAGGCAGCACGAGCCAAAGGCGGTTCCAGCCGAAGTCGGCAAAGAGCACAAAGATCTGTCCGGCGAAGGCGAAGAGCGCGCCATAGGTCAGATCGGCCCGCCTCGTCACGGCGAAGGCGATGGCATAGCCGAAGGCGAGCGCCGCATACAGCGCGGCCACGGGTGCGGCGTTGGCGATCTGCTGAAGAAAATAGGCCATGGCATCTCCCGTAACGCACCCCCGAGATGATCCGGGTTCACAGAAGCTCAATTTACATCGCGAACTGCGGCGGCGGATCGGGAACCCGCCCGAAGCTTTGCCATTACGGCCCGTCGACAGATGCAATATAACTTGCAAACCTGGTTTTGCCAGTTAGTATTTCCGACATGAGCTTCACCTGGACTGCACATCGATTCGCCGGGGGCGCCCTGGCGCTGGACGTCGCCAATTCCGTCGTCCTGCGCTTCGATCCGCAGCGCAGGATCGACCGTTTCGCCGATTTCGCGGCAATGGACTCCTTCGCCGACGCCGCCAATCTCTACGGCGCCGAGCGGCAGCGCTTCGGGCCGCTCGGTCGGGCGCGGCCCGAACACCGCAAATCATTTCTGGACTTGCGCGAGGCAGCGGACCGTCATTTCCGGGCGAAGGTACTGGACCAGGACCGGCCCGATCTTCTCGCAGATCTTCTGGAAGCAATCGCCGCCGTCCTGCGCCGGACCCCGCAACGCGGCGGCAACATCGCCCTCGACGCGGCGACGGCGCATTCGGCGCTCAGCCTCGTCTCCAATCCGGAGCCGGACCGACTGAAAATCTGCCCCAATTGCGAATGGCTGTTTCTCGACCGCAGCCGCAACAGGAGCCGCACCTGGTGCGACATGGCGGTTTGCGGCAACCGCTCCAAGGCCAGGCGTCACTATCGCCGCAGAGAGGAAACGCAGCCATGAAGAGAATAGCTATTTGCGCCGTCCTGGCCGCGGTGGCTCTTATCGGCTGCCAGCGCGAGACCGGGCCCGACCCGTTAAAGCTCACCGGCAAGATATTCGTGTTCAACTACCGGCTGGCTTACGCCACCTACATGATTACACTCAACAAGACCGAACCCGTCCCAGACGGCAGTGTCGTGGTGGCGAGTTTCGAGAACCCCGCCGGCGGCGAGCCGCTGACACTCACGCGCAAGCTCTTCCCCAAGCTCGACAAAATCGTGCTGGAAAGCCCCGATGTCACCTGCGTCAGGAAAGAGAGGCCCTATGCCGTGACGATCGAGGTCAAGGGGCCGGACGGAGCAACGCTGCAGAAATTGGAAACGACGGTGACGTCCGACGTCGATCAGGATGTCCTGCCGGCGAGGCCCCTGGTGGTGGGGCCGGCCTATGACAAGAATCCGGAGGTCTTCCGCGACGGTCTGGCGCCGATGCAGTTCGACATGGCCGCCTGCCCGGCATAAAGCAAACGGGGCGTCGCCGCCCCGTTCATGGAATCGTTTCAAGCCGTTGCGGCCCGAAGCGAAGATTTTGATTCAGCCGACGATCTCGGTGCCGGCGAACCAGTAAGCGATTTCCTCGGCGGCCGTTTCCGGACCGTCGGAACCGTGAACGGAGTTTTCGCCGATCGACAGCGCGAAGACCTTACGGATGGTGCCTTCGTCGGCATTGGCCGGGTTGGTGGCGCCCATGATTTCGCGGTTCTTGGCAATCGCGTTCTCGCCTTCGAGAACCTGAACGACCGTCGGGCCGGAGGACATGAACTCGACCAGTTCGCCGAAGAACGGGCGCTCCTTGTGGACGGCGTAGAAGCCTTCAGCCTCGCGGCGGCTCATCCACACGCGCTTCGAAGCGACGACCCGCAGGCCGGCGTCTTCGAGCATCTTGGTGATGGCGCCGGTCAGGTTGCGCTTCGTCGCATCCGGCTTGATCATCGAAAAGGTACGTTCAATCGCCATTGGCACAGATCCTCGTTTCTGGAGAAAGTGGCGGTTCCCTTAGCCGCCAATGCCGCGCAAAACAAGGGGGCGCGGTGATGATTCGCCGCAGCCGTCTGTAGTTTCACGCCGCTGTCACGGAGCGGCCGAAACCGTCGTGCAGGTCGAGACAGCGCTCGAACCAGGCGGTTACCAAGTCACCGTCCGCGAGCAGGCACTGCCGCGAAACGATCCGCGCCCATTGCAGTGCGCCGAAGACGATATAGTCTGAGAAAAGCGGACCGTCTCCGCCGAGGAAGGGCTGGAACTTCAGCATGTGGCGGAGCGGTTCGAGCTTGGCCGAAAAGGTTTCGATATCGGCCTGCCCTGCTTCGGCCACCGCCTCGAGCGGCTTGCCGAAGCGCTGCTCGCGGCTTTGCCGGAAATAGGCCCGGTCGACCGGATCAAGGCGGTCGTGGATATCCATGATGGCAATGCGCCCGATCATCGGGTGCAGCGTCATCTGCGACCAGCCCTCGACGAAGCGGGCGGCCGCCTTGCCGCCCTCGCCGCCGAAGAGCGGCGGGCGTTCGGGATAGGTTGCCTCGAGATGGAGAGCGATATCGAAACTGTCGCTGACGAGCCTGTCGCCATCGCGCAGCAGGGGCACTATCTTCGTTGCGCCCTGCTCAATCCTCGGGATCTGCGTGAAGCCGACGGGGGCCACGTCGAAATCGAGCCCCTTATGCATCAGGGAAAGCTTGGTCTTCCACACATGGGGCGAGAAGGGGCGCGTGCGGTCGGTGCCGCAGAGGGCATAAAGTTTGCGGATCATTCCATCTCCAGATCAGCGATTGTGTCCTCGAGCCAAAGGACATGCAGTAGGCGGCCCATAGGACGTCAACGACGCCGTCCGATCAAATCAGTAAATTTCATGAATTGCATTCCACACGGAAATGCCTGTTCGCTGTAGGCTGCTCCAACAGGGCCAGTCCACGGAGAAGCCGATGCTCGATCATTACCGGATGTTTGCCGATTACAATCGTTGGGCCAACCGCCAGCTCTATGCCGCCGCTTCGGAGTTATCCGATGCGGAATACCGCACGGACAAGGGAGCCTTTTTCGGATCGCTGCATGCCACGCTCAACCATATCCTCGCCGCCGACCGGATCTGGATGAGGCGCTTTTGCGGAGAAGGCGACGCACCAACACGGCTCGACCAGATCCTGCACGATGATCTCGCCGGCCTGGAGGTGGCGCGCCGGATCGAAGACGAGCGCATCATCAGCTATGTCGACGGTCTCGACGAGGCGCGACTTGGCGCGCATTTCACCTACACGCCCATCACCATGCCGGGCGAGATCAGGCAGAAGCTCGGACCGACGCTTGCCCACTTCTTCAACCACCAGACCCACCATCGCGGCCAGGCGCACGCCACCCTCACCGCGCTCGGCCGCCCTTCACTGACGCTGGACCTGGTTTTCTTTCTGCGGACCGACGGCGAGAAGTGGGCGGCCTGAGGTAAAAATCGTCCAGCGCCGGGTCGCGTTCGACCATTCCATCGGACGGAGGCGGTTTCGGGTGCGTGAAAGCCATGCGTAGAGCTGGCGCTGCGCCGCCCATGCCGCAAGGCCGAGCAGGATGCCGCCGGCAATTGCCAGGAGCGAATAGGCGGCGGGCGGCAGCAGCGGCTGCGCCGGCAGAAGCAGGAGCTCCGGCACGAAGCGGTGAAGGATGTAGATATGAAAACCTGCCGCGGACACGGGCAGGATCAGTTGCGTGCCCCATTGCGGCAGACGGATGCGAGGCAGGAACAGGAGCCCCGCGAGCACGGCGATCTGCAGGAGATATTTGATCTTGGTGCCGACCCAGACGCCCTTGTAGATGCCGAAGTAGAGGAAAATCGACGCGCCTGCCACCATCAACGCGAGCCGCTGACGCGGGGTTTCGGCGACCGCCGCACACCAGCCGACAGCTGCAAGATAGAATATCCACGGCAGGGTGAAGATCTGACGATTGCCGATATCCCAGAATTGCGGCAGCACGAGCCGAGCCGCGAGACCGGCGGCAAGGAAAACCATGCCGGTTTCGAAGGGCCGGGCGGCCGCCGAACGCCGGGCGAAAGGTAGGGCAAACAGGGCTGCGAACACCAGCAGCATCTGGCAATAGGCCTCTATGAACCAGTAGAGATAGGGCACCATGCTGTGGCGCTCCGGGTCGGCCAAGCCGAAATTGCCCACGAGGAAGACGGAAGCCCAGGGCACTTCACCCCAGGCAAGCGCGTAGGCCGCGACGATCAGATAATAGGGGACGAGAATGTGGACGAGCGGCCGCAACAGCTGCTTGAGCGAGCCGGAAATAAGCGATCCGCTCTGGAACCGCGCGAAACCGAAACCAACGAGAATGACCATTGCGGCCGCCCCACCCGGGATCGGCCAAAGGGTTTCGTGATGGACCACGACCAGCAAGATCGCCAACGCGCGGATGACCAGATCGATGCCGACCTGCGGGCGTTTGCTCACGCTTCGGTCCATGGCCGCCAGGTCCCGGACCGACATTCGTTCCCATTTTTCCGGCGCTTCGCCGAGGATCTTCTCGAGGCCGAGCGACAATTGCACGAAACGGAGGGAATCGCCGCCCAGCGACAGAAAGCTGTCCCCGGGCCGAACCCTTGCCGGAAAGAAGAGCTGTTCGAACAGGCCCTGTACGTCTTTGCTTTCAGCAACTGCATCCGCCCTGCCCGCGCGATCGCGTAGCGCCTGGTAGTCGATCTTGCCCGACGGCAGGCGCGGCAATGCGGCGACACGCGAGGCTTTGACCTGCAGCAGGGTCAGGCCGCTTGCGGCGACTAGGAGCCGGCGGACGGCCTCCGAGCCGCATTCGCCGACGTAATGGGCATGGATCTCGGCATCGTCGCCGGTGACGGCGGCGGCAATTCCGTGACGTTCGAGCGCGGCTTCCAGGCTGTCATGCCCGATACGAAGGCCAGCAATTTTCGACATGCGCCTGGTTCGACCGATGATGCGGAAAAATCCGTCCGCATCCCGCATGGCGAGGTCGCCGGTCCTGAGTTCGCGAAGGTCGGCGCCGCGCGCGAGATCCTCCCGCGATTGGGCGTAGCCCATCATCACATTTGGACCGCGATAGACAAGCTCGCCCGGCTGATCCACGCCGGAGATCAGCCGGCCTTCTTCATCCTCGATTGCCAGGCTGCCGCCGGGGACCGCGATGCCGATGCGATCCTCCCGGCCGCGAAGATGCTCCGGCGGCATATAGGCCACGCGGGCGGTCGCCTCCGTCTGACCATACATCACGAACAGGGAAGCGTCGCGGGCGGTGAGGTGTTCGTTGTAGAGGCGAATGGTCTCGGACGCCAAACGCCCGCCGGCAACCGTCATGAAGCGCAACGACGCAAAGGCGCGCTCGCGAAAGCCCACCTTCTCCAGGAGTTCGAAGGAATAGGGAACGCCCGAAAAATTGGTACTGACGCTCCCGGCAAGCCCGTCTAGGAAGCTCTCGTCGAGAATGGAGCCGCCCGGCAAATAGACACTGGCGCCAACAGAGAGATGGGCGTTCAGCACGGAAAGCCCATAGGAATAGTGGAGCGGCAGAATAAGGCAGGCTCTGTCCGCCGCCGTGAGACCGAGATATTCGGCTATGGCCTGTGCATTGGAGCAAATATTGCCCGCGGAAAGGCGGACGCTCTTGCCTTGTCCGGTGCTGCCGGATGTCGAAAGGAGGACGGCGAGATCAGGATGGGGCATCACTGGGTCGCCCTCGAGCCGCTCGATACGCCAGCGCCCGTCGAAACGGCGGTAGCGATATTCCGGCCTGAAGACGGCGCAGTCCGTCTCTGCGCCGCAGGGCGTCTGCATGGCGACGGCGTGACCGGCCTCGAGCGCGGCCAGATAACCGACGACCGCATGCTCCGAGAGGTCCGCCTCGACCATGACCAGGCCGCGCCGGCCGCGCCAGAGCCTCGCGAGACGGTCGACGCGCTCGGCCAAATCCCGATACGTGACGACCCGGCCGCCGGGAAACAGGAGCGCCGGCTTCTCGCCCCTGGCCGCCAGTGCCGAAACGCGAAACGGAAAATTCGAAGTATCCCCAGGCCCCAATATCGCCTCCATTCTGGCGAGGCGGCATATTATTGATGACTCTGAGAGTCAAGTATGGTGATGGCGCAGCCGCTGGCGCGGAGTTCCAGCGCCGGCCGAACTCGCCTTGGCGTTGGCAGATGCCGAAAAGGACGGCAGCGACCACATCTACTCTCCGGCGGTCGAAAACGCCCGACCTCCGAACCAGGGCCGTCCATGCGCCGAATAAGCGAACCCGGCTTCGCTGAGCGAAGCCAGGTGCTTGGGAGGATCGGGCGAGCGCGGGCAGAATGCCCGCGCCGCGGCAGTTCAGCGGCTAAGGCCCTGGTAATATTCGCCTTCGCCGCCCGGGATCGCCTTCGGCTGCGGTGCATAGCCGTAGACCGAGCCGGTGGCGGTCCGGTCGATGGTGCCGTTCGCATTGTAACGGACAGTCTCGCCACCCGCCTTGGCCGTGCGTCCGGTGTAGAGCGGGGTCGGGCTGACGCCTTCGTAGTAGCTGCCGCCCGCGAAGGCGGCGGTGGCCCCGCCGAGGACCGCGGTGGCGACGAGGGCGGCGGCAAGAGCAGTTTGGATTGCATTCCTCATGATCAATCACTCCAGATCGGTCGTTCGCTTGAACGATGGTTTTCTCACGGCCACATTGGTCGGACCGGTCAAATCGAACGCGGCGGCCGAGCCGGTAGCGTTCAATCCGATGCCAAGCGGTCGGAAGAGCGGTTAGCCCTTCGTTTTAGATGTGGGGCCTCATCATGAGGTTTGGAAGTATTGATTATCGGAACACGTTGTCCATGATCCGATAACAATCCCCTCTTGAAAATGCCGGCCGCAGGCATATCGGACCCCGCTGAAGCGGAATCTGCGGCCCCTTGCCTTCCTCAAAGAGTCCGGGCAAAAGGCCGGCATGATCCAGATCACCGGCCTTTCCGCCCGCATAGCGGGCCGTCTTCTCATCGACAACGCTTCCGTGACGCTTCCGACGGGCACAAAGGCGGGACTCGTCGGTCGAAACGGCGCCGGTAAGTCGACACTTTTCCGCATCATCACGGGCGAGCTTGCGGCCGAGACCGGCAATGTTTCGTTGCCGAAGAACGCGCGGATCGGTCAGGTGGCGCAGGAAGCGCCGGGCACGGACGAGCCACTGATCGAGATCGTTCTGAAGGCAGACAGGGAGCGCACGGCGCTTCTCGCCGAGGCGGAAACGGCGACGGACGCCCATCGGATCGCCGAGATCCAGACGCGGCTTGCCGATATCGGCGCCCACTCGGCTGAAGCACGCGCGGCGAGCATCCTCTCCGGCCTCGGCTTCGATCACGAGGCACAGAAGCGCCCGGCCTCAGCCTTCTCCGGTGGCTGGCGGATGCGCGTGGCACTCGCGTCCGTGCTCTTTTCCGAGCCGGACCTGCTCCTGCTCGACGAGCCGACCAACTATCTCGACCTCGAAGGCACGCTCTGGCTCGAGGACTACATTCGCCGCTATCCGCACACGGTCATCATCATCAGCCACGACCGCGATCTCCTGAATACGGCGGTCAACGCGATCGTGCACCTCGACCAGAAGAAACTCACCTTCTACCGCGGCTCCTACGACCAGTTCGAACGGCAGAAGGCGGAGGCCAACGAATTGCAGATGAAGGCGCGCGCCAAGAACGAGGCCGCGCGCAAGCACCTGCAGAGCTTCATCGACCGCTTCAGAGCAAAGGCGACGAAGGCACGCCAGGCCCAAAGCCGCATCAAGGCGCTGGAGCGCATGGGCACCGTCGCGGCGGTAATCGAGGAGCATGTGCAGGGTTTCATCTTCCCGGCCCCGGAAAAGCAGGTGGCCTCGCCCATTGTCGCTGTCCAGGGCGGCGCCGTCGGCTACGAGCCCGACAAGCCGGTCCTGAAGAGGCTGAACCTCCGCATCGACGCCGACGACCGCATTGCGCTCCTCGGCTCCAACGGCAACGGCAAGTCCACCTTTGCGAAGTTCATCTCGGGCCGCCTCGCGGCTGACGCCGGCGATGTGCGCGTCGCACCCGGCCTGAAGATCGGTTTCTTCGCCCAGCACCAGCTCGACGATCTCGTCCCGACACAAAGCGCGGTGGAGCACGTGCGCCGTCTTATGCCGGACGCGCCGGAAGCAAAGGTGCGATCACGCGTGGCGCAAATGGGGCTCGCGACGGAAAAGATGGACACGGCCGCCAAAGATCTCTCCGGCGGCGAGAAGGCAAGGCTGCTGATGGGGCTCGCCGCCTTCGATCAGCCGAACCTGCTCATCCTCGACGAGCCGACCAACCACCTGGACATCGACAGCCGCAATGCGCTGATCTCCGCGCTCAACGACTATTCCGGCGCCGTCATTCTGATCTCGCATGACCGGCACCTGATCGAGGCGACCGCCGATCGCCTGTGGCTGGTAAGTGACGGAACGGTTACGAGCTACGATGGCGATCTCGAAGACTACCGAAGCCTTATCGTCGGCGGCCCGAAGGCTCGGGATGACAGGCAGAAGGCGAATGGTGCGGATGAGGCGCTGTCGAAGGCCGACCAGCGCAAGGCCAATGCCGATAAGCGCGCCTCACTGGCGCCGCTTAAGAAAAAGATCAACGAGATCGAGTCCTTGACGGGAAAACTGGAGAAACAGATTCAGGCGCTCGATACCGAACTCGCCGACCCCGCGCTCTACGAAAAGGCGCCGGCCAAAGCCGCCCAAAGGGCGAAGGAACGTGCCGAGGCGGCTGCCAAACTGGCTGAGGCCGAGGAGCAATGGCTCATGCTGTCTGCCGAGTACGAGGAGGCGATGGCGGACTGAGCATGGCTCCGCAAAGTGTCCCTACGGATTTGCCCGGGATCGCCGATCATCAGCCAAGCTCGAAGGTCGTTACCCCATAGATCCGCGCCAGGGGCAGATCCGGCGCCCGCCCCCGATACATGCGCGCGGTCTCGAAGACCGGCTTCAAATTGTAGCGCACGCAAAGCGCCCGCGCCGAGGCATTCGGCTCGGGAATGTCGAGATGGACCCGCGCACCTTTGACGCCGGCGGCGAGCTTTCGAAAGATCAGATCGGCACCGGTCTCGCTGTCGGCGAAAAGCGGGCCGATCTTGAAGCCATCGCGGCAGGCGCGGATCGCGCCGTAGCCGACAATGATGCCATCGCGCAGCAGCACGATGCTGCGGCGCGTTTGTAACTGTTTGGTCCATTCGTGTAGAAACGCATCGCGCCGGGCCGGGTTGAAGCGGCTGTCATAGTCGATCAGCGCCGCAGCATGAACCGGCGCGGCATCGACGAGGTCGGTACCAGGCGGCTCGATGACATTGGCCGTCCCGCCATAGCGGATATTCGCATGCGCCCATGAGAATCCGGATCTTCGGTAGTTTTCCTGCTGGGCGACGACTCCGTCGAGACCGATCGTCCGGCCCTCGGCGCTTTCGATCACGTGTCTCCACAGTTGAAGGCCGATGCCCCTGCCCCGAAAGGCCGGCTCGGCGATATAGAGGCCGAGAAAGGCATGCTGATTGCCATAACGCACGACGGAGATGGCCGCCGCCAGCGCATCGTCCTGCGTGGCAACCCAATAGCCCTGCGGATCGGCGGCCCAGAATGCGTTGGCATCTTCAAGTCCGGGGTTCCAACCTTCCCTTGCGGCCCACTCGATGATCGTATCGAGTTCGGCGCGCGTCGCGTGGCGGATGGTCGGCATGGCAACTCCTTGACGTCTGGCTCAAGCTCGGATCGCGGACTTGGCGTCTAACTTTCCTGTTGGCATTTTGTGCCCAGACTGGCAGCTTTGATCCGCAGTGCGAAGCCCGCTTGCCCGCTCTCCCCAATCTGCTACAACAGCGGCAATAAGTCATACTAATCAGGGCGAAACATCATGTCCCCCATCAAGATTGCCATAGTCGGCGTCGGCAAGATCGTGCGCGATCAGCACCTGCCGGCGCTCCAGAAGAACGCCGATTACCAGTTGATCGCGGCTGCGAGCCGCCATGGAACCGTGGACGGCATCGACAACTTCAAGTCGATCGAGGCAATGCTGGAAGCAGTGCCTGCGATCGAGGCGGTGTCGCTCTGCATGCCGCCGCAATATCGCTACGAAGCAGCTCATACCGCCCTTGCGGCCGGCAAGCATGTCTTCCTCGAAAAGCCGCCGGGCGCCACCTTGAGCGAGGTCGCCGACCTCGAGGCGCGTGCCGCCGAAAAGAACGTTTCCCTATTTGCGAGCTGGCATTCGCGCTATGCACCCGCGGTCGAAGCGGCCAGGGCCTTTCTCGCCTCGACCACGATCCGCAACGTCCGGATCATCTGGAAGGAGGATGTGCGGCACTGGCACCCGAATCAGGCATGGATATGGGCTGCCGGCGGGCTCGGTGTCTTCGACCCGGGCATCAATGCCCTTTCTATCATCACCCATATCCTGCCGCGCCCGATCTTCATAACCTCTGCAACGCTCGAATTCCCGGAGAACCGCGATGCGCCGATCGCCGCTTCGATCACGTTCAGCGACGCCGAGAAGCTCGACGTCGCCGCCGAATTCGATTGGCGGCAGACGGGCAAGCAGAGCTGGGACATCAGCGCGGAAACCGAGGCCGGCGAAATGGTTCTCTCCGAAGGCGGCGCAAAGCTCGCCATCGACGGGAAGATCGTCCACGAGGAGCCCGAGCAGGAATATCCGATGCTCTATCGGCGCTTTGCCGAAATTATCACAACCGGCAGATCGGATGTCGACCTGGCGCCGCTCCGGCACGTCGCCGATGCCTTCATGCTCGGGCGCCGCAAGTTCGTCGAGACGTTTCACGATTGAGACGTGGCGGCGGAAGTCGTCTCGCTATCGTTCTCGGTCGCCGCTTGTTCACCCCTCCCCAACCCCTCCCCCTTGTGAGGAGGGGTTTGCTGGACGTGATTCACGCCTTCTTCTCCCACCGTCCATCGCGATTCTGCTGCCAATAAGTGAGATTGTGCCCCTCGGCCTTGAGCCGCTTCCACTGGGCACGCGCCGCCTCGAGCTGCGCCTGGTCGTATCCATCGAACATGAAGACGACCCGTTCGTAACCGGCGACCTCCGGTGGCTCGGCCCCGTCGACAAGGAATCGGACTGTGGCGGCGCTTGGATTGCCCCCGTTGGCGACGATCAGGATCGGCTGCTCGGCCGCGAATTCCCCCGCATCGGTGCCGTGCGGCAGGAAGCTGTCCTCGCGATAGACCCAGAGATGCGTATCGAGAGCGTCGCGCCTTTCGACATCGACCGTCTGCACCACCACGCGCCACCCGCGCTCGATGCTCTTGTCGAGCAAAGGCGGCAGGGCGTCCTCGAGTTTCGATTCCGTCAGGTGGTAGAAAAGAATCTCGGTCATGCCGATCTCTCCCGGGCACCCACTCTCTCGCGCAACGATCAGGATTCGTAGTTTGCGCGGACCAGTTCGTCCAGCAGCCGCACACCGAAACCGGAACCCCAGGACTGGTTGATCTCGTCGGTCGGCGAGCCCATGGCCGTGCCGGCGACGTCGAGATGCGCCCAGGGCGTGTCCTTGACGAAGCGTTTGAGGAACTGGGCAGCCGTAACCGAGCCGCCATGACGGCCGCCCGTGTTCTTCATGTCGGCGAACTTGCTGTCGATCATCTTGTCGTATTCCTTGCCGAGCGGCATCCGCCACAGGCGCTCCTGTGTGGTGGTGCCCGCCGCAAGCAATTGCTCGGCCAGACGATCGTCATTGGAGAACAGGCCGGCATAGTGGTTGCTGAGCGCCACCAGGATCGCGCCCGTCAGCGTCGCCAGATCGATCATCGCTTTCGGCTTGAAGCGATCGATGCAATACCAGAGCGCATCGCAGAGGACGAGCCTGCCTTCGGCGTCGGTATTGATCACCTCGATCGTCTGCCCCGACATCGAGGTCACGATGTCGCCCGGGCGCTGCGCACTGCCGTCCGGCATGTTCTCCACGAGCCCGATGATACCGACCGCATTGACGGCCGCCTTGCGCGCCGCCAGCACATGCATGAGACCGGTCACCGCGGCCGCCCCACCCATGTCGCCCTTCATTTCCTCCATGCCGGAGGCCGGCTTGATCGAGATGCCGCCGGTATCGAACACGACGCCCTTTCCGACGAATGCCAGCGGCTTGTCCTTCCCCTTGCCACCCTTCCATTGCATGATGACGAGCCGCGGCGGCCGGGCCGATCCCTGGGCGACGCCGAGCAGCGCACCCATGCCAAGCTTCTTCATCTCCCGCTCGGTGAGAATTTCGACCTCCACGCCGAGCTTTTCCAGCTCCTTCGCACGCGCAGCGAACTCAACCGGACCGAGAATATTGGCCGGTTCGTTAACGAGGTCCCGCGCCAGGAAAACACCCTCGCCGACCGACAGAGCCGTTGCGAAGGCTTTCTTGGCGGCAATCACGGCGCCGGTGACGATCGTGACCTTTACCGGCTTCTGGGGCGTTTTGGCTTCGTCATCGGACTTGCGCGTCTTGTAGCTGTCGAAAGCATAGGCGTTCATTTCCATGCCGAGGGCGAAGTCCGCGGCTGCCTTGCCGGTGATGTCGATGCCCGGAGCATCGAGGAATATCGTCGCCTTCTCGACCTTGCGCAGCTTGGCGGCCGCCGCACCGCCGGCCTTCAACCAATCGTGATCCGTAACATCCGCCGCGCCACCGAGGCCGAGAAGGACGATCCGATCGGCCGGCGAGCCATGCGGGGCGACGATATCGAGGGTCGTGAGCGCCTTGCCTGTGAACTTGCCGATCTTTGCTGCCTTGGCGAGAACGCCTTCAGGATCGGTAACAGTTGCGCCGGCCGCTTCCTTGGCGTTCGCCACCTGTAGAAGAACGGCGACGCCGCCGGCCGGGCGATGGGATTTCATGAAGGTGAATTCGAACTTCATCGGCATTCAGGACTCCGGACACTTCTGATTGGGAGGCGCCCGGTCTGTTACCGGGCAGCTACAGCGGGCGACATTCGCAATATCGGCCACGAGCAAAACCGTGGCGGGTACCCTTCTCGCTTTTGAATCGCTTGGCAAGATGGCCGCACATGTTTACATGCGCTTAACCGCAGTTCTTCGCCATATATTATCCCTGTTGTTCCAGATTCTGGTTTGCAACGCAGGAACGAGAACCGGTCCGGCCGGGCAGCGCCAGTGGCGATTCGCGCGGACGGCAGGGCGGCGGGTGGAATGGCGGGCACACGCATTTCGCACCGCTTGTTGGAAACGATCGCGATGCCTATTTGCGGGCCGTGATCTTTAGCAGGATGTTGACCGGAATCGTCTATGAAGCTGATCGAACGCTACATTTTCCGGCGCGCGGCGATCATGTTCCTCGCAACGCTCCTGCCGCTGCTCGGAATCGTCTGGACCACGCAAGCGCTTGCCAATGTCAATCTCGTGACCGACAGCGGCCAGTCGGTGCTGGCCTTTCTGAAGCTCGCGACGCTGATCCTGCCGTCTGTCGTCCCGATCATCCTGCCCTTCGCGCTCGTGATCGGCGTGACGCAGACGCTGAGTGCGATGAACAGCGATTCGGAGCTGACCGTGCTCAGCGCCGCCGGCAGCTCGCGCATGTCGATCATCCGGCCGGTGCTCTATCTCGCGGCCGGGCTGAGTGTCCTTTCCTTTGCCATCGACAACTTCGTCGAGCCCTATTCGCGCGTCGCCGTCCGCAAGATGATCGCGACCGCGCATGCCGACCTGCTGTCGTCCGTGGTACAGGAGAATTCCTTCCGCAAGATCACGGACGGGCTCTACGTCCAGGTAGGCGCCCGGCGCAGCGGCGGTGTGCTGCACGGCATCTTCGTCGCCGATTCACGCAATCCGAATTTCGAACTCGTCTATTACGCACGCGAGGGCGCGGTGGACGAGAAGAGCTCGGCGCTGGTGATGAAGGATGGCGAGGTTCACCGCAAACTGCCGGAGGGCGGCGTATCGGTGATCAAGTTCGACTCCTACGCCTTCGACCTCACGGACATGACGAAGTCGGCGGGCGAGGCGAACATCCGGCCCAAGGACCGCGACCTATTCTATCTTGTGAAACCGGACCCGGAAGATCCTGCCTTGAAGAGGACCCCGCTTGTCTTCACCGCGGAACTCCACCGGCGCTTCACCGAATGGAGCTACCCCCTTCTTTTCGGCCTGATCGCGCTCGTCATCAGCAGCGATGCCCGCTCCCATCGCGAAGCCCGGGTGCATCCGACGATCAGCGCGGTCGGGGCCGCCCTGATCATCCGCTGGATGACCTTCTATGCGGCCAACAGTGCGGAAGATTCCGTCTGGTTCGTGCCGCTCATGTATCTCGTCCCACTCATGACCGGCGCACTGGCCATCCGCCAGCTCGCAAGCAATCGCCGACTGTACATACCGACATCGTGGCACGACAAGCTCTCCGACCTAATAGCCCGGATCCGGCACTCGCGGGCCGGCGCTGACGCCGGGCAGGCATCATGATTCTCAACACGCTCGGCCGCTATTTCTTCAGGCGTTACGTCGTTACGACGTTCTGGTTCCTGATCGGGATCTTCACGCTGATTTTTATCATCGACTTCAGCGAACTCGCCACCCGCATGTCCAACCTGCCACATTATTCGGTCGCCGGTGCGCTGGTGATGACGACATTCCGCATTCCGATGATTCTGCAGCAGACCATTCCCTTCGTCGCGCTATTTGCTGCGATGGCGGCGCTGATTTCGCTCAACCGCCGTTACGAGCTGGTCGTCACCCGGGCGGCAGGCATTTCCGTGTGGCAGTTCCTGAGGCCATTCGTGCTCGGCTCGTTTCTGTTCGGCGTGCTGGCCGTGATCGCGCTCAACCCGCTTGCCGCCTGGGGCGCTAAGAGAGCCGAGGCGCTGGAGGCCGAATGGGGGTCGTCCCGCGCGGCACAAACGAACTCGATTCCGTGGCTGAGGCAGATCTATGAAGGTACCGACACGATCATCGGCGCCCGGTCCGTCCAGAACGGCGGCACGGAGCTCATAAACGTCACCGTCATCCACTTTGATCCACAGGGAACGATCATTCTCAGGCAGGATGCGAAGTCGGCGAAACTCGAAGACGGTTACTGGCTTCTTAACGGCGTCACCGAAACCGGGAATGGGCAGTTGCCCCGGCGTTTGGAAACAGCACGACTTCGTACCAATCTGAAACCGGAATTCGTACAGGAACGCCTCGCAAAGGCTGATTCCATTCAGTTTTTCGACCTTCCGCGAAAGATTGAGATCGCTCGTTCCTTTGGATTTTCGACGAAAGGCATGGAGACGCAGCTTCACTCGCTTTTGTCCCTGCCGCTGCTTCTCGTTGCGATGACGCTGATCGCCGCATGCGTGTCCCTGAAATTTAGCCGGTTCAACCAATCTCGCGCGGTGATTCTCGGTGGAATCCTCTCAGGCTTCGTGCTTTATGTCGTCACCGTGCTTGTAAAAGCATTCGGGAGCAGCGGTATTGTGCCTCCGTTCGTTGCAGCCTGGTTGCCAGTTGTTGTAGCGATGGCGCTGGGCTCGACGATTCTGTTGCATCAGGAGGATGGCTAGTGGCGGCAGGCAACCGCGAACGTATGGATTTGATCAATGCCGCCCTGCTTGCAGGCGTGGCGCTGTATGCCCTTGCCATCGGAATGAATGCGCCAGCCATGGCGCAGGACACAGGAACGCGGCTCGATTCGCTGCAGCCGAACATCCCCGCCGACGCCAAGATGCTGTTGACGGCCAACGAACTCGTCTACAATCGCGACGCGGAAACAGTGACCGTGCGCGGCAACGTCCAGATCGAATATGGCGGCTACAAGATGGTCGCCCGCCAAGTCGAATACGACCAGAGGTCCGGCCGCATCGTGGCGACCGGCGATATCCAACTGATCGAGCCGGACGGCAACATCGTCTATGCCGAACGAATGGACGTGACGGACGATTTCGCCAACGGTATCGTCGAGGCGCTCAGGATCGAGACGACGGATCTCACCAGGCTCGCGGCCGAGACCGGCGAGCGGCGCAGCGGCGATCAGTTCATCCTGAACAAGGCCGTCTACACCGCCTGCACGCCCTGCGCGACCAAGCCCGAGCATCGCTCGCTGTGGCATATCAAGGCCGAGCGCGTCATCCAGAACGGCCGCACCCATACGATCCGGCTTGAAAACGCCTATTTCGAGCTCTTCGGCAAGCCGATCGCCTATATTCCGGTGATGGAAATCCCCGACCACACGGTCAAGCGCAAGAGCGGCTTCCTGTTTCCTCATTTCAGCTACACGCAGAAACTCGGCGCCGGCGTCAGCGTGCCCTATTATTGGGCGATCTCGCCCTATATGGATGCCACGGTCACCGCAACGGGCCTGACGCGCCAGGGCTTTTTGCTCGAAGGCGAATTTCGCCAGCAATTCCACAACGGCCTGCACACGCTGAACGTCGCCGGCATAAGCCAGATGAACCGCGACCGATTCACGCCGGGTACCGTCGATGCCCTTGAAACGAACCGCGCAATGGTCGCATCCAGAGGCCGATTCGAGGTCAATCCTCGCTGGACCTTCGGCTGGGACGTCCTCGTGCAGACGGACAACAACTTCGCCAAGACCTACGACCTGTCGACCTTCGACGGCACCACCTATATCAACCAGGCCTATCTGACCGGCCTCGGCAGGCGCAACTATTTCGATCTGCGCGCCTTTTATTTCGACATCCAGGACGCAGACCCGGACAGCCTGGCGGAAAACCAGCAACCGGTCGCGCAGGTCCTCGACTATTCCTACACCGCGCCGGAACCGGTGCTGGGCGGAGAGCTCAATGCCGACGTCAACCTGACAAACGTAAGGCGCAACCGACTGGACGTGGACACTGCCGGGTTCGGCGTCCTGCGCTTTCCCGGCCTTGAAGGCACGTCGCACCGGCTGACAGCGGAAGTCGAATGGAAGCGGACATTCATCGCGCCCGGCGGGCTCGTCCTGACGCCGCTGCTGGCGGCGCGCGGCGACGCCATCGGCGTCAACATGGACGACCCTGCCGGCTATACCGGCGAGTTCACCAACAGTGACGCGCTTACGCGGCGCATGCTGACGGCCGGCCTCGAGGCGCGTTATCCGATGCTCTTTGCGGGCGAGAGCAGCAGCCATATTCTGGAGCCGATCGGGCAGATCTATGTGCGCCCGGACGAACAATACGCGGGCGGCTTGCCGAACGAGGACGCCCAGAGCTTTGTCTTCGACGCCACCAATCTTTTCGAACGCGACAAATACTCGGGCTACGACCGGATCGAGGGCGGAACGCGCGCCAATATCGGCCTGCGCTATACCGGCACCTTCGACAGCGGCTATGGCCTGCGCGCCAGTGCCGGCCAGTCCTTCCACCTTGCCGGCCTCAACTCCTTCGCAACCGACGATCTTGTCAAGGCCGGCTCGGATTCGGGCCTCGAAACCGATCGCTCCGACTATGTCGCGATGCTCGGCGTCGACGCGCCGTCCGGCCTGATGGCGAGCCTTTCCGGCCGACTGGACGAAGAGAGTTTCAACCTGCGCCGCGCGGACGCGACCGTCGGCTATCTCGGCCTGACCTGGCAGGCAGCCCTGACCTATACGCGCATCGAGGCGCAGCCACTCTACGGGTCCTCGTCCGATCAGGACGAAGTGCAGACGGCAGCCGCCTATCGCTTCCACGACTACTGGTCGGTTTTCGGCGCGGTGACCTATGACATCAACCAAGGCGTCATATCGCGCAATGGTTTCGGCATCACCTATGACGATCAGGACACGCTGTTCTCGATCGTCTACAGGCAGGAGCGCGATACGGACAACTCGCTTGCCAACGACTGGTCGATCGGCGCGCGGATCAGCTTCCGCACGCTCGGCGATATCAATGTGGGCGATACCACGGTCGACGAACTCGACTATTTCTGACGTTACGGCGCCGTGCGTCTTTTCGGAGGCGCAACGGTCGATTCTCGTGGCCGGTGCGCCAGGCAGTCTCCGCAGATGTGTCTGTAGTGCGCGGGCTCGTGGAGCGCCATGCGTTCAGACCTCGGCCTCACCACCGGCATCCTGCTCCGATGGGAAGAGGCGGAAGCAGCGCTCAAAGATCGCTCTTCGGCCATTCATGCGCTCTTGTCATCGTTTGGCCGCATGTATTATGCATTTGCCACCAAATATGGGAGAGCGCGGCCGCGGAAGGTCGCTCACGCTGGAGCGCGGAACGGGCAAGGAATGATGATGGGTGGGAAATTCTCGATCGTGGGGGCACTTTCGGCACTGGCGATTGCCGGAGCATTGAGCTTTTCGGCCGCCACGGTCGCCAGGGCGGCAAGCGAGGTCAAGGTGATCGTCAACAATGTCGTGATCACCTCGGGCGACATTGCCAAGCGCACAGCTTTCCTTCGTCTTCAGCACCAGAGCGGCGGAGCCGCCGAAGCGAAAAAGCAGCTGATTGACGAGGTCCTCAAGCGGGGCGAAATTGCCCGGGTCCAGCAGTCGGTCAGCACCCAGGAGGTCGATGCCGCCTACGCGCGTTTTGCCGCGGGCAACAAGCTCTCGACCGAACAGCTCGGCAAAATCCTCGAACAGGCGGGCGTCGGGGTAGAGCACTTCAAGCAATATATCGCCGTTCAGATGAGTTGGCCGCGTCTCGTGAACTTCCGCTATGGCAGCGCCAATCGTCTTTCCGGTGGCGACCTCGTCAAGCGCATGATGGAAGCGGGCGGCGACAAGCCGGTGACGACGGAATATTTCCTGCAACAGGTCATCTTCGTCATTCCGGAATCGAAGCGCGGCGCGATCACCGGTAAGCGGCAGGCGGAAGCGAACGCCTCGCGCTCCAAATTTCCCGGTTGCGACAGCTCGAAGGCCTTCGCAGCGAACTACCGCGACGTGTCGATCCGCAGTCTTGGTCGGGTGCTCGCGCAGCAACTGCCGGAGGAATGGAAGCCGCTCGTCGAGAAAGCGGGCGACGGGATGACCACGGGCACGCGCGTCACGGAAAAGGGCGTCGAATATCTGGCGATCTGCAAAAAGCGCCAGGTCAATGACGACACTGCCGCCGAAATCGTCTTCCGCGCCGAGGATCTCGGCAAGAAAACGGGCAGCGAGGATCCGAACAGCGCCAAATATCTCGAAGAACTGCGCGCCAAGGCGCAGATCATCAACAAGTAACGGCCGGTCATGAACGAGACGAGCGACGGTCCGATCGCCCTGACGATGGGCGATCCGGCCGGTATCGGCCCGGACATCACCCTTTCCACATGGGCGCTCCGGCGGTCGCAAGAGATCCCCCCTTTCCTTTTCATCGGTGACCCGGCGGTGCTCTCCGAGCGTGCCAAGGCCCTCGGAGAGACCGTTCAGATCAGGGAGACCGATTGCGCGGGTGCGGCCGTGGCCTTCGCTGACGCGCTCCCCGTCCTGCCGATCCGCTGCCCCGCCGCCGTCGTTGCCGGCCAACCCAACCCGGAGAACGCCGTCACCGTCACCGGGGCGATCGATACCGCCGTCCGGCTGGTAATGAGCGGCGAAGCCACCGCCGTGACGACCAACCCGATCGCCAAGGCCGTCCTCTATGAGGCGGGATTCCGCTTCCCCGGCCATACCGAATATCTCGCCGACCTCGCGGAGAAGGCGACGGGTGCGCCCACCCTGCCGGTGATGATGCTCGCCGGACCGAAACTGCGCGCTGTGCCCGTGACCATTCATATTCCGCTCAAGGAGGTGCCGGCTGCCCTGACCCCAGACCTCATCTACAAGACTTCCGTGATCACGGCCGGCGATCTCAAGCGCCGCTTCGGCGTGGCGGCGCCTCGCCTCGCGATTGCCGGCCTCAACCCGCATGCGGGCGAAGGCGGAGCGCTCGGTCTCGAGGACGATGCAATCATCCGTCCCGTCATCGACCGGCTCCGCACCGAGGGACTGGATGTCGCAGGCCCGCTTCCGGCCGACACCATGTTCCACGACCGCGCCAGGGAAACCTTTGACGTCGCCATCTGCATGTATCACGACCAGGCGCTGATCCCCGCCAAGGCGCTCGGCTTTGACGACAGCGTCAATGTCACGCTCGGCCTGCCCTTCATCAGGACGTCGCCAGACCACGGCACCGCATTCGGCATCGCCGGCAAAGGAATAGCACGCGCGCACAGTCTGATCGCCGCATTGCGCCTGGCGGCGGAACTCGCCGCCAACACGGCGGGAGCTTTTCGCTGATGGCGGCGCTCGACGGCCTGCCGCCCCTTCGAGACGTCATCCACCGCCATGGATTGGACGCAAAAAAGGCGCTCGGGCAGAACTTCCTGCTCGACCTCAATCTCACCCAGAAGATCGCCCGCACGGCCGGTCCACTCGAGGACGTGACCGTTATTGAAGTCGGCCCCGGCCCTGGCGGGCTGACGCGCGCGATCCTGGCGCTTGGTGCGAAGAAGGTCGTCGCAATCGAACGCGACCCCCGTTGCCTGCCGGCGCTCGCGGAAATTGGCGCCCATTATCCTGACCGTCTGGAGGTGATCGAGGCCGACGCCCTGAAGATCGACTTTGAAACGCTCGCCGACGGCCCGACGCGCATCATCGCCAACCTGCCCTATAACGTCGGTACCCAGCTCCTGGTCAATTGGCTGTTGCCGAAGCGCTGGCCGTCCTTCTGGCAGTCGCTGACCCTGATGTTTCAGCGTGAGGTGGGCCTGCGGATCGTCGCAAGTGCGGATGACGATCATTACGGCCGCCTGGGCGTTCTCTGCGGCTGGCGGACGAAGGCGCGGCTGGCATTCGACGTGCCGCCCCAGGCCTTCACGCCGCCACCGAAGGTGACCTCCACGGTCGTGCACTTGGAGCCGATCGAAAATCCGATCCCCTGCCCGGTTAAATCACTCGAGAGAGTGACCCATGCGGCCTTCGGCCAGCGTCGCAAGATGCTGCGGCAAAGCCTTAAGCCGCTCGGCGGCGAGGCACTGCTTGCCAAGGCGGGCATCGACCCGCAACGCCGCGCCGAAACGCTGACGGTCGAAGAATTCTGCCGTCTGGCCAATTGCCTTTGAGCGGTATCTGGAACGGACACAGCGAAGCACCCCCTCTGGCCTGCCGGCCATCTCCCCCACAAGGGGAGAGATCGGCAAGTGGCGATCTCTCGCCCCAGATAGCTGGGTTCCGGTCTTCCGCATTCGCACACGCGATGTTGATACTGGCTCGGCTGTGCTTCTGGCCGATCTCCCCCCCTTGTGGGGGAGATGCCCGGCAGGGCAGAGGGGGCATCGCCCCCTTCCCGCTTTCCCGACGCTCGCCGAATAGCCCAGAGAAGTCAGAAAGGATTCTCCGTCAGAAGCCCATTGACGAATTCGAACAGTCCGGGTCGACGGTCGCGACGCAGCCGTTCGGCCTCGATGATCGAGCGGACTGCAGAAAAGGCGCGGTCGAGGTCGTCGTTCACGACGATATAATCGTACTCTCGCCAGTGCTCGATCTCAGCGCGCGAATTGGCGAGCCGGGTGGCGATGACTTCCTCGGTGTCTTCGGCGCGCCGATGCAGGCGCGACTGCAGTTCGGCCATGGTCGGCGGCAGAATGAAAATCGAAACCACGTCGCCAGCCATCTTCTCCTGAAGCTGCTGGGCTCCCTGCCAGTCAATGTCGAAGAGCATATCACGGCCCTCGGCCATGGCCGTCTCGACGGCGTCGCGCGGCGTGCCGTAGTAGTTTCCGTGCACTTCGGCCCATTCAAGCAGCGAATCCGTCGCCTTCAATGCTTCGAATTCCCGGACGGACTTGAAGAAATAGTGGCGCCCCTCGATCTCGCTCGGCCGGCGCGCCCGCGTCGTCACGCTCACCGAAATGCTGAGTTCCGGATCCGCCTCGAGGAGATTGCGCGCGATCGTCGATTTTCCGGCACCCGACGGGGACGATATCACGAGCATCAATCCGCGACGGGCAATCTTGATGGGCGAAGGGGTCGCCGATTTCATGTCTTACTCCAAGTTCTGAACCTGTTCGCGGAACTGGTCGATGACCACCTTCAATTCGATACCGGCAGCCGAAACAGCGGCGGCGTTCGACTTCGAACAGATCGTATTCGATTCGCGGTTAAATTCCTGTGCAAGGAAATCGAGCTTGCGCCCGACCGGTCCGCCCCTCGCCAGGAGGTCGCGCGCGGCGGCGACGTGGGCACCCAGACGATCGATTTCTTCGCGGAGATCAGCCCTGGTAGCGAGTAAGGCGACCTCGGCATGCAGCCTTTCGCGGTCAAGCGAGGACGAATTCTCCATCACCAGCGCCAATTGCTGCGCCAGCCGGTCGGCAATGGCCTGCGGGCTGCGCGACGGATCGTTCTCCACCGTGGCCCTCAGCTGCTCGATGCGGTCCACCTGGGCGGAAAGAATCTGTCCGAGTGCGCTTCCCTCCTTTTCCCGCATGCTTTTCAGGTCGGCGAGCGCCTGATCCAGGCCGGAAAGGATGTCCGCATCGCGGGCCTCACGCTCGCTCTCGCTCTCTTCCGGCTCGCGAAAGTCGATGATGCCGCGGATTGTCAGCAGCGTGTCGAACCGAAGCGGCGCCGGATCGACCCGGTCGCCGATCTGCTCCCGCAACTTCAGCACTGCCGCCAGCGCTTCGTGATTGACCACGGCCTCGATCGCCGTCTCGCTACTCGCAAGCGACAGGGCGATCTGCAGGTTGCCGCGCGAAAAATACTGTGCGGCGAGGCGCCGACAGTCCGGCTCCAGTCGCTCCAGACCGGGCGGCAGGCGCAGCCGCACGTCGAGCCCTTTGCCATTGACCGAGCGCAATTCCCACGCCCAGCGAAAGCGCCCGCTGCTCCCCTCTTTTCTGGCAAAGCCGGTCATCGATTGGAGCGGCATGTCATCCTCCATCGTTCCTACAGTGCCCCGCGTCTCATTCGACGCGCAAAGATCGCTGTAGCACTTTGAATTGCGGCATGTCTTTGTCCGTAAATCAAACTCGATTCAAGAAGACACGCGGTAGCAGCAGCAATAGGTCGGCGGCGCAGCATCCCGCAAGGGATAACCGCGCCGCCTGCCGATCGTCCACAATACAGCGTCCTTTGTGCGTCCTTCAGGACGTCACTGCACGCGACAACAGCCGCTGTCTGGCGGTTGCGGTGGAGCAATGCTCTCCTCCGCCATAGCCTGGCTTATGCACAGAAATAAAGGCGAAGACGCTGCGAGAACGGTCCAAATGGTCGCGCCGATGGCGCACGGGCTCGTTTCTACTGCGCCTCAACCGCGGGTGCTGCCTCCGCGGCGGCCTTCGCCGCCTCCGCCGCCTTTTCAGCTTCGAGCTTTCGCCACCGCCGAACATTGGCGTTGTGCTCCTCGAGCGTTTCAGCGAAGACGTGCCCGCCCGTCCCGTCAGCGACGAAATAGAGTTCGGGCGTGCGCGACGGATTGGCGACCGCTTCGAGAGCGGCCCGGCCGGGATTGGCGATCGGTGTCGGCGGCAGCCCCTTGATGACATAGGTGTTGTAGGGCGTGTCCTTGTCGAGATCCGATTTCAGGATCGCCCGATCCGCAGGTTTGCCCTCTCCCCCGAAGATGCCGTAGATGATCGTCGGGTCCGATTGCAGCCGCATCCCTTTTTCGAGCCGGTTGATGAATACCGACGCGACCCGCGGCCGCTCGTCGGCACGTCCCGTTTCCTTTTCGACGATCGAGGCAAGGGTGACGAATTCCTCGATCGTTGAAATCGGCAGGTCGGGATCGCGTTTGCTCCAGATCTGCTCGACCATGGCTTTCTGCGCGGCGATCATCTGCTCGATGATTTCGTTGCGTTGCGTACCGCGCATGAACTTGTAGGTATCCGGCTTAAGCGACCCCTCCGGCGGCAGTTCGCTCGGGAGCTCGCCTACGAGAACCGGATCATCGGCGAGCTTGCGGAACATCTGCTTGACCGTCAGGCCCTCCGGCAGCGAGACCGAATAGAGGATCGACTTGCCTGACTTCAGGAGCTGCATGATCTCCTGCATCGAAGCATGGGCCTTGATCTCGTATTCGCCGGCCTTCAGCGTGTCATCGTCCAGATAGGCCTCGGAGACAAAGCGGAACACGCGGCTATCGGTGATGATGTCGTTGCGCTCCAGGCCATTGGCGATTTCCTGTATGCCGGCACCGCTGCGCACGATGAAATTCCTGTTCGCCTCGAGCGGACCCGGCTTTTCATATTCGTGCATGGCGTAATAGACGGCGCCGGCCGCCGCCAGTGCCACTAGGACGACGACAGTCATCATGAAGTTCAAGAAGATCACGACTTGGCTGCGGGCCTTTCGCGAACGCTTCGGCGGCTGCGGCACCTTTTCCGGTCGCAGCGCCTCGCTGGCCGACTTCGGAATGATCGGCCCGTTGCTCCCGCTCTCATTGCGGCCGAACTGCGCCGCTCTGTTCTCGTTTGAGTCGCTCACGATGATCCCGAATCCGAAATTCGCTCCTTCGATCAAGCAGCCCGCCGGCGCGAATTTCGGCCTGGACCGGCGGCACGCATGAATGTGTCAGGGCAATGGGTATCCTACAATTGTCAGCCGTGCCTTGCGCGAACATCGCCACCGCGTGGCGATGAAGCCGGCCGGTTCCCCGTCAACGATGACTCCCGCCCTCGAGAGCGGCATGCGCACGGAACGTCGCCCGCATTCCCCCTGCCAAGCCCTTCGCCGACAGGTTTTAGCGAGCATTGCGGCAAAAAGCAGGACATTCGGCGGCGGGACCGGGCTCGACAGCGCGGGCAACGCGCTGTCACACCGAGAGCGCAGCATCAATCGCCCGTGTAGCGGCGCAGAACCAGAGATGCGTTCGTGCCGCCGAAACCGAAAGAATTCGACAGGGCAACATTGATCTCGCGCTTGCGGGCGACGTGCGGCACCAGATCAATCTTGGTCTCGACGGACGGATTGTCGAGATTGAGCGTGGGCGGTGCGACATTGTCGCGAATCGCCAGCGCCGAAAAAATCGCCTCGACCGCGCCCGCAGCCCCGAGCAGATGCCCGATGGCCGACTTCGTCGAAGACATGGATATTTTCGACGCGCTGTCGCCGACCAGTCGCTCGACGGCGCCGAGTTCGATCGTGTCGGCCATGGTCGACGTGCCGTGCGCGTTGATGTAGTCGACATCGGCGGCCGTGATCCCCGCGCGCTTCAGCGCCATCTGCATGCAGCGATAGGCACCATCACCATCCTCCGAAGGCGCGGTGATGTGGAAGGCATCGCCGGAGAGGCCATAGCCGACCACCTCGGCATAGATCTTGGCGCCGCGGGCCTTTGCATGATCGAGTTCTTCCAGAACGACGACGCCGGCGCCTTCACCCATGACGAAGCCGTCGCGATCCGCATCATATGGCCGCGACGCTTTTTGCGGGCTGTCGTTGTGCTGGGTCGAGAGCGCCTTGCAGGCGGCAAAGCCCGCCAGTGAAATGCGGCAAATCGGCGATTCGGTTCCGCCTGCCACCATCACGTCGGCATCGCCGAGCGCAATCAGCCGGCTTGCATCGCCAATCGCATGCGCGCCGGTCGAGCACGCCGTGACGACGGAATGATTGGGGCCGCGCAACCGGTGGCGAATGGAGACCTGGCCAGAGGCAAGATTGATCAGACGGCCCGGAATGAAAAAGGGCGATAGCCGGCGGGGACCCCTGTCGCGCAAGGTGTAGCCGCCCTCGACGATCCCTTCCAGGCCGCCGATCCCGGAACCGATCAGAACGCCGGTCGCGATCTGGTCTTCATCGCTTTCCGGCTTCCAGCCCGCATCGGCCAGCGCCATGTCCGCGGCCGCCATCGCATAGACGATGAAGGGATCGACCTTGCGCTGCTCCTTCGGCTCCATCCAGTCGTCGGCATTGAAGGTGCCGTCGGCACCGTCGCCGAACGGGATACGGCATGCGATCTTGGCGGGGAGATCCTCAACCTCGAATTCCGTGACCTTGCGCGCCGCGTTGCCGCCGGCAAGAAGACGCGACCAGCTAACCTCGGTTCCGCAACCCAGAGGCGATACCATGCCGGTACCGGTGATAACGACACGTCTCATAAACCGTGATCCACCCTGACTGTTCGATTCCAGTGCCGGACCGGACCGCCTGCGACGCCCCGACCCATGCCTCCGCTGCAAATCTTGTGACGACGTTCATAGGGAAAGGCGGGAACGCTTTGCTGATCGCTACCCGCGGCAGACGCGGGCCAGCCCACCTCCCCAGGGCTGAGCGGGCCGCGAGAAAGGCGGCCCGTCAAGCGGCTTTGGCCGCGAAATGCAATCAGGCCTGAGCCTTCTCGATGAACTTGACGGCGTCGCCGACGGTCAGGATCGAGTCCGCAGCGTCGTCCGGGATCTCGACACCGAATTCTTCTTCGAATGCCATGACCAGTTCGACCGTGTCGAGCGAGTCCGCGCCGAGGTCATCGATGAAGCTTGCGCCTTCGCTGACCTTTTCGGCGTCGACGCCAAGATGATCAATAACAATTTTCTTCACGCGTTCTGCGATATCGCTCATGTCGGAGTTCCTCGACCTTCGTTTCTCTGCGGCGCCAATGGCGCCGGTATTCAATTCACGCCTGATAGACCAAGATGGGCCACCGGGCAATCCATTCAACCGACACTGCGGAAAACCGTGGCAGCGAAGCTGCCGGACGACCCGACCGGACCGGTCGACTGCGCACAGTCATGGCCCGATTAACACGGTTTAAGTCTGTCGCAAAGTCGGAAAATGCCTGACATTCGCTTGCTCAACATTGAATTTCAGGCATTTGGCCTCGGTTCAGACGGCCGGCTGGGTGTCGCGAAAACCAGCCACGGGAACACGGGATCAGATCATTGCCATGCCGCCATTGACGTGGATGGTTTGGCCGGTGACGTAGCTCGCCTCATTGGAGGCGAGATAGACGACGGCGGAGGCCACCTCCGCGCCGCTCCCCATGCGTCGCATCGGGATGGCCGCCATGATGCCTTCCTTCTGCTTCTCGTTCAGCTTGCCGGTCATGGCGCTTTCGATGAAGCCCGGCGCGACGCAGTTCACGGTGACGTTGCGGGTGGCAATTTCCTGGGCAAGCGATTTGGAGAAGCCGATCATGCCCGCCTTCGACGCGCAATAATTGGCTTGGCCCGGGTTGCCGGTGACGCCGACGACGGAGGTGATGTTGATGATGCGGCCGAAGCGGCGGCGCATCATGGGATGGGTCAGTTCCCGCGTCAGGCGGAACACGGACGTCAGGTTGACCTCCAGAACATTGTCCCAGTCCTCGTCGCTCATACGAACGAAAAGTCCGTCCTTGGTGATGCCGGCATTGTTGACGAGGATGTCGACGCCGCCGAGTTCGACCTCCGCCTTTTCGCCAAGCGCCTTGACTTCGCTCCTGGCGGAGAGGTTCGCGGGGAAGACATGGACCCGCTCGCCGAGCGAGTTCGCCAATGCCTCGAGCTTCTCCACGCGCGTGCCGTGCAGGCCGACGGTGACGCCTTGGGCATGCAGCAAGCGGGCGATTTCCTCGCCAATACCACCGGACGCGCCGGTTACGAGGGCCTTGCGGCCGGAAAGATCGAACATGGATTTCTCCCTTGTGATTGCGGCGCTCAGGCCACGAGGGCGGCAAGCGCCGCGTCGATATCGGCGGGCGTATTGACCGCGATGCCGGTGACATTCTTGTCGATCCGCCGGGCAAGCCCCGTCAGCACCTTGCCCGAGCCGATCTCGTAAAGCGTCGCGACGCCATTGGCGGCGAACCATTGCACCGTCTCGCGCCAGCGCACCTGCCCAGTCACCTGCTCCACGAGCAGCCGCGCGATCTTCTCGGCATCGCCGACTGGGGCAGCGCGCACGTTCGCCACGACCGGCACGGCTGGATTGCGCATTTCGACCTTGGAGAGCGCCTCGCGCATGGCTTCGGCGGCGGGTGCCATCAGGGCGGAATGGAAGGGCGCCGAGACCGGCAGCATCAAGGCCCGCTTGGCACCCTTTTCCGAAGCAAGCGCCGCCGCTCTTTCGACCGCCGGCCTCTCGCCGGAGATCACCAACTGCCCGCCGCCATTGTCGTTGGCGATCTGGCATGCGCCGATCGACGCGGCCTCACGACAGACCGCCTCGACATCATCGTGCTCGAGGCCGATGATCGCCGCCATCGCGCCCTTCCCGACCGGAACGGCCGCCTGCATGGCATTGCCGCGAATGCGCAAGAGTCGCGCCGTATCGGCGAGGGAAAAGGTCCCGGCGGCACAAAGGGCCGAGTACTCGCCGAGCGAATGACCGGCGACGAACGAGACCTTGCTCTTCAGATCGAGCCCTTTTGCCTCGAGGACACGGATGACGGCGAGCGAGACCGCCATCAGCGCCGGCTGCGCATTGGCGGTTAGCGTGAGCGCCTCTTCGGGCCCGTTCCACATGATCTCGGAAAGCTTCTCGCCAAGCGCTTCATCGACTTCGGCAAAGACGGCGGCCGCTTCCGGGAAAGCTTCCGCCAGATCCTTGCCCATGCCGACAGCCTGGCTGCCCTGACCGGGGAACGTGAATGCAATGCTCATCAGGAGTGCCTCTTCCCATGATCGTTTCAGGGCGGAGCGATCCGGCCCGCCTCGATCGATCCCGTGGTTCAAACGGAACACCGGCGAAGACATCCTCCGCTTCCGACCCGCCTGCTGTTTTCCCCTCTCCATTCACATTCCTGACCGGCGAGTCAAGCGCGCGGCGCCGTCTTCATCAGCCTCTCCTTGGCTTTTGCCCTTGAACTTCGTCAATCAAGACGTAAGTTTGCCTTCGTCATTGCTGCCGCGCACCATCTATACTCGGGCTGCAGGCATCATCCTGCATTGAGGCGGCGCGCCAACCCTCCCGCCGGCGCGCGCCCGCCACGACCAAGGCCCGCCACGACCAAGGAACGTCACCTCATGCGCTACAACACACTCGGCCGCACCGGCATCAAGGTTTCCGAGATCTGCCTCGGGACGATGACCTGGGGCTCGCAGAACACGCCGACAGAGGCCCATGCACAGCTCGACTACGCCTTCGAGCTCGGCGTGAATTTCATCGACACAGCAGAACTCTACCCTACGACGCCGCTTTCGCCCGAGACCTATGGCAATACCGAACGCATCGTCGGCGAGTGGCTGACAAAGCGGCGGCGGCGCGACGATGTGGTGCTCGCGACCAAGGTCGCAGGCTCCGGCCGCTCCTATATCCGCAATGGGGGAGCGATCACCCCGGAGGGCATCGACCAGGCGATCAATGCCAGCCTCAAACGGCTGAAGACCGACTACGTCGATCTCTATCAGATTCACTGGCCGAACCGCGGCCACTATCATTTCCGCAATGCGTGGTCCTACGATCCATCGAAACAGGACAAGGCGCATGTCGCCGCCGATCTAAAGGCAATTCTCGACAAGCTCGGCGAACTCGTGAGGGCCGGAAAGGTTCGCTCCGTCGGGCTTTCGAACGATACGGCCTGGGGCACGATGAAGATGCTCGACCTCGCCGAGCAACATGGCCTTCCACGCGTGGCGACGATCCAGAACGAATACAACCTACTTTATCGCAGCTACGACCTCGACCTGGCCGAACTGTCGCACCATGAGGATGTCGGGCTGCTCGCCTATTCGCCGCTCGCAGCCGGCCTCCTGACCGGAAAGTATCTCGACGGGGCGAAGCCCGCCGGATCGCGCCTGTCGATCAACGGCGATCTCGGCGGCCGCTTCACGCCGCACCAGGAACCCGCCGTTGCAGCCTATGTGGCGCTCGCGCGGGAACAGGGTCTCGATCCGGCGCAGATGGCGCTCGCTTTCTGCCTGACGCGACCGTTCCTGGCCTCGGCCATCATCGGCGCCACATCGATTGCACAGCTGAAGACCGATATCGGCGCCGCCGAGATTACGCTCTCACAGGACGTCATGAACGGCATTCGCCGTCTGCATCGGCTCTATCCGGCGCCGATCTGATCGGGATCGCCCCTCTCAGGCAGCCATCAAGCGGCAGCTTTCCGCGCAACGCCGGCAGGCGTCGACGCAACCCTGCATGTCGCCGATGCGTTCGCAATCGGTCGCGCATTCGGCGCAGATCTCCGCGCATTCGGCGCAGATGTGCCGGTGATGGCGCGTCCCGACCAGCATGAAATGCGCCGCGGTCCGGCAAACTTCCGCGCAGGCCATCATCAACCGGAAATGCGACGGCTCGGTGTGCTTGCCGCCCGTTTCCAGGCAATGGCCCATCGCCGTCGAGAGGCAGGCACTGTAGCAGGCGAGGCACTTGTCGATGCATTCCTGCACCTTGGGGTCGATATGGCTCATCTTCGTCTCCTGCTGCTTGCGGTGTTGCAGGAGGCAAAACAAGGACGGCAGGCGTATGTTCCCCAATCTCCCCATCTGAGCGCGCCGAATGGCCGCACGTCCGGCAAGTTCTTGCGATCGCGCCTTGCATTTGTCCGGAAAATCCGTATAAGCGCGCTGTTCGAAACGCCCGGTCTTCTGGCTGGTGGCTGAACGGAGGGCCGGCTTCCGCCTTGGAGGCCGCTAGGAATATAGAGATATTCCGGCCTCCCGTGTCTCCGCTCTCGACCGTCTCGATACAACACTTTCTTGCCGGCTCGTCGCAGCCAATAAGAACAGTCGTTGAGGCTTAGCCGCCGAGGCCCGGGCTGATTAACGCAAGAAAGGCAAGCCACAATGGCTCTTTATGAACACGTATTCCTTGCACGGCAGGACATCACGCCGCAGCAGGTCGACGCCCTCGTCGAACAGTACAAGGGCGTAATCGAAGCGAATGGCGGCAAGGTCGGTCGCGTCGAGAACTGGGGCCTGAAGTCCCTCACCTACCGCATCAAGAAGAACCGCAAGGCTCACTACGTCCTCATGGACATCGATGCTCCGGCGCCGGCAGTCCACGAAGTCGAGCGCCAGATGCGCATCAACGAAGACGTGCTGCGCTATATGACGATCGCCGTCGAGAAGCACGAAGAGGGCCCGTCCGCGATGATGCAGAAGCGCGACCGCGACGATCGTCCGCGCGGCGAAGGCCGTGGCCCCCGCGACGGGGGCGACCGTGGTCCCCGTTCCGACCGTGGTGACCGCGAAGACCGCCCGCGCCGTCCGCGTGAAGACCGCGCGTAATCAGAAGCCGAAGGAGATAGATGACAATGGCTGAAGTTTCTTCCGCTCCGGTACGCCGCCCGTTCCACCGTCGCCGCAAGACCTGCCCCTTCTCGGGCGCAAACGCTCCGCGGATCGACTACAAGGACGTCCGCCTCCTGCAGCGCTACATTTCCGAGCGCGGCAAGATCGTTCCGTCCCGCATCACCGCCGTTTCCCAGAAGAAGCAGCGCGAACTCGCCCAGGCGATCAAGCGCGCACGCTTCCTCGGCCTGCTGCCCTACGTCGTGTCGTAAGGCCATGACTCTCCGTTGATCGCCTGACTCAACGGAAGTTCAAATCCCTTGGGCAGGGCTCTTCATCTCGGATGAAGCCCTGCCCTCTCCCTTCCGCGGTGGGCGCGGATCGGAACCGGCGGTAGACGCCAAATCCCATGTTGGGGCACGCGAACAGTCGCCCCTAACTGCGTTGAAGCAGGACAGCGAACGTGCAGAACTGGAACAGGACATCGCTGATCGTCGGCGCGCTCGCCGGCATTACCGCCGCCCTTCTGTCGATGGGCGCGAATACGCAGTCGTCCTTTGCCATTGTCCTCTATGCCGCTTCCGCGCTGCCGATCCTGATCGCCGGGCTCGGCTGGGGCAACGCCGCCGCCATTGCCGCCATTGCCGCCGCTAGCGTGACGGCAGCAAGCCTCGCGTCCCCCTATTTCGCGCTTCTAATCCTGGTCGTGACCCTTATTCCCGCGGGCTGGCTCAGCCATCTCGCCAATCTCGCCCGCCCGGCCAGCGAGATCGGCGGACCGGAGAGCGCCCTCGCCTGGTATCCGCTTTCAGACATCCTCAGCCATCTCGCGGGCCTCGTCACCATCGGCATGATCATTGTCGGCTACATCGTCGGCTATGATGCGAGCGTCTCCGACCTCATGGTCGATATGCTGATCGAGGCGGTGAAGGCGCAGGAGCCGCTCTACAATCCGGACGCTGCCTCCGTCGCCCAGTTGAAGGCAATATTCACGCTGGCGCTCCCGCTCGTGCAAGGGGCCGTCTGGGTGATGATGCTGTTTTCGGCCTACTATCTTGCAATCCGTATCGTGCAGATGTCCGGTCGCTCCGTGCGGCCGCGGGAAGATATCCCCTCCACGCTGCGCATGCATCGCAACGCCATCTTCATCTTTCTCGCAGGGCTCGTCCTCGCCTTCATCGGCGGCGCGCCCGCGACGATCGGCGCCCTCGTTTGCGGCACCTTCGGTGCGGGCTTTCTGCTTTCGGGCTTTGCCTCCTTCCACTACCGCACGCGCGGCAGGGCATGGCGGCTGCCCGTGCTGTGGATCGCCTATCTGTCGGTATTCGTGTTCACGCTTCCGGCGCTCTTCTTCCTTCTCTTCGGATTGACCGACACTCGACGCACCATCGCGGTTACGCCGACGGGAAAAAGCTAAACAACGAACAATGCCAAACTGAAAGGAACGAAATCATGGAAGTCATTCTTCTCGAACGCATCGCCAAGCTCGGCCAGATGGGCGAAACCGTGAAGGTTCGCGACGGGTTCGCCCGCAACTACCTGCTGCCGCTCGGCAAGGCGCTGCGCGCCAATGCTGCCAACAAGGCCCGCTTCGAAGCAGAGCGCGCAACGCTTGAAGCCCGCAATCTGGAGCGCAAGTCGGAAGCCCAGAAGGTTGCCGAAACGCTCGACGGCAAGTCCTTCGTCATCGTCCGTTCCGCTGGCGAAACCGGCCAGCTTTACGGCTCGGTTGCCGCTCGCGACATCATTGAAGCCCTGGCTGCAGAAGGTTTCAACATCAACCGCAACCAGGTGAACCTCAACCAGCCGATCAAGGCTATCGGTGTCCATAAGGTTACGCTGCACCTGCATGGCGAAGTCGATGCAGTCATCGAAATCAACGTCGCCCGCTCTGCCGAAGAAGCCGAGCGTCAGGCCAAGGGCGAAAGCCTGACCTCCGCCGAGGCGATCTACGGCGTCGACGAGGACGCGCTGAAGCCGGAAGACTTCTTCAACCCGGAAGCCGAGTTCGAAGGCGAAGAAGAATAAGCGCCAGCGAAAGAACTGATTCAGGAGAAACCCGGACCCCTTGTGGTCCGGGTTTTTTCTTTCCCGGGCAGGTCGACCTAACCACTCGCTTAGCGAGCGACGCCAAAGCGCGAATCAGATACCTTATCCGGACTCCCAGTCTCAATTGCCCCTGCCTTGCGACCGGCCCCTATCGCGCCTTCGGGCGGCCCTGTGGATGAATGTGGACAACGGGCAAAGGCGACGGGCGAGGTTGCATGCCGCGGCACTGTTGCACGGCTACACTAGACGCGGACCGGCGCAGGCCGCAAACCGGATTGCTCGAAGGAACGACAGGCGGAACGGAAAGAAGATCATGAACGACGCAGCGCGAAAGCTCGCCCCCTTGGCCAAGGATCAGGCGGACCAGCACTATCGCGAGGCGCCGAACAACCTGGAAGCCGAACAGGCGCTGCTTGGCGCCATCCTGGTCAACAACGACGCCTTCTACCGCGTGTCGGACTTCCTTAAGCCCGTGCATCTCTACGAGCCGCTGCATCGCAAGATCTTCGAGATCGCCGGCGAAATCATCCGCATGGGCAAGACCGCCAATCCGGTGACGGTCAAGACCTTCCTGAAGGCCGACGAAAAGGTCGGAGACCTGACGGTGGCGCAATATCTCGCGCGCCTAGCGGCCGAAGCCGTTTCGATCATCAATGCGGAGGATTACGGCCGGGCGATCTACGACCTGGCGCTGCGCCGCTCGCTGATCACCATCGGCGAGGATATGGTCAACATCGCCTATGACGCGCCGCTCGACATGCCGCCGCAAAGCCAGATCGAGGATGCCGAACGGCGGCTCTTCGAACTTGCCGAGACGGGGCGCTACGACGGCGGCTTCCAGTCGTTCAATGATGCCGTGGCTCTTGCCATCGACATGGCAGGCCAAGCCTTCGAGCGCGACGGGCATCTTTCGGGCATCTCCACCGGCATCCATTCGCTCGACGGCAAGATGGGCGGGTTGCAGCGTTCGGACCTGATCATCCTGGCCGGACGCCCGGGCATGGGCAAGACGTCGCTTGCGACGAACATCGCCTACAACATCGCTGCGTCCTACGAGCCGGAGGTGCAGCCGGACGGCTCGTTCAAGGCAAAGAACGGCGGCGTCGTCGGCTTCTATTCGCTCGAAATGTCGTCGGAACAGCTTGCAACCCGTATCATCTCCGAGCAGACGGAAGTCTCTTCATCGAAGATCCGCCGCGGCGACATTTCGGAGGCCGATTTCGAAAAGCTCGTCGCCTGCTCGCAGATGATGCAGAAGGTGCCGCTCTATATCGACCAGACCGGCGGCATCTCCATCGCCCAATTGGCGGCGCGCGCCCGACGCCTGAAGCGGCAGCGCGGCCTCGACGTGCTCGTCGTCGACTACGTGCAGCTAATGACCGGCTCGAAGAAATCGGGGGAAAACCGCGTACAGGAAATCACCGAGATTACCACCGGCCTCAAGGCGCTCGGCAAGGAACTCAACGTGCCGATCATTGCACTATCGCAGCTCTCGCGTGCCGTCGAAAGCCGCGAAGACAAGCGCCCGCAGCTGTCTGACTTGCGCGAATCGGGCTCGATAGAGCAGGACGCCGACGTGGTGCTCTTCGTCTTCCGCGAGGAGTATTACGTCAAGAACATGGAGCCGCGTGACGAATTCGATCCGAAATACGAAGAGTGGAAAATGCAGATGGACAAGGTGAAGGGCACGGCCGACGTGATCATCGCCAAGCAGCGTCACGGACCGACCGGCACCGTAAAACTCGCCTTCCAGTCCGAATTCACCCGCTTCTCGGATCTGGCCGACCCGTCGTTCACGCAATACGAACATTGAGCCGGACGGGAGTTGTCCCCTCATCCCGCTGCCGCGATCTTCTGGCTGCAGGCGGGGAGAAGGGGACTCGTGGCGCCCCCTCATGCTCTCCGGACCCTCCGGCGAGGAATGGGCCGCCAGCGCGCTGAGGGCCGCCTTTTATAGACCAGTGTCACCCGCCAATCATTGCCCTTCCCATTGCCACGGCAAAGACGCCGATCGCAACGGCCCAAAGCAGCGGCAGTCGCGTCGCAGCAATTGCCGTCGCAAGGGTAGCGAGCGTTTCGGCCGGGCCGGTGGCGAGTGCCGTCGGGGCGATGACGGCCATCAGCACGGCGGGCGGAATAACCTCCAGCGCTCGCCTCTGCTGCGGACCGATGGCGACGAAGCGGATGAGGACGAGGCCGGCGATGCGCGTCAGCGCCGTGGCTGCGGCCATGGCGACGATGGCGAGGAAGGTACTCGGATCGAGGGTCATGCGCAGGCCTCCTGGCCGACGCGCGTCACGAGGGTTGCAACGACACCCGCGGCGGCACCGGCCGCGATGTACCAGACGCCAGGCAGAAGCTGGTGGACGAGCACGGCCGCGGCGGCACTGGCGGCGAGCACCGCGCCGGTCTCGCGGCCCTTCCAGAAACTCGCGACGAGAACCGTGAAGACGGCCGGAAAGGCAAAATCGAGACCGATCGCCTTCGGATCTCCCAGGAAGGCGCCAACGAGCGAGCCCGCAAGGCTCGTCAGCACCCAGACGCAATAGAAGGGTATCGCGAGGCCGGCATACCATGCCGGCGTCAACCGTGTCTCTTCAGCGCGCAGCTCCGCCATCGCCCAGATTTCGTCGGCCAGCAGCAGCATCGCGGCATACTTCGCCGGCCCGGAAAAGGACGGCATCCTCGTGCCTATCGAGACGCCCATCAGGACGTGCCGGATGTTCACGAGCAAGGCCGAGAAGGCGAGCGCGCCCCAGGAGGCCGGATGCATCCAGATATCCATGGCCACGAATTGCGAGCCTCCGGCAAAAACCAGGGCACTCATCATCGTTGTTTCGAGGCTGCTCAACCCTTTGGAAGCGGCAACGGCGCCGAAGACCAGGCCGATCGGGACGACCGCCACGGTAAGCGGCGCCATCGCCCGTACGCCGCCGATAAATTCGTCGAGGATATCCACCCTTTTCACGTCCATGATCTCCGTCCTTTTTACCAGAGCTCATAGGGGGAGAACGATGCCGGGTCTTGAACGAAAGTGATCAGCCGGCGCGGAAAGCACCCGGCGTCACGCCGGTCCTCGCCTTGAAATGACGGGTGAAATGCGCCTGGTCGGCGAAGCCGCAATGATACGCCGTATCGGCGGCCGACCAACCGAGCCGCAGCAGGCTGCGTGCCTCGCGCACGCGCTTGTCAGTGAGAAAAGCATGCGGGGTGATGTGGAACTCCCTGCGGAACGCGCGGATCAGATGCGCGCGGCTGAGGCCCGCCACCTTGGCAAGCTCGTCGAGGCCGATGTCGCGCGCGTAGTTCTCGATCAGATAGTCGCGCGCGCGACGAACGGCAGAGCTCTCACGCGACCGGACGGGAACGATAATCGCACTTCCGTGCCGCTGGAAAAGCGTGGCCAGGAAGCTGAACATGCTTTCGTCCGCCTCCAGAGCTCCCGCCTTACCTTCAAGGGTACGGTGTGCTCGATGGAAGGCATCGGCAAGTTCCGGATCCGTCAGCCGTTGTCGGGAAAAGGAGGGCGTTCCACGGAAAGCGCGGCCCGTGACATCCTCGAGAACGTCGACGAAAAGTTCCATCGAGGGATAGATCATGCGATAGCGGTAGCCGTCAGCGCCGGGATGCCCGTCATGCACCTCGTCGGGGTTGATGAGATAGAAATCGCCCGGCCCCGTCTGGGATCGCTCGCCCTTGATCGTGCTGATCTGCGAGCCGGCCTCGATGGCGCCGATGCTGAACGTGTCGTGCGCGTGCGGCGCGAATTCATGGGTGATGAAAGTGGCGCTCAGGCACTCCATCCCATTGAAGCGTGGATCCCGCCAGAATCGCGTCCGCTCGGCACCTTTGAGCGGCATGGCCTCGGTGGCCTCTTCCTGAGAAATCGTATGCATCGATCAATCCTAGCGCCGCCGGGCCTGGACGTCTTGTACAAAAGTGCTCGCCCGTCCGCACATTCAGTCCGCCTCGGCGAAGCCGATTTGCCGCCATCGACGCATGCCTGTAAAAGCTCAAGCCACCACCCTACAGCGCCGCGCGTTTGATTGAACGCGCAAAGGTCGCTGTAGCACTTTGAAATGCTGTATGTCTTTGTCCTTGAATCGAAGTCGATTAAAGGAGACATGCAGTAGGAGAGCCCGCCTCATGCACAGCCCAGAATTCATCGCTGCCTCCAACCGGCTCACCATCGACCTTGCCGCGCTCGCCGACAACTGGCGGTCCATGGACGAGCGCTCGGGCAATGCCCGCGCTGCCGCCGTCCTAAAGGCCGACGCCTACGGGATCGGTGTCTTCGAGGCGGCGCCGGTGCTCTATGCCGCCGGAGCGCGTGATTTCTTCGTCGCCAGCGTCGAGGAAGGCGTCGAGCTTCGCCCGCTGCTGCCGGACGCTCGGATCTATATCCTTGGGGGCATGTGGCCGGGCAATGAGGAGCTCTTCTTCGCCAACGACCTCGTGCCGGTCGTCAACTCGGCGGAGCAGCTTGCCGCCTTCATGGCCGCGCTTTCAGAACGGGGCGACTATCCTTGCGTGCTGCATGTCGACACCGGCATGAACCGCCTCGGCCTCTGCGTGGAGGAAGCTCTCGCGCTTGCCCACGACCCGGCGAGGCCCGCAAGCTTCTCGCCGGTGCTCGTTATGAGCCATCTCGCCTGTGCCGACGACCCGAAACATCCGATGAATTTCTACCAGCTTCAGCGCTTCCGCGAGGTGACGGCGGCCTTCGAGGGCATCCCCGCGAGTCTCGCCAATTCGGGCGGCGTTTTCCTCGGCGCGGACTATCATTTCGATCTTACACGCCCCGGAATCGCCGTTTATGGCGGCGAGGCGGTGAACGGCGTCCCCAATCCGATGAAGCCGGTCGTAACTGCGGAAGCGCGCATTCTGCAGATCCGGGCTGTCCCCTCAGGCGGCACGGCAAGCTACGGCGCTTCGGCGCGCTTTGCCCGCGACAGCCGTATCGCCACGGTCGCGATCGGCTATGCCGACGGCTATCACCGTTCGCTTTCGGGCGGCGGCGTCACGCTCCGGCAGGTGATGCCGTCGGGCGCCTACGGCTTCCTGCATGGGCAGAGAGTGCCGCATGTCGGCCGGGTGACGATGGATTTAAGCCTCTTCGACGTCACGGACTTGCCGGAAAGCGCCGTTCGCGCCGGCGACTATATCGAGCTCTTCGGCCGCAACGTTGCGATCGACGACGTGTCTCGTGCCGGCGGCACGATCGGCTACGAACTGCTGACGAGCCTTGGTCGGCGCTACTGCCGTGCGTATATCGGCGGCAACTGAGTCAGACCGCTGTTGAAAACCGTCCTTTACAGCGCCGCGCGGCTTTCAGACGCGCAAAGGTCGCTGTAGCTCTTTGACTCCGCTCATCGAGCTTTCCGAAAGTCATGTAGGATTTTCGGGCCGATGCGCTAAGGCGGCATTTCGGGTCATTATGTGACCGCCGAAAGTGATTCTCGGGCGAAGACGCTCCGCCCACCTTCCCGTCTGCCGAAAGCGAGTTCATATGGCGAAAGCCCGCACCCAGTTCATCTGCCAGAATTGCGGCACCGTCCACTCCCGCTGGGCGGGCAAGTGCGACGGCTGCGGCGAATGGAACACGATCATCGAGGAAGACCCGACGGGCGGCATCGGCGGCGGTCCCGCACGCGCACCGAAGAAGGGTCGTCCCGTGGCGCTGACGACGCTTTCCGGCGAGATCGAGGATGCGCCGCGGATCGAATCGGGAATTTCCGAGCTCGACCGCGTGACCGGCGGCGGCTTTGTGCGCGGCTCTGCGCTGCTCGTCGGCGGCGATCCCGGAATCGGCAAATCGACGGTGCTGATGCAGGCCGCGGCGGCCCTTTCCCGCCGCAAGCATCGGGTGATCTATGTCTCGGGTGAAGAGGCGGTAGCCCAGGTGCGGCTGCGCGCCCAGCGGCTCGGGGCCGCCGACAGTGACGTGCTGCTTGCGGCCGAGACCAATGTCGAGGATATTCTGGCGACGCTTTCCGAAGGCAAACGGCCCGACCTCGTCATCATCGATTCGATCCAGACGCTCTGGAGCGATACGGTCGATTCCGCTCCCGGTACGGTGACGCAGGTGCGCACCGGCGTGCAGGCGATGATCCGTTTCGCCAAGCAGACCGGCACCGCGATCGTGCTCGTCGGCCATGTCACCAAGGAAGGCCAGATCGCCGGTCCGCGCGTCGTCGAGCACATGGTCGACGCGGTGCTTTATTTCGAAGGCGATCGCGGCCATCACTACCGTATCTTGCGAACCGTCAAGAACCGCTTCGGCGCGACGGACGAAATTGGCGTATTCGAGATGTCGGATAGTGGTTTGCGCGAAGTCGCCAATCCGTCGGAGCTCTTTCTCGGGGAGCGCAATGAGAAGTCGCCGGGTGCCGCCGTGTTTGCCGGCATGGAAGGAACCCGGCCTCTGCTCGTCGAAGTACAGGCTCTGGTGGCTCCGACCTCGCTCGGCACGCCGCGGCGCGCAGTGATCGGCTGGGATTCGGCACGGCTCTCCATGATCCTAGCCGTGCTCGAGGCCCATTGCGGCGTACGGCTCGGCCAGCACGACGTCTATCTGAATGTCGCGGGTGGCTATCGCATTTCCGAGCCCGCGGCCGACCTCGCTGTCGCTTCCGCGCTGGTTTCGTCACTTGCCGGGCTTGCCCTTCCGGCTGATTGCGTCTATTTCGGCGAAATCAGCTTGTCGGGTGCCGTCCGGCCGGTTGCGCATACCGCTCAACGTCTCAAGGAAGCCGAAAAACTCGGTTTCTCCCGGGCCGTATTGCCGTCTGCATCGACCGACCTGCCGAAGAACGGCAATGGCCGGTTAAGCGAGATGGAAACCCTGCCGGATCTCGTGGCGCAGATCGCCGGATCGCGGCGCGTTCTGCAGCAGGCGGAGGAGGCGGATTGAGACATAGGCCCGCGATCGGCGGTGGATAAATGTCTCGGGCGCATGCGCGGGCGTCCGGAGGCAGATAAGCTTTGTATGACCCGCTTGGAGACGGGGTCGGAGTAAGGACAATATGCCCATCACAATTCTCGACGGTATCGTTCTCGGCGTCGCTCTGTTTTCGGCCATCCTCGCGATGGTCCGCGGTTTCTCGCGCGAAGTTCTGTCGGTCGCGAGTTGGATCGGCGCGGCCGCCGCCGCGTATTTTCTCTACCGGTACCTGCTCCCCTATGCGAAGCAATATACCGACAATGATACGGTGGCGCTGATCGGTTCGGCCGCCGTCATCTTCCTGGTGGCGCTGATCGTGATTTCCTTTATCACGATGCGGATCGCCGATTTCATCATCGACAGCCGCATCGGCGCCCTCGACCGCACGCTTGGCTTTCTCTTCGGAGCGGCGCGCGGCATTCTGCTGGTCGTCGTCGCCATGCTGTTCTTCAACTGGCTGGTCTCGCCCCAGCAGCAGCCGATCTGGGTCACGCAAGCAAAATCGAAGCCGTTGCTCGACAATCTCGGCAACAGGCTGGTGGCACTGCTGCCAGAAGAAGCGGACGCCACCATTCTCAACCGTTTGCGCGGCCGTGATACGACTGGCGAAGGAGAGAGCGAAAACCCGCCCGCCGCCAACGAACAGGCGCCGAGCGATGGCGCTCCGGCGACGAACGGCTGATGAAGGAAGACGTTTGCAAACAAAGCCCGCGGTGCGGGCTTTGTCTATTTGAAATGAGCTCGCAAGGCTTTTCGGCTAAGATTGCTTGACGACTGGCGGAGCGATCACGATATGCGCACGGCGCGGAGCAAGGGCAGACTGCGATGACCGATCTCAGATCCAGTGAAATCCACGACGAATTCGATGGCGATACGCTGCACGAAGAGTGCGGCGTTTTCGGCATTCTCGGCCATGCCGATGCGGCGACGCTGACCGCACTGGGACTGCACGCGCTCCAGCACCGGGGCCAGGAAGCGGCGGGTATCGTCACCTTCGACGGCAAGCAGTTCTACACAGAAAAGCGCATGGGTCTCGTCGGCGACCACTATACCGATCCGGCGACGCTGGCGAAGCTGCCGGGCTTTATCTCCATCGGGCATACGCGCTACTCGACGACGGGCGAAGTGGCGCTGCGCAACGTTCAGCCGCTCTTCGCCGAACTCGAAGTTGGCGGCATCGCCATCGCCCACAACGGCAACTTCACCAATGGCCTGACTCTCCGCCGCCAACTGATCGCCGACGGCGCAATCTGTCAGTCGACCTCGGACACGGAAGTCGTCCTTCATCTCATAGCCCGCTCCAAGCAAGCCTCCTCCTCCGATCGCTTCATCGACGCCATTCGCCAGATGGAAGGCGGCTATTCCATGCTGGCGATGACGCGAACCAAGCTGATCGCCGCGCGCGACCCGATCGGCATCCGGCCCCTCGTGATGGGCGAACTCGACGGCAAGCCGATCTTCTGTTCGGAAACTTGCGCGCTCGACATCATCGGCGCCAGGTACATCCGCGATGTCGAGAACGGCGAAGTGGTCATTTGCGAGATCCAGCCGGACGGCTCGATCTCGATCGATGCGCGTAAGCCCGAATCGCCGCGGCCTGAACGGCTCTGCCTCTTTGAGTACGTCTATTTCGCGCGTCCGGATTCAGTCGTCGGTGGCCGCAGCGTCTATGTGGCGCGCAAGAACATGGGCATCAATCTCGCCAAGGATGCGCCTGTCGAAGCCGACGTCGTCGTTCCCGTGCCCGATGGCGGCACTCCCGCCGCACTCGGCTACGCGCAGCAGAGCGGCATTCCCTTCGAATACGGCATCATCCGAAACCACTATGTCGGACGGACGTTCATCGAGCCGACGCAGCAGATCCGGGCCTTCGGCGTCAAGCTGAAGCATTCGGCCAACCGGGCAATGATCAAGGACAAGCGCGTGGTTCTCGTCGACGATTCCATCGTGCGCGGCACGACCTCGGTCAAGATCGTGCAGATGATCCGCGACGCCGGGGCGCGGGAAGTGCATGTGCGCGTCGCGAGCCCGATGATTTTCCATCCGGACTTCTACGGCATCGACACGCCGGACCGCGACAAGCTGCTTGCCAACCAGCACGCCGATCTCGCCTCCATGTGCCGATATATCGGCGCTGATTCGCTCGAGTTCCTCTCGATCGACGGCCTTTACCGCGCCGTCGGCGGCACGTCGCGCGACCCGCAAGCGCCGCAGTTCACCGATCACTATTTCACCGGTGATTACCCCACCCGCCTACTCGACCAGGAAGGCGCGAGCAACGTCCGCAAGCTCTCGGTTCTTGCCAGCAACGGATAACAAGACAACAAAAAATGACGCCCAATCTGAAAGACCGGATCGCCGTCGTCACCGGCGCATCGCGCGGCATCGGCTACTTCACCGCCCTCGAGCTCGCCAAGGCCGGCGCGCATGTTATCGCTTGCGCCCGCACCGTCGGCGGACTGGAAGAGCTTGACGACGCCATCAAGGACGTTGGCGGCTCGGCCACGCTTGTTCCCTTCGACCTTGCGGACATGGCCGCTATCGACAAGCTTGGCGGCGCCATCAACGAGCGCTGGGGCAAGCTGGACATTTTGGTCGCTAACGCCGGCGTGCTCGGGACGACTTCGCCGATCGGCCACGTGGAGGCAAAAGTCTTCGAAAAGGTGATGACGATCAACGTCACCGCGACCTGGCGACTGATCCGCTCCCTCGAGCCGCTACTCGTGCGCTCCGATGCGGGTCGCGCCCTGCTTCTCTCGTCAAGCGCCGCACACAAATGCAGGCCCTTCTGGGCCCCCTACTCCGCCTCGAAAGCCGCCGTCGAGGCGCTGGCGCGAACCTGGGCGCATGAAACACAGCGTCTGCCGCTGCGCATCCTGAGCGTCGATCCAGGCGCGACCCGCACCGCCATGCGGGCGCAGATGATGCCGGGCGAGGATCCATCGACGGTGCCGCACCCTTCCGAGGTCGCCGCCGCGCTGATGCCGCTCTTCGGTCCCGAGCAGACGGAAACTGGCAAGCTCTTCATCGTTCGTGAGAAGAAGATCGTCGATTACCGCAGGCCGGAATAGGACTTTTCGACGACAGCTTGTAGGTTCGAATAAGTGGAAGATGGCCCCTCTCCTCGGGTTTAACCGGTTTAACCCGAGGACTGACCCAATCCCTGCGCGCGGGGAGAGGGTACTGAGACGCTGCGGCAAGTCCCTTCTCCCCGCCTATTCAGTATCCCCTGGAAGCCCATCGCCCCCTTGCGGTACCGTCCAGTCGCCATATTTGCGCTGCCAGGCGCGCGCGCCGAAGGGCAGGCTGATCAGGTAGGCCAGCGCGGTCACCACCATGGTTTCCCAGGTATAGGTCATCAGCGTCGCAACATAGAGGACGACGACGAGGATGACCGGAAGCACGAGATCGCGACGCACACGGCTGGTTTCCGACTTGCCGGACCAGACCGGCAAGCGGCTGACCAGCAGGAAGGCGATCAGAACGGTATAGGCTGACGCGATCAGGGCAAACACCCGCTCGGGCGCGAATCCGAGCAGGCCGATATAGACCGGCAGGAGCACGAGTATGGCGCCCGCCGGCGCCGGAACGCCGACGAAATATTCGGACTGCCAGGAGGCTTTCACCTGACGCTCGGCCATGACGTTGAAACGGGCGAGTCGCAGTCCGGTCGCAATGGCGTAGATGAGGGCCGCGATCCAGCCGATCGAGCGTGCCTGATCGAGCAGGAAAACATAAAGGACAAGTGCCGGAGCCACACCGAAGTTGATGATATCGGCAAGTGAATCCATCTGGCCGCCGAAATTCGACGTCGCCTTGAGCAGGCGTGCCACGCGTCCATCGATGCCGTCCAGGAACGCCGCCAGCAAGACCATGCCAACCGCCAGCTCGAAACGATTCTCGAAGGCGAGACGAATGCCGGATAGGCCGGCGCAGATCGCCAGAACCGTGATCATGTTGGGGATCATCAGGCGCAGCGGTATTTCGCGCAGCCGCGGCCCGCGCGCCTTGTCATGGGTGCCGCTCGCGTCGGCGTCCGATGCCGGCACACCCGCCGCCTTGTCCATCCGGGGCTCTTCCATCCGGGGCTCTTCCATGACCACTCCTTATGCGCGACGGCTGATGACGGGCCCCTTTTCCGAGCCGAATTCGGCAAGCACCGTTTCCCCAGCAACGGCCGTCTGGCCGACGCTGACGCGCGGCGCGGCACCCTCGGGCAGAAAGACGTCGAGCCGAGAACCGAACCGGATCAGACCGAAACGCTCGCCCGCTTCCAGTGCAGCGTCCTCCCGCGTCCAGCAGAGGATGCGGCGCGCGACCAGACCAGCGATCTGGACGACCCCGATCGCGCCATGGTTCGTTTCGATGACAAGGCCGTTGCGCTCGTTATCGTGGCTTGCCTTGTCGAGTTCCGCATTGAGGAAGCTGCCGGCCCGATAGGCGATGCGCCGAACCGTACCGCCCATCGGCGCACGATTCACATGACAGTCGAACACATTCATGAACACGGAGATGCGCAGCATCGGTTCAGAACCGAGACCCAATTCCTCCGGCGGCGTCACACGGGCGATCGCCGACACGCGCCCGTCGGCCGGACTGATGACGAGGTCTTCGTCGATCGGCGTCATGCGCTCGGGGTCACGGAAGAAATAGGCGCACCAGGCGGTCAGCAGGAAGCCGATCCACATCAAGGGCTCCCACAGGAGGCCAAGCACCAGTGAAACGGCGAAGAAGATCGCGATGAAGCGATAGCCTTCCCTGTGCACCGGAACGAGCGTGTTGCGCACTGTGTCGACCAAGTTCATGAAATCTACTCCAGATTTTACGCCGAACGTCACCTCCGGCGCCAAGCGTCTCGTCAGACGCGCCAAGGTCGCCGTAGCACGTTGAATTGCCGCATGTCTTTGTCCTTAAACCGAATTCGATTCAAGGAGACATGCAGTAGCGCGAATTGGACGGCCCGGCAACGCCTGGACGCCGACCCGGGCTGCAACCGGTACTCTTCAGAGGGCGGGCACGCCGCGGTCGACGATGCCGAGATCGTCGCTTTCGCGCACCCGCTTCAACTGCTCCTCCGCCTGCGTCGCCTCGCGCTGGCGGCTCCACATCGAAGCATAAAGGCCGTCGCGATCGATGAGTTCCCCATGCGTGCCACGCTCGGCAATGACCCCGTCCTTCAGTACGATGATCTCGTCGGCATTGATGACGGTCGACAGGCGGTGGGCGATGACGAGGGTCGTGCGATTGCGTGAGATCACGTCGAGAGCCGCCTGGATTTCCTGTTCCGTCTTCGTGTCGAGCGCCGATGTCGCTTCGTCGAGAATCAGGATCGGCGGCGCCTTCAGGATTGTTCGGGCGATGGCGACGCGCTGCTTCTCTCCGCCCGAGAGCTTCAGCCCGCGCTCGCCGACCATTGCGCTGTAGCCCTCCGGCAGGCCGCGGATGAAATCGGCGATCTGTGCGGCTTCGGCGGCCGCTGCAACCTCGGCATCGGAAGCGCTCACCCGGCCATAGCGGATATTGTAGGCGATCGTGTCGTTGAAGAGCACCGTGTCCTGCGGCACCATGCCGATGACGGCGCGCAGGCTCTTCTGGGTGACATCGCGCACGTCCTGGTCATCGATGGTGATCGATCCCCGCTGCACATCGTAGAAGCGGTAGAGAAGCCGAGAAAGGGTGGATTTGCCGGCGCCGGACGGACCGACGACAGCGACCGTCTTGCCGGCGGGCACTTCGAAGGATATCCCCTTCAGGATCGGCCGTGCCGGATCATAGGCGAAATGCACGTCGCGAAAGGCGATCCCTCCGCGCTCGATCTTGAGATCGGTCGCACTCGGCCGATCGACGACTTCCGGACATACGTCCAGGAGGTCGAACATGTGTTCGATATCGGTGAGGCCCTGGCGGATTTCGCGATAGACAAAGCCGATGAAGTTCAAGGGAATGGCGAGCTGGATGAGCATCGCATTCACGAAGACGAAGTCGCCGATCGTCTGTTCGCCGCGCTGAACGGCCAGCGCCGTCATCGTCATCATGACCGCTGTGCCGCCACCGAAGATCAGCGCCTGTCCGAAGTTCAGCCAGCCAAGCGAGGTCCAGACCTGGGTCGCGGCCCGTTCATAGCGCGCCATCGAGCGGTCGAAGCGCTTGGCCTCCATTTCCTCGTTGCCGAAATACTTGACCGTCTCAAAGTTCAGGAGCGAGTCTATCGCCTTGGTGTTTGCGTCCGTATCACTGTCGTTCATCGAACGACGGATGGCGATGCGCCAATCGCTGGCTCGCACGGTGAACCAGATATAGAGCCAGACGGTAACGGCGGTAACGAGGAGATAGCTGAAGCCATAGCCCCACCAGAAGATCACCGCCGTCAGCAGGAACTCGATAAGCGTCGGCACGCTGTTCAGAATCGTGAAACGGACGATCGTCTCGATGCCCTTGGTACCGCGTTCTATGATGCGCGATAGCCCGCCGGTGCGCCGCTCGAGGTGGAAGCGCAGCGACAGCTGATGCATGTGCACAAAGGTTCGGTAGGCAAGCTGCCGAACGGCGTGCTGGCCGACACTGGCGAAAAGCGCGTCGCGCAGCTGATTAAGACCGCTCTGCAACAGACGCGCGAGGTTATAGGCGAGCACCAGCATGACGGCGCCGGTGAGGAATTGCGGCAGGAAAGCCAGATCATCCGGTCTGTCATTGAGCGCATCCGTGGCCCATTTGAAGAAGTAGGGCACGAGGATGAGGACGACCTTGGCAACCACGAGAATCACCGTCGCCCAAACGACCCTGAGCTTCAGGTCAAAACGGTCGGCCGGCCACATATAGGGCCAGAGATTCGCGATCGTCGACAAGGGGTTGCTGGTGTCGGCGGAAACCGTTTTCGTCTGAGTGCTGGATGCCACGTTTCAGTCCGCTTCCGATGCTCTTGATGGTCATCGTTTTCCGGGCGCTCAAAGGGCCATCGCAAACCCCTATCTCGTCCGGCTCAATGAAAAGCGGCGTCTTTGAGGACGCCGCCTTTGCTTCACAGATAGGTCAGCTCTCCCTAAGCCGCAATGGAAGCGCGGCCGGAAGCGCGATTATTCCTCGTGTCGCATGTGCTTGCGATGGATCTCCCGCGATTCCACATCGGAAAGCGCCTCGTGGGGCACGCCAAAAACCTGGCCCGGTTGAATGAGGTCGGGATTTTCGATCTGCTCACGGTTGGCGAGATAGATCGTCGTGTAGCGAACGCCCGCCCCGTAGACGCGCCTCGAAATCTCCCAAAGCGTATCGCCGCGGCGAATGATCACGGAAGACTTGCTTTCCTGGAGCGGCGCCTGCTGGATCGTCGCCGGCTGCTCATCCGCAGTGGCCGGCGCGGCCGCCGCCATCTGCTTGGTCTCGATGTCGGACTTGGCTGCGGTTTCTTCCGCTTCCTCGACCTTTGGCTGCTCGACAGCGCTCATGGTTTCCGGTTGCGTTGCCATCACGGGCTTGTCTGAAGCGAGGGCCACCGCGACACTCGCCGGTCGCGGCAATGCGGGGCCGATCACGCCATCCACCTTGTCCAGGGCGGCAACTACGCTTGCGGGATCCTGCGGCGCAGACTTCAGGACCGACAATGCCTTGCCGGCCGCCTTGGAGGCGTCATTCGCCGCCGCGACCACCGCCGGCGCGGAATTGTCGGCGGGTTTGAATTCCGCAAGCGACTGAAGGGCGAACTCGGTGGCCGATCGTGCTGCCGCCAGCTGTTCGGCCGTCGGCTGTTTGCCGTCGGCGAAGAGGCCTTTCAACAAAGCGAGCGCCTTGCCTGCTTCCGTCTTCAGCCCGTCAAGCCCCGTGGCGGCGGCGTCAGCCGGCGTAGCGGCAATCGCCGCGACCTGCACGCCCTCGGGCCGATCGAAGGGCACCGACGCACGCATGGCTACCTTGGTGGCGTCGTCGTTCATCATATCGGCCCGGATGATATGGCTGCCGACCGCGAGATCAATCGTACCATCGACGACGAATTGCCCCTTTCCATCGGCCCTCATCTCTCCGAACAGCGAGTCGTCGGCATAGATTCGCACCAGCGCCCCCGGCCTTGCATTGCCGGCGACGAACATGGTCTTTCCTTCGATCTCCACGGCCGTCACCTGCAGCCCCGGCACCGCATTGGGCGTGTCCGGCGTTGCCGGGGCCGCAGCAGTATCCGCCTGTGCGACTGGTGCAGCGGCCGACTGCGCCGGCTCGTCCTCGGCTTTCGGCGTGGTGATCAGCCGACTCGCCTCGCCCGGTCGGGACACCATCGCCAACAATTGGCCGCCCGGTTCCTTCGGAACGGAAATGGTCGCAACCTCGTCCGACGTCCTGCTTGCACCACCCGCGCCGACACTCCTGAGCGTCAGCTGGTGATCGCCGGCCGGCAGAGGCTTGTCGAACACGGCCGCAAAATCCCCTCCTGCACTGACGTCCGCCGTGCCGAGAACCGTATCACCACTTAGAATCTCGAGCTTTGTACCCGGTTCAGCGCGACCGGCGATCACCGTCGACCCGTCGGGCTCGACGCGAAGGACGTCGAATCCGGGTACGGTCCAGTCCTTGGCCGCATCCGCATCGGAGGCGGCGACCTGCGCCCCGTTGGCAGGAGCGGTTTCCGCCGTTGCCAGCGCCGGCTCACCCGATACTCCGCCGGCCGTGGATTGTGCGGCCTCTTCCGTCGTCTCGTCGTTCAGGTTCGGCTGGACTACGAAAACCATCAGCGCAGTCGCAATCGCCAGCACGCTAAGGGCCACCCAGCTGGCTTTGTTCTTTATCATGCCACTCTCCACAGCAGCAGAGCATCATGCTCCGCGCATCCCCATTGCAGGCCTACGGTCGCCAAGCTTTTGCCGCATTATAGCGCAACGGCGACCCGTCCGTCGGAATTCTTCAGTGTATCGCTGAAATTGCTAACGTTTCCTATGGCTCGGCACAAGCGCCGAGTGTGCAGGCGCACATCCGCGGAGAGGCTTTTTCCCTCATTTTCCTTGACCCATGCTGCGCTGCAATGTCACTTGGCGGCATGAGCAAGGAAGCTACCACGATTCGATCCGTCTGCGTTTATTGCGGCTCACAGCCCGGACGTGATCCCGACCACATGCTGGCTGGACGCCTTCTCGGCAAGTCCATCGCGTCGCATGGCCTGCAGCTTGTCTATGGTGGCGGCACGCGAGGCATCATGGGCGCGGTTGCAAGCGGTGTGCTCTCGGCGGGCGGCCACGTCACCGGCATCATTCCCGAGTTTCTGATGGACAAGGAAGCGACTCGCCATTCGTTGGGGCAGCTCAACGAGCTCATCGTCACGGCCGATATGCACGAGCGCAAGCACAAGATGTTCGAGCGTGCCGATGCCTTCGTCGCGCTGCCCGGCGGGATCGGTACGCTGGAAGAGATCGTCGAGATCATGACCTGGGCGCAACTCGGCCGGCACCGCAAGCCGATGGTGTTCGGAAATATCAATGGATTCTGGACGCCGCTGCTGGAGCTCCTGCAGCATATGCGCGACGAAGGCTTCGTCCACACGGCCCATCTCGTTCAACCACTCGTTATCGACAAGGCCGAGGAGATCGTTCCCGGCATTCTCGGCGTAGCGACTTCAAAAGGCAGCGAGGGTGAGAGCGGGATCATCTCCAAGCTCTGAACTTTCGAGGGAAAGGGGCCGAAGATCGCGGCCCCGACATCGGCTCATTCGGCCGGCGTCGGCCGCGCCGCTCGGCGCGCCCTGCTTTCGGCCAGCATCGCGCCTGAATAGAGGAACAGCGCCGCCCAGATCAAAATGAATGCGACGAGCTTCATGGCTCCGAAGGGCTCGTTGAAGACGAAGACTGCGATCAGGAAGATCATCGTCGGGGCGATATATTGCATGATGCCGATGGTCGAGAGCCTGAGCAGCTTGGCGCCGTTGGCATAGATCATCAACGGCACGGCCGTAACCAGACCGCAAGCGAGAAGCAAAAGGACATCGGTCATTCCGGTATCGCCGAAATGCCCCTCACCCGTTGCCTCGAGCCAGACGACGTAGCCAAGCGCGGGGACGCTCAGGAGAAGCACTTCCAGGAAAAAGGCCTGGTTCGGTCCGATCGGCAGCGTCTTGCGGAAAAAAGCGTAGAAGCCCCACGAGAAGCAAAGTCCGATCGACACCCAGGGAAGACCGCCGGCGTCGAGGGCAAGCACGGCAACCGCCAGTGCGGCAAGCGCGATCGCCACCATCTGCGCCGCGTTCGGCCGCTCCTTGAGCAGCACCGCGCCGAGAAAGATGGAGAAGAGCGGGTTGATATAATAGCCGAGCGCCGTCTCGATCGCCCGGCCGGCACCGATCGCCCAGACATAGATGCCCCAGTTCACCGTGATGAGCGCGGCCGTCAAGGTCGCCATTTTCAGCATGCGCGGAGAGCTGAGCGCCGCCTTGAGCTCCTGTGTGCGGCCGAGCCACACAAGCACGAGCCCCGCGAGCGGCACCGACCAGACGATGCGATGGGCGACGACCTCGGGCGCCGGGATATGCGCCACCGCCTTCATGAAAAACGGCAGAAAACCCCAAAGAAGATATGCCGCCAGCGCGAAGGCGAATCCTCGTGCGGAATCGGTATTGTCGGCGGGCGGTTTCGCGTTCGGCTCGGCCATGGTCGTGGTCCTGAAAACGGCGCCGGAGTCATGCGAGGGCACGCAATCACTCCGGCAAAAATCACGGCTCGTCCCACGGACCGCCGTTCCTCGAGCGTCCTACTCCAACGAATGGTGATGCACCAATTCATTTCCGTGAAGCGAAGCGTGAGTGTTGCTGAAGGTTGCGACAGGAATTGCCGCCATACCCTTTGAAGTTCGAACGGTCCTACTCCGCCGCCACCAGTCCGACCTGGTCGCGGTTCTTAAGCAGCTTGTAGACGATGCTGTCCATCAGCGCTTGGAAGGAGGCATCGATGATGTTGTCGGATACGCCGACCGTCCACCAGCGCGCGCCGGTCCGGTCCGTCGACTCGATCAGCACCCGGGTGACGGCCTCGGTGCCGCCATTGAGGATGCGCACCTTGTAATCAGCGAGTTCCAGGTCGGCGATTTCCGATTGGTACTTGCCGAGGTCCTTGCGCAGCGCGAGGTCGAGCGCGTTGACCGGACCATGGCCCTCGGCGACCGACATCATCGTCTCGCCGTCGACGATCACCCTGGCCACGGCTTCCGAGACGGTCTTCAGATTGCCATTCGCATCGAAGCGACGCTCGACCATCACGCGGAAGCTCTCCACATGAAAGAAATCCGGCACCGTACCTAAGATGCGGTTGGCGAGCAGCGTGAAACTCGCATCCGCGCCCTCGTAGGCATAGCCCGTCGCCTCGCGCTCCTTGACGATCGAAATCAATTTGTCGAGGCGCGGATCGTCCTTGCCGACCGTGATGCCGCGGCGCTTCAGCGCATTGATGAAATTTGCCTTGCCGCCCTGGTCCGAGACCATGACCTTGCGCAGGTTGCCGACGCTTTCCGGCGCGACATGCTCGTAGGTGCGCGGGTCCTTCAGAAGAGCCGAGGCATGAATGCCGGCCTTGGTGGCGAATGCCGAAGCGCCGACATAGGGCGCCTGCGGATCCGGCGAGCGATTGAGGAGTTCGTCGAAGGCATGGGCAAGCTCAGTCAGTTCCTGCAGCCTCTCGGCGTCGATGCCTGTCTCAAAACACCCCGAATAGGTCTCCTTGAGCCCCAGCGTCGCAATCAGCGTCACGAGGTTGGCGTTGCCGCACCGCTCGCCGATTCCGTTCAGCGTTCCCTGGATCTGGCGCACGCCAGCCTCGACGGCGGCGAGCGAATTCGCCACCGCCTGTCCGGTGTCGTTGTGGGCATGGATACCGAGCCTTGCACCCGGCACGCCCGCCGCAATCATCGCCGAGACGATCTCGCGGACTTCGGAGGGCTGGGTGCCGCCATTGGTGTCGCAGAGCACCACCCAGCGTGCGCCCGCCTGGAGCGCAGCTCTTGCGCAGGCGGTGGCATAGGCCGGGTTTGCCTTGTAGCCATCGAAGAAATGCTCGCAGTCGACCATCGCCTCGCGGCCGGAGGCGACGACTGCCTCCACCGAGGCGCGGATGCTCTCGAGATTTTCGTCCTCGGTGCAGCCGAGCGCCACCGAGACATGGTAATCCCAACTCTTGGCGACGAGGCAGATCGCGTCGCTCGCGGCGGCGAGCAGCGCGTTGAGGCCGGGATCATTTGAGGCCGAGACGCCCGCACGCTTGGTCATGCCAAAGGCGACGAAAGAAGCCTGCGCCGTGCGTTTGCGCTTGAAGAATTCCGTGTCCGTCGGATTGGCGCCCGGATAGCCGCCTTCGACATAGTCGACGCCGAATTCATCAAGCATCGCCGCGATCGCAATCTTGTCCTCGACGGAAAAGTCGATGCCGGGCGTCTGCTGCCCGTCTCGAAGCGTCGTGTCGAAGAGATAGATGCGTTCCCTGGTCATGGCTTGGTTCCAAATGCAAAGTCTACAAAAGGCGCGGCGACTTCCGCGTCATTCGGTTTTGCCGGCGAACTTGTCGGTCGAGCGAATCAGGCGATCGAGAATGCCGGGCTCCGAATAGGCGTGGCCTGCGCCCTCGATGAGGTGGAATTCGGCCGCGGGCCACGCCTTGTGCAATCGCCAGGCATATCTGGCCGGGCACGGCATGTCGTAGCGGCCGTGCACGATCACGCCCGGGATACCATGGAGCTTGTGCGCGTCGCGCAGCAATTGCCCCTCCTCGAGCCAGCCGGCATTGACGAAGAAATGGTTCTCGATGCGGGCGAAGGCGTCGGCGAATTCCTCTTCCTCGAAGCGGTTGCTGGTCTCTGGCTCCGGTAGGAGCGTGATCGTCTCGCCCTCCCAGAGGCTCCAGGCCTTTGCTGCTGCGATCCGCGTCGCGCGGTCCTCGCTCGTCAGCCGCCGATTATAGGCCCGCATCATCGCGTGGCGCTCTTCCGGCGGGATCGGCGCGACGAAACGCTCCCACTTGTCCGGGAACATTTCCGACACGCCGAACTGATAATACCAATCGAGCTCGGCTCTGGTGAGCATGTAGATGCCACGAAGGACCAGCTCGGAGACGCGCTCCGGATGGGTTTCGGCGTAAGCGAGCGCCAGCGTCGATCCCCAGGAGCCGCCGAAGACCAGCCACTTCTCGACACCGGCCAATTCCCTCAGCCGCTCGATATCGGTGACCAGATGCCAGGTCGTATTCGCCTCCAGTTCGGCGTGCGGCATCGACTTGCCGCAGCCGCGCTGGTCGAAGAGCAAGACGTCATAGAGCTCCGGATCGAAGAGACGGCGGTGGCTCGGCGAGATCGTGCCGCCGGGGCCGCCATGCAGGAAGACCGCCGACTTGGCGCCGGGCGTGCCGACCCGCTCCCAATAGACGAGATGTCCGTCGCCCACGTCCAGGTGACCGGAAGCATAGGGCTCGATTTCCGGATAGAGATTACGCAGATCAGCACTCACTGAAACTCTTCCTCGGGTGGCCAGTGGATGGTGTCGAAATCGGGATGCTGGCGGTTGGATTCCAGGACGGCGAGATGGCGCGCCGCGGCCGCATCGCTGCCGTCGTCGGTCTCCTTTTCACGCAGGGCCGGCAAGTGCGAAAACCACAGCATGCGCGACTCGACACCGGATTGGTAAATCGGCTGCACGTCGTCCGGATCGTCGAGGGAGCCGAGCGTGATGTTCAGGAAGTTCTCGTTCGGCATGTCATAGAAAAGCGGAGTACCGCATGCGCGGCAGAACCCGCGCCGCACGAGGTCCGATGACCTGAACCAAGCTGGCTCGCCGCGCGTGATCCGGAAATCCTCGCGCGCGATATTGGCGAGCGGCAGGAAATAGTTTCCGGCCGCCTTCTGGCACATGCGGCAATGACAGATATGCGCATCCTCAAGCGTACCCTCGGCGCGATAGCGCACCGCGCCGCATTGGCAACCGCCCGTGAAGATGCGCCGGATTATCATGCCCAGACTCCCGCCGGCGGCCATTGCTCGGTCTCATGGTCCGGATGCTGGAACGAGATGATCTGCTCCTGTCGCGCATAGTAATCCGGATCTTCATGAACCGGCTGGTCGAAAATGGTCTCGACCCAAGGCAGCCTCGCCTGGAAGTTGACCTGGATGCGCGGCGAAAGATCGGAGCGGTCGTCGAAGGCGCCGATCGCAATTTCGAGCCCGCCGGGATGCCGATAGGTCAGCGGCGTGCCGCATTTCGGGCAGAAGCCGCGATCGATATTGACGGACGACTGAAAGTAGCTCGGTTCGTCACGGGTCCATTCGACGCCGTCCTTCGGCGCCGTCACCAGGGCCGAGAAGAACGAGCCGAACTGCTTCTGGCACATGCGGCAGTGGCAGATCGACGGACGTCCAAGCGCGCCGCGGGTGCGGAAGCGAACGGCGCCGCATTGGCACCCCCCTGTTCTGACGGTCTCGCTCATCATCTCTCCTTCCGTGGCCAGGTTTCGGTGTCATGGTCCGGGTGCTGATAGGACACGAGATCGGCGAGGAAGGATGCCGAATCCCGGTCGGCCATCGTCTCCTCGCCGGGAAGTTCCGGCACGCGATCGACATAAGGCAACTTCGCCTCCACGCCCCATTGAATCGCCGGCGCGATGCCTTCCGGCCTGTCGAAAGCCGCGATCGCCAGCGCCATCCTGTCCGGCGCCTCATAGGTGAGCGGCGTCCCACAATCTCCACAGAAGCCACGCCACACGTGGTTCGAGGACTGGAAGCGCTTGCGCTCGCCACGCGTCCAGACAAGCCTTGCACCGCGAACGGAGACGAGCGGCAGGTAGAAGTTGCCGCTCGCCTTCTGGCACATGCGGCAATGGCAGACCGAGGCGTCGCCGAGCTTGCCTTCCACGCGAAAGCGGACCGCACCGCATTGGCATCCGCCGCTATGGATATCGTCAGCCATGTGGTCCTCCTCTTGCCTCGCGCACCGGCGGTCCTTGCCGTCGCGCCGGTCAGGGCTGCGAGCGTTTCACTTCCCAGGTCGTCACCCGTTCGCCCGTTTCCGGATCCTTGCCGTCCTTGAGCTGGATGCCCCGCCCCTGCAGATCGGCGCGGATCGCATCGGCCTCGGCATAGTTCTTCGCCTTTAGAAGTTCGAGGCGCACGCGCACGCGGGCGTCGATCTCGTGCACGACCGCCTCGTCGAGTTCGATCTCCTTCGGCACGACGCCGATCAGGGCGGCGCTCGCGGCAAAGGCGCCGAGATATTGCGCATCGGCCGACGCCTTTTGAGCCAGCGCATGCAGCGCCTGGATCGCTGCAACCGTATTGAGGTCGTCCGCAAGAGCCGCCACCACCTGGCGGTCCGGCTCCCCAGCCGCATCGCCCGGTACCGGCCATTTCGAGAGCAGATGCTCGGCCTCCTCTAGCCGCTTGATCGAGAAGTCGATCGGCTCGCGATAATGCGTCATCAGCATGGCGAGCCTGAGGACCTCGCCCGGCCATTGCCGGCCGCCGAATTTCTCCGTGTGCAGGAGCTCGTAGATGGTGATGAAATTGCCTTCCGACTTCGACATCTTGCGGCCTTCGACCTGCAGGAAGCCGTTATGCATCCACACATTCGCCATCACTTCGGTGCCGTGGGCGCAACGCGACTGAGCAATCTCGTTCTCGTGGTGCGGAAAGATCAGATCGATGCCGCCGCCATGAATATCGAACACCTCGCCAAGATAGCGTCCACTCATCGCCGAGCACTCGATGTGCCAGCCGGGCCGGCCCCGCCCCCAGGGACTTTCCCAGCCCGGCTCATGCTCCTCCGAGAGCTTCCAGAGCACGAAGTCCCCCGGATTTCGCTTGTGGGCCTCGACGGCGACGCGGGCGCCTGCCTGCTGTTCCTCGAGGTTGCGCTTGGAAAGCTGCCCGTAATCGGCCATCGACGTGGTGTCGAACAACACCTCGCCTTCGGCCTCGTAGGCATGGCCCTTCGCAATGAGCTTCTCGATGATCTCGATCATCTGGGCGATGTTTTCGGTGGCGCGCGGCTGCACGGTCGGGTCGAGGCAGCCGAGCACCGCGGCGTCTTCCAGGAACTGCTTCTCGGTCGATTCCGTGACGCGGCGGATAGCCTCGTTCAGCGGAAGGCCGGAATAGTCGCGCAACGCCCGTGCATTGATCTTGTCGTCGACGTCGGTGATGTTGCGCGCATAGGTGACCTGGCTTTCGCCGTAGATATGACGCAGCAGCCGGAAAACCACGTCGAAGACGATGATCGGCCGCGCATTGCCGATATGGGCATAGTCGTAGACCGTCGGTCCGCAGACATACATGCGGACGTTTTGAGGGTCGATCGGCCGGAAATCGGCCTTCTCCCGCGTCAGCGTGTTGTACAGCTTCAAAACCGGCATTCCGCCCATCCCAAATCTCCAAGCCTGCATGCAACCGTTGCAACAGCGCGTCCGGGGCGGCCCGCACGTTTTGTCATCTTGGAATTGTGGAGACGAAAACGGCCAGGCCAGCGGGGCGCTAGCGAATAATTTTCCGGCAAATTATGCAGATAACCGTCTTCATGGCGCCCCTTATCGCGCGTCGCTCCGCCCCGGTCAAGAGGCGAGCCGCATGCAAGCGAAAGTCGTCGTCGTCGATGCCCATGGCCACGGATCTGTCATGTTTTGGCTTATCCGAAAGCGCCACGCGGGAAAGCGATTCGTGAGGCATGGTTGTGCGCCGTATCCTGTTTCCCAAGGAAATGAAAAGTGACGCGGCTTTCGGCACAAATGCGAAAGCGAAGCGTTACCATGACTCGGGAAAACACAGGAGAGTGTGAAATGAAAGCCGCGACCACAACAAAAACCCCGGCGGCGGATCTCGTCACGAAATACCGGCCGCTCGGCATCAAGGCCGTGCTCGCTGCCGCCCTGCAAGCCAAGGCCAAGCCGACGAACACTAAGAGCACCAAGCGCCGCACGTGAGCGCCTCCTCTAGAACAGCGACAGCTGGCCGCACCCGTCCCCACTCGGATCCTCGGTCTCCAATGCAGCCCCGGCGGCGGGCGTGACTTCTTCCTGAAGCTCGGGCCCCATATTCCCGACCTTGTTGACCCGATCGGAGACGGGGATCGCCTCGAAGAGCTCCTCAGCCGCCGGTACCATGAGATCCGCAACCTCGCGCGGTTCCTGCCTCCTGCAATCGAGCCAACGCGTGAAATCCTGCGGTTGGATAACGACCGGCATGCGGTCGTGAACGTGGCTGACCGCCCTGTTGGCGCTGGTCGTCAGGATGGCTGCGGTATCGACCTCCGAACCGTCCGCTGACGACCAGGTTTCCATGAGCCCGGCAAAGGCGACGATACCGCCCTCCTTCGGCCGGATCCAATAGGCCTGCGAGGCGCCCCGGCTGCCCCTTGGCGGCCGATGCCACTCGTAGAAGCCGGAGGCCGGAACCAGGATGCGGCGGTGCCGCATCGCACCCCGGAAGGCCGCCTTGTCCGCCACCGTTTCGGCACGGGCATTGATCAGCAGCGGGAAGCTGCGCGGGTCCTTCACCCAGCCCGGCGTGAATCCCCAGCGTGCGAGGAGCGCCTTGCGCTCCGGCAGATTGCTGCCGGGCTCCGGCCGCTCCGTGGCGATGACGACAAGGATCGGCTGCGTCGGAGCAATATTGAACCGCGCCGGAAAGCCCTCGACTTTCAGCAGCCCAAGCAGTTCCACCAATACTTCCGGCGTCGCCGTCAGCGCAAAACGTCCGCACATGACAGGGATGTGGCACTTCGCTTAAGGTGGGTCAACGACCCCATGCAATTCGATCCGGATTATGCAAAGCCAACCTGAACGCGCTTCCTCCGCCATTCTCGAACGGGACGGACGCTATCTCCTCGTCCGGCGGGCCAATCCACCCGCAGCCCAGATGTATGCTTTCCCGGGCGGTCGCGCCGAGGCCGGCGAAACGCCGGCGGAAACCGCCCTTCGCGAGTTGGCGGAGGAGACCGGCATAAGGGGATGCAATCCCGTGCTTTTCGAGGTTTACGACCTTCCCCCGCGACGAACCGAGAGCCGTCACTTTCTCCTATCCGTCTTCACGGTCGAGGCGGACGCCGCCTGTGTAGCTATTGCCAGTGACGACGCCTTGGATGTCGGCTGGTTCACGCCGGACGAAATCTTTGCCTTGCCCGTTCCGAAAAGCGTTCGTGACTGCGTGGAGAAGCTGGTTCGCATCCGGACGACGGCCTGCCCGGAATAGGACGCGGACATCCATCGAAGATGGTCCGCCTGCATCCAGTTGTGTATTTCGCGCCAGCTCGGGCTTCAAAAAATGCTCGTGTTCTCCCGTTGCACAGGCTTGAAACCAGACCCGATTCGGCTTTGATGGAGCGATGACCGCTGCATCGCTTCCAATACGGCTGTTCCTGACCTGCGTGACGCTTGCCTTGGCGGCAGCCGCTGCCGCCCAGGACGCGCCGCCCGCCGAGACACCCCCGCCGGCCGTCGAGGCGAAACCGCCGCCCTATGAACAGCGCCTGTTGCGGCTCGCCGAAATACTGGGTTCGGTCCATTACCTGCGCAATCTCTGCCTGGCGAAACCCGAAGACACCTGGCGGCAATCGATGCAGGCGTTGATCGACCGTGAGACGGCAGGCGAACCGAAACGACGCGAGCACATGACCGCCGCCTTCAACCGGGGCTATCGGACATTTGCCTCCGTCTACAGCGCCTGCACCGAGTCGGCGACACTCGCCGAGGCGCGATACCGTGCCGAAGGCGCAACACTTGCTTCAGAAATCGTGGCACGCTTCGGGAATTAACAGGATATTAACCCCTTTTTCCGCGAGCCCGTGTCGTTTCGGGAAAAGGCTGCTAAGTTGTTAAGACAGTGGTAAGGAGTGCCCGGCCTGTCTGCCCGTTCAGTTGCGGTTCAGCAGAGAGGCGCTAGCTTAGGCCGAGTATAGCTGATGGAACCCGCATGGATCGAATGATGGAACCAAGCCTGACCGACATTGACGACATGATCGTCCACGAAAAAATGCAGGCGGCCCTGGAACACCAGAACGAAGCCTGGGCGGACGGTATGGCCGACGGAATCGAGCCGGAAATCATCGCCGACGCGGCCATTGCGCTGGCAATGCGGGAAACCGTTCGGCTCCACGGCGAAGAGGGTGCCGAGGCCATGCTGAACTCTCTTCGCGAGCGGATGCTCGCTGGAGAATTTTCGCCACAGCGGACTCTACAGTAACGCCAGGACTGCCCATGAGCCGGACTTCAGCCTACCGGGCGACACCGGTGCGCCTCGTTGCGCTGCTGCTGGCAGGTGTCGTCCTGTCACCGACCGCGGTTGCGCCTGCATTCGCGCTCAGCGAATTGCGACCGGCCCCCGCTCCCGTTGCCGACGGGCAGAGCGATGCACCGGCACCTCGAGAGGCGCCCGAAGAGGCCGTCCCGCTTGAGATTCCAACACCTGACCCGTTGGTGAACGAAGGGGCGGGAGAGGCCATCGAAGAGGCTGCACCGGAGGTGGTCGAGCCGGTCGAGGTGCTGACGGATGTTTCCAAACTACCGGCACCCGTCGTCCGCATGCGCGAACTGATCGTCGAAGCCGCTGCGTCCGGAGACATCGAGAGGCTGCGCCCCCTGCTCGGCAAGGGTCCGACCCAGACGCAAGTCTCCGGCGCCGCCGGCGAGGAGGATCCGATTGCGGTGCTGAAGGGCCTGTCCGGCGACCAGGACGGCGTCGAAATTCTGGCGATCCTCCTCGACGTGCTTTCGACTGCTTTCGTTCTTGCGGACAAGGGCACGCCTGAGGAGGCCTATATCTGGCCCTATTTTGCCGAGAAACCTCTGTCGTCCCTGACGCCACCGGAGAAGGTCGATCTGTTCCGCCTCGTCACAGCCGGTGACTTCGCCGGCATGGAGGAACTCGGCAACTACAATTTCTATCGTGTGGGCATTGCGCCCGACGGCCGATGGCGGTTCTTCGTCGCCGGCGATTGACCGGCACGCTTGCTCTTGCCCACCGGAAATCCTACCTGTTCGAGAAACAGAACAGGATTCGAAGCCATGCCGAAGCTCTGCCTTGACAACCGTGCAGTGATCCGCGTTTCCGGACAGGACGCAGAAGCGCTGTTGCAGGGCCTGGTCACCACCGATATCGGTTCGCTGGCCGAGGGCGAAGCGAGTCCCGGTGCCCTTCTGACCCCGCAGGGCAAGATTTTTTTCGAGTTTCTGATCTCCCGCGACGGCGACAAATTCCGGCTGGAGACGACGAGCGATCAGGCCGAGGTGCTTCTAAAGCGCCTGACCATGTACAAGCTCAGATCAGCGGTGGAACTGTCGCTCGCCTCGCCAGCGCCGGTGACGGTCGTCTTCGGCGAGGAGCGACCGAGCGGCAGCTATCGCGACCACCGTTTTGAAAAGGCCGGCACGCCGGTGTTCCGGATTTATGCCGAGACGGCCGAAGCCGACGCGACCGTCGCCGATCTCGACGGCCTGAGGATCGCGGCGGGCGTCGCTGTCGCCGGTCGGGACTATGCCTTGCAGGACGCCTTTCCCCACGATGTGCTGATGGATCTGAATGGCGGTCTATCCTTCCGCAAGGGTTGCTATGTCGGGCAGGAGGTCGTTTCGCGCATGCAGCACCGCGGCTCGGCCCGGCGCCGCGTGGTGATCGTCGCCGGCGAAATGGCCCTCCCGCCGACAGGCACGAGCATCTCCGCCTCCGGGCGGCCGATCGGCGCGCTCGGGACGGTGCGCGGCAAGGCCGGGCTCGCGATCGTGCGCATCGACAAGGCGGGGGAAGCGATGGCGAAGGGGGAAGCGATCCTTGCCGGCGATGTGCCCGTGATGCTGACGCTGCCCGGCTGGACCGGACTCGTCTTTCCGGCGGATACCGATGAGGCAAGCGCATGACGAATGCGCGAGCCTGGCAACGGATGCTTTCCGGTCGGCGGCTCGATCTGCTCGACCCCTCGCCGCTCGACGTCGAACTGGCCGACATCGCCCACGGACTCGCCCGCGTTGCGCGCTGGAACGGGCAGACGACCGGCGATCACGCCTTTTCCGTCGCCCAGCACAGCCTGCTCGTAGAGGAGATTTTCCGGCGCACCAATCGCTGCAGTGCCGACGACTGCCTGATGGCGCTGCTCCACGATGCGCCGGAATATGTGATCGGCGATATGATCTCACCTTTCAAGGCCGTGGTCGGTGGCGGCTATAAGGCGGTGGAAAACCGCCTGGAGAGCGCGGTGCATCTGCGCTTCGGTCTGCCGGCGCACACGCCCAGGGAACTTAAGGATCGGATCAAGAAGGCCGACCGCGTCGCCGCCTATTTCGAGGCGACGGAAATTGCCGGCTTCTCGCCCGAAGAGGCCCGGAAGTTCTTCGGTCAGCCGCGCGGCATTACGCGCGAGACCCTGCTGATCGATCCGCTGCCGGCGATCGAGGCACAACGCCTTTTTTCCGCCCGTTTCGGCACGCTCGAGAATGAGCGCGCCAAGGCGAAGCACGAGAGCGTGACATGACAGGCATCGTCGTGTCGCCGCTCGCACGCATAGCGGAAATGGCGGTTCGCCACCGCTGCCGCGAAATGGTCAGCCTGCTTGCGAAGGGGCAGGATTTCCATCGCCCTGCGGTGATCGACGGCACGAAACATCTGACGATCGGCGTCAACGACATCAGCTTCGCCGGGACGGGCGACCTCGTAGCGCCGCAGGAGACCCACGTCGAGCAGATCGTCGAATTCGCGCGGCAATGGGATCGTGCGCGACCGCTCCTCGTCCATTGCTGGATGGGCGTTTCGCGCTCACCGGCCGCAGCGCTGATCGCGGCACTTGCCGTCGAGCCCGATCAGGACGACGTGGTGCTGGCGACGCGGCTGCGGGTGGTGTCGCCCTTCGCGACGCCGAACACCCGGCTGGTGGAAATTGGGGATCATGCGTTATCGCGCAAGGGAAGGCTGATCGCGGCGGTACGAGCCATCGGCCGCGGCGCGGAGGCCGACGGCAATGCGCCCTTCCTCCTGCCACTTCGCCCGGAGATGTCCATGCATGCCGGCTGACGCACAACCCGCTACGGTCGAGATCGGCCTCAATGCGGTCATCGTCGCCGTCGTCAACCGCAGCCCGCGCATTCTCGCCGTCAGCGAAACCGATGGCGACGTGCGCGACGGCCTGCCCTTCGGGCCCTTCGATCCGGCGCGCCACCGCACTTTCGAGGAGAGCCTTCGCGCCCGCGTCGAGAAGCGGACCGCGCTGAAGCTCGGCTATATCGAGCAGCTCTATACCTTCGGCGATCGCGGTCGGCAGCGTCTTCCTGGCGAGGAAGGCAAGCACATGGTCTCCGTCGGCTATCTCGCGCTGACGCGCACCGACGCCGAGAACAACGAACGGCTGGCGGAGGCAGGCGCCCATTGGCGGGACTGGTACCGTTATCTGCCTTGGGAAGACTGGCGGCAGGGTCGCCCGGCAATTCTCGACCAGGCGATCCTGCCTGCGCTCGCCCAATGGAAGATTGCCCAGGCCGACAAGGAGAAATCCGTCTCGAGCGCACAGCGCCGAGCGCGCCTGCGCCTCGCTTTCGGTCTCGATGACTTCCCCTGGGACGAGGAGCGCGTGCTGGAGCGGTACGAGCTGCTTTACGAGGCGGGGCTGGTGCGGGAGGCCGTGATCGACGGTCATTGCCGCGGCCCCGGCGGTTCGGCGGTCGGGCTCGCCATGCGGCACGATCATCGCCGCATCGTTGCCACCGCCATCGCCCGGCTGCGCGGCAAGATCAAGTACAGGCCCGTCGTCTTCGAACTGATGCCGCCGGAATTCACGTTGACCCATCTGCAGGCGACTGTGGAGGCAATCTCCGGCCAGCACCTGCACAAACAGAATTTTCGTCGGCTGGTCGAGGGCGCCGAACTCGTCGAAGCCACGGGAGGAACGCTGGCGTCGACCGGTGGCCGGCCCGCGGCACTTTTCCGCTTCAGACGGCAAATTCTCGACGAGCGGCCCGCTCCGGGCCTTAAGGTCGGAGGCCGATAAACGTCACCTGATGACGGCGCAGGCCAATCGTTCGCCGCCACCGCCGTCCGGCTGGCTGCGGTTGTCGTCGGAATTCTGGTGGATCACCAAAGCGCGGCCGCGGATCGCCGTCCCCGTTTCATCAAGCGATACGAAGCTGTTGAACACGTGGGCACGCAGGACACCGTCGGCGCCGACATATTGGTTCGGCAGATCGCCGGCATGCGGGCCGTTTGCCGCGAGGAATCCGTGTTCGGCGTTTTCGTCTTCACCGGCAAAGTGGCTTCCCGCAGACTTGAAGCTCTCCGCAGGGTCGCAATTCCCCATTTCGTGCACGTGGAAGGCAACCCAGGTGTCCTTCGGCAGGCCGCTGACCTCCACCTCAAGCAGCACGCCCTTGCCGCCGGCCGTCAGGGTCGCCCGCCCCGTCTCCTTGCCATCCTTGCCGATGAAATCGGCGGTTGCCGTCTGAGATGATTGTTGTGCGGCCGCAGCGGTTGCCAGTCCCGCCGCGAAGGCGACGACAGCTATCGTCCTGATCATCATCAATCCTTCCTTGCTCTCGGCTCCAAGACGGCAACGCATGGCTGCCGACCTCGTTCCCCTGCCCGGATGGATTTTGCCGGAGCCACCGCTGGCTCGGGTTCGGCTAGATCGAAATATCGAGCCCGATATCGAGCGTCGGCGCCGCCATGGTGATCTTCGAGGTGGAGATATAGTCGACGCCCGTTTCGGCAATCGCGCGGATCGTGTCGATCTTGACATTGCCGGAGGCCTCGAGCCGGGTGCGGCGCGGATCGCCCGGGTATACGGCGGCGCCGAGTCCCCAATGAGCGGCGTTTATCAAGACGGCTTCGCGGAGCAGGTCCGGATCCATATTGTCCAGCAGGATCACGTCCGGCCCGGCGGTCAGCGCCTCGCGCATCTGAGCGAGGCCATCGACCTCGACCTCGACCTTCACCAGATGACCGCAATAGGCGCGCGCGGCGCGAATGGCGTCGGCGACCCCTCCGGAAACCGCGATGTGATTGTCCTTGATCAGCACCGCGTCATCGAGCCCGTAGCGGTGGTTGGAGCCGCCGCCGAGGCGCACGGCATATTTCTCGAGCGCCCGCAGGCCGGGGATGGTCTTGCGCGTGCAGCAGACCTTCGCCGCCGTGTGGGCAATCTCGTCGGCGAATTTTGCCGTATAGCTGGCGATGCCCGACAGATGCATAAGAAAATTGAGCGCTACGCGCTCCGCCGACAGCAGGCAGCGGGCGCGACCGGATATCCGGGCGATGGCCGTTCCCGCTGCCACGCGTTCCCCCTCGTTAACCAGGGCTTCGAAACTGATCGACGGATCGATGAGGCGGAAGGCGGTGCGTGCCAGTTCCAGGCCCGCAATGACGCCCGCTTCGCGCCCGCGCATTTCGGCCGTGGCCGCCATATCCGGTCCGACGGTCGCAAGCGTGGTGATGTCGCCAGCGCGGCCGAGGTCTTCCAATAGAGCGTTTCTCACCTGCTCCTCGACCATGAGAGCGGGGAGTTCGGGACGAAGGGCGACGGTCATGACGGAGTTCCCCATTGTCTGAATCCACGGTGGCGCGGGGTCACGCCGGCTCGGTTTCGGCGACCTCGGCCGCCAGCCGCTCCGCCTGCGCCAGTGTCAAATAGGTGCGGCGCCGCCATTCGGGTCGCTCTTCCGGGCAATCGGCGCGGAAATGGCCGCCCCGGCTCTCCGAGCGCTGCAAGGCGGCAACGGCGATGAGCTTGGCCGTGGTGACGATATTGGCGAAGCGCAACCGCGTGTTGGCGCGCTCCAGCTCGGCGATCTCGCGGATGGAACGAGCCAGGCTCTCGCGCGTGCGCACGACGCCGACGCACTCGCTCATCAGCGCACGCAAGCGCTTGAATGGCGGACTGTCGTCGACCGTCACCGGATCGTCGTTCTCGCCGGCATTGTCGCCCCATTCGGTGAGCTTCGGCGCCGGCAGGGCGCCCTTGATGTTGTCGGCGATGCGCGCGGCAAAGACGACCGCTTCAAGCAGCGAATTCGAGGCAAGCCGATTGGCGCCGTGGACGCCGGTGGAAGTGACTTCGCCCGCAGCCCAGAGGCCATCGATCGAGGTCCTCCCCTCTCCGTCGGTGAGCACGCCGCCCATATGGTAGTGCACCGCCGGCGCGACCGGGATCGGCTGTTCCACCGGGTCTATGCCGGCCGCGATGCAGGAGGCATAGACGGTCGGAAACATCTCGGGGAAATGCTTGCCGACGGCCCTGGTGCAATCGAGGAAGGCGCCGCGCCCGGCCTGCACTTCGGCGAAGACGCCGCGGGAAACGACATCGCGCGGGGCAAGCTCTCCGTCCGGATGAATGTCGAGCATGAAGCGTTGGCCTTTGGAATTGACGAGAATGGCGCCATCGCCGCGCAGCGCCTCGGTGGCGAGCGGTGCCGGATCCTTGCCGATATTGATCGCGGTCGGGTGGAACTGCACGAATTCGGGATCGGCGATGATGGCGCCGGCCCGCGCCGCCATGCCCACGCCCTGGCCACAAGCCTCCCAGGGATTGGTGGTAACCGCGAAGAGGTGACCGACACCGCCCGAGCAGAGGACGACGGCGCGCGCCGGAAAGGATACCCGCCTCTTCGACTGACCGGCATCAGGCCTGGCCACGACACCGGAAATGAAACGGCCTTCGCGCACCAGTTCCTCAACCACGTAACCTTCCAGCACGCGGATCGAAGGGGTGCCGCGCACGGCGGCGATCAGCGCCTCCATGATGGCCCGGCCGGCCATGTCACCCTTGACGCGGACGATGCGCCGCTCGGAATGCGCGGCCTCGCGCGAAAGCAGGAGCCTGCCCTCGAGATCCCGGTCGAAGGGCACGCCGTATTCGAGCAGATCGTGGATGCGCGCCGGTCCCTCGGCGACCATCATACGCGTCATCTTCTCGTCGACGATGCCGGCTCCGGCGGCGACCGTATCGGCGACGTGCTTCTCGTACGTGTCGCCCGTGCTCATCGCCGCGGCGATCCCCCCTTGCGCCCAGGCGGAGGAGGCGCCGTGGCCGATCGGCGCGGCAGCCAGGACGGTGACGGGCCGCGGCGCGAGCTTCAGCGCGCAGAAAAGCCCCGCAAGGCCCCCGCCGACGATGACGATATCATCGATCCCATTGAAGGATTGCGGACGGAAATGGTCGGTCAGCATGGCGCGGTCACTCCTTCGACGGCCTGCATGGGCTGGCTCTGCAGCCGATATTACTGCTTGAGGTTCACCATGCGCTCGACGGCCAGGCGCGCGCGGTCGGCGATGGCGGGATCCACCAGAACCTCTTCCGTCATGTCGAGCAGGCTGTCGAGGATCTTCGGCAGCGTGATGCGCTTCATGTGCGGACAGAGATTGCAGGGTTTGACGAAGTCGACGCCTTGCACCTCCGCCTGGATATTGGACGCCATCGAGCATTCGGTGACGAGCAGCACGCGGCCGGGCCGCCTGTCCTTGACGTAGTTGATCATGCCCGAAGTCGAACCGGAGAAATCGCAAACGGCGATCACGTCCGGATGGCATTCCGGATGGCCAATGATCTCGATGCCCGGATTGGCCTCCTTGTAGGCGAGGAGTTCGGCCGCGGTGAAGCGCTCGTGAACCTCGCAATGACCCTTCCAGGTGAGAATCTTCTTGTTGGTCTGGCGGGCGACGTTCATCGCCAGGTATTCGTCCGGGATGCAGAGCACGGTGTCGGATTCGAGGCTTTCGACAACCGCCAACACGTTCGACGAGGTGCAGCAGATATCGGTCTCGGCCTTCACCTCGGCCGAGGTGTTGACGTAGGTGACGACCGGAACGCCGGGATAGCGCTCCTTCAAGAGCCGCACATCGGCACCGGTGATCGATTCCGAGAGCGAGCAACCGGCCCTGGCGTCGGGGATCAGCACCGTCTTGTCCGGATTGAGCAGCTTGGAGGTTTCGGCCATGAAGTGCACGCCGCACTGGACGATGATCTCGGCATCCACCTTGGTGGCGTCGCGCGCGAGCTGTAGCGAATCGCCGACGATATCGGCAACGCAATGGAAGATGTCCGGCGTCTGGTAATTGTGCGCCAGGATGACGGCGTTGCGTTCTTTCTTCAGCCGGTTGATGGCGTGGATATAAGGCGCATAGGCTGCCCATTCTATCGGCGGAATGAAATCCTTGACCTTTTCGTGGAGATGCTCGGTCTCGCGGGCGACCGCCGGGGTGTAGGCGAGGTCCGGCCTTTCGATGACGCCGAAGCGCGCCGCAGCGCTCACGAATGCTGGCGCAGACGCCGCGGCCGTGCGAAGGTCAAGTCTGCTCATCGAGCTCTCCTTTTGCCGTTCTCGGCTCGACCAATTATGCTCAATGTGAGCATAATTGGCTTAAAACAAAAGCGGCTGGGGGCCGCCGAACTGATTTAGAAAGTTTTGTGACAGATTTCAAGCGTCGCAAACAGGCAGTGCGCCCGGCGCTGCCGGACGCACCCTCTCGATGTCAGGCCATAGCCGGGCGGGCGACGCCGCGTTCTTCGATCGGCCAGTGAACGATCGCCGCGAGGACGCCGAGCGCGACGCCGAGCCACCAGACAGGATCGTAGGATCCGAAGCGGTCGTAGAGATAGCCGCCCATCCAGACCCCCAAAAAGGAGCCTACCTGGTGGGAAAGGAAGACGATGCCACCGAGCAGGCCGAGATGGCGCGTTCCGAACATTATCGCCACGAGCGCGTTGGTCGGCGGCACGGTCGAAAGCCACAGGAGACCCATGGCAATCGCGAAGACGATGACCGACATCGGCGTTTGCGGCAGCAGGAGAAAGGCCGTCACCACGACCGAGCGTCCAAGATAGATCCACGCCAGGAAGTAGGGCTTCGAATAGCGCTGGCTGATGATGCCGGCGGACAGAGAGCCGATAATGTTGAAGAAGCCGATCAGCGCAAGCGCGATCACCGCATAACGGGCATCGATGCCGATGTCGCCGAGATAGGCCGGGAAATGTGCCGTGATGAAGGCCACCTGATAGCCGCAGACGAAGAAGCCGGAGACGAGCAGCAGATAGCTCCGATGGCCGAGCGCTTCCTTTACGGCCTCGCCAATGGTCTGCGCGGACAGCGCTTCGGAGTGCCTCCCCGAACTGGCATTGCCGCGCAGCGGGACGGCGATGAGCGGCACGAGCAGCATCAGGAGGCCGAGATAGACGAGACTGTCGGACCAGCCATAGGCTGAAATCAGCCCCTGGCTCAGCGGCGCGAAAAGAAACATGCCGGCCGAGCCCGCCGCAGTGCCGATGCCGAAGACGAGCGCACGACGGTCCGGCGCGACATTGCGTGCGAAGGCTGAGAGCACGATGCCGAAGGAGCCGGACGCGACGCCGAGACCGACCAGCACGCCGCCGCCGATATGCAACCAGATCGGCGCATTGGCGAAGGCCATGATGACGAGGCCGCTTGCGTAGAGAAGGCCCGAAAGCGCCAGCGTGCGCCAGGTGCCGAACTTGTCGGCGATGGCGCCGAAGAACGGCTGGCCGAGACCCCAGCAGAGGTTCTGGATTGCCATGGCAAGACCGAAGGTCGTCCTGTCCCATCCGGTGTCGGCGAGCATGGGCAACTGGAAGAAGCCCATGGCCGAACGCGGACCGAAGGTCAGCATCGCGATCATGGAACCGGCGGCAATGATCAACCAGGGCAGACTGCCATGATCTGCCGTACGCACGGCTGGGGTGACTGCGGACATGGGGAGGCTCCGATCTATTGAGGGGCCATCCTATGAGCACGCTTTAATTGCGCAAAACCAATTAAATTGACGATTGGATCACAGGAATTGATGACGTTCCTGCAGCCGTGCCAATCCGCATTTCAGGCGCTGTCGCGCAACTTCATCGGCCAACGCTCCTTCCGATAGCGTCCGACGGTCGCCACATCGCCGAGGTTTACCGTCCCTTCGCCGCGCGGTACGGCATTCCAGCCGAAGAGGACGCCGGGAACGCGGCGATCGGCGGACATGCGTTTTTCCGAAAGGCCCTGGATCGGATTGCCGCCGATGCGCTCCCCGGTCGTCTGATCCTGCGTGGTCATGATGCAACGCGAACAGGGCTTGACGAGATCGACTACGATGCCGCCGATCTCCAGGCTCTCCCAAAGATCCTCCGCCCAGGGCTCGTCACAGTCGATCAGGATGTTGGTACGGAAGCGCTCCATGCCGACCGGCTCCTGCCCTTTTTCGACGAGGGTGCGATTGAGGTCGGCAAGCGAACCGGTCGTCGTGATCAGGATGGGAAAGCCGTCGGCAAACCCGACCGGCGCCGCCGATCCCGCCCATTCGGCGCCGACGAAGCGCTCAGCTTCTTCGTCCATATGGACGAGCTTGAGGGACCGTCCGAACCATCCGGAGAGCGCTTCATTGGCTGCCTCGTCAGCCAGCGCGGCATTCACGTCGCTCGACCAGACGCGGACTGCAAGTCGCCGGTCCGGATCGAAGCGGGCGGACAGTGCGCTGCCGTTCATCTTCAGATGCACGCCGCGGTCGACCGGCACCGCTTCCACCTGCGCCAGCGCCTGCAATTCGCGCTGGGTGATGAAGCGGCCGCCGGGCTCGACCAGCATGAAACGCCGGTCGCCCACGAGGCCGTCGAGTTTGACCGTCACCGAGGTTTGCGGAATGGCGCGCCCGCTTTTCAACGGGTGAATGTTGAGGCCGGTCACTTTCATCGCGCACTTCCAGGTTCAGAAACAGAATCAATTTTTTCCTAATCCGATTCATGGAAGCGCCGCAACCCGTTGAAAGAGCTGAGCTTCGGTGGTCTCCGAGCCGCCGGTGGTGCCCGACCAGCGTCAGACCGCCGCATTCGGCCGCAAGCTCTTTCCGGACATCGCATCGAAGACATGCAGTTTTCCTGCGCCGGCGGCGACGGCGATCTGCTGCCCCGGCTTGAAATCATAACGATCGGAGAAGAGCGCGACGATCTCGCCATTGCCGTAGCGCAGAAACACCGTCGTCTCAGATCCCGTTGGCTCGGTTACGTTCACGGTCGTCTGAAGGCCATTATCGGCAAGCGCCAAGTGCTCCGGTCGAACCCCGAGTAGGACGGTCTGCCCATCCGTCGCCTCCGGCTTGAAGCCGAGCGGGATCCGGTCACCGGCCTCGGTCACAAAAAGGTTGCCAGCCGCCGCGTATGCTCCCTTCAGGAGGTTCATGGCAGGCGAACCGATGAAAGTCGCCACGAAGGTGTTGTCCGGACTGTCGTAAAGCTCGAGCGGCGTGCCGATCTGTTCGACCTTGCCGCTTTGCATGACCACGATCTTGTCGGCCATGGTCATCGCCTCGACCTGGTCATGGGTCACGTAAATGGTTGTCGTCTTCAGTCGCTGGTGTAGTTCCTTGATTTCCTTGCGCATCTGTACGCGTAGCTTCGCGTCCAGGTTCGACAACGGCTCATCGAACAGGAACACCCGCGGGTCGCGCACGATCGCCCGCCCCATGGCCACGCGCTGGCGCTGGCCGCCGGACAGTTGGCGCGGATACCGGTCGAGGTAGGGAACGAGGTCCAATGTCTCCGCTGCGGCCCGCAGGCGCTCCTTGATGACATCGGCTGGCCGCTTCTGCAGCCGCAAAGCGAATACCATGTTCTCCGCGACGGTCTTATGCGGATAGAGAGCATAGCTCTGGAAGACCATGGCGATATCGCGATCCTTGGGCGGCAGATTGTTGACGACCTTGTCGCCGATCGCAATGGTCCCGCTCGTGATGCTTTCAAGCCCAGCGACCATCCGCAGGAGGGTCGACTTGCCGCAGCCGGAAGGCCCGACCAGCACGACGAACTCCCCATCGGCGATATCGATGTCCACGCCGTGAAGCACGTTCAGGGTACCGTAAGCCTTCAGCACCCTGGAAATCTTGACTCCAGCCATCTCGCTCCCACTCGCTCTCATGGCCAGGCGTAGCCACGGCCGCTCCCTGCATGAATCTCCACGTCGCCGGAGCGGGCAAAACAAGCCAGCGCCCTTCTCGGAAGACCCCTGCAGCCTCCTCCGTGAAACGTTTCATTGCCTTGTTGACATTTTCTCTTCGCCGCCTGATCCTCACCACCGAGACCGAGAGGAGCGGTTTCAATCAAGATATGAAACGTTTCATTTCTTGCTTACCAAATAGTTCCGCCCGTGGCCAGCGCTAATGGCCAGCCTGACAAAGGTCGCGCCGGGCGGCAACGAGATAAGGGTGGAGGAGCCTCTTATGAAAGTCGAAATCTACGAAGCGTTGATGCGTCGCCAGGCGAACCGCCGCGACGTCCTGCGGGGCACCGCAAGCGCTGCGGCGTTGGTCGGGCTCACAGGCGTCCTGGGCGGCATTCCCACGAGGGCCTCGGCCGAGGACGACCTGCGGGCGCAGATCCTGAAAATTCCGGGCGTCGGCAAGGGCGCTCCGACGGATGCCGATTGGCAGAAGGTCGGCGAGCTCTGCCTCGCCCCGACCAAGGCCAACGTGGCGGAGGGTGAGTTCGCAGGGGTCGAACTCACCTTCATGGGCCTCAACAACCAGAACCTTCATAACTTCCTTTTCCGCGGCTTCCTGAAGCCGTGGGAGGCCTATACGGGTGCCAAGATCAACTGGATCGACCTGGCCCAGGCCGACTATAACGCACGCCTGCAGCAATCGATCGCGACCGGCACCGTCGATTTCGACATCATCGAGATGGGCGCCCCCTTCGAAGGCGATACAGCGGGCCGCGGGCTCCTGGACGAAATGCCCGATTGGGTCGCAGCGCAGATCGACGCGGACGACCTCGTGGGTTACCTGAAGCCACCGGTCGGAACCTGGGACGGCAAGACCTACCGCGTAACGATCGATGGCGACTGCCATACCTTTTCCTACAGGAAGGACTATTTCGGCGAAGGCTCGATCAGCGGCCGCGCCGAACCGCCGAAGACCTGGCAGGAGGTCAATGAAGTCTCCAAGGCTCTCATCGGCAAGTCGGATCCCCTGACGGGTCTGGCGGCCTACGGCTATCTCGATCCGCTGAAGGGCTGGGGCGGCTTCGGCTTCTACTTCCTTGAGAACCGCGCGACCGCCTATGCCAAGTATCCCGGCGATCCCGCCTGGCTGTTCGACCCAGACACCATGAAGCCGCTCGTCAACAACCCGGCCTGGGTCCAGGCGATCCAGGATGTGATGGACCTGATCGCCGCCAATGCCTATCCGTCCGACCAAATCAATGCGGACCCCGGTACGACGGCATTCTCTCAGTTCCTCGCAGGCACCGGCTCCATGCTGATGTGGTGGGGCGACGTGGGCTCGAGCGCTCGCACTTCCGACACCTCGGTCGTCGGCGATGTCGTCGGCTTCGGCATCAATCGCGGTTCCAACCGCGTGTACAACCGCAAGAGCGGCCAGTGGGAAGAGACCTACAACGAAGCGCCGAACATGGCCTATCTCGGCTGGGGGATTTACGTCACCAAGCGGGTGTCCGGTGACGAGAAGAAGCGCAAGGCCGCGTGGTCGGCAGCCGCACATTTGGGCGGCAAGGATCTTTCGCTGTGGACATCGGCCTATCCGTCCGGCTTCCAGCCCTATCGGCAGTCCCACTTCGACTATGACGAGTGGCAGGCAGCCGGCTATGATCGTGCCTATATCGAGGACTACCTCGGATCGAATGCCGACAGCTACAACCACACCAATGCCGCCATCGAGCCCCGCATCCCCGGCATCTTTCAATACTACTCCGTCGCGGAAGACGAGCTGGCAAAGGGCTTTGCCGGACAATATAAGTCGGCCCAGGAGACCGCGGACGCGATTGCCGCCGCCTGGGAAAAGATCACCGACCAGATCGGCCGCGAGAGCCAGTTGAAGCTCTATCGGGCGAGCCTTGGACTTTAATGGAACAGCGCCACCGGCGGAGCGGAAATCCGCCTCCGCCGGTGGCAATTCTGTCCGAGGGATAACATGACGACGCTCGATCGCGATTTGCTGCACACAGTCGAAGCCGATTCCATTTCTCCAGGCCGCCACTTCTGGGGCCGCGCGGCGCTTTGGCTGAGCGCCATCTGGCTTGCCACGTCCTTTGCGCTGCAAGCGGCCCACGAATCGGGATGGATCGCCTTTGGCTTCGAGAACTGGCGCCCGGTTCTCTATGCCTATATTCTCTGGGCGATCGTCCTGTGCGTGACGCGCGTCGTCCTTTATGGCGAGGCCGGGAAGAAAGCGCTGTTCGTCCTGCCGGCCGCACTCTTCGTCGTCTCGATGGTCGTCTTCCCGCTGTTGTTCGCGCTCTGGGTCGGCTTTTCCGACTGGAACCTGGCATCGCTGACCGGGCGGCAATTCAACGGGCTCGACAATCTGCGCCGCATGCTCAGCGATCCCTTCTACGCCAATGCTCTGCTCAACATGGTGCTCTACTGCCTGGCGATCGCGGTCGAATACGCAATCGCCTTCGGGCTCGCATTGCTCCTGAGCCAAAACATTGCCGCGCGAAAGTTCTGGCGCGTCACATTCCTCGTGCCGCTGATGCTTTCGCCCGTCGCGGTCAGTTGGATGGTCGGCAAATCGATGCTGGAAATCCGCTTCGGCCCGATCGCGAGGCTTGCCCGCTGGCTTGGCTGGGAGAACCCCTCCTTCTTCGGCGACCCGCTGACCGCCAGGCTTTCCATCATGATCATGGACGCCTGGACCTTCATTCCATTCATGATGATCATGCTCCTCGCCGGCCTTCAGGCCCTGCCCCGGGAGGTTCTGGAGGCGGCAGAGGTCGACGGCGCCACCCGTTGGCAGCGCTTCTGGAAGGTCATCTTCCCGCTGATGCTGCCGGTCTCGGTGACGGCCGTCATGATCCGCATCATCTTCAAGCTGAAGCTCGCCGACATCATCATAACGGTCACCGCGGGCGGCCCCGGTGGCGCGACCGACTCGGTTACAAGCTTCATCTATCGCGAATACCGCGACCGTTCGAACGTCGGATACGGCACGCTGCTCGCGATCGTGTACCTGGTGATCATCGTATTCGGCATGACCATGCTCTTGAAGCTATCGGACCGGATCGTTCGGCAATTGACGGGAAGGCTGTGATGGTTTCGATCGACTTCGACAAATATGCCCGCGGCCAGCGCCTTCGCTGGTGGGCGATGCGCTTCGTCGTCTACGGGCTGCTCGCGGCCTGGGCCGTGATTTGCATGTTCCCGCTCTTCTGGACGGTCTCAACCTCCTTCAAGACGGCTGCGGATGTGATGAAGGGCAATCTGGTCCCATGGTTCGATTTCACGCCCAGTTGGCTCGGCTGGCGTTCGCTCGGGCTTTCGCCCGACACGATCGTCAATGTGTCGACCGTACGCGAGGAATTCATGCGCCGGCTGTGGAACAGCATGATCATGTCGATCACCGCCTCGGGCCTGGCGGTCGTCCTGGGTTCGCTCGCCGCCTACGGCCTCAGTCGCTTTTCCTACAAGTTCGGATATATGCGCAATTCCGACATCTCGTTCTTCTTCCTTTCCCAGCTCATCATGCCGCCCGTGGTGCTGGCGCTGCCGTTTCTGGTCCTCTACAAGGAGCTTGCTCTGCTGGACACATATGTCGGCATGATCGCGGTCTATACACTCATGGTCCTGCCGATCGTGATCTGGATCATGCGCGACCAGTTCGCGACCGTGCCGGTGGAGCTCGAGGAGGCGGCGCTCGTCGATGGTCTTTCCATATGGGGAGCCTTCCTGCGGATCATCGTGCCTCTCGTCCTTCCAGGCATGGTGGCCGCCTTCATCCTCTCGCTGATCCTGTGCTGGAACGAATATTTCTTCGCGGCGCTGCTGACCTCGACCAACACGAACACCCTGCCGGTGATGATCGCCAGCCAGACCGGCAGCCAGGGCATCAACTGGTGGTCCATGGCTGCACTTTCGACCGCCGGAATCCTTCCACTGGTCTTCGTGGGCGTCCTGCTCGAGAAACATATCATTGCAGGCATGACCGCCGGAGCGGTGAAGTAGATCCGGCGGGTATCGAACATGCGCAGAATGCCCACAGTCAAGGATGTCGCCGAGCAGGCGGGCGTCTCGGTCGGGACCGTCTCCCGCGTGCTCGCCGGGGAAGCGGCGGTAAAGCCTGCCCTGCGCGAGAAGGTGACCGATGCGATCGCGGCACTCGGCTACCGACCGAACGTCACCGCGAGGGCGCTGCGCACCAGCAAGACCGATGTGATCGGCCTGATCGTTCCGGATATCACCAATCCATTTTTCGCGCAGATGGCCGCGAGCATCGAAAGCGCCGCCATGCAGCGCAAGCATACGGTGATGCTGGCGAGTTCGCACAACGACCCCGAGGCCGAACGCCACCACATATCGGCATTTCTGGATCGCTCCGTGTGCGGCATCATCGTGGCTGCTTCCAGCCAAGGCCCGCATCTGCCCGGGGACCTGCCGATCCCGATCATCTCGCTGGACCGGCGTTTCGCCGACTTCCCCTTGGTGTCGACCAACCACGCCCAGGCGGCGTCCTTGATGGCGGATCACCTTTACGGGCTCGGGCATCGCCGGATCGCCTATATTGCTGGGCCGCCCGATACGGAGGTCGGGCGGCTGAGACAGCAAGGCTTCGTCGATCGGCTCCGCCGTCTCGGCGAAACCGGCGAGGCAGTCGATCTGACGATCTACCCGGGGAAATTCGACTACGAATCCGGCGAGATGATCGCCCGCGAAGTCCTGTCCCTGGCGCCCGACAAGCGTCCGACGGCCATTGCCGCGGCGAGCGATCAACAGGCAATCGGTGCGTTGCGAGCGGCAAGCGACCTGAAGATCGATGTTCCGCGCGAGCTGTCGATTGCCGGCTTCGACGATATTTCGCTCGCCAAACTCGTCGTTCCCCGGCTGACCACGGTGTGTCAGCCGGTGGAAAAGCTGGCAATGCGCGCCGTGGCGCTTCTTTTCGGCGGATCTTTCACCGCCAAGGACGAGATGATCGACGGTTCACTGATCGCGCGTGGCTCCACGGCGCCGCGATGCGATTGAAACCGGATAGGAACACGGCCGGTGACCGGCCGCCAACGGGGAGAAACAAATGAGCGGACGCAGCGGAATTGTCATTCTCGGGATCTTCGCCGCCGATACTGCCTATACCGCCAAGCGGATGCCCCATATCGCTGAGACGCTGCTCGGTTCGGATTTCAAGCTCGGCCCGGGCGGCAAGGGGTCAAACCAGGCGATTGCCGCGGCCAAGGCCGGCGGCAAGGTGACTTTCATTTCCCGTATCGGCAACGACCCCTTCGGCGACATGGCGCTTTCCGCCTATGCGGCGGCCGGCGTCAAAGCCAATGTGATGAAGATGGAAGGCGTCTCGACCGGTGCCGCATTCATCTTCGTCAACGAGGACAATGGCGACAATGCGATCATCGTCGCTCCAGGCGCGGCCGGACTGATCGGCGTCGAGGACGTGGACGCCAACAGGGCGGAGATCGAAAACGCCGCCATATTCATGACCCAACTGGAACAGCCGCTGGAGGCGGCGGTCCACGCACTCTCCATTGCGAAGCGCGCCGGCGTGACGACGGTCTTCAACCCGGCGCCCGCCCAAACCATTCCGGACGAGATCTACACATTGTGCGACTATGTCGTGCCCAACGAGGTGGAGGTCGCCCATCTCGTCGGCCATGCCGTCGAGACCGACGAACAGGCACGCGCTGCGGCCGAGCTTCTGCTCCGCAAAGGAGCGGGCTGCGCCATTATCACGCTCGGCCCCCGCGGCGCACTCTACCACAGCACCCAACAGAGCGTCCTGGTTCCGGCCTTTTCAGCTGGCAAGGTCGTCGATACGACCGGCGCCGGCGATGCTTTTCTCGGAGGCTTCGCCGCGTCGCTGTCGGAAGGGAACACTCCAGTCGAGGCGGTTCGATTTGGCTGCGCCACGGCTGCGATTGCAGTGACCCGCTCCGGAACGGCTCCCGCCATGCCCTTGCGCGCCGAAATCGACGAGCTTCTGTCCAGCCGCACGCGATTCTAAGAAGTTAGCGCGCATGCGGGCGGAAACCCGCGCACACTATTCCTCATGCCGCGCTAAATTTCGTCGAGCACCATGGCGAGCACGCCGCGCAGCCGCTGCTGGCGCTCCCGCGCCAGGCGCCGGCCGGCGGCCGTCTGGAAGCCGTCAGCGAGGCGAAACAGCTTCGTTTCGAAGTGATCGATTGCGAAGGCCTTGTCGTCGAGCGGCCGGTCCTCGGCGAGCGGATCGAGCGGATCGTAAAGACCGCTGCCCATGCGCCCGGCGATGTAGAAGCAGCGGGCGGCGCCGATCATGCCGATGGCGTCGAGCCGGTCGGCGTCCTGGAGGATCTTCGCCTCGAGCGTTTCCGGCGGAATGTTGGCGGAAAAGCTGTGCGTCAAAATTGCGTGGGCGACGGGCGAGATTTCCGCCGTACGCCAGCCGAGCCCGTCGAGGACCTGCCATGCCTTTTCTGCGGCAAGCCGCGAGGCCTCGGCACGCTGCGGCGAATTCTTCTCGACAGCCACGCAATCATGCAGCAGCACCGCGGCTGCGAGTTGGCGCGCCTTGCCGCCCTCCTCCGCGCGGATGCGCACGGCGTTCCTCCAGACCCGGATGAGATGTGCGGCATCGTGCGAGCCATCATCACCGGAAAAGGCATGCGGCAGGAGCTCATCCGCAAGCTCTTCAAACGGCGAAAAGGCGGCAGCAAGCGTGGCAGGACGGCTCATGCGCGGTGCGCCCCCTCGCCGGCCGTGCTCGCCGCAGCCCCGGATGCAACATCGAGGCCGCGGCTCGATAGGATCCGCTGATAGAAGAGCCCGATGCCGATCAGCACGCCGCCAAGACCGATGAAGGAGAGCGCCCTGAGGAAGCCCTCGAGGTTCGACATGTCGATCAGGAAGACCTTCAGAACCGCTATGAAGACGAGCACGGCCGAGGCGACACGGATGCTTTTCGCGTTGAAGCGCGAGCCGGCCATGAGCAGGAAAACCCCGAGCGCCAGCCAGACGACCGAATAGGTATAGGTTTCACCCGGAAGGAAGCCCTTCCAGTCGGCAACACTCTGGCCCTGCCAGAAGCGGCGCACGCTCAGGCTCGCCCACGCGAAGGCAAGGACGGCGCCGCTGCCGGCGAGCGCCATCACATAGGGCAAGGGGCGCCTGCCGCGAGCGTACCAGGCAAGCAAGGCATAGCCGAATGCCGGCAGCAGATAACCGATAAACAAGAGATCGAAGAAGGGAAGGGACCCTAGCAGCTCGCCGCTGAAAAAGGGGTTCAGTCCGACGAGATGCGCGGCGAGGACCGACAGCATCGATAGAGTTCCAAGGGCCATGCTGCCGTAGCGGAAGACCGGGCTCGGCGACCTGCCGTCGAGAGTCATCAGGATGCCGGAGGCGCCGATGGCGAGCAGCGTATAGATCGATTGCTCGCCGAGCGTCGGAACGGAACTGTCGAGCACGCCGCCATTCATCGCATGGCGCACAAGGATCGCAACCGTCAGGAGCGCGAAGAGGCACGCGAGTGCCTGCAGGAGGTTCACCACGCGCCTGTCTCGCGCGTTCCGCAGGAAATAGGCGCAGGCGACAAGCAGCAGCGCCGGGATGCCGTAGCCCGGCAGAAGCGCGTTGAAGACGGGTGTGGTGCCGAGGCTGCCCGGGCCGACGATCGTCGGCTCCCAGGCTATGCGCCCGAGCACGACCACGGCTGAAGCCGCGGTTACCCAGGGCAGGATCGGCCGGTTGCGAAACCGGGTCGCGAAGCTGTATCCCGCCCCGAGAAGCGCAATGGCAAGCGTCGTGACGAGACCGTCCGTCCAGGCATGGAGACCGATGACGAACAGGCCGAAGGATCCGAGGACCAGGAGCGCGGCATCGGCATCGATGCCTTCGCCCGGTTCCGTACCGCGCCGATAAAGCCATTCGGCGAGCGCCAGGAGAAACAGGCCCCCGGCGAAAGCGGCAAGCCCATGCGGCAAGTCGAAGGCGAATGTGCCCGTCATCAGAAAGGACATGCCGACAAGGGCATTCGGCACGCCTGCGGCAAGGCAGGCCCAAAGAATGGCGAAATGCCGCTCCACCCGGAGCCTCCCGGCTAGAACCGCGGCCGCAAGCAACGGGAACAAAGCTGCCAGGGTCATCGCCGTCAGCATCGCAACGCGGCTCGGGATGACGATCTCCGGTGAGGGTGCCAACGGATCGAAATAGGCGAGCACGCCGCTGAACGCGGTCAGGCTCCAGGTGCCGGCGATCGCTGCGAAAGCGGCAAGCAACGCCGCGTAAACCGCCGTCGCCCGCAAGGCGCCCACCGCGGCAAGAGCCGCCGTCACGATCACGAATTCGGCAACCGGGATACGCAGGGCCTCGAGCGCCGGGCTGATGAACAGGAGCGCCAGGACTGCGGCGGCGATCGCTGCGGAGACAGTGATGGCCGCCTTTGGCGGTGCAAACAGCCGCTCCCAAGGGCCCGTGACTGCGTCCGCCGTATCGAAAGGCTCGCGCGGCAGATTGCCGGGCCAGACGAGCCCGATGCCAGCGATCATCACCAGAAGGGCGAAAGCGACCGGCGGAGCCTCGAAGGGCGCTTCGAGCGTGACATAGGCAAGCCCCCAGAGGCCAAGGCCCGCATTGGCGAGCGTCGGTACGACCGTCCATTGCTTGAGGCGCGAGGCGAGAAACGTCGCGAGCCAGGCGGTCGAGAGGAAACCGAACAGAACCCAGGGCCGCGGCTCGCCGCTCGAGACGAACAGGGGCGTGAGCAGCGATGCGAGCAGCCCAAGCCCGGCAAGTGCCTGTCCATGCAGCAGCGACAGGCCCACCGTGGCGAGCGAAATCAGCGCCAGCAGCAGGAAGGCCGTGGCCGTGCCGATATATGCGTAGATGCCATGAGCCGCATAGACGACGCCGAACAGCGTCACAGCACCGGCAGCCGTCAGCACGCCGGGGACCATGGCGTTGCGGAAGCGATCGGCGATCGTCGGCACCGCTTGGCGCCGAATAACCTCGCCCGCGAAGCCAAGAAGGAGACCGAAGGCGGCGGAAAGCGTCAGGCGGACGGCCGGGCTCAACAGTCCCGCTTCGATAGAATATTGCACGAGGAAGTAACCGCCCAGCGCCAGTGCGAGACCGCCGACCCAGACCGGCCACCGCCCGCCGATCCGGCTTTCGAGGCTCTCGACCGGCGCTGCTGCAATCGGCGCAGCCGCAGCGGCAGCCGGATCGCTGGTGGGGCTGCCCAGGCTCCCTTCGTCAGCCGCGGCGTCGCTGAAGATTCGCGCCCCCTCTCGCGCCTGCGACCACGGTCCGGCGGGGGGCGCTTCCTCCGGTTCGGTCTCATCCGCAGCCTCCAATGGCCTTTCTGCCTCGGACGGCAGATCCGTCGCCTGCCGTTTCGCGAGTCGGGCGATCTCCGCCTTCAGGTCCGTGATTTCCGCATCGAATCGCTTCGCGGCACCACGGCCACCGAGGAAGGCGGCAAGCGCCAGAATAAAGGCAACAATGGCAATGAGTTCGAGCATGGATCACCGACACCACAAGAGCTTGCGAAGGATTCGCACAGCTTGGCGTGGAATGCCATAGGCGGAGCATAGATTGAGCCATAGGCGATACGCAATCATCGGTTCATTTCGCAAGCGCTGGCCTCCTGGCGCATTGCTGATGCAGGGAGGCGCTGCAATCTCTTCATTGAACTGTCGCATAACTGTCATGAGCTAGCTGGTAGAGCGATGTCGACGCCGCATCACGCTGGCGGTTCTATCGTCTCAACGGGGAGAGTAAGCATGGACAAGTATCTCGGCTCGGCGAAAGAAATCGAAATCAAGACTCTGACGGAACGAAGAGAGGAGCTGGAAGACATCGGCCAGAACTGTTCCGCCAACCCCACCATGGGCGACATCATAAACCGCCGCTTCTCGCGCCGGTCCTTCATCGGCGGTTCGCTTGCGGTCGCCGCCATTTCCACGACAGTCAGCCCGCTCGCCCTGCTGACTGCCGATGACGCCAGGGCCAAGGAGATGTCGCAGTTCGACTTCAAGGAGATCGAAGCCGGCGTCGACGAAACTCACCACGTCGCCGAAGGCTACGATGCCGATATCCTTTTGCGCTGGGGCGACAAGATCTTCGCCGACAGCCCCGACTTCGATCCGCTCAAGCAGACGGCAGAGGCTCAGAGCCGGCAGTTCGGTTACAACAACGACTATGTCGGTTTCATCCCGCTCGATGGCAGTCCCGACCACGGCCTTCTGGTCGTCAACCACGAATACACCAATGCCGAAATCATGTTCCCGAACTTCGCCCGCGTCGAAAAGGTGACGGAGGACGGCAAGGAACAGGACAAAGTCGTTCTCGGCGACTACACCAAGGAACTGGTCGACATCGAGATGGCGGCCCATGGCGGAACCGTCATCGAGATTCGCAAGGTCGACGGCAAGTGGCAGCCGGTTCTCGACGGCAAGTTCAACCGCCGCATCACCGCCAACACCGAAATGCAGCTTTCCGGTCCGGCGGCCGGCCATGAGCGGTTGAAGACCTCGGCCGACGCGACCGGCACTACGGTCTTCGGCACGATCAACAACTGCGCCGGCGGCGTCACCGCCTGGGGCACCTATCTGATGGCCGAGGAAAACTTCAACGGCTATTTCGGCGGCGACCTCGCCGAAGATCATCCGGAATTCAGGGTGCTGAAGCGTCTCGGCGCGCCGGGTGGGCAATATGAATGGTCGAAATTCTACGATCGCTTCGATGTCACGAAAGAGCCGAACGAGGCCAACCGCTTCGGCTGGATCGTCGAGGTCGATCCGTTCGACCCCAATTCCGTGCCGAAGAAGCGCACCGCCGTCGGACGCTTCAAGCACGAGGGCTGTGAATCCATCGTCAACAAAGACGGCCGCGTCGTGCTCTATAGCGGCGACGACGAGCGGTACGACTATGTCTACAAGTTCGTGACGAATGGCACCTACAAGCCCAACGACCGCGCGGCGAACATGGATCTTCTCGACGATGGCACACTCTACGTGGCGAAGTTCGACGAGGACGGCACAGTCACCTGGATGCCGCTCATCCACGGCGAGGGCCCGCTGACGGCCGAGAACGGCTTCGCCTCGCAGGCCGATGTGCTGATCAACACCCGGCTTGCCGCCGATGCGCTCGGCGCCACCAAGATGGACCGCCCGGAAGATGTCCAGCCCAACCCGAAGACGGGCAAGGTCTACGTCATGCTGACCAACAACACCAAGCGGAAAGAGGACGAGATCGACGCCGCCAACCCCCGCGCCAAGAACGCCTTCGGCCACATCGTCGAGATCACCGAAACGGACGGTGATTTCGCCTCGACCAAGTCGCGTTGGGACATCCTCTTGAAATGCGGCGATCCAAGCGTTGCCGAGGTCGGTGCGTCCTTCTCGACAGCGACGACCAAGAACGGCTGGTTCGGCATGCCGGACAATTGCGCCATCGACGCCGATGGCCGCCTTTGGGTCGCGACCGACGGCAACAATGAAAAGGAGACCGGCCGTACGGACGGCATCTGGGCGGTCGACACGGAAGGTGAAGCCCGCGGCACCTCGAAGCTCTTCTTCCGCGTGCCGGTCGGTGCCGAAATGTGCGGCCCGAGCTTCAACCCCACGAGCGACACCTTCTTTCTCGCCGTGCAGCATCCGGGCGATGCCGGGCTTGCGACCTATGAAAAGCCAGCGACGCGCTGGCCGGACTTCCGCGACGACATGCCGGTTCGTCCGGCCGTCGTCGCCGTGACCAAGCAGGGCGGCGGCAAGATCGGCTAAGCGCATCAGCCCGAGAGTCGGACCCGGTTTTCGGACTGAAGCGTCGAGTCAGGCCTACAGCATTCTTTGTGAACGGGGCGCCGCATGAGATGTGCGGCGCCCTTTTCTTCGATCAGGCAGCTGACGGCGAGGCCGGACTCAAAGCCTTCAACGTCGCCTGGACGAATCCGTCGCGCGCGGAAGACGCATGGATGCCGCGCGGCTCGTAGACATGGCGGTTCAGGAAGTGCGCGGTGAGACGGAACGCTGCCGCGAGCGCGTCGTGATCGGCCGCCTTCTGGCGACCCGATAGAAAGTTTGGAAGGGCGAGCATGCGCTCGCCATAAGGGGCGCCCGCCTCGCGGCTGACTGCGCGGCCCGATTTCGGCGACACATAGACGAGTTCGTCGCGCCTGCCTGTTGCCGCGCATTCCGAAAGATCGAGGCCGAAGCCGAGATCGTCCAGAACCGCCAGTTCGAAGCGCACGAAGAGTTCGCCGGCATCCGCAGGTTCCTGCAAGTGGTCGACGATGACGGCAAGCGCCTCGTAAAGATGCGGATGCGGATCGCGCTCGGGCAGAAGCCGCAAAAGGGCACCCAAGGCCTGGATGCCGTAAACCGAGATCGCCGTCTCCATCAGACTGGCGGCGCGCAACTGCGTGGGTTCGACACGGAATTCGCCGAGATGTTCGTCGAGGCGCGCGCGCCAGGTGACCTCGACCGAATTGCCCGGCTGCAGCACCGGCTGCATGGCACGCGTTCGGCCCGCGCGCACCAGCCCCAGATGCCGGCCGTGCCCGGACGTCATGACCTCCGCGATGACCGAGCTCTCGCCATGTCTGCGGATGCCGAGAATGATGGCCTGGTCGCTCCATTGCATTGAAAAGGCATACACCCGCGGCGTGAAGCCGATCAAGCGGGATGGATCGAATACCGCACCAGGACGCCCGCAGGCGCAAAGGCCCCTTTCAGCCGCCCCCTCCTCGGACTACATTCGAAACGGGTCGATTCGCAGCCGTGTTCGAATGAGGGCACAGGCGTGACGGCCGATTTCGCCGATGCCATTTGCCATCGACAGGATCGTTTCGATTATGTTTGTGTTCCGCCTCGCACAGATTTCCATTCTTCTCGTCGCCGCCATTGCCCTCGCAGCCTGCGCGAGCAGCAGCAAGCCGCGGGCCGCCCGGCCGGCTGGACCCGACCCTTATTACACGGCGATGTACGGGCCGTTGCCGGAAGAGCTTTTCCCGCTGCCGGCGACCGACATCAGCAAGGTGGCCCCGAATTTCCTGCGCCAGCAGGTACCATACTCCACCATCGAGCCGCCGGGCACGATCGTCATCGACACGCCCGACCGGTATCTTTATTTGGTGCAGGACGGCGGGATGGCGCTGCGCTACGGGATCGGGGTCGGCAGGGAAGGCCTGGAGTTCGCCGGCGAGGCCCGCATCGGCCGGAAGGCGGAATGGCCGCGCTGGATCCCGACATCGGATATGGTCGCACGCGAGCCGGAGCGCTACGGGCCGCTCGCGGGCGGCATGGAACCAGGTCTTACCAATCCGCTTGGCCCGCGCGCCCTCTACCTTTACCAGAACGGCAAGGACACGCTGTTCCGTATTCACGGCACCCCGGAAGCCTGGTCGATCGGCAGGGCGGTTTCGAGCGGCTGCATCCGCATGCTCAATCAGGATATCATCGATCTTTATAGTCGCGTGCCGGAAGGAACTCGGGTTGTCGTGATCCAGGCGGAACCGCCGATGAGTGCGGCGCTGCCGCCGGGCGACGCCCCGATGGGCACGACGGCCGACAACCCGCTTCTTTCCTTCTGAGCGGGGGGCCATCCGCGACCATTGCGCGTCTGAAAAGACGCGCGGCGCTGTAATCATGTCGCCCAAAAACGTGCAGCGGTTTTGGGGAATGACAGGCATAAAAACACGGACCTCAAGCGCGTCGCACGAGTACGCTCGATCATGACGCGCTGCAGACAAGCCATCGGAGCGACACCTTTCAATCGCCCGCCTTTGTGCGTATGAACGGTGAGTTATTGCAATCTGGGATATCGTCGTGCGTTACCTCATCACCGGAACCGCAGGTTTCATAGGCTTTCACGTCGCCAAGCGGCTGATCGACGACGGGCACTTCGTGGTCGGCTTCGACGGCATGACGCCCTATTACGACGTAACGCTGAAAGAGCGCCGGCATGCCATTCTCGAGCGCTCCAACGGCTTCAAGGCAGTGACGGCCATGCTTGAAGACCGGGCCGCCCTTGACCGGGCGGCGGGGCTCGCCGAGCCGGAGGTCATCATCCACCTCGCCGCACAGGCGGGCGTTCGCTACAGCCTCGAAAACCCAAAAGCCTACATGGACTCGAATGTCGTGGGATCCTGGAACATCCTGGAACTCGCGAAAGCGGTTGCCCCGAAACATCTGATGCTCGCCTCGACCTCTTCGATCTACGGCGCCAACGAAAAAATTCCCTTTGTCGAGACCGACCGGGCCGACGAGCCGATGACACTTTATGCCGCGACCAAGAAGTCGATGGAGCTGATGGCTCACAGCTACGCCCATCTCTACAAGGTACCGACGACGGCTTTCCGCTTCTTCACCGTCTATGGCCCGTGGGGGCGGCCGGACATGGCGCTCTTCAAATTTGTCGAAGCCATCCACAACAACCGGCCAATCGACATTTACGGTGAAGGGCGCATGAGCCGCGATTTCACCTATATCGACGATCTCGTCGAGGGCATTCTCCGGCTTTCGCACGTCGCGCCCTCCGAAGACAACCGCGTCGCGGCAGATGCGGCCGACGACACCCTCTCGCGCCATGCGCCGTTCCGTGTCGTCAATCTCGGGGGTGGCCAGCCGGTGGACCTGATGACCTTCGTGGAGACTGTCGAGCAAGCGCTCGGCCGTCCAGCGATCCGAAACATGCTGCCGATGCAGAAGGGGGACGTGCCACACACCTATGCGTCGCCGGAACTGCTCGAGGCGCTCACCGGCTTCAAGCCCTCGATTTCAATCGAGGAGGGTGTCGGCAGGTTCGTGAAATGGTATGCGCAATATTACCACGCAGGCGGCGCCGATTGAGGCGTTTCGAGACAATTGCGGCGAATGCGCACGCCCCTGTCATTTGCTGGTCGAAAATCGGTCCTATTTGCCTATCAATGGATTGGTCTACAGCGCCGCGCGTCTTACCAGACGCGCAAAGGTCGCTGTAGCACTTTGAATTTCTGCATGTCCTTCTCTTAGACGAGGTTTAAGGAGACATGCAGTTGGCTTGGGATCTACCAAATTCGCCCATTCTGCGACGCGGGTTTGGTAGCGCCTGGCCTACCTCCCAAGAGCCTTGAAGACCCAACGACAAAGGAAGAGCGGATGAAGATAACGATGATTGGCGCCGGCTATGTCGGCCTGGTTTCCGGCGTGTGCTTTGCGGATTTCGGCCATGACGTCGTCTGCCTCGACAAGGACGAGGGCAAGATCGTGGCCCTCGAGAAGGGAGAGATTCCGATTTTCGAACCGGGCCTCGCCCAGCTCGTCGCCCACAATGTCGCCGCAGGACGCCTGACCTTCACCACCGACCTCACATCCGCCGTCGCAAACAGCGACGTCGTCTTCATTGCCGTCGGCACGCCGTCGCGTCGCGGCGACGGCCATGCCGATCTGTCCTACGTCTACGCGGCTGCGCGCGAGATCGCCGCCAACCTCTCCGGCTTCACCGTGATCGTCACCAAATCCACCGTACCGGTCGGAACCGGTGACGAGGTCGAGCGCATCATTCGCGAGACCAATCCGGAGGCCGACTTCGCCGTCGTCTCCAATCCGGAGTTCCTGCGCGAAGGCGCGGCGATCGAGGATTTCAAGCGACCGGACCGGATCGTCATCGGCCTCGACGGCAATGCCGAACGGGCGCGTGAGGTGATGACCGAAGTCTATCGCCCGCTCTACCTGAACCAGGCGCCGCTGGTCTTCACGACGCGCCGCACGTCCGAACTGATCAAGTATGCCGGTAATGCCTTCCTGGCGATGAAGATCACCTTCATCAACGAAATGGCTGACCTGTGCGAAAAAGTTGGCGCCAATGTCCAGGACGTCGCCCGCGGCATCGGCCTCGACGGGCGCATCGGCTCCAAATTCCTGCATGCCGGCCCCGGCTATGGCGGCTCCTGCTTCCCCAAGGACACGCTGGCACTCGTCAAGACGGCGCAGGACCATGACAGCCCCGTGCGACTGGTCGAGACCACGGTTGCCGTCAACGACAACCGCAAGCGCGCAATGGGCCGCAAGGTGATCGTGGCGGCCGGCGGCGACGTGCGCGGCCGCAAGATCGCCGTGCTCGGGCTCACCTTCAAGCCGAACACCGACGACATGCGCGACAGCCCGGCGATCGCGATCGTTCAGACACTCCGGGACGCGGGCGCCGAAGTCACCGGCTACGATCCGGAAGGCGTGGAAAACGCCCGCAAGGTCATCGACGGCATGAATTATGCGAAAGACCCTTATGAGGCTGCGGCGCGCGCCGATGCGCTCGTGATCGTCACCGAATGGAACGAGTTCCGGGCGCTGGATTTCGGCCGGCTGAAGGCCGCCATGAAGACGCCGCTGCTCGTCGACCTGCGCAACATCTATCGCAAGGACGAAGTCACCAAGCACGGCTTCAGCTATGCCAGCATCGGCAGACCGGATTGATGAGGCGGAACCACGTCGCTCCGTGACGGCCCCGGGTGGCATCGGTCCGGAACCGGATTTCGAAACGATGCGTAGTTTCAAGAGCTACAGCGCCGCGCGCCTGAAAAGACGCGCGGCGCTGTAGTCGTCCGTGAACTATCCGTACGTCTCTGAAAGCGCTCTGTAATTTCTGCTTTCCTGCGGTACAGTGTTGCAAGAAAGGCGCTGGCTAAGCGCGCTTTTCTTGCAATTTGATTTTGCGGTTTGCGCCTTCAGCGCGGCGTGATTCACTCGGTTTAGCGGCGGTGAATCGAGGAGCGGCGATGTCGAGACCACGCGAGCGGCGCGAGACGGGGGAGCAGGATCTATTCCGCTCCCGGCTGGATCAGATCATCAACATGAAGCACGAACTGGTGCGGCTGGCGCAGGCGATCGACTGGCCGTTTCTGGAGCGCCACTTCGGTGAAGTCTATAGCGACGGCCCCGGCATGCCGCCGCTGCCGACGCGGCTGATGGCCGGGCTTTCGATCCTCAAGCATACCTTCAACCTGTCGGACGAGGAGCTGTGCGCCCGCTGGGTGGAGAACCCCTATTTCCAATATCTGTGCGGCGAAGAGTTCTTCCGCCATGACCTGCCGTTCGACCGCTCGTCGATGACCCGCTGGCGAGGGCGCATGGGAGAGGAGCGGCTGACCGCGCTGCTGCAGGAAAGCCTGGCGGTGGCGGTCAAGACCGGGGCGATGCAGCCGGCCGACACACGCCGGGTGATCGTCGACACCACCGTGCAGCCGAAGAACGTGATGTTCCCGACCGACGCGAAGCTCCTCCACCGGGCGCGCGAGCGACTGGTGAGGCTGGCGAAGAAGACCGGCGTGAAGCTGCGCCAGACCTATCTGCGGATCGGCAAGCTGGCGCTGATCAAGCACCAGCGCTACGCCCATGCCAAGCAGTTCAAGCGGGCCAACAAGGCGCTGCGGACCCTCAGGACCTATCTCGGCCGCACCGTCCGCGACGTTCGCCGGCAGATCGGCGATGACGAGAAGCTGCGGGCGATCTTCCTCTGGCCGCTCCACCAGGCCTCGACGGTTCTGGAGCAGCGGCAGCGCCAGCGCGGCCGCAAGATTTACAGCCTGCACGCGCCGGAGGTCGAATGTATCGGCAAAGGCAAGGCGCACAGGCCGTACGAGTTCGGCGTCAAGGTCTCCGTCGCCACCACGCTCAAGCGCTCGAGGGGCGGCCAGTTTGCCCTGCATGCAAAGGCCTTGCCCGGCAATCCCTATGATGGCCACACGCTGGCGACCGTGATCCCGGACATGGAGAAAACCATCGGCAACGAGATCGGCCGCATTCTCGCCGACGCCGGCTACCGCGGCCACAATGCCCCGGAGAGCCACAGGTTCAGGGTCTTCACCAGCGGCCAGAAACGCCGCGTCACGCCGGCGATTAAGCGCGAGATGCGGCGGCGTTCCGCCGTCGAACCGGTCATCGGCCATCTCAAGGCCGAGCACCGCATGGGCCGCAACTATCTCGCCAGCGAACACGGCGACGCCAACAACGCCGTCCTGGCCGCCGCCGGCTACAACTTCTCGCTCCTTCTCAACTGGTTGAGGCAGCTTTTGTGGCTGCTGCTCGCCTGGCTGCACGCCCGAGCGAACCCGCGCGCCGCTTAGCGATAGTCATTGTTCACGGTCGACGCTGTAGCCTGGGCACCTGGAAATCAAGGGGGCTGCAGACAGGAGTCAAGCTTCGACGAATCCGTCAGGCCTTCGTTCCTACCGGCACCTTGGCGTCCCAGCTTTGCCCCGCAAAGATAACGCAGCTGCGACCGGAGACATCCGTCACGATCAGAGTCCACGTACCGCTGTCGGCAGCATAGAGTTCCATCACCGCCCGCGGGTTGATCAGTCCGACCGCCGCCTGTTTTTCGGCATATTGCCGCGCCAGGAACTCGATCACCTGGGACCGCTCGGCGCAATTTACGACGCCCTGCGCTTCAGCCGGAACCGGATAAACCGTTGCTGCCAGCGCCAGCAGAGCAGCGTGCGGAAGGCTGCGGGTCACATTGCGTACCATGAGGCACCTCCTCTCACCGGGGGCTCCGGCGGAAGAGGATTTTCACGGGCCTGTTCCGCAGTAGACCGGCACTCCTAAAGGTCGACACCTACATGCGACGACGTGCGTCGCCACCGGAGGGATGACGGAGGGCCGGTTCAGGAACTGAAAAATCGGAATCCAGCCAACCGTGTCGTTGTACTAACGATCCGCAGCAAAAGCCGTTCCTTCCGGCGCTCACTTTTTGCGCATCGCCTCCATAAGCGCTGCACCGAACCCACCCTGTGCCGGGGCCTGGCTCTTCTGCGGCCGCCCGCCCGCATTGCGATTGCCGCCGCTCGGATTTGCTCCCCTCGCCTCTTGGCCGGTGTAGGCGCCGCCATCCTTGCGCATGCTAAGGCCGATACGCTTGCGGGCGATATCGACCTCCGTGACGCGCACACGTACTACGTCGCCGGCCTTGACGATCTCATGCGGATCCTTGACGAAACGATCTGCGAGCTGCGACACATGCACGAGGCCATCCTGGTGTACGCCGATATCGACGAAGGCGCCAAAGGCTGCGACGTTCGTCACGGTGCCTTCGAGCTGCATGCCGACTTTCAGGTCCCTGATATCGTCGATACCTTCGGCGAAGGTCGCGGTCTTGAAGCTCGGACGAGGATCGCGGCCGGGTTTCTCCAGCTCGGCGAGAATGTCCTTGACGGTTGGCAGACCGAAGCGCTCGTCGACGAAAATCCGCGGGTCGAGCTTCTTCAAGGCAGCGCTATCGCCCATCAGCGAGCGCACATCGCGGCCGCAGGCGGCGACGATCTTCTTGGCGATGCCATAGGCTTCCGGGTGCACGGCGGAGGCATCGAGCGGCTCGGGTCCATTCGGAATCCTCAAGAAACCGGCGCATTGCTCGAAGGTGCGCGCACCGAGGCGCGCCACCTTCAGAAGTTCCTGCCGGTTGGCAAAGGGGCCCATCGCATTGCGATGTGTAACGATCGCTTCCGCCGACGACTTGCCGAGTCCCGAGACCCGCGCCAGAAGCGGGGCCGAAGCGGTGTTGAGATCGACGCCGACGGCATTCACGGCATCTTCGACCACTGCGTCCAGCGACCGGCTGAGCTTCGACTGGTCGACGTCGTGCTGATACTGACCGACGCCGATCGATTTCGGCTCAATCTTGACGAGTTCGGCAAGCGGATCCTGCAGCCGCCGCGCGATCGACACGGCCCCGCGCAGTGAAACATCGAGCTCCGGGAACTCGACGGCCGCCGTTTCCGAAGCGGAGTAAACCGAGGCTCCCGCTTCCGAGACGATGACTTTCGTCGGCTTCGGTGCCGGCATTTGCGCCAGCATGTCGGCGACGAGTTTCTCTGTTTCGCGGCTGCCGGTGCCGTTGCCAATGGCAATCAGCTCGACCTGGTGCTTGCGCAGCAATGATGCGAGTTCGGCTTGCGTGCCGCGAACATCGTTCTTCGGCGGAAAGGGATAGACGGTCGTCGTGTCCAGGAGTTTTCCCGTGCCGTCGACGACGGCGACCTTCACGCCGGTGCGGATGCCGGGATCGAGACCCATGGTCGCACGCGAGCCGGCCGGGGCGGCAAGCAGCAGGTCCTTGAGATTGCGTGCGAAGACGCGAATCGCCTCCTCCTCGGCCCGCTCACGCAGCTCGCGCATCAGGTCCAGCGAGAGCGACAGCGAAAGTTTGATACGCCAGGTCCAGCCTATGACCTCCAGCAGCCACTTGTCTCCCGGCAGGGATCCGCGCACATCATAGGCAGCCGCGATCATCCGTTCGACGGGTTTCTGCGGCGAAACCTCGTCCTGATCGACGACGATATCGACGGAAAGGACCTCCTCGTTCCAACCGCGCAGCATCGCCAGCGCCCGGTGCCCGGGCGCGGTGGCCCAGCGCTCCGTATGGTCGAAATAGTCGGAGAATTTCGCGCCGGCCTCCTGCCTGCCGTCAACCACCCTGGCGCGCAGGAAGGCCGCTTCGCGCATATGGTTGCGCAGGCGCCCGAGAAGGTCGGCATTTTCGGTCATGCCCTCGGCGATGATGTCGCGGGCGCCGTCGAGCGCCGTCTTCACGTCTGGGATATCCGCGCTCAGGAAGGCGGCCGCACGCTCGGCCGGCGCGATGGTGCGATCGCCAAGGATCGCTTCCGCGAGCGGCCCGAGGCCGCGCTCCCGTGCGATTTCCGCCTTGGTCCGCCGCTTCGGCTTGTAGGGCAGATAGATGTCCTCGAGCTCCGCCTTGGTGACAGCGGCGGCTATTTTGCCTTCGAGGTCATCGGTGAGCTTGCCCTGGGTGCGGATCGAGTCGAGAATCGACACGCGCCGCGCCTCGAGTTCGCGCAGATAGGTGAGCCGCTCGGAGAGAATACGCAGTTGCGTATCGTCGAGACCGCCGGTGACCTCCTTGCGGTAGCGGGCGATGAACGGCACGGTGGCCCCGCCGTCGAGCAATTCGACTGCGGCGCCGACCTGAGCAGGGGTCGCCTTGATCTCGCTTGCGATGATGGTGGCGATGGGCTTTGCGGTCGTGACCATTCGGCATTCCGTTCTTCTGTTTCCGGCGGGACCATACCGGCGCAACGAGGCAAGGCCAAGCGAAAGCCGTTTGCGGCCGGCCGGAACTCCACAGGAGAGCAGAAACGATTCCCCGCGGGCTTCTTCCCCGCATGCGGGCGAAGGGGGGATGGTGCGCCCTCTCATCGCTTCTTCAAAAATATCGCAGGCGGATGGTCAAACGGCAATGAGTTCCAGCCGCTGCCGCGTCTTCTCGAATTCCAGCAGTTCGCGCTCCTTCGCTTCGATGTAGTCGCGCGACACCGGAACCGTCTCGAGCGATGGCGAAAGCTGGAGCTGGAAAACGAAATGCTTGTCGTAGAGGAACGCAGTCTCCGAGGCAGCGAGATAGAATTCCCACATCCTGAAGAAGCGCTCGTCGTACAGCCTCAGCACCTCTTCCCGCCGCGCCACGAAGCGCTCGCGCCAGGCCCTGAGCGTCCAGGCGTAATGCATCGGCAGGATTTCGATGTCCTTGACCAGCAGTCGAACGTTTTCGACCGGCGGCAGAACCTCCGAAAGGGCGGGGATATAGCCGCCGGGGAATATGTATTTCTCGATCCACGGATTGGTGGCCCAGGGCTTGTACATCTGGCCGATCGAGTGAAGCAGCATCACCCCGTCGGGCTTCAGGAGCTCCTTCATCTTGCGGAAGAAAATGCCGTAGTTGCCGATGCCCACATGCTCGAACATGCCGACGGAGACAATGCGATCGAACTGCCGCCCCTGCATGGTGCGATAGTCCTGCAATTCGAATCGGACGCGATCGGAAAGGCCGCGCTTGGCTGCGCGCTCGCGCGAAACCTTGAGCTGCTCCTCGCTGAGCGTGATGCCCGTAACCTCGACCCCCGAGGATTCGGCGAGATACATGGCCATTCCGCCCCAGCCGGAGCCGACCTCCAGCACCTTCTGGCCGGGTTCGAGCAGAAGCTTGGCCGCGATGTGCCGCTTCTTGGCGCGCTGAGCCTCTTCGAGCGAGATTCCCGGCGGATGAAAATAGGCGCAGGAATATTGCCAGTCCTCATCCAGGAAGAGGTTGAAGAGCTTGCCATCGAGATCGTAATGATGCGCGACGTTGCGGCGGTTGCGATTGACCGGCAGCCGGCTCTTTAGCTGCTGGCGCAGAACGTGCCAAACCGCCGTCACGGTGTTGGCGGCGTTTGCGGCGTTCTCCAGACCATTGCTCTTGGCGATGGAAAGGACATCGAAGATATCGCCCTCCTCGATGACGACGCGACCGTCCATGTACATTTCGCCGAACTTCAGCCCGGGATCGCGCACTATGGCCTTTTCTGCTTCGGCGTCGACGAGCCTTATGGTCGCCGGCTTCCCCGTGCCGTCGCCGAACACGACCTGCTCACCCGTCGCGAAGATGACCTTGAGTTTTCCCTTCTGCACCAGACTGCGAAGCAAATTCACCAATGCCGCATTCATATCCTACCTCGACGCCAGACCTCGACTGAAACCTTTCGGTTCTTCCGCACGGAGCGTAGGGTGGCTCGGCCGTCTTCCGGAAATATGTGCTGCGCTCGCGAAATGGTCGCGTCCGGAAGTGGCCGGAAACCGGCTCGGGCAAGCCTCACGGCCTCCGGAAAGCTGAACCGGCAATGCGCGCAGGAGCAGCGACCGGGATGTCGTCAGGCAAGCCGTTTAGGGCTCCTATCCATCAGAACTTCCCTTAAACTTAGCGAGGTTCGGCGGTTTATCAATGGGGCTTTTCCGTGGCCCCTCAAGGACTTGCCGCCTTAGAATATTCGAAAGAACTATCGCTATACGTTTGAGGTACCGCCCGGTGTCAGTCCTCTACAGCGTTCGTCTTGTTCTGATGCGTAGAGATCGCTGCAGCGGACTCGACTGCAGCCGGTCAAGCTTTACGGAAACATGGAGCCGGCGCCGAAGACGCCCCGGCCGGGGAGACGGTCTCGATCATGCGGACGATCGAAGTCGATTGCAGGTCCGGCCGGTACGATTCCGGTCGGGTTGACGTTGCGCAGGCTGTAATAGCCGCGCTTGATCTCGTCGATGCGTACGCTCTCGCGGATGCCCGGCCACTGGTAGATCTCCCGCAGGTGGCCGGAGAGCGAAGGATAATCCTCGATCCGGCGAATGTTGCACTTGAAGGCACCGTAATAGGCGGCGTCGAAACGGACCAGGGTTACGAACAGGCGGAGATCCGCTTCGGTAAGATATTCGCCGGCGAGATATCTGTGCGTCGAAAGATGCGATTCGAGCTCGTCGAGCATGTCGAAAAGCGCCGCGACGGCCTCGTCATAGGCGGCCTGCGTCTTGGCGAAGCCCGCCCGATAGACACCGTTATTCACGCGGGTGTAGATCGGCTCGTTCCAACGTTCGATTTCCTTGCGCAAAGATGCAGGATAGAAGTCCAGGCGATTGCCTGAGAGCCGATCAAAAGCCGTATTGAGAATGCGGATGATTTCGGCCGATTCGTTGTTGACGATCGATCCCTCCTGCATGTCCCACAGCACCGGCACCGAGACCTTGCCCGTATAGGTCGGATCGCTTGCGGTGTAGAGCTGGTGATGGTAGCGAATGCGGCCGACGCGGGTGCCGGCGTCGGCGGGCTCGCGATAGGCCCATCCGTCGTCTCCCAGCACGGGATCCGCCACTGCAAGGCTGACGATCCCTTCGAGACCCTTGAGTACGCGCATCGCGATGGTGCGCGAGGCCCAGGGGCAAAGATACGATACGAACAACCGGTAGCGGCCGGCTTCCGCCCTTCGCGCCGGCTGGCCGTCCGGCCCCGGCCGTCCATCGGCGGTGATCCAGTTGCGGAACCGGGTCGGCTCGCGGTGGAAGGCGCCGTCCTTCATCTCGCTCGCGGCGACATCGGTCCTTACCCATTCTCCGTCGACCAGTTGCGGCATTCGAGCTCTCCCGAGACGCTGTACTCACCGGCGCCATCGCCCACCTCCTCCCATGAGACTACCGGCGGGTCAATCGCGTGGAGGGGTGACAGATTGTTCGCGCTCTGGATAACGGACTTGCCTCACGGGAGGAGGTGGGCGCGAGCGAATCTTACTCGTTTACAGTCTAACGACCGCAAGCCGCGGAGCTACGGGCTACTTCGGGAATTCGAGCCCCATTTCGCGGAAGCGTTCCGGATCGTCCCCCCAGTTCTCGCGCACCTTCACGAACAGGAACAGGTGGACCGGCTGTTCCAGGATCTCCGAAATCTCCCTGCGGGCCGCCGTCGAGATCGCCTTGATCGCCTCACCGCCCTTGCCGAGCGCGATCTTCTTCTGGCTGTCGCGCTCGACATAGATCACCTGCTCGATGCGCACGGAGCCATCCTTGCGTTCTTCCCACTTCTCGGTCTCGACATGCGAGGCGTAGGGGATCTCCTGATGCAGGCGAAGGAACAGCTTTTCGCGGGTGATCTCGGCCGCGAGCTGGCGCATCGGCAGGTCGGAAATCTGGTCCTCGGGATAATACCACGGGCCCTCCGGCAGCGTCGCCGCGAGGTAATCCATGAGATCCTGGCAGCCGGAGCCGTTCTGCGCCGAAATCATGAAGGTACGCTCGAAGCCGACGGCATCGTTTGCCGCGGCCGAAAGCTGCAACAGTTCCTCCGGGCGGACCCGGTCGATCTTGTTGAGCACCAGCACCTTTGGCTGCCGGACCTCCTTCAAGCCATCGAGGATCGCCTCCGCATCGCCCTTGAGCCCGCGCTCGCTGTCGATCAGCAGCACGATCACGTCGGCATCCTTTGCGCCGCCCCATGCGGTGGTGACCATGGCGCGGTCAAGCCGCCGGCGCGGCTTGAAGATGCCGGGGGTATCCAGGAAGACGATCTGAGTGTTGTCGTGAATGGCAATGCCGCGAATGATCGCCCGCGTCGTCTGCACCTTGTGGCTGACGATCGTCACCTTCGCCCCGACAAGGCGGTTGACCAATGTCGATTTGCCGGCATTCGTCGCGCCGATCAGCGCCACGAAACCCGAGCGGGTCGGCTTGGCGCCGGCGCCCTTGTCCTGTTCCTTGTCCGTCATGATATCCGTCAATCTCCGGCAGACCGCTTCTGCCAAACACCCTCGCGCTCCAGCAACCTCATGGCGGCGATCTGCTCCGCGGCGCGTTTCGAGCGGTCCATGCCCGTCTCGGGCGCTAGCCCGGCCACCTCGACCGTCACCGTGAAGCGGGGATCATGGTCGGGACCGGAACGATCATCCGTCCTGTATTTCGGCGCGACACCGAACCTGGCGTGCGCCCATTCCTGCAATTCGGTTTTCGCATCGCGCCGGGCACCGTCGGCGCTTTCGGCGCGATCGGTCCAGTGCTTGAGCACGAAGCGCCGCGCCGCCTCCAGCCCGCCGTCGAGATAGATGGCGGCGATCAGTGACTCTACCACATCGGCCCTCACATTCATCATGTGCTTGCCCGTAATTCTCTTGACGTCCGACCCCGTGCGGATGAATTCGTGCAGCGATAGCTCGTCGGCAACCCGCGCGCAGCTCTCTGCGCTGACGAGCTGGTTCAGGCGCACCGAAAGCTCGCCCTCGTTGGCGTCACGAAAGGTCTGGAACAGGAGTTCCGCTACGCAGAGCCCGAGCACGCGATCGCCGAGGAATTCCAGCCGCTGGTAGTTGCTGCCCCGCGCCGTTCGGGCGCTGGAATGGGTCAGGGCGCGATCAAGCCGCTCCTTCTCCGAGAACTGATAACCGATCGCGGTCTCGAGCCTTGCCCGATCCTCCGCGCTCAGCGAGCGTCCCTTCATCATTCGACGCCCTTGAACAGGCGGTCGTAGCGCAGGTTGGCCGGCCACTTCCAAATCTCACGGAACGAGGTGTCGTTGCCGAGCGAGAAGAAGATCAGGCTGGCGCGGCCGACCAGGTTCTCAGCCGGAACGAAACCGACATCGAAGCGGCTGTCGGCAGAATTGTCCCGGTTGTCGCCCATCATGAAGTAGTGGCCCTCGGGGACGATGAATTCACGGGTATTATCACCGCGCGAATCCGGGAATTGGTCGAGCGTGTCATAGGAAACGCCGTTGTCCATGGTCTCCCGGTAAACCGGGATGTCGCCGCCCGTGTCGTATTGGTCGTCCGCGCGGAACGACCCGTCCGGCACGCGATCAACGGGCTTGTCATTGACGTAGAGAACGCTGTTGCGCACCTGGATTCGGTCGCCCGGAAGGCCGACCAGCCGCTTGATGTAGTCGATGTCCGGGTTCGGCGGGAAACGGAAGACGACGATATCGCCGCGCTCCGGCTCGCTCGCGAAAATGCGCCCGCTGAAGAGGTTCGGCGAGAAGGGCAGCGAGTATTTCGAATAGCCGTAGGCGAATTTGTTGACGAAGATGTAGTCGCCGACGAGCAGCGTCGGCATCATGGAACCCGACGGAATCGTAAAGGGCTGAAAGAAGACCGTCCGGATGACCAAAGCCAGGAGCAGTGCCTGGATGATGACCTTCACATTTTCCCAGAGACCGCTCTGCTTCGTTTCTGTGTTCTCTGACACTCTGCCTTCTTCCTTGTCATCCTGACCGGTGGGTGCCTTGCGATTCAGCATTCGACTGCCCCGAACTCCCGTGCCTGCGCGACGCCGCGCAAGTCGATCCTATAGTTTCCGGGAATACCGCACCTCAAGCGACCTTTGCAGCGACGTGCGTCTTTTCGGAGGCACAAGGTCTCAGTGGCGCAGTGCGCTCGCGCGCAGGTCCCGTCTTCCCGAGAGTGCTCTAAACCGTTCCATCCGCCGGAGCAACCGCAAGAGCCTCGATAATCACGAAGGCCTGCGCCAATGGAAAATCGTCGGTGATCGTCAGATGGATCGCCGCGCGGTGTCCGACGGGCAACATCCCTTGCAGGCGCTGCGCCGCGCCGCCGGTCAATTGCATCGTCGGCTTTCCACCCGGCATATTGACGACGCCCATGTCCTTCCAGAACACGCCCTGCGCCAGGCCGGTACCCAGCGCCTTCGAACAGGCCTCTTTGGCCGCGAAGCGCTTGGCGTAGGATGCCGCGCGGTTCTTGCGGCTCTCCGACTTGGCGATTTCGATGTCGGTGAAACAGCGCTGGACGAAACGCTCGCCGAAACGCTCGAGAGAATTCTCTATGCGGCGGATATCGATGAGATCGCTGCCGATGCCGATGATCATGATGAATGTCCGACCCTCTGCACACGCTGGTGCCGGCGCTGCTTCTGAAAATGCCAAGCGGCCCGGAAGGCAAGCGGATAGAAGATCAAGGCGCCGGCCAGGGCGAGCGGGATCGAACCGACGAGCAGCGGCTTCAGAACCGGTCCCCAGAGTTCAGCCAGGTTCATGTGCTCGATCATCCGGCCGATTTCCGCCGCGGTGACGGCCGCACCGCCCACTGGCCCCAAAAGCGCGGTGCCGATCTCATAGGAAACGGTCAGGATCACCGGAATGGTGATCGGATTGGCGAGTACCGTGCTGATGGCGGCTGCGAGCACATTGCCCGAGAAGGCCGATGCAAGGATGACCGCCATAACGATGTGCAAACCGAAGAACGGAGTGAAGGAGGATGCTGCGCCCGCCGCCACGCCGACGGCAATCGAATGCGGCGACGATTTCAGGCGCAGTATACGCAGGGCGATATAGCGCAAACCGCGCCCTCGCCCCTTGCGCGGCGAGATCACGGCGCGGAGTCTTTCGGCAAGCGGCACCGGTTTTCTACGCCTGAATAACATCTATGCCGTCATGATCCCATGCAGAGACCGCCGCAAATCGGCGCAAGACGGCCCGCCCGCCTCGTTCCGGCGAAAGATAAGTGCGAGCAGCGCCGCACGCAAGGGAGACCATGACGGGTCTGCCAGCGTGGGAGCCATGCAAATGGCGCATGACTCGATTGAGCGCTTCCGCGGCGCCTCACCGGGGCGCAACGGCTGCAGGTCAATAATACTTCCGAAAAAGGCCGCGATCGATCTGACGCTGGCGGTGCTCGAGGTCCATGCGATCGACCGAGCCGTTCAGATAGGCGATCTCGCGTTCCTCGACGGTGGGAATGTGCAGAGCACGGGTGATTTTCTTCAACTGCTTGAACATGGCAAACCTCTTCGTTTACCTCCCGAGCAGGAAGATAGTTTAGCTATGTCTGCTACACCAGCGCCGGGATGAGGCGGCAGCCATGCGCCGCGCGCATGGCAGCACCGGTTTCTCGCTCATCCGTGCCCGATATTCAGGCATTTGCATCAGCAGGTTCTCGACGCCCACGATCGAGCCGGCCCTATCGGCTCCTGTCACCGAGACTGGTATTTGGATCACGCGAACAGGCGCTTCACCATGGAAATGCTCGGCAGTTCCTTCAGTTGCGTCATCAGATGGTTGAGCTGGCGCAGGTCCCAGACTTCGAGATCAAACTGCAATTCGCTGAAATCGGCTGCCACGCGGCCCATCGACAGCGAGCGGATGTTGACGTCGGTGGTAGCAACCGCCTGGGCAATCTCCGCCAGCGTGCCGGGCTCGTTCAAGGCGCTGACAGCAATCCTTGCCATGAAACGGCTGTTGTTCGCCTCGTCCAGATCCCATCGCACATCGATCCAGCGCTCCGGTTCCTCGTCGAACTTCTGCAGGATCGGCGACTGGATCGGGTAGATGGTGATGCCCTTCTCCTTATCCATGATGCCGACGATCCGGTCGCCGGGAACCGCCCCGGCGGGGCTGAAATGCACCTCGGCATTGCCGGACAGGCCGCGGATCGGCAGCGCTTCCGGTCCTTCGGCCTGCTGCGCAGCGGTCGCCTCTTTCGAGCGGCCCGGCAGCTTGAAGACCATCCCGGCGGCGCTACGCATGTTGAACCAGCCGTCGTCTGCGCTAGGCTTGACGGTCACGCGTTCGTCCTGATGGTCGGGGAAGACGGCACGCAGCACGTCGAGCGAGGAGAGCTCCCCGCGGCCGACGGCGGCTATCGCGTCTTCGATTTCCTTCTGCCCGAGCCGGTGCAACACCGGCTTCAATCCCTCGCGTGAGAAGGTTTTGCCGGCCCGCTCGAAGGTGCGCTCGAGGATGCGGTAGCCGAGGCCGGCATATTGCTTGCGCACCGCCGCACGCGTCGCGCGGCGAATGGCGGCGCGCGCCTTGCCGGTGACGACGATCTCTTCCCAGGCGGGTGGCGGCACCTGAATGCCGGAGCGGATGATCTCCACCTCGTCACCATTGTTCAGTCGCGTCACCAGCGGCATGATGCGGCCGTTGATCTTGGCGCCGACGCAGGTATCGCCGATATTGGTGTGCACCGCATAGGCAAAGTCGATCGGCGTCGCGCCACGCGGCAGCGCGATCAACTGCCCCTTGGGCGTGAAGCAGAATACCTGGTCCTGGAACAGTTCGAGTTTTGTGTGCTCGAGGAATTCTTCCGGATTGTCGCCTTCGGCGAGCGACTCGATCGTGCGGCGCAGCCACGCATAGGCATTCGACGTCGGAGACCGCGTCGCCTCCCCCGAGACGGTGTCGCGATCCTTGTAGATCGCATGCGCCGCGATGCCGTATTCGGCGATCTCATGCATGCGCTTGGTGCGGATCTGCAGTTCGATGCGTTGGCGGGACGGTCCGATAATCGTCGTGTGTATCGACTGGTAATCATTTTGCTTCGGGGTGGAGATGTAGTCCTTGAAACGGCCTGGTACCACGCGCCAGCGGGTGTGGACGATGCCGAGCGCCCGATAGCAGGATTGGATATCGTCGACGATAATGCGGAAGCCCCAGACATCCGACAATTGCTCAAAAGAGAGCGATTTCGACTGCATCTTGCGAAAGACGGAATAGGGCTTCTTCTGTCTTCCCTTCACATAGCCGCTCTTGAGGCCCTCGGCCTCGAGCAAGTCGCTCAATTCCTGTTCGATCTTCTTGATCAGGCCTTCATTGCGCTGGGAGAGCTCCTCCAGCCGCCTCGTGACCGTCTCGTAAGCCTCTGGATTGATATGGCGGAAGGCGAGGTTTTCGAGTTCCTCGCGCATGTCCTGCATGCCCATGCGCCCGGCAAGCGGCGCATAGATGTCCATCGTCTCCTCGGATATCCTGGCACGCTTTTCCGCCGACATGTGATCGAGCGTGCGCATGTTGTGCAGCCGGTCGGCGAGCTTGACGAGGAGAACGCGGACATCGTCCGAGATCGCCAGCAGGAGCTTGCGCAGGTTTTCCGCCTGCTTCGCTTTCTTGGTGACGAGATCGAGCTTCTTGATTTTCGTCAGCCCCTCGACCAGCGCGCCGATATCCTCGCCGAAGAGTTCGTCGATCTCCTGTCGCGTCGCTGTCGTGTCCTCGATCGTGTCGTGCAGCAGCGCCACGGCGATCGTGGACTCGTCGAGGTGCATCTCCGTCAGGATCGCCGCCACTTCCAGGGGGTGGGAAATATAGGGATCGCCGCTTGCCCGCTTCTGCTGTCCATGTTTCTGCATGGCGTAGACATAGGCCTTGTTCAGCAAGGCCTCATTGACATCGGGCTTGTAGCTCTGCACGCGCTCAACGAGCTCGTATTGGCGCATCATCCGCTGGCGGCTCCATTGCAATCACAACAAACAAAAAAAGTGCGCCAATCATACGAGTGGCGCACTGCTTCGAAAACACGTTGGAACAGCTTTTGCCGAACGGATCTCAGTAGTCGTCGCTCTTTTCCGGGGGAACCAGGCCCTCGATGCCGGCCAGCAGTTCTTCCTCGGACATGCGGTCGAAGGTCAGCGCTTCCGGCTGGTCTTCTTCCTCCGCGGCTTCCGCGAAAGCGGCCGTCTCGGTCTGGGTGAGCGCGGCCGCATCGGGCTCTGGCTCGTCCACTTCGACATGCTTCTGCAGCGAGTGGATCAGGTCTTCCTTCAGATCGCCGGGCGAAAGCGTCTCGTCGGCGATCTCGCGCAATGCGACGACCGGGTTCTTGTCATTGTCGCGGTCGACCGTGATCTGGGCGCCTTGCGATATGAGACGAGCGCGGTGGCTGGCAAGCAGGACGAGCTCGAAACGATTTTCGACCTTGTCGATGCAGTCTTCGACGGTGACGCGGGCCATGGCCTTGTCCTTTGCGACTGGAAAGGCGCGGCGGCATTGCCGCTGCGCAGATTGACGACGTCGAAACCGGAAATTGCCGTAACGTGACGGCTCCATTGGCTCCGATTTCTGGAATTAGCGCCCGGATACAATCAAATCCGCACAAGTTCAAGTTTTTCCTGCATCCGGCGCTCACATCCTTCCCCGCCGCATGGTAGAATGTGCCGTCCCGGCACGGGTGGCAGGCGTTAGATATGGATCGTATTTCATTGCAAGCGAGGTAAAAACGCCGCCGACAATCGTAAATTGAACGTGTGGATGAACTGCAGCGACTGCTAAAATTTGCAATAGGCAGCATACGCCTGTTGGATTAATGCAATCGCCTAACTTACATTATTTGCCATACCAGCAATTATTAATGTAGTGCACCTATTTAAGCGCAGCCTTCCGCGGGGGCGGTCGGTACAATGCGCAGGCGTGGAAAAGGAAATCACGATGTTCGATCCCCGGGAGAAAATCGCTCTGTTTATCGACGGCGCCAATCTCTATGCCGCCTCGAAGAGCCTAGGTTTCGACATCGATTACCGCAAGCTGCTCAAAGCATTCCAGAAACGCGGCTACCTGCTCAGGGCCTATTATTACACGGCGCTCATCGAGGACCAGGAATATTCCTCAATCCGGCCGCTGATCGACTGGCTGGACTACAATGGCTACAAGGTCGTGACCAAGCCGGCCAAGGAATTCACCGACTCGCTCGGACGGCGCAAGATCAAGGGCAATATGGATATAGAGCTTGCGATCGACGCCATGGAACAGGCCGAGACCGTTGATCACTTGGTGATCTTCTCCGGCGACGGCGATTTCACCACGCTCGTCGAGGCGCTGCAGCGCAAGGGCCGCAAGGTCTCCGTCGTCTCGACCATGTCGACGCAGCCGCCGATGATCGCCGACGACCTGCGCCGCCAGGCCGACCATTTCATCGATCTCGCAACGCTCAGAGGCGAGGTTGGCCGCGAACCTTCGGAACGCACGCCGCGGCCGGCAGAGCCGGTTGCGGATGATGTGGAGCTTTGATCAGAATAGACGGGATACCAGGGCGTGCGGCGTGGTGCCCCTCTCCTCGGGTTTAACCCGAGGACTAGCCCTCTCCCCGCCTGCGGGGAGAAGGTCGCGGCAGCGGGATGAGGGGCACCAGTGCCCAGAACTCAGCCGCGCTCCTTGAGCAGCCGGCTCTTCTGCCGGTTCCAGTCCCGCTCCTTGGCCGTCTCTCGCTTGTCGTGCAGTTTCTTGCCCTTGGCGAGCGCCAGTTCGAGTTTCGCCCGACCGCGCTCGTTGAAATAGATCCGGAGCGGCACCAGGGACATGCCCTCGCGGTTGACGGCGCCCTGCAGGCGATTGACCTGTCGCTTCGACAGAAGCAGTTTCCGCCGGCGGCGCGTCTCATGATTGAAGCGGTTGGCCTGCAGATATTCCGGCAGATAGGAATTGATCAGCCAGATTTCACCGCCCTCGTCGGTCGCGTAGGATTCAGAGATATTGGCCTTGCCCTCACGCAACGACTTGACCTCCGTTCCGGTCAGGACGAGACCGGCCTCGTAGGTATCGACGATCTCGTAGTTGAAGCGAGCCTTGCGGTTCTCCGCCACAACTCTTCTGACCGTGCGCTCGCTGCCCTTTTGTGCCATCAATTCATCAATCCCGCATGCCTGAGCGCCGCGTCGATAGCCGCCTCGGTTGCCGGCTCCAGCGTCGAGAGCAGCGGCGACCGCACCGTGCGGCTCATCCGGCCGAGGCGATTGAGCGCGTATTTCGCGCCGCAGAGACCCGGCTCCATGAAAATCGCCTTGTGTAGCGGCATCAATTTGTCTTGGTATTCCAGTGCCTTGGCATAATCACCCGCGAGCGTCGCCTCCTGGAATTCAGCGCAGAGCCGCGGGGCGACATTGGCTGTGACGGAGATGCAGCCGACCCCGCCATGCGCGTTGAAGCCGAGCGCGGTCGCGTCCTCGCCGGAAAGCTGGACGAAATCCTTGCCGCAGGCCATGCGCTGCTCGGAAACGCGCTCGATCTTGCCGGTCGCATCCTTGACACCGACGATCGTCGGATAGGCCCTTGCGAGCGCGGCCATGGTTTCGACGCTCATATCGACAACAGACCGGCCGGGAATATTGTAGATCACGATCGGCAGCTTCACGCTTTCGGCGATCGCCGCGAAATGGGCAAAGAGCCCCTTCTGCGTCGGCTTGTTGTAGTAGGGCGTAACGACCAGGATCGCATCGGCGCCGGCCCTCTCGGCGTGCTGCGCAAGCTCGATCGCCTCGATCGTGTTGTTGGAGCCGGCGCCGGCGATGACCGGCACGCGCCGCGCGGCCGCCTCGACGCAGAGTTCCACGACCTGCTTATGCTCGTCATGCGAAAGCGTCGGGGACTCGCCGGTCGTGCCCACCGGCACAAGTCCGTGGCTGCCCTCTTTCATCTGCCATTCCACATGCGCGACGAAACGATCCGCGTCCACGGCACCGGTGGACGTGAACGGGGTTACGAGTGCGGGAATGGAACCCTTGAACATGCACAACTCCTGACGGCTCGGAAGGGCAAGAAACGCTCACTCTTTGGCCGCATTCGATGGTTAAAAACTGCCGCACCATAATCATGTGATATGGCTGCGGCAAGCGGCGTGACGATGCATTTGCCGTCAGTTTCCGTGCAAGTCGATTGTTGCGGCCTGTGGTGTTGGATCGATGTCGTTTTACGACAGAGACGCGTTGCGTTCGACAACCGTAGCGGCCTTTGGCTCCTCGACGGGTTCGCGCGGATTAATGTTTCGTTAGGGCAATCCGGCGCCAAATGAAGACTGAGACAATGGGGGAAGCTCGGGGTTCTTGATGCGCGGATCACACTTTCTGTCTCTCGCCGCCGGCGTTGGTGTCGCGATGATGGCTTCGTCTGCCGCAAGCGAAGGCCGGATACCCGTGCCGACAAGCAAGCCTGAATTTCCGGCCAAGACGGGACGCGTCGCGTCCGGAGAAGCGACCGCCACCATTCCGGCCGCGACTGCGCCCCGCAGCTTGGAGGTGAAGGCCGGCCTCGACGCCCTTTCCAACCGGAAACCGGAGCAGGCGATCGCCGTTCGCGACGGACTGCGCATGGGCACGCTCGACCGGCACATCCTCACCTGGGCGATTGCGCTCTCTGGCCAGAGGGGCGTCCCTTCCCGTGAAATTGCCGCGGCGCAAAGGGAACTCGAGGGCTGGCCGGGCCTGAAATCGCTGCGCGCCCATTCGGAGCGGGCGCTCTACCGCGAGAATCCGCCGGCTGCGGACGTCATCGCCGCCTTCGGCGCGACTCGACCGGAAACCGCGGAGGGCGCGATCGTCCTTGCGCGTGCGCTGGCCTCCGAGGGCCGGAGTGCCGAAGCAGCGGGGCACCTGCGGGCCCTTTGGGTCAAGGATGCTCTGGACAAGGACATCGAAGACAAGGTGCTCTCGGAATTCTCCGCGCTGCTGCAGCCTGCCGACCACAAGCGGCGCATGGAGATGCTCCTTTACAGAAGCCGCGTCGAGCAGGCGGAGCGCTTCGCCGCGCTCGGCAAGGCGCAGTCTCTGTATCGCGCCTGGGCCGCCGTCATCCGCGGCGGCGGCAAGGCCGCCGATCTGATCGCGGCTGTCGATTCGTCCTGGCGTGACGATCCCGCCTATCTCTTCCTGCGCATCGAATATCTGCGCAAGCAGGAAAAATATGAGGAGGCGGCAAAGCTTCTCGACCGGATGCCGCGCGACAAAAGCGCCCTTGTCGATGCCGGCGAATGGTGGACGGAGCAGCGCATCGTCAGCCGTGGGCTGCTCGATCAGGGCGACTTCCGCGGCGCCTATCGCATCGCGGCGCACCATGCGGCAAACGAGCCGACCGACATCGTCGATGCCGAATTCCATGCCGGCTGGTATGCGTTGCGCGCGCTCGAAGAGCCGGCGACGGCGGCGCGCCATTTTCGCAGGATCCTTGAAGTCTCCAGCCGGCCGATCTCGGCCTCACGCGCCTGGTATTGGCTCGGGCGCGCCGCGGAGGCTGGCGGCCCCGGGAAATCGGAGGAGTATTTCGCCAATGCGGCTCACTATCCGGCAAGCTTCTACGGGCAACTGGCCGCGGCCCGACTCGGCCGCCCCACGCTCAATGTCAGCTATCCGACGCCGACGGAGGAAGACCGGAGGCGGTTCCAAGAGCGCGAAGCCGTCCGGGCGATCGACCGGCTGGAGGAGGCAGGACATGGCTGGCGTGCGGACAGCCTCTACCGGGCGCTGGCCGAGGAGCTGACCAGTCCCGGGGAACTCGCGATCCTTGCGGCGCGGGCGGAAGAAACGCGGGGCCATCAACTTTCGCTGCAGATCGGCAAGATCGCCTTCGGCCGCGGCATCGACGTCGCCGCCCTCGCCTTTCCGCTTGGCGTCATTCCGTCGGGCGCCAATATCGGCGGCGCCGGCAAGGCGCTCGCCTATGCAATCGCCCGCCAGGAAAGCGCCTTCAATCCGGCGGCCGTTTCCGCGGCAAATGCCCGCGGGCTCCTGCAGCTTCTGCCGGCAACCGCCAAGGGCGTGGCCAGCCGCTACGGCCTTGCCTATTCCGCGGAGCGGCTGACGGCGGACGCCGGCTATAATGCAACACTCGGGGCCCATTATCTCGGCGAGCAGATCGAGAGTTTCGGCGGCTCCTATATCCTGACCTTCATCGCCTACAATGCCGGCCCGCGCCGGGTGCCGCAGTGGATGGCACGCTACGGCGATCCGCGCGGCAAGCCGATCGACGACATCGTCGACTGGATAGAGCGCATTCCATTCGAGGAGACGCGCAATTACGTGCAGCGGGTGATGGAGAATTACCAGGTGTACAAGGCCCGCCTCGGGCAAAATGCCGATATCGTTGCGGACTTGCGGGTGGGGCGGGAGCCTTGAGCTCGGAAACGGCGACGCACGTCCAGCCGGCATACCCCCTCTGGCCTGCCGACCATCTCCCCCACAAGGGGGAGAATACAAGCGGCATACCCCTCGCTTCCGACCGAAACGCTGCTGGAAGCGGAAAGCTCCAGTGGAGGCGGCACGGTGCCGCGAGTCGTCTCCCGCCTTGTGGGGGAGATGGCCGCCAGGCCAGAGGGGGTCGCGGCTGCCAGCACCTTTAACGACCCACCCGCCCCAAAGGAGCCAGATGTTTCAGGAACATTATTTCCGCGCCAAGGACGGCTTGAAGCTCTATGCTCGATCCTACGGCCCCGCGATCGGGCAACGTCGCAGCCCTATCGTCTGCCTGCCGGGGCTGACCCGGAACAGCCGCGATTTTCACGACCTCGCTGTTTTCCTCGCCTCGCCCGAAGGCGGCGCGCACGCGATCGTCTCGCTTGACTATCGCGGCCGCGGGCAGTCGGCGCGTGACGAGGACAAGAGCCGCTACGCAATTCCCGTCGAGGCCGAGGACATCGTCACGGCATGCGCCCATTTCGGCATCGACAAGGCCACTTTCATCGGCACCTCGCGCGGGGGCCTGATCCTTCATCACCTCGCCGTCACCACCCCTGCCCTTGTTGCTCGCGCCATTCTCAACGATATCGGCCCTGTGATCGAACTGGCGGGATTGCTCGCGATCCGCGACTACCTGAACACCAAGGACGGGCCGGCGAGTTGGGCGGTGGCGCCCGACTATCTCCGGACGGTGCACGGCCCGGACTTCCCGATCCTCACCGCCGACGACTGGCGCGCCATGGCCGAAGCGATCTACCGCGACCAGAATGGCACGCCGATCGCCGACTACGATCCAGCGATCGCCGCGCAGCTGCTGGATCTCACCGGCGAAAGCGTGCTTTCGCCACTTTGGCCCCAGTTCGACGCCTTCACCAATATTCCGATGATGGTCGTACGCGGTGAACATTCCCGACTGCTCAGCGAAGCGACGGTCCAGGAAATGGCGCGACGGCATTCCGGACTGATCGCAGTGACCGCGATCGGCCAAGGCCACGCGCCGCTCCTGCATCTCGACGGACTGAAGCAGGCGATCGGCGATTTCGTGCGCAGGTAGAAGGCCGCAAGCTCTACCCTCTGGCCTGCCGGCCATCTCCCCCACAAGGGGGGAGAATGTGCTCGGCTGCCCCTCGATCCAATCGAAACGTTTCTACAAGCGGAACGCGCTGGTGGAGGCGCAATGGTGCCGCATCGATTCCCCCCTCTTGTGGGGGAGATGGCCGGCAGGCCAGAGGGGGTAGCGGCGATCGCCATCGGTGGCCCGATGTTCAATTCTGACTGGAGGTCAGAAATGAACATCAAGAGCCTTCTTCTCGGCTCCGCTGCTGCGCTCGCAGCAGTATCCGGCGCCCAGGCTGCCGACGCGATCGTCGCTGCCGAGCCGGAGCCCATGGAATATGTTCGCGTTTGCGACGCTTTCGGCACGGGCTACTTCTACATCCCGGGCACGGAAACCTGCCTCAAGATCGGCGGCTTCATCCGCGTTCAGGGCGACTTCGGCCGTGATGAATCTGCTCCCTCCGACTGGGATGTCTTCTCCCGCGCTTACATCTCCTTCGACGCCAAGAGCGACACCGAATTCGGCACGCTCACCGGCTTCTATGCGCTCGAGGCTGATGCCGATAACGACGTCGCCGATGCCGATTACAAGATCGACGAAGCCTACATCCAGCTCGGCGGCCTGAAGGCCGGTTTCTTCTACAGCTGGTGGGATAAGGGCCTGAACGGCGAGACTGACTCGCTCTCCAGCAACTCGGAATTCAACTCCATCGCCTATCTCTATGATGGTGGTTCGTTCCAGGCTGGTGTTGCCATCGACGAACTCGAAGACATCACCACCCGCAACAACGGCGTCGGCATCGAAGGCATCGTTTCCGCTTCGCTCGGCGGCGTAAGCTTCGACCTGCTTGGCGGCTTCGACACGGAACTCGAAGAAGGCGCCATCCGCGCCCTGCTTTCGGCCGACCTCGGCCCGGGCGTCTTCCAGCTCGCTGGTATCTGGGCTTCCGACGCGAACGCCTACTTCAGCCAGTCTGAGTGGACGGTTGCCGCCTCCTACGCGTTCAGTGTCACGGAAAAGTTCAAGATCACGCCCGGCGCCCAGTACTGGAGCGATCTCGCATTCGTCGACGGTGTTGATCAGTGGAAGGTTGGCGTAACGGCCGACTACCAGATTACCGAAGGTCTCTCTTCGCGCCTGTCGGTTCAGTACACCGATGCTGACAATGCCGATGACTCCGTTGGCGGCTTCCTCCGCCTGCAGCGCGACTTCTAATCTGAACGAGCGAACGGCCCGCAACTCTAGGGGTTGCGGGCTGTTGCTGTACCGCAACATATGCGTGCCGTCTTGGTTATTTAGACTGCTGAAATATAAGCGTTGGCTTGAGCGCCAGCGGTTCCTTGGTCCATTCGTGGTGGGGTGGAAGGGAAGCAGCAAACGTGACGTCAGCCGCCGAAAAATTGGCGAGCGACTTCGGGATTTCGGGCGTGAGTCCGGAATACGAGGTCAATTATTGCTTTGGCCAGAGGGGCCCGACAGGCCTGGTCAAGGAGACTTCGCTTGCCGAACTGTTTCATCGCTACGTCGACATCCTGTGGGACGAAGGGAACCACAAATATAATGTGAAGGCCTTCATTGGTGAACTTGACGAGATTCTGCTCGGCGCCCGGTTCTCCACCTTTTCGCAGGACCTGCTCGACGAACTGATCGGGGCACTACGCAAACGCGGCAACAGCAATGCGACCATCAATAGGAAGATGGCGGCGCTGAGCAAGTTGCTGCGGAAAGCGTACAAGATGGGCGATATCCACAGTCTGCCGGAATTCAGGCGTCAAAAAGAAAGAGCCGGACGTTTGCGCTTTCTCGAGGCCGATGAAGAGGAAATCCTGTTCCGGGAGATCGGCAGCCGGTCGGAGCTCTTCCTGAAATTCTCTATATTCCTGGTGGACACGGGCGCTCGTCTTGGCGAGGGCATTGGCCTCAAATGGAATGACATTCACGAGGGTCGAGCAACCTTCTGGATTACCAAATCCGGGCGCAGCCGCACCGTGCCCCTGACAGCGCGGGCAAAAGAGGTGCTGAAAGACCTGGCAGCCAGATCACCGGGACCTTTCAGCGACGTCGATCAGCAAAAATTTCGGGCAGTCTGGAATGCGGCCAAGCAGGATGCGGGGCTGGGCGATGAAGCCGATATCGTTCCCCATATTCTGAGACATACCTGCGCCTCTCGCCTCGTGCGCGGCGGTATCGATCTCCGGCGGGTCCAGATGTGGCTAGGCCATCAGACGCTGACGATGACCATGCGCTATGCGCATCTGGCGACGCACGATCTGGACATGTGCGTGCCCGTTCTCGAGCGGCATTTGGCGAGTTGAACTCACCGATCCTCATCCTGCGTTCGTGACCAGAATCCTGCGCCAAGCCCTTGGTTGAAGAGACTTTTCCTCTCCGATCGCCAGCTTTCCGGCGGCGGTCCCGGAGTTATTCCATCGCACAGGTGACCGGGTTCAAAAATCTCTACCACGCCGATCACAGCCCCGGAGTCAAAAAGCCCGGCTCGATGAGCCGGGCTTTCCGTCACTGACCGAGGTCAGGTCAGATTAGAAGTCACGCTGCAGGCGGAGGAAGCCGCTGACAGAGTCGTCGCCGTTGTCCGGATCGGTGTACTGAACCGACAGACGCGAAGCGAGACCTTCCGTGATCTGGTAGTCGGCCGTTACGCCAACGCGCCACTGATCGTCATTGCTGAAGTCAGTGAGAGAGCCGTTAGACAGACCACTCCAGTACTGAGCGCCGGGCGTGATCTTGAACTTTTCCGTGGCCTGGAAGGCGTAGGAAGCAGCAACGGTCCACTCGGCATCGCCATAGTAAGCGTTCGGGTCGGAAGCCCAGATACCAGCGAGCTGGAAGACGCCCGGACCGAGGTCGGCCGAAAGCAGGGCGCGGATGGCGCCTTCTTCGAGTTCGGTGTCGAAGCCGCCGAGGAGGTCGAAGCTTACGCCGCCGAGCGAAGCGGAGACGATACCTTCGATGCCAACGCCGTTGTTACGCGTGGTGACGCCCGCGCCCTGGAACTCGTCAACAGCAATACCAGCCTGGAACGTACCGCCGTCATAGAGATAGGCGATCGAGTTGAATTCCGAGTTGGTGGAGAGGTCGTCGGTTTCGCCGTTCAGGCCCTTATCCCACCAGCTGTAGAAGAAGCCGGCCTTCAGGCCGCCGAGCTGGATGTAGGCTTCATCGACGTCGATGCGGCTGTCGCCAACGTCGGTGTCGTTGTCTGCGTTGAACTCAATGGCGGCGAAGCCGGTGAGCGTGCCGAATTCGGTGTCGCTCTTCGCGTCGAACGAGATGTAAGCGCGGGAGAAGACATCCCAGTCGGAGAAGCCGTCTTCGGCGTCGAAACCCTCGCCAAACGCACTTGCGTCACGGCCGAAGTCGCCCTGAACGCGGATGAAGCCGCCGATCTTGAGGCAGGTTTCCGTGCCCGGGATGTAGAAGTAGCCCGTGCCGAAAGCGTCGCAAACGCGAACATATTCCATGGGCTCCGGCTCGGCAGCGACGATGGCGTCGGCAGCCTGGGCGCCGGATACTGCTGCGAGCGCAGCAGCGGAGCCGAGAAGAAGGCTCTTGATGTTCATTTCTGACCTCCAGTCAAAAGTTTCACACGGGTCTGGGTTTCTTTGCTGAAGGACAGCGTTCCCTGCCCCATCCCCAATTCGTTCAAGAAGTCGGACGATCAACCGCCCTTGCTTCCGGAGTTGAAAATACAAAACCGGGTGGGGCGCGCAACGACCAACTTGCGAGATCAACTGCTTTGCGCCGCCCTTCCCCGATCCCTGTTGCTCAAACGACACAAAATCGCCCCAGACGGCCTGAAAGGATTAACAAAGCCTTAAGAAAATCCTTTGTCGACTAGGGTTTAGCCGCGATGCATAGTGCACCCGCTGTTCCGAAAAGAGGCAGAAAGCGGCCGAAATTCGGGGCAAAACCGGGCATCGGCCCCATTCGGGCGGGGACTTTGCGTCTGCCTCGGCATGGGGGCCGAGCCGCACGGACACTCAGAATCGGGGTGGATCGGGTGATTCTCAAGGGAATCTGTGCGCGGGATGGGCGAATCGGGGGCGCTGTGGAGCGGTGGCGATTCGGTTCGAGAAGGCATGAGCGATGTGTGCCGGGAGTTCGGGATTTCCCGCAAGACCGGCTACAAGATCTTCAATCGCTACCGGCAGGAGGGACTCGAGGCGCTTTGCGATCGCTCGCGTCGGCCGGTCCGATATGCCAACCAGCTTCCCGAGCCGGTGGAGCGGCTGATCGTCGAGACTAAGCGCGAGAAGCCGCATTGGGGCGCTCGAAAGATTCGGGAACGGCTCGTGCGCAAGCTGGCCGGCGATGTGCGCATTCCCGCAAAGAGCACCGTCCATGCGGTGCTCGATCGCCACGGCCTTGTCAAGCGCGCCCGCAAGAGGCGGCGCTGCAAGGCCGTGGGCACGCCCCTCTCGAACGCCGTCCAGCCCAACACTCTGTGGTGCACGGATTTCAAGGGCGAGTTCAAGCTCGGCGATGGCCGCTACTGCTACCCCCTGACGGTCACCGACCAGGCATCGCGCTACCTGCTCTTGTGCGAAGCGCTTGAATCGACCCGGGAGGAACCGGTCATCGAGGCCTTTGTCCGCCTCTTCAAGGAACGCGGCTTGCCGCTCGCCATCCGCAGCGACAACGGGCTGCCCTTCGCCTCGCCCAACGGCCTCTACAATTTGTCGAAGCTGTCGGTCTGGTGGCTGCGGCTTGGCATCGCCATCGAACGGATCAAACCCGGCCATCCGCAACAGAACGGGCGCCACGAGCGCATGCATCTGACCCTGAAGCGGGAGACGACGCGGCCGCCGGGTATAAATGCCCTGCAGCAGCAGGCGCGATTCGATGCTTTCCTTAGCGAATTCAATGAAGAGCGCCCCCACGAGGCGCTCGCCATGCGGATGCCGGCCGAGCTCTACACGCCTTCTTCAAGAGCCTATGACGGTCTGCCGGAGCTCGACTATCCCTTCCACGATCGCGACGTCCTCGTCACCGCCTGCGGCCGCATCTGCATGCATCGCAATAAGATCAACATCTCGACCGTCATGGCCGGTCAGAGGCTTGGCATCAAGGAAGTCGAGGACGGAATTTGGCTCATCAGCTTCATGCATTATGATTTGGGATATATCGACCTGGAGCAGAGGACCTTGCAAACCATCGACAACCCGTTCGGCACGAGGTTGTCACCCATGTCTTAGGTACAAACTGTTACCTATGTCTTCGGGCTGGACAGAAGCAGGATGGCGGAGAAGAAGGGATTCGAACCCTCGATACCGTTTCCGGTATACTCCCTTAGCAGGGGAGCGCCTTCGACCACTCGGCCACCTCTCCGTTAGCGCCTGACTAGTGTCAGTGCGTCGGCAATGCAAGATTTTTTTGTCGGATTTCAGGAAATCCTACCATTTTCGTCCGGGTTCCGGCGGGGCGAGCCGTCGAATCAGAAGCGCGCTGCAGACGCTTCGACGTGCTGCCCGCAAAGGCATTCCTGGATCGGCTGATCCGTATCCAATTTGCCGACCGTCTTCATGCAGCGCCGGCGCGGAGGCAAAGCGGCGTCTGCGGGAAAGCGACGCTCGTTAGATTTCTATCGAATATCTTCAAGGGATTGCAAGCTTGCCGGCGGAGACTGACTGTCGGCCTTTGCAACAGGTTTGCGAAAAGCGCCGGCGAATGACTTGCCGGGATTCCACCTTCCATGAGCCCGACCGGAGCGACGGGTGCGACGCCGGCGAAAGCCGATGATGCCCGCCTTTGCACTGTCGGCGCTCCATTTGCCGGAGCAGATGCATGCAGCAGTCGACGATGTATTCGCTTGCGCCTTCGCCGCTCTATGACGAACGTCACGAGCGCTTCGCCATCGCCCATGCCGGAACGCTGATGGCGGTGCAGCCGGGGCTTGGCGGAGTATCCATACGGGCCTGCAGGATGATCGAAATCTCGCGTGGCGGAGCGCGCTTTTCCGTCGGCACCACGATCGGCTTGCCGCTGCACTACTATCTCCACGTCGTCGGAACGAACCGGCGCATCGGTTGCGCCGAGATCCACCGGGCGGGCGACAAACTCGCGGTGCAATTCATCAAGACGATCGAAGAATCGTTCCTGCACGAGATCGTCCGCCTCGATTACTTTACCGGAGAAAGCCGAAACGCGAGAACGACGAGGGACCCACGTCGCCTCACGGCGCCGGCGCGCCCCTTCTTCTTCGGCGCGGACAGCCGCGGCTGAAACGACCGCGATCTTTCTTGCGCGAGGCGATTCCGATTTCGGTTCTTATGCGTTAAGTTCCGGGCGCACTTCGAACAGGGTCGTCCATATGTCCGCCTTCTCGCGTTTCACGCCGCTCATCCAGTCCTTGCCGGCCACCATTCCCTTCGTCGGACCGGAGGCCATCGAGCGACAGCGCGGCCGCAGGATCGCCGCCCGCATCGGCGCCAATGAGAGCGGGTTCGGCCCGGCTCCGTCAGTGCTACTGGCCATGCAGGAGGCGGCCGGCGAAACGTGGAAATATGCGGATCCTGAAAATTGGGAACTGAAGCAGGCTCTTGCCGCCCATCTCGGGGTGCCGCCGGCTAGTATCGCCATCGGCGAAGGCATCGACAGCCTGCTCGGGCAGATCGTCCGCCTCGTCGTCGAGCCCGGCGCACCGGTCGTCACCTCGCTCGGAGGCTACCCGACTTTCAACTATCACGTTGCGGGCCATGGCGGCCGGCTGGTGACGGTACCCTATGTCAACGACCGCGAAGACCTCGAGGGATTGCTTGCCGCCGTGAGGCGTGAGGACGCGCCGCTCGTCTATTTCGCCAATCCCGACAATCCGATGGGCAGTTGGTGGCCAGCCGATCGCATCGTCGATTTTGCCGCCGCCTTGCCAGAAACGACGCTCTTCATCCTCGACGAGGCCTACAGCGAAACGGCCCCGCCGGAGTCGGTCCCACCGGTCGAAAGCCTGATCGACCGACCCAATGTGATTCGCACCCGCACCTTCTCCAAGGCCTATGGGCTTGCCGGTGCGCGCGTCGGCTACGCGCTGGCGACAGCCGGCACCGCCCAGGCCTTCGACAAGATCCGCAATCATTTCGGCATGAGCCGCGTGGGCGTTGCGGCGGCAATCGCGGCACTGGCAGATCAGGCCTATCTCACTGAAGTCACTCGGCGGATCGCGAGGTCCCGCGACCGGATTGCCGCAATTGCCCGGGATAATGGCCTGACGCCGCTTGCCTCCGCGACGAATTTCGTTGCCGTCGATTGCGGCCGCGACGCGCGCTATGCCAGAGCGATCGTCGAAAGGCTGATGAGCGACCACGGCGTCTTCATCCGCATGCCGGGTGTGGCGCCGCTCGATCGCTGCGTCCGGATCAGCGCCGGGCCGGATGCGGAGATGGACCTGCTTGCAGCCTCGCTTCCCGCCGTCCTCAAGAACCTGAACTGAACGGCGCCGCCTCGACGTCAGTGCATCGTCATCCATTCGCGCGCCGCGCGGAGGGCGGCCGCAAGCTCGGTCTTGCTCATGGTGGCGGCAAGGTCAGCGCGAAGACCCGCGGCGCGATCGGAGCCCTTGATGGCGGCGATGTTCAACCACTTGTGGGCGGCGACCAAATCGACTGGCCTGCCGCGGCCCGTGGCATAGGCAAGGCCCATTTCACAGAGGGCGTCGGCCCGGTTGTCGCCACCCATCGCGGCATCCGAAACAGTCTGCATGTCAAAGCGTGCCATTGTCGTGTCCCTGTCTTCGATTGGTGCGCCTCAATCGTAGGGCGCACCTGTCTTTTGTCGTTTTGTCGGTCCCTGTCTTCGTCTTGCCTCTTGGCGGGCTTCCGGAAGTGCACCGTCTTTGCGCAGCGTCGCTTCCGGTTTTTCGGCGGGGTGTTCGCCCCGCTCCTCTTATGGCTCCGAGTATCGCCGAGGCCCTTCAACAGGCGCTTAAAATGCATGCTTAATTTGCCGAAAACAAAGTTCAAATACTTGGTAAACTTGGGTTTTTGTTAAGCATCGCAGCCCCTCAAACAGCGGCAATTCGCCTAGAATTTTACGAAATCTTCAATCTTCGATTTCAACCAAACGCTAACCATGAAACCAGGAACGGGTCCGCTTGCGCGGCGCTCCGCCTCGCCAAATGCCCGCTTTCCGGCTTATTTACCTTTACGTATGCGTAAGTTATCCTGTGCTCAGGCGGCGTGGAGGCCGCCCATTTTGTCGGAGGAACTTGAATGATTCGCACTTTGCTCGTAGCCGCGGCACTCGCTCTTGCCGCGGCAGCCTCGGTCCAGGCAGCCGAACCGATCGTCGGCAACTGGAAGACCGCCAGCGGCGCCACGGCGGAAATCGCCCCCTGCAGCGGTTCCTTCTGCGTCACGCTGAAGACGGGCAAACATGCCGGGAAACGCATTGGTAATCTTGCTGGCGCTGCCGGCAGCTACAGCGGCGAAATCACCGATCCGGAGAGCGACAAGACCTATAGCGGCTCGGGCTCGGTCGACGGCAATTCGCTGCAAATGAAGGGCTGCGTGCTGAAGGTGCTTTGCAAGTCACAGACCTGGACTCGTCTGTAAGCGGTTTTGATCAGGGTCGAAGCAAGACCCCTCCCCACAGGTGGGAGGTGCTTAATCTGCCGCACCTCCTCACCGCATCTTGACTGTAGCAGCAGGAGCTAAGGCAGTGAAATGCCCAGGGATTTGCCGCAATCTCCAAGCCCCTCCCACCTGTGGGGTTGAAGAGGGTTGCCGCGAAGCGGCATTCGTTTGCACCACATGTCGCCTCACCCGGCGCTACCGCGCGCGCTGGCCGAACAGGATCTTCTGGGCTTCCTTGTCCTCTGCAAGGCTCTTCTGACGGGCTCGCTCCTCCTTGCCGACCTCGATTGCCTTCTTGACCGCCGGGCGCGCGAGCATCGTCTCGAACCAGCGCTTCAGGTTCGGGAACTCGTTGAGATCTTGCCCCTGGTTCTCGTGCGGGATCACCCAGCCGATCGCAGCCATGTCGGCAATGGAGTAATCGGCGGCCAGGAAGGGCCGGTCGGCGAGACGCTTGTTCATCACGCCATAGAGGCGGTTCACTTCATTGGTGTAGCGCTCGATGCCATAGGCGATCCGTTCCGGCGCATATTGCCGGAAGTGATGGGCCTGCCCCGCCATGGGGCCGAGACCGCCGACCTGCCAGAAGAGCCATTGCTCGACTTCGACGCGGGCACGTTCGTCGCTCGGATAGAACCTGCGGTACTTGCGGCCGAGATATTGCAGGATCGCACCCGACTCGAACACCGAGATCGGCACGCCGTCCGGGCCCTCGGGATCGACGATCGCCGGCATGCGGTTATTGGGCGAGATCTCCAGGAATTCCGGCGCGAACTGGTCGCCGCGGCCGATATTGACGTATTTGACCACGTAGGGAACGCCGAGTTCCTCCAGCATGATGGTGATCTTCCAGCCGTTCGGTGTCGGCCAGTAATAAAGCTCGATCGGAGCCGTCATCGGCGATCTCTCCTTGAGGTTCGTGGAAAACCACAGGTAGGAACGCGCTCCGCGCGAGGCAAGGCCCCTGCCTTCAACCAAGATGAACGGCAGATGAATGGGCGCCTCAGCAAGAATTCAGTTTGGTTGTGCGAAAAGACGCCCAATCGATTTGACAGCGCCTCCAGCCCACGGACAGAAACATGGATATCCTCGCCCGACGCCTCACCCTCATCAGCCTGCTGATGGTCGTCTTCGCAATGTCACTCGCTGCGGCCGTAGGCGCCGACACCGAGCGTCGCCGCCAGAACACCTATATCGGCTCGCTGACCGACTGCACCGCACACACCGCACAATATTGCCAGGCCAAGCTTTAAGGCGGGACTGGAGGCGAGCGGTCTTCCCCCCCCCCGCTCGCTCCGCCCCAACACACCAGGATCAGGGAAATGTCCGCGTTCGTCTCCTCCGCCATCCTTGCACTCCGGCTCCTGTTCGTCACGGGCCTGCTGATGGCGCCGATCGGAGCGGTGACCTACAACAAGGCCAGCACCTCCGGCATCGGCAAGAACGGCGCCGGCTTCGTTCTCTTCATGACGCTCCAGCGCCAGGCGATGAGTTGATCACACGGTCGCGCCCACTCCATTTCCCTCTTGCGCTTCACCTAACTCTCCGCTCCTTGTCACCCGTGAAAGGAGCAAGCCATGCCCGCATTCGCCATCTATTTCCTTGCAGCACTTGCCGAGATCGCCGGCTGCTTCGCCTTCTGGGCGTGGCTCAAGCTCGACAAGTCCGCCTGGTGGCTCATACCCGGCATGGGTTCTCTGGCCCTCTTTGCCTGGCTCCTGACCATGATCGATACGGCCGCTGCCGGGCGCGCCTATGCGGCCTATGGCGGCGTCTACATCGCCACATCGCTCACCTGGCTTTGGATCGCCGAGGGCATCAGGCCCGACCGTTGGGACCTGACCGGCATGGCGGTTGCAATTGCCGGCAGCGCGATCATTCTCGCAGGCCCCCGCTAGCGCATCGGCCCGAAGATCGTGCCCGATTTTTCGGAAAGCTCAATGCACAGCTTCAAAGACTTGCATCGAGCTTTGCGCGTCTGAAAAGGCGCGCGGCGCTGTAAAGCGCGTCGACATGCATCGGATGCGAAGCATGTGAAAAACCGCATATCTTGTCGTTTGCTTGTCAGAAGCCCCAGCCTATAATGCAACATGGACAAACGAATCTCTTCACATTCCGCCCTCTCCATCGCCACCCCTGAAGCCTTCGAGCCGCAAACCTTCGACAATCCGGCCGATGCCGTCGATTGTCTGGAAGCGCTGTACGAGCGCAACACCCGTTTCCTGCGGGAGGCTTTCGAGGGGCTGGGAAAGAACGGCAGGCCGCTCACGCGTTTCCGCGCCTGCTATCCGCAGGTCAGCATCGAGACAAGCAGCTTCGGCCATGTCGATTCCAGGCTATCCTTCGGCTATGTCAGCGCACCCGGCGTCTACACGACGACGATCACCCGCCCGCGGCTCTTCCGCCACTACCTGAAGGAACAGTTCGGACATCTGATCCGCAATCACGGCGTCAGCGTCATCGTGTCCGAATCGGCAACGCCCATTCCGCTGCACTTCGCCTTCGGCGAGAACGCGCATGTCGAGGCATCGGCGGGCGAGAGCATCGATATTCCGCTGCGCGACCTCTTCGATGCGCCGGATATCACCACCACCGACGACGAGATCGCCAACGGCTCCTATGAGCCGGGCCCCGGCGAGCCCTCCCCGCTTGCCCCCTTCACAGCCCAGCGCATCGACTATTCGCTTGCGCGCCTCAGCCATTACACGGCGACCAGCGCCACGCATTTCCAGAACTTCGTGCTTTTCACGAACTACCAGTTCTATATCGACGAGTTCTGCGCCTGGGCACGCCAGCAGATGGCCGAAGGCGGCAATGGCTATACGGCCTTCATCGAGCCCGGCAACATTATCACGCCGGCGGGCGCCGACAGGCCGGAGGCCGATTATTCGCTCGCCCGCCTGCCGCAAATGCCGGCCTATCACATAAAGAAGAAGGGCCATGGCGGCATCACCATGGTCAATATCGGCGTCGGCCCCTCCAACGCCAAGACCATCACCGACCACATCGCCGTGCTGAGACCGCATGTCTGGCTGATGCTCGGCCATTGCGCCGGTCTGCGCAACAGCCAGCGGCTCGGGGATTATGTGCTCGCCCATGCCTACATGCGCGAAGATCACGTGCTCGACGATGACCTGCCGGTCTGGATTCCACTGCCGGCACTGGCGGAGGTGCAGGTCGCGCTCCAGGACGCGGTGGCCGAGGTGACGGGCTACAAGGGCTACGATCTCAAGCAGATCATGCGCACCGGCACCGTGGCCACGATCGACAACCGCAACTGGGAATTGCGCGACCAGCGCGGCCCGGTCAAGCGCTTGTCGCAGGCGCGCGCCATCGCGCTCGACATGGAATCGGCGACGATCGCCGCCAATGGCTTCCGCTTCCGCGTGCCTTACGGCACCTTGCTCTGCGTGTCCGACAAACCGCTGCACGGCGAATTGAAGCTGCCGGGAATGGCAACCGCTTTCTACCGGACCCAGGTGAGCCAACATCTGAAGATCGGCATTCTGGCGCTGCAGAAACTCGCGGCGATGCCACCGGAGAAGCTGCATTCACGCAAGCTCAGAAGCTTCTACGAGACATCGTTCCAATAGACCTATCGATGTCGCCGGACCTTCCCGCTTACAGCGCCGCGCGTCTTTTCAGACGCTTTCAGACGCGCAAAGGTCGCTGTAACTCTTTGAATCGACGCATCGGCCCGAAAATCGGATACGATTTTCGGGCCGATGCGCTAGCAGCGCCGTGAATCAGGCCTTCGGCTTCAGCGCCAGCGACAACAGTGTGCCGGCCACTGCCGAGACGATGACGAGCAGGTGCGCATTGACGCTCGCGCGCCCGAGCATGCCAAGCGTCGCGGGATCGCCGGCTGCGCCGAACGACATCGCACCGGCAACGATCGCCGCCGCGTAGGTGCCGACGCCTGCCGGCGCATGCACCGGAAGAACCGACGACAGTTCGCCTCCGAGCGCCCCTCCGAAGGAGGCGGCAAAGGGCGCCACGCCCATGATCGCGAGCACCCAGGCGAGAATCGCCACCTTGACCGCCCAATTCAGGATCGTCATCGCCCAGGCCCTCAGGAATGCCGAAACATGCTCCGGCAGACCGGCCTCGATCTCGGCGAAATAGGGCCCGAACCTGCCAGGCGTCAATCGGCGCGCCACGGCAAGAACTCTTGCCTTCAGCAGAAAGAATGCGAGTGGCGAGAAGAATGCCAGCAGCCAGAGGAGCCACCAAGCCGCCTGTTGGCTCCGCCCGAGCACGAGGCCGATCGCAGCGACGATGACGAGCGCATGCAGATCGAGCAGCCGCATGACGAGCAGCGCCGAGGTGCCGCGCAACAGCGGAACGCCGAACTCGGTGCGCATCAGTAGCGGGAAGCTCGTTTCCCCGGCTCTGAATGGCAGCATGATGTTGAGGAGATTATGGGTCTGGGTAACGCGCAGAAGCGTCAGGAACCGACCGCGAGTCTGTTCGGGAAAATAGTCGTAAATCCGGTAGCAGCGAACGAAGTAGGTGGCGATAAGGAGCGCCAGCGCCGAGAGTATGGGCATTGCGCCGACCTCGGTCCATTGCCGCATCAAGGTGAGCCATCCCCAGATCCACTCGACGAAGACGACGTAGACCGCGACGGCCGCCACAGAAATCAGTCCCATGCGGTTGCGCACAAGCCACGACTGCCGACGGCACTGTCGGTCCGAATTCATGAGATGCCGATTTCCTCTGTCCAAGCGATGCGATACCTGTTGGTTACTACTGTCAACTGTGCAAGAAAGCCAGCAACGGAACACCGGAGACACCGCTCGTGAACAAGTTGGAAGAACCTGCGCAAGCAATGGCTGCCGTTTTGGAAGGCGCTGAGCTTTCCATCGTCGTGCCGGTGTTCAACGAGGAGGATAGCGTCCAGCCGCTCGTCGCCCGTATTCGCGACGCAATGACCGGATTCGGCAAGCCGTGGGAACTGATCCTGGTCGATGACGGCAGTACCGACCGGACCCTGCCGAATGCGCGCAAGGAGCTCTTGCAGCCGGGCCTGCGCCTGCGGATCATCGAATTGCAGAAGAACTTTGGCCAGACGGCCGCGATGCAGGCGGGGATCGACGCCGCTGCCGGACGACTGATCGCGACGCTCGATGGCGACCTGCAAAACGATCCCAAAGACATCCCGGCGATGGTTGCGGCGATCGAAGAGCGGGAACTCGATCTGCTGGTCGGATGGCGGAAGAACCGCCGGGACGGTCTCCTGTTTCGGAAGATCCCCTCCTGGTGCGCCAATTTCCTGATCGGCAAGATTACCGGCGTGAAGCTGCACGACTATGGCTGCAGCCTGAAAATCTATCGCAGCACGGTCATCAAGCAGGTGAAGCTCATGGGCGAAATGCATCGCTTCATCCCTGCCTGGGTGGCCGGTGTCGTCCCCAGCAGCCGGATAGGCGAAATGCCCGTGACGCATCACGCCCGCCATTTCGGCGCGTCCAAATACGGAATCTCACGGACGTTCCGCGTCATCCTCGACCTGCTTGCGGTTCTGTTCTTCATGCGCTACAAGGCGCGGCCAGGCCATTTCTTCGGCTCGATCGGTCTTGCTGCTGGCGGCGTGAGCGGGCTCATCCTCACCTATCTCGCCTTTGACAAGTTCCTCCTCGGCAACGACATCGGCGATCGCCCGATGCTCATGGTTGGCGTAATGCTCTTCCTCTCCTCGGTACAACTCATCACGACCGGCATTCTCGCGGAAATGATGGCCCGCGCCTATTTCCGGGACGATGAAACGACAAATTACATCGTGCGGCAGGTGTTCGAGCCGGAACCGCCGCATGCTTGACATCGTCGAACGTAGGCCGAATGCGGTTATCGTCGCATTGGCAGGCTATTTCCTGCTTTGCATCGCCTTGCGGCTGGCGATCTCGAGTTCGCTCGAGATCGACGAATCGGAGCAGGCATTCCTGTCGCAATTCCTACAGCTTGGATATGGTCCGCAGGCGCCGTTCTACAACTGGCTGCAATATGGGCTCTCGCAAGCGATCGGCCCGTCACTGGCAACCATGACGGTGCTCAAGAACGGGCTGCTGTTCCTCTGTTGCCTCTTCTACGGACTTGCCGCGCGCCTCGTTCTTCAGGACCGGCGCCTCGCCGCCATGGCAATGCTCGGCGTATTGAGCCTGCCGCCTGTCTTCCTGCTCGCGCAGCGGGATCTCTCGCACACGGTGGCTGCGCTTTTTGCCGTCTCGCTCTTCCTTTATGGCTTCCTCCGAACGCTCACGCGGCCAAGCCTTGCCGCCTATCTCCTGACCGGCCTTGCCGTCGGTATCGGCGCGATCTCCAAATACAATTTCGTCCTGGTCCCCACAGCGGCGATTATCGCCATCCTGCCGGAACGGGAGCTGCGCGCCCGTGTCTTCGACTGGCGGATCGTGGCCGCGATCGCCGTCGCCGCCTTAATCGCGCTCCCTCACGGGATCTGGATTCTGCAAAATCTCGACGCGGCCTCGGCCGGAACCTTGAACGAGATGAAGGAACGCGAAGCGGAAGGACGTCTTCTTCAGGCGCTCCACGGCGTCTCCGCGCTGGTTTCCGCAGTGATCGGCGGCAGTTTCGTCACCGTTATCCTGTTTGGACTTGTCGTGCGCGGCAAAGTGCTCCTGGTGTGGCGGGCTGAAAGCCTGTGGACCCGCGTCATCGGCCGGACCATTGCACTCTCTTTCCTGGCGGTGCTCCTGATCGTGCTCGGCGTCGCTGCGACCCACATCCGCGAGAAATGGCTGGTTCTCTATCTGCTCCTGCTGCCGCTCTATCTCTGCCTGAAGATCGAGGCGGCAAAAATCGACCCGATGCCGGGCTTCAAACTCTTTGCGTCGCTGATCGCGACGATCGTGTTTGGAGCGCTCGTCGTCGTCTCCGGACGCGCCGTCGTGCGGCCCTGGTTCGGCGATTATTCGCGGTTGAACATACCCTACGCCAGTTTTGCGGAAGCGATCGAGACGTCGAAGGGACAACAGCCGGCTTTCGTGCTTACCGACGACAAGCAGGCCGCGGGCAATTTCCGAACGCAGTTCGCAAACGCGACGGTGGCGATGTCCTCGCGCATGGACAAGATCGCGGGCGACTCCGCGAAGCGGCCGCTTCTGGTGGTCTGGCACGACAAGGCGGACGCGCAGCCGCAGCTACCCGATCCGCTGAAGCAGACGCTCCATGAACTGGGCGTGGTCGTATCCGGCACGACGCCACGCGAACTCGCCCTGCCCTACCTCTACGGCTCGGAGGCGGACCGGTACGGATTCCGCTACATCTGGATCGGCGGGTAATCGGACACGGGAGGGTGGTCATTGCCCGTGCCGACCAGCAGCTTCAGTTCGCCCGGGTGGATGCGAAGGGAGACATCGCGCTGGCTGATCGGGAGGAGTTCGCCATCGACCACGCAATTGATCTTGCGATCCACCTTGGGAAAGTGCAGATCGACCGCGAGCGCGCTCATCTCCGTGATCAGCGGGCTCGCGCGGAAACGGCCGCGCAGGATATCGAAGGCCAGTTTGACGACACCGACGGAAGTCAAAGGGGGCGCCGTGTAGAAGCCGAGGTGGCCGGCCGTCACATCGTCCGCATACATCAGCGTTGCATGGCCGAAATGGTTGTTCGAAACCGAGATATGAGAAACGTGTCGGAGTTCCCGGTGCCCGTCGGCGTCGAACTCGATCTCGAAATCCGGCGGATTGAGAATGACCCCGACCGCGGCGCGCGTGCTGGCGCCGATTTTCCCGAGTCGCGAGGCAAAGTGATAGGCGTTGCGGTAGCGCACCAGACGCGCGTGAAGCCCCATCGAGAATTGATGTACGAAGGCCCGGCCGTCGGCACTGCCGATATCACCATCGATGATCGTTCCTTTTGCCAGAACCTCCGGTGCTTTCCAGATGTCGAGTGGCAGTTTCAGCGAGCGGGCGAACAGGTTCATGGTACCTGCAGGGATAATGCCGAGCGGCATGCCGGTTCTCCAGGCGACGCCGGCGGCCGCGGAGATCGTGCCGTCGCCGCCGCCCGCAATGATCGCATCGAGATCGCCGCGGCGGCAGGCCGTCTCCAGTGCCGGGAGTATTACCTCCGCGGGGACGATGGCTATCTCTATCCTGTGTCCGGCGGCATGGAAGGCCTCCTCGACCGTCCTGCCATAGGTCTCCATGTCGGTCGTGCGGAATGTTCCCCCATCGCGATTGAAGATGGCTTTGACCTTCATGAATGGCCACTGTCTCCGTTAGCCGAGGCGTCCACTCCATGTCTTCTCAAATCGAGGTCGATTTAAGGAGGCATGTAGTAGACATCTCAGATAAGCGCTGCGGCAGCCTAATCCAGAGGCCAGATGCGAGCGAATACGGCCTGCAATTCCTGATTTTTCCGAGGGGCATCGACATCATGCGATTGCCTCACAGAGGACGTTTTCATCGCCCCAGCTTTTCAGCGCCATGATTACCGGTCTCAGGCTTTCGCCCTTGGCCGTCAGGGCATATTCGACGCGCGGCGGCACGACCGGAAAGACCGTGCGCGACAGAAGGCCGGCCTCCTCCAGCTCCCGCAACTGCTTCGTCAGCATCCGCTGCGTGATGCTCGGCAACCGCCGGCGCAACGCGTTGAAACGCAGAGTCCCGTCGACCATCAGATGATAGAGGATCACGCCCTTCCATTTGCCGTCGATGAAACTCAGCGCCGCCTCTACCGGGCAGCCGGGGAATTTGTTCGTCAGCTTCTGACGCGGGAGAGACATGACGGTATCCTTTTTGGCACTATGGGCTGAATTTGTGCATTCTTGCGACTGTCGACTGTAATCGTCATCTAGCTCCTGTTCAATTTGTAAAGGAGCATTTGATGCGCGCTGTTGCTTACAGGACATCCCAACCGATCACAGCCGAAACCTCCCTGATCGACGTCGAACTGCCGACCCCAACGGCCGAGGGTCACGATCTTCTCGTCGAGGTCAGGGCCGTCTCGGTCAATCCCGTCGACGTCAAAGTCCGGGCAGGCGTCGAACCGGAGCCCGGGCAGCCGAAGGTCCTCGGCTGGGACGCCGCCGGCGTGGTCAAGGCGGTCGGGCGCGAGGTCACGCTCTTCCGGCCGGGTGACGAAGTGTTCTATGCCGGCGCCATCGATCGCCCCGGCACCAATGCTGAGTTCCACCTCGTCGACGAACGGATCGTCGGACACAAGCCGAAATCACTCGACTTCGCTGCTGCCGCGGCCCTGCCGCTGACCGCGATCACCGCCTGGGAAACCCTGTTCGATCGGGTCAGGGTTAATGACCCCGTACCGGGTGCAGCGAATGCGGTGCTGATCGTCGGCGGGGCCGGCGGCGTCGGCTCTATCGCCATTCAACTTTTGCGGGCGCTGACCGATCTCACCGTGATCGCAACCGCGTCCCGGCCTGAGACCCGAGAATGGGCCCTGACACTTGGAGCACATCACGTCCTGGACCATGGACGCCCGCTTGCGGCGGAGATCGATCAACTCGCCCTCGGCGCACCGGCCTTCGTATTCTCGACGACCCATACGGAGAGACACATCGACGAGATCGTCAAGCTCATTGCGCCGCAGGGGCGCTTTGCCCTCATCGATGACCCGGCCGTGCTCGACGTGATGCCGTTCAAGCGCAAATCGGTCTCGACCCATTGGGAGATGATGTTTGCCCGTTCGCTGTTCAAAACCCCGGACATGATCGAGCAGCACAAGCTCCTGCACCGGGTGGCCGAACTCGTCGACGCCGGAAAGATCCGTACGACGCTGACGGAAACCCTCGGCCCGATTAATGCGGCGACCCTCAAGAAGGCACATCGAATGGTCGAAACCGGCCGCACGCGCGGCAAGTTGGTGCTGACCGGTTTCTGACGCGGCGAGAGAGGGAAAGACCTGCCGGCAGCGGACTTTGACGCCGGCAGGTCGGGTCGTCACAGCGCCACCCGTCTTTTGAGAAGCGACTCCGATTCTGGGCCCGTGCTCAGCGGGACGGAAGCTTCAATGGGCCGGCGGTCTTGATCGTCCGTATGGCGAAATTAGACCGAATATCGGTCACACCGGGCAGGGTCAGCAGAGTTTCGGTCAGCAGTTTCTCATAGGCCGCCAGATCCTCGACCACGACCTCTGCGAGGAAATCCGCATTGCCGGAAATAAGGAAGCAAGACACGACCTCAGGAACCGCGAGCAGCGCCTCCTGCTGCAGGCGTGCGTTCTCCTGGCTGTGGTGCCTGACCTTGATTTCGACAAAGACCGTCAGGCCGAGGCCGACCTCCTTGCGGTCTATGTCGGCGCGATAACCGCGCAACACACCGGATTTCTCGAGATTGCGGATGCGTCTCAGACAGGGCGACGGGGAGAGATTGACGCGTTCGGCGATCTCGACATTGGTCGCGCGCGCATCTTCCTGCAGGATCCGGAGAATGGCAATATCGAATTTGTCGAGATTTGGCATAACCAGTCAAATACCCCGGCCACGTTGGCAGATAATTGCCAACTATAGATCGGGAGGGGCACAAATAGCAAGGACATGCCCTCGCCATCGGCGCTAACCTCCACGCCTGAGCATTACCACTGGAGGAACTGGATCATGGTTGCGCTGACACTCGAACGGCATTCGCAGGCGCCGGCCGCCGGCTATGCGGGCGCCTTTGTTACGGTATTGATCTGGGCGGGCTGGATTCTCGCCACACGACACACGGCAGCGACTACGCTCGGCACGATCGATCTCGGGCTCATTCGCTACGGCGTGCCAGCGCTGGCGCTTGCTCCTGTCTGGTTGCGACTGGGCCTCTTTCCAAAAGGCGTGCCTCTTGGATTGCTTGCTCTGATGGTCGCCGGATCGGGCGCGGTTTTCTTTCAGGTTGCGGCTTTCGCCATTCATGCAACACCCGCATCGTCGGTTGGCGTGCTCCTCGGCGGCTCAATGCCACTGGCGACGGCGCTCATCGGCGCAAGCTTCTTCGGGGAGCGGCCGGACGGCATGCGGCTCATCGGCTTCGGGGCAATCGTCGTCGGTGTCGCAATCCTGCTCGTCCGCTGCCTCGACACGGCCGATCCGTCCGCATGGGTGGGCTACCTGCTGCTACCCGGCGCCGGCATTCTTTGGGCCGTCTATACGCACGCATTCCGGCGTTCGGGTCTGAGTCCCATCGAAGGCAGCGCGCTGATCGCCTCCTGGTCATTCGTTATCCATCTCCTCCTGGCACTTTTCTTCGGCAGCACGCTCTCGACCGTTCCCGCGCATGAGATCGGGCTTCAAGTAATGAGCCAGGGCATCCTCTCCGGCCTCGTCGCGACACTTGCCTATGGCATCGCCGTCAGCCGCCTCGGCGGCACACAGGCTGCCGCCTTCACGGCTCTCACTCCGGTACTCGCAATGGTGGGCGGCGGCGTGCTTCTCGGCGAGGCAATCGGCCCCTACGAAGTTACCGCCGCTATCGCAACAGCAACCGGCGTTGCCCTCTCGACCGGTATTCTGTCGCCTCGCCAGCGATAAGCTAGGGTCTGGACCTGGGAAACAAGAGCGGCCCGGGACCGAAGCCTCGGGCCGCTCTTCGTTGCGTGGTTCAGCCGTGGACGATTTCGAGATGCCGCTGCAGACGGCGTCCATAGGCCTGGCTGACGCGGTCGAAAATGATGGCAATGCCGACGATGGCCATGCCATTGAAGATGCCGAGCGTGAAGTACTGGTTGGCAATCGCCTTCAGGACCGGCTGGCCCAGGCCCTGAACGCCGATCATCGAGGCAATGACCACCATGGCGAGAGCCATCATGATCGTCTGGTTGATGCCGGCCATGATCGTCGGCAGAGCCAGCGGCATCTGGACGTTTTTCAGCTTTTGCCAGTTGGAAGAGCCGAAAGCGTCCGCCGCCTCGAGCACGTCCTTGTCGACCAGGCGAATGCCGAGATTGGTGAGGCGGATCATCGGCGGAATGGCGTAGATGACGACGGCGATCAGGCCCGGCACCTTGCCGATGCCAAGCAGCATCACGACGGGAATGAGGTAGACGAAGCTTGGCATCGTCTGCATCACGTCGAGCACCGGATTGACCACGCTCTGGAACCGGTCGGAGCGCGACATGATGATCCCGATCGGAATGCCGATGGCGATCGACAGCACGGTACAGACGAAAATCATCGAGATCGTCTTCATCGTGTCGTCCCACATGTCGAAATAGCCGATGGCCAGCATGGTGCCGACGCAGCCGGCGACGATCTTCCAATTGCGGCTCGCAAACCAGGCGATAAGCGCGATCAGGATCAGAATGACCGGCCAAGGCGTGCGCGTCAGAAAGCGCTCGGACTGGATCAGAAAGAACTGCAGCGGTTCGAAAAAGCTCTCGATGGCGTCGCCATAGGCGCGCGTGAAAGTCCGGAACCCGTCATCGATCAGTTTCTTGAGTTGTCGAAGCCGATCGTCGTCCATGTGCGGAAATTTGGTCAACCATTCCATTTCTCGATTCCCCTTCGCATGTCGTCAAAGCGGCACACTCTTCTTCTTATCTGCCGCCGGCAGCGCCGCGCATCTCAGGAACACACGCCGCTGCATTCACCGTACCGCAAACGCGGTGTCCATTAAAAAGCGAGCGGCGCGCAAGCCGGCGCGCCGCTCCATATCAGGGCCGTGGATCAGAGGGCGGCCTTGACCTTTTCGGCGACCTCCGGGGAAACCCACTTGGTCCAGATCTCCTCATTCTCCTCGAGGAAGTGCTCGGCACCCTCCTCGCCGCTCGCCTGATTGTCCGTCATCCAGGCCATCAGCTTGTTGACCACGTCGTTGGGCCAGGCGCGGGTATTGAGGTAATCCATGACAGGTCCGGCGCGTTCGGCGAACTCCTTCGTCACCAGCGTCTGGACCTTGTCCTTCGGCCAATCGTTCTTCTTCGGGTCCGGGCAATCCGCAACCGTGTTGCAGCGCTTCCACTCGGCAGGATCGGCGGGAACGCCGTGGTCGAGCTTGACCATCTCATACTTGCCGAGCAGCGCCGTCGGAGCCCAGTAATAGCCGACCCAGCCTTCCTTGCGCTCGTAGGCCTTGGCGATCGAACCGTCGAGGCCGGCGGCAGAACCGGTATCCACAAGCGTAAAGCCTGCCTCGTCGGCGTCATAGGCCTTGTAGAGCTGCGTCGTTACCACGGTGCCGCCCCAGCCCTGCGGACCGTTGTAAATGGCACCCTTGCTCGGATCTTCCGGAGCCGGGAAGAGCTCCTTGTGCTTCAGCACGTCGTCGATCGTCTTGATGTCCGGATGCTCGTCGGCGATGTATTTCGGCATCCACCAGCCCTGGACGCCGCCGTCGGAAAGCGCAAGCGCCGCGCCGACGATCTTGCCTTCCTCGAGACCGCGATTGACGACATCCGGCAGAAGATCGACCCAGCCTTCCGGCGCAATGTCCGGCTCGCCCTTCTCGATCATCGAGGTGATGGTCGGCACCGTGTCGCCAACGACCAGCTCGGCATTGCAACCGTAGCCTTCCGTCAAGATGAATTTGTCGACGTTAGCAAGAACCTCGGCACTCTGCCAGTTCATGTTGGCGATCGTCACGTCGCCGCATTCCGCTGCCGAGGCAGCGCTGCCCAGCCCGAGCAGGCCAGCGGCAAGAAATGTCGTCGCAAGAAGTTTGTTCATTTTCGGTTCCCTCTGTTGTGACGGTGTGTTTGCAACGGGCTGCTCGCCCTACCGCCGCGGCGGACATCGGAACAGCGCCTGCTCCAGCCCCTGGACGCAACCAGCTGCACGCCATCGATCCATCCTCACGATCAACGGCCATTGCCATTGATAGCGAGTCTCTCCGGCAAACACTTGTCCATTTGCGTCAGCGAGCGCCCTGACGGCCATCTTAGCCATGCATCTAGATAATTGAAGGCCTTGGCGGAAAAACTTCACTTAATTTCTGCCCGGCTGAAGCGCCGCGCCTCTTTTCGCGCCCGATTACGACCGCCGCCGCGGGTCCACGAGCCCGCCTCCTCGTCGGGGAAGACCGGCCATTCCGCGTTACACCGATGATCCATGAAGCCGCTTCCCCCGGACATTACATGTTCGGACAGACCGTGCCTTCGCCGTGCTTTCGTCGGGGGGGCCGTGCGGCCCGCCCTCCGAACATTACATGTTCGGATAGACCGGGCCTTCGCCCTGCTTTCTTCGCGGGGGTCCGTGCGGCCCGCCTTCCGAACATTACATGTTCGGATAGACCGGGCCTTCGCCCCCTTGGGGCGGCACCCAGTTGATGTTCTGGTTCGGGTCCTTGATGTCGCAGGTCTTGCAGTGGACGCAGTTCTGGGCGTTGATGACGAAGGTCGGCTGCCCATCCTTCTCCACCCATTCGTAGACGCCGGCCGGACAGTAGCGCGTCGAGGGGCCGGCAAAGACATCGTGTTCGGAGCGCTTCTGCAGTTCGGGGTCCTTGACCTGCAGGTGGATCGGCTGATCCTCCTCGTGATTGGTGTTCGACAGGAACACCGACGACAGCCGGTCGAAAGTCAGAACCCCATCCGGCTTCGGGTAGTCGATCTTCTGGTGTTTCGCCGCCGGTTCCAGCGAGGCCGCATCGGTCTTGGCGTGCTTCAGCGTGCCGAAGAAGGACAAACCGAAAAGCGTATTCGTCCACATGTCGAGGCCGCCGAGCGCGACGCCGATCGCCGTGCCGAAGCGCGACCATAGCGGCTTGACGTTTCTCACCTTTTTCAGATCCTGGCCGATGGCGCTGTCGCGCCAGCCCTTCTCGATCTCGACCGGCTCGTCATTGGCGCGGCCGCTCGCGATTGCATCCGCCAGCTTTTCTGCCGCGAGAATGCCGGACAGCACTGCATTGTGGCTGCCCTTGATGCGCGGCACGTTGACGAAGCCGGCCGAGCAGCCGATCAGCGCGCCGCCGGGGAAGGACAGCTTCGGCACCGATTGCCAGCCGCCCTCGGTGATGGCACGGGCGCCATAGGAGAGACGCTTGCCGCCTTCAAAGGTGCCGCGGATCGCCGGGTGCGTCTTGAAGCGCTGGAATTCCTCGAAGGGGTAGAGATAGGGGTTCTTGTAATTGAGATGAACGACGAAGCCGACGGCGACGAGATTGTCCTCGAGGTGGTAGAGGAATGAGCCGCCACCGGTCTTCATGTCGAGCGGCCAGCCGAAGGAGTGTTGCACGAGGCCGGGTTTATGGTTCTCCGGCTTCACCTCCCAAAGCTCTTTCAGCCCGATGCCGAATTTCGGCACGTCGCGACCTTCGTCGAGTTTGTACTTGGCGATCAATTGCTTGGCGAGCGAACCGCGCACGCCCTCGCCGATCAGCGTGTACTTGCCAAGGAGCGCCATGCCGCGGGCAAAGTTCGGCCCCGGCTCGCCTGAGCGCTCGATGCCCATGTCGCCGGTGGCAACCCCGATCACCGCGCCCTCGTCATTGTAGAGCACTTCGGTGGCGGCAAAGCCCGGATAGATCTCGACGCCGAGTTCCTCCGCCTTGGCGGCGAGCCAGCGACAGACGAGCCCAAGCGATACAATGTAGTTGCCGTGATTGTTCATCAGCGACGGCATCAGGAAGTTCGGCAGGCGGATCGAGCCGGCCGGACCTAAGAAAAGGAAATGGTCGTCGGTGACTTCCGTCTTGAAGGGATGATCCGGCTCGTCACGCCAGCCGGGCAAGAGCCGGTCGATGCCGATCGGGTCGACGACGGCGCCGGACAGAATATGCGCGCCGACCTCGGCGCCCTTCTCCAGGACGACGACGGAGAGTTCGGGATTGACCTGCTTCAGCCGGATCGCTGCGGCAAGGCCGGCCGGACCCGCTCCGACGATCACCACGTCGAATTCCATGCTCTCGCGCTCGGGAAGTTCTTGTACCTCGGTCATCATGCTCTCCAGTCCTGCCGGTCTTCCGCCGGCTCCTTTCCCAGCCATATCGTTCCGTCATGGCAAATGTGGCAAGCGTTGTCGAGCCAGGATGCGACAGAGTTTCCCTGCATTTGCGCATGACCTGATGAGTTTAGGCCAGGCACGTATAACTTACTTGCACGTAAACGTAAACTGGGACGGCCTTGCTTTCGACCGGCACCCGTGCGAGGAGGCCGGCCCCTTTCCCACGTATGGAGATCGTCATGGCATCCGCACTCGGCCTCGATTTCGGGACCACCAATTCCGTACTGGCCGTGGCAGAAGGCGCCTCCACTCGCTCCATCGTCATGGAAAGCCCCGCCGGCAAAGCCGATACGACCCGAACGGCGCTTTCCTTCCTGAAAAATCCGGGTCCTCTCCCCTTGCGGATAGAAGCGGGGCAGGCAGCGATAAGAGAGTTCATCGACAATCCCGGCGAGTGCCGTTTCCTGCAATCGTTCAAGACCTTTGCCGCAAGCGCGCTGTTTCATGGCACGCTCGTCTTCGCGAAGCGGTATGATTTCGAAGATCTGATGCATGGCTTCCTTGCCCGTCTGCGGGAATATGGCGGTGGCGAATGGAGCGACAGCCTTCGACGGATCGTCGTCGGCCGACCCGTACAGTTTGCCGGGGCCAATCCCGACGAAACGCTGGCGATCGAACGCTACAATCGCGCACTGCTGCGTTTTGGTTTTCCGGAGGTGCATTTTGTTTATGAACCGGTCGCGGCCGCCTTCTACTTCGCACAAAAGCTTGAGCGCGACGCAACCGTGCTTGTCGCCGATTTCGGCGGCGGTACTACCGATTACTCGATCATCCGCTTCGAACGCGGGGCCGGGCGGCTGACCGCAACGCCGATCGGGCATTCCGGAGTGGGCATCGCCGGGGATCACTTCGACTTCCGCATCATCGACAATATCGTCTCCCCGCTCATCGGCAAAGGGAGTCTCTTCAAAAGCTTCGACAAACTGCTTGAAGTGCCGTCGAGCTATTATGCCAATTTCGGCCGGTGGAACCAGTTGTCGATCTTCAAAACATTGAGAGACTTCACCGAGTTGAGGAAGCTCGTCCGTTCGAGCCTCGAGCCGGAGAAGCTGGAGGCCTTCATGGATCTCGTCGAGCACGATGAGGGCTATCCGCTCTACCAGGCGGTCTCGGCCACGAAGATGCGCCTATCGCTGGACGAGGAGACCGAGTTCTACTTTCCGCCGCTTGGGGAGCGATCACGCCGGATGGTGCGACGCAAGGATTTCGAGGGCTGGATCGCGCCCGACCTGGCCCGCATCGAAGAAGCCCTCGACACGGTGCTGGCGAAGACCGCGACGCCTCCCGGCGAGATAGACCGGATTTTCCTGACCGGCGGCACCTCGTTCGTGCCGGCCGTCCGCCGGCTGTTCGAGAATCGCTTCAGCGAGGAACGAATCGAATGCGGCGGCGAACTCCTGTCGATCGCCCATGGCCTGGCGCTTATCGGCGAACGCGAGGATATCGCGACCTGGACAGCGCGTTGATGCTCCCACAGCGGGTGGACCGCATCCTCCGATCTGCTAAAGTCGCCCCATGATCTCGGCCAATGACCTCTCCACTTCCGAACTCGCCGCCCTCCTCGCCTTCCATGCCGAGGCGGGCGTCGAATGGCTGCTGGAAGACGCACCGGTCGACCGGCTGGCGGAGTTCGAGGCCATGAAGGCGAGGCGCGCCGAGGGGCGCGCCGCGCCGCAGGCCAGGCAGTCGACCCCCACGGGCACACAGAGAACGCAACCAGCAGTTCCCGCCAGCCGGACAAGAGATCACGCCGCACCGCCTTCAGCACCACCGAGCGTCGCCATGCCCGACGAACAGGCGATCGGCGAGGCGCGCTTTGCCGCCGAGAGCGCACGGTCGCTCGCCGAACTGCGCAGTGCGATGGAGGCCTTTACCGGCTGCAACCTGAGAAACAGCGCCCGCAACCTGGTTTTCGTGGAGGGCAATGCCAGCTCCGCCGTTATGATCATTGGGCCGATGCCCTATGCTGATGACGACCGCGATGCTCGTCCGTTCGCCGGCAGACACGGCGACATGCTGAACCGCATGCTTGTCGCTATCGGGCTTTCGAGGGACGACGTGCTGCTCAGCAATGCCATACCTTGGCGGCCGCCGGGCAATCGCGTGCCAAGCAGCCGCGAGGCGGACATCTGCCGTCCCTTCATCGAGCGACAGATCGCCCTTGCCGAACCCAGGCATGTGCTCCTCCTCGGCAATTTTACCGCACGGTTCTTTTACGGCGGTAGCGAGACGATCCATCAGATGCGGGGGCAGTGGCGGGAACTCGCCGCCGGCGGTCACGCCGCGCCGGCAATGGCAACGTTGCACCCGCAGGACCTGGTTACCGCGCCGATCAACAAGCGCTTCGCCTGGCAGGATCTGCTGGCCTTCAAGGCCAGAATCGGAGCCTGACGCCACGCGGCCTGATTCATCAATTAAGTATGAAAAAAGCCATGCGGTTTGTGCATGTCTGCGCGGCGTTTTGGTGCATTGCAAAAGCAATGTTGCGTTGCAATATGGGCTAACGGGAGGAATGGATTTAAGGAATTGAACCATGACTGCCCGCTTTCGCCCGATCCACAGCAGCTTTGAGACGCTCCGCCATGCGAGCTTTGCCCGGCGGGCACCGTTTAATCGATCCGGCACGGCAACCAACGAGCAATTGACGGCTGTGGGCTTTGCCCGAACCACGCGTCCGACGCAGATCTACGCCGACTTCATCCAGCGCTGATCCCCCGGCAACGACCCACGCAGACCGCCGCAGCTTCGCCTGAGGCTGCGGGATCGGAGAATGTATCATGTCTATCCGCAATCTCGTCGACGCGGTCGCCGACATCGGTACCGCAGTGCGCGCCTCGCGCGAATATAGCCGCTTGAGTTCGGTCACGGATGCCCGGCGTGCCCATCGCAACGTGATCAGCCCGCTGCTGCCCAGCTGACGCCGGCAGCGGCACGGTCGCTCACGGTTTGCGTCTTCTCGCCACGGCCTGTCGCAATCGATAGAGCGCGGAAACGGGAATAAAGCCACTCTCGCTTTTTTTGACACGCAACGCCGCGCGTCCTTTCGGATACGCGGAGGTCGCTGGCCCTTGTTCTCCCGCGGGGCTGAGCAGAGGTCGGAAGTTTCCAGGAGCGCCGAATGTTGGCGAATTTCGCGTCCGTCTTCAGCTTGATGCTATCCACGCTTCTGATGATGGTGGCCTTCGGCCTGCAGAGCTACGTCATTCCGGTGCGCTCGGTCGCAGAGGACTGGTCGACACTCACCGTATCGGTTTTCGCGACGGGCTATACGTTGGGCTTCACCCTCTCCTGCGTCGTCACGCCGAAATTCGTCCTGCGCGTCGGACATGTCCGCGTCTTCACAGCGCTGATGACGCTGCTTTCGGTTGCGATCCTGATGTGCGGCCTCATTGTCGATTGGCGCGCCTGGATCGGCTTCCGCGCCGTGTCCGGATTTGCCATTGCCGGCAGCTATCTCGTCATCGAAAGCTGGCTGAACGAGCGTGTGACGAACGAAAACCGCGGTCTCCTCTTCTCGCTCTATCTGATCACCACCATGATCGGAACGATCGCCGGCCAGTATCTGGTGCCGCTCGGCGATCCGACCAACACGTCCCTGTTCATCCTGTGCGGCGTGCTGTTCTCGCTCGCGCTCCTGCCGACGGCGCTCTCATCCTCGCCGATGCCGGCGGCGCCGACGCAGGCGAATTTCGACCTGCCGGGTCTTTTCCGCCGCTCACCCGTCGCAGTCGTCGGCGGCTTTCTCGCTGGCGCGCTCTCCGGCGCCTGGCTCAATCTCGGCGGCGTCTTCACGCAGAAGATCGGCCTTTCGACCTCGGAGGGCGCGACCTTGCTCGCCGCGGTGCTTGCCGGCAGCGCCCTTTCCCAGATCCCGATCGGCCGGGCCTCTGATCGGATGGACCGGCGCATCGTCATGATCGCCTGCGGACTCTTTGGCTTCGTCTCCTGTCTCGTCACGGCGCTCGCAATCGGCAGCGGCGCTTGGATCCTCTACGCCCTTGCCGGCTGCGTCGGCATGGTGCTTTTCCCGATCTATGCGCTGAACGTCGCCCACGCCAACGACCTCGCGCAGCCAGACGAATTTGTGAAGATCTCGTCAGGGCTGATGATCACCTACGGCCTCGGCACAATATCCGGCCCATTGGTCGTCGGTCCGGTTATGGACGCGTTCGGCCCCGCCGCACTGTTCATCGTGCTCGCGGTCTATTTTGCGCTCTATGCCGGTTATGCGGCCTGGCGAATCGGGCAGCGCGAGCAGCACGAGGGCCTCGTCGCCAAAACCGATTTCCAAGCGACGACCGTCCTGCCGACGCCTGGCCCGGACGTGACGAACCCGCTCGCCCAGCAGGAAGCTGGTCCGATCATCGAGGATGATACAGTCCCCGAATGGGAGACGCAGGCGCAATAGCCGTTATCCCTGCGGCGTCATGTGCTTACGAGCGCCCTTCCGCTCCAGTCCCAGCCGGCGTTCGCGGAAAATGATGAAGATGCCGGCGCCGACGACGATCGCAGTGCCGGCAAGCATGGTCGCCGTCGGCACGTCGCCGAACAGGAAATAGCCAATGACGATGCCGAGGACGATGGACGTATATTCGAACGGGGCTATGGTCGACATGTCGGCGTGGCGGTAACTCTCCGTCAGCAGGATCTGCGCGATACCCCCGCAAAAGCCTGCCACCATCAGCAGCAGGAAAGACGTCCACGACATCGCGGCCCAGCCGAAGGGCAGCGTCGCCAGCGAGAAGAGAGAGGCGGAAAGAGAGAAGTAGAGAACGATCGTATGCGTGCGCTCCTTCTGCACCAGCTTGCGCACGAGCACCATTGCCATGGCCCCGAAGGTTGCCGACAGCAGGACTGCCGCGGCACCGAGCGCCTCGGATTCTCCGAAGCCCCCCTGCTCCAACAAGGTCAGCCGTGGCCAGGTGATGATCAATACCCCGACGAGTCCGATGATGACGGCTGTCCAGCGGTAAAGCCGCACGATCTCGCCGAGAAAGAACGCTGCAAAGGCCACCGCGAGAAGCGGCATGGCGTAGCCGATCGCGATCGCCTCCGGCAGCGGCAGATGCACGAGCCCGTAGAAGCCGAAGCTCATTGCCAGTATGCCAACGAAACCGCGTCCAAGGTGGCCGGTGATATCGGTCGTCTTGAAAGCATCGCGCAGTTGACCGCGGAAAGCGAGATAGCCGAGGATCGGCACCATGGCAAACGCAGAGCGATAGAAGGTGATCTGTCCCGTCGCGATGTCGCTGCCGGCGGCCTTGATGCAGGTGGACATGCAGAGGAAAACGACGACGGAAAGGACCTTGAGCAAAATTCCCTTCATCGGGCTATGTATGTCGGCATCCATGGAAACGCGCTTTTTCAATCTGCCATCGGCCAGCCGATTACTGGAAGAGCGAGGCTAAGGGAGGACGCGACGGACCCGCCGCGTAAGATGCGTCACTCTAGCCCCGCCCGAAGAAGGAGTTGGATCAAATTCCTTGATGAAACCGATTTTTTCGTGATGACTACCGCGTGGAGAAGGGGTTCAATCAGCGCGCGCGAAAAAATCCTGTGGAATTTAGGTCTTGTTAGTGGCGCTTCGATAAACCTCCAGGAGACAGGGAGCGGGAGGGACATCGGCGGCGCGTTTGTGCCGGAAGTGCGGTCGACGGCATTCGCAAACGCAGATTCTTGCCCCTGGGCCTTTTCACCATCACAGGCGCCCTCTACAACGGAAGCGGGGCGAAAGCGGGACTGACCATGCGGACAAATACCGGCCAGATCGTTCATCTGGAAGATTACCGACCGACCGATTTCGTTCTTGAGAGGGTGGACCTGACGTTCGAGCTCGACCCGAAGGAGACGAAAGTCGAGGCACGTCTGATCTTCCATCGACGCGAAGGCGCCAACCCCTCCGCCCCCCTGGTGCTCGACGGCGACGAACTGACCATGACCGGTCTTTTGCTCGATCAGGAGGAAATACCCGCTGCACTTTACGATGTGCTGGACGATACGCTGACGATCCGCGGACTGCCGGAGACGGCCCCTTTCGAGATTACGGTGACGACAGTCCTGTCGCCGGAATCCAACACCAAGCTGATGGGGCTCTATCGTACAAGCAATGTCTATTGCACGCAGTGCGAGGCTGAAGGCTTTCGCCGCATCACTTATTTTCCCGACCGCCCGGATGTGCTCGCCGTCTATACGGTCAACATCATTGCCGACAAGGCGACGGCGCCGCTCCTGCTTTCGAACGGCAACTATCTCGGCGGCGCCGACCTGGGCGACGGCCGCCATTTCGCTTCCTGGTTCGATCCGCACCCGAAGCCCAGCTACCTCTTCGCGCTGGTCGCTGGCGACCTGGGCGTCGTCGAAGACAAATTCATGACTGCTTCGGGCCGCGAAGTGGCGCTGAAGATCTATGTCGAGCACGGCAAGGAACCGCGCGCGGCCTACGCCATGGACGCGCTGAAACGCGCTATGAAATGGGACGAGGAAGTCTTCGGCCGCGAATACGATCTGGATATCTTCATGATCGTTGCCGTCTCCGATTTCAACATGGGCGCCATGGAGAATAAGGGGCTCAACGTATTCAACGACAAATACGTGCTCGCCGATCCGGAAACGGCGACCGATACGGATTACGCCAATATCGAAGCGATCATCGCGCATGAGTATTTCCACAATTGGACGGGAAACCGCATCACCTGCCGCGACTGGTTCCAGCTCTGCCTGAAAGAGGGCCTGACCGTCTACCGCGACCACGAATTCTCCGCCGACATGCGCTCGCGCGTCGTCAAGCGCATCGCCGAGGTGCGGCACCTGAAATCGGAACAATTTCCGGAGGATGCTGGGCCGCTCGCCCATCCGGTCCGGCCGGCGCAATATCGCGAGATCAACAACTTCTATACGACGACGGTCTATGAAAAAGGCTCCGAGGTGACGCGTATGATCGCCACGATCCTCGGACGCGATCTCTTCAAGAAGGGCATGGATCTCTATTTCGATCGCCATGACGGCCAGGCCGTGACGATCGAGGACTTCATCGCCTGCTTCGAGGATGCAAGCGGACGAGACCTCAGCCAGTTCTCTCTCTGGTACGAGCAGGCCGGCACGCCTTTGGTCAGCGCTTCCGGATCCTACGACACGGCCGCGCAGACCTTCACCCTTGCCCTGGAACAGACGGTGCCGCCGACGCCTGGCCAATCCGCCAAGAGGCCGATGCACATCCCGCTCCGCGTGGGCCTGCTTCTTGAGGACGGTAGCGAGGCCACCTTGAAACGCGCTTCGGGTGCGGACGTCACCGGCGACGTAATCCACCTGACGGAACGGAGGCAGACAGTCGTCTTCTCCGGCATTCCGTCGCGCCCCGTCCCCTCGTTCAACCGCGGCTTTTCCGCGCCCATCAATGTCCACATCGAACAGAGCGCCGAGGACCGGGCCCTGATCGCCCGCCACGAGGTCGATCTTTTCGCCCGCTGGCAGGCGCTGAACGCGATGGCATTGGACAATCTGGTCGAAGCTGCTGGCGAAGCTCGCGGGGCACGACCGATCACCTGCGACGAGTTGCTCGTCGAGGGTCTGCTGGCCGCCGCCGGCGACGATCGGTTGGAGCCGGCCTTCCGCTCGCAGGTCCTCTCCCTTCCAAGCGAGGCCGACATCGCCCGCGAGATCGGCCACGACAACGATCCCGATGCTATTCAAGCGGGCCGCCAGGCAATCCTGTCTGCCATTGCCGCGTCCGGCCGGAGCACCTTCGAGCGCCTTGCCGACGACATGGCATTGCCCGGCCCGTTCCGTCCGGATGCCACAAGCGCCGGCCAGCGTTCGCTCCGTAATGCGGCCCTTTCCTACCTCGTCTATGGCGACGGGCGGCCGGAAAGGGCGGCGGACGCTTTCCACTCTGCCAACAACATGACCGATCTGAGCCTGGCGCTGACACTGCTTGCACAGCGCTTCCCGGACGCGGAAGAGACGGCGGAGGCGCTAGCCGCCTTCAAGAAGCGCTTTGCCGACAATGCACTGGTCATCGACAAGTGGTTCGCCATCCAGGCGACTATCCCGGGTCCGGCCACTCTGGACCGGGTGAAGACGCTGATGTCTGACCCGCTTTTCAATGCCAGCAATCCCAACCGCGTGCGCTCCCTCGTCGGCACCTATGCCTTCTCCAATCCCACGGGCTTCAATCGCGCCGATGGCGAAGGCTATCGCTTCCTGGCGCGGCAGATCCTGGCGATCGACCCCCGCAATCCGCAGCTTGCGGCGCGCATCCTAACCTCGATGCGTTCATGGCGCTCGCTGGAGCAGACGAGAGCCGAACACGCTCGCGGCGCTCTCAAGGAAATCGCCGCGGCGTCAAGCCTCTCCGCCGATGTGAGCGACATCGTCGAGCGAATGTTGCAGGACGAAGGGCGGGCGTGACCAGGATGCGGGCACATTTGCCCGCATTGTCCAGCCTGGCGCACGAACGGCATTCCGGTCGCGCTATGACTTTCCAACGACGAAAAATGGTTAACAAATCTTCACCATCGCCTCTAGACAAGGCGAATCGCCGTGTGATTCATTGAGGCAGATTCGGGCGAACGGTGCGCCGAATCACTGAAACAGCCTGCATCCGGTCCATGCGCCCGGAGAAGGGATGATTCGGAGCGAGAGGATCAAGCGTCCCTCCGCATTCAGACATGCCGGGGCGCACTCGACAATGGCGGTAGGGACAGATGGCGGACGCGCGACGGGGAAGCGCAGCCGATGGGCGGTTGCGACTCAAATTTCCGGCCCTTGCCGGTCTGGAGCGAGAGATCATCGAGCAGGTGAAGCTCTTTGCCGAACCGGCCTCGCGCAAGCTCGCGAAGGCCGAGCCCATCCTCAAGCGCTCCATTCCGGTCCTCATCATCGCCTTTCTCCTGATCGTAGCGCTTTCGCGCATGTCGGGCATCATGGACGAGCATGCCCGCATGGAGACGAGTTCCCGCCAGACCGTCAGCTTGGCAGCGGCGGCGGCGGCGGCGGCCTTCCAGACTGACGGGTCGGTGCTTTTTTCCGAGGGGCGGCGCTGGGAGGCCGAGCAGCGGCTGGCGCGATACCTGCCCGCTGAAGCGCTCGACGCGGGTATATTCCTCCTGCTGGTCCGCCGGGACGGCCGCATCTTCGCCGGCACTAATGGCGGTGCGGACTTTGTCGGGCATGCGCTTGCCGCCATCGCGCCCGATGCCGCGATGCAGCAATATTACGGCGAAGGCTCCAGTGTCATGAAGGCGCCGATCGACGGCGCCCGGCATCTCATAGCCGTGATGCAGGTGCCGGCGTCCGCGGGGGTGGTCGTGGCGGCGACACCGATTTCCCAGTTCGAAACTGCCTGGCGCGATGACATTTCCCTCAACGTGACCCTGTTTGCCGGGATTTCGGCGATCCTGCTCGTCGTGCTCTATGCCTATTACATCCAAGCCAAGCGCGCGCGCGATGCCGATGCGATCTTCGCCGAATCGAACCTGCGCGTCGAAACCGCGCTGTCACGCGGCCGATGCGGCCTTTGGGATTTCGACCTCGCCAACCGGCGCCTGTTCTGGTCCCGCTCGATGTACGAGATGCTCGGCATGCCGGGAGACAGCAGCGTCCTGTCCTTTGGCGACGCCGCACGGCTCATGCACCCGGAGGACCGCAGCATCTATCGGGTGGCGCGGGCGATCGCCAAGGGCAACGAACGCCAGATCGACCAGGTGTTTCGGATGCGCCATGCGGACGGCCATTATGTTTGGCTCCGCGCCCGGGCGCAGGTCATCCGCACCGTTTCGGGCCGGGCTCACCTCATCGGCATTGCTATGGACGTGACCGAGCAGCATCGGCTCGCGCAACGCTATGCGGAGGCGGACCAGCGGCTTACCGACGCCATCGAGTGCACTTCGGAAGCTTTCGTCCTCTGGGACAAGCACGACCGTCTGGTCATGTGCAACACCCATTTTCAGCAGGCCTACCAGCTGCCCGACCACGTGCTCGTGCCGGGAACCGAGCGCGCGGTCGTGCATGCTGCCGCGGCAAAGCCGGTCGTCGAGCGGCGGGTGGCGGATCCGGACCGCAGCAACCACTCGCAAACCAGCGAAGTGCAACTCGCCGACGAGCGCTGGCTGCAGATCAACGAAAGGCGTACACGCGACGGCGGTCTCGTGTCTGTCGGCACCGATATCACGCTCCTGAAGCGCCATCAGGTGCGCCTGCGCGAATCGGAGCGGCGGCTGATGGCAACGATCGGCGATCTCTCCGCCTCGCGCATCACGCTCGAACGACAGAAGGCCGAGCTCTCGGTCGCCAATTCCAATTACCAGGCGGAAAAGGAGCGGGCAGAGGCCGCAAACCGCGCCAAGTCGGAATTCCTCGCCAACATGTCGCATGAGTTGCGCACGCCGCTGAACGCCATCCTCGGTTTCTCGGAGATACTGCAGAACCAGATGTTCGGTCCGCTCGGCTCGGAGAAATACCACGAATATTCACGTGATATCTTCGAAAGCGGCAAGCATCTGCTCAACGTCATTAACGACATTCTCGACATGTCGAAGATCGAGGCCGGGCACATGCGGATCGCACGCGAGAGGATCGACCTTGCACCATTGATCGAGGAAACGCTGCGCTTCACCACAATCCCGGCCGAGCAGAAGAATATCCGGATCGTACAGCAGGTGTCCTCCGGTCTGACGATGTTCGCCGACCGACGGGCAATGAAACAGGTGCTGCTCAACCTCCTCTCCAACGCTGTGAAGTTCACCAATGAAGGCGGGCGGATATCCTTGAGGGCGCGCAAAGTCCGCGGCGCCGTAACGCTGACCATTGCCGATTCCGGCATCGGCATCCCGAAGGATGCCTTGCAAAAAATCGGCCAGCCCTTCGAACAGGTTCAGAGCCAGTATGCCAAGAGCAAGGGCGGGTCCGGCCTCGGCCTTGCGATCTCCCGCTCGCTGACGCGCCTGCACGGCGGAACGATGAAAATCCATTCGGCCGAGAGCGTCGGTACGATCATCTCCGTCAGGATTCCCGATCGCGCCTGAGGTGGGTTCCGGTCTTTGCAGCGCCCTTTTCCACAGATCGGTTCGATTTTCGGAAAGCATGAGGCGCTAGCCTGCGACAATCGACTGGAATATTCGGCGCGTCGCCTTGGAGAGGCGGCGTATGTCGGCCTCGAGATGCTTCAGGTCGGGATAGTCGCCCGCCCGGCAGACGAGGTCGACGAGACCCGACGGCGCGTTTCGCGGATCGAAATCGCCATCTATGCAAAGGCGGACAATCTGCGATATCTCGGTGAACAGCGAAAGCGCCTCCAACGTGGTATCGAGGTCGTTTGCATCCATGAGAGCGGCGCCGAGCGTTTTCAACGCCTCCATCGTGTGGCTTCCTGGGGGCAGCGGCTTCACGCCCTTGGCCGGCGCGATCAGCGCCAGATATTGCGCGATGAACTCGATGTCGACGAGACCACCGGGGATGAGCTTGAAATCCCAGATGTCGTGCGGCGGCTTCTCCTTTTCGATCAGCGCGCGCATCTCCCCGACATCCTTGCGGATATTTTCGATGTCGCGCCTCTTAGAGAGCACCTCGGCGAAAATCGCCGCCGCCTCGCCGATCAGACCGGCATCTCCGCAGATGCAGCGCGCACGCGTCAGTGCCAGATGCTCCCAGGTCCAGGCCTCGTTTCGCTGGTATTTGGCAAAGGCGCTGATGCGCGTTGCGACCGGACCCTTGTTGCCCGACGGCCTTAGCCGCATGTCGACCTCGTAGAGAATGCCCTCCGCCGTCGGCGCGGAAAGGGCGGCGATCAGTCGCTGCGTCACGCGGGTGAAGTAGCGGACCGGATCCAGCGGCTTGGCGCCATCGGATACGGACGCCTCATCATCGAAGTCGTAGAGCAGAATGAGGTCCACGTCGGAACCAGCCGTCAGCTCATGACTACCGAGCTTGCCCATGCCGACGATCGCGACCCGCCCTGCGGGGAAGCGGCCATGCACGGCGCGGATCTCTTCGAGCACCGCCTCGAGCGCGGAGGCGATGATCAGGTCGGCGAGATCGGTGAAGGCCCGGCCTGCCTGCGGTCCGGTGATCACTCCCGTCAGGAGCCTGATCCCGATCAGGAAGCGCTGCTCGGCCGCGATGATGCGCAGGCGATCGAGCACATCCTCGTAGTGGCGGCCGCCCGCTACGAAATTGGCAATTCGCGGCGCAAGATAGTCACGCGTCGGAAGCTCGGCGAGAAGCCCCGGATCCAGCATGCCGTCGAAGACATGTGGCTTGGCGGCGATGATATCGGCAAGACGCGGGGCCGAAGACATGATGTTGACGATCAGCGACAGAAGCCCGGGATTGCTGCCGAGCAAGGAAAAAAGTTGTATGCCCGCCGGCAGCCCGGAGATGAACTGATCGAAGCGCAGAAGCGCCTCATCGGCACGCCGGCTCTCGCCGAAGACGCGCAGAAGCTCCGGTGTCAACTCCGTCAGCCGTTCGCGCGCCTCCACGGACTGAGTGGCCCGGTAGCGACCATAGTGCCAGGTGCGTATGATGCGGGCTATATCCGACGGGCGCTCGAAACCGAGCTTCTTCAGCGTCTGCAGCGTGTCCGGATCGTCCTGCTGGCCCGTGAAAACGAGATTGCCTGTCTCGCTCGAAAGCCGCGCCTCCTGCTCGAAGAGCTGGGCGTAGCGCCGCTCGACCGTCCGCAAGATGCCGGAGAACTGCGCCGCGAAAGAGGCCGTGTCGCTGAAACCGAGCATGCAGGCGATCCGCTTCAACTCCGACTCCGTCTCGGGCAGAAGATGCGTCTGCTCGTCGTGCACCATCTGGATCCGGTGCTCGACATCGCGCAGGAACCAATAGGCGTCGATCAGTTCATCCGCCGTCCCCGGATCTATCCAGCCGGTATCTGCGAGAGCACGCAGCATCGCTTCGGTCGCGCGCAGCCGAAGCGCCGGCATGCGTCCGCCGGCGATCAGTTGCTGCGTCTGGACGAAGAACTCGATCTCGCGGATGCCACCCCGGCCGAGCTTGATATTGTGCCCCTTGACCGCGATTTCGCCGTGACCCTTGTGCACATGTATTTGCCGCTTGATCGAGTGGATATCGGCGATCGCCGCATAATCGAGATATTTGCGGAAGACGAAGGGTGTCAGTTCCTTGAGGAAACGCTCGCCTGCCTGGAGGTCGCCAGCGACCGGCCGCGCCTTGATGAAGGCGGCGCGCTCCCAGTTCTGGCCCCGGCTCTCGTAATAGAGCATCGCCGCCTCGACGGGGATCGCGAGCGGGGTGGAACCCGGATCCGGGCGAAGGCGCAGGTCCGTGCGGAAAACGTAACCGTCGCCGGTTCTCTCCTGCAGGATGCGGACCAGCCGTCTCAAGAGCCGCGCGAAGGTCTCCGGCGCCTCGTCGGGTCGCAGCAGGATGACGGATTGCGGATCGTAGAAGACCACGAGATCGATGTCGGAGGAATAATTGAGTTCCGCCGCACCGAGCTTGCCCATACCGAGCACGACAAGGCCGGAACCGGCGCTCGGTTTGGCCGCGTCCTTCAATGCAAACTTGCCGCTCTCCTCTGCGCTCAACAGCAGGTGATCGACCGCCGCAGACACAGCCGCGCCCGCGAAATCGCTCAGCCAGCGCGTCGTTTCCCGGCCGTCGAAGAGTCGGGCGAGATCGGCAAGGGCGATGGCGAAGGCAATCTCGCGTTTGGCTCGCCGCAGCCGCGACATCACTTCCGCGTCCGGCAGTGCCACGCCCGTCCCCTCCGCTTTCCATGCCACCCGCGCGGCATCGATCCGTCGCTCGAGAAATAGAGGCAGGGATTCGGCAAGCAAAGCCTCGAGAATGGCCGGGTGGCTGCCGAGCGTATCGCGCAAGAAGGGGGAGAGCGCGAAAGCGGCGACGAGGAAGTTCTTGAGCGGTGCTTCGGAGGCCAGCAGCGCAGTGAGTGCCTCACGCCCTTTGGCCGCGTCCTTCAGAGCGGCAAGCGACGCCTTCGCCTCGGCCTGACTTCCGGGCCGGATGTGCACCGCATCGATATCGGACAGCCGTCTTTCCCTCGCCGCCTGCATCCAATCCCTCCCCATCACAATCGATCTATCAGGCCAAAGCGGTCGGGAAAACCATGCGTACCGTCAATCCCGTGCCGTCCGGTTCAGTCGCCGTGAGTTCCAGTGAGCCATGGTGCATCTCCATGACCGCTTCGACAAGCGAGAGGCCGAGCCCGGTCCCAGGCTTCGATCGGCTCTCGTCGAGCCGCACGAACCGTTTGAGGACCTCGCTGCGCATGCCGGCCGGAACGCCGGGGCCGTGGTCTGCAACCGACAGCAGGACATTGCCCTCGCTCTCCTTCATTTCCACCCGGATCAGCGGATTTTCCGCCCCCTCGGCATATTTGACGGCATTGTCGAGTAGGTTGCCCAGCGCCTGACCGATAAGCTCGCGATTGCCCGCAACTGTCACTTTGGGCTCGATGGCGGTCTCCAGCCGTAGCGCACTTTCCTCCGCGAGCGGTTCGTAGAGTTCGACGCAATCGGCGACGATGCCGGTCAGATCGACTTCGCTCATCTCCGCAACGGCGGATCCTGCCTCGACGCGCGAAATCATCAAGAGCGCATTGAAGGTGCGGATCAGTTGATCGGACTCGGCGATGATCTCCTCGAGAGAGGCGCTCTGATTTTCGCGGCTGGCAAGCGCCGCCTCAGCCTTGTTGCGCAGTCGTGTCAGCGGCGTCTTGAGGTCGTGCGCGATGTTGTCGGACACCTGTTTCAGGCCTTCATTGAGCTTCTCGATGCGGCCGAGCATCGTGTTCAGCGATTCCGAAAGCCGGTCGAACTCGTCGCCGGATCCGCTCATCGGCAGGCGCTGCGACAGGTCGCCCCCCATGATCTTGGTGCTTGCCTCGGACATGCGGTCGATGCGCTTCAGGGCGTTACGTCCGATGCCGAACCAGATCACCAGCGCGCCGAGCCCCATGATGCCGAGGGCGACCACCAGGGCCTGACGGACGAGGACGCGAAACTTCTCCGGCTCCTGCAGGTCGCGGCCGACCAGGATCCTGAGGCCATTGTCGAGCACGATCACCTGGGCAAGCGCCACATGACTATCGGCGCGGCTCTCGTCGGTAAAGCGGCGGTATCGGAACGGCTCGGGTGTCCAGCCCGCGTCATCGAGCAGGCCGGGTTCAAGACTGGCCACATTGCCGGCGAGTATTTCCCCTGCCGGGCCGGCGATGACATAGAGATTGGCGCCGGGCTGGCGCGCACGGCGTTCGAGTGTCCGCAGCAGGCCGCTGATGCCGGCACGCTCGTACACGCCCTCGATCTGTAACGCCTCGGCAGCGACAGCTTCGCGCGTCTGCTGTTCCAGCAGACGTTCGGACATGCCGGTGACGTAGAATACGAGAATGGCGGCGCAAAGGGAGAAGAGTACGAGATAGAGTGCGGAGAGCCTGACCGCCGTCGTCCTGGACAGAACGCCGAACCTGCTCATGTTTCAGACGCCTGGTCGTCCTTGATCATATAACCTGCGCCCCGAACGGTTCTGAGCAGGGGCGGGTCGAAATCCTTCTCGATCTTCGAGCGCAGGCGCGAGACGTGGACGTCGATGACGTTGGTCTGAGGGTCGAAGTGGTAGTCCCAAACGTTCTCGAGCAGCATGGTGCGCGTGACCACCTGGCCTGCATTCTTCATGAGATATTCGAGCAGGCGGAACTCGCGCGGCTGCAGTGAAATCTCCTTGCCCTGCCGTCTGACCGAATGGGAGAGCCGGTCCAGTTCGAGGTCGCCGACGCGGTAGACCATGTCCTGCTCCGGCGCTCCCTTTCTCCGGCCGAGCACTTCAACCCGCGCCAGGAGTTCGCTGAAGGCATAAGGCTTCGGCAGATAGTCGTCGCCCCCGGCGCGAAGGCCCGTGACGCGATCGTCGACCTGGCCGAGAGCGGAGAGGATGAGCACCGGCGTGTGGACATCCCTGCGCCTGAGCTCGGAGATCAGCGACAGTCCGTCGCGACGCGGCAGCATCCGGTCGACCACGATCACGTCGTAGGCGTTTTCGCTTGCCATGAACAGGCCGCTCTCGCCGTCGCTTGCATGGTCGGAAACGATACCCGCCTCACGAAACGCCTTGGCGAGATAGGCCGCTGCCTCCAGGTCGTCTTCAACAATGAGAATCTTCATACGCATGACCATAATCCCGGACCTCTGATCGTCTCAACCGGTTTCGGATCGCAAGCAGCCCGAACGCCGCGGTGTCATGGGCCGCAGCAGATCGGGTCGAAACGGAAGCCGCCGCGACGATCGCGGCGGTTCGGCCACGCGCCGAGACGCGGGCGGGGAAGATCCTTCGACCATTCCCTCCCGCACCCGGTCCGGTCTCTTGATAGATCAGCCCTGGTCGATCGGCAGCGCCACGAAGCGGCTGCCTTCCGCAGCTTCGATCTGGAAGAGCGCCTTGCTGCGGCCATCCTTCCGGGCAGCGTCGATCACCTTGAGAATCTCGTCCGCCGACGTCACATTCTGATTGTTGACGGAGACGATCTTTTCGCCTTCCTTCAAGCCGCGATCGCCGGCATCGGACTCCGGATCGACCGAGGTGATCGTGACGCCCTTGCCGTCATCCGACGGAGTGACCGCCAGGCCGAGATCGGAAAGCGTTTCCTCACCCGTCTGTCCCTGATCGGGCCGCCCGTCACCACTGTCGGGAGTCGCACTCGCGGTGTCGTTCGGCAGAGTTCCAATCTCGAGCTTGATGCTCTCCGACTTGCCATTGCGCCACAGCGTGACGTCGGCGGTCGTACCCGGATTGAGCGCCGCCACTCGCCGTGCGAGATCACGCGGATCCTTGATCGGCTCGCCATTGAGGGCTGTCACCACATCGCCCTGCTTGATGCCTGCCTTTTCCCCCGGCGAACCCGGCTGCGGCTCGACAACGAGGGCGCCCTTCGCTTCGGAAAGGCCGAGCGATTCGGCGATGTCCTTGGTTACAGGCTGGATCTGGACGCCGAGCCAGCCGCGCGAGACACTGCCGTCTTTGATGAGATCTTGGACAACGTCCTTCGCCACCGATGCGGGGATGGCGAAGGCAATGCCGACATTGCCGCCAGACGGAGAGAAGATCGCCGTGTTGATGCCGACAACCTGGCCCGCAAGGTCGAAGGTGGGGCCGCCGGAGTTGCCGCGGTTCACCGCCGCGTCGACCTGCAGATAATCGTCATAGGGACCGGAGCCGATATCGCGGCCACGGGCTGAGACGATACCCGCGGTGACCGTGCCGCCAAGACCGAATGGGTTGCCGACGGCGACCACCCAATCGCCCACGCGCACCTTGCTGTCGTCGGCAAAGCTGACATAGGCAAACTTGCGCTTGGCATCGACCTTGAGCACGGCAAGGTCCGTGCGCTGATCCTTGCCTACGAGCTTGGCATCAAGCTCCGTGCCGTCGTTCAGGATGACGGTGAAGGCCGAGCCGTCGGAAACGACGTGGTTGTTGGTGACGAGATAGCCGTCTTCGCTGATGAAGAAGCCGGAGCCCTGTGCCCGCGGACGGAGCCGGCCTTCACGCGGCCCGTGACGATCACGCCAGCGATCGGCTCGATCGCCGTCACGCGGAGCCGGGCCGCCGAATTCGCGAAAGAAGCGCTTCAGCGGGTGATCGTCCGGCAGATCCTCGAAGCCGCGGCCGAAGTCGAAGCTGAAATTGCCGGCCTGTTCATCGGAGACCTGCATGCGCGATTGCACCCGAACGGAGACGACCGCCGGGGAAACGGCTTCGACGACATCGGCAAAACTGGGAACGGCCGGGGCCTGAACTTGCACCGCCTCTGCAAAGGAGTGCGATATCTGCGCCGGAATGCCGGTCGTAAGCATCACCGCGGCAACGCCGGCGACCGTGGACGTCTTCAGAATGGTCTTGAGAGAGGGACGCAGGGATTTCTTCGTGGACATTCGATTTGCCTTTTCTCTTCCATGGAGCTCCGCGGGTCGGCGGTGGCTCGAAACCGTTGCTGCCAGGATCCGGATGCCCGTTACCTGATCGTCTGATTGGCTGCGACTGGAGGAACAGCCGATGAAGCAAGATTTAATGGAAGGGACCTTACTGAGTTCTGTCCGCCAGATGAACTTTTCGTAATGTTGGCAAGACATGCCGGAGAATTGGCCTCTTTCACGGCGCGCAAACCGCTAACGGCTGATCGCATTTGCTTTTCGCACAGCCGGATACCGTTGCCGAAACACCTTCAGGATCGCATGAGCTTGTCCAGTCGTGCCTGCTCCTCGTCGGAAAGTGGCGCTCCCGCCGTCCGGCCACCACGGCGGCGCGCAGCGAAAAAAATGGTGCCTGCACCGACGAGCAGCAGAACGACCGGCATGCCCCAGAGAATCAGGGTCTTGGCCCCGAAGCGCGGTTTCAGGAGCACGAAGTCGCCATAGCGCGACACGATATAGTTAATCACCGCCTCATCGCTGTCGCCGTTCTTCAGGCGCTCGCGCACGAGCACTCTCAGGTCCTTCGCAAGTTCTGCATTGGAATCGTCGATCGACTGGTTTTGGCAAACCATGCAGCGCAGCTCCGCGGAGATCTCCCGCGCCCGCGCCTCGAGCGCGGGGTCGGCAAGCACCTCATCCGGATTGACCGCGAGAGCCGGTCCGAGGGACGCCAGGCAGAGGCAGAGCGCGAGAAGGACGCGGATCATTCGGCAGCTCCCGCAGCGAGTTGGGGTGACTTCCTGGCGCGCGACGGGGCGCCGACTCGCAGGCGGCGGTCGCTCAGGGAAACGAGACCGCCAGCCATCATGATCAGCGCCCCCCCCCAGATGCACAGGATCAGGGGTTTCCACCAGATGCGTACGACAATGCCGCCGCCGGACATTTCGTCGCCGAGCGAAACATAGAGCTGGCTCAGACCGAAGGTCCTGATCCCGGCTTCCGTGGTCGGCATCCTGCGGGCCGAGTAAAGGCGCTTGGACGACCAGATCTCGTTGAGTTGGACACCGTCGCGGCTGACGGTGAAGTGTCCCGTATCTTCCGAATAGTTCGGGCCGCGCCCCTCTCGCATGCCGTCGAAGCGCAACGTGTAGCCGCCGGCATCCGCCAGCATTCCCGGCTTCATTTCCGCCACGGTCTCCGTCCCATAGGCCGTAGCCGCAACGATGCCGATCAGCGTGACGCCGAGGCCGGCATGGGCGAGCGCTGTGCCAAAGACCGAGCGCGGCAGGCCGAGAAGGCGCCTCAGGGCGATGCGGCCCGCGACCTTGCCAAGCCCGGATCGAAGCACGAGATCGGTCATCGCCCCGAGCACCAGAAAGGCGCCGAGGCCGATGCCCAAGGGCGCAAGAAGCGGCCCGCCGCTTTTCGCATAAGACATGACTGCAGCGGCCAGAATGCCCATGGCGGCAGCGACGAAGAGCCGTTGAGCGGCGCCGGAGAGGTCACCCCGCTTCCATGCGAGCAGCGGCCCGAAAGGAACGACGAAGAGCAACGGCAGCATCAGGAGACCGAAGGTCATGTTAAAGAAAGGCGCACCGACCGAGATCTTGTCGCCGGTCAAGGCTTCCAACAACAAGGGATAGAGTGTTCCGGTCAGCACCGTCGCAGTCGCCGTGGTCAGAATCAGGTTGTTGAGGACGAGCGCGCCCTCGCGCGAGATCGGCGCGAATAGCCCACCCGCCTTCAGATGCGTGGCGCGCAAGGCGAAGAGCGCGAAGGCGCCGCCGATGAAAATGACGAGAATTGCCAGGATGAAGACGCCACGCGTCGGATCGGTCGCGAAGGCATGGACCGATGTCAGCACGCCCGAACGCACCAGGAAGGTGCCGAGCAGCGAAAGCGAGAAGGTGAGAATCGCCAAAAGCACGGTCCAGATCTTCAGCGCTTCGCGCTTTTCCATCACGAGGGCGGAATGAAGCAGTGCGGTACCGGCAAGCCAGGGCATGAAGGAGGCGTTCTCGACCGGATCCCAGAACCACCAGCCGCCCCAGCCGAGTTCGTAATAGGCCCAGTAGGAACCCATGGCGATGCCCGCCGTCAGGGCCGTCCAGGCGGCGAGCGTCCAGGGCCTTACCCATCGTGCCCATGCCGCATCGATCCGCCCCTCGATCAGGGCCGCGATAGCAAAGGAGAAGCAGACGGAAAAGCCGACATAGCCGAGATAGAGCAGCGGCGGATGGATTGCGAGGCCGATGTCCTGAAGGACCGGGTTCAGGTCCCTACCCTCACCCGGGGCTGGGACGAGGCGGGCGAAGGGATTGGACGTAAGCAGAATGAAAAGGGTGAAGGCCGTGGTGATCCAGGCCTGCACCGCAAGTACGTTCGCCTTCAATGTCGCCGGCAGGTTGCGGCCGAATAGGGCGACGAGCATGGAGAAGAAAACGAGGATCAAAAGCCACAGGAGCATCGAGCCCTCGTGGTTTCCCCAAACGCCCGAAATCTTATAAATCAAAGGTTTCAGGGAATGCGAGTTTTCCCAGACGTTCCTGACCGAGAAATCGGACACGACATAGGCAAAGGTCAGCACCGCGAATGCGAAGACGACGAGCAGGAAGGAGGCGACCGCGGCGCCTCCCGCCAATTCCATCATGGATTGGTCACCGCGTTTTACGCCCAGGATCGGCAACACCGCCTGGACGATCGCCGTTGCAAGGGCCAACACCAGCGCGTAGTGCCCGAGCTCGATGATCATTTGATATTTTCCTTCCCGCCAAGCGTGACGCCCTGCGCCTGCAGCCGGTCCGCCACATCCTTCGGCATATAGGTCTCGTCGTGCTTCGCCAGCACCGTATCGGCAACGAAGACGGAGCCGCCGGCAACGAATGCGCCCTCCGCCACCACACCTTGCCCCTCGCGGAAGAGATCCGGCAGGATGCCCGTATAGGTCACGGGCACCGATGCGAGCGTATCGGTGACGCTGAAGGTGACCGTCTTGCCCTCGCCGCGCTTGACGGAGCCCACCTCGACCAATCCGCCGAGCCGGATGCGCGTCCCGGGCGCAACACTGGTCTTCTCCAGATCACCGGGAACATAGAAATAGGCCACCGCCTGGCTGAAGGCAAACATGACGAGCAGCACCGCGGCGGTGAGGAACCCAACGCCGCCCCCAATGATTGCCAACCGCTTTTGTTTACGCGTCATTCTTGCTCTCCGCCGGCATCGAGGCCGAGTTCCCGCCCCACAGACAGCAACTGCTTGCCCTCATCGCCCTTGGCCGGGAATTCCTTCAGACCTTGCCGTAATGCATCCTCGGCCTTGTCTCTTTGATCGAGCACAACATAGGACCGGACGAGGCGCAGCCATCCCTCGAGATTGGCGGGATCGTCTTTCAGCCGCGCCGCCAGGCTATCGACCATGCCGCGGATCATCGCCTGCCGGTCGCCGGCGTTCATCTCTTCGGCGGCCGCGATGTCATCGGATGTCGGGTCTGCGGGCGCCGCGCCGCCGTCGGCCGGCTTTCTGTTCGCGAGCTCCGCGATGTGCTGGGTGACCAGCGGCAGCCAGGGCGCATCGGCGGGCGAAGTGTCGGCGAGCTTGCGGAACGCTGCGAGTGCGGCAGCCTGCTTTCCTTCCTGTTTCAAACCCAGCGCCAGATAGAATTCCGAACGCGGATCATGGGGATCGAGCGCCAGCGCTTTTTTCAACGCGTCCTGGGCTTCCGCGGTGACGAGCCCGCCGGACTGAACGATCAGGGCTTCCGCATAGCCGCCTAGCCGCGCCGCCGTCGGGCCGACCAGTCGGATCGCTCGCTCATAGGCGGCAGCCGCGTCGTCCACGCGGCCGTTGCGCATGTAAATCGGCGCCAGCACATCCCAACCTGCGCCATCCTCAGGGTTGACGGCGAGATGGTTCTCGGCCTTGGCAATCAGAATGTTGATGTCCTCGCCGGGATTTGCCAGCCGCTCGGCCAGCGGCTGGGCCGGCACGCCCGGACTGCCAGTCGTCAGGTAAAGTCCAAGCCCAACGGCCGGCAGGCAGAGAAGGATGAAGACCTGCGCCATCCGGTTCGAAAGAACCTGCTTCGGCACGCTTCGGGCCGGTTCGTCGGCTGCGCTCGCCGCAAGCAGCCGGCGCGCGATCTCCGCCCTCGCAAGTTCCGCGTCTTCCTCGCTGATCAGCCCGGCCCCGCGATCCCGCTCCAACTCCTCGAGTTGGTCGCGGTAGACTTCAATGTCATGGCTGTGGGCAGACGGGAGCGGCGAAGCCGCCCGCATCAGCGGCAAGAGGAGCACGATAGCGACAGCCGCCGTCAGGGCGGCGACGAGAATCCAGAACAACATGATGGGGAAATACTATGCGGGCCCTGTCATTCCAACTCGAAAACCGGAAATGACGGAGATTTGAGGCGTTTCGCCGCAAGGACCTATCCGGAGCCGTTCGGCCCGGAGATCCCGAGCGCGAGGAGCGGAGTTCCGTCGATGACCGCCTCAGGTCAAGGGCGTCCAGCTTCCGTCGCTGTTGCGGCACGCCGCACCGTGCGCTTTCGTCGACTGCCCCCTGACGGTGACCGTGTGGCTGTACTGGCGGCAGTTCTGCGAGCCGACCTGATAGGGAGCGGCGGCAACTACGGAACCGCTCACGCCCTGCCCTTCCCAGAGGACCGGTTGGCCACCGGGTGCTGCTTCCAGGGCGCGGTATTCCGCCTCCAGTGCCCTTTGCCGATCCGACTTGCCGAGATCGACGCCGGAAAGGCGCGCGATGATCCCACCCTGTAGTGCCTCGATATAGGTCGACGACGACACGCTGCGGGTCGTGGTTGGGGCGAGAGCGGCGGCTGCGGTCCCGCGCGATCCGCTCGAAGTAGCGCAGCCGGCAAGCGTCACGGCCGATGCGACGATTGCGATCCTGCCGCCCGAAGCAAGGGCCTGCCCAAATTCTGCGCCAATCCTCATGATACGCGACTACTCGTTCTCGAATTTACTGGCGCCGCCCCGATGGGAACGGCACGAACAGGTTTTCTTTTTGCACCCCTCCACCGCCCGAGGCAACCGCACCCGGTGTCGACTGCGATATTTTCGGTTACCGGTGTGACCGCCGGATCACGATGCGTTGTTTCCGGAGAAGCCGCATTTCGGACGAACGCCCGCTGTCCTCGCCGCCCGGATTGCCTTTCGGGGGACCTCCCTAGACCGCGACCGGCAGAAGAAGCTTGGCGCGCAAGCCCCCCTCGTCGCGACGGCAAAGCTCCAGGCTGCCCTGATACTCGCCCACGATCTCGCTCACGATCGAAAGCCCGAGCCCCGTTCCGGGCTTGCTCTCGTCGAGCCTCTTGCCGCGCTTCATGGCCAGAGCGATCTGGTCCGGATAGAGGCCGGGGCCGTCGTCTTCGATCTGCAACACGACCCATTCACGACCCGGTTCCTTGCTGCGTTCTTCCTCGGAGGCCGGCTTGACGCTCAACCAAACATGGTCGCGCGCGTATCGCGCAGCATTTTCAAGTAGATTGCCAACCGTTTCTTCGACATCCTGCTGCTCCATGGCCAGCACCAGCCCCGCCGGATGAACTGACAGGCTGAATTCCTTCTCCGGATTGAGGCGCCGCATCACACGGACGATCCTTTCGAGCGCCGGCTGAGCTTCGGTCCGCGCCAGGACCGACCCGCGCTGCGCCGCGATTCGGGCGCGGCTCAGATAGGATTGCACCTGTGTCTGCATCGCATCCGCCTGCATCCTGATCAACTCGCCATGCGGCACCTCCAGCACCCGCGCCTCGTTGAGTAGCACGGCGATCGGCGTCTTCAGCGAATGAGCAAGATTGCCGACCTGCATGCGCGCGCGCTCGACGATGCGGCGGTTGCTGTCAATCAACGCATTTACCTCATTGGCGAGCGGCTGGATTTCGCGCGGGAACGCCCCATCCAGCCGTTCGCTCTCGCCGGTGCGGATCTTCTCGAGCGAGCGGCGCACCTGGTCGAGCGGTTTCAAGCCAAAAAGAATCGTCAGGGCATTCATGCCAAGGCCGCCGAGGCCGAAGATGGAGAGCGCTATCGTCAGGTTGCGGGTGAAGCGATCGATGTCCGCCTCGAGCACATTGCGGTTGCCCGCCACTCGGAAGCGCGCCGCGTGGCCTTCAATGTCAAGAACCACCTCGGTTTCCGCCACTTCGACCTGATTTCCGAAAGGGTCCTCGGTGGTATAAAAGCGCTCGTAGCGTATGTCGAAGGGCACCTCGTCGACGCTGACGATCGGCAATTTCGCCGTGCCCAGCGAAGTCGACAGGAGGGGCGGCGTATTGAACTCGCCGATCGGCTCGACGATCCAGTACCAGCCGGTCTGCGGCTGCGAAAAGCGCAGGTCGCCAAGTTGCGGGCTGCCCGAGAGGGAGCCGTTCTCGCCGACCGAGATCGAGTTGATCACGTTATAGAGCTGCGCCCGCAAGAGGTCCTGAAAGCCGCGCTCCGATCCCTGCCTGTAAAGCGCGGAGATGACGACCCCGATTACGACCAGGGCAACGACCGCCCAGCCGGTCGATACCGCCAGAACGCGGGCCGTGAGGGATCTAATTGCCATTGCCAGGGGCTTGCATGCGATAACCGAGGCCGCGCACCGTCTCGATCAGGTCATTGCCGATCTTCTTGCGAAGCCGGCCGATGAAGACCTCGATTGTGTTGGAGTCGCGATCGAAGTCCTGATCGTACATGTGCTCGACGAGTTCCGTGCGGGAGACCACCTGCCCCATGTGATGCATGAGATAGGAGAGCAGGCGGAACTCGTGCGAAGTCAGCTTCAGCGCCACGCCGTCGACCGTCGCCTTCGATCCCTTCGTATCGAGACGCACCGGCCCGCAAATGATCTCTGAACTCGCATGCCCCGCGGCGCGGCGGATCAGTGCTCGGATACGGGCAAGCACTTCTTCGACGTGAAAGGGCTTGGCGACGTAATCGTCGGCGCCGGCGTCGATGCCGGCCACCTTGTCGCTCCAGCGGTCGCGCGCCGTCAAAATCAGCACGGGCATGAGCTTGCCGTCGCCGCGCCACTTCTCGAGCACGGTGATCCCGTCCATTTCCGGCAGGCCGATGTCGAGGATCACCGCATCATAGGGTTCAGTATCGCCGAGGTAATGGCCCTCCTCGCCATCGAAGGCCTGGTCGACGACATAACCGGATTCCTTCAACGCCTCGGCCAATTGCCTGTTCAGGTTGGCGTCGTCCTCGACAATCAGAATGCGCATCTCTCGTCTAAAGCCCCTTGTTCTTTGTGCGGGGCGCAGAAGCCTACATGGGGACCCTTACGGTCAACTTCTTCGGCCGCCCGCCATTGCCAGGGATTAGCACGGTCACGACGCACTTGCCATCGGATGTCGGTTGGGCGGAAAGCAATTCACCGCCCGTCTCAGCCACCACTTGCGCGGCTGCGACGCTGCAATCGCCAGCCGCACTGACGACAGCCGCAGGCACAGTGACGGCAGGCGGTGGGAAGCCTGCGAGGCCTGCGGCAAGCGCGGCTATGATTACTTGTGAAGACATGAATGCACTTTCGACTTGGGAAGCAACATGGAGGTTTTTTTATCCGATATAGGCTGAATGGCAAATGAATGCCCCCTCAACGCCGGTGCAGACCCGGCGCGTGGCGCACGGGTCACGCCTCCGACCCTGAAAAGCGATTCATTTGAATCCTTTGGCGGCCAATCATCAAAAATCACATCAGCCACTCCGCACACTGAAAGCGCCCTCGCTCATCTCCCAGCGTCGCGCGCCTTCGCAGACGCGCAAAGATCGCTGTAGCCTTTTGGATCTGCGCATCGAGCCTTTTCCCAAAATCGGGTACGACTTCCGGGCCGATGCGCCAGCGCTTCAAATGCTGTGGATATGGTCCGAAGTTAATCGATTTAAATATTCTTCAATCGTTTAAAAGATTTAACCCTCTGATTTACAAAGTTTTTGCCATGTGAAATGGTCCGCTCATTCCACCCAAATCATTCAGGAGGACCGGATGCAGTCAGTCGCGAACAAGTCGCCCGTAGCCACGCAATCCAGAATTCCGCAAATTTTGCTCGATCGTTTCGAGAGTGAATGGCGCGCGATGCGCACGGCGAAAGAAGCGCCGGAAAAGCTGGTCCCGCCAAGCGAATGACGCGGCACCCGGCGCCAAATCCGGGAGAAGCCAACTCGCATTCTGTACAAGCATCCGCCCGCCAAATGGTGGGCGGATGCTTTTTGTCAATTGATAAATTCGTGCTAGTCTTTTCGGATGCTGAGCGAGGAGATGGAAAAGCTGGCGCTGAGCCTGCCCGGAACACAGGAGAATGCCCATTTCGGCACGCGGGATTTCCGTGTGGGCAAACGGGTTTTCATGACCCTGCCCGAGGCCGGACGCGCGGTCTTCAAGTTCACGCCCGACCAGCAGCGAATGCTGCTGGAAACCGAACCCGGCGTCTGCGCCGCCGTCCCCGGCGGCTGGGGCGAGCGCGGCTGGACCTCGCTCTATTTTGTCGATGCCGACGAGGAACTCATTCGCCAGTCCATGGAAACCGCGTGGCGCAACGTCGCCCCGAAAAGCCTCGTCCGCAGGAACGGCGGCTACTGACGCGCGGCGCTAAACGCTGCAGCCGGCTACTCGGCCGGCTCGAGCCCTACCTCCAGTGGCCAGGTAACCAGGTAATCCTCATAGTCGTCGATATCGATCCCGTCCTCGGCAATGCTGCGTCCGCGCACGGAAATGCCGGCAGCATGCACGGTTTCCGGATCGCCGGAAACGAGCGGATGCCACCAATAGAGCCCGCGCCCTTCCGCAATCAGCCGATAGCCGCAGGTCGGCGGCAGCCAGCTTATCTCGCGCACGCGCTCCGGCGTCAGCTGAATGCAGTCCGGAACCGTCGCCTGTCGGTTTTCGTAGTCCTTGCACCGACAAGTCTCGCCATCGAGAAGCGTGCAGCGAACCGACGTCCACGCGATTTCGCCGGTGTCCCAATCCTCTAGCTTGTTGAGACAGCAGAGCCCGCAGCCGTCGCAAAGGCTTTCCCACTCCGCCTGGGACATCTCTTCGAGGCTCTTCGTCTTCCAGAAAGGCATTTCGCCCATAGCGTCACACTTCCATCAATACACGCCGACATGGAAAATTCGCAGAAAATTGCCGGTTTTTTAAGGCCGGCGGCGCGATATGCAAGTAGATTGGAATTTGGCGCCATGCAAATATTGGATGGGGCAGGATAGCGTCGGGACATGAAAGACCGTGCAGGAACCGAGGAAAGAGGACAACCGGCCAAAGGCGCGACACATCTTCCTCCGGATCGATTCTTGGATCGATTCGACGGTGTGGAATGCCGGGTTCCGCCTTGCCGAATGGTGGGAGGACACCACCATCTTCTCCCGCCGTTTCCGCGTGCGCGGCTGGAAACGGGCGCTTTTCGAAGTTCTCGGCGAGGGCATGACATGGGGGACCGCTGGCTCGGTAGTGATGCTCGCGCTCGCCCTTCCGGCCTTCGAGGAAACCAAAGGCAATTGGCGCGCCCAGGGCGATTTTGCCGTGACCTTCCTGGACCGCTACGGCAACGAGATAGGCCATCGCGGCATCATCCATGAGGATTCCGTCCCGATCGACGAACTCCCGGACCATCTCATCAAAGCGGTGCTGGCGACCGAGGACCGCCGGTTCTTCGAGCACTGGGGCATCGATTTTCTCGGCCTCGCTCGCGCCATGACGGAAAATGCCCGGGCCGGCAGCGTCGTCCAAGGCGGCTCTACCTTGACCCAGCAGCTTGCCAAGAACCTGTTCCTGACGAATGAGCGGACGATCGAACGGAAGGTCAAGGAAGCCTTCCTTGCCGTCTGGCTCGAATGCAATCTCTCGAAGAAGGAAATCCTGCGCCTCTATCTCGACCGCGCCTACATGGGCGGCGGCACGTTCGGCGCGGCGGCGGCGGCTCAGTTCTATTTCGGCAAGGCGATCACGGACATCAATCTTGCCGAGTCCGCCATGCTTGCGGGCCTCTTCAAGGCGCCTGCGCGCTATGCACCGCACGTCAACCTGCCGGCTGCGCGCGCGCGCGCCAACGAGGTCCTGACCAACATGGTCCAGGGCGGCCTGATGACGGAGGGGCAGGTGCTCGCCGCCCGCCTCAACCCGGCGACGATCATCGATCGCGCCCAGGTCAAGGCGCCGGACTTCTTCCTCGACTGGGCCTTCGACGAGGTGCAGCGCATCGCCGCTCCCTTCGCGCAGCATTCCCTGATCGTCAGGACCACGATCGATATGGGCCTGCAGGCGGCCGCCGAGGAAGCGGTAGAATCGGGCCTCAGACAATATGGCGAAACCTACAAGGTGAAGCAGGGCGCCCTCGTAATGATCGAACATGGCGGCGCCGTCCGCGCGATGGTCGGCGGCCGCGACTATGGCGAGAGCCAGTTCAACCGCGCCACCCGCGCCCTTCGCCAGCCGGGCTCGTCTTTCAAGGTCTACACCTATGCGGCCGCCATGGAAAAAGGCATGACGCCGGAGACGGTGGTCGTCGACGCGCCGATCACCTGGCGCGGCTGGTCGCCGCAGAACTACGGCCGCAGCTATGCCGGCCGTGTGACGCTGATGACGGCGCTGGCGAAATCCATCAATACGGTTCCGGTCCGGCTTGCGAAGGACAAGCTCGGCACCGAAATCATCGCCGAAACCGCCAAGAAGATGGGCGTCGAGACACCGATCCGCACCGACAAGACCATGCCGCTCGGCACCTCTGAAGTAACGGTGCTCGACCAGGCAACGGCCTATGCCGTCTTTCCGGCAGGAGGTTTCCAGTCGCGGCGCCACGGCCTCAGCCAGATCCTGAATTATGACGGCGACATCCTCTATGATCTCGTGCGCGACGCACCGCCGTCCGAGCGGGTCTTGAGCGAAGAAGCGGTGTCCTCGATGAACCGCATTCTCACGCAAATCCCGGTCATGGGGACGGCCCGTAGGGCTGCGCTTGACAACGGCATCGTGACCGGCGGCAAGACCGGAACGACCCAGGCCTATCGCGACGCCTGGTTCATCGGATTCACCGGCGACTACACGACGGCCGTTTGGTTCGGTAATGACGATTACACCTCCACGGAAAACATGACCGGCGGCTCGCTGCCCGCGATGACATTCAAGCGGCTGATGGACTATGCCGAACAGGGCATCGAGCATCGCGACATCCCCGGCTTTGAAGCGCCGGTGGCCGTGGCGTCGAAGAAACCGGCCAAAGCCGGCGACGCTAGCCGGGACGAAAACGCGCTGCCTCCGCTCATCCGTCCGCGGTCGCTTTCGTCCGGTGCGACGCGGATGCTGAAGACGATCGGCGAAGCACTGGAGCATGCACTTCCACTCAAACCCCGGGAAAAGGCCGGCGGCAAGGTTGCGACGCTCGAAGCGCCGGGCGAAGCTCTGACGCGGCAACTGACAACCAATTCGACGGAGAACTGAGTTGCGGAAAACCGAACTGACGACGACAGGTGGGTTCCCTGAACATGGACCCAATGGACAGATCGCAAGGACAAAAGAATCAGCTGCCGGTTAGCCAACACATTTTCAATAGAGTCTCCTCTTGTTCCGAGTTCCCCTCCTCGTCGCCGTCGCACTTGCCGTCGCCTTTGGCGGTGGCATCGCTTCGTCCGTATGGGCACTGAGGGCGACGGTCGGCTTCGGCTCCATTGCCATAGGACCATGGGTGGCGTTTCCGGCGGCACAGACGGCCTCTGCCGACCCCTATGCCAAGGCGCACCGAGCCCGTACCGGCGAGCTGCTGTTCGGCAGCGCGGAGGGGCTGATGTTCTCGGCGGCGACCGACGACAGCGGCGAGCGGCTCTCGGCGGGTTGTTCCTACGACATTTCCGGCATCACGCCGCCCACTCGTTTCTGGACCCTCTATGCGACGACCGCCGATGGGATTACGCTGCGGCCGAGCCCGGACCTCCCCTCGGCGATCAACTCCTGGACGGTGCTCCGCGCCAGGGACGGCCGCTTCGTCGTCCACGCCTCCCCCGTTGCCAAGCCGGGCAACTGGCTGGCGCTTCGGCATGTGGGCAGTTTCCGGCTCGTATTGACGCTGCTCGACACGCCGACGGCCGGCTCGTCGGGGCTGATCGATCTCGACATGCCGAAGATCGTCAAGACCGGGTGCGGCAATGCGTAGCGTCCTCTTTGCCATCCTCGTGGGGCTGTTCGGTGCAGCTCTCCTGCACATTGTGATCGTCCTGGCACTGCCGCAATTCACCGGCCGCGACGCCTACACCCGCGTGCTGGACCTTCTGGAAATGGACAGTTTCTTTCCCCTTACGGCCGAGCCCAGCCCGACCGGCTTGCGCAGCGGCAATCCGTTTCTTCGAACGGCCGTCTGCAGTTTCTCGGTCGCGGATGCACCGACCCGCTTCATTGCCCGCGGTCCCGTTCCTTTCTGGTCGCTCTCCGTCTTCGACAGCGGCTCGAACGAAGTGTTCAGCATGAACGACCACACCGCCGTCAACGGCAATCTCGATCTCATCGTGGCTACGCCGATCCAACTGGTGGAACTGCGCAAGTCGCCGCCGGAGGAATTGACCCAATCGATCATGATCGAGATGAAAGACGAGGAAGGCTACGCGGTTCTGCGCGCGCTCGCCCCTTTTGACAGCTTCGAGGAACAGGTCCGCGATTTTCTGAGCGACTCCAGCTGTCAGCTCTTTCGGCGGTCATGACGAATCGGAAAGCTCGATGCGCAGACCTACTGTAACGGGTCGTATCGGGCTTTGCACGCCGGACGCTCGGCGCCGTGGAGGGATTTCATCGGGTGGGGAGAGACAGCGAGCATTAGCCCCGCCGCCAGCCTCTGCGAACGGTCATCCGCAGTCAGGTTCTTACTGTTTCTTCGCGTGCTTGCCTGCCGGAGCACTCGGCTGAGGCCCGCGACCGTCGAGGCGCTCATAGCGGATGCCGGTGAAGAACAATACTTTGGCACTGCCCGATGTCACCGGGCGCCGACGCGGTCGTTTGACCTTGCGGTCCTCCATTCTGATTACGTCTGCCATGCTCGTCTCCATATTTCCACGAGACGGATGAACTACCGTACAGATTTCACCCTGCCCGCTGCGGGCTGGCGCGGTCCCGGTGACGACCGGTCAGACACGCCGTTCTCACTTTCTCCTTCTTCCGGTTCTCCCGGATTTCGTCCGCTTCGGAGCATCAGATGCGAGACCCGATAATAGCCGGCCCGCTCCGATTGAGCCATAGCCCTATTTAACTATGTCTTAATCCGGTGCGCGCCTTCGTCTCGCGTCACCAGCCTTGGGCCAACTTCGAATTGGGGGGCGCTGGAGCACGTCCGCGCGTCAGCGTTTCTCAGCGTCTTGCAAGCACGCCGAACAGGAAGGCGACGCCTGCAACCGTCAGGAGTGTGGAAATCGGATCCTCGCGGACGCGCTCTCGCACCCGCTCCGTCATGAGTTCCGCTTCTCCCTGCACGACTGCCTTCGCTCCGCTTCCGATGGCCGATACAGTCTCGGTCAACCGGGCGATCTCGGTCCTGAGATCCGCAATCTGTGCTTCGAGTTCCGCCTGTGCATCCGCCGTCCGATTATCCGCATCCAATTCGGAGTCCACTGCCGCCAGCTTTTCTTCCGCCATCACGTCCGCTCCTTCCCTTTTGCGCGATGTCAACGCGTCGAAGCGCGGATTGGTTCCCGCGAAATCACAAGGCAGAGCGGACCGACAAAGGGAGCGGACAACACCGCCCGCCCCCCAATCGGCGTTCAGTCGATTTCACACGCGAAGTCGTCTATCTCGCATTCACGAACGGTTCTCATCTCTGATTCGCGTCGGATCTCGTATCGCGACTGTTCCCGCTCGCGACGGCGGTTCTCGAAGAAATCCTCGTCGGCCCTGCTCTCCCATTCGTCGTCGCCGCGGCGACGATCCCGGTCCCAATCTGGACGCGCCTCTCGACGTTCCCAGTCACGCCGGTGACCGTCGTCAGCCCGATCCCGGCGCCAGCGGTCACGATCGCGGTAGAATTCGCGGCCGCGGTAGTTGCGATCCCAATAGCGGTCGAACTCGAAGACAATGGTGGGAATTCCGAGGGGTCGATAATATTCCGGTTCCACATGCACGCGGTTGCTGCGATAGACCGCTTGCACATAGCGGCCTGCGACCCAGCCTCGACCGCCGTAGAAGGAAACATCGCACCAGGGCCGATCCCCCAGACAGCCGTGGATTTCCAACGAATTACCAGCTGGTATCACGGTCACGGCCGGATAGCGGGTGCTCGGCCCCGAGCGCATATTGACGTTGGCAGTTGCGATGCCTCCGGCCGCCTCGGCGATCGCCGGCATGAAGAGCAACGCGCCGAGAGCCGCTGCCCGCAGGAAGGGATGCTTCACAGATATTTCTCCCTTAAGAAGACGATGGGCCTTCTCCGTCGGCAGGCCCGAAGGCCTTTCACCGTCCGGGGAATGAAATAGCGCCGCTTGTGGAGTTTTTGAGGCGGAGGCGGCACTTGCCGCCATTGCGTCCCGCCACCGCAACGCCGCAAGCCTGAATAAAGCTCCAACGTCCATAGTTAATGCTACGCTAACGTTTTCAGTTTACTTTTTGAGACGTGTGCCGTTCCGAACCATCGGCAATGGCCTGCATTGCGTGCAAGGATTTGTCGTGACGGATCGGTTTCGTGAGTTGGAAAGGCCGCAAAAGGGCCGACTGAAGGACGTCGTGCTGATGGCGACCGTCACCAGCTTCGAAAGCCTTCGCAAACCGCGCCGGTCCGAAATGAGGCAATTCGCCGAACTGTTCGAACCACTTTTCCTCGGCTCCAGCGAGGAGGCGCGCCGGCAGGCGGCGGCGGCTCTTTCGCAATGCGACCATGTCCCGGAAGCCGTTGCCCTTCTCATCGGCAGCATGCCGATTTCGGTTGCTGCAAGCTTCCTCACCCGTTCGAAGGCAGTTTCGGATCGGATGCTCATCTCCATCATCCGCAAGCGGGGCCCGGCCCATGCGAGCGCAATTGCTCGCCGTGACGATCTCTCCGCTTCCGTGATCGACGCCCTGGTCGAGCACCATAAGAACGCAGCTGCCTCCGTGCAGACCCGCGAGTTGACCGGCCCGGCGCCAGCAGTTGCGCCTTCCCCCTCAGTGGACCGGACCGCAGTCGACCGCGTCGCGCGCGAGGACAAGCTGCGCGACGAAATCAAGGCGCTGGCTCGCACCGGATCGAATACCGCCGCTCCTTCCGAGCTTCCGGCAATCGACGAGGTCCACCAGGCACTGCTCGTGCGGTTTGCGCGAACGGGCGAGACGGTGCTCTTCGCGAATGCCCTCGCCGACATGCTTGGGGCAAGCGACTCCCTGGCCGAGCGGATCCTGTTGGATGTTTCCGGCCAGCAATTAGCCACCACGCTTGCCGCACTGGACTTTCCGTCGTCCGACATGGCATCGCTGCTGGCCTGCCTCTACCCGCATCTGGGGGACAGACTCGGCGGCGGCACGCGCGCGGATGCGCTGATCAAAGCCCTGGACCTGCGGGCGAGTGTCGAGCACGTCAAGTCCTGGCTGCGTGCCGACGAACCGGGTCCGCAGAGTCTGGCGCGGCACGAACCCCACTTCGCGGACAATCGAAGGCCGGACCCGCGTCGACAGGACGCCCACCCGTCGGCTGCCGACCGCGACGGTATCGAGCAATTCAGGCGGACCTTCGGCCGGCGCTGAGGGGGCCGGGCCACTGCCGCATCTCGGTTTGGCGCATGTCTCCTTGGATGGTCCTCGGTTGAGATAAACGTGCAGCATTGCAGATCGCTGTGTCAGCTTCGCACGTCCTTTCGGACGACGGACGCTATAGGTTTTTGAAGCCGCGCATCGTTGTTTTCCGAAGGTCTGTCATTCAAGCCTATGCGCTAAGCGAAATCTACGCCCGTCAGCGATCAGCATCGCTGACAGTTTCGAGCAGGTCACTGCAATCCTCGATCTCGATCTCGACGACCCAGCAATCCGGATCGAAGCGGATCTCCGACGATAAAGTGCTGTCGATCGTCTCTGCCTCGACGTCCCGCAGCCGAATCTCGAACCGGCGCGCCGTATCGCCTTCGTCTTCGAAGAAATTTTGCGGGGCCGGCGCGTAGAGCGTCTCCCCACCCAGACGGGTGCGCTGCCGGACGAAAATCGCACCCGCCTCTTCCGCCCCCTTGCGCAAGACCGCGGCGTAGCCGCCGAGCGCAAACACGCGGCGCATGAGCGAAGAGACGAAGATGTGGGACTTCAGGCGCATGCGAGGCTGATACACGCGGCAACAGTAAGATGCAAACGAGGGAGTTGGAGCCTATCGACTCCTTATGCACGCTCTTCCAAAGCCGCCATACGGCTCTACAGCGCCCCGCGTCCAATCAGACCACAATTCATGCTGGAAGTCAGAGTGGCTGCATGCATCAAAGCGCGCCGATTTCCTTCAGCTTCTTGAGGACCTTGGCGCTTGGCTCACCCGTCTGCGGCAAACGGTAGTGCTTCTCGAAGTGGCGGATCGCCGCCCGCGTCTGGTCGCCGGCGACGCCATCGACGACGACGTCGGCGTAGGCGAGATTGCTCAAGCCCCTCTGGATGTTCATGACCAGTTCGCTCGATGCGGGAACCCCGGCACGCGTCACGAGCGTCTGCTCCTCCTCTGCTTTGCGGATCGCCGCCGCGACGGGATCGGTGTCCGCCGGCGCCGTCTTCGGATCGGCATAGGGGCGATTATCCGGAACTGTAACGGCCGCGGCTCCGGCTTTGCCGAACACAAGGAGGTCCGCGAGAAGTTCGGGGCTCACCGCGCCGGTCTCCGTTCGGCCGGCCTGTTTCTCAAATCGCACGATCGCCGCCGCGGTTTTCGGACCGCTGCGGCCATCCGGCGCATCGTCATAGAACCCTAGCCGCACCAATTCCTTCTGGACGTCGGCGACGAGCGCCGAATCGACGACGCCGCCCGTATCGCCGGCAGCCTCGGCTTCAGGGCGCACGGATCGCTTCGCCGACGACGTTCCGTCAGCAGCGATCGCATCCTCGACCTTCTCCGGCTTTGCCTCGCCTTCGCGCTCAATAACGAAAGTCGTTACGCGGCGCGGCTCGACAGCCACGCCGTTGGCAGCAGCAAGACGTTCCGCGACCTCCGCACTGACCAGCGGGACACGCGTGTGCAACAGCGGCGAGGGATGCGTGCCCTGCTGGTACCATATGGCATTTGCTGCCACGAAGCTGAAGGCCACCATGAAAGCCGCCGAGCCTCCGGCGCCGACGGGATGGCGCGCGACCGCCCGCCCGGCAAACACGATGACGCGACCCAGGCCGCGGCCGGCGAGTGCCAGCCCCGTGAGCGCGAAACCCTGCTGCGACCGTGCCGCCCTCTTCCGCTCAGGCTGTTTTCGCTTGCGCGGAGCCATGTCCCCCTTCCTTGCTCGTTCTCTCGCTCCTGGACGCAGCGGCGAGTGCCTGTCCCGGAGCGCTCCTGTCTTCGCCACGCACCCTGAGTTTCGGCGGGAACTCCACCGTAACGGGAGAGCCCGCCTGCTCGCGCTCCGCAATTCCTGAACCATCGCAGGGAATGGAGGTAATGACGACCGTTCCCCTGCCCTCGGCGCTGCGGATGGAGAAACTGCCGCCATGCAACTCGACCAGCCCCTTCACCAGGGAAAGCCCGAGGCCAGTCCCTTCATAGCGGCGCGTATAATCATTCTGAATCTGGACGAAAGGCTGGCCCAGAAGTTGGAGCTTGTCTTCGGCTATGCCGATGCCGGTGTCGCTGACGGTCAGCTTCAGCGCTGCGCCGTCTCTTTCCGCGTCGATCGTCACCAGCCCGCCGCAGTCGGTGAACTTGATCGCGTTGCCGATAAGATTGATCAGGATCTGCTGAAAGGCGCGCTGATCGGCATTGATCTCACCCACTGCGCGCGTCACGCGGCTCGTCAGCCTCACGCCCTTTTCCTGCGCCTGGTGCGAGAGCATCGCTTCGCATGCGGCGATCGCATCTGCGACCGGGAAGGGCTCCGGCAACAGCTCGTAACGGCCGGCCTCGATCTTGCTCACGTCAAGCATCGTATTGACGACAGATAGAAGATGCGTCCCGGAACGATGAATCAGCGACACATATTCACGCTGCCGGTCATTCTCCAGCTTGCCGAAATACTCTCCGGCAAGGACATCCGAGAAGCCGAGTATAGCGTTCAGCGGCGTGCGCAATTCGTGACTCACTGCCGCCAGGAAGCGCGTCTTCGCATCGTTCGCCGATTCCGCATGCGCCGCCTTCTCGGTGGCCTCCTCCCGCAAGCGGGCCTCGTCGGAGACGTCGCGTGACTGGGCGACGATCGCCACCAGACGCCCCTCGGCATCGCGCAGGGGCGCCATCTCGCAGTGCATATGCACGAACTGCGCGCCTTCGGCCCTCACCGAGGGCCGTTCCAGCCGGATATCAACCGCGGAACGCCCCCCGTCCTGGCGCAGTGCATCGATTGCCCTGAGGAAGGTGAGGCGATCGGACACGTGGATCTGCTCGAGGAACCCGCGGCCGCGAGGATCTCGCAGCGACTTCAGGTGTTCGGCCGCGTCGCGACCGTGAACCGACAGGACATTGCCGCGCGGATCGTGCACAGTGACGAGACCGGCGAAAAGATCGTATGCGCCCGACAGATCAGGCGTGGCGCCGGCGAGGGACGCCTCGGCCCCGACGGACACATATGCATTGCGTCCACCGACCAGGGCCGCGGCTGCCGCCAGAAGCGATGCTGACGCCCAGAGCGCCGTTCCCGCAGGCAACGCCGCGGAAACCGGCAAGACTGCCATCAGGGCGAGTGGCACGATCGGCAGAGCGGTCAAGGAAACCGCGGCGACGGCGCGCAGACGCCGGAGGTCACGATCAGCGACGGCGGATCCGTTCGAACGGCGCAGCATTCGAGGTGCGGCCGCCTTATCCAAGCGGGATGCCCACCTGCCAGCCATGTCACGCAATACGCTCACGCCATACCCTGCCGTCATTGTTGTTTTGCGAGGCGCTTCCGGGGCCCTGCCGCGTTTTGCCGGGCCGGTGTCCGGCGCACCTCTTTATGCTTCGAATCTCGCATTCCCGACTTAATGAAAGAATAAGCGCGTATCCCGAAAGGCCCGCGGAAACGGCGGAAATTTCTCGATTTGAAGCAATTCCACCGAGCTTTATCTGTTGTGGTTAACGGGGCGTAAGCAGCGGATTTTGGTGGATTTTCCGGTTCTTGTTAACCAATTGGGCAAGGCGTGACGGTGCTGAGGCCCGCAGAGCCGACAATTGCCTCGTGCGGTTCGCCACGAAGCTTAACGGCGATCGTTAAAATGCGAGACATCCGGTTGCATCGCACGTCAAAATTGTACACTTTCTTAAAATTCGAGACAAATCCAACCGGTTTTTGAAAACCAGCCTTGTGATTCCCGTTCTACGGTCGATCCCGTGACATGAGCGGAATGCAGATGGCCCCGAACATGACGCAAGGATGGCTTGATCGATGATGCCGAAAGCGGCAAATTCCGACAAGCGAACAGAGGATAGTCGGACCATGTGGTTTCTCGTAAAGGCGACATTCTGGTTTTCGCTGGTGCTGGTTCTTCTTCCGTTCCTCGATCCCTCGAGCAGGGCAAAGCTCGACAAGGGGCCGACGATCGAGATCGGAGACACCTTCTCCGCAGCCAACGAAGCGATCCGCTATGTGAGCGCGATCTGCGCGGAGAAACCCGATGTCTGCGCAAAGGGTACGGAAACCTTCGTCGCGCTCGGTCATCGCGCCCGTACGGGGGCGCGGATCGCCTATGAATTCCTGGACACCCAGTTTGCCGGGACGGATGCGGCACCCGATGCCATGGTCATGACCGGCACCGTTGGCCCGGTCGAAGATGACGCAACCGCAAAGACAGCGCATGAAGCCATGCCGGGCTTCAAGCGGATGCCGGTCCCGGAACCGCGTCTCCATCCGAGGGCGGCGGGCACCAGGTAACAGCCGCATTCGCAAGGCAATGTCGTGCCGGCTGGCGCGATGGACCGCGCCGCAGTCAGGCGTGGAGAACTGAATGGGCCTTGACTGTTCTCTTTGCGGCCGGCATCCCCTATATGAGGGATGGATCCCCGGCGAGCGGCCGAAGGATCGAGTGGAATCGCATCCTTCGGCGCGCGCAGAACGCCAATATCGGACGGGCCATGACTTCCCTTGACCAGATCATCGATGATTTCGCCTTCCTGGACGAGTGGGAGGACCGCTACCGCTATGTGATCGAGCTGGGCAAGGGTCTGCCCGATATGCCGGAGGCCTTGAGAACGAGCGAGAACAAGGTTCAGGGCTGCGCGAGCCAGGTTTGGCTGGTGACCGAAGCGGCGGGTGATCCCGAAGACCCGGTGCTCACTTTTCACGGCGAATCGGACGCCCACATCGTCCGCGGCCTCGTGGCGATCGCGCTCGCCGTCTTTTCCGGCAAGCGCGCCTCCGAAATCGCCAGCATCGATGCTCTCGAGATCTTCGGTAAGATCGGTCTCATCGAACATCTGTCGGCCCAGCGCGCCAATGGTTTGCGCTCCATGGTACGGCGGATCAAGAGTGAGGCCGAGACGCGCCTGCCTGCGTGATGCCGTTGCACCTGCGCCAGCCACCATCCCGCGTCTGATACGACACGCGCCGCTCCTACTGCATGTAAATTGACCTCGATTCAAGGACATGCAGCAATTCAAAGTACTACAGCGACCTTTGCGCGTCCGATAGGACGCTCGGCGCTGTAGACTAAAGCAAAAAGCCGGACTGAAGCAGCCCGGCCTGAACTCGCAATATAAGCTTCACCGGCCGCAGCAATCGGCGCCGATTTGATAGAGCTCTTACTTGCCGCGACGCTTTCGACGCTGGCCGAGGCCCATCTCCTTGGCCAGACGCGAACGGGCTTCCGCGTAGGCGGGAGCGACCATCGGGTAGTCGGCGGGCAGGTCCCATTTCTCGCGATATTCTTCCGGCGACAGATTGTGGTGGGTCATCAGGTGGCGCTTCAGCGACTTGAAGGTGCCGCCGCATTCGAGGCAGGTGATCTGATCGTCCTGCACCGACTTGCGGACCGATACCGCCGGCTTCGGCTTCTCAACGGGAGCAACCACCGGCGCCGGAGCGGTTGTGTTGTTGAGCGCTGAATGAACGTCGGCGATCAGCGTCGGAAGCTCGGCAACCGGAACTACGTGGTTGCTGACATAGGCCGCTACAATTTCCGCCGTCAGCTCTACCAAAAGTTCGTTGCTCGTACCGAGCGTGGTTTCTGTCATCTTCTTCTCCTATCGGAACTCAGCAACATATCCTGAAACGACGTTTCAGGAGGAAACATGTTAGAAAATGCCGCCGAACTCACTTGCCATTTGAAACTGGACGGTCATTGCAGGGGAAGCCGGCTCCGCCGCAACATCAAGGCTCCGGTCGCGATTGGAAACGTCACCAAGGCGCCGAGCTGGCCTACGCCTCAAAGCAACAAGGAAGAATCACAACCCAAGCTGGAATTTCAGTTCAAAGTATTTATCAGCGACGACACTTTTCATATAGTGGATTAACACTGATCTAGGAAATGTCAAAACATAATTTTCATCTACCGCCAGCAAATCTATTCAAGGCCACTAATTTGGCCGTCACGCCCGAAATTGCCGGAAATAAAGGGACAGAAACGGCGCCGCTCAAAGGCCGCGCGCCTCTTCCTTTTGCGGCAGCTGATCTATCACCGATAGTCTCGACATCCTGTAACCTGCCTGATGCGCGGCCTTGGCCAGTAGATGCGCCGAGATCGGCGCCGTCAGCACGAAGAAAACAAAGGCTGCAAGCGCACGCGCGAAGATCGCGGGATCGAGCGAATGCAGCCCGGCGGCGAAAAGCAGCAGGCCGGAACCCACGGTGCCCGCCTTCGACGCCGAATGCATGCGGGTATACAGATCGGGAAACCGGACTATGCCGGCGCCGGCCAGCAGCGAAAACCCGGCGCCCACGACCATGATGAGAGCGACGAGCAGCGTAACGATGGCGTTGATCTGTCCGCCCATCAGCGTCCTCCCTTGCGTTTGCGGCGGTTCGGCCGTCCTGTCTTTATCGGTTTCGGAGCGGGCTTGGCGCCAGCTGACGCCGTCGGCATCCTGGCTTCGCGCTCCGGCGCCAGTCCGCGCGTCAGGATGAAGCGCGCCAGTGCGATGGTGGCGAGAAAGCCGACAAGTCCGAGGGCGATCGCGATATCGATATAGAGGCTGAAGCCGGTCTTGACGGCGATCACCGCGATGAAGCCGATGGCAATCGCCACCAGCATGTCGAGACCAAGCACCCGGTCCGGCAAGGTCGGTCCGCGGACGATGCGCACGAGCGTCACGAGCAGGGCAGCAGACAAGACCGCCAGGGAAAGGCTGGTGGCCGCATTCAGGATCCAATCGGAGATCATCGTTCGAAAGCCTCCCGAATGCGCCGTTCGAAGCCGCGCGAAATATCCAGTCGCAATGCGCCCGGATCGGCGCAATCCAATGCATGGACATAAAGCGTCTTGCGGTCCTCGGAGACATCCACGGACAACGTGCCGGGCGTAAGGGTGATGAGATTGGCAAGCAGGGAAATCTCGAAATCGCTCCTCACGGTGAGCGGATAGGCGAAGATCCCGGGCTTGAGCGCCATTTTCTTGCGGGTCACAAGGATTGCGACCTTGGTCGCGGAGACGGCAAGTTCCTTGAAGAACAGGGCAAGCAGAAGCGCCAGCCGCAAGGGTCTGATCGGATAGGTGACGGGCTGCAGTTCACGGCGGATCAGCCAGAGCGACAGTGCCCCCACAGCAAAGCCGAGCAGGAGGTTGGCCGGCGTGAAACTGGCGCTGATGGCGCCCCAGATGACAGTCAGGATCAGGTTGGTCGCCAGGAACTTCATTGCGGCCACCCTTCCGGAAAGACCGATTCTCCGTAGGCGGACGGATCGGCAAGCCCCGCCGCCGCCTCCTGGATCGTCGCAAGCAGTGGCTCAGGATAAAGGCCGAGTACCAAAGTCAGCAGGGTGAGGGCGGCAAGCGGTCCCAGCGTCGATGCGGGCAGCGGCGCCGTCTCGCCGACCGCTGCCGCTCCGTCGCGCCAATAGGCCAGCAGGAAAAGACGACCGGTGGCGATTGTGGTGAGGAAGCCGGCAAGCAGCAGGACCGCGGCGAGCCACCAGGCGCCGATATCGAGCGCCGCCTTCACCAGCATGACCTTTGGCCAGAAGCCGGAAAAGGGCGGCAGCCCGGAGACGGCGAAGCACAGCATCAGGCTGAGTGCGGCAAACCCGACATGACGGCGATAAAGACCGGCGAGCGTGACGATCGAAGCACTCGCACCGAGACGCATGGCGATGCCGGATGCGAAATAAAGCGCGGTCATGACGAGCATCGAATGCAGGGCGTAGAATATGGCGCCGCCGATGCCGCCCGGGCCGCCGACGGCAATGCCGGCGAGGATCGAACCGATTCCCGCGATGACAAGAAAGCCGAGCAGGCGACGGAAATCGGACTGGGCGAGCGCCCCGAGAACGCCGACGATCATCGTCAGGGAGCCGGCTACGGCAAGTAGCAAGCTCATTTCCTCCCGTTCAACCGGGAACAGCATAACCATGACGCGTATCAGCGCGTAGATGCCGACCTTTGTAAGCAGGCCCGCGAAGAGTGCCGAGACCACGACGCGCGGAGTATGGTAGGAGGCGGGGAGCCAGAAATTGACTGGGAATGCCGCCGCCTTCATGCCGAAAGCCAGGGTATAGAGCCCCGCCAGCGTCATCAGCGGAGCGCTGCTGCGCAGCCCCTCCGCCTTGCGCGCGATATCGGCCATGTTGAGAGTGCCGAAGATTGCGTAGAGGTAGCCGGTTGCGACCAAGAACAGCGTTGTCGCAACGAGATTGAGGAAGCCGTATTTCACAGTTCCGTCGATCTGCTCATGTTCCGAGCCAAGCACGAGAAGGCCGAAGGAGGAGATCAGCAGAACTTCGAACCAGACATAGAGGTTGAAGATGTCGCCTGTCAGGAAGGCTCCCGAGACGCCCGCCATTAGCACCATCAGCAACGGGTAGAAGCCGTAGCGCCGGCCGCTGTCGTTGATATCGGCGATAGAGAAGATGCCGGCGGCAAGTGCGACCAGAGCGGCGACGAGCGCAAAAAGCGCGCCCGTCAGGTCGGCCGTGAACGCAATCCCGAAGGGGGGAAGCCAGCGTCCCATGACCATGGTCATGGGACCGTTGCGCATGATCTCGAGGAGGAGCAGCGCGTCGATGCCCACCAGCCCGGTCAGCCCGACGATCGTGATCGCCGGATGGAGGCCGATATTGCGACGCATCATCACGAGGAGGGCTCCAAGCGTCAGGCACCAGGCGACGGGCAGGACCACCAGCCACTCGGCTGCGGTCGGCGGCGCCAGGACGAGGGCGGCGGAGAGGTCAACGGAGGGGGCGGTCGAAGCAGCCATATCGCAGTCAGTATCCCAGCGGCGGCGCCGGCTCGTTCATCGGCTCGGCGACGCGCATCTCATCCGTATTGTCGGTCTCGAGATCGTCGTAGGCCCGCCAGGAAAGAACAAGCAGGAAGGCGAAGAAAGAAAAGGAGATGACGATAGCCGTCAGGATCAGCGCCTGCGGCAGGGCATTCGCGGCGGGTCCGGCCAGCACTTCGGCATCACCGGCAATGACCGGCGGCACCTCGCGCGTCAGACGGCCACCGGTAAATATCAGCAGATTGACGGCGTTTCCGAGAACCGCGACGCCCAGAAGCACGCGGATGATGAACTTCGAAAGCATCAGGTAGACGGCCACGGTGAAAAAGACGCCGACCAGCAGGGCAAACCAGGCCTCCATCACTCCCCTCCCCGTTCTTCGAGCGACAACGCGACCGAGCTGATGGCGCCGACGACGACCAGATAAACGCCGGTGTCGAACAGCATGACCGTGGAAAGCGGGACCTCGACGCCGAGTAAGGACGGGTAGATCCATAATCCAGTCATGAATGGGACGCCCACGGCCACGGAAACAATACCGGCGATCGTCGCAACGAAAAGACCGGCGCCCGCGATCGCCATCGGATGAAAGTAGATGGCGCGCCGCACCGTCTGGACTCCGTTGGCGATACCATAGATCGCCAACGCAGAAACGGCGATGAGCCCGCCGATGAAGCCGCCGCCCGGTTCATTATGGCCGCGCAGCAAGACGAAGACGGAAAAAAGCATCATGAGGCTGGCCAGGAACGGCGCCAACGTGCGGAAGATTACCGACTTCATACCCGTTCCTCCACATCCTCGTCCTCAACGACGACTTCGGCGACGGCGGGGCGCTTGAGCGCGCCGGCCCTCAGCCGCACGAGCCCAAGAATGGCCAATCCGGCAATCATCACGACTGTGATTTCGCCGAGCGTATCGGTGCCGCGGAAATCGACGATGATGACATTGACGACATTCGCCCCGTGCGCGATCGCCTTCGAATATTCGTTAAAGAAGGCTGTCAGGCTCGCATCGAAGGGCACGCCGGTGACGCGTAGTAGGAGAAGGGCAAAGCCGGTGCCGCAGGCAAGCGCGAGCGCGAAGTCAGGCACTTTCTCGCGCCATGGCCTATGGTCCGACGGTGACAGCCGCAGCCGGGTCATGACGAGGGCGAGAACGACGACCGACAGGGTCTCGATCATGAATTGGGTGAAGGAGAGATCTGGCGCGCCATAGAGCAGGAAGATCATGGCGACGGCGAAACCCTGTATGCCGAGCGAAACGATGGCGGTCAGCCGGTCCGGCGCAATCATCATCGCAACGAGCCCGGCGACGGCGATCGTCATGATCGCAAGTTCGTGCAGGGGAACATCCGCGGCGAAGAAGGGCGCACGCGGGAATTCGCCATAGTGGAAGGGAATGGCCAGAAGCACGAAGGCGACCAGCAGGAAGGTCACCGTCATGTAGACGTCGAGCCGACCGCCTTGCACCCGACGGGTCACGGCCACGGCGGAGCGCACCAGACCACGCATGAACTGGTCGAAGCCCCGGTCCGGTCCCCAGCCGATCCCGGCAAGGATCGTTGCCATTGCCCCGCGCAGCCGAGCGAGGTTGAGGTAAAAGACGATACCCGCGGCGACGGTCATGCCGGAAAGAAGGAGCGGCACGCCGATATGCGGCACGAACGAGATGTTCACGGGCGTCGGCGTGCCGGCGATCGCCGAGGCCATTGGCGAAGAAACCATTCGATGTGCAAGGCCGGACATCAGCGCCATCGACAGCCCGGCCAGAGCCAGGATACCCGGGCCGAGCCACAGCAGCACAGGCGCTTCGTGGGGGTGCTTCGGAGTGCCGACCTTCGGACCCAGGAACGGCATCAGTGCGATCGCGAAGGCAACCGCGAACATGAGCGCGTTGGCGAAGATGGTAAGAAGGGCAAAGGTCGCGGAGCGAAGCTCGAAGCCGGACAGCGCCGCATAAATCTCCTCCTTCGCGAGAAAACCAAAGAAGGGCGGCAGCCCTCCCATCGAAAGCGCCGTAGCGAGCGCGATTGCAAAGGTCAGCGGCATAGCCGACCGGAGGCCGCCGAGCCGGGTGAGATCGCGCGTGCCAGTCTCATGGTCGATAATGCCAGCCACCATGAACAAGGCGCCTTTGAACAGGGCGTGCGCCACCAGATAGAGGGTCGCCGCTTCGATCGCGTACGGCAGACCGAGACCCGTCAGCATGACCAGGAGGCCCAGAGACGACATGGTCGTATAGGCGAGCATCAGCTTCAGATCCGTCTGGCGCACGGCAAGCAAAGCGCCCGCCATCAGCGTGGCGGCGCCGAAAAGCGGCAAGATCACCTGCCATTCCGGCGTGCCGCCGAGAACCGGGTTGAGCCGCATCAACAGATAAACGCCCGCCTTCACCATCGTGGCCGAATGCAGATAGGCCGATACGGGCGTCGGCGCCTCCATGGCGTTCGGCAGCCAGAAGTGAAAGGGAAACTGTGCCGATTTGGTGAAGGCGCCGCCGACCACGAGAAGGAGCGCCGCCAGATAAAACGGGCTTTGCTTGAGCTCGGCGCCGAAGGAGAGGAGCAGCGAGAATTGGGTAACGCCGCTGACGTTCCACAGTATCAGCAGCCCCGCAAGCAGCAGCAGCCCGCCGCCCCCGGTCACGACCAGGGCCTGCAGCGCGGCGCGGCGCGCCGCCTCGCGGCGATGATCGAAGCCGATCAGCAAGAAGGATGTGATCGACGTCAGCTCCCAGAAAACGAACAGCATCAGGAAACTGTCCGATGCGACGAGACCCTGCATCGATCCCATGAACATCAGGATGAAGGAAAAGAAGCGGCCCTGGTGCGGATGGCCCTTCAGATAGCCGCCCGAATAGAGCACGATCAGTGCCCCGATCCCCGAAATCAGTAGCAGGAAAGTCAGCGATAGTCCGTCGACCAGCCAGGAGAAACTGACATTGAAAGACGGTATCCAGGCATAGCCGCCGGTCACGACCTCGCCGTTTCCGACATCCGGGACGAAACGCAGGAAATGCGCGAAAACCCCTGCCGGGGCGAGCGCCAGGACCCACGCGGCATTGTGGCCGAGCAGACGCGCCAACACCGGCGCGACGAGCGCCGCGAAAAAGGGAAGACCGAGGGCCAGAAATGTCAGGGCCGCCATGTCCATCGCCTTGCCACGCTCCTTCGCTGCTTCGTTCGTCGGTCAGGTTGGCTACCGGACATAGAAGATGGGCCGGCTCGCCTCAAGAGAAATCGGCGGCAAAAGGAAGCGCAGGGACGGCAATACTGTGTAAAGCTGCAACGTGATCGCCTTTCGTTCCCCATATTCGGGCAAACAGCAGCGGCGATATTCAACAACGATCCGGCCGAGCAACCCCTTTGTGACGGCGCGATCGCCCTTCTATATTATCGCAGCAATCCAACGAGATTTTACCCCTTCACCGAGCCGTTCCTCAACAACAAGCAACAGGGCACAGGTGCGTCTGTTGCGGCCGGGCCCTCTTCCGGTCCGACACGAAGTTCGATTCCGGGTGCGGCTGGCCGAGCTATTTCGCGCCGGTCGACGAAAATGCGATCGCCGAACATGTCGACCGCTCGCATTTCATGGTGAGAACGGAAATCCGCTGCGCCGATTGTGACGCCCATCTCGGCCATGTCTTCCCCGACGGACCGCCGCCAACGGGCCTGCGCTACTGCCTCAACAGAACGGCAATGACCTTTGAAGAGGACTGAAACGCGTCGTACGATCGATTTGGAAGCGTCGGCTCCTTTGCGCGTCTGAAAAGTCATGCTGCGCTGTAAAAATCGCGAGGACGTCTTTACGCGTCGGAAGAATGGCGCGACGCTACGATGGACGTGGGCAGATCGAAGCCACAAGGATATTTCCCATGCGCCGCGGCGTTTTCGCGATCGCTCTTCTGCCGGGGCTTGCCTTGCCCGCGGCGGCGGTAGATGATTGGCACCCCTACGCCAATCCCCGCTTCGGCTACACAGTCGACATTCCGCCCGGATTCGAGATGCGGAAGCAAGCCGGCATTGGCGATGGCGCAAGTTTTCACGCCGACGACAACGGTGCGACCTTGATCATCTTCGGTACCCGTCCCCCGGGCGGAGAGTTTGAAATCGACGTCGCTGAACGGATCAGCTACGAGAAAGAGGATCACTGGAGAATACTCTTTTCACGCGTCACGCCTGACTGGGCGAGCTACTCGGGCGCGCGCGACGGCGAGGTCTTCTATGCGCGGGCCATCGCGCTTTGCGACGGCAGCGCCGCGTATTTTCGACTCCAATACCGCAAGTCGAGGCTGACGAGTTTTGACGGCGTGATCTCGCGCATGGCAGCGGCACTGAGGCCCTCCGAAGGCTGCCAGCCGCCGGATTGACGCTTGAATTCGGCAAACGGTTGCGACTCAGGACGACGCAGCACCGCTGATGCAGGTGACGACGGCCGAATAGTGGACAGCCGATCCAGCAACGACAAAGCCGTGCCAGATGGCGTTCTGGTAGCGCAGCCGCTCCCAAACATGAAAAACAATGCCGGCCGAATAGATGACGCCGCCGACGATGATGAGAACGAGCGTCGTCGTGCTCAAGGCCGTGAACAGCGAACGGGCGGCAAGAATCCCGCCCCAGCCCATGGTTAGATAGAGCAGGATTGCCAATCGATCGAAGCGCAGCGGAAGCAGACACTTCATGGCGATGCCGGCAAAGGCGACCGTCCAGATACCAAACAGCATCCAGAAGAGGAATGGATCGTCCCATCCGCGCTGGAGAAACGGCGTATAGGTTGCAGCTATCAGCACGAAGATCGCAGAATGGTCCACGCGGCGGAGATACAATTTCGTCCGGCAGATCGGATAGAGATTGTAGAGGAACGAGACGGACAGGGTGAGGACCAATCCGATGCTGTAGATACAGGCTGCGGCGAGTTGGCCCGACGTGCTCCAGAGGGTTGCGTAGAAAATCAATGCCGTGACGCCGATAAGCGCGGCAGACAGGCCGATACCGTGGACGATGCCGTCGGCAATGAGTTCAGCCCGGTCGTAGTCCCATTTGACGCCACTCAAATCCACGGGGCTGCTCCACCACCCGTTTGAGAAAAGAACGGAGAGAGCCGAACCGACAGCGCCCGTTCTGCTACCATCCTGCCATACAGCCCTTATCCGGCAAAGCTTCCATTCGGCGGAACGAATCAATTTTCGAGACGTATGACAACATTCGCGGAAATCCCTGCGACCACGTTGCGCCGGGCCGGCGGCTCGCCATAGCGGAGATCAAATCCGAAACTGGCGCGCTCTTAAAGCGCGCCGCCTTCGACGCATTCGCGCGACGCGCTGCAGGTCCCTGTTCCGACCTACATTAGCGCGTGCGGGAGGCTATCTCCGCGGCGCAGGTCTGGCAGAGAGGCGCATGCGGCACCGCGTTCAGCCTTTCCTGTGAAATCGGATCGCCGCAGCGCACGCAGATGCCGAATGTCCCGGCCGCGATGCGGTCGAGCGCCGCGTCGATCGCACGGATCTCCCCCTGCCCTGCGAGGCCGAGCCCTTCCAGCACCTCGTCGTTTTCGCGTTCCGTGACGCGATCCGGCACATCGGCATTCATCGGCTGCTCGAGATCTTCCTCGATCTTCACCAGCCGGCCATAGAGTTCGCGCTTGCGGCTTAGAAGCTGTTCGCGAAAATCGTCAAGCAAGTACTTGTCCATTACAAGCTCCCTGGGCTGCGGCGCAACGATACCCGCGCCGCGTTTTCTTATTCTTGTTGTCGTGCTATCGATCGACGAGAACGGCACATGGGCAATGGCTGACGACACGGCTTGCAGTCGAACCGATGAAATAGTCGATCAGGCCCGGACGATGTGACGCTATGATCACGAGGTCCGCGTTCTCGTCTCTTGCGAGGGCGTTGATAGTGCCGGCTGCCCCGCCCGTGCGGATTTCGACGCGCCCCCTTATGCCATGCCTGGCCTTCAGCGCCTCGAGCGTCTTGACTGCATGCTTGCGCGATTCCTCGATCATCTCCAATGGAAAGTCGACGATCATGTAGCCTTGAGCGTAGGCGTTCAGGTCCTCGACCACGTTGAGCAGGATGATCTCCCCGCCCTCGTCAATCAACTTCTCTGCTATGCTGAGGACGGACTCGCCGTGCTCCAGCTGATCCATGGCGATCGGGACGATGATCTTCTTGTACATACAGACACGCTCCTTCGGTTGGACTCCCGGTCGCCGGCTCCCCAATCGGAGCCGATGCGTTGGGCCCGGATCGGAGGCAGCTGGGCCACCCCGTCTTCCCGCTCCGGGCCGAGACTGAGCGGCAGTGGTGATTCCGGCATTGATTGAGATCAATCAGCACCACCCTCGCGCCCGCATCGCCCACATCAGGAGTTAGGGCGACAGCCACGACTGTCAACGCTCATCGAACACAACATCAAGGAATATAATGGCTTTCCCGAACGGGATCACGTGATCATATTGGGCTAAACTTCGAGGCTGGGACCGGGACAAATGATGGATGGCCGCGGTCCGGAAGGATGATGATGATGAAGGAACACCTAACGACCTCGGACCCAGCGGTCGACTTTCCTGCCGATCACGCCGTGTCGATGCCGACCTATGTCGAGCGAGCGCATCTCGTCGTCGAGGACCTTCCGATGGTCCTGGCCTGGTATCAGCGGATCATGGGCCTTGCGGCGCTAGAGACGAGCGCGAGTGGAGCGGTGCTCGGCGTCGCGGGACGGCCCCTCCTCACACTCACCAGCGCTGGAAATGCCGCAAGGGCGCCGCGCAACGCGCCCGGCCTCTTTCACGTCGCCTATCTCGTACCGGATCGCCGTGAACTCGGTCGCTGGCTGGCGCATGCCCTGGACGATGGCATTCGCCTGCAGGGCGCGTCCGACCACCTCGTCAGCGAAGCGATCTATCTCTCCGATCCCGAAGGAAACGGTGTCGAAGTCTACCGCGATCGCCCGCGTAAGGAGTGGACCTATCATCCGCACGGCACCGTCGAGATGAAGACGCTGCCACTCGACCTCCAGGCGCTCTACGACGAGGCACGGCAAGACGAGTGGAGCGGCCTCGCCGAAGGCAGCACGATCGGCCATATCCATCTTCAGGTTTCGCATTTGCCGCAGGCGGATGCATTCTTCCGCGACTTGCTGCGACTCGACCTCATGGCTCGCTATCCGGGGGCAAGTTTCTTCGCGACGGGCAAGTACCACCATCATATCGCAGCCAATATCTGGAATTCGCGAGGAGGCCCGAAACGCGAGGGCAGGATGACTGGCCTCAGGGAATACACGCTTCGCCTTAGGGATCCGAAGAATCTAACGGCCATGGCGGACAGGCTCGAGGAGGCCGGAATACCGGTGCGCCGCGAAGGAGACCTTCACAGTCTCGTCGATCCCTGGGGAATCGGCCTCACACTTGCCGCGTAGAGTGCGCTTTTGCGCCCGCATCGCCTTGCCTTGCCGATCTCGACCTCCGCAATTTCATCCAGTTCTATCGTTATCGTTTGAACGACAGGCTGGGAGGCAAGGCGATGGGCGGCAAGATTCTCGTTCTCGGGTCCGGCGGCAGGGTCGGCAGCAAACTGGTGCGCTCTCTCGTCGAAAGGGGCGAACGCGTGAAGGCGGCAAGCCGCGGGGCCACACCTGCCGAGGGCGCCGAAGCGATTGCCTTCGACTACCGGGACTGTTCGACCTATGGCCACGCGCTCGAGGGTGTCGACCGTGTTTTCGTGATGGCCCCGGACGGTTATACGGACCCGGGGGCGCTGCTGACGCCAATGATCCACGCGGCTGCCGCCCGCGGCGTCAAGAACGTCCTGATGAGCGTCATCGGCGCGGACGCCGACGAGGACCATCCCTATCGTCGAGTAGAACTCTTCCTCGAAAAAACCGGAGCACAATTCATCATCCTCCGCCCCAACACCTTCGCCGACAACTTTCACAGCCATTGGCTGGAGGGCATTCGTCATGGCGTCATTGCCGTGCCGGCGGCGGATAGCAAAACCGGCTTCATCGACGTGCGCGACGTCGCCGAATGTGCCGCCGCAGCACTGACAACCGACGCCTTCAGCGGCCTGGCCTTCGATCTCACCGGCCCAAAGGCATTGAGCTATCACGAAGCGGCGGCAATCCTTTCGCAGGCCATCGGCAGGCCCATCGTCTATAAACCGGTCGACGAGGAGACCTTCGTCGGCATGCTGGCGACCGCCGGCGTCCCGGAAAATTATGCTCGTTACGTCGCAGGCGTTTTTCGGCCCGTCCGGGAAGGCCGCATGGACAGGGTGACCGCCGACGTGGAAAGACTGACCGGCAAGAAGCCCCGCTCCCTCGAAACCTACGCGAAGGACAATGCCGCGGCATTGTCGGCCTGATCAAGGGCAGCACCTAAACCGCGCCCGCGCTTTCCGCTTGATCGCCGTGCAGGCGCTCTCTATCTCATGGTCTCTCGCAGAATAGCTCCCGGAGACCCGACTTGTCCGTTTTCAAGAACCTGCCCGCCGCACCCGTCGCTCCGAAAAAGCCGGTCACGGACACGCGCCACGGCATCGCCCGGACCGACGACTACGCTTGGCTCAGGGCCGACAACTGGCAGGCCATGTTCAAGGACCCGTCGATCCTGGATCCGCAGATCCGCAAGCATCTCGAAGCCGAAAACGAATATATGAACGCCGCCATGGCGGACACCAAGGATCTGCAAAAGACGCTGTTTGCCGAAATGCGCGGCCGCATCAAGGAAGACGATTCCTCCGTTCCGATGAAGGACGGCGCCTTCGCCTACGGCACCTTTTACGTGAAAGGCGGCGAACATCCGCGTTACTTCCGGATCCCACGCAAAGGAGCGGTCGGCGACGAGACGATCCGGCAGGTGCTGCTCGACGGCGACAAGGAAGCCGAGGGAAAAGCCTATTTCCGCATTGCCGGCCTCAATCATTCGAGCGACCATGCCCGTGGCATCTGGGGCTATGACGAAAAGGGGTCGGAATATTACACGCTGAAGGTGCGCGACCTTGCGACCGGTGGCGATCTCGCCGATGTGGTCGAGAATACCGGCGGCGGCGGCGCCTGGGCACCGGACGGCAAGAGCTTCTTCTACACGGTGCTCGACGAGAACCATCGGCCATCGAAGATTTACCATCACGTCGTGGGCACGCGGCAGTCGGACGACCGGCTCGTTTATGAGGAAAAGGATCCAGGCTTCTTCATGTCGGTCGGCGGGTCGCTTATCGACGATTTCATCTTCATCGACATCCACGACCACCAGACCAGCGAATATCGCATCATCCCGACCACGGACCTCGCGGCCGAGCCGAAGCTCGTGGCGGAACGCGTCACCGGCCTCGAATATTCCATGACCGAAGGTGGCGACGTTTTCTATATCCTGACCAATGCCGACGGCGCAAAGGACTTCAAGATCATGGAATCGCCCGTCGCAGCGCCGCAAAAGGAAAACTGGCGCGAAGTGGTTCCGCACAGGCCGGGCACGCTTATCCTCAGCCATATGGCCTATGCGCGCCATCTCGTCTGGTTGCAGCGGCGCGAGGGGCTTCCGGAAATTGTCATCCGCGACCGCAAGACCGGCGAGGAACACGCGATCGCCTTCGCCGAGGAGGCCTACTCCCTGGGGCTCTCGGGCGCCGCCGAATACGACACCGAAGTTATCCGCTTCTCGTATTCCTCGATGACGACCCCGTCGCAACTCTTCGACTACAATATGGCGACGCGCGAGCGGACGCTGCTCAAGACCCAGGAAGTGCCGTCCGGGCACAATCCGGACGACTACGTCACCCGCCGCGTCTTCGCACCCGCTCCGGATGGAGCCCCGGTTCCGGTCACGCTTCTCTATCGCAAGGACACGCCGCTCGACGGCTCCGCACCCTGCCTGCTCTACGGCTACGGGGCTTACGGCATCACCATTCCGGCGGGCTTCAACACCAATTGCCTGTCGCTCGTGGACCGCGGCTTCGTCTACGCCATCGCCCATATCCGCGGCGGCAAGGATAGGGGCTTTCAATGGTACGAAGACGGCAAGATGGCGAAGAAGATCAACACGTTCAAAGACTTCATCGCCGCGGCCGACTTTCTGAATGAGGAGAAGTTCACCTCCTACTCCAACATCATCGCCGAAGGTGGCTCGGCAGGCGGCATGCTGATGGGCGCGATCGCCAATATGGCGCCGGAGAAGTTCCGCGGCATCATCGCCGCGGTCCCCTTCGTCGACGTGCTGAACACCATGCTCGACGACACCTTGCCGCTGACGCCGCCGGAATGGCCCGAATGGGGAAACCCGATCGAAAGCGAAGAATTCTATGACATCATCGCCGGCTACTCTCCCTATGACAATGTGGAGGCCAGGCCTTACCCGGCGATCCTGGCGCTTGGTGGTTTGACCGATCCGCGCGTTACCTATTGGGAACCGGCGAAGTGGGTGGCGAGGCTGCGCGAAAAGACGACCGGCAGCGAACCTATCCTGTTGAAGACCAACATGGATGCCGGCCATGGCGGCGCATCCGGGCGCTTCCAGCGCCTCGAGGAGATCGCCTTCGAATATGCCTTTGCCATCAAGGTCGCTGGCAAGGCGTAGGAGGTAGCGCGGTGCCGGTCCACATCGCTCTGCTGAGGGCAGTCAATGTCGGCGGCACCGGAACGCTTGCCATGGCGGAGCTGAGGTCGATCTGCGAGGGCCTTGGCTTCACCGACGTCAGGACCTACATCCAGAGCGGCAATGTCCTCTTCCGCTCCGAGCTCTCGGAAACCGAAGCGCGGCGGAGGCTTGAGGACGCGCTCGCTGCCAGGATGGGCAAGGCGCCGGGCGTGATCCTGCGCAGCCGACGCGCGCTTGAAGACGTCTTGGCCAGGGCACCGTTTCCTGGGGCCAGGCCGAATTTCCTGCTCGTCACCTTCCTACGGAAACCACCTCCTGCCGATGCACTCGACGATCTCGTGGCGCCGGGTGGAGAGGAGGCGCAGATCGATGGCCGGGAGATCTTCATCCATTATCCGAACGGATCCGGCCGCTCGAAGCTCAAGCTGCCGGCACTGAAGGCCGGCACGGCACGCAACCTCAATACTGTGCGCAAGCTTGCGGAACTCGCCGCCGCCATGGAGGACGAGAGTTCCTGACCTCGCCCTCATATCACTGGTTCTTCGGCTGGAACAGCAGTCGCACGAAGCTGCGAAAAACGAGGAGTTGATCGGGAAGGCTCTTCGGCTCCTTCAGCGCCTTTGAGAGCACGATGCCGCCCTCGAGAACGGTCGAGACCATGTCGGCCAGTTGATCGGCCTCGAGCGGCTCGCGCGGGCGGTAGGTCAGCATGATCTCCCTGAACATGGCGCCGAAACGCTTGCGCCACATCAACGCTGCCTGGCGGTTTATCGCCTGGATCTCCCGATCGAACGCACGCTCCTGCGTGCACATGGTGGCGACCAGGCAGCCGGGATGGCCGTTCGGCAGGTCCGCGAGCAACTCGGACAGCAGCTTCAGGCCTGTCAGGAAGGACTGCAGCGGATCGTCCGCGAGTTCACGTGCCCGCCCGAATATCTCGTCGTAGATGCGCTCGTCATTTTCGATGTAGCGTTCGAGCAGCGCCTTGGCGAGTTCGTTCTTGTCGCGGAAATGATAGAAGAACCCGCCTTTGGTGATGCCGATTTCGACGATCAACTCATCGATCGACGTCGCGCCGAAACCCTTCGCCAGTACCGCAACTTCGGCGGCATCGAGGATCTTTGCGCGGGTTTCCTCGCCCTTTCGCATGGTCCACTCCTATACCGCAAGTACAGTTTTGAGTTCGAAGAGGCGGCGTCAGCCGGGTCTCCCGTCGCCAATCCCGACGGCAAGTTCCTGATGTGACAGCGATATGCGGCTATTCCAGCAATACTATACCGCAAGACCGCTAGTTTAGCTGCCGATAAAAAGGCAGAAAAGCCAGCATTGAAGCGGGATGGGGGGCGCCTGGCGACCTCACCCTGGTCTGCAGCAAAAGAGGAGGAAAGGGTGGAACGCGAAATCACCAAATACCGACACGACCTGCCGCTCCTGCGCGGAGGCGCATTCCTGAGCGACGGCGGACTGGAAACGACGCTGATTTTTCACGAAGGCATGGCACTGCCGCACTTCGCCTCCTTCGTCCTGCTGTCGTCCTCGGAAGGGCGCCAGCAACTCCTTCGCTACTATACACGCTATCTCGACATTGCCCGACGCCACGGGACCGGCTTCATTCTCGACACCGCCACCTGGCGCGCCAATGCCGACTGGGGCGCAAAGCTCGGCTATGACGCCGAGGCGCTCGACCAGGTCAATCGCGACGCGGTGTACCTGCTGACGGAACTGCGTGCGGAATACGAGCGCCCGCAAGCGCCGATCGTCCTCAGCGGCGCAATCGGTCCGCGCGGCGACGGTTACAAGGCCGGTCGGATGTCGGCCGAAGAAGCGGAAGACTATCATGCGGCGCAGGTGGCGGCCTTTGCCGCCAGCGAAGCCGACATGGTCGCCGCCTACACCCTGACCAATATCGACGAAGCGATCGGAATTGCCCGCGCGGCGCGGAACCACGGCATGCCCTGCGCCATCTCCTTCACCGTGGAGACCGATGGGAGGCTCGTCACCGGCCGCTCGCTTCAGGAAGCGATCGAAACCGCAGACGCGGCAACCGAAAGCTATCCGCACTATTACATGGTCAACTGCGCACATCCGAGCCATTTCGAGGGCAGCCTGGACCAGACTCAGGCCTGGGTCCGGCGGATCGGCGGCATCCGCGCCAATGCCTCCGCGAAGAGCCATGCCGAGCTCGACGAAAGCGAGACCTTGGACGTCGGCGATATGCGCGACCTCGCTCAGCGTTACCGTGCGCTGACCGGCCGCATGCCGCATCTACGCATCCTCGGCGGCTGCTGCGGCACCGATCACCGCCACATCGAGGCGATCTGCGAGGCCTGTTTGCCGCCGCCGGCGCTCAGCGCCTGATCGGATTGCGCCCGTGCGGGGCGCTTTCCCAAGGACATGTTGCACGTGCGGCCATCCACGTGCTGCAGCAGCCCTTGCCCGCTGTAGTGAAGTGTAGCCCCCTCGCGAAAAGGGGGTGGCTCGTGTAGACTCGTCATGAAAGGGCGGTCGGCAGCTCGCATTACGGCCGCTGGAGCATGATGGAATACACGCCCCCGACGGCCTCAGAGACCGGCCCGTTCCGTTTCGACAACAGCTTTGCGCGGCTGCCTGAACAGTTCTATGCGCGCGTCGAGCCGACACCGGTGGCCGAGCCCTGGCTGATCAAGCTCAACAGGGCGCTTGCCGAAGAGCTGCAGCTTGACGTCGAAGCGCTGGAGCGTGACGGCGCAGCGATCTTCTCCGGCAACCGCGTCCCCGCGGGTGCGGAGCCGCTCGCCATGGCCTATGCCGGCCACCAGTTCGGCACCTTCGTCCCTCAGCTCGGCGATGGACGCGCCATTCTCATCGGAGAGGTTATCGACCGAAACGGGAAGCGCCGCGACATCCAGCTCAAGGGAACGGGCAAGACGCCCTATTCGCGCCGTGGCGACGGGCGTGCGGCGCTCGGCCCGGTCTTGCGCGAATATATCGTCAGCGAAGCGATGCATGCGCTAGGCATCCCGACCACCCGCGCGCTTGCGGCAACCGTCACCGGCCAGCCCGTCTATCGCGAGGAGATACTGCCCGGCGCCGTCTTCACCCGCGTCGCGGCCAGCCACATTCGCGTCGGCACCTTCCAGTTCTTCGCCGCGCGCGGTGATATGGAGGCGGTCAGGGCGCTCGCCGATTACGTGATCGATCGGCACTATCCGGAGATCAAGGGCGACGGACGGCCCTATCTTGCACTCTTCAAGACGATCACGGAGCGCCAAGCCGCTTTGATCGCGCGCTGGCTGCATGTCGGCTTCATCCATGGCGTGATGAACACCGACAACATGACGGTTTCCGGCGAAACGATCGACTTCGGGCCCTGCGCCTTCATGGATACATACGATCCCAAGAAGGTGTTCAGTTCGATCGACCAGTTCGGCCGCTACGCCTACGCCAATCAGCCGGCCATCGGGCAGTGGAACCTGGCACGCCTGGCCGAGACACTGGTGACATTGTTCGATCCTGCCGCCGATAAGGCGGTCGATCTCGCCAATGAGGTCCTCACCGGATACGGGTCGGTCTTCCAGGAGCACTGGCTAGAGGGCATGCGGCGAAAGATCGGGCTTGCGACGGCAGAAGACGGAGACCTGGAACGGATACAGACGCTCCTGACCCTGATGCACAAGGGCAATGCGGACTTCAGCCTCACCTTCCGCCAGCTTGCGGCCTGTGTCGAGGACGACGCTTCGGACGCGCAGCTTGCCGGCCTGTTCCAAAATCCGGAGGCGCTTTTGCCCTGGCTCGCGGACTGGCGGGGCCGGCTCGGGCGCGAACCGCGGGCGCCGGACGAGCGTGCCGCCGCCATGCGGGCGGTCAATCCGGCCTTCATTCCGCGCAATCATCGGGTAGAGCAGGCGATCGATGCGGCAGTCCGGGATGCAGACTTCTCCCTCTTCGAGGCCCTCGTCGACGTGACCTCAATGCCTTACGAAGACCAGCCGCAACATGCCGCCCATGCGGAACCGCCGAAGCCCGGTGAAGAAGTGCTGCAAACCTTCTGCGGCACTTGAAGGGTCCGCAGAGACACGGGCTGCGGCGAAACGATTTGGACGGTTTTCAGGCCATTCCGGCGATGATCCTGCCGATCTCGGCAAAGACCGGATTCAGGGCGTCGAGCGGCGCTTTCGCCTCACCGGTGTAGACAGCGACCAGGATGGGTCCACGCCCGTCCGGCCAAGCGAAGCCGATATCCGAGACGGCGCCGGCCATGCTTGTCCCGGTCTTGTCGCCGATCCGCCAGTCCCTTGGAAGGCCGGCCCGCAGCCGTGCGCCGCCTGTCTTGTTCGCGACCATCCAGCCGACAAGCCGCTGGCGCGAACTCTCCGACAGCACCGAACCGAAGGCCAGCTTGCGGAGCGTTTCCAGCATCGCCGCAGGCGTCGTCGTATCGCGCGGGTCGCCGAACGCGGCTTCGTTGAGCTCGGGTTCCATCCGGTCGAGACGCGTCGCCTCGTCTCCGATCGACCGCAGCCACGATGTCAGCCCGGCCGGACCGCCGAAGCTTTCCAGCAGTAGGTTGGCGGCGGCGTTGTCGCTGATCGTGATCGCCGCCTCGCAGAGCGCGGAGACCGTCATCCCATTGCCGCCGACATGCTTCCCGGTGACTGGAGAATGCGGCAGCAACACGTCCCTGCCGAACGCAATACGCCGGTCGAGCGCCTCCTCTCCCCGATCGACGCGCGCCAACGCACAGGCCGCCGCGAGCGCCTTGAAGGTCGAACACATGGCGAAGCGTTCGGTCTCCCGATGACCGAAGGAAATATTGGTCCGGGTGTCGAGCACGGAGACGCCAAGACGGCCCCCGGTGCGCTTTTCAAGCTCTTCTAGCTGCTTCGCAACGTCATCCTCCGCTCGGGAGAAAGCCAGCGCAGGAGCCGGCAAGGTGAACGCCGGAAAGAGTGTGGCGGTTGCAAACAACACGCTGCGGCGACTGATAAGCAGGGGCATCGTCTATTCCCTCCGTTCGGCCGACGCATCCACATCAGACCACTAAATTATTGATATTGAATACAATTATGCACTGTCCACGACTCGCTACGAGCCGAATGTGGCGGTCTTGTGCTCGCTCAACGTGGGTACCGGCGTGCCACGAGAGATTGTACGAGCGAAAAAGGCCATCCGCGCGCTCGCCGACCATTGCCAGTGCGAGGGCGAATACTGACCGCCCAAAAGAATCTCCGTTGACAAAATCCGGGAAATGGAGAATCTACGCGCATGATCAAGAACGCACCCATTTTCCGCGCGTATTTTTGGCTGTTCCGATAGGAGCGGCTTGCTGATCATATTCAACAAGGCCGCCATCAGGCGGCTTTTGTTTTTCACGGCACCTGATGGCGGCAGAACCATAGGAGCCGAGAATGCTGCAGACCGCCATACCTAGCCTTCACCCCGTGCCGTCGGCCAGAGCGCCCATGGTGACGATCCGTTGCGCGAAGCCGCGCGACGTTGCCGAACTGCGCGAAATGATCGCCGAGCTTTCCGCCCATCATGGCGACGCTGCCCCGGTCACATCCGAACAGCTGGAGCGCGATCTCTTCGGCCGCACACCGTGGATCACCGCTCTCGTCGCCGAAGCCGGTGGTCAGTTGATCGGCTATGCCATACTGGTTCCCCAGTACAGGGCGGTCGAGGGCGTGCGCGGTATGGAACTGCATCACCTCTTCGTGCGGCCCGGTCACCGCGGCACCGGCATCGGCCGGCATCTCATCGCCAAGGCACGGGAGCAGGCGAAAATGGCGGGCTGCAATTACCTCTCGGTCAGCGCCGCGACCGGCAATTTCCAGGCGCATCGTTTCTATGAATCCGAGCGCTTCGAGCCTCGCCCGGTGACCGGCATGCGCTATATTCAGAGGATAGGCTGAAGAGGAGGGCTCGATGCGCGTTGCTATCGTGCTGACGGAAGGCTTTGCCGACTGGGAATGCGCGCTGTTGATGGCGACGGCGCGCGCCGAGCTGGGAGTGGATCTTCTCGTCGCCTCGCCCGGCGGCACCGTGGTAACCTCCATGGGCGGCCTGCACATCACGCCGCACCTGCCGACGAAGACGCTCGCCCCGGCGGAGTTCGACGGGCTCGTGCTCTGCGGCGGCACCATCTGGGAAACCGCTGCGGCACCCGACCTGTCGCATACGATCCGTGCCTTCCACACGGCAGAGCGCGTGGTTGCGGCAATCTGCGGCGCCACGCTGGCGCTTGCCGCAAGCGGCATCCTCAATGGGGCCGATCACACAGGCAACTCGGCCGGAAGCCTTGCGGCGGTTCCCGACTATCAAGGCCAGAGCCACTATCGCGACCAGCCGCGGGCGGTTCGCAGCGGTCGCCTCGTGACGGCCGCAGGCACCGCACCGGTAAGCTTCGCGGCTGAAGTCTTTCACGCGCTCGGCCTCGGCTCCGAGGCGCTCGACGCCTACCTCGCGCTCTATGCCGAGGAGCACCGGCTCACCTGAATGGCCCCCTAGACATGTCGTTGTCCCGAAAACCCTGCACGCTCCGGGCGACATGGATCACAGCGGCGGCAGCGCCTTCAAATAGGCGGCGATCGCCTCCCGATCTTCCGAGGGAAGCTTCGCCAAGTTCTTCTGCACCTCGACCATCGAACCGCCGACCGTGTCGAAATCCGGCGTGAATCCGGTCTCTAGATAGGAGGCAATGTCGGACGCGCTCCAACCGCCGATGCTCTTCGAGCCCGGCGTGATATTGGGAATGCGACCCTCTCCTTCCGGGTTCGGCGCTCCGGCAAGCCACCTCTCCGGCTCGAAGCCGCCGAGCGCGTCGCGCGGGGTGTGGCACTCTCCGCAATGGCCGGGACCTTCCACGAGATATTGTCCACGGGCCAGCTTTGGCTCGGCCGTATCGAGCGCGACCCTCTGATCGTCGGTCAAATACAGGAGCTTCCAGCCGCCGAGTGCCAGGCGGATATTGTAGGGAAAGGGCAGATCATGCGGCGGTGCAACGGTGGCGCTTTTCGGCAGCGTTTGCAGGAAGCCCCACAGGTCGTTGATATCCTTGGCGGTCATGCGCGCGTAGGAGCCGTAAGGAAAAGACGGATAAAGGTGTTCGCCGTCTTTGCCGACGCCGCGCGTCATGGCATGGCCGAACTCGGCGAGCGTCCAGCCACCGATTCCAGCCGTTTTGTCGGGCGAGATATTCGGCGCGTAGAAAGTACCGAATGGACTTTTCAGCGGCCGACCGCCCGCCAGCACGAGCCGTTGATCATCCTTGGCGCCGGGAGCCGCGTGGCAGCCGGTGCAGCCGCCGGCCCAGAAGACCTGTTCGCCATTGGCTAGATCCGGCTGACCCAGTCCCTTCCAATGCGCCTCGTCCCATGGTCTCGGTTTCGTCAGCCACCAGAGAACGCCGGCGCCTGCGAGAGCCAGCAGGACCAGACCGGACAGAAGCCAATTCGTGCGCTGCCTCATGATCTCCCCAACTGCTCGTAAGTGCGCCTGTTCGGACGGCCCTGCAGGGGCCGGAAAGGAAAGCGCCGGTCGAACCGGCGCATTCCTGGCAGGACAAAGAGGTCCTTCGTCACTCTTTCTTTAGGCGATAGGTCTCGTGACAGCTGCCGCAGTCCTTGCCGAGAACACCCAGCGCGGCGCCGACGCCGGCAGAATCGGATGGCAACTCGGCGAGGAACATCGCCGCATCGCCGCCGAGCTTGGCGGCCTTCGCCTTGAAGTCCTCCATATTCTGCCAGATCTTCGGGCTCGCTTCAGTCTCCATGCCGGTTTCCGAACCCGGAGGGAAATGATTCGGAAAGACCTTTACGGTATCGCTGATCGTCGTCAGCGATGCCTTGACGACTTCCGCGTCATACGGCTTTTCGCCCTTGGCTATCCCACTGAGGGCGCCGGCAGCCTGCCCGACCTTCTTCATCAGCTGCTGGCGAACCTCCTGCGGCTCGTCCGCAGCGGTCACGGCGGTGACACCCAGCCCTGCAAGGACGGCCGCAAGCGCAAAAGCTCTCATCTTCATCATCATCTCCGGTCGTGCGAATCCGCTTGAGCGGCTTCGTGTTGAAAGCGCCGGCATGATGGCATTTTGGCTTTTCGACGGAAGTAACATTTTTTTGAAGTGCTTGTCGCTGCAACGCAATTTGACCGAAATACATTCAGCTCCAGCTCAGCAAATAACATGAATAGTAAGGTCATGTTTATAGCCGAACATCGCTCCACCCCTGCCAAATGGTCAGGCCCGCGATCAACACGAGGACAAGGCCCGCGGACCTGCCGACTGCGACCGTCACGGCGGGACTGCCGACCAGCAGATCGCGACCGCGGATGGCTGCAAGCGCGAGACCGCCATAAACGGCCAACTGCGTCGAGGCGATCATGATTGCCATGACGGCGGCCTGCGACCAGACGGGCCCGAATTGCGGCTTCAGGAATTGCGGATAGACCGCCAGCATGAAGAGATAGGCCTTGGGGTTCATGAGGCTCGTCAGCGCCCCCTGCCGGAAGCTCGTCCAGCGCGACCGCATCATCCCGCCTTCGATGCCGCCGATGGTGACGGAACTGCGCAGGAGCGAGAAGCCGATCCAGGCGATATAGCCCGCGCCGGCAACCAGAAGCGCATTGAAGAGTTCGGGCATCAGATGCAGCACCACGCTGACACCGAGCGCGGCATAAAGGGTGTGCAGGACGCCGCCCGCCATGATGCCGGCGGTCGCAGCGAGCCCGGAGGCGCGTCCGCCGGTGACGGCATTGGCGAGGACGAAGACCATATCCATGCCGGGCACGATGATGATACCGAACAGGAGAGTGAAGAACAGCCAGAGGTTTTCCGCGTATGTCATGTCAGTTGCTCGTGGATAATTTCGAGGGACAATGGACCGGACTGCAGATTTTTCAATCCGTTGCCGCATTGCTATATCTCTGCCCAACTGACAGGGTCGTGTCAGGAGCCTTCGCGGCCATGGAGGGAAACCGATGCGTAAGGCATCGCGGCTTTTCGAGATCATCCAGATCTTGCGTCTTGCCCGAAGGCCGGTGACGGCGGCCGATATGGCCGAACGGTTGGAGGTAACGTCGCGCTCGATCTATCGCGACATCGTGGCCTTGCAGGCCATGCGGGTGCCGATCGAGGGCGGACGCGGCATCGGCTATATATTGAGGCCCGGCTTCGACCTGCCGCCGCTCATGTTCTCCATCGAGGAAACGGAGGCGATCGTGCTCGCGCTCGCGCTGCTCGAGCGCACCGGCGACCGGGAACTGAAAGTCGCCGCTAGCCGCGTGGGCCAGAAGATCACCGGGGCCGTTCCGGAACCGTTGCGCCAGGTCTTCCAATCGCAGGCGCTCCACGCCTGGGGATCAATCGCGGCGGCCCCAACAGCGGTCGACCTCGCCCTCATTCGGCGCGCGATCCGCGACGAACAGAAACTCGCACTTGACTACCGCGACGAGTTCGGCCGGGCGACTGAACGCACGGTCAGGCCGCTGGCCCTGATCTATTATTCGGAACAGGCGATGATGGTCGCCTGGTGCGAATTGCGCCAAGCGATCCGCAATTTCCGCGCCGACCGCGTGGAGCACTGCGAGCCGGTCGAAGCCTTCTTCCGCGGAGAGGGCGACAGGCTGCGGCAAGCATGGATGGCAGGGTGGAAGACGTAGGTGGGTATTTGACCCCTACGAAAAGGCCCGGCGCAAGAGCCGGGCCCACCTTCCATCGCGACTCGTGAAGCCGCTTACTTCGTCGCCGCCTCGTACATTTCGAGCACGTAGTCCCAGTTGATCAGGTTGTCGACGAAGGCCTCGAGATATTTCGGGCGGGCGTTGCGGTAGTCGATGTAGTAGGAATGCTCCCAGACATCGACGCCGAGGATCGGCGATGCACCGTGAACGAGCGGGTTTTCGCCGTTCGGCGTCTTCGAGATTTCGAGCTTGCCGTTCTTCACCGAAAGCCAGGCCCAGCCGGAGCCGAACTGGCCCGTTCCGGCAGCGATGAAATCGGCGCGGAATTTGTCGTAGCCGCCGAGGTCGGACTTGATCGCGGCATCGAGCTTACCCGGCAGACTGGTGCCGCCACCGCCCTTCTTCATCCACTTCCAGAAGTGGATGTGGTTGTAATGCTGGCCGGCATTGTTGAACAGCGGCTGGTTCGTGCCATAGGACTTCTTGACGATCTCTTCCACCGACAGGTCGGAAAGACCGGCTTCCTCGGCAAGTTTGTTGCCGTTCGTCACATAGGCGAGGTGATGCTTGTCGTGATGGTACTCGAGCGTTTCGCGCGACATATAGGGCACGAGCGCATCATAGTCATAGGGAAGGTTCGGCAATTCGAAAGCCATTGTGGCATCTCCTCTTGGCATGGGATTTGGTGACGGAAATCTGTGATCGGGAACATAGGCACCGCCTCGGCGGGAGGCAACCGATGTGGTGCCAAAATTTCCCTAAGTCACGAAAAATGCTTCCTTTGCGGACGCCACCGATCGGTCCTTGGAGAAGGCGACGCGCAACTTTCCTCGTGCAGCATCGTTACATAACGGCGTCGCCTCCGTCGCACAGGAGTTGCAGGAGACCAGGATGGAGTTTCACCAGGGACGTCTCATCGACCATGTGCACCTGCGCGTGCAGGATCTCGCCGTCAGCAAGCGCTTCTACGTCGCAGTACTTGGCGCGCTCGGCCATCAGCCGACCCACGAGACCGATGCGTTTTTCGCCTTCGATGAATTCTTCGTCGACAAAGCGGAGGACTATCAGAGCCAGGTTCATCTCGCCTTCCAGGCAGCCGATCGCGACGCCGTCCATCGGTTTTATAATGCGGGCATCGCCAATGGCGGCACGGACAATGGCGCTCCAGGCGAGCGGCCTTACCATCCGGGCTATTATGCCGGCTTTCTCCTCGACCCGGACGGCAACAACATCGAAGCGGTCCATCACGGTCCGACGACGCGATCCTCCGCCGACGTGGTGGTTCGGCCGATCGAGGAATGAACATGTTTTAAAAGCCCCTCTCCTCGGGTTTAGCCCGAGGACTAACCCTCTCCCCGCACGCGGGGAGAGGGGACAGAGACAGTGCGCCGCGAGTCTCCTTCGCCCCGCTTACGGGGAGAAGGTGGCCGGTCCACCCTCCGCAGTTGCTTCGGAGGACGGGCAGGCCGGATGAGGGGTCTCGCCGCCGTTACGCGTTGCCGCTCGAATGCGCCCAATCCATGTAGAGGTCGCGCGCCCTCGCCGTGACCGGGCCGGCCTGGAAGTTGTGCTCCTCGAGACGCGTCACCGGCAGGACTTTCGAATAATTGCCGGTGGTAAAGATCTCGTCCGCCCCCTCGAAATCGGTCATCGTCAGCGTCGTTTCGACGACCTCGTGGCCCGCCGATCGCAGAAGCCCGATGATGCGCGCGCGGGTGATGCCGGCGAGGAAGGTCCTGTTCGCGGCCGGCGTGAAGACGACGCCATCCTTGACCATGAAGACGTTGGAAGAGCCAGTCTCTGCGATATTGCCGAGCATGTCGCGCACCAGCGCGTTGTCGAAGCCGCGCGAGCGGGCTTCGGTGAGGATGCGGGCGTTGTTCGGATAGAGGCAGCCGGCTTTCGCATCGGTCGGCATGCATTCGAGCGTCGGCCGGCGGAAGGGCGAGAGCGTCAGGGCCGAGCCCGCATGGGCATTGCCCATCGGAGCCTCGAACAGGCAGAGGGCGAAGCGGGTCGATTCCGGATCTACCGCGACGACGCTCCAGGAACCATGCTCGCCCCAGTACATCGGCTTTACATAGATCGCCGTCTTGCCGTCGAATTTCTTCACGCCCTCCAAGGTGAGCGCCTCGATCTCTTCGGCGGCCATGGCCGGTTTCAGTCCGAGCGCTTCCGCAGAACGGTTGACGCGCTGGCAGTGCAAGTCGAGATCCGGCGCGATGCCGTCGAACCAGCGCGCGCCGTCGAACACCGTCGAGCCGAGCCACATCGCATGGGATGTCGGTCCGATCAGCGGCGGGTTGCCGGAAAGCCATTCGCCATCGACATAGGTCCAGGTGGTGGTGCGGGGGGATGTATCGACGGCCATCGGCGTCTCCTTCTCGTCTCGACGTGCACCATCGTGGTGTAGCGGGAAAAAGCAGAACTGGGGTGAATGGGTATATCAAAAATTGTCATGAGGTCCATTCTGGAGCAGCGTGGTAGCCGGTCCGAGGAACGACAGGGGCTGCCCCGAAAACTATCGAGACGGAATGGGAGTTCGCATCGATGAGAGCAATGTATTACGACGCCTTCGAGAAGACGCCGGAGATCAGGGTTCTGCCCGATCCGTCACCGACGGAGAACGGCGTCGTCATCAAGGTCGAGGCCACCGGGCTCTGCCGGAGTGATTGGCATGGCTGGATGGGGCACGACCCGGACATTCGCCTGCCGCATGTTCCGGGCCACGAGCTGGCGGGTACGATCGCAGCCGCCGGCCGCGGGGTGATGCGCTACAAGGTCGGCGACCGCGTGACCGTGCCTTTCGTATCCGGCTGCGGTCGTTGCGGCGAATGCCGCTCCGGCAACCAACAGGTCTGTGAAGCACAATTCCAGCCGGGCTTCACCCATTGGGGCTCGTTCGCCGAATATGTGGCGATCGATTTCGCCGAGCAGAACCTCGTTCACCTGCCGGAGAGCATGGATTTCGCGACCGCCGCCAGCCTCGGCTGCCGCTTCGCCACCTCCTTCCGGACCGTCACCGACCAGGCGCGCGTCAAGGGTGGTGAATGGGTGGCCGTGCATGGCTGCGGCGGCGTCGGCCTTTCGGCGATCATGATCGCCGCCGCGCTCGGCGCCAAGCCGATCGCTATCGACATTTCCGCCGACAAGCTGGCCTTCGCCCGGAAAATCGGTGCCGTCGCGGCTATCAACGCGGGCGAGACCGACGACGTCGTCGCCGCCGTCAGGGAAATCACCCAAGGCGGCGCGCATGTTTCGATCGATGCGCTGGGCTCGCCCGTCACCTGCTTCAATTCGATCAAGAACCTCCGCCGCCGCGGCCGCCACGTCCAGGTGGGCCTGATGCTGGCCGAACACGCCACGCCGCAGATCCCGATGGCCCAGGTGATCGGCCACGAACTCGAGATCTACGGCAGCCACGGCATGCAGGCCTGGCGCTACGACGCGATGCTTGAGATGATCGTGGCCGGCAAGCTCGATCCCACACAGCTGATCGGTCGGAACATTTCGCTGGAAGAGGCGGTGCCGGCGCTGGTGGCGATGGACCGCGCGACGGAACTCGGCATCAGCGTGATAACGCATTTTTGATGCGAGGTGCGGGCGTCGCGACTGCCTCGTCCCACAGGGCCGCTCGAAGACCCCTCCCCAACCCCTCCCCACAGGTGGGAGGGGCGTAACCTGCCGCGCCCTCGCGGTCCTCTATTGGTCGAAGCGGCATGCGCTCAGAAAGTGGTAGTCGGGAGCAGCGGGCACCGAAGCCCCTCCCCCTTGTGGGGAGGGATTGGGGAGGGGTCTTGCCGGGGAGTGGCAAGGGCTCGGATCACGCCGCCCGGCGCCAGGCGAAGGTCTTGCCGCCGTCGGCGGTGGAGATGAGTCCGATCCTGTAAAGCGAGGTGAGAACGCTCGAAACGGCCGGGCGGACCTTCTGGCCCCGCTTGGAATGCTTGCAATAGCCTCTGGCCCCCACCGAGGGGATTCCGAACCCAGCCCCGCGCTGCTATCCTCGTCATGAGGACGACGAATCAGCGAGGACCCGTCATGGCGCTTGCGGCTCAGGCCTGCGAAGGCCAGTTCTACCGGCCCGTTCTCGACCGCAATCCGGTGCATCCGAATGGCTGGCCGGTGCGCGTGATCGTCGCTTCGCAGACGGAGGCGCGGCATAACCGGGCGCTTTGGGCGCCCACGCATCTGATCTCGATCCGAGCGCCGGCAACCCGGCTTCTGTCGATGATAGAACTGCCGCCGGAGCGGCATCTGGAGCTTCATTTCGGCGATGCCGTCGATCCCGAAGCGCCCGATGCCGCGCGCGCCGAGGCGATCGAGGCGACCTTCGCCTTCATCGACCGGCTGCCGGAGCATGCGCATCTTCTGATCCATTGCCTCAGAGGGATCGGGCGCTCGACGGCGCTGACGCTCGGCATCCTGGCGCGCTACATGGCACCCGAGCAGGCGGCCGCAGCGTTGCACGCGCTTCGCCCGGAGGCCAAACCAAACCGACAGGTGGTCGGCCTCTGCGATACGGCGCTCGGGCTCAAAGGCAGGCTTGCCAGACAGGCGCTTCGCTTTCCGGCAAAGACCTGGAAAGGCTGACAAATCGTCACCTGGCACGGCCACGTTGTGCGGCGCACAAAAATTTGACATGATCTCTCCAAAACAAATGGAGAAGCGGCGCGCCTTTCGCCGCACGACCTGCCCGAAAGGCTGTTCGCGGAGCGTCGGCCGAGGCGGGAATGACGGGAGAACTCTATGTCCTACGCGGCCTATGTCTTTGACGCCTACGGCACGCTCTTCGACGTGCACGCGGCCGTGCGCCGGCATGCCGACGCAATCGGTCCGGACGGGCGAGCCTTTTCCGAGCTCTGGCGTGCAAAGCAGCTTGAATATTCCTGGGTGCGCGCGCTGATGGGCGCCTATGTCGATTTCTGGCAATTGACCGAACAATCGCTGGATTTCGCGTTCCAACGCTTCCCCTCGGCCGATCCCAAGCTCAGGAAGAAACTGCTCGACGCCTATTGGACACTCGACTGCTATCCGGAAGTGCCGGCCGTGCTACGGGGATTGAAGGAGCGCGGCGCCCGCATTGCAATTCTCTCCAATGGATCGCCGGCGATGCTCGCCTCCGCCGTCAAGAACGCGGCGCTCGACATCGTGATCGACGACGTATTCTCGGTCGATGTGGTCAAGGCCTTCAAGACGGCGCCTGCGGTCTATGATATAGTGACGACGCAGTACCGCCTCTATCCGAATGCGGTCTCCTTCCAGTCGTCCAATCGCTGGGACGTGGCCGGCGCGACCAAATTCGGCTTTCGCACAGTCTGGATAAACCGTCACGACATGCCGGACGAATACAGAGACTACGGGCCGTCGCTCATCCTCCCCTCGCTCGAAAGCCTGCAGTTCGGCATATGAAGGGACATGCGATGACGTGGTCGGCAGCGCAATACGTGAAGTTCGAGGAGGAAAGGACGCGGCCGGCACGAGACCTACTGGCGCAGGTGCCGAACCTTCCTGCCGGTACGGCTTTCGATCTCGGCTGCGGACCGGGGAACTCGACGGAACTGATCCGCGCCCGTTTTCCGGATAACGACCTCGTCGGCCTCGACAATGACGATGGCATGCTGGCCGCCGCCCGTCAGCGCCTGCCGGATCTGCGCTTCGAAAAGGTCGATCTCGCCGGCTGGGCACCGCCGGCAAAGGCTGCGCTCTTCTTTGGAAACGCGGTGTTCCAATGGCTGCCGAAACACATTGACGTTCTCGAGCGGCTCCTGACGGCGCTCGCGCCCGGCGGCGTGCTCGCGATCCAGATGCCCGACAATCTCGACGAGCCATCCCATGCGCTGATGCAGGAGACGGCCGAGGAGCGCGCTTTTGAACAGACGTTCCGCGACCGCATCATGGCGCGCGTTCCCCTTCCCGCGCCGAAGACCTATGTCGAGAAGCTTGCCGCCAAGGCGGCGCGGATCGAGGTCTGGCATACCGTGTATTACCATCAACTCGCCAATGCGAATGCCGTAGTCGAGTGGGTGAAGGGAACGGGATTGCGTCCCTATCTCGATGCGCTGCCGGCGGAAAGGCGAACGGAATATCTCGCCGCCTATGCCGAGAAGATCCGCAAGGCCTATCCGGCGATGGCCGACGGGCGTGTGCTGTTGCGCTTCCCCCGCCTTTTCGTCGTCGCAACGAAGGGCGGCTGAAGTCCGGGATCCGCTTGAACCTTCGTCACGCGGCGACAAGTATAGGGGTGTCCCTTTCGTCGTTCGAGGAGCCCTCCATGCATGCAGTCAATTCCAACGGCGCCAATATTCCCGCCCTCGGCTTCGGCACCTTTCGCATGTCCGGAGAGGAAGTGCTTCGAATTCTGCCGCAAGCGCTGAAGATCGGCTTTCGCCACGTGGACACGGCGCAGATCTACGGCAACGAGGCCGAGGTCGGGAAGGCCATGCACATGTCCGGCATTCCGCGGCCGGATATCTTTCTGACGACGAAGGTCTGGGTCGACAATTATCGGCATGACGCCTTCATCGCCTCGGTCGACGACAGCCTCAGGAAACTCAGGACCGACTACGTGGACCTCCTGCTCCTGCACTGGCCGGGCAGCGATGTGCCGATGGCGGAGCGGCTCGGTGCCCTCAATGACGTGCTGAGAGCCGGCAAGGTGCGCCACATCGGCGTCAGCAACTTCAACACGGCGCAGATGGAGGAAGCAGTGCGGCTGAGCGAGGCGCCGATCGCGACCAATCAGGTCGAGTTCCACCCCTACCTCGACCAGAGCAAGGTACTGCACGCGGCCCGTCGGCACGGCATTTCGCTCACCGCCTATTACGCCATGGCCAATGGCCGCACACCCTCGGACCGGCACCTGGCCGAGATCGGCGCCCGTCACGGCAAGACAGCCGCGCAAGTGGCGCTTCGGTGGCTGGTGCAGCAGCAGGACGTGATTGCCCTTTCGAAAACGGCAACGGAGGCGCGGCTCAAGGAAAATTTCGCGATCTTCGATTTCGCGCTAACACGGGAAGAGATGGCGGCGATCCGCGGACTGGCAAAGCCGGATGGCCGCATCGTCAACCCGGCGGGACTGGCTCCCGAGTGGGACGTGTGAGGTGAAAGCAACGATCCGCTACCCCGTGTGGTCTGTCGGCCATCTCCCCCACAAGGGGGGAGAATTATGTGCGGCCGGCCACTTCGGTCCGGCAAAACGCTTTGCATGCGGAACACCCTGCGGCGACGCAGATGGATGCCCCATCTGTTCCCCCCTCTTTTGGGAGAGCCGGCGGGCCAGAAGAGATTATTACTTCCTCAAACGAACTGGCTAAGACCCGGCACCGAGGCGACGACCTCGTCGACGACTTCGTCGCCCGCCTTTTCCTTGGCGTAGGCGATGGTCTCCTTCGCAAGTGCCGTGATCTCGCCCATGCCAAGTCCCTGGCTCATTAACTGCTGGCCGAGCGCCATGACGCCGCCACCACCCATTGCCGACATCAGCCCGCCAAGCAGCCCGCCATTGCCGCCCTCTCCGCTATATTGCGCGACCAGTTCCGGCGCGCCGGGAATGGCCTCGATCATCCTGGCGACCGGCCCGTCCGCCGCTTCGCGCTGCAGAAAGCCGAGGATCATCCCAACCGCCTTTTCGGCCGTTGCGGGATCGATCCCGACATTGTCCGCCACGCGCGTGACCAATTCGCTCATGAAAATCTCCTCCGTTTTTTGACGTGAACGTCAAGGTAAATGATCGATTTCGAAATGACAATAGCACCGGACGGCCGGTCCGCATCCGAAGATCTCGTAGGCCCCGTCTGCAAGTCTTTCAGTCCGCGCAAGTTTTGTTGCCGGACAGAGCCTCACCTCCTATAACAAAACCGACGACATTTCGATGGCGATTGGCGGCAAATGTCCGCTTCCATTGGCAAAATTGATGAACGGAAATGAGGCTCCCATGCTGCAGGAAGGCAAGCTGTATATCGGCACCAGCCGCAAGCCGGACGATTCGATCAACAAGGGCGAGTATCTCGATCTAAAATTCGGCAATCGCCATGGTCTGATCACCGGTGCGACCGGCACCGGCAAGACCGTGACGCTACAGATCCTTGCCGAGGGCTTCTCGAATGCCGGCGTTCCCGTCTTCTGTGCCGATGTCAAGGGTGATCTGTCCGGGATCGGTGCGATCGGCGAGCCGAAGGACTTTCTTTTGAAGCGCGCCGAGCAGATCGGCCTTTCCCCGTACGACTTCCAGGAGTTTCCGGTAATCTTCTGGGATCTCTACGGCGAGAAAGGCCATAGGGTCCGCACGACAATGTCGGAGATGGGGCCGCTCTTGCTATCGCGCCTGATGAACGCCACCGATGCGCAGGAAGGGGTGTTGAACATCGCCTTCAAGATCGCCGATGAAGGCGGTCTGCCGCTGCTCGATCTGAAAGACCTGCAGGCGCTGCTCAAGTACATGGGCGAGAATGCCAGCGAACTTTCGAACCAGTTCGGCTTCATCTCCAAGTCCTCCCTGGGCTCGATCCAGCGCGAACTGTTGATCCTGGAGCAGCAAGGCGCCGATCATTTCTTCGGCGAGCCAGCATTGAAGATCACCGATATCATGCGCACGACCAATGACGGGCGCGGCGCGATCTCGGTGCTTGCCGCCGACAAGCTGATGATGAATCCGCGGCTCTACGCGACATTCCTGCTCTGGCTGCTCTCCGAACTGTTCGAGGAACTGCCGGAGATCGGTGATCCGGAGAAGCCGCGGCTGGTGTTCTTCTTCGACGAGGCGCACCTGCTCTTCAACGATGCGCCGAAGGTGCTGGTCGAACGGGTCGAGCAGGTGGTTCGCCTGATCCGCTCAAAGGGCGTCGGCGTCTATTTCGTCACCCAGAACCCGCTCGACGTGCCGGAAACCGTGCTCGCGCAGCTTGGCAACCGCGTGCAGCATGCGCTACGCGCCTACACCCCGCGCGAACAGAAGGCGGTGAAGACGGCGGCCGATACGTTTCGCCCCAATCCGGACTTCGACTGCGCCACGGTGATCACCACGCTTGGCACCGGCGAAGCGCTGGTCTCCACGCTCGAAGGCAAGGGTTCGCCGTCGGTGGTCGAGCGGACCCTGATCCGCCCGCCGTCTTCGCGCCTCGGGCCGCTGACGGAGGCCGAGCGGCAGAACACGTTGAATGTCAGCCCGGTGCGCGGGCTCTATGACGAGGATTTCGACCGGGAATCGGCCTATGAGATCCTGGCCGAACGGACGGCCAAGGCAGCAGAGGCGGCGCGGCAGGCGGAAGAGCAGGCCGCCGAAGCGCCCTCCGGCCGCAGCCGCTGGACCCTGCCCGGTTTCGGCGACGATACGGACGAGGCGTCATCGGGCCGCCGCGCCCGGCCACGCTCCTCCGGCTATCAGCGAGAAACGATCGTGGAAGCGGCGCTGAAATCGGTCGCCCGCACGGTCGCCACACAGGTCGGCCGGGCGATCGTTCGCGGCATTCTGGGCAGTCTGAAGCGATAGGAACCGACAAGCGACCGCGATTGCGCTTGCGCCTGTGCCTCCCTCCAGATTATGGAGGCCGGTGGGCCTCGACCTTGGTAATGTCGCCGAAGGACCGTCGGTGCTCGGAAAAGGATCGACGATGGACGTCAAGGACTCGAACGGCGCCATCCTGATGGATGGCGACAATGTTACGCTGATCAAGGACCTGAAGGTGAAAGGGACCTCCACCACGCTGAAGCGCGGCACGCTGGTGAAGGGCATCCGGCTCACGGACAATCCCGACGAGGTCGAATGCCGCGTCGAAAAGATCAAGGGACTAGTGCTCCGCACCGAGTTCCTCAAGAAGGCCTGACACGATATCGAACTGCCAACTGAAGCCCGCAATCACATCGCGGGCTTCGGCGTTCAGGTCTCTGCCGCATCTTCGCATGTGCCGAGGAACGCACGGTGCTGTATGGCGATCAGGCCACCGACAGCTTCACGTCGACATTGCCCCGCGTCGCGTGGCTGTAGGGGCAAACGATATGCGCCTTCTGGACCAGATCCTCGAGAACGGCCTTGTCGACATCGGGCGAAGAGACTTCGAGTGCCACATCGATGAAGAAGCCCGTGCCGTCTTCGCGCGGGCCGATGCCGACGGTACCCGTGACCTTCGTGCCCTCGGAAAGCTTTACCTTCTCTTTGCCGGCGACGGCTTTCAGCGCACCCAGGAAGCAGGCGGAGTAGCCGGCAGCGAAAAGTTGCTCCGGATTGGTGCCGCGAGCCCCATCGCCGCCGAGTTCCTTCGGCACGGTGAGGGTGACATCGAGGACGCCGTCGGCGCTCTTGGCCTGGCCGGAGCGGCCGCCGGTAGCGGATGCGGTGGTGCGGTAGAGGATGGGCATTGCATTCTCCTTCTCGTCTGGTTACCGATGACATCTAGATAGCGCAAAATTAAATTGCACGCAAATTAATTTTGCAAATTGCATTTCTCAGCCGAATTTGAGACAATGCCACCATGACCAAAACGGCCAAATCCGATGCTTTGCCCGATGAGGCGCTGGCGCTTGGCCAGCAGCTCTGCTTCGCCGTCTATTCCGCCACTCACGCCTTCAATCGCGCCTATAAGCCTTTGCTCGACCGCTTTGGCCTTACCTATCCGCAATATCTCGTCCTATTGGCGCTGTGGCAACAGGACGCCATGACGGTAAAGCGGATCGGCGAGGAACTAGGTCTCGATTCGGGCACGCTGTCGCCGCTCCTGAAGCGGTTGGAGGCGGCGGGCTATGTCCGCCGCCTGCGCGACCCCGCCGACGAGCGCCAGGTGATAGTCGGCTTGACTGAAAACGGGCGAACCTTGAAGACCGAGGCCTTCACCATCCTTGCGGAGATTGGCAAGGCGACCGGCTGCAGCCTCGAGGAAGTGGGCGAATTGCGTGAGGCGCTGCACCGATTGACACAGCGTCTCGCCGAGACACGCAGCGAAGATTGACGACGTCCTTGACGGCCTATCAGACGACGAGGATCGGCGCCTTTCCGCGCACCCGGTCATAAAGATCGATGACGTCCTGATTGAGCATGCGCACGCAACCGGACGAAACGGCCTTGCCGATCGATTGCCATTCCGGCGTGCCGTGCACCCGGTAAAGCGTGTCCTGGCCGTTCTGGAAAATGTAGAGCGCGCGTGACCCGAGCGGGTTGTCGAGCCCTCCCGGCATGCCGCCTTTGTCGGCGGAATATTTTGCGAGCACCGGCTGGCGGGCGATCATCGATTCCGGCGGCGTCCATTTCGGCCACCTCTGTTTCCACTGGATCACACCGCGCCCAGACCAGGCGAAACCCTCGCGGCCGAGACCGACCCCATAGCGCGTGGCACGGCCGCCCGGCTGGACGTGGTAGAGATAGCGATCGGCCGTGTCGACGACGATCGTGCCCGGGGCTTCGCCGAAGGGATCATTGACCTCCTGACGATAGAAACGCGGGTCGATCTGGCGATAGGGCACGGCTGGAAGCAGAAAGCCGCCATCCTCCTTTGCCGCGTAGACATCCGCATAATAGGCATCCTGCGGCGGAAGGCCGGTGGGCACCGGCCCCTCGATAATCGCGGCCCCCGGTTCGATCCAGTGCTCCTCAAGCGCAGGATTGCGGAAGACCGGCATCGTTTGCTGGCGGAAACGGTCGGTATTCATGGAGGACGTGCAGCCTGCAAGCCCGACGGAGGCGATTGCGAGCCCGGAGCCGCGCAGAAAACGGCGGCGAGAGAACAAAGGTAGCGATGACATCGAACTCTATCGGTTTAAGTGCAGCGTAATGAAGGAGCGGCACAATGGTGATTCGCGTTGTCCCGCTCCTTGCTACCAGATCACGATGGCCTTGCGTCGAACAATTCCAACTCCGCTCAAATCGCGGGGCGGAGGGCGGAGCGTGCTGGAAATTCGATTTCACTCCGAACTTGTATTTACGGCCGCTGCTCGCCTGTGTCAGCCCAACTTGCGATCACGATCACGGCATCGTCCGCCAGTGCCGTGCGTCTTTTCAGACGCGAAGACATCGCTGTGGCACACTTTGAATTGTTGCATGCCGACAAGCAGCCAATGAGCGGCAGCCGATGAACGTCGGACAGCCGCGGCCGAGCACGGTCTGACGAGAGGAGGTTAGACTTTCCAAATTGAGAGGCTGCGGAGGGCATCCGGATCCGCTCCACATCAAAAGATTTCATGAGCCTATCAACGCCGCCGGCTTTCGTGGTGAGCGGCGACGCCCTATGACAACGGGCGATCGCTGCAGTATGGAGGCGCTCCTGAAGAGGCCGCCGCTCTTTGGAGGAGGATTGGTGATGTTGACGATTTACGGCGTCTATCGCTCGCGCGCATCCCGCAACTACTGGATGGCACGCGAACTTGGCGTTCCCTTCAAGTCCGTAGCGGTGATCCAGGCACGCCGCCTCGCCGATCCCCTGGCTGCCGATGCGCCCCTCAACACCCGGTCATCGAGCTTCCTTGCCGTCAATCCGATGGGGCTCATCCCGGCGATCGACGACGGCGGTTTGATCCTGACCGAGTCCCTTGCCAACAACCTCTATCTCGCCCGCAAATATGGGGGCCCGCTGGCGCCGGTCGATATTGTCGAGGAAGGGTTGATCGGCAACTGGACCATGTGGGCGGCAACGGAAGTCGAGCCGCATGCGGTCAACATTGTGCTCGCCTATGACGACGGCATCGAAGAAACGCCGGAGGGCCGCGAACGCATCGCCGCTTGCGCGCAGTCGCTTGAGAAGGCCTTTGCCGTACTGGAGGCGCATCTGAAGGATCGCGACTACGTGATCGGCGATCGCTTCACCGTTGCCGACCTGAACCTCGCCGAGGTCTTCCGCTATGCCATGAGCCAGACCGCGCTCTTCGATCGGCACCCGCACATCAAGACCTGGCTCGCGCGCTGCCAGTCGCGTCCCGCCTTCAAGGCTATGATGGAGGAACGGCTGAAGGAACCGGCATAGCCGCAAGCTGCCGCATTCCTTCCTCCACTTCTTCGCGCACCCATTGCTTGAAGGCGAGCGCCGCCTTGCTTTCACGTCGCGAGGCGGACGTCACGAAATAATGTCCAAAGCCGGTTTTCGCGCGGACGCCGAAGGGCGCGACAAGGCTGCCCTTCATTACCGCGTAACCGGCCAGTGTTTGCCAGGCGAGCATGACGCCCTGCCCCGCGATAGCGGCATCGAGTGCGAGCGAGGCGTCATTGAAGCTGTGGCGCACGCTGATCTCGGCGCCAGCGAGCCCGGCGGCCTTCAGCCACACATCCCAGGAAAACATCGCATGCTCGTCCACGACCGCAGGGAGTCTCAGGATGTCCGCCGGCTCGCGTAGTTCCGCGGCGAGGGCCGGCGAGCATACGGGAAAGACCTCCTGCTCCAGGAGCAATTCCGAACGCACTCCCGACCAGCGCCCCGCTCCCACGCGAATGCCGAGATCGACGTCGGAGGCGTCAAGGCTGACGAGCCTGGTTGTCGCATCGATCCTCAGCCGGACGTCTGGATGGCGCTCGGCAAAGCCGTTCAATCGGTAGACAAGCCAGCGGGCGGCAAAGATCGGCGCGACAGAAACCGTCAGCACCGAGTCGTCGCGGTGCCGCGTCTCGGCCACCGCCTGCGCAAGCTCCGCGAAGGCCCGCGAAAGGCGCGCCAAAAGCGGCCGGCCCGCGTCGGTGACGGCGAGCCCGCGCGGCGAGCGTTCGAAGAGCCGGCGCCCAAGCTGCGCTTCCGTTTTCACAATCTGCTGGCTGACCGCACCGGGGGTTACGCCCAGTTCGTCGGCAGCGGCCGCAAGCGAGCCCAGCCGGGCAGCAGCCTCGACCGCACGCAATCCGTTCAGATGCACCGTATTGAGCTCTCTCATTTAGTTTTTCTAAACTTGGCCGCCAGGAAACTCAATTGCATTTATATGCAGTTGGACGGATTCTCGTCTTCAACGCGCTTTGCTGCAGGAGACCTGCATCGCGCTTGGACATCAAAGAGGGCAATGCTTGCAGCGTCGAAAGGGGGCCGTCATGATTAAGTTTTTCTCCATGCTGAGACCCAAAGGCGACCCGATCAGCGACCCTTGTCATGAGGCGGTGAATTGGCTGCGCGACCCGCTACAGCATCCAGACCTTATGAGGATGGAGGAACGCGAGCTCGCCGACCTGCCGTTTCCGGGATGGCCCTGGCCGCGCACTTCCGCAGACAATACCTGCGACTGCCGCTGATCGCGCCAGCACGGGTCGTCAAAGGCAAGAGCTTCGCGCGAATGAAGAATACGATTTGGATTCGATTTGTCGCGCTCCTTCGCGATAGATATTGCAGGAGATAGCGCACGACGTTTGGCCCGGCTGCTGAGCTCAGCCTTGAGCCGCCGCCAGCGCCTTGGCGACGGCCGGACGCTCGGCCATTCGGTTGCGGTGCTCGAGAACTCTGGGGAATTGCGCCGGGTCGACCCCATCGGCCTCCAGCCAGCCCGCAATGGTGAAGAGATAAGGGTCGGCAATCGTATAGTTCTCGCCCATGACGAAGGGGCCGGAAAGCATCGAGCTCTCGATCAGAGAAAAGCAATCCGCCATGTTCTTCGGCACCTTCGCCTTCATCGCCTCCTGCGCCGCCGGATCGTCCGCCCAGCGCGCTCCTCGGCGGGCATGGGCATGCGCGACGTGAACCGTCGAGCAGAGATAGCTCAGAAAGGATTGCAGCCGCGCGAATTCGAAAGGATCGTCAAGCGGCGCCAGTTCGGCCTCGGGGAAGCTTTGAGCGATATAGGTAAGGATCGCCGGCGTTTCGGTCAGCGTGCCGCGATCGGTCACCAACGCCGGCACGCGGCCCTTGGGATTGACGGCGAGATATTCTGGCTTGGTCTGCTCGGCCTTCGAAAAGTCGACGCGGTGCGCTTCATAGACGACGCCCACTTCCTCGAGCGCGATATGCGAGGCGAGCGAGCAGGTGGCGGGCGTATAGTAGAGCTTCAGCATCATCGTGCCTCCTCGGAAACTGTCGCAATTCATCTCGAAGGCGGAAAGGCTGTCAAGCCGCGCCGGCCGCGGTCCGCCGATCTTCGCTCATGGGCCGAACGCGTCCCCCACGCGCACACCGCCGACATGGATCCTCTTCCAGTTGCGCAGCGGACGGTTGGCCTGCGCCATCAGCGCCGCATGGATCTCCGGCTCGTCCGCGAAAAAGCGCGCAAGCGTCGCCGCGACCATTGCTTCCGCGGCGCGGGTCGCGCCATCCTCGCATTTGAGCGCGATGCCTATCCCCTTTTCCGGGATCGCGGCGCAGAAGACGCCCTCGGCACCGGTCTTGGCGAAAATCCTGCCCGGCGCCGTTTTCATCATCCGCGTGCAGGCGCGCTTGGTGCCCGCCACATAGAAGGGTTCAGCCATGCAGGCGTCGATCAGGCGCTTTGAAGCGCTCGCCCGCAGGGGCTCGAGGCCGATCCCCGTCGCCATTTTGGCGAAGCCGCCGGCCAACCCCTTGAGCGGCACCGCATAGGTCGGGATCGAGCAGCCGTCTATTCCGCAATTGTCCCGACCGGCAATGGCGCCCGTGAGATCTGCCATCACGCCGCGGATCTCCCGCTGGATCGGATGATCATAGCCGACATAGCCGGCAGGATCCGTGCCGGAATGGCAGCAGGCACAGATGAAGCCCGCATGCTTGCCGGAGCAATTGTTGTAGAGCGCGTTCGGCTTTTCCAACGTGCGCGCCTGTTCGATCAGCGTCGCCTGGTCGTTCGACCAATGCCCGCCGCATTCGAGCGCACCGACGTCGCGGCCGGCGGCCGCCAGCATCTCGGACGCGAGTGCCACGTGCTCCGGCTCGCCCGAATGGGAGGCACAGGCAAGCGCCAACGCTTTGGCGCCGAAGCCGTAGGCGTCCGCCGCACCGCTTTCCACGAGCGGCAGGGCCTGCATCGCCTTGCAGGCCGAGCGCGGAAACACGGGCGCTTCCGTCTCGCCGAGGGCGAAGAGCGTCCTGCCGTCGCCATCGACGGCGATGACGGCACCGCGGTGGCGGCTCTCGACAAGATCTCCACGCGTCACTTCAACCAAAACGGGATTCGACATTTCCTGCCCTCAAAATTCCATCATCGGCGATGCTTCTATCAGCTATTCCATAGCAACAAAGACATCCATGAAAATACTTCGCCGCCTCCTGTTCGCCTTTGCCGTCATCTACCTGCTTCCGGCGCTTTCGTCGGCGGGGCTTTGGTATTTGAAGGAGCGGCCGCAGAGCTGGCGCGACGCGGACTGGTCCTCCGCCGGCGTACTGCCGCCAGCGACGGAGAGCCCGGAGGCGGCGATCTATGTCTTCTCGGCCACGACCGGCGGCATGAAGGGCGCGGTTGCAAGCCATGCGTGGATCGTCACCAAGAACGAGGGGGCGCCGACCTATGATCGTTACGAGAAAGTCGGCTGGGGCAAGCCGATCCGCAAGAATGCCTATCAGGCCGATAGCCGCTGGTATTCGAACGACCCGCGCATCGTCGTAGCCGTTACCGGCGAGGACGCCGAGCGGCTGATACCGAAGGTCGAGCAGGCGATCGCCGCCTATCCCTATTCCGCGCCCGGCGCCTACCGCCTGTGGCCGGGGCCGAACTCCAACACCTTCGTCGCCCATGTCCTGCGCTCGGTGCCCGAACTCGGGGCAGTGCTTCCGCCCGACGCCGTAGGGCGCGATTATCTGCCGGACGGCAAACTCTTCCAGATCGATGCCGACGGCCGCGATCTGCATGCGACGCTCTATGGGCTGGCCGGCATCTCTGCCGGCTGGCGTAGCGGAGTGGAACTGCATTTCATGGGACTGGTGGCCGGCATCGACATTGCAAGGCCGGGAATCAAGGTACCGGCGGTGGGACGCCTGGGAATCTAGCGCATTGGCCCGAAAATCGGTTCTGATTTTCGCTCGCTGCGCAGATTCGCTGGGCAGGTTCAAAGAGTTACAGCCACTTTGAGCGTCTGAAAGACTCGCGGTGCTGCAAGGCGAAGGCCTGGAAAGGAAAAGGGCCGCGCTTGGCGACCCTTCCATGAGCTTTGGCTTCATGATAGGCGGGCCGTGAGGCCCAAAGGAAGGTGGCGTCAGGCCGAGGGTTGCCTCGACTCCTTCACCTCTCCCATGCCCATCACCAAGACCGAAATCTCACTAGACATTGGATCACCTTCCTTTCTGTTGTTGCCGATGAAGCTAAGGTAAGCGGTTTGTGCCCCGATACAAGGGATACTATCGTCTAATGGCCAATCCAGACTGAGGAGCGCGTGGCGGTTTCGCAGCTCGCTTTCAGGCGATCCGCATCACGATCTTGCCGATATGCTCACCTTCCTCCATCAGCCGATGGGCATCGGCGATCTCCTCGAGGGGCATGACGGCGTGAATGACCGGCGCCACCTCGCCCGCCTCCAGAAGCGGCCAGACCTTTTCGGCGAGCCGATCGCGGATCGCCTGTTTCTCCGCCGCGCTGCGGGGCCTCAGGGCCGACCCCATCACGTGCAGCCGCCTGGTCAGGATCGGCGCGATATTGGCGTCTTCGACCCGCGCGCCGCCGAGGAAACCGATGATCGACAGGCGCCCGTCCTGGGCAAGGGTCGTGAGATTGCGTCCGAAATAGCGGCCGCCGACCATGTCGAGGATGACATCGACGCCGCGCCCGCCGGTCTCGTCGAGCACGACCTCCTTGAAATCCTCCTCACGGTAGTTGATCGCCCGCTTCGCCCCGAGCGTTTCGCAAGCCGTGCATTTCGCGGCGCTGCCGGCCGTGGCGAAAACCTCGGCGCCAAAGGCTCTGGCAAGCTGGATCGCGGTGGTGCCAATGCCGCTCGACCCGCCGTGGACGAGGATCGTTTCGCCCCGTTTCAGACCGGCCATGTCGAAGACGTTGGCCCAGACGGTGAAGAAGGTCTCCGGGAGCGCCGCCGCCTTCACAGCGTCGTAGCCCTTCGGAAAGATCAGCGCCTGCGTTGCCGGCACGGCACAATATTCGGCATAGCCGCCGCCATTGGCGAGTGCGCAGACCCTGTCGCCGGCCGAGAAACCCGTGATGCCATCTCCAAGCGCGACCACTTCGCCGGCCACTTCCAGACCGAGAATGGGGCTTGCGCCGGGCGGCGGAGGATAATCGCCCTTGCGCTGCAGAACGTCCGGCCGGTTGACGCCGAAGGCCTCGACGCGGATAAGAATGTCGCCGGGACCGACCTCCGGCAGCCGACCGCGCGCCAGCACCATGTTTTCAGCGCCGCCGGGGCTCCGGAGGTCCACATGGGTCATTTCGTTCGGGAGCATATCGGTCGGCATGGCGGCATCCTCGCAAAGGCAGTCAGCCTATAACTACCGCTCACTCGCCACGCCGGAAAGAGCGTCGTTCATGCATCGGTCATCGATTGTCGAGCAATTCCACGACCAATCCGGATTCGCTCGCCTTGGCGCGCCCCTTGATCTCGGCGATCCTTTTGCTTACCGCTTGGGTATCCGAAAAGATCAAGCTTTCCGGCAGCGCCAGAACCGCGATCGAACAGCGCATTAGCGGAAAGTCCTTGGCACCGCCGTCGCGGCTGTAACCGCTGATGCGACCCGCCTGATGCTCCGGAGAATAGAGCTGCCGGACGTCGGATCGGAAATCATCGAGAAGGCGCGTGAGGACGGCGCGGACTTCCCCTTCGCCAAGACCGCTCACGCCGACGAAGAAGTCGTCGCCGCCGATATGGCCGAGAAACTTCTCCTCACCGATAAAGTGGCGCCGCAAAAGCGCGGCAAACAGCGCGATTGCAAGATCGCCCTTCTGGAAGCCATAGGTATCGTTGAAAGGCTTGAAGTCGTCGAAGTCGCAATAGCAGAAATAGCGCGTCTGGTCGCCGTCGAGAATCGCCTGCTGGACATAGTCGCGTATGGCGCGGTTGCCCGGAAGGCCGGTCAAGGGGTTCTGCTCCTGCGCCATCTTCAACTGCTTCTCGTTGATGATTTTCAGAAGCGACGCAGCCGAAAGAATGCCGGCATAGCGCATGTTCTCTGTCAGGATAACGCAATCGCTGCCATCCATGCCGGCAAAGATCTTCAGCATTTCATCGGCCGGCGTGTCCAGATCGGCGATGGGCGCAGGCGTCACGAAGTGCGAAATGCGGCGCCGATAGATGCGGTTTTTCAGCAGGTCACGGCCGAAGGGGTGATAGATCATCTCCTTCACATGATATTCATGCAGAATGCCGCGCGGCTCCCCATTGGCGATCAACACCGGAAAAAAGGGCTGGCGCGGGTTGAGCCGGAAGTGATCGAACACCGAGTCGAGATCGTCGCTCTCCCGGACCGCCGGCAGTTGCTCCACCTCCTTGCGGATCAGAATGCTGTCGAGAGTCGATGAATGGCTCCGTGCGCCCCCCCAACTCGAGATGCGCATAGACCGGCCGCAACTCATTGAGATGCGTCGTCGGCCGGGCAACGAAATAGCCCTGCACCAGATCGCAGCCGAGATCGCGACACACCAGGAACTCGACTTCCGTTTCCACACCCTCGGCGATCACCCGCGTCCCGAGCACATGCGCCATGTTGACGGCGTGGCGCACAAGGTGGCGCTTGCGAGAATCCCTATCTATGCCGGTAATGAAATGCCGATCGATCTTCACATAATCGACAGGCTGGTCGCAGAGCATTCTCAGCCCGTTGAAGCCGGCACCGAAATCGTCGATCGCCAGCTTGAAGCCGGCAAGCCGCAATTGCCGAACAAACGCCGAAAAATCCGGCACCTTGCCGTTGTCGAACCTCTCCGACAGCTCGAAGCAGAGCGAGGACGGGGCGATGTTGACACGCTTGAGGTGATTGACGAGGCGCTCGACGACATCCCCCTCCCCGCCAACCAGCCTTGAAATCGAAGTTGAGGAACAATGTGCGGGTGGAGAAATCCGGAAGTGTCGCAAAGGCTGCGACGGCACGGCTGTTAATCAGGTGCTCCAGCGCCAGAAGCTGCCCGACCTCTTCCGCCTTGTCGAGCAGTTCGAGCGGCGAAGCATAGCCCAGCCTGTCGAAGCCGCGCATCAACGACTCATAACCGAAGACTGCGCCGTCGTCGTTTCGACGATCGGCTGAAAGGCATTCTCGATGACGAGTTTCGCGAGCGTTATGATCTGGTCGTCGCCGAAGCCACGAAACGGCAGCGTTTCTGCGGGGACGGCGGACATGCCGGGCTCCATTATGGGACGGGTCGGACCGTCCACCAGCATCGACGGCAAGCGTCAACGAAGTCTTTCGCGACTGTGAAGCTTTTGTGAACATTGCAACGTCCGGACGGTGAGCAGGACATCGCCATCCGCCCAACGATTGTATCGCGGGCTAGCTCTTCACAAGGACGCCGAAGGCGATGAGCGCGAGTCCCTGCATGACGAGGTCGATGGACAGCAACAGGCCCAGGATCCAGAGGCTGTCGATCGGCCAACCGGCGGCGATGACGAGACCGGTCACGAGGGTGATCAGGCCGCCGATCAGGACCCAACCCCAGCCAGCAAGGGGGCTGAGCCTATAACCGACCCAGACACGGAAGGCGCCGGCTGCGATCAGCGCGATCGCCAGCAGAAGGGTCAGCACCGAGGAGGCGAGCAGCGGATTGACGAAGGTGAAAAGTCCTGCCGCCGCATAGAAGGCGCCGCTCAGCATCCAGTAGATAAAACCTCCCCAGTCCTTGACGCGGAAGGCCTGGCCGAGATTGAGCAAGCCGCCGATCAGCATGATGACGCCGACATAGTAGACGGAGGCAACCGTCGCCATCAGCAGATTACCGAAGGCAATACCGCCGGCCATGATCAAAAGCACACCGAGCGCGACGAACCACGCCCATTTCCCTGCGACGGTCTCCCCGTCGCCAGCTTCGAACCTGTTGGCAGCCATACTTCAACCTCCAGTCCGGCAATGGTGCGTGCGCTATCCCATGATTGAGCCGGATTTCCGGACAAAAAGAAAGCGGAAAGGGCATGACGATTTTTGTTGATTGACGCGTCAATCAACAATAGACTGATAATCGTCAAAGGAGTCTTAGGATGCCCAAGGTCGGGATGGAGCCGGTGCGCCGCAAGGCGCTGGTCGATGCGGCGCTGCGTGTGATCGGCGGTCAAGGCACACTGGCCGTGACCATGTCCGAGATCGCCCGGACGGCGGGCGTCTCGCCGGCGCTCGCGCATCACTATTTCGGCAGCAAGGAGCAATTGCTGATCGCGACGATCCGCAGCCTGCTCGGTCAATTACGCCGGGACGCCGTCGCGGCACTCAAGGCGGCGCATACACCGCGAGAAAAGGTGAGCGCCCTCATCCGCGTCAGCTTCCGGGCCGATCAATTCGCGCCGGAGACGGTGGCCGCCTGGCTCGCCTTCTATTCCGAGGCGCAGCGCTCCGAAGACGTTCGCCGGCTGCTCGTCGTCTATGCGCGACGGCTGCGCTCCAATCTCCTTGCAAGTTTGAGGGCGCTTTGCCCCGCAGCCGACGCGGAGCGCATTGCCGAAGGGGCGGCAGCCATGATCGACGGGCTTTACATCCGGCAAAGCCTGAAATCGGCGCCGATCAGCATAGAGGCCTCGATCGCGCTGACGGAGGATTACGTGAGCGCGCATTTGCGGCCGAATGGAGGATAAGGGGCCGTTTGCCTCGGTCCTGAACAACAGAGAAGCTGAACGCAAAACCGAATCCAAACGCTGTCCGCGGGGAGAATAAAATGAGAGCACAACCCAAAGCGTCGCACTTCATCGATGGCGAATATGTCGAGGACGCGGCCGGCACGATGATCGAGAGCATCTATCCGGCGACCGGCGAGGTAATTGCGCGGCTGCATGCCGCGACGCCGGCGATCGTCGAGAAGGCAATCGCAGCCGCGAAGCGGGCACAGCCCGGATGGGCGGCGATGAGCCCCACGGCGCGTGGCCGCGTCCTGAAGCGAGCCGCCGAGATCATGCGCGAGCGCAACCGCGAGCTTTCCGAACTCGAGACGCTCGACACCGGCAAGCCGATACAGGAGACGATCGTCGCCGACCCCACGTCCGGCGCGGACAGCCTGGAATTCTTCGGCGGCGTCGCGCCCGCCGCGCTCAACGGCGACTATATCCCCCTCGGCGGCGACTTCGCCTATACCAAGCGGGTGCCGCTCGGCGTCTGCGTCGGCATCGGCGCCTGGAACTACCCGCAGCAGATCGCCTGTTGGAAGGCCGCGCCGGCTCTTGTCGCTGGCAATGCCATGGTGTTCAAACCGTCGGAGAACACACCGCTTGGCGCCCTGAAGATCGCCGAGATCCTGATCGAAGCGGGCCTGCCCAAGGGGCTCTTCAACGTCATCCAGGGCGACCGCTCGACCGGGCCCCTGCTTGTCAATCACCCGGGTATCGCCAAGGTCTCGCTCACCGGTTCGGTGCCGACTGGCAAACGAGTGGCGGGCGCCGCCGCGGCCGAACTCAAGCACGTCACCATGGAACTCGGCGGCAAATCGCCGCTGATCGTCTTCGACGATGCCGACCTCGAAAGCGCCATCGGCGGCGCCATGCTCGGCAACTTCTACTCGACCGGCCAGGTCTGCTCAAACGGAACCCGCGTCTTCGTGCAGAGGAGGATCAAGGACTCCTTCCTGTCGCGGCTGAAGGAACGCACCGAGACGATCGTCATCGGCGACCCGATGGACGAGGCGACGCAGCTCGGGCCGATGGTCTCCAGGGCGCAGCGCGACAAGGTCTTCTCCTATATAGAAAAGGGAAAGGCGGAAGGCGCGCGGCTCCTGACCGGCGGTGGCATTCCGAACCATGTGAGCGGCGAAGGCACCTACATCCAGCCGACAGTCTTTGCCGACGTCTCGGATGAGATGACGATCGCACGCGAAGAGATCTTCGGCCCGGTCATGTGCGTCCTCGATTTCGACGAAGAGGCGGAGGTCGTCGCCCGGGCGAACGCGACCGAATTCGGCCTCTCGGCCGGCGTCTTCACCGCCGACCTCACGCGCGCCCACCGCGTCGTCGACCGGCTTGAGGCCGGCACGCTCTGGATCAACACCTATAATCTCTGCCCGGTCGAGATCCCCTTCGGCGGATCGAAACAATCCGGCTTCGGGCGAGAGAATTCGGTCGCGGCGCTCAACCACTATACCGAGCTCAAGACCGTCTATGTCGGCATGGGACCGGTCGAGGCGCCGTATTGATGTGATTCACCTTCCGCTCGCGGGAGAGGTGACTGGATACGGGCGGGTGCCGGTCATCTTCCGCAGCCGTAGCGCAGCTACGGCGGAGGAAGGGCAGCCGGATGAGGGGCCATCAGGGATACAGGAAGACCACCATTATGCAGGCAGATTTCGTCATCGTCGGTTCCGGTTCGGCAGGCTCGGCGCTCGCCTATCGCCTGTCGGAAGACGGCAAGCATTCGGTTATCGTGCTGGAGTTCGGCGGCACCGACTTCGGTCCGTTCATCCAGATGCCGGCAGCACTTGCCTGGCCGATGAGCATGAACCGCTACAATTGGGGCTATCTTTCTGAGCCGGAGCCGCAGCTGAACAACCGCCGCATCACCGCACCGCGCGGCAAGGTGATCGGCGGCTCCTCCTCGATCAACGGCATGGTCTATGTGCGCGGGCATGCGGAAGACTTCAACCGCTGGGAAGAACTCGGAGCCCAGGGCTGGGCCTATGCGGACGTGCTGCCCTATTTCAAGCGGATGGAGACCTCGCATGGCGGAGAGGAGGGCTGGCGTGGCACCGACGGGCCGCTGCATGTCCAGCGCGGACCGGTCAAGAACCCGCTCTTCCACGCCTTCATCGAAGCCGGAAAGCAGGCCGGGTTCGAACTGACGAAGGATTACAACGGCTCGAAGCAGGAAGGTTTCGGGCTAATGGAACAGACGACGTGGAAAGGCCGGCGCTGGTCGGCGGCGTCCGCCTATCTGAAGCCGGCGCTGAAGCGCCCGAACGTCGAACTCGTTCGCTGCTTCGCCCGCAAGGTCTTAATCGAGAACGGCCGGGCCGCCGGCGTCGAGATCGAGCGCGGCGGCCGTATAGAAGTAGTCAAGGCCAATCGCGAAGTGATCGTCTCCGCCTCGTCCTTCAACTCGCCGAAGCTCTTGATGCTCTCCGGCATCGGCCCGGCCGATCATCTGAAGGAGATGGGCATCGAGGTGAAGCTCGACCGTCCGGGCGTCGGCCAGAACCTCCAGGACCATATGGAGTTCTATTTCCAGCAGATCAGCACCAAGCCGGTGTCGCTTTATTCCTGGCTGCCCTGGTTCTGGCAGGGTGTTGCCGGTGCGCAATGGATGTTCTTCAAGTCCGGCCTCGGCATTTCCAACCAGTTCGAAGCCTGCGCCTTCCTGCGCTCTGCGCCCGGTGTCAAGCAGCCCGATATCCAGTACCACTTCCTGCCGGTGGCGATCAGCTATGACGGCAAGGCAGCGGCGAACTCGCACGGCTTCCAGGTGCATGTCGGCTATAACCTGTCGAAATCGCGCGGCGCCGTGACTCTCCGCTCCTCAGAGCCGAAGGCCGATCCGGTGATCCGCTTCAATTATATGAGCCATCCCGAGGACTGGGAGAAATTCCGCCACTGCGTACGGCTGACGCGCGAAATCTTCGGCCAGAAGGCCTTCGACCTCTATCGCGGGCCAGAAATCCAGCCAGGCGAAAACGTGCAGACGGATGAGGCGATCGACGCCTTTCTGCGCGAGCACCTGGAAAGCGCTTATCACCCCTGCGGCACCTGCAAGATGGGCTCTAAGGACGATCCGATGGCTGTCGTCGATCCGGAGACGCGGGTGATCGGCGTCGACGGCCTGCGTGTCGCCGACTCCTCGATCTTCCCGCATATCACCTATGGCAATCTCAACGGCCCTTCGATCATGACCGGCGAGAAAGCTGCCGACCATATCCTTGGCAAGCAGCCGCTTGCCCGCTCCAACCAGGAGCCCTGGATCAATCCGCGCTGGGCGGTCAGCGACCGGTGATTCTACTCCAAGAGGAACCCGATCCAGCGGCCGGCAACAACCGCCCCGGTCCAGATCGCTAACGAAAGCAAGCCTGAAAGGCGGACCCGCCAGGAAAGCGGTCCGCCATTTACGGCGGCGCGCCATTGCGGCGCGAGGTGCAATAGAGTCGCATTGGCGACGCCGAGAGCGAGCAGCGACATCTTGGTCAGAAACGCTGGATTGCCGGCATATTCAAGCGGATTGACGCTGAAGAGGCAGAAGCCGGTGGCGATCGCCAGCGCGACGCCGACGGCTGCGGCGCGCGACAGGAACGGTCCGATCACTGCGACCGGAACTGCCCGGATTATACCCAAGAGCCTTAGGTCCAGCGGCAGGATCGTGCCGATGATGATCCCGATCGACAGGATATGGGCGGCGTTCACGAAGATGTAGAAAGTTGCGGAGCGCCGGAGCGCGACGGCGACCGGCAGCCCTGCGATCCACTCCAGTGTCGCCACCGCTTCCATCAGTTCGTCTGGATCCGGTCCGGATAGATGTCATAGACCTTTCCGGCGACGGTGATCCGCACGGCTTTCATCCGCTTCTCGTTCGGGTCGAGAGAGCGATTGCCGAGCACCACGATCGGATCGCCGACCTTCGCGACGCCTTCGACGAAACCCGAACGTTGAGTGAGCCGCGGATTGCCGAGTTCCACGCGCCAGACGCCGTCATTTTCCGTCTCCACCCGCAGCGTCGGATGGGGCGGCGCCATGGAGATTTCGCGGATCACGCCGGAAAGCTCGACCTGATCGGCCTCCGCCCAGGACCAGCCGTGATGCGCATAGGCTCCCGAGACGAGGAGCAGGCCGAGCAAGCCGGCTATGGGAATGCGTGTCGACAACATTGTCTTTCCTTCCCTGTCCAGATTGATTTCCTGAACTTGGAGCGCGGCCGAGAGAAGAACAGCAGGTTCACCGATTGTTGAACGCGAGGCGCCCTCCGGCGGCGCGAAAAGGGTGTGGACGTTGCGCCACCTCTCCCCCCAATCGCCTCGCCAGAATGCGGCATCTCGGATTTGTGCTCGGCGAAGATCGCCGCTAAGAAGACGACATGCCTTCCAACTTCGTGAAATGCCAAGGTCCTATGGGGCTCCTACGACGTTTGGCGGCCGAGACTCGTCTTCTGGGCAGGGGCCATCGCGGTCGGGATCATCAGCGTCGTCTTCGCCAATTTCGCCGATTGGGCGCAGCACGCGTTTCACGAACTGACGGAGAGCGGTCGATGGGGCTTCCTGCTGCCGCTTCTGATGACGCCGGCCGCCTTCGTGCTCTCGGCCTGGCTCGCCATCCGCTTCTTTCCGAATGCGCAAGGCAGCGGCATTTCGCAGGCGATCGCCGCGCGCGAACTCCATGGTCCGCAGGACCGTGCGAGGCTCCTGTCGCTGCGGCTTGCCTTCGGAAAAATCCTGCTGACGGTGCTCGGTCTTTTCGGTGGGGCCTCGATCGGGCGCGAAGGGCCGACGGTCCAGGTCGGCGCCTCGATCATGCTCGAGGCCGCCCGCTGGGGCGGCATGGCGCAGGCGCGCGGCCTGATCCTAGCCGGCTCCGCCGCCGGCATCGCGGCCGCCTTCAACACGCCGCTTGCCGGCATTGTCTTCGCCACGCGCCAACGGACTTGCGCTGACGGCCGTCATCCTGTCGGGGCTCGCAGCGCTCGGCCTTTCGGGAAACTACACCTATTTCGGCACCGCCTCGGTGACGGCAAGCGGCGCCCGCGACTTTCTGCTCATCGCCGTCTGTGGCGTCGGCGGCGGCATGCTGGGTGCGGGATTCAGCGTTGCAAGCCTCCGGCTGACGCGGCGCATCCGCCGCTGGGCCCAGCCGGAGCCGCTGAAACGCATGCTGATGCTCGCCGGCGGCTGCGGCCTGGCAACGGCCGTAATCGGCGTCGTTTCGGGCGGCGCCACCTTCGGGACGGGCTACGAGCAGGCCCATGCCGCCGTCGGCGGCGAGCCCCTGCCCTTCTTCTTCTTCATCGGCAAACTGCTTGCAGGCTTCGCGGCGATGAGCTCCGGCATTCTCGGCGGCATTTTCGCACCGTCCCTTGCCATCGGCGCCGGCCTCGGCAGCAGCTTGAGTTCGCTCCTCGGTGCCAGCATCGCGCTCGGTGCCGTGCTCGGTATGGCCGGCTACTTCGCCGGTATCGTCCAGGCACCGATGACGGCCTTCGTCATCGTCATGGAAATGACCGGCCACCACCAGGGCGTCATCCCGCTGATGGCCGCCTCGATGCTCGGCTATGTCACATCGCGGCTGATTTCGCCGGAGCCGCTCTATCACGGCCTTTCGCGGACCTTCGTCGCGCAGAGTATCCTGCTGCGCCGAAGCGGCGCCAAAAGCCAGGCCGCCGCGCAATGACGCGCCAAGCCCGCTCGCCCGACGCCATTTTTCAAGGCTTTCGGCGAAGAGAGAGATATTTGCTCCGATAGCGCGGCATTAGAAACCGCTATTTCTGTCCTTTGTCACGAACGGCTGCGATATTCCGTGCTCAATGGAACAGGATCGAGCCATGACCACGCAATCCCTCGAAACCAAGGCGCAAGCGCTGAACGAAGAGCTGGGAGCCCTGGATCTTGCCGGACGGCTGGCGCTTGTCGCCGGTCTCGACGGCCGTGCCGTTTTCACGACCTCGCTCGGAATCGAGGACCAGGTTATCACCGCGGCCATCGGCACCAACCGCCTCAACATCGATGTCGTCACTCTCGAGACCGGCCGTCTCTTCAACGAAACGGCCGCACTGATCGGCGAGACCGAGGAAACCTACGGCATCGCAATCAGGCGCTTCCACCCGGAAAAGGCCGATATCGATGCCTATGTGGCGCAATACGGCATGAACGGCTTCTACGACAGCGTCGAGGCCCGGCATGCCTGTTGCGGCGTGCGCAAGCTGAGGCCGCTTGCGCGCGCGCTTGAAGGGGCAAACTACTGGATCACGGGACTCCGCCGCGGCCAATCGGGCAACCGCGCCACCACGCCCTTCGCCGAAGCTGACCTCGAGCGGGGGCTGATCAAGGTCAACCCACTTGCCGACTGGGACATCGACGCGATCCACGCCCATGTCGCGGCCGAGGCCATTCCGGTCAATCCGCTGCACAGCCGCGGCTATCCGTCGATCGGCTGCGAGCCCTGCACCCGCGCCATCAAGCCAGGCGAGCCCGAGCGGGCCGGGCGCTGGTGGTGGGAAAACGACGAGAAGCGCGAATGCGGCCTCCACGTTGCGGAAGCCGCTTCGTCCAGCATCCCGAACGCAAGCAGCGCCGCCTGAAGGCCGGGCGCCCGCACCAACGAGACACGTATCCTCCCCGGAGTTCGAAATGCCCCACACCCATCCGGAAACGGAATTGCACAACCCGCAGAGCACCAGGCCGCCGCTCGACCCGCATCTGAAGGCACTGGAAAACGAAGCGATTCACATCTTCCGTGAGGTCGCCGCCGAATTCGAGCGTCCGGTGATGCTCTATTCGATCGGCAAGGATTCCTCCGTTCTGCTGCACCTGGCGCGCAAGGCCTTCTATCCCGGCCGCGTGCCCTTCCCGCTGCTCCATGTCGATACGGGCTGGAAGTTCCGCGAGATGATCGCTTTCCGCGACGAGATAGTGGAGAAGTACGACCTCGACCTCGTCGTCCACACCAATCCGCGCGGTGCCGTCGAGAACGTCACACCGTTTACGCATGGTTCGGCGCTTTATACCGACATCATGAAAACCGAAGCCCTGCGCCAGGCGCTCGACGCCGGCCAGTATGACGCCGCTTTCGGTGGCGCGCGCCGCGACGAGGAAGCAAGCCGCGCCAAGGAGCGCATCTATTCCTTCCGCACGCCGGACCACCGCTGGGATCCGCGCAATCAGCGCCCGGAACTCTGGAATCTCTATAACGGCATGATCCGCCGGGGCGAAAGCGTGCGCGCATTCCCGCTCTCCAACTGGACCGAGGTCGACATCTGGCGCTACATCCAGGCGGAAGAAATCCCGATCGTGCCGCTCTATTTCGCCGAGAAGCGGCCGATCGTCGAGCGCGACGGCATGATGATCCTCGCCGAGGATCCGCGCCTCGAGCTGCTTCCGGGCGAGACCAAGCGCGAAGAGGTCATCCGCTTCCGCACGCTCGGCTGCTTCCCGCTCACGGGCGCGATCCGCTCCAGCGCCACGACGCTCGACGACATCATTTCCGAACTTGAAACCGCGACCGTCTCCGAACGCCAGGGACGTGCGATCGACCGCGACCAGGCCGGCTCGATGGAAAAGAAGAAACGCGAAGGATATTTCTGATGACTGCACCGGCAGTAGCAAACGCAGCCCTGGACGAAATCGCCGTTGCCCTCCCCTCACAGGAACCGGCGCGAGCCACTCGTGATTCCCGGCCGTTGCGCCTCATTACCTGCGGTAGCGTCGACGACGGCAAGTCGACGCTGATCGGCCGCCTGCTTTGGGATACCAAGGCGGTGAAGGAAGACCAGGCGGCAAGCCTGCAGCGCGATTCCAGCGGCAAACAGAACGACCTCGGCCTGCCCGACTTCGCGCTGCTGCTCGATGGGCTGCAGGCTGAACGCGAACAGGGCATCACCATCGACGTCGCCTATCGCTATTTCTCGACCGACAAGCGCTCCTTCATCGTCGCCGATACGCCCGGCCACGAGCAATATACCCGCAATATGGCGACCGGCGCCTCGACCGCCGATCTCGCCGTGCTGCTCGTCGATGCCCGCGTCGGCCTGCTCGAGCAAACCCGCCGGCACGCGACGATCGCAACGCTGATGGGCATCCGTCAGTTCGTGCTCGCCGTCAACAAGATCGACCTGACGAACTACGACCGTTCCCGTTTCGAGCAGATCTCGCATGAGTTCAGGGAACTGGCGCTGTCGCTCGGCGTGCGCCAGGTGACGGCGATCCCGGTTTCGGCGCTGAAGGGCGAGAACGTCGTCTATGACGGCCGCGCCTCAATGCCCTGGTACGAGGGCCCGACGCTGATCGAGGTGCTGGAACTGGCGACGACCCGTTCGGCCCAGACAGTCGGTTTCCGCCTGCCGGTGCAGCGCGTGTCCCGCCCGGGCGAAAGCTTCCGTGGCTATCAGGGCACGGTTGCCGGCGGATCGGTGAAGCCCGGCGATTCCGTCGTAATTCTGCCGTCCGGCATGGTCGCGAACGTGACGAAGATCGTTACCTTCGATCTTGTGCGTAACGCAGCCGTCGCCGGCGACGCGATCACGCTCGTGCTCGACCGGCAGGTGGACGTCTCGCGCGGCGACATGATCGCGGCGATCGATAGCCAGCCGATGACCGGGCTTGCCTTCGACGCCCACATCGTCGCGCTGCAGCCGGAGGGCATCCAGCCGGGCAAGCGCTATTGGCTGAAGTCCGGCAGCCGCCGTCAGCGCGTGCAGGTGCAGCCCATCAGCCAGCTCGAGCTCAAGTCCGGCAAGTGGAACCACGCCGACGAGCTGCCGATGAACGCCATCGGCAAGGTGCATCTGACCTTCGATGAGCAGGCGATCTTCGACACCTACGAGCAGAACCGCACGACCGGTGCCTTCATCCTGATCGACCCGGACACCAACAACACGGTGGCCGGCGGCATGATCAACGCAAGGCGCGCGACGATCGGCGGCATCCATGCCGAGGAGCACCGCGTCATCATGTCGCTCCCGGCCGATCTCGCCGATCAGTTGATGGCGACGGAGATCTTCGCCAGCCGCCGCGAGGACGTCGACATCCGCCGCGTCAACGCCGCCAAGGCAATCGAGGCGATCGACGCCATCGACGAGTAACCGATGTCGCCGTGCACTTTGAATTGCAGCACGTCTTCGTCCTTGTTGCAGTAGCGGCCGCTTCTTCGTTCAAGGCCGGTGGATCGTTCCCATCGGCTGGGCGATCGCAAACCGAGATTTAAGCTTGCCGCCGACTTGTCCTCGTCCAGACCTCTCGACCGGCGAACGGTGTTTAGAGTGGCTCGTCGGAAATGATGATCGATCGTGCTGTTCCGCCGTTTTCGGACGCTTGCGGGACAGCCCGCTTGCGGAAAGTGCACCGGCCTCCCGCTCTCAACACTTCAAAAGCGATCACCTGCCCGATTTACGCGGTTATACGAACCGCACGCCTGGATAATGCGAGATTTCGAACGCGTAAAACAAAGAATTTCCAGCTCCTTGGCTGGGCGCATTCTTCGCTATTTCAGCCGTCAGAAAATAATTCTTGTAAATAACGGTGGGCTACCCTATATAGCTCACATCGATATTGATCGACGATATTTGTTACCGCGCCTGGCGCATCGTCACGAAAATCCTCACAAGATCGGTCTAATACATCGCCTCTGGGCGACGTTTGTTTTCCCATGCGATTGAAAGGGATCATCGTGAATTCTGGAACCGTAAAGTGGTTTAACGCCACGAAGGGATTTGGCTTCATTCAGCCGGAAGATGGCGCGGCCGACGTGTTCGTGCACATCTCCGCCGTCGAGCGCGCCGGCATGTCTTCCCTCAAGGAAGGTCAGAAGGTCGGCTTCGAGCTTGCCCAGGACCGCCGCACAGGCAAGACGTCGGCAGAAAATCTCCGATCCCTCTGATCGAACGGCGCATGTTATTATCGCCTCCCGGCTTTTGACCACGGATGTACTGGCACTGGCCAGGTGAGGCGATGAGGAAGGTCGGGTTCTCCCGGCCTTTTTTGTTTCGGGCAAAGGCGAGGCGCATTGCGCGCCGGACCGACGGCGAACCGAACTGGAGAACATATGACTGCACATCGATACAAGATCGGCGACCGAGTCGTTCTCAACGAGGCACCGGTCCGTTTCGTCAGCCAGAAAGGTCCGTGCCGAATCGTCGCCTTGCTGCCGGCATCCCTCAACGGCCCGCAATACCGCGTTCGCTTCGAGGGCGAGAACTTCGAGCGGTGCATCGCCGAGTCCGACGTTGACAACGAAAAATCCTTTCGCGCCGTGCCGGCAGGCGTTGAAGGCGACGCGCGCGATGGGGGCGCGTGGGTGACGCCCCTCGCCACGACAGTCAGACGTTAGCACGTCTGAAAGGACGCGCGGCGCTGTCGTTTCCGCCACCAACCAAGGCACCCGTCGGTGCGACACCATGGAGGTATATTTGCAAGTCACGGTTCGAGACAACAATGTCGAGCAGGCCCTTCGGGTGCTGAAGAAGAAGATGCAACGCGAGGGGCTTTTTCGCGAAATGCGCGCCCGAAGCAGCTATGAAAAGCCGTCGGAGAAGCGGGCCCGCGAGAAGGCCGAGGCCGTGCGCCGGCAGCGCAAGCTTGCCCGAAAACGGCTCCAGCGCGAAGGGCTCTTGCCGGCACCGAAAAAGGCGCAGCGCCCTCGATAACACCTGCGGCGCCTCTGAGTTTTGCCGCAGGTTTTTCGATTTGAAGACAAAGCCATGCGGCTGTTCAAAGTACTGAGACGACATTGCGCGCCTGATCGTCTGATCGGGCGCAGCGCCGCAGGCGGCACCTTTACTCCCGTTCGTTTATCTCACATGATGTGGATTGCATGGAACGCGGGTCGCCGGCTCGATTTGCATCCATTCCGCCCCGAACTCCGGACGATCGCTGCGCATCCACAAGGTGCCAAAGGGTACTTCGGAAAGATCTCATGGACGCCTTCCCCAGTCACCTGACGGCAGAACTCCAGGAAAACGAAATCGATCTGCTTCGGACCGTTTTCGGCAAGCTCTGCACCGAATACGGGATCGCCGCCCAAGGTGAGCAGACAGAACATCTCGCCCGCTTCCTCGTGGGTGAACTCAGGCAGGGCGTCAGCGACGAGGATGCGCTGCTGGATGCCGCACGCCGGTTCCACGGCCACGGGGCTTAACCCCCGCCTGTCGGCCTGAGAACGAATGCGCCGGCAGACGCAAAACGAAAACGAAAACAGCAGTATCAAGGGGGGTCGGCTGGTCGGAGTGGCAAGATTCGAACTTGCGACCCCCACGTCCCGAACGTGGTGCGCTACCAGACTGCGCTACACTCCGTGACCAGCGGCGCCTCTATAGAACAGCCTTCGCGATTGCACAAGCGGCGATCTCAAAAAAGAAAGCGGCTTCGCCAAAAAAGTCGGACCGGTGGAAAAGCTGGCGCGCGAGGGAAATAGGGCGTTTCTGCAACGCTTTGGATTTTCCTTGATCCGCCGAGTGCCGGCCGATTTTCTTTCGCCGGCTTTGGCGCTAGAGCCTCGACGAGAGGTGGGGAAACCCGGGAGTCGGGTCTTCGACGCCGCGAGCTTCAGGACAGGTCAAAGGGACAGAAACATGAATTTCCGCTTGATGGCGGCGGCCGGCCTCGCGCTGGTCATCGCCGGCTGCACGACGACGACAGGCGTGGCTAGAAACGCGGTCGAGAAACGCTGGCTCGGCCAATCGGCCGGCCCCTTCTTTGCCGAATTCGGCCCCCCGATTTCCGACGTCGAGTCCGGCAGCGATACCGTCTATAGCTGGAAGGGCGGCTACAAGACCCGCAAGGTCCCGGCCCAGTACGAAAAAACCGCTGACGGCAAGCGCGGCAAGCGCATCTCCGCCGCGCGTACCGAATATTTGAGCTGCTCCGTCCAGCTTACCGTCTCCTCCGACTACGTCATCCGCTCGATCCGCGTCCTCGGCGACCGGAAGCGCGAAGGCGGCCCGAGTTGGTGTGAGGAGTTCTTGGGGGGCGCGAAGGCGGAGTGATCGGCCAATGTGCAATCGAACCCGCTGACGAAAGTCGGCGGGATTTGTTTCATGGCGGACCCATGAGGCGAGGCTTAATATCTGCCTCGTCCAGCTATCACTCTATCCCGCTGTTCTGAAAAGACCGCTTTGTGCCCGCGATTTCGGGAGGGTTTTCCGGCTCGGGTCCGCGGCGAACTCGTTGATGTCAACCGTGTCCGTGTCGATGGCGAGCGATAGCGACGTGATCACCGGTTTCAAGGGCAGCCATTACGAGATCGTGGCCATGCATTTGCGCTGGATAGACGAGCTCGTGTAGATCATCGCGTTTTTCCTCAAGCTCATCCACGTCGGAAAGCGCTATGCAGATCGCCATGGCTTCGCTCTTGCCCCGTTGGCTCCATGGCGACCCCTGCCCTTCATGACGCACTGCGAATCACCAGATCCATTGTCGTGTTATGCCCCTTCCCACCGCTTCTATGCAGCGGACTCGCAGGATTTCCACGCCTTCATTTAGACCTCGGCCCCGAGGGTCGTATCCGGAAAAAATACAAGTTGCCCGACTAAGCGGCGTACTGCGGATGCCAATGCTCGAAGAGAACGAGTGGCTGGGGCGCCTGGATTCGAACCAGGGAATGGCGGTACCAAAAACCGCTGCCTTACCGCTTGGCTACGCCCCAACTCAGGCCGGCGGGATACTGCCGCGCCAAATCGTGCGCCTGATTAGCAAAGCTCGTGCATCGCCACAATGCTTAACTTCGCATTGCCCGCAGATTTTGTTGACCATATGCCCTGCCTTACGCATGCAGCCGCACCGTCCAACGGACGCCTTCCACTAGGCCGAGAGCATGGACAATGCCGTTTCCTCCGTCCGTCCTTTGTCCTATTGTCGCCCGCAAATGGAGAACGCCATGAGCCAGTTTCGCGCACGTCCGCCTGCCGTCCCGACGGTGCTCACCGACGACGCCGTCGTCCGGATCATCCGTTGGGACTTCGAACCCGGTGCCGATACGGGACATCACGTCCACGGGCTTGGCTACGTCGTGGTACCTATGACGGACTGTCAGTTTTTGGTGGAAGAGGAAGTTGGCACCCGCCGGATCGATGTCGCCAAGGGCGCCGCCTATCGGCGTGACGCGGGTGTGGCACACAATGTCGTCAAGGCCGGCAGCGAGACCATGTCCTTCATCGAGATCGAGTACAAGTGAAGGCAAGACGAATGCAGGGCCCGGACTTCGACCTCGATTTCAAACCTGCCCATGGCGAGGCGGTGCCGGTCGCCGGCGACGTGCAGCGGATCACCGTCAACAATCCCGGCCCTTTCACCTTCCACGGCACCAACACCTATATCGTCGGCCGCGGCTCGGTCGCAGTGATCGATCCGGGGCCGGAGGACGAGGCGCATTTCCGGGCGCTAATGACAGCGCTCAAGGGCCGCGAGGTGACACATATCGCCGTCAGCCACACGCATCGCGACCATTCGCCCCTTGCCCGTCGGCTGAAAGAGGCGACTGGCGCGGTCATCTTTGGTGAAGGGCCCCACCGGGCAGCGCGACCCCTGCATGAAGGCGAGAGCAATCCTTTCGCCGAAAGCTCCGACACGGATTTTGCGCCAGACATCGCGCTTGCCGATGGTGAGCGGATCGAGGGCGACGGCTGGAGGCTGACCGCGGTTGCAACGCCGGGGCACACCGCCAACCACATGGCCTTCGCGCTCGACGGCACCGGCATCCTTTTCTCCGCAGATCACGTCATGGCCTGGGCAACGAGTATCGTCGCGCCGCCGGACGGAGCGATGGCCGATTATATGGCCTCGCTCGACAAGCTGCTTGCCCGCGAGGACCGGCTCTACCTGCCCGGCCATGGCGGCCCCGTCACAGCGCCCGACTCCTTCGTCCGCGCGCTGAAGGCGCACCGGAAGATGCGCGAGCGCGCCGTTCTCCAACGACTGCGCGCCGGCGACCGGATGATCCCGGACATGGTGAAGGTGATCTACGCGTCGACCGACCCGCGCCTGCACGGTGCGGCGGCACTTTCGGTACTCGCGCATATCGAGGACCTGATCGAGCACGGTCGCATAGAGACCGACGGCCCGCCCTCGCTGTTCGGGGAGTTTCGGCTCGTCCTCTGAGATAAAGAGCGCCCGCGATTTCGTCGCACCGACGCCAAATTCCCCGCAGGAGGAGGTGGCGAACGGCTGCGTAGAGCGCCACGGGACCGTCAATCCCCCGCGATCCCGAGGAGTTCGGCATCGAGCGTCCGCAGGAATTCCTCGGCGAAGGCTGCGCCCATACCGAGATCGTGCGGGCCGTAGCGCGAGGCGACGCGGAGGTCGACGAAGGTGGTTTCCGCCTCCTCACGCAGACGAACCAGCACATCGAAGCGAAAGCCGACGATCAAAGTGCGCCACTCGCCCTGCAGCACCACGTCGCCGGGGCGCCGTCCCGGTATGCCGCCATCCACGCCTGGTGGGGCCGGACGCACGGCCGGTACCGGAATCACTTGCAGTTCCGTGCTGGTATCCACGCCGGCGCCGGGGCGAACGGCAAGGTCCTCGAGGTCGGCGCGCGCATTTTCCACGCCGAGTTCGGCGGTGGGGCTCATGCCCGTTTCGTCGACGACCTTACGCACGCCTTGGAACACCCGGTCGAGAGCACCTTCATAGCGCCGGCCAGTGAGCCCGGGATAGGCGACGATCTGCGCCTCGCGATCCTCGGGCGTCACGATCGGCCTGCGCTTCATCCAATTCTCCTCGGCCTTGGGTGCCCTGATCCAGGGCGGCGGCATCACCGTATCGGTGCTGATGTCATAGATCGCGGGGCGCATCAGGTATTGCGCAGCGCAATAACCAAGGAACGCGATCGGAAGCGCCGCATAGAAGAGCGCCGACACGGACGCCTTGCCGCCCATGGCCGCCATCTGCCACAAGCGCGCGAGCCCGACCGCCGCGAGCAGCACGCCGGCGGCGGCCAAGGCGGCGGCGGCGAAAGCCAGCACCAGAAAATGTGGCGTCGTCAGCGGACCGAAGCGATGCGCGGCAAGCGACAGCACGAAGATGAGGAAGCCTATGCGGGCAAGCCGGCGCGCCCAATGGGCGGCATAGGAATAGGGACGCTCGTAGCGAACAACCATGAACGGAATCATTCCCCGCGACGGAACAGAGCAATCTTCTTAACCGATGGAGGTGTCGCTGGGAACCTGGCTGGCGGCCCTCGGCGGGGCGTGACCGCTCCAGTTGTGTCAATGCCGCAAATTCGCCATTCTCCTTAACCAGTTATTTACCAGACTCGCTTCCAACGGCACAGTTGCGCCGCGATGCGAGACTTGGAGGCGAACGGCCGGCGCCTGCCAGACGGCGCGGGCCTTCACGGAGAGGTATCATGGCCGCATCGGAGAACAGCATTGAGCTCACCCGCCCCGTCGCCGCGCGCCAGACCGGCGAAGCGGCCATCCCGATGGCGCTGCTCGAACTCGAGCTTTCGCTTGACCACTTCTCCGGCGACGAGGACGATTTCGACGACTTCGTACGCACGGTCGCCAAGGACGTCGGCGGCGAGTTCCTGTTCGCCTTGCCCGCCTCCGGCCTGATCGATGATTGCCTGAGCATCGCCGTCCTGCGTCTCGGCGCCGGGGCAGACGAGCCCCCGACGATCCTTTTCGTCTGTCTCGACGCGGATGGAAGCACGGTTCGCGCCGAAGAGTCGGGGGAAAGGACCGCCGGGCTCAGGAATTTCGCCGAAGCCTTTGTCGGCGTGCTCGAGCGTATGTAATTGCCCGAGAATTGACACCCCCCACGGCGGCGCGGCGTCAATCGAATTGCGCCCGGCGGATCACCTGACTCGCACGAAAACGGCGCCATTCGTTCAGCAGCAGACATGGTGGGCGACCGCGAATGTTAGAGGCGTAGCCAGAGCGGGGCTGCGACCGCCCGGTCGCCGTCGAGCCGCGGGGACCGTGCGGCAGAATCCGTAATCCAATAGGGCGGCTGTCAGCTCGCGGCCATCGCCTCCACCTTGGCATTGCCGTTGATCGCCGCCTGTGCCGCCGCCAGCCGCGCGATCGGCACTCGGAAGGGCGAGCACGAGACGTAGTCGAGGCCGGTTTCTTCGCAGAAGCGGATCGAGTCGGGATCGCCGCCATGCTCGCCGCAGATCCCGAGCTTCAGACCGTTCTTGGTCCGGCGTCCGCGTTCAGCGGCGATCTGGATCAACTCGCCGACACCGTCAAAGTCAAGCGAGACGAACGGATCCTGCTCGATGATGCCTTTTTGCTGATAGGTGGCGAGGAACATCGCCGCATCGTCGCGCGAGATACCGAAAGTGGTCTGCGTCAGGTCGTTTGTGCCGAAAGAAAAGAAATCCGCCGACTCGGCGATCGTCGCGGCGCTGAGTGCCGCCCGCGGCAATTCGATCATCGTCCCAACCAGATAATCGATCTTCATGCCCGCCTCGCCGATCACCTCCTTGGCGATGGCGTCGATCCGGTCCTTGACGTAGTCGAGCTCGGCGCGCAGCCCGACCAGCGGCACCATGATCTCGGGAACGACGGGAGCGCCCGTCTGCCGGCCGGCCTCGACCGCAGCCTCAAAAATGGCGCGGGCCTGCATTTCGGCGATCTCCGGATGGGAGATCGCCAGCCGGCAACCGCGATGACCGAGCATAGGATTGAATTCGTGCAGCGCTTCGACGCGCTGGCGCAAATGCGCGGGATCGAGCGACAGAACGCTTGCGACCTCGTGGATTTCCGCGTCCGTCTTCGGCAGGAACTCGTGCAGCGGCGGATCGAGCAGGCGGATCGTCACCGGCAGGCCATGCATGATCGAGAAGAGCTCGGCGAAGTCGGAGCGCTGCATCGGCAGCAGTTTTGCGAGCGCCGCGCGCCGGCCGTCCTCGTCTTCGGCGAGGATCATCTCGCGCATCACATTGATGCGGTCGTCCTCGAAGAACATGTGCTCGGTGCGGCAGAGGCCGATACCCTCGGCGCCGAAGGAGCGAGCGGCACGCGCGTCGGCCGGTGTCTCCGCATTGGTGCGCACCGTCATGCGGCGGCTCTGATCGGCCCATTGCATGATCTTGCCAAAATCGCCCGACAGTTCCGGCTGTAGCATCGGGATCTCGCCCTTCAGCACCTGCCCGGACGATCCATCGATGGTGATGACATCGCCCTTCTTCAGCGTCACGCTCGCCGTGATCAGCGTTTCGCTGCGATAGTCGACACGGATGTTGCCGGCGCCGGACACGCAAGGGGTGCCCATGCCGCGGGCGACGACCGCCGCATGGCTCGTCATGCCGCCGCGGGTGGTCAGGATGCCTTCGGCTGCGTGCATGCCATGGATATCCTCCGGGCTCGTCTCGACGCGCACCAGGAGAACCTTGCGACCTTCCTTGACCGCCTGGACCGCCTCCTCCGAGTTGAACACGATCTCACCGGTCGCCGCCCCCGGCGAGGCCGGCAGGCCGGATCCGATGATGTCGCGGCGCGCATGCGGGTCGATGGTCGGGTGCAGGAGTTGGTCGAGCGAGGCGGGATCGATGCGCGTCACCGCCACTTCCTTCGAAATCAGCCCCTCTTCCGCCATGTCGACGGCGATCTTCAGCGCCGCCTTGGCGGTCCGCTTGCCGGAGCGGGTCTGCAGCATCCAGAGCTTGCCCCGCTCGATGGTGAATTCGAGATCCTGCATGTCGCGATAATGCCGCTCGAGCGTGCTGCATATCTGCTCGAATTCGGCGAAGGCCTCGGGCATCAGCTTCTCGAGCGACGGCCTATCGGAGCCGGAAGCGATCCGCGCTGCTTCGGTGATGTTCTGCGGCGTGCGAATGCCCGCAACAACATCCTCACCCTGGGCATTGACGAGGAATTCGCCATAGAGTTCCCTCTCGCCGGTCGAGGGATTGCGCGTGAAGGCGACGCCGGTCGCCGACGAGTTGCCGAGATTGCCGAAGACCATCGCCTGGATATTGACCGCCGTGCCCCAGCTTGAAGGGATGCCGTGGAGATGGCGGTAGGTAATCGCGCGCGGATTCATCCAGCTCGAGAAGACGGCTCCGACCGCGCCCCAGAGCTGGACCTCCGGGTCCTGTGGAAAGGGCTCGCCCAAAACCTCCTCGATCGCTTCCTTGTAGCGGGCAATCACGTGCTGCCATTCGACGGCAGAAAGCTCCGTATCCTGCTCGTGCCCGAGCCGCGCCTTCTCTTCTTCCAGGATCTCCTCGAAGACATCATGGTCGACGCCCAGGACGACATCGCCGTACATCTGGATAAAGCGGCGGTAACTGTCCCAGGCGAATCGCGCATCGCCGGCATCGTGGCCAAGCGCATGCACCGACTGATCGTTGAGCCCGAGATTGAGAACCGTGTCCATCATGCCGGGCATGGAGGCGCGAGCCCCCGAACGAACGGAAAGAAGCAAAGGGCGGGTGGTATCGCCGAACAGGCGGCCGGTGACTTCTTCCATCCGGGAAATGCCCTCGCGCACCTGGCTGCGCAAGCCCTCCGGCATGGTTCGGCCGTTTGCCAGATAGCTGTTGCAGGCATCGGTGACGATGGTGAGCCCCGGCGGCACGGGAAGGCCGAGATTGCACATCTCCGCAAGGTTGGCGCCCTTGCCGCCAAGCCTGTCGCGGTGTCCCGCATGGCCTTCGGCCTTTCCGCCACCAAAGGTGTAAACCCACTTCGTCATGCCTGTTCTCCACCCCAAAACAGCTCTGGTGACGATCTACAGTATATGTTTCGGGCTGAAAATGCACTCGGCCAAGTTTTTTGCTGCAGTGCATCAAGATTGCGGCAGCGCGTGGCCTGTAAGCAGAACGAGACTTGTCAGACAGCTTCGCGCATGCGCTCCGCCGTCTGGAGATCGACGGAGACGAGCTGAGAGACGCCCTGCTCAGCCATGGTGACGCCGAACAGACGGTTCATGCGCGCCATAGTGATCGGGTTGTGAGTGATGATAACGAAGCGCGTCTCGGTCGAGGCGGCCATCTCGTCCATCAGATTACAATAGCGCTCGACATTGTGGTCGTCGAGCGGCGCGTCCACCTCGTCCAGGACGCAGATCGGCGCCGGATTGGTGAGGAACACGGCGAAGATCAGCGCCATCGCCGTCAAGGCTTGTTCGCCGCCGGAAAGCAGTGTCATCGTTTGCGGCTTCTTGCCCGGCGGACGCGCAAGGATCTCAAGCCCCGCCTCCAGCGGATCGTCGCTCTCAATCAACTGCAGCTCGGCCGTGCCGCCGCCGAAGAGATGCGTGAAGAGCCGCTGGAATTGTGCGTTGACCACGTCGAAGGCGGCGATCAGGCGTTCGCGCCCCTCGCGATTGAGGTTCTGGATGGCACTTCTAAGCTTTCGGATCGCCTCGATGACGTCGTCGCGCTCCTTGAGCAGTGCCGCCAGCCGTTCGGCGAGCTCCTTCTGTTCCTCGTCGGCCCGCAGGTTGACGGCGCCTAGCCGCTCGCGCTCGATCTTCAGCCGCTCGAGTTCCCGCTCGACCGCGCGCATGTCCGGCAGCGCCTCGTCTGCCGCAAGGCCGGTCAGGCGTATGACCTCGTGCGCGGCACAGGACAGAGCCTCGAGGATGCGGGCTTCGATCTCAACGCGCCGCTCGCGTGCCGAGACAAGCCGCTCTTCTGCCCGACCGCGGTTCTCGCGTCCTTCCGCCAGCTTCGAAAGCGCGGTCGCGGCGATGCGATCGGCCTCGCGCTGGCGGTTCTCCGCCTCGGCGAGAATATCGGTCGCCTGACGGCGCGCCGTCTCGGCCTTCTGCAATTCGTTCATCAGGGCGCGGCGCTTGTCTTCGAACTCGTCCGGCGCGTCGACGAGTTCCTCGACCTCTTCGCGCGCCTCCACCTCGCGTTCGCGCAGCGTGGTGATGTGCTCGTCGGCGCTCGCGGCCCTCGCCAGCCAGGTCTCGCGCTCTCCTGCAATCGCGGCAAGCCGGCGCATTCGCGCCTCGTTTTCGCGGGCGAGGCCGTCATGGGCTGCCCGCGCTTCGGCAATGGCCGCCCGATCGGCGGCGACCTCGGCCATCCGGCTGCGCAGGCGGAGGTCGAGCTCGGAAAGGTCGGGCGCCTCGACAAGGGTATCGTTCGCCGCTTCGACCTGCTCGGCTATCTCCTCGAGCTGCGCCTGAAGCTGCAAGCTTGTCTCCGCGAGCACGGCGCGACGGCGGGCGAGATCGCCGGAGGCGCGCTCTGCGGCGGCGAGCGCCTCGCGCGCCTCGCTCAATTGCCGGACGATCATCCGGTGCGCATCGCGCGAAAGCCGCAGCCGCTCGTCCTCGGCGCGAATGCGCTGTCCGGCGGTGGCAAGCTCCGCCTCCGCCCGCTCGAGGGCCTCGGCGGCATCTTCCGCTTCGCCCTCGAGTTCCGCCAGGCGGTTCTTCTGCGCAAGCCGCAACGCCGCCGCGCTTGGCGCCTCCGACCCGGTGACGTGGCCGTCCCAACGCCAGACCGCACCCCGCCTGGTCACCAGCCGCTGGCCGGCCTTGAGGAACGGCAGCAGGCGCGCCGCCTCTATGTCGTCCTCCACAATGCCGATCTGGCGCAGCCTTCGGCCGAGCGCCTCCGGCGCGCGCACGTAGTTCATCAAGGCCGGAACGCCATCCGGCAGGGCGGGATCATGGGCATGGTCGCCAGGCATGCGCCAATGCGACGGTGCGGCATGGTCCAGGGGCGAGTCGAGGTCGTCGCCGAACGCTGCGCCAAGCGCCGTCTCGAAACCCCGATCGACCTTCATCTCCTCGACCACGGCCGGGTAGGTGCTGGCGCCCGCAGCCTCCAGCATCCGGCGGATCGTGCGCGACTCGGTCTCGATGCCGTTCAGCCGCGCACGCGCCCGGTCGACCGGCGGTCGGGCATCGGCTTCTCTGGCGCGCGCCTCTACAAGCCCCTCTTCGATGGCAATGACGGTCGCTTCGGCCTCTTCCAGGGCCGCTGCCGCGGCTTCGACCTGTCCCCGCTTTTCGTGAGGGTCCGGAAGCGCGGCCACCTGGCGGTCGATTTCGTCGAAGTCACGGGCGTGGTCGGAGAGCTGACGGGCAAGGCGCGCCTGCCGGTCCGACAGATCCCGAAGCGCCCGCTCGATCTGGTTGCGAGCGGCCTGCGCCTCGGCCCGCTCGGCCGTCAGCCGCGCGAGATCGGCTTCGCTTTCGGACAGCGTCTCGTTTGCCGCCTCCAGCCTCTCGCGAGCCTCGGCGGCACGGTCGTCCGCCTTCGCCAGCATGCCGCTCAGCTCCGCCTCTTCCTCGTCGAGGCGGGAAAGGATGCCGGCATTGTCAGCGATGAGCCGTTCCTCACGGGCGATGTCCTCGGCGAGCTGCGCCAGCCGCCGCTGCAATTCGTCACGACGGCGCAGGATCCGGCTCGCATCTTCCTCGAGTTGCGCGCGGGCGATCTGCAGGCGCTGAAGCGCCGCCGCGAACTTCGCCTCGTTCTCGCGCAGATCCGGCAGCTTGAGGCTTGCGATCGCCTGGTCCCTGGCTGCCGTCATCTGAGCCTGCGCCTTCTCCGCGACGAGCGCGGTGGCCTGGTTCAACTGGCTCGTGGCTTCGGCCTCCGCTTCCTTCGCCTGCACCCAGCGGATATGGAAAAGGATCGATTCATGGCGACGGATTTCCGCCGACAGCATCTTGAAGCGGTTGGCCTGGCGCGACTGTCGCTTCAGGCTCTCGAGCTGGCTTTCGAGCTGCGAAGTGACGTCGTCGAGCCGTTCGAGATTGGTTTCCGCCGCCTTCAGTCTGAGTTCCGCCTCGTGCCGGCGGGAATGCAAGCCGGAGATGCCGGCCGCTTCTTCGAGCAATTGCCGACGCGCCTGCGGCTTGGCGGCGATCAGTTCGCCGATCCGGCCCTGCCCGACCATTGATGGCGAGCGGGCCCCCGTCGAAGCGTCGGCGAAGAGCAATTGTACGTCCTTGGCGCGCGCCTCCTTGCCATTGATACGGTAGACGGAACCCTGCTCGCGCTCGATCCGGCGCGTCACCTGGATCTCGTCGCTGTCGTTGAAGGCGGCCGGCGCGGTGCGGTCGCCGTTGTCGAGGTAAAGGCCCACCTCCGCGGTGTTGCGCGCCGGACGGTTGCCCGACCCGGAAAAGATCACGTCATCCATGCCGGAGGCGCGCATGTTCTTATAGGAGTTCTCCCCCATCACCCAGCGCAGCGCCTCGACAAGATTCGACTTGCCGCATCCATTCGGCCCGACGACGCCGGTCAGGCCCCGCTCGATGATGAACTCCGTCGGTTCGACGAAGGATTTGAAGCCGAGCAGGCGGAGTTTGGTGAACCTCATGGGAGGAAATATCCTCCTCTGGAGCGATGGCAGGCAGGCCAGAGAGGGTCGGCTGTCCAAACACCAAAAACGGGCGCACGGCTACCGCCGTCGCCCGCTCTCAGGAAAAGCGAAGGATCAGAGCTTTCCGTCGATGAGGGCCGACATAACGTCAACCGACATGTCCCCCGAATAGTGCTCTCCATTGACGAAGAAGGTCGGCGTCGATTGCACGCCGAATTCCTTGGCACCGCGCTGCATCACTGCGTTCACATCATCCAGAAGTTTCTGGTTCGTCAAGCAGGCCTCGAAGCTCTCCTGTGTAAAACCGGCGAGTTTCGACATTTGCAGCAGTGCATCGCGGCCGTTTTCCGCGGCCGCCCACTGTCGTTGCTGCTTGAACAGCATGGAAATCATCGGGAAATACTGTCCTTCGGGCGCGCAGCGCGCCAGCATGAAGGCGGCTGCCGCGCGCGGATCGAACGGGAACTCGCGGACGATGAATCGCACCTTGCCGGTGTCGATATATTTGGCCTTGATGGCCTCGAAGGTATTGTTGTGGAAGGCAGCGCAATGCGGGCAGGTCATCGACATATATTCGACGATCGTCACCGGCGCGTCGGCCTTCCCCAGCGCCATTTCCGGCAGCGGACCCGGCTCCATCAGCTTCTGCACGTCCACGCTGCCTTCCGACTTCGGCAGTTCGACCTCGGCCGCGGGTGTGGATGCCTGGGCCACCTCGGTGCCCGCCGCGGGTTTCATCTCGGTCGAGGCGGCGGGCGCTTCAGCCGTTGATGCGGTGGTCGTCGCATCCGCACTTGTCGCCGTTTCGGCCGGCGTGGTGGAAGCAGCCTCCTTCTTCTCATCGCTGCAAGCGGCGATGACCAGGGCGATCACCGCAATGGCGACGCCACTCAGCAGGCGTTTCGACAGGCTCGTATCGGAAGCGGACATGGAGAGGACCCGTTTTCTGTGAGGGAAAAATTCGAAGTGGGAATTCGATAACTTGCCCGATCAATGGCGGCAAGGGGCGGTATCTCAACTGAGTTCAAAGAATTGTGACCCTACTGCATGTCTCATCAATCGACCTCGATTCAACGGAATGCAGCAATTCAACGCGCAGCGCTGTAGATGATCGGTCATTTCCGCCGTGACGACAACACGGCGGTACCGAGCCGCGTCAGCGCCGCCTTCAGCGTCTCGCTCTCGATGCCATCGATCATGGATTCGAGCCGGCGGGCGGGCTCACCCGTAAGTGGCCGCGGCGGCCCGCGGCGCCTGGGGGGCGGGGCAACCGGCTTCTGTACGATCCGCAACTGACCAATTGCGTGGAAACCGAAGAACCCGTTGATCCGCTGGATCAGTTCGCCTTGCGCGTGGGTGAGAAAGAGCGCCCGCGTGCCTTCGCAGGCAATGGTGAGCACGCCCGGCTGGTAGCCGCCCTCGGCACCGATTTCCGAGGCGCGGCGCGGCCAGGCGATCTTTTCCGGCCGGGTGCAGTCGGCAAAATCCGCGCCGGCGATCTCGTCCCAGGAGCCGAGCAGCATGGTGTTGATGCCCGCGCGCTTGGCGAGCACCGGATCGATCAGCCCGTTGGCAACTTCGCTGATCTGGACCACACCCTTGCGGGGCTTTTGTTCACGCACGCATGCGACTTTCTGTTTGCAATTCGGATCGAGCCTTGAAGCTCGGGCGGGCATCGGCCAAGTATAGGCCGGAAAAGGACTTCCCGGCAAATGACGTGCGAAACCCTGACGGCGGATGACGCCGCCCTTCTCTTCACCTGGTATGATCGCCACCACCGCGACCTGCCCTGGCGAGTTTCGCCGCCCATGGCACGGCAAGGCGTCGTCGCCGATCCCTATCACGTCTGGCTCTCGGAGGTCATGCTGCAGCAGACCACCGTTCAGGCGGTAAAGGCCTATTTCGACAAGTTTCTGAGGCTCTGGCCGACGGTCGAGGATCTCGCGGCCGCCGATACGGACGATGTGATGAAGGCATGGGCCGGGCTCGGCTATTACGCCCGCGCGCGCAACCTGAAGAAATGCGCGGAGGTAGTGGCCCGCGGCCACGGCGGACGCTTTCCGGATACGGAGGAAGGCTTGAAGGCGCTTCCCGGCGTGGGCGCCTATACCGCCGCAGCGATCGCGGCGATCGCCTTCAATCGCAGGAGCGCTGTGCTGGACGGCAATGTCGAGCGCGTCATTTCACGGCTGTACGCGATCGAAACGCCGCTGCCTGCGGCCAAGACCGAAATGCGGCAACGCGTATCCCGGCTGACACCCGCCGACCGACCGGGCGACTTCGCGCAGGCGATGATGGATCTCGGCGCCACGATCTGCACGCCGAAGCGACCGACCTGTGCACTCTGTCCCTTCCGCATGAAGTGCATGGCTCTTTCCTCGGCGGTTCCGGAAACATTTCCGATAAAGGCGGCGAAGAAGGAGAAGCCGGTGCGCCTCGGTGCTGCGTTCGTGGCGATCGATGGCGCCGACGCCGTCTATCTGCGCAAGCGGCCTGAAACCGGCCTGCTCGGCGGTATGACGGAGGTTCCCGGCACGGACTGGAGCGCACGCCGCGATGGCGAGACCTCCGTCGACGCGCGACCCTTCGTAGCGCCCTGGGAATCCTGCGGCACGATTACCCACGTCTTCACGCATTTCGAGTTGCGCCTTTCCGTCTACCGCGCCAATGTCGCCGATGCACCGCCCGCTGTCGGCGGCTGGTGGGAGCCGATCGCGTCACTGAAGAGGCAGGCGCTGCCGACCGTCATGAAAAAAGCAATCGCGAAGGCTATACCGCATGCTTTCAAGCCCGGCTGATCTCGGATCGCCTCTATCTTCATGCCCGTCAGGAACTTGTTATGAGCACCATCGAAATCCGCCACATAGTCTTCGATATCGGCAAGGTGCTGATCCATTACGATCCGCAGATTCCCTATCGGCGCCTCATCCCCGACCAGGCGGAGCGCGACTGGTTCTTCGCCAATGTCTGCACACACGACTGGAATGTCGAGCAGGATCGTGGGCGCTCCTGGGAAGAGGCCGAGTCACTGCTGATCGAGTGCCATCCCGAGCGGGAAGATCATATCCGCGCCTTCCGGCGGCACTGGCACGAGATGGTGCCACATGCCTACACCGAGACGGTCATGCTCCTCGAAAGTCTGGTTGCTGAAGAGCGCGACGTGACGATGCTCACCAATTTCGCCTCCGACACGTTTCGAGAGGCCCTGAAGCGCTTTCCGTTTCTGGCGCTGCCGCGTGGCGTGACGGTCTCTGGCGATGTCGGCCTTATCAAGCCGGATATCGAGATCTACAGAACCCACGCCCAGACCTTCGGCCTCGATCCCGCCGCAACGCTCTTCATCGATGACAGCATGGCCAATGTCGAGGGCGCCCGGACTGCCGGCTGGCAAGCCGTTCATTTTGCCGATGCGCAGAAATTGAGGGCGGATCTTGCGGCCCACGGCGTGCACCTAGCGCGTCTAGAAAGACGCGCGGCGCTGTAAGGGGCGATGGTCGAGGCACGGCATCCTGTCGCGGAGCAGGTCCGTAATCACGAGGGGTGCAAAATACAAGCGCCCGGAATCCTCGCGGATTCCGGGCGTTTAAAGCTCTCCTTCCGGGACTGAAGGTACGAAAACCGGAGGGAGCGCTTTTCGAAGACCTGCGCGGAACTGGTTGATCAGTTCAGTTTTGCCAGGTCGTTTCGAATGACGGATCTGAGTTCGTCGATGGGCCTCAGGCTATTCCCCTCTTCGAAATGCCAGAACGTCCAACCGTTGCAGGCGTCGAGGCCTTGGACCTTGGCGCCGAGGCGGTGGATCGACCCCGCTTCGCCGCCGGATGCCAAGGTGCCATCGGCGCGCACGATCGCGCTGTAGCGGCGCTTCGCATCGGTCAGGACCGTGCCGGGCTTGATCAGCCCGCTTTCGATGAGCGTGTTGAAGGCGACGCGCGGTTCGGCCTTCTTGCCGGTCATAACCGAAAGCATCGCCTTGCCGAGCGGCTCGACGGCGGCGATGCGCTCGGCGGCGGCGTCGATATAGTCCTGCTCGCGCTCGATGCCCACGTAATGCCGGCCGAGGCGTTTGGCGACGGCGCCGGTGGTACCGGAACCGAAGAACGGGTCGAGCACGACGTCGCCCGGCTTGGTCGACGCCATCAGGATGCGGGCGAGCAGGGCTTCCGGCTTCTGCGTCGGATGCACCTTTTTGCCGTCTTCGTCCTTCAGCCGCTCAGAGCCGGAGCAGATCGGAAACAGCCAGTCGGAGCGCATCTGAACGTCGTCGTTCGCCGCCTTCATCGCTTCGTAATTGAAGGTATAGCCTTTGGCCTTGGCGTTCGGCGTCGCCCAGATCAGCGTCTCATGGGCGTTCTGGAAACGACGGCCCTTGAAGTTCGGCATCGGATTGGTCTTGCGCCAGATGATGTCGTTTAGGATCCAGAAATGCAGGTCCTGAAGGATCGCGCCGACCCGGAAGATGTTGTGGTAGGAGCCGATCACCCACAGCGTGCCGGTCGGCTTGAGGACCCGGCGGCAGGCAAGCAGCCAGGCGCGGGTGAAGGCGTCATAGGCTTCGAAGGACGCGAACTGGTCCCACTCGTCATCGACGGCATCGACCAGCGACTGGTCCGGCCGGTGGAGCGTGCCGCCAAGTTGGAGATTGTAGGGCGGGTCGGCGAAGACGACATCGACCGAATTGTCGGGAAGCGCGTTCAGCGCGGCCACGCAATCCCCCTTGATGATGCTATCCATCCAGCTCAATGGACGGGCGGCGCGGGAGATTTCGGCAAGCGAAACAACAGAAGAGATGGGAGAAGGCATGGGACAACTCGCAAATACGCTTACTCGGGACTGACTATAGCACTTATGGTTACCGAAGATGGTTACCAAAGGCTGAAGACGGTCCCGATAAATCGCCCCGACTTCCCTGCCCCAAACTCGGCGCGAAGCCGGGTCGCGCTTCTCAGGATCGGCCGGTCTCCGTCTTCTCGTGCCATTGCTGACTGTCCGGCGGCACCTCATCCCGTTCCTTGAGGCCGTAATCGCGAACGACGGAGGCGATCCGCAGGCGGTAGTCCGCGAACACGCCTCGGCGACCCGCCTCCTGCGCGGCGCGGTGCTCGGCGCTGTTGCGCCAGGCCTTGACCGCCGCCTCGTCGCGCCAGAAGGAAAGCGACAAGAGCCTGTTCGGATGGGCAAGGCTCTGGAAGCGCTCGATCGAGATGAAGCCTTCGATGCCTTCCAGTAGCGGACGCAGGTCGGCGGCGAGGCCGAGATAGGTGTCACGCTTTCCGTCTGCCGGCAGCACTTCGAAGATCACGGCGATCATCGGCGTGCTCCTCCCGTTGGCAGGGAGACGTTCTTCAGGAAGATCCGGTCTTCCTTGAGAATGAAGCGCTCGCGTCGGGCAAATTCATAATTTTCGCGGCCGAGCGGGTCGGCGGCGAGCCGCGCACGGTAGGCCTCATAGGATGCAAGGCTGTCGATATTGTAGACGCCATAGGCCGTCGTCGCCGAGCCCTCATGCGGCCCGAAATAGCCGATGAGATCGGCGCCGCAGCGCGGGATCGCCTCGCCCCAATTACGGGCATAGGTCGCGAAATCTTCTTTGCGGAACGGATCAATTTCGTAGCGGATGAAACAGGTGATCATGGTTTTTCCTATTCTTGTTCATGCATGTCGTCATCCGAAAACGCTGCACACTCATGGGCAACATATATCGGACCCCGCCCACCATGCCCGCTTGCCCTGCTTCAATGCTTCGATTACCATCGAACTATGAAGGAAGGTCCTGACATTGCCCTGATCGGTTCGCTGATCGGAGACCCCGCACGCGCCAATATGCTGACCGCGCTAATGGGCGGCCAGGCGCTGACGCCGACAGAGCTTGCCGGTCATGCCGGCGTGACGTTGCAGACCGCGAGTTCGCATCTTGCCAAGCTCGAGGCCGGCGGATTGGTGACGCAACGCAAGCAGGGGCGGCATCGCTATTACGCGCTAAGCGAAGACGAGGTCGGGCTCATGCTCGAAGGTCTCATGGGTTTTGCCGCAAGCCGCGGCCTCACGCGACACCGGCCGGGGCCGAAGGATCCGGCACTGCGCAAGGCGCGGGTCTGCTACAACCACCTGGCCGGTGACTATGGTGTGCGGATGCTGGATAGCCTCATTGGCGCCAAGCAGATCGAAATGGAGGGAGAAGAGGTGGCGCTGACCAATGCCGGCCGCGAACGCGTCGAGGCGCTCGGCATCGACTATGCGGCGCTCAGGGCGTCCCGCCGGCCGATCTGCAGAACCTGCCTCGACTGGAGCGAACGCCGATCACATCTCGCCGGCTCGCTCGGCGAGGCGCTGCTTGCGCACTTCATCGACAGGGGCTGGGCGAAGCGCGTGAAGGACAGCCGCGCCATCCGCTTCACCGACGCGGGCGAGAAGGCTTTCCTGGAGCACTTTCCGCTATAGACGCGCGCCGGTGCCGGCGTCGACCAGCGTCGCCCCAAACCGCTGCGGCGAGGCGCGTGCACCGATCTTTGCGCCGTCTGAAAAGACGCACCTATCCGACGATGGAAAAGGCGCCGCGGATCTCGCCGCCCGCGGTTTTCGCAGGCGACCGGCCAATCCAGCCGACATGCCGCTCGAGAATGGCCGCGGCCTCCTCACACTTGCCCTGGCGGAGCGCCGCGAGGATCGCCCGGTGATCGTGATCGGTGCGCGCCTCCCAGCTCGACCGCCAGGTGGAGAAGAGGAAGCGAGCGCTTGCCGCGTGAAGATCGTCGATTGCGGCGAGCAGGCGGGGCATGGCGCAAGGTTCGAGGATCAGGCGATGAAAGGCACGGTTTGCCGCCTCCCAGCTGCGCACGTCACGGGAACTGTCGGCGGCGGCCGTCGCCACCTCGGCCCGATCGAGAATGGCGCGCGTCAGATGGGGCATGGCGTGGCGAAGGGCCAGCACCTCCAGGACCGCGCGCATCTCGGCAACCTCGCGCACCTCCTTAAGATCGAAGGCCGCGACGCGGACGCCACGGCGGGGCTCACTAACGGCAAGCCCCTGGGCCTCGAGCCGGCGGAAGGCTTCGCGGACCGGTACATGGCTGGCGCCGAACTCCTCGGCAACATGATCCTGGCGCAGCCTTTCGCCCGGCGCGAGCTGACCGGAGATGATCCTCTCGGCGAGAGCCCGGCTGATGCGGCTGGCAAGCGTGTCGTCCCGTTCCTTCGTCATGCATCACAGATAGAGGCGCAGCCGGTGCCTGTCGAGCAAGCTGCGGCGATCTCCCGACGATTTCCAGAGGTTGAGCCGCGCGTAATGCGGGCACGCGCGCTGTTCCAGCCCGGGCGGAAAACCGCTTCGCACTTTTCCTCGTCCCGCTCAAGGTTGAGCTTTGAACCGCCATCGTATAAATCTGCCGGGACCATTTTCCGTCCGCATTTCAGAGCCTCCCTGCCAGCGGCGTTTCCCCCAAGGAATTATCATGACCGGTATCGACCTCATCATCTTCGATTGCGACGGCGTTCTCGTCGATTCGGAAATCATAGCCTCGGAAGTTCAGGCTGCGCTGGTGAGCGAGGCAGGCTATCCGATCAGCATCGACGAGATGAATGAACGCTTCGCCGGCATGACATGGCGCGACACCCTGCTGACGATCGAAAAGGAGGCCAATGTTCCGCTCTCGGCCTCGCTGATCGACAAGGTCGACACCATTCTCGACCAGCGACTGGCCCGCGACGTCAGAATCATCGACGGCGTCCTGCCGGTGCTGATGCAGCTCACGCTGCCGCATTGCATCTGCTCCAACTCCACCTCGGAGCGTCTCGCCACGATGCTTGGCAAGGTCGGCATCCGCGATCATTTCGGTCCCCATATCTATTCCGCGCGTGACCTCGGGCCGGATCGGGTGAAACCGAAGCCGGACATCTTCCTGCACGGAGCCGCTCAGTTCGGCCGCGACCCCTCGCGCGTCCTCGTCATCGAGGATTCCGTCCACGGCGTCCACGGCGCGCGGGCGGCCGGGATGCGCGTCGTCGGCTTCACCGGTGGGAAGCATACCTATCCATCGCATGCCGACAGGCTGACGGATGCCGGCGCGGAAACAGTCATCTCACGCATGGCGTCCCTGCCCGGCGTGGTCGCTGCGCTTGCCGAATGGTCGGAATCGCTGACGGCCTGACAGCTTTTCCCGGCCTGAACCGACTGGAAACTCGTCCTCAACGGAGTGCGCAACCAAATGCGTGCGCTTTCCGTCAACGAACCCAGTTTCCCGGCCGCGCAAGAGGACTATATCAACAGGTTCAAGGGGACTTTCCAAGGAGGAGAAAACGCCATGCGTGTTTCATTGTTGTCTGGATTGACCTTTGCGGCCGGTATCGCTTTTGCTCCGCTCGCCCATGCCGACGTCACGCTCGGCGTGATCACCCCGCTCACTGGAGCGGTCGCGGCCTTCGGCGAGCAGGTCAAGAACGGCGCCGAGGCCGCCGTAGCCGCGATCAATGAAAAAGGCGGCGTCGGTGGCGAGAAGGTCGTCATCAGGATCGTCGACACCGGCGGCGAACCGAAGCAGGCCGTGTCCGTATCCAACCAGCTTGCAGGCGAAGGCGTGCGCTATGTGGTCGGCCCGGTTCTTTCGGGTACGGCGATGCCGGCCTCCGACGTGCTGGCTGAAAACGGCATCCTGATGGTCACGCCGACGGCGACCACGCCGAATCTCACCACCCGCGGGCTCTGGAACGTCTTTCGCACCTGCGGCCGCGATGATCAGCAGGCGGTGGTCGCCGCCGATTACGTCTTGCAGAAACTCAAGGACAAGCGCATCGCCGTCCTTCATGACAAGGGTGCCTACGGCAAGGGCCTTGCCGACGGCTTCAAGGCCGCCATCAATGCAGGCGGCATCGATGAGGTCGTCTATGAAGGACTGACCCCGGGCGAGAAGGACTACAGCGCCATCGTCACCCGCCTTAAAGCCGAGAATGTCGACGTGGTCTATTTCGGCGGCTATCACGCCGAGGGCGGCCTGCTTGTCCGTCAGATGCACGACCAGGGCGTCGACGCACAGCTGATCGGCGGCGACGGCCTCTCCAACACAGAGTTCTGGGCAATCGGCGGCGATGCGGCCGAGGAGACGATCTACACCAATGCCAGCGACGCCACCCGCAACCCCGCCGCTGCGCCGGTGATTGAGGCTCTCAAGGCGAAGAACATTCCGGCCGAAGCCTTCACGCTCAACGCCTACGCCGCCGTACAGGTGATCAAGGCCGGCATCGAGAAGACGGGCTCCCCCGACGATCCGACCGCGGTCGCAACAGCGATTAAGTCCGGCGACGAGATCGATACGGTGATCGGCAAACTGACCTATGGCGAATCCGGCGATCTGACCTCGCCGAGCTTCTCGCTTTACAAATGGGAGGCCGGCAACAGCGTGCCCGCCGAGTGATCGGCGCAGGTTCAAAGAGTTACAGCGACCCTATGCGCGTCTGAAACGACGCGCGGCGCTGTACAGGTGACCGTGAGGCCTACTGCGTCCGATACGGCCCCTCGTCGAAACCGATGAAGATCTTGGCGTCCGCCCCGGCGCCCGCCGGCAGGGTGACGTCGGCCTTGGTGAAGACGAACTGCGCATTGGTGCTGCCCGGCGGAACCTCGACCGGGAATTGCGTCAGCTCGGAATAAAGCGTCTTTTCCCCGTCGGTCGCGGCAACGCGGATCGGCATGGACAGCTTGCCCGGCCCGCCGGCGGGCCCGGCCACGACGCGACCCTGCGCGACCACCGTCACCTTGAGGCTGTCTTGGCTCTGTACGCACTGGCGCGTGGTATCGGCAAGCGACGCCTGATAGACGACCTTGGTCGGATCGTCCTTTCCACCCTTCGCATAGGTGCGGTAGGAGGCGGTTCCATCCCTGAGCGTTACAGGCGGGCAAGACGCCTGGACGACGGCCGGCGTCGGCGCGCTCGCGCTGCCGCCCGCTTCGATTGCCCCTCCCGTCTGCGTCTTGTTGCAGCCGGCGACGGCCAGCAGGACGGACATTGCGAGAAGATGGCGAGACACATTGGCAGACACGTTGCACAACCTCTTCAGAACCAGTTCAAAACTCGGGATCGCTGTGACCGCGGCCTCAAGCAGCCGTAGTCGTCGCGGCCCGTTGCGATGCTCGGACCGAAATCATGCGGGACCGCCGCTTTCGGTGCGCTCACGATCGACAGAGGCCTTTCACGGCCTTCGGGCATCGTCTATAGCAGCGCGAAATCGAAAAATCGACGGGGTGGCCCTGTTGAACCGAAAATTCCGAAAAGGGCGCGAAATTGCCATGGTAACAAGAATGGCCGCGCGTTTTTCGGGGGACTGACGCAAAAAGGGCCGCGGGCGTCGCTCACGACCTCCGCAACGCCTGCTTGCTACAACCGGGGCTATGCGCCTCTCGAGGGATGCGGCGGGAGAACGCGGATCGAGAAGAGTGCGCGGGCCGGTCGCCCGTTGGCACTCCAGCCATGGGATATGGGTAACGAGGGATGAAGACGGTGAAGTACATATCGACGCGCGGAGAAGCGACCCCGCTCGGATTCTGCGATGCGCTTTTGGCGGGACTTGCCCGCGACGGCGGCCTCTATCTTCCGAAGGAGTGGCCGAGCTTCTCGAAGAAGGAAATCCGGCGGCTGCGCGGCAAGTCCTACCAGGACGTTGCATTCGCCGTGCTCGAACCATTCACCAATGGCGAGATCCCGGCCGCGATGTTCCGCGAAATGATCGACGAGGCTTACGCCACCTTCCGCCACCCCGCGGTGGCACCTCTGGTCCAGACGGGCCCGAACTCCTTCGTGATGGAACTCTTCCACGGCTCGACGCTCGCCTTCAAGGACGTCGCCATGCAGTTGCTGGCGCGGCTGATGGACCATGTGCTTGCCGAGCGAGGCGAACGCGCGACGATCGTCGGCGCGACGTCGGGCGACACCGGCGGAGCGGCGATCGATGCCTTTGCCGGCCGCGAGCGTACCGATATTTTCATCCTCTTCCCGCACGGCAAGGTGTCGCCGGTGCAGCAGAGGCAGATGACCACCGCGACGGCCGGCAATGTGCATGCGATTGCCGTCAACGGCAATTTCGACGACTGCCAGAACCTCGTCAAAGCCATGTTCAACGACGAGGCATTTCGCGACCGGGTGAAGCTTTCCGGCGTCAACTCGATCAACTGGGCGCGCATCATGGCGCAGATCGTCTATTATTTCACGACCGCGATCACGCTCGGCGGCCCGGACCGGAAGATCTCCTTCACTGTGCCGACCGGCAATTTCGGCGATATCTTCGCGGGCTACGTCGCCAAGCGCATGGGACTGCCGATCGACAAGCTGATCATCGCCACGAATGAGAACGACATTCTCGCACGGGCTCTGAAGACCGGCCGCTATGAAATGCGCGAGGTGAAGGCCACGACGTCCCCGTCGATGGACATTCAGATTTCCTCCAATTTCGAGCGGCTTCTGTTCGAGACCCATGATCGGGATCCGGCTGCGGTGCGCGCGGCGATGGCAGGGCTCAACCAGTCCGGCTCGTTCTCCATCGGCGAGGGCGCGCTCAAAAAAATCCGCAAGGAATTCCGCGCCGGCAGCGCCTCGGAGAAAGAGGTGTCGGAGACGATCCGAAAAACCTATGAAGAAGCCGGCTATCTCCTTGATCCGCATACGGCAATCGGCGTTTTTGTTGCGGCCGGGCATGAGAAGCTTCAAGCACCGATGGTGACGCTTGCGACCGCCCACCCGGCCAAATTTCCCGACGCGGTAAAATCGGCCAGCGGTATTGACCCGGCGCTTCCATCGTGGCTTGCTGATCTCATGAGTAGGGCGGAGCGTTTCGATATTCTGGATCCGGAACTGAAGATCGTCGAAACCTTCATCGGCGAGCGCACGCGCGTTCGGGATTAGAACGAAAGAAGCGGATGATGAAAGTTGAGTGCACCCGGCTGCCTTCCGGGCTGACCGTGGTTACCGAGCAAATGCCGCATCTCGAGAGCGTGGCGCTCGGGGTCTGGATCAAGTCCGGTTCGCGCAATGAGACCGTGGAGGAACACGGCATTGCGCATTTGCTGGAGCACATGGCTTTCAAGGGCACGAGGCGGCGCAGCGCCCGCCAGATCGCCGAAGAGATCGAGAATGTCGGCGGCGAGGTCAATGCCGCCACCTCCACCGAGACGACCTCCTATTATGCCCGCGTGCTCAAGGACCACGTGCCGTTGGCGATCGATATCCTGGCGGATATCCTGACGGAATCGACTTTCGAGGAGGACGAGCTCCGCCGCGAGAAGCACGTGATCCTGCAGGAGATCGGCGCTGCGGACGACACGCCGGACGACGTGGTGTTCGACCACTTTGCCGAGACGGCCTATCGCGATCAGACGGTTGGCCGGCCGATCCTCGGGACGCCGGAAACGGTTATGTCGTTTACGCCCCGCCAGATTCGCCACTATCTCGGCCGCAATTACACAACCGACCGGACCTTTATCGTCGCCGCCGGCGCCATCGACCACGATACGATCGTGCGTCAGGTGGAGGAGCGTTTCTCCACCTTGCCCGCCTCGCCGCTTGAATCTCCCGTGCTGGATACGGCCCGCTATACCGGCGGCGACAGTCGTGAGACCCGCGACCTCATGGACGCGCAAATCCTGCTCGGCTTCGAAGGCAGGGCTTATCATGCTCGCGATTTCTATTGCTCGCAAATTCTCGCCAATATCCTTGGCGGCGGCATGTCGTCACGCCTCTTCCAGGAAGTGCGCGAGCATCGCGGCCTCTGTTATTCCGTCTATGCCTTCCATTGGGGCTTTTCCGACACCGGTATCTTCGGCATCCATGCCGCGACCGGTGGCGAAAACCTGCCCGAACTGATGCCGGTCATAGTCGAGGAGTTGCGGAAGTCTTCGACGAACATCGAACAGCAGGAGATCGAGCGCGCTCGCGCGCAGATCCGGGCACAATTATTGATGGGTCAGGAGAGCCCCGCGGCCCGGGCCGGCCAGATTGCCCGGCAGATGATGCTCTATGGTCGGCCGATTCCGAACGACGAACTCATGGAGCGTTTGTCCGGCATCACGATCGAGCGCCTGACGGATCTCGCCGGTCGGCTTTTCTTCGACACCGTGCCCACACTTTCGGCGATCGGCCCTCTCGAGCACCTCGCCTCGATGAACGATCTCCTCTCTTCGTTGAGCGCGAAGCCGGCCGCGGTAAAGGCCATGGCAGGCTGACGCAGGCTGCTGCCGCTGCGGCTGATGCGATCGGCGGCCGTACGCCGTGATTTTCTTGCACAATTTCTAAAATCGGATTCGATTTGGACGTAAACTTGTGCGACGTTTCGAAATGAGACGGCATTTGCTTTTGTCATTGCCCGGCTCGTGAGCTTGGCGCGGAGGCATATATGGCACGATCGGTTTTTCGGTTCCTGTCGCGGCAGCCCGAGACGGTCGAGATCGCCAGCGAGCATTACCTGCTGCGCCTGCCCCGATATTCCGATTATCGGCAATGGTACCGGTTGCGCAGCGACAGCCGCACTTTCCTGGAGCCCTGGGAGCCGAGCTGGCGCACCGACGAGATGACGGAAAGCGCGTTTCGCAACCGCGTCAACCGCAACGAACAGGAATATGCATCCGGTCAGGCCGTGCCTTTGTTGCTTTTCCGTAAATCCGATGAAACCCTGCTCGGCGGCCTCACCATCGGTCACATCCGCCGAGGGGCAGCTCAGAATTGCATGATCGGCTACTGGATGGGCCAGAAATATGCCGGTCACGGCCACATGTGCGGCGCACTGAAGCTGACAATCCCCTACATCTTTTCGACGCTTGAGTTGCACCGTATCGAGGCAGCCTGTATTCCGGAAAACGCGCGGAGCATCCGTCTCCTTGAAAAGGTCGGCTTTGAGCGTGAAGGCTACTTGAGACAGTACTTGAAGATAAACGGGCAGTGGCGGGATCACCTGATGTTTTCGCGGCTCGCCACGGATGCCGTACCGAACAGGAACATGCCCCTTTGATGCCCCTGACCTTGAAGCCGTTCGCATGGCCAGCCGCAAGGCTGGCAGCGTTTCTGGTCGCACTTGCCGTCTTCGTCCTCAGCCTTGCCGGCGGCGTGGCGCATGCGCTCGAACCGGTGAAGATCTCGCGCGAGGACACTGCACTCGATCTCACCGCCACGACGGAAATCTATAGCGGCCATGGAGAAGCGTTCCAGGTTTCCACGGCTCCCGGCACGGACGGTATCGTGCGCCGCATCGAAGTGCGCTCGAGCACGGAAAACCATCAGGGCGACTGGGCCGTCTTCGCGCTGGCCAATGTGTCGGAGGAGCAACTCGAACGGGTAATCGTCGCACCGCATTTTCGCCTGGTGAACTCCAAGCTGTTCTGGCCCGACCTCGGTTCCCGGCGCATTCTCTCGATCACGCCCAGCGAGGGCTTCTCGCTCGACCGGCAGCCGAGCGAGGAAGCCGATGTCTTCCGCATCACCCTCAATCCCGGTGCGGTCGTCACTTTCGTGGCCGAGCTGGCGACGCCCGATCTGCCGCAGATCTATCTCTGGCAACCCGAGGCCTACAAGGACACGGTCAACGCCTTCACGCTCTATCGCGGCATCGTACTCGGCATTGCCGGCCTCTTGGCGGTGTTCCTGACCATTCTCTTCGTCGTCAAGGGTACCTCGATGCTGCCGGCAACGGCGGCGCTTGCCTGGGCGGTGCTCGCCTATATCTGCGTCGATTTCGGCTTTCTGTCCAAGCTGATCAGCATGACGGCTGATGACGAGCGCATATGGCGCGCCGGAACCGAAGTCTTCCTGGCGGCCGGTCTGGTGATCTTCCTTTTCACCTATCTCAACCTCAACCGCTGGCATCAGCATCTCGGCTATGCGACGCTCGCCTGGATACTCGGCCTGGCGCTGCTCTTCGGCGTTGCCATCTACGATCCGGCGATCGCCGCGGGCATAGCGCGCCTCTCCTTCGCGCTGACGGCAACGGCGGGCATTGTGCTCATTGCCTATCTCGGCTTCAATCGTTACGACCGTGCCATCCTTCTCGTTCCAGCATGGCTGCTGATCCTCGTCTGGCTCTTCGGAGCGTGGCTTGCCGTGACGGGGCAACTCGCCAACGACATTGTCCAGCCGGCGCTTGGCGGCGGCCTCGTGCTGATCGTGCTTCTGATCGGCTTCACGGTCATGCAGCACGCCTTTTCCGGCGGCGCCTACCAGCAAGGACTCTTCTCCGACCTCGAACGCCAGGCTCTGGCGCTGACCGGTTCGGGCGATACTGTCTGGGACTGGGACGTGGCGCGTGACCGCGTCATCACCCTCCCCGATGTCTCGCACCAGCTCGGGCTTTCCCTTGGAACGATGAACGGGCCGGTGCGCAACTGGGTGCCGCGGCTGCACCCGGACGACCGCGACCGCTTCCGCGCGACCCTTGATGTTCTGCTGGAACATCGGCGGGGGCGTCTGAACCATGAATTCCGCGTGCGCGCCGAGGACGGGCATTATCACTGGCTGTCGATCCGGGCGCGGCCGGTACTCGGTGCCAACGGCGAGATCATCCGCTGCGTCGGAACCATCGTCGACATTACGGAACAGCGCAACTCCGTCGAACGTCTCCTGCACAATGCGCTTCTCGACAATCTGACCGGCCTGCCGAACAGGCAGGTGTTCCTCGACCGTCTGCAGGCGATCCTGCTGATGTCCGACGGGACGAATGCAACGCGACCGACGGTGCTCGCCATCGACATCGACCGCTACAAACAGGTCAACGAACTGCTCGGCATCGCCGCCGGCGACAACGTCCTGATCGCGCTGACCCGGCGGCTGCGGCGGCTGTTGCGCCCGCAGGATACGCTGGCGCGCCTCGGCGGCGACCAGTTCGGCCTTATCCTCATGTCCGAGCGCGATCCGACGAAGATCGCCGACTTCGCCGACGCCGTCAGCAAAGCGATCATGGTTCCGCTCAACTACGGCAATCGCGAAATCAACCTCACCGCGTCGATTGGTCTCGTCTCCTGGCTCGACCAGGAGCAGAGTGCACCGGGCCTGCTCGATGATGCGGAACTCGCAATGTTCCGCGCCAAGAAGGAAGGTGGAAACCGCGTCGAACCGTTCCGCCCATCCTTCCGCACCTCCGGATCGGATCGCCTGCAACTCGAAGCGGACCTGAAACGGGCGATAGAGCGCAAAGAGCTTTCGCTCGTCTACCAGCCGATCGTGCGCCTGAGCGATGGCGAGATCGCCGGCTTCGAGGCGCTCATGAGGTGGGATCACCCGAAGCGCGGCAACATCTCGCCGACGGAATTCATCCCGATCGCCGAGAACTCCGACATCATCAACCAGCTCGGCATGTTCGCCTTCGACAGGGCAACGAGCGATCTGTCCGAATGGCAGACGCAAACCGGCGATCTGCCGATATTCGTATCGGTCAACCTATCGAGCGCGCAGCTCTTGAACAACGAACTGTATGAGGACGTGCGTGCGCTGCTCATCAAGAACCGCTGCGACCCCGCCCAGATCAAGATGGAGCTAACCGAATCGCTGGTTATGGAAAACCCGGAACAGGCGCGGCTCGTACTCGAAAAGCTGAAGGAAGCGGGCTTGCGCCTGGCGCTCGACGATTTCGGCACGGGGCACTCCTCCCTCTCCTATCTCACCCGTTTTCCTTTCGAGACGATCAAAATCGACAAGGCGCTGGTGCGTGATCCCAGCGACAAGCGCGCCGTCGTGCTGCGCTCCGTCATCGCCATGGCACGTGACCTCGACATGCAGGTGGTCGCCGAGGGAATCGCATCCGAGGAAGACGCGATCCAGCTCGCGCAGATGGGCTGCGACTATGGTCAGAGCTTCCTCTTCGGTCCGCCGATTGGATCGGATTCAACCCTGCGGCTGCTCAAGGAGCGGTTTCCACTCATGAAGCGGGCCTGATACCAACCTGCACCGATGTTGACCGATTGCGTGGGACAGGCCAGCAGACGGCCCATCGAAAGGGCCGGGCGATTTCGGGCAATATCGGTACAGGTCGAGAGGGTGGTCTCGCCCTGATCAGGCGTGACCCGCGTCCGGCGAGAGCATGGCGGGAGAAATGCCCATCAGCGCAAGCGCCTTGTCGTATTTTTCGTCCAGGTCGCGGCTGAAGATCAGTTCTTCGCGCGCAGGGCAGGTGAGCCATCCATTTTGGGTGATTTCGTTTTCGAGCTGCCCCGGGCCCCATCCCGCATAGCCGAGCAGCATGGTCGCCCTGAGAGGCCCTTCACCACGGGAAATCGCCTTGACGATGTCGAGGGTCGCCGTCAGGCAAATGTCGTCGCTGACGGGAATGCTGGAATCGCTCAAATAATCATCCGAGTGCAGTACGAAGCCGCGCCCTGTCTCCACGGGACCGCCGGCTTGGATCTGGAATTCGCGCGCCGTCGTGGGAAGCCGAATGGCTTCGTCCGGATCGAGAAGCTGGAGGTGCAGCAGAACGTCCGGGAAGGTCAGGCGTTGCGGCCGATTCAGAACGAAACCCATCGCACCGTCCTCGGAATGGGCGCAGACGAAGATGACCGTGCGGGCAAAATTGGAATCGAACATGCCCGGCATGGCGATCAGGAATTGACCGTCAAGGAATCCGCGTTCGCGCGTGTTGTCCAATACCTTCGTCGCCATAATGAAGATAGCCTATCAATTCGCCACGAAATGAAAAGCGTCTCTACGTGGCGGCCGCCGAAATATGCACGTACGACGGTTAGCCCTGCGCATTTCGGACAAGCCAACTCGAATTCGTACCTTTTCCCAGCGGCCATCCGCCGAAAAAAACGCGATCGTTCAAGAAGATGTGCAGCGTTCAAGCAAATATGATTGGTCAAGAGCGCTGGCGCCGCTGGAGCGCAGGCGAGAAAGGCGCTACTGCTACGCTCATGAGCAAACGCACGACACGCGCCAAAATGCGCCGACAGATTGCGGCGGCGACCCTGGCTCTTACGTCTTTACTCACGGGGGAGTCTCACGCCGCCTCCAGCGAATGGATCAGGGCTGAGGGCGGCGCGATCCGTCTAGTCGCCTTGCAGCCCGAGCCGGACGGCTCCATTCCCGCCATTCTCGAAATCAAGCTCGAGCCCGGCTGGAAGACCTATTGGCGCGAGCCCGGGGCAAGCGGAATCCCGCCGCAGATCACGCTTGATCGGGGAGGAGACGCCGTGCTCGAGGCGATGCGCTTTCCTGCGCCGAAGTCGTTCGGTGACGGAGCGGATCGCTATGCCGGCTACGATGCGCCCGTCGCATTTCCGTTGCAGCTGAAGCGCCGAGGCGACCGAAAGGACGTGAGGATCCGGGCATCTGTCTTCCTCGGCGTCTGCGAGAGTATCTGTATCCCGGTCCAGGGAACCCTGGAACTCACGGTCAAGAGCGGGGAGTTCGACGACCCTCTCGACGGTGCCCGCATCGAAAAAGCGCTCACGATGCTGCCTGAGCCGCCCTCAAAGGATTTCCGCCTGGACGGGGCGCGGTTCGACGCGAGTGCGGGGCTGATCCGCTTCGGTCTCCGGCTGCCGGCAGAGGCGGGGAGCGGTGACCCCGATCTCTTCCTCGCCGGGCCCTCCGGATTCTACTTCGGTCAGCCGATCATCGCTGGCAGTTCAGGCAACATTCGCCACGTAGAGGTCCCGGTGAAGCGCTTTGGCAAGAACCGTGACCTCGCCGGAAAGGCAATCACGCTCACGGTCCGCGCCGGCGGGCGCAGCATGGAAGCGACCCTTGCGATTAACTGAGGCGGTCCCAAGCAAAGGAACGAGTTGTGCGATTTCAGGCGATTCCACCTGGCAGCAAAATGCTGTAGATCAGCGTTGTGTGCATATCGTTGCCCCAAACCGCCGCACAGTTTCGGGTGGCGCGCATTTAGTCCCGCGTGCCCTGCCCGAGGCGACACACCAAACGAGGAGAGAACCGTGCCCATCGCCGTCGGAGACAGACTGCCCAGCGCAACCTTCAAGGAAAAGACCGCGGACGGCCCGGTGGAGGTGACCACCGACGATCTGTTCAGGGGTAAGCGCGTCGTTCTCTTTGCCGTTCCGGGCGCCTTCACGCCGACGTGCTCGCTCAACCATCTACCTGGCTACCTCGAGCACCGCGACGCGATCCTCGCCCGTGGCGTCGACGACATCGCCGTGGTGTCGGTCAACGACCTGCATGTGATGGGCGCCTGGGCAACGGCGACCGGCGGCATGGGCAAGATCCATTTCCTGTCCGACTGGAACGCCGCCTTCACCAAGGCGCTCGGCATGGACATCGACCTTTCCGCCGGCACGCTCGGCATCCGCTCCAAGCGCTACTCGATGCTGGTGGAGGATGGCGTCGTCAAGAACCTCAACGTCGAGGACGCCCCGAGCCAGGCGATCGTTTCCGGGGCCGCCACGATGCTGGAGCAGCTCGACGCTCCGTGAACGGCTGTAGCATCTTCCGATAGGCCGCCGCAGCAGCTGCGCTGCAGCTGCTGCGGCTGGACCGGCAGCTTCAAAGGGACGCGCGTCAAATCACGCTCACCTCTCCGCGCCTGTAGGAGGGCTTGGAGCAAAGGCAAATTCCGAGTGTTTCGCGGCCTGGCTCCGGCGGGTCAGTAGCCCGAGTTATCCGACGGCATCGCATCAGAGCGCCGCGCTATCTTGAACGGCTCCATGCCCATGCGCGCCAGTTCGTCGGCGCGTTCGTTCTCCGGGTGTCCGGCATGGCCTTTGACCCAGTGCCAGGTCACCTGATGGCGCCCCCTCGCTTCGTCGAGCGCCTGCCACAGCTCGCCGTTTTTCACGGGCTTCCTGTCGCCGGTCTTCCAACCATTGCGCTTCCAGCCGTGGATCCATTTGGAGATGCCGTCCATCACATACTTGCTGTCGGTGTGAAGGTCGACCTCGCAGGGCTGTTTAAGGGCGTTCAGCGCCGAAATCGCCGCCATCAATTCCATGCGATTATTGGTCGTCTCGGCCGCGCCGCCGGACATCTCCTTTTCAACTTCGCCATACCGCAAGATCGCGCCCCACCCGCCTGGGCCGGGATTTCCCGAACAGGCGCCGTCGGTGAAAATATCGACGTGCTTCATGCCGAGGCCCCTTCGCGTCTCAAGCCGTACTCGGCGCTCGAGACCACGGCGCGGTGGAAGCGAAGCTTCGTCAGATATTCAAGCGGATCCTTCTTGACCACCAGCGCGCCAGCTGGCGTCGTCAGCCAGTCATAGAGCCGCGTCAGGAAGAAGCGTAGTGCCGCGCCGCGTGCGAGCAGCGGCAGCGCAACAACCTCTTCCGTCGTGAGCTTGCGCACGCTCTCGTAACCCGAAAGCAGCGCCATTCCTTTGGTGATGTTGTAGGATCCGTCCTTCTCGAAACACCAGGAATTCAGGCAGACCGCAATGTCGAAGGCAAGAAAGTCATTGCACGCGAAGTAGAAGTCGATGAGGCCTGAAAGACGGTCTCCGAGAAAGAAGACATTGTCGGGGAAGAGGTCCGCGTGGATCACGCCCTGCGGCAGACGCTTCGGCCAGTGCTCTTCGAGATAGGCGAGTTCCGCCGCAATTTCCTCCCGCAATCCGGCTTGCACCTCGTCGGCACGCGCCTCGGAATTCTGCCAAAGCGGCCGCCAGCCCTCCACCGAAAGCGCGTTTGCGCGCTTCAATGGGAATCCCTCTCCGGCCTTGTGCATCGAGGCCAGCGCACGCCCCACTTCTCGGCAATGCTGCGCCTCGGGCTTTCTGAGCCACATGCCTTCGAGAAAGGAAATCACCGCGGCCGGCCGGCCGGATAGCGTCCCCAGGAGTGCGCCATCGGTGCGCGGCAGGGGCAGCGGGCAGGAAAGACCCCGCTCCGCAAGGTGGTGCATCAGCCCCAGAAAAAACGGAAGGTCGTCCGCATTCACCCGCTTCTCATAGAGCGTGAGAATATAGGAGCCCTTTGTGGTGTGAAGGAGAAAGTTCGAGTTCTCCACCCCCTCGGCAATGCCTTTGTAGGAGGTCAGCGAGCCCACGTCGTAGGCCGCAAGGAAGCGGGTCAAATCGTCTTCCGCGATATCGGTGTAAACTGCCAAGGCTTGCTACTTTCCAGCGATGCACTTTAGAAGGGTTCGTCCGACCGGTTCACTCGCCGTTGACGAAGGCCATGTCCGCGGCGGTCAGTTCGACATGGCGCAGTTCGCGGTTGACGAGGAAGTTCTCGTGTTCCTCGACCGTATCGGCGAGTTCGACCGTCGCGTCATAGCGCGCGCGGAATGCTTCGATGATCTCGTTGACAATCACTTCCGGCGCCGACGCACCGGCCGACAGACCGACCGTCGAGATCTCGCCAAGCCGGTCCCAGTCGATTTCCGCGGCGCGCTGAACGAGGACGGCTTGCCTCGCCCCCGCTCTCAAAGCCACTTCGACGAGGCGCTTGGAATTCGACGAGTTCGGCGCACCGACGATCAGGAAAAGGTCGCAGCCGGGCGCCGCCTGCTTGACGGCCTCTTGGCGGTTCGTCGTGGCATAGCAGATCGAATCGGCGGCCGGTGCCGTCAGCTTCGGGAAGCGCTCATGCAGCCGCTTGATCACCCCGGCGGTATCGTCGACCGAGAGCGTCGTCTGCGTGACAAAACCTAAATTGTCCGGGTCCGACGGCTCATAGGCTTCCGCATCTTCCACCGTCTCGACAAGGGAGACGGCGCCTTCCGGCAATTGCCCCATGGTCCCGATGACTTCGGGGTGACCGGCGTGCCCGATCAGCACGACGTGCCGCCCCTGACGATGGTGACGCATTGCCTGCTTGTGCACCTTCGAAACCAGCGGGCAGGTGGCATCGAGGTAAAAGAGGTTGCGCATGTCGGCGTCGGCCGGCACAGATTTCGGGACGCCATGCGCGGAGAAGACGACCGGCTGCTTGCGGTGTTCCAGCGGGATCTCGTCAAGCTCTTCGACGAAAATCGCGCCCTTGGCTTCGAGCCCCTCTACGACATAGCGATTGTGCACGATCTCGTGCCGAACATAGACCGGGGCACCGAATTCCTTGAGCGCCAGCACGACGATCTGAATCGCCCGGTCGACACCGGCGCAGAAGCCGCGCGGCCCGCAGAGACGAATGATAATCGGGGATTTTGCTGCCGTGGATAAGGCCATGGATCAGGACGCCGGTAGAAGGAACAGGAGCGCGAGCATCGCCGGTCCACCCTGCACGAGAAGGATGTGGGGCTTGACCGACCATGCGCCATATATAGCGGCAACGACCACGCACACAAGAAAGAAGACCTTCAGTTTGAAGGCGAAAATTGGGTCCGCCTCGATGAGCGACCAGACGAGGCCCGCGGCCAGAAATCCGTTATAGAGCCCTGATTGGCCGCGAGCACCCGCGTCGCCTCGGCCCGTTCCGGCGTCATGCGGAAGACCGCCCTGCCCTCGGGTTTCATCCAGAGAAGCATTTCGAGCACAAGAAACCCGAGATGCAGCAAGACGGTCAGCGCGATAAGAACGAATGATAGTACCCCCATTTCAATGCCCCGTACGGCTCCCTCTATTCTGCCGGTAGAGAAAAGCTCCCGTGACGCCGACGAGCGCGGCAGCAAGGCCGTACCAGGTGAGCGCATATTGCAGGTGATTATTCGGCAGGTCGAATTGCGTCACCCCGCCGATGGGCAACCCGCTCGGATTCTGCGAGGCGTCCGCGTCGACGAAGAACGGCAGGACGTGATCGGCGGTGATGCCCGCAGACGTCGCCATGGCGTCGAGGTCCTTCCAATAGAAGATGTTCTTGGCGATGTCGTTGTCGGGCACGAGCGAAGACGGCTTCTCCGCGAGCTTCGGCCGTGCAAGGCCAGTGATGGTCACGGTTCCGGAAAGCTGGCCCTCGGGACGAGTCGAAGCGTCCTTTTTTTCAAAGGGCACGAAGCCGCGATTGACGAACAGCGCGCGGGCGTCCCTCAACATCAGCGGCGTGAAGACGTAGTAGCCGGTACGCCCTTGATGGGTGGCGAAGAAATGGCGCTCCCTGCCGTGGTCGAAGACTCCCGTAATGCCTACGGCACGGTAGTCGATATCGGTGCCTTCCTCTGCCATGGCCTCAATTTCGCCGAGCGACAAGGGCGGCGCAGCCCGCCGTTCGGCAATGGCGGCGATCAGCCCCTCCTTCCACTCTAGCCGCTGCATCTGCCAGGTACCGAGCCCGATCAGAACGGCGAAGGCGAGACCCGCGAGAACAAGGGTTGTAAGGAACCGACGACCGCCGCCCGGCGCGGGCTTGCGCGCGTCAGCCACGATCGATCTCACCCTGACGTGCATTGCTTCGGTACTGGAGATTGATCAGCACGCCTTTGAGTATCCGCGTTAGCGCGAGGCTCAAGACCGTCGCGAGCGGGACCCAGAGCAGGAAGTGCAGCCACAAAGGCGGATTGACGTTCACCTCCATCCAGAGCGCGGCCCCAACGACAAGGAAGCCGACGATCAGGATCACGAAGACGACGGGCCCGTCTCCCGCATCCGCAAAACGGTAGTCGAGTTCGCAAGCGGTGCAGGACGGCCGGACCTTCAAGAAGCCGTCGAAGAGGCGCCCTTGGCCGCAGCGTGGGCAAAGTCCCTTGGCACCGGTGATGACCGGGTCCACCGGCGGAAAGAGGGCCTTGTCGTCATTCATGGATTGATCTCATCACCGGATTGTCGGGAACCATATCGCCGATCTCGTTCATCTCTCCAACGGTAACGTCTATACAGCCCGCCGTCCAATCGATCATCTGCGTCAAGAGCGCCAGCCAGCCGAAGCGATCCGGTTGGCCGATGACCCTGGTCTGTCCCCGGACCGGCGCCGCTTCTACGGCAGCTTCCATGTTCCGTCCGGGCGGTTCCAGACCCTGTCTGCCGTATTCACAGCATGCGACGAAAGCATTGACGAGAATGTCGACGCGGCGGCGACGAAGCCGTAGTCGAATAGTCCAAATCGTCACAATCGCTGTCGAGCGGAAAGGGCGGCTGCGTTGCCGCAACCGCCCGTCATCATCACGAGATATCCGTCTTAGCCGTGAGCGATCGGCGCGCCCCAACCACCCCAGATGTAAATGGAGAAGAAGAGGAACAGCCAGACCACATCAACGAAATGCCAGTACCAGGCGGCAGCCTCGAAGCCGAAGTGATGCTGTGGAGTAAAGCCGCCGGCGAGTGCACGGAACAGGCAGACCAGCAGGAAGATCGTGCCGACCAGGACGTGGAAACCGTGGAAGCCGGTCGCCATGAAGAAGGTCGCGCCATAGATCGAGTCCTTGAAGGCGAATGGCGCATGGGCGTATTCGTAACCCTGCACAAAGGAGAAGAGCACGCCAAGCAGCACCGTCAGCATCAGGCCGTAGACGAGGCCCTTGCGGTCGTTGTGCAGCAGAGCATGATGGGCCCAAGTCACGGTCGTGCCGGACAGCAGCAGGATGACCGTGTTGTAGAGCGGCAGGTGCCAGGGATCGAGCACCTCAATGCCCTGCGGCGGCCAGACTCCCCCCGTATACTCCGCGCGCGCCGCCTGAATAGCCTCTCCCGGGAAAAGGCTCGCATCGAAGAAGGCCCAGAACCAGGCGGCGAAGAACATCACTTCCGAAGCGATGAACATGATCATGCCGTAACGCAAGTGCAGCGAGACGACGCGGGTGTGGTGCCCCTCGCGCCCTTCCTTGATCGTGTCCGACCACCAGCCGAACATGGTGTAGAGAATGATGGCGAGACCGATCAGGAATATCCACGGATTGGCAAGCTCCATTCCGAATATCTTGAACGAGCCGCCGGAAAGATAGCGCATGTAGCCGATGCCGCCGAGAGCCAGGACGAAGGCGCCAATGGAGGCAAGCAGCGGCCACGGGCTCGGATCGATGATGTGGTAGTCGTGATTCTTCTGATGCGCACCGGCCATGTCAGTAATCCCCGATAGTCCTCTCTTTTAGCCCGTCCGGCATAGCCGAAATGGACCGCATGTCAAAGTTTGTTCTGATCCTGCCCTTCCTTCGCCTTCACTGCCGCGACGGGCTTGGACGGCTCGCGCGCATAGAAGGTGTAGGACAGCGTCAAGGTCTTGATGTCTTTCGTCTCGACCGGCTTAACGATTTCCGGATCGACGAAGAAGACGACCGGCATTTCTAGTTCCTCGCCGGGCTGCAACGTCGTCTCGGTGAAGCAAAAGCATTCGAGCTTGTTGAAATAGGCTCCGGCTTCCAATGGCGTGACGTTGAATGCCGCCTGCCCGGTCGTCGGCTTCGACGATAGGTTCTTGGCGCGGTAGTTTATCTTGACCGTTTCGCCGATCCTGAGGTCGACGTGACGCTGGACGGGCTTGAACTCCCAGGGCAGACCCGGCGCGACATTGGCATCGAAGGTCACCCTTATCTTCCGGTCGAGGACGACGTCGGAGGCCTGGTCGACCCGCTGCGTAGTGCCGTTGTAGCCGGTTACGCGGCAGAACATGTTGTAGAGCGGCACGGCCGCGTAGGCCATGCCGACCATGCCGACGACAAAGGCGAGGCAGGCGCCGACAATGGCGCCATTCGCTCGTTCCTTCGGGCCTTTGCGCGGAATATCTGTCATGAGCCGCTCCTCAATGGGCCACGCCGCCGCCGAACTTGATCAGCGTCACGACGTAGAAAAGCGCGACGAGTCCGGCCAGCACCAGGCCAAGAGCCATGTTTCGGCTGCGGCGGGACTTCTTTTGGGCGACGCTGAGTTCGACGGTTTCCATCAGATCGTACCTCCGGCAATGAGCCACATCTCGACGACGACATGGTCGACCAGCAGGGCCGAGAAAATCGCGAAGAGATAGACGATAGAGAAGGCGAAGAGCTTCTTGGCCGGCACCATCCGTCTATCATCACTCTCCATGCGCAAAACGCCAAGCGAATACCAGATGAAGCCGAGCCCCATGGCCGTCGCGAATGCCCCATAGCCGAGGCTCGCAAAGCCGAGCAAGGTAGGACAGATACCACTCAGTGCCGTCAGCAGCGCATAGACGACGATCTGGTTCTTGGTCGTCGCCTCGCCGCAGACATTCGGCATCATCGGCACGCCGACGGCCTCGTAATCCCCCATCTTAAAGAGCGCCAGGGCCCAGAAATGCGCCGGCGTCCAGAGAAAGATGATGAGGAACAGCACGATGCTTTCGACCGACACGCCGCCGCTCACGCAGGCCCAACCAATCATGGGCGGGAAGGCTCCGGCCGCACCGCCGATGACGATGTTCTGGGGCGTGGAGCGCTTCAGCCACATCGTGTAGATGACCACGTAGAAGAATATCGTGAATGCGAGCAATCCGGCTGCGAGCCAGTTCACGGCGAGACCGAGGATCGTCACCGAAAATGCCGAAAGCGTCAGGCCAAAGGCGAGCGCTTCCTGCGGCAGGACCTTGCCGGCAGGAATTGGGCGCTTGGCGGTGCGGCTCATGACGGCGTCTATATCGGCGTCATACCACATATTCAGCGCGCCGGAGGCACCGGCGCCCACGGCGATGCAGAGGATCGCGATGAAACCAATAACGGGATTGATTTGCCCTGGCGCAAGGACGAGGCCGACAAAGGCCGTAAAAATGACCAGCGACATGACGCGCGGCTTCAGCAGCTCGAAATAATCGCGCGCAGAGGCTTCGGACAGGCGCGGCGTACCGTCCATGCCGACTGCTTCGTGATTGTTGATGAGCGCCATGTCTGGTCCCTGGTCCTGTCGCGGCCGCAAAGGCCATATCGTGCCGGCAAGTCGCCGGGGAGAAGCCGCCGATGCCGGCGGCTTCTGTTCGCTGTCCGTCACTTTATCCGCGGGAGCTGCTCCCACTGATGGAACGGCGGCGGCGACGACAGCTGCCATTCCAGCGTGTTTGCACCCGCGCCCCACGGATTGTCGCCCGCAACGCGCTTCTTCGCAAAAGCTTCGGCGACGCCGAAGAGGAAGATCAGCACGCCGACGGCCGCGATGTAGGAGCCGTAGGAGGAAACCATGTTCCAGCCGGCAAAGGCATCCGGATAGTCGATATAGCGGCGTGGCATGCCTGCAAGCCCGAGGAAGTGCTGCGGGAAGAAGATCAGGTTCACGCCGACGAACATCACCCAGAAATGCAGCTTGCCGATGAACTCGGAATACATGTAGCCGCTCATCTTCGGGAACCAGTAGTACCAGGCCGCAAAGATCGCGAAAACGGCGCCGAGCGACAGCACGTAGTGGAAGTGGGCGACCACGTAGTAGGTGTCGTGCAGCGAACGATCGAGACCGGCGTTGGCGAGCTGCACGCCCGTCACACCGCCGACCGTAAAGAGGAAGATGAAGCCGATCGCCCAGACCATCGGCGTCGAGAAGCGGATCGAGCCACCCCACATCGTCGCGATCCAGGAGAATATCTTCACGCCCGTCGGAACGGCGATGACCATGGTCGCGAAGACGAAATAGCGCTGCGTCTCGAGCGACATGCCGACCGTATACATGTGGTGCGCCCACACGATGAAGCCGACGGCGCCGATCGCGACCATGGCATAGGCCATGCCCAGATAACCGAAGATCGGCTTGCGCGAGAAGGTCGAGATGATGTGACTGACGATGCCGAAGCCCGGCAGGATCAGGATGTACACTTCCGGATGGCCGAAGAACCAGAACAGGTGCTGGAACAGGATCGGATCGCCACCGCCCTCAGGCGCGAAGAAGGTCGTGCCGAAGTTGCGATCCGTGAGCAGCATGGTGATGCCGCCTGCCAGAACAGGCAGCGAGAGCAGCAGCAGGAATGCCGTGATCAGCACCGACCAGGCAAAGAGCGGCATCTTGTGCAGCGTCATGCCCGGCGCACGCATGTTGAGGATGGTCGTGATGAAGTTGATCGCACCCAGGATCGACGAAGCGCCGGCGACATGCAGGCCGAGGATCGCAAGATCCATGGCCGGCCCCGGCATGCCCGAAGTCGAGAATGGCGGATAGATCGTCCAACCACCGCCCGCACCATAGGCACCTGCAGGGCCCTCGGCGAACATCGAAAGCAAGACCAGCAGGAAGGCCGGGACGATCAACCAGAACGAGATGTTATTCATGCGCGGGAAGGCCATGTCCGGCGCTCCGATCATGATCGGCACCATCCAGTTGGCGAATCCGCCGATGAGCGCAGGCATGACCATGAAAAAGATCATGATCAGAGCATGCGCGGTCGTGAACACGTTGAACATGTGCTTGCCGCCATCGATGGCAGCATCACCCTCGAAACCGTAGACCATCTGCGCCAGACCATGGAAGATCTGGATGCCCGGCTCCTGCAGCTCGGCACGCATGAACACCGACAGCGTCCCGCCGATGATGCCGGCGATGATCGCGAAGATCAGGTAGAGCGTCCCGATGTCCTTGTGGTTGGTCGAGAGGAACCAGCGCTGGAAGAAGCTCAGCGGCTTGTGTTCGTGGTCGGCATGGGCATGATCGGAATGATCATGCCGTTGATCGTGATGAACGGCTGTTCCAGCCATGGGTCGAGCTCCCCTTCCGATTACTGTGCGGCGTTTTCGGCGACGTCAACGGCCTTGGCCGCGCCGTCGATGGACGCCATGAGCGCCTTGTTCGCCTCGCCGAGATTGGTGGCGGCGGCAGCGAGCCAGGCGTCGTAATTGTCCTGCGATACAACACGGATGGCGATCGGCATATAGGCATGATCCTTGCCGCAGAGCTCGGAACACTGGCCGTAATAGAGGCCTTCGCGGTCAGCCTTAAACCAGGTTTCGTTGAGGCGACCAGGTACGGCATCGATCTTCACACCGAAAGCCGGCATGGCAAAGGCGTGGATCACGTCGGCAGCCGTAACCAGGACGCGGACGGTCTTGCCGACCGGAACGACCACCTCGTTATCGACGGCGAGAAGGCGCGGATACGCGGCCTTGTCTTCCTTGCCGAGGCCTGCACGATCCTCGTCCTTCAAGAGAAGGCTGTCGAAGGAAAGCGGATTCTCGCCCACTTCATATTCATAGGACCAGTACCACTGGTTGCCGGTGGCCTTCACGGTCAGATCCGGATTCTCAGGCGGCGTCAGTTGCGCCGTCAGAAGCTGGAAGGACGGAACGGCGAGGAACAGGAGCACGATCACCGGACCCACGGTCCAAATGACCTCGATCAGCGTGTTATGGCTGGTCCTCGACGGCACCGGATTGGCGCCCTCGCGGAATTTGACCACGACGATGATCAGCAGCAGCAGGACCAGGAGCGTGATCGGAATGATGAACCACAGTGTGTATTGCTCGAACCACGTGATTGCTTCCATGATGCCCGTCGCCGCCGGCTGAAAGCCGGTCTGCCAGTCGACAGGCTTGTCAGCAAAGGCGCTCGAAGCAAAGAGCAGACAGGCAAGCGCTGCCAGAACTGCATAGGCCTTATTCTTCACAATGACGTCTCCCCAATGCGCTTGATCAGGATCAAACCCGGAACGCAGAATCCCTGCGATACTGCAGCGCTTCAAACCACAGTTTGGTGAGCGCCGCAACATCTGACCAAGCAACCTCGTGCGGCATTTTTGCGCAAAGAGGGGTTTTTCGCACAGGCCGCCGCACCGGGATCTGCACCAAACTCTCTAGCCCGTCGCATGAGCATGGTTTCCTCTTCTATATACGACGCACAGTGGCGAAGCACGCCCAAAGCAGGTTCGGACTTGTCGTTCCGGGCAGTTCGGGCCCAATTTCGGCCATATGGCATTGGAATGTAGTGGGCAGGGCTTTTCATTTGCCGCTCCGCGCTTCAAGAATAGCCCGACTGATTCGACGTTTTGAGGTTTACATGGGCCTGTCCCTCTTCTCCCGGCTGCCCGTTCTGGCCGCCCTCGGAATTGCCGCCTGCGCCTTCTCCACAGCAAGCATGGCCCAGCAATCCGGCGGAACACCGGGAACGGTGAAGTCGAACCACGGCGCGTGGTCGATCGTCTGCGACAAGCCTGCGGGCGCCTCGACCGAACAATGCGCGCTGATGCAGAACGTCATCGCCGAAGACCGGCCGGAGGTCGGGCTTTCCGTCGTCGTTCTGAAGACGGCGGACCGCAAAGCGAAGATCCTTCGGGTTCTCGCCCCCCTCGGCGTGCTTCTGCCCAACGGCCTTGGACTCAACGTCGACGGCAAGGATATCGGCCGCGCCTATTTCGTTCGCTGTTTCACCGATGGCTGCTATGCGGAAGTCGTGCTGGAGGACGAACTTCTGAAGACGTTCCGGGCCGGCGCGACGGCGACCTTCATCGTCTTCCAGTCTCCGGAAGAAGGCATCGGCATCCCGGTCGACCTCAAGGGCTTCGGCGAGGGGTACGACGCGCTGCCCTGATCGGCCAGAAGTTGCCGAATCAAAAGCCGCGCTTCCTTGGATGCGCGGCTTTTTTCACTGCAGATCCAGAGCCGGGATCGCGCCGTTGATTCACAGAATCTCGGTCGCGGCAATATTGATGCCGAAACCCTCGAGGCCGACATAATGGCGCTCGCGCGAGGAAAGAAGGCGGATGGAGGTGATCCCGAGGTCCTTGAGGATTTGGGCGCCGAGGCCGATTTCCAGCCATTCGCTTTCTCGCGCCTGCGCTTCCTCGTGCACTTCACGCTCTTGCTTCCCCTTGCGCGCGGTCTGCGAGATGCCGACGCCGACCGAACCTTCGCGCAGATAGACGATAACGCCCCTGCCCTCCGCGGCGATGCGCTTCATGACCTCGTCGACCGGACGATCGCTGCCGAAAACATCCGATCCGACATTTTCGAGATGGAGGCGGACCGGAATGTCGACACCGTCGCGGATGTCGCCGAAAACGACGGCGAGATGCTGCATCGGGTCCCAGGGCAGAGAATAGGCATGGCCCTTCGCCTTGCCGTAGGGCGTTTCGATTTCGAAGCAATTGCCCTTCTCGATCAGGGTTTCCTTGCGCTGGCGGTAGGCAATGAGATCGGCTACGGAAACCTGTTTCAGACCGTGGGTCTCGGCGAAGGTCTCCACCTGCGGACCGCGCATGACGGTGCCGTCGTCATTGACGAGTTCGCAAATGACGCCGACCGGCGGCAGGCTGGCGAGCCGGCAAAGATCGACGGCCGCCTCGGTATGGCCGGAACGCATGAGTACGCCGCCCTCGCGGGCCACCAGAGGGAAGATATGGCCCGGCCGCACGAAATCGCCCGGCCCGATATTCGGATTGGCGAGGTTGCGCACCGTCAGCGTCCGGTCGTCGGCGGAAATGCCGGTGCTTGTTCCATGCCTGAAATCGACGGATACCGTGAATGCGGTCGTGTGGGCGGAATCGTTCTCGGCAACCATCGCATTGAGATTGAGCCGCTTTGCTTCGTCGCGCGGCATGGGGGTGCAGACGATGCCGGAAGTGTGGCGGACGATGAAGGCCATTTTTTCCGGGGTGCAGTGAACGGCCGCGACGATCAGGTCGCCTTCGTTCTCGCGGCCGCCGTCGTCGGTGACGACGACGATCTCACCGGCCTCGAAAGCGCGAATGGCGTCGACGACACGCTTCTGGTCATAGGACATGCTTCTCTCCCGCATATTACTTCAGCCGGCCGGTCTGGCCCCGGTCGCGCAGATAGTGGTCGGCGATCGTGCAGGCAAGCATGGCTTCGCCGATCGGCACCGCCCTTATCCCGACGCAGGGGTCATGGCGGCCCTTGGTGCGGAGATCGACCTCATTGCCGTCGCTGTCGATCGACCGGCGCTCGGTCAGGATGGAAGAGGTTGGCTTGATGGCGAAGCGGGCGACGACCGGCTGTCCCGTGGCAATGCCGCCGAGGATGCCGCCGGCGTTGTTCGAGAGAAAGACCGGTTCGCCGCCGGGGCCGATGCGCATCTCGTCGGCATTCTCCTCGCCGCTGATCTCGGCGGCGGCGAAGCCGTTGCCGATCTCCACGCCCTTGACCGCATTAATGGACATCAGGTTCGAGGCGATGTCCTGGTCGAGCTTGCCGTAGATCGGCGCGCCGATACCGGCGGGTACACCCTCAGCGATCACCTCGACCACGGCCCCGATCGACGAGCCGGCCTTGCGGATGCCGTCAAGATAGTCTTCCCAGACCGGAACGATCGCCGGGTCCGGCGAGAAGAAGGGATTGTTCTCGACTTCCGCCCAGTCCCAATTGCCGCGGTCGATCCTGTGCTTGCCGATCTGGACGAGAGCCCCGCGCACGATGAGGCCCGGCACGACCTTGCGGGCAATGGCGCCGGCGGCGACGCGCGCGGCGGTCTCACGCGCCGAAGAGCGGCCGCCGCCACGATAATCCCGGATGCCGTACTTAACGTCATAAGTGTAGTCGGCATGGCCCGGACGATAGCGCTTGGCGATCTCGGAATAGTCCTTGGAGCGCTGGTCGGTGTTCTCGATCAGCATCGAGATCGGCGTGCCGGTGGCAATCATCGTCTCGCCGTCATCATCGAGCATGACGCCGGACAGCACCTTGACGAGATCGTCTTCGCGACGCTGAGTGACGAAGCGAGACTGGCCGGGCTTGCGCTTGTCGAGCCACGCCTGGATCTCGGCGAGCGTAAAGCGAAGCCCGGGCGGGCATCCGTCGACGACGCAGCCGAGCGCCGGACCGTGGCTTTCGCCCCAGGTGGTGACTCGAAAGAGATGACCAAAGGTATTGTGCGACATGACGGCTACCGGGATGTTGAGCGAGAGCCGGACAGGAATGGCTTCCATCCCGCTCTTGAAAAACCCGCGCGAAAATCGCGCGCCCTCTCTTACTGCATGAATCTCCAAAGCGGAACCGATTTGAAGATAAAATCACAGCGCCGCCATGCCTCAGCGTCGGAGCGACGGAGACGGCAGGTCTGCGCTCCTTAATTTGCAGTGGGAAAAGCCGGTGAGACGACTGCAGCAAGAAGGGTTCACGATATGGTTCGCTTGTATTCTGCCGAGGCCGCATTCACTCTCCCCTAAGCGCGGCTAAGCAGATATTCATGGGTTCACTCACGCTTATCTGCTTAGATTCCTTGGGGTTGCCGCAGATTCTGATCGCAAGATCGTGGGAACTCTTGCGGAACCTGCTTACAGCGCCGCGTGCTTTCAGACGCGCAAAGGTCGCTGTAACTTTTTGAAACTGCGCATCGAGCTTTCCGAAAATCGGGTACGATTTTCGGCCGATGCGCTGGCGACGGCACATGGCTACTTTTGCCACAATCGGGGATCAAAGGTGATGGCAGGAATGTTCGCAAAATCATTGAAGGTGGGAAAGATGCGATTCGTCATCGCCGCGCTCTTGGCTACTGCAGGCTTGCTGTCGCCGCTTTCCGCCCGGGCCGAAAGCGCGGATGTCGAGGCGGTGATCACCAATGTTGACACGGAGAAATTGAGCCTCTCGCTCGACGACGGCAAGAGCTACCAGGCACCGGAGGAGTTCAATTTCGAGGGGCTGAAGGCCGGCGTCAAGGTTGTTGTCTTCTATACGGAGATCGACGGCAAGCGCGTCATCGACGATCTTGAGATCGTGCAGTGATCCTCCACTGCACCCGTGCATATCTTATAGCCCCGCGCGTCTTTTCAGACAGACGCATTCAGACGCGCGAGGATCGCTGTAACTCTTTGAAACTGTAGATCGATCTTTTCCGAAAATCGGATACGATTTTCGGCCCGATGCGCCAGGGCTTACAAAGCGCGCAGCAATTTGCGCGGCGCCGTAGTCGCGCTATGCACCCGGTCAGAGCCAGCGGATGGAGCCGTCGGCGATTTTCAGGAGCCGGTCCTGCGGGATCGCGGCCGCGGCCGCTTCGTCGCCATCCATTTCCCCAAGCAGCTTGAACAGCGCCCGAATGACGCCGCCATGGCTGACGCATACGGTGGGCTTCCTTAGATCCTTCAGCCAGGCGCCGACGCGCCAGGACAGGATTTCGTAGCTTTCGGCTTCCGGGCCGGGCGGGATGAAATCCCATTTGGCCACGCGGCGAGCGGCGATCCGCTCCGGCACGCGGCGCTTCAGTTCCGGCAGCGTATAGCCCTCCCAATCGCCGAAGGAGACCTCTTTCAGCCGTTCATCGATACGGTAGGAAAGCGGATCGAGCCCCATCGCCTGCCTGAGTCGCTGCATGGTCTCGCGGGTGCGGCCGAGTGGGCTGCTCACGAAGTCGTAAGCGGCGGCCTCGCGCCCGAGCTTCGCCGCGAGAGCCAGGCCATTGCCGGTCGCCTGCCGACGACCGGTTTCGTTGAGGGAAATGTCCTTTTGCCCCTGGAGACGACCCTCGGCGTTCCAATCCGTTTGGCCGTGGCGAACCATGTAGATGAGCACAGTGTTCACTCCGGACACAGCCTACTGCATGTCTCCTTTAATCGACCTCGATTAAAGGACAAAGACATGCAGAAATTCAATGTGCTACAGCGACCTTGCGCGTCTGGCTAATAAGACGCACGGCGCTGTAATCGCCGCCGAACAGACGCGTGGCGGTCAGTCCTTGAGAACGGAAATGTCCGGTGCGTCGACGGCCTTCATGCCGATCGTATGATAGCCGGAATCGACGTGATGCACCTCACCGGTGACGCCGCTAGACAGGTCGGAGAGAAGATAGAGCGCCGAGTTACCGACCTCCTCTATCGAAACGGTGCGCTTCAGCGGCGCGTTGTATTCGTTCCACTTGAGGATATAGCGAAAGTCGCCGATGCCGGAAGCGGCAAGCGTCTTGATCGGCCCGGCCGATATGGCGTTGACGCGAATGCCGCGATTGCCGAGATCGACCGCCAGATAGCGCACGCTCGCTTCGAGCGCCGCCTTGGCAACGCCCATGACGTTGTAATGCGGCATCACCTTTTCGGCGCCGTAATAGGTCAGCGTCAGGATCGAGCCCCCATCATTCATAATGCGCTCGGCGCGGGCGGCGACCGCCGTAAAGGAATAGACGGAGATATCCATTGTGCGGGCGAAATTGTCGCGGCTCGTATCCACGTAGCGGCCCGTCAGTTCGTCCTTGTCGGAGAAGGCAACCGCATGCACAACGAAATCGATCTTGCCCCACTTCTCCTCGCATGTTGAGAATACCGCATCGATCGTAGAAAGGTCGGTGACATCGCAATGACCGGCCATGAAGGCACCGAGTTCCTGCGCCAACGGCTCGACGCGTTTTTTCAGCGCATCGCCTTGCCATGTCAGCGCGATCTCAGCGCCGGCTTCCGACAAAGCCTTGGCAATGCCCCACGCAATCGAGCGATTGTTTGCAACGCCCATGATGACGCCACGCTTGCCATTCATCAGACCCGATGCCTGAGCCATGGAATGTCCCCAATACTGTCTGCCTGCACCGGCGGGTGCCGGTTGCCGTTCTTGAAACTCAACGACTCCGCACACCCGCGAGGTGCGGCAAAATGTCGAGAATTGCCTATGGCATAGCCGTCAAAGCGGTTCAAGCGCGCCGCGGATCAGGAACTGTTAGTCCCCGTAATATTGGTTCAGTTTGTCAGAGAACTTTCACAAATACAGGCCGTCACGCTGCGCCCGCATCAGGTCCGTGATCCTGTCGTCTGGCTTTTCGTGGAGTACGAGACGGAGTTCCACAACAAGATCTCCCCGCTCGCCGTCGGCGCCCCTCATCCCCTTGCCGGCAATGCGGATCTCCCTGTCGGAACCCGACCAGGCCGGCACGATGACCGCAACGGGTCCGTTCGGCGTTTCGATCGGCGTCTCGCAACCCAGTACCGCATCCTGGAGGCTGACGGGCAGTGTGGTGACCAGATCGAGACCCCGGGTCCTGAAGGGGCCGTCCTGGGCAATGCGCAAGGTCACGACGACGTCGCCACGCGTCATGCCCGCGACCCGGTAGCCCTGCTCCTTCAACCGAATCACCTCTCCGTCCCGCGCACCAAGCGGAATTGCGAGCTTCGCCGTTTCGCCGTCGGGAAGCTCCACGGAAAGGCGTGCCCGGTTCATGACCTCGTCGACGCTCACCGGGATGTCGACCACCAGGTCCGGCACCTTCTCCGCCGACCTCGTGATGCGATCGCGAATGCGACGGACGATCGCTGCAACCAGTTCCGTCGCATTCGCGGCGGAGCGCCGAGAGACGGAGAGTTCCGCTTTCGGACTTTCCGGCTTTGCCTCCGCCGCCGTCTCCGGTTTTGGATCTGCCGCCTTCTCGGTCGGGCGCGCCGCGGCCGGCTCCGGCCGGGGACCGCTTGCCTGCGGCTCGACGCCAAAGATCCGCGAGACCGCGTCCTCGGCCGTTTCGGCACCGACCGACTCTTCGAACGTCTCCGTCCCGCGCATCTTCGCCTTCATGGCCTCCATGCGTCGCAGTTCCGCCTCGCGCCGTGCCCAGTCATAGCGGCTCCTGCGTACTGGATCGCGCAGAAGTTCGTAGGCCCTGCCTGCTTCGGCGAAGCGCTCCGTGGCCAGAGGGTCGTTCTGGTTGTGATCCGGATGGATCGCCTTGGCGACAGAACGCCAGGCGGCCTTGATTTCCTCCTGCCTGGCATTTCGGCGCACGCCGAGGATTGCATAAGGATCGCGCATGGCTTGTCACCATTTTGATCGACGATCTTTCCCGACTGCCCGTGCCAATGCTGTGGCGACAGCAGGAAGACCGCGAGAAAGGCCCTTCTGCATGTCTCCATAGATCGATCTCGGCCTAAGGAGACATGTAGCAATTCAAAGTCCGACAGCGATCCCTGCGTGTCTGGTCAGACGCGCCGTCGCTGCAATTCTTAGAGAGATGATCGGGGAAAGTTGCTAAATATCGGTTAGTCGGCGGCGCCCGCGATACGCTCGGCTTGTCCTTGCGGGCCGGATGCCCAGGGCTTTCGAGAAACGTGGTTAACCGGCCATTTCAACTGCGTGGGCCGAAGCTCGTCAGATACCATTCGCCATTCTCGAGCCGGCAGGTCTTGCCGTCGAACTTGGCTATGCCTTCGAAGGAGTGGCGGGTCGTGGTAAAGCGGCGGCAGAGAACGCCCGATGCGCTGTCTTCCTCGATGCTGCTGATGACGCCGGCGCTTCCCGACGTTGTGTTTGCCCACGGAATGGCATTGTTGCCGCCCTGACTGATGTCGGCGGAGGAAACCGCATTGCGAACGGTAACGGCGTCGGAGAGCCCGTCCGACGTCTTGGCGACCGGAACGGTTCCCGTCGAGACAGAGCGGTCGACATCCGATTTCCCGAACATGTCGAGGCCGCCGCCCATGCAGCCCGAAAGCACGAGCATCATCAGGCAAACGGCCGTGCCGCGCAGCCGTGCGAAGGAAAAATCCTTCTTGCCTTCGATCCACTTTGCTATGTCTTGCACGGCAATCCTGTCAGAGTCGCCAGAGCCGAACCGATGCTGGGGAAGTCCCGAGGGCAGCTCTGACCTAGTTCAATGCGGTAACACCGGAACGGGATCATTCCCGACGGGTTCCCGCACCAGATATACGGGCATTGGAAGCCAATATGACCTCGAATGAGTTAACAAGCAGTGACTTCACGGATGCAAGCGAACCCTTTTCCCTTTTCGGCACATGGCTGAAGGACGCCGAAGAAAGCGAAGTCAACGATCCGAACGCCGTCGCCCTCGCCACCGTCGACCCGGATGGCATGCCCAATGTGCGCATGGTCCTGCTCAAGGGTTTCGACGAACGCGGCTTTGCCTTTTACACGAATTTCGAAAGTCGGAAAGGGCGTGAAATCCTGGCGACGCGCAAAGCCGCCATGTGTTTCCATTGGAAATCGCTGCGCAGACAGGTGCGCCTGCGCGGTCCGGTCGAGACCGTATCGGAAGAAGAGGCGGACGAGTATTTCAGGAGCCGGCCGCGCGGCAGCCGTATCGGGGCCTGGGCTTCCAAGCAGTCCCGCCCGCTCGAGGGCCGCCTGGCGCTCGAAAAGGCGGTCGCTGAGTTCACCGCGCGTTACGCCATCGGCGAGATCCCGCGCCCGGAATATTGGTCCGGCTTCCGCATTCGCCCGACCTCGATCGAGTTCTGGCACGACCGCCCCTTCCGGCTGCACGACCGCATCGAGTTCAGCCGGCCGGCGCCGGAAGGCGGCTGGGTGAAGGTGCGCATGTATCCCTGAAGGTCCCGGGCGCTACGCCACGGCAAACCGGAACGGAATCCCGGATGCGAGCGCCGAAACATAACGGGTGCTTTGGAAGTAGCCGTTGAGCGATATCCGCGGCAGAGCGTGAAGGTTTGCGCCGGAAGAGAGGGTGCCCGGCTCCGTCGTCACCGCAACTGCGAAGCCGAGATCGGCGGCCAGGCGACAATCGCGCGCCGAGACGGTGGGGCGGAAGCCGTAGGGATAGGCAAAGCTGAGCGGCCGACGGCCGGCGATCGCTTCGACGCGCTCCGAGGAAATCAGAAGCTCCCGCTTCGCTTCGTCGTCGCCAAGTCGTGCCAGGGCGCGATGGCTGACCGTGTGTGCACCGAGGCTTGCGAGCGGGCTTTCAAGCAAGGCGCGCAGACCGGCCTCGTCCATCGTCAGCCGCTCCGTGATCGCCAGCGCATCGATGCCGTCCCTTGCCGCAGTCCTGTCCAATGCGGCAATCGCACCCGTCTCTTCCGTCTTGTGGATGTGAGCGGCGATGCGGTCGAATGCCGCCTGTTTTCGGGAAAGGCACGCAATCGCCATTTCCTCCTCGCCTTGGCCAAAATCAAAGCGGATTTCGCAGCAGGCGGAGAGCCAGTCGGCGAGCGTCTCCCACCAGAGGGTATGGGTGCGGTCGACATAGCCGGCGGTAACGAAAACAGTGAAGGGAACGGCGTACCGCTCGAAGACAGGCAGCCCGTGAACGAGATTGTTGCGATAGCCATCATCGAGCGTGAAGCAGGCGACCGGTTGCGTGTCGCCAGCAGCGAGGTGCATGGGCAGGTCCTCGATCGCCACGAAACGGTAACCAGCATGCCGCAACGCGACAATCGCCTCCTCGAGAAAATCCGGCGTGATTTCGAGGTGCGCGTTAGGGGCGAAGGCGCGCTTGCAGGCCGGGCGTACATGATGGAGCGTGAAGATCGCGCCGCGCCCGCGGGCCTCCGCCAACAGGCCGGCACGCGAAAGAAGATGTGCCGTCTCGAGGCCGCCGGTTATGGCGGTGCGTCTGACATGGTTTAGAACCAGCCGCGCGAGGCCGTGTCTCATCTTCCCTCGATCCCATCCGGAACCCGCACCGGCGCCGAAAGACGGGACCGTCGGGATCTGCCTTGCAAGTCGCGAAGCGGGAGACGGCTAAAAAGTCGCGGCACCCCACCACGGGCGGCAGGCTAAGCCGGCGGCGTTAAGTCTTGCTGAATCCTGTGGATCATTCGGGCGCAGGAAGTCCGGCCGCGACCGTAGAAACCATGCCGCAAGCGCTCTCAGCCCTGAATTGGCGGCGCCGACAGTCCCCCGACCGGTTTTCGCCTCAATGTTGCGGCAAAGCCCCCTGCTGGCACATAATGGAACAATGACACGCGAGCGGCCAAAGCAGCCGCCTCGATGGGGGCTTCGATGAAGAACTTGCATATTGCCTTGGCGACGTTGGCGGCATTCCTCCTTGCCACAGCTTCGGCCTTTGCCGGCAACGCATCTCTCGTTCTGGACGCCCGCAGCGGCCGGGTGCTTTCCGCCGAGAATGCCGACGACCTCAATCATCCGGCGTCGCTTACCAAGATGATGACGCTCTACCTCACCTTCGAAGCACTGCGCCGAGGCGAAATCGGCTGGGAAACCAAAGTACCGATGTCGCAGGAGGCTGCCCGCAAGCCGCCGACGAAGTTGCGCGTCAAGGCTGGCGACACGATCACCGTCCGAGACGCGGTCTATGGCATGATCGTGCAATCGGCCAATGATGCGTCGGCAGCCATGGCCGAGAAACTAGGCGGCTCTGAAGCGAACTTCGCCCGGATGATGAACACGAAGGCCCGCCGGCTTGGCATGAACCGGACCTTCTTCGTCAATGCATCAGGTCTGCCCGCGAGCCAGCAGGTGACGACGGCACGCGATATGGCAAAGCTCGCCGTCGCGCTCATCAGGGATTTTCCGTCCGAATACCGGCTTTTTTCGATGCAGAGCTTCACTTTCCGCGACCGCACGATCCGCGGCCACAATAATCTCATGTACCGCTACGACGGCATGGACGGCATCAAGACCGGCTATACCAATGCGTCCGGCTTCAATCTCGTGAGCGCCGTCCGCGACGGCGATCGCCGCATTATCGGTGTGGTACTCGGCGGGCGGACTGCAAAAGGTCGCGACAACAAGATGGCGGCCCTCCTCGACCAGCATCTTGGAAGAATTTCGTCACCGAAGGTGGCGACCACGGTTGCCGCAGCGAAGGCGAGCGGTAAGGCAGAAGTGCCGACATTGCCTGGAGTTTCGCTGTCCTACGCGAATGAAATCAACAGGCTCGATAAGGCCGAATCAGCGATCATGGCAGCGACCGCAATTGCGGTTCCGCAGGACAGGCCAACCGCTGTAACGGAAGTGGCGAATGCGGAACAGCCGAGCGGCAAGTGGCAGATCCAGATTTCCACGACGCCGTCTGCGGAAGGCGCACGTCGAATCCTCATCGAGGCCCAGTCCGACGGAGGCGCAGCACTGCTCGGCGTTTCACCCCACACGGACGCAACCGGGACCGGTTCGGCCACCCGTTACCGTGCGCGATTTGTCGGTTTTCCCACTCGCGAGGCCGCAGCCTCGGCCTGCGACGTTCTGAAGAAGCATTCCTACGACTGCCTGCTGCTTCCCGGACGCAGCTGATCCACGCGAACGGAATGCCGCATGTCTCGCTCACCAACAAACAGGGCGGGCGTCTCCGTTTTCACGCCTGCGTGCCGCCGACGGTGATCTGATCCATGCGCAGATGCGGTTGGCCGACGCCGACGGGCACCCATTGGCCTCCCTTACCGCAATTGCCGATGCCGGTGTCGAGCTTCATGTCGTTGCCGACCATCGTCACTCGCCGCATCGCATCGGGCCCGTTGCCGATCAGCATCGCGCCCTTCACCGGGGCGCCGATCATGCCATTCTCGATGAGATAGGCCTCGGTGCAGCCGAACACGAATTTGCCGGAGGTGATATCGACCTGACCGCCGCCGAAGGATACGGCGTAGATGCCCTTCTTCACCGAGGCGATGATCTCCTCCGGCGTGCGGTCGCCGGCAAGCATGTAGGTGTTGGTCATGCGCGGCATCGGCACATGCGCATAACCCTGGCGGCGGCCGTTGCCGGTCGGCTCCATACCCATGAGGCGGGCATTCTGCCGGTCCTGCATATAGCCGACGAGCTTGCCGTCGTCGATCAGCACGTTGTAGCCCGACGGCGTGCCCTCGTCGTCGACCGAGATCGAGCCGCGCCGCGCCTCTATAGTGCCGTCGTCGACGACGGTCACACCCTTGGCGGCGACCTGTTCGCCAATCAGGCCTGCGAAGGCGGACGTCTTCTTGCGATTGAAGTCGCCCTCCAGGCCATGGCCGACGGCCTCGTGCAGCATCACGCCCGGCCAGCCGGAGGCGAGCACGACATCCATGGTGCCAGCCGGCGCGTCGATCGCCGACAGGTTGACGAGAGCCTGGCGCAACGCCTCGTCGGCGCCTCGCTTCCAGTTTTCTTCGACGACCAGATCGCCGAAGCCGCGCCGCCCGCCCGAGCCGAAGGTGCCGGTTTCCTGTCGGTCGCCCTCGCCGACGACGACGGAGATATTGATACGGGTCATCGGCCGCACGTCATGGACGCGATGGCCATCGGCCCTCAGGATATCCACCACCTGCCAGCTGGCGGAGACTGTCGCAGTCACCTGCCGGACCTTCGGGTCCTTGGCGCGGAGATAGGAATCGATCTCCTGCAGCAGCCTGACTTTGGCATCGAAGGTCGGTTCGCCGATGGGGTTTTCGTCGCCGTAGAGCTTCTTGTTGGTGCGCTGCGGGGCCGCGGCGTAGCTGCCGGAATAACCGCGGGTCACCTGCCCGACCGCGTCCGACGCACGCTTCAAAGCCGAAAGCGACAGTTCGCCGGCATGGGCGTAGCCGACGGCATCGCCGGCGACTGCCCTGAGGCCGAAGCCCTGGTCGGTATTGAAGCTACCACCCTTCAGGCGACCATTGTCAAAGGAGAGCACCTCCGCCTGCGAGTGCTCAAGGAAGAGCTCCCCGTCATCGGCTCCGGAAAGCGTCTCGGCGAGAACCTTGCGGACCGTCACCTCATCCGCGTCGAAGAGGCTTATCAGGTTGGTGTCCATCGTCTGCTCCGCATCAAGAAGGATTCCTGCTCCATTTAGGGAGCGCGGTGCCGCAAGCCAAGAAAAAAGCTCATGGGGAAAAGCCGGCGTCCCACCCGTCGAGCAGCACGACCTCGCCGACGCCGGCAAAGCGGGCGATGCGATCGAGTTCGGCGGCAAGCTTCTCCATCCGACCCGACGCGGCCCGCACGCCCGGCTCCAGCCAGAGGCGGCGCACGTCGAGGCTGCCGCGCTTGCGGTCGGCCTTCATGTCGATACGGCCGATCAGGCGGTCGCCTTCGAGCAGCGGAAAAACGTAATAGCCATATTCGCGCTTCGGAGCCGGCACGAAAACCTCGATGCGATAAAAGAAGCCGAAGAGACGTTCAGTTCGGTTGCGGTCGCGCAGCAAAGGATCGAAGGGGCTCAGCACTCGAATGCGGCCGGGCGGATCGGCGATCGCGCCGAGCGTGTCCGGAAAGCCTGCGAAGGCGTAGGACGGGCGCGGCTTTCCGCTATTGGCGGTCTCGATGGCGACGTCGCAGAGTTCGTCGCGATGGGCTGTCACCCACGCCTTGGCCTCCTCCGGAGACACGAGATCCCAGAAAGCGGCGATCTCGCCATGGGTCGCAAAACCGAGCCGCTGGAGCGCGCTGCGGCAGGCCCAGTCGACGAATTCCTCGTGGCCGACATCGCCGTCGTAATGATGCGCGGGAATGACGCGTTCGGTGAGGTCATAGACCTTCTGGAAGTTCTCGCGCCGGGCGATTGCAAGCCTGCCCTGCCGCCACAACACTTCGAGCGCCGTCTTCGACGGGTGCCAGTTCCACCAGCCGCCGGATGCGTGCTCCTCCTCCTTGAGATCACGCGCCATGACCGCGCCGTTGCTGGCGATCCGTTCATAGGTTTCGTCGCAGCCCGCATCGAAACCGTCCCCGCGCCATTTGCGCCAGCGTTCGCCAAGCGTCTCGGCCTCCCATTTGAAGCGGTGCTTCCAATAGACGAAGAACCTGCTCGGAATGATCGAGGCGTCATGCGTCCAATGCTCGAAGAGCTCGCCGTCCTTTTCGAGAAGCTCCGTCAGGTGCTCCCGGCGATAAGTCTGGTTGCGGGAGAACAAGATCTGGTGATGGGCGCGCTCGACCGTCGCAATGCTGTCCACCTGCACGAAGCCGATGTCATGGATGAGCTGCAGCAGCCCCTCCTTGCCGAGCGCGCGGTGCGGCGCGGCAGAGAGTCCCTGCCTGGAAAGAAAGATGCGCCGGGCATCGCGATTGGAGAGGCGAATCGTCATGCGTCCGAGGATAGGCTTATATTCCCATTTTTTCAAATGCCCCTTTCGCCGCCTGCGTCCGGGCAAGCCGCATTGCCCTTGCCGATCGACTTGCCTATAGAGCGAGCACGAAATGCGCGAGGATACGAAGATTGGATATCCGCCTTACCGATTGTTCTGTCCGCTTCGGCGATAGGGAGGCGCTTCACCCGCTGACCCTCGCCCTCCATGAACGGCGCATCGGCATCATCGGTCTCAATGGCTCCGGCAAGACCACCTTCGCGCGGCTGATCAACGGCCTCGTCAAGCCGACGACGGGGCGCGTAGAGGTCAACGGACTCGATACGGTCAAGGACGACCGGGCCGTGCTCGCCGAGGCCGGCTTCATCTTCCAGAACCCGCAGCACCAGTTGATCATGCCGATCGTCTCCGACGACATCGCCTTTGGCCTCAAGAATCGCGGTTTGCCGGCCAAAGAGATCTCAACTCGAACGGAGGCGGTGCTGGCGCGCTTCGGCATCAGCCATCTCGCCAGGCGACGTGTGCACGAGCTGTCGGGGGGCGAGACGCAGCTCGTCGCCATGGCGAGCGTCGTCGTCACCGGGCCGAAAATCCTCATCCTCGATGAGCCGACCAACCAACTCGACCTGCGCAATCGCCGCATGGTCGCCGAGACGATCGAGGCGCTCGACGAGGACACGATCGTCATCACCCATGATCTCGGGCTCGTCGAAGGCGTCGAGCGGCTTTTGCTCTTTCACGAGGGAAGACTGATCGCCGATGGAAGCCCGGGCGAGACCATCCGGCACTATCACGAGGTCGCCGGATGCTGACGAGCCTCTATGTCGAGGGCCGGACCTGGTTTCACCGCGCGCCGGTGCGGGCAAAGCTGATTGCCCTCCTTGCCCTCAGCATCGCGCTCTTTACGACCAACTCTTTATTGCTGCTGCTGCCGGCCTTTCTCCTCTGCGGCGGGCTCTATTTTTCGCTCGGCCTGACGCTTCGCCAGGCATTCGCGCGCGTCGGCTTCGTCTTCTTCACCATCCTGGTGCTCGCCGTCGTCAATCTCTTCCTCGTTCCCGTCCCTGAGGTGCTTGCCCTCGTCCTCAGGCTCATGGCGCTCGTCCTCTTTGCCGCGGCCGTCACGGCGACGACGACAATCGGCGCCTTCATGGACGAAGTGACGGTTCTCTTGGGGCCGATCGAGCGCCTGGGCCTGGTTCGAGCGGCCGATGTCAGCCTCGCGCTCGGGCTCGTGCTGCGCTTCGTTCCCGATATCTTCGCCCGCTACCAGGCCATCAGGGAGGCGCATCGCGCACGCGGCGTGCCGATCAGGCCGCTGACGATCATCGGTCCGCTGATCATCCTGACGTTGAAAGATGCGGATACGATTGCGGCCGCCATTGACGCCCGCGGGTTTCGCCGTCAATGAATTCGAGATTGCTAATAGAGGGTAGGACCACATGAACACCAGAGACCTCGTCCTCATCGCGCTCTTCGCCGCGATCGTCGTCGTACTCGGCCTCATTCCACCGATTACGCTCGGCTTCATCCCGGTTCCGATCACGGCGCAGTCGATGGGCGTCATGCTTGCCGGCTGCATCATCGGCGCCAGGCGCGCGGCGCTTTCCTTCCTGCTCTTCGTCCTCCTGGTCGCGATCGGTTTGCCGATCCTGTCGGGCGGGCGCGGCGGCCTTGCCATCTTCGCCGGCCCTTCCGGCGGCTTCATACTTGGCTGGGCGGTCGCCGCCTACGTCACCGGCCTCATCGCCGAGCGCGCCATTCGGCCGGGTGTTTCGGAAGGACGTCAGCTCATCGGCTTCTTTCTCGCTTCGGTGGTCGGCGGCATTCTCGTGCTCTATGCAATCGGCGTGCCGTGGCTTTCCTTCGTCACGGGCACGCCGCTCATCGCAGCCGCGGGCGGTTCGCTGGCCTTCATTCCAGGCGACCTCGTAAAGGCCGCGATTGCCACGCTGGCGGCGCGTGCCGTCTACGCCGGCTACCCGTTGCTGCCGGCGCGCGCCTGAGCCGATGCCGCTTTCCAGCGCGATCGCGCTTCATGCGGCTGAGCGCCCGCATGCCCCGGCTTTCCGCATGGAGGACCGGCTCTTCTGCTTCGAAGAGTTGTCCGCGGACGCTTGCCGCCTTCTGTATACAATCGAGCGGTCAGCCGCACGGGCAACCCAGCGAAGCGTCCTTTCCGGCCGCGCGCGCCTCATCGCGCTCGAGATCGGCAACCACCCGCTTTTTGCCGCGGCCTTCATCGCCGCAACGGCCGGTGGCAATTGCGCCGCACTCATCGATCCGCACCTGCCGGAAGCCACGCGCCGGCGGATGAAGGCGCAACTGCGTCCCGAGATCGTCATCCTCCCCAATGGCGATTTGCTGCGCCTCGAAGTGCCGTCGGCCGGGCAAAGCCACGCATTGGATGCCTTCGCCGGCTCCTCGCCGCTTCAGGGCGGCGATGGCGCGGAGCCGTTCCTCGTCGTCTTCACTTCCGGCACGACAGGCGAACCGAAGGCGATCGTCCGCGATCGCCGCTCGTGGCGCATCAGCCTCGAAACCGGCCAGAGCTTCTTCGGCATTGGGCCGGAGACGACGACCTATGCGCCCGGACCGCTGGCGCATGGGCTGACGCTTTACGCCCTTGCGGAGTGCCTTTGGGCCGGCGCCGAATTCATCGGCGCAAGGCATTTCGATCCACATCAGGCACTGAACGAGATCGCCGAGAGAAACGTCAAGCGGCTCGTGCTCGTGCCGACCATGCTGCGGCGGCTCTGCGCCGAGGCGCGCGGGCTCGCCTGGAATTCGGTCGAGAAGATCACCGTCGCCGGCGCCAAGCTGACCCCCGGCGACCGGCAGGCCGCGGACCGCACTTTCCCCTCTGCGGCGGTTACGGAATATTACGGCGCATCGGAACTCGGCTTCATCACCGTCTCCGGTGCCGCGGACAGGCACGGCCCGACAGCCGTCGGCAGGGCATTCCCCGGCGTTCGACTGGCGATCCTCGATGACCATGACACCGCACTGCCCCAGGGCGAAACCGGTACGATCTTCGTCGAAAGCGAACTGATCTCGGACGGATATATGGGCGACGGCGACGGAGCGGGTTTTCGAAGGCAGGGCCCCCTCGCCACGGTCGGCGATCTCGGCTTCCTCGATGCGGAGGGTACGCTGCATTTGATCGGCCGCGCCGGCGGCATGGTGCTATCCGGCGGCAACAATATCTACCCTTCCGAAGTGGAAACGGTAATCATGGCAGTGGCCGGCGTCGAGGCGGTTCATGTCTTCGGCCTCGAACACCCGGATCTCGGCAGCGAACTGGCGGCGATCATCCAGCCGAACGGCAGCTTCGATCCGGCCGCATTCGCTCGCCATCTTGCTGACGCGCTGCCGCGCTACAAGCATCCGCGGAAGATCTGGCTCTGCCGGCAGATGCCGATGACCGCCTCTGGCAAGGTCGCGGTCAAGGAACTTCGGCAATGGATCGCGGAGGAGCACCCTGCCCTTGAGCGCCTCATCTGATCCGTTCCGCACACCGGTCATCATCGCTGCGCTGCGCACGCCGATCGGCCGCGTCAATGGTAGCTTGGCCGCGGTGGAGCCCGCGGGCCTTGCCGCCGTGCTGATCGAAAGGATCATTGCCGATACAGGCGTAGATCGGGGCGAGATCGACGACGTGCTCCTCGGCAACGCCGCCAACAGCGCCGGCAATCTTGCCCGACTGGCCGCGCTCGAGGCCCATCTGCCGGTCTCCGTCCCGGGCGTCACGGTCGATCGCCAATGCGGCTCGGGGCTCGAAGCCATCGTGCTTGCCGCCCGTCAAATCCAGGCCGGCGCCGGACGCTTCTATCTCGCCGGCGGCGCGGAGAGCGCGAGCCGCGCCCATATTCGGCTGCGGCCGCCGCTTGCGCGAGGCGAGGAACTACAGCCGGTGAAGCGCGCACGCATGGCGCCCGATTTCATCGGCGATCCGGACATGGGGGTCGCCGCCGAAAATGTCGCGACCGACTGCGCCATCTCCCGGGAGCGCCAGGACCAGTTTGCTCTTGAAAGCCATCGGCGCGCCGTTTCGGCGGAGGCTGCCGGTCGCTTCATGCGCGAGATCGTGCCGGTCATGACCGCGTCCGGACCTGTTGCCAGAGATGAATGTCCGCGCGCCAATGCGGCTGCCGAAACGCTCGCCCGGCTGAAGCCGGTCTTCGTTAGGGGCGGCACCGTCACCGCCGGCAATGCCTGCCCGATCAATGACGGCGCTGCCATGGTGCTGGTCACGAGCGTCGCCGAAGCCCGCCGGCTCGGGGTTTCGGTTGCGCTCGAATTCATCGACGCGGCGACGGCCGGGGTCGACCCGAACCTTCTCGGGCTAGGACCCGTCCCGGCGATGGCGAGGCTTCGCGCCCGCAATCCGGGATTCGACATTGCCGATATCGACTTCATCGAATTCAACGAGGCTTTTGCCTCGCAGGTTCTCGGCAGTCTCGACCGTCTTGGAATCCCGCCTGAGCGCGTCAATCTCGATGGCGGCGCGATCGCGCTCGGCCACCCCTATGGCGCTTCCGGCGCCATCCTGGTCGTGCGGCTGTTTTCGCAGATGCTCGAGGCGATATCGGAGAGCCAGGGCCTGGCAATGATGGGTGTCGGCGGCGGCATGGGCATTATCGGGCATTTCCGCCGCCGACAGCTCGATCAGGAGAGATAGCCGGAGAGCCAGTCACGGGTTGCCGTCGGCAACGGCACCGGCTGGTGGCGACCGCGATCGACGGCGACCCAGACGATCTCGATCTCGGCGGAAAGCGCATCACCGGTTTCGACACGAACGGCAAAGCTCACCGAACTGCCTCCGATCTTGGCGACGGTCACGGTGAAGCGGGCGGGGTCGTCGAAACGCAGGCCGCGATGGAAGATGCAGGCCGACCGGCGCACGAGATAGGCCGGCTCGTGCTCGACGGCCGGGCGGTGCCGCCAGAGATTGGCCAGCGCGGCCTCCCCATGCGCGTAATAGGCCGCATTGTGCATGTGCCCATGCATGTCTATATCGCGAAATGGAATGCGGATTTCCGTGACATTCTCCCGCTCGATGCCGTCCATGCGAGACCCTTCCCATGCGCTCCACCCTGGTTAGACAGTTTGGCGATCCGGAACAAGTGATAGAGCTTGTGGACGCGCCGCGTATTGATCCGGCAGCCGGGGAAGTGGAGATCGAAATCGCGCTCGCGGCGATCAATCCTTCGGACCTCATTCCCGTCACCGGCGCCTATCGCGCCCGCACCGAGCTGCCTTTCGTGCCCGGATTCGAGGGTGTCGGCACGGTGAGCCGCATCGGCCCGGGCGTTCGCCACTTCAAATCCGGCGATCGCGTGATCCCGATCGGCGCGAGCGGGCTGTGGCAGCAGTTTCTCGTGCGCCCGACCGAATGGTGCTTTCGCGTGCCGGACGACATCAGCGACAGCCAGGCCGCCATGAGCTATGTCAACCCTCTGACGGCGCTTCGGCTGATCGAGGATCTGCGCAGACATTTCGGCTCGCTGCAGGGACGCTCCGTCGCCGTCACCGCGGCGGGCTCGGCGATCGGCGGCATGCTGATAAAGCTTATCGGCCGCGAAGGCGCGGTGCCGACCGCGATCCTTCGCAGCGACAAAAGCCGCGGGCGCTTCGAGGCGGGGCAGAGGGTCATGGTCACCGAGGGCAGCAGCCTTCCCCCAGAAAGGGTCTTCGACGCCGTGCTCGACGCGGTCGGCGGCCCGCTTGCCGGCGAGTTGATCCGCCGGGCGATCAGTCCCGGCGGCATCTTGGTCCAATATGGGGCGCTGAGCAACGTTCCGGTGCCGCAATCGGCAATCGCCGCCCGGCCCGATGTCCGCTTTGCTTTCCTGTGGCTGAGAAACTATGTGCATTCCGCCGGTCGCGGCTCCCTCGAAGCCGCTTTCGCCCGATGCTTCACGGGGCTGCGCGACGGGCTCTTTGCAAGCCCCGTCGCTGCGACCTATCCCCTGAGCCGACTCGCGGATGCCCTGGCGCACCAGGCCGATCCGCATCGGGACGGCAAGATCCTCATCGATCCGCGCTGTTGAAAATCGGCACAATTGTGGTCGCTGCCATGGATTTTGAAGGGCACGCGCACTAGCTTTGCGCAGATGACAACGCAGCTCTATGAAAATCCCATTTTTTTGGAACATATCGTTCCCGAGGGACATCCGGAAAGGCCGGATCGGCTGAAGGCGCTGAACCTTGCGCTGGAGCACCCGAACTTTGCTGAGCTGAAGCGGGTAGAGGCGCCGAAAGGCAGCGAGGATCTGGTCCTTCTCGCCCATACCGAGGAGCATCTGCGCTCGATCAAGAAGTGGATTCCGGAAGAGGACATCACGCAGATCGAAGCGGATACCTTTGCCAGCCCCTCGAGCTTCGATGCCGCCTTGACTGCCGTCGGAGCCGCTATCGCCGCCGTGGACGCGGTGTTCGCCGGCGAGGCGGACAATGCCTTCGTCGCGGCACGTCCGCCGGGCCATCACGCAGAGAAGAGCAGGCCGATGGGTTTCTGCTTCTTCAACACAGTCGCGATCGCAGCACGCCATGCCCAGCGTGCGCACGGCGTCGAGCGGGTGGCGATCGTCGATTGGGACGTGCACCATGGCAATGGCACGCAGGATATCTTCTGGAACCACCCTTCGGTGCTGTTCTGTTCCACGCACCAGATGCCGCTTTATCCCGGCACCGGCGCCAAGGAGGAGACGGGCGTCAAACACAACATCGTCAATGCTCCGCTTTCGCCCAACAGCGGCAGCGAGCATTTCCGTGACGCGTTCCGCACCCGCGTCCTGGCAGCACTCGACAATTTCCGCCCGGATCTCGTGCTGATCTCCGCCGGATTCGACGCGCATTACCGTGATCCTCTGGCGCAAATCAACCTGATGGCGGAGGACTTCGACTGGGCAACAGGACGCCTGATGGAGGTCGCCGGCAAGAGCGGCGGCAACCGAATCGTCAGCCTGCTCGAGGGCGGCTATGATCTCGAAGGGCTCGCCGAATCGGCGGCCATGCACATACAGAGACTGATGAGAGGGTAATTGATGAACACCAACGCACAACCGGACGTCTCAGCCCTCTCCTTCGAGCAGGCCGTCGAAGAACTGGAGCGCATCGTCTCGGCGCTCGAACGCGGCGACGTGGCGCTCGACAAGTCGATCGAGATCTACGAGCGCGGCGAGGCTCTGAAGAAGCATTGCGAGACGCTGTTGAAGGCGGCCGAGGACCGCATCGAAAAAATCCGCCTCGACCGCGCTGGCCGGCCTCAGGGCGTCGAGCCGCTGGATGCGGAGCAGTGAGGGCGAGAGGTCGGTTTATCGAAATTTGCCCCTCATCCGGCCTGCCGGCCACCTTCCCCCGCAAGCGGGGCGAAGGAGACTTGTGGCACTCAATCGCTCCCTCCTCCGGGGCTCGCGGCGAACTCCCGGTCCCCTCGCGCCGCTTGCGGGGAGAGGGTTAGCCCTCGGGTTAAACCAGGGTTTAACTCAAGGAGAGGGGCTAACTTCCACGCTTTTTCCTCGGAGAACGCGAGCCGATACCCCACCAGACGGAGCGCCTGCCATGTCCTTCTTTCCCGGTCCCGACCCGCTCGCCGGCGACAAGCCGGCCTGTGACGCCATCGAGCATCTGATCATTCCACGCACCAGCGATATCGGCGGGCTGGAGGTACGTCGCGCCCTGCCGACGGCGCGGCGCCGCCTTGTGGGCCCTTTCATCTTCTTCGACCGGATGGGGCCGGCGTTGCTGCACGCGGGCGAAGCGATCGACGTGCGGCCACATCCGCATATCGGGCTTTCGACCGTCACCTATCTTTTCGACGGCGAGATCAAGCATCGGGACAGCCTCGGCACCGAGATGGTGATCCGGCCCGGCGACGTGAACCTCATGACGGCCGGACGCGGCATCGTCCATTCTGAGCGCTCGCCGGAGAACCAGCGCGGTCATGAGCGCTCGCTGTCCGGGTTGCAGACCTGGCTGGCGCTGCCCGACGACAAGGAAGAGATCGATCCGATCTTCACCCACACGGAGGAGCGCGTTCTGCCTCATCTCGCCGACGGCGGCGTGCGGGCGCGGGTCGTGATCGGCCAATTCGAAGGCGAAGTCTCGCCCGTCTCCGTCTTCACCGACACACTCTATGTAGATCTCAATATCGCGGCAGGCAGCAGCGCGCCCTTTGCCGCGCAATGGGAGGAGCGGGCGCTCTATATCCTTTCGGGCGAGGCAATCATCGCCGGGGATTGTTTTGCCGACAACCAGCTCCTCGTCTTCCGGCCCGGCGACGAGATTACCATTACGGCCGGTCCGACCGGCTGCCACGTCATGCTTTTCGGCGGCGCAGCGCTCGGTTCGCCGCGCCATATCTGGTGGAATTTCGTTTCTTCCTCCAAGGAGCGGATCGATAGGGCGAAAGAAGAATGGCGGAGCAGGCGCTTCGATATCGTTCCGGGGGATGAACAGGAGTTCATCCCTTTGCCCGGAGGCTGATTTTCGTTAAGTTCTCGGTCGAAGACGCAGGAAAGCCTGATTTTGCATTCAACGGCGACTGCGTCTAAACAGTGCCGTTTTGACGGACACAACCAAAACAGATCGCGCCGAAAGCTGGTGCGTATAAGGCGACAAGCGTGACACAACTGCCGACCACTCCGATGCCTGCAACTCCTTTGCTCGACAGGGTCAATATCCCTGACGATCTGAAGAAGATCGACGATCGGGATCTGCCTCAGCTGGCAAGCGAATTGCGCGCGGAAATGATCGATGCGGTGTCGCGCACCGGCGGCCATCTCGGCGCCGGCCTCGGCGTCGTGGAACTGACGATCGCCATCCACAAGGTCTTCGATACGCCGCATGACCGGCTTATCTTCGATGTCGGGCACCAGTGCTATCCGCACAAGATTCTCACCGGGCGGCGCGACCGGATCCGCACGCTGCGCCAGGAGGGCGGGCTTTCCGGCTTCACCCGGCGCGCAGAAAGCGAATACGACCCCTTCGGCGCAGCCCATTCCTCAACCTCGATATCGGCCGGCCTCGGCATGGCGGTCGCCGCCGACCTCGACGGCAAGAACCGCAATGTCATCGCCGTGATCGGCGACGGCGCAATGTCGGCCGGCATGGCCTATGAGGCGCTAAACAATGCCGGGGCTCTCGACGCTCGCCTGATCGTCATCCTCAATGACAACGACATGTCGATCGCGCCGCCGACGGGCGCCATGAGCGCCTATCTGGCGCGGCTGGCCTCGGGCCGGACTTATATGGGCATCCGCGAGGTCGGGAAGAAGCTGACCGCCTACCTCGGCAAGACGGTCGACCGCGCGATCACCCGCGCCGTCGAGCATGCGCGCGGCTACGTCACCGGCGGCACGCTCTTCGAGGAAATGGGCTTCTACCATATCGGACCGATCGACGGGCATTCCTTCGACCATCTTCTGCCCGTGCTGCGCAATGTCCGCGACAATGGGAGAGGCCCGGTGCTGATCCATGTCGTGACGCAGAAGGGCAAAGGTTATCCGCCGGCGGAAGCCGCTGCCGACAAGTATCACGGCGTTAACAAGTTCGATGTGATCACCGGTGCCCAGGCGAAGGCAAAGCCGAATGCACCCTCCTACACCTCGGTCTTTGCGGACGCTCTTGTCCAGGAAGCGAGCCTCGACGACAAGATCGTGGCGATCACTGCGGCCATGCCATCCGGCACCGGGCTCGACCGGTTCGCGGCCGTGCATCCTTCGCGCTGTTTCGATGTCGGCATTGCCGAGCAGCATGCCGTGACCTTTGCTGCCGGCCTGGCGGCGGAGGGCTACAAGCCGTTCGCGGCGCTCTATTCCACCTTCCTGCAGCGCGCCTATGACCAGGTCGTCCACGATGTGGCGATCCAGGGCCTGCCGGTGCGCTTCCCCATCGACCGCGCCGGTTTCGTCGGCGCCGATGGGCCCACCCATGCCGGTTCCTTCGACACCACCTATCTCGCATCGCTGCCGGGCTTCGTGGTGATGGCGGCCGCCGACGAGGCGGAACTGAAGCACATGGTCCGCACCGCCGCGGCCTATGACGAAGGCCCGATCTCCTTCCGCTATCCGCGGGGCGAAGGCGTCGGCGTCGACCTGCCGGAGCATGGTGAGATCCTCGCGATCGGCAAGGGCCGCATCCTCAAGGAGGGCACGAAGGTCGCGCTGCTTTCCTTCGGCACACGGCTTGCCGACTGTCTGTTGGCCGCCGAAGACCTCGATGCCGCTGGCCTCTCGACGACGGTCGCCGACGCGCGCTTCGCCAAACCGCTCGACCAGGACCTGATCCGCCAGCTTGCGCGCCACCACGAAGTGCTGATCACCATCGAGGAGGGTTCGATCGGCGGTTTCGCCAGCCATGTCTTGCATTTCCTGGCGGAAGAGGGCCTGCTCGACGGCGGCCTTCGGGTGCGCCCGATGGCAATGCCGGACATCTGGATGGAACAGGCAAAACCCGAAGCGATGTATGCACACGCCGGTCTTGATCGCGCCGGCATCGTCTCGACGGTCTTCAAGGCGCTCGGACAGAAGCACTCCATCGGCATCGGGGCGGCCGGCTGAGGAGGCCCTCGCGGGTCCCCCTTGCATTGCGGCGCGCGACGGGCGATGACGACCCATGTCCAACGAAGCACACAACATGATCCGCCTCGACCAATTGCTCCTGAGCAAGGACCTCGTCGCAAGCCGCTCCCGCGCCCGCGATGCCATCCAACGCGGCACCGTGAAGGTCGACGGCCGCACCGTCACCAAGCCGGCCGCCGCCTTTGCCGAAGGCGTGGCGATCACCATCGATGATCCGGCGCAGGCCTATGTCTCCCGCGCGGCGCTGAAGCTCGTCGCCGCGCTCGACCATTTCGGCTTCGATCCGGCGGGTGAGATCTGTCTCGACGTCGGCGCCTCGACAGGCGGCTTCACCGAGGTCCTGCTCGAGCGCGGGGCGGCCCATGTGGTTGCCGTCGACGTCGGCCATGGCCAGATGCATCCGCGCCTTGCCGGCGATCCACGCGTCACCAATATCGAAGGTCTGAACGCTCGGGCGATGAAAGCGGAGAATATCGGTGACCGTTCAGTTACTTTCATCGTTTCCGACGTCTCTTTCATCTCTCTGAAACTGGCGCTTCCGCCGGCGCTCTCCCTTGCCGAAGCCGGCGCGCGGTGCATCCTGCTCGTCAAGCCGCAATTCGAGGCCGGGCGTGACGCGATCAGCAAGGCGGGGCTGCTCAAGGATCCGGAGAGCGCCCCGACGGTGGCGGCCGAGCTCGAACGCTGGCTCGTCAAGGATGTGGGCTGGCTGAGCCTTGGCCTCACCCCCTCGCCGATTGCGGGCGGCGACGGCAACAGGGAGTTTCTTCTTGCGGGGCGGAAGCCATGAGCACCGAAATCGTCACGATAAGCCGCCTGGGTGCGCAGGGTGACGGTATCGCCCAGACCGAATCCGGCGCCGTCTACGCACCCTTCACCCTGCCTGGAGAAACCGCGGCCCTTGCCGTAAACAAGGCCCATGGCACGCTGATCTCGCTGAGAGAGGCTTCTCCCGAGCGCGTCCAGCCAAAATGCCGGCACTTCGGGCCGGACGGTGTCAATGGCACCTGCGGCGGCTGCAGCCTGCAGCACGCGTCCGATGCGCTCTATCACGACTTCAAGCGGAACCTCGTGATCGACGCCTTGAAATCCAAGGGGCTGACACCGGATGTCGCACCCCTCGCCGTTGCCCGGCCGGGCGAGCGCCGCCGTGCCGTCTTCACCGCTCGGCCCACGGAAAAGGAACTCCTGCTCGGCTATAACCAGGCGGCGAGCCACCACATCGTCGCGATCAGCGAATGTCCCATCACGAGCCCGAGCATCGTCTCGCGGCTTGCCACCATCCGCAAGATCGCTGCGGCGATGGCGTTGAGTTCCGAACCATTCCGCATCACCGTTCTCGAAACCGAGACCGGCCTTGATCTCGCCTTCGAAGGACTCAAGCTCAGCGACCGGCAGCGGCGCGCGACCGTCGAGGCCGTTCTCGGCGAGCGGGGCATCGCCCGCGTCAGCCTCAACGGCGAAATCATCATCGAGCCGGTCAAACCCAGCATCGACGTGGGCGGCATCACGGTCTTGCCTCCGCCCGGCGCCTTTGCGCAGGCGACGCGCCCGGCGGAGGAAGCCATGGCCAAGCTCGTGCTCGATCATCTCGGCAAGACGAAACGTGTCGCCGATCTCTTCGCAGGCATCGGCACCTTTGCGCTGCGGATCGCCCGCACCGCGCGCGTGCACGCCGTCGAAGGCGAGGACAAGGCCTTGAAGGCGCTTGATTTCGCGGCGCGCAACACGCAAGGGCTGAAGCCTGTGACGGTCGAGAAACGCGATCTTTTCCGCCGGCCAATGATGGCGCAGGAATTGAAGGTCTTCGATGCCGTCGTCTTCGATCCGCCCCGGGCGGGCGCCGAAGCCCAGTGCCACGAACTTGCCCGCTCCGGCGTGAAGAAGATCGCGGCGGTCTCCTGCAACCCGGTGACCCTTGCCAGGGATCTCTCGATCCTGGCGACTGCGGGCTATCGCATCACATCGGTGACGCCGATCGACCAGTTTCTCTGGTCGTCGCATGTGGAGACGGTGGCGACGCTCGATAGATGAATGACGGGGATTCGCTGCGTTTGTCTCCGGATCAGTGCCCCTGTTGAACCACTGTGTTCATCTTGACGGTATGGAAGCGCCCCATGCAAGCTCTCGTTCAACCGGGCGAGAGCGACGGGATTTTCGCTGCCACAAGGTTTTCTAGCAAGGTCCGGTTCGGGTGGAAAGCGGAGCTTGGACAGCACTCCATGCGAGAAGCCGACATCTCGATACATCCGACTCACAATAGCTCGAGGGGATGCAACCCTGGCCCTCTCGACTACAGCGGCTTTTCCGTCAGTAATTTGCCGCTCAACAAATCCCGAGCCTCGCTCGCACCCTCGCTCTTCAAAGTCGCAGGACCGGCGGCCAGCGGTTCGTTGGCGCGCCTGCCGAACTGCTCGATGTCCTCGATCAGCATTTTCATTTCGGCAATTTCCTTCACCTGATCGCGAGTAATCCTATCTGCCAAATAGCGCACACGCGGATCACGAATGTCAGCCTGGCGCGCGTTGCTGATGGCTATGGAGTGATGCGGAATCATCGCTCTCATGAAGTCGACATCGCCGATTAGCGCTTGGCTGCGGTTCACAGTCAGCAGCGTCCAGCCTCCGATGATCGCCACCGCAAGTACGGCAATTTTCGCGACTTCTGGTCGGTACATCCGCCACATGAAAGCCAGCATTACCGCTGTCATGACGCAGCCCATCACCAGGGAGGAAATGAACCGGGTCAAGCTGAACAGCGCATGGTCCCAACTGTAAACGAGCTGGTACATCAGAAAGAACATGATTACCGTCGATGTGGCGATCATCGCCGCGAAGCGTCCCCACCCCACACTCATCATTTGATGCTGATCCATCGCCGCGACCTCCCGGTTCAGGCGCTAAACGGATAAGTTGGCTTTTTGTTCATATTCAACACTGCCGGGCATGCCCGACGCGCTGAATTTTCGAGTCCGGTGAATGCATTGAGAGCTGCGAGGAAGGCGTGAAATGCCACCGCGTCGGGGGGCGCAGCCCGCTGCATGCCTTCGGGCTACACATTGCCGACGTTGTGGTCATAGGTGGCGATTCTGGTGGCCATGGTGTGAACGCCGCGGCACGCTTGCAGGCTGCAGCCGAACCAGGAGCCGCGGGCTTCCTGTCGACCGAGGCCGTCTGATCAAGACGGCGCTGCGGTCGCCATTGATGGGTGGGGCGGTCCGCTCCTGCGCGGCCGGTTGAAAGCGCGCCGAACTCGGCTCATGTCCTGGATTGCTCCAATGAGCGGGCTTTCCCCCGAGAAAAGGGCTAACCCGCAGTGATCACGAAGTTCGGCACACAATCGGCTTCAAGGAGGCGTTTGGTTCAGCATTCCTCAGGTGGCCTGACGTGCCGGAACTGCAGCAGCATAGCAGGCGTTTTCAACGCCGTCCAAATCGGGAGCGGTTAGGCTCGATATGGAGCATCCGGCGAGCGCTGGGCTGGCTGCCGGGGCACGGCTAGTCGGCGCAAGGGGCCAGCGCGCATGTCACCCAGGCGTTCGGGCACCCGGTATCTAAGCTTCTGTCTTCTTACGTGCGAATTTCGCGGAGGCAATGGAGCGCCGTCATGGTATGGTTTGGCGTCGCATGAACCACGGGAGGGGTGAATGCGTATTGTCATTTCAGTCCTTGCTGTCGAGACATTGCTCCTCTCGTCAGCGACCGCAACCGAGCCGGTGATCTTCCACACGGCACGCTTTCAGGATCACACCATCGTCAATCTGAGCCTTGTAGGGAGCCAGGTGGCGTCGAGCACCGACTATGACTATGATGTTTACATCTCACTGTCACAAACGAGTGACGACATAGAGGCCGGTTACAAGGACCCCGGCCAACACAAGGCATCTGTCCGATGCGGCCCACCGCCGGCGGTTTCGGTAAGGGGCGTCGATTACCCGATACCCACTGCGGAAGGTGGGGGGAGCGACTGGAAAGACGATCTCTGGAGAACCGTCTGCACGCCGCCCGTATCGTAACACTCCCGCTGCAGCACGCCGCGAGCGACATCCAAGACATCGATCGGAGCTGTCGCCCAACGAATGAAAGACACAGGACGCGGCGGCTACGCCCGCGTCCTGTGTCGGGAATTATTTGACCTCAATGACTGTCAACTTTCCGTTGACGCGCTCGGCGACGAATTCGACGTTCGCGCCTTCCTTCAGCTTCTCCAGGATCGCGTCGTCTTGGACGCGGAACACCATGGTCATCGCCGGCATCTCAAGGCTCTTCAGCTCCTCGTGGATCAGCGTGACCTTCTTCGCCTTGGCGTCGACCTTCTTAACGGTTCCCTTTGTGAACTCCTGCGCGAGAGCGCCGTAGGCGGTCCCGACAGCGAGGGCAGAGGCGAGGGTGAGTTTGATCAGCGTCTTCATGTTGTCTCCTTCCTGCGATTATTTCTTGGCAACGGTGATGTCGCCGTGCATGCCGGCGTCGTAATGGCCGGGCACGAGGCAGGCGATCTTGAACGTGCCGTCATTGGTGAACTTCCAGACGATCTCGCCGGACTCTCCAGTGGCCAGCCGGATCGCATTCGGATCGTCGTGCTCCATCTCCGGGAACTTCTCCATCACCGCCTTGTGCTCCATGATTTTGTCTTCCTGATCGAGCACGAACTCGTGGTCGAGTTCGCCCGCGTTCTTGATCGCGAAGACGATGGTCTGGCCCTTGCGGACCTCGAACGTCGACGGAGTGAAGATCATCTTGCCGTCGTCCGTCTCCTTCATGGTCACGCGAATCGTCTGGGTGGCATTGGCTTTCTTGCCGGGCTCGCCGACGGCCATTGCCTCGCCGTGGCCGCCTGCGTGATTGCCGCCTGCGAGCGCGGGTGTAGCGAGCGCGGCGACGAGAAGTCCGAAGATTTGAGCTTTCATTGTGTGTTCCTTTGGTTGGTTGAACATCGGCATGCGGGATCAGCCGTGGTTCTTATGTTTCGGCATGATCTGGGTTTTGGCGTCCTTGGCTTTGTCCGCGTTGGGAAGCTCGCCCGTCCACTCCCAGGCCTCAGTGCCGGGTGGGTTTTCGTACCAGCCGGGATCGGCGTAATCGCCCGCCGAGATGCCTTCGCGCACCTTGACCACCGAGAACATGCCGCCCATCTCGATCGGGCCATGCGGTCCCCAGCCGGTCATCATCGGGATGGTGTTCTCGGGGATTTCCATCTCCATCTCGCCCATATCGGCCATGCCCTTGGTGGCCATCGGCATGTATTCCGGGCGAAGCTTCTTGATCTTCTCGGCAACCTTCGATTTGTCGACGCCGATGAAGGTCGGGATGTCGTGCCCCATCGCGTTCATCGTGTGGTGCGACTTGTGACAGTGGATCGCCCAGTCGCCCTCATACTTGGCGTCGAACTCGTAGGCCCGCATCGCGCCGACCGGAATGTCGATGCTGACCTCCGGCCAGCGGGCCTCGGGCCGCACCCAACCGCCGTCGGTGCAGGTGACCTCGAAATCGTAGCCGTGCATGTGGATCGGGTGGTTGGTCATGGTGAGATTGCCGACCCGGACCCGCACCCGGTCGTTCTTGGAGACGACAAGCGGGCTGATGTCCGGGAAGATGCGGCTGTTCCAGCACCACATGTTGAAGTCGGTCATTTCCATGACCCGGGGCACGTAGGAGCCCGGATCGATATCGTATGCGTTGAGCAGGAACACGAAGTCGCGGTCGACCGGCATGAACTTCGGGTCTCTGGGGTGAATCACGAAGAAGCCCATCATCCCCATCGCCATTTGCACCATCTCGTCGGAATGCGGGTGGTACATGAAGGTGCCCGACTTCACGAGGTCGAACTCGTAGACGAAGGTCTTGCCGACCGGGATGTGCGGCTGCGACAGGCCGCCGACCCCGTCCATTCCGGAGGGGAGAATCATGCCGTGCCAGTGGATCGTCGTGTGCTCCGGCAGCTTGTTGGTGACGAAGATGCGCACCCGGTCGCCTTCGACCGCCTCGATCGTCGGTCCCGGCGACTGGCCATTATACCCCCAGAGATAGGCGGTCATGCCTTCCGCCATTTCACGCTCGACCGGCTCGGCGACAAGGTGGAACTCCTTGACGCCGTTGTTCATGCGGTAGGGCAGCGTCCAGCCGTTGAGCGTGACGACCGGATTGTAGTCGGGGCCGGAGGTCGGCCGGACCGGGGCTTGAGTCTCCGCCGTCTCCATCACCGCAGCCTCAGGCAGGCCCATGTTGGAGGTCTTGGCCCAGGCGGCGGTCGACACTAGGGCGGCGCTCGCACCGAGCAACTGTCTTCTGCTGAACATTGTTTGTTCCTTTCTCAGTGGCCACCGCCGCCGCTTTCGGCGGCCGCCGCGACTTCCATCTCGCCGGAGGCAGCTCCTGTGCCACCGCCGTAGATGACAGGGGCGAGGTTCGCCTCCGCGAGCCAGAAGTCGCGCTTGGCGTTGACGGCAAGCAGGTTCGCATTGACCTTCTCGCGGCTGTCGGCGAGCAGTTCGAAGGTGTTGGTGATCATGGCGTTGTAAGTGAGGAGGGATTCCTCCTCGATCTTGGTGCGCAGCGGCACGACGCTGTTTCGGTAGTGCCGGGCGATGTCGTAGTTGGCGCGGTAGGCCTGGTAGGCGGAACGCGCTTCGGAGCGGACGTTGACCGCCTTCTCGGCGAGCAGGTTCGCCGCCCGCATGTAGGCAAGTTCCGCCTTGCGCATCCGGGCCTTGCCGCTGTCAAAGATCGGGATAACGAACTCGAGTTCCGCCTGTCCGGTGGTCTCGGTTTCGACGTTGCCGTCTTCCTTCTCCCGTTCGGTCTCGAAGCCGGTCAATAGTTCGAGGTCGGTGACGTAACGGGTTGCTTCGGTCAGCTTGTAGGACTTGGCCGACGCTTCAAGGTCGAGCTTCGACATCTGCAGGTCGACGCGGCGCTGCAACGCTTCCGCCTCGATCAGGTCACGCTTCATTATTCCCCTAGGCAACTGCGGCAGACGGTTCGGAACCTGATAGTCGATGTCCGAGCCCCAGAGCCCCATCAGCCGCGTCAGCTCTTCCTTGGCGAGCCGCGCCTCCAGCCGCGCCTTTGCCGTCTGTCCCGCTAGCTCGGCATAGAACACATGCTCGCGGGCTTGACCTTCTTTCGTGAGCGCGCCGCTCTTGCCAAGTTCCTGTGCAAGCTCCGAGGCTGCGTCGGCTGCTGCCTGCGCCTGGTTGAGTTGGCCGACCGTTTCCCAGGCGGCAACGGCGTTGATCCAGGCATGGCGTGTATCTGAGGCTAGCTGTAACGTACGAAGAGCCGCATTCAATTGCGCCCTTCGGAATTCAGTATCGGCGATGGCGATATTCCGGTCTCGGGTGGCAAGCGCGAGAATATTATTGGCGATCATGCCTTCGACCGACCTGAAGGCTTCCAGCCCCGGCGCGCCGATACCGGTGACTCCGAGCGAAACGGTCGGATTGACGAGCATGGTGGACTGCCAGGCGTCGGCCGCGGAGTCGCCGAGGTCAGCGTAGGCCGCCTGCAGACCCTTGTTGTTCAGGAGCGCCACCTGCACGGCGGTCTCGACGTCGATGGTCTTCTTCGCCATCAGCGTCTTCACGCGGTCTGAGACCACGCGTGCCTGCTGCTGGTTCTGTATCCAGACCGTCTGCTTGCCTGCGGCCTCGGCGGTCTTGGCCTCGACCGACGAGAAGCCAGCGTTCTTCGCTGCATGTTCGCTGGCGGATACGCAGCCGCCGAGCACCAGCGGCAGGGCGAGAGTCGCTGCAAGTCTGATCTTGCTGTTCATCATGACGCGTCTCCTTCCGGAGCCTGCGCGTCGTTCTGGTTGCGCCACGGCTGGGGATCGACCGGAGCGCGGTGGGTGTAGCCGGAGACCGGGCTCGTATATCTGAGGGGGCGGACCTGAGCCTGGGAGGTGGCGAGATCGCCCGAAGCAATGACATCGGGAGGCAATGTGGCGGCGCATCCGCTCGCAAACAGCGGCAGGGCGGCCACGAAAAACAACGGCTTCATGGTTTCATCCGAATAGGAAATTGCAGTGGCGCCCGAGAGCGAATCCTTGCTCACGAACACTCCTTGGACCCGTGAGAAGAACGGGTGCGTCCTAGTCAGATGTTCGGGGGACGGTGCAGTGCAGGAAGCTCGCCCGTGGTGCGGGCGTCATCGATGAATTCGCGAATGGAGACTACGCGCGGTCCGCCGACGGCCTCGGCCTCCCCGACGATCGCCATGCTGACGCAGAAGCCCTTGCAACATTCCTGCTTCACAAGCTTCTGGGCATCTTCCAGGGAGGATTTGTGGTCGCCATGCGTATGCCCGCCGCTCGCCGTCTCACGATGATGGTTGTCGGACTGCGCGATTTCAGGATTGTACGAAGCGCCATGCATTGCGGCAGAAGCCGTCGGCAATGAGTAAACCGTCAGCGACATGACAATCGCCAAGCGGAGCAGAACCAACATCTTTTGCAATGTGATTCGGAACATACCCATGCCCGAGGACTACCACCGGTACCGAAGTTGTCAATTGTCAGTTCATGCAGACACGCGATTCGCGTCTATTCTGTGGCACCGCAACGAACGGCCGCGAAAATCATCTGACTGAAGACGGATGTAATGGTTACAACAGTGGCAGGGTCAAGCAAGAAAATGGCCGGGCATGGAAGGGCGCATCGCCATGCCACCAAGGAGCCTAGCGCGTCAAAACACTCCTCTCCCGCACGCGCATGACCGGGCCACTCCCCATGATGGCACCATCCGTCGACTCAACGACGCATGAAGGCCTCGAAGGCGGCGCGCGCTTCGGCGCTCTTCAGTTGCGCCGCAAAGTGCTCCGCCTCCTCGTCGATGCGGGCAAGCACGTCCTTGCGGTTGCCGCGAACGAGGTCGCGGGCGATGCGCAACGCCTCCGGCGGCTTCGCGGCAAGGCGCGCGGCAAGCGACAGCGTCGTCTCCTCGACGCTCTCCGCATCGACAATCTTCCAGATCAGTCCGGCCGTCAGCGCCTCGGCGGCTTCGAGCGGTTCGCCGGCGGCAAGCAGCGCGAAGGCACGCTGGTGCCCCAAGATGCGCGGCGCGATCAGGCTCGAGGCCGCTTCCGGAACCAGCGCGAGGTCGACAAAGGGTGTCCTGAAGAGCGACCGAGCGGAGGCGACCGTCAGATCGCAATGCAGATGGATTGTCGTGCCGATGCCGATCGCCAGACCGTCGACGCCGGAAACGACCGGCTTTGCCGCACGCGCGAGCGCCCGAAGGAAATCGAGTACCTCGCGCCCCATGCTTCCGCCCATGGCGACGGCCAAGAAATCGCTCATGTCGTTTCCAGCGGAGAAACAGCCTTCGCTTCCGAGGAAGGCCGTCACCCGGATTGCCGGGTCCGATTGCGCCACCGTCAAGGCGGTCGTCATCTTCGCGTACATCTCGCGCGTGATGGCATTCTTCTTTTCCGGCCTGTTGAAGCGGATGACCTGAACGCCGGGATGGGCCTCCGGGCGTTCGACGAGTACATGGTCGGTCATGGGACAGCCCTTTCAGTCCAGAATGGCGCGGGCGGCCGCGAGGCTCGCGGCTCCGTTCACGACGCTGTCCTTGAGCGCCGCCGTTTCGGCAATCAGGTTCTCCGCGGCGAAACGGCAGAGCGCAATTCGCCCCTCCTGCCTGCCGTCGCCGGCCTCGGCAAGTCCGCCCTTGGCAAGATAGACACCGGTCAGTGTGAGGCCGAAGAGGCGCTGATAGGCGGTGGCGCCGGCGAGCGCATCGGCGTGCCTTCCGGCGGCGAGCGTCGCCAGGAGCCAATCGGTCGCCTCCGCTAGCTCCGCAAGCGCCGCATCGAGCCGCGAGGCCGTTTCCCCGAAGCCTTGGCGGTTCGAGGCCCTGACGGCAGACGCGACCTGCCGGAGCTCCCCGATGAAGCCGCGCACCTGCGCACCTTCGGACAGCGGCAGCTTGCGGGTAACGAGGTCGATCGCCTGAATGCCGTTGGTGCCCTCGTAGATGGGCGCGATGCGGGCGTCGCGCAGGTAGCGCGCGGCCCCCGTCTCCTCGATGAAGCCCATGCCGCCATGCACCTGAATGCCGATCGAGGCGACGTCGACGCCGACGTCGGTGGCAAAGGACTTGGCAATCGGCGTCAACAGGCTCGAGCGCTCCTGCCAACGAAGCGCCGCGTCGCCCTCGCTCGCATGCGCCATGTCGACTGCATGGGCACACGCATAGGCGATGGCGCGCGCACCTTGCGTCAGCGCCTTCATTGTCAGCAGCATTCGGGCGACGTCCGGATGCTCGATGATCGGGCTCATGCCCTCGCCCTCCCAGCCCGGCGCACGGCCCTGCGTGCGTTCCCTGGCATAGGCAACCGCCTTCTGGGTCGCGGCCTCGGCGATCGCGACACCCTGCATGGCGACGGCAAGCCGGGCATTGTTCATCATCGTGAACATGCAGGCGAGCCCGCGATTTTCCTCGCCCACGAGATAGCCGATCGCGCCCTTTTCCTCGCCATATCTGCCGTCGCCATAGATCATGGTGCAGGTCGGCGAACCATGGATGCCGAGCTTGTGCTCGAGCGCATGGCAGAAGAGATCATTCCGCGCGCCGAGCGACCCGTCCTCGTTGACGAGGAACTTCGGCACGAGGAACAGCGAGATGCCTTTGGTGCCCGGCGGTGCATCCGGCAAGCGCGCCAACACGAGGTGGACGATGTTGTCGGTGAAGTCGTGCTCGCCCCAGGTGATGAAGATCTTCTGTCCGAAGATGCGGTAGGTGCCGTCGTCGCGGCGCTCTGCACGGGTCTTGAGCACGCCGAGGTCGGAGCCCGCATGCGGCTCGGTGAGGTTCATCGTCCCCATCCATTCGCCGGAGACCATCTTCTCGAGGAATGTCGCCTTCAGTGCGTCGGTACCGTGCTTTTCCAGCGCATCGATGGCGCCCATGGTCAGGGTCGGCCCCAGCGCGAAGGCCATCGAACCGCCGTTCCACATCTCCATGGCGGCGACGTGCAGCATATGCGGCAGGTTCTGACCACCGAAAGCTTCCGGCGCCGTGAGCCCATTCCAGCCGCCGGCGATCCAGTTGTGGTAAAGACCACGCCAGCCGTCTGGTGTCTTCACCGAGCCATCGACGAGGCGAGATCCCTGCCTGTCGCCAACTTCGCCGAGCGGCGCTACCTCTTCCGTGGCAAAGCGCCCCGCTTCCGACAGAATCGCATCGATGAGGTCCTCGCCGAGCTCGCCGAACATCCCGGCATCCAAGCCGTCCGCCATGCCGACCACGTGCTTCAAGGTGAATGCGATCTCCTCGACCGGCGCCTTGTACATGCTGCTCCTCCCCGCGCGGCCACGGTTTGGCCGCATTGCTCATGCTTCGCGCAGGCAGATTATTGATTTTTACGTAAACGTCAACTTCGGTCGCGGCCACTTCTGCAGCCGGTTCGGCTTCTGCCCCCTGGCCGATGAGGGCGATCACCCGTCAACCCAACATTTTTCGATCAGCACCTGCGGCAAACCTAAGGGACCCAATTAAGCAGATAGCCGTGGGTAAACCCATGAATATCTGCTGGGGGGACACGCCGATAGCAGCGAATCCGACCATCGATGCCGCTGAAGCTGCAAGCGCCCTTAACTATAGGGCGAATAGCACTGACGACGCGGGCCGTTATAGGGCTGATACGTATTGTCATAGGCTCTATAGGAGCGGTAGCGATCGTAGCACCATTCCACATGCCTGTTGCCATAGCGCACTGGCGGCTGTGCGAGGGCGCCGCCGATGACCGCCCCTGCCCCGAACGCCGCAAGCGGGAACCACCATCCACGATGGTAGCGATAGCCGGGACGATGATGTCGGTAGCCACGGTGTCCATTGTAATAACGGACGTCTCCGTCCCGGTAGTAGCCGCGCCGAGATCGATATTGGACATCGGTTACATCGCTCGTGACCACGACCTTCGACGGAGCGGGCGTGAAAGCATGTGTCGGAACCGCCGTCGCGGTCAAAGCGAATACGGCGAACGTGCATGAAACCCATTTCGTCTTTGTGATCTTCATTCTCACCTCCATGACCCGACGCCAGCCCCGATCGGATGCCCAAACGCGGGCGCGTGAGACACGGGGGGAAGCGCCCAAACTTGCGCCTGAGTTCCGTATCGCAACTGCCGTTCAGGATCGATCGCCTTCAAAACGCTCGAGTTATCCGACCCAAGTCAGCGTGATCACCACGCAAACGCCTTCGCCGGGCATTTCGTTCCCGGCCCGGCACGACCGCAGCGCGTAGAGCAGGAATGCAGCTGCACGCAGAAGAGTGCCTGCGCCGGAAGTGGCGGCGATCTGCAACGGTTACACACAATCATGAGCCGAGTCGGACCGACAATTGCGGCCGGCGGTCGGTGTACAGGCCCGTCCGTCTCGCGCAGGATGCCGGCGGGGCTGGGATTTACGACCTCTTAACTCTAAGTCGGCAATCTCAGAGAATGGAAAAGCGGGGACTCTCGATCTCGGGAACGATCTTGCGCCTGGCGGCCCTCGTGGGCCTGACCTTCGCGGCGACGGCGACGGCATGCGCCGCCAATATAGAGCCCTGGAAGCAATCGCAGAACGCCATCATCGTCGATGCCTATGAATTGAACAGCATCGATTGGGAGGCGATGCTGAAGGACAGGCGCATCGCCGGGTTCATTGCCAAGGCCTCGGACGGGCTGCCCGAAAGCTTCAGTTGCGCCGGCGATCACGGCGGCGACACGGTCGCCCATTGCAAGACGATGTGGCGGAAATATGCGGTCAGCCGCGAGCTATACCAGACGCGGCGTATGATTGCCCGCTCCCAAGGCCTGCTCTGGGGCGCCTATCATCTGGCCCGGCCGGGCAATCCCGTCGACCAGGCCAATCACTTCCTCGACTACGCCGATCCGCGCGAGGACGAATTGATGGTGCTCGATATCGAAGGCATGGATCCCGTGCAATTCATGTCCCTCGAAGACGCCGCGATTTTTGCCGGGCACATCAAGTCACGTACCGGTCGCTATCCCATTCTATATACCAACCACGTCACGGCGAAATACATTGCCGACAATCGCTTTGAGCATCGGCTGCTGTCCCGCCTGCCGCTCTGGTATGCACGCTACAAGCCCGACATCCGCAAGGTCTTCCCGCTGGGCAATTGGGAGAAATACGCGCTCTGGCAATTCTCGTCGGCGCACAACTGCGGGAAGAAACGCTGTCCCTATCGCGTGCCCGGCACGCGCAACGACATCGATGTGAACGTGGCTGCGATGAACGCCGCTAAACTGAAGAAGATCTGGCCGCATGGGGCCCTCCTTCCGGAAAAGCCGCCGGTACTGACCGTGGTCGCGTCGGCGACGATCGGCCTGTCACCGGCCGCCAGCGCCGCGGCAGCCGACGCCTTGTCGCAACCGCTGCTGATCAGCCGTGCCGATGCCGAGAGCGGCTCGGGTAGCGGCGTCGAGGCCGCCGTTGATACGACGGTCACCGGGACGATCGACGTGAAGGCAGCGGAGGCGCTGATGCCCTACCGGACCGAGCGGCGCTGAAGCTCACGCTGCTGCCCACGACGCCGCGTCTCTGAGAGCCTCGGCGCTGTGGGACCCAAGCAGGACAGTTGGTCCGGTTACGCCTCGATCTGGACGTCGCCCCGCGGACGCGAACAGCAGGCGAGGATGTAGCCCTCCTCGACCTCGTCGTCGAGAATGCCGCCATTGTGGTTCATGTCCACATCGCCGGCGATCTTCAACACCCGGCATGTGCCGCAGATGCCGCCTTCGCAGGCGGCTCCGATCCTGACGCCGTTGGCACGCGCGGCTTGGAGGATGGTGTGGCCCGGGATCACCTCCACCTCCTTGCCGCTCATGGTAAAAATCACCTTCGACGTCCCCGCCTCGGCGCCCGCCGCACCGGCGCGGATGGCAAGCTCTTCTGCTGCTGGTGCCGCCGCAGGCTGGAAGCTTTCCTGGTGGTAGCGGGCCATGGGGAACCCGACGGACTGAAGCATCTCCCGGACACCGCGCATGAAAGGCTCGGGACCGCAGCAGAAGACCGTTCGCTCCTGAAAATCCGGAGCCAGCAGCGGCAGCTTCGTGGCGTCGATACGGCCGCGCAGCCCGTGCCAGCCATGACGCGCCTCGTGCCCCTCGACTAGGAAGCCGAGATTGAGATGCGGCATCTGTCTGGCGAGGATCTCCAGCTCCGGCTTGAACAGGAGATCCTCCGGGCGCCTCGCGCAGGAAATGAAGGTGACATCGGAATCCGGCGCGCAATCTGCCATCCAGCGCGTCATCGACATCATCGGCGTGATGCCCGAGCCGGCGGAGATGAAGAGATATTTTTCACCCGTATGGCGGACGAAGCTGAAATCGCCGAGCGGCCCGAACGCCTTCAGCACCATGCCCGGCTTCAGATTGTCGAACATCCAGCGGGTGCCGATGCTGTCCCGTTGTGCCTTGGCGGTGATCGAAACGGAGAGCGGCCGCGACGGTGAGGACGAGAGCGTGTAGGTGCGCATCACCGGCTCCTCTCCGACAGGCAGTTCGAGGGTTACGAACTGCCCGGGCAGGTAGCGGAACCAGGCCGGCCTGTCGGAGCGGAAGGTGAAGGTCATCACATCCGCGGTTTCGGCCACCACCGAGATGCATTCGAGCATGTGCTGGCGGTCGATCCAGGGGCTGAGCTCGTCGAAATGATGGAAGGAACGGGCCATTTCCATGTCATGCCACCCGCGAAAGAGGCGCTGCGCCGCGCTGCAGGCGCTCCAGCATGTAGCGCGCGTACCATTCGACGAACTGCATCACGCCGCCCTCGTGCTCGACGGAATAGGGTCCCGGCTGGTAAGCCGGCGAGCGAATGCCGAAGGCGTTCTCCTCGACGATCTGCCGGTCCTGGTCGTTGGTCTCGGTCCAGACATGGATGAGGTCGTCAAGCTTGTAGTCGACGCCTTCGACCGCGTCCTTGTTGACGAGCCACTTGGTCGTGACCTGGGTCGTTTCGGGACCGAGGGGCAGCACGCGGAAGGTGATCGCATGGTCGCCGAGAATATGGTTCCACGTCGTCGGATAGTGAAAGAGCAGCAATGTGCCGATGCGGCCGGTCATCGCTTCGGAGGAGAGCGGCTTGGCCACGGCTTTCTGACCCGACATGGTGTAGCTCTCGGCGCCGTTGATCAGCGGCATGCGCGTCATGCGGAACTGACCGGTCGACCCGATCCTGAATGCGCTCGGCAGGCCGGCCGCCTCGCATTTCTGCCAATGGGCGTTGATCTCCGGATCGTTCATCGCGCCATGCACCCCCGTCACCGTCGGCGCTTCGGGATAGGTGCGGCAGAGCTCGGGATGATTGGCCGCGCAATGGTAGCACTCGCGATTGTTCTCCCAGACGAGCTTCCAATTGCCCTTCTCGATGATCGTGCTTTCGAAGGCGACCTTGGTCTCGCCGAGACGATGCGGCGCGAGATAGCCGGAAACCATGTCGCGGAACGGCTGGAACTCCATCGGCTCGTCGGCGAGGCTGATGAAGATGTAGCCGCCGACAGCCTCGCAATGCACCGGCTTCAGGCTGTGCGCCGCCGGATCGAACCCGTCCGGCATCTGCCGCGCGAAGAGCAGCTTGCCGTCCAATTCGTAGGTCCATTGATGATAGGGGCAAACGAGCTTTGCCGAAGAGCCCTTGTGCTGGGTGCAGACGCGCGAGCCGCGATGGCGGCACGAATTATGCAGCGCCCGGATTGTTCCCTGCCGGTCGCGAACGATGACGATCGGATAATCGCCGACCTGCACCGTGAAGTAGTTGCCGGCCCGCGGGATTTCGCAATCGTGGCCGATGAAGAGCCAATCCTTGTACCAGATGTTTTCCAGGTCCTGACGATAATAGTCGGGATCGATATAGAAGTCCCGGTCGAGGCTGTAGCCTTCGCGACGGGTCTCCAGCTTGCGCAGCATTTCGCTCTGAATGTCCATGCCCATGTCCTCGTTCGCCCAGATCAAAAGAGTTAGAGCGAGATGCGGGCGGAAAACCGCGCACTCTTTTCCTCATCTCGCTCTAGTTCGGAGAGGCAGGACAGGAACCCCCGCGGCAACAGGCCGCGCGCCATGGCTCCGTCCGGCTGCCCGCCGCAACCCGTTACGGTCGATGTGCTCAAGGCTGGTTTCCGGGCTCTGGAGCCGTCCCGCCAAGGACCCGCCCGGCGCCTTCCCGGACATTCCCGTCCAGTGGCCTTCGCCGTGGCTTCACTCCACCACCGTTGCGGGGGCAGCACCGGGATTTGACCGGCTTCCCAATTCTCCGCCCGCTTCAGGGCGGCACCTCGAGTGTCCCCATCTAAGCGGTCGCGCAGCCCGCACAAGTGCCGATAAACGACATTCCATTCTGGAAAGACGACAGCAATCTTACGGTGGGACGGCGGTGAGGGTCGCGTCGATTTTCACTAATAGAAACAAAACGATAAAGGAAATGTTGAGCAATGGGTAATTTTTTCGGCAACGCCATCCCAAGTGCGAAAGCGACCATCCAGATTGCGACTGATTGCGACGGCACCGGTGCACGCGCCTCGCGCAGAAGTACGAAAAATACTCTGTTAACCCTGATGGTTTAGCGTCCACCGGTAGTTCAACCGCATTCTCGCGAAGGCGCGCAGAGGTCGATGGCAAAGCTCAGATATTACGACGCCTCAGAGAAGGCGTCGGCTCCGGTGCCAAAGGCGACGTCCCACACCGAGTTTCTGCGAACCGGCCGCATCGAGCGACGCCGCCAAACGCCCGAGCAGCGGCGCTATCTGAGCTACGAGGAGGTGGCGGAGAAAACCGGGCGCAAGCTGACGGCGGCGGGAGAAGCGACTCACAAGCGGATCAACAGCTTTCACGCCTCGATCAAATTCCCGAATATGATCTTCCACCGGACGCTCGCCGCGAGCCCGCACCTTGGCTATTGCCATGTGACGGCCGCCACGACCCGGCTTGCTCGATCGAAAGACGTCACCTGGGCTTTCTACTTCGCAAATTTCTTTTCAGATCTCGGCGACGAGGCGCACTTCTTCGACCGGATCCAGGCCGGCTATTCGCGCATGTATTTCGCCGTTGCCATTGAGCCGGGCACGGAGGGAGGGCGGATGGTCGTCAACCGCAATGTGCGCGGCGACGGCCTGATCTTTCGCACGCAGGACCCGAAGGTGGCGCTCAAGAACGTGCTGATGCTTGGCGCACGCGAGGAGGCGCTGCGAAGGATCATCCGCGGCATCTAGTGTAACGCGCCGAGCCCAGCGGCAAAGAAAATCGTTCTGTTTTCCCGGCAGGTCCGCTAAGGAAACCGCGGAAAGGAAGGCGAACGCCATGGCCGAAATCATCGATACGCGCAGCGAACCCGACCGGGCGATCGACACGGCCTGCGCGGTGCTTTCCGCCGGCGAACCGGTCGCGATCCCGACAGAGACTGTCTACGGCCTCGCGGCGGATGCGACGAATGCAGAGGCGATCGGCCGGATCTATGAGATCAAGGGCCGGCCCCGTTTCAATCCGCTCATCTGCCACGTCTCGGACCTGGCGATGGCTGAGGAGCATGTGGCCTTCGATGCAGTTTCGCGGCAACTGGCGGAAGCCTTCTGGCCAGGTCCGCTGACGCTGATCCTGCCGCAGCGGTCGGAAAGGAGCGTGCATGCGCTCGCTTCCGCAGGTCTCGACACGCTCGGCCTGCGCATGCCCGAGGGCTTCTCGCGCCGCGTGATCGCGCAGTTCGGGCGGCCGCTGGCGGCGCCGAGCGCCAACACCTCGGGCAGGATCAGCCCGACCAGCGCGGCCCACGTGCAGGCGGATCTCGGATCGAAGCTGAAACTGATCCTCGATGCGGGCCCGGCCGAGATCGGCCTGGAGTCGACGATCATCAAGGTCGAAGGCGAGACGCTCCGGCTGCTGCGGCCGGGCGGGCTCGATGCCGCGGAGGTCGAGGCGCTGACCGGCCTCGTGGTGGAGCGCCCCGAAACCGCAGGTGCGACGATCGAGGCGCCGGGCATGCTGACCTCGCATTATGCACCGGGCGCCGTGGTGCGGCTCGATGCAACGGACGTTCGCAAGGGAGAAGCGCTCATTCGTTTCGGCGGCAGCCCGCTCCCCGGCGAGAGCGAGGCGGCTATGGTGCTCGACCTGAGCCCGGGCGGCAATCTCCGCGAGGCGGCCGCCAATCTTTTCGATTATATGAAGAAGGCGGATGCGAGCGGTGCCCGCACCATCGCCTTCGGAACAGTCCCGAATGAAGGCTTAGGCGAAGCCATCATCGACCGCCTGCAGCGGGCGGCCGCGCCGAGGGATTGACCGTCAAGGTAGGGTCATGACGAGCGTAATACCTTCTCCCGAACTGATCGCCTCCTTCATCGACATCGTCGGCGCCGACTATGCCGTGACGGGTGCCGGCGAGATTGCGCCCTATCTGGTCGAATCGCGCGGGCTCTATCGCGGCACCACGCCGCTCGTGCTGAAGCCCGGTTCCGTCGACGAGGTGTCGCGCATCCTGCGACTCGCAACTGACACCCTGACGGCGATCGTGCCGCAGGGCGGCAATACGGGACATGTCGCGGGCGGCGTTCCGCGCGAAGGCAAGGCGGACGTCATTCTTTCACTCGAACGGTTGAACCGGATCCGCGAGATCGATCCGGTGGGCAATGTCATCGTCGCCGACGCAGGCTGCATCCTTGCGGATATCCAGGGGGCCGCCGACGACGTCGATCGGCTCTTTCCCCTTTCGCTCGGGTCAGAGGGCTCGGCACGGATCGGCGGCAATCTCTCCACCAATGCCGGTGGCACGGCGGTGCTCGCCTACGGCAATATGCGCCAGCTTTGCCTCGGACTCGAGGTGGTGCTTCCGACCGGCGAGGTGTGGGAGGGTCTGCGACGGCTCAAGAAGGACAATACGGGCTACGACCTGCGCGACCTCTTCATCGGCGCGGAAGGAACGCTCGGCGTGATCACCGGCGCCGTCCTGAGGCTTTTTCCGAAGCCGCGCGGCCGACAGGTGGCTTTTGCCGGACTGGCGAGCGTCGAGAATGCGCTTGCGCTTTTCGACCTGGCATCAAGCCTCTGCGGTCCTGCGCTCACCGGCTTCGAACTGATGCCGAGGCTCGGCATAGAATTCACCACGCGCCATATACCAGGCGTGCGGGACCCGTTGGACTCAATCCACTCCTGGTATGCGCTGGTCGACGTCTCCACCTTCGATTCCGCCGAAAGCGCAGATCGGATGGTGCAGAGCCTGCTGGAAGCCGGCATCAGGGACGGGCTCATCGAGAATGCCGTCGTCGCCCAAAGCGAAGCGCAGAGCGAGGCGCTATGGCACATGCGCGAGAGCATATCGCCGGCGCAGAAGCCCGAAGGCGGCTCGATCAAGCATGACGTTTCCGTGCCGGTATCGAGCATCCCAGCCTTCATGGCGGAGGCCGACGCGGCCGTCCTGAAGGCAATACCCGGCGCGCGCATCTGCGCCTTCGGCCATATGGGCGACGGCAACATCCACTACAACATCTCCCAGCCGGTCGGCGCGGACAAGTCGGTCTTTCTCGACCGCTGGCGCGAGATGAACGCAATCGTGCATGCCGTAGTGCTGAAATATGACGGCTCGATTTCGGCCGAACACGGCATCGGCCAGCTGAAGCGCGACGAACTCGCCGCGGTCCGCTCCCCGATCGAGATCGAGCTGATGCGTCGGATCAAACATGCTTTCGATCCGGCCGGAATCATGAACCCTGACAAGGTGCTGCGGGCCGATTGAGCCGGGCGCGCCTTGCGCCTAACCACCCACCCGAAGCTGCGACAACGTAAGAAGCGTATCGGCACTGATCCCGACGGTGCCGCTGCTCGATAGGATCGACACGACCGGATCGACTGCCGTGTTATTCTCCAGATCGTAGAGCACGGCAAATCGTGCGAGAAGCTTCTTGAGCTCAACCGGGTCGCTCAGTATTTCGAGATCGAGATTCTTGTCGACGAACTTCGCCTGCTGGTCGATGTCCATGGAACTGAACTCGTCTGGCAGGCTGAAAATAGTCCGGAACACCTCGGCCAGCGCATCATCGGCCAGCAGGTCATAGGCGTCGACCAATGACCCCGCCATCCGTTCGAAATACAGCGCAAGGCGGACGCCCTCGTTTTCCTCGCCCGCCTGCTCCTCCAGCATCTGGTGCAGATAATGGTCGAGCGTTTCGTAGAATCCCTGGCGGGTGACAATGGCGTCCTTCTGCTCGCGCAGCAGGTTTCCTTCGCTGTCGAAGTTGAAGGAGGTCACCAGCGAGACATAGGCGGCGGAATTTTCCTGCTGATTGATGACGCTTTCCGGGTCGTCGAGATCGGAAGTGAAGATCTGGCGAAGCACGTCGGGGGTCACGCTTTCCGGGTTGATCCCATTGGCTTCGAGCGCGAAGCTCACCAGACGGGAATCCGCCAGGAATTCATCGAGCGAGGCAAGCTTGGGAACCTCGGCCGTGTAATAATCGCTCTCGTCCTCTGCCGCCGCCTTGTCGTCCTCCGATCCAAAACGGGACTTGTTGACGATGTAGCTCTTCGCGGTCTCCTGGATTTGCGTCTCGGATTGGGCGAGTGCAGGAACGCCGATTTCACCCTCTGTCGTAAAGTTGAACAGTTGGGCAAGCGTCAGGTAGCGCTCGTCCTTGAGCGTATAAACGAAACTTTTCGGATCGGTCAGGTCGCTGGTCAGCACCCGCTTGATCGTCCGCGCGCTTTCGGCATCGGGATCCAGCCCGACTGCTGTCAGCGCGAATTCGTAGATTGAAGCGGTGCCGACGAAGTCGTCGACGGACGTCAGGTCGGAAACGGCGATTTCGTAAGCGCTGATCGCCTTCTCGTCCGCCTCCTCATCCTTGTCGTTATATCGCGTCATGTAGCGATTGGAGGTAAGTCTCGTTTGTGCCGCAGCCTGGGCCGTGTCCCCGGCAGCGAGTGTCCCGTCCTCCTGGAAATTGAAGGCGTTGGCGAGTGCTATGTAGTTCTCGTCGCCGCCGCCGATCGTATTGACGTAACTATCCGGATCATCCGGATCGCTCGTGAGAATGTTTTTGATGGTCGCAGGAACGATCGCGACGCCGGTAAGGTCGAAGGCCGTTCTGATGTAGTTGTAAAGGCGCGTATCGGCGACGAGCTCATCGACGGTCGTGATGCTGGCGATCTGCTCCTCGAAATAGGCCTTGTTCAAAAGGGCCGCCTGCGGCGTGACGCGGGAGTTGCTGGAAATATAGAGATCGTTGGTGGCGAGCTTGTTTTCGGCCGTCTGCGCGGCGCCTGCCGTCGCGGCTCCGTCAGAGCCAAAATCGAAAGCCGCAGCGAGGTCGAGGTAGTTGTTAAGCGTGGCGATGGAATTCGTGTAGGTCGTTATCTTACGCTGGAGCCGTACTCGCTCGTCGTCGGTAAGCCCCCCCGCCGAAAGTTCCGCCTGCGCCTTTGCCTTCGCCGTTTCGAGGCTGGAGAGCTGGGGCGCAATCACGGTATTCTCGTAGCTGTCCGCATCGTCCGCACTGCTGGAAAGCACGCCACGAATCGTCTGTCGCGAATAGGTGCTCTCATCGATCCCGAAGGCGGTGAACACGTAGGCGCGCAGGCGGTCGTTGTTCAACAACTGATCGACGCTGGTGACCTTGTCGATCATGACGTTGTAGTAGCGGGTCTCCTCCTTCTGGGTCTCCCCGAGATTGGCGATGCTCGTGTTGTACAATCCGATGAGTTCGTCGAGTTGCGCCTCGGTCTGCGAGACGGCGGTCCCGCTACTGAAGCTGTACGCCATTGCGAATTCACGATAGCGCTCATCCGTCAGCTTGTTGGCGAAACTGTTTTCGTCGGAGAGGTCACTTTCCAGCACCTTGCGCATGAAGGCGACCGAATCGATCATCTCCCCCAGCCCAAACGCCGCCATTGCGTAAGAATAGAGACGAAAATCGTCCAGGAACTCATCGACCGAAGTCACATTGCCGATGTTTTCTTTGAAGTATTGCGTATCGCGGGCGACGAGGGTTTGCTCCGAAACACGCTTGAGGCTGAGCGTCATGTCCCGCGCAATGAGATTATAGTCGAGATAAGTCGAAACCATGCGAGGGCCGCTCCACCAGACGGCCGACGCGCGCCCGTCTCCGATCATCAAACGGCCTCAAGGTGACGCAACACCCTTGCGCGAAGCTGTTCGGCCCATTGCGGCGCTGACGCAAAAAATGCCGTAGTTTCCGTTTACGGAGGAGAAACCCTGCAGGCTCGGCTTTTGCTAACCATCGGGCAACGCAAAGTTTTTTTAACCGCAATTCTTAAGCCGCCCGGAAGCGGCCGCGCCTATCCTCCCGCCCATAGAGGACGAAAAGTCCCGACGAGAAGACCGGCATCCCGGCTCTCAAGGAAAACAAGGGCGATGGAAATGGGCAATACACTCTCTCAACCGGCGTGGGTTGAAAACACGCTGCGACTCGATCCGAAGCGTTTCCCGCAGCAGGCAAGCTATATCTTGCATGGCGATGTGGGCAATGTCAGCATCAGCCTCGACCAGCGTGGCGCTGTGCTGCGCAAGGTGTTACCATCCAGCGGACTTCCGCTTTCAATCGCTTTGCCCGCCCGGGCCTTCAGGGGCGTGGCGGCGCGGGCCATCGACCACGGGAACGGAGAGGTTACAGTGACGCTAGAGCTCCATCACGACGATCCGGATCTTTGCATCCCGCTGCTCGTGGCCCATGATCTGTCCGACATTGCAGCCGATTGGCGTGCCTGGGCGGAGGCCTATCGAATCCCGATGCTGATGATCGAAGCGGACGGGGTGGCACGATCCCTCGAGGAACATCTCGGCGACGTGCGCACCGCACCGGCGAAACCGCGCCGGCGCCACGCCTTCTTCGCCGAGCGCCGACCTCGCTTCCTCGTGCGCCGCTCCACCGGCCAGCTTGGCGTGCACATGAAGATCAACGGCCGCGAAATCATCGCCCGTCGCTGACCTGACAAGTCCCCTTACAAATCCCTTCTCGTAATGGGAGCCGGCCATCAACAAATGGTCGGCTCTCTTGCATGGGCCGCGCGACGCCGGCAGACCGCCGCGCGATCCTCAAGAGCAGAGTGTTACCCGCGAAACAGCGCAAATGCGTTCTTCTTGTCATAAGCCGCGGCAGGACATAGAAGAAGGAGACGCCGATGCGCAGACCGCTGCTGACTACTTTCGCCGCTATCCGCGCCATCATCCGCGCTCGACTCGCTGAAAGGCGGCGGCGGGCCGATACTGAATTGAGTTGGGCTTGAATCGCATCCGGTGAACCCGGAGGCTTCTTCATAAAAGGCGCACGAGAAGCGCCAGAACTAGCCCCGCGAATACGATGAGGCCGACTGTGCCGTTGAATTTGAACAGCGCCAGGCATTGCAGCGGATCGTGGATATTCAGCACCAGGATCTGATAGGCGAGTACGACCGCCGCAATCACAAGCCCAATATAGGCGAAAAAGCCGGCGCCCGCTGCGAGAAACGCGAAGAACATCAGGAGGACGGCCATTCCATAGAGCCCGATCAGCCACGGCCCTGGGTTCTCGCCGAAGCGGCGCGCCGTGGAGCGGACGCCTATCAGTTCGTCATCCTCGCGGTCCTGATAGGCGTAGATCGTGTCGTAGCCGATGGTCCAGGCGATGGCCGCCGCGTAGAGGATCACGGCCGCAACCGAGAGGGTACCGAATTCCGCCGCCCAGCCCATGATCGCTCCCCATGAGAAGGCAAGACCGAGGAAAAGTTGCGGCCAGTCCGTGAACCGCTTGGCGAAGGGATAGATGGCGACCAGCACCAGCGAGAGAATGCCCAGGAAGATGGTGAAGCCATTGAACTGCAGCAGGATGACGAAGCCCGCCAGCGCCTGCAGGATCATGAAGGCCTTGGCCTGGGCGCGCGTGACGCGGCCGGACGGCAGCGGGCGCGAGCGCGTGCGCGCCACCTCCATGTCGATATCATGGTCGACGAGATCGTTATAAGTGCAGCCGGCGCCACGCATGGCGATTGCCCCGGCGACGAAAAGAAAAACATGGAGAAGGAAGCGGGCCGGAGAAAAGCCGCCGAGGCTCGCGGCCGTGCCGGCGGCCAGAGCCGTGGACCAGAGGCATGGCCACATCAGCAATTGCCAGCCGATCGGCCTGTCCCAGCGGGCAAGTTGTGCATAGGGCCAGAGCGCGCGCGGCAGCGCACGATAGACCCAATTGGTGGATGGCGCGTCATGCACGCGGCCGGAATCGACGGGCGAGGTGCTCATGCTTTCTGTTTGGCGCCGCAAAGGCCGGCGGTCAAGCGCTTGACGCGGCGATGAAGGCAAGGTGAAGTCCCGCGACTTTCCGACTGCCGCGACGGTGCCTTTCCGTAAGTATTCCTCAATTATTCCCCCATAAAATCGGCCCATGGGCATCGAGCGGGGGCTGAGGATGAAAGGGCGTGCCGCAATTTCCGTGTTACTGGCAGCGCTTGTCGGCGCGTCCGCGTGCCATGCCGAGACACTGAACCTTTTGATCTGGGAAGACTATATTGACCAGGACCTCATCGATCGCTGGACGCAGGAGACCGGCGTTTCGATTCACCAGATCAATTTCGACAGCGACGACGCCCGCGACGTGATCCTCGCCGACCCGACCAATCACATCGACCTGGTCACGGTCGATGAGCATGGCGCTTCGCTCTTCGGCAAGAAGGGTGTCCTCGAACCCCTCTCCGACAGCAATCTGCCGGCGCTCGCGGACTATGCGCCCGAGTGGCGCAAGCGCTGCGCAGGCTATGGCCTTCCCTATCTGTGGGGCACGGTCGGGATTCTCTATCGTGCCGACGTCATCGAGCCGCCGCCTACGTCCTGGCAGGACATGATGCGTCCGGCGCCCGCCCTCAAGAAGCACGTCGCGATGTTCGACGACTATAGCGAACTCTTCGTGCCGCCGCTGGTACTGCTCGGCGCTTCCATCAATGCCAACGACACCGAGACCCTGAAGGCCGCCTTCGAATTACTGAAGGCCCAGGCGCCGTCCGTTCTGACCTACGACTATGTCATCACCGCCATTCAGAGCCCCACAATCGGCCAAGATATCCATATGGCGCTCGGCTACAGCGGCGATCAGCACGTCCTCAACGAGAAGATCGGCGAGTCCGGTCTGTGGCGCTACGCCGTTCCCTTAGAAGGAACGCTCTCCTGGCTCGACTGCGTTTCGGTTACCGCCGCCTCTCCCCACAAGCAACGGGCTCTGGAGTTCCTCAGATATGTCGGCTCGCCCGAGGTCGCAGCCGCCAATGCGCTGTCGCTGAACATGCCTACCCCGAGCAGTGCAGCACAGAAGCTCCTGCCTGAGTCCGTACGCTCCAATCCGGAAATCTACCCGCCGGAGGAGGTGCTGACGAGAAGTCAGTACCAGCAAGAACTTTCGGTCAATTCCGTCCAGGCGCGCCGGCGCATCATCAGCACATTGGCAAACTTCCAGTGACACTCAGCAAGCGCGCGCTCTTTCTGATCTTTCCCGTAGTGCTTGCCGGCTACTTTCTCGCGGCTCTCTCGGCTCACTACGCCGAAAAGCGATCAATTCGCGCATTGGAACAGGCGAAGCTTTCGCAGCGCCTGGAACACGCAGCCGCCGTCTTCCAGAACGAAATCCAGCGCAGCGAAGGTTTTCTCAATGCGCTGCTGAACGGCAATGCGCTACGCCAGTACGTGGCAGAGACGGACGAGCGCTACCGCGTAGCCGCGCTCGGCGTGCGCCTGCAGGAGAGCATAAGATCACTGTCGGACGATCCGATCGCGTATCTCTCATTCGCTATCCTCGATGCGCAGGGAGAAGTCCGATACTATTTTGAAAACAGCTGGGATCCCTTTGCCCAGATCGACAGGCCCCAAAGTGCTCTTGCAAGAAAGTTGGTTGCCAGCAAGCGGCTGAGCGACCTGACCTATCTCGAGCCCACTGGCGAGCGGCCGCGGATCGTTTACTCCCTCTTCGTCGATCCGGTCACCTTCCGCCGCCCGATGCCGAGCAACAAATCAAACGCGCTGCTGATGCAGATAGCCATACTGCCCGATCGCTTTCTGCAGATGCAGGCCGCCCTGAAGAAGGAGTATGGCGCCGACATCGTCCTCCAGCCATGGCCGCTCGCCGTCACGGACGCGCTTTCGGCGAGTGTGCCTCTCGGACCACAGCTATACGCGACGATCGCCGTGCCGGACTCTCACTTCGACGCGCAGATGCTGCAGCAGAAGATGCAGCTTGCCTTCGGCGCGCTTGCCATGAGCCTGATATCCATCTGCCTGATCGTCCTCCTGATCAGGCGCTTCATCACCGGTCCGATCGCAAGGCTCGATGCCAATGTGACGGCGGTCATGACCGGCGAGCACGACGAAATCGCAGGTGCGGGCACCGTGGGCGAAATCGGGCGCCTGACGCAGAACATCCGCGAGCTTCACCGCCAGTCCCTCAATTCGCTGCGGCTCGCGCAGCAGAAGTCCTGGACCGATACGCTCACAGGAATCGCCAATCGCGGCCGCTTCAATACGCTTGCCGCCGGCGTCGTCGATGACGTCCTGACCTCCGGCGGCAAGTGCAGCCTGCTGTTCATCGACATCGACAACTTCAAGTTCGTCAACGACAAATATGGCCACGAAGTCGGCGACGACCTGCTGAAGACACTCGCCACGCGCATCACCGGCTGCGTCGAGACCATCAGCCGAAGGAGGGGCCAAGCGCCGGCCATCATTGCTCGCCTCTCGGGCGACGAATTCGCGGTGCTTGCCCGTTCGCAACCGGGGGACGGCACCGTACGCGAGATGTCTTCCGCCATCCTCGCGCTCTTCGATGGCGGTTTCGAAGTCTCGGACAAGCGCTATCCGGTCACGGCGAGCATCGGCGTCGCCATATGCCCGGGTGACGCAATCACGGTCGCCGAACTGATATCCAATGCCGACGCCGCCATGTATCAGGCAAAGACCGGCGGCAAGAACCGGTCTGCCCGGTTCTCCCGTGCGATTCATGACAAGCGCACCAGGCAGCGCCAGATCCAGGAGGAGTTGCGCGCCATCGACCCGAACGAGCAGTTTCACCTCGTCTACATGCCGATCGTGAACACCCAAGGTCAGGTCACCGGCTGCGAAGCGCTGTTGCGCTGGCATTCCCCGGTTCTCGGCAATGTGACGCCGGACGAGTTCGTGCCGATAGCGGAAAGCTCCGGTCTCTTTTCAAAGATCGACTGGTGGGTCATCGACAAAGCCATGGCCGATTGCCACCAGTTGAAGGCGTTCTTTGGGCCCGACACGGTGGTGGCGATCAACATCTCCTCGGCGGAACTGCATTCGAGCGCGATCAACGACTATTTCTCAGAGTGCCTGGAGCGCCACGGGCTCGGTCCGCAATCGATCGATATCGAGCTGACCGAGACTTTCGCCGTCAAAATCAGCGATCAGTTGCGGGAAAACATCGAGGAGCTTCGGCGGAAGGGCTTTCGCCTTTCGATCGATGATTTCGGCGCCGGCTATACGTCCGTCCAGCAGATCATCGACTATGCCGCCGACACGATCAAGCTCGACCGGGCGCTGGTTGCGGATCTCACCGCGTCGCACGCGCTCCCCGTATTAAAGGCGGTCGTGGCGCTTTGCCATGCGAAAGACATGGCGGTGGTCGGTGAAGGCGTCGACACACCGGAAAAGCTCGCAATGCTGACGGCGGCCGGCTGCGACCGTTTCCAGGGATATCTCATCAGCAAGCCCCTCGCCCTCGACGATCTGGCGATCTGGGGCCTGACCAGAACGGCGCGGCATGCACCGACCCTCGCCGCCAAACGTTTCCGCGATTTTCCGGTCGCGGCGAGCGAGGCTTGAACACGGCATAGTGCGGGAATCACATATCCGCACCGCTTTTTCCTTGACCTGGCCCCATTTGCCGTCCTAACCGCAGCGCATCGACGAGCAGATGGCGGGGTTGGCGATGAAGGTTCTTCTGATCGGGTCGGGCGGACGTGAACATGCGCTAGCGTGGAAGATCGCGCAATCGCCGAAGCTCACCGCGCTCTATGCCGCGCCGGGCAATCCGGGCATCGCCGAAGAAGCAACGATCGTCGGACTCGATACCGAGAACCATTCGGCCGTTCTCGACTTCTGCCGCGAACGGGCGATCGACTTTGTCGTCGTCGGCCCCGAGGCGCCCCTGGTCGCCGGCCTTGCAGACGTGCTTCGCGCCGCAAACATTCCCGTATTCGGCCCATCGGCCGCCGCTGCCCAGCTCGAAGGCTCCAAGGGCTTCACCAAGGACCTTTGCGCCAGATACGGAATTCCGACCGGCGCCTATAAGCGGTTCACCGCAGCCGAACCGGCCAAGGCCTATATCCGCGAACAGGGCGCACCGATCGTCATCAAGGCCGACGGGCTTGCCGCCGGCAAGGGCGTGACCGTCGCGATGACGCTCGAGGAGGCGCTTGCTGCCATCGACGACTGCTTTGCGGGTGCCTTCGGGTCTGCCGGTGCGGAAGTGGTGGTCGAAGCCTATCTCGACGGCGAAGAGGCAAGCTTTTTTTGCCTCTGCGACGGCGAGACGGTGCTGCCACTCGGCTCTGCGCAGGATCACAAGCGCGTTGGCGACGGCGATACGGGACCGAACACCGGCGGGATGGGTGCCTATTCGCCGGCCCCGGTAATGACTCAGGAAATGGTCGAACGGACGATGAAGGAGATCATCGAGCCGACGGTGCGCGGCATGGCCGAGAGCGGGCACCCGTTCACCGGCGTCTTCTTCGCCGGCCTGATGATCACCGAGAAGGGACCGGAACTCATCGAATACAATGTCCGCTTCGGCGATCCGGAATGCCAGGTCCTGATGATGCGCCTGACGAGCGACCTCCTGCCGCTGCTCTACGCAGCAGCAACGGGCGCGCTCGACGGCCTGAAGGCCGAATGGCGCGATGAGGCGGCGCTGACGGTCGTCATTGCCTCACGCGGCTATCCCGGAACCTACGAGAAAAACACGCCGATCGACTCGCTGCCGGAGGCGTCTGCCAGGACCAAGGTGTTTCATGCCGGAACAGCGATGCAGGACGGGCGGCTGGTCGCCACCGGCGGCCGGGTCCTGAATGTCACGGCCATGGGGCGGACCGTCGGCGAAGCCAAGAATGCCGCCTACGCCGCGCTGAAGGGCGTTTCGTGGGAGAATGGCTTCTGTCGTGCCGACATCGGTTGGCGCGCGGTCGAACGCGAGACGACGTGAACGGCGGAATTTCGGCCGCATCATTCAATTTTTACCAATTCTCCTGACGAGAAGGTAAGGGAAAGCTCATATTCTCCCCCGAACTGAAGCGAGGGAAGAGCTATACACGGTTTGCCCGCCCGTCCCGCTCCAGCTGCCGGAAACGACCACGATGATCTGAAGCAGACCCTGGATCACGTGAGCTAGCGAGGAGAGACCGATGCGTTCCCTGCTGATCACCGCCGCCCTCCTTTTCGCCGCCGGCACAGCGGCAGCATCCTCGATCGAAGACGTGGTCTCCGGCGAGGCCATTAATTCCAGCGTCGCGACGATCTCCTGTGCCGAGTGCCCTCCGCTACAGCCGAAGAAGAAGAGCTCCTATCTCGTGCCCGAGCTCGCGCCCGGAACGGACCGGGTTGAGCTCAAGGAAATCCATGGGGAGTTCAAGTCGGTCCGCACGGAGGCCTGGCTCGGCGGCTCGCCGGTGATCTTCGTCAGCAAAGCGTCGGAGGAAGCGATCAGGGCCGCGGCACTCGAAGCGGATCAAACGAAACAGGCATATGCCTCAACGAGCCCGTCCACACCACCCGCCGCGACGATCGACGTGACGACGAAGACCTCTGCGGTCGGCACCCCAACGCGGACCGAGCCGGTGAGCGCGGCCATGGCGGGCACTTCACGAGAATTTGATCCGTCCGCTTTCGCACTTCGGCTAGATTGAACCCATATAAACTGAGTTCCCTGCCCCATCGGCCAGGTTCAAGGGCCGACGGGCGTTTCGCTGCAATGGCGAAAAGGTTGCGCCCCTGAGAGAAGCAGGGGCGTAATCTTTTGTCAGGAACCGAATTCCTCGATCCGCGCCGCCAACTCGCCGATCTGCCGATCGGAAAAGACCTCTATGCGGTTCGCGCGGAGCAGCGCCGCCGTCACCCCCGCCCCGGAAACCCGAGCGCCCCTGAAGCCCCCGTCATGGACGAAGCTTGAGCCGCAGGATGGGCTGCCATCGATAAGCAGCGCAAAGCGGCAATTCGTCCGACGCGCAAGAGCAAGCGCGTTTTCAGCCGCCTCGCGAAACGCGGCCGTCACATCCCCGCCGGTCTTTTCGAGGACGCGAGCATCGCCGGAAAGCACTGCGCCAGCGGTCCTGCCGGGCTCGATTTCCGCCGGCGGGCGCGGCACCGGCATGCCTGCCGACATTTCGGGACAGAGGACCACAAGCCGCCCCTCACCGCGCCAGCGTTCGATGGCCGGATGAAGGAGCGGCTTCGCTACGCCGTCGTAGCGCACCGCATGCCCCATGAGACAGGCACTGACGAGAATTCTTGCGATCATGCTGTCCGTCATAGACGGCCACCGCCGACTTCTTCAACAGAAGATTCATTCCGTCAGAAATACCGCGGCAATGAAACCAGCTGCATGACCCGCTGAAGGAGGGGCGCGAGATCGCCGAACCTGGACGTCAACCCTGTCAGATCCAGATATCATTCGCTGTCGTGCGCTCACCGCCCACCTCCCCGGTGTTCAGCGTCCCACGCGGTTCGATGAGCAACATCGTCACTTCGCTTGCTGCAAAGGGTTTGTGTTCGACGCCCTTCGGCACGATGTACATTTCGCCCGGACCGAGCGTCACCGCGCCATCACGAAAATCGATGCGGAGGACGCCCTCCAGCACGATGAAGGCCTCGTCCGTCTCGGGGTGATCGTGCCAGATGAAGTCGCCTTCAATGCGGACGATCTTGAACTGATAGTCGTTGAGCTCTGCGATCACGCGCGGCTGCCATCGATCGGTGAACTGCGCCAGCTTGTCTGCGAAGTTTATCGGGGCATAGGCGGGTCTGTTTGATTTCATCGCTGTTTCCTCAGGCTGTTTCCGACAGGAATTACAGCAGGAGCCTTGCGACCGGTCTTGAACGATCGTGCAGGAAGAGAGCCGTTTCAGGCTCGGTCCGCTTCGACAGCCGAAGGCATGCCCGCCACGCGCAGCCATCGTCCGGGGGTGACGCCGAAGGCCTTCTTGAAGTGGCGGCTCATATGCGCCTGGTCGGCAAAGCCCGCGACGAGCGCGGCCTGTGCAACTGGGACGCCCCGCCGCAGATGGACTTTGACCGTCTCAAGGCGCCTTTGCACCAGATAGCGATAGGGGCTCGTGCCGAAAAGCCGGCGGAAGTCGCGGCTGAGGCCCCAGCGATCGCGGCCGCTGATGGTTTCGAGGCTCTCAAGTGTCACAGTGCCTCCGGGCAGGTCATGGAGGTAAAGGCGCACCTGCTCGCAGGCGCGGTAGTCGAGCGTGCGGCCAGCCTTCGCGGGTCCGCCGCCGGCGACTTCAAGCGCACGGGCGAGTTCGAAAAGGCCGTCCTCGAATTCCAGGATTTCGATCCGGGCATCCGTCGCCGGAAGCAAGGCGCGAACCGCGGCGAAGAGGTGTGGATCGCAGGAGATCCCGCCCTTGATGAAAGGCAGCGGCCGACCACCGAGAACGCTCTGGATGGCTGCCGGCTCGATGTAGATCATGCGATAGTGAAAGCCATCCTCGCTACCGGCTTGGCCGTCATGCACTTCGTCGGGGTGCAGCACCATCGTCGTGGTAGGAAGGCTTGCCCGCTCGGCACCGCGATAATGGAAACTCTGAACGCCGGACAAGGTCTGGCCGATGGCATAGGTATCGTGCCGGTGCGGCTCGTAGGCACGCCCCGAAAAGAAGGCCTCGATACGCTCGAACGGGATGGCATCGTCGGCAACGGCAATCCAATCACCGCCCCGCTCGTGGCCCGGAGGCTCGATGACACCTGCGCCCGCGCTCGCATTGTCGCTCGTCATACGGCGGGAGTTAGGATCGCTCCCGTCGCTTGTCGACGTCATCCCGCGATCTTCGAGAAATCCGCGACCTCGCCGGTCGCCGTGCGGATCAGGCCCAACAGCGCCAGACGGTTGGCGCGGATCGCTACATTCTCGTCGTTGACGAGCACGTCGTCGAAGAAGACATCGACCGGCTCGCGCAATTTGGAGAGCGCCTCCATGGCCGAGCGGAAGTCCTCCTTGACGATCGCCTGGCGCGCGTCGTCGGAGGCGATCATAATCGAAGCGTGCAGCGTGCGCTCGGCGTCGAGCCGGAAGAGCTTCTCGTCCACTCTCGCGGCCACCTCGGTGCCCTTCTTCTCCTCGGCCGCAAGGATCTGCGTCGCGCGCTTGGTGCCGGCAAGCAGGTTCTTGCCCTCCTCCGCCGTGATGAAGGCCGTCAGCGCCTCGACGCGGCGGGCGATCATCAACAGGTCGTCGGCCTCAGGCGTCAGCACCGCGTCAATCAGATCGTAGCGCGCCCCGAGGTCGCGTAGATAGACCTTCAGCCGGTCATGGAAGAAGGCGAGGAGGTCCCCGCCGATCTCGCCGGCAATGTCGGGCCGCTGAGCCTTGAGCCCTGCAAGGGCGACATCGAAGAAGGGCAGCATTGGGAGACGTGCCTTTCCTTCGAGCACGAGCCGGATCACGCCTAGCGCGGCGCGGCGTAGTGCGTAAGGATCCTTCGAGCCGGTCGGCTTTTCATCGATCGCCCAGAAGCCGACGAGCGTATCGAGTTTGTCCGCAAGCGCGACGGTGACCGATACCGGATCGGTCGGCACGCGGTCCGAAGGACCCTGAGGCTTGTAATGGTCTTCGATCGCGTTGGAGACGGCCTGATCCTCGCCCTGCAAGGCAGCATATTTGTGGCCCATGATGCCCTGAAGCTCCGGGAATTCCCCGACCGCTTCGGTGCGTAGATCCGCCTTGGCGAGAACGGCTGCGCGATCGACCAGCGCTGCATCGGCTCCGGTGATCTTGGCAAGTGCGGCAGCCAGGGCGCGGATGCGGGCGACGCGCTCGCCCTGGGTTCCGAGCTTGGCATGAAAGGTGACGTTCAGCGCATCGAGCTTCGCCATGCGCTGGTCGAGCGGCTTTTCAAGATCAAGCGCAAGCTTCGCCGCCGGCGCTTCCAGCGTTTCGAGGTCCGGCAGATCGCCCTGGTCGCGCTTCCAGAAATGCGCCGCATCGGAGAGGCGGGCGCGCACGACCTTGCCGTTGCCGTGGATGATCTCCTGGCCACCGTCGCGCGCTTCGATATTGGCAACGAGGATGAACTTGTTGGAAAGCTTTTCCGCCCCGGGCCGCCGCGTGACGAAGCATTTCTGGTTGGTCTTGATCGTCAGGCGGATGATTTCGGAAGGGATTTCCAGATAGCTCTCGTCGAAGCTTCCCATCAGCACGCGCGGCCACTCGACCAGACCTGCAACTTCCTCAAGCAGCCCTTCGTCCTCTACCAGTTCGAGGCCGTTGGCGAAGGCGATGTTGTGGGCGTCCGCTGAGATCATCTGTCTGCGGCGTTCGGCATCGAGCACGACCTTCGCCTTTTCGAGCTGCTCGGAATAATCGGCAAAGCGACGAACGCTGATCGCCTCCGGCGCATGGAACCGGTGGCCGTAGGTGACATTGCCGGCGACGATGCCGTCGACCTCGAAGGGGATCACCTTCGTCTCTTCGGTTTCCGCGCCGAAGGTGCAGATGATCGATTGCAGGGGGCGCACCCAGCGCAGGCTGCCCGCCCTGGCGGAAGCGGCGCCGGAGCGCATCGATTTCGGCCAGGGGAAGTCTCGGATGATTGCCGGCATCACATCGGCAATGATGTCTTCTGCCGCGCGGCCGGGCTTTACGATGTGAGCGACGTAAAATTCGCCCTTCTTCGGATCGCTGTGAACATGCGCTTCACTGATCGAGGAGAGACCCGCGGCGCGCAGGAAGCCTTCGATCGCCTTCTCGTTGGCATCGGTGCGCGGCCCCTTGCGCTCCTCGCGGACATCGGCGGAGCGGGCATTCAGGCCGCGAATGTCGAGCGTCAGCCGGCGCGGCGTCCAGTATTCGCGCGCGCCCTCATAGGTTAGGCCAGCCCCGACCAGGGCGTCGGTCACCAGCTTCTTTAAGTCGCCGGCCGCCTTGCGCTGCATGCGGGCAGGGATTTCTTCGGAGCGCAGTTCGATAAGAAGATCGGGCATGAATTCAGCTTTGTTATGTTCCGGACCGTTGGCGCGGGACTTAGCAAGCTCTGGAGAAAATGTCATCAAGTGCTGTGAGGAAATCGGCGCACTCTACCAGCCGCCGCCACCGCCGCCGCCGCCACCACCGCCGGAGAAGCCGCCGCCGGACGAGAAGCCCGATGACGCACTCTTTGGCGGAGGCGGCAGCGAAGACGTCATCGTACCCGCCATGGAGCCGGCGAAATCGCCGATCGTATCGGCGAAAGACCCCGGACTGAAGGAATCGCCGTGATACCACGCCGGCTGATAGGCAGCGGCCGCGGCTGCACCGCCTGCTGCGGCCAGCAGCCAGCGATCGAAGGTCTCCGTCCACGGCTTCTCGACGCCGAGCGCAACCGCATAGGGCAAGAGCGTCTCGAAATGCCGCGGCGACATTTCCGGCGCGCCTTGCATGTTCAAGCGATCCTTTTCGGCAAGCGTCATATATTGCCTGAGACCGTCGATCCCATCCATCATGCGGGTGCCGAGCGGCGTCGGCGCCCCCATCAGGAAGAAGAAGAGCAAGTTGACGAGCAGTATGCCGCCGATCGCGGAAAGCAGCGCCAGGTCATCCGGTTCGCTCGCAGAGAGCACGACGACCGCCAGGATGCTCGAGAAGACGGAGAAGAGCACGAAACCGATAAAGGCGAGCACGACGATCGACAGAATGCGGCGCGCGAGGCTCGACCCGCGCCGTAGTGATTTGCCGAATGAAACCGCCAGGGTCGAAACAAGAATGGCGAAGACGACGGGAACGAAAACGAGAGGGATCTTGTCCTCTCCGAGATCGCCAAAGATGAACAGTGCGCCCAGCGAAACCACCGAAATCAGGACGCCACCGATGATATATCCGGTATTGGCGCGGTAGTATTTATCGCGGTGTTCGCGCTCCATCGCGCGGCGAAAACCGGACCCTGCCGCTTCGACCTTTTTGCCGTTCGCCCGATCGATCGTAAGCCTGCCGTCGGCCGCTGCGATCGCCTTCATCACTGCCGCCTCACCCGTCGGCAGCTGCTCCACGCCCCCCTTGCCGGTGGCGGCGATGACGATGGCATTCTTCAGATCGTCGAGGACGACATAGCCCTTGACAGCAAGGTTGAGCACGGCCGCAGAAAGTGCTGTCCATCCCTCACCGGAAAAACCCCTGTTGTCGACATAGTTGACGAGAGCCGGCGAAATTCCGTCCGGCGGATCCCAGCGCGGCACCATGACCCCACGGGCGGGATCGCGGCCGACGCGGACCCAGGCACGCCCGTAATAGAGGGTGACGAGCAGGAGGCCTGCCGCGGCGATGACCAGTGTCAGACGGTCGCGTAGCCACCAGATGTTTTCCTGGCCAGCGCTCGGCCGGTCGATACTGCCCTTCGGCATCATGATCGCGATCGACAATCCTTCCTGCGGACGCAGCCTTCGCGTGGTCGCAAAGAATATCTCGTCACCCTCTTCCACAACGCGCGCATCCTTGCCGGTGGCGCCGTAGCCGCCGGTGAAGACGTCGAGCGCCTGAGCCCTGACCCCCGACGGCAAGGTCACCGTTGCAGTTGCCTCCTCGATCGGAAAAATCCACTCGGTTCCGGTCACGTTCCAATAAAGTTCGTCGTGGTCGTCGAAGAAGCGTATCTGGCGTCCGGTCTCGTATGAGATCTGGAATGTATGTTCGCCATGCGGCAGGAAGACGTCGGCCTTACCGGTGTAAACGCGGATGCCGCCGCTGATCGCCTCCGTGCGGTGCTCCTCCTCCTCGCCGTCGCGCTCGACGGAAAGGACCTTGAAGTCCACGCGGGCCCGGCGGCCATTCTCATCGAGGAAGGTCAGCGGAAAATCGCGGTAGATGCCGCGGCGGATCTCCCTGCCTTCGACATTTGCCGTGATCGTTTCCGTGATCGTGAGCGTGCCATCCCTGGCGACGTCGATCACCGAATGAAAGGCGGAGATGATCTCTGCCGCTGCAGCGGGCGACGTCGCCAGAAGGGGCAGTGCGACCGCCAACGCCGCCAAGAGCCGCCTCATAGCAATGCCCCCTTCCTCACCCGATACGAATCAGAACCTGACCGACGGCACAGCACGATCCGCCTCGTTGGTGATCTCGAAGTAACCGGCCCGGGCAAAACGGAATAGGTTCGCAATCAGATTCGACGGGAAGCTCTCGACCTTCACGTTCAAGTCGCGGGCAGCGCCGTTGTAATAGCGGCGGGACATCTGGATCTCGCCTTCAATCGTCTCCAGCGAACGCTGCAGTTCGGCGAAATTCTGGTTGGCCTTCAGGTCGGGATAGGCTTCAGCGAGCGCAAAGAGGCGGCCGAGCGCCTGCGAGAGCGCCCCCTCCACCGCGGCCCGGCCGGCTACGTCGCCTTCCGGCACGGCCTGTGCCCGGTTGCGAAGTGCGACCACCTCCTCGAGCGTCGACTTCTCGTGCGCCGCATAGCCCTTCACCGTCTCGATCAGATTGGGAATGAGATCGGCGCGGCGTTTCAACTGTACGTCGATGCCGGACCAGGCCTCCTGGGTCATCTGCCGCGCCCTGACAAGGCTGTTGTAGACGTAGACAAGATAAAGGATCACGGCGACACCGATTGCCAGCCCGAGCATGAGAACCCTCCTTTTGCACCCGCCGGAGCTTACTGCATGATTCCTCGAATCCAAATCGATTTAGGATGAAAGCCTGCAGCAATTTCAAAGAGCCCGCCGCGACTCTCGGGCGCAGCACACGGGCAGCCGCAACTGCATTCCGACGGGAGACGCAAGGGCGACCGCCCGCATCGAAGCGGCACCAGGGGAGCGGTATTCCGCATGCGCCGCGCTGCTGTCGACCGACGAATTTCGACTGCCTGCCTGCCTGTATCCCCGGTAACGGCGCCGGACCAGCAAGTGGGGGATAGTAGATCCACCCGCACGCCAGGACGCAAAGGTCCCCCGATGAAACCGCTCGCGACCCTCGTCAACGCGATCGCCTTTACAGCGCTCTTCGCTACCTATGCGGGCGTAGAGGAGGTCGAAAGGCCGGACGGCGTCCGCCGCGCGCTGGAGACCTATGCCAGGGCGCTGCAGCCGGGCGCTTCTCCGCTCGTGAAACCGACCCGCCCTATGGAAAACGACGATCTGCTCTGATCGCAGCCGGGCCAACGGCACCCTGGCAACCGTCAGGCTGCCTCCTGATTCCAATTCGCGCCGCCTGCATCGGTCAGCAGGAAGGCTTCGCCGCAGGCCTTTGCGAGGGTGCGCACGCGCAGGATGTAGCTCTGGCGCTCCGTCACCGAAATCACGCCGCGCGCATCCAGAAGATTGAAGACATGGCTCGCCTTGATGCACTGGTCATAGGCGGGCAAGACGCATTTGTGCAGGCGATCGTTGCCGGCGTTGGGCGCACCGGCGGCAAGAAGCGCCAGGCACTCCTTCTCCGCGTCGATAAAGTGCTGATGCAGCATCGCTGTGTTGGCGTATTCGAAATTGTACCGCGAATACTCCTGCTCAGCCTGCAGGAAGACATCGCCATACGTGATCTTTTCTGCGCCCTCGCGGCCGTTGAAATTGAGGTCGTAGACATTGTCGACGCCCTGGACGTACATCGCCAATCGCTCGAGGCCATAGGTCAGTTCGCCGGAAACCGGCGAGCACTCGATGCCGCAGACCTGCTGGAAATAGGTGAATTGCGACACTTCCATGCCGTCGCACCAGCACTCCCAACCAAGGCCCCACGCACCAAGCGTCGGGCTTTCCCAGTCGTCCTCTACGAAGCGGATATCGTGCAGCAGCGGATCGAGACCGATCGCCTCGAGCGAGCCGAGATAGAGTTCCTGAAGATTGGACGGGTTGGGTTTCAGGATCACCTGATATTGATAATAATGCTGGAGCCGGTTCGGATTTTCGCCATAGCGGCCGTCGGCTGGACGCCGCGAGGGCTGGACATAGGCCGCGCGCCACGGCTTCGGCCCGAGCGCGCGGAGCGTCGTCGCCGGATGGAAGGTGCCGGCGCCAACTTCCATATCATAGGGCTGGAGCACCGCGCAGCCCTTGTCGGCCCAATAGTTGTGCAGTGTCAGGATCAAAGCCTGGAACGAGCGCTTCGGGTTCATATGGTCCGGGAGGGGGGCAGCGGTCATGGGTTCGTCCGAATTCTTCGACATGTGCGGGGACAGGTGCCATGCCGGAGAACTAGGGTCAAGCGCCTTGGCCGATCCACGGCCTAAGCCTCAGCCTGCGGCAATTTATCGCTCGTCGTCGCGCCTCAGGCGGTATTCGCCGGTCTTCGGATCCTTGACGAGCGTTCCGTCGGCGCCGCTCTCGCGCTCACGGCGCAAACGCTCGCGCTGGCGCGCGAGCCGCTCGGCGTCGGCGATGAACTTGCGATAGCCGATCCAGGCGATAACAGCGATGATCAAGAGCAGAATGATCTGCGGCATGTTTCCTCCTCTGCGCCTCCCGGATCAGACAGAATGCCAGCTGGAGGTGCAGCGATTCCCTGGCCGGGCGGTGCGGGACCGACCGAAATCTACTGCCCTTGGTATCACAGCCCGAAACGCGCCCATAGCGCCCTTTCTTCTATCGCCTCGACAAGTCCCGCTACAGCAGAAGCGGCGAGTGGGGCTGCGAGAGATCCCGCGACCGCCGCCCCCGGCTGGCGCCGTCCGAAGAGGCTGCGGCTCGGCTGGATGAGTTCAAGCCGCGCCTTTTCGCCATAGCGCCTCTTCACCTCTCCGCGCATGTCACCGAGTCCATCGACGAGGCCAAGCTCCCGCCCGCGACGCCCTGTCCAGAAGAGACCCGAGAATATATCGGGATTGTCGCTGAGCAGCGTGCCGCGCCGGGCCTTGACCATCTCGATGAAGGTATCGTGGATATCGAGCTGAAGTGATTTCAAGAACTCGACGTCCCGCTCCTTTTCCGGCTGGAACGGATCGAGGACCACCTTGTTCTCGCCGGCCGTATAGATGCGCCGTTCGACGCCGATCTTCTTCAACAGCTCCGGAAAACCGAACCCGCCGGACACGACACCGATCGAGCCGACGATCGAACTCGGATCGGCAATGATCTCGTCGCCGGCAAGCGCAATCATGTAGCCGCCCGAGGCCGCCACGTCCTCGACGAAGATCAGGACCCGCTTTTTCTTCTCCTCGGCGAGATCGCGGATACGCTGGTAGATCAGGCGCGACTGCACCGGCGAGCCGCCGGGCGAGTTGACGGAGATGGCTACGGCCGGAGCCTCCTTGACGGCGAAGGCTTTCTCGAGCAGCGGCGCCACCGTCGCGAGATTGAGAGCAGGACGGAACTGGCTGCCCCCGGCCATGATCGCGCCATGGAGCCGGATAGCCGGGATCGTTTGCCCGTCCTTGCGAAAACGCCTCGGAAGCAATTTTTTCAAGAACCCGGCCATTTCAACTCCTGCTCATTCGAAACTTGTCCCTGCATGTATGCACTGCCGCAGCAAACGCAATGCCACGCTTACCGTTTATCGCCGGCGAGGATAGGCGGTCCGGCCGTTATTGAGGTCGTCGACGTCCGGGGAGAAACGGTGCGTCCCCTCCCCGTGCATCACGAGCGGCGCGCGCAGCGCCAATCGCTTGCGGCTCTGCTTGATCGCGGTCACCAGGATACGCACGGCGTTTTCGCCGGCGCGCGGCAGGAGCGGCGTGATTTCGATGCCGCCGAAGCGGCGGCCACAGGCTGCGATGATCTCGGCGATCGATTCCGGCCGGGCTATGAGCGAAAGCTGGCCCCCGGGCTCCATGACCGCGCCCGCGGTCTTGATCCAGGTTTCGAAGAGATCGTCGCTCATCGCGTGGGCCTCGGCCTTCAGCCGATCCGGCGTCCGGCGATCGGCGGCATCGTTAAAGGGCGGGTTCATGATGACGTGATCGAAGGTGTCATCGGCAAGGCCCGCCTCTACGCGTGCCTTGCCAGTCAGCGTCACATCCGCCTCGAGAACGGCGACGCGTCCCGCAAAATGTGCATTTGCAGGCAAGGCAAGGCTGCGACGGGCAAAGCCGGCCATGATCGGCGAGCGTTCGACGAGCAGCACCTCAGCCGTTGCAACGCGCGAGGCGACCGCCATGCCGGCCGCCCCCGCCCCTGCACCGAGATCGGCGACGCGGCAGGAACCCTCGCAGGAAACGAGGGCCGCAAGCAGCATTGCGTCCATGCCGGAGCGATGCCCCTGGCCAAGCGGCTGGATCAGGTGAAAGCCGCCTCGGTGGAACGCATCCACGGTTTCCTTGATCAGCGTTGTCATGGCCGCCATTCTGCCAGCGCATCGCGGCCGGTCCGCGGAGATGCCTCGATCACTGCCGCAGTTCCTTTTCCAGGCCAGCTTCGACCAGAATGCGCCGGGCCCGCTCGGCATCCTCCTCGGCCACCAGGAAGCGCCGCGGCAACAGGCCGAGCGAGCCTTCAAGGATGCTCATGTCGCGATCGGCGACGAAACAGGTGATGCCGGCGTCCTTCATCAGACTTTCTGCGAAGGAGAGAAGGACGGCATCGTTGGTGCGGATCAGTTCCTTCATCGCGATCGGGTCTCCTCCTTCAAATTCCAGCGGGCGAGGCAATTCGCCTCTTGCCGCACGAGCCACCTCTTTACTATTGTCACAACCGAGCAAGAAACAGGAGTCCGGGGCGTTGGGCGTAGTGATACCGCTGGAAGACGGCAAAAACAAACAGGCGTCCGTGAAGCCGCTCGTCGGGCTCACGGCGTCCGACATGGAGCGGGTCAACCAGCTTATTCTCTCGAAGGCCGGCTCCGACGTGCAGATGATTCCGGAGGTCGCCAACCACCTGATTTCTTCGGGCGGCAAGCGCCTGCGGCCGATGCTGACACTCGCGGCCGCTTCGATGTTCGGCTATGACGGCGACGCCCATGTCAAGCTCGCGACCAGCGTCGAGTTCATGCATACGGCGACACTTCTGCACGACGACGTGGTCGACGAAAGCGATCTCAGGCGCGGCAAGTCGACGGCGCGGACGATCTGGGGCAATCAGGCGAGCGTGCTCGTCGGCGACTTCCTGCTCGGCCAGGCCTTCCGCATGATGGTGGATGTCGGTTCGTTGGATGCGCTCGATGTGCTCTCAACCGCCGCATCTGTGATCGCGGAGGGTGAAGTTCTCCAGTTGTCCGTGGCCAAAAACATGGAGACCACTGAGGACGACTATCTGCAGGTGATCCGCGCCAAGACGGCTGCGCTCTTTGCCGCGGCCGCCGAGGTCGGCCCCATTGTTGCGGCTGCGAGCAAGGCCGATCGCAACGCGCTGAAATCCTACGGCATGAATCTCGGCCTTGCCTTCCAACTCGTCGACGACGTACTCGACTATGGCGGATCGTCGATTAATCTCGGCAAGAATGTCGGCGACGACTTCCGAGAGGGCAAGATCACGTTGCCGGTCATTCTTTCCTATCGACGCGGCACGCCGCAGGACCGCGCCTTCTGGCGCGAAGCCATCGAAGGTGGCGCCAGTGATGGGGCCAATCTCGAAAAGGCACTCGGGCTAATCCACCGCTACGGGGGGCTGACCGATACGATTGCGCGCGCCCAGCATTACGGCACGATCGCGCGCGATGCGCTCGCGCCCCTCACCGCTTCCCCCTGGAAAGCTGCGCTCACCGAGGTGATCGATTTCTGCATCGATCGAGTGAGCTAGCCGGCTGGTCAGGGTTTCCCTTGAGGAATTTCTTGCCGGGCTGCGCCAAAAAAGCCATTCTGTTTTTCGAGACTTGCGTCCGGCACCCTCCAATCGACTCCGCAGCAATGAGCGATGGCGCGATGCGCCGGACCATCGGCAACGAAAGGTTTGATATGCGGCAGAATAAACTCCTTCGGCTTCTCAGCGCCGCGGCAATGCTGGCCCTCGTGGTTACGACCGGCAGCCATTACGCCTTCGCTGAAGAAGCGGCTGCGGTCGAGGACGCCGAACCTTTCGACCTCACGAGCGCAAACACCTTCGCCGGTGCCTTCCTGGCGGCTCGCACCGCCGATGTCGATCGAGATTATGCGATGGCGGCAGACCTCTACCGGATCGCATTGCAGTTCGAGCCGGACAACCGGGAAGTCAAGCAGCGCCTGATGATCACGCTGTTGATCGGCGGCGAATTCGACGAAGGCGTCAAGGTTGCCGAGGATCTGAAGTCAGAGCGGGCCGTCGAACGGATCACGACGGTCGTCCGCGCCATCGACGCGATCCGCAAACGCGAATACCGCACGGCCCAAAAGCTCTTGAAATATGAAGGCCCCAACGACCTCGACCGGCTGATGAGCACTCTGCTCTCCGCCTGGGCGAAATACGGTCAGGGCAGGCCGAAGGAAGCGCTTGCGCAGATTAAGGCGCTCGACGGGCCGGAATGGTTCCGGGTGTTCAAGAATTATCATGCTGGCGCGATCGCTCTGGCCGCCGGCGACAAGGCGACGGCGCGCGCGAGGCTGAACGACGCCATTCTCGACCGGGAAGGCGGAAGTGCCGCGCCGGACACCTTCATGCGTGCGGTTGAGGCGCTGGCGCGCTTCGAGGCGCGAGAGGGCAACAAGCAGAAGGCGCTCGATACCGTCTCCGTTGGCGAAAGCCTCGTCAACAACTACACTCCGCTCGAGGCGCTCAGGAAAAGCATTGAAGAGGGCAAACACCAGGAGCAGCAGGTACGTACGGCCGTGCAGGGTGCGGCTGCCGTGCTCTTCTCGATCGGTGGTGCCCTCAACCGGGAAGGTGCCGAGGACATCGTGTCGCTTTACCTCCAGACGGCGCGCCGGCTCGATCCGGACAGTGCCGATATCCTGGTGATGCTGGGAGGCATTGCCGAAAACCTGAAGAAGGAGCAGGAGGCAATCGCGCTTTACAGGAGTGTGCCTGAAGATTCGCCAATGCGCCGGGTCTCGGAACTGCAACTCGGCCTCGCCCTTGCCGGCGTCGGCAAGGTCGACGAGGCTAAGAAGCACCTGCAGGGGCTGATCGAACTCGATCCCAAGAACATCCGCAATTATCTCGCCTATGGCAGCGTGCTTTCCGACGCCAAGGCGTACAAGGAAATGGGCGAGCTTTACGATCGTGCAGTCGAGGCGATCGGCCCGGTTCCGAAGCGTAGCGACTGGACCGTCTTCTTCCAGCGCGGGATCGCCTATGAGCGCCAGAAGCTCTGGGAGAAGGCAGAGCCGAATTTTCGCAAGGCTCTGGAGCTCAACCCCGACCAACCGCAGGTCCTTAACTATCTCGGCTACTCCTGGGTCGACATGAACATCAACCTCGAAGAGGGCCTGGAGATGATCCGTAAGGCGGTCGAGCTCAAGCCCGACGACGGTTACATCGTCGATTCGCTCGGCTGGGCCTATTTCCGCATGAACCGCTTCGAGGAGGCAGTGGGCGAGCTCGAGCGTGCGGCGGAGTTGATGGCCGGAGATCCGACGATCAACGATCACCTTGGCGACGCCTATTGGCGGGTGGGACGCAAGCTCGAGGCAGTGTTCCAATGGACCCAGGCGCTGGAGTTGGAGCCGGAGGAAGCGGAAATTCCGAAGATCAAGGCAAAGATCGAAAACGGATTGCCGCCTCTCGCGCAGACCGTTCCGGCTGCGGCGGATGCCAAGGAGACCCTGCCGAAAAAGGGCGCCGCGGAAACCGCTGCATCGGACAAGAAATCCTGATAACCGAATGCAGGCAGACGACCTCTCCGGCTTCGCACTGACCTCAGCGGCGCCGGCCAAGATCAATCTGGCGCTGCATGTCATCGGCCAGCGTGGCGACGGCCATCACCTCCTCGAAAGCTTGGTCACCTTCGCCGATCTCGGCGATCGGGTGGGCCTAGCACCGGCGGAGGCTGACCGCTTTACCGTCTCGGGCCGTTTTTCGCAGGACCTGGCGACCACGGCTCAGGGCCGGGATGGCAATCTGGTCCTGCGCGCTCGCGATCTCCTGCGCAGCGAACTGACCGGAAGGGGAGAATCCGCTGGCCCGGTCCATCTGCATCTTGAGAAGAACCTGCCGATCGCCTCCGGCATTGGCGGCGGCTCGGCAGATGCCGCCGCGACGCTCAAAGGGCTGCTTGCGCTCTGGGAAGCAAGTATCGCGCCCGAAGGACTGAACAAGCTCGCCCTCCAGCTCGGTGCCGATGTGCCGATGTGTCTCGAAGGCCGCGCGCTTATCGCAAGGGGAATCGGCGAAGTGATCACGCCGCTCCCCGCTTTGCCGTCCTTCGCGATCGTCCTCGCCAACCCGCTCGTCGCCATATCGACGCCGGTGATATTCAGGACGCTTGCCAGAAAGGCGAACCCGCCGCTGGTGCTGCCGCAAGGCATCGAAACAACCGAGGAGTGGCTGAGCGCTCTGGCCGGCATGCGCAACGATCTGGAGCCACCGGCTCGCGCCCTGGAGCCATCGATCGAACACGTGTCCGATGCCCTTAGCGCGGCCGGCGCAGACCTCGTGCGCATGTCCGGCTCGGGTGCGACCTGCTTCGGCCTGTTCCGCAGCGATGAAGAGGCGGCTGCGGCTGCACGGCGCATTTCCGCCGCCCATGCCGGGTGGTACGTTCTAGCCAGCCGCAGTTCCGGAAAGAGAGGATAAGGCCAGATGCCGGGAATCGACGAGACTCGCCACTTCATTCCCGTCGGCATCGCCGTCCTCACCGTCTCCGACACGCGTACGCGCGCGGACGACAAGTCCGGCGATACGCTGGAGACGAGGATCCGCGAAGCGGGTCATCTGCTCAAGGCCCGCGCAATCGTCCCTGACGAGCGGCAGAAGATTTACGATCAGGTGAAAACCTGGACGCTCGACCCCGAAATCGACGTCGTCATCACCACCGGCGGCACAGGCTTCACCGGCCGCGACGTGACGCCGGAGGCGCTGGAGCCGCTGTTCGAAAAGCGCATGGACGGCTTTTCCGAAGTCTTTCACCGCATTTCCTTCGACAAGATCGGCACATCGACGATCCAGTCGCGGGCAACCGGCGGGGTTGCGAACGCCACCTTAATCTTCGTGCTGCCCGGCTCGCCCGGGGCCTGCAAGGATGCCTGGGATGGAATCCTGAAACAGCAGCTCGACTATCGGCACATGCCCTGCAATTTCGTCGAAATCATGCCGCGACTCGACGAGCACCTGAAGCGCGGTTGAGGAAACTGTTCCCTTTGGAACAGCCGCCGGCGGAAAGAGCCGCTACCCTTGTTACGTTAGCTTCGCGCGGCCAGGTGACTATTCGCTTGGAATGAACGCGACGGCGCCTCTTTCCTAAAAATATGGGGAAGTAGGAGATATATAACATGCGCTCCACCCGGTCGGGGCATCATGGCAAAGATTTTTCGCGAGCAAGGTGATTTAAGAATGGCTTCGGGGGTGCCGCAAGGCACACCCCATATTCCGTGGGTCTGGGCAAGCTCGTTCAGGCGCGCTCGGCCATCCGGTGTCTCAGCGCCACCCATGCTGGAACGAGTTCCGTGCCAAGCTTGCGCACCGACCGCGCATTCGCGATATCGCTCAGCCGCATATCGGCACGCGCCATGGCGACGGCGTCAAGCTTTCGCATCAAGAATCCAGTCTCAAGCGGGGGCGCCCTCTTGGACAGCCGGCTGAGTAGGGGCCGCTTGTGCACTCTCGATGGAGAGAAGCGCGCCGGCGCCTTGTTGAGCGAGACATATTCGAGGAGTTCGTCGACCCAGCGGCCCACAGGACGGGCGCCCGGCTCGAGCAGCATCAGCCACTCGCCCCGTGCCGACCGCACGACATCGCCAAGGTCCCAGTCGACACAGAAGCGACAGCCCGCGGCGTCGGCGACATGCAGCGAGCCGTCCTTGGAACCGTGATCGAGTATGATGACGTCGCTGACGAGCCCTTCCACTGCACCCGTGACCAGTGCGGAAAGCGTTTGTGCCAGCTCCGCTTCATTGTCCCGCGTTTCCATAATGATCGTCAGCATAGCCGTTCCTAGCGCATTGCAGAGGCAAATACCACAAGATTACAGGGGCAAAGCCGACCGCCTCCTCCCGATGCCGAGATGACATGGAATTTTGTTCTTGATTTGTTCTGCTGTCTACGGTAGGAAAATAGTCAGAGCGGAACAGACTCGACTATCGGTTCCGAGGAGATTTCCATGAACGAGCTGTCTCAACTCAGGCGGGGCGCCTTTGCACCGGGCAACAGCGCCGAGATCGCCGACGCCATGGCCACCGCAAGCGGCGTCAGGATCGATGTCGACCGCCGCCGCGGGCGCGGAGCGGGCCTCAACATGTCAGGACGTTTCGAGCCCGTAACCCGTGAGACCTTCGATGATGGTTGGCAGACCATCGAGGATCTGCCGCCCTTCAAAACCGAGGTCCAGGTCGAGAAACCACGGTCGGTTATCACCCGCAACGAATCCCCCGATATTCCCTTCGACCGCTCGATCAATCCCTATCGCGGTTGCGAACATGGCTGCATCTATTGCTTCGCGCGGCCCACGCATTCCTATATGGGCCTCTCTGCGGGCGTCGACTTCGAATCCAGGCTGTTCGTCAAGCCAGACGCTCCGCGCCTGCTGGAGCGAGAGTTGGCACGGCCGGACTACAAGGTGCGGCCGATCGCGATAGGCACCAATACCGATCCCTATCAGCCGATCGAAAAGGAATGGCGCATCATGCGCCAGATCCTCGAAGTGCTTCAGTCGGCCAACCACCCGGTGATGATCGTGACCAAATCGGCCATGGTGGCGCGCGACATCGACCTGCTTGCACCGATGGCTGAGAAGGGCCTCGCGCGGGTCGGCATTTCGGTGACCACCCTTGACCGGAAGCTTGCACGCGCCATGGAGCCGAGGGCCTCGACGCCGGCCAAACGCCTCGAGGCGATGCGCGCGGTGTCCGAGGCCGGCATTCCAACCGCTGTTCTGGTTGCTCCGGTCATTCCCGCCTTGAACGACCATGAAATCGAACGCGTGCTGGACGCGTCCAAGGCGGCTGGCGCTGCCGAAGCAAGCTACGTGCTCCTGCGCCTGCCGCTGGAAGTGAGTCCACTGTTCCGGGACTGGCTGTTGAGAAACTACCCTGATCGCTACAGGCACGTAATGTCCCTTATTCGCTCGATGCGCGGTGGCAAGGACTATGACGCCGAGTTCGGCAAGCGGATGAAGGGCGCTGGCCCCTATGCCTGGCAGATCGGCCGCCGCTTCGACCTCGCCGCCAAGCGGCTTGGCCTCAATCTCGCGCGCCGCCAGTTGCGAAACGATATCTTCGTGCCTCCGCTCGGAATGGGGGTGCAATTGTCGCTGCTTTAAGGGCTCACGCGCATCTCCGAGACGCCGAGGCGGCAGTTCTCAAGCAGGCGCTGCTCCACAGCGGCGCGCGTCTTGGCAAACGCGCAAGTGTTGCCGTGGCCCTTGAGTCGAGGTCGCGTCAGACAGGCATGCAATAGATCTTGGAGCCACGTAACAGCGTCCGGACGGACCCATGGCGCCTTGAGCGCCGACAGGATTTCAGCTCCGGCGTCCTCCCCGCCTCAGGACGACGCCGGCTTTCCTCCCGGTCACCGCCGCACTCGTACCGGGGGGCTTGAAGGGAATCGGGCGAATATGCGAGGGTCCCCCGCATGTCACGTCGCAACCCGCCCGATTCCCTCCTTTTCCCTCTCCAACCGGTGATCCCGGATTTCGCTCTCGAACTGACGGCAAGGCGGGACGGCTTCTGGCCCGTTGCCGGTGCCGATGAAGTCGGCCGCGGGCCGCTCGCTGGCCCGGTGGTCGCCGCCGCAGTCATCCTTGATCCCGATGCCGTCCCTGACGGTCTCAACGACAGCAAGCTCCTGAGCGCCGAACAACGCGAAATGCTGTTCGACCAGATCATGGCGACGGCCACGGTTTCGATCGCGTCATCCTCGGCGAGACACATCGACACCAGCGATATTCTCAAGGCCAGCCTCGATGCCATGCGCCGGGCGATTTTCGGCCTGGCGACGGCGGCCCGCTTTGTCCTGATTGATGGGCGCGATGTGCCTCCGGGTCTCGCCTGTCAAGCAAAGGCGATCGTCAAGGGCGACTCGCGGTCGGCTTCAATTGCTGCCGCCTCGATCGTCGCCAAGGTCACGCGCGACCGCATGATGGCGCGCGCCGATTCTACCTTTCCCGCCTATGGCTTTGCCCTGCATGCGGGCTATGCGACAGTGAAGCATCGCACCGCTATCGACAGCCATGGTCCGTGCTCGCTGCACCGCATGAGCTTCCGCCCCTTCCGGCAGGTCTGAGACCAAGCGACGTCCTCACAACCGATCTTCCGAGAAGGGCCGGCAAGAAGGTTCTCGATCCGGGATCTGTCGACGGCGACGTAAGTTCGCTGCAGCAGAGGCAATACCGCCCAGGGATATTGTGGCTTGCGGAGACAGAGCGATCTTCAACTGGCATCATTGCCGACTGCCATCTGCCGCGGGCTCGGGCCGTTCAATGTGCAACAGTGGAAGGTGGACTTGGCGCACCATAGGTTTCGGGCGGCCCGAGGAAGTTCAATTCCGATATTCGCGATCGAAATAAACACGTCTCGATTGCGCATGACCAATGTCGGCAATGCCCAGCGTAGGTGACATCCGACAAAAAAGCCCCGCCGAAGCGGGGCTCTCCCGTTTAGCGTTTTGGAGCGATCTCAGTTGAGGCGCGATTTGACCTCGCCGAGGGCCTTCCTGAAGAGCGCTTCCTGTGCGCCGGCATCGGCCTTCGCCATCAGAACCTTCTCCGCGGCGCTGATCGCTAGGTCGACGGCGGCCGCGCGAACCGCGTTGATCGCGTCGCTCTCGGCCTGCTTTATCTTCTGCTCGGAAAGTGCCGTGCGGCGCGCCACGTATTCCTCGGTCTTCTGCCTGGCTTCCGCCGTCAGCATCTCCGCCTCGCGCTGCGCCGCGGCAACGATGCTGGCCGCTTCGGCCTCGGCGTCCTTGCGCTTGCGCTGGTATTCGGCGACGAGACCCTGCGCCTCTTCGCGCAGTCGCTTGGCTTCCGCCAACTCATTGCTGATCTTGTCGGCGCGGGTATCGAGTGCGCCGGCGACCATGCCCGGAACTTTAAGATAGACGATGAGTGCCAGGAAAAGGATCAGGCCAACAAAGGCATAGAAAGTCGCATCAAGAGCCATAATTACCTGCTCCTCAGTTGCCCGCAGACGCCTTGACGGCGGCGGAAATCTCGGCCTTGGTGACGGTTCCGCCGATCAGTTGCGTAACGACGGCAGTTGCCGTCTCTTCGGCGATCGCACCAACGTCGGAAAGCGCCTTGGCCTTGATGTCGGCGATGCGCGTCTCGGCGGCAGCGATCTTCTTCGCGAGATCGGCCTCGACCGCAACACGGTCGGCACTCGCCTTGTTCTTGGCCGCTTCGCGGGCGGTATCTGCAATCGAATGGCCCTTGGCCCTCGCGTCGGACAATTCCTGCTCATATGCCGCAATGGCGGCATCGGCTTCGCCTTTCAGGCGGGACGCCTCGTCGAGATCCTGCGCAATCCGGTCATGCCGCGTCTCGAGAATTCCACCAATGCGGGGAATGATGACCTTCGACATGAGGAGATAGAAAAGTCCGAACGTGATCGCAAGCCAAAGCAGCTGCGATGCGAAATGGCTCGAATCGAAAGGCGGGAACACGCCGGAGCCATGCTCGCCTTCGTGGGCCACACCCGTTTCGGTGTGCACCTCACCGGCAGCAGCGGCATCGTGCGCTTCGGCGCCTTCGGTGGTGGTTGACTGGGCATAGGCCGCTGTCACAAACATGCTCACCTCCAGGTGCACTTCTAGATATGCGCAGCCGCGGCCCTAGGACCGCGGCCAAAGCTCTAGCCGGAATTAGACGGCGAAGAGGAGGAGAAGAGCTACGAGCAGCGAGAAGATGCCCAGAGCTTCCGTAACGGCGAAGCCGAATACGAGGCGACCGAACTGGCCGTCAGCAGCCGACGGATTGCGCAGAGCGCCGGACAGATAGCTGCCGAAGATGTTGCCAAGACCGAGAGCCGTACCGGCCATACCAAGGCATGCAAGACCTGCGCCGATGAACTTTGCTGCTTCCGCTTCCATGATTGAACTCCTTCGAAATGATGTTGCGGCTTTGGATTTGCGCTTCCGGCCGTTGCCCGCCCGGAAGCCAGCGACTGTTATTCCTTAGTGGCTTCCGGGATGGACAGCGTCGTTGAGGTACATGCAAGTCAGCACCGCAAAGACATAGGCCTGAAGGAAGGCAACCAGGAATTCAAGACCGGTGAGAGCTACGGTCATGAGGAGCGGCAGGATCGCGCCACCGATGCCGAGCGCACCGAGAGCGCTGAGCGAGGCGACGAAGCCTGCGAAGACCTTCAACGTGATGTGGCCGGCCAGCATGTTGGCGAAGAGACGGACCGATAGGCTGATGGGACGGGAGAGGAACGATATGACTTCGATCGAGACCACCAGCGGCAGAAGAGCGCCCGGCACACCGTGCGGCACGAAAAGTTGCAGAAAACCCAGACCGTGCCTGTAGAAGCCGTAGACGATCACCGTGCCGACAACAAACATGGCAAGAGCGAAGGTAACGATGATCTGGCTGGTGACGGTGAAGAAATAGGGAAACATTCCGAGCAGGTTCGCCGTCAGGACGAACATGAACAGCGAGAAGACCATCGGGAAGAATTTCATCCCGTGACTGCCGGCACCCTCGCGAAGCATCGACGCGATGAACTCGTAGGACATCTCCGATACCGACTGCATGCGCGTCGGAATCAGGCCGCGCTGCGAGGTGGTGAGGTAGAGAAAGCCCGCAGCAGCGCCGACGGTCGCAACCATGAACAACGATGCATTGGTGAAGGAAAAGTCAATTCCGCCAATCTCGATCGGGACAATCTTGTTGACCAGGAACTGGTGGGTCGGATCGTTTGACACCGCGCTTCTCTTTCGTTCTGCCCGCCCGCAAGCGGAAACCGTGCTCTTCCAGACGGCGCCTCAGGCGCCGTCCCCGTCCTTTTTTTCATTCCCAGGCCCATGCTGGTCGGGCTTAGCCACCAGACCGGCAGAGCGCAGCACGTTCAATATGCCAGCACAGAACCCGAGCAGCAGGAGGACGATCATGCCCCACGGCCCTGTACCCGCAAAATGGTCCAGAAGATAGCCCAGAAACGCCCCGACAACGATGCCGGCGATGAATTCGCTCGAAAGCTTCATCGCCTCGGCATAGCCCTTGCGGCTTTCCGCGCTGCGCATCTCCGCCTTGTCCGAGGGATCCGTCCGCCTGGACGCGAGGTCCTCGCCAAGACGCTTCAGCCGCGCCTCCAAACTCTCTTCCGGCTTCTCCGTCACGTGGCTCCCCTTGCAGCCTCACGCGGTCTAAACGCGATCACGGTCATACAAACGGCCGGCAACCATGCCACGTTCGGCCCCTTTTGAAGTCGCGCGCAACATAGTTTTAGGCTTCCGCATAGTCAAGGCATGGAAGAGTATTGAGGGTGGACAATATTTTCTAGGCTTTTCAATTAGTTAGCTGTATTTTGGAATGCCTGCGGCAAAGCGGCGCTGGGAATTGTCGCCGTTCGGGGGTCTTGGTCGCAACGGAGCACCGAGCGCCGCGCGTCCTGACGGACGCGACAGGTCACCCTCACACTTTGAATCGCTGCGAGCCTTTGTCCTTGAGCCCCGATCTCTGGAGACGGCCAGCAGGCTGGCGTCCGCGATCTCGCGAATCAATCAGCTCCAGCCGCCGCCATAGGTCCGGTAGAAGATGTGCAGACCGATGCGGCCGACGCGCTTCATCGTCTTGGCCCAGGCGGGGTTCACATAGGTGGCATGGTAGTGCGTTGCGGAGCCGACTTCCGGCAACCAGATCTTGCCCGCGGTCACGGCCATGGCCACTTCCCTGGCTGCCTTCCAGTGAGAGCGCGAATAGATCAGATCTCGGATCATGTCGCAGGCGAAGGAAAACTGGCAACGGTTGCGCCAGTTCTTGTTCTGGTAGACCACACCGCAGATGCTCTTCGGATAGGTGGGGTTGCGGACGCGGTTGAGGATCACCTGGCCGACCGCCGCTTGCCCCTTCAGCGGCTCGCTGCGGGCCTCGAAATAAATGGCTTCTGCCAGGCAGGTCTGTTCGTCCTTGCTGAAGACGGTCGGCGGCAGGGCCGTCGCTGCCCAGGCATGATCATCCGGGGCTATGTCCGGGATGAAGCGCCCGCCGTGTGCGTCGTCGCTCAGAATCGAATCGAAGGGCGATTCGCGTGCATAGTCCGGGTCGGTCCGGACGTAAGCGGTGGCGAGAATATCGGCCTTGTCGTTCGTCACCAGCTTGGCGAGCATCGGCGAAACGCCCGGATCGGGCTTCGGCGGCATCTTCCGGTAGAAGGCCGTGGCAATCTCGATCTCCTTGCCCTTGATCTTCGGCTTAGCGAAGACCATTCTCTCCGCACCGTCGAATTGGGGCTCGACCAGCGAGCTTGTGCGCTGAAGGATCGATCCGGCGCTGAAGTCCTTCGGCGGCGTCACGGGGCTGACGGCAACGACGCGGCCCTTCTTCAACTTCCGGGTGACGCGATCCTCATCGGGCGTTCCTTCCTGCCGCTTTGATTCCGCCGTCAGTGCCACGCGGCTGCCATCGGCCAGCGTGATGCCCGCACCTCCGTCGAGAGCGCCGGTCGTGACCGGATCGGAGAATATCATCTCGGCCTGGTGCACCGAGCCCGCTGGCGACCGCGTCATGTACATGCGCCAGCGCTCGCCGCCGCGATTGATACCGGCCAGGAAAGTGGCGAGATCCGAATAGGCAGCGGCCGAGGGAAAGCAGAGGAAAATCGCAAGCCCGAAGATAGCCGGGGCGCGCCAGGCCGGGAAGGACATGCGAAACTTGCGGCTCGACTGTCGACTCTCACGCACCGTACGGCTCCACGCAACTCTCACTCGGGCGCGCGTTCTCGCAAGCCGGCCGGAGGCCGACGGCACGATTCCACGCGGGGACGCTAAAGTTTCGAAGCGATCGGACGGCTGGCCGGGACCGCTTCCTTCGAGCCTTGAAGTTGAAGCATTAACCTTGATGTTTGGTTAATGCAGTCGGTCCGGATGGGACACTCGCTTCGGCAAGAGCGATCAAATGATCACTTGCGAACCGAGTTCGACGACGCGGTTCGTCGGCAGGCGGAAATAGTCCGAGGGATCGATGGCCGCATTGGCGAGGGCAATGAACAGCCGGTCCTGCCAATACGGCATCCCGGATTCAGCGTCCGGCACGAGCTTGCGGCGGCCGAGGTAGAAGGACGTGGACATGATGTCGAACTTGATGCCAGACTTGCGGAAGAGGCCCAGCGCCTGCGAGACGTTCTGAGTCTCCATGAAGCCGAACTTCATCTCGAGCAGAGTAAAGCGCTCCGACAATTGCCGAACGTTGACGCGTTCCTCCTTGGGTACTCTTGGTGTGTTGGCCGTGCGCACGGTCAATATGAAGTTCTGCTGATGCAGCACATGATTGTGCTTCAAGTTGTGCAAAAGCGCCGCGGGCGTGGAGCCCGGATCGCTCGTCAGGAAGATTGCTGTGCCCGGTACGGAGACCGGCGCGTGTTCACTCTTGCGCTCGAGCGATTTGATGAAGGTGGCCAAGGGGACCTCGATATGGCGCGTCTTGGCGTGCAGGATCTCGGTGCCGCGTTTCCAGGTCCACATGATCACGATGAACGTCGCAGCGATCATGATCGGCACATAACCGCCGTCGCCAATCTTGAGCAGATTGGCGCCGAGGAAGGTGAACTCCAGCGCAAAGAGCGGCAACAGGGCAGTCGCCGCCGCCAAGGCAGACCAATTCCAACGGACACGCAGGAACTCGAAGGCCAGGAACGACGTCACGACCATGGCGCCGGTCACGGATATTCCATAGGCGGTGGCGAGTGCCTCGGACGAGCCGAAGAGGAAGACCAACGCCAGGACGCCGAACATCAAGAGCGAATTGACACTGGGCAGGTAGATCTGCCCCGTGTGGGTCTCTGACGTGTGGAAGATCGCCATGCGGGGCAGGAAGCCGAGATGGATGGCCTGGCGTGCCAGCGAAAAGGCTCCGGTGATCACCGCCTGGCTGGCGATGATGGTTGCCGCGGTCGCGAGGATGACGACGGGAAGCAGCGCCCATTTCGGAAACATCAGGAAGAACGGGTCGGACATTGCCTGGGGGTAATGGAGGATAAAGGCGCCCTGCCCGAGATAATTCAAGGTGAGTGCGGGAAAGACGACACTAAACCAGGCCCACTGGATCGGCCGGCGGCCGAAATGGCCAAGATCGGCGTAAAGCGCCTCTGCGCCCGTCACCGTCAGGAAGACGGCCCCCAGCACGACAATGCCGACAAATCCTTCATTGATCATGAAGGTAGCCGCGTAAAGCGGATTAAAGGCGGCGAAAATCGAAAGATCGTCGGCGATGTGCACAAGGCCGATCGCGCCCATGACCACGAACCAGACGAGCGTGATCGGCCCAAAGAAACTCGAGACCGCTCCGGTCCCATGCGATTGCACGGCGAACAGGACCACCAGGATCACGACCGCAATCGGCAGCACGTATTCGGTTAGCGCCGGCGTCACGAGCTTCAGACCTTCGACGGCGGAGAGAACCGAAAGCGCCGGCGTGATCATTGCGTCACCGATGAAAAGTGCCGCGCCCGCGATCCCCATGAAGAAGAGGGCCGCCCTGTGGCCGGTCGCGGTCTTCATGAGCAATGCCAGCAGCGAGAGCGTCCCGCCCTCTCCGTCATTGTCCGCCCTGAGCAGGAAGAGCACATATTTGATCGTCACGATGATGGTCAACGACCAGATCATCAAGGAGATGAGGCCGATGATCTCCACACCGGTGACACCATCATGCGCGACGGGACGCAGCGCCTCGCGAAAGGCGTAAAGCGGGCTCGTGCCGATGTCGCCATAGACGACGCCGATGGATCCGAGTGCGAGCGCGAGCAGTCGGCGCATATTTTCGGATCTGGACACGGAAGGCGCGGACAATTCAGACATGGGCGATGAACGGGCTCCTACAGCGCCGCGCGTCTATCAGACGCGCAAAGGACGCTGTAGCGCTTTGAATTGCTGCATGTCTTCGTCCTTGAATCGAGGTCGATTCAAGGAGACATGCAGTAGAGCCAGCCTTTCCACCGATAGAACAGGGAAACATTGCAGGAAGCGACCACGCGGTTCGACGTGTCTTGCGTTTGCGTAGTGATCCCGGCGGTTCCACCGTCGCGAGCGCGACGGCCTTTCCGCAGGCGCAATATCCTGTGAGCATAGAGCCGCCTCTTCGATGCGGCCGACCAGACCAACCAAATGGGATCGGGCCGATCAGCCACCACGACCTTCACAACGCCGATGCACCCGTAAAAACCGCCGCCGCGGCGCTCGGCGGAATGCCGCAAAGAATGTCTCCAGCGACCGGTGCCGTACCAACTGCCCTCGCGGGCAGCGGCAAGGCATATGACGCAATACCAGCGCAAAATCAACGATGATTTGCTGCGCCGCAGTACTCCCCCATCGCGAGAGACGGACGACCGGGCCGTTCTGCAACCGTAAAAGTTTTTCTAAATCAAGGCGTTGAGCGGCGCCGCGCGCCAAGGCTCCCTATTCAAAAACTATGTTCGGCATGGCGCGGCTCTGGTCCTGCCGCGCCAATGATACCTGCTCCCAGGTCTTTGCAGCAATGTCGCGGTAGATGCGGGCGACCTCGCCGTCCGGCTCGGACGCCACCAGCGGCGTTCCGGCATCGGAGGTTTCGCGGATGCCCATGGTCAGGGGAACCTCCCCTAGAAAAGGCACGCCGATGCGTTCGGCTTCCTTGCGTGCACCGCCATGGCCGAAAATATCGTAACGTTTGCCGGTGTCGGGAGCGATGAAATAGCTCATATTCTCGACGATGCCGAGCACCGGAACCTCGACCTTGCGGAACATGGCCAGTCCCTTGCGGGCATCAACGAGCGCAAGGTCCTGGGGGGTCGAGACGATGACGGCTCCGGCAAGCGGCACTTGCTGCGCCATGGTCAGTTGCGCGTCGCCGGTGCCGGGCGGCATGTCGACGACGAGCACGTCGAGTTCGCCCCAGGCGACTTCCCGCAACATCTGCAAGAGCGCGGACTGGATCATCGGCCCGCGCCAGATCATCGCGACCTCCTCATCGACGAGGAAGCCCATCGACATCACCTTGAGCCCGTAGTTTTCCATCGGCCGGATGAGCCGGCCCTCAATCTGCTGCGGCCGCCCGGAAATCTTCAAGAGGCGCGGCATCGACGGGCCGTAGATATCGGCATCGAGCAGGCCGACCTCGAGGCCATTCGCCTTGAGCGCCAAGGCGAGGTTCACCGAGGTCGTCGACTTGCCGACACCGCCCTTGCCCGATGCAACGGCAATGATAGCGCCGACGCCGGGAATTCCCGGCTTCGCCGGCGTTCCGCTCGCTGGCCGATGACCATGCGGCTGTCCGGACGGGGCCGCCGGTCGTGGCCGCTCGACGGGTGCAGCCTTCGGGGCCGCCTTGCGATCGGCAGTCAGCGCGACCATTGCGGCCTTCACGCCCGGGATTTCGCGCACCACCCGTTCGGCGGCGACGCGCATAGGTTCGAGTTCCTTTGCCCGCTCTGCCGGCACGGTGATAGAGAAATAAGCCTTGCCGTTCGAGATGAAGACATCGGAGACAAGGCCGAGGTCGACGATGTTGCCCTCCATGTCGGGACCGCGAACGCTCCGCAGCTTTTCAAGAATCATTTCCCTGGTTACGTCCGGCATGTCGCCCTCTCGTCTCTTCCTGGCGAACAGCGCGGCGCCCGACGGGCGCAAAGGCCGCTGTAACGCTTTGAACTCCTGCACAATTTATCCCCAAATCGAAGTCGATTTAAGGACCATGCAACAGATAGTCGAGGCGAGGCGCTTCGCCAATCGCGAGAGGCAACAAAATGGGGCCGCCAGTCGAGCGCCTTGCGTCCGTACATCCGGAATCACAGGCGATCAGCGGCGGCCCCGTCTTCGCAACCTTCCTGGGCGCTGTCTTATTATGGTCCCCTCTGGACACGACAATGAGAATGCAGGATGCGTGCCAGTTTTATCTGGACACAAGAGACGTAATCATTTCAAAGCGTTAACACAGATTCGCCGCAAGAAAATGGAAGGCTCTGCGCTTAAATTCCAGGCATGCGCACCGTTTAGGCACAACTTTCGCGCAATTGAGCAGCGTTCACACCAGAGCCGTTGCGTGCGGCGTCCCCGGGGAGGCTGCGTCGGAAACCCGCGTCAGCTGATGTAGCCCTTCTTCATCGCCTTAACGACCGCCTGCGTGCGGTTAACGGCGTCGAGCTTCTTGGTAACGTGATTGAGGTAGTGATTGACCGTGTGCTCCGAAAGGCCGAGTATCCCGGCGATCTCCGCACTCGTCTTGCCGGCCGCCGTCCAGCTCAGGCACTGGATTTCCCGCTCGGAAAGTGCCGTGTTGGCGCTCTTCCAAACGGAGCCGATTTCGGCCAGACGATTATAGACGTGGATTGCGATCATCTGCAGTTCCATCGTCGCCGTCATCGGCAGATCCAGGTCCGGCCCCATGAAGATAACCGCGCCGCGACCGCCCTCGGCATCGTGCACGGGAAAATAATTGGCCTGATAGATGCCATTCTCGCGTAGCATGGCAATGTAATCTGCGGCCGAATCCGGCTTGCCGCTCTCCCGCTCCCACTCCTCCAGCGTGACCTCGAATGGCGTCGTCGTCTCCCGCAAACGTCGCACGCCCGTGCTGAAGCGCAGCATCGAGAGGCTGTCATATTTGTTGAGCAACTCGGCCGGCATATTGGAGATCACCATGGCAGCGGACAGCCGCTCCATGTCGATGGCGGGAATCGAGCAAATGAGGAATGTCTTGAAACCGAAGATCTGCGTGATCCGCCGCATATAGCGGATGATGTCAAACTGGGTCTCAAGCCTTGCGATTTCGGGCGCGAAATCGCCGCCCCGGGGCAGATCGATGTCACGCATCCCGGTCGTCATTGTGTCTTGCATTCGCGCGTTCCATGACAATCATCAATTATCAAATAGCCCGAGCCCGCGGCCAATGCCAACTGCAGATCTACAATCATCGCCGTTCCCTGGCAAAAGGCTGTGTATTTCGCGATTGCGGCCAAAACATCCCCACTTTTTTCAGGGGGCGCACCGAGACGGCCGCTGGGCCAAGCCCAGGACCTGTCTCTTTTTCCACTCGCGTGGCGAGTCCCGAAAATCCAACAGATAGTGACCCTAGTTGATCAGGCCGGCGCGCATTGCTTTGGCGACCGTCTGGACGCGATTGACCGAGTCCAATTTTCGGGTCGCACGGTTCAGGTAGTGGTTTACCGTATATTCGGACAGCGCCATGATCCGGGCCATCTCGACCGTCGTCTTGCCGGCAGCGGCCCAGCGCAGGCATTCGATCTCGCGCCGGGAGAGGCTGCCCGACCCTCGCCTGTCGCGGCTTCTGACCTCGGTCCACCTGCAATATAGAAATCCGGCCCAGAGATTGAGTGCCTGCAGCTCGTCATTGGAAACGACGGGCCTCTCGCCGCCAAAGGCGATCGCGCCACGATGCCCGGCGGCATCATGGACGGGCAGGTAGACGCCGCGCGGTATGTTGGCTTCTTCGAAGACGCTGACAGCGGCATCGCCCTTGCCGTCCAGCCGCCTGCGCGCCAGCTCATGCGCATCGTAAGTGAAGGGAATCGTGCTGCGCCGCAGCTTCTGGACGACGGGGCTGCCGTCCATCAGGCGAGCGTCGTCATAGCGTCGGAAGAATTCCGACGGCCACGTCGTCAGCTGTGCCTGCGCGGCAAGGCTGCGGCATCCCCGTTCCGGAATGCCCAACACCGTGAAGCCTCGGAAACCATAGGCATCAGATATCAGGCCGAGAACGCGCTTGACTTCATCTTCGCTGTCGAGCGATCCGACCACGGAACGCCCATTCGGGAGCATCAGTGAGGAAATATCAGCGTTGAAATCAATCATCTTCCGCTCTCCTCCCGCACCTGCACCCCGTAGGGACTGCTGAATGTCTTCGCCATCATGACCTTCTGTCGAAACTGCCGGCTTCATCCATCGAAACCGATCTCGAGGAAACAGGTCGTCATAAAAGGCACCAGGACCTGCGGTCCGCAAACGGCGCCCACACGACGGTGCAACCCCCCGTAGAAACGGACTGACCGGAAGCTAACGGTCTCCTGCCGTCTCGTCCAGTTGAAACTTCTAATTTACCGTAAAGCAATTGCCAGCCAGACCTTCGTGGGATACGCTGGGTCCTTGCAAATTGCGGGTCGCAGGGCCCGACCTGAAGACCATGTGCGTTTCTGCGAAATCTGCTCAGCGCTCGCCGCGGCCAGGGCCGAGCCGAATCCTGACCTCCTCTTCGATTTGTGCCGCAGCCTTGCGCACATCCTTCGCCCAGATTGCCAACTGTGCCATGCTGACGCGATAGGAAGGACCCGTCACCGAAACACCAGCAACCAGATCGTGCTCCGGAACGGCGATCGGCGCGGCCACGCAGCAGATTTCCCCCTCGTGCTCCTCTCGGTCGAAGGCATGGCCGTCGCGGCGAATTTCCTCGATTTCGGCAAGCAAGGCAGCGGCCGAACGATGGGTGCGTGCGGTGAACGGGCGGAACTCCATCCGCGCGGCTATTCGCCTGAGTTCGTCTGGAGGGAGCGAGGAAAGTGCCGCCTTGCCGACGCCGGTACAATAGGCCGGCGAGGCTTTGCCGATCTGGGAACTCATGCGCACTGTCTGGCGGCTTTCGACCTTGTCGACATAGATGATCTCCGTTTCCTGGAGCACGCCGAGATGAACCGTCTCGCCGGTCAGGTCGTGCAGGCGCAGGAGATAGGGTTCCGCGATGTCGCGGAAGCGACTGCCGGACCAGGAACGATAGGCAAGCTTCAGCAGGCGAAGCCCGGGCTCGTAGGACAGATCTTGCCGCTGCACCAGCAGTCCCTCATCGACCAAGTGGCCGAGCAGCCGGTGCAAAGTCCCGCGCGGTTGGCCCACCAATTGAAGGACGTCGGTGAAGCGTTGCGGTCGATCGGCCATCGCTACGGCCTCGAGCACAGCCAAGGCCTTCCCGAGCGTACCAGTCCCGGCACCCTGCTTTTCCGGATTGTCCAGTTTGCTCCGGTCCATTCCACTCGCTTTCCGCCATCGCGTCACCTTGACAGGTTAAAGCCAGTGGCGCGATAATTCCAGAAAATAAAATGCTGTTCCATATAGTGGAACAGTTACCAACCCGCTACCAGGAGACCCTGCCCCATGAGCTTGCCGAGCGGCCAGTTTCCCGACCTGCGCGATCGCGGCGTGCTGGTCACCGGTGGCGGGTCCGGCATCGGCGCCGCGCTCGTGAAAGGCTTCCTGCGCCAAGGCGCGCGCGTGGCATTCATCGATATAGCCGAAGAACAGAGCCGTGCGCTTTGCGACAAGCTTACCCCCGAAACGGGGACCCGGCCGGAATATATCGCCGCAGACCTGCGCCACATCGAGGCGGTCAAAAGGGCAGTGGCCGCCGCCGTCGCAGCCCTCGGCCCGATCAGTGTGCTCGTCAACAACGCCGCGCGCGACGACCGCCAGGCCCTCGAAGACGTCACCGAGGAAAGCTGGAACGAAAGCCTGTCCGTCAACCTCAGCCATCTCTTCTTCGTAAGCCAGGCTGTGGCCCCCCATATGCGACAGGCGGGCGGCGGATCGATCATCAACTTCTCGTCGATCGCATTCATGCTGAACATGCCTGAAATTCCGGCCTATGCCACGGCGAAGGCCGGAATTGTCGGACTCACGAAGTCGCTCGCGGGAAGGCTCGGCCCGGACAAGATCCGCGTCAATGCCGTTCTGCCCGGCATGATCGTCACGGAACGGCAAAAACGGCTATGGCTCGATGACGAGTCGATCGCACGGATGCAGGGGCGGCAATGCCTGAAGCGCATGTTGACCGCCGAGGACCTGGTCGGGCCCTGCCTCTTCCTGGCGTCCGACTGCTCGGCGGCGATGACGGCGCAGACCATGATTATCGATGGAGGCGTGCTTTGACGAGGCGAGGCTATTACGCCGCGGCGGATTGGGGAACGTCGAGTTTCCGGCTCTGGATCATCGGCGAGGATGGCAGCGTGCTTGCCGAGCGCCGAAGCGGCGAAGGCATGACGACCGCGGCGAAAGCCGGTTTCCATGCTATTCTCGATGCGCACCTTGCCGCCGTCGAGGCGCCCACCCATCTGCCGATCGTCATCTGCGGCATGGCTGGCGCCCGCCAGGGCTGGAAGGAAGCCGGCTATCTTGAAACGCCGGCAAGGCTTGCGGCAATCCCCGGCCAGGCGATCGCCGTCCCGAACGTCGATCGCGACATACGCATTCTTCCGGGCCTCGCCCAGCGTGACAAGCGGCAGCCCGATGTCATGCGCGGTGAGGAAACGCAACTCCTCGGCGCAGCGGACGGTCTCGGCGGCGGCCGCCATCTCGTCTGTATGCCCGGCACCCACAGCAAATGGGTCCGGCTCTCCGGTGAAACGGTCGAGGGCTTCTCCACCTTCATGACCGGCGAGTTGTTCGACGTCATCTCGCATCACACGATCCTGAGCCATGCCATGGGGGAACCCGATGCCGTCGCCGCCGACAGTCCGGCCTTTGCCGATGCGGTGGCGCAGGCGCGGGAGAAGCCGGAATTGGCCACGAACCTGCTCTTTTCCGTCCGGGCGGGCCAGTTGCTCAACAGCCTGAGCGCCGCCGACGCCAGGGCGCGACTGTCGGGCATGCTGATCGGCCTCGAGATTGCCGGAGCGATTACGACCGCCGGTTCCGTGGAGGGCATCTGCCTCGTGGCTTCGGGCCGGCTCGGCGCACTCTATCGTTCGGCGCTGGAAAGCCTGGGCTTTGCGCCGCGCTACGTGGATGCCGACGACGCGGTTCGGCGAGGGCTTTCGGCCGCCGCCCGGTTGATCTGGCCACTCTGACGGAAAGACGAACATGGAACGCATTCTCTTGCCCCCGATGAAACATCCGCTGATCGCCATCCTGCGTGGTTTGAAGCCCGAGGAGACGGAGAGCGTGGTCGGTGCCCTCATCGAAACGGGTTTCACCGCAATCGAAATCCCGCTCAACTCGCCGGACCCGTTCCGCTCGATCGAAACCGCGGTGAAGATGGCGCCGGCCGGGTGCCTGATTGGCGCGGGCACCGTGCTGACGACGGCGCAGGTGGAACAGCTTTTCGACGTCGGCGGTCGGCTGATGGTCAGCCCCAATGTCGAGGCGGCGGTCATTCGTCTCGCTGCGGCCAAAGGCATGGTGACGATGCCCGGCGTTTTCACGCCGACGGAAGCATTGGCAGCGGCAAGTGCGGGCGCGAGCGGGCTGAAATTCTTTCCGGCCAGCGTGCTCGGCCCGGCGGGCATACAGGCGATCAGCGCCGTGCTTCCGAAGGATATCGAGATCGCCGCCGTCGGCGGCGTTTCGGAAGCGAATTTCGCCGAATATGCGAAGGTCGGCATCCGCAGTTTCGGCCTCGGATCGAGCCTCTACAAGCCGGGGATGAGCGCTGGGGAGGTCAGGCAGCGCGCAGCCGCCACGCTGGCAGCCTACGACGCAGTCTACGGGGGCGAGCGATGATCGACCTCATTCCTTTTTCCGGCCGCATCCTCTGCGACTTCGCGTCCGAACTTGGCGAGGGCCCGACCTACGATCCACTCACAGGCACGGCCTGGTGGTTCAACATCAAGGGCCAGGAACTGCACGAGCTCCATGTTGCAAGCGGACGGAACACGATCCACCCCCTGCCCTTTCTCGGCAGTGTACTCGCAACCATCGATCCGGCCCGGCAACTGATCGCATCGGACCAGGGGCTCTTCATCCGTGACACGGCGAGCTATCAGCTCAGTCCGTTCGCGACACTTGAGGACAAGCCGGGCAACCGATCGAATGACGGCCGCGTCCACGCCTGCGGCGCGCTCTGGATCGGCACCATGGGACGGCAGGCCGAGAAGCATGCCGGTGCAATCTACCACGTCGCCGGCAACCGCACTACGAAGCTCTTCAGCAACGTGACGATCCCCAACGCGATCTGCTTTTCACCGGATGGCGCCACCGCCTATTTCGTGGACACGGACGTCAACCATCTGATGCGTGTCGACATCGATCCGGCGACCGCGCTTCCGACGGGCGACCCCATTCTTCTCTCGGACGAGAGCACTGCCCCGGGCGGCGTCGACGGCGCGGTCTGCGATGCCGATGGGCTGATCTGGAATGCTCGCTGGGGTGCTGGCGCGGTCGAGGTCTACAAGCCCGACGGCCAGAAGGTTGCATGCCACGCCGTTCCAACGAGGCAGCCGAGTTGCCCGGCCTTCATCGGCCCGAATGCCGACCGGCTGCTCGTAACCTCTGCATGGCAGGACATGGACGACGCCGCGCGAGCAGCCGACCCCCATGCCGGCAAGACCTTCGAGCTCGGTATTGCGGTCAGGGGCCGCTTTGAGCCGGCTTTCCTGCTCTAGGCAGATACTCTGCTTAGGTTCCTCGTGGGGACACTTTTGCTGAACCAGCTTGCGTCAACAAAAGCTGGCACGGCGCCGAGAAAAAGTCATACAATTGATCCATGGGATTCATCGCCATGGAAAGGGAGTGCTCGGATGAGCGAAAAGATGAAAGAACTAAGAAGCCGCCACTGGTACGGCGGCACACACAAGGATGGTTTCATTCACCGGTCCTGGATGAAGAACCAGGGCTTTCCGGACCATGTCTTCGACGGCCGGCCGATCATCGGCATCTGCAACACCTGGTCCGAGCTTACCCCCTGCAACAGCCATCTGCGCGTCCTCGCCGAGGGTGTGAAGCGCGGCGTCTGGGAGGCCGGCGGTTTCCCGGTGGAGTTTCCCGTCTCCTCGCTCGGCGAGACGCAGATGCGCCCGACGGCGATGCTCTTCCGCAATCTTCTGGCGATGGACGTCGAAGAGGCGATCCGGGCCCATGGCATTGACGGCGTCGTGCTGCTCGGCGGCTGCGACAAGACGACGCCGGGGCAATTGATGGGGGCGGCGTCCGTCGACCTGCCGACGATCGTCGTTTCCTCTGGACCGATGCTCAACGGCAAATGGAAAGGCAAGGACATCGGCTCGGGCACCGACGTCTGGAAATTCTCCGAGGCCGTGCGGGCCGGCGAAATGAGCATGCAGGAATTCATGGCGGCCGAAAGCGGCATGTCACGTTCGCCAGGCGTGTGCATGACGATGGGCACCGCGACGACAATGGCCTCCATCGTCGAAGCCATGGGCCTGTCACTGCCGACCAACGCGGCCCTGCCGGCGGTCGACGCCCGCCGCATGGCACTTGCGCACATGACCGGCAAGCGGATCGTCGAGATGGTGCATGAGGATCTGAGGCTGTCTAAGATCCTGACGACGAAAAACTTCGAAAACGGCATCGTCGCCAACGCCGCCGTCGGCGGCTCGACCAATGCCGTCGTGCATCTGCTGGCAATTGCCGGACGCGCCGGGGTCGACCTCTGTCTCGACGACTTCGATCGCGTCGGCGGTAAGGTGCCCTGCATCGTCAACTGCATGCCGTCGGGCAAGTATCTGATCGAGGACCTTGCCTATGCGGGCGGGCTGCCGGCGGTGATGAACCGAATCCAGCACCTCATGCATGCCGACGCGCCGACGGTGTTCGGTGTGCCGATCAGCAAATACTGGGAAGGCGCGGAGGTCTACAACGACGACGTCATCCGACCGCTCGACAATCCGCTTCGCGCTGCGGCCGGTATCCGTGTCTTGAAAGGCAATCTCGCCCCCAACGGGGCGGTTATCAAGCCCTCGGCGGCAAGCGAGCACCTGCTCTCCCATGAGGGCCCCGCCTTCGTCTTCGAAACGATCGAAGAGCTCAAGGCAAAGATCGACGACCCGGACCTGCCGGTGACGGAGGATACGATCCTGGTGCTGAAGGGCTGCGGCCCCAAGGGCTATCCCGGCATGGCGGAAGTCGGCAACATGCCGATCCCGCGTCGCCTCGTTGAAAAAGGGGTTCGCGACATGGTGCGCATTTCCGACGCGCGCATGTCCGGCACCGCCTTCGGCACCGTGGTCCTGCATGTCAGCCCGGAAGCCAATGCCGGCGGCCCGCTCGCGATCGTCAGAACCGGCGACCGCATTCGCCTCGACGCGATGAAGGGCGAGTTGAACCTCCTGGTGAGCGAAGAGGAATTCGCGGCCCGCATGGCCGCATGGCAACCGCCGGAGCAAAAGTGGCAGCGCGGCTACTATAAGCTCTACTACGACACGGTTCTGCAGGCCGACAAGGGCGCCGACCTCGATTTCCTCGTCGGCATGAGCGGCAGCGATGTGCAACGCGAAAGCCATTGAAGCCTGTCGTAAGGACGGTAACCTGCGACGTAACAGACCGAACCGGGGCGGGCTGCAGCACGCCCCGGTTCGTCCTTGACAAGCGAGCGCCGCCTCCGTGTCTTTTCTGTCATGAGCGCGACAGATGGCAACCACGTGCACGGCTAGTTGGTCGCCGGCGCCCGCCACCGCCGATTGGACAAGCCTCATATCTACAATCATCAGCTTTGAAGAAGCGCCCGCTCGGGAACCGTTTTCATTCTCGCGCGTTGCCTGAACGTCATCGGCGCAGTTCAATTGCTTGGAGTGAGAGGACTGCGCCTCAATCGACAACGTCAACGAAAGGCACTGTGAGATGACCAAGATTCTTAAATCTTCCGTTGCCGCTGGCGCGCTGGTCGTGGGCGTTGCCCTTGCCCCGATGAGTTTCGCACAGGACACCACAACGCCGGCCACGCCGGAGACGCAGACGATGGAACCGGCCCCGGTCACGCCGGATGCTGGTGAGCAGGCGCAGACTCCGGACGCTCCGGCGATGCCTGATGCGAGCCAGCAGGCGCAGACCCCGGATGCTGCGGCGACGGACACCACGACCGCCACCGCGGATGCCGGTGCGGGCTACTTGACCGAACAGGCTGAAGATCAGATTTCAGCCAACAGCTATATCGGGCAAACGGTCTACAACGCCAATGATGAAAATGTCGGCCAGATCAACGACCTGATCATCGAAAAGGACGGCGGCGTAGAAGCGGCCGTGATCGGCGTCGGCGGATTCCTCGGCATTGGTGAAAAGAATGTCGCGGTTCCGTTCGCCAACATCGAAGCGAACATGCAGGAAGACGGCCTGACGCTCAAGCTGATGACCACCGAAACGGCTGATTCTCTGAAGGCCGCACCTGAGTTCAAGAACAGGTCGCAGGTGATGGCCGAGCGTAATGCCCAGCAGACCGACACGACAACAACGTCCGGCGTGACGCCGGCGACCCCGGTAGAACCGGAACCTGCTCCGCAGCAGTAAGCTGAGCGGGGCTGAGAAGGCAGGGGCGCATCTCCCGGCCCCTGCTTTCTCGCCTGACAGCCGGCGCGCAGCCGCAGCTGAAGGTAGTGTCAGCTGTCAGCGTGGGGCCAAATAGTCCCTCACCTTTTCAGCCTGTCTCGGCGGCGCTCCATCTTCGGCGAGAAGACCCTTGACTTGCGATTGACGCGCACTTCCCACGCTTCCTTCGTCCACGCGTTTTTGCATCACCTGCAAATCAAAGGACGACAGCGGCTTTTCGCGTCTGACAAGACGGCGGCGCGGCCTGTCCGTGAGGAGGGGGCTACCGTTCCGCCGCCAATCACCGGTTAGCTGGGGTATCCTAGAGCAACGCATTCGCGCGGTGGCGGCCGGCGAGATAGCGCATGGTTGCGACCGCGTCGGCTGGCTTGCCATAGAAATAGCCCTGCCCCATGCCGCAGCCGAGCGCTTTCAGTTTGACCGCCTCGGCGAAATCCTCGATGCCTTCGGCAACGACCTCGAGTTCTAGCCCTTCGCACATCGAGACGATCGCCCTGACGATATGCTCCGACGCGCGGTCTGCGGCAATGCGGGAAACGAAGGCCCGATCGATCTTCACCTTGTCAAAGGAGAAATCCCGCAAGCGGCCGAGGCTCGACTGCCCGGTGCCGAAATCGTCGAGCGAGACGCGCACCCCGGCCGCCCTCAAATCTGTGACGATCTTCTGCGCCACATCGGCATCTGCCATGACCGCGGTCTCGGTAATCTCGAGTTCCAGCCGGCGCGGGTCGAGTCCGACCTGGTTGATGATCGCGAGCAGTCTGCCGCTCGTCGTCGGATCGGTCAGTTGCGCAGAGGACAGGTTGAATGAAAGGAACAGCTCTTTCGGCCAGCAAAGCGCTGCCTGAGCCGCCTTGTGCAGCAGCATTTCCGAGAGCGGATCGATAAAGCCGCGCTCCTCGGCCAGCGGAACGAACAGCGCAGGAGACACATAGCCGAGATCCGCGTCGCACCAGCGGGCGAGCGCTTCGAATCCGACGACGCTGTCAGTGCACAGATCGACGATCGGCTGGAAATGCACGTCGATTTCATCCGCGATGATGGCATTGCGCAACGCCTGTTCAAGCTGGGTCGCCCGCTTCATCTCCTGGGCGATCTCGTGCGAATAGACGGTGATCTGCCCCCGGCCCCGCCGCTTCGAGCGGTAAAGAGCCGTATCTGCGCTCTTCAACAGGTTTTCGAAGGTGTCGCCCGCGAAAGGAAAGACGGCGAAACCGAAGGATGCCGAGAGCCGGACCGTGCGGTCGCCGAGGTCGACAGGCGCCGAAAGCGCCTCTCTCAGCATCTGGCCGATCCTTTCGGCGCCGTTTCGTTCGAAGACCAACGGCAGAACAAGAGCGAATTCATCGCTTGCGGTCCGCATCACCGCCGCGCCTTCCGGCACGCAGGCCGTCAAGCGATGCGCCACCTGGCAGAGTATCCGGTCGCCGGCCTCCCGACCGAACAGGTCGTTGATGGGCTTGAAGCCATCGAGGTTTGCGAGGCCGATGGTGAATGGCGCCGGGTCGGCGGCTCGTTCGGCTGCAAGTGCCAGCACACTCCGCTGCAATTGTTGGGCGTTGCCGAGGCCCGTCAGCGGATCGGTCGGCGCATTGCCACCAAGCGGATCAAGCGCGAAGAGCGTCATCGCGGCGGGTTCCAGCAGTCGTGCCTCCGCCGACGCCCGACGCAGGAAAGATCAGCCCGCAGCCCCCTCCTGCCGGAGCACATGTCCGGCACACGGGAGAAAATCTGCTCGACCGAGGTCATCATGCCACTTTCCCGCCCGTTCACCTGCGGCGCCATGCGCACAAAGGTCGCTGTTGTTGGGGGCGGCCGATGGGTTTGCCCTCCAATCGACGCCGATCTACGGCACCAACCTGCGGACAATGACAATCTCGGGTTAACAATCCCATAGCGAGGCACCGTCAAATCTGTTGAGGGCTATCCCCTGTCAGCCATTGGCGCGTAGTGTCCCGGCCGGCATGTATTTCCTGAGGACTGCCTCGATCATATCCGGGCTGATCGGCTTCATGATGTGGCCGTCCATGCCGGAGGCCTGGCATTGATCGAGATCGATGTCGAGAGCCTGCACCGTCACGGCCACGATGGGCGTGCGGTATCCGGTCCGTTTTTCAGCTTCCCGAATAGCGGCGGCAGCCTCGAAACCGTTCAGAATGGGCAGGGTAACGTCCATCAGGACGATTACAGGGCGGAGCTCTTGCCAAAGCTCCACCGCCTCGCGGCCGTCAGCGGCAATCCGATAGGAAATCCCAAGGCCCTCGAGTATCTGCGCGAAGACGAATTGATTGATCTGATTGTCTTCGGCCACCAGCACGTCCAACCTGGTCGCAATCGCACCGGGGCCTGCTGCGTCCTCGAAGGAGATCTCGAAATCCCCCTGTGGAAACAAGGACCGTCCCGGCCGGCGCTCGGCGCAAGCCCGAAAAATTTCGGTAAGAAGCGCCGCGATATTGGTACTGCCTGTCACCTCGATGAGCGGGCAGTCCCGCCACCAGGCAGGGATCGCATCCCTTTGGGCGAGCGCGCGATCGAGCAACAGGACGTCGAGCTTCACGCCGCGGCTTTCGGCGGTGCTCGCGAAGGATTCGAGCTCCTCGAGGTTGCGAACGGCGCAGGCATCGAGCCCCGAGCCGCGCAGGCGCGCGACGATGCCCTCTTCCAGGTCGCGGTCGGACGTTGCCAGCAGTACGCGCAGGCCGCGCGCCGGCAAAGTCTCGATCATCGATCCGGTTTCGACGAGTTGCTGGACATTCAGCGCCCGAAACGGGTCATAGAAGTTCTGGCCGGGACTGAAGATGCTGTAGTCGCGGATCTGCAGCCCGGAGGGGCTGCCACCGCCCTCGCCACAGTACCAGGCGGCGATGTCGGTAACGTCGGTCATGCAGGTCACGACGAATTGGCGGCCCGGCATGCCGACGCGGTACTTGCGCGTCACCACCCAAAGGTCGCTACCATCGGCGCGCACCATGTGCTCAGCCTCCGAATGCGGCCGTCCGGTTGCCAGCACCTGCCGGTCCGACAGGTCTAATCGCTCGGCGATATCCGCATCCAAGAGGTCCCAGGCCGAACGCCCGAGTATCGCCTCCGGGGGCAGGTCGTAGAGACTGCAGAAGGCCTTGTTGACCGCGATATAATGAAGATTGCGGTCCTTGACGCAGATCGGATTGGGCTGGGCGTCGAGGATCTCTTCCGTGAGTTCGATGCGCTCAATGTCCGTCTGCAATTGCTCTTCGCGCTTCTTCTGCTCGGTGATGTCGGTAAGCGAAAGAATGCCGATGCCGCTCGGGAGGCGGCGCGTGCGCAGGCAGATCCACCGCGTGCGGCCGACCCGTTCGACGCCTTCGTAGCGTTCGCGCCAGTGGAGGGCCATCTGTTCGGCGATCCAGTCCTCCCGGTTGGCGCGGCGCCGGCTGTTCTCCGGCAAGGTTCCAGGACGTGCCCCCGTGTCGTAGACTGCACCCAGGAAATCGCGAAGCCGCGTGCCCGGCCTCAGCAGGCGGGCAGGTACGGGGAAAAATTGCATCATTGCCGCGCTGGCAAAGAGAATCGTGTCGTCCCTGCCGCAGACGAGCAAAGCGAGGCCAAGCGCGTCGCAGCCCGACTCCAGCACCATCCTCATGATGTCCGCGCCGACCGGCGCCACATCGTCCATTGCACTGCCCTCATCTCGGTCGCTGCTTGGAACCGTGCAGCAAACCCAAAGTGTCACGGCATCCGTTGCGCGTCTCTGCGGCAAACGGCGCTGTCGCGGCGGTTTTCATTTTGGGACATGCTGGCTGGCCTTAAAACGGCATTTCTCCGGGCCGTGCGAGCAGCGTCCAGCAACGCTGCGGTCCTCCAAAGAACAAACCCGTGATCATTCAGGCTGTTGTGGAAAATCGCAGCAGAACGTTAAGGTGGGATTAAATCGATAGGGCGTTTTTCCCCTGGAGCGCTGATAGCTGGCATTCTCTCCCCCCCGCCGGCGCAAAGCCGGGATCCCTCTTTCCCTTGTCCGGCGAATCCGCGAAAATGGGCAATGGCCATTCAGCAACTCTCCGAAACACTCATCAATCAGATCGCCGCCGGTGAGGTCATCGAGCGGCCTGCCAGCGCCGCCAAGGAGCTGATCGAAAACGCCCTCGATGCGGGCGCGACGAGGATCGAGATCGCCACGGCGGGAGGTGGAAAGACGCTCCTGCGGATAACCGACAACGGCTGCGGCATGGCGCCGGACGATCTGGAATTGGCGGTCCGTCGGCACTGCACCTCGAAGATCAGCGACAGCCTCATGGATATCCGTACGCTGGGCTTTCGCGGCGAGGCCTTGCCGTCGATCGGGTCGGTGGCGCGGCTGTCGATCACGACGCGCGCGGCCGGCGCACGGGAAGGCGCGGCCATCACCGTCTCGGGCGGCAAGGCCGAACCTGTGCGCCCCTCGCCCGCCAATGGCGGTACCGTCGTCGAAGTGCGCGATCTCTTTTTCGCGACGCCGGCGCGGCTCAAATTCATGAAGTCGGAAAAGGCCGAAGCCGCCGCGATCTCGGAAGTCGTGCGCCGTATGGCGATCGCCTTTCCGAAAGTACGCTTCGTGCTTTCCGGATCCGACCGCTCGACGCTCGAGTTTCCGGCAACGGGCGATGACCGGCTCGCACGGATGGCGCAGGTGCTCGGCAAGGAGTTCCGTGACAACGCGATCGAGATCGATGCCGAGCGGGAAGAGGCGCGACTGACCGGCTTTGCCGGCGTCCCGACCTTCAACCGCGGCAACTCGCTGCAGCAATATGCCTTTGTCAACGGCCGGCCGGTTCAGGACAAGCTCATCCTTTCGGCGATCCGCGCGGCCTATGCCGAGACCATTCCGCAGGGGCGCTACCCGATCGCCGTGCTGTCGATCACGCTCGATCCGGCCCTCGTCGACGTCAATGTACATCCGGCGAAATCGGATGTGCGCTTCCGCGATCCAGGTCTGATCCGCGGACTGATCATCGGAGCAATCCGCGAGGCCCTGGCACGCGAGGGCGACCGCGCGGCGACCACCGGGGCGCACGGTCTGATGCGGGCCTTCCGCCCCGAGGCTTACCGGCCCGAGCAGCAAAGACCACAGGCGCCCTGGAATGCAGCCGCCTCACCCTACCGGCCCATGGATTTCGATGCACCCGTCCGTGGCTTTGCGGAGCCGCCGCAGGCGGCCTTCTCGGAGTTTGCGCAGCCTTCGGCACGCGCCGAAGCGGCCGTCGAGGCACCCGTCACCAATACCGGCCACGAGCCCTCCTTTCCTCTCGGTGCCGCCCGTGCCCAGATCCATCAAAACTATATCGTCGCGCAAACCGGGGATGGTCTCGTCATCGTCGATCAGCACGCGGCGCACGAGCGCCTCGTCTTCGAAACGATGAGGGAGGCGCTGCGTTCGCGGGCCGTGCCGGCGCAAACGCTGCTCATTCCCGAGATCGTCGATCTCTCCGAGGAGGATTGCGATCGCCTCATGGCGCATGCGCAGGAGTTCCTGCGGCTCGGGCTTGCGATCGAGCGTTTCGGCCCCGGCGCGATCGCGGTCCGCGAGACCCCGGCGATGCTCGGCGAAATGGATGCCGTCGGCCTGGTCCGCCAGCTCGCCGACGAACTGGCGGAATGGGATACGGCGAACGGCCTCGCCGGCCGGCTCGAATATCTTGCTGCGACAATGGCCTGCCACGGCTCCGTGCGCGCCGGCCGCCGCCTGCGCACTGAGGAGATGAACGCGCTGCTTCGCCAGATGGAGGCAACTCCGGGTTCCGGGCAGTGCAATCACGGCCGCCCGACCTATATCGAGCTCAAGCTTGCCGATATCGAACGGCTTTTCGGCAGGAGCTGACATCCGTACGAGAGAGACCGGATTGCTGGCGGCGGTGGCGGATATCAGAATTCCGCTGGCCTTTTTCGAGACGCCGGGATAGACGGGAAGATACTACAGCGCCGCGCGTCTTATTGAACACGCAAAGGTCGCTGTAGCACTTTGAATTGCTGCATGTCTTTGTCCTTTAATCGAGGTCGATTAAAGGAGACATGCAGTAGTAGTGACGAGGCGCAAATGATGAACCGTTTCGACGGAAATTCCTCCCGCGAGGCGAAGATTCGCTACCTCGATGGTGACTTTCAGATCGTCCTTGCGGGCTCCTACGTCACCTGCGCCATGACCGGCAAGCCAATACCCGTCGATGAGTTGCGCTATTGGAGCGTTGCCCGGCAGGAGCCTTACGCGGATGCCGCAGCCTCGCTCGAGGCGGAGCGGCGCGCCGGAGCTCTACCCGATCAGAGGCGCTGAAGCGCCGCGCCTGCTGCTCAGCGCCGCTGCTCTTTCGTCATCCCCAGCTTGCGCGCCCGCGCGTGATCGAGCGTCGCCTCGATGATCTTGCGCGGGGCCTCCGGGTCGTCGAAATGCACCTCGATTTCGACGACCCTGCTCTTCTCCGCCAGTTCCGCCGCCCGGCCGTGGCCCGGCTCCAGGCGCACCATGTCCTTGGCCGTCGTTACCAAGGTGCAGCCCCGGCTGTCGGCCCGGTCGATGAGGTCGGCGATCTCATCTTCGGAGAAATGGTGGTGGTCCGGGAAGCTCTGCGTTTCTTCGATGATCGCACCCGTCTCCCGCACCGTGCGATAGAACTTCTCCGGGTCGGCGATGCCCGCCCAGGCCAGGACCCTGACGCCCGCAAGCGATCCGTCGTCGAGCCGCATCGTGTCGGCCACATAGACGGCCTTTCCCGCCCGTGCGGCGCGGCGGATCAGGAGATCGGCGGCCGGTCCCCGGCCGATCTTCAAAAGCGCCGTGGCATGGCGGAGCTGATTGGCGATCGGCGCGCGCACCGGACCCGAAGGCACGAGATGTCCGTTGCCGATGCCTCGGCCGGAATCGATGACCAGCAGGGCGAAGTCGAAGGTCAGGCGCGCACTCTGGAATCCATCATCCATGATGATGATGTCGGCGCCTTCGGCGGCAAGTCTGCGGGCACCCTCGACACGACGCCGGCAAATGACCGTCAGCGCCTCGCGCGCGAGCAGTAGCGGCTCGTCGCCAACGTCGCGGGCGCGATGATGGGCGGGGTCTACCACCGTCGTGACATCGAGCGAGCCGCCATAGCCGCGACTCAGGAAACCCGGCGTGAGCCCGCGTGCCCGGGCCGCCCGGGCAAGGGCGATCGCCGTCGGCGTCTTACCGGCCCCACCGACGGTGAAATTGCCGACGCAGATGAGCGGCGCCGGCGGCATGGAGCGGCGCGCACGGTCCATGCGCAGTCCGGCGACGCGGCCGTAGAGCCAGGAAAAGGGCCAAAGGGCATAGGCGCGCCAATCGGCCCTGGTCCACCAGAAGGGTGGCGCTTCCGAAACCATTTTTGACGTGCCGCCTCCGTCGCTCTCTGACCGCGGACGATCTCCGATTCACCCGCCATCGCCGCCGCAAATGGGCGTGACCGCCACAAAAAACGTCAGAACGGCAAAAAAGGCAAGCCGGTCAGACGGGGCACCCTCAAAGCACCGCTTCGAGCTCGGTGATATCTGTCAGGCAATGATCTGACGCCGCGGCGAGCGACTGGCGTGAACCCGTGCCGCTGAGCACGGCAATAGTCAGCCCGACGCCGGCGCTGCGGCCCATATGCATGTCGTGATTGTTGTCTCCGACGACAGCGACCTGTTCGGGTGTGAGCCCCGTCGCCGCGCAGAAGCCGAGCACCATTCCCGGCTCCGGCTTGACGCCGTAGCCGCTGTCGTAGCCGGCGACGTAGTGCAGGAAACGGTCGAATCCGAAGCGTCTGGCGGTTTCCCGGATCGAGCACTCATTGTCGCTCGAGGCGACGCCAAGGCGATATCCCCTGGCATGCAGTCCGGCGAAGAAGGCGGCGAGGTCGGTGACTGGCACGGCATAATCAGCGGACCGGGCGAAAAGCCCGTCGAACAGCGTCGTCAGCGCCTCGACTGTGAAAGGCGCGCCCGCACCAACCATCCCGGCCGCGATCTCCACCGTATTCCCAGCGGCCAGAAGGCTGTCCGGCGTGACATGGCCGGTGTCCGGGTCCATCCCGCCCGCCTCGAGTAGCGCCCGCGCCAGCGTCTCGTCGCCTTTGGCCGCGATCCGCGCCAGCTCATAATTTACCGGCACCCAGCTCTTGACGTAGTCGAGAAGCGTGCCGTCCTTGTCAAACAATATGCCGGCGATGGCGACTGTTGCCATGGTCCTGATCCGCAACGGGTTTCTGCAGCGCCGCGCGTCTTTTAGACGCGCAAAGTTCGCTGTAGCTCTTTCAATCGGTGCATCGAGCTTTCCGAAAATCGATTCCGACTTTCAGGCCGATGCGCTGGTTTCCGCGCGCGGTGTGAGCCGCGCCTTCACGATCAGCGGGTTGATATAGGGCTCCAGGCCCTTCAAGCTCGCCGTCAGCGCGCCGCGCATTTGTTGCACGGATTCAAGGCCGGCGTCGATCATGGAGCGGCGCATGTCGTCGTTGGCGAGCAGATAATTCACCCCCTTCGCCAGCATCTCGACGTCACGCACGATCTTGGCGCTGCCGTTCTTGGCAAGCATCTGATAGGTCTCGCGGAAATTCTGGACATTGCCGCCGGAGAGCACCGCGCAGCCGAGCATGGCCGGCTCGAGCGGGTTCTGACCGCCTTCGGCAAAAAGCGATCGGCCGACAAAGGCTACTTCCGTCAGCCGGAGGTAGAGACCCATTTCGCCGATCGTGTCACCGAGAAATATATCGACGTCGGACGTCAACGGATCGCCCCGGGTGCGGCGCGCGACCTTGAGGCCTTTGGCCGTCAGGGCCGCCTCGACGGCGTCGCATCGCTCCGGATGACGCGGCACGACGATCGTCAGCAGATCATTGCGCTCCTTCAATACCCGATGGACGACCCCCGCCGCATTCTCCTCTCCCTCGAAGGTGGAGATCGCCGCCCAGGTTTTGCGGCTGCCTATCTGCTGCCGATACTCGCGCAGCGCCTGCGGATCGTGCGGCGGCGCATCGGTATCGACCTTGAGATTGCCGGAAACCATGACCGGCAGCGCGCCGAGCGTGCGGAACCGGTCGGCATCGATATCCGACTGGGCGATGACGAGCGCAAGGTTTTCGAAAAGGGCGTCCGCCAGGGATGGGCGCTTCTTCCAGCGGGAGAAGGTACGGTCGGAGAGGCGGGCGTTGACCAGGACCTGCGGAATGTGCCTGCGGCCGAGCTCGACGATGGTCATCGGCCAGATTTCTGATTCGGCAATGATCGCCAGATCCGGCTGCCAATATTCGAGGAAGCGGCTCACCGCCGGCTTGAAATCGAGCGGCACATATTGATGCACGACGCTCGCGCCCAGCCGCTCGGCCGCCACCCGGGCCGAGGTCGTCGTGCCGGTGGTCAGCACCACGGCAATGCCGCGGCGCCGGATCTCCCTGATCAGCGGGGTTACCGCGACAGTCTCGCCGACACTGGCCGCATGGAACCAGACGAGCGGTCCATCGGGGCGCGGCGCACTGGCGTGCCCATAGCGTTCGCGACGCCGCGCGGGATCTTCCTTGCCTTTGGCCGCCCTCAGAGCCAGGTAGGGACCCACCATGGGATAGATCGCGGTACCGACCCAGCGATAGGCGGAAAGCGCAAGCCGCGCGCGAAGGCTACTCATATACGCGCGCCCTCTCCAGCGCCGACATCCTCGGCGTCATTCATTTTCCGGGTCGAGCAGGCGATGCATGTGCACAATGAAGTAACGCATATGGGCGTTGTCGACCGTCATCTGCGCCTTGGCCCTCCACGCGGCCAGGGCGCTCTCGTAATCAGGATAGATCCCGACGATATCAAGTTGCTCCAGGTCGCGGAATTGCACCTCCTGAAGCGTCGTCAGTTCGCCGCCGAAGACGAGATGCAGGCGTTGTTTCTTGTCGGTGTCGTGAGCCATCATGTTCCCATTTTCTTTTGAACGGTCGGCGTTGATTTGCGGCATTCGCCCCCAAAGGTCAATGGTCCTCGAGCGCGCGTGTCGCGGCCAGCAAAGACGGCAGTGCCTGCCCGGATGCGGCGCCCAGAAAGCCATGGCTGACAATCGGGCGATTGTAGGACAGTGGTAGACCGTCGAGACCGCATAGTGCGCCGCCCGCCCGCGCAAGAATGAGATCGGCGGCCGCCAAATCCCAGTCGTGGGCGTTCTTCTTGACGATGGTGCCGTCGATGCGGCCATCCGCGATCATCGCCAGCCGATAGGCGAGCGACGGCACATGCGGCACGCGCTCGATCCGTTCGCGATAGGGAGAGTGAAGCTTTTTCACGAGATCCTCGGCGACCGCCAGATGCAGCCTCTCGCCGGGATCGCGAACCGCGATCGTCTCGCCGTTCTTGCAAGCCTCGCCGTCGTGGGTCGCCTGGAACAGCTCTTCAAGTGCCGGCGCGTAAAGAACGGCCGCCGCCGGCAGGCCCTGATGGACGACCGCAACGCTGACGCACCAGAGCTCCTTGCCCCCGATGAAGGCGCGCGTGCCATCGATCGGGTCGACCACAAAGACGGTGTCGCGCGTGAGGCGCGTCTCGTCATCGTCGGTCTCCTCCGAAAGCCAGCCATAGCCGGGCCGGGCGCCGAGCAGCCTTGTGCTGAGGATGTCGTTTGCGGCAAGGTCGGCCTCGCTCACGGGCGAACGGCCTTCATTCTTCCAGCGAACGTCGACCGCCCTGCGGAAATATCCGAGTGCCGTGTCGCCGGCCGCGACCGCGGCGGCAATGATCAGTGCGAGGTCCTCGTCCCAGTTGGGCGTGGCCGAAGGGATCGTTTCAGACATTCAACTCCCTAAAGGCGCGAATCGGACCCGCGCGCTCAACGTGGCCGTCCAGTCGGTCATACAGCGTCGCCCGCCTTTTCAGACGCGCAAAGGTCGCTGTCTGATGCGCTAGGATCCGGCAAGGGTCATGCCTTCGATGGCCAATGTCGGCGAGGCGATGCCGAAATTCCTGTCGATGTCGTCGGCGGGCGTCAGTGCCATGAACATCTGCTTCAGATTGGAAGCGATCGTCACCTCGGAAACGGGGAAGCTGATCTCGCCGTTCTCGATCCAGAAGCCGGAGGCGCCGCGGCTGTATTCGCCCGTAACCATGTTGACGCCCTGGCCGATCAACTCCGTCACGTAGAAACCCGTGCCAACATTGCGGATCAGATCGTCCCTCGAAATCGCACCCGGTTCGAGGGCAAGATTGGTCGAGGCGGGGTTGACGGTCGGACCGCCGCGCACGCCGCGCCCGTTGGTCTGAAGGCCGAGTTCCCGAGCCGCCGACGTCGACAGGAACCAGTGCTTGAGGACTCCATCCTCGACCATGGACATTTTCTGACCGGTTACCCCTTCCCCATCGAAAGGACGCGAGGAGGCGCCGCGCACGATCAGCGGGTCGTCCGTGACGGTAATGCCGGACTTCAAGATCCGTTTGTCCATCATGTCGCGCAGGAAGCTGGTCTTGCGCGCGACCGAGGCGCCGTTGATCGCGCCTGCAAGATGGCCCACGAAGCCGCGCGCAACACGTGGATCGAAAACGACGGGCACGTTCTTGGCAGTTGCCACTCGGCGTGGGTTAAGACGGGCCACGGCCCTTTCCCCAGCGACACGGCCGATGTCCTCCGGGCTCCGCAACTCGCTGAAATAGAGGCGGCTGTCATAATCATAGTCCCGCTCCATCTTCGTGCCTTCGCCGGCGATCGCGCTGACGGAACGGCCGAAGCGCGTCGCCATATAGGAGCCGGAAAATCCGTGCGAGGTGACGAGCACGAGCCCGCCCATGCCCGCGCTGGCACCGGCGCCGCTCGAGTTTGTGACACCCGATACCGAGAGCGCCGCCGCCTCGGCCGCGAGCGCCGCTTCCGTCAACGCCTCGCTCGAAACCTCGCGGGCGTCGAACAGATCCAGATCCGGATAAGACTTCGCCAGGCGATCAGGGTCGGCCAGCGACGCATATGGGTCCTCGGGTGAAGCCATTGCCATCGCCACGGCTCGTTCCGCAAGCAGCTTCAGGTCGAAACCGGGATTGGCGGAAACGCTGGCGACCCGCCGTCCGACGAAAACCCGCAGCGAAAACTCGTCGCTTTCGGAGGATTCCGTCGCCTCGACCTTGCCCAGCCGCACCGACACGGAGCGGGAACGGCCGCGTACGACCACCGCGTCCGCCGCATCGGCTCCGGCCTGGCGAGCCCGATCGACGAGTTCGGCGGCGCGTGTTTCAAGGATGGCGGAGTCGATTGTCTCGGACATTGCTGGACCTTTCCTTCCTGCCCCATTTATTGTGCAGTAAGGCATGCATCAAGGGCATCATCACGATTCCCCTTCCCGCATGCAAACGAACGTACGGCCAATCGCCCGGCCTTCCAGGGCGGGAGAGGCCGCCAGCATGGAAACATTGAGCATGGCAACGACACCGTTCATCTACACCGAGCCATTGATGCTGCTCGGCGGTGCCGTGGTCGCGGCACCCTTGTTCAAGCGCCTCGGTCTCGGCACCATTCTCGGCTATCTCGCCGCCGGCGTACTCATCGGTCCGATCGCCCAGCGCATCACTGAGGGCGAGCAGATCCTGCACGTGGCGGAACTCGGCGTCGTGTTTCTGCTGTTCATCATCGGGCTCGAGCTGAAGCCATCGCGGCTCTGGCAGATGCGCCGGGACATATTCGGCCTCGGGTCGGCGCAGGTGGTCCTTACCGGTGCCATTCTCTCCGGTCTTATCGCGTTCTTCGGTCTGCTCGACTGGCGCGGAAGCGTCATTACCGGCTTCGGCATGGCTCTCTCTTCGACCGCATTCGCCATGCAGATCCTCGACGAGAACAACGACACCAACACGCGATACGGTCAGCGCGCCTTTTCCATCCTGTTGCTGCAGGACATCGCCATCGTTCCGCTCCTCGCCCTGATCCCTTTGTTGGCTGCCCGGGCGCCGGAAGCCACGACTTCGCCGCTCCAGGACTTCGCCATAGCGATCGCCGCGATTGCCGCTCTATTTGCAGCGGGCCGCTATCTGCTCAATCCTCTCTTTCAGGTCATCGCCCGCACCGGCGCCCGTGAGGTCATGATCGCCGCCGCGCTGCTCGTCGTCATCGGGGCAGCGACGATGATGCAGCTTGCCGGCCTGTCAATGGCCATGGGTGCATTTCTCGCGGGCGTGCTGCTGGCGGAATCCTCGTATCGCCACGAACTCGAGGCCGATATCGAACCGTTCCGCGGCATCCTGCAAGCGCTGTTCTTCATGGCTGTCGGCCTGTCGCTGCAACTCGGCGTCGTCGCGGCCAACCTTCTCCTGATCCTGATCGCAGTGCCGCTGCTGATGGCGGCGAAGAGCCTTGTCCTCTACGGCCTCTGCCGCGCCCTCGGTTCCCATCACAACGACGCGGTGCGCGTTGCCCTGCTCCTGCCACAGGGCGGCGAATTCGGTTTCGTGCTCTTCACCGCAGCGGCCGCCGCCGGCGTGTTTTCGCAAGGGATTTCGTCCCTGCTCGTCGCCATCGTCACGCTCTCAATGGCGCTCACGCCGGTCGCCGCGCTCCTGTCGAAGCGGCTGTTGCGCGAGCGCGACGAAATGGAGGACGAGATGGAGGAGGATTTCGAAGGCGCAGGCGCCGATGTGTTGATGATCGGTTTCTCGCGCTTCGCCCAGATCGCCGCGCAAATTCTCCTGGCCGGCGGACGCGACGTGACGATCATCGATCATTCCGCCGCGCGCGTACGCCAGGCCGCGACGTTCGGATTCCGCATCTATTTCGGCGATGGCACGCGGCTCGATGTACTTCGCGCGGCCGGCATCGAGAAGGCAAAAATCGTCGCGGTCTGCACCCAGAAGAAGGAAACGACGGACAGGATCATCGGTCTCTTGCAGTCCGAATTTCCGAAGGCGCGCATCTTTGCCCGCTCCTATGATCGGCTGCATACGCTGGAACTGCGCTCCAAAGGCATCGACTACGAGCTGCGCGAGACCTTCGAATCCGGCCTGCTCTTCGGCAGAAAGACGCTCGAGGCGCTGGGAGTCGCCGACGAGGAAGCGATCGGCATCATGGACGATATCCGCCGGCGCGACGAGGCGCGGCTGGTCCTGCAGGAGGCGGAAGGCATCAGCGCGGGCCGCCACATGCTGCATTCAAAGCCGGTGCGGCCGGAGCCGCTGGTGAAACCACGACGGGACGTCAGCCACACTGCCGAAACGCAGGAGCGAGTCCGCTCGGCGCTCGCCGCCGACGCCAAGGCTCGTCCCGACGACACGCTGGCCAACGCCGATTAGCAACCCGCATCAGTCGCCTGGCCGCCAATGGCCGATGCGGTCGGAAAGTGCGCGTTTCATCTGGTCCTTGGCCGGCATGGTGGCGGCGAGCACCTCTTGCGCACGCAGGAAATCGAGGACGCGGAAGCGGCCGACATCGGGACGCAGCAGGAGATCGGGCGCGCCGGCCTTCATCTTCATGGCAATGATCGACTGCATCATCAGTTGGCTTGCGCCGAACAGGCTGTCGATTCGACTCGGGATTGTCTTGCCGTCGCCGTCCGGGCCGCCGACGACGTCGACCGCGACGACAATGTCGGCCGCCTGACGCAAGTGGTCGAAGGGGATCGGGTTATAGATGCCGCCGTCGATCATCACACGGCCGTCGATCTTCACCGGCATGAAGACCGCAGGCAGCGCACAGGAAGCGGCAAGCGCCTTGCGCAGGTCTCCGCCATCGCAGACGCGCTCCGTCTGGCCGTAATAGTCCGTGACCAGGACTTTCAGTGGAATTACGAGCTCGGAAAAGCGGCCGGGAATCGCCTCAGGCAGAAAGGCCTTCAACACACGCTCGATGTTGAGCTGCCCAAAGCGGAAGCCGTTCGCCATGGCCTCCGAGAGGCTGCTCGGCCTCAATTGCCACAGCCTGTTCAGCACTTCGCCGCGATGGCCGACCGTCGAAAGCGCGTGCTCGCGAATTTCCCTGCCGGTCATGCCCGCTGCCATGGCGGCCCCCATGAGCGCGCCGATGGAGGATCCGGCGATTGCAACGGGGCGGATGCCCATCTCGTCGAGCGCCTCGATCACATGAATATGGGCAAGGCCGCGTGCGCCGCCGCCGCCAAGGGCGAGCGCCACGGTCGGCTCAGCTTTCTTCGTTGCCGAGTCCAGCCTCGACAGGTTCTGCTCCATCGACAGCTCCCTTCCATCAGCGGCCGTCTGCTCTCGAGCCCGCCCGATCCACCGCGCTCTATCGCATCGATCCGAGAATCATACTCGATTTCGAAAAGCTCGATACCGCAGTTTCAAAGAGTTGCAGCGACCTGGCATGTCTGAAACGACGCGCGGCGCGGCAATGCAGGCTGCTGCACGTCCTTGGTCGATCTCGATTGAGCAACAAAGAATGCAGCAATTCAAAGTGCTACAGCACCGCGATAGCGGAAAAAATGCATGTGCGTATCGGCGAAGGCGCGCGTATCGCGCAGTTCGAAGGCCAACGACAGCTGCGGTCGAACATCCGCCCGCTCCTCCAGCACGGCGAGCGCCCCGGGCACGAGCCATCCGCCGGCGGCAGCGGCCTCAAGCGCGCGTTCACCGAGTCCCTTGCCATAGGGCGGGTCCGCGAAAACCAACTGGAACGGCTCCATCGTTCCGACGGGCCCGAGATCGGTCGCGTCGCGCCGGAAGATCTTTGCGCGCCCCTGCAGGCCGAGCGCTTCGATATTGACCCTTAGAATCCCGCGGCCTTCCACGCCCTGTTCGACGAAAAGCGCCTGGCGGCAGCCGCGCGACAGCGCCTCCAGGCCGAGGGCGCCGGTGCCCGCGAAAAGATCAAGCACGCGCGTATCGTCGAGGGCCCCGGGATAGCTGTGACTGAGGATGTTGAACAGGCTTTCACGCGCCCGGTCCGTTGTCGGCCGGATATCGTTTGACTTCGGCGTGGCAAGCGAGCGACCCCGGAACTCACCAGCGACGATGCGCACGGCCTACGACTTCCCCTTGCCGCGGGGCTTGCCGCCACCGGTACGGCCGCCGGGTTTTCCCCCGAATTTGCCTCCGCCCGACTTGCCGCCGCGCGGTCCGGAAGAGCGCGGCGGGGAGGATTTCGCCCCGGCCGGCTTTGTGCTCGCAGACTTGCCGCCTGCCGGTTTGGCATTGGCGGGCTTCGTGCGCGAGCGATCGCCGGAGACACGATCCTCGTCGCTGCGGCGTTGCGGGCGCGCGGCGCGTTCGCTGCGCTGGCGCTCGCCCACCTCCCGGCGCGGCGGACGATCACCATGGTCGCGCGAATTCCGCTCGGCGGCGCCCTCCGTGGAGCGGCGCCGCTCGAACCCGCCGGCCGTCTCACTCGTTCGACGTGCTGGTTTGTCCGCGCGGCCTTTCGCGGCCGGGTCGCGAGCGCCCGCCGCCTTCGCATGAGCATCCGGCTTGCCCGAACGCTTCGCCTCCGCATTCTTGCCGCGCGCGGGCTTCGCCGCGGGATCATCCTCTGCCGCCTTCGATTTCTTGGTGGCTACGGGGCGGGCGCCGGGCGCCATCCACACATTCGACGCGCGGCTGCGGCGCTGCGTCGGGCGAGGCTGGCGCTCCTCGGTTCTGCCAGCGCCACGCTCGCCGCGTTCGCGCGAACGGCCATCGGCGCGGCGCGTGTCGAGCCGGGCAAGCGCGCGTTCCCGCTTGTCCTCCTTCTGCCACGTGCCGCGTTCGTGCTTATCCCCCTTAACCTTCTCGTCGCGCTCTTCCATTTCGCGGGCAGGTGGCTGGTCGTTGTACAGCGGCGCGTCGAAATTCGCCTTCGCTTCCTCAATGAGCCAGGGCCCAAGCTGTTCCCTCAGCGTTCTGCCGCGGATTTCCTGGACCTCGCCCTCCGGCAGGTCGCCGAGTTGGAACGGACCGTAGGAGATGCGGATCAGCCGGTTCACGTCAAGGCCAAGTGCGCCGAGCACGTTCTTGATCTCGCGATTTTTCCCCTCGCGCAGACCCATGGTGATCCAGACATTCGATCCCTGCACCCGATCAAGCGTCGCATCGATGGCGCCGTAAAGGACGCCGTCGACGGCAATGCCTTCCTTCAGCCGGTCGAGGGCGGCCTGGTCGATCTCGCCATGGGCGCGAACACGATAGCGACGCAGCCAGCCGGTCGCGGGCAATTCGAGCACGCGGGCGAGCCCGCCGTCATTCGTGAGCAGCAGCAGCCCCTCGGTATTGATATCGAGGCGGCCCACCGACAACACGCGCGGCAAGTCCTCGGGCAGCCCATCGAAGACAGTCGGGCGACCCTCCGGATCGGCATTGGTCGTCACCAGACCCGCCGGCTTGTGGTAGAGCCAGAGCCGCGTGCGCTCGATGCCGCGGACCGGATGGCCGTCGACTTCAATCCTGTCGGCGAGCGTCGCGTTGACGACCGGCGTATCAAGCTGGACGCCATTCAAGGTCACGCGCCCTTCCATGATCATCCGCTCGACATCGCGGCGCGAGGCAACCCCGGCACGGGCGAGAAGTTTCGAGATGCGTTGCGGCTCGCCGGCACCCACGGAATCCGCGGCGGTGCCGCTCCTGGCCGGTTTCGTTGCGCCAGTCTTCCTGCCTCCGGAAGAGGATTTGCTGTTCCGGGATTTGGCCTTGCCGGGCCCCTTGGGCGTGTCTTTGGATGTCATTTCTATTGCCTGCCTTTTGCCGCTGTCCTATCAGGTCGAAGGCTTTCGGTTAAGCGAAATTATGAGCAAGTGATGGCGGAAACAGCGCGCTTCATGGATGCGGCCCTCGCGGAGGCCCGCAAGGCGGCGGCACGGGGCGAGGTGCCGATCGGTGCGGTCGTCGTGCTCGATGGCGAAATGATCGCCGCCGCCGGAAATCGCACCCGCGAACTCCACGACGTCACTGCCCATGCCGAGGTCGAGGCGATCCGGCAGGCGGCAAGCGCCGTGGGCGACGAGCGGCTTGCCGGCGCCGATCTCTATGTCACGCTGGAGCCCTGCACCATGTGCGCGGCCGCCATCTCCTTCGCCCGCATTCGCCGCCTCTATTATGGAGCCGAGGACCCGAAAGGCGGTGCGGTCGAGAATGGAGTTCGCTTCTACGCCTCGCCCACTTGTCATCACGTTCCGGATGTCTATTCCGGTCTCGCCGAGCGGGAGGCCGCCGAAATTCTCCGCGACTTCTTCGCTGCCCGGCGGTGATTCTCAGTCAGCCGCCAGAGCTTCGAGCTCCTTGCCCGTGAGCCGATAACGCGTCCACTCCGACAGCGGCTCGGCGCCGATCGACTCATAGACGCGGATGGCGGGCTCGTTCCAGTCTAGGACGCTCCATTCGAAGCGGCCGCAACCCTCGGCAAGGGCGACGCGCGCCAGATGCTTCAGGAGCAACTTTCCCGCGCCGGAGCCGCGATGCTCGGGCGAGACGTAGAGGTCCTCGAGATAGAGGCCCTTGCGTGCCTGCCAGGTGGAGTAGTTGTAGAACCAGACGGCGAAGCCGGCAGGCTTGCCATCGATCTCGCAGATGGCGGCGCGGGCGGCCGCTCGCGGTCCGAAAAGCGACCCCTGAAGCAGTTCCACAGTGGCCTCGACCTCGTGCTCCGCCTTTTCGTAGACGGCGAGCTCCGTGATGAAACGCAGAATCGTCGTTGCATCTTCAGCAACGGCATCGCGGATGCTAATCATGGCTTAGAACGGCCAGTACCATTTGCTGCCGCTGTTGGCGATCTGCGCTTCCTTCTTGCGCCGACGCTCCTTGTCCTTCTCCGGCTCGCCCAAATCAACCTCCGCCCCTTCAGGCAGGCGACGATATTCGAGCGGCGGATCGCTCAGGAAGCGGCGCTTGTCAGAATAGGCGCCCTGCTCGATCTTGCGCGCTTCGCGATAGGCCTGCTGCTGTTCCTTTGACGAGAGCCGGCGGCCATTGGAACTCGCCTTCGCAAGTGGCGAAACGTAATTGGGATTGTTCTTGTTGGCGTCCGCCTCCTCCCGCAGACGTGCGCGCGTCTCTTCGGGAGACTCGACCCATGCCGGATTGTTCTCGCGGCTCGCAAGCGACGGCTGCGGCTGGATCAGCGCAGTCTCCTGCTCCTTCGGCGGCAGAACCAGTGCCGGGCGGGGCTGATACTTGACCGGGTCCCGCTTCGGCGGAGCGAGGCTGACGGCGCTGCCGAGATCGTCGAGCAAATGTTCGCCGGCCGTCTTGTCGGTGCCGTAGGTCGGCCCGCCGACGCAGCCCGAGACAACAAGGCTGCCCGCCACGACCGCGGCAACGCCAACGAACAATCGCAACTCTCGCGTCATTTGAGATTCCTTCAAGCCAGCCCCACCCGCGCCCCTCGCGGTCATCCAAGCGCCCATGGCGGAAAAATCCGCCAAATTTCGGGCAGGTTGTACCGGATGAACGGCTCAAGCGCAATTCATCCGGTAAACATCGGTTACGCTTTGAAACCGAGTTCCCGCAGCGCGGCGGCATCGCGGGCGGACACGTCCGGGTAGAGCGGATCGGTTCCCACATCGGAGGTAATGCGCCAGGAGCGGGCGCATTTGCGGCCTTCCGCGAGCTTCGGCACGACGCTGACCCTGGCCACCTCCGGCAGAGTGAAGGCGCCCGCCGGCCCTTCGGCTCCATCGACCTCGATCGCCGAGGTGATGCAGATCTCGGCGAAATCCTGGCCCTCGAGCGCCTTGCGAAGATCCGGATCGGCGACATGCACGATCGGAGCCGCTTCGAGTGACGAACCGATGCGCTTGTCCTTGCGCTCGATCTCCAGGGCACCGGTCACGACCTTGCGCACCTCGCGGATCTTCCGCCATTTCTCGGCGAGTGCTGCGTTTTGCCATTCCGCCGGCACGGCGGGGAACTGCTCGAGATGCACCGAGACCGCATTCGGATTGCGAGACAGCCAGGCTTCTTCCATGGTGAAGGGCAGCATCGGCGCAAGCCAGGTCACCAGGCAATCGAAGAGCGTGCGGATAACCTGCAAAGCGGCGCGCCGGCGCAGCGACGACGGCGCATCGCAATAGAGCGCGTCCTTGCGGATATCGAAATAGAATGCTGACAACTCGACATTCGAAAAATCGATGAGCGCCCGGGCGATCCGTTTGAAGTCGAAGGCGTCGTAGCCCTCGCGCACAAGCCGGTCGAGCTCGGTAAGGCGATGCAGCATCAATTGCTCGAGTTCCGGCATGTCGGAAAGGGCGATCACCTCGCCCTTGTCATGCGCGAGCGTACCGAGCATCCAGCGGATCGTGTTGCGCAGCTTGCGGTACGCGTCGATATTGGTCTGGATGATGGTCTTGCCGAGACGCTGGTCTTCCCAATAGTCGGTCGTCATCACCCAAAGGCGCAGGATATCGGCGCCGGCATCCTTCATCACTTCTTGCGGCGTGACGGTGTTGCCCTTCGACTTCGACATCTTCTCGCCCTTTTCATCCATGGTGAAGCCATGGGTGATGACGGCCTTGTAAGGCGCGCGCCCGTGCGTCGCGCAGCTTTCGAGCAGCGAGGAATGGAACCAGCCGCGATGCTGGTCCGAACCCTCCAGATAGACGTCGGCCGGCCATTTCAGGTCTGGTCGGTCTTCGAGCGTGAATGTGTGGGTCGAGCCGGAATCGAACCAAACGTCGAGAATGTCCATGACCTGGTGCCAGCGGGCATGGTCATGATCGTTCCCGAGGAAGCGTTCCTTGGCGTCCTCCGCGAACCAGGCATCCGCCCCCTCCTTCTCGAAGGCTTCGAGGATGCGGGCGTTGACCTCGTCGTCGGCAAGGATCTTGCCGTCGTCGTCGGCGAAGATGGCGATCGGCACGCCCCAGGCACGCTGGCGCGACAGCACCCAGTCCGGACGCTGTTCGATCATCGCGCGAAGGCGGTTCTGGCCCGCGCCCGGCACGAAGCGGGTTGCGTCGATCGCGTTCAGCGCCCGCGAGCGCAGCGTCGTGCCGTCGCCGAAGTCCTTGTCCATATAGACGAACCACTGCGGCGTGTTGCGGAAGATGACCGGCTTCTTCGACCGCCAGGAATGGGGATAGGAATGCTTCAGCCGTCCCCGGGCAAAGAGTGTGTTGCGGGCGATCAGGGCCTTGATGACGCGGTCGTTGGCATCGCCCTTCTTGCCCTTGTCGTCGATCACGCGTCCGGCGCCGCCTTCCGCATCCGGACCAAAGCCAGGCGCGTCGGCGGTGAAATAGCCGGCGTCGTCGACGGTGAAGGGAATTGCCGACGAAATTCCGCGCGCTTCAAGCGCCCGGGCGCTGTCCATCCAGGCCTCGAAGTCCTCGCGGCCGTGGCCGGGTGCCGTGTGCACGAAGCCCGTGCCGGCATCGTCGGTGACGTGCTCACCGTCGAGGAGCGGCACCTTGAAGGCATAGCCGCCACCGAGGCCGTGCAGCGGATGGGCGCAGACCACAGCCGCCAGTTCGCTCGCCTCGATGTCGCGGACGAAACTAAACGTGACCTTCGCCTTTGAGGCCGACTCCTCCGCCAGACGCTTGGCGAAGACCAATCTTTCGCCCGGCTGCGGACCATAGTCGTTCTCGGCGGTCGCGACCTCATAGAGGCCGTAGGCGTAACGGGACGAATAGGCGATGGCGCGGTTGCCGGGGATCGTCCAGGGCGTCGTCGTCCAGATGACGACGAATGCGCCGGCGAGCGCATCCGGACCCTCGGTGATCGGGAACTTCACCCAGATCATGTCGCTTTCGACGTCGGCATATTCGACCTCGGCCTCGGCAAGCGCCGTGCGCTCGACGACCGACCACATGACCGGCTTGGAGCCGCGATAGAGCTGCCCGGCCTTGGCGATCTTCATCAATTCGCCGGCGATGCGGGCCTCCGCATGGAAGTTCATCGTCGTGTAAGGGTTTTCGAAGTCGCCCTCGATGCCGAGGCGCTTGAATTCGTCCGCCTGAACCCCGATCCAGCCGCTGGCGAAGTCACGGCACTCCTTGCGGAATTCGTTGACCGGAACCTCGTCCTTGTTCCGGCCCTTCTCGCGGTATTTCTCCTCGATCTTCCATTCGATAGGAAGGCCGTGGCAGTCCCAGCCGGGCACGTAATTGGCATCGAAACCGCGCATCTGGAACGAGCGGTTGATGACGTCCTTGAGAATCTTGTTCAACGCATGGCCGATATGGATGTTGCCATTGGCGTAGGGCGGGCCATCATGCAGCACGAATTTCTCGCGGCCGGCGGCGGAGGCGCGAAGCTTTCTGTAGAGCTCCATCTTCTGCCACCGCGCGACGATTTCCGGCTCCTTCTGCGGAAGGCCCGCACGCATGGGAAAATCCGTCTGCGGCAGATAAAGCGTGGAGGAATAATCGATTTTTTCAGCGGTTTCTGTCATGGTCTTTGCATTCGTCTTTCCCGCGCGGATTCATCGCGCATGCGGAAGAATTCTGTCTCTTGAAGATGCAGTGGGGGCGCGAAACGCCGAAATCCCGGACCTTCCGGCGCCGCCTAGCGCGCGCGGAAAGCCGGGCCAATAATTCGCTGATCGACAATCAATCGACGGTGCCGGGTCATGGTGGCCGGTTCTTTAAGGCGTTTTCGGCCTTTTGAAAAGGTCCGCCGCTGTCGGGCGGCCGATTTCTTTCGGCGACGTCATGCGAAGTTCAGGCTTCGATCGATCTCGCTCAAGGGCTGGACGCCGGCTACAAGCGCTCGCGCCTCGCTCTCGTCCTCTCTCATCTGCGCCATCAAGGGTTCAAGTCCATCGAATTTCAACTCGTCGCGAAGGCGGCCGAAGAAGGAGACGGCGCAGACCTCGCCGTAGAGTTCGCCGGCAAAATCGAAGACGAAGGTTTCGAGCAGCGCCTCGCCGTCGCTGTCAACCGTGGGCCGACGGCCGAAGCTGGCGACACCGTCGTAAAGCACGCCGTCGGCCCGGCGGAACCGTACCGCATAGATGCCGCTCTTGAGCTCCGCCTCCGGCGGCAGGCGCATATTCGCGGTCGGATAGCCAAGCGCTCGCCCGAGCTTCTTGCCGCCGATCACCTCCGCCTCGACCATATAGCGGTAGCCGAGGAGCCCCGCCGCCTGCGCAACGTCCCCCTCGGCGAGCAGGGAGCGGATGACGCTCGAGGAGATGACGTCGGCATTCTCGTCGCGGAAAGCATCGACCAGGGTTACGCCGAAACCTTCCCGCTCGCCCGCCGCCATCAAGAAGGCCGGGCCGCCTTCGCGCCCCTTCCCGAAATGGAAATCGAACCCGGTGACCACATGGGAGGCATGCAGCCATTCGCGCAGGATGCGGTGAATGAAATCGAAGGCCGAAAGCTCCGAAAAGGTCCGGTCGAAGGGATATTCGATGACCGCGCCGAACCCCATGCCCTCGAGGATGCGCGCCTTGAGCGGCGCGGGAGTCAGACGGAAGACTGGCTGGTCGGGCCGGAAGACCGTGCGCGGATGCGGCTCGAAGGTGAGTACCAGGGCGGGAACGCCTCGGCCCCTTGCCTCGTCCAGCGCACGATTGAGCACCGACTGGTGGCCGCGATGGACGCCGTCGAAATTGCCGATCGCAACCACGCCGCCATGAAGGCGCTCCGGGAGCGGGTCGCGGGTTTCGTTGCGATGAAAAACCGTCATCTCCATGCTTCCCGTCAGCCGAGCCGCGGCATCCACCACTTCGGCGTCGCCCCTTCCCTCTTCAGGAAGGCGGCGAGCTTCGCCTCGTCGGTGCGGCTTTCATGCATGTATTCCTGCGCGTGGATGCCTGCACTGATGTAAAGCAGGTCGAAGCCGGTGTCCTGAGCGCCCTTGACGTCCGTCGGCATGCCGTCGCCAATGGCAATGACGCGCGCAAGATCGAACGCACCGCGGGCGGCCTGTGCCTCCGAAAGAGCTGCCCGATAGATCGCCTTGTAGGGCTTGCCGGCGATACGCGCCTCGCCGCCCAGTTCTTCATACAGCTTGGCGATGGCACCGGCACAGGGGATCAGGCGGTGTCCGCGCTCCACCACCAGGTCGGGATTGGCGCAGATGAACGGCACCTTCCGTTTGGCGAGGCCGGTCAGCGTGGCCCGGTAGGTGTCGGGGGTCTCGGTCTCGTCGTCGTAGAAGCCGGCGCAGACGATCGTTTCCGCCTCTTCGGACGACACGATCTCGGTGCCGAGACCTTCGAGCAGCGGCAGGTCCCGATCGGCGCCGATGAAAAAGATCCGCTTCTCGGCGGCGGCAATCAGCGCTCGCGTCACGTCGCCGGAGGTGACGATGCGGTCATAGGCCTCGTCGGGAACGCCTAGGCCGCGGATCTGCACCTTGACGCCCGGGTGGGGGCGCGGGGAATTGGTGATGAGAACGACGGTCAACCCTTGCGCGCGCGCCTCGGCAAGCGCCTCGCCGGCGGATACGAAGGCCTGGACGCCATTGTGAAGCACGCCCCAGACGTCGCAAAGCACCACGTCGTAGCGGCTGGCGATTTCCCGAAAACTGTTGATCCTGACGGCCATACTGGCTTCCCGCAAACTCGGCTTTCCGGCTGACATCGCAAGGAAGGGGCAAGAATACAAGCCTCGCGCATGGAAAATCACCGCCCTTCCCACGGAATCGGCGGCCGCGCAGCGTCTGCGGTATCACAGAAGAATGAGGAGCCACCCGGCTCCGGCGCAGAGCGCGAGAGTCCAGAAGACGCCGCGCTTCCACCACAAAAGCGATGCAGCCGCCAGGATCGTCAGGAGCAGGGCGGCCGGATCCAACGTCGAGGGATCCGGCAGGGGAAGCGAAATCGGCCCGTATTCCAGCCGCTCGACCCGCCGGAACAGGACGTGCAGGCCGAACCAGACTGCCATGTTGAGGATGACGCCGGCAACCGCCGCCGAGATGGCCGAAAGCGCACCCGAGAGCGCCACATTCGCGCGCAGCCGCTCGACATAGGGCGCTCCCAGGAAGATCCAGAGAAAGCAGGGAACGAAGGTCACCCAGGTTGCAAGCGTCGCTGGCGCCGCGTGGGCGCGTGGCGGGCGGCGACGTAGCCGATCACGCCAGCCGAAATCACCACCAAGGGGAACGGCAGTGCGAAGACGAATAGCGCCAGAAAGGCGAAGAGCGCCAGAAGGCGATCGAAGTCGCTTTTCAATGCCCTGCGCGAGAGCCGAACCAGCGCGTCGATCACGATCGCCAGCACCGCGGCCTTGAGACCGAAGAACAGGCTCGCGAGCCAGCCGGTCTCCTGGAACAGGGCATAGGGCGAGGAAAGGGTGAGAATGATGAAAAATCCGGGGATGACGAAGAGCGTTCCCGCGACCACGCCGCCGCGCGTTCCGTGCAACAGCCAGCCGATATAGGTGGCGAGCTGCTGCGCCTCCGGGCCCGGTAGCAGCATGCAGTAGTTGAGCGCATGCAGGAAGCGGCTTTCCGAGCCAGCGGCGTTCCTCGACCAGTTCGCGATGCATGAGCGCGATCTGCCCGGCCGGTCCGCCGAAACTCAACAGGCCGATCTTCGCCCAGACCTTCGTCGCCCCCGCAAAAGACGGGTGGGCGGGCGCGAGGCCCGCCGATGCTTGCTCGTTCACGTCCGCTTCCCCTTGCCGCCGTGGGATACCCAATCATGCTTCTCCTGGGTCGCATCGCGCGCCCAACGGTAGAGCGCGTCGTAGACGCTCATCCCTGCCTCGAGCTGTTCGAGGTCGTCGGCATACATGCGGGAAAGACCGAGCGAGATGGCGAGCAGGCCGGCCGCTTGGGGAGCGAGAGAGAGCCTGTCGGTGTCGGCGCCGCGCACGATACGCGCGACATGCTTGAGCGCGGGGAAGGAGAGACCGAACTCCTTGACCATCGTATCGAAGGTGCAATCCTCGTCGCGATGGCTCCAGAAGACCCCTTCGATATCGAATGGTGTTGCGCCGAAGCGTTCGCCAACCATCTCGACCTCGGCCGGCGTGACAAACAGGAAGCTGGCTTGGCGGTCGACGAAGCGGCGGATCAGCCAGGGACAGGCGATGCGGTCGATTTTCGGCCTTGATCTCGTCACCCACACGGAACCGCCGGACGGATCGGCATTCGGAAGGCTCGCGACGGGGACGAGAGGCAGGCCTGCTTCCCGCCAGGCCTCGATCCCGCCCTCCAGTATCTCGGCGGTCGCGCCCGAATGGCGAAGCCAGGCGGCCACTCCTTCGCTGAGCTTGCCGCCGTGCTTACAGAGCGCAACGACCCAATGCCCCTTGTAGAGCTGCGCCCATTGCCGGACGTCGGCATGGGTGCGGTGGAAGGAACCGGGCACGAGATGGGGATCGGCCGCAACATCGTCGTCATCGCGCACATCGATGAGAACGGGGCAGTTGGGCGTTCCGACGAGCCGGGCAAGTTTTTCGGATGAAATGGAATTGAACGAGGCCATGATACGACGTCCTTGCTTATGATGGACGCGAATTCCGGCATGACGCCTCGTGGGGTATTCGCTCACCCCATATAGTCATCAAACAAAATAGCGGCAGAGCTGTCAACGCTTTCCGACTGGCCGAAAAATCTCGCAGCCGATCCTTGACTCGCCCGCTGGCCGGTCTTATCTCGGCGACGCTAGCACTCGCTCGACATGAGTGCTAATACCATCCACCGGATCTCTCCAACGATCCGCAATGTCATTTGATCGAGGGATTAGACAATGGCAAGCACCAATTTCCGTCCGCTGCACGACCGCGTCGTCGTCCGCCGCGTCGAGTCTGAAGAGAAGACCAAGGGCGGCATCATCATTCCGGACACCGCAAAGGAAAAGCCGCAAGAAGGCGAAATCGTGGCTGTCGGATCGGGCGCTCGTGATGAAAGCGGCAAGGTTGTCGCACTCGACGTCAAGGCTGGTGACCGCGTGCTGTTCGGCAAGTGGTCCGGCACCGAAGTCAAGATCAACGGCGAAGACCTTCTGATCATGAAGGAAGCCGACATCATGGGCATCATCGGCTGATCGGCCGGCAACCCTCCCAAAACCTTCCGTAATTTGAAACCGGACCTGTTCCGGAATTTCGAAACCAGGAGCTTTCAAAAATGGCAGCTAAAGAAGTCAAGTTCGGCCGTTCTGCGCGCGAAAAGATGCTGCGCGGCGTCGACATCCTCGCCGATGCAGTCAAGGTGACGCTCGGCCCGAAGGGTCGTAACGTCGTCATCGACAAGTCCTTCGGCGCTCCGCGCATCACCAAGGACGGCGTTTCGGTCGCCAAGGAGATCGAACTCGAAGACAAGTTCGAGAACATGGGCGCCCAGATGGTCCGCGAAGTCGCTTCGAAGACCAACGACATCGCCGGTGACGGCACGACGACCGCAACCGTTCTCGCCCAGGCGATCGTTCGCGAAGGCGCAAAGGCTGTTGCTGCCGGCATGAACCCGATGGACCTGAAGCGCGGCATCGACCTCGCCGTCGCCGAAGTGGTCAAGGACCTGCTCGCCAAGGCCAAGAAGATCAACACCTCGGATGAAGTCGCCCAGGTCGGCACGATCTCCGCAAACGGCGAAAAGCAGATCGGCCTCGACATCGCCGAAGCGATGCAGAAGGTCGGCAACGAAGGCGTCATCACGGTTGAAGAAGCCAAGACCGCCGAGACCGAACTCGAAGTCGTCGAAGGCATGCAGTTCGACCGCGGCTACCTGTCGCCCTACTTCGTCACCAACCCGGAAAAGATGGTCGCCGACCTCGAAGACGCCTTCATTCTCCTGCACGAGAAGAAGCTTTCGAACCTCCAGGCCATGCTCCCGGTTCTCGAAGCCGTTGTCCAGACGGGCAAGCCGCTCCTCATCATCGCTGAAGACGTCGAAGGCGAAGCCCTTGCCACGCTCGTCGTCAACAAGCTGCGTGGCGGCCTGAAGATCGCCGCCGTCAAGGCTCCGGGCTTCGGTGATCGCCGTAAGGCCATGCTCGAAGACATCGCCATCTTGACGGGCGGTACGGTCATCTCCGAAGACCTCGGCATCAAGCTCGAAAGCGTTACGCTCGACATGCTCGGCCGTGCGAAGAAGGTCTCGATCTCCAAGGAAAACACGACCATCGTCGACGGCGCCGGCCAGAAGTCCGACATCGAAGGCCGCGTTGCCCAGATCAAGGCCCAGATCGAAGAAACCACCTCCGACTACGACCGTGAAAAGCTGCAGGAACGCCTTGCCAAGCTCGCTGGCGGCGTTGCGGTCATCCGCGTCGGCGGTGCGACGGAAGTCGAAGTGAAGGAAAAGAAGGACCGCATCGACGACGCCCTCAACGCGACGCGCGCTGCCGTTCAGGAAGGCATCGTACCGGGCGGTGGCGTTGCCCTGCTCCGCTCCTCCGTCAAGATCACCGCCAAGGGCGAAAACGACGACCAGGAAGCCGGCGTCAACATTGTTCGCCGCGCTCTGCAGTCTCCGGCCCGCCAGATCGTGGAAAACGCTGGCGACGAAGCTTCCATCGTCGTAGGAAAGATCCTCGAGAAGAACACGGACGACTTCGGCTACAACGCCCAGACCGGCGAATATGGCGACATGATCGCCATGGGCATCATCGACCCGGTCAAGGTCGTTCGCACCGCGCTCCAGGACGCAGCTTCGGTTGCCTCGCTGCTCATCACCACCGAAGCCATGATCGCCGAACTGCCGAAAAAGGACGCTCCGGCAATGCCGGGCGGCATGGGCGGCATGGGCGGCATGGACATGATGTGATAAGGCGACAGCCTTAGCACAGCAGGTCCATAAAGCTTCGCCCATGCACTTAAAGCAGTTCAGCGCGTCAAGCGCGCTGAACGGGCGGCATGGACATGATGTGATAAGGCGACAGCCTTAGCACAGCAGGTCCATACGGATCTGAAGGGCGGCTCTCGGGCCGCCCTTTTTGCTATTCAGCGAGAAATGATCGTCTCGTTGAGGTAGTCGATCGTCGCGGAGGCCCCTCGTCCGGCCTGCCGCCCACCTTCCCCCGCCTGCGGGGAGAGGGCCAGGGTGAGGGGCGATTCCGCCGGTTACATCAACGATTTCAGATCGCTCCGCGGGTCGGCCAAAATCTTGCGGTCCGGTGTCTTCCCCGCTTCCAGCAGCTTCTTTCCGGTGACATAGGCCTTGGCGTCGTTGATCGCATCGACGGCGATCAGCTTGCCTTCGCGGAAATACCAGACCGAAACACTGCCTTCGCGCTGGCCAGGGCGAACCAAAGTTTCGTCGTGCCCGAGGCCGAAGCCGGCGATCTGGAGCTTGACGTCGTACTGGTCCGACCAGAACCAGGGATGCGGATCGTAGGGCGCGGAACCGCCGGCGAGGATGGCGGCCACGGCCTCTGCCTGGTCCACGGCGTTCTGGACCGACTCCAGGCGGATGCGCATGTCCTGCCAGGGCAGGACTGCGCAATCGCCCATGGCATAGATCGCCGGGTCGGACGTCCGCCCGTAGCTATCGACCAGGATGCCATTCGCAGTTTCAAGCCCGGCATCGTGCGCGAGCGCGTCGTTGGCCGTCACGCCGATGCCGACGATCACCATGTCCACAGGGACGACGGAACCGTCGGAAAGCTCGGCGGCCGAGACGCGGCCGTTCTCACCGATGAGACGATGCAGCCCCATGCCTTCGCGAATTTCAACCCCATGCGCGCGGTGGATATCGCGCACGATTGCCGAGGTGGCTGCGGAGGCAACACGCTGGAGGATGCGGTCGGCCATTTCGAGGACGATCACCTCGAGACCGAGGCTGCGGGCGACCGCCGCAGCCTCGAGGCCGATATAACCGCCACCGACGACAAGCGCCCGACGCCCCGGCTGCATTTCCTCGGCAAGCCGGTCGGCATCCTTGTAATCGCGCACGACATGGACGCCGGCGAGATCGCCACCGATCGATACCGGCAAGCGGCGCGGGGTCGCCCCGGTGGCGAAAGCCAGCGTCTCATAGTCGAGCTTTGATCCGTCACTCAGCGTGACCTCTTTTGCAGCGCGGTCGACGCGCGTCACGCTCGTCGACAGACGGATGTCGACCGAATGGTCCGCATACCAGGCCTCCGGCCGGTAAAGCAGCCGGTCGAGGCTCATTTCCCGCAGCAGGTACTTCTTGGAGAGCGGCGGCCGCTGGTAGGGCAGGCTCGCTTCCGCGGCAATGACGGTGATCGGACGCTGGTCGGTAAGCGCGCGCAGCTTGGCAACCAGGGCGAAGGCGGCCTGACCGCCACCGATGACAACAAGCCTTCCCGACACCTTATCCACCTGTCACGATTCTCTTTCCTAACCGGTACGCTCCCGGCCGCCGGCTCGTCAACTGCGGCCGGGTAGGTGCAGCGGCTATTCCTTTCTCGGAATTTCCAAGCCCCTCTGAGCGGCCGGGCGGGCGAGACCGCGCTCCACCCAGGCCAGGACATTCGGAAAGCTCTCATAGTCGAGCACCTCGGCGCCACCGTAGAACTTGCGCGCGCCTTCCACCCAAGGATAGGTGGCGATGTCGGCGATCGTGTATTCGTCGCCCATCAGCCACTGCCGGCCCTCAAGACGCGCATCGAGAACGCCGAGAAGACGCTTCGCCTCGTCGCGATAACGCTCGACCGGATAGGGATTGTTGGCGACCTTGTCCGCCGCGAACTTGAAGAAATGACCGAACTGGCCCAGCATCGGCCCGACGCCGCCCATCTGGAACATCACCCAGCACAGCGTCTCATAACGGCCGGCCGCATCCGCAGGGATGAGCTTTCCGGTCTTTTCCGCCAGATAAACCAGGATCGCGCCGGATTCGAAGAGCCCGATCGGCTTGCCGTCCGGTCCGTTGGGGTCGATGATCGCAGGAATGCGGCCGTTCGGGTTGAGAGAGACGAATTCGGGCGACTTCTGCTCGTTTGCGTCGAAGGCGATACGGTGCGCCTCATAGGGCAGGCCCAGTTCTTCGAACGCGATCGAGATTTTCACGCCATTCGGGGTCGGCAGCGAGTAGAGCTGGATAATGTCAGGATTCTTCGCCGGCCAGCGGCGCGTAATCGGGAAGGAGGAAAGATCAGCCATAAGGTTGCCTCGAGTTTGTTCTTGGGAGCTCTGGTCCCTACATAGGTAGCGCCGGTTGCATTTGTCAGGGCCGGGACCGACGAATACGAGATGCGCCAACCGGCTCAGAGCGCTCCTCGCACGGCAGCGATGATGCGATCAACCGTGGGATCGTCCGCGTGAGCCGGCTTGCGGGCCCGGACAAGGCAGGCCTCGGAACGCAAGATCACGCCGTCCGAAAGAATCTTCAGATGGTTCGCGCGGAGCGTGGAGCCGGTCGACGTGATATCGACGATGATGTCGGCCGAGCCGGAGGCCGGGGCGCCTTCGGTGGCGCCGAGGCTTTCGACGATGCGGTAGAGCTGAATGCCGTGGCTCCCGGAGAAGAACTGCTGCGTCAGCCTCCAATACTTGGTGGCGATCGCCAGTCGCCGCCCATGGCGGGCGCGGAAATCGGCGGCGACGTCGCCGAGATCGGCCATGGTATCAACGTCGTACCAGATCTCCGGCACGGCGACGACGACATCCGCTTGGCCGAAGCCGAGCCGGGCCACGAATTCGACCCGCCCATCGGCATCGGCCAGCCCTTCGCGCACGAGGTCTTCGCCGGTGACGCCGAAATCGACGGCACCGCTGCCGACCTCGCGCGAGATTTCGGAGGCCGAAAGGAAGGCGACCTCGACGTCGTCCCAGCCCTCGACGCGCCCGCGATAGGAGCGATCATTGCCGACGGCGACGATCTTCATGCCGGCCCGCTCGAAGATGGCCGAGGCGTCGTCCTTCATCCGTCCCTTCGAGGGCAGCGCAAGGGTAATGGTCATTTCGCGTCCCCTGCGGCCGCCATGGCCCGTTCGATCCGGTCAAGCCAGAGAGAGAACCCGACGGCCGGGATGTGCTCCTGGGCGCCAAGCAGCGTCAGCAGCCTGTCGAAGCGTCCGCCGCCTGCGAGAACCGCCGGCGTTCCCTCGAGTTCGATCTCGAAGACCAGTCCGGTGTAGTAATCGAGCGGGCGGCCGAACGCGGCGCGATACCTGATGACATCGACATCGGCGCCCGACTTTGCAAGCGCCGCAACGCGGGCGTCGAAGAGTGCAAGCGCATCGCCTATTTTCAGTCCCGACTCGGTGGCGAACTGCCGCAGAGCCTCTGGCGCATCGGCGAGCGGCAGATCGAGCGCCAGGAATTCGCGCATGACCGCAAGCGCGGCCGGGTCGAGTTTCGTCGTCGCAAGCGCCATCTTTTCCTTGAGCCGGCGGGCAATGTCGCCAGGCGAGCGGCTGGCATTGGTAGAATAGCCGGTCGCTTCCATGATACCGGCGATCTCCGCCACGAGTCGGTCGTCGTCATCAAGGATCCCCATCCCGGCAAGTCGCTCGACCTCAGGACCGAAGACGCCGGAGGACTTTGGGTCTGCAAGCTCCCCCAGAAGCCTCTGCAATTGTTTCTGGTCGCCGAAGGCATGGATGAGCCGCTTCTGCCAACCGGCCGGCAAGCCGCAGGCGGCGATCACCGCCTCGAAGACGGACTGATCGCCGAGCGTCACCTTGAGCCGCCGACCAGGTAGCCGGTTGGCTGCAACGAGCATCGCATCGCCGATTGCTCGCGCGTCGGCGCCGGCCGTGTCCGGGTCACCGAGATCCTCTATGCCCGCCTGGTAAAACTCGTTCGAGCCGTCGCGGCGCTGGCGGAAGACCTCGCCAAGATAGGCGTAACGCTGCGGCGTGCCGGTCGCCGTCTCGATATGCCTGAGGCAGACGGGGATGGTGAATTCCGGGCGCAGGCACAGGCTCTCGCCGGTCTCGCTCGCGGTCATGAAGATGCGGCGGCGCAGGTCTTCTCCCGCCATGTCGAGGAAAGGCTCGGCCGGCTGGATCACCGGCGTATCGACACGCAGCGTCTTCAGCCGTTCGAAATCGGCAAGAAGGTCAGGGGCAAAGGCGGGGAGATCGATCAGCGGCATCAGCCTGACCTTTTCCGATCCTCGGCCTGCCCTTCCAGAATTTCCCGAACCTTGGCGATCAGTTCGCTTTCCGGAACGGAGACCTGGGCGACGCGAGCCTCGCGCCAGGCGACGTTGTTCTCTATTTCGCCGGAGAGGCGCTTGCCCTCGATCAGGTCCTTGATCTGGACGATGCCGGAGGCGCGCTCGTCGCCGCCCTGAATGATGGCGATCGGCGAGCCGCGGCGATCGGCATATTTGAGCTGGTCGCCGAAATTCTTCTTGTTTCCCTGATACATCTCGGCGCGGATGCCGGCGTGGCGCAACTCCTGCACGAAGCGCTGGTAACGGCCCATGCTATCGAGGTCGCGGTCCATGACGCAGACGACGACCGGCGCAATCACCTCTTCGGCGCCGAGCTTGCCGAGATTCTTGAGCGCCGTCATCAGGCGCGAGACACCGATCGAGAAGCCCGTCGCCGGCACTGGCTGTCCCATGAAACGCGAAACGAGGCCATCATAGCGGCCGCCGCCGCCGACCGAGCCGAAGACGACCCGCTCGCCCTTCTCATTGGTGACGGCGAATTGCAGTTCGGCCTCGAAGACGGGACCGGTATAATATTCGAGGCCGCGCACCACCGACGGGTCGATCTTGATGCGGTCCGCCTCGTAACCGGCGCTGAGAACGAGGCTGCGGATGGTGTTGAGTTCCTCGACGCCTTCCGCGCCTTTGGCGGTGCCGGCAACGAGTTCGGCCAGTTCGCCGGCACTCTTGGCGTAGTCGGTGATGCCGATGAAGAACAGAATTTTGCGGATCTGCTGCTCGTCAAGCCCGGCACCCTTGGTGAAATCGCCGCTCTCGTCCTTACGGCCCTCGGCGAGCAGGAGCCGCACGCCGTCCGGTCCGAACTTGTCGAGCTTGTCGATGGCGCGCAGGACCGCCAGACGGGTATTCGCCTGCTCGTCGCCGCCAATCCCGATTGCTTCCAGCACGCCGTCGAGGACCTTCCGGTTGTTGACCCGGATCACGTAGTCGTTGCGCTTGATGCCAAGCGCCTCCATCGTGTCGGCCATCATCATGCACATCTCGGCATCGGCCTGGACGCCGGCGGCGCCGACCGTATCGGCGTCGAATTGCATGAATTGGCGGAAGCGGCCCGGCCCCGGCTTTTCGTTGCGGAATACGTAGCCGGCGCGATAGGTGCGGTAGGGAAGCTGGATCTCGTTGAAATTCTCCGCCACGTGACGGGCAAGCGGCGCCGTCAGGTCGTAGCGAAGGCTCATCCACTGGTCGTCGTCATCGGTCAGCGAGAACACACCTTCGTTCGGGCGATCGCTGTCGGGGAGAAACTTGCCGAGCGCGTCGGTATATTCGAATAGCGGCGTTTCCACCGGATCGAAGCCGTAGCGCTCATAGACCTCACGGATCTTCGCAATCATCTCGTCGACGGCGCGGATATCCGCGGCCGACCGGTCGACGAAGCCGCGCGGCAGGCGCGCCTTGAGCTTCTGCGTTTTCTTGGTTTTCTGGTTCATGGAAGGCATTCCGGCTACTCAAAGCTTGGTCGGAGCCTTCCCTACCGGATCATATCAAGGGCGGCAAGGGCGGCGGCAGCGACAAAGGCGCTCAAGGCGGGTCCGGATCACTGCTGCCTTTCTCAGAACAACGACACGCGAAAACCGGCAGGCCGATGCGCTAGATCGAGGCCGATCGAGACGGACCTGCGGCAGGCCGCACGAATTGCCGCCGCATCTCCTCGACACCGGCACGGCAGAAGCAGCCTTCCAGGTGGTCGTTGACGAGGCCCATGGCCTGCATGAAGGCATAGACGGTCGTCGGCCCAACGAAGGTCCAGCCGCGCTTCTTCAGATCCTTCGAAATCCTGACCGAAGCCGGCGTCGTCGGATTGGCCACCAGCGTGTCGTAGTCCATGACAGGGGGACGTTCGCTTCCGTTGGGCTCGTGCGACCAGAAATAGGCGGCGAGAGACCCGAATTCATCGCGCAGCTCCCTCGCCCGCCGGGCATTGTTGACCGCGGAGACGATCTTTCCGCGATGACGCACGATGCCCGGATCGGCTAGGCAGCGCTCGACATCGGCCTCCCCGAATTCGGCGACGACCTCGAAATCGAAGCCTGCAAAGGCCCCGCGAAACGCCTCTCGCTTTCTCAAGATCGTCAGCCAGGAAAGCCCCGACTGGAAGCCTTCCAGGCAGATCTTCTCGAACAGCCGGTGGTCGTCCGCCATCGGCCGCCCCCATTCCTCGTCATGATAGCGACGGTAGTCTTCGAGATTGCTGTGCCAGGCACAACGGCTGAGCCCGTCCTCGCCCGTGATCAGACCCTTTTCCGTCATCGTCCATTCCTTCGCATCCGTTTCCTTTTTGTTCTGTTTACCATTTGCAAACCAGATTCATAAAGCCGCAAATAACCCTACCCAAAGCTTTCTTGCGGTCGCGGCATTTTAGTGAAGGGCCGTTTACCTTTCGGTGGCGGGCGGGTGCGAGCATCGCGGCTCCAATAGCCGCCTTGTAATGGGCGTCATGTAGCGAGTCCGCCCGATGAAGATGAAGAAGTTCCTCTTGCTTGCCACCTCCTGCCTCTGCATTTTCCCCGTCGGCGCGGGGGCGCAGGATCGTTATCAGAACCGGCCGCCGGTCATCGTCAGCCCGGACCTGACGGCCCCGTGGGTGATGCAGCTGACCGGCGGGCGCGTGCGCCCTGTCGTTTACCGCCCAGAGGCGCCCACGGCCTCCCGAAAAACCGTCGAACGGCGCCAGGTCAGGCGCACGCCCTACGCCCCCGCCGTTCAGCCCGTGGCCGCCACGCGCGCCCAGAAACCGGTGAAAACCAAATTCGACCCGCAGTTCCTGCCACAGATGGTGGCCTATGAGACGGGGGAAAAGCCCGGCACGATCGTGATCGACACCAACAATCGCTTCCTCTATCTCGTGACCGGAAATGGCGAAGCCCGGCGGTACGGAGTAGGCGTCGGCAAGCCGGGCTTCGAGTGGGCAGGCGAGCACAAGATCACCCGCAAGGCCGAGTGGCCGAGTTGGACGCCGCCGCAGGAAATGATCGCGCGCGAAGCAGCCAAGGGTCACTACCTGCCGGCGCGCATGGACGGCGGTCCGCAGAACCCGCTGGGTGCCCGCGCCATGTATCTCGGCTCCACGCTCTATCGGATCCACGGTACCAATGCCCCTTGGACGATCGGCTACGCCGTGTCCTCCGGCTGCATCCGCATGCGCAACGAGGACGTCGTCGACCTTTACGAGCGGGTGAATGTCGGCACCAAGGTCCTCGTTCTGTAGCGGCAGCTGCGGTCCGCTTCCGACGAGGCACCGCACTTTTCCCGCCGAACCGTGATCTAAAGGCAACAAACACTATCCACGACGCTGATTGCCCAACGCAGTCTGCTTCTATCGGTTGTTTCAGGCCGCGACTTGCCAGTAAATCGCATGGCTTTCGGATTTCGGGGTTGAGAGGGAATCGCAGATGAAATGTCACGCCGGTAAACTGGTCGCGCTCGGCGTCGCGGCCACCACTCTTTTTGCTGCCGTAAACGCTTCGGCGTTCACGTCTGCCGAGCCGGGCGGTCGGGCCGTCAAGCGCTCGGACATCGTCCTCACCGCCCAGCAGAAGAAGCCGCCGAAAAAGTATTGGCGCACCAAGGTTCGTTTCCGCACGGAAGAAGCGCCCGGCACGATCATCATCGATACCAACAGCAAGTTCCTCTATTACATCGATGGTCCGAACCGCGCGACCCGCTACGGGATTGGCGTCGGCCGCGAGGGCTTCGGCTGGTCCGGTATCGTCAAAGTGGGCCGGAAGGCCGAATGGCCGAGCTGGACGCCGCCGGCGGAAATGCGCGCACGCGAAGCGGCCAAGGGCCGGATCCTGCCGATCACCCAGGAAGGCGGCATCGACAACCCGCTCGGCGCCCGCGCACTCTATCTCTACAAGGGCGGTCGCGACACGATCTTCCGCATCCATGGCACCAATCAGCCCTGGACGATCGGCCAGAACATGTCCTCGGGTTGCATCCGGATGATGAACAACGATGTCGAGCACCTCTACGATCGGGCACCGATCGGCACCAAGGTGATCGTGATCGGCCCCGGCAACAAGCAGGGCGACATCAGCTTCGACGACCGCGGCGTCGACATTCTCCGCGAGATCTTCGGCGGCTGACGAGCGAAACTCCCCTCACTCTACAGCGCCGCGTCTTGGCAGACGCGCGGCGCTGTAACTCTCTTAATCTGCGCATCGAGCTTTCCGAACATGGTTCCGATTTGCGGGCGGGGCGTGTCCTAAAACGCCGCGTTCGTCCGTTCGACCGCACTGGAGAGCGAGGTGGTGTGGCGCGCTACATGGGTCCGGCAGGCCGGACGGAGGCCGCCTCTCGCCTCAAATCCCCGCCGGCTTCGGCCCGCCATAGGCCCAATCCAGAAGCTCGACCGTATGCACGATGGGGATGGCGGTTCCGGTCGCGATCTGCGTGATGCAACCGATATTGCCGGTCGCGATCACATTCGGCTTCGTCGCTTCGATATTCCCGACCTTTCGGGCCTTGAGCTTCGCCGATATTTCCGGCTGAAGGATGTTGTAGGTGCCGGCCGAGCCGCAACAGAGGTGGCCTTCGGCCGGGTCGCGAACGGAAAATCCCGCCCGTTTCAGAAGCTGCTTCGGCATCGTCGTGATCTTCTGCCCATGCTGCATCGAACAGGCGGAGTGATAGGCGACCGTCAGGCCGCGCGCCTTCTGTTCCGGCAGGTCCAGATCCGCCAGATATTCGGTTATGTCTTTCGCCAGAGCAGAGACCCTCGCCGCCTTCTCGGCATAGGCGGGATCAAGTCGCAGCATGTGGCCATAATCCTTGATCGTCGTGCCGCAGCCGGAGGCGGTGATGACGACCGCGTCGAGGCCACCCTCATCAGCAGCCTTCAGCCAGGCGTCGACATTGCGGCGGGCGGCCTTCAGCGCTTGTTCCTCGCGGCCCATATGATGGACCAGGGCGCCGCAGCAGCCTTCCTCTTCCGCGAGGACGACCTCGATCCCCTGCCCCGTCAGCAGCCGGATCGTCGCCTCGTTGATTTCCGGCCGCAGCACCGGCTGTGCGCAGCCGGTAAGCAGCGCCACGCGCCCGCGGCGAGCACCTTTCGCCGAATGGACTTTCGGCTTGGCTACCGTCGGCGGCAGCGCTGCCGGCGCAAGATCGAGCATGACGCCGAAGGTCTTGAGCCAGGGAACGCGCTTCAGCAGCCCGGCCATCGGCCGCGCGAGACGTGCCGCCCGGAGTGCCGCCCGGAAGCGCTGCGGATAGGGCAGCGTTGCGGCGATCACGGAACGGGCGACACGGTCTTTGAAGGGCCGTCGATAGGTGTTCTCGATGTGAATGCGAGCGTGGTCGACGAGATGCATGTAGTCGACGCCCGAAGGACAGGTCGTCATACAGGAGAGACATGAGAGGCAGCGGTCGATATGGGTAACGGTTTCCGTGTCGGCGGCACGCCCGTTTTCAAGCATGTCCTTGATGAGATAGATACGCCCGCGGGGGCTATCGAGCTCGTCGCCGAGGAGCACATAGGTGGGACAGGTGGCGGTGCAGAAGCCGCAATGAACGCACTTGCGCAGGATCTGCTCGGATTCCGCGACTTGCGGATCGGCAAGCTGTTCGGGGGAAAAGTTGGTCTGCAACCGAGTACTCCCATACTGCTAGGACGCGGATTCGCTCCTGAACCTAGATCCACCAGCTTTCCGGATTGGTGATCGGCTCCTCGCGCGCGGCCTTCTGAAGCCCGACGACGCAGCGCACCACGACCCAGACCGCGGTCGCCACGAAACCGAGCACACCGATCAGAACGACGGACAGAACCGCGGAGATCAGGACGAACAGCAAGGCGATCCAGAAGGTTCGGATCGCCCAGTCATAATGCGACCTTGCCCAGATTTCCGCCTTGTCACGATTGAGATAGGCGATGACGAGGCCGATCAGCGGTGTGATGCCGATGGCGAAGCCCAACAGATACAGGACGTAGACGATCTGGATATTGACCTTCCCAGGCTCCAGCCAGCGATCGGTGTCGCGGGAAAGCGGCGTGCGGGAACCAGGATCTGTCATTGAGGTCTCCTTGGCCGTTGGGCGTCTTCGCGGCGATGCCTCAAGCGATGGTCGCCAGCCGCCCGGGATTGAAAATCCGCAATGGGTCGAACGACGCACGCAGGCGTTCGGACAATTGTGCCACAGCAGGTGGCTGCGGTTCAAAGGCCGGTATGCGCGCGCGTTCGTCCTCACCGGCGCGCAGAAGCGTCGCGTGGCCGCCGCCGACCGCACGGAGATAGCGACGTAGCAGCTCGGCCTCGGGATCGGCCTCCATGCGCAGCCAGACGAGACCGCCCTGCCAATCATAATAGGCGTCCACGCCGGTCTGCAACCGAAGCGCGGCAACGAGCTGGTGCCCCGCGGAGGGGGCGACGGAGACACGCCAGAGCGGCCGCATCGTGCCGTCGGCATAGGGCTTCACGTCGCGGATATCCGCCCAAAGCAGCTTGGTTTGTACGGTATCCAATCGTAAAACCGGCCCGAAGCGAGCGAACGCCTCTGAGAGCCTTTTCGCCCGCAGGGCAACCGAGTCCGCAAGCCCTTCGAGCCTCAGCACCGTGGCCGCCCCCTCGGGCAGCGCGCCGTCGATGAAGCGCCCGCGGACGCTCTCCGGCAGATGCGCAGCGCCCGACACCTCCGCCGGCTGGGCCATGGCCTCGGCCATCACCGCTGCGGCCTCCGCGTCGTTGAGACCGGAAACAACCACCGTCGCGGCCGCCGGCGGCGACGGCAGGACCTTGAAGGTGACCTCCGTCAGGATTCCGAGGGTGCCGTGGGAGCCGGCAAGCAGCTTGGCGAGGTCGAGCCCGGTGACATTCTTCATCACCCGCCCGCCGGCCTTGATCGCCTCGCCGCGGCCGTTGATGAAGCGAACGCCGAGCAGGCTGTCGCGCGCGGCACCGGCGACATAGCGGCGCGGGCCCGAGACGTTGGCCGCGAAGACGCCGCCGATGGTCGGCTCGCCGGAGGTGCCGAAGACCGGCCTGTGGTCCATCGGCTCGAAGGACAGCATCTGGCCTTTCGCCTCGAGCGCCGCCTCGATCTCCGACAGCGGCGTACCCGCGAGCGCGCTCATCGTCATCTCCGCAGGATTATAGGTGACGATGCCGGAGAGGCGCCGCGTCGAAAGCGTGCGAGCCGCCCGGACGGGGTTGCCGAGGCCCGTCCGTGTGCCGCCGCCGACGATCGAAAGCGTGACGCGCTCGGCCGACGCCGAGCGGACGACCGAGGCAATGCCCTCCTCGCTTGGCGGCTCGAAATGAACGATCATGCTGCGGGCCGTCCTTCGAGCGGGAAGACCTTGGACGGGTTCAGGAGCCAGTGCGGGTCGAAGGCCGCCCGCGCCGCCATCTGCTGATCGAGGTCGGCCTGGCTGTACTGATGCCGCATCAGGTCGCGTTTCTCTATGCCGACGCCGTGCTCGCCCGTGAGGCAGCCGCCGGCCTCGACACAGAGCTTCAGGATGTCGTTGCCGGCAGCCTCCGCGCGCGCCGCATCCTTCGGGTCGTTGATGTCGTAGAGGATCAATGGATGCATGTTGCCATCGCCGGCATGAAAAACGTTGGCGACGCGCAAGCCGTAACCCGCGACGATTTCGCCGGTCCGGCGCAGGACATGGGAGAGCTGGCTCAGCGGCACGGTGCCGTCCATGCAGATGTAATCGGCGATGCGACCGGTGGCGCCGAAGGCGGATTTCCTGCCCTTCCAGATCAGCGCCGCCTCGAGCGCCGATTGCGATTCCTTGATCGTCTTGACCCCGTGGCGGCGGGCGATCTCAACGATGCTCCGAAGCATCGTGTCCATCTCAGCTTCGGAACCCTCGACCTCGACGATCAGCAGCGCCTCGACGTCGAGCGGATAGCCCGCCTGGGCGAAGGCTTCGCAGATCTCGATCGCCGGCTTGTCCATGAATTCGATCGCGACCGGGATGATGCCGGCGGCGATGATATCGGCGACGCAGGACCCGGCTGCCTCGGACGAATCGAAGCCGAAAAGCACCGGGCGCGCACCTTCCGGCTTGGCGATCAGGCGGACAGTCGCTTCCGTGACGATGCCGAGTTGCCCCTCCGAGCCGCAGACGAGGCCGACGAGATCATAACCCGGCGCATCCAGCGCCTTGCCGCCGAGCTCGATCACAGTGCCGTCGAAGAGCACCATCTTGACGCCCAACAGATTGTTGGTGGTCACCCCGTATTTCAGGCAATGGGCGCCGCCGGAATTCATGCCGATATTGCCGCCGATCGTGCAGGCGAGTTGCGAACTCGGATCGGGCGCGTAGAAGAAGCCGTCGGCCCCGGCCGCTTCGGAAATACCGAGATTGGTGACGCCGGCCTGAACCGTCGCCGCGCGGTTGAAGAGGTCGATGTCGAGAATGCGTGACATCTTGGAGAGGCCGACGACGACGGCATCCTCCTGGGGAATGGCGCCGCCGGACAGCGAGGTCCCGGCGCCGCGCGGCACGACGGGAATGCCATATCGGCTGCAATATTTGAGCACGGCGGCAACCTGCTCCGTCGTCTCCGGCAGGGCCACGGCCAATGGTATGCGGCGATAGGCTAGAAAGGCGTCCGTCTCGAACGGCTTCAGCCCGCGCTCGTCACTGATCAGCGACCCCTCAGGGAGGAGATCGGTGAGGTCGGCGATGATCTCCCGCCGGCGGCCAAGAACGGCCTGTCTGGGTTCCAGGAATCCGATCGTCTCCGGCATGAGCACCTCCAGTCAGATGCGCCCTGACGCGCGCCTCTCAAATCTTGCCGACTTGAGGAAACACGCGGAAAATTCAAGATGCTATAGCGCTCTCGACGCGTTCAGAGAACATGCATGGCGCCATAGGGTGGTATTTTTTGTTTACCACTGGAGCGGCACCCGGGGCAAATGCTAACGGATTTTCCTCTTCGTCGATTGTCTCGCCGCACTATGCGGCCTCGCTTCCTATTGGGCACTGTAGCGGATGCTACTTGTGCGCCGCCTCCTCGTGATGGCGGCGAATGCGCCTGACCACCATCCAGACGCCGACGACGGCTATGGGCACGGCAATCCCGGTGAGCACGCCGGGATCGACGGGAATCTGGTGGCTCAAGGGCTTGGCGAGGTAGCCGAAAAGCCCGACAACATAATAGGAGATCGCGGCGACCGACAGGCCCTCGACCGTCTGCTGCAGGCGCAACTGCAGCTTGGCGCGGCGGTCCATCGAATTGAGCAGCGCACTGTTCTGGCGTTCGAGCTCGACGTCGACCCAGCTTCGCAAGAGTGTCGTCGCGCGCGCGAGCTTGGTCGACAGGTTCTTCTGTCGTTCCTCGACCGATTGACAGGTCCTCATGGCCGGCGCCAGCCGGCGTTCGAGGAAGGTGCCGATCGTCTCGTAGCCGGGCACGGGCGTTTCGGAAAGTGTGCGGATACGTTCTTGGACGATGCCGTAATAGGCGCGGCTGGCCCCGAAGCGGTAGAGGCTCAGGGCGGCGCCGGCTTCGAGGTCGGCGGCAAGACGCGTAATCCCGGAAAGCATCTCGTCGGCTTCCTCGCGGACATTCTCCTTCATGCGCTGCGTGATCGCCGTCAGGCCGTCCTCGGTCCGGCGAATTTCCGGCGACAAGGATTGCGCCAGCGGCAGGCCGAGCATGGCGAGCGTGCGATAGGTCTCGATATCGAGCAGGCGCTGCGCCAGGGCGCCCGTTCCCGCCTCGGTCATCCCCCTGTCGATCACAAGGATCTGGGTGAGGCCGTCTCCGTTCTGGCGAAAGTCGGTCACGATCACTGCCTGGCCGTTCTTGCTCTCGCTGTAGCAAAGGCTCTTCGGATCGAAGAGCTTGATGGCGTCGCGGGTCTGCGGCGTGTCGTGACGAATCTCGAGGCGAATGCCGGCGATCAGCAGGCCAGGCGGCGAAAAGCCGTCGCCGAACGGGTGAACCGGCACCTCTTCACCGAAGCGTTCCGGCGCCGGCGTATCCCAGAAATAGGTGGAGAATTCCGTATGCCGCTCCCAGCGCAGCGTTCCGTTCCCCCAGGGGATGGCATGGTGGCTGGCGTCGCGTCCGGGCGGCGCGATCCCGCAGGATCGCGAGAGCTCGGAGAGCACCGCATGATCGACGATCGATCCGCCATCGGTGAGAAAGGCGAGCTGAAAAATCACCCTCGGCGTCGTGACCAATGCGTAGGGCCGCGCGTGAACCTCGCCCAATGCCTGCGCACGCAAGGGTGCGACCGGAAATGCAAAACTGCCTTTTGGCATGAAGCGCTTCATCCCCCTCACGCGTTCATCACCGTTTTCTTATCAATCCGTGAAGCAAAAAGAACGGGGCGCTTTGACGCAGTTTGATTTTTATCAGTCTCAGGGGCGCCAAGTGGACAACTGATTTGACCACTTGGCGGCGGCTGCTAGATTTCCGAGGAGCGGCAGGCTTGAGACAAGCGGTTTCCGCTGAAGGAGAACATGCCGTGACCGAAGACCCGATCGACCTCTATGCCCGCATCAGCCATAGCCGCACGGCGGACGAGGTCGTGCAGCAGATCGAGCTTCTCATTCTCGAAGGCGTGCTTCGCGACGGCGACCGGCTGCCGGGCGAGCGGGAGCTTTCCAAGCGTTTCGACGTATCGCGGCCGATCCTGCGCGAGGCGCTGAAGGAGCTGGAGACGCGCGGCCTAGTCGAGAGCCGGCACGGCGGCGGCACCTTCGTCGCCGACGTGGTCGGGCAGATCTTCTCAAAGCCGCTGGTCGAGCTCATCGGGCGCCATTCCAAGGCGACGCAGGACTACCTCGAATTTCGGCGCGAACTCGAGGGCCTCACCGCCGAGCTCGCCGCCACCCGCGCCACGGACTTCGACCGCGATATCCTGACCAGTGTCATTGAACGCATGCGCGAGGCGCACCGTAGCGGCAATTTCGACGAAGAGCTGGAGGCGGACATCGAATTGCATAACGCGATCGGCGACAGCGCCCACAACATCATTCTGCTGCATACGCTGCGGGCCTGCTACAGGCTCCTGACCCGGGGCATATTCTTTCATCGCAGTACGGTCTTCGGCGCCCCCGGCGCCCGCGACCGGCTGCTTTCGCAGCACGAGGCGATCTATGCCGCGATTATGGCGCGCGACCCGCAGGCGGCGAAGTCCGCCGCTCAAGGCCATATCGATTTCGTCGCAGCCGCCGCCCGCGAGGCGGAGCGCAGCGGTGAGTGGGCACGCATCGCTCAAATGCGCCTGCTGCAGCGTGACCGCAGCCGGGAGCCGTGAGTGCCCGGGCGCCTGCGACGCCGCTTTCCGGCCGATGGATGACGCACGCATGAGATGTAATGACGATTGGCTATTCCATTCTGGAACTTGTACGCATTTCGTCGGTTATCTTCAGCCGATCCATTTACAGGCGAGGTGGACCAGACATAATTTCGAAATGACGAATGCCGCTGATTCGCATAGGAGTGAGACCCCCCTTGAGCTTGCTGCACCGGCTTGCCTCTGATGTGCATCTTATGCTGCGACGCCCGGCGCGCATGCAATACGCGGCGCTGTGCTATCGTATCCGCAAGAAGACCGGAGAGCCGGAAATTCTGCTGATCACCAGCCGCGACACCGGCCGCTGGGTCATTCCGAAGGGATGGCCGATGCAAGGCAAGCGCGCCCACGAAGTGGCGGAACGCGAGGCCTATGAAGAAGCCGGCGTGAACGGGAAGATCCGGAAGGCCGCGCTCGGCTTCTATACCTACCAGAAGCGCATGGACCATGGCCTGCAGATTTCCTGCAAGGTCCAGGTTCACGCGCTCGAAGTCGCGGACTTTAGCAAGAACTTCCCCGAAAAGGGCGCCCGGCGGCTGGAATGGGTTGACTGCCGGGAGGCGGCGCGCCGCGTGGCCGAGCCATCCTTGAAAGAGCTTATCCTCGACTTCGGCAAACGAATGAGCGCCCCAGCGGCGCAGGCGCCGAAAGCCGCCAACGGCTGACTGCCTGCGCACGCGCTCTCTGCGCCACGCCCCATCCTCCGCTCCGATTCCGCTTGAATGCGCCGGCTCGCGCCGCTACTGGCGATCATGAAAGGGAGAAACGATCAGTGGCCAAGCTGCGCCCGAGCCTGGAAACGCCGACACTTGACAAGGACCTCGACAAGGTGAGCCTTGCGGAAGAGGCGACCCAGTTCATCATGCGGGGCCTGGCAGCCCCCGGCCTCGCTGCCCTGTTCCTCATCGTCAGCATGGCGATCGCCGCAAGCTATTTCACCGGCGCATCCGGCCTCGCCACCGTCATTGCGGCCGCCGCTTTTGCCGGATACCTGGCGATGAATATCGGCGCCAACGACGTGACGAACAATGTCGGCGCCGCAGTCGGCGCCAGGGCGATGACCATGGCCACGGCCCTGGCGATCGCCGCCGTCTTCGAAATAGCTGGAGCCTTGATCGCGGGGCGCAAGGTTGCGCTGACGATCGAAGCAGGCGTCGTCGACGGCAGCCGACTGGTCAGCCCCGATGCGCTCGTCTGGCTGATGATGGCGGTGCTGATCTCTTCGGCTGCGTGGATCAACATCGCCACCTATGCCCGTGCGCCCGTCTCGACCACCCATTCCGTCGTCGGCGGTATCGTCGGCGCGAGTCTTGCGGCGGCGGGGCCTGACGCCGTCAAGTGGTGGACCATTGCCGGGATCACCGCAAGCTGGTCGATCTCGCCGCTCATCGGCGGTATCCTCGCCGCCTGCATCCTCGCCTTCCTGAATGAATTCGTCGTCTATCGCAGCGACAAGATCGCCGCCGCCCGGCTCTGGATGCCTGTCGTCCTCGGGGTCACGGCGGGGGCCTTCACCGCCTATGTGCTGGTTTTCGCCCTCGTCCGTGTCGCGATCATTTCGCTTCCGACGAGCCTGCTCGCCGGGGCACTGGTCGGCGGCACCTGCTACGTCCTCAGCAAGCCATGGATCCGCCGGCACTCGGAGGGACTCGAGAACCGCAACCAGTCGCTTCGCAAGCTGTTCCGCCTGCCCCTGATCGCGGCGGCGGCGCTGCTCTCCTTCGCCCATGGGGCCAATGACGTTTCGAATGCCATCGGCCCTCTTTCCGCGATCGTCGCGGCCGAAGGCGGCATGATCTCCAGCCAGAAATCTGAGGCCCCATATTGGGTCCTGCTGATCGGCGCGTTTGGCATTTCGCTCGGTCTGCTCCTCTACGGTCCGCGGCTGATCCGCGTCGTCGGCCAGGAAATCACCCGTCTCAATCCCATGCGCGCCTTCTGCGTGGCGCTCGCGACGGCGGCCACGGTGCTGTTTGCTTCGGCGCTCGGCCTGCCGATCAGTTCCACCCATACCGCGGTCGGCGCCGTCTTCGGCGTCGGTTTCTTCCGCGAGTGGTACACCCGCCATTCGAAGCGGCGACTGGAGCATGTCCGACGGAAAAGCGGCCATTCCGATCCCACGCAAGCCGTCGAGACGAATTTCGCCGAGATACGCCGCCGGCGGCTGGTGCGCCGCTCCTATCTGCTGACGATCGTCGGCGCCTGGGTGATCACCGTGCCCGCATCCGCGCTGCTTTCGGCGCTCGTCTACCTCGTGCTTTCCGGCCTGGTTCTCTGAAATCGATCCGGACCCGCACGGCGAATCAAAGGAATTGCTATGCGCGCCAATTTCCGTCTGCAGCGATTGTTCGTAGAGAGCCCGCTCCATGCCGGTGCAAGGCACGAGGCGACGAAGGAGCAGTTCAACTACCTTATCAACGTGTTGCGCCTTGGCGAGGGCACGCCGATTCTGGTCTTCAACGGCCGCGATGGCGAATGGCGGGCGGAGCTTTCAATGCCGACGCGCAAACAGGCGGTCCTGTCAGCGATCGAGCAGACGCGACCGCAGCCTCCGGCCGCAGATCTCGTCTACCTGTTCGCGCCGCTCAAGGTCGGCCGGCTGGACTATCTCGTGCAGAAGGCGGTCGAGATGGGAGCCGGCGTGCTGCAGCCGGTTATGACCCAACACGTGCAGGGCAAGATCGGCAATCTCGACCGCATACGCGCGAACGTCATCGAGGCCGCCGAACAATGCGGCGTACTCGGCATTCCCTCCGTCGAGGCACCGCGAAAACTCGAAGACCTGCTTGAGACCTGGCCGCGCGACCGGCGCATCGTCTTCTGCGACGAGGGCTGTGACGGCCAGAACCCGCTGCCGATCCTCAGCGCCATCACAGAGCGGCAGCTTGCGCTTCTGATCGGTCCGGAAGGCGGCTTTTCCGAGGCCGAGCGAAAGCTCCTGCGCAGCCTGGTCTTCGTGACGCCGATACCGCTCGGACCGCGAATCCTGCGCGCCGACACAGCGGCGGTCGCCGCCATGGCCGTGATCCAGGCCACGATCGGGGACTGGCGCTACTGCATGTCTCCTTTAATCGACCTCGATTAAAGGGCGAAGACATGCAGCACTATCAAAGTGCTACATCGACCCAACACGACCTCGACTGCTCGCACGAACAGTCCCGGTCGCGAGGCGCTCCCGGCACGCGCCGCTCCCCGAAGTTTTTTTGAGGGCATCTTGAAAGAATTTGACTTGCACCGCACTTGATTACGGTTCAAGCACCCTCCATTCCGCCCTGCCCACCGGCGGGTGACGCTCAAACGAAGTAGACGAATATGGCCCGAGATACCACCGATCAGACGCCGGTCACCTCCGTCGCCGACCTAACCGCCTATCTGGCGTCGGGAGCGAGGCCGAAGGAGAGGTTTCGGATCGGCACGGAGCACGAAAAATTCGCCTTCTTCAAGGCGGACAACCGCCCCGTGCCCTATTTCGGCGAAGCCAGCATCCAGGCCCTGTTGACTGGCATGGCCGCCCGGAACGGCTGGGAAGCGATCATCGACGAGGGCAATGTCATCGGCCTTGCCGATATCCACGGCAATGGTGCGATTTCGCTGGAGCCCGGCGGGCAGTTCGAGCTATCCGGCGCGCCGCTCGAGAACCTGCACCAGACCTGCAAGGAATCGAACCAGCACCTGGCGGTGCTCCGCGAAATCGCCGAACCGCTCGGTATCGGTTTCCTGGGCGTCGGCGGCAGCCCGAAATGGACCTTTGCCGAGACCCCGCGCATGCCGAAATCGCGTTACGCGATCATGACGCGCTATATGCCGAAGGTTGGTACGCAGGGCCTCGACATGATGTACCGCACCTGTACCATCCAGGTGAATCTCGACTTCTCGTCCGAAGAGGACATGCGGCGCAAAATGCAGGTCTCGATGAGGCTGCAGCCGCTCGCGACCGCCTTTTTTGCCAGCTCTCCCTTCACCGAAGGCAAGCCGAACGGGCTCCTGTCCTGGCGGGGCGACATCTGGCGCGACACGGACAACCGGCGCTCCGGGCTCCTGCCAGCCGCCTTCAAGCCCGACTTCGGCTTTGCCGACTATGTCGAATGGGCGCTCGACGTGCCGATGTATTTCGTCGTGCGCGACGGCCACTATCACGACTGTACGCACATCACCTTCCGGCAGTTCATGAACGGCGCCCTCAGGGGCGAGATCGCCGAATGGCAGCCGAGTATGGGCGATTGGACCAACCACCTCTCGACCCTCTTTCCCGACGTGAGGCTCAAGCGCTTCCTCGAAATGCGCGGCGCCGACGGCGGGCCCTGGCGGAAGATCTGCGCGCTGCCGGCCTTCTGGGTCGGTCTGCTCTACGACGACGAGGCGCTGGCGGCGGCCGAGGCGCTGACGCGCCACTGGAGCTTCGAAGACGTTCAGGCGCTTCGCGACGCAGTGCCGGCCGAGGCGCTGAAGGCGAAGCTCGGCACGACTTCGCTCTTCGACATCGCGCGCGAGGTGCTGACGATTTCGCGCGCCGGCCTGAAGCGACGCAACCGCCTGAACGGCGACGGCGTCGACGAAAGGCAATTCCTGGCACCGCTCGAAGAGGTGCTTGCCAAGAAGTCGACGCTGGCAGAAGACCTGCTGGCGCTCTATCATGGCCGCTGGAACCAATCGGTCGAGCCGATCTTCACGGAATACCAGTACTAGCGGCACGCTCCTCGCCCATAAAAAGCGGTTCCCAGACAATCGATTCCCGTTATAGTGCAATGACATGCGTCGTTCGGCCGGGAAGGAAATGGAATGGCACCGCTTTTTGACATGTTCGTACAGGCGCAGAACGGCCACGCCATCGAGCTGATGGCCAAACAGTTTGGTCTTGCTCAGGAGCAAATGGCGAAGGCGACGGCGGCGCTCATGCCCGCCTTCTCCGCGGGTCTCAAACGCAACACCACCAATCCCTACGATCTGGGATCGCTGATGACGGCGATCTCCACCGGCAATTATGCCAAGTATTTCGAGGACATGAGCAAGGCCTTCACGCCCGCGGGCGTGGCCGACGGCAACGAGGTCCTCGGCCAGCTCTTCGGCTCGAAGGAGATGTCGCGCGCGATCGCGGCGCAGGCGGCGCAAATGACTGGGATCGGCCAGGAGATCTATAAGCAGATGCTGCCGGTCATGGCGACCACGCTCATGGGCGGCCTCTTCAAGGAGACCATGGGCCAGGCCAATGAGGCGCTTGCGAACAATCCGATGATGACGCTGATGCGGCAATGGATGGAAGCGACGGGCTTCGCCAAGAAACCGGACCCGACGCCGAACCCGTTCGACAACCCCTTCACCCAGGCCATGCAGGGATTTTTCGGCCTTGCCAAGGCGAAGGAGGAGCCGAAGGCCCCGGACCTTTTCGCCGACAATCCGTTCGTCAAGGCCTTTCAGGACATGATGCGCAGCGGCGGCGCAGCGCCGGAGAAGGCGCCCCAACCGGAGAAGCCTGAGCCGGAGAGGTCCGAGCCGGAGAAGAATGCCGCCTTCGCGCAGTTCTCGAAAACGATGAACAGCATGTTCGATACCGGCCTGGAGATGCAAAAGGAATATCAGAAGAACATCGACGCTCTGTTCGAGAGCTATAAGAGCGCGTCTGACGGCAAGGGTTCCTGAGCAGGTTCCGTAAAGTGTCGCACGGTTGCCCGATCGGAACCTGCGGCAAACCGAAGGGATCCGAGCGGATCATCGTGGGTAAGCCCTTGAATATCTGCTCGGCCGGGTTGCGGGCTAGCGAGATGGGGAGCAATTCGCCCGCCCGGTTCGGACGCTGACGGCCATCGGTGAACCCGCATAAAAAAAGCCCGGTACATGTCTTGGCATGTACCGGGCAAGCAGCAGGGTCTATTGGCTCATACCCTGCGGGGAAGGGTTAGGTTCTTCACCGTACCTGGAACTTTGCGGCATGATCCGTGCAATGGCGGCAACCTCGCGCCGGATCATGCCGCAAATGGCGCATCCGGCGAGACGCGCCATGGGGACGTCAGTCGTGACGGGTGCCACGGTAATAGAGGTTCGCCCGGTTTCGCGAAGCACGCGTGAGATAGCTCGAGGCATCTTCGAAGAACGCGGAGGTCAAGGCTTCGTTCAGGTCTTGCCGTTTCAGTCCCATGTCGAGCAATTGCCGATCGTCGAGATCGTGCAGACGTGCGATCTGGCAGCGGCTTCGGTACTGGCGCCAGACAGCCGTCAGCACACCGACGATGCCTGCGGCGCGGGATACAAGCGTCGGCTTGCCGGCAATGAGGTCGAGGGCGTGTTCGGTCGTGCGCATGGCGGTGCTCCTTTTCTAAAGGCACGCAGATGCCGGTCCCCGCGTGGGAGGTCATACGCGGAGGCAGGCGGGAACGGTTCGGTAGTTCGGCGATCGTTTCGCCGGAGAGATCGACGTGATTTGCAACCCATCAATCGCAAATCCTTATTGATCAGTCCAACGAATGTTTTTAATGATATTCATCAAACACTCTTATGGATGCTCGACCATGTCCGCACCGCTCGATATCGATCAGTTGCAAACCTTCGTCGCCATTGCAGACACGGGTAGCTTCACCAAAGCAGCCGAACGCGTCTTCAAGACGCAATCCGCCGTCTCGATGCAGATGCGCCGCCTCGAGGAACGCATCGGCAAGCCGTTGTTCATGAAGGATGGCCGCGGAAACCGCCTGACGGTCGAGGGCGACCGGCTGCTGAACTTTGCCCGGCGGATGCTCCGCCTCAACAACGAAGCCATCGCCTCCTTCGATGACAATCGCCTGGAGGGCACGCTCCGGATCGGCACGCCCGACGACTATGCCGACCGCTACATGCCGGAAATCATCGTTCGCTTTGCCAAGACGCACCCGAATGTCGAGCTCTACATCGTCTGCGAACCCTCGGCCGATCTGGCAGAGAAGATGGCAAAGGGCGACCTCGACATCGCGCTCGTCACGCACAATCCGCGGGCCAGGGCGTCCGACGTGGTCAGAACGGAGCCGCTCTGCTGGGTCAGTTCGATCAACCATCCGCTGCCTGAAAACGCGCCGATACCGCTCGCCGTCGGACGCCGCGACTGTCTGTGGCGGCAGGCTGCCTGCGCGGCTCTCGATGCGACCGGCCGGGAATATCAGATCCTGTTCACGAGTTGGTCGTCGACGGTCGTCGCGGCCGCGGTACTCGCCGGCATGGCCGTTTCCGTGCTGCCGGAATCGGCGCTGCGGCCGGGCATGAAGGTGCTGACGCTCGCCGACGGCTTCCCGGCGCTGGCACCGGTGCAGATCGGCATCATGAAGCGTCCCGGCCTGTCGCCGTCGCTTTCGAACGCCATCACCAACCACATCACGGCCTGTCTCGACAACATCACGCCGATCGCCGTCAATGACGATCTCGACGGCGACATCAAGGGCTATCCCCGCTATCCGCGCCTGCGCCAGAGCCACATGCTGCCGGGCTGGTGAGGCATCGCGGTTCCCGGCGGAGAAGGGCCACGCACTTTGCCGGCGTGGCCTTCGTCTTTTCGGGGATGAATTCGCCCTGCCGGACCCGTCTCCGCGATCTGCCGCTTGGCTTTATGATAATCTCCGATTGAATTCTCGATTAATTTCGATAGAGATTTCCGATCATGCTGACACTGCGACAGATGCGCTATTTCGACGCCCTCGCGACCGCGCGCCATTTCGGCAGGGCGGCCGAGCTCGCCCATGTCAGCCAGCCGGCGCTGTCGGCGCAAATCATGGAGATGGAGGAGCATCTCGGCGTCAAACTGGTGGAGAGAAGCCGTGCCGGCACTTTCCTCACGGCCATGGGCGAGGAGGTTCTGGCCCAGGTACGCGCCATTCTCGCGGATGTCGACAGGCTTGAGGAAAGCGCGCGTCAGCGGCCTGGAACACTCGAGGGGCGCCTCCGCCTCGGGGTCATCCCGACGCTGGCGCCCTATCTCGTGCCGCAGCTCATTCCGCATCTGCGTCAGCGCTATCCGTCGATCGAGATCGAACTCAAGGAATCGCTGACCGATCGGCTGATTGCCGATCTCGGCGAGGGCCGGCTCGACGCGGTTATTGCCGCGTTGCCGATCGACGCGGACGGCATTATCACGCGGTCGCTGTTTTCGGACCGGTTCTTCATGGCGGTCGCCGACAACGACAGGACCGTGCTGATGTCGCCGCTCACCGAGGACCAGTTGGATCTTTCGCAACTGCTGCTGCTCGAGGAGGGCCACTGCCTGCGAGACCAAGCGCTGGCCGTGTGCAATACCGCCGGCAGGCGGCAACTGACGAGCTTCGGCGCCACCTCGATGGCCACACTCCTGCAGATGGTCGCGAACGGCATGGGCATGACGCTCATTCCCGAGATTGCCGTCCCGAGCGAGGCCGCCCGCAATGCGATCCGGATCGTTCCTTTCGCCGCGCCCGAACCGGCCCGCGATGTCGGCCTCGTCTGGCGACGCAGCAATCCGCGCCGGCGCGACATGGACGCGCTTGCCGAAGCGATCGTCGCATGCGCGCGGACGGTTTCGACGAGAGCAGCCGCCGAGGCGGAATAGGAGAGCGTGCCCCTCCTATACCGGTCAATATATAACTCACGCGATCAGCTCGAGGCGAGCTTTTCCTTGAGGAAGGCCATCGTTCGCTCCCAGGCCAGATCGGCCGCGGCCTTGTCGTAGCGAGCGGCAGAGGTGTCGTTGTTGAAGGCGTGGTTCACACCCTCATACGTGTGGATCGTGAATTCCTTGCCGCTCTCTGTCAGCGCCTTGCGATAGGCCTCGATGCCCGCATTGATGCGCTCGTCGAGCCCCGCATAGTGCAGCAGCATTGCCGCCTCGATCTTCGGCACGTCCGCCGGATCGGGTTGCGAGCCGTAATAGGCGACGCCGGCATCAAGCTCGGGCGCGTTTACCGCCAGCCTGTTGACGAGACCGCCGCCCCAGCAAAAGCCGATCGCGCCGACATTGCCGTTGCCGGCCTCATGCCCCTGCAGAAAGGCGACGGTCGCGACCGCATTTGCATTTGTTTCTTGCGCATCGAGCGCGCCAATCATCTCCCGCGCCCTGTCCTCGTCGTCCGGCGTTCCGCCATCGCGCGAGAGGAAGTCGGGCGCAAGGGCGACGAAGCCCTCGAGAGCGACCCGGCGCGCAACATCCCGGATATGCGGATTGAGACCGCGATTCTCGTGGATGACGATCACCGTTGGGAGCTTGCCCGACGCGTCGGCGGGTTGCACCAGATAGCCCTTCATGTCGCTCTCGGCCCCCGGATAGGTGATATCCTCTCCCTTGATCCGCTCATCCGTCGCAGCGACCATCTCGGCCTTGGCGCTATTGGCGGCCAGCATCGGCGCAATCGCGGCGGCGGCCGCGGCCGAACCGGCAAGCGCCGTCAGCCTCTCCATGAAGCGGCGGCGGTCCAGGGTCAGATGCGTGTATTCGTCATAGGCATCGATCATCGCCTGGGTGATGACAGGCTCGTTCATGGCGCCCTCCTTCGGCTGTTTGTCCTACAGCGCCGCGCGTCCTTTCAGACGCGAAAAGGCCGCTGCAACTCCTTGAGTCTGCGCATCGAGCTTTCCGAAAATCGGCTACGATTTTCGGGCCGATGCGCTAGAGAGGCGGGGTGGGATGCGGGCGGAAAACCGCGCGCACCTTTCCTGTCCCGCCTCGGCGGCACAACAACGACAACCGCCCGCCAACAACATAGGTCAGCGGACGGCGTGGCGACGTCAAAACTGCGTTACCAGTCCGATTCAGCCGTTGAGGTCGAGAACGATGCGACCGTCGATCCTGCCCTCTTCCATGCGCTCGAAGATGGCGTTGATGTTCTCGATCTTGTCCCAGGAGAAGTGGGCGGCAACCTTGCCTTCGCCGGCAAATTCCAGCGCCTCCTCCAGGTCCTGGCGGGTGCCGACGATCGAGCCGCGCACCGTAATGCGCTTCAGCACCGTGTCGAACACCGGCAGGCAGATCTGGCTCGGGGGCAGGCCGACAAGCGCCATCGTGCCCTTGGAACGCAGCATGCTGTAGGCCTGCTCCATCGCCTTTGGCGACACCGCCGTGACCAGCGCCCCATGGACGCCGCCCGTGCGCTTCTGCACCTCTTCGACGGCATCGCGCGCCCTCGCGTCGATGATGAGGTCGGCGCCGAGCTTTTCCGCAAGCGCAAGCTTGTCCGGGAAAATATCGGCTGCGGCGACATGCATGCCCATGGCCTTGGCGTATTGCACGGCCATGTGGCCGAGGCCGCCGATGCCGGAGACGAGCACCCATTCGCCGGGCCTCACCTCCGTTTCCTTGAGCCCCTTATAGACGGTCACGCCGGCGCACAGCACCGGGGCCGCCGGCCCGAACTCCAGATTGGCGGGCAGCCGCCCGACGAAGTCCGGATCTGCCAAGCCGTACTGGGCGAAGGTGCCGTCGAGCGAATAGCCGGTGTTCTGCTGGCTGCCGCACAGCGTTTCCCAGCCGGTGCGGCAGGGCGTGCAGCAGCCGCAGGCCGTATGAAGCCAGGGAACGCCGACCCGGTCGCCTTCCTTCAGTCCCTTGACGCCGGCGCCGAGCTTCGCGACATAACCGACGCCTTCGTGGCCGGGAATGAAGGGCGGGTTCGGCTTCACCGGCCAGTCCCCCTTGGCGGCATGCAGATCGGTGTGGCACACGCCCGTCGCCTCATATTTGATGAGCACCTGGCCGGGGCCGGGGCGTGGGATCGGCAACTCCTCGATCACGAGCGGCTTGCCGAACTCGCGTACGACGGCGGCTTTCATAGTCATATCGATTCTCCTCCGATGCTCGATGCTGGCTTTGCGAATAGCGCCCGCTCCCCTCCTCCGAGGAGGCGCGGTGACGGTTAAAGCTTAGCCGCGGAGCGGGCGGCCGCCCCTTGACGGGCGTCAAGGTCCGGCAGTTCGGCCGGGAGATTTGTCTCAAGGGTGAGACGATCGGAGCAATTGTCAGTTCATCGCCATCCAGGTGGCGAGCCATGCCCATAGGGCGACGAGCGTGACAAAGCATGCCATGAAGAGCGGGCGACGAAATTTGAGCCTGTTGCTGGTCACGTGCACAAAGGCATGCGCATAGCGTAGCGCCACGAAAAGCCAGGCGAGCCCGACCGCGGCGAGGTTGTCGCCCTCGGTCACATAGAGCAACACGCAACAGACATAGAAAAGCACCGGCAGCTCGAACTGGTTGGCGATGCTGTTGCGCACGACCAGGCTCTCGCCCGGTTCCTCGCGATTCTCGCGGAACTGCGAGGCCTCGACCTTGCCCGCCCGCACGAGCGCCACGCGGCGCCTCGATAGAAGCGCGTAGAGCGAGAAGATCAGTGCGACATGGGCAAGCACGGGCCAGAATATCTCGAAACCGGTCATCGGCACTCTCGAACTTGAATGTCCGGCGCATCGGCACGGCGCTGCAAGTGGGAAACGTCAGGAGGGAAGGGGCGCCGGTCGGCGCCCCGTAGAAGATCAGGCGGCGCCCGGATAGTTCGGGCTCTCGCGGGTGATCGTCACGTCATGCGCATGGCTCTCGCGCAGGCCGGCGCCGGAGATGCGCACGAAGGTCGCGCGCTCCTGGTACTCCTTGATGGTCGCGCCGCCGACATAGCCCATGGACGCCTTAAGGCCACCGGCAAGCTGGTGCAGGACGCCGGCGACCGGTCCCTTGTAGGGAACCTGGCCCTCGATGCCTTCCGGCACGAGCTTGAGCGTGTCGCGGACCTCCGCCTGGAAATAGCGGTCGGCCGAACCGCGCGCCATGGCGCCGACGGAGCCCATGCCGCGATAGGCCTTGAAGGAGCGTCCCTGGTAAAGGAAGACTTCGCCCGGGCTTTCGTCCGTACCGGCGAGCAGCGAACCGACCATGACCGCGGAGGCGCCGGCGGCGATCGCTTTGGCGAGGTCGCCGGAAAATTTGATGCCACCGTCGGCGATGACCGGGATGCCGGAGGCCTCAGCTGCCTCGACCGCCGCCATGATCGCCGCGAGCTGCGGCACGCCGACGCCGGCGACGATGCGGGTAGTGCAGATCGAGCCGGGCCCGATACCGACCTTGATCGCATCGGCGCCCGCGTCGATCAGCGCCCTGGTGCCGCCTGCCGTCGCGACATTGCCCGCCATGACCCGAACCGAATTCGACAGTTTCTTGACGCGGGCGACCGCGTCGAGCACGCGCTGCGAATGGCCGTGGGCGGTATCGACGACGATAAGGTCGACGCCGGCATCGATCAGCCGCTCGGCGCGCTCGAAGCCGTCATCGCCGACGCTGACGGCGGCGGCTGCGCGCAGCCGCCCCTGGGCGTCCTTTGACGCATTGGGGTTCAACTGCGACTTCTCGATGTCCTTGACGGTGATGAGGCCGACGCAACGGCCGTCCGGATCGACCACCAGGAGCTTCTCGATGCGGTGCTTGTGCAACAGGCGCTTGGCTTCCTGCTGATGGACGCTTTCCTTGACCGTGATCAGGTTTTCCCGGGTCATCAGTTCGTGGATCTTCTGGGATGGGTCGGAGGCAAAGCGCACGTCGCGATTGGTCAGGATGCCGACGAGACGGCCCTGCTTCTGGCCGCCGCTTCCGCCGTTTTCGACGACCGGGATGCCGGAAATGCCGTGCGCCTTCATCAGGCTCAGCGCATCGGCGAGCGTCGCCTCCGGTCCGATCGTCACCGGGTTGACGACCATGCCGCTTTCGAACTTCTTGACCTGACGAACCTCCTCCGCCTGCTCGGCCGGCGTCAGGTTCCGGTGGATGACGCCAATGCCGCCGGCCTGCGCCATGGCGATCGCGAGACGCGCCTCGGTGACAGTGTCCATGGCGGCGGAAAGTATCGGGAGATTGAGCTCGATGTCCCGCGCGATGCGGGTGGCGATGTTCGTCTGGCCGGGCATCACCTCGGAATGTCCCGGCTGGAGCAGAACGTCGTCGAAGGTCAAAGCCTCGAGACCGGTTGCCGTTTCGATGATGCGCGCCATGGCCAGTTCCTCTTCAATATACAAAAATCCCCGGAGGAGCTCAGCGGCTTGTCCACCGGGTGACTTCAAGGCTTTGACTTGGAAGTTGGCGAGGGCTGGTAACACGGATATGACGGAATGAAAATAGTGGAGACCCGGAAATCGCCCGGGCCTTGCACATATTTGTTGCGGAGCAACATACGGCTTGGTGTCAGATGTCGAAGTGATAGCTGACGGGCACGAAGCGGTTCTCCTACAACAATGGAGTGCTTTCGAAGCCTCCCTCGCGTGATAATGGAGGGGCGGCGGCTTGAGGCAACCCGGATCACACGCTTTTGATCGCAATCCCCGGCTTCGCCCCGACAAAGCCGTCTCGAGCGTTTACCGGCGCAACCGCTACGCACGCTTACAGCGCCGCGCGTGTTTTCAGACGCGCAAAGGTCGCTGCAACTCTTTCAATCTGCTACATCGAGCTTCCCGAAAATCGGCACAACTTTCGGACCGGTGCGCGAGGATCCCGCATGAATCGAATCGTCACGATGATCCTCGCCGTCGCGCTCTTCATGGAGCAGTTGGATTCCACCGTCATTTCGACATCGCTGCCGGCGATCGCGGAGGATATCGGCGTCGGTCCGATCACGCTCAAGCTGGCGCTGACCTCCTATATGGTGGCGCTGGCGATCTTCATTCCCCTGAGCGGCTGGATGGCGGACCGCTTCGGCGCCAGGCGCATCTTCCGCGCGGCGATCCTCGTTTTTATCCTCGGCTCGATCTCCTGCGCCGTCGCCGACAGCCTCGTCGCCTTCGTGCTCTCCCGCTTCCTGCAGGGCATGGGCGGCGCCATGATGACGCCAGTCGCGCGCCTCGTCCTCGTGCGCGGGACGCCACGCAGCGAGCCCGTCTCGGCCATGGCGCTGCTGACCATACCCGCCCTCGTCGGACCGCTGGCGGGCCCACCGCTCGGCGGGTTCATTACGACCTATTTCTCCTGGCACTGGATCTTCCTGATCAATGTGCCGATCGGGATTGCCGGCTACGTGCTTTCCGGCGTCTACTTACCTGAGATGGAACAGCGGAACCCGCCGCCGGTCGACATTCTCGGTTTCCTGCTCGGCGGCATCGCCGCCGCCGGCGTCGTCTTCGGCCTTTCGGTCATCAGCCTGCCGGCGCTGCCGTCGGCGATCGGCCTCTCCTCGGTCTCGGCGGGCGTCGCGGCGGCCCTCCTCTACATCCTTCATGCCCGCCGGCATCCCGCGCCGGTGCTCGACCTCCGCCTCTTCCGCGGCGGTGCGTTCCGGGCAGCCCAGATCGGTGGCACCATCTTCCGCATCTCCGTCGGTGCGGTGCCGTTCCTGATGCCGTTGATGCTGCAGATCGGCTTCGGCCTGAACCCGTTGCAATCAGGTCTGATCACCTTCATCGGCGCGGTCGGCGCCATCGCGACCAAGTTCCTTGCGCGCCGGGTGCTCGCTCTTGCCGGCTTCCGCACGACGCTGATCATTGCCGCAATGGTCGCGGCCGTCACCACCTTCGCGAACGGCTTCTTCACGCCGGCGACGCCCTATCTCCTGCTGCTGTCGGTCCTGCTGGTCGCCGGCTTCGCCCGTTCCTTCTTCTTCACCAGCGTCAACGCGCTCTCCTTTGCCGATATCGACGATGCGGATGCGAGCAGGGCGACCTCGATGAGCGCGGTGCTGCAGCAGATCAGCCTCGCACTCGGCGTCGCCTTCGCCGGGGCAATCCTCGAGGTCGAGACCACGATCAGCGGCGAAGCGCTCAGCCTTGAAGACTTCCACCTCGCCTTCACGATCGTCGCCGCCGCGAATCTCCTGGCCGCGATCCCGTTCCTCACCATGGCAAAGACCGCCGGCGCATCCGTTTCCGGCCACCGGCTGCCGATCAGGGAGGCGGAGACCACAGCGGTGAAATGAGGGTCGAACTGGTCCGCGCCAACCTCATCTTCCCTGCCGGGCATCTCCCCCATACGGCCGCTCGCAAACCGCCGACAACTTGTTGCCGTCAAGGTCGCGAACATAGGCCGCGTAAAAATCGGGATGGAAAGACCTGAGCCCCGGCGCGCCCTCGTCCGTGCCGCCATTTGCGAGGGCCGCGGCATGGAAGGCGTCCACGGCGGCGCGGCTTTCCGCTTCGAGCGCAACCATCGAGCCATTGCCAACGCTTGCCGCCTTGCGGTTGAAGGGCGTCACGACCCAGAGGCGGCAACGGAGATCTTCCTCCGCACCATAGCCGATCTCGACCTCGTCCTCCTTGCGCCGCTTGAGCCCAAGGGTTGCGAGCGTTCTGTCATAGAAGGCGCCGGCGCGCTGGAGATCATTGGTTCCGAGCGTCACATAAAGGAGCATCCCCTACTCCGCTTCATCGTCTTCGGCCGCTTCCTCCTCTGCGCGCCGGCCCTTGAAGCCCTTGGCGAGCAGGAACATCTCGACCGATTCGGCGCGCGACGAGGCCGGCTTCACATGCACCACCTGGCGGAAATTCTGCTTGAGCATATTGAGGAGATCGCGCTCGGCGCCGCCCTGGAAGGTCTTTGCCAGGAAATGCCCGCCTTCGGCGAGCACTTCGACGGCGAACTGCGCCGCCACCTCGCAAAGATGCATGGTGCGCAGATGGTCGGTCTGGCGATGGCCGGTGGTCGGCGCCGCCATATCAGACAGCACGAGACCGGGCGCTCCGCCGATCGCCTCCTTCAGCTTTTCCGGCGCCTCCGGATCAAGGAAATCCAGCTGCAGGAAACGGACGCCGGGGATCGGATCCATCTCGAGAAAGTCGATTGCCGCGACGCGCGGATCGGTGTCGGTCGAATGCGTAACCTTGGCGGCGATCTGCGACCAGCTGCCAGGGGCTGCGCCGAGGTCGATGATGCGCCGGGCGCCGGCGAGGATCTTGTGCTTCTCGTCAATCTCCAGAAGCTTGAAAGCGGCCCGTGCGCGGTAGCCCTCAAGCTGCGCGCGCTGCACGTAGGGGTCGTTGATGTGGCGCTCCAGCCAGCGGCGCGAGGAGGCCTTGAGCTTGCCCTTCTTCACCTTCTGACCGAGTTTGCGGCCGCTGCCCTTGCTCCCGATCGGGGATTTCGTCATGCCTTCGTACCTTCGTGGACCTTGTCGTAGGTCCTATTGCGTTCCTCGCCAGCCGGCGGGGCATTGTGGCCCCGCTGGTAGCGGCGCGGCCGCGACCGCCGCCAGGCTCCGTCATCTGCCATCATGTCGGTCAGCAGCCCCTCGCGCAGGCCGCGATCGGCGACCCGCATGCGCGTCGACGGCCAGCGTCGCCGGATCGCCTCGAGAATGGCGCAGCCGGCAAGCACCAGATCGGCGCGATCCGGCCCGATGCAGGGATTGGCGGCGCGGGCGGCGAAATCCCAGGAGAGCAGTCGCGCCTGCATGGCCGAGACTTGCGCATCGGAGAGCCAGAGCCCATCGACCCGGCGACGGTCGTAACGCGGCAGGTCGAGATGGACCCCGGCAAGCGTCGTCACGGTTCCGGACGTACCGATCAGGTGGAAGCCGCTGTCTGAGGTGCCGCTTGCCAGCATATCGACAGACGGGCTGTCGAAGCTGGCGAGCATGGCCTCGACCTCGCGCACCATCGTCTCGAAGCTCTGCGGCGTCACATGCTCGCCGCCATGGCGCTCCGAGAGCGTGACGACGCCGACCGGCAGCGACGTCCAGTGGGTGATGTGGTTGGCAAGACGGCTCGAGCGGTTCTCGCCGATGCGGATCACGGCAATTTCGGAGGAGCCGCCGCCGATATCGAAGAGCACCACCGACTTGGTCTCGCGGTCGACGAGCGACGAGCAGCCGGAAACCGCAAGCCGCGCCTCGGTCTCGCGATTGATAATCTCCAGGTCGAGCCCGGTCTCCTCGGCCACACGCTTCAGGAAGGTTTCGCCGTTGGCGGCGGAACGAGCCGCTTCGGTGGCGATCAGCCGGCGTCGGCGGATCGAACGGAGGTTGAGCTTCGCCGCGCAGATCTTCAGCGCCTCGATGGAGCGCTCCATCGCGCCGTCCGACAGCCGCCCGCTCGCACCGAGTCCCTCTCCAAGCCGGACAATCCGCGAAAAGGCATCGACGACGCGGAACTGGCCCGGTCGGGTCGGCTGCGCGACGAGCAGGCGGCAATTGTTGGTACCGAGGTCAAGCGCGGCATAGAGCGGCGCCGGCAGGTCGCCGGGGGCGACGTAAGGGGTGCGCAGATTTTCAGATCGGGCCGGCTGTGGAGCCTGCGGCGCGGCGGCTTCGACCGGGCGCGGCCGCGGCTGATCGCCGGCACGCTCGGCAGCGAGCGGCTTGCCGCGCGATGCCAAAGGCCGGCCCTGAAGCCCGCGCCGATGGCGCGCCTTCTTACCGCGATTCTGGCCATTCCTGTCCGTGGACGCCGCGTCCGAATGCGCGGCAAGGCCGCCGGAGGCGGCTGCAGCCTGGCCCTGGGGCCTTGCTGCCTTGGAGCGACGGCGCCGCTTGCGCTTGCGCGCCGGCTCCGCTTCATCCAGTGCTGCGGGGCGCCCTGCCTCTCCGGTCAGTCCGGATCCGCTGGCAATTGCAGACGGCGAACCGGACGGCTTGCGCCTCTTCCGCTTGCCCTTGCCGCCGCGCGACGCGTGCTTCTGCGCCCCGCCACGACCTGCTGCCGACGCCCCGGATTCAGACGGCTTTTCGCCGTGATCGGGGTCCTTCACGTGTCTCAACCATGGCGCCGGGCGAAGCCTTGCGGCCGCTCAAGGCGCTCTCTCGATTTTGCGTTGCGGCGACTGTACCAGCGCCGCCCTCTTTCGCCAAATTGTTTTTGCGGCTCCAGTTCCACCGGCAGAAGGCACCTCGGGCACAGCGCCCAACCGGCGCATCGCGGCGCGCAGACGCTCGCAACGAGGACCGCCGAGATCACAAGCCGGCCGCACTTTTTTTGCCAAAAGGTATTTGCATCCGCCGTTCTTTTGTTTATAAGCCCGCCACACCGACGCGGCGGCCAGACTCCGCCGACGGGCCTTGGGGAATAGGTTAACGGTAGACCAGCGGACTCTGACTCCGTTAGTCCTGGTTCGAATCCAGGTTCCCCAGCCAACCACTTTCAGCAATGAAATCAAGCAGATAACGGCAGGCAAATACGCAAATCTTGCGCATTTCATGTCGCGTCATGTTGCAACTGATTTCCATTTGTTTTCAATGGTTCTCAGTAGTGCGCGGCGACTCTATGCGACATGGAATGCAACATGAAAAGCCCGCCGATCCTTTCGGAAGGGCGGGGCTGATCTCTCGTGATCTGGGCGCCCTCTAATGGGCCGCCTCTTTCATGAACCGCTCGTCCCGCATCTTGATGTCGGCGACGACGATACCGAGCACGGCTTCGTTGAACCTGTCGCGATCGACGAAGGTCTCGCCCTTATAGAGCGGGTTATCTTTGGTGAGGCGGAGGCTGGTCAGCATGTTGGTGACGCGGACGAGGTCTGCCCCGAACCCATCATCGACCAAATAGATGCCTTCGCCCTGGTAGCTCGATATCGGCGCGATCAACGCATAGTCACGGATGCCAAGCGCCGGTTCCATCGCATCGCTATTCACCTGATGCACGCGAAGCCGCGGGGACAGGACGTTCTCGGCCGGGATGGGAGCGAAGAAAAGATCATTCATTGCAGCGTCTCCTTTGCTTGCTCGAGAAGGGCTTTCGCCCTGCGAATGTCCTCCGCCACTCGGAGAGCAAGGCGGGTGATCGCTGCAATCTCGGTCTCGTCGCAACCAGTCGCCCCGCCGGCAGCCATTATCAGCGCCTGGGCGAGATCCGCAGCATCGTCGAGGCGATCGACGACGTCGACCATTTTAGCGGGCGCGGTGGAGATGCAGTTTCTCGGCAAGCCTTCGGCGGCTGCCTGAATCGGTCGATCAAGCATTTCGAACTCCTGGATAATCGAGTTAATCAAATCTGTAATGCTGTCATTGTTTGCCAACGCTAGTTGTTGTATAACGATTACCAACAGCAGTCAACTAACGTCTACTAACATTTGCTATCAGCATGGGGATTGATCGACATGGCAAGGACAGCAAGCATCGGTATTCGTGTGGAGCCCGTGGTCAAAGGGGCGCTCGAGGAGGCCGCCAAAGCCGATCGACGCACGGTCGCGGCTTACATCGAAAAGCTCATTATCGACGATCTGGAGGCGAAGGGCTTCCTAGCCAAAGGGGCCGCCGAATAGCTGGCATTTCGTCACGCATCATTTTCCTCACTGGTTCAGTCGGAGGAACACTAGCGGTTGTCAGAGAGGGCGTGAAGCAGTGCTGATGACCTAAGCCGAGCAGCCTACTTGCAGCCTAAAGGCGTCTGGCATAGCAGCCCTATTTCCCGCGTCCAGCATCGGGCCGGTATCAGACACCCGGAAAGCCTTGCCCGTGCGTTTTCCCGCTGTAGGGAGGCATAGCGCCGAACGCGCCTTTTGATCTCAGATTGATTAAAATGCAATCAGAGCGTACATTGAGGTCATACGGTCCCTCTCGCTGCTGACCACGGATGTACTGGCAGCGGCGGGAGGCGATCACAGAAGGTCGGGTTTGCCCCGGCCTTTTTTGTTGCCGCTCTGCCCGGAGCGGTTCAGCGATTGGGTATGGGACGCCCAAAGACTTTCCGCACAACCTAAAGAAAGGCGACAGGCATCCGTTCACCGTCTTGCCTTTGGCGAGTGCCTGGGCGAACTTCTCATGCCAGCATTTTTCAGAATATGCATGGGGGCACTATGAGTATGTGGTTAACAAGGGATTCCCTTGTTGCGTTGGACCCGGACACACGCGCATTCACCCTAGTGGGTGGGTTCATGGGCTACTTCGCCATGTTGGAAGCAGGGGTCAACGAAGCTGTGAGCGATGTGCTAGAAATCAAGGGGATCCGGGCAGCCATCGTCACCCGAAACATGTCCTTCGATGACAAGATTAAAACCCTTCGGGCCCTCGTCGACGCCTTCATTCACGACAAGGAGCAAGCTATAGCTTTCGACGATTTGGCTAAACGCGCCAGGAAGTGCGGCGAAACCAGGAATATAGTCGCGCACACCCCCTTTCGCCGTAGCCCCCACTCTGACGGCGTCGAGTTCTTCGCCACGTCTGCAAATAGTAAGTTTAAGTATCTTGAGATGGACTGGCCGATCGACGAATTCATCCGGCAGATCGACACCATCAATGAAATAGACAACGGGCTGCGGTCAATTGGGACTAGGATGTCGATACAGCGGGTCGCGCAAGCTCTCCTAGACGGGCCATTTCCGAATCAAGCAAGCGGAAAAGGCTTTGGCGGCCTCTTTGGATTGGGCAAGTTACTCGAAGACCAGGGGGAACGAGGGTAAGGGTAGGGTAAAAGCAAGGCCTCAAATCCGATCGCGATTCTTCATTGCCGCCACTTGCCGACGAGAGGGATATGCCGGCGTGGTTCCGGCTCGAGCATCCCGGTCGACAGATTGAGGATTGCGATAAATCAGTTGCAGTTGCTCACCGACTTTCAAGCCCTGGGCGGCCGACTTCGCAAATATTTTCGCGAAGTTCTACGTCGGCCTATGGCCTTGGGTCGGATGGTTTTCGGCTCATGTCGTTCTATTTGGAAAGCTGCTTCTGCATGTAGGCCGACACAATAGCGCCAAGGCTTCCGCTGAAGATGACGGATTGTATTTTGGATAGCTGTTCTGGCGACAACCAAGACCACGGCGTAATGTAGTGGAGCACCCACGCGCCAAGAGACGCCATGAATACAACCACGAAAAAGCACATCATTACGACGACGGCCCAGCCATAGACGCGATGCCATAGAATGTCATTCTGAAGTTTCACGCCGCGAAGGCGATCTTCGTCTGCCCAGAACTTTTCTTCCAGTTTTGCCTTGTCGTCTTTTGCCCATGAAGGCACTTTGCCCGCCCCTTCGGGTGGAGGGAGCGGGCTATTTTGGGGAATGCTAGGCTCTTTAGAAGGGGGCTGTTTTTCGTCTGTCATCCCAGAGCTTCTGATAGTGATCTTGGATTAGACGGTCTGGGATTTCGATGTTGAAAACCCCGTCCACATAGACCTGATCCCACGGCGTCCCGCTTTTGTGTGTCAAAGCAGAAAGCGACGTTCCCGACATACTCCCATACTGATCTACAATTTCAGTCAGGAACCGTTCATCATCCGCATCAACGGGCATCTGCCCGTCATCGATCTTGCTGAACGGAATAGGAGCACGGCCAAAGTGCTTGGTCGCCTGATAAAGGTCAGGAATTACCGGCCCATACTTCCAAGCCTCAATACGATCCGAAAAAAGATCGCCACGGCCAAGACCAAGGCTCCACCCATGCGCGATATAGACCAGCTTCATAAGCTGAAGCGGCGTAAGCTGCCTGCCCTTTCTTTTCGCAATCTTGAGGATTGCGTCGGCTATGTCGATAACGCTGTACATCGCATCCTCCTCTTATTGGGTTGGCTACCGCTGGTACGGGCAAATCACATGGTACCATCGTGCTACCATATAGGAAGTTTACAGGCAAAAACTATGTGTTCCGGTCCCCGCTGCCGCGAAGGTCGGTCACAAGCTGGGCGAGTCGCTGACCTTCGGCGCGCGCCTGAAGCCGGTCCTGGGCATTGCTCTTCAGGGCCGCGCGTCCACGGCAGATGCGACCTGTTGGGGCGAACCGGGCTCTTTCCGGGGATTCGCGACTTTTGCCCGTCGCCTCGTGCGCCTGCTGATCAGTGAGGCGGCACGAGGGAAGGGCAAGGAAAGGACTTCGGTATCTGACGCCGGGTGTCCTTGTACGGCAGAAATCTACCGCAGGTCCGGCGCCGCCGGCAATAGCCGCAGAAAGCGGCGCGGTTTTATCGTGGAGCGCGTTCTTGCGTCTGTCCGATGTGGGATCGGTTCAAAAACCGTCTGGAGGGGCGAAGAAACAGTTCACGTAGTCTTCGGTGGGATGGAGGCAAATGTGAAAATCGCCATCGCCAGAGGGAAGTTCATTTCCATAGGGAACAAAGAACAAGTGTTCTCTCGTCGCTAAGTGATGGTCGCCGGGATGAAGGTGAACCGAAAAGCCCCGTTTCCCCTTCACAACGTCAGCCCTGGGGATGGATTCGCAGTCGCCCCCCATATCGCTGCCTCGACAGCATGCGGGCGGATATTCCCAGCGTTTGCCGCTCTGGTGGGCATTGCCGACGCTGAAGAAGCCAAGCATATCCGCCGCGGCGATCACAGTGAAAATGATCGATGGCGTACGGGTCATATGGCCGCTCCCACTGCCCCCTGCATGTTGGAATTGTACGCCCAACAGCCGGCGATCACAGTAGCCCTTTTGGGCGGCTGCCCCTCACGCCCCCACCAGAGGGCGGATGGATTGGCTTTCGCTCATTTGCCGCTACTACCCTACCCGCCGATACCGGAAGCGATTTAAACCCCGTCTATCGCGGCTCTCTGGCGGAAAGACAGGCATCCTGTGGTTCGTCGAGGCCCTACCACCTGTTGGAGTCGCGTTGGCGCTCCTCGACGGCTCGGCGCATCGCCTCTTCGCGACCGCACTCGTATTTCTCCATGTGATAGCGGATCAACGACTGTCGGCGCCCTTCATCCATGATCGCAAACACGTTCCTGAATTGCACCTCGACCGATGATTTGCCTTTGATCGGTCCACCGCGGCCAATGAGCCATTTTGCCACAAAGTAGGCCAGCAAGCCGATTGAGAGCCCAACCAGCACCGGGAGAACGGTATCAAGGTTGAGGAAGCCTTTTACTGCGTCCACGACTAAGCCGAGCTCAGTGGTCAGGTCCTGCATCTACGCGCCTCGCTGACGTCACACGGGGAAAGCCTCTACAAATCGAGATTGTAGGCAAAGAAGGATTGCAATCAAACTAGCCCCTTTGGGCGGCGTCCCTAATCCTTGACTGCAACTGGCCCTGTGCGACCCTGATGCCTTCCTGGTTGTAGTGCGTTAGGGGGATCAGATGGAACCAATTCTCTCAGCCGGCGGTATTGTCATCACGCGCACCTCAGCGAAAATCGGCGAAGCTACCTATCAGATCGCAAATATCGGATCTGTGTTCCTAAAAAGGGAAGAGACTTATAACAGAAACTCTCTCATCGCGACCACAGTCGCCCTTTTCCTCGCATGCATCGTCTTTCTAATTGATGGCAGAAGCGGATTACTTATGGTCCTGACGGCGCTGGCCTTTATGGCTTCGCTCGCTATTCTCTTTTTTTGGCCGCCCATAGAACAACTGACAATTTTGTTTAAGACTTCGTCAGGCGACGTAGAGGCCCTTGTGACGCACGATCCGGAACTCGCCTCAAAGATAAAGAACGCCATCGAGACCGCGTTTGCCCAGCGGCAATAAGCCCATCATGCCGCCGATCGCTCCTGCTGATCTACCTCTTTCGCAGCCCGCATGAACCGCAGAGCGGCGTTGTATGTGATGCCGGATTTCTCTTCGATCCACGGCATGAAATGACCTTTGGGTAAGCGAGCCTTGATCGCCAGGAGTTCGCGCCCGAGCTCGATCATTCGTGCAAATTCCGATGCAATCCGCCCCCTGATTCCGAAATGATCTCGCCCCCCAATTCCGAGAAATAGTCGCCCCTTGATTCCGAGATGATGCCGCCCCCTTCGGAAGGCGTCTGGCATGGGTGTTCTGCTGGTGTGAAGTTTCTTCCTTCAACTGTGACGAGGAAGGAACGGGATGCCTGCGGAGAGACTGGAGATGCGGCGTGTTCGCGAGATACTGAGATATCGCTTCGAGCAAGGGCTTGGGCACAAGTCGATTGCGGTGCGGGTTGGAGCTGCGCCATCGACGGTGCGCGAGACGCTGCGGCGTGCGGCCATTGCGGAGCTATCGTGGCCGTTGGGCGACGATGTCAGCGATGCAGTCCTGGAGGCGGCGCTTTACAAGGCGGCCGGGACGAAGACGGGTCATCGTCGGAGCCCCGAGCCGGACTGGGCACATGTCCATCGCGAGCTGAAGCGCAAGCACATGACGCTGCAGATCCTGTGGGACGAATACATCAGCCGTTATCCGGACGGCTATCGCTACAGCCGGTACTGTGACCTTTACCGCGGCTGGGCGATGAAGCTGCCTGTGACGATGCGGCAGGATCACGCAGCCGGCGACAAGCTGTTCGTCGACTATGCCGGCGACACGGTCACGGTGATCGTTGATCGGCGGTCGGGCAAGACACGGCAGGCGCATCTGTTCGTGGCGGTTCTGGGGGCATCGAGCCTTTCCTATGCGCAGGCGCGCTGGAGCGAGACGCTTCCCGACTGGATCGAATGCCATATCCTGGCGCTGGAGTTTTTTGGCGGTGCGCCAGCCTTGCTGGTTCCCGACAATGCCAAGGTGGCGATCATCAAGGCCTGCCACTTCGATCCCCAGGTCAACCGCACGTATTGCGGGATGGCCGCTCACTATGGGAGCGCCGTCCTGCCGACGCGGCCGCGACGCCCGCGCGACAAGGCGAAAGTGGAAGCTGCGGTTCGGATTGTCGAACGCTGGCTACTGGGCCGCCTGCGCCATCGCATCTTCTACAGCCTGGCCGAGGTCAATGCGGCGATCGGCGAATTGCTCCATGATCTCAACGATAAGCGGGTCCTGCGCCGCGTCGGTGCCACCCGCCGCCAACTGTTCGAAGAGCTGGATCGTCCAGCTTTGCGACCATTGCCTGTCGAACGCTATGTCTTTGCCGAATGGCGTATCCGACGTGCCGGGCTGGATTATCACGTCGAGATCGAGCGGCACTATTATTCCGTTCCCTATCGCTTCGCCCGTGAGCAGGTCGAGGCTCGTATCACCGCCAATACGATCGAGATCTTCCACAAGGGCGAGCGTATTGCCGCCCATCGCCGCTCCAGCGGCAATGGCAAGCACACGACGATCCCCGATCATATGCCCTCGGCGCATCGCCGCTTTGCCGATTGGACGATTGAACGGATTCAACGCGAAGCCTCTGCCATGGGGCCGGATGTTGCGCTGTTGTGCGAGCGCATCCTTGCCGACAGACCGCATCCCGAGCAGGGCTTCCGAGCTTGTCTCGGGATCATCCGCCTTAACAAGAGCTTTGGCCGCGACAGGGTCAATGCCGCTTGCAGCCGTGCGCTCGAGATCGGGGCCCGGACCTATGGCTCGGTGCGCTCCATCCTCGACAATCACCTTGACCGAACGGCTGGCTCAAAAGGAGCCGCCTCGCATGAACCGATCCATCACGCCAACATCCGCGGACCCCGCTATTATCACTAAGGAGAACGAAAGATGCTTGCTCATCCAACACTGGATAAATTGAATGCCATGGGCTTGGCCGGCATGGCAAAGGCCTTCAGTGAACTCGTTGCCAACGGCGAAGCCGAACATCTCTCGCACGCCGAATGGCTCGGACTGCTGCTCGAACGGGAATGGAGCTCCCGTTACGATCGGAAGCTTGCGGCACGCCTCAGGTTTGCCAAGCTTCGCCACCAGGCGACCCCGGAAGATGTCGATTATCGCAGCGAGCGCGGCCTCGATCGCGCGCTCTTCATCAAACTGCTCGGTGGCGACTGGATCAACGCTCATGACAATCTGGCCATTTGCGGACCCGCGGGTGTCGGAAAGAGTTGGCTGGCTTGCGCCCTCGGCCACAAGGCTTGCCGAGACGATCGCTCAGTTCTCTATCAGCGTGTCCCAAGGCTGTTTGCCCAGCTTGCGCTCGCGCGTGGTGACGGCCGGTATGCCCGGCTGCAACGGACCTTGGGCCATGTTCAGCTCCTGATACTGGACGATTGGGGCCTCGAACCGCTCAACGAGCAGGCCCGTCACGACCTGCTCGAAATCCTCGAAGACCGCTATGGCCGTCGATCAACGATCATTACCAGCCAGCTTCCCGTATCCGCATGGCACGGCGTCATCGGCGACCCAACCTATGCCGATGCGATACTCGACAGACTGGTTCACAATGCCCACCGCATCGAACTGAGCGGCGATAGTCTGCGCCGAAGTCTACCGCGCAAAGCTTGACACCTCGCCTGAATGAATTGACAACAATCATCGCCTGCAGAACCCCCTAAACAGGGGGCGAGATCATCCCGGAAACCGGGGGCGCAATCATCTCGGAACAAAGGGGCGGCTTCATCGGAATCGGCAATCATTCGTTCCTCGGGCACGCGCTCGTTCTTCCGGGGAATGCGTCGGCGGCCATCCTCGGGGCGGACCTCTGTAATGGGCGGTGCAGTGAGGCGGTAATAGGCCTGCCGCACCGCTTCCTGCAGATCAGGGGCCAGCGTCTTGAACTGCCGAACCGTCATTCCGGCGGCGAAAGCGAAAGGCGCGATGTTCCGGTTCGGCCCCTTACACTTCCGCATTGCTGAGATCTGCCACATATTCAGATGCCGGATAGTGCCGACGCCCTCGACCTCAATTTCAGTCAAGCGTTGCGACATAACCGGCCCTCACTTTCCAACGGCGGGATGGAGCGCGAAGAAACCGTTCCTATGGTTGACTTCGTCGACGACATCGCGCCATGGGCCATCGACGACGTTTGCGCCCCGGCTGAGAGCACGTTCGATCGCCTCGGGATAACTCTCGCGAAGATGTTCCACCGCCGCTCGCACACTGGGGTCACTCTTGATGCGGTGATAGTTTGCGCGGATCAGCGCTTCCAAATTCTCCTCCGTCTTCGCGCGTTGGGCTCGATCCATTGCGGCCTTGAAGCCTGCCGAAAGCGTCGCGGTTCCGGCCATCGCGGCGATCTGTTGCGGAACCTTTTTGTAGGCATGAATGAGTAGCGCGCGCGGCTGTGAAGAGCGGCTGGTTTGGACCCGAGTCGCGTAGCGCTTCTTCACCGCCTCTTCGGCCGTCATCCAAGTTTCCTGCGCCATCTCCTTGCGGATCTCGGCGGTCGGGCGGCGGGTCTGCTTGACGTAGATGCTCGCAATCGATTGATTGACCGTTTCTAGCGATTCAATCGCCTTGCGGTGATCATTGGTGTCGCCGGCCGTCACGCAGGCTGAATCGTGGACCATCATAAATGCGCCGTGGGCCATGACGATGTCGTCGCCGGCCATCGCAATGACAGAGGCGATCGACGCAGCCACGCCGTCGACGATAACAGTGACTCTGCCGCGGTGCGAATTGAGCATACTGTGAATGGCGAGGCCGTCGGCGACCCAGCCGCCAGAGCTGTTTATGCGCACGGTCACATCCTTGTCGCCAATCTGCGCAAGCGCGTCGCGAACATCGATATCGCAGAATCCCGGCTCGCCGTCCGCGACGCCCTCGCCGACCGTGCCGTAGAGCCAAAGCTCGTTATTTTTCAGTATCTTACTCACGGCCTACCGCCCTTTCTAACCTGGAATTGGGAAAACCCCAGCCGGGAAAATGCTTGAAAACCGGCTGGGGCTTCGCTGACCGGCAGGAGTCGGGCCGGATACCAAAGCGCTGGCTGATCGATCGGGGGTATTCGCCCGCCGGGACGCACTGGCCCCGGCGAGCGTTCTTTTCCACCGAAGGAGACCATCACCACGCGCATTAAACTTAGTCCTCCCGCGGTGCCGGCCCGTCGACGCCGAGAACGGCGCGCGGGTCGGCGTCTTCGCGGAAATCAACGGTGCCGCCGGCATTGCTGACAAGAGCGGCCTCGATACGCTCGAGGTCGAGAATGCGGGCCTCGACTTCGAGGAGCCGTGCGGCGCGTTCCTCGGTCGACAGAGCGGCATCGTCTTCGGCAACCGCGTCGATCTCTCTCTCAACCGCCTCAATCATGCGGTCCTTGAAGAGCCACGCGGTCAGAGCGAGATGCGCGCCGGGCAAATCATGGGCCGTAAGCACCTCGTCGCCAGGAAGCGGGATACCCATGCCGAAGTTGCGAGTCTTGGCCGTCAGTTCGGGCCAAGTGACGCCGGCCTGCGGTCCGTTATCGATCATACCCAGCACCCGCGGCTTCCCTCGCTCGGCAAGCGTTTCGATTTCTCGACGGGCACGCGCCTTTGCTTCAGCCGAAGGAAAAGCTGCCGAATTGATTGCGTGCTCTTCCGCCTTCAATTCATTGATTTCATTGCTGATTCTATCGACTTCCGCGGCCAGTCGATCGACGGCAGGGAATTTGACCTTCAGGGCCAACGCCATCTTGAGGCCGCCGGCAGTGGCGATGTAGGCTTCAATTTTGCTGAGGAGGCGCTTTTGCTTGTGCCAACGATCGGCCGCCGTATCGTAGCGGTCGGCGAGTTCGCGCGCCACGCGTGCGGCATTGTCGAATTTTGCCTTTGCATCCAAGGCGCGCGGGTCATCTTGAGCAACGATCGTTGCCCGGCCGGAACGCGAAGCGACGGCCGCGTCGGTCATCTGCCGGAAATTCAGTTCCGCTTCGCCGCGAGCCTGCCACGCTTCTTGCCGTTTGACGTTCAGCCGTTCAACGGCCTCGTAAAGCGACTCGACGTGATCCCGCAAGGTCGCGAGATTCCTTTGAGCTTCAGCCGGCAGACGCTCGATCACGTCGACTGGGTCGATGAAGAAGTTCGGAGATTGCGGAGGGGAGACGACATCCACCCCCTGGTGTGTGATGTCGGTGAAGGCGGAAAAGCTGCTGGAAATCATGGGGGCGGTGCCCTTTTCTTCTCGATCAGTGTTGATCGGAGAATCGCCCGTCCTGTGGCCAATCAATAGCGGGTATCTCGCTGGCCAGAATTTGCCGTATGCGTGAGGCTCCGAGCGGCTGGTCCCTCAGTTTTAGGACGCTCCACCATTTCGCTTTAATGCCCTGGAGCGGGCATGTCGTTGCGGCTCGCGAGCGGCGCCAGTCGTGGGAGTTTCGGAACCGGCCAAGCTCGCTCGACATCCGCTCGGCGGCTTCGCGCGCCGTCATGCCGGAGAAGTGCGCAGCCGCTGCCTGGCGGATCAGATCATCCCGCCGCTGGAGTGCCGCGACGCTTCGCCAATGGCGTTCGCCCGGTCCAGGCTTTAAGCCTAACTCGGCATCGAGCGAGTCCGCGGTGCCGTCGAGCACTCGATCGACCGCAGACCGCAGCGCCGCCGCCTCGTCGCCGGGCGCTTCCGCCAGGACGAGGCTTAGGGCACGCAAGAGCGGCGGCGCGGCGGCGTTCATGGACTATTTGTCGTCCGCATTGTCCGCATCGGCTGCGGCGAATCCGAAGCCGGGAGGCAGGAGACGTTCAAGGTCGCCGAAGCCGCGAATAACAATCCCGCGGCGGCGCGCTTCGGCCGCTGCCGCTTTCAATTTGTCCTCCGCCTCGGCGCGGCATCCTATGAACCAATTCAGCACCTCGCCGGCGATTACTCTGTCTTCCTTGACCCCGCGCTTCCTCAGTTCCTCGAACAGCCAGCCGGCGATCGGGCGCAATCTCAGGTGAAAGTAGGTCGCCATCACCTGAATCGCGGCATCCTGCCAGTCGTACTCAGACTCGATGCCTTCACGATATTCGTTGCTCAATTCGATCCGTCGGCGTTGCGCTTTCAGCAGGGCAAGTTTCTCCTGCCGCAAGTCGGCATCCGCCTCGTCGGCGCTGCGCATCGCCATGAAGGCCTGCACGCACGAGACGAGAGGATATTTGCCGCGGCCGGCTTTCTCGAAGACGCCTTCGTCCGCAAGCTGGCGAACGCGCCGGTCGGTGATGTCCAAAACGATGCCGATTTCCGAAGCAGTGACAGTCAAGTCATTGATATTCATATGTTTCTCCTATGAAACGGAAACGGAAATGAGATTTTTTTGTTTATGTCTAGAGACGGTCGACACTGTCGCCCTACCCGTGTTAGCTGAGGGCTGGAAGGGACCCGCGGAAGTGGCGGCGGAACCCTCAAGGATCTTCTGGCGCTAATAAAAGCGGACGCTGTCGCCTCACCCGTGACCAAGCGCGGCCCCTGAGGACCCCTCGTCTCCTCCCCCATCATGCCGCCTCGGCCTCGTCGGTGACGTCACCCGGCTTGCCGACGATGTTCTCTTCCGCCCAACGGACGTACCGATCAAGGACCGGGCCAGCGTCCTCGCCTGTCGATCGCCTGTAGGCTTCCCTGGTCGGTGCATGAAGAACAGCCCAGCCGAGGGCGGCGCGATGCTCCTCGGTCATGCTGCATCCCTCGTAAGAGACCAATGCAAGCCCTTTCCCTGCGTACAAATCGAAGGGGAGTGTCCAGATACCCTTCCGGCCTGCGCCAGGCGCGCGAGTGATCTGGAAACCGAGGCAAAGCCCGCCTTTGAGCGGGGGAGCCCGATAGCGTCCACTACATCGCCGGTACGGGGAAGGTGTCCGATGCGGTCGCCGATCGGCCCAGGAAATGTCTCCAGGTACGCGATGATTGCCAGTTGCATTGCGGATAGCCGGTTATCAACATTCTGCTTCGGAACTCTGATAACCTCGGTCATGCCGCACCCCGCGGATCATGACTGCCGATGGACTGGCCTTCATAGCTCCGGCGGACGAGCTCGCTTTGAACCGCTTGCTGGAACTCTGCTATCTGCCGGCGAACGTCATCGGGCTTGCATCCGGCGCGCTCCAACTGTTCGGCCATGTATCGCACCTGCTGACGCCAATAGCCTTCAGCGTCTTTACCGTGCTTTCCGTCGAGCACTTCCGCACAGCGACGGATCTTGCCTATGCGCTTGGTTAAGGGGAATGCGATCAGCTTGCATGGTGGCTGCCATGCGAACAGAGGAAGATCGCCGTCACGCATCGGTCGTGCCTCCCATGGCAGTATTATATGTGTCCCTCTGGTGGGACTGTGGAATGATGAAAACCGGCTTCACGGTACCTGAGATGGGACTGTCAACCATGTTTTGCCCTCTTTCTCGCCATCGACTGTCCCTCGTATGGGACTGTGTGTCCCTCTGGTGGGACTGTGGATTTTTCAGAGGGCGGCCAGCGGGTGAAGTCTTTCGTGGGCAATTCGCCCGTGACGTTGCAGGTATACTCGGTCAACCGCCACTCGGTCGCCGCGCGGTTTTTGACGTTGAACCCGCTCCGCCGCGTCATGGCGATGAAGCCCTTCTCCTCCAGACTATCTAAGCTGCGGTTCGCCGTGTTCTTGCTGACGTGGATACCTGCGGCCAGTTCTCGACAGCCAAGGGCAATCCGGCCGTTGTTCAGTCCGTCGAATTTCCACTTGAAGAACAGGTAGGCCGCACGATCGACGGGCGTCAGCGCGTCCCAAGCCTGGGTGCGCATGATGTAGCCTTCGATCATTATGAACTTGGACCTGCCCTTGCGCTTGTTCCGGTTGCTCATCGGCCGACGTCCTTTCCCTTCTTCGGGAGAGGACCGCAACGCCGGCAAACATCACGAACGACGTCGCGAACGGTTGCCTTTGTGATGTTGTGACTTCCGCACTTCGGACACTGTGCCATCTAGCCGAACGCCCTCCGCAACATGCGGTACTTCTCAGCCATCGCGCATGCCTCCGTCGCCTCGATGGCAGACAGGCCGAAGCGTTCACGCAATGCCGGCACGATCGGCCGCGGGGGCTGCGCCTGGTCGGCAAGCCACATGGCGGCCTGCTCGACGATCGCGTTGTCGGGGTTGATGGGGCAACTCATGCGGCATCCTCAATGAAGAACGCGATGAGTTTCTTCCGGCTGGCAACGTAACGCTCGCCGACCTGCTTCACCATCGGCAGATGGCCGCTTTGGATCATGTGATAGGTTTGCTGATAGCTGCGGCCGATAAGCTTGCCGATGGCCTCGACACCCCAGATGAGATCGAGAGAATCAGACTGCATGGCACGGTCTCCGTTTGCGTGATAGTTATTTACTAGACGTCAAATATAGTGATTTGCTATCATTGCCGCAAGCCGGAAATATAGTTACTTACTATCACTCGATATCAAGGGTGGGAAAATGGCACGCGGAGACTTTCCGAGCGCGAAGCAGGATCAGTTCGTTCTGAGGTTCCCTGACGGGATGCGCGACACGATCAAAGAGGCAGCCGACCACAACGGCAGATCGATGAACGCTGAGATCATCTGGCGAATTGAGAAGTTCGAAGAAGCTGCGCAAGCTTGGGCCAACACTGACTCCGCGATGTCAAAGCTCGAAGATGACCTCAAAGATAGCCAAGCCGAGCTAGAAAGGCTTTATGATGAGCGCGGCGAACTCTTCGAAGCCATGAACAATCAAGAAAGAAGTCTGCAGAGCCTGCGGGAATCTCACCGGACATTGGCAATCATGGTCAAGTCGCTCGGAGAAGCGCTGCTAACTGATAGCCAAATATCGGATTTCGTAAGAGTTCTTGCCGCGGGTCTAGTGCAAGTCGAGATTGACGCGTCCTCGGAAGCGTCAGAACAGGTGCCGAAACAGCCCTGGGAGGGTTGATCAATGTCAGTCCGCAAACGCACCTGGACCACACCGAAGGGCGAAGAGAAATCGTCATGGGTGGTCGACTACACCGACACCGCCGGGAAGCGCCGGCTGAAGACTTTCGCGAAAAAGAAGGATGCCGACCAATTCGCCGCTACGGCGTCTGTCGAGGTCAGGGAAGGCGTTCACGTCGCCGACGGCGCCACTATCACCATTGAGGAAGCCGGCAAGCTCTGGCTTAAATCTGGCGATGCGGCCGGGCTCGAGCGCACGACGATGGATCAGCGCCGGCAACACCTAAACCTGCACATTGTCCCGCTCGCTGGCGCGGTGAAGCTGACAAAGGTTACAGCGCCGTGGCTTCGATCGTTTCAGGATGACTTGCGGGAGAAGGGCCGATCGGCCGCGATGGTGAAGCGCATCACGGTCAGCCTCGGAAGCATTCTCGCAGATGCCCAGGGCCGCGGCCTTATTGTACGCAATGCGGTGCATGAACTGTCCAAGGCCCGCTCTGGCACGAAGGCGTCAGAGAAGCGCGCCAAGGCGAAACTGAGGGTCGGACGGGACATTCCGACCAATGTCGAGATCCGGGCGATCCTTGACGCTGCCACGGGGCGTTATCGCCCTCTGCTCGTGACGATGATCTTCACCGGTATCCGGGCCAGCGAGGCGCGCGGACTCCGCTGGGAAGACGTCGACCTGAAGCAAGCAATCCTGCACGTCAGGCAGCGCGCCGACCGCTATGGCGATGTCGGGATGCCAAAGTCCGAAGCAGGGCAGCGAACCGTTCCCCTGCCCCCGATCGCCGTCAACACGCTGAAGGAATGGAAGCTGGCTTGCCCCAAGAGCGAGGCCGGGCTTGTCTTCCCGAACACGGCCGGGAACATTGAGAATCACCAGAACATGCTCAAGCGTGGTCTCTGGCCGGTCGAGATCGCCGCGGGCGTCACCATCGCCACCGACAAGGTTGATGACGAAGGCAATCCGGTCCTCGCACCGAAGTATTCGGGCTTCCATGCCCTGCGGCACTGGTACGCAAGCTGGTGCATCAACAGGAAGGCGGACGGCGGTCTGGAGCTGACGGCGAAGGCCGTACAGGGGCGCATGGGCCATAGCTCCATTCAGGTCACGTTCGACACCTACGGGCACATGTTCCCTGCGATCGACGAGGGCGCGGAAATGGCCGCTGCGGAACGCGCCCTATTCGCAATCGACGCGACATAGACGCGACATGGAGACAAAAAGCTCTTTCATTTCAATGGCGGGTGAAACACTCTGACTCCGTTAGTCCTGGTTCGAATCCAGGTTCCCCAGCCAATTCTCCCTAAAGGCCTTTAATTTCTTGATTTTCCATCGTGCCGGATATCGTTTTGGCGTCATTGGCGACCTGATGCCCAGAACTGTAGCCCAAAGGTGATGCCCACGCCGATCGAGCGCGATGGACAAGCCCTCGGGGAAAGACAGGGCACTCATCATGGCCGTGCGCCACGAGGTCAATCGAAACGAGCTGTTTCGACTTGAAATATCCCCTCCAGGAGGATAGGAGAAAGCATGACGGAACACAGACACGAAAGGCATCCGGAGATCGTCAAGCGGCTGAAGCGGGCCGAGGGACACCTGAAAAGCGTCATCGCCATGATCGAGTCGGGCAGGCCCTGCCCCGACATCGCCCAGCAGCTCCATGCAGTGGAGAAGGCGATTGCGCAGGCGAAACGGACATTGATCCAGGACCATCTCGACCACTGCCTCGAAGAGACGCTGGGCGCGCTTCCGCGCGACCAGCGCCAGTCGATCGACGAGTTCAAGTCGATTACCAAGTATCTCTAAGGGGCGTCTCGTGCTTGGCGTCCTGCGCAATCGCACGTACCGCCACCTGTTCCTGGCGCAGGTGATCGCGCTCGTCGGAACCGGTCTCGCCACCGTCGCGCTCGGGCTTCTCGCCTATGATCTTGCTGGACCCGATGCCGGAGCGGTGCTCGGCACGGCGCTCGCCATCAAAATGATCGCCTATGTCGGCGTTGCCCCTGTCGCGGCCGCCTTCGCCGAACGGCTGCCCCGGCGTGCGATGCTCGTCTACCTCGACCTTGTGCGCGCTGCGGTCGCGCTGTCGCTGCCCTTCGTGAGCGAGGTCTGGCAGGCCTATGTCCTGATCTTCATTCTGCAATCCGCGTCCGCCGGCTTTACGCCGACCTTCCAGGCGACGATTCCAGATGTCCTGCCCGACAAGGAGGAATATACCCGCGCCCTGTCGCTCTCGCGCCTCGCCTATGATCTCGAAAGCGTTGCGAGCCCCATGCTGGCGGCTGCCCTTCTGACGGTCGTCAGCTTCCACAGCCTGTTTGCCGGAACGGTCGTCGGCTTCCTCGCCTCGGCGGCCTTGGTCGTTTCGGTCGTTCTGCCGAGTCCGAAGGCGGCAGAACACCGCGGCATCTACGAGCGGACGACGCGTGGCCTGCGCATCTATCTCGCCACGCCGCGGCTGCGCGGCCTCTTCGCGCTCAACCTCGCGGTCGCAGCGGCCGGATCGATGGTCATCGTCAACACCGTGGTGCTGGTCCAGGCGCAATTCGGCCTTACTCAGCGTGAGACCGCCCTTGCGCTTGCGGCCTTTGGCGGTGGCTCGATGATCGCCGCACTTCTGCTGCCGCGTCTTCTCGATAAGACGGCTGATCGTACCGCCATGCTGGCGGGGGCGGTCGTTCTCGTCGCCGGGCTGTTCATCGGCGTCTTCGTGCCGAGCTTTGCGCTGCTGCTGCCGCTGTGGCTAACGATCGGCTTCGGCTATTCGCTGGCGCAGACGCCTACCGCCCGGCTCCTGCGTCGGTCGTCGCATCCGGAGGACAGGCCTGCGCTCTTTGCCGCACAGTTCGCGTTGTCGCATGCCTGCTGGCTGATCACCTATCCGCTGGCGGGATGGCTCGGCGCTACGATCGGCTTGCCGGCGACTTTTGCAGCGCTCGGAGCAATAGCCGTGGCCGCGGTTTTCATTGCGATGCGGCTCTGGCCGGCGCATGATCCAGACGAGGTTGAGCACGTCCACGTGACACTGGCCGATGGGCATCCGCACCTGATCGGGGCCGAACGTGTCGGCAACGGCCATCGCCATAGTCACGCCTATGTCATCGACAGCCGCCATCCCGAATGGCCATCGAGGCCATGAAATACGGATCAGCAACCTCCTCGACCATGAAATGACTGATCTCGCCGTTTACGCTGGCCTCTTTCTCGTGTCCTTTGCAGCGCCACGGTCCTGCCGATGCAATCGGAAGCGGTCCTCGCCGGCCTTCTCCTGACGGGCGACTATCCGCTTGCGGTACTGATCGGCGTGGCGAGCACTGGGAATGTGCTTGGGTCGACCGTCAATTGGCTGCTTGGCCGCGGCGTCGAGCACTTCGGCGACAGGTGCCGGTTTCCGGTAGGCCGGGGGACGCTCGATCGCGCCGGAAGGTGGTATAGACGCTATGGCCAGTGGTCGCTGCTCCTGAGCTGGATGCCGGTGATCGGCGATCCGCTCACCATTGCGGCGGGCATCATGAGGGAGCCGTTGGCGCGATTCCTGATTCTGGTCTCAATCGCCAATATCGGCCGCTATCTGGCGGTGGCGGCCAATTCCATGAACTGGGCATAGAGGCATTGCTGCAAGCGATCTTGGACATCCAGCGGGAGATCTATCTCGCCTTCGCCGAACATATCAAAACCTTCGCAAACGGCGGCGGCTGGACGGCCTTCCTCGCCTTCCTGCCCATGGGTATTGTTTTTGGCGCAGTGCATGCGATGACGCCCGGTCACAGCAAGGCCGTGCTTGCCACCTACCTGACCGGCGCTTCGGCGGGCATGCGGCGTGCGCTGATGGTCTCCCTGGCACTCTCCGCAACGCATGTGACGATGGCCGTGGCCATAGCCTTGTTCTCGCTGCCACTGGTGTCGGTGATGCTTGGGAGCGCCGGCTCGGCGCCGGTGCTCGAAGATCTGAGCCGGGGCCTGCTCGGCATGATCGGAGCCTGGATGCTGTGGAGCGCCTTCTTCCGCCCGCCACATGTTCACGGTGAAGGGGAAGGTGTCGCGGTCGGATTCATGGCCGGGCTGATCCCCTGCCCCTTGACGCTGTTCGTCATGACTTTCGCCATGTCGCGCGGCGTGCCCGTGGCCGGGATCATGTTTGCACTCGTCATGATGACGGGCGTGGCCCTCACCCTCTCCACGGTGGCACTCGCGACTGTCTTCTTCCGTACGCGGGTGGAGAAACTGCTGGCGACCCGGCACACCCTACTGGCCAAGATCTCGAAGGCTGTCGAGGCCCTCACAGGGCTGATCCTGGTGATCGTCGCAATGCGGGAGATCCTCGTTCGCTGACGAGGTTTCGCCGCCGATTGCGTCAGGATTCCTCCGGCGGCTTCAGCCGCCGGAACTGCATCAGCAACAGCAGATCGTAGACGATCTTCAATGCACCGCAGATGAGCAACGGCCATGCTCGGGACGAGGCGGCGAACAGAGCGCCCGCCAGGGCGGGGCTGGCCGCGGCGGCAAGACTGCGCGGCACCGAGGTGAAGCTTGCGGCGGCGGCCCGCTCCGCCTCTGTGACGACGGCCATCACGTAAGATGAGCGCGTCGGTACGTCCATCTGTGACAGTGCCGCCCGGACAAGCAGAAAGGCCAGTGCGAGGGGGAGTGTGGGCGAAATGGCCGCAAGTATCAAAGCGATGCTGGAGGGAACGTGCGTGAACACCATCGTGTTGATCAGGCCAATGCGTCTCGACATCCATGCGGCCACAGGAAACGAGAGAGCCGAGAGCAAGCCTGACCAGAAGAAGAAAACACCGGCCTCTGAAAGCGACAGGCCGAATCGCTCAAATAGCCAGAGAGCCAGCAGGGATTGGACGACGAAGCCGCCGGCGAAGGCGTCGAGACTGAATAGGGCCGCCAGCTTGAAAACGATGTGGCGCGACGGGCCGAGCGCGGCTGTGGCCCTCGCGTCTGGAGCCGGGCGGCGTGGGATCCGCGCGTAGAGCAAGCCGCCGAGCAGGCCCAGAAACGCGTAAAGGATGAACATGGCCCTGATGCCGCCAAGCCGTTCGAGACCAAAGGGGCCGAGAAGGTCGGGCACCGCTGCAGCGAGTCCACCTATGGCTCCGGCGAACGCGCCGACGAGGCTGTAGCGCGCGAACATGCTGGTTCGCTCACGCTCCGTCATTTCGCGCGTGAGCACGGCGTGCTCCAATGGCACGAACACGCTGACGCTGCCGGCCGACGGATTGATCGTGCCGGCAAACGCTATGACCAGAAGCAGCGCGTAGTCGTGGACAATGGCAAAGGCCACACCCGTCGCGATCATCAAGCTCGCGCCAGCCAGCAGAAGCTGGCGGTGATCGTGCCGGGCTCCGAGGAAGCCGACACATATCGTCAGCAGCGCGGAACCGAGGAGCGACGCGGTGGCGATGACACCGACTTCGAGCGGAGTAAATCCGAGGGTGAGTAGGTAGATCGGCAGCAGCACGGCGACGAAGCCGTCGCCGATGTCGCGCAGGGCGCGCGCCGCGAAAAGGAACATCGCCGGATGAATCCGCAGCACCGATCTGGTCTCTCGATCGTTGGTCGCTCGCTTCGGCCTTATGGCTCTAGCGGCTTACGAAAAGTCGAATTGAGATATGATGCCGAAATAGAGTCTTGGTTGCCAATGGCCCTCCTGCTTCAACCTTCCGGGCCAACCAAGTCGCCGCTCTAGGCGGATTATCGACGTCTTCCACGGTGATCAGGTCTCTGCGTTTCCTTCGAGCCGAGCGGCTTGACAGCGCCGGCCAAAGAGCGGAAAACACGGCGCATGGGGTTGCGATCACCCCACGAGGCGACAGCCGAAGTATCGCGTCCAATCAACCGCTCACACGGGAGGACGCGTCATGTCGTCACTTCTTGAAATTTCCCCCGAGAAACTTGTCCGCCTTGTCGGCACACCCAAGTGCCCCGCACTTATCGATGTCCGGATCGACGAGGATTTCGACGCCGATCCGCGTTTGGTGCCAGGCTCGATGCGGCGCGATTATCGCAACGTACAGGAGTGGGTTGCGGAGCTCGATCGCGACGCAGCGGTGGTCATCTGCCATCGCGGCAAGAAGCTCAGCTACGGTGTCGCCGCCTGGCTTCGCCACTATGGCATTGCCGCCGACGTGCTCGAAGGCGGCTTCGAAGGCTGGGCTGAGGGGGGCTATCCAGCCGTACCCGCTTCTGCAATACCGAAGCGGGATGCGAGCGGACACACGGTATGGGTGACAAGGGCGCGACCGAAGATCGACCGCATCGCCTGTCCATGGCTCATTCGCCGCTTCGTCGATCCGCAGGCAGTGTTCCTGTACGTGTCGCCGTCGGAGGTCGAGGTGGTGGGCGAGCGCTTCGGCGCGACGCCCTTTGACATAGATGCCCCGATCCGCTGGAGCCACGAGGGCGAGCTTTGCACCTTCGACGTCATGGTCGAGGAATTCGGTCTTTCGACCGAACCGCTGCAGCGGCTCGCCACGATCGTGCGCGGCGCGGACACCGCCCGCCTCGATCTCGCCCCAGAAGCGCCCGGTCTTTTGGCGGCATCACTCGGCCTGTCGCGTATGTATGCCGACGATCTTGAGCAACTGGAGGCCGGGATGCTGCTCTATGACGCCTTTTACCGCTGGTGCCGGGACGCTACCAACGAGACGCATAACTGGCCATCGCCGAAAAAGGATTCGTGAATGACCGAGACTGCAAACAGGGCCGCGCCGGGCACGGCGCGGCAGGAATACGCTCACGGGATTTCCTTCGGCGAGGCCGTACGGGTCTGGGCAAGAATTGCGGCCTTGAGTTTCGGCGGACCGGCCGGCCAAATTGCGGTGATGCACCGCATCCTTGTCGACGAAAAGCGCTGGATCGGCGAGCACCGTTTTCTGCATGCCTTGAACTACTGCATGCTGCTACCGGGACCCGAGGCGCAGCAGCTTGCCGTCTATATCGGCTGGCTCCTGCACCGCACCGCCGGCGGCCTCGTCGCCGGCACGCTGTTCGTGCTACCGGGGTTCCTCGCCATTCTCGGCCTGAGCTACATCTACGCCGCCTTCGGCAATGTCACCGTCGTCGAAGGGCTGTTCTTCGGCCTGAAGGCGGCGGTGCTCGCCGTCGTCGTTCATGCCGTCTTCCGGATCGGTGGCAGGGCGCTCAAGAACCGGCTGATGATCGGCATCGCGGCGGCCGCCTTCGTCGCCATTTTCTTCTTCCGCGTCCCCTTCCCGCTGATCATCTTGGCCGCGGGTGTATTCGGCTATGTCGGCGGCCGGTCTGGTTCGCCGCTCTTCCGGATTGGCGGCGGCCACAAGGCAGGGTCCAGTCCGGTCCTGAAGGACGAAGATTCGCTGCTCGGAGAGGAAATTCCGGCCCATGCCCGTCCGAACCTTTCCTGGTCCCTTCGCGTTTCGGCGGTGTTCTTCGCACTCTGGCTCGTTCCCTTGATGCTGCTTACAGCCTTCCTCGGCGTGGACGATGTCTTCACGAAGATCGGGCTGTTCTTCAGCCAGATGGCCGTCGTCACCTTTGGCGGAGCTTATGCCGTGCTCGCCTATGTCGCCCAGGAGGCGGTTCAGCATTACGGCTGGCTGGAGCCCGGCGAGATGCTCGACGGTCTCGGCATGGCCGAGACGACGCCTGGCCCGTTGATCATGGTGGTCCAGTTCGTCGGTTTCATGGGAGCCTACCGTGATCCGGGCTCGCTGAACCCGATGACGGGGGCGACGCTTGCGGCGATCCTGACGACCTGGGTGACCTTCGTTCCCTGCTTCCTTTGGATTTTCCTCGGAGCGCCCTTCATTGAGCGCCTTCGCAACAACGTGGCGCTGACCGGCGCAATGTCGGCAATTACCGCTGCTGTCGTCGGCGTAATCCTCAATCTTGCCGTCTGGTTCGGCCTGCACACGCTGTTTGCAGAGGTGGTGGCTTGGAGGCTCGGATGGCTTGCGCTCGACGTCCCCGATCCATCCTCACTGGTGTTGCCATCACTCGTGCTGACGGCGGCGGCCGCGGTCGCGATCTTCCGCTTCCGAGCTTCTATCATCGCGACGTTGCTTGCCTGCGCCGTCGCCGGACTCGTTTGGACTGTGATTTAGGTTGATGCCTCCCACCATTTGACGCTTGACGTTGCCGGGCTCACTCACGGCTCGATCAGCCCCCGTGCGTTCCTACCGTTCTTCTTCATCATTTGTTGCGGAGTGCTCGCCCGCGAAGAAGCTATCTCGAGCGCAAATGCGGTGACACCTACCGCGCCAGCGAGACCCGCGTCCACACTTAGCTGTAGAGCAGACATGACTGGTTCTGGCCGCAAAGGGAAAGCTCGGAGCCGGCGACTGTTACGGAGCCCCTCGACCTCCTCGCCGAGCTGTGGGGTTTCGCATCTCCGGCGCTGATACCCGGCCGCCGCCCAGGGGCGCCAACAGCGCGATTTGCGTGTGTGGGCACGCGGCGACATCAATGCCGTATAGCCGCCCGTCCACTATTTCGCAGTGACGGTGCCTTTCATCGACGGGTGAATCACACATTTGAAGTCATGCCTACCAGCGGTGACGATCCGCACGGTGGCATTCTTGCCGCTGGCAAGCCGCCCGGTGTCGAAGGAGCCGTCCAGCGCCGTGGCGGTATGGCGTCTGGAATCGCCGTTGGTGAAGGTGATCGTGTCGCCGGCGGCGACATTCAGCTTGGCCGGATTGAATTTCATGCCCTTGATTTGGACGGCGTGACCGGCAGCATAGGCGGGCAAGGCAAGGGCAAAGATGGCAACTGTCAGGGCAATGCGCATGTGAGATTCCTCCTCCGGTTCCCATGCCACGTGGCAGCGGCGCTCTGCGGCGAGGGCGATTACTACCACTGACGCTTCAGATGGATGATTTATTCCCGACCTGCTGCTGTGAACCGAGAACCGAGGCCGCGCAAATTGGCGCGCTGGCGCCGCCCCTCACTCCGCCGAATTGAACCGCAGCGTAAACACCACCCCCGCGATCTCGTCGGCCACTTCCTGCGAGAACTCGAGCGGCATGCAACCCTCCAAGGCCGCGGTCGCGGCCGCGACGAAGGTCTTGCGTTGCGCCTCGTCGCCGGTCACGCGGACCGCGGTCGGCTGGGGCGGGCCCATGAGGCTGCCATCGGCGCGGAAGGCGAATTTGAGGGTGACGAAGGAGTCCTTGATGCCAGCGGGCGGGGTCCAGCATCTGCCGAGGGCATCGCTGACCTCGCCAACGGTGCGGAGCGGCTCCGCGAACAAAGGTCCCGCTTGTGAGAGGAGAAGCGCGCCGGACATGGCGCAGGCGACAAGCAATTTCATCTATCGATCGGCCCCGATTTCACTGCACCCGAGATTGCGACGGACTGCCCCCGGAGGCAATCCGCCGCGCCTCATACGCAGCTACAGCAGTCCCCGCTTTGCAAGATTGCGCATCAGCGCCGCCATGCCGAAGGTCCAGGGCGGGCAGTCGGTCGACAGCCGCACGCTGTTGACGAGGCTGCCGAGCGCCGGGCTCGAGATCGTCACCACGTCGCCGATCTGATGGGTGAAGCCCTGGCCGGGCTCGCCGCGGTCCTCGACCGGGGCGAAGAGCGTTCCCATGAAGAGCATCAGCCCGTCCGGATACTGGTGATGCGGGCCAATCGTCTGGGCGACGAGATCGAGCGGATCGCGGCTGATCTCGCGCATGGTGCTCGTGCCCTCGAGCCGGAAGCCATCCGGGCCTTCGATCAGGAGGTCGAGATCGGCCTTGCGCACGTCGTCGATCGAATAGGTCTCGTCGAAGAGGCGGATGAAGGGACCGATGGCGCAGGAGGCATTGTTGTCCTTCGCCTTTCCGAGGAGCAGGGCCGAGCGGCCCTCGACGTCGCGCAGGTTCACGTCGTTTCCTAGCGTCGCGCCCTTGACGCGGCCGTCGGCGGAGACCGCGAGCACGACCTCCGGCTCCGGATTGTTCCAGCGCGAGATCGGATGGAGCCCGACGGCAGCCCCGTAGCCGACTGCCGAGAGCGGCTGCGCCTTGGTGAAGACCTCCGCGTCCGGGCCGATGCCGACTTCCAGATATTGCGACCAGACGCCCTCCTCGATCAGCGCCTGCTTGACGCCCGCGGCTTCGGCAGAGCCGGCCTTGAGGTTGCGGAGGCTGTCGCCGATGATCGCCGCCATCCGCTGGCGGATCGCCTCGGCGCGCCCCGCGTCGCCAGCGGCACGTTCCTCGATGACGCGCTCGATCATCGAGCGGGCGAAGGTGACACCGCAGGCCTTGATGGCCTGCAGGTCCGATGGGGCAAGCAGGTGGATCTCGCCCGCCCCCCGCTCCGCCCCGGCCATGGCATCGGCAAGGGAAGCGAGGGCTTCGCCCGGCGCCGAACGGACGTGCGCCACGGGATCGTCGAGATCGAGAAGGTCGCGCATCGTCGGCACGGCACTGGAAGTGATGTCGATCAACACGCCGTTGCGGACGACCACAAGGCTTGGGCCGACATCCGGGCGCCAGACGCGGCCGACAAAGACGCCGGTTTCATAAGCCATCGTCATTCTCCGTCTCCCCTTGCATTTGAAAGCGGTTTTCGCAGCGGAACCGCCTGACTGTAGAGCACCTTCGATCGGCAACCGCCTGTTGCAGGCGACGCAAGTCGGAACCCTGCAATAGCTGAAACGTTTACCATTCGGCCGCCCGTCCTTGGCGGCCGCAATAGTACCTGATGGTCGAGTGCCCTGCGTCAGCCAACGCTGAAATGGCTGCCAATACTGCCGCCGACAGGGCATCGGTAGAAAGGATGAGTGCCATGACCCGAGAGGAACAATCAAGAGCCAGATCGCCGGAAGAGCGGGAGATCCAGCCTTCACAACCGCTCGCCGAACGCGAAACGGGCATCACTCGCGGCACCTGGCTGCTCTTGTCCGCGCTGCTCGTCGGAATCGTGATTGCGCTCTTTGCCTGGCTACCCGCGGAACTGACGAGAGGCGTCGAGGACGTTCCGGAAACCACCTCATCCACGACCGTCGAGCCGGCGCAGCCGGCCACCCTTACCCCTCCGGGCGATGAAGCGGCACCGGAGTCGCCGGAAACGGCACCGACGGCCCAATGATGCAGCTGGGCTTCGCGTCCGCGGGACGGTGTCTCGCGCTTCTCCGGTCGCAGAAGCGGCGGAAGTGCGCCGCCGCCCCGGGCGAGGGTGGCGCGGTTCGATGAACGAGATCGTCACCGATATCTTTTCCGCGACCCATACGCCCTATCAGGTCGTCCTCGCGCGCCTCAGCGGCGCTATCCTGCTCGGAGCGCTGATCGGCGTCGAACGGGAAAGGCGGCAGCGCCCGGCCGGTCTGAGGACACACATTCTCGTAAGCCTGGCATCCGCTGTGTTCGCGATCCTGGCGATCGAGAGCGTCCACATGGCGAGCCTCTCCGGGCCCGAGGTCCGCATCGATCCGATCCGAGTCCTCGAGGCTGTGACGGCGGGCGTCGCATTTCTCGCCGCCGGCATGATCGTTTTTTCCAGGGGCGAAGTCAGGGGCCTGACCACCGGTGCCGGCATGTGGCTTGCCGGCGCCGTGGGACTGGCGATCGGCTTCGGCTTCTGGTGGATCGCGGCCTTCGCCGCCTTTGCGAGCCTGGTCGTGCTCCTGGTTCTCGGCCGGCTCGAGGTCGCCCTGGACTGGAAGTCGCCGGACGAGTTCGCCGGAACCGCGGACGGGCAACGGGGGGACGCGGAGACCCCGGCGAGCGACGACGAGAGAAAATGAGCCCGTCTCTTGGGCGTCAGGCTCTTGGATGTCGGGCGAGTTCACTTGTCCCAAGGACGACAGCAGAATTTGCCGGGACTCGCGCGCCGATGGGCCGTGCGCCCGCATTGACGATCGGCTGCCTATGGCGATGACCGTGCAGCATCGCAATCGCGCGCACCGCGTCCTCCGGCTTCGCAAAGGTTTTACCGTCCAGTGGCCAGACGCTGTACTTGACGGCGATAAAACGAAACTGGTCGCTCGCCGGCACCAACGCGGCGACAGCCTCGCCGGCGAATTCGATCGTGTGTTTGCGCATTCCTTGAGATCCTCCCTGCGCCTCGAAAGGCGTACCGGCTGTCGGCTGGGCACAGATCTAGCGTCCGCCTCTATCCTTCAGCGATGGTAAAACACCTCACACGCTCGTTGGTTCCGATGGAAATCAACAAAATTTCGACCGGTCGCACCGAGGCGGATATGCCGCGGCCGGAGAGCGCGGGAAGCCCCGGTTCGCGCTCGCATAATCGGCTTGTCGCACGGGCGCGGCGAGATCATTCCGCCCCTGCAAGCTCAGGCGAGGAAGCGATCGGGCCTGTAGGGAAGGATATCAATCACCGTCTTCTCGCCGGTCATGGCCTCGGACAGCGCCCGACCAGTCACCGGGCCGAGGGTCATGCCGTGATGGGCATGGCCGAAGGCGAACCAGAGCCCCTCGTGCCTCGGCGCCCTGCCGATGATCGGCATCATGTCGGGCGTGCAGGGGCGTGCCCCCATCCACGGTTCCTCGTCGCGGCGTTCGGCCAGCGGGAAAAACTCGCGCGCGACCCGCTCCGCCCGGGTCAATTGCACCGGCGTCTTCGGCGCATCGCGCCGGGCAAATTCGGCGCCGGTCGTCAGCCGGATGCCGCGCAGCATCGGCGCCAGGAAATAGCCCATCTCCTCGTCGAGCACCCAATTGTTGAGCTGAGCACCGTCCCTGGTGCCGTAATGCATGTGATAGCCGCGTTTCACCGCGAGCGGGAAGTGATAGCCGAGCTTGCGAGTTACGGTATCGGCCCAGGGCCCGAGGGCGACGACGACCTCGCGACTCTCCATGGGACCCTCGGGTGTCGCCACGCGCCAGCCGGCACCCTCGAGAATGTGCTCGAGGGTTGCCGCGTCGCCCGAGACGAGGCGACCGCCGAGCGACTGGAAATAGGCGAGATAGGCCTTGTTCAGGCCATGCGGGTCGCGGATCGACCATGGATCGGTCCAGCGCAGGCCGCCGGCGAGTTCCACCTGGATGGATGGCTCCATGGTCTTCAACTCGCTGGCAGAAAGTTTCTGATGGCTGACGCCGAAGCCGGCGGAGAGCGCTTCGGCGTCCTTGTAGGCGGCGTCGCGCTCCTTTTCCGTGCGAAACACCTTCATCCAGCCGTTCTTGCAGATGAGATCGCCCGCGCCGGAAGCTGCGATCAGATCCTCATGCTCCGCAATCGAATTCTCGATAAGCGGAGCGTAGAGGTTGGCGATCCGCCGATGCTGGGTAAAGCCCGAGTGCCACCAGTAGCGCGCCAGAAACGGCACCAGCCCCGGCAGAGCCCGGAAATGGTAGCTCGCATCGATGGTATTGTTCAGCGCGTAGCGGAACAGAGCGCCGAAATCATGCGGGAAGCCGTAGGGAAAGACACCTTCGCGCTGGATGAGACCGGCGTTGCCGTAGGAGGTCTCCTCCCCCGGGCCGCGCCGGTCGAGAAGCACCACCGACTTTCCACGCCGCGCCAGATGAATCGCCGCGGAAATGCCGACGATCCCGGCACCGAGGACCACTATGTCAGTCTTCATGAACACCTGCCCCGCTTACATTCAACTATTGGCTATAGCCGCGCTATTTCCGCTTCACCGAAGCGGCTGAGGAAATTCTCGTACCCGAACATCATCTCCACGCCGACGAGACCCGCAACAAACGCCGTGTCGCCTGGCCCGGACACCGCGAGGATCATGTCGGCACCGTCATAAACGATCACCGCCTTCAGGAACTTGAAAAGGAAGGAAACGCCGTAGAGCACGAGGCCGCGACAGTCCGGGATAGAACACGGCCAGCGACCATCGGCTCGAAGGATGGGTCGCTCGACAATAATTTGCAGGAATTGCATCGGGCTCGCCATTCGGATGCGTGCGAAAGGTATTCGCATGAATAGCCAAGCCAGCGGGTAAGGGCAAGGGAACGGGTCCACCGACAAAATACAAAAAGGGGCAGTGGCACACTTACCCCTTCTTTACCGCCCCTGCGGCTTATCAAAAGACGGCAGCTTTACAAACGGACGCTTTCCATCATGTTCGTCGGATAAATCCTGCGACGAGCGAGATCACCAGGAGCACGAGGAACAGGAAGAACAGAACCTGGGCTATACCAGCCGAAGCGCCGGCGATTCCGCCAAAACCGAGTACACCGGCAATGATGGCGATAACTAGAAAGATGAGTGCATAGTAGAGCATATTCCATCTCCTTGCCTGCGTTGCTGAACTCGAAACGCGCGGGATCTCATCTTTGTTCCGGGAGCAAACTCCTGCTCGACACTTCGGATTTTCTGAACATCAGGGGCAAATGGCGGCAAAACATGCCCTTCTCGGGCTCCAAGGGCATACCCAGGCGGCAGGAACCTTCGGCTCGTCGGGACGTTTGACCATGACCAAGCACTGGAAATGAAATGGTGATTCCTTCGCGCCATATCTGGAAGACAGTGGCGACCATCGCCGGATACCGAGCGGATTTGCGCAAGCACAATCTGCATATCGGCAGGACGATGCGCGACCTTGAAACGCATACGGAAGGAAAGCCCAACAAGCGGATCCAGGCTCTACTTGAGGAACTTGAGACAGCCGAGCGGAAAAGACAGAACTAGTCTTGACCGGGATTTCACAACAAGCATGCGCCACTGTCGCTCGACACGCGGAACAAAAGGCGTCATTCGGCGTTTGCACGGCGATAACAAGCGCCGCGGCGGCGCTCTTTATCCACATGGGAGAAGAGGATGCGAGCCTTCGCTGCGCTGTCACTTCAAACATCCACGGGTATACGCCGTGCACTCAGCGACAGCAGGCTTGGACTCGCAGTAAACCGGATGAAGCAAATCCGGAATCCTCTTAAATCAGTAGAACCAAAGGATAGGAACGTGTCATGAAGAAAATGCTTCTCGTTGCAGCTCTCATCCTTCCCTTGGCAGCCTGCACCCAGACGGAAAAGGGTGCGGCAGTCGGTGCCACCTCAGGCGCGATCATCGGTGGAGTCGTGGGCGGCGATGTCGAAGGTGCTGCGGTCGGCGCAGCGGTCGGCGGCGTTGCCGGTGCCTTGATCGGCCGCGCGAGCGAACCGGGCTATTGTATCTATCGCGACCGCTACGGCCGCCGCTACACCGCCCGCTGCTAAGCGGGTTTCCGCGAAAGCGTCCCAGGGTTCCGCGATCAGTGCCTGCCGCAAACCTGAGGAATCTACGCAGATAGTCATGGGTAACCCCGTGACTATCTGCTATTAAGCACCTTTGTGCGTCCAAGTTGTAAAGGCCTACTCGAATTCGGAACCGAGGATGAAGTTGGCGTGGATCAGAGCGGTTTTCGCAAGGCAGGCACCCGCCCGTCGACCCGCCCGTCGCGTGTTTTACGCGACCCTGCCCGCCCCTGGAGCACCGGAGCGTCAGTCGCCCGAGTGGTTCCGTTCGGCCTCGTCGAGTCGCCGAAGGAGGTCGAGGAAATGCTGCGGCACGGGCTCGTCCTCGACCGCCCCATAGAGCGCCTTCAGCTTCGACACGATGTGGGCATGGGGATCCCGGCTTTCGGCGCCTCGCGTACCTCCCCTCGAGGAGCCCTTCATTGCGGGAACCCACGCACCGTGCCGGCCGCTGTCGAGATAAATGCCGTCATCGATTGCTCAATTCCCTCCGCATTCCCAAAGACGTGATCGACACCTTGACGTATCCCGCCGCATGCCCCACCGTCTGCAAAATCGGGATCGTAACGCACAATAGTTTAGGAAGGTCTAAATGTCACTTTCCACCAGAATTGCGCCCCATCTTCCTTATCTGCGACGCTATGCTCGGGCCGTCACCGGCTCGCAAGCGGCAGGCGATGCCTATGTCGCCGCCGTGCTGGAAGAACTCATCGACGACGTCAGCCTCTTCCCAACGGCTTCCAACGACCGAATCGGCCTCTACAAGCTGTTCTGCTCGCTTTTCGACAAGCTGAAGGTCGACCGATCCCAGTTGGTGTCGTCGTATGCCTGGGAACGGAGGGCCGCGGCCAATCTGTCGCTGATCGCGCCCGCACCCCGGCAGGCGTTCCTGCTCGTCGCGGTCGAAGGGTTTTCGATGGACGAGGCGGCCGAAATCATGTCTCTTGACCAGAGCGGATTTTCCACGCTGCTTTCCAGTGCGTCGGAAGAAATCTCGCAGCAGGTCGCAACAGATGTCCTGATCATCGAGGACGAGCCGCTCATCGCGATGGATATCGAGGATATGGTCGAAAGCCTCGGACATCGGGTGACGGGAATTGCCCGCACGCATAAGGAGGCGCTCGACCTCTATCACAAGACATCCCCCAAGATGGTGCTTGCGGACATTCAGCTTGCCGACGGCAGCTCCGGGATTGACGCGGTCAACGAAATTCTCACGGAAGCGGCCGTCCCGGTGATCTTCATCACCGCCTTCCCGGAACGGCTTCTGACCGGCAACAAACCTGAGCCTGCCTTCTTGGTAACCAAGCCGTTCAATCCGGAAATGGTGAAGGCGCTGATCAGCCAGGCGCTGTTTTTCGACGAACAGGCCCATGCGGGGCATCGCTGATAGCCACGAAACGCGGCGGCTGCATTCTCGCGACCGACAGCGCCGCGCATCCTATCAGACGCGCAGGAAGCAAGGTCAGATTACGGAGACATGCAGTAGCATTACCCCGGCAGTTGAGGCTCGCTAGACGTGTCGCGGACCTGCTCGAAGATCGTCATCCCAATCAGCGCAAGCGGCATGGCGAGAATGGCCCCGACCGCACCCCACATCCATGTCCAGAAGATGATCGCGATGAAAATGAGGAACGGGTTCATTTCGAAGCGTTGGCCGAGGATTGCCGGCACGATCAGGTTCTCCATCGTCAGGTGAATGACGGTGAAGGCGATCACCGGCGCCAGGGCAACGATCAGCGCGTCGTGGATCATCAAGCCGCCGACCAGCAGGGAAAGTGTCATCAAGGTCACCCCGAGATAGGGAATGTAGCTCGAGACGAAGGCGAAGAGGCCCCAGAGCGGCGCCATAGGCAGGCCCCCGACCAGGGCAATCACCATCGTGAACACGCCAAGCGCCATGTAGATCAGGCTCGTGGTCGCGAAGTACCGCGTAAGGGCCTCCTCGATCGCGTTCATAATCCGGATTGCGCCTAGACGCCCGTCGCGGCTCGGGACCGCCAGAATGATCGTGCTGCGCAGATGGATCCGGCCAAGCAGGAACAGGACGAGCGCCGCTAGGAATACCAGGGTTTGAATGAGCGCCGGCGTGAGGCTGGTGGCGACGGTGCCGAGAAGCGGACCCGCATTTTCCACCGCGGCATCGGCGAGCGCCTCCTCGCTTGCCCCTCGGGCGAGCGCCAGCCGCAGCCAGCTAAAGCGATTGAAGAACGGCAAGACCCGTTCGATGATGTTCTCCGCCAGTCGCGGGGCTTCGCTCGCTACCTCCGTGACGGCCACGAGAAGGGCGTTCACCAGGAAGAACAATCCGACGACGAAGCAGAGCGCCAAAAGCAGGCCGCCGAGAAGCGGCGGCAAGCCGAAGCGGGTCAATCCATCCGCCGCCCTGCCCAGTACGATGCCGACGATGATCGCAAAGGCTATCGGCACCAGCACCGCCGCCAGCGCGGAAAGGGCGGACGCACAAGCGATGACGAACAGGCCCACTATGCTGCAGACAACCAGCGGGTCCATGCCCCCATGGCCGGGCGCAAGTGCCGTCCGGGCCTCGCCCGCAGCAACCTCGTCGGCTACAACGTTCCGGGCGTCGCGCCGGCGTGCGTCAAGCGCCATTGCGTCTTTTTCCGTGTCCACCGGTACCTTCTTCAACGAAGTCTCTCCGAGAGAACCGAATGCGCAACTCTTGCAGGACAAGCCGTTGTTTCAAGCTGTCCCTTCAGGAACTGCAACGCATCACGGTAAGTGGTCCAACCCCATCACCATCCCGCATCGCGTAAGCCATAGAGTACGCAAGGCACCGGTCACATGCGGGGTTGCTGAGAAACGCATCGATCGGAAAATCGTTCCTGTTAAGCGACGTCCCCTCAAATCCACCTCGGTCTCGCGCATCGATTTTCGGAATTGCGCGGATTCGAAAAGACGCGCGACGCCGTAAGGACAAAGACATGCAGCCGCAAAAGCAAGACGCCGCCGGCGTGGCAACCGGCGGCGTACCCGCAATGACTAGTTCAATGGCAGCAGGTCTTACAGCGCCGCCGTGACGATCACCTCGACGAGATATTCAGGCGTCGCAAGCTTTGCTTCGCCGGTGGCGCGGGCTGGCGTGTGACCCTGCGGGACCCATACATCCCAGACGGAGTTCATCTTGGCAAAGTCGGCCATATCGGCGAGCCAGACCGTTGCCGAAAGGATGCGCGTCTTGTCCGTGCCGGCAAGCGCGAGCAGGCGATCGACTTCGGCGAGCGCCTGCTTCGTCTGGGTGGCGACGTCGTCACCGGCGTTGCCGACCTGACCGGCCAGGTAGACCGTATTATTGTGTACAACGGCCTGGCTCATCCGCGGGCCGGTTTCGAAGCGCTTGATTTCCATAATCCTCATCCTGATGTTGGGGCCGGGCAGGAATATGCCGGCCGGGAATGGCTGACCGCCGCAGGGCCTTTTCACTGCGGCGCCGTAGCGTCAATCGGAGGCGCAAAGGTGCGGCAGCAACTACAATCCCGACATGTCCTCTTCCTCAACTGGCGGTCGATTCAGCAGGACATGCGGTCGGGGCGGCGAAGCTCTACATGATCGGGAGGAGAACTCCAAGAAGTTGTCTCCTTCCGTCGAAAAGAGACGTGGCTCAGGCCGCATTCTTGCGCGCCAGCCGCGCCTTGATGCTGGCCACGTCGGCGCGCGGCGTGGCCGCAAACAATGTCTTCGTATAGCTATGCTGCGGGTCGGAAAACACCGCGTCGCGGCTGCCATATTCCACCGCCTCACCGAAATACATCACCATCACGTCATCGGCGATGTAGCGCACCACCGACAGGTCATGGCTGATGAAGACATAGGTGAGCTGGAATTCATCCTGCAGGTCCGCGAGCAGGTTCAGGACCTGCGCCTGGACGGAAAGATCTAGCGCCGACACCGGTTCGTCCAGTACCAGAAGTTTCGGGTTGAGCATGAGAGCGCGGGCGATCGCGACGCGTTGCCGCTGCCCGCCGGAGAACATGTGCGGATAGCGATTATAGTGCTTCTCCTCGAGACCGACCTTCTTGAGCATGGCCATCGCCCGGTCGCGGCGCTCGTTTGCCGGCACCTTGGTATTGATGACGAGCGGCTCGGTCAGGATATCGCCGATCTTCTGGCGCGGATTCAAGGAGCCATACGGGTTCTGGAAAATGATCTGCACCTTGCGGCGCATCTCCGACGTCAGCCCCTCCCGGGCGATGTCGACCTTGCGACCGTCGATCAGCAGCTCACCGGCCGTTGCCGGATCGATCAGCGTGAGGATGCGCCCGAGCGTCGACTTGCCGCAGCCGCTTTCGCCGACGATCGCAAGCGTCTTGCCTTCATCAAGCGTGAAGCTGACGCCCTTCAGCGCGTGAACGGTGCGCGCCTTGCGGAAAAGGCTGCCGGGCACATGATAGTCGCGCACGAGATTCCGGGCTTCGAGAACAGGGGTCATCGCGCGGCTCCCTCGAGGATCTGCTGATCGTTGAACAGTTCGGAGATCGTCGGCAGCCGGTCGCCGGTCGCGTTTTCCGGGAGCGCCGCAAGCAGCGCGCGCGTGTAATTGCTCTTCGGCGCTTCGAACAGCGACAGCACGTCCGCCTCTTCGATCTTGCGGCCCTTGTACTGTACGACGACGCGATCCGCCGTCTCCGCCACGACTCCCATATTGTGGGTGATCATGATGAGACCCATGCCATGCTTTGCCTGCAACCTCATCAAAAGATCGAGAATTTGCTTCTGGATCGTCACGTCCAGCGCCGTCGTCGGCTCGTCGGCGATCAGGAGTTTCGGATTGCAGGCAAGCGCGATCGCGATCATCACGCGCTGGCACTGGCCGCCCGACATCTGGTGTGGGAAATGGCCGAGGCGCTCGGCCGGATCGGGGATGCCGACGGCTTCGAAGAGCTCGATGGCCCGTTTGCGCCGCGCCGCCCGGTCGAGCCGCATATGGATGCGCAGCACTTCCTCGATCTGGAAACCGACCGTGAAGCACGGATTGAGGCTCGCAATCGGCTCCTGGAAGATCATCGCGATCTCCTTGCCGATGATCTTGCGCCGCTCGGCGGCCGACATGGTCAGAAGATCCCGTCCGTCGAAGGTGAGCTTGTCCGCCGTGACATTCGCGGTCCAAGGCAGGAGACCCATTGCAGCAAGCATGGAGACGGATTTGCCCGACCCGGATTCTCCGACGATCGCCAGCACCTCGCGCTCGTGGACCTTGAGCGACACGCCGTCGACCGCCCGGAACAGGCCCGAAGCCGTCTGGAATTCGACGACGAGGTTTTCAATTTCGAGTAGCGCCATGTCAGGACCTCTTCAGCTTCGGGTCGAGCGCATCACGCAGGCCGTCGCCCATCAGATTGATTGCCAGCACGGTCAACAGGATCGCGAGACCGGGAAGCGTGACCACCCACCAGGCGCGCAGGATGAATTCGCGCGCCTCCGCGAGCATGGTTCCCCATTCCGGCATCGGCGGCTGCGCGCCCATGCCGAGGAAGCCGAGCGCCGCGGCATCGAGGATTGCACTCGAGAACGACAGCGTCGCCTGGACGATCAGCGGCGCCATGCAATTGGGCAGGATCGTCTTGAACATCAGCCTGAGGTGCCCTGCGCCGGCGACCTTTGCCGCGACGACATAGTCGCGGGTTTTCTCAGCCATTACCGCCGCACGCGTCAGGCGGACGAAATGCGGCTGGAAGACGAGCGCGATGGCGATCATGGCATTGGTGAGGCCCGGCCCGAGTACCGCCACGAGAACGAGCGCGAGCAGCAGCGACGGGAAGGCCAGGATGATGTCCATGATCCGCATGATGAAGGTGTCGACCCAGCCGCGGAAATAGCCGGCGACGACGCCGACCAGGATACCGCCCGTCAAGGAGAGGGTCGTCACGATGACGCCGACGAACAGCGAGAAGCGGGTGCCGTAGATGAGGCGCGAGAGCATGTCCCGGCCGACGGCATCGGTGCCGAGAAGGAACTCGAGCCGGCCCCCCTCCTCCCAAAAAGGCGGGAGCAGAACGGACTGGCGGAACTGGATGGTCGGGTCATGCGGCGCGACGAGCGGCGCGGCCAGGGCGAGCACCACCAGGAACAGGAAAAACACCAATCCGATAACGGCACCCCGGTTTTCCGAGAAATAGAACCAGAACTCGGCGAGCCTCGCCCGGCGGGAGGGATCGGTCGATATCGACGTATCGATAGTGACTTCGGTCATATCGTCCTCCTCAATGCCGGATGCGCGGGTTGATAAGGCCGTAGAGCAGATCCACGGCGAGGTTCACCAGCATGATGACGCCAGCGATGATCAAGAGCCCGCCCTGAATGACGGCATAGTCGCGCCGGAATACGGAATCGACCATCCATTTGCCGATTCCCGGCCAGGAGAAGATCGTTTCCGTCAGGATGGCGCCCGCCAGCATGACGCCGACCTGGAGGCCGATCGTGGTGACGACCGGAATCATGGCATTGCGCAGCGCGTGGATACCGACGACCCGGAAGGTGGAGAGCCCTTTCGCGCGGGCGGTGCGCACATAGTCCTCGGAAAGCACCTCCAGCATCGCCGAGCGCGTCTGGCGGGCGATGACGGCAAGCGGAATGGTACCGAGCACGATCGTCGGCAAAATCAGGTGATTGAAGGCGGACTGGAACGCGCCCTCCTGCCCCGACAAGAGGGAGTCGATCAGCATGAAACCGGTGACCGACGGAAAGAAGAACATGAGCGATATACGGCCGGAAACCGGAGTCCACTGCAAAATGCCGGAAACGACGATGATCAGCAGCAGGCCCCACCAGAAGATCGGCATCGAGAATCCAACCAGCGCCGTGCCCATGATGATCTGATCGATGACCGAGCCGCGCTTGATGGCGGCGATCACGCCCGCGGGAATGCCGAGAACGATGGCAAAGACGATCGCGCAGATCGACAGTTCGACCGTCGCGGGGAAAAGTTCGAAGAACTGGTCGATTACCGGCCTCTTGGTGACGATCGACACGCCGAAATCGCCGCGCACAACACCCCAAAGATAATCGAGATACTGCACGACGATCGGCCGATCGAAGCCGAGTTGGTGGGATATTTCGGCATGCCGCTCCGGCGACATGACCCGCTCTCCCGAAAGCAGCGCCACAGGGTCGCCGGGAAGGAGACGGATGAAGGAGAAGGCGATGATGGAGACGCCGATGAACGTCGGAATCAGCACCGCCAGTCGCCCCAGCAAGAATCGGAACATAGTCAAACCTCATGCCATGGTGCGCGGCCTCGCTAGCGGCGCCACCGGGCAAAAAGGAAGAGGGGCGTTCGCCCGGCGGCAAACGCCCCCTTCGGTTCGGTTGTTAAGATTACTCTACAATATCAACGCCGTCGAAAGCAAAGTCGCCCAGCGGGCTCTGTACGAAGCCTTCGACATTCTTGCGCATCGGCACGATCGACAGCGAATGGTCGAGCGTTGCCCAAGGGGCTTCGCGCTTGAACACGACCTGGGCGTCTTCATAGAGTTTGGTGCGCTCCGCGATGCTGGAGGCCTCCTTCGCCTTCGTCACCAGGTCGTCGAATTCCTGATTGCACCACTGCGCGCGGTTATTGCCTCCGACCGCATCGCAACCAAGCAGCGTGTCGAGGAAGTTGTCCGGGTCGCCGTTGTCGCCCGTCCAGCCCAGGATCACCGCGCCGTCACGATTCTTGTCCTTCGACTTCTCGAGATACTCGGCCCATTCGTAGGTGACGATCTCGACGTTGACGCCGATCTTGGCAAAGTCGGCCTGCATCAGTTCGGCGGCACGGCGCGCGTTCAACATGTACGGCCGCGCAACCGGCATCGCCCAGACTTTCATCGACAGGTTGGTGACGCCGGCATCCTCCAGCATTTTCTTCGCGACTTCCGGCTCGTAGGTATCGTCCTCGATATTGTCGTTATAGGACCACATGGTCGGCGGGATCGGGTTCGTCGCCGGCGTTGCCTGGCCCTGGAAGACGGCATCGACGATCGCCTGCTTGTTGATCGCCTTGTTCAGCGCCTTGCGAACCTCGACCTTGTCGAACGGTGCCTGGGTCGTGTTATAGGCGAGATAGGCGACGTTGAGGCCGGCCTGCTCCATGACCTTCAGGTTCGGGTCGGCCTTCATGGATTCGACGTCGGCCGCATTCGGATAGGGCATCAGGTGACACTCGCCTGCCTTCAGCTTCTGATAGCGAACAGCCGCGTCGGTGGTGATCGAGAAGACCAGATCATCGATCTTCTGCTTGCCGTCCCAATAGTCCGGATGGGCCTTGTAACGGATGACCGCATCCTGCTGGTAGCCGACGAAAGCAAAGGGGCCGGTGCCCAAGGGCATCTGGTTGAGCTGGTTCATCTTGCCGTCGGCTTCGAGCTTGTCGGCATATTCCTTCGACATGATCGAGGCGAAGGGCATGGCAAGATTGGCGAGGAACGGCGCTTCCTTGCGCTTCAGCTTGATCTTGACGGTCATGTCGTCGACCCTCTCGATCGCTTCGATCAGGTCCGGCATGCCCATGCCAGAGAAGTATTCCCAGGATGCGCCGGATACATAGCCGTGCCACGGGTGGTCGGATTTCCACTGGCGCTCGAGCGAGAAAATCACGTCGTCGGCATTCAGGTCACGGGTCGGCGTGAAGAATTCGGTCGTCTGAAACTTCACGCCGGGGCGAAGCTTGAAGGTGTATTCGAGGCCGTCATCGGAAATCGTCCAGCTCTCGGCGAGTCCGGGCTCGGTCTCCGTGGTGCCCTTCTTGAATTCCAACAGGCGGTTGTAAACTGTATGCGCCGCGGCATCGAACGTCGTACCGGCCGTGTAGAGGCCGGGGTCAAAACCCTCCGGCGAGCCTTCCGAGCAATAGACGAACGTTTTCGACCAGGCGGAACCGGCCATCAGCGTGGCAAGCGCCGTCGCTGCGAAGAGAGTCGTGAGCTTTTTCATGAGCTTGCTTCCCAGTTTTGCTTTTTTGTTCTCGTATTTCCGACGCGGCAAGAAATTTTCCATCCGGTCAAGAACGGATGGAACGATATTTGCCGTCGCAATGCAATAAGTCGCCCCAGAAATTTGTCTAGGCGAAAAATTCTTCCACAAATAGAGATGGCCGGCAATATGCGATTTCTGAATGCGGCCGCTCGCACAGGTTGCCTGCGCCGACGCGCAGGCGCGCCGCTACGGGCACTCTCTGCCACGCGGGTTCCCCACGGGGTCACGGAAATCTGCAGGGATTCAACAACCCGCTGCGTGCCTCCTGAAGGACGCACGTTTGCCAAGAGGGCGCGAAAGCCGCCCTCATTCACTCGGAAAGCCTTAGGCTGCCGAGGTCTGGGGGCGTGCCGGCTCCTCGATGCCCAGCAGGAAGTGGATCTGCGGCCGGGCCTTGACCAGGTCGTCGATCGTATAGCCCTCAAGCACTTCGAAGAAGGCATTCAGCGCTTTACGCAAAGCGGCGTTGAGGCCGCAGCTGTCGACGAGCGGACACTCGATTTCACCAGCCTCGAAGCATTCCGCCATCGCGAAGCTGTCCTCGGTAACCTTGACGACGTCGAAGAGGCTGATCTCCGACGCCGGCCTCGGCAGCCTTACGCCGCCATTGCGCCCGCGCACGGTTTCAACTAGGCCCGCCTTCGTCAGCGGCTGCAGAATCTTGAACAGGAACAGCTCGGAAACGCCGTAGGCCTTGGCGATCTCGGGAATGCGGCTGAGCTTGTCGCTGTTCGCAGCGCAGTACATCAACATGCGAACCGCGTAGTTCGTTTGCTTCGTCAGACGCATCGTCCACTCCGGAATCGAGAATTCGGTTCCCCATCATATAGGACGGATTGCAGTTTGGAACAATTCCAAAAAGGGAAAAACATACGAACGCAGTCAACTTCACCCTTTCCCGGTTGACTGCCTTCACCGGCGCGGTAAACAAATATGATCGGCTTGGTTAAGTTTAAGCAAGAAATGGAGAAACACCATGCACGTCTCTAAAGCGCTGATCGGCATTCTGTCGATGGCGGCGACCTTCCTGGCATGCTCGGTCACGGCCCGTGCCGAGGGCGAGGTCAACATCTATTCCTATCGGCAGCCGGACCTGATTCAGCCGCTCCTGGACGCGTTCACCAAGGAAACCGGCATTGCGACCAATGTCCTCTTTCTCGACAAGGGCCTCGTCGAGCGCATCCAGGCGGAAGGCGCGAACTCGCCGGCTGATGTCATCCTCACGGTCGACATCAGCCGTCTAACCGAAGCCGAGGAAGGCGGCGTGACGCAGCCGGTCGTCAACGAAACGATCAACGAAGACATCCCGGAGCATTTCCGCGACCCGGACGGCAACTGGTTCGGCCTGACGACCCGCGGCCGCGTCGTCTACGCCTCCAGGGACCGCGTGGCCCAGGACGACATCACCTATGAGGAGCTGGCAGACCCGAAATGGAAGGGAAAAATCTGCACCCGCGATGGCCAGCATTCCTACAATATCGGCCTGTTCGCCTCCATGATCGCGCATCATGGCGAGGCCGAGGCGGAAACATGGCTGACCGGCCTCAAGAACAACCTGGCCAGGAAGCCGGACGGCAGTGACCGCAGCCAGGCGAAGGCCATCTTTGCAGGCGAGTGCGACCTGGCGCTCGGCAACAGCTACTATGTCGGCCTGATGATGACCAACGAACGGGAGCCAGAGCAGAAGGAGTGGGCATCCGCCATCAAGGTCCTGTTCCCGAATGCCCAGGACCGCGGAACGCATGTGAACATTTCCGGCATGGCGCTCGCCAAGAACGCACCGAACAAGGACAATGCGATCAAACTGATGGAATACCTCTCTTCAGGCGAAGCGCAGAAGATCTATGCCGAGCAGGTCTTCGAATATCCGGTCATGCCGGGCGTCGAACCGTCCGAAGTGGTCAAATCCTTCGGACCGATCAAGCCCGATACGCTGCCACTCGCCGAGATCGCAGCAAACCGCAAGAAGGCCTCGGAACTGGTCGACAAGGTGGGCTACAACGAAGGTCCGCAAGATTGAGGCACATTCTCGCATCGACCCCGGAAATCGGGCTCGGCTTTCGGGGTCGATGCGCAGATTCGAAGTCCAGCATTCTTTGTGAGTCCTAAAGGACGCACGGCGCCATAGAGCAGCGGGCGAAAGCCCGCTGTTCTTCGTTTACAGCGCCGCGCGTCTTTTCAGACGCGCAAAGGTCGCTGTAACGCTTTGAACCTGCGCATCGAGCTTTCCGAAAATCGGGTACGATTTTCGGGCCGATGCGCTAGGGGCACGACACCTCTGCAATTGACCGATAGACACGAAGCGGCGATTCTCTTCAAAGCTGAGAAACAACGGCGGCGCCGCCGGGATCCGGAGGGAAAATTGGACAAGATGCATGACTCGAGCCAGCTTGAAATGGTCGTGCTGATGACGCCCGACATGGCGAACTTCAGCGGCAAGGTTCATGGCGGGGCACTCCTCAACCTGCTCGACCGGGTCGCGTTTTCCTGCGCTTCGCGCTACTCGAAACAGTACGCCGTGACCCTTTCGGTCGATCAAGTCGTCTTCCGCCAGCCGATCCATGTCGGCGAACTGGTCCACTTTCGCGCCTCCATCAACTATGCCGGCCGGACGTCGATGGAGGTCGGCATCCGGGTCGAGGCCGAGAATATCCGCACCGGCGAGAGACGGCATACGAATTCCTGCTATTTCACGATGGTCGCCGTCGATGCCGACGGGCGTCCGACGAGCGTGCCGTCCTACGCCCCTGAGCCGGGCACAAGGGAGCGCCGCCACCGCGCTGCCGAGGTCAGGCGGGAGCTGCGTCGGGAGTTCGAGGAGCGCTTCCGGGCGGCAGGTTCCTAGCACATCGGCCCGAATATCGTACCGGATTTTCGGAAAGCTCGATGCGCAGATTCAAAGAGTTACAGCGACCTTTGCGCCTCTGAAAGACGCGCGGCGCTGTAGTAGCGCATCGGCCCGAAAACGTCGCCGATTTTCGGAAAGCGTGGTGCGCAGCCCGATGCGCAGATTCCAGGAATCACAGCGCCCTTTGCGCGCCTGAAAAAGCGCGCAAAGTGTGCCGTAGGGCGATGCCGGCGAAGAGTAGATGCCGTCAGTCCTTCCGCTCTGCGGCGATCTCCAGGATGGCCTTGCGGCGCTCCGACGTGCCAGGATGGGTGGAGAAAATGCTTGTTTCGGAGCGGTCGTGAAGCTTCGTCTCCAGCAGTTCGAAGAAGCGGGCGATCGCGGTCGGATCGAAGCCTGCCCTAATCATCAACGCCACGGAATGGCGGTCCGCCTCCGCCTCGGCGGCGCGCGAGTAGGAGAGCGCGAGCAGGCCGCTCCCCTGCACCAGGACGTCCTCTGCGCCGGAACCTATGTCGCCCGCAATCAACATGACGAGACCGGCAACGCCCGCGGCACGATAGAACTGCCGGAGGCTGTGCTTGTGCTCGACATGGCCGATTTCGTGCGCCAGCACCCCAACGATCATCTCTATGTCGCCGCCTGCAAGCTCCACCAGTTCGTCGGTGAGGATCAGCGTGCCGTCGGGCAGCGCAAAGGCATTGGGGCCGACGGGTCCGCCTTCGCGGAAGTTGAGCGCGTAAGCCGCCTCACCGCCCTGGGAAAGCGCCGCAATGCGCCGGAACCCGTCGAGAACTCGGCCGCGTAGCGCCTCATTGAGCTTCGAAGGGCCAAGGACCGTCCGGTCCATAGTCTCCAGCGTGCTGGCCGACATGATCTGCGGCACGATCGGAGGCGTGACGGCGACGGCCACCTCCACGAGCGCAGGCAACGCAATGCGGTAGACCAGCGCACCGAGCAGGATGGTTGTGGCGACGAAAGCGATCAGCCGCGGATGGAACTGCTCCAGCCAATGGATGATGCCCTGCCGGCCTCGGCCCGCTCGAGCGAGAAACCGGTCGACCGCATCGTTTTCGCCCGTTTCGAAGAGAGACCCGTCGGGAAAGGTGATCCGCCGCGGAATGCGGCCGACGCGGGCGGAAATCTCCAGCGAGGACAAGCTGCCGCCTGCAAGTTCGGATTGCGTCTGGTCGCAGACGACGAGGCGCTCGCCATCTTCGACCAGGCGGCAGGGCACGGAGCGGCTCGATCCCGCCGGATGCCACTCGCCCTGGGCAATCGCCGCCGTCTCAGAAGCCAAAGTCGAAGCCTTCTATATCCATGAACTCGGCGCCGACCGCCGAACCCTGTGCTGCACTCGACGAGAAGACCTCGCCGACATTCCCTTCGAAGCGGACGCCCGTATGCTCGTTCACGTAGCGCGCCATTCGAACGGCGGCCCAAGGCCGCATGAGGCCGAGGGTAACGAGCGTGACAACGAAGTTCGAGACGGCGATCCAAGCATAGCGCGGACGCGAGAGGTCGCTCAAGAGCCGGTGCTTGCCATCGAAACTGGTGGCGGACCAGGCGACATTGCGGACGCCGGCGCGATAGATGAGCGCCGCCGTGCCGAAGATCGCCAGAACCATGATATAGGCGAGCGCTGCGAGCAGGCCGAGCGACACCTGCATTTCCGGCGGAAGCGCATCGGGATTCCCGACCGCTGCGGCAACGACCGCCAGGTTGAGAAAGGCGATGAAGGCGACGATCAGCAGCCCGAGAACGATCACCGCTGCGGAGATGCCCCAGGTTCTGTAGATCGAGCCGAGGGAGGGAGCGGTCGAAAAGCCCTTGTCCCCGTAGCGCAGGTTGTTACCGATGTAACGATAGGTCCAGCGGCTGGCGAGCGGCGCCAGAATGCCGAGGGTGATCGCCGCCATGACCGGTCCGACTACGAAGGCAAGAAACGCGCCGCCGGCGCGTCCGAGGAAATCGAAACGGACATTGCGGTAGCTCGTCACCCTGGCGCTGAAGCGCAGGCCTCGCGCAAGCAGCCACGGAACCAGGAACAGGAGAGCCACGCCGAGGCCGATGCCGACGAAGGGAACGAAGGTCAGCATGACATTGTAGAAAACCAGATAGGCAAAGACGATCAGGCGGCCGAGCAGGATCTGGCCACCCCTGGCGTGATAGTCGAAGCCGCGGCCGAGCAGTACGGTGTTGCCATAGAAATAGCGATTGCGGCGCACCTTGGCCCAAGCCGAATAGATGCCGAGGGTGACGATCGTCAGCAGGATATTGACGATCCAGATCCCGAAATATTCACCGGCGCTGCCCGTGAAGGAGAGACGTTGAACGTTCCCCTCGGCCGCGCGCCCGAAACTGCCCTGCCCGACGCGCTGCGCGGGCAATGGTTCGACCAACACCATGACGTATCCCCTCGATCAGACAGGCCGGCCCTGCGTGAGCACCCCCCAGGCGATCAGCCGTATGGTTCGTCCACCACAGTGCGAATCGTCACACGATCACCCGGCTTATCGGGGTTAGTTAGTTGTATAGCCGCGCGCAATGCAACAAAAAAGAGCCTCCCGAAGGAGGCTCAGCAGAGGGAGGAGATCTAGCGCATCGACCTTGCGTCTGAGAAACGCTGTAGTGGTTATCGCATCGTCGGGATCGAGAACTCGGCGCCGTCCTTGATGCCCGAGGGCCAGCGCGAGGTGATGGTCTTCGTCCGGGTCCAGAACTTGATCGAGTCCGTGCCGTGCTGGTTGAGATCGCCGAAGGACGAGGACTTCCAGCCGCCGAAGGAGTGGTAGGCGAGCGGCACCGGGATCGGAACGTTGACACCAACCATGCCGATATTGATGCGGGAGGCGAAGTCGCGCGCCGCATCGCCATCGCGGGTGTAGATCGCGACACCATTGCCGTATTCATGCTTCATCGGCAGCGACAAGGCGTCCTCGTAGTTCTTGGCACGCACGACCGACAGAACGGGGCCGAAGATTTCCGTCTTGTAGATGTCCATGTCCGGCGTGACGTGATCGAACAGGCAGCCGCCGACGAAATGGCCGTTTTCATAGCCCTGCAGCTTGAAGTCGCGGCCGTCGACGACGAGCTTGGCGCCCTGCTCGATGCCGCTGTCGATCAGGCTCCGGATGCGCGCCTCCGCCTCCTTGGTGACGACCGGGCCCATATCAGCCTTTTCGTCCGTATAGGGGCCGATGCGCAGGCTTTCAACCATCGGCACCAGCTTGTCGACGAGGCGGTTCGCGGTCTCCTCGCCGACCGGAACGGCAACCGAGATCGCCATGCAGCGCTCGCCGGCGGAGCCGTAGCCGGCGCCGATCAGCGCATTGGCGGCCTGGTCAAGATCGGCATCAGGCATGATGATCATATGGTTCTTGGCGCCGCCGAAGCACTGCGCGCGCTTGCCGTTCATCGCCGCGGTGCCGTAGACATAGCGGGCGATCGGCGTCGAGCCGACGAAGGAGACGGCGCCGATGTCCGGATTCGTCAGGATCGCGTCGACCGCGCCCTTGTCGCCATTGACGACGTTGAGCACGCCCGCCGGCAGGCCGGCTTCGATCATCAGTTCGGCGAGGCGGATTGGCACGGACGGATCGCGTTCGGACGGCTTCAGGATGAAGGCGTTGCCGCAGGCGATCGCCGGAGCGAACATCCACATGGGAATCATCGCCGGAAAGTTGAACGGCGTGATGCCGGCGCCGACGCCGACCGGCTGACGGATCGAATACATGTCAATGCCGGGGCCGGCGCCTTCGGTGAATTCGCTCTTCTGCAGATGCGGTATGCCGATGACGAATTCGCAGACCTCAAGGCCGCGAACGACGTCACCCTTGGCGTCTTCGATGGTCTTGCCGTGCTCGCGGGAGAGCAACTCGGCCAATTCGTTCATATGCTCGTTCAAGAGCTGCACGAACTTGATGAAGACGCGCGCACGACGCTGCGGGTTGGTAGCCGCCCACTTCGGCTGAGCCGCCTTGGCGCTTTCCACCGCAGCGGCAAGCTCGGCGTCGCTCGCGAGCGCCACGGTGCCCTGAACTTCGCCCGTCGCCGGATTGAAGATGTTGCTTACGCGGCCGCTCGTGCCGGGGACGCGCTTCCCGTCGATGAAATGTCCGATTACATACATGGGGGTTCCTCCTGGTCTTGATCTGGAGCGCATGATCGCACTACGATTTCAACAATTCAATTTCCGATATTCAGGAACCGTTGTGCAAAAATCAAAGCACCTGGAGCGACGGCATGGACTGGGACGACGTCAGAGTGTTTCTCGCCGTAGCGCGGACGGGCCAGATTCTCGCCGCTTCAAAGCGCCTCGGGCTCAACCATGCCACGCTCAGCCGGCGCGTCACCGCACTTGAAGAAACCCTGAAGACGCGGCTTCTCGTGCGGCGCCCGAGCGGCTGCGAACTGACCGCCGAGGGCGAAGTCTTTCTCGCGGCCGCCGAGCGCATGGAAACGGAAATGCTGGCGGCCCAGTCACAGATCGGGCGGATCGACACGGCGATCGCCGGTACGGTGCGCATCGGCGCTCCAGACGGTTTCGGCGTTTCCTTCCTGGCACCGCGCCTCGGTCGCCTGACCGCACGCTATCCTGAGCTCAAGCTGCAGCTTGTGCCGGTACCGCGCTCCTTCTCCCTGTCGCAGCGCGAGGCCGATATCGCCATTACCATCGAGCGGCCGGAACAGGGGCGTCTCGTATCGTCCAAACTCACTGATTATACACTGGGTCTCTACGCATCGGCGGATTATCTTGGCCGATACGGCACGCCGAAGGCGGTCGACGATCTCAAGAACCACCGCCGCATCGGCTATGTGGAGGACCTGATCTTCACGCCATCGCTCAATTTCTCCGCCGAGATCATGCGCAGCTGGGACGCCTCCTTCGAAATCTCCAGCGCCACCGGTCAGACCGAGGCCGTCCGCTCCAGCGCCGGCATCGGCATCCTGCACAACTACATTGCCCGGCAATATCCGGAACTGGTCCGCCTTCTGCCAGGGACGACGATCCGCCGCGCCTACTGGACGACCTATCACGAAAGCGCGCGCGATCTGGTGCGCGTGCGCACGGTCGTCTCGTTCCTGCAGGAACTGGTGACGGCCGAGCATCAGATCTTCGCGTGAAAGGATGAAAAGAGTGGTACGGTTGGGTGGTCTCGAACCACCGACCTCAGGTGCCACAAACCTGCGCTCTAACCAACTGAGCTACAACCGCACTCGGGCAGCGACCCTCAAGTCGCTTGGCGGCTCACATACGGTCACTCACATCGATTTGCAAGCCTTATGTTCGGATTATCCAGCAAAAAGACCGGATGGCAAGCCACCCGGTCTCTTGCAATGGTATCGATCGAAACGGGAGTGACGATCAAGCGCCCTTGAAGCTGGACATCGCCTTTTCGGCGGCTTGCTTGCCGGGCTTGGCAACATTCTCAGCGACCTTGCGAGTGGCTTCCTGCATCGACTTGGCCTGCTCGACGGCGAGCTCGGCCTGCTTGCGGATGAAGGCCGTCTGCAGTTCGACGAGTTCCGAGATCGACTTCACGCCGAGTAGTGCTTCCATGTGCGAAAGCGAGGTTTCAGCATTGGTGCGCAGCGCGTCGATGGCCTTGAGGCCGAGTTCGACAGAGCCCGACTGAGCGTTTTCGAACGTTGCTTCGACCGTCTTCGTTGCCTCTTCGGCTGCAGTCTTCATCCTGGCGTACGCCTCTTTCGACTGGACGGCGCCCTTTTCGGCAAATTCACGGAAGCTCCCGACGAACTTCGACGGGTCGAAGGACATCGCAAAGGCATCTTCGGTCTTCTTGGCAGTGGCCATGGCATTTGCTCCTTGGTGTGTGGGTGTTGGACATCTTATAACCGAAAGTTTTGTGCGATGCAACATTTTTTGTGCGATGCACAAGATGGCGCCCATTAACCTTGCGTCGTGAAACTCGCTGCGGATCAGGGGGCACTGCTGGACCCTCGCGATAGGGCCGGATATTAATAGAGTGTTAACGCGCACGCGACCAGTCAATAGGCCTGCCAATGCCCGCGAGACGATACCCCTTCATCGACATTGCCGTGCATGCACGGGTGCGGGAGCATTTTGCCCACGGGGATGCATCTGTCCTATTTTCCAAGAATCTCGCGCGGGTGCTTTGGGCCAACGATCAAGGCGCCAGGCTGTTCGGCATGGCCTCGGTCTACGACTTCATTGACAGCGCGCTCGACCCGGGCGATCTTTCTCTGCGCCAGTTGCGCACCGCCGCGGCCCAGCTCGTCACGGTCGGCGACCGTCGGCAGCTCCTCATCCGGATGTCCTCCGGCTTCCGCAGACTTCCCCTCAATGCGACAGTGGAACTGATCCGCATCGGGCCGGACGAGGAGGCCGTCCTCTTCACAACCCCGCACAACGGCAAGGCGCTCTCGACCGAGGAGCGCGCCGCTGCGATGATCGCTGGCCTCGACGGACCGGACACGCACATGGCCGTGCTCGACGACGAGGGAGAGATCATTGCCCAGTCCTCGGGCTTCGAGCGATTGGGACTGCCGGCGCCGGTACGGCGGACACTCGTGACAGCAGTCGCGCGCGACAAGGACAGGCTGATCAAGCGTCCGGTCGCCACCGATAAGGGGCAGTTGCCGGCCGCCATCGGCAAGATTTCCGACTACCCGGCTCTCCATCTCCTCTTCGCCGTGGAAGCCGTTATCGAGGAAGCGACCGCCGCAGCGATCGAGAACACGACCGAGCCGGCGAAGGAGGAAGCGGCTGCCTCGACGACCGAGACGCAGGCGGCCGTGCCGGAGCAGCCGGCGCAAATGACGGAGGACCCGGCTTCGGGCGCGGCCTCCACCGCGGCGATGGCGCGGGAGGTCGGCGACGCTGCCTTCGCCGAGGCGCGAGGAGAAGCGCTGCCAGAGTCTCTGAACGAGGCGAACGCGCCGAGCGAGCAAGCCACAGAGCCGGAGAAGCCGGATGAGGCGGCAAGGGACGCGCGTGAAGGCGCAGCGCCGGCGACTGAATTCAGCTTCGATCCGGGCGGGCGCGCCGTCCGTTTCGTCTGGAAGATCGATGCGGAAGGGCGTTTCAGCGAGATTTCCGAGGAATTCGCCTCCGCGGTCGGGCCGAACGCTGCCGACGTCGTGGGTCTGACCTTCGAAGAGCTTGCCTCCCGCTACGACCTCGACCCCGACAACAAGATCAACGAGCTTCTGCATCGCCGCGATACCTGGTCGGGCAAGACGATCCTCTGGCCGGTGGAGGGGACGAGGCTCAAGGTGCCGGTCGATCTCGCCGCCCTCCCCACCTACTCCCGAACACGCGAATTCGACGGTTTCCGCGGCTTCGGCATCGTGCGGGGCGCCGATGCGGTGGTGGATGAAAAGGCGAGCGGTCTTTCGCTTGGAGGCACGCTGCACCAGGAGAACACCCCCTCAGAGACTGCGGACGGGCAGCCAGAGGCAGCCGCTGGTCCGGAGCCGGAAACCGAAACCGAGGCAGAGCCCGCGATCGGTACCGGTTCGGATTCCGAAACGAGCTCCGATCAACAAACGGCGGCAGAGGACGCCTTTGGCGGCGAGCGGCCCGCGCTTCGCGTTGTCGATCCGCCGGAACGGCCATCTTCGGACAAGATCATCGATCTCGACCTGCGCCGGCCGGCTGGCTCGGGAACCTTGACCCGCGGCGAACAGGCCGCCTTCCGCGAGATTGCGCGGCAGCTCGGCACCCGTTTCGGCGCGCCGGCGGCGGATGCCGCAGGCGAAACGCCAACGGCAGCACAAGCGCCCTTCGCCGAAGAGACGCCATCCGCTCCGGCAATCGAGAGCAAGCCGCCCAAACCGGCGACCGGCAGCGAAGGGTCTCGCGCGCCAGCCGGCGACGAAGCCGTTCCGGCGCGCACGGGCCTTGCCATGAGCAGCGAGATCCTCGACCGCCTGCCTGTCGCCCTTCTCGTCCATCACGGCGACGATCTGCTGCACGCCAATCCGGAATTCCTGCGGCTCACCGGCTACGCGGATCTCGGGGCCTTTGCCCGCGAGGGGGGCCTTGCGGCGCTCTTTACCACTGGCGACGAGTCCCAGGCGTCCAAGCCGGACGGCACAATGACGCTCGTCCGCGAAAGCGGCGAGTTCACACCTGTCACCGCCCATCTGCATTCGATCCGCTGGGAAGGACGAAGCGCGCTCATGCTCGCCATCAGTCCGACCGCAGCGCGTGCAGATGCGAGCGAGCCGCAGGACGCCGTCAGGTTCGCGGAAACGGAAGCGCAGCTGCGGACCGAAATCGACGAGCTTCGCTCGATCCTGGAGACCGCCACCGACGGCGTCGTGGTCCTCGGCCAGGACGGCGACATCCGCACGATGAACAGGTCGGCGAGCGCGCTCTTCAACTATGACGAGGACGCAATGCGCGGTAAACCCTTTGCCGCCCTTTTCGCTCATGAGAGCCAGAGAGCGGTGATCGACTATCTCCAGGGGCTTTCCGGCCACGGCGTCGCGAGCGTTCTCAATGATGGCCGCGAGGTGATCGGACGCGAAGCAGGTGGCGGCTTCATCCCGCTGTTCATGACGATCGGCCGCCTCTCCTCCTCGAACGGCTATTGCGCTGTCATCCGCGACATCACTCAGTGGAAACGCACCGAGGATGAATTGCGCAATGCCAAACGGGCGGCGGAGACGGCGAATGCCCACAAGACGGAGTTCCTGGCTCGCGTCAGTCACGAGATCCGCACACCGCTCAACGCCATCATCGGCTTTTCCGACATGATGGCGAGCGAGCATTTCGGTCCGATCGGTCATCCGCGCTATATCGAATATGCCGGCGATATCGGCCGCTCGGGACGCCATGTGCTCGACATCGTCAACGACCTGCTCGATATCTCGAAGATCGAAGCGGGCGAAATGGAGCTCGATTTCAGCGCCGTGGATCTCAACGAGGCGGTGTCCGAGGCGGTTTCGCTGGTTCAACCGCAGGCCAACAGCCAGCGCGTGATCGTCCGCACATCGCTCTCGACCTCCGTGCCGGAGGTCGTCGCCGACGGCCGGTCGATCAAACAGATCGCGCTCAACATACTGGCGAATGCTATCCGATTCACCCCGTCCGGCGGACAGATCGTGGTGTCGACCGCCTACGAGGCAAACGGCAGCGTCATCCTGCGGATCCGCGACACCGGCGTCGGCATGACGCGCAACGAACTCGACCAGGCGATGAAGCCGTTCAGGCAGGTCACGACCGGTGGGCGCAAGCGAGGCGACGGCACGGGGCTCGGCCTGCCGCTGACCAAGGCCATGGCGGAGGCCAACCGCGCCCAGTTCTCGATCAATTCCGCCCCGAACGAGGGCACTCTGGTGGAGATCGCCTTCCCCTCGCAACGCGTCCTGGCGAACTGACGCGCGGGGCCTTCAGGCTCTCCACCGCCGCACGTTCTTGCAGACGCGCTCAGGTCGCTGCACCTCTTGGAATCTGCGCAACCGGACCTTCCGAAAATCGGTTCCGATTCCCGGGCCGATGCGCTAATGCTGTAACGAAAACTTGACCCGCGAGAACCGGTTTCCGGCGCGTCGGGCAATATCGCCTTGGAATGGATCGATTGCACTTCATCGCCAAAAGCCTCAGACGACGGCATGCCAACTCCGGCACCGGCCTTACCCATCGGATGCTCGCGAGCTGGGCGGGGCTTTCTTCGGCCGTCGTGCTGATGCCGATTCTTGCTATCGCATGGCTTGCAGTCTCCGGCGGCAATGCGGACTGGCCGCACCTGGTGGAGAATGTCGTCCCGCGCGCCGTCACGCGAACGCTCCTGCTTGTGTCGCTGACCGGCGCGTTCACGGCAATCATCGGCATTCTGACCGCGTGGCTGGCGGCCACCTGCGACTTTCCGATGCGCCGCATGCTCTCCGCCGCCCTCGTGCTGCCGCTTGCGATCCCCGCCTATCTGGCGGCTTACGCCTTCGGTGAATTCCTGACTTTCACCGGTCCGGTTCAGGGGCTGGTGCGGGCGCTCTTCGGCTTCCAGTCGAGCCGTGACTACTGGTTCCCCGACGTTCGCTCGCTCGGCGGCGCCGTGCTGGTGATGAGTTCGGTCCTTTACCCCTATATCTATCTCGCCTGCCGCTCCATGTTCCTGATGCAGGGTCGCGCGGCTGCGGATGTCGCGCGCACCCTCGGCGCAGGCCCGGTGAGGGTCTTCCTGCTTGTGCAGGTTCCCATGGCACGGCCGGCGATCATGATCGGCCTCACCCTGGTGGCCATGGAAACGCTGAACGACATCGGCGCGGTCGAATTCCTCGGCGTTCAGACGCTCACCTTCTCCATCTACGACACCTGGCTCAACCGCGGCAGCCTCGCCGGTGCGGCGCAGATCGCCTGCATCATGCTCGTCTTCGTCATCGGGCTGATGATGATCGAGCGCGCGGCGCGGCGCAGGCAGCGCTTTGCAAGCCACAAGACGACGGCAGCCGTCCACGACGTGGTGCGGGTCAAGCTGGCCGGCTGGAAGAAGTGGGCGGCTACCGCCGCCTGCCTCCTTCCCGTGCTCTCAGGTTTTGGAGTTCCCTTCCTCGTCCTCGGTAACTTTGCTTTGAGGCGTCTCGACCAGTTCCTCGCGCCACGGCTCCTGGACGCCTTCCTGCACAGTGTCCTGGTTTCCGGCCTGACGGCGCTCGCGTCGGTGTTCCTCGGCTTCGTACTCGCCTACGCCGCCCGCACGGGACGCTCGCCGATCACGGACGTCGCGGGGCGGCTTGCCTCCTTTGGCTATGGAGTACCGGGAACGGTGCTTGCGATCGGTGTCCTCTTCCCGCTCGCCGCAATCGATAACGCCTTGGATGCCCGGATGCGCGCGTATTTCGACGTTTCCACCGGCCTGATCATGAGCGGGACCGGCTTTGCGATCATCTACGCCTGCACGGTGCGCTTCCTCACCATGGCCGAGGGCACGCTCGAGGCCGGTTTTCACAAGCTCTCGCCACATCTCGACATGGCCGCACGCGCGCTCGGCCGGACCAGCGCCCAGACGCTCCGCACCGTGCTATTGCCCATGATGCGGCCGGCGGTTCTAACCGCCGCCCTTCTCGTCTTCATCGAGACGATGAAGGAGCTCTCAGCCACCATCATGCTGCGCCCCTTCAACTTCAACACGCTCGCCACACTCGTTTACGAGGACGCTTCGCGTGCAAGGGTGGAAGACGCCTCCGTCGCGGCGATCATCATCGTCATTGCCGGCATGATCCCGGTCATTCTCGTTTCGCGTTCTCTGGAAAATCGGTCGTAGCGCATCGGTTCGAAAATGGTACCCGATCTTCGGAAAGCGTGAAGCGCAGATTCAAAGAGTTACAGCGGCTCCTTGCCTGTCAGAAAAGACGCGCGACTGAGCAGGAGTCGTCCGTGAACTATCCGTACGTCTCTGAAAGCGCTCTGTAATTTCTGCTTTCCTGCGGTACAGTGTTGCAAGAAAGGCGCTGGCTAAGCGCGCTTTTCTTGCAATTTGATTTTGCGGTTTGCGCCTTCAGCGCGGCGTGATTCACTCGGTTTAGCGGCGGTGAATCGAGGAGCGGCGATGTCGAGACCACGCGAGCGGCGCGAGACGGGGGAGCAGGATCTATTCCGCTCCCGGCTGGATCAGATCATCAACATGAAGCACGAACTGGTGCGGCTGGCGCAGGCGATCGACTGGCCGTTTCTGGAGCGCCACTTCGGTGAAGTCTATAGCGACGGCCCCGGCATGCCGCCGCTGCCGACGCGGCTGATGGCCGGGCTTTCGATCCTCAAGCATACCTTCAACCTGTCGGACGAGGAGCTGTGCGCCCGCTGGGTGGAGAACCCCTATTTCCAATATCTGTGCGGCGAAGAGTTCTTCCGCCATGACCTGCCGTTCGACCGCTCGTCGATGACCCGCTGGCGAGGGCGCATGGGAGAGGAGCGGCTGACCGCGCTGCTGCAGGAAAGCCTGGCGGTGGCGGTCAAGACCGGGGCGATGCAGCCGGCCGACACACGCCGGGTGATCGTCGACACCACCGTGCAGCCGAAGAACGTGATGTTCCCGACCGACGCGAAGCTCCTCCACCGGGCGCGCGAGCGACTGGTGAGGCTGGCGAAGAAGACCGGCGTGAAGCTGCGCCAGACCTATCTGCGGATCGGCAAGCTGGCGCTGATCAAGCACCAGCGCTACGCCCATGCCAAGCAGTTCAAGCGGGCCAACAAGGCGCTGCGGACCCTCAGGACCTATCTCGGCCGCACCGTCCGCGACGTTCGCCGGCAGATCGGCGATGACGAGAAGCTGCGGGCGATCTTCCTCTGGCCGCTCCACCAGGCCTCGACGGTTCTGGAGCAGCGGCAGCGCCAGCGCGGCCGCAAGATTTACAGCCTGCACGCGCCGGAGGTCGAATGTATCGGCAAAGGCAAGGCGCACAGGCCGTACGAGTTCGGCGTCAAGGTCTCCGTCGCCACCACGCTCAAGCGCTCGAGGGGCGGCCAGTTTGCCCTGCATGCAAAGGCCTTGCCCGGCAATCCCTATGATGGCCACACGCTGGCGACCGTGATCCCGGACATGGAGAAAACCATCGGCAACGAGATCGGCCGCATTCTCGCCGACGCCGGCTACCGCGGCCACAATGCCCCGGAGAGCCACAGGTTCAGGGTCTTCACCAGCGGCCAGAAACGCCGCGTCACGCCGGCGATTAAGCGCGAGATGCGGCGGCGTTCCGCCGTCGAACCGGTCATCGGCCATCTCAAGGCCGAGCACCGCATGGGCCGCAACTATCTCGCCAGCGAACACGGCGACGCCAACAACGCCGTCCTGGCCGCCGCCGGCTACAACTTCTCGCTCCTTCTCAACTGGTTGAGGCAGCTTTTGTGGCTGCTGCTCGCCTGGCTGCACGCCCGAGCGAACCCGCGCGCCGCTTAGCGATAGTCATTGTTCACGGTCGACAGCAGGAAGGCGGCAGCCTGCCGCAGACAAAAAAAGAGGCAGCTCCGAGCCGCCCCTCAAGTCGATGCTAACCAACAAATGCTCGAGAACTCGCGACGTCATGTCGGCGGCAGCATCTCTGCTGCGGTACCGTGCCCGGGGTCGGTCGGCCTCAAGTTAACGAGACCTTGCGCTGCCAAATCCTAACAGAACCTTACTTCCCGATCCGAAAATTTTAGGGAATGACATGCAACTCAACGCTGTTGGTTAATTTCGCAGGCGCAAGAAAGTTAACGGTCGTCCGTCACGTTTCGGCGCGCATGCCGTATCGGAATAGACCACCATTGTGCCGGCTCGGCGCAACCAAAAAATCATCGTCAAGCCATAATCAACTGCCGATAGAAAAATCATGGTCACCGGCTTAGCTCCTCAAAGCATCCAGTCCCGCGAAGAGATCGAGGGCCTCGGGATTCGCCAGCGCCTCCTTGTTCTTGACGGGACGGCCATGCACAACGTCGCGGACGGCCAGTTCGACGATTTTGCCGGATTTGGTGCGCGGAATATCGGCAACGGCAATGACCTTCGCCGGCACGTGCCGCGGCGAAGCGCCCCTGCGGATGCGGTTCTTGATCGCCTGCGTCAGTTCATCGGTCAGTTCGACACCCGGCGCCAAGCGAACGAAAAGGATGACGCGTACGTCGCCCTGCCAATCCTGGCCAATGCAGAGCGCCTCGGCGACTTCCGGCATCAGTTCGACCTGGTTATAGATCTCCGCCGTACCGATGCGCACGCCGCCCGGGTTGAGCGTCGCGTCCGATCGACCGTGAATGATGATGCCGCCATGTGGGGTCCATTCTGCAAAGTCGCCATGGCACCAGACATTTTCGAACCGCTCGAAATAGGCCGCCCGGTACTTGGCGCCGTCTGGGTCGTTCCAGAACTTCACGGGCATCGACGGGAATGCCTTGGCGCAGACGAGTTCGCCCTTCTCTCCGCGGACCGGCTTGCCCTCATCGTTCCAGACGTCGACCGCGAGGCCGAGGCCGGGGCCCTGAATTTCGCCGCGCCAGACGGGCTTCAACGGGTTACCAAGGACGAAGCAGGAAACGATATCGGTGCCGCCGGAAATGGAGGCGAGCTGGACATCGGACTTGACGCCTTCATATACGAAGGAGAACCCCTCGGGTGACAGCGGCGAGCCGGTCGAGGTGATGAGGCGCAGGGTAGACAGATCGTGGGTTTCCACCGGCTTGAAGCCGCCTTTGCGAACCGCGTCGATGTACTTCGCCGACGTGCCGAAGACGGCAAAGCGCTCCTCGGCCGCATAGTCGAAGAGCACGTTGCCGTCCGGATAGAAGGGCGAACCATCATAAAGGCAGAGGGTCGCGCCGACTGCCAGACCGGACGCCAGCCAGTTCCACATCATCCATCCGCAGGTGGTGAAGTAGAAGAGTCTCTCGCCGGGCACAAGTCCGCAATGGAAGCGATGTTCCTTGAGGTGTTGGAGCAGCGTTCCGCCGGCGGAATGCACGATGCATTTCGGCACGCCGGTGGTGCCGGAGGAGAAAAGGATGTAGAGCGGATGGGCAAAGGGCAATCGCTCGAAGGCGAGCGGTTTTGCCTCGAAGCCGGCAATGAAATCCGCAAGGGCGATGCCGCCCGTGATCGATGAGGTCAGCGCGGCGCTGTCGCCCGCATAGGGGACGATCAGCGTCGGCACGCCGAGGCTCTTTGCAACGGCGCGCACCTTGGCGTCGACGTCCTGGCGTTTGCCGTTGTACCAGTAGCCGTCGCAGGCGATGAACAGCTTCGGACCGATCTGGCCGAAGCGGTCGAGCACGCCCTGCTCGCCGAAATCGGGCGAACAGGACGACCAGATGGCGCCGACGGAGGCCGTGGCCAGCATCAGCGCGATCGTCTCCGGCAGGTTCGGCATCATCGCGGCGACGCGGTCGCCGACCCCGATGCCTTGCGCCTTGAACGCCTGCTGCAGCCGCGATACCAGACGCAGCAGTTCGTCCCAGGAGAGCCGGTAGCGGACCTTATCCTCGCCGCGGAAAATCAGGGCATCATCGTTGCCGCTGCCGCGCAGCAGGTTTTCGGCGAAATTGAGTTCTGCATCGGGAAAAAAGCGCGCCTCCAGCATCTGATCGCCATTGGCGAGCGCCGTCTCGCCGCGCTCGCCGAGGACGCCGCAGTGCTCCCATAGGCCGCTCCAGAAATCGCCGCGCTCAGCTACGGACCAGTCGTGAAAGGCGTCGTAATCGGAGAACGTCCGGCCGAAGCGCCGGCCGCACCAGGCGATGAACTCAGCCATCGGGCTTCGCTCGAGCGTCTCGGCATCCGGGACCCACAAAGGACGATCTGTGTTCATGTATTCCTCCTCTCCCTGTTTCTGCTTCTATATCATGCTGCAATGCAAGATAAACAGCATGCCCCGGTCCCCGAGGCGACGACGACGACATTTTTCGGCCGGGCGCATTTGCTTTATGCAAATCATCGGCCTATCCAGACGGTGTCATGCGGGGCGACGGCAAACGGAGCAACATGAAAAGACATATCCTGAGGGCATCGGGCGCCTTGAGGCATCGGCTGCGCGGCCGTCATATCGCCTGGTCGGCCGCGGCCGGAGTTGCTCTCGCCATAGGCTATAACGCGGCGGTCCCCCTGCTCGTGTCGAACACGGACGCGCGCGCGACGATGGAGCGGATGCTCGACGGCTGGTCGGGCGGCAAGACCACGATCGGCGGCGAGCCGGAAATCCGGTTCTGGCCGGAGCCCTTGGTGACGCTGCCTTCCGTGAAGATCGTGTCGCGCGGGCCGGAGCCGCACCTGCTTGCGCAAATCGACCGCATCACAGCCTCATTCAGCCTGATCTCGGCGCTTCGCGGCGAGTCTGCGCTCGACGACATCACGCTTGTCGCGCCGCTCATCACGATCGAGCGCCGCGCAGACGGCACGCTCAATTGGCAACGGCCGCATTGGCTGATCGCCCCAGAGGCCGCAACGCAGGAGGATGACAGCCCTTTCGGCGACATCGCCGTCGAAAACGGGCGGCTGCGCATATCGGACGCGTTTTCCGGCAACGGCGACGGCATCGATCTTTCCGGCATCGCCGGCACGGTCAAGTGGCCTTCCTATGGCGATCGGCTAAGCGCACAATTCTCGACGATGCTTGGCGGACAGCAGGTCGCCTGGGCATTCGTCTGCGACCGTCCGCTCGACCTTTTTGCCAGGCGAAATACGCCCGTCAAAACGTCGATCACGTCGGCACAACTCACCCTGTCATTCGAAGGCATCGGTCATCTTTCCCTCACGCCGTTTGCCTCCGGCCACCTGCAACTTTCCGGGCCCTCGCTTGGGACACTCGTGGCCTGGTATCGCGGATCGGCGGACATGGTGCTGCCGCCGGCCGGTTTCAGCATCGATGCCAAGGTGACGACGGGCGGAAAATCGATCAAGCTGGACGAACTGCAACTGACGATGGGTGACGCGGCCGCCACAGGCGTCCTCGACGTCGCACTTCCGGGCGGCGGGTCGCCGCACATCGCAGGAACCCTCGCCTTCGATCGCATCGACTTCAACGGTCTGCCGGCCTCCATGCCCGCTCGGCCCGAGCGAAGCGACCGGCTGTGGCAGATGGCGGAAATCTATATCAATGGCTGGCGCACGGACCTTCGCATTTCAGCCCAGGACGTGCTCCTCGGACCGCTGCATTTGGAAGATGTCGCCACCGGTGTGATGGTCGACGGCGGTCGGGCTTCGCTCGACATTGGCGACAGCACCTATGCTGGCGGCCGTCTGTCGGGCCGCGTGCAGCTCTCCACGAAGGGCTTGGAACATGGCGGTCGGCTGCAGGTTACGCTCAAGAATGCCGACTTCGCCGCCGTGTTCGCCGACTTCGGCCTGAAAGGTCCAATACCCGTGGGCAATGGGATCCTGAACCTGGATGTCGCTTCCGAGCGAGCCTTCTGGGAAACCGCGACCGGAGACCTCTCGGGTCGCCTCACCTACAGGCTCAGGAACGGCAGTCTGGTCGGCTTCGACGTGCATGCCTTTACCGACCTCGTCCGCAAGGGCGAATTTTTCTCGCTGTCACAGGCAAGCGACGCCACGTTCGACTTCCAGACCGCCGATTTCGAAGCGACTTTCGCCGACGGCACGGCACGTCTCGATCGGGCGCGCTTCGTCAGCCCATCCGGCACAATGTCCGTGACGGGCATGATACCCTATCGCAACGGCAGCCTGGCTTTTGCCGGAGCACTCGAAGACGCCAGCGCCGCCGACGATCAGCCTCTGCGCTTCTTCGTCGGCGGGTCATGGCCGAACGCCGTGGTCACGCCCCTCTCGGTCCTCGTCGGGCCGAATTGAACGCCCTCAATCAGCCGCTCACCGCGAAGGCTGCGCGCTCATCCCTCTCCCGCTGAATTTCCCGGCGCCTCGTGACAGCCGAGGCAATGACCACACCGAGGGCGACGATGCCAATGAGGATCGTGCAGATGGCGTTGATCTCCGGCGTCACGCCGAGGCGCACCTGGCTGTAGATCTTCATCGGCAGGGTCGTGGCGCCCGGTCCCGTCGTGAAGCTCGCAATAACGAGGTCGTCGAGCGAAAGGGTGAAGGCCAGCACCCAACCGGAAAAGACCGCCGGCGCAATGACCGGCAGGGTGATGGCAAAAAATGCCCTGATCGGGGTGGCCCCGAGATCCAGCGCCGCCTCCTCGATCGACCGGTCGAAGCTCAACAGCCGCGACTGAACGACAACGGCAACGAAGCACATTGTGAAGGTGATGTGCGCAAGCGTGATCGTCCAGAAACCCCGGTCAAGCCCGATCGCCACGAAAAGCAAGAGCAGCGACAGGCCGGTGATCACCTCCGGCATCACCAGCGGCGCATAGACCATGCCGGAAAAGAGCACGCGCCCACGGAAGCGCAAATAGCGCACCAGCGTCAGAGCCGCCATCGTGCCGAGAACCGTTGCGACGGTCGCCGATAGCAGCGCCACCCGGATGGTGACCCAGGCGGCATCCAGAAGTCCCCTGTTGTACCAGAGCTGCGTGTACCACTTGGTGGAAAAGCCGGCCCATACCGTGACGAGCCTCGACTCGTTGAAAGAGAAAATTACCAGGAGGACGATCGGCAAGTAGAGGAAACTGAAGCCGAGAACGACCGAGGCAATGTTGAAGCGGGACCACCGGACCATCGTTCACCTCTCCTCGCCGTCGGCCCGGGACTGGACATTCTGGAAATAGACAATCGGAATGACCAGGATCAGGAGCAGGATCGTCGCCACGGCGGACGATACCGGCCAATCGCGGTTGGCATTGAATTCGTTCCAGAGCGTCTTGCCGATCATCAGCGTTTCCGATCCGCCGAGCAGGTCCGGAATGACAAACTCGCCGACGGCCGGGATGAAGACCAGCAGGCAGCCCGCGATGACCCCTGGCAGGGATAGCGGAAAGGTCACACGCCAGAATGCGGCGGTCGGCGTGCAGCCGAGATCCTGGGCCGCTTCGATCAACGCGTGATCCATCTTCTCGAGCGCCGAGTAGATCGGCAGAACCATGAAGGGCAGATAGGAATAGACAATGCCGATATAGACTGCGGCGTTGGTGTTGAGGATGATCAGCGGCTGGTCGATGAGGCCGGTTGCGATCAGGAACTGGTTCAGCAGTCCCTCGGGCTTCAATATCGCGATCCAGGCATAGACGCGGATAAGAAAGCTCGTCCAGAACGGCAGGATCACCATCATCAAGAGCATCGGTCGCATCGATCGCGGCGCCTTCGCCATGCCGTAAGCGATCGGATAGCCGATCAGCAACGTGAGCACAGTGGAGACGGTGGCAATGACGATGCTCGATACATAGGCATTGAAGTAGAGAGCGTCCTCCGTCAGCCAGACATAATTATCCGCCGAGAACTCGCGCATGCTTTCGAGAATGCCCGACAGCCCTTCGGCAAGATTGAAGACTGGCGTGTAGGGAGGCATGGCGATCGCGGTCTGCGACAGCGAGATGCGAAAGACGATGAAGAAAGGGATGAGAAAGAAGAACAACAACCAGGCATAGGGAATGATGATTACCAGGCGGCTGACCAGGCTCGAGGCAATTTTCGCCATGGCTTCAATCCTTCAGCACGACGCCGGCGTCGTCACCGAACGAGATCCAGACCTCCTGGTCGTAGCCGAGCGGATCCTCGACTGCGCGCACGGCGTTGAGCGTCGAAGCCTTGATGACCTGTCCGTTCTTCAGCCGGATGTGAAAGACGGTCATGTCGCCGAGATAGCCGATATCCCAGATTTCACCCGCGGCCGTATTCATGGGTGCATGGGCGGGCGTCTGGCGGCCGATTCTGATCTTCTCCGGACGAATGGCGACGGCCACCCGCGTGCCCTTCGCGAACCCGTCCGGTGACATCATCCGGATCGGAATGCCGCCGGTCGTTTCGAGCTGGACAAAGCCCGCCTCGGCTCCCGTGAGGGCGCCGTCGAAGATGTTCACATCGCCGATGAAGTCGGCGACGAACCGCGAGTTCGGCGCCTCGTAAATCTCCGCAGGCGTCGCCACCTGGACGACCGTGCCATGGCTCATGACGGCGATACGATCGGCCATGGTCATGGCCTCCTCCTGGTCATGGGTGACGACTACGAAGGTGAGGCCGAGTTCCTGCTGCAAATCCATCAGCTCGAACTGGGTCTCCTCGCGCAGCTTCTTATCGAGGGCACCGAGCGGCTCGTCGAGCAGCAGCACCTTCGGCCGCTTGGCAAGCGAGCGGGCGAGCGCCACCCGCTGGCGCTGCCCGCCGGAAAGCTGGTGCGGCTTGCGTTTGGCAAACTTCTCGAGCTTCACGAGCTTCAGCATCTGCTGGACGCGCTCGGCCATGTCCGCCTTCGGCATGCCGTCCTGCTTCAGGCCGAAAGCGATGTTGTTCTCCACCGTCATGTGCGGAAACAGCGCATAGGACTGAAACATCATGTTGACGGGCCGCCGGTAGGGCGGGATGCCCGCGAGGTTCTGGCCATCGAGGATGATCTCGCCCGAAGTTGGCTGCTCGAACCCGGCAAGCATGCGCAAGAGTGTCGACTTTCCGCAACCCGAGGCGCCGAGCAACGCGAAGAACTCGCGCGTGTAGATGTTCAGCGAAAGATCGTCGACGGCGGTGAAATCGCCGAATCTCTTGGTTACGTTCCTGAACGAAATGAATGGTTTGGACGCCGGATCCGTCCAGGGGGCGAAGGCCCGCCGTATACTGCCGAGAGACTTCATCATCTATCCCCGATGCCACAGCCGATGGACCCGGCACGGCAACCGACGCCCATTTCTCTGGTGGGCCGAAACACCATACATGTTTGATCGGCCCACAAAAAATCGCCCGGATCGAGGTCCGGGCAATTCCTTCCACGCCTATTGGCCGGTCACGATCTTCGTCCAGAGTCGCGTGAGCACTCTCTGCTCCCGTGGCTCGAACGGCGTCACCGTGAAAAGCTTCTGCATGACCGCGTCCGACGGGTAGATGGCGGTGTCCTCGAGCACGTCCTTGTCGAGGAACTGCTGCGACGCCTTGTTGCCATTGGCATAGAAGACGTAGTTCGAGGCCTTGGCGATGACCTCGGGCTTCATCAGATAGTTAATGAACTCGTGGGCCTCGTCGACATGCGGCGCATCGGCGGGGATCGCCAGCATGTCGAACCACATCTGCGCTCCCTGCTCGGGGATCGAATAGTCGACGCTCACGCCGGCATTCGCCTCGGCCGCGCGATCGCGCGCCTGGAAGATGTCACCGGAGAAGCCGACTGCCAGGCAAATGTCGCCATTGGCCAGCGCATTGATATATTCCGCCGAATGGAACTTGCGGATATAGGGGCGGACCTTCATCAGTACCTCGGCCGCCTTTTCGAGATCGGCCTGTTCATGGCTGTCCGGATCAAGGCCAAGATAGGCGAGTGCCGAAGGTATAATGTCGGTCGGCGAATCGAGCAGGTGGATACCGCAGTCCTTGAACTTGGCGGCGACCTCCGGGTCGAAGATGACGTCCCAGTTCGGCTTCTCGTCAGCACCAAGGATTTCCTTCATCTTGTCGACATTGTAGCCGATTCCGGTGGTGCCCCACATGTAGTCGACGGCATATTCGTTGCCTGGATCGTACTTGGCTGTACGCTCCATGATCATGTCCCACATGTTCGACAGGTTCGGCAGCTTCGACTTGTCGAGCTTTTGGAACACGCCCGCAGCGATCTGGCGCTGCAGGAAGTATGCGGACGGCACCACGACGTCGTAGCCGGAGCCGCCGGCAAGCAGCTTCGTTTCGAGGATTTCGTTGGAGTCGAAGACGTCATAGACGACCTTGATCCCGGTCTCCTTCGTGAAGTCCTCGAGGATGCTGTCGTCGATATAGTCCGACCAGTTATAGACGTTGACGACCCGCTCCTGTGCCGATGCAAGCGTCGCCGAGCCCGCCAACAAAGCGGCTGCCAAAGTTGCGACGATGAGTTTGGACATGAAACTCCCCTCTTGTTGTCAGGTCGGGGCAAATCTTTACCCGTGCGGTCATGCCCCGTCCGTTGTTCGTTGCGGTGCCGAGGTTAGGCATGTTTCGCAATAACCTCAAGCGCTTTCGCGCCGGAAAAGGCGAGTATTGCGGCGCGCTCGCGTTTCGCCAAGCATGAGCAAAATCGAGCACTTAACAGCCGATGCCGCCCACGCCGCTGCCGCCGGGCCGGGGCGCGGTTTCGTCGGCGCGGCAAAGCCCTGCTGCCGCCGAAACGGCCCAGCGCCTACTGAAAATCGAAGACACTCAAACCCGCCGTCATTTCGTCAAGGCCAAGCGGTCGCGTCACGGGCGGCTCGGCTCGGGCGAGACATCCCTGCCGCTCACAAAGGCGACAGGCCGGCCCGACGGCGATTGCGGGCATGCGCGCAGCACCATAGACGGTGTCATCGGCAAACCCGGCCTCGCAGCCGATCAGTAGAGCGGTGCGCCTGACCCGCTCCTCATAGCTCGCCTGCGGACCGTCGACCGTGCGGGCAATCACCAGGAAGGCACCGCCGTCGGGCATTTCAACGCGGTCGACGAGAATCTGGCCGGGGACGGCGAAGGCGGCATGGACATTTAGCTTGGGACAGGCGCCGCCGAAGCGGGCATGGGGGAAACCCTGCGCTCCCGCCCGGCGCAAACGGTGGCCGGCATTGTCCATCTCCATCAGGAAGAAAGGCACACCGGCCGCACCGGGCCGCTGCAGCATGGTCAGGCGGTTGGCGGCCTGCTCGAAGGAGACCTGGAAGCGGGCTCTCAGGATGTCGATGTCGTATTTCGCGCGAAGCGCCGCAGCGTGAAAGGCGGCGTAAGGCATCATCAACGCGTGGGCGGCATAGCGCGCGAGTTCGAAGCGACCGATGCGCCGGGCCTCGGCGGTCGCCAGGCGGAACTGTTCAAGCTCCGCCACGATCGCCTCATGGCAGGCGATCGATGCCACCTCCATGGCGACCTCACGCGCCTGGTCGAAAGGTGACAGGCGTTCGGAGATAAAGAGCCGCATCGAGTGGCGGTCGAAGCGGCGGCGCAGGTTCGGCATGACATGCAGCGGCAGCGTGCGCACGGCCAGGCCGTGCTCCTTCTTCAACCAGGCCTTCAGCGCCCCGGCCAGATCGTCGCCCGCCGAGAGGGTCGCATGGAATGCTTCTACCGCCTCCTCGATCCGCGCGAAATGATTGGGCCGTGCCTCGAACGCCTCTCTGACCTCGTCGATCGGCAGCCGCGTGTCCGAGACTGCCGCCATGTGGCCCTGCCCGGCCAGCACTGCCGCCAGGTCCTTGAGCCGCGAGGCCTGTTCGCGATAGGCGCGATAGAGCTTGACGACGCCGCCCGCGACATTCGGAGCCGCCTCGGTGACCTCGATCAGTTCCTGGTCTCCGGGGAGTTCGCCGGTCAGCAACGGATCGGCGAAAACCTCGCGCAATTGCTGCAGGCTCCCGCCGGCCTCGCCCTGCAACTCGTCGAGATCGACCTTGTAGACCGAAGCCAGCTTCAACAGAAGCTGCACCGTCAGCGGCCGCTGATTGCGCTCGATCAGGTTCAGATAGGAGGGGGAGATGCCGAGTGCTTCCGCCATCGCCGTTTGCGTCAACTGCATGCCGTTGCGAATTCGCCTGACGCGTGGCCCCGCAAAGATCTTGTTCTCGGCCATTTGTAACTCCATTGACAAATCGGCAGGCAGACGCGCTTTTACATTTTTTACATATTTACTTCAACTCACTGTCAAACTCAAGACAAAGTAACCCTTTTGAATCCGCACGTCTCTCGATTTTCGTGGCGTCATTCCGCAGCGCAATGTAAAAACTGTCATATGAACTTACGGGGTGGAAGCGCCGTGAGACTAAAGTCGAAGAGCTATCGATTTCATCAGGAGGCAAGAATGACTGATTTTTACAAACTCGTTCCGAGTGCACCGCACGGACGTTTCGACGGTGTTGAACGCCCCTATTCGGCGCAAGACGTGCAGCGGCTCCGCGGCTCGGTCGAGCTTCGGTATTCGCTTGCCGAAATGGGCGCGAACCGCCTTTGGAAGCTCATCCACGAGGAAGATTTCGTCAATGCTCTCGGCGCGCTTTCGGGCAACCAGGCCATGCAGATGGTCCGCGCCGGACTGAAGGCGATCTACCTCTCCGGCTGGCAAGTCGCTGCCGATTCCAACACCGCCTCCGCCATGTATCCGGACCAGTCGCTCTATCCGGCCAATGCTGCGCCGGAACTCGCAAAACGCATCAACCGGACGCTGCAGCGCGCCGACCAGATCGAGACCGCCGAAGGCAAGGGACTTTCGGTCGACACCTGGTTCGCCCCGATCGTCGCCGATGCGGAGGCAGGCTTCGGCGGGCCGCTCAATGCCTTCGAGATCATGAAGGCATTCATCGAAGCGGGTGCGGCAGGCGTCCACTATGAGGACCAGCTCGCGTCCGAGAAGAAATGCGGCCATCTCGGCGGCAAAGTGCTGATCCCGACCGCGGCGCATATTCGCAATCTGAATGCCGCCCGGCTTGCTGCCGATGTCATGGGCGTGCCGACGCTGGTCATCGCCCGCACGGACGCGGAAGCGGCAAAGCTGCTCACTTCGGATATCGACGAGCGTGACCGGCCCTTCGTCGATTACGACGCCGGCCGCACGGTCGAGGGCTTCTATCAGGTGAAGAACGGACTTGAGTCCTGCATCGCGCGGGCGATCGCCTATGCGCCGCATTGCGACCTCATCTGGTGCGAGACCTCGAAGCCGGATCTCGAGCAGGCGCGCAAATTCGCCGAGGGCGTGCACAAGGCGCATCCGGGTAAGCTGCTTGCCTATAATTGCTCGCCGTCGTTCAATTGGAAGAAGAACCTGGACGATGCGACGATCGCCAAGTTCCAGCGGGAGCTCGGCGCGATGGGCTACAAGTTCCAGTTCATCACGCTCGCCGGCTTCCATCAGCTGAACTACGGCATGTTCGAACTCGCCCGCGGCTACAAGGAACGGCAGATGGCCGCCTATTCGGAATTGCAGGAGGCGGAATTCGCGGCCGAGGTCAACGGCTACACCGCGACCAAGCATCAGCGCGAAGTCGGCACCGGCTACTTCGACGCGGTGTCGCTGGCGATCACCGGCGGCCAATCGTCGACAACCGCCATGAAGGAATCGACCGAGCACGACCAGTTCCGCCCGGCGGCAGAATGACGGAGGCGAGGCGCGCGCATTCCCTGCCCCTCGCGCGCCTCGCAGGATGCATCGAACCGAAGCGGGACGGCACCGAAATGCCCCCCCGCATCCGGTTCCAACCCCTAAGAGGAGAACTCCAATGACAGTCCAGACACGCGTCAAGGAACGGGCCGAGGAACAATCATCGGCCATGACAACAGAACAGCAGGCCGCAATCCGCATGGTCGCCAATGATCTGCATCGGCTTAACCAAGCCGTCATGAAGGCGGTCGACGCAGGCGTCTCGGTCGAACTCGTACGCTCGGCACGCCATCACGGCGGCGACGGCAACTGGGGCGATCTGCTGATCCCCGTCATCGTCACCCAAGGGCGGGCGTGATGATCGCGGTTTCCGCGGCGACCGCCATCCTGCTCGGCGCCGGGCTGTGGACGCACTTCCGGCCGATGCTGGTTCCAGTATCCGTGGTGGAACCCTCCCGGACCGGCGCGCGGCGCTGACGCAATCCCCGGGGATCGGCCGGCGCCAGGCCGGCCGATCCGCATCAACATCCAAGCGATGCTGCGGCTCAGGCGGCGTTCCGCCGCGGCCGTTTTCCGGCAAAGAGATCAGCGTGGCTGCGCAAGAGCCGCGTCATTCGGTCCACGACAGCTCGAATGTCCCGCCTGTGGCGATCCTCGTTGTTCATTACGATCCACTGCCGGTGTCGGAGCAACGCGATCTCCTCGCCCGCCCGCTGCAGCAGCGGATCGAGATCGCCGACGAAACAGGGCAGCACCGCCGTCCCCGCCCCGGCGCGGGCAAGGTCGAGCAGGGAACGCGGGCGCGTTACCGTCGCGACGATCCGGCCTGTCGCTTGTTCGTGCGGCCAACGCAAATAGGCCGAACGCGCTTCCTCTTCGCCGACGGCCAGCCAGCGTTCCACGGTGCCCGGCGCGTTTCTCTGCCGATAGGCGGCATAGGCGACTTCGCCGATCAGCCGTGACGCGAGATAGGCTTCCTCCGGCTCGAAGGCGCGAATGCCGATGTCGCTCTCGCGATAGGCGAGGCTCGCCCGCGCTTCGCCTGTCGAAAGCGCAATATTGAAGGAATCGCGCTCGGTACAGATCGCCGGAAAATTCTCCGCGACCAGCCACGAGACCCATGTCCCCGCCGCGACGCGGATGGTTACGGCCCCGTCGCCCTGCTCCTGCCAATTCTCCACCTTGCGGGCCGCCGCTTCCATCTCGCGCAGTTGCTCGAACAGAACGCGGCCGTCGGAAGTCAGTGTGTAACCCGTCTGGCTGCGGACGAAGAGCGCCCGGCCGGTGCGCTCCTCCAGTTCCAGCATGCGGCGGCCGATGGTCGCGGCGCTCAGGCCCATCGCCTGCACCGCTCCCGTCAAACCGCCGCCGCGCACCACGGTCATGAAACAGCGGTAGATGTCCCAATCCATGTTTTTCATCAGTGAAAAACATAAGCGGAATTCGACTGTATGTAAAACAGTCCGAGATGCATAAAAGAAGGGATGCTTGCAAACAAGGAGCATCACCATGGACATGATGGCAATGGCTTTTCTATTCGACATGGCGTCGAGAAACCGGCGCCGCCTCGATCAACGCTTTGATATCCAGTCGCCCGCGTGCAAGGAGACTTTCGCGGAGAACATGCTTTCGGCACTGTTCCGCAGACGCCGCCGGAGGATATTCCGCAAGAACAGCGGCGGCGCGCACGGCGCTGTAGAAATCGAGGGAAAACCCTGCGCGGCGGAGCGATACAGCAGGTGCCTTGACTGAAGGGACTGCCGCTCTGCTTCCAATCCATAACCAAATAGTTGACGCCGCGCATTTGCAAATGCGCGGCGTCCAGTCTGCTATTTGGTAAGGCGGCTCAAATCAGGCGGCGCGATAAACCTCGCCCGCTCCGCTCTCCCGCTCCAACCGAAACTGCTCGACCAGCATCATCAGCGTATCGGCTTGGCTGGCCAAGGCCCGGCTGGTCGCGGTCGCTTCCTCCACCATCAGGGCATTCTGCTGGGTCATCTGGTCCATCTGGTTGACGGAGTCGTTGACCTCGTTCAGCGCCGTCGCTTGGTCGCGGCTGGCGGTAGCGATCATCTCTACGTGCTGACTGACGGTTACGATCTCGGCGCTGATCGAAGCAAGCACGGCTCCCGTCTCCTTGACGAGCAGCGAGCCGGAATTGACCTCCTGGGTCGACTTGTTGATGAGGTCCTTGATCTCGTGCGCCGCCTCAGCCGAGCGCTGCGCCAGTTCGCGCACCTCCTGCGCAACGACTGCAAAGCCCTTGCCCGCTTCGCCCGCACGCGCCGCCTCGATGCCGGCATTGAGCGCCAGGAGATTGGTCTGGAAGGCGATGTCGTCAATCACTTCGATGATCTGCTCGATCTTGCGCGAGGCGTCTTCGATGCGACCCATGGCGGCGATCGCATTCGTGACGACGGTTGCCGAACTGTCGGCACTTTTCTTGGTCTGCGACACGGCCTGGTTCGCCTCGTGCGCACGCTCGGCGGAAGAGCGCACGGTCACGGTGATCTGGTCGACGGCCGCGGCGGTCTGCTCGAGAGAGGCCGCCTGCGCCTCCGTGCGTTTCGAGAGCGAATCGGCCGAATGGTGCATGCCGGCTCCGCTCTGCTGGATTGCCTGGGCATTGGCGCGAATCTGCGCCAACGTGTCCTGCAGCCGGATGAGTGATCCGTTGAAATCAATCCGCAACTGCTCGAGCCGGCCGTTGAAGGGTACCTCAATCTGCTGCGAGAGATCGCCTTGCGCCAGGCGCCCGAGGCCCGCCGCGAGTTCATTGACCGCCAGGTCGATCTGGCGGTCGAGTTCCCGCTTCTCCGCGTCGTTGCGGCTGCGCTCGGCCTCGGCGCGGGCGCGCTGTTCGACGCTCTCGGCCTCGATGCGGACCTTCGACAGGGCATTCTCTTTGAAGACCCCAAGGGCACGCGCCATGTCGCCGATCTCGTCGCGTCGACCATCGCCGTCGATCGCCGTATCGAGCCGGCCGTCGGCAAGGCGTCGCATGGCCGCCGTGATCTGGCCGATCGGCCGCTTCAGCGTCAACGTCAGGGCAACGCCAGCTAGCAGCGCTATCACGACGCCGGCAATGGTGGCTCCAACGGAAATCTGATTGGCTTCCTTGCGTTCCGTGCCGGCGGCAACCTTTTGCTGCTCGGCAAAGCCGGTCAGGTCATTCCAGATCTCATCGATCGATGCGCCGGCCGCGTTGAACTCGGTGTTCCGCTTGCCGGTTATCTCGACCAGTTCGACACCATCCCTCTTCATTGCATTGATGAGCGGAACGATTGCATCTGCCAAGGCGTCGAACGAACTCGCGTCCTTTGAGATGCCGCGCAAAGTCGTCAAGTTCGTCTGCACGGCCAGGAACTTGTCCAAGAGCGCCTTGCGGTTCTCCTCGCTCGTCTTGCCGAGGAATGCGGCCGCAGATATCTGAATGTCCGTAAGCGATGTGGATAGCCGGCGCATCGCCGTCAAGATCGATTCAGTGCTGGCAATCTTGCCGTCTAGCTGACTGAATATCTGCGTCGCCTCGCGCATCTTGCCGACGGCAGCGGCTTCGAGCCGGAAGCTCGCGTTGCGGAAGCGGTCGATATATTTGGAGAGACCAGCAAGTGTTTCGGGCCCGGCGGGCGCTCTGATGATAGCACCGATCGCCCCTGAAGCCGAATTGACCGTCTCGGAGAGAGATTTCTCCTCCTTCGGCAGAAGCGCGAAGATGTCGCGCTGCGTACGGCCGATCATCGGAAAGCGTTCTTGGGCGACCTTCAGCTTGTCCTCGACGGTTATCGCGCCGCTGACTTCGGTGGCGAATTCGCTATAGAAGCGGCTCGCGCGCAGGAGCTTTTCGGCGTTGCGCAGCATGGTTTTCGCCGCATTCTCGTCCTTGCGCACCGCATATTGCAGTTCATTGGTCTGTTCGCTGATCTTCATCTGCTCGGCGGCCAGCTTTTCCAGATTGGTCCGCGTCGCCAGGCGGAGCTGCTGCTCGCTCTCGTGCAAGGTCCAAAGGCCATCGATACGGGTCTCGATCTCGCTCGTAGCGGCCGTCGCATCAGCGAGTTCCCGTTCGCCGCTTGCCCCCGCCACATGGGCGGCCGTCGCAGCCAGCACATTCTTCTGCGCGGCAATCGTCTCCTTCACCGCCTGGCGGCTCTCCTCGGTTGTCTCATGCAGGAACTGGTTCATTCCCGCGTAGACATCCTTGAAGCCGCTCAAGGTCTGCAGGACGCTGTTCGAGATTTCCATGCGTCCCTGCAGCAGTCCCGAGGCATAGAGGCCGGTGAGGCCGACGGCGGAGATGCTGACGACGAAAGGCAGGATGAAGAACAGAACCTTCGTCTGAATCTTGAAACGGGCAAGAATCCTGTCAATGAGCATGAAATACCTCGGCTCCCTGCCTGCGTTTCGCCTCCCCCAGCGACCTAAAGCCCCCGACCCGGCTCGCGCCAGCACCGTTGAGACTGCAGCTTGGATGTCACCCGATGCGGAAACAGGCTGATGTATTTTGAAGGTCATTGCGGCGCACGCCGCCAGCCCGCCGGCAATCATTGCGGGGCCGCACTGCCTGTCGGCAGCAGGGACCCTGCGGACTCACGTTGCGCCCATATTCGGGCGCAACCATTAAAATTCCTATAAGCGCAGCGAGCCCCAGATTGGTGGCCGATGGTCGTGAGCGCCGTCAGTGCGCCTGCACGGCAGGAACGCGCGCGTCAGAACGAGAGAAAACCGGCGACGACTGCGATCGCGAAGAGAGTGAGAAACGCAGCGAAGGCGATCAGTTCCGCTTCGGAGCGGCTTTCCCCGGTCCGGGCAATAGCGATGGCGCGGGAGCGGCGGCGTTGCTTGTCCATGGCATCCTGTCCTCGACACTTGGCTGGCAGGCCCCGGCCTGCCATGCGCTGCATGGTGCAAGCATCCTGCTGCTGAGGAACGTTCAGTTTGCGAGCCATTCCGCCAGTGCGGTCTTTGCAACCATGAAAACGAGGTTCGGCCATTTCCATTAACAATGGCTGAAGAAGCAAATCACCCTTTTGTAGCGGTCGTTACACCGCTTGACCAGCAGCAAAGCCGGATGCCCAGGCCCATTGAAAATTATAGCCGCCAAGCCAGCCGGTCACGTCCACGCATTCGCCGATGAAGTAGAGCCCGGGCACGTCTCGTGCCTGCATCGACTTTGAATCGAGCGCACGGGTATCGATACCACCGAGCGTCACTTCGGCGGTGCGGTAACCCTCGGACCCGGCGGGCTTCAACGTCCATGCCTGGATGGAGGTCGCCAGCGCCTCGATCGCCCGGTCGGAGAGATCGGCAAGCAGCCGCCCGGTGAGCCTTGCCTCCTCGGCAAAGAAGTGCGCGAGGCGCCGCGGCAGGATCTCGGCGAGCGCCGTTTGCGGCGCCTGCCGCCCGTTCGTGCGACGCATTGCCTTGAGGATCCCGGCAATATTGACCTCTGGCATCAGCTTGAGGACGATTTCCGCGCCTTCCCGCCAATAGGAGGAAATCTGCAGGATGGCTGGTCCGCTCAAACCCCGGTGCGTGACGAGTACCGCCTCGCGAAAGGCGGCCTGACCGAAACGCACCTCGGCATCGGCTGCGACGCCGGCGAGAACCCCAAGCTTTTCGAGGTGCGCTTGGTCGAGCGTCAGGGGCACCAGCGCCGGCCGCGTCTCGACGACAGGCAGCCCGAACTGCTCGGCGATACGATAGGCCAGACCCGTCGCGCCCATCTTCGGGATGGACTTTCCGCCGCTCGCGACAACCAGCGAATCCGTTTCGACCGTCCCGGTGCTCGTGGTCACCCGAAAGCCCGAGACGATCCGCTCGACGGCGGAGATCGCCGTTTCGAGCCTCAACGCCGCACCTGCCTGCTTCATCTCGGCAAGCAGCATGCGGACGATGTTCCTGGCCGAATGATCGCAGAAGAGCTGTCCCAGCGTCTTCTCGTGCCAGGCAATTCCGTGCCGTTCGACGAGCGCCACGAAATCCTGCGGGCGATAGCGCGCGAGCGCCGACTTGCAAAAATGCGGATTGTCGGAAAGGAAGTTCTTCGGCCCTGCATGAATATTGGTGAAGTTGCAGCGGCCGCCGCCGGAGATCCGTATCTTCTCGCCCGGAGCCTTCCCGTGGTCGAGCACGAGAACGCGCCGTCCGCGCTTTGCCGCCTCGATCGCGCACATCATGCCGGCGGCGCCGGCTCCAATGATCACCACGTCCTGCTTCTCGGCCACGCAATAGCTCTCCACGTTTCCGCCTTCCTTCCCGGCGGCCCGCCAAATGTCAATTCCCAACGCCTTCGGGGAGCTCGGGGCGGGCAAAATTCGCTGACGCAATTTCGGGTGCCGCAGGCTCTGCCGCCATTCAATTTCGATTTGAGAAAACATGCAGTAGCCAATCGGCAAACTGCGGCTATGATGCGCTATCCGAAGCCAAATCCGGTGATTTATGTCTTCCAAGAGAAGTGTTGCCCAGCAGACAGCAAAGGTCAGCGAAAGTTCGAAGATACCTCTTGACCTGAATTCAGCCCGCGGCGTGAAGACCTGGCGGGACGCGGTCGAGTGGCTCAAGATCCGTCGCATCGAAGACATCGAATGCATCACCCCCGACCTTGCCGGCGTGCCACGCGGCAAGATGATGCCGACCTCGAAGTTTACCTCCAATACCTCGCTTGCACTGCCTTCGGCGATCTACCGCCACACGATTTCCGGCGAATATCCCGATGAGACCGGCCAATTCCGCTACGATTCGCGCGATAGCGACATCAAGCTGGTGCCGGATCTTTCGACGCTTTCCATCGTTCCCTGGGAAACAGATCCGACGGCGCAGGTGATCTGCGACATCGTCGGCTCGCAGGGCGAACAGATCAGCTATACGCCGCGCAATGTCCTGAAGCGCGTCGTCGAGCTTTACCGCAAGAGGGGCTGGAGAGCGGTCGTCGCCCCCGAGATCGAATTCTACCTCGTCGCTCAGAACGACGATCCGGACTATCCGCTGCGCCCTCCGAAGGGCCGCTCCGGCCGTTCCATTCTCGGCGGCCAGGGCTATTCGATCGCCGGGATCAACGAGTTCGACGAACTGATCGACGACATCTACCATTTTTCGGAAAAGCAAGGCCTCGAGATCGATACGCTCATCCATGAAGAGGGACCGGCTCAGCTCGAGATCAATCTCAGGCATGGTGACCCGATCGAACTTGCCGACCAGGTCTTCCTGTTCAAGCGCACGATCCGCGAAGCGGCGCTGAAGCACGGCATCTATGCCACCTTCATGGCCAAGCCGATGCAGGGTCAGCCGGGCTCGGCCATGCACATCCACCAGTCGGTGGTCGAAATCGCCACCGGGCGCAACATCTTCTCCAACCCGGACGGCTCGCCCTCCAAGGAATTCTTCGCCTTTGTCGGCGGCATGCAGCATTATGTGCCGAGGACATTGTCGATGATGGCTCCCTATGTGAACTCCTACAGGCGTCTGACCCCGGACATGGCGGCGCCGGTGAACACTGCCTGGGGCTACGACAACCGGACGACGGCCTTCCGCATTCCGGTTTCGGATCCGGCCGCCCGTCGCATCGAGAACCGCCTGCCGAGTTCCGATGCCAATCCCTATCTGGCGCTCGCTGCCTCGCTCGGCTGCGGCTATCTCGGCATCGTCGAGAACCTTGAGCCGACGCCACCCACGGAGGACACCGCCAACGAGGGAGAGATCGACCTGCCGCGCGGGCTGCTCGAGGCGGTGTCGCTGCTCGAATCCGCACCCTCGCTCGCCGACGTCTTCAGTGCCGAATTCATCGCCATCTATGCCGGCGTGAAGCGCGGCGAATTCGAGACCTTCATGCAGGTCATCAGCCCTTGGGAACGTGAATTCCTGCTCCTGAACGTCTGACCCGGAAGGCCTCCCCATGAGTTGGCAAAGCCCGATCTCGCCCGGAATCTCCTGGTATGAGGCAAGCGTGCCCGAACGGCCTTTCTATCCGCCGATGGCCGGCTCGCGCAAAGCCGACGTCGCGGTCATCGGCGGCGGCTATACCGGCCTGCAAGCGGCCTACAACCTTGCGAAAGAGGGTGTCGACGTCACCTTGATCGACGCCTGTCGCTTCGGCGATGGCGCTTCGGGTCGCAATGGCGGCCAGTTCGGCACTGGCCAGCGCGCCTGGGCGGAGGATCTCGAGGAGGTCGTCGGCCGCGAACGGGCACAGCTGCTCTTCGACATGGCGGAAAACGCCAAACGATACCTGCTGGATTTCGCACGGGAACACGCGATCGACATGGAGTTCGTACCCGGCCAGCTCTCGGTCAGCCACAAGGAGAGTCTCGAAAAGGAGTACCGCCGCCATGTCGAGGTAATGGCCGAACGCTTCGGCTATCCGCATCTCTCTTTCATGGATCGCGAGGAAACCGCGGGCCGCCTCGGCTCGTCACATTACCGCTTCGGCATTCGCGACGCCGGTACCGGCCACATCCATCCGATGAAGCTCCTGGTCGGACTGGCGAAACAGGCAGCCCTTGCCGGCGCCAATATCTTCGAGCAGACGAAAGCTCTGAAGATCGATGGGAAAGGCGGCGCGGTCCGGATCGAGACGGAGCGGGGCACCATCACGGCGGACCGGGCGCTGATCGCCTGTAACGCCCATATCGGCAATCTCGAGCCGGTGACGGCGAGTCATATCATGCCGATCCGCTCCTTCATCGGCGCAACGACCGTCCTTACGGGGCGCCCCGGCATTCTTCCGGGCGGCGAATCCGTCGACGATTCGCGCTTCGTCGTGCGTTATTTCCGCAAGTCGAAGGACGGACGGCTGCTGTTCGGCGGCCGGGAAGCCTACACGGCCGACAATCCGCGCGACATTTCGAGCCATATCCGACGCCAGATTCGGGAGATCTACCCGGCGCTCGCCGATATCGAGATCACCCATGCCTGGGGCGGCACTGTCGGCATCACCATGCCGCGACAGCCCTTCTGCCGCGAGGTCATGCCGGGTGTCGTGACGATCGGCGGCTATTCTGGTCACGGCGTTATGCTCTCCAACTTTTGCGGCAAGCTTTATGCGGACTTGACGCTCGGAAAAGACACCCCGCTCGATCTCCTCAAGGATTTGAAAATACCGGCTTTTCCGGGCGGAACCCGATTCCGGTCAGCCCTCCTGTTCCTGGCCCTCAGCTGGTACGCCCTGCGTGACCGGCTTTGAAGAATTGATCGGTAGACCGTAATCCGGGCACAGGAGAAGAGCGGCAGAAAATGCAGTGCAGCGAAGTTTTATTGCGTTGCACCCTAGCGCTTTTAAATCGATTAGATTATACCTGTCCTGACCTCAACGAGATCGAGTTATCCCATGAGCAGCCAGATCATTCCCGTCGAACCGTTTGATTATGTCGTCTTCGGGGGAACCGGCGATCTTGCCGAGCGCAAGCTGCTGCCGGCACTTTACCACCGTCAGATGGAGGGCCAACTGACGGAGCCTACCCGCATCATCGGCGCCTCGCGCGCGGCCCTTTCCCATGACGAGTATCGCAGATTCGCAACCGACGCGCTGAAGGAACATCTGAAGCCGGGCGAGTTCGATGAAGTGGAAGTGGCCAAGTTCACGGGCCGCATCTTCTACGTTTCGGTCGATGCCAAGTCGGAGCAGGGCTGGGACGACCTCAAGAAGATTCTCGATGAGGGCCGGGACCGCATCCGCGCCTTCTATCTCGCCGTCGGCCCCGCAATCTTCGGCGATATTTCCGAGCGAATCCGCGATCACAAGCTGATCACCAAGAACACCCGCATCGTCGTCGAGAAGCCGATCGGACGCGACCTCGCCTCGGCGAACGAACTGAACGACACGATCGGCAAGGTTTTCCGCGAGGAACAGATCTTCCGCATCGATCACTATCTCGGCAAGGAGACGGTGCAGAATCTGATGGCGCTGCGTTTCGCCAATGCGCTCTACGAGCCCTTGTGGAACTCGGCCCATATCGATCATGTGCAGATCACCGTCTCGGAATCGGTCGGCCTCGAAAATCGCGCCGGCTACTACGACAAGGCCGGCGCGCTGCGCGACATGGTGCAGAATCACATTCTCCAGCTCGTCTGCTTCGTGGCGATGGAAGTCCCCACTTCGATGGATGCTGAGGCGGTGCGCGACGAGAAACTGAAGGTGCTGCGCGCGCTGAAGCCGATCACCGGCGCCAGTGTCGAGCAGGTGACCGTACGCGGCCAATATCGTGCCGGCGCATCGGCCGGCGGCCCGGTGAAGGGCTATCTCGAGGAGTTGGAAGGCGGCATTTCCAACACAGAGACATTCGTCGCGATCAAGGCCGAGATCAGCAATTGGCGCTGGGCAGGCGTACCCTTCTACATCCGCACCGGCAAGCGCATGGCGGGCCGCATGTCGGAGATCGTCATTACTTTCAAGCAGATTCCGCACTCGATCTTCGACCAAAGCGCTGGCCGCATCTCCGCCAACCAGTTGATGATCCGTCTGCAGCCGAACGAGGGCGTAAAGCAATCGCTGATGATCAAGGATCCCGGTCCCGGCGGCATGCGGCTCAGGAACGTGCCGCTCGACATGAGCTTTGCCGAAGCCTTCGATGTGCGTAACGCCGATGCCTATGAGCGGCTGCTGCTCGACGTCATCCGCAACAACCAGACGCTCTTCGTGCGCCGCGACGAGGTGGAGGCGGCATGGCAATGGATCGACCCGATCCTGAAGGCCTGGGAAACGACGGGGCAACAGGTGCAGGGCTACACGGCGGGCACCTGGGGACCGAGCCAGTCGATTGCGCTGATCGAGCGCGACGGCCGCACCTGGAATGATACGATCTAGGACCGGTCGATGAGCGCTATCCTGCACAGATACGACAACGGTGAAATGCTGGCAGAGGCGCTGGCGGATGCCGTCGGCGCCAAGCTCGGGGCGGCCGTCAATAGCCGCGGCGGCGCCAGCATCGCCGTATCGGGCGGCTCTACGCCCAAGGCATTCTTCCAGGCTCTGTCGAAACGTAAACTCGATTGGGCAAAAGTGAGTGTCACCCTTGTCGACGAGCGCTTCGTTCCGCCGGAAAGTGACCGCTCCAATCATGGGCTGGTCGCCGCCAACCTGCTCAAGAACTGGGCCGTCGAAGCGCGCTTCGTGCCGCTCTACCACAATTCGTCAAGCGCCGAGGAGGCGGCCGCCAAGGCAAGCGCGGCCACTGCGGATATCAATGCTCCCTTCGATGTCGTCGTGCTCGGGATGGGAACGGACGGGCATACCGCATCGTTCTTTCCCGGAGGAACGCGCCTTGAGGAGGCGCTCGATCCCGCGACACCGCGCGGCGTGATTACCATGGAGGCCGATGGCGCCGGCGAGACCCGCCTGACCCTTACGTTCTCCAGCCTACAGGACGCCGGATATTTGGTGCTGCATATCGAAGGTGACGCCAAGAAAGAGGTTCTTGCCCGGGCCGAAATGCCGGGCGAGGAGGCGGAGATGCCGATCCGCGCCGTGCTCCGGCGTGCGGCCTCGCCGCTGCAGGTTTACTGGGCGCCCTGACGCGCTCGGTGCGGGCGTCGCAGCCCCGATTCGCGACGTCCAGTTTGCAAGGCTCCTGATTCCTGCTGAATCAGGGGGCCGGCATTTCAGGGTTTACGGCGACATTTGCGCGTCCCAGGAGCATCTGCCGCTGTAAAGTCGATGACAGGATGAAGAGGAGTCCCGAGACTCCGGAACAGGATGTGATATGTCCGCCCATTCCAGCATTGCCGCCATTACCGCCCGCGTCATCGAACGCTCCAAAGCCACTCGCGAACCCTATCTTGATCGCGTTCGCAGCGCCGCCGCGAACGGACCGCACCGCAGCGTGCTCGGCTGCGGCAACCTCGCGCATGGCTTCGCCGTCTGTTCCCCCGCTGAGAAGGAGGCGCTCGCCGGCGACCGCGTTCCGAACCTCGGCATCATCACTTCCTACAACGACATGCTCTCGGCGCATCAGCCCTTCGAGACCTACCCGGCCCTGGTCCGTGAAGCCGCGCGCGAGGCCGGCGGCGTAGCGCAAGTTGCCGGCGGCGTGCCGGCCATGTGCGACGGTGTCACGCAGGGCCAGCCCGGCATGGAGCTGTCGCTTTTCTCCCGTGACGTCATCGCCATGGCCGCGGGCGTCGGCCTGTCGCACAACATGTTCGACGCGGCCGTCTATCTCGGCGTCTGCGACAAGATCGTGCCGGGCCTGGTAATCGCGGCACTGACTTTCGGTCACCTGCCGGCTGTCTTCATTCCGGCCGGACCGATGACTTCGGGCCTGCCGAACGACGAGAAGGCTCGCATCCGACAGCTCTTTGCCGAGGGCAAGGTCGGCCGCGACGAATTGCTCGAAGCCGAGTCGAAGTCCTATCACGGCCCCGGCACCTGTACCTTCTACGGCACCGCCAATTCCAACCAGATGCTGATGGAAATTATGGGCTTCCATCTGCCGGGCGCTTCCTTCATCAATCCCGGCACGCCCCTGCGCGATGCGCTGACCAAGGAGGCGGCGAAGCGCGCATTGGCGATCACCGCGCTCGGCAACGAATTCACGCCGGCCGGCGAGATGATCGACGAACGGTCGATCGTCAACGGCGTCGTCGGCCTGCACGCGACCGGAGGCTCGACCAACCATACCCTGCATCTCGTCGCCATGGCGCGCGCCGCCGGCATCGTGCTCACCTGGCAGGACATCTCCGAGCTCTCCGATATCGTGCCGCTGCTAGCCCGCGTCTATCCGAACGGCCTTGCGGACGTAAACCACTTCCACGCCGCTGGCGGCATGGGCTTCCTGATCAGCCAGTTGCTGAAGCACGGTCTGCTGCATGACGATGTCAGGACCGTCCACGGCCAAGGGCTTCAGGCCTATGCAATCGACGTGAAGCTCGGCGAGAACGGCAGCGTCAGGCGCGAGCCGGCGCCCCGGGAAAGCGCCGACCCCAGGGTGCTCGCGAGCATCGACCAGCCGTTTCAGCATACCGGCGGACTCAAGATGCTGACCGGCAATCTCGGCAAGGCCGTCATCAAGATCTCGGCCGTTAAGCCGGAGCGCCATATCATCGAGGCCCCGGCCAGGATCTTCAACGATCAGGCGGAACTGAACGCAGCCTTCAAGGCAGGCAAGCTGGAGGGCGATTTCGTCGCCGTCGTGCGCTTCCAGGGACCGAAGGCGAACGGCATGCCGGAACTGCACAAGCTGACGACGGTGCTCGGCATCCTGCAGGACCGCGGGCAGAAGGTGGCGATCGTCACCGACGGCCGCATGTCTGGCGCCTCGGGCAAGGTGCCGGCGGCGATCCATGTCACCCCGGAAGCAAAGGATGGCGGACCCATCGCCCGCGTTCAGGAGGGCGACATCATCCGCATCGACGCCGTCAAGGGAACGATTGAAGTGCTGATCGAAGACATCGCGCTAAAAACGCGCGTGCCGGCGCATATCGATCTGTCCGAGAACGAATACGGCATGGGCCGCGAGCTTTTCGCTCCGTTCCGCCAGATTGCCGGAACGGCCGACCACGGCGCCAGCGTACTGTTCCAGTGACAAGGGTTACGAGCTCGGCGTTCACAGCGACCGCAGCGCCCTGATAAGACGCGCGGCGCTGTAAGCTTGGATGACCTCCGTGGCGCGACGCGGTCTCATCCTTCGTCGTGTGGCATGTGAGCATGTTGCTCCGGCCGCAGCCGTCAGCCGTAGATGTCGAGCGTGCGGTTGCGGTGGTTCGGATGGGTGCTGTAGACGAAGATCCGATTGAGGTCGCGGTCGCTCAACAGCCGCAGGAACCGCGCTTCGATGATGTTGTTGGCATGGACGCGCTTCAGGAGACAGCCGATCAGCGGGATGCGGGCACTCGGGATGTCCAGATAGAAGTTCTGGGGCAATTGGAACTGCGTGAGGATGCCGATCACCGCGCTGCTCTTCGACAGCTTGATGATCTCGCAACGGCGCGAAGACAGGTGCTGCATCCCCTTCTCTGTGTATTCGATCCGGGCCTCGTTGCGCGTGTCTTCCATCGGGAAGTTCGTTTCCCGATCATACATGAAGGACTCTTCCTTGTTGAGGAAGTGCTGGTGCACCACAGGGGCCTCGCTGCGCATCGAAATCACCTTTCGTGTTTCATTTTCGGCCAGGCTACCCCATGAAATTTAATAGAGCGTTTGCATTAATGGGGCTGTGGAAAGAGCTGGAAAAGCGAAAAACTTCCCCGGAATTGCCCCTCATTCGCCTGAAGGGCAATTTCCTCCGCCCTGCCGCGGCGCCGCAACTCTTTGGATCTGCGCATCGAAGCTTCCGAAATTACGTCACGATATTTCGGGGCGATGCGCTAGACCCGGTAGCTGCGCCCGTTCGCGTCGAAGAGATGCAGCTTGGCTTTGTCGGCGGTGAAGCGCACCCTGTCGCCGCGGCCGACCTTCAGGATGCCCGGCAATTTGGCGATGATCGGTTCGCTCTCGACCAGCCCTTCGATGTAGAGCAGCGTCACTTCGCCGAGCGCCTCGACGATCGAAACCGTTCCCTCGAACAGGAAATCCTCGCCCTCGGTGACCTGCAGGTCCTCCGGGCGCACGCCGAAGCTCGCCGTCTTTCCGTTCTCCGACGCATCGGTCGCGATGTCGAGCGTCACGGACTTCCCGCCCACGAGCGTCACCGTCGTCTGGGCGCCTGCCGCCTTGATTGTCGAGGGGAAGACGTTCATGGCCGGTGAGCCGATGAAGCGGGCAACGAAGAGGTTCGCCGGCCGCTCGTAGAGCTCGAGCGGAGCGCCCACCTGCTCGATATGCCCCAGAGAAAGAACCACGATGCGATCCGCGAGCGTCATCGCCTCCACCTGGTCGTGGGTGACGTAGATCATCGTCGTGTCCGCCATGCGTTCGTGGAGCTTGGCGATTTCGATGCGGGTCGCGACGCGGAGCGCCGCGTCGAGGTTGGAGAGCGGTTCGTCGAAGAGGAAGACCTTGGGGTTGCGGCAGATCGCCCGACCGATCGCGACGCGCTGCCGCTGACCGCCGGAGAGTGCCTTCGGCAGCCGGTCGAGATAGTTGGTGAGTTGGAGGATTTCCGCAGCATTGCGGACGCGCCGATCGATCTCCTCCTTCGATTCCTTGGCGATCCGCATGCCGAATGCCATGTTGTCGTAGACGGTCATATGCGGATAGAGCGCATAGGACTGGAACACCATGGCGATGCCACGTTTCGAGGGCGGCACGTCGTTGACGCGCTCGTTTTCGATGTACATGTCGCCGCCGGTGATCTCCTCGAGGCCGGCGATCATTCTGAGCAATGTCGACTTTCCGCAGCCGGAAGGGCCAACGAAAACAACAAACTCGCCCTCCTTGATGTCGAGATTGATGCCGTGAATGACATCGACCGCTCCATAGGATTTGCGGATATCTTTTAACAACAGGCCCGTCATCGCACCCTCCCCTCGGATTTCTAGGCCAGGCGCGCGAAAAACGCGCTCCAGGCCGGAAGATTGATCTTGTTGTCCTTTATATCTGAAACGAAGCCGTGACCTTCGAGCAGTTCCAACGTGCCGCCCGGCTTGTGGCCGGCCACGGCCTCTCCGCTCATGTTGAACAGGCAGAAGAGCCGCTCGTCGCCATGGGTCCTCACAATGCCGAGGAGCGGCCCGCGCGTCTCTACAATTTCGATCTCGCCCTTGGCGAAGGCCGGATGCGCTTTCCTGAACTGCAGGAAACGGCGGTAATGCTCAAGCACCGAATCCGGATCCCCCTCCTGCATGGCGACGGCATGCGACAGGTGGTTTGCCGGAATCGGCAGCCAGGGCCTCCCTTCGCTGAAGCCCCCGTCCAGGCGGCTCTCCCAGACCATCGGCGTCCGGCAGCCGTCGCGCCCCTTGAAGTCCGGCCAGAACTGGATGCCGTAGGGATCTCGCAGATCCTCATAGGCAAGATCCGCTTCGAAGAGAGCCAGTTCCTCGCCCTGATAGATGCAGACGGAGCCGCGCAGCGACATGAGCACGCTCGAAAGCAGCTTGGCATGAGCAACGTGGTCTCTGACGCTGGTACCCCAGCGGCTGACATGACGCACGACATCGTGGTTGGAGAAGGCCCAGCAGGCCCACCCTTCCGGCGCCACTTCGTGGAACTGCTCGAGCACCTCGGCGATCCGCGCGGGCGTCAGCGGATCCGGCGACAGAAACTCGAAGGCATAGCACATATGCACCTTGTCGCCTCCGGATGTGTATTCGCCGGCGATCTCGAGACCGCGCTGGCTGTCGCCCACCTCGCCGACGGCGGCAATCGCCGGGAACTCGTCCATCACCGCGCGGAAGCGCTTCAAGAACTCCAGGTTCTCCGGCCGGTTCTTGTCGTAGATATGTTCCTGATAGTTGTACGGATTGACCGCCGGCGCTGTGGAGGCATTGCGGCGCGCCGGCGCCAGTGCCGGATTATCGCGCAACTCCTTGTCATGAAAGTAGAAGTTGATCGTGTCGAGACGGAAGCCGTCGACGCCACGCTCGAGCCAGAAGCGTTCGACGGCGAGCAGCGCCTCCTGCACCTCCGGATTGTGCAGGTTCAGATCAGGCTGTGCGGTCAGGAAATTGTGCAGGTAATATTGCTGTCTCGTCGGATCCCAGGCCCAGGCGGAGCCGCCGAAGATCGACAGCCAGTTGTTGGGCGGCGTTCCGTCCGGCTTGGAATCCGCCCAGACATACCAGTCAGCCTTGGCATTGGTGCGGCTCGAGCGGCTCTCCATAAACCACGGGTGCACGTCCGACGTATGCGACAGGACGAGGTCGATCATCACCCGGATGCCGAGTCGGTGCGCCTCGGCGATCACCTCGTCGAAATCCTGGAGCGTGCCGAAGAGCGGATCGACATCCGTGTAGTTGGAGACGTCGTAACCGAAGTCCCGCATCGGCGAGGTGAAGAAGGGCGATATCCATATGGCGTCGGCGCCAAGCGCCGCCACATGCGGGAGCCGGGCGGTGATACCCCTGAGATCGCCGATGCCGTCACCATTTGTGTCCTGGAACGAGCGCGGATAGATCTGATAGATCACTGCGCCGCGCCACCAGTCCTTGTCGGGCTGCAAGGTGGAGTTCGCCGTTGCATTGATGTTCATGCGTTCTATGGGTCCTTGTCCTTGAAGTCAGCCGCCCTTGACCGAGCCCGCCAGCAACCCACGAACGAGGTAGCGTTGCAGCGCGAAAAACACGATCAGCGGAACGACGATGGTGATGAAGGCGGAAGCGGTGAGAATTTCCCAGTTGCCGCCGCGCGACCCGAGGAGGTTGACGAGACGTCCTGTCAGAACGAGCTGGTCATTGCCGGCACCCAGGAAGACGATGGCGACGAGAAGATCGTTCCAGGTCCAGAGGAACTGGAAAATCGCAAAGGAGGCAAGCGCCGGGAACGACAGTGGCAGGATGATTTTGACGAAGATGTCGAAGTCGCTGGCGCCATCGACCCGCGCCGATTCCATGATCTCTCGCGGGAGGCCGGCCATGTAGTTGCGCAGGAGATAGATCGCAAGCGGCAGGCCGAAACCGGTATGGGCGAGCCATATGCCCATATAGGTCTTGGCCGGGAGGCCGAGGAAGGCGCCGACGTCGTTATAGAGCCTCAGAAGCGGAATGAGCGACATCTGCAGCGGCACGACCAGAAGTCCGACGACGACGGCGATCAGGATCGCCCGACCGGGAAAGGTCATCCAGGCGAGCGCATAGGCCGCGAAGGCAGCGATCAGGATCGGAATGACGGTGGAGGGGACCGCAACCGTCAGCGAATTGATGAAGGACCTGCCGATTCCGGCCGCACTCAGGACTTCGCCGTAGTTTTCGAGCGTGAAGCGTGGTGGCGTGGAGGCGGTGAAGAATATGCGCTGACCGCGCGACCCTTCCATACGGGTGCTGGAGACGATTTCAAAGCTGCCGTCCGCCTGGACGGTCAGCCTCTCGCCGTCATTGAGTTCCGCCGTCTCTCCCGGCTTGAATGCGGTGGGTTCGCGGCTGGAGAAGCCGAAGGCGGAAATCTCGCCGCCCTGGCCTTGCAGCAGATTGCCGGCAATGACGAAGGTGCCGTCCCGTTCGACCTGGCTTTCGGGCGACGGTGCGCGCGCGACATCGTTGCGCGACGACGTGGAAAGCGCCGTCCACCAGCCTGAAACGGCCAATTGGTCCTTGTCGCGCAGCGACGAGATCAGAAGGCCGGCGGTCGGGAGTGTCCAGAGAAGTACCAGCAGCAGCACGGAAAGATGGACGACCCAGGTGAGCGGGGAGCGTTTTGACGCGGTCATGTCAGTGTCCTCCCGTTTCCTTGGCCGCATTGCGGATGTTCCAGATCATGATCGGAATGACGAGGATCATGATGACGACGGCGATCGAGGCGCCGCGGCCGAAATCGCCGCCGCCGCGGAACATCCAGTCGAACATCAGGTTGGCGAGCACCTGGCTCTGCCATTGCCCGTTCGTCATCGCCAGCACGATATCGAAGACTTTGAGAACGAGGATGGTGATGGTGGTCCAGACGACGGCGATCGTCCCCCAGATCTGGGGAACCATGATCTTGAAGAAGATCTGCCAGCCATTGGCACCATCGATCACCGCGGCCTCGATCGTCTCCTCCGGAATACCGCGCAGTGCCGCCGACAGGATGACCATGGCAAAGCCGGTCTGGATCCAGATGAGGATGACCATCAGGAAGAAATTGTTCCAGAACGGCAGCGTGATCCAGGCCTGCGGCTCGCCTCCGAGGGCAACGACGATGGCGTTCAGGAGGCCGATCTGCTCGGAGCCCGCGGACCGGTAGTCATAGATGAACTTCCAGATGACGGCGGCCCCCACGAAGGAGATCGCCATCGGCATGAAGATCAGCGTCTTGGCGATATTGCCCCACCAGATGCGGTCCGTAAGGGCCGCGATGATGAGGCCAAAGAAGGTCGACAGCGCCGGCACGACGAGCAGCCAGAGGAAATTGTTGAAGATCGACTGGCGGAACTCGCCGTCATTGAGCATCCAGACGTAGTTGCGCAGCCCGACGAAATTCTGTCCGGCGCGACCGTGAAAGCTCAGATAGACGGACTGAACGACCGGGTAGATCAGATAGATCGTCAGCGCGAAAAGGGCCGGCGCCAGGAACAGCCAGGGCCGGATGGCATTGGTGATGCGCAGATTGCGCGACGCGGCAGCCCCCGACAGGCCCTTTGACGGAAAAATCCAGTCGAGAACGAAGTTGGTGGACCAGAAATAGGCGGCACAGGCCAGAACGCCCGCTATCATCGTGACGATTGCAGCAATCAGCTGCATGACACATCCCTCCCCTCACATGCGAGCGGAACCGGCGCCCGGCACATCACCTTGGCGGCCCTACCGTTCAATTTGCACGTCTCCTCAGGTCGCCCTCGATTTAAGGACAAAGACATGCGGTAATTCAAGGTGCTACGGCGGCCGTTGTGCGTCGGATATGACGCGCGGCGCCGTAGTTTCCGACTGCCCGCCCCACGGACAATCCGAGTTGGCCGGATGGCGGACGACGCGCTCCGTCGTCCGCCGCTTGCTTCGACACTATTTAATGGCGTCCCAGGCCTTCTGCACGTCGGCTGCAACATCGTCCGCGGACTTGCCGCCGACGAAGTCGACCATGCCGGTCCAGAAGGCGCCTGCTCCGATCTTGCCTGGCATCAGGTCGGAACCGTCGAAACGGAAGGTGGTGGCGCTCAGCAGGATTTCGCCCTGCTTCTTGAGCGGCGGATTGCCATAGACGTCGACATTGACGCCCTTGTAGGGCGTCAGGAAGCTCGTCTGCGCCATCCACACTTCGTGCGCGATCGGGGTCTTGAGGAAGTCGATGAAAGCGCGTGCGGCCGGCGTGTCCTTGGTGATCATTGCCAGCGTGCCGGCGCCGAGCACCGGATTGCCGAGTTCCTTCTTGCTCTCATAGGGAGGCATGTAGAAGAAGTCGGCATCCTCGCCCACCACCGTGCCCTCCGGGAAAAAGGACGGAATGAACGAGGCCTGGTGGTGCAGGTAGCACTTCGGAGGCGACGCAAAGAGTCCTTTCGGGCTGTCGCGGAAATCCGTCGACGCGACGGCTGCGGCGCCGCCGTCGACGAACGCGTCGTTGCGTGCGAACCAACCGAACTCTTCGAGCGCGCCGACGACGGCCGGATCGGTAAAGGGAATTTCGTTGGTGACCCACTTGTCGTAGACTTCCGGAGGCTGCGTGCGCAGCATCAGGTCCTCGACCCAGTCGGTAGCCGGCCATCCCGTCGCGCCCCCGGATCCGAGCCCGATGCACCAGGGCTTCTCGCCATCAGCGGCGATCTTCTCGGTCAGCGCCTTGAGTTCCTCCATCGTCTTCGGCACTTCATAGCCGGCATCCTCGAAGTTCTCCGGCACGTACCAGACGAGAGACTTGACGTCGATCTTATAGGGAAAGCCGAAAAGGGCCGGCGCGCCGTCCTTGCCGTTATAGGTCGCGAGATCAACCCAGGACTGGCCGGCGGAATAGTTGTCGAGCAGCCATTGCTTGGTCTCGTCGCCAAGCGGCGTCAGGTAGCCCTTGGAGGCAAGGTCGGCAATCAGGCCCGGCTGCGGAAGGATTGCCACATCCGGCGGGCTGCCGGCTTGGGTGTCGATGACGATCTGCTGTTCGTAGTTCTCGGAGGACGAATACTTGACCTCAACGCCGGTGGCTTCGGCGAAATAGGCGTAGACGCTCTTGAACAGCGCCTCGTCCTCTCCGCGCCAGGGACCAAAGATCGTCAGCGTCTGACCCTTCAGGTCATGCGCGCTCTTGAATTCCTCAAAGCTCGCCCAGTTGAATTTCGAATCCTCCCCCGGCTGAAACTTCAGGTCGGCAGCACTGGCACCACCCGCAAGCAGCGCGAGCGCCGCCACTCCCATCAGCAATGATGTCTTCACGTTCAAGTCCTCCCGAAAAAAGCCCGACGGTTCGCCGCCGGCCGGATCGTCAACGCGCCAAATTCAAAGCGCTTTGAGTTCGCCAACACTCCATTGCAACCGGCAAAGAGTCAAGAGATTTCCTCCACGAAGCGTGTTTTGCGTTGCGACGCGAATTTTGCAATGCAAAACAAGGATTTTCTGCTTTCTTCCGCCATGGTCCGAATGGTACACATATAGAAAAAGCGCTGGTGAATACGACAAAAATGACACACGTATCCAAAGCGCTTTGGAGGATTCCGACCATGGCGGTCAATCTGAAACAGCTGGCGGAGCTACTCGGCCTGTCCCAGACGACGGTCAGCCGGGCGCTCAACGGCTATCCGGAAGTCAATGCGGAAACGCGCCGGCGGGTGCTCGACGCAGTGCGCACCACCGGCTATCGTCCGAACCGGGCGGCCCAGCGGCTCGCCACGGGAAAAGCCTATTCGATCGGCCTCGTGATGCCGATTGCATCCGGCATTGATTCCGACATTCATTTCGGGGAGTTCCTGGCGGGCCTCGCCGAGGAGGCACTGAAGCACGATTTCCATTTCGTGCTCAACCCGAGCGCCCCCGACGACGAGGAAGCAACGTTTCGGCGGCTTGCCGCGAGCGGCAATGTCGACGCGGTTTTCCTCGCCTATATGCGCCGGAACGATCCGCGCATTCCGATACTGAAATCGCTCTCCATCCCCTTCGTCGTGCACGGCCGTTCGATGGGCGGACCACGCGACTATCCCTTTCTCGATGTCGACAATACGCGCGCGTTCTACGACGCGGCCAAGCTCCTGCTCCAGCTCGGCCATCATCGGATCGCATTGATCAACGGCCCGGAGTATCTCGCCTTTTCCCTCCGTCGTAAAAAGGGGCTGATGCTGGCGCTCGAAGAATGGGGCCTCCATCATGACGAGGCGCTCGTCCACCATTCGGTCATGACGGACGAGTACGGCTACAGGAGCATGCAATCCTTCCTGCAGCGGCCGGACCCTCCGACGGCCGTCCTCTGCTCCAGTACCGTTCTGGCCCTCGGTGCCGTGAGGGCGATCAATCAGGCGGGCCTCGTCATCGGCCGCGACATTTCGGTCATTGCCCATGACGACGTGCTGCCGATGTTGAAGCCGGAGAATTTCAGCGTGCCGCTGACGACGACGCGCTCTTCGCTCAGGGCCGCCGGCGCACGCATTGCCACGCGCCTGATCGCCGGTATACTTAATCGCGGCGATTATCCGCAGCAGGAACTCTGGCGCGCCGAGCTGGTCGTACGCGCCTCGACGGGTTCGGCGCCGGGGCGATAGCCCTCACGACAACCGCCCCCTTCGATTGCACGCCTCCCGAAATCGAGTCGATATAGGACCTGCACATCAAAGTGCTGCAGCGCCGCGCGTCCGACACGGATGCGCGGCTGCAGGCTTGCTTTCGCGGCGGGTGACGCTCAGAATTTCGGCGGTTTGCGGCCGGCCTTGCGATACGCAGCGATGATCGTATTCGCCATCAGCATGGCGATCGTCATCGGTCCGACGCCACCCGGCACCGGCGTGATCACGCTTGCGACCTCGGCACACTCGTCGAAGGCCACGTCGCCGACGAGCTTCGTCTTGCCCTCGCCGCGCTCCGGTGCGGGCACGCGGTTGATGCCGACATCGATGACCATTGCGCCGGGCTTTACCCAGTTAGCCTTGACCATTTCAGGGCGACCGACCGCCGCCACCAGGATATCGGCATTGCGGCAGACGGCCGGCAGGTCCCCGGTGCGCGAGTGCGCGGTCGTGACCGTGGCATTGGCGGCGAGAAGCAGCGCCGACATCGGTTTCCCGAACAGGTTAGAGCGCCCGATGACGACTGCGTTGAGGCCGGAGAGGTCCTCTCCGTGGGTGCGGCGCACGAAGACCATGGCGCCGGCCGGCGTACAGGAGACAAGCCCTCCTTCGAGATCGCCGGTGGCGACCTTACCGGCATTGACGACATGCAGGCCGTCGACGTCCTTTTCCGGAAGGATCGACTGGATGATCGACTCCGAATGCAGGTGCTTCGGCAGCGGCAACTGTACAAGAATGCCATGAATCGACGGATCAGAGTTGAGTTCGGCGACCAGCGCTGCGAGTTCCTCCTGCGTTGTCTCCGTCGGCAAGGTATGCTGGACCGATAGGAAGCCGCATTCCTTGGCCATCTTGCTCTTTGCAGACACATAGGCGTGGCTTGCCGGATCGTCTCCGACGATGACGACCGCGAGCCCTGCCCGAACACCTGTCTCGGCCTCGAGAGCCTTGGTGGCGGATTTCACGGTTTCGATGACCGAAGCGGCAACGGCCTTGCCATCAATCACAGTCGTCACGGCATATCTCCCGGTTAGTCCCTATTGCCGGCACACTCTAGTCAGCGCACCGGGGCGCAATTGCCTGCCTGCGCCCTATGCTGTCCCAAATGGATAAATGCAAGGGCCTAGACGGGAACGACGGTCTGCTCGCGCGGCGACGCCCGCATTTCCTTGCATCCGTGAAAGAGAGCAGTGGAACCGCGTGCGAGAAGTGGAAGGATCACTGCAGCACTTCGAAGAGCAAGCAGTGGCGTGGTCGCCGAACGCTCGGCCGACGGCTCACTTGGCATTACGCGCAAACCGCTTCGGTGGTAGAATTGTTTTATTCAGCATGCGTTTAGGAAGGCTGCTTTAATATTTCCCCTGAGGTTTGCGTACGGGTTTTTCAATGGCGCCGAACGGGCAGGATATTTCTATCCATTTCCAAAGCGAGCTCGAAGACAGGGCCGATGTCGATCTCGTCGTGGTGGTCCCGACGTTCCGCAATCCCGAACACCTCGTCAAAACGCTGAAGACGATCGTTTCGCAGCGCCCCGACGTCCCTTTGGCGACGCTGGTCGTCGAAGAGGGCGGGGAACGACCGGCGGGCGCAGACGCAGCCAAAGCCTTCTTTCTCAGCCGTCCGTCCGATTCCGCGGTGATCATCTGTCGCAGGCATGGACGATGCCACGCCTTGAATGCTGCGTTGTCGACGGCCCTCGAACTTTATCCCAATCTGCATGCGATCGCCGTTATCGGCGATGACGAGGTCGCGGCGCCCGAATGGCTGGACGGCCTCATGGCTGTGCAGGAAGCCTACGGGGCGGATATCGTCGGCGGCCCACAACTGCCGGTGTTCGAACATCCGCAGGATCAGCGATGGAAGCGGCACCCCGTGTTCGCGCCCCCCTACGACGTCACCGGACCGGTGCCGATGCTTTATTCCGCCAGCAACATTCTCGTGGCGCGGGCGGTGCTTGAGGCGATGCCGCAGCCGTTTCTCGATCCCGCCGTGGACGTCGTCGGCGGCTGCGCGTTGGATCTGTTCCAGCGGTGTAAGGCTTCAGGGTTCTCTTTTGCCTGGGCCGCGGATGCCTGGGTGACGCAAACGGTGCCCGGGAATCGCGCGATCGCCGCATGGGTTCGCGGCAGGAGCCTTCGCCGCGGCAGGGTTTCGGCCTATCTCGCGCATCGCCGCGATCCGACTCTGACCGGCCGGTTGAAGAGGCTCGGCGCATCCCTGGCGCTCATGACCACGTCGCTGCCGCGCGGCGTGAAGCTTTGGGCGGAAACCGGGCTTGCCTTCGCCGCCCTCCACTATTTCCACGTGGCGCGAGGGCGCGTCACGGCCGAGTTCGGCCTGGTCAGGCAAGAAGACCACAAGCCCGAACCGTCGGGCTGATATATGAGACGGCGGCCGCTGTTCGTTCAGTGGACGCTGCCGCTTGCCTTGACCGCCGCTTCGGGAAGCTTGTCGGCGGCAACATTGCCGTTCCTGTCGACAACGGGTGCCGGCTTGTCGTAAGCGATGGCCTGTCCGCTCGAGGCGCGCTCCACATCCAGCTTGCTCAGATATTCGAGTTGCTCGACCAGCACTTCGGTAATCACTTCTCTGCCAAGCTTGCCATTCAGGCCGTCCTTCACCTGGAGCTTGAAGTGCGGCAAGTCGAACGAGCCGGTGTCGGCGACGTCGATGAACTTCGACCCGACGAGCAGATCGTAAAGTTCGTCGGTAACGAGTTGGCGGAGCGGCGCGTGCAGCTTCGCTATCCCTTCCCGCTTGGCAGAGAACGACAGTTTGGCCAGGAAATAGCCCTGGACGGCCCCGTCCTTGATCACCGGGACGGTGACGATTTCACCCGGCACGTACTCCTCCGAAGCCCGCCGCTCGGCCTCCGCATCGGAGAGAACCGGCGCCGACGCATATTGCATCGAAAAATAGACCGATCCGAGCGTAACGGCGCAGACCCAAACCCCGGTGAAAAGGAGCTTAAGCATCAGAAGTCGCTGTAACGGAATTGCGCTTCGGTATAGATGCCGTCCGCATCGGCATCCTGGGCGGCGGTCTTGAGAAGATCGACGACGGAGCGAACGGCCTCCAGATGCGCTTCAACCTTTTGCGCGTTGAGGTGCAGCTTCTGCCGCAGGTGGCGCGTCTGCGAGGCGAAAGCCGGCGAGATCTCGCTGGGCGCAGCGTCACGATGCAGCATCGTCAATTCATACAGGCAGCGGCTCTTATGGGCGTTCGACGTCTTCATGTCGAAGTTCGGATCGATGCCGATCCGGCTGTTCTCGTTGTCGATGATCATCTCCAGGCGACCGAGGACGTTTTGAATGCGCAGGTCATTGGATGCCACAGCTTCCATATTTCAGCTCCCAAGCGATATCGGCGGGTGGACCCGAGGTCCTCGAGCCGCTCCAGGCCGCGTCGCACCCAAATTCCGTGCGATGCGCCTTACGTGTTTGATTTGATGACTGCCGATGTCCGGAACCGCTTCGGATCCCGGCGGCAGGCATCAGGCGTTCTTCTCTTTTTCGTCGCTCGTCAGATAAGCCGAGAGCGCCTTGCGCTCGTATTCCTGAACCATGCCGGCGGCGAGGTTTCGACTGTTGCCGTCGAGCGCCGCATTCACGCGTTCTACAGTATCATTTCCGGCCAGTCCCTTAGCGATGCCGATCCCGCCGCCTTTGGAGAGAACGTCGCCAATCTGCTCCGCCATCATGCTCTTCCAGATGTCACCGGAGGTGCCCTTGCCGAAGACACTCTCGCTGTCGTTCGGCAGCATCGATTTCACGAAATTCTGCAACACCATCGCCTCGAATTTGCGATAGGTCTCAGGAACCTTTTTCGCTTCGCCCCGGTTGGCGATGTCGCCGAGGCCGCTCGAGCCCTCCGAGCCGTTCAGCACGGAAACGGCAGCGGCAAAACCATTGCCGCTTTCCGCGAGGCTGGTCGCCTGGAAGGCGGCGCGATTGGCCTTCAGCCGCGCCTGCGCCTCCTGGACCTCCGCCGGATCGGCTGCGCGGACGACGTCCATCACCAGGTCGCTGGGCGGGGAAATTGCCATGTCAGAATCCTCTCGAAGACGGCTGCCGCGAGCGTCATTCGGCAACCCGATCCCGTTTCGAACCGGCAACCCGCTTTCGGCAGGTGGTCCGGCTGACCCACTATCGCCGCTCAACCTTACCGGAAACTGGTGCCTGAACCGCAACGTGCTGGTCGATCAGGTCGAAGATTTGATTGTCCGCCGCCTCGCGCTCCTCCGCCAGGCGCGCATCCTTCATGCTCTCTTCGAGCCGGTCGCCCTTGGCGCGTTCCTTGAGCATACGCGCCTCGTGCACTTGCTGGATGCCGAGCAGCATCTGTTCCTTCTGGACCAGCCGTCCGAGATGCGAGGCGTAGTGGCCGGACAACATACGGTGCATGGGATGGCCCGAGCCCATGGCATCGACGACCACGTCGATCGTGCCGGCGAGTTCCTGGCGCTGGAGAGCGGTCTCGGCAAGTTCGGTCTCGGCTATGCGTTCCAGATGCCGCTGTACCGCGACGAGTCGTTTCAGTTTTTCCGATCGCGTCTTCATCGCCAGACTTCAGTCCTCGTGCAGGAGCGGGATGCGGGAACCAGCAATCTCAATCCATTCAGCCGCCCTGCATCACCAGCGAGAATCCGTCTGCGAAAAGGTGCAGCATGGCAGCGATACCGAGGTAAAGCAGGAACAGACCACCCATGATGAGATAGGGCTGCGAGATGAAATAAATCGGGATCTGCGGCGCCAGCTTGTTCACCATGCCGATGGCGACGTTGAAAAGCAGGCCATAGATCACAAACGGGCTTGCGAGGCGCAGCATGATGAGGAAGGTCTGCTCCAGCGAATTCGCAAGCGTGATCAGCATGCCCTGCGGATCGAACCCCCCGCCGATCGGCATTGCCCGATAGGACTGCGCGATCGCCTCGAAGAGCACGTGGTGGAAATCCAGCATGAAGAGAAGCATGAGCCCGGCAAAGCTGATCATGCTGGTCAGCTGATTCTCCGCCGTATCCTCCAGAACGTCGTTCGACGGCGGCGGGCTGAAGCCGATCAGCATCGTCAGCGCGGTTCCCGCAAATTGCAGCCCGAGAACGTAATAGCGTGCGACGAGCCCGATGATTGCTCCGACGAGGGTCTCGCTTGCGACGAGATAGAGATAGGCGTGCCCCTTCCCCGCCACCTGCGGATAGATATCCGTCCACATGATCGGCAGGATGGCCATTGACAGTGCGACGGCGATGAACAGCCGGACCTGAAGGGGAACGCGGGCGGTGGAAAAACCCGGCATGATCATGACGCAGCCGCCGATGCGGCAAAAGGCGGCAAACAGCGCCAGAACCGTGCCCTCGGGATCGGTTATCATGAAATCGAGCCGATGATCTTGATCTCAAGCCCCTTGGCCAGTTCGACATGGGAGAGGACCGGCAATGTGGCGAAGAGTCGTTCGATGATCATGCGCACATAAGAACGGGATTCGGGCGAGCTTACCAGTACGAAGGGCATACCGCGATCGAGATGTTCACGAATAACTTTCGTCGCCTGTTCGCTGAACTCCTCGAGATGCCGCGGGTCGATGTCGAACTCAACGATCTCGCCCTTGGCGTCGCGTTTCAACGCCTGATGAAACACCATGTCCCATTTGTTGCCGAGCCTCAGGACGCGCAGCACGCCGTTGTCGGCAAGATCGCCGCAGAGCTGCTGCGACATGCGCACGCGCACATGCTCGACGATCTGCTCGGTCTTGCGGACATGCGGGGCCAGTTCCGCCACGGCTTCCAGGATCAGGTGGAGATTTCGGATCGACACCCGCTCGGCGAGCAGCAATTTCAACACCGCCTGCAGGCCGGAATAGGACATGTGCGAAGTGCATATCTCGTCCGCGAGCTTGCGGTATTCGGGATCGAGCCGCTCGATCAGCACCTTGACGTCCTTGTAGGATAACAGTTGCGGCAGGTTGTTGCGGATCACCTCGCTCAAATGCGTGAGTACCACCGAAACATTGTCGATCGGGTGGAAACCCTCGCGCTTCAGGTCCTCCGTAAAGGTCTCGAGGATAGAGAGGGCCGGCATGCCGAAGGCAGGTTCGCGGATCTCGTCCCCCGGCACGCTCGGACGGCGGCCGGCGCCGGTCACCACCAGCACTTCGCCGACCCGCACCGTGTTCGACGCGATGGTCGTGCCGTGAATGCGGATGTGATAGGCCTTGTCCGGTATGGTGATGTCGTCGGAGACCTTGATCTCCGGAACGACGAGCCCGTATTGAAGGGCGAATTTTCGGCGCATCTTGCCGACCCGGAAGGCAAGTTCCTGATGCGCGCCGAGCAATCTCGTCGAGACCTGCTTGCCGAGCAGCAGCTCGACTTCCGCCGTCTTCAGTACAGACTTGACGGATTCCTTGTCCGCCTCCTTGCTCTCCTGGACCTTCGCGGCTTCCTGTGCGCGCTTTTCGGCATTGAGCGCCTCGATCTGCCTGGGGATGAACCAGCCGAGGAAGGCCATGCCGCCGCCGAGCACGGCAAAGGGCAGGAACGGCAGCCCCGGCATGACCGAAAGCAGAATGACGAGGCCTGCTGCGACCGTCAGCGCGCGCGGATAGCCGCTGAGCTGGCCGACGACCGCCTGATCCGTCGAACCCGCCGTACCGCCGCGCGACACGAGCAGGCCCGCGGCAAGCGAAACGATCAGCGCCGGGATCTGCGAGACGAGACCGTCGCCGACGGAAAGCTTGACGAAAACATCGGCCGCCTGGCTGATCGGCATGTCGTGGCGAAGATAGCCGATGACGATGCCGCCGAAGATGTTGATCGCCGTTATGATCAGGCCGGCGATCGCATCGCCGCGCACGAATTTCGAGGCACCGTCCATCGCACCGTAAAAGGAGCTTTCCTCTTCCAGTTCCCGCCGGCGGTGCTGCGCCGCCTTCTCGTCGATGAGGCCGGCGGAAAGGTCGGCGTCGATCGACATCTGCTTGCCGGGGATCGCGTCGAGCGTGAAGCGCGCGCCTACTTCCGCGATACGCGTGGCGCCCTTGGTGATGACGATGAAATTGACGGTGACCAGGATGAGGAAGACGATCAGGCCGATCACGAAATCGCCGGACATGACGAGGCTGGCGAAGCCGGAGATGACGCCGCCGGCGGCACCATGGCCTTCATGCCCGTGCGAAAGAATGACGCGCGTGGTCGCGATGTTCAGCGACAGGCGCGTCATGGTCGAGATCAGAAGGATTGTCGGGAAGGAGGAGAATTCGAGCGGCCGCTGGATCCACAGCGCAACCATCAGGATCAGCACCGAGAAGGCAATGGAGAAGGCGAGACCCAGATCGATCAAGAACGGCGGGATGGGCAGGAACAGAATTGACAGGATCATGACGATCCCGAGGGCGAAGCCGATATCCCGGCTCTTCGGGGCGAGTTTCGGGATGGTCAGCGTCGCCTGTTGTGCCATGTCTCTTCCGTCTCTTCATGAGAGGCGGGCAGCCATCACGCAAGCTGCCCCAAACTATGACGGAAGACCTAAAGGCCCAAGCTTGCGCGAGGGTGGTATCGGGAAGGAATTCCCCGACCGATCAGAACCCGGATTGGATCCGCGAGAAGATGAGGTCGGTGAAGATGGAGATCTGCGCGCCGACGAAGGGCGCCGAGAGCGCCGCAGTCGCCATCACCGCCAGGATTTTCGGGACGAAGGTCAGCGTCATTTCCTGAACCTGGGTCAGGGCTTGGATGAAGGCGATGACGACGCCGACCACCATGGCGGCCAGAACCGCGGGGCCCGAGGCGACGATCACGGTCCAGATTGCGGCCTGCACGATGTCGAGGGCGTCTGCTTCGTTCATTCGGATGGTCCTGTCAGGAGCCGTTTCGAGATGCCGCGACTTGCGCTTCCGATCAGGCGGCGTGGAGTGCTGATTGGAAGAGGATCACAGCACCGTCGATTCGCGTCAAGCGGCGCACCCCTGTTCCAACAGCGGTCGACGCCCCGCCGCCTTATATATCAATCCGACGATGTGCTCGAAACCGTAATGCCGGTCTGGATGGCGATCTCCTTGCCGGTCGTCGTGATCGCCGTGACACCATCGGACGTCACTTCGACCTGGGCGACGATGCCGCTCGTCTGACCGTCGCTGCTGGTGATCGTCTTGCCGATATAGGTCGAGGCCTGCGTCAGGGATTCGCTTGCCAGCAGGCTCTCGAGGTTCTTGTTCGTCTTGATCGTCTGTTCGACCTGGGAGAAGGTCGCAAGCTGAGCAATCTGCTCGCTCGCATCCATCGGGTCGGTCGGATCCTGGTTCTTCATCTGCGCAACCAGAAGCTTGAGGAAGCTCTGGTAATTCAGGGTCGCATCGGTCGCATCCGCATTGCTCGTCGAAGTTGAGCTCGGCGTGTTGGTCGTCGAAGTGCTCGACGTGACGCCGCTTACCGCCATGGGGCAATCTCCCTGCGGATATTCTCGACGATCTGAGGCGCCATCTCCTGCTGGTTGAGGATACGGTCCTCTATCGGATAGAGGGCGCGGATCGCCTTCAGTGCCTCGAAGGCGCGGCCCTGCGTGACAAGGCCGTCGATGCGCTTCAGTTCCGCCAGCACTTCCTCGTTCTTGAAGCAGGTCAGAAGCATCACGACCGACTTGCGGAACATGGCTGTCGACTGTTCTGCCCCTTCGGGATTGATCAGGATCATCTGGCCGATGAAATAAAGCTGCCTAAGCGGCGTCGTCGCATCTTCCGGCTGCAGGACATGATTTTCCAAGAGGAAGGTGACGTCGTTCAGGAATTCGACCGCAACCTTGCGGTCAACGCGAAGCACCGCGCCGTTCACAAAGATTCGTTCGCCCGACTTCAGCGAGATACGCAGTGTGCTTTTCATTTCAGTCCATCCCTGATGATGGTGGTGATGTCGATAATACCTTGGAAATTGGAGGATTCGCGCCTGCGGATCTTCTCCATTTCGTTCAGAATCCAGATCCCGATGGAAATCAGATTGGCGCGCAATTCGGCGTCCAGCTGGTTGTCGGGGGTGCGCAGGTCTTCGATGAAACGTATCCAAAGGCGCCGTGTGAAATAGATCGCCTCGATTGCCTCCCTCGCATATCCCTTCTGCTGCTTTGCCGCCTCCAAAAGCGCGATCGAGCGGTTCAGGACCTGTTTCTCTCGATCCTTGGAAACGGCTACGCCTTCCTCCATGATCTCGGCGTATGCAAACTGATACATTCAGACATCCTTCATGCTTGTCCTTATCCTCTCGTCATCAGAGGAAATTTATCAAATTCAACTGCTGGATCCGCGCTGTCAGCGTGTAGGATGTCTCCATCTGCGTTAGCAAAGTGTTCATCCGGGTCGAGGCCGCGTAGGCGTCGATACCCTCGAGGTCGGTGATGTGCGTGTTGATCAGGTTGATCTGAACCTCAAGCGAGGTATTGGCCTTTTCTACGCGCGCTTCAGAGATGCCGAGCATGCTGCGCTCGGCGGTGATGTCGGTGATCGCCTCAGCGACATAGCCGATCGCCGCTTCGCCGATATAGGTGCGCACCTCGGAGCTGATATCCGCGTCCATGAGTTCCGACGCGATCACGCTGGCAAGAGCGAACTTCCGGAAGCCGTCCGTCGTCGCGTTCGTCGAGCTTTGAATCACCTCACCCGCGCTGATGCGGCTGGTCATGTTCTGGCTCGAGGATTGAGACCAGTCGGCAGCCCATTGGGCGTCGTCGTCGTACAGCGGGGCCAGCGTGTTGGTGATGAAGTCTTCCATTTGCGCCCGGGTGAAGTCGCTCATGGAACCGATGCCGTTCGCCGTCATGTAGGCGGCAAGTTCGGCGTCGAAGGTCGCCTTTGCGGACGAGGCGGTAGCATTGTAGTCTTCGAAAGGCATCACGTCGGTATTGATGCCCGCAAAGAGAAATTCGCCATTGAAGGACGTGTTCGCGGCCGCCGTGAACATCGACATCGCGCTCACGATTTCGCTGTTCTGGACCGATAGCTGGTCCACCGAGTCGTTGCCCTTGAAGGTGACGAGCGTGTTGCGCAGTTGCTCGGCGGCTTGCGCCATCAGCGAGAGCGATTCCTGCGACGCAGCGAGCCTCTGGGTGACGATCGCGTTCGTGTCGGTCAGGGTTTCGAGGCGCGTCAGCTCCCGCCTCAGGCTGACCGAGCGTTCGGTGGAGGAGCCGAGCGCGACGCCGACATCCGCAAGCCGGCCCGTCGATATCTCCGTTTCGAGCTTCAGCAGTTCCGTCTGACCCTGCTGAATGGTCAGGCGCATGGCATTTTGCACTGCCAGGTTTGAAACGAAGGATGTCTTCATGATTACCTCACGGCTTCCAGAAGGGCCGCCATCATGGCGTCCACGGTACTGATCAACTTGGCCGATGCCTTGTAGGATTGCTCCAGATCGAGGAGCAGCGACATTTCCTCGTCGATGCTGACGCCGGTCACATTGCCGAGCGCCTCTTCGGTGCGCGCCAGAAGCGCCGTCTTGTTCTCGGCGGCTGCGGAGGCAGCACTGCGGATCTGCTCGAACCAGCCGATCGATGCCGCTGCGAACTCCATGATCGAGCTCGTGCCGTCGAGCCCCGTCGCCGCATCGAACGTCATGTCGGTGTCCATGGCAGCGATGTAGCCGTCGAGCAGGTCGGTATAGCCCGACGCACCATCCGCGTTTGAGACGACGCCGTTGAAACCGCCGTCGCGCAGCAAGAATGGATTCGACTTCGCAAGCGGATTGACGATCAGGGAACTGGCCATGCCTGCTTCGATCGCGCCGGCGGCAGGAACGTTGCCATCCGCCCAGGTGAAGAGCCCGGGAGAACCGCCTTCCTGGAAGAGTTCGACCAGGCCGCGCGCCATCTCGTCGAGCTGCGACTGGAAGGTCGGCGCGATGTCGTCGCGCAGTTGCAGCAGGCTCGCAAGCTTGCCCTGCGCCGTCGTATCCGCACCCGAGCCGGCCGAAATCGGCACGCCGTCGACAAGGATGGCGTTGCCGGTGGTGGTGGCGCCGTAGGCCGAGGTCGGCGTGAAGCTGACTTGCCGCGCCAGGGTTTCGAAGAGAACGGTGCCGCCGGTTGTGTAGATGACGGTGTCGTTGTTGGCTCTGGTGACCGTCGAGATGCCAACCAGTTCCGATATCTGTTTCAAAAGCTTGTCACGGTCGTCGAGCGCGGCGGTCGTATCCGTTCCGGCCGCCGTCGCGGACTTGACTGCATTGTTCGCGATCTCGAATCGTGCCAGCAGCGCATTCAGGTTGTCGACCGCCTCGGCGATTTGCTTGTCAGCGCCGAGACGCAAGTCCTGAACGGCCGCAGACGTATTGCTGATCGAGTTGGCGAGATCGGTTGCATCTGCCACCACGGTTGCGGCCAGGGTCGAATTGCCCGGCGTCGAGGCGAAGGTCTGCAGACTGTTGCGGAAGGCAGAGAGATAGGTCGAGGGCGCCGTCTCGTAGTCGTTGCCGCCGAGAGCGGATTTCAGGATTTCCAGATCGGCGAGCAGGCTGCTCTGTGCGGATGACTGCGAAATGCTGGCGAGGTTCTGCTTGAATAGCGCCTCGTTCTGCGCGCGGTAGATCGAGACGATCTGAGCGCCGCCCGCGGTGGTTCCCAGCATGGCCATGCGGCGCGAGTAATCCGCGTTGCTCGCATTGGCCACGTTCTTCGACACCGTGGCCGTCTGCTGCGCCGTGGTGCTGAATGCTGACTGTGCGATCGCGATTGCGGAGGACAACGACATGCTGGGACCGTCTTCTTGGTATTACCGCTTCAGATTCACGAGGACTTCGAGCAACTCCGAGCCGGTCTGGAAGACCTTGGAATTGGCCGTGTAGTTGCGCTGCGATTCGATCATCGAGGTCAGCTCATCAGCGATATCGACGTTGGAGCTCTCGAGCGCGCCGGAAAGAATGGTGCCGAAGCTGCCGGAGCCGGCAAACCCGGTAATGATGACGCCGGAATCAACGCCTTGCGAGTAGACGTTGCCCGACTGCGGCACCAGCTTGTCGGGGCTCTGGACATTGGCAAGCGCGATTCGGTAGCGCGGCTCGAGTTCACCGTTGGCATACTTGATATAGACGACACCGTCCGAATCGATCTGGTAGCCTGAAATCTTGCTCGGCGCGTTCCCGTCGATCTTGCCACCGTCAGGCGTGAAGGAGGTTCCGAGCTGGGTCGTCTTGGAGAAGTCGATGTCGATATCGTTGAGAACGGCGCCAGTCCCGGCGATCGGGCTGATCGCGCCACCATTGAGTGTCAAGGTCGCCGGCGAGGTGGTCAACACGCCGTCGGCGTCGAAATCCAGGGTCGCGGTGCCGAGAGACGTGCTCGACGTCCGGTCGATGATCTCCAGTTCCCACTGGTTATCGGCAAGCTTCTCGTAATTGAAATCCAGGATGCGCGTGTTGCCCTGGCTGTCGTAAACGATGAGCGAGGTCGTGAATACGTCGCCATTAGCGGCGCCTGAGGGCAGGTTCGCACCCATCAAGCCCGCGGTCGAGCCGGTCGCCGTCAGGCCTTCCGAGGCCAGATTGACCTTGGTCAGACCATCGAATCCGTTGACGACGACGGTCGGGTCGACGCCGGCCTGGTATTCGTAGCCCATCAGCGTGAAGCCGGCTGCATTGACGAGATTGCCCTGGTCGTCCTGGACGAAGGCTCCGGCGCGCGTCAGGTATTCCTGGCCATTGGCACCCTCGACGATGAAGAAGCCGCCGCCGCTTATCGCAAGGTCGCTGGCCGAGCTCGTATAGGTCGTCGCCCCCTGGTCGGCAATGCTGTAGCGCACCTGGGTCTGGACGCCGCCGGAATTATAGGAGCCGCTGCTCGACGGCAGGATCATCGAGGAGAATTCAGTCGATGCACGCTTGTAGCCGACCGTGCTGGAATTTGCGATGTTCTCAGCCACCGTGCTGAGGCGGTTGGCCTGGGCGTTCATGCCTGAGACGCCCGTTCTCATGGTACCATAGAGACTCATTTCGATCCTCGTTTCCTGCTTCTTCCGGAGACTAGAAGCCCGGCCTTGCGTGAACCTGTATTGGTTGGATTTCCCGCAGTTCGGCCTCAGGTCCAGTCGATGCAGTAGCCAAGGAAGCGCTTGGAATCGATCGGGTCGAAGCCAAGCTTCTTGCGCAGCTTCTTGCGCAGCTTGCTGATATGGCTCTCGACGACATTCTCCTCGACGTCCTCGTCGAAGATGCCGTAGATGGCATTGAATATCTGCGACTTGGAGACACGGCGGCCGCGATTGGCGATGAGGTATTCAAGGATGCGCCGCTCACGCCGCGGCAAGGCGAAGACCTCGCCGTTGATCTCCGGGTCGCGTCCGTCGGCAAAGACACGAATGGCGCCGATATCAGTGTAGTTGGCGATTGCCTTGAGGCGCCGGCGGATCGCCGCAACACGCGCGAGGATCTCCCTCGGGTGAACCGGCTTGCGCACGACGTCATCGACGCCGCAGTCGAACAGCGCCAGCGTGGTCTCGAGCGACGGCGTGTCGCTCATGGCGATGACGGGAGCCTCGGAGCGGTCACGAATGGCACGCGGCAGGGCCATCGCGCTTTCGCCCTGGCCGATCAGGAAGGCCTCGACCGCATCGATGTCGGAATCGGCGGCCGTGCTCACCCATTCGCCGAATTCCTTCGGATCGAAGCCCGTCGAGGGAATGCCCTCGCGCCCGAACAGGGACGTATAGCCCTCCTTCACAAGCCCTCGTTCATCAACCACCACGATCATTCGTCCGCCTCCGAATCAGTATGGGTGTCTCACTGGTTGAGAGGTACGAATCGTGGGATTCACGAACAACTAGATAAAATTAAGGGGGGTTTTTAACAATTGATTAAGGAATGGGTGCCGATTTGATCTATATCTAGTAGGCAATTGTTAACCATGCCACTATCGTCGCGTGGAAAAGTTAACGCCATGCGACAAAAGTCCTTGCAGTCACAATCTCTCCGCATTGTGGCCACAATGAGGAACGAACGTCAGAAATGCAACTGTTGATTGTTATTTGCAGAACTGCGCCGCATTCGGCGTCCACTTGCCGTAGCCGGTCGCAACGAGATTGGCGATGACGCGGCAGACATATTGCTTTTGCGCCGGATCGTTGTTCGGCCCGGCGTGGTAGCGCGCAACGGCCATCGTCCAGCTCTCGTGCCTGGCGCGCAGGGTGGACAGGAATCGGGCGGCGTATTCGACATTCCGGCGCGGATCGAGCATTTCCTCCGGCGAACGGAAATGCTCGCCGTGAAAGTGATAATTGATCTGCATGCACCCGAGATCGATGAGCTTTGCGCCATGCGCCCGCGCCGCGTCGAATTGTGCCAGAACGTCCCGTGCGCTGCTTCCGAAATAGGCCTTGCCCTCGACATTCATCGCATAGGGCTGAAGGGATCCCGTGCGGCCGGTCTCCGCCAGGCCGACGGAATAGAGAATTCCGGTGGGAATGCCATATTTCGCAGCGGCGGCGACGATTTCACCTTCACAGGCGCCCGCGCTCGCCAAGGCGCTACATGTAGACGTAACCAGCGCGAGCGCGCTCAGCGCCAGTCGACGCATCATCCGTTCCGTCATTGCCTGTCCACCTCTCTGCCGCGGCGGCCTGGCTGCCGTCCTGCCGCTGACGTCCTTCGCCATTGCCCTCACCGGCCCGCTCGCGCCCGGATTGACCGGAACCGGCCTGCGCCTGCGAGCCATTGCCGCTCGACGTGTCGCCGCCGGCACTGAGCGTGATGTTCACCTGGTCGACCGCGAAGCCCTGGGCGCGAAGGGCTCTCACCATCTCGCCCTGGTCGTCGCGCAACTGCCGATAGGCGTCGCCCGTCTCCACCTTCAGTTCGACCTGGAGTTCGTCGTCCTTGAGGCGCAGCGTCGCCGTAACCGTGCCGAGGTCGATTGGGTGCATCTGGATCTTCAGTGTGTTCAGGGTCTTGCCCGCCTGGCCCAGCGCCTCCGGCTGCGTCAGGGAAAGGCTCGACTGGAGCGCCTGCACCCATTCGGCGTCACCGGCGATCGCGCTCGTAACCGACGCCGAATTCGGGTTCATGGCCACGCCAAGGTAGCGGCGGGCTTCCAGGACGGTAATCGCTTCGGCTCTGGCTGCCGGGGATGATCCGCCGCTCTCGACGGCAACATGTTCGCCATCCGCTGAGATATTCATGGATACCGCCTGGCCCTTGCCATCGGCGCGGGCGAAGCGGAAAAGCTGGTCCGTCGCGCCGTCATCGGAACCGTTGGTCGCCGAATGATCGTCAGCCGTCGCGAGTTCGCCCGCGTCGATCTTCGCTGCATGACCAGCCATGTTACGCTCTCCCGACATACGGGTCGCCTTGCCTTCCGCCGGAACACTCGTAGCCGCCTGCACTGGTCCACCAAGCAGGCCCAGGAGGTCATTGACGGCGCCGGCCGTGGGCTCGGAGGAAGCGGTGCCGGCGTCCGGCGCTTCGTCGTCGACGGCATCGCCCCTTTCGGCGCTCACCGCCGCCTGATGCGCTTTCCCGCCCTTTGCGGCTCCGGTGCGACCGGGCGCTTCGTCCTCGACGGCCGCGCCGCGTTCCGGTATCATCCCACCCGCCAGTTGCTGCAGGCGAGTCAACGCCTTCTGACGTGCGTTGGCCACCTGCGGTTGCCCGTCCTGGGAAGGGGTCTCGTTGACCGCCGCCCCGAGGCCGTCGCTTGTCCCAACGGCGTCGCTTGCGGCCAGCATGGCCTTGCCGCTTCGATCGAGCACCACATCCGCCGCCAGTTGCGAATCGGTCGCTGCAGCGTCGGCGGCACTCTGAGCCGAGTCCGGCGCCGCCTTCTGCCCCGGCCCTTTTTTCCGGGCGGCATCGACGACCGCGGTCTCGAAGGCGCCCGCTTCGCCCGGGCGCTGATCCCGGCCGCCCTGCCGCGAACCGGAGCCGGAGACGGCGGCGGGAGCGCGCAAAGTCTCGTTAAGAGGGTTCATGGTCCTTCCTCCTCCAGGAGCGCATCGATCTCCTTGATCCTCGAGTGCCGATCGGCAAGGAAGCCGTCGAATGCCGGATCGGCCGGCGCGGCCGCTTGATTGGGCACGTCCGCCTCGGCCGGCACGGCAAAGGGGCTCATGCCGCTTCCGGTCTCCTCCGGCTCCGGCGCGCCTTCTTTGCGAAAGTGCACTTCCGCTGTAGCCGGGGATGCTTGCGCGGGACTTACATCCTCTGGTGGTCGAACAACCGCATCGGCAATCGCCTTCGCTGCCTGCCGCAGGGCGCGGTCGCGCTGCGAGAGCCTTTCCTCCGGAATGGCCGCGATCGTCTGCGCAGCAGCGAAGACATCCGCCGATGGAACGGCGGCGAGCCCCTGATAGAAGCTTGCGAGCAGCTGCGATTGCGAACCGCCGACCCCGACCAGTTCCTCGGCGCGCTGGGACGCGAGCAACGCCAGCGGCTGGCGGCCGGCGATCGCCGCCCGCCGCGCAATGCGCAAGAAGATCTCGCGCTGGCGCGGCGGATCCATGAAGCCAAGGACCTCGTCGACCCGCCGCTCGGCCGCCTCACCGAAGTGGACGACCGCCAGCTCGACAAAGACATCGGCGAACTGGCTGGCATAGGGCGATGTCAGATAGCGTCGGGCATAGTTCAATGCGTAGCGAAACCCTTTTTCGGGATTGCCAGCCTGTGCCGCCAGCGCCACGGAGCGGCGAAGCGCCGCCTCCTCGATAATGGACCCGGGCGCCGTCAGGCGCGCCCAGTCGTAATATTGCATCGCGGCGACGGGATCCTGCTGCGACGTGGCGTTGCCGAGGATCAGGAAAAGATAGGGGCCGATGCGGGAATTGCGGTATTCGGGCGCGGCCTTGGAGAGCTGCTCGACGATCAGCGGTCCCTTGCCGCGCAGATATTGCCGCAGGGCATCGCTGACGCGGGTGTCGAAGTTCCCCTCGACGTCGCGGTCCGTCAAGAGGTCCAGCGTTTCCGGATTGCCGCCGCTCATGACATAGACGAGCGCCGCATCGACGTTGCGGGGGTCACGGAACAGCGCCTGATCGGCCGTGCGCAGTCGCCTGTCGATTTCACCCAGGATAAAGCGCTGCATCTCGCTCGCGGAATGATCGCCGAGCACGACCGAATCCTGGATATATTGCAGCGACCGGATCATCTTGAACGGTGCGAGGTCTTGCCCCTCATTCGCCCGTGCGGCGCCGGACGCAATCGGCACAATGAGTGCCGATGTCACCAGAATGACGCGCAATAGGACATTCGCGGGAAAACCCACGAATGTCTTATTGGATTCTTTTGTCTGACGCAGGTTCTCATCGGAAAACCGTGGGACACTTTTCCCGAACCTGCTCTTTGTCTGACGCAGGTTCTGATCGCAAAACCGCTGCACACTTTTGCGGGACCTGCTCTTTGTCTGACGCAGGTTCTCATCGGAAAACCGCTGCACACTTTTGCGGAACCTGCTTAGCCGTTTCAGCATCGCGTTCAACCCTGCCCCGACTGCAACAGGATTTCGATGCGGCGGTTGGCCGGCGCGTAGGGATCATCCGGCACCTGCAGGCGTCGGTCGGCAAAGCCGCTGATCTGGCCGACGCGCTCTTCCCTGAGACCGCCGCGCACCAGCATGTAATAGGCGCTTTGCGCGCGCGCCGCAGACAGGCGCCAGTTGTCATAGGTTCCGTCCTTGTAGGGACGGCCGTCCGTATGGCCGCGGATGGCGACGGCCCCCCGGCGCGTGGCGAGGAGGCTGCCGATCTTCTCCATGGCAAACACGAGTTCCTTTTGCGGCACGGCGGAGCCGACGGAAAACATCGGCGCATCCGACTGCTCGCTGATCGTCACCAAGAGACCGCCCTCGGTCGGCGACACGACGAGCCCCTCGAGCAGCCGCCCGGCCTCGCCGCCGACCGCCTTCTGGATTTCCGCCTTCAGCGCGTCCGCTTCCTTCTGCTTCTCCTGCTCTTTCTGTGTCTCCTGATCCTGCGCCTCTGCTTCGCCCTTGGCAGCTTCCCCGTCATCGGTGGGTGTCTGTGCGGTCTCGGCCGTCTCGGCGGGCGTCTTGCCGTTCATCGATTCCGAGACGTCGTCCTGCCCCAGCGCAGCTTCCTGCGCCTCCGCGACGTTGCTCTTCTCCGTATTGCCGGCCCGCTTGACTTCGACCTGCTTGGTCCAGAAGTCCGGATCGAACGGATCGCGATAGGCCTCGCCGCCATCGGCACCGGTCGACGGGCCCGACTGAGCCGCGCCACCCTCGCCCTTGACGCTGATATTGGCCTGTTGGCCGACCTCCTGCGCGATCTCGGAAAGAACGGAATAAGGGTTCTCGAAGAAATCCGCGTCCGAGTATTTGGTCTCTTCGCCGGAGGTCGCCGTCAATTGATCGCCGGTCTTGGCCGAGCCGCCGGATTTCGACTGCTCGCCTTCGGCCTTTGAACGCTGCTGCTTCTCTTCGCCCTCAGCGTCTTTCGCCGGATCCTTCAATCCCTTTTCGGAGGGTTTTTCCTGGGTCAACTGCACCGGATTGAAATAGGCGGCGATCGCCGCCTTCGTTTCCTCGTTGGCGGCGTTGATCAGCCACATGACCAGGAAGAAGGCCATCATCGCCGTCATGAAGTCGGCATAGGCGATCTTCCAGGCACCGCTGTGATGATCACCCTGGCTGCCGCTGGAACGCTTGACGATGATGATCTCGTTCTTGCCGTTATGATGGCTTTCATTGCTCATGCCAGAACCTTCCGGACGGTATCGGACCAGGCGGCAATCCTGGTCACTAGGATGGCATCGCCGAATTCGACCGTGACGTCGACATCGGCAGACTCCACGTGGCGGAACACCATCGTGTCATCGGGCAGATGAGCCTTCAGCGCCTCGAAGAGGGCAAGCGGCCCCTTGACGCTTATCGCCAGATCCTCGCCGGCGGCGGTTCCCTGCCGGATGAGGTCTGCGAGATTCTCTATGGCGCGGTTGAGCAGCGCGTCTTCCATGACAGGCGCCAGCACGCGCGCCGTCTGGTCGCCGAGGGCGAGCGCCAGCCGCTCCGTCATTTCCAAAAACTGGGCGGCCACATTTCGCGCGGTATCCTCGTGCAGGCGCCGGGTTAGGGCAGCCAATTCCTCCGCATGGCGGGCCTTCAGTTCGGCGATTTCCCGCTGGTGCTCGGCGACGAGTTCGCTCGTGGCTTCGGTGCGACCCTCTTCGAAGGCCGCACGGCGCTCGGCATCGATGTCGATCTCGGGCATGGCGGGTCTCGCAGCGGTCTCGCCGTCGGGAAAGCCCCCATCGAGATCCGCAAAATACTTCGGCGGCATCCGCGTGAGCTCGATCTTCGGCGCGCTGAAATCCTTGAGGTAGCGGGAAAGCGATGCGCTCATGGGCGCCTCCCCTGCCCGCACGCGAAAGCCGACGCGCACCGCCGGTCCGGCAGAGGCTGCCTCATGGCCCGGAAATCCAATGAGCATGACACGTTTTAAATGTCTCCTTCGGTCCCGATCGCCCGAGACAGCGACAGAACCAACATTCTCGATCAGCATCGGCACGCCGGGGCGTACCCAGGCTGACCGATGCCCGCGGCGGCGCAAAACCATCTTGGCCGGCAAGCATCCGATGCGAGGAAAGGCTATCCGGTCAAACTTGTGCGAAAATGAAGGTGTTGGACCGCGCCAGGGCAATAGCGCGGCCCAACCGGCTCCCGCCGCGCCGATGACCGGCGGCACGGCGGAAGGAAGGGCTGGAATCAGGTTCGGGGTTGAGGCCTGTGCAAGACCCCTCCCCAACCCCTCCCCACAAGGGGGAGGGGCAGGAGTTTGCCACGCCCTCAGCTTCATTCAGCCTCTCTCCCAGCAGCAACGGCGGAGAGGAACGAAGCGGGAGCGGCCGATGAAGCCCCTCCCCCTTGTGGGGAGGGGTTGGGGAGGGGCCTTGCCTTCTCCCCTCGTCACACCCCCTACTGCTGGAACAGGCGCAGTATGTTCTCCGAGTTGGTATTGGCGATCGAGAGCGACTGGATGCCGAGCTGCTGCTGCGTCTGCAGCGCCTTCAGCCGGGTCGATTCCTCGTTCATGTCGGCATCGACGAGACGGCCGACACCCTTGTCGATCACGTCCATCAGATTGGCCACGAAACCTTCCTGCATTTCGATGCGCTTGGTGATCGCCCCGAGCGTCGAGGCGGAATCGGTCAGCTGCTGGATCAGATCGTCAACGACGCGGAGCATGTCCGTCAGTTCGTCGTCCGTCGTCGAATCATCGATCGCGATTTCAGTAGCGCCCGTGGGGATTGTCCCGACCGCGAGCAGGTAATATTCGCGCGCCGTGCCGGTCGTGTCCGGATCGAGCGCATCCGCGTCCACCGCCTTGGTGAGCATCCCACGACTTGCATCTTCGACATCCACGAGAACGGATGTGGACGTGTCGTAGTCGAGCTTCGCAACCGTAACGCTGCCGTCGGCGCTGCGGTTGAACGAGGCGACAACCGATTTCGTGCCGATTGCCGCCGTCGCGTCGTTGTAGAGCCAGTTCTCGCCGGAGAAGGAGGCAGACTGGGCGGCCGAAACCAGCTGACTTTTCAGCTGGGTCATCTCCGAGTTGATCTTTTCCTTGTCGACGCCCGGCTCCTGCGCCGCGACGAGCTTGGCCTTGATCTCGCTCATGACCTCCACGACGGTGTCGAGCCCTGCATAGAAGGTGTCGACCTTGGCGGCACCCAGGCCGAGCGCGTCATGAACGGTGTCGAGGGCCGAATTATCGGAACGCATGGTCGTCGCGATCGACCAGTAGCCGGCGTTGTCGGCCGCCGTTTCGACGCGGTAGCCGGAGGAAATCCGGGCCTGGGTCACTTCGAGATTTCTGTTGATCGCGCGCAGGGTCTGCAATGCAGCCATGGCGGCTGGATTGGTCAAAATACTGGTCATTGGTGTTTGCCCTGTAGGGGAAAGGAGCATCCGGCCAAGCGCCGACGACGACGGTGCGGCGTCATGCGCGCTGGCGCCTTTTTGCCCTGGGCGGCCAGACCGTCGTCCCTAACAAAGCGTTAATGGGCAATGGTTAACAAATGGTTAACGCGATTAATGGATGGTTAGGATGCATGAAGAATGGGTTAAGGGGCGAACGTGTAAAGAGCCGACGGGGGCGACGGACTGGCGCATGCCCTTTGCTGCAACGCAAGAAACCGCGCCTCTTGCGAAGCGCGGTTTCGATTTCGATGAGAGGGAGACTATCCCAATGCCTGATCCGATTAACGGAAGAGGGTGAGGATGTTTTCCGAAGAGGTGTTGGCGATCGACAGCGACTGGATGGCGAGCTGCTGCTGCGTCTGCAGGGCCTTGAGGCGGGTCGATTCTTCGTTCATGTCGGCATCGACGAGGCGGCCTACGCCCGAGTCGATCGAGTCGGTCAACTTGGAGACGAACTCTTGCTGGAGATCGATGCGCATGCCGATGGAGCCGAGGTCTGCAGCGGCACTAGTCATCGAGGTGAGGGCATCGTCAACCATCTGGATGAGCTGATCGAGCTGGCCAGAGGTCGTGGTGTTGTCGATCGTCAGGTCCGCTACGGACGAGGTAAGAACGGTAGCCGGGTTCTGGGTGGTGTCCACCGCCCAGGATGTCGTGCCATCATTATAGGCAACTTCCTGCGTCGGAACCGTGGACTGGTCAACCGCTTCTACCCAAGTGTCGTCAGAAACCCTGACGTAGCTGCGCGCACCACCCGTCGCCGAGTCGCCCGTGAAGACGCTACCCGTATCAGCAATGACGTCATCCGTCGTGTAGCTTACGACAGTTACCTCGGTCTCAACACCATCCATGTTGACGGTGAGGGTGACGCTGTCGTCCAGGATGGATGTCTGATTGTCGAGAATGCCGGCGGTGCCGCCTTCATCGAACAGGACCGTCGTGGCGTCCAGGGTGTAGTCAACCTTCTTGACAGACACGTTGCCCGAGGCGTCACGCACGAATGAAGCGACGACGCTCTTGATCTCGGAGCCACCGGCGGCCGTCACGTCCGTCTGCAGCCAGTTTTCGCCGGAGAAGGAAGCAGCTTCGGCAATGCTCGTCAGCTGATCCTGAAGCTGGGTGATCTCTTCCTGGATCTTGTCCTTGTCGACGCCGTCTTCGGTGGCGGCAACGAGCTTGGCCTTGATTTCCTTGACGACTTCGATGGCCGATTCCATGCCGGCGTAGGCCGTATCGACCTTGGCGGCGCCGAGGCCGAGCGCGTCCTGAACGGCGGAAAGCGCCATATTGTCGGAGCGCATGGTCGTTGCGATCGACCAATAGGCGGCGTTGTCAGAGGCTTCGCCAACACGAAGGCCCGAGGAGACGTGGGCCTGCGTCTCTTCCATGTTGGAGCCGATTGAGCGCAGGGTTTGGAGCGCGGCCATGGCCGCGATGTTGGTCAAAATGCTTGTCATAGGATGGTGCCCCTTGATGGCTGATTGATAAAGGGACATTCCGGTAGCACCGGGAACGGCAGTCAGCGTCATGCTTGTTAACCCTTTGATATAAAAGGTCAACCCGCCGTTTCGATGGGCCCATCTAACCTTACTATGGTTAACGAATACTGAAGCAGCCTCATAAAAGTGAAGAACCGCACCTGTTGCGGGCACGGTTCTTCGGAAGTCGGTCTGGGCAGGTACAGCCTCCCGCGCCCGGGGGATGACTAGCGGAACAGCGAGAGCACGTTCTGCGAGTCGGAGTTGGCGATCGACAGCGCCTGGATTGCGAGCTGCTGCTGCGTCTGCAGGGCCTTGAGGCGGGTCGATTCTTCGTTCATGTCGGCGTCGACAAGACGGCCGATACCGGACTCAATCGAATCGCTCAGCTTGGAGACGAACTCGCTCTGCATGTCGATGCGCGAAGAGATCGAGCCCAGGGAGGCGGCCGCACTGGTCATCGAGGTGAGGGCATCGTCAACCATCTGGATGAGCTGATCGAGCTGGCCAGAGGTCGTGGTGTTGTCGATCGTCAGGTCCGCTACGGACGAGGTAAGAACGGTAGCCGGGTTCTGGGTGGTGTCCACCGCCCAGGATGTCGTGCCATCATTATAGGCAACTTCCTGCGTCGGAACCGTGGACTGGTCAACCGCTTCTACCCAAGTGTCGTCAGAAACCCTGACGTAGCTGCGCGCACCACCCGTCGCCGAGTCGCCCGTGAAGACGCTACCCGTATCAGCAATGACGTCATCCGTCGTGTAGCTTACGACAGTTACCTCGGTCTCAACACCATCCATGTTGACGGTGAGGGTGACGCTGTCGTCCAGGATGGATGTCTGATTGTCGAGAATGCCGGCGGTGCCGCCTTCATCGAACAGGACCGTCGTGGCGTCCAGGGTGTAGTCAACCTTCTTGACAGACACGTTGCCCGAGGCGTCACGCACGAATGAAGCGACGACGCTCTTGATCTCGGAGCCACCGGCGGCCGTCACGTCCGTCTGCAGCCAGTTTTCGCCGGAGAAGGAAGCAGCTTCCGAGATGCTCGTCAGCTGCTCCTGAAGCTGGGTGATCTCTTCCTGGATCTTGCCCTTGTCGACGCCGTCTTCGGTGGCGGCAACGAGCTTGGCCTTGATTTCCTTGACGACTTCGATGGCCGATTCCATGCCGGCGTAAGCAGTGTCGACCTTAGCGGCGCCGAGGCCGAGCGCGTCCTGCACGGCGGAGAGCCCCATGTTGTCGGAACGCATGGTCGTCGCGATCGACCAGTAGGCGGCGTTGTCGGAAGCGGAGCCGACGCGCAGGCCGGAGGATACATGAGCCTGCGTTTCTTCCATGCTGGAGGAGATCGAGCGCAGGGTCTGCAGCGCGGCCATTGCGGAGGTGTTGGTGAGAATGCTCGTCATTTTCGTTTGTCCCTTACGAAATACGGATTGGGGGGACATACCGGAGTTCGTTACCGGTCACGGCGATCCGGCATCATGCCACTCGGCTCCGCTCAACTCGTGAAGGACGCCAAACCCGTCGTGTGAGGACGAAACTCGCAGTCATTCATTGCCAAGTACTTAACCCAGGGGAAGTTGGAGAGGCGCGGACCGCGTCATGGTTAATCAGACGTGAAATCTTAGGTTAACACGATCGTATGGGGGGCAAGGGGCAGCGGAAAGCCGTTAGCGCCGGGGATGTCCTTCAACTCTTCCCGTCTTGCCGAGGGAGCCGCTTCTTAAAGGCTATTCACGGCGCCGACGCGCCGTGGCTTCCTGTGACAAGCACAGGATGAGTGGAGGTGGCGACGGTCCGCCTCACGTAAAGGAGCGCACCAAACTCCCGATAAGCAGGTTCCAACCGTCGATCAGCACGAAGAAGAGGATCTTGAAGGGAAGCGAGATCGCCGTCGGCGGCAGCATCATCATGCCCATGGCCATGGTGATGGTCGCGACGATGAGGTCGATCACCAGGAAGGGCAGCATGATCAGGAAGCCGATCTCGAAGCCGCGGCGGATTTCCGAGATCATGAAGGCGGGCACGACGGCGCGCAGATCCACCTGGTCGTTGACGACGACCGTCTGGCCTTTCTCGCGCGCGATATCGATGAAGAGCTGCAGGTCCTTGTCGCGGGTGTTGGCGAGCATGAACTTGCGGAAAGGCTCCGCGACGCGTGGCATCGCCTCGGTTTCGGTGATCTCGTTCTTGAGCAGCGGATCGATACCCGTGCGCCAGGCGCTGTCGAAGGTCGGCGCCATGACATAGAAGGTCATGAACAGCGCCAGCGATACCATGATCATGTTCGACGGCGTCGTCGCCAGCCCCATGCCCGAGCGCAGGATCGCGAAAGCAATGACGAAGCGCGGGAAGCTCGTCACCATGATCAGGATACCCGGAGCCACCGAAAGGACGGTCAAGAGGCCGAACGTGCGGATGATCCAGGAGGCCACCGAACCGTCGACGGGGGTATTGAGGATATCGGCAGGGAAGCTCTGCGCCCCGGCAATTCCCGACATCGCCATCATGGCGACTATGAACGCAGCAATCCGGAGCATCAGCGAATCATTGAATGACGAAGGTTCTGAACATCACATTCGTTACGCGCCCGTCAGAGCGCAGGTCAACCCGCTCCTGGATGTCATCCCGGAGATATTGAAAGCCGCGCGGCCCCTGGATCTGCTGCAGGGATACGGTCTTCAGATAGGCGGCGATATCCTGATGGATCTCCTCCGCGAGCGCGACATCGGGGGCGCCGTTGAACTGGAGCGCCACTTCGAGGCGAATCCAGTTCTCCGAAGGATAGGCGAGGTTCGTCGTGATCGGCTCGAGCTGAACGATGCCGTTCTCCTCGGTGGCGAGTTTCGGCAAGCCCTCGGCGCCGGTGGCCTCCGGCGACACTTCGGCCGTCTTCCCGGGCTCCGGGGGCGGCGGCGCAAGCGCGACGCCGGCCAGCCACCCTCCGCCGCCTGCCACGAGCGTCAGCACCGCGACGACGACGATGGTCATGATCTTTGACGGAGATTGGGGCTGCTTGTTTTCAGTTTCTTCCATCATGACGTTCCGTTGCGATCGTTCCGGCGCCCGACACCTGGTACTCAGATCGGCGAGATCAGATCCATCACCTGCTGACCATAGGGCGGCTGCTGCACTTCGGTCAGGCGGCCGCGGCCGCCATAGGAGATCCGCGCCTCGGCGATGCGGTCATAGGAGATGACGTTGTTGGCATCGACATCCCGTGGCCGGACGATGCCCGCAACATTGAGGATGCGCAGTTCATGGTTGACGCGCACTTCCTGCGAGCCGCTGATCAAAAGGTTGCCGTTCTCGAGGACGCCTGTGACGACCGCAGCGACGAGCAGTTGCAGCTTTTCGGACCGCTCGGTTTTGCCGTCCCCTTGGGTCTTCGTGTTCGAGCCATATTCCAGATCGCCGGACCAACCGAAGTCGCTCGTTTGCGATTCGCCGCTGGCACCGAGGTTGAAGCCGCTGGAATTGGTGCGGCTGCGGTCGGTCTCGTTACTGAATTTTGCCTTATCATCAATGCGGATATCGACCGTCAGGATGTCGCCGACATTGATCGCCCGCGCATCCTTGAAAAGCGCCGCCTGTTGATCGTTCCAAAGGGAAAAGCCGTTGGTGATCTGATGCGGCTGCTTCGGATAAGCGGCGAGCTGCGGCGTCTGGGTGTATTGCAGGCCGCTGCCGATCGGGCTCATCGATGGCGCCTGGCCGATCTCCTTGAAGGCCTGGCTCTGACATCCCGCAAGGAGGCCGACGGCCAGGACGGCCGTGAATTGCTTTCTCATGACGGTTCCTTCGAGGTGTTCGGATCGCTGGCGCTGGAGATGATATTGGTAAGCACTGCCGCCTTTTCGTCACTCATCTCGCCGAGGATCAGCGAGGATTGGCGCGCCGGCAGCCTCATGACGATCGCCGCGGCGATTTCCGGGCGCACCATTTCGAGCTTGCCGGCGGCATCGTCCGGCTTCATCGCCTTGTAGATGTCGACGAGACCAAGCTCGGCCTGCTTGAGGAAATCGTTGCGGCGCTTCAGCCAGTCCTCATATTCGGCCCGGCGTTGTTCGAGTACCGAGATGCGCTCGTCGACGCTTACTTTCAGCGTTTCCAAGTCCTTGCGCTGCAGCAGGTAACGCTGGTCGCGCGCGGCATCGGCAATATTGGTGCAGAACTGCTGGATTTCGTTCGCCGTCGCGTTTTCGGCGGGCGGTGCCGTGACGTCCTGGGCGAAGGCGCCCGGCATAGCGAGCATCAACGCCCCGCAGGCCGACCCAAAAGCCAAGCGCCGTGACTTGCGAATGAAATGGAAGAGATCTGCGGTCATTGCAGCACAAGCTCCGCCTGGAGGGCTCCCGCCGTTTTGATGCTCTGGAGGATCGCGATGATCCCATCCGGCTTGACACCGATGCTGTTGAGACCGGCCACGAGCGAGCGCAGGCTGGAGCCGTTGAGGATCGCCACCGTGCCGCCATCCGCCTGCGCCTCGATCGTCGTGTTCGGCTCCACGGCGGTCTGGCCGCGCGAGAAGGGCGCCGGCTGCACGACCGTCGGCGTTTCGGTCACCTGCACCGTCAGCGTGCCATAGCTGACCGCAACCTCGGAAACGCGGACGTCTTGGCCGATGACGATCGTTCCCGTCCTCTCGTTGACGACGACGCGCGCCGGCACGTCGGTTTCGATGACGAGATTCTCGATATCGGCCATCAGGCGCGCGAGATCGGCCATTTTCGGCTTCTGGACCAGCACCGACTGCGAGTCGAGCGCCTCGGCGATGCGTCCGCCGAACTGCGTCGCGGCGTAGTTGTTGATCGCCGCAGCCATGCCGACGGCCGTGGAAAAATCCGGATTGCGCAACTGCAGGACGAGGTTGAAGCCATCCTTGAACTTCGCCGGCAATTCCCGCTCGATGACGGCACCGTTCGGCACGCGGCCAGCCGTCGTGACACCCTGCGACAGGCTCGCGGCATCACCCTGGGCGTTGAAGCCGGTCACGACGATCGAGCCTTGGGCGACCGCGTAAATCTGGCCGTCGGCGCCGGAAAGCGACGTCATGACCAGCGTGCCGCCGCGTAGCGAGGTCGCGTCGCCGAGCGAGCCGACCGTCACGTCGATACGGCTGCCGGGGCTCGCAAAGGGTGGCAGCGTGGCCGTTACCAGGACCGCAGCGACGTTGCGCGTCCGCGACTCGCCCCCTTGGGTCGAGATGCCGAGATTTTGCAGCATCGCGCGGATCGACTGTTCCGTGAAGGGCGAGGACCGCAGGCTGTCGCCCGTCCCCTGGAGCCCGACGACGAGGCCATAGCCGATGAGCTGGTTGTCACGCCCGGCCTGCAGTGAAGCCACGTCCTTGATGCGCGAGGCGCCGTGCGCGAAGGTCAGCGTCGCCGCAAAGGCGACGGCGAAGGTCAACAGCCACTTGCATGCCCGGATCGTCATTTCGCCACCACATGGATCGTGCCGTCGGCCATGACGGTACCCGAAACGATGACGCCGGTATCGACATTGCGCGCACGGATGAGGTCGCCGACCGCCGCGTCCTGGAGCGGGGAACCGGTGGCGGTGATCGTCAGTCCGCCCTTGCTGAAGACCAGCAGGGCCTTGGAGCCGCGCTCGACCGCATGTTGCTCACGCAAGGCCGATGCGAGGATAACCCGTCCGGGAAGAAGGGTCCGTTTCGTGACCTTGCCTTCCACCTCGTCGAGCGAGCGCGCATAGCCGTCCGTGATATCGGGATTGGTCACGTCGACCACTTCCAGCATGCCGGCTTCCAGCGTCTCGCCGGGATAGATCGTCTGCGTCGGGATGACGGCTGTCGGTCGTTCCCCGGCGGCAAGCGCCGGCGACAGAAACGCGGCGATCGCAACAAGGCCGATGGCCTGCGCCCGAAGCACGGCGCCGCTTGCGATTGCTGCCCTTGCGGCGGACTGGCGAAACGTCATGTTTGCCTCCTGCTTGCGTTACCTGAGGTTCTTGCTCACCGTGGCCGCCATTTCGTCCGCGGCCTGAATGATCTTGGAATTCATCTCATAGGCCCGCTGGGCCGAGATCAGGTCGGTGATTTCCTTGACCGCATCGACGTTCGAGGACTCGAGATAATTCTGCTTGATCTGGGCATAGCCCGGATCGGCCGGCGTGCCGACGATGGCTTCGCCGGAAGCGGGCGTCTGGCGGAACAAGTTCTCGCCCATAGGCTCGAGACCCGCTTCGTTGACGAAATTCGCGATCGTCAGCTGGCCGATTTCCTGAAGCTCCGTGTCATTGCCGATGCGCACCATCACCTGACCAGAGGACGTGAAGACGATCTCGCTCGCATCCTGCGGCACGGTGATGCCGGGGACGACCGTATAGCCGTCGATGGTGACCAACTGCCCGGTGGCGTTGGTGTTGAAGGCGCCGGAGCGGGTATAGACCGTCTCGCCGTCCGGCGTCTCGATTTGGAACCAGCCACGGCCGACCAGCGCCAGGTCGTAATTGTTGCCGGTATTGACGAGGCTGCCCTGGATATGAAGGTTGCGCACCGCCGATGTCTGCACGCCGAGGCCGACGATCGCGCCTTCGGGAACGATCGCCTGGTTCGAGCGGTTCGGCACGCCCTGGGCGCGCTCGGTCTGGTAGAGCAGGTCCGAAAACTCGGCGCGCGCCCGCTTGTAGCCGGTCGTGTTGATGTTCGCGATGTTGTTGGCGATGACTTCGAGGTTCAGCTGCTGGGCGTTCATGCCCGTGGCGGCGATGGAGAGAGCCTTCATGACACGTTCCTTCAGATCTGCATGCGCGCGATTTCGAGATAGGCGGTGACCACCTTGTCGCGGATGGCAATCGCGGTCTGCAGCGACTGTTCCGCCGTCATCACCGCATCGACGACTTCACGGGTATTGGCCTCGCCGCGGATGGCCTGCAGCGATATCCCTTCTGCGGATTTCATCGAGTGAATGGCGTCGGTGGTCATGTTGCCCAGGACTTCGGCGAAGCTCTGCGGCGACGGGGCGGCCACGCCGGCATGCGGCACGAGGAGCCCGGTGGATGCGTTCAGCTCCGCTCCCTCGGCCTTCTTCATGGCCGAAAACGCGCCGATGGACTGAATTGCGTCGATCATTATTGCGAAGCCCTCAGCAGGTCGATTGTCTGGGAAATGAGATCGCGAGACTGCTTGATGGTCTGCAGATTGGCCTCATAGGCGCGGTTCGCTTCACGCATGTCGGCCATTTCCACGAGGATGTTGACGTTCGGCAGCTTGACCATGCCTTTCTCGTCGGCGGCCGGGCTGCCGGGGTCGAATTCGACGTTGAATTCGGAATCATCGGTGCCGATGCGGTCGATCTCAACCAGCGATGCGCCGCTTGCCCGGTCGACTTCCGCCGCGAAGGAAACGGTCTTGCGGCGAAAGGGATCGGCGCCGGGGACGTCGCCGGTCGAACGTGCATTGGCGATGTTCTCGGAAACGATGCGCAGCCGGGTCGATTCCGCCTGCAGGCCGGAAGCCGAAACCTTGAGGGCCGAAGTCAAAGGATCCATGGTGTCTACTTCCGTACGGTCATGAGCATCATGCGGTGAAAGGCCTTCACGAGCCCCGAGTTGAGCTCGTGGTCGCGCTTGATCTCACCGGTCTTCATCAATTCCTGTTCGAGCGCGACGGTATTGCCGGACTGCTGCACCTCGACATCGTCCAACGCGCTGACCTCCGTCACCTGGGCTGCTTCCGGGCTTTCGGTGAAATGAGCGGCATGGGTGGCGGCCATCTGCAGGCCGGTACTCTGCAGCACGCTTTCGAAGGGCAGGACGTCCCTGGCCCTGTAGTGCGGCGTATTGGCATTGGCGATGTTGCCCGCCACGACGTTCTGGCGGACCGTCAGCCATTGAGCCTGGCGCGACGCGAGTTCGAAAAGCTGAATCGGTTCCATCTAAAGCTCCTGCTTATGACGTGGAACCTAAGGGGGTAATCTTGCGTGGGACTTGTCGTGAAGCAGGTTTGCCGCAGGCCGCGTGATGGCAAGGGACGAAGACGGCTGCGGGCCTCCCCTGGGCACATGCACCCGGGAGGCCGGCGCATCGGCCCGAAAAGCGGAACCGATTTGAGGAAAGCTCGATGCGCAGATTCAAAGAACGACAGATGCAAAGCGCAAGAATTGCCGTGCCGGGGCTTCGCCTACCTCGCCTGGGAGATCTCGCCCTTGGAGGTGATCATCACCCAGCGACCGTCCCGCTGCTCGAAGGTCGCAAGGCGGCTGTTGTCCGGCAGAACGGAGCCGACACGGACGACATACATGCCGCCTTCATCCTCGATGAGCGCCCTGCCATTGGCGACATGCATCAACTTGAAGCGCGACGCCGGGAATGGCTGGTCTGGTCCGGCTTCCGCCTGGTTCTTGTCAGCCTGCGGATCGTACTCCGGCCCGGGCACGGTCGCCGTCGTCAGCCGGTCGATGGCGGCGGCGATCTCGTCGTCTTTGTCCGGCATTGCCAGCGGCGAGACGGAAACGACGTCGCGGCCGGGACGTTCGGGAAGGTCGCGGCTCGTCTCCTGCCACAGCGTCGGCATGCTGAACTCGTCCTGGTGGAGAAGCGCATACCAGGGAAAGAAGGTCGCGAAGGCCGCCATGGCCAGGCCCAGGGCACCGAGCAGCCTGTCGATCACCGGCGTCCTGGCGACGCGCCGGCGCTGGCGGACGATCTCGTCCGCGTCGTAATCGGTCATTCTAGGACCTCCTGGGCGCGCCGGCGCCCGGCTGGTTGCCCATTGCGGCAGCCTTCAACGCGTTGGCGAGGTCGGTGAAAGCATCGACTGCGGGCCGTTCGCCGGGCGTCTGCTTCAAAACGTCGTAAATGACGGGAACCTGCTTGATCGCCATGTCGACATCCGGATCGCCGCCAGCACGGTAGCCGCCGATCAGCCGCAGGTCGCGCGTTTCCTCGAAACGGTGGATCAGCGACTTCAGGCGGGCAGCGAGCTTTTCCTGATCGGGCGTCCAGGCCTTGCGCGCCAGACGGGAGATCGAGGCAAGCGGATTGATGGGCGGGTATCTCCCCTCCTCCGCAAGGCTGCGGTCGAGGACGATGTGCCCGTCGAGAATGCCGCGTGCCGAATCGGCGACCGGATCGTTGTGATTGTCCCCGTCGACCAAGATGGAAATGATGGCGGTGATCGTGCCCGTTCCCTCGGCGCCGGGTCCGGCGCGCTCGAGCAGACGCGGCAGTTCCGTGAACACCGAGGCCGGATACCCGCGCGCGATGGGCGGCTCGCCGGCTGTCGTTGCCACCTCACGAATCGCATGCGCGAAGCGCGTGACGCTGTCGACGATGAGCAGGACGTTATCCCCCTTGTCGCGATAGTGCTCGGCGATTGTGACCGCGGTCAGCGGCGCCATTTTCCTGAGCATGGGGCTCTCGTCGCTGGTAGCGACAACGGCGACCGACTTGGATAGATTGTCGCCCAGCGTGTCCTCGATGAACTCGCGCACCTCGCGGCCGCGCTCGCCGACGAGCGCGATCACCACCTTGTCGAACGCATCGGCGCGCGCAAGCATCGACAGAAGCGTCGACTTGCCGACGCCGGAGCCGGCAAAAATGCCGAGCCGCTGCCCGAGGCACAGGGGCGAGAAGATATCGATGGCCCGCACGCCGGTCTTGAAACCCTGCTCGACCCGTCTGCGCGTCATCGACGGCGGCGCGGCATTCGAAATCGAACGGCGGATCTCGCCCTGCAGCAGCGGGCCGAGACCGTCGATCGGCTCGGCGAGCGCATTGACCGTGCGCCCGCACCAGTTGCCGGTTGGCGCGATGCGGAAGGCTCCCTTGCGGATGACCACGTCATGGATGCCGATCGGGTCGCCAGGCTCGATCGGACAGACGACGACACGTTCCGGCTCGACGCGGACCACTTCGCCGAGGTGGGTGCCGGTCGCGCTCTTATGCGCGACGAAATCGCCGAGCCGGACATGCCGCGACAGCCCGGTGACCGTGTAGTGCCCGGGCGAAATGGTCTGGACATGCCCCCCCGGTGCGATCGCGACGTCGGGATTGGCGTAACGCGCGACGAGCCCGGCAAGGGCTGCCAGTGACGTCGATGTCGCAATGGTCTCAGAACCTTGTCGTTCCATGCAGATATCCGTCGTATTAGCGGGCGCCGCCGAGTGTCTTGATCGCCTCGTCGAGCGAGCCCTCGCTGTCGCGCATCAGCGCGGTCACATTGTCGAAGGCGCGCGTCACCATGATGAGCTGCGTCATCTCCTGAATGGCATTGACATTCGACTCTTCTAGGAAGCCCTGCATCACACCGACGTCGAATCGGTCGACCACCGGCTCCGGCTGGATGGCAGGCATCACGGCGCTGTTGTCGTAACGCATGAAGCCGCCGCTGAAATCCGCCTGGTACAGGCCGAGGGACGCAACCTGAGTGTCGTTCTGGTGGATGACTCCGTCGGCGCCCACCTTTATGTCGCCGGCCGCGCCGTTGACCTGGACCGGGGCGCCGCCGGCGTCGAGCACCGGGTACCCCTTGATGGTGACAAGTTCTCCCGCCTCGGTCAGGGTGAAGCGGCCGTCCCGGGTAAGCGCCGGACCGGCGGGCGTCTCGATCGAGAACCAGGCGTCCCCCCGGACGGCAAAGTCAAGCGTGGCGCCGGTCCGGGCCAGCGAGCCGCTGGTGGTGCTCAGATATTCGTCGCCTTCCGACACATAGGAGACCTTGGTGGGCTTCGTGTCGCCGAGCACCTGGTTGAATTTCACCTCCGTAGCGCGGAAGCCGACGGTGTTGGAATTCGCAATATTGTCCGCAAGCGTGTTGAGGCGCTTTTCGAGCGCCATCTGCGACGAAAGCGCGACATAGAGGCCGGTTTGCACGTCAGCGCCCCCCAAGTTTCAGGTTATTGATGGACAGCAGCAGGTCGGCCGAGATGCCGTAGCCACTCGAGGAACCGAATACTGCGAGCGGGTCGTAACTGTCGGATGAATGCTCGATCTCCCAAATCGCCGTGAAGCGGTCGAGGAATGCCGAGAGCTTTCCTGGATCCCGGAAATCCTCCAGCTCGATCGCCTTCTCGATGGTTTTCGCCTGCTGGTCCACGTCGGTCGCGGCGAATTCGTCCGGCAGTTGCAGAACCGTTCGAACGACCTGCGCCAACGCCTCGTCGGCGATGATCTCGTAGGCACTGGTGATCGCCGGAGCCGTGCGCTGGAAATAGAGCGCCAGCCTGACGCCGGTATTCTCCTGCCCGGCATTCTCCTCGAGCGTCTGGCGCGTATATTTGCCGACGACCCCCTGCTGGGCGCTGTCGAAGGCCGTGGCCGCTTCGCCATGGCGGGCGAAATTCAGAGATTCGACCAGCGCCTTGTAGCGGTTATCCGACAGCTTGTTGGCAAAGGCGTCGTCGCTGTCGATGCCCTCGGTCAGGACTTTTCGCATGAAGGCCTTGGCATAGGCCATGTCCTCGAGGCCATGCGCCTTCATCGCGTAATTATAGAGCCGGCTGTCGGCGAAGAACTCGTCGAGCGATTTGATGCTGCCGATCTTGGAAAGGTAATAATCCGTCTCGCGGGCGACGTCCGGCTGCTCGGAAACGCGCTCAAGCGACTTCGTGAGATCGGCGGTGATCAGTCTGTAGCTCGTGTAGGTCGTCGTCACGATCCGTTCCGTCCGAATTCGAGCGGGAATCCCGCTTCGCCTGTAGAGAAGCCGGGACGCGATTCGGGCCCGACGCTGGCAAAATGCTGACCTGACTTGCTTGCGCGAACCTGATCCGCGGCCGGAGTGCCGATCGGTTTCACGGCCAGCCTCACGCAAGGATGAAATCCTATTCCATCCAAGGGAAATCACGATCGCGACAGGTATCGACAATGAACATCATCATCGGACTCCTTGTGACTTTCGGCTGTATTCTCGGCGGCTACGTCGCGATGGGCGGCCATCTGGAAGTCCTCAACCAGCCGTTCGAGCTGATGATCATCGGCGGCGCCGGTATCGGCGGCTTCATCATGGCGAATTCGATGAAGGTGGTGAAAGACACCGGTAAGGCGCTCGGCGAAGCCTTCAAGCACAAGGTACCGAAGGAGCGCCACTATCTCGACACCCTTGGCGTGCTCTACAGCCTGATGCGCGATCTCAGAACCAAGTCGCGCAACGAAATCGAAAGCCACATCGACAATCCCGACGAATCCTCGATCTTCCAGTCCGCCCCCACCGTCCTTCAGAACAGGGAACTGACGGCCTTCATCTGCGACTACGTGCGCCTGATCATCATCGGCAACGCCCGATCGCACGAGATCGAGGCGCTGATGGACGAGGAGATCCAGACGATCACCCACGACAAGATGAAGTGCTATCACGCGCTGACGACCATGAGCGACGCCCTGCCCGCCATCGGCATCGTCGCCGCGGTCCTCGGCGTGATCAAGGCCATGGGCGCAATCAGCGAGGCGCCGGAAGTGCTGGGCGCGAAGATCGCCGCAGCGCTCGTCGGAACGCTGCTCGGCGTGTTCCTCTCCTATTCGGTCGTTGCCCCACTCGTCTCCAACATCAAGGCGGTCCGCGAAAAGCAGAACCGGCTCTACGTCCTCGTCAAGCAGACGCTGCTGGCCTACATGAACGGCTCCGTTCCGCAGGTGGCGCTCGAATATGGCCGCAAGACGATCTCCGCCTATGAGCGGCCGTCGATCGACGCGGTCGAGCAGGAAATGATGAACCCGGGCGGCGGCAGCGAGAGCAAGGCGGCTTGATACCATGACTGCGAGCACGGCATCGAACATCCATCCCTTCGACAAGCGGCTGTTGGCGCGCATGATCGGCGCGCTCGGCGACGACAAGGTGATCGGCCGCACCGCCCTGGAGATCGGCCAGGTCCTCGGTGAAGTCCTGCCGGACCTTCTCAAGGCCGAGACGGGCCGCGACATCACGATCGGCTATGCGGGATACAAGACGGGCCTTCGCAACGACCTCATCGCCGAACTGGGCGACGGCTTCCTCATCTGCGACGTCTCGCTGCGCAACTGGTGCGAGGACTTCCAGATCGGCTGCGACAGTCCCGTTCTCGTCACCCTCGTCGAAGCGCTGCTCGGCGCCGAGCCGACAGGGATCGAGGAGCCGGAGCCGAGGGCGTTGTCGAAGATCGAGATAGACGTGGCGGCGCCGGTGTTCGACAGGATCGCAGAGGTTCTGCGCATGGCCGTCAACGCTCCAGGCGGGCATGAACCGGTGCTCGGCCGCCCCCACAACAGCGAGGACCGCCCGCAACCGGATCACGCGATGGCGGATGTCTATGCGGCCTCCATCGACATGACGATCGGGCTCGGCCCGGTGCTCTCGACCTTCTGCCTGATCATTCCGCAAGGCACGCTGCTCAAGACCCAGATCACCATGCCCGGCAGCGCCGGCCAGAATGCGGGTGCGAAAGCCGAGTGGGCGGAACAGATCAAGGAGCAGGTCCGCCGATCGGCGGTAACCCTCGAGGCGCGGATCCGGCTGGACAGCCTGACGCTTGACACCATCAGCCGGCTGCAGCTCGGCGATGTGATCCCGTTCCATGACGACCAGGACGTCCAGGTCGAGGTCAACGCCAACGGACGGGAGCTCTACATCTGCGAGTTCGGCCGGTCCGGCGCCAAATACACGGTCCGGGTCAAGGATACGCACGGGTCCGAACAGGACATCCTTCGCCACATCATGAGTTAAACCGCGCCTCTCAGAATGCCTGAGGCAAGCTTCAACTGGAATGATCCGCACATGGTACGAAAAAAAGCAGCATCCATCGACGAACAGGCGGGATTCACGGAAGACGCCGAACTCGACCAGGCAATCGACGACCTGCGCGGCGTTCTGAAGAAGGACAATGCCCCGACCGATTTCGGCGCCGATTTCGCAGCGCCCGCACCGGCGGCCGACCTCTCGGACTTCGGTAGCGATTTCGGCGCAGCCGATGGGGCCGGCTTCGGCGGGAGTTTCGCCGACGGCGGCTTCGGCGGCGATTTCGGCGGAACCGACACGCCCGGAGGCATCGACCTCGACAGCGGGTTCGGCGGCAATGATTTCGATGTCGGCTCCTCGGCACAAGACGCACCGGGCAGCGGCATGACCGCAAATATGGACCTGATCATGGACATCCCGATCGATGTCCAGATCGTGCTCGGCACCAGCCGTATGCAGGTGTCCAGCCTCATGGGCCTTGACGAGGGAGCGACGATCGCGCTCGACCGGAAGATCGGCGAGCCCGTGGAAATCATGGTCAATGGTCGTGTGATCGGCCGCGGCGAGATCACCGTCCTCGACGGCGACGTAACCCGGTTCGGTGTCAAGCTCATCGAGATCAAGAGCAGCAAGAAGTAAGCCCGATGTTGGGCGAAGGATGAATCCATGACGGATTTCGGAAGTTTCGAAGGACAGGCGTTAGCCAAACCGCTGTCACAGACGGAAAAGGCGGCGGCCGTGCTGCTGGCCATGGGCAAGTCCGTGGCGGGCAAACTGCTGAAATTCTTCACGCAAAGCGAACTGCAGGCGATCATCGCCGCGGCGCAGACGCTGCGTGCCATTCCTCCCCACGAGCTCGAAGCGCTCATCAACGAATTCGAAGATCTCTTCACCGAAGGCGCGGGCCTGATGGACAATGCCAAGGCCATGGAGAGCATCCTCGAAGAAGGTCTGACGCCGGATGAGGTCGACGGGCTGCTCGGACGCCGGGCGACGTTCCAGTCCTACGAGGCCAACATCTGGGACCGCCTGCAGGACTGCGATCCTGTCGCCGTTTCGAAGCTGCTCGCCGAGGAACACCCGCAGACCATCGCCTACGTTCTGTCGATGATGCCCTCGAACTTCGGCGCCAAGGTGTTGCTGCAGCTTTCGGACAGGCAGCGACCGGACATTCTCAACCGCGCGGTCAACATGAAGAATGTCAGCCCCAAGGCGGCCGCCATCATCGAAGCCCGCGTGGTCGAGATGATCGACGAGATGGACGCGGAACGCAATTCGCCCGGACCGGCCAAGATCGCGGAAGTGATGAATGAGCTCGAAAAGAAGCAAGTAGATACGCTGCTTGCCTCGCTCGAGACGCTCAACACCGACTCGGCCAAGAAGGTCCGGCCGAAGATCTTCCTGTTCGACGACATCCTCTACATGCCGCAGAGAAGCCGCGTGCAGCTCTTCAACGACGTCTCCACGGACATCATCACCATGGCGCTCCGGGGCTCGGCTGCGGAACTGCGCGAATCGGTCCTCGCGTCGATCGGCGCGCGCCAGCGCCGGATGATCGAATCGGATCTGGCCGGCGGCGACGCCGGCATCAACCCGCGCGACGTCGCGATCGCGCGGCGGTCGATTGCGCAGGAGGCGATTCGCCTCGCCGCGAGCGGACAACTGGAACTCAAAGAGAAAGAGGCGGAAGCAGCCTGACCCAATCGCGGCTCTCAGTCGCGACCTTCTCCAAATCCGAAGCCACACATTGATTTCTGTTGAGTCGGACGCCTAACCAGTGGCCGGCTCTTGCATATGGGGCGCGCGCGGTCCACCAGAGAAGCGCCTCGTCTCAGCCTGCGGATCGATTCTGCAGGCGCGCATGGCACGGGATGTGCGCCGGCGTTGGCTTTTCTCATCCCACTTTATGGCGGCGGGAGCGTTCCGTTCATGTCGGACGATCAGGACAAGGACAGCAAAACCGAGGCGCCGTCGGAGAAGAAACTTTCCGATGCCGCCGACAAAGGCAATCTCCCCTTTTCCCGCGAAACGACAGTCTTCGCCTCGACGCTGGCGATCTACATCTTCATCGTCTTCTTCCTGGCGAATGGCGTGGCAAACACGGCGCAAGCGCTCAAGGACATCTTCGAACAGCCGGAAGCCTGGCGCATCGGCACGGCGACCGACGTCGTCGGTCTGGTCTCGCACATCCTCTTGAAGGCGGCTGCGCTGCTCGTACCGATCTTCGTCCTGCTCATCCTCTTCGGGGTCGGATCCTCGATTTTCCAGAACCTGCCGCGCCCCGTCCTCGACCGCGTCATGCCGAAGATGAACCGGGTGTCGCCAGTGGCGGGCTTCAAGCGCATTTACGGCGTTCCGGGGCTCGTGGAATTCGGCAAGTCGCTGTTCAAGATCATCATCGTCTCGCTCATCGTCGTCTTCGTTCTATGGAACGACTACTTCGCGACGCTCGACCTGATGTTTTCCGATCCGGTAACGATCTTCACGACGATGATGTCCGACCTCAAGCAGATCATGATTGTCGTCCTTCTGGCGACGGCGGTGCTGGCGATCGTCGACCTGTTCTGGACCAGGCATCATTGGTACACGCAACTGAAGATGACGAAGCAGGAGGTGAAGGAAGAACTGAAGCAGTCGCAGGGCGACCCGATCGTCAAGTCGCGGCTGCGCTCGATGCAGCGCGACCGCGCGCGCAAGCGCATGATGGCCTCCGTGCCGCGCGCCACACTCGTCATCGCCAACCCGACACACTACGCCGTCGCGCTCCGCTACGTGCGCGAGGAAAACGAGGCGCCGGTGGTCGTTGCCCTGGGCCAGGATCTGGTGGCCCTGAAAATCCGCGAGATCGCCGAGAAGAACAACATCCCCGTTTTCGAAGATCCACCGCTCGCCCGCTCCATGTTTGCACAAGTCTCGGTAGATAGTGTCATTCCACCGGTGTTTTACAAGGCGGTCGCCGAGCTGATTCACCGGGTCTACGCAGCTCAGCCGCAACAGAGACGGGTGACATAATCTTGAAAAAGAACGAATTCTCCGAAGAACGCGAAAAGATAGTGGCAGAGGCGATCCGTCCGATAGCAACGGAACTGCGTCTGATCGATGCTGCGGATTTCATCGCGCTTCTGCGGTTCGAGTCCTATGCGAGCCTCGCCGACCTCGTGGAATCGGCTGCAGAACTTTATTTCCAGCCCGGAACCGTCAATTTCGGCCTCGGCGGGAACTATAGCCTCGACTGGAACAGTTGCCCCGAGATCACCCTCGACCTCGAACTGAAGCCGCGCGGCGTCGCGGTCTATGTGCGCCTCGTCCTTGCCGGGGAAACGGCCGGCATAGAAATCAGCCACATCAATTTCCAGAAGCCCTCGAAAGATCCCGACGAGAACACGGCCTTCCTCGCCAGAAGCCTGGCGGAGGCGAAATTCGTCAGGTCCTATCCGCTCCCGCTGGCAAGCTGACCAGAAGAAATGCACCTTTACAGCGCCGCGCGTCTGTTCAGACGCGCAAAGGTCGCTGTAACTCTTTGAACCGGCGCATCGAGCTTTCCGAAGATCGGGTACGATTTTCGGGCCGATGCGCGAGCGCCGCACGTCTTCTCGGGCGCTGCGGCGCTGCATTCTTCGCGAGCTTGGCGAACTCCGGTGCAGATATCAGCTGATATAGCCGAGTCGTATGGCCTTGGCGATCGCCTGAATGCGGTTCACCGAATCGAGTTTCGTCGTCGCAGCGCCGAGATAGGCGTTCACCGTGTGGACGGATAGACCCATCTTGTCGGCGATCTCCTCGCTGATATGGCCGTCGCCCGCCATCTGCAAGCAGGCGATCTCGCGGTCGCTGAGCGCTTCCGCCTTGACGGTCCGCCTTTCATCGGCGGCCAGCATGTCGGTCATGACGTGGGCGCAGCGTCCGTGCAGTTCGACAAGCTGTTCGCCGGACGCATCCATGTAGCTGCCGGTAAACACCACGTAGCCGTTCCCCTGAGCGCCAAGCCTCACAGGAAAACCGATCCCGGAATAGGAGAGCCTGCGGCCGCTTAAGCGATGCGTGAACGGCTCGAAATCGGACGCCTCTGCGACCTGATGCTGCCCCTGGCCGTCCCACAGCACCGGCAGCGGCGAGCGGTCGAGATGCTGGAGCAGCTCCTCCCCATAGACCTTGATGAGGTCGTGCGCATTCACTTCCGACGCGGCCCCCCAATTATGGAGCACGCAGGTAAGCTTGCGCGTCGCGGCCATTCCATTGACGCGCAGGACGGCGAAGCTCTTCGCATTGATCTGCCGCTGCATCGCTTGCAGCCGTGCGACCAGCGTCGCAGCCCGGGCGGCCTTTCCGCTGCCGCCCGTGTCTTCGCAGTAGCGCGAGCCTGTCGTGATATGCGCCATCCTCGCGCTCCTACACCAGATTGTGGCGAACTGCGTGGGCAATCGCCTCCGACCGGGTCCGGGTGGCCGTCTTTCGCATCACGCTGGTGATGTAGTTGTTGATCGTGTTGCGGGAGATGCCGAGAATGACGGCGATTTCGTCGCTGGTCTTTCCTTCCGCTATCCAGAACAGGCATTCGATCTCGCGTTCGGTGAGTTCGAACTCCCGCTCCTGCCGTACGGCGACGTCCGCCTTCACGCTCGCAAGATAACTCGCCAGCACGCCGATGTCTCGCAGCCCGTCCTGAGACAAGATGACGTCCTCCGGGAATAGGAGCATGAACGACAAACGGGATCGACCCACATTCAAGGCGAGGATGCAATAGGAGCGGCTGATGCCACGCGGCAGGTCGATGTCGTCCGGCATGGGATGGAAGCATGGCTGAAGCGCCGCCAGGCACTTGTCCAGTTCGCTCGTCTTTGCATTCAAACCGACGACGATTCGCGAGAGCCGGCGAACGACGTCGAATGGCCAGTCGGAGCAGATGACGAAGTCGAGGCCACCGTCCTGGGAGAGATCATGCCGGGCCAGGAGGTAATGACTCGCCCCGACATATTCCGTCAGCGCCGCCAGTCCATTGCCGAGGCCGCTGCGGCTGACGGTTTCGCCAAGCCTTCCGATCAACTGTTCGCGCGATATGCCCCAACCACGCGCCCGTGGCGCAGCGGCCTCGAAAGACCGAGCTGCCTTCGCCTGCAAAATCTCCATGACATTCAGCCCCCATGCCGAATTCGGCGTCCCCATAGGCTTGCCTGCCCCACCGACATCCGACCGGGCCGGTACTCGCCACCACCGCAAAAACCAGGACGCGAATCATTTTATAAACTGTACATCGCTTCCCCTAAAATGGCACTGACATTGCCCGCTGGTTTGTATCCTCGTCCTCTTGCAGAGTCCGCGAACCATCTTTCCTCAAAATCCAGCCTCGCAATCGCAAACGGATATCAGGAATCAGGTATATAGTTGATATTCAACAATTTTTCCTCCGACATTCGGACAGCGCGAGACTCTGGAGGCACCCAAATGCGCGACAGCTGCATCTCGCAGATGCAACCTGGACGCCAGATAAGAGACCGGCAGCCGCGAATACAACCGGGAGGGTTTTTTTAATGTATCTGGCTGTTGCCAAAATGCACCAAATGCAGATCGAAAGAATGTAGAATAACTCCGAAGAACAAGAAGGGGCAACGAAATTCTATTTCGATCCGCAAAGTTATATTTCGCGCAATTTGGATTCCGCGGAAAACAACCGGGCGCGCGGGAAAGTGGCAAATGGCTGACGCCGGCCACCCCGGAATAAATAAAAGTTAAGATCTCCTCAATTGCGGCAACCAATCCCCAGGGCAAGCCTCCAACGCAACGACGGAATCTAGTCGCCGACTCGCCGCCCCGATCGTCGGGAAACGTCGGTCTCGGACAATATTTCGATCGACTGTTGCCGCTGCCGGAACACTCAGTCGGGTGGAGGCGATCCCGTGGCTCGCCAAACGAGAACGAAAGTCCCGCGCGGAGGCGGGATTTTCGTTCCGTATGTCTGCTCGATCAGGCGGCTTGGTCGAGGGACCACTTGCGCAGGATTTTCGCAGCCCGCTCCTCGCTGATCTCGACCATGCGAGCTAGTCTGCGCTCCGGGCCTTCCTTGACGCGGCGGTTGAAGCCGGCCTCGTCGCCCATGTCGAGCAGGTCGTCGGTGCTGTCGAAGCCGAAGTCGGAACCGAAGCCTTCCATGAGGGCGCCCCCGGCGCCGGCGCCGGCCGGCGAAAAGTCCGGCAGTTCGAGACCGGCCGCCTCGCCTTCGAGCTGACCCGCCTGGCCGCCGAAGCCCATCTGGCGTACCAGCGGCCGCATGCCCATCCAGACGACCACGAAGGCGACCGCGACGAAGGCGAGCGAGTTGATGATGCCGCCGAGATTGCGCGTCAGCATTTCCATGATGCCCGGGCCGGCGACGGCCTGGTCGAGCAATTGCGTTTCGACGAAGTCCATCGCCTTCAGCGTGACGACGTCGCCGCGCTTGGCATCGAAGCCTGCAGCCGATGAAACGATGTTCTGCATTTCCTGGAGATAGGCATCGATCTTCGCCTGGTCGGCCGGCTCGCCGACCATGGCCGCCAGACGGCCGCGATTGACGACAACCGCGATCGAGAGGCGCTCGATCGAGTAGCTGTTCTTGACGGTCGCGATCGTCTTGCTGTTGATCTCGTAATTCGTCTGTTCTTCCTTCTTGGCCGCCTCGTCGCTCGATTGCTGCCCGGCACCGCCACGAGGCGCCGCCTGCGGCACGTTCTGTTGTACGGTTGCGGCATTATCCGGCTGCTGCTGGCTGGATTTCTGTTCTTCCTTGATGACGCGCGTGGAACGCTCGACCCGCGATTCGGGATCGAAAACGGTCTCCTGGATCTGCTGCGCATCGGTGTTGAGTTCGGCGGTTACGCTGGTGCGGAAATTATCCATGCCGAGGAAGGGGGCGAGCGCATTGTCGATCTTCTTTTCGAGATCGGTCTGAACGTTCTGGACGACGCCGAGCGACTGGTTGAGGGCGCTGTTGGCAGGGTCGTCGCCGGAGGCGAGAAGCTGGCCGGTCGAATCGAGGATGGTGACATCGTCGATATCGAGACCCGGCACCGATGATGCGACCAGATGGCGGATGGAGGCGGCGGCATTGCGACCGACCGTGGCACTCGCTCGAATCATCACCGAGGCCGTCGGCGTCTGCTCGGTCTTGCGGAAACTGCCCCGCTCCGGCATCACGATGTGGACGCGCGCGGCGGCAACGCCGGAGATCTGCTGGATCGTTCGGGCGATCTCGCCCTCGAGCGCGCGAACGCGCGTCACTTCCTGCATGAAGGAGGTGAGGCCGATGGAGCCGACATTGTCGAAGAGTTCGTATCCGGCATTGGCGCTATTCGGCAACCCGCGCTCGGCAAGCAGCAATCTCGCCTTGCCGTTCATGCCGACGGGAACCTGGATGCTGGCGCCATCGGAACCGACTTCGAAATCGATGTTCGCCTCTGCGAGCGCAAGGCTGATCTGGGTCACATCGCTGCGCTCGAGACCGACATAGAGCGTTTCATAAGACGGCTTGTTGACGTAGATGGCTGCGGCAAGGACGACACCGATTGCAACGACGCCGGCGACGGCAAGCGCGATCAGCTTGCCCTGCCCGAGACTACTCAGATTCTTCGTAAACGTCGAAAATTGATCGAACAGATTCATTCTGTTTCCGCACCCAGTACCGCATGACAGCCTCGCCCATGATCGACGTCGCCATGCGTAGATCCAACATTCGGGTTGCTGGGTATCGGCTCGATCGCCGACATTCGATACACGCGAATCTACCAGCCCCGGAAGCGAAGCTAAGCAGCGAAACTTGCGCGAACTTGACGGGGATTTGGAAAGTGGGCGATTCGTCGGAAGACGAATGCAGTATGCCAGCGACGATCGCCCGAGCACTCACGACGCGTGCGGCGGTATGAATGAGAAGATTCCGCAGCCGGTCAGCCGGTCAGAATGCCTCGAAATCACCCGAGGCTTTCGTCAGCGGCTGCGAGTGTCCATGGCGAAGAACGCCGTTGCCGAGGGCTTTCTTCATGTCCGCCAGCTTGACGAGATTGACGGCCGTGCTGACGTCCACCAGCCAGCTGTCGGGAATGGACGCGGTGATCGTGTCGATGAATTCAGCCAGCCCGCGCGTCTTCTGGACCGCCAGGTCGATGCCCTGGAATACCATCATCCTGTCGACATCCGCGCCGCCATCCCTGCTGTCCAGAAGCTGGGGTTCGATGCGCTCGATGAGATAGGCGACGTCGTGGAGCTCCGTGACGATTCGCATCAGCACTTCCGGCAGCGCTTCTTCCGCGTGAGGTGTGTTGCTTTGGCAATAGGTCTGCATGTCATATCTCACGTGGTTGTCGAAATCTGGAGCTTGGCCACCCTCTAGAAGAACTCGATCGAGCTCTCCGCCGGCTTCGGCACGGGCGCGGGCTTCTGGTCGAGCTGGATCGCCCGCTGGGCTTCCACGCCGGTCAAGGCATATTGGCGGGCGCGGCCGTTCACCGGCCAATATTCGAGCTTGCGCCCATGTTCGCCGCCCGTGCTTTCACCGACGATGCGAATGCCTTCGTCCATCAGGAACTGGCGTGCGAAAGCCGCGTTCTGCTCCCCGACATTGGAGAAGCGCGCAATCGTCCTCGCCCCGCCGAAAATCTTTGCCTCGAGGCGATCGCGACGAGCGCCCTGCTTCAACAGTCCATTGATGAGGAGCTCCATCAGATGCACGCCGTAGCGTGTGACATCGCCGCCCGATGCTGCCGAACCCGCGGATCCCGGCAGGAGGAAGTGATTCATGCCGCCGACTCCAGCGACCGGATCGCGCATGCAAGCCGCCACGCAGGAGCCGAGAATGGTCGAGAGAACGATATCGGGATCGTCGACGACCTTGAACTCGCCCTGGATGACGTGCACGCGCCTGCCGGCAGCCTCTGTCATCATTTCAGCGCTCCGAACACGGCTTCGATCGCCGCCTTCATCTTTTCGATCGTGAAGGGCTTCGCCAGAACGTTATTGGCGCCGAGCGCCGCCGCCTTCTGCACCAATGCCCGATCGCCCTGGGCCGTCAGGATGATGAAGGCGGCCTTCTTGGTGGTGGGGTTCGAGCGCACCGCCTGCAGCAGCCCCAGGCCGTCCATCTTCGGCATATTGAAGTCCGAGATGACCAGATGGTGCGGATTCTGGGCCATGATCTTCATGCCCTGCTCCCCGTCACCGGCGGCCGTGATCTGCTTGAAGCCCAGCTGCTGCAAGGCATCCCCGAGCAGCAGCCGGCTCGTCACCTGATCATCGACGATCAGAACCTTTATTTTTTCGGCGATGGACATTTATTCGATTCCTTCCTTCCGGGCTGCTGCCGCTTTGAGAACCTCGTCCCCGATCGATCCGAGGGGGAGTTGCGTTTCAACAGCGCCCAATTCATAGGCAACTCTCGGCATGCCGTAGACGACACAGGTCTTTTCGTTCTGTCCGAAGGTGCGTGCTCCGGCATGCCGCATTTTCAGGAGACCAGCCGCGCCGTCGCGGCCCATTCCGGTCAGGATAACCCCGATTGCATTGCGCCCCGCCAGCTCGGCAACCGAATCGAACAGCACGTCGACAGACGGGCGATGGCCGTTGACGGGCTCACGGTCGACGAGCCGGCAGCAAGGCGCGACCGCGTTGGCGACCTGCAGATGCCTCTCGCCGCCGGGGGCCAGGTAGATCTTGCCGATTTCCAGCCGAGCGCCGTCGGTCGCCTCGGCGACGGCCGGAGCACAGAGCCTGTTCAGCCGTTCGGCGAAGCTCTTGGTGAAGGTGTGCGGCATGTGCTGTGTAATGACGGTCGGCGGGCATCTGGGCGGAAACTTCTGCAGCACCGCGATCAATGCCTCGACGCCCCCCGTCGAGGCGCCGATGGCGATGATCTTGCGGCTAGCACGGTATTCGGCTGCGGCGCCGACGGCCGGCGCCGCCGTGCTGTTCGTGGTGATCATCGCCTTACGCTGCGAACGCGCCGCCGCCTTAACCTTGTCGACCAGCCCGTCGAACGGGTTCGGATCGCCGGCATGCGGTTTTCCGACACAATCGAAAGCGCCGATCTCGAGGGCGGCGATCGTCGCCTCCGCGCCCTTGTGCGTCAGCGTCGAGACCATGATGACCGGCATCGGCCTGAGCCGCATGATTTTTTCGAGGAATTCAAGGCCGTTCATATTCGGCATCTCGATGTCGAGAGTGACCACATCGGGATCGAGTTGCTTGATGGCCTGGCGCGCCTCGAACGCATCCGCGGCCTGGCCGACGACCCTCACTTCCGGATCGGCATTGAGCACGGCGGAGATCAGGCCACGCATCGTAGGCGAATCGTCGACGACGAGAACGCGGGCGGGAGTGCTCATGCCCGACCTCCCTGGAACTTTCCGATATGTTGATAGGTGGTGACGCCGATGTTGTCGAAGAGCGCCTTGGCATCTCCGGACACCCGCTCCGAATGGCCGATGTAGAGATGTCCACCGCTATCGAGCAGGCTGGCAAAGCGCGACCAGATCTTCATCTGCGTCGGCTCGTCGAAATAGATCACAACGTTGCGGCAGAAGATCGCGTCAAAGGGCCCCTTGACCGGCCATTGCGCCATCAGATTGAGCTCGTTGAAGGTGATCAGGCGCTTGACGCGGTCGTCGATCTGCCACTTGGACCGGCCGGCGACTTCGACCTCCTTGAACCATTGCTTGCGCATGGCGGGATCAACCGTCTCCAGCGCCGTCGCGTCGTAGCACCCGGCCCGGGCGAGCGCGAGGATCTTCGGATCTATGTCGGTTGCCAGGATGCGGAAGTCGTAGTCCGACACATTCGGCAGGAGCGACAGCACCGTGAGCGCAATCGAGTAGGGCTCCTGCCCGTCCGAACAGGCCGCCGACCAGATTCGCACGCGACCACCCTGCTTTGCGCGCAAGATCAGATTCGGCAAGACCTCCGACTTCAGATGTTCGAAGTGATGGTTCTCGCGGAAGAAACGGGTAAAGTTGGTCGTCAGGTGCGAGAGCATGTCGCGGCGCGCCGCCGCGCCCGCGGGCGAGGCGACGAGCTGGCAATAATCGCGAAAGCCCCCGAGGGCAAGGCTACGGATATGCTTCGACAGCCTTGAATAGACGAGCGACGCTTTGGTTTCGTTGAGATAGATGCCGGCGTCCGCATAGATCATCGCCGCGATCTCGTTAAGGTCGCGACGGGTCAGCGGATATTCGCCGCTTGCGAGACATTCGTCCGGCGAGAGCTTCGGCTCGGTGGTCACCTGAAAATTCATGCCGCTTCCCTTTCCTCATTCGGGAAGACCGAATCGAGTTCGACAAGGCAGATCATGCGTCCCTGGATCGCCAGCACCCCGCGGGCGAAGCTTCGCTCGGAATCGGAAGCGATCTCCGGCGTGGGCTGGATATCGGAATCGGCGACCGTCAGGATATCGGAGACGGCGTCGACCAGCAGTCCCACGACCCTGGTGTTTACTTGGGCTACGATGATCACATGCCTCACCGTCGGCTCGGCCGGCTTCATACCGAGACGGGCCGAGAAATCGATTATCGGCAGCACCGCCCCGCGCAGATTGATGACGCCCAGAACATAGGGCGGCGCATGCGGCATCGGCGTCGCGGGCGTCCAGCCGCGTATTTCGCGGACCGACATGATGTTGACGCAGAATTCCTGGTCGCCGACGCGGAAAGCGATCAGCTCCCGTCCGCCAGTGGTCAGATTTTTTGCGGCATAGGTCATGATGTTATCCGGCTGCAGCTAGGGTCATTTCAGGCTTGAGGGACTGTCCGCGCGATGCGGCAACGATGGCGTCGACGTCGAGGATGAGCGCCACGCGCCCGTCGCCGAGTATGGTCGCCGCCGCGATGCCCGGAACATGCGTGTAGTTCGCTTCGAGGCTCTTGATGACGACCTGACGCTGCCCCTGGATCGCATCCACCATGAGGGCGCGCTGCCCGCCGCCTTCGGACTCGACCAGCAAGGCCACGCCTTCGACCGGATTGGCCTGCGTCGCGCGGAAATTCAGGATCCTGCCGACATCCACCAGCGGGCAGAAAGAGTTGCGTATCGAGATCAGCCGCTGGCTGGCACCGAAGCTGTGGATGGCGGAGGCTTCCGGTTGGAGCGTTTCGACGATCGCGGTCAGCGGCACTACCAGAGTCTGGTTGGCGACCGTGACCACCATGCCGTCCAGAACCGCGAGCGTCAGGGGCAAGCTCATCGTAAAGATCGAACCCTGCCCCGGCTTCGAGGAGATGTTGATGCGGCCGCCGAGCGCCTGGATCGACCGCTTGACGACATCCATGCCGACACCGCGACCGGAGATGTCGGAGATCTTGTCGGCGGTCGAGAAGCCCGCATGGAAAATCAGGTTGTCGGTTTCCTCGTCCGAGAGATTGGCATCGGCGGCGATGAGGTCATTGTCGATCGCTTTCTGACGCACTTTCTCGCGATTGATGCCCGCACCATCGTCGGCAAGCTCGATGACGATACGGCCGGAGCGATGCTTCGCCGTCAGCCGCACCGTGCCTTCCGGGTTCTTGCCGGCGGCAACACGCTTCTCGGGCGTTTCAAGGCCGTGGTCGACAGCGTTGCGAATCATATGCGTCAGCGGTTCAGCCAGTTTGTCGATGACCGTCTTGTCCACTTCCGTGTTCTCGCCCTCGGTGACGAGACGCACGGACTTGCCGGTCATATCGGCGATTTCGCGGACGATGCGGGACATGCGCTGGAAGACCGGCTTCACGGGCTGAGCACGGATCGCCATGACGCTGTCCTGGATCTCACGGGTGAGCTGTTGCAGCTCCTCGAGGCCCATATTGATCGACGACGTCCCATTGGTGTCGTTCTCGATGACGCTTTGCGACAACATCGCCTGGTTGATCACGAGTTCGCCAACAAGGTTGATCAGGCGATCGACGCGGTCGAGATCCACGCGGATCGTCGGCGTGGCGGCGGAGGCTCCCTGCTGGCCCGCCGCTTGGGCCGCAGCAACGGGCGCGGGGGCCGCAGTCTTCGCTGTCTCGGCGGTTGCACGCGCGGCGGTCTGCGCCATATGCAGGATGTTGCTTGCGGTCGCGGCAGCTGAAACAGCCGCGTCGTGCAGTTCGCGCGGCTGATCCGCGCTCTGATCTTCGTCTTCGGCCACGGCCGCCGGCGCCTCGTCGTCGAGCAGCGACAGATCGAAAGGAACCGGCTGCATCGGCAGCTCCTCGCCCGCCCCGGCGTGCGCGTCTCCCGCGAGCACCACCTCGAGCTCGCAGTCCCACTCGGCGAATTCGAACACGGCGCGGATCGCGTCTTCGCCCTTGTCCGTCTTCAGCGAAATCTTCCAGCTGAAATAGGCCGCTTCAGGGTTCATGCGATCGAGCGCCGGCAGCTCGTCCATGTCGCAAAGGATGCTCATCTCGCCAAGGCGCGAGAGATCGCGAAGAAGCAGCGTCGCGTCATTACCGTTCGAGTAGAGCTCCGATTTCGGCTTGAAGACGATCTCGAAGGTGGATGGCTCGATCGTCGGCGGCTCGCTCGAATCGAATTCATCGAAGGAGAATGCAACCGGCTGGAAGCCTTCCTCGTTCACGGTGGGCCGAGGCGCCTCCGCTACTGGCGCCGCCTTGACGGCTTCGACTGCGGGCTGTGGCAGCTCACCATTCGCCAGCGCCTCGAGCTCGGCTATCAGTTGCCGACTGCGGGCGCCGTCGACGCTGCCGCCGTCGCGTGCGGCGTTCGTCAGATCGGCAAGCACGTCCGCCGAGCGGAGCATGACTTTCAGCACGTCCTGTGTGGGTTCAAGCCTGTTGGATCGAACGCAATCGAGCGTCGTCTCGAATACGTGCGCAAACGAGACGAGGTCGTCCAGCCCGAACGCACCCGCGCCCCCCTTGATGGAGTGAACTGCGCGAAAGACGGCATTGACCGTTTCGGGATCGCGATCACCGTCGTTGAGCTTCAGGAGACCGGATTCCAGTTCTGCGAGCTGCTCCTCGCATTCCTGAAAGAAGATCTCTTTGATTTCGTTCATATCCATTGGAGGCTACCCTCGGACTTCAGGCCGTTACACGTTCGATCGCATCGATCAGCTTGGTGGGGTCGAACGGCTTGACGATCCAGCCGGTGGCGCCTGCCTGCCGCGCGCGGTTCTTCTTCTCGGCGTCGCTCTCCGTCGTCAGCACCAGGATTGGCACGGCGCGATAGCGGTCGTTCTTGCGAACGCCCTCGATGAAGCCGAATCCGTCAAGGCGCGGCATGTTGATGTCGGTGACGATGACATCCGGGTTGGCGCTTTCGAGCACTTCGAGGCCCTCGACGCCATCCTCCGCCTGGATCGTTTCGAACCCGGCATTGTTGAGGGTGACAAGAAGCATGTTCCGGATTGTCCGGGAGTCATCGACAGTCAGAACTCTCTTCTTCATTTTCTCAAATCTCCTTTGCCATCAGGGGCGCAATGTCCACGCCGACGAGCTGTGTCGTTTTAATGAAAGCATCCGACACCTGGGAAAAGGTGAAGGACGACTGGTCCTCTTTCCAGCTTCTTGCGCCCGCCATCAGCACTTGCGCGCAAAGCGCTCCGATCCGCTCGACGGCGGAAGCATCGATCTCGACCGAGCTGCCCTTCAATGCCAAGAGCTTCTCGTGCAGCGCGGTCGCCTCGTTCAGATCCAGCACGGGAGCGAGCTTGAGCGTTTTTTTTGCGGTGTTTTTCCTGGCCATTTCGTCCTCGACTGAAATCCAATTTGCCCCTGAAGCTAGTCCCGCCAGCCGGCGACCCGCCGCTCCGATATGGCGTCATCGCTGAACAGCGTCGCCGGTTCGTCTTCATGGACCTGCGGCGACAGTGCGGGCGCATGGGAGAAGGCACTTACCGCCGGTCCCGCCTGGCGCTCGAAACGGAAGCGGCGGACCGTCTGGCCCAGTTCCAGGATCACGCTATGGAGATCGTCCGACGACGCCAGTGTCTCGCCTGCGAGTGCGGCGCTCTGGCCCATCGCCTGCGACATGCCGCCGATTCTGGAAGTCGTGGCAGCGAGATCCTTTACCTGGCTCTCCGCGTCCCGAGCGATGCCGGAGACCGCGGCATTGATGGTAGTTACCTGTTCGACGATGCTGCTGATCGCGTCCTGTGTGCGGCCGACGAACTCGACGCCGACTTCGACCTGCGCTTTCGTGCCGCTGACGAGATGCTTGATTTCACGCGCTGCTTCCCCCGAGCGCTGCGCGAGAGCGCGGACCTCCTGTGCCACCACCGCGAAGCCCCGGCCGCTGTCGCCGGCACGTGCGGCCTCGATGCCTGCGTTCAGGGCCAATAGATTGGTCTGGAAGGCGATCTCATCGATTGCGCCGATGATCTGTCCGATCTTTTCCGCCGAGGCCTCGATATCCGCCATGGCCGATATCGCCTGACCTGCGATCTCGCCGCTGCGCTCGGCCGCCACCCGGGTCTCGCTCGCCGCAGTCTCGGTCTCGCCGATACGGATCGACCCCGAGCGCATGCGCTCGGTCACGCTATCGAGCAGCGCTACATGGCCGGACAGCGCCTTAGCCTCGCCGCCGGCCTTGCCGGAGAACTCGGCAGCGCGGTCGCGCAGGCTCCGGGCGAGCGACTCGGCCGCCGCGGCACGCTGGTCGGCCGCCGCCAGCGACTCCTGGATCCGGTCCAACGCCGCATTGAGGCCCGCTCCGATCGGGCGATAGGCATCCGGCGCGTTTTCCGGGAGACGGGCCGCAAGGTTGCCGTCGGCAAGAGCGCCAAGGAAATCCTGGAAAAGACCGGCTACTTCGGTCTCGTCGCTCTTGCGCTGCTCCGACAGCTGCTGCTGGTGTCGCTGACGCAGGGCATTGAAGCGCAGGGAAACCGCGATTTCGGTGTCGACGAATGTGGCGCGGACAAGGGCGGCGACCAGTTCGCAAAGCTCCTTCCTGCGGCTCTTGCCGAGGGGAAGCAGGTATCTGGGCCAAGCACTCTCGATCGCACCGACAATCAGATGTTCCAATACCACCGCGTGACTCGCAATTTGCCAGCGCGGATCGAGCCCCATACGATTTTCGGTATCGGCCAGGACCTTCACCCGCTCTGCATAGAGACCGTCGAAACGGGCGTCGGTCAAAACGTTCCAATGCGAGGATTGCAAGTCGTGCAGACGGTCGAACTGGCGATCGCTGTCGAAGTGGCGGGCGGCGTCGGGATAGGACTGCAGACGTTGGAAAAGATCACGCAACGCAAGCTCGATACGCGGCGACAGCGCTTGTCGATGATCGCGCAGAAGCGTGCAGGCGTCCTCGTCAAGGCCGGCGAAGCGCAGTCGGTCGAACAGACTGCCCGCCTGGCCCTTCCATGCCTGTTCTGACGCTTCCTGCTTCACACTGAACCCCGGCCGATGCGTATTCGAAAACTTGCCGGAAGGAAGATGTGGCCCGCCAGGGGCCGTAGCCGGTCACGCCCAATCGATGAGATCTGCGCGCCCAAGGCGTGTGCGATCGTCCGTCCCGCAAGAAAACTGGTGAAGATTGCATACCGGACCGGAACCGGTACGGCGGTACGGCGTCATGCCTTGAGGGGAAGCCGCAACTGTCCCAATCCGACGTGTTGGACCATGTTTATGGTTAATTCCTTGCTTGAAGGTTAACAGCGCCGGCTTGTTATCGGACTCGCTAAAATTCAGTGGAGCGGAACCGCAATAGCGTCTTTGCTGCCAGCCTTTTAAATTCGCTCCGGCGGCAAACCGCCAGCTTTTCAATCACAAGAGTTTGGCATTGCGGTCCTGCTTTCCGTCCGGTATCCAATCGAGCCGAATGGGCGCCACTGCGCATGCTGCCCCATCCGGGCACAAGCGACATCATGAGGATGCGCTCTCGGGAAATGAACAATGATTGTTCTTGGAATCAGCGCCGCCATCACCGCAATCCTGGCAATGACCGCGATATCGATCGTCGTCATCATCGAGCATGATCGGGCGGCAAGCAGAAATATCTTCTGACCCCACGCCCTCTGTCTTCAAGAAAACCCATGCGGTTCACTTCACCGCTCAACCGCCAATTGGCTTCAAGCCTGCGGTGGCTTTCACATGCTGCGCGGTCGCCCTCTTCCACGCAACCGCATAGTCTCCGTAGGCTGGCGGAATTTCGTCCTTGAAAGCTTCCGCGCCGGTCCTGACACGCGCGCGCGCCGCGAGACAGGCTGCCCCAAGGCTGGTTCCCGTGGTGCTCAGCCGGTTTGCCAGCACGGGGCGTCCGGTTGCGGCCGCAAGCATGCGCAGATAGGCGGCATTGGCCGCAAAGGGGCCCTCTACAACGATCTCTCCCTTTGCCCCGATAAGGTCGAGGCAGGTCGCCGTCATCAGGGCCAGGTGAAAGGAGACGATGGCCAGTCGTTCCGAAGGGTCGCGCGACTTCTCCTCTGCCGTCCAGCGGGGACTTGCCGAAGGAAATGGCCCGGAACCACCCGGCACGGAGGGCAACAGCATGTGACCGGCCGCCAGCACGCGCGCCTCGGCGTCGGGCGACGCCGCCGGCGGGTCCTCGCCGACAATCATCGAGAAGGCGCGGCCACCCATGAAGCGGGCGGAGGGTACCGGGTCGCCGAGCGCATTGACATTGATCAGCGTGTCGCGCGTCTCGTCGAGTTCGGCTGCCGCGCCGCCGACGGCCAGCGTGATCACCCAGGTTCCGGTCGAGACGACGGAGAACGGGGCGCCGCGCGTCAGCAGATGAGGCAGCAAGGAGGCGTTGGAGTCGTGAATGCCGCAATAGACGGGCAGTACCGGCGGCAAGCCCGCTTCTTCGGCAAGCGGCTGCAGTAGGCCGCCGATGACTTCGCCCGCCTTGTGTACCGGCGCGAAGAGCCCGCGCCACCCCTGCTTGTCGACCAATGTGGAAAAGGTGCCCGCCCTGGGGTTCCAGAGATCGGTGTGGCAACCAAGCGAGGTCAGTTCGGTGGTTTTGATGCCGGTGAGACGGTAGGACCAATATTGCGCATAGGTGAGGATGGACACGACATTGGCGAAGTGTTCAGGAAACTTGCACTGCTGCCAGAACAGCTGAGCGCCGATATTGAGACCCATCGGCAGACGGGGCGAGCCGGTCTCCAGGAAGGGCGGGCGCGCCTCGTCATATTCCTCGGCGAGCGTATCCGGCCCGGTATACTCGTAGTCCAGGACCGGCAGAGCGAGGCGGCCTTCCTCGTCGAGCAGAACCGCGGTCGCACCATGCGTGGTAACGGTGATCCCCTCCACCGGGTGCTCACGATGGAGTGCGGCGAGGCTCGCGAGAATGAATCGCCAGAGCCGCTCGATGTCGAAATGCGGGTAAGGCCCGTCCGCGAGCACGAGATTGGGCGTCTTTCGCACGGCGATCTCTTCGAAACGCTCAAGGTCGACGAGCGCGACCTTGGCGTTCGTCTTGCCGATATCGATGACGGCAACGGTCTTCATGGCAGATGGAAGACGGTCTTGAGCGGCACGGCGACCGGCTCGTTGTCCGCGCGGGTTTCCATGAGGTCGGCCATGTAGGCCCACCATTTCCGCATGACCGGGTGAGAGGGCAGGTCAGCCATTCTGTGGTCTTCGCTTCGCCAGAGCACCCCGAAGAGAAGGTTGGCCTCCTCGTCCAGGTGGATCGAATAATCCGAGATCCCGGCATCCTTCAGGAGCGCGGACAATTCGGGCCAGATTGCATCGTGACGGGCCTTGTATTCCTCGGCCATTCCCGGATTGAGCCGCATACGGAAGGCGTATTTTTCCATGGCTACCTCAATGCGCGAAATGACGGCGGGCGCGTTGCCACAGGATGGGCAGGGCGATGACCGAAATCAGCAGCAGCCCTATGAAGATGGACATGACGATCCCGGGAACGTTCAGGAGGCCAAAGCCGAAGGTGACCATGCCCATGATAAGCGCCGCCAGAACGACGCCCGGTATGGTGCCGGAACCTCCGAGAATGCTGACGCCGCCGAGCACGACCATGGTAACGACTTCGAGCTCCCAGCCGAGCGCGATCGAGGGACGCGTCGACCCGAGCCGGGAGGTGAGGCAGACGGAGGCGAGTCCCGCCATCAGCCCGGTCATCAGGAAGAGGATGAATTTCACTCGGCCGACCCGCACGCCCGAAAAGAGGGCGGCGGTCTGGTTGTTGCCGATGGCATAGACGGTGCGGCCGAAATTCGTCCTGTGCAGCAGCACGCCGTAGATCAAGGCCAATAGCAGGAAAAGCGTGAATTCGAACGAGAAGACCCACCAGACGTAGCCCTGACCGAACCAGGAGAAGCTCGATGGGTAGCCGGTGAAGGCCTGATCTCCAAGCACGATGAAGGCCAGCCCGCGGAACAGGCTCATCGTACCGATCGTCACCACGATGGAAGGAAGGCGCAGGCCGGTGATCAGGAGTCCGTTGATCGCGCCGCACAGAAGACTGACCCCAAGGCCGACCGCGACAAGCGCCGGCGTATCGAAGCCGAGCTGCACGGCATAGCCCATCGCGGTCGAGGCGAGCGCGATGATCGAGGCGACCGAAAGATCGATTTCGCCGCAAATGATGACCAGCGCCATGGCGAAGGCAATCATCGCCTTTTCGGTGAAGTTGAAGGTGGCATCCGAGAGATTCCACGGGTCGAGGAAGTAGGGCGAGACCAGCGAATTGCCGAGGAAGATCACCATTGCCACGATGACGAGCAAAGCCTCCCAGCTCTTCAGAAGACGTGCGCCCCGCCCCTGCAGGCGATCGGGGATGTAGCGGGGAGAGAGTTGAGCGTCAGCCATCAGACCGCCTCCGCTTTTCTGAGAATGACCCTACCCTTGCGACGCTCGGCGCGGGCGTTGACGGCGACGGCAATGATGATGACCGTTCCGGAGATCGCCATCTGCGCGAAAGGCGAGATGTTGATGACGGGCAGCGCGTTCTTGATCACGCCGAGAAAGAGAGCTCCGAGTACGGCCCCGGCAACGGAACCGATGCCGCCGGCGATCGAAATGCCGCCGATGACGCAGGCGGCGATGATGTCGAGCTCGAATCCGGCGGCGATATCGACATAGGCAACCGCGTAGCGGGATACCCAGAGATAGCCGGAAAGTCCCGCCAGCGCACCCGACAGAGAATAGGCGAAGAAACGCGTGCGGCCGACATCGATACCCGTATAGATAGCGGCGTGCGGATTGCCGCCGACCGCGTAGAAGGCGCGGCCAAGCGACGTGCGGCTCATGACCACGAACATCAGCGCGATCATTGCGATCGACAGCCAGGAGAGCATGGGCACGCCGGCGATATCCAGGCGGGGAAGAGCCTTGAAGGCAACGCTCATCTCGTGCGCGTTGATCCACTTGCCGTTCGTCAGAAGGAAAATGAGGCCGCGATAGATCGTCAGCGTTCCGAGGGTGACGACGATCGGCGGAATGGCGAGTTTCCAGACCAGCGTGCCATTGATCATGCCGAGCAATGCGCCGAGCGCCATCGCGGTGACGATGACGAGCGGGATCGGCAATCCGGGAAAGGCTGTGTTGAGCATGGCCGCTACCATGCCGCAAAGCGCGAGGTTCGCCGCCATCGACAGATCGATGCAGCGGGTGAGGATCACCGCCATCTGCCCGAGGGCGAGGATGATCAGGATCGAGGTGTCATTAAAGACGCGCGCCAGATTTGCCGGTGCGACGAAGGCCGGAAAGCGCAGGGCGATCAGGGCGAGTAGGACGGCGATCGCCATGACCAGGAGAGCTTCGCGGTGCTTGAGCAGCTTCGCCATCATGCGGCCCACCCCTCAGGCTGCGCCTCGATGCCGGCCGCCGCGCGCACCAGCTTTTCCGCCGTCAGTTCGGAGCGCTCGAACCGGGCGGCGATCCGCCCCTCGCGCATGACGATGACCTGGTCGGACATGCCGATGATCTCAGGGATTTCCGACGACACCATGATAACGCTCAAGCCTTGCGCCGCGAGTTCGCTCATGAAGGCATGGACGGCAGCCTTGGAGCCAATGTCGATGCCCTTGGTCGGCTCGTCGAGTATGATGACTTTCGGCTTCGTCGCCAGCCATTTGGCGATCACCACCTTCTGCTGGTTGCCGCCTGAAAGCGTGCCGACATCCTGGTCGAGGGAAGCGGCGCGGAGATCGAGCCTGGACGTGTATTCGCGCGCCAACGCGAACTCGTTGGCGAGCCTCAGGAAGCCGGATTGCGACGTGTGGGAAAGCGATGGCAGGGTGACGTTCTGGAAGATCGGCATGCCGATGATCGCACCCTGCCGGCCGCGCTCTTCCGGTACATAGACGATGCCGGCGCGGATCGCCTCGGCCGGATTGCGGATGACCAGTACCTTGCCATCGAGCTTGACCGCACCGGCGGACGGCCGGGTGATGCCGATCAAAGACTGCATGAATTCCGAACGCCCGGCGCCGACGAGGCCGTAGAAGCCGAGGATTTCGCCGCGCCTGAGCTCAAAATTGATGTCCTCGAATTCGGTCGGGTGGCGATAGCCGGAAACGGTCAGCACCGGTTCGCCGATCTCGACCTGCTTCTTCGGATAGACGGCGCCGACGGCGCGACCGACCATCATGCGGACGAGATCGTCCTGGGCGACATCGGCGATCAGTCCCTCGCCGACCATGGTGCCATCACGGAAGACTGTGTAGCGATCGGCGATCCGGAAAATTTCGTCGAACTTGTGGCTGATGAAAAGGATCGCCTTGCCGTCGGCCTTCAGCCGCTCGATCAGCGCGTAGAGTTCATGAATTTCCTTGTGCGACAGCGCCGCGGTGGGCTCGTCCATGATGACGACACGCGCATCGACGGAGAGCGCGCGGGCGATCGCCACCAGATGCTTCCTGGCGATGCCGAGATCACGCAGGCGGATCGTCGGGTCTAAATTCGCGCCTGCCCGCTGAAGCAGCGCGGCAGCATCGGCGTTGAGTTTCTTCCAGTCGATGAGGCCGAAGCGGTTGCGCGGGGCATGCCCGAGGAAGATGTTCTCGGCCACCGAGAGCTCATCGAAGAGGACCGTCTCCTGGTGGATCGCAGTCACGCCCGCGCGGGCGGCTGCGAGAGCGGTCGGGAAGGTCGTCTTCCCGTCCGCGACCCGGATCACGCCGGAATCGGGCTGGTATATGCCCGTCAGGATTTTGACGAGCGTCGACTTGCCGGCACCGTTCTCGCCGATCAGCGCGGTCACCGAACCGGGGTAAAGCGCGAGGGAGACGTCCGAGAGCGCCCGCACACCGGGGAAGGATTTCGATATGCCCTCGAGCGCGATAGCCGGCTTCATCCGCGGTGTGGTCGTATCCTGCAACAAGTGAGAGTCCACCAATCCAGTCGTTTAAAATAGGCTGCCGTTTCGGCTTCAGCCGTCTTGGGCAAGGCACTCACTCTCTTCGAGATAAAGAGACCGTCGAGCCTGTTGGGGACGGGGTCGCCCCTCTCCTCGGGTGTTACCCGAGGACTAGCCCTCTCCCCGCACGCGGGGAGAGGGTACCCCTTCGCGCCGATGTTATAAGGGCGGCGCCGCTTGTTCCCTTCTCCCCGCGAGGGGGGAGAAGGTGGCCGGAAGGCCGGATGAGGGGCAAATTTGCCCTCCCCCGATCAGAAGATCTTCGCGAATTCTTCGACGTTGGAGGCATCATAGACGAAGGGATCGGCCATGGCGCCTTCATTGTTCTCGTCGAGCTTCACGGTTCCCATGCGGCCCATCTTCAGCTCCGCGCCGGGCTTGGCTTCGGCGCCATTGATGAGGTCGTAAGCAATCATCGTAGCCGAGTAGCCGAGATCGATCGGGTTCCAGATCGCGAAGGACTTCGACGCTCCGGACTTGACGTGACCGGCCATTTCGGACGGCAGGCCAAGGCCCGTCACGTTGATCTCACCGATCTTGCCGGCGTCGGTCACGGCTTGCGCGGCGGCAACGATGCCGACCGAGGTCGGCGCGATGATTGCTTTCAGGTTCGGATGGGACTGAATGAGGCCCTGCGTCTCGCGATAGGACTTGTCGGCAAGGTCATCTCCATAGACCGTTGCGACGACATTGATGCCCTTGTAGTTGTCCTGAACCTTCTTCATCTCCGCGATCCAGGTGTTCTGGTTCGTGGCCGTTGCCGATGCGGAAAGCACGGCGACATCGCCACCTTCGGGCAGATGATCGGCGGCAAGCTTGACGATCATGTTGCCGATCAAGGCGTTCGAGGACGGATTGAGATGCATCATCCGGCCTTCCTTGGCGACTCCCGAATCCCACGAGATGACCTTGATGCCGCGATCCATCGCCTTCTTCAGCGCCGGCACGAGCGCATCGGTGTCATTGGCCGAAACGGCGATGGCGTCCACCCTCTGGGCGATTAGCGAGTTGATCACCTCGATCTGGCCTTCCGCGGTCGTCGAGGTCGGGCCGGTATAGATGACTTCGACGTCGCCGAGTTCCTTGGCCGCCTCCTGGGCACCCTTGTTGGCGGCCTCGAAGAAGCCGATGCCGAGCGCTTTGACCACGAGCGCGATCTTCTTGTTCTCCGCATGGGCCGCATTGGCCATGAGCGCAACCGCGACGGCCACCGTTACCATCAATGATTTCAGGATTTTCATCAGTTTCTCCTCCCTGGGGCCCGTGCAGCCGCAGCGGCTACATTCACAGGCCCAAAAACCAGTCCCTTACGATCCTGTTCCGGCTTCGCCAGAATCGCCTTCCATCCCCCTCCGATCCGCCCTCAGGCGGATGTCGAAGCGATCTCCGGGTCGCTCGCCGCCTTCGTGTCGGCAATGACGAGATTGACGCCGGCACTTTCGAGCATCGCGGCATGCCTGTCCTCGATGCCCGAATCGGTGATCACAGTGGTGATGCGCTTGAGGCCGCAAAGAATGAGGCTCGAGCGCTTGTGAAACTTAGAAGCATCCGCGAGCACGACCAACTCGTCGGCCTGGTCGATCAGCTTCTGCTCCGCCTGGATCAGAAGCGGATCAGCCTCCATCAGGCCGAGCGGCCCGAGCCCCTGTGCACCCATGAACATGCGACGTGCATAGAAGTTGCGTGTCACGTCGTTTTCGAACGGGCTCAGGATGATGTTCTGCTCGCGATAGATCGTACCGCCGGACAGCATGACCGTGTTTTTCGAGTGCTTGAGCAGATGCTCGGCGATCGGAAAGGAATTGGTGAAGACCTGCATCCGGCGGTTCGCCAGAAAGTGCACCATCTGAAATGTCGTCGTGCCGCCATTGATGATGATCGGCTCGCCGTCCTGGCAGAGCGCCACCGCCTCGCGGGCAATCGCCTGCTTCTCCCGCGCGTGCAGGCCTTCATTGACGCGAAAGGGCCGGCCGGCCAGGCCGACGAATTGCGGCGGATTGATTGCCTCGGCGCCGCCACGCACCCGCCGGAGCCGCTTCTGCACGTGGAGCGCTGCAATATCACGGCGGATCGTCGCCTCCGAGCTGCCGGTGAGTTCGACCAGTTCCGGCACGGTCACGACCGGCTTTTCCTGCACCGCCGACAGGATGATCCTGTGTCTTTCTTTCTCGTGCATGCGCTCCTCCGATGCCGCATGCTTCCATCAAGCCCAAACATTGTCAATCAGTATCGATCATATTTTTTCATTGTGCGGCGCAGTATGACTGCTTTTGATCGTTTTTGATTGACAATCCTGCATCCCGCATGTGATCTGATGTCAACCAATCGCCGCGGCGCGAGCGCCCCGCGGAAAACTGACCGGGAGGACTTCGAGATGCTCGACAAGCGACAAGGCGCACGCCTGGCCAACCTCTGGGATGACGCCAAGGCGGCAGCAATGAGCGAGCCGGAGCGGCTCCTTTATCGCTCCAATCTTCTCGGCTCCGATAAGCGCATCACCAATTATGGCGGCGGCAACACGTCGGCGAAGGTGATGGAAAAGGATCCGCTGACCGGGGAAACGGTTGAAGTCCTTTGGGTGAAAGGGTCCGGGGGCGATGTCGGCACCATAAAGATGGACGGTTTTGCCACGCTCTACATGGACAAGCTGAGAGCGCTCAAGGGCATTTATCGCGGCGTTGAATTCGAAGACGAGATGGTCGGCTACCTGCCGCATTGCACCTTCAATCTCAATCCGCGGGCCGCATCGATTGACACGCCGCTGCACGCCTATGTGCCGAAGGCGCATGTCGACCACATGCACCCGGATGCGATCATCGCCATTGCCGCCTCTCAGAACAGCAAGGACTTGACGCGGAAGATCTTCGGGGACGAGATCGGCTGGCTTCCCTGGAAGCGGCCAGGCTACGAACTCGGCCTCTGGCTCGGGAAATTCTGCCTCGAAAACCCGAAGGCGCGCGGCGTCGTGCTCGAGAGCCACGGCCTCTTCACCTGGGGTGACACGGCCAAGGAAGCCTACGAGACGACGATCGAGATCATCAACCGGGCAATTGCCTGGTTCGAAGCCGAGAACACGGTGCCGGCCTTCGGCGGAGCGGTCAAACCGATTCTTGAAGCCGCTGAGCGGACTGCGGTTGCGAAGCGGCTGATGCCGGTGATCCGTGGCCTGATCAGCGCCGACGAGAACAAGGTCGGCCATTTCGACGACGGCCAAGCGGTTCTGGATTTTGTGACGTCGAGGGACTTCGGTGCCCTGGCGGCGCTCGGGACGAGCTGCCCCGACCATTTCCTTCGGACGAAGATCCGGCCGCTGGTGATCGATTTCGATCCCACCGCGCCCGATGTCGAAAGGACGCTTGCCGGCCTGCCGGAGGCGATCGCCGCCTATCGCGCCGACTATGCAGCCTATTACGGTCGCTGCAAGCGCGCAGACAGTCCGGCGATGCGCGATCCGAATGCCGTCGTCTATCTCGTTCCGGGCGTCGGCATGATGACCTTTGCCAAGGACAAGGCGACGGCACGCATCTCCGGCGAATTCTATGTCAATGCCATCAATGTGATGCGAGGCGCCTCGGGCGTTTCGACCTATGTCGGCCTGCCCGAGCAGGAGGCCTTCGACATCGAGTACTGGCTGCTGGAGGAAGCAAAGCTCCAGCGCATGCCGAAGCCGAAGAGCCTTGCCGGCCGCGTCGCGCTCGTGACCGGCGGCGCCGGCGGCATCGGCAAGGCGACGGCCGACCGGCTGATGCAGGAAGGCGCCTGCGTCGTCCTTGCCGATATCGATCAAGGGGCGCTGGAGGCTGCCGAAGGGCAGCTTGCCGCCCGTCACGGCAAGGATTTCGTCCGCGCCGTCAACATGAACGTGACCAGCGAAGCGGCAGTCGAATCCGGTTTCGGCGATGCGCTTCTCGCCTTTGGCGGCCTCGACATTCTCGTTTCGAATGCGGGACTTGCCTCCTCGGCGGCGATCGAGGACACGACGCTTTCGCTCTGGAACAAGAACATCGACATTCTCGCAACCGGCTATTTCCTGGTTTCGCGCGAAGCCTTCCGCATCTTCCGCGCCCAGAAGGCCGGCGGCAATGTCGTCTTCGTCGCCTCGAAGAATGGCTTGGCCGCCTCGCCCGGCGCTGCGGCCTATTGCACGGCCAAGGCGGCGGAGATCCACCTTGCCCGCTGCCTGGCGCTCGAAGGCGCATCGGCACAGATCCGGGTCAACGTCGTCAATCCGGATGCGGTGCTGCGAGGGTCGAAGATCTGGACCGGCGAGTGGAAGGAGCAGCGCGCGGCTGCCTACAACATGGACGTCGACGCGCTAGAGGCGCATTACCGCGAGCGCTCCATGCTGAAGCGCAGCGTTTTCCCCGAGGACATCGCCGAAGCCATCTTCTTTCTCGCCTCCGACATGTCGGCGAAATCAACCGGCAATATCATCAATGTCGACGCGGGCAATGCCCAGTCCTTCACCCGCTAGGAGAGGCTGCCATGACCGTCATCATCAGCACATCTCTCGTCGAGGCCGAGAACGCAAGACGGCTCGAGGAACTGAAGCGCGACTATGAAGGCCTCGGCGAGCGGCTCGCGCGCCGTGGCGTCGACATCGACGCGATCAGGGTAAAGGTCGCAGCATACGGCGTTGCCGTTCCCTCCTGGGGCGTTGGAACCGGCGGCACGCGCTTCGCGCGCTTCCCGGGCTTGGGCGAGCCCCGCAACATCTTCGACAAGATTGAGGATTGCGGCGTCATCCATGAACTCACCCGCGCGACGCCGACCGTGTCGCTGCACATCCCCTGGGACAAGGTCGCGGATCTCCCGGCGCTGAAGGAAAAGGGCGCTTCGCTCGGGCTGGGCTTCGACGCGATGAACTCAAACACCTTTTCGGATGCGCCCGGCCAGGCGCATTCCTACAAGTTCGGGTCGCTCACCCACACAGACGCCGCCACGCGGCGGCAGGCGATCGAGCACAATCTCGAATGCATCGAGATCGGCAAGGCGCTCGGCTCGAAGGCGCTGACGGTCTGGATCGGCGACGGCTCGAACTTTCCCGGCCAGAGCAACTTCACCCGCGTCTTCGATCGCTATCTCGATTCGATGAAGGCGATCTATGCCGCGCTCCCGGACGACTGGCGCGTCTTCACCGAACACAAGATGTTCGAGCCGGCCTTCTATTCCACCGTCGTACAGGACTGGGGCACGAACTATCTGATCGCCCAGGAACTCGGGCCCAAGGCCTTCTGCCTCGTCGACCTCGGCCACCACGCACCGAACGTCAATATCGAGATGATCGTCGCCCGGCTGATCCAATTCAAGAAGCTGGGCGGCTTCCATTTCAACGATTCGAAATATGGAGACGACGATCTCGATACCGGCTCGATCGAACCCTACCGCCTTTTCCTGGTCTTCAACGAGCTCGTCGATGCCGAGGTTCGCAAGGCCGAGGGCTTCGAGCCGGCACATATGCTCGACCAGAGCCACAATGTCACGGACCCTATCGAAAGCCTGATGACGAGCGCCATGGAAGTCTGCCGCGCCTACGCCCAGGCGCTTCTCGTCAACCGCAAGGCGCTCGAGGGCTATCAGCAGGACAATGACGCGCTGATGGCATCGGAAAGCCTGAAGGCGGCCTTCCGGACCGACGTCGAGCCGATCCTTGCAATGGCCCGCCTCGAAAAGGGCGGTGCGATTGCGCCGGTTGCGGCATACCGCGCAAGCGGCTACCGCGCCAGGGTGGCGGCGGAGCGCCCGCCGGTTGCGGGCGGGGGCGGCGGCATTGTCTGAAGCCACGGCGCGAGCAAGCGATCGTTTCACGACCGGTTCGGCTCTCACCGGGCTTTTTCAGTTCGCTGAAACTTGCGAAAGCGGCTTGGTTAGCCGCTCAGCGACCACAAATCCCGATTGCGCAGAAAAATGGCCGCGCGATTGAATTGCCCTCTACCTGATCCAAGATCATGAGCTATCCTTTCCTTCAGGTTACAACCGAAAGGAACTATGATGGGTATTGAGAGTATTCTGGTATTTTTGATCGTCGGCGCGATTGCGGGCTGGCTTGCCGGCCTGATCGTCAGCGGCTTCGGCTTCGGGTTGATCGGCAATATGGTCGTCGGGATTATCGGCGCGCTTATCGCCGGTTACCTGTTCCCGGCGCTGGGCGTCACCCTCGGCACCGGCGTTCTCGCGGCGATCATCCATGCGACGATCGGCGCGATCATCCTGCTTGTGCTGATCCGCATCGTAAAGCAGGCCTGATGATCGATGCCCCTGCACCATCCCTTGGATAGGTTCGATCCAGACACCAAATCAGGAGGTAGAGACACGACAGCGATCTCCTGCGCCTGACCGGCACGCTGGAGAGATTCGCGCTGCTGCATGAAAGGCGCCCAAGGCGCGGATCACCGCCGCAACGCATGAGCGGAGGGAAAGATGACCGAATTCTATGCCGATAAGATCGAAATCGCACTTCAGACCTATGTCAACGATCATCAGGGCAGCCTGACGCGCGAGCAGGCGATCTCTGCGATCCTCGAGAACTGGTTTGCGAGCCATGGCTATCTGCCCCCGCAGCAGGAGGGGCTACGTCCGGAAGAGCTTGACGCATCGAACGACGACTGAAAGATTGGCATTTGCGAAAGCTGCCGGCGTGCCGCTCTGCCGCCGCTCTCCCTATTGCCAATCACAGAATAGATCGTCCGTCATGAGCCTCGACTCGGTGAAAGCATTCTTTTCCAGGAATGCCCCTGACATCAACGTCATCGAACTCAAGCAGAGCACAGCGACTGTGGCGCTCGCGGCAGAGGGCCACGGCGTCGAGCCGGCGCAGATCGCCAAAACGCTGGCGCTTCGGGTCGGCGATGATGTGATCCTGATCGTCACCCGCGGGGATGCACGCCTCGACAATAAGAAATATAAGGCCCGCTTCGGTGCCAAGGCACGCATGCTCGGTCTCGACGAAGTGGAAGCCGAGACCGGCCATCCGGTCGGCGGCGTCTGCCCCTTCGGCCTCGTCCGGCCGCACAGCGTTTACTGCGACGAATCCCTCAAGGCCTTCGACCTGGTGGTGCCCGCCGCAGGCGCCGTAAATGCCGCGGTGCATATCAACCCGTACCGCATGGCGGAATTGATCGGGGCGGAGTGGATCGACGTCTCGGAGATTTGAACAATCGGCTGCAAAGGCGGTGTGTAATCACAGCGGCCCGTCGGCATTCAGAGCACGGCGACCAGGACCATGAGCGAGCCGAGCGACAGCGCGGCAATGATGCTCATCAGCATCTTCATCATGTGCTTGGCCATTTTCCTCGCCCCGCCCGCGCCTTCCGTCGAATGATAATCGCGGGCCTGTTTCCGGGCCGCCGACCGACCCGCTCCTCACCCCAATATCGGGAATTTTCCGGCAAGTTGGTTAAGAAGTCACCTTGCCAATGAGGATGACAGCGCCGCGCGTCCTTTCAGACGCGCAAAGGCGCTGTAACCCTCTTGAACTGCGCACCGAACATTCCGAAAAACGGTTCCGATTGTCATGGCTCACGCCGCGCACGCAACGCGTGGACGATTGTTTGCATCTCAAAGATCGGAAACTGGTAAAATGGTGCCCGGAGGCGGATTCGAACCACCGACACGCGGATTTTCAATCCGCTGCTCTACCAACTGAGCTATCCGGGCATTTTTTGCCTGTGAGGCAACGGCTTCTTCGAGAAACCGCCGGGGCGCTTGGTTCGCCGCCGGAAGCGAGCGGGGTTATAACATCTTGTTCGGCGGTGTCCAGCACCAAATGACTCTTTTTTGAAGGAATCTGGCGTGCGGTGAAAAAGCCGCGAAAAGCCAAGGGATTCAGGAGGATCGCGCGGGGCCGTCGCCCCCTCGGCCGACTGGGAAGGCACACCGCCGGTGCCCTGGGCAGACGTTTGGAACCGCTCGCCCGCTCGCCACTTCTAGCGATCGTCGCCGTCGTCGGCCTTCGACTCGTCGTCGGCCACAGGAATTGCGTAGGAGCCGGAAAGCCAGCGGTTGAGGTCTATGTTGCGGCAGCGCTCGGAGCAGAAGGGATAGTGCTCACGCGCCGACGGACGACCACATTCCGGGCAGGGACGCGGTGCGCGCAGGGGCTCGACGTTCGAGCCGTTCTTCTTGCCAGCGCCGCTCACTTGCTCAGCCTTCCATCCAGCTGTTGTGAACCTCATAGCCCTCGCCGACGAGCAGATTGACCGTCTCGTACAGCGGCAATCCTACCACATTGGAATAGGATCCGACGAGCTTGACGACGAAACTGCCGGCAATGCCCTGGATGCCGTAACCGCCGGCCTTGCCGCGCCATTGCCCGGAGGCGAGATAGCTCTCGATGTCGAGGCCGGTAAGCCGCTTGAAGCGCACCTTCGTGTCGACGACCTTCTGGCGCAGCGTGCGATCCGGCGTAACGAGGCAGATGCCGGTATAGACGCGGTGGCTGCGGCCGGAGAGAAGGTGGAGGGCGCTCGACGCTTCGCCGACCAGCTCAGGCTTGGGCAGAATCCGGCGGCCGACGCAGACGACGGTGTCGGCCGCCAGTATATAGCTGCCCTGCCAGTCCGCCTCGCCCTTGATCGCCGCCAGCGCCGCTTTGGCCTTCTCGGTGGACAGCCGGCGCGCCAGCGAGCGCGGATGCTCGGCGCGCTTGGGCGTCTCGTCGAGATCCATCGGGAGCAGCCGCGCGGGCTCGATCCCGGCCTGCGCCAGAAGTTCGACACGACGCGGCGATCCGGACGCCAATATCAGTTTCTGGGTCACTGTCATCGAGCCGTGAAGTACCGGGTGGGCGCTCTCGCGCTGAACCTGCTGGAAAAGGGCTTACTTGAAGCGGTAGGTGATGCGACCCTTGGTCAGGTCGTACGGGGTCATCTCGACGAGCACCTTGTCGCCCGCCAGAACCCGGATACGGTTCTTGCGCATACGGCCCGCCGTATGGGCGATGATCTCATGCTCGTTCTCAAGCTTCACGCGGAAGGTCGCGTTGGGAAGCAATTCGGTGACCACGCCCGGAAATTCGAGGACTTCTTCTTTCGCCATGCAGGGTTGTTCTTTCTCGCGTTCATTCGCGGATGCGCCACGCATCCGTCGAAAAATTTGGCCGGAAACTACACAATCGCCACGGGTTTGTGAACCCGCCTTGATGCCGCTTTTTCCGCAATTTTGCCGTGTCGCAACCGGTATCGGTCAGGCACCCTTGCGGAGGCTTTGGCCGGTCAACCGGCTGGCGATCAACCCCGCCAGATGGTCGCGTACCGCCCGATAGGCGCCGACGATCTGATCGCGCGTGCCGGTCGCAACCGTCGGATCGGGCGTCGGCCAATATACCACGTCGACGGCCATCGAGCGCGTCAATTCGAGCGCCAGGTGGTGCGCCTCCGGCGCCAGCGTGACGATCAGGTCGAAATAGTCGTCTTCGAGTTCGTCAAGCGTGCGCGGCTGATGGCGGCCGATCGTCAACCCCACCTCTTCCAGCACGACGTCGACGAAAGGATCGCGCTCGCCGTGGCGGACGCCCGCGGAAGCGACATAGGTTCCCTTCGGCAGTGCCGCCCTCGCAAGCGCCTCGGCCATAGGCGAACGGATCGCATTCATGCCGCACATGAAGAGAATCGAACGGGGCGTCTTAAAATCGTGCAAGACGATCCCACTCATGTCCACCCCTCTAGCCGCGCCAATAGAGCACACAGACGAGCGTGAAAAGCCGGCGCGCCGTGTCGAAATCCAGCCGGATCTTGCCCGACAGGCGATCCATCAGCGTCTGCGAGCCTTCGTTGTGGATGCCGCGCCGTCCCATGTCGATCGCTTCGATCTGGCTTGGCGTCGCCGAACGGATCGCCTCGTAATAGCTCTCGCAGATCAGGAAATAGTCCTTCACGATCCGCCGAAAGGGCGTGAGCGACAGAATATGGGTGGCGACCGGCTCGCCGCCATCGGTCGAGATGGCAAAAACCAGCTTCGAGTCGACCAGCGACAGATTGAGCCTATAGGGGCCGCCGGGATGGCCGAGGGGTTCGAACAGGTTTTCTTCGAGGAGATCGAAGATCGCAACCGCGCGCTCGTGCTCCACGTCCGGCGTCGAGCGTCCGATCGTCTCGTCCAGTACGATGTCGCAAAGGCGCAAGTTGCGATCGGCCCTCATCCCTCTCCCCCGAGATTGAGGCGGATGGCGACCGAGCGGGCGTGAGCCTCGAGCCCTTCGGATTGCGCGAGCGCGATCGCCGCCGGACCGAGGCCGCGCAACTGATCGGGGCCAAGTCGCAGGATCGAGGTCCGCTTCATATAATCGAGCACGCCAAGGCCGGAGGAGAAGCGGGCGGAGCGCGCCGTCGGAAGCACGTGATTGGAGCCGCCGACATAGTCGCCGATGACTTCCGGCGTGTGGCGGCCGATGAAGATCGCGCCGGCATTTCGGATCTTCGGCACCATCGCATCCGGATCGGTGATTGCCAGCTCTAGATGTTCCGCCGCGATGCGATTGGCGAGCGGCACCGCCTTTTCGAGATCCGGCACCAGGATGACGCCGCCGAAATCGCGCCAGCTTGCCATCGCCGTCTCGGCCCGCGGCAATGTCTTCAGCTGCCGTTCGACCGCCATTTCGACCGCATCCGCGAAAGCGGCATCGTCGGTGATCAGGATCGCCTGCGCGCCGGGATCGTGCTCGGCCTGGGCAAGCAGGTCGGCGGCGATCCAGTCCGGATCGTTGTCGCCATCGGCGATCACCAGCACTTCCGAGGGACCGGCGATCATATCGATGCCGACCGTGCCGAAAACCTGGCGCTTCGCCGCCGCGACGTACGCATTGCCCGGCCCGACGATCTTCGCCACCGGGGCGATCGACTCGGTGCCATAGGCAAGAGCCGCGACCGCCTGAGCGCCGCCGATGCGGTAGATTTCCTCGACGCCGGCCAGCCGCGCGGCCGCGAGAACCGCCGGATTGATGGCGCCGCCGCTTGCAGGCACGACCATGACGATCCGCGGCACGCCGGCGACCCTCGCCGGCAGCGCGTTCATCAGCACCGAGCTCGGATAGCTCGCCGTGCCGCCCGGAACATAGAGGCCGACCGCATCGATCGCCGTCCAGCGCGAGCCGAGACCGACGCCCATCGCATCCTCATAGAGGTCGTCCTTCGGCAATTGCCGGCGGTGATGCGCCTCGATCCGGGTTGCGGCGACCTTCAGCGCGCCGAGGACCTCCGGCTCGACCGCATCGATCGCCGCGTCGACTTCTGCCGCCGTGACCGCCATGCCGGTCTTTGCGAAATCAAGGCCGTCGAAGCGGGCCGAATAGTCGGCAAGCGCCGCGTCGCCCCGCGCCCGGACGTCAGTGATAATGGCGTGCACGGCGGCGTTTACGTCCTCGGAGACCTCCCGCTTCGTCGTCAGGAAGGCGGCGAACTCGCGTTCGAAGCTCGCATCGAGATAGTTCAGCCTGATTGCCAATGCGTTGATCCTTTTAATGATGGCTGGCGGTGCGCTCAGACGCCCTCGGGGTGGCGCGGCTTGAAGGCCGTTTCCCAGGCGCCGCCTGTATCGGCAAGCTGCACCTCGATGCATTCGACATCAAGCGCAATGGACGCGGCACCGGCGAGTACGAATTCGATCGTTCCTTCCGGCCCTTCCTCCTTTTGCGAAAAGCGCAGGGCGAGAAGGTCGAGAACCGTTTCCGCGTCGTTGCGGTCGAAGCCGAGCGAGCGAACGGCGGTAATGCGCTTGAAAAGCAGGACGGACCGGCGCCGTTCGAAGCTGCGGCGGCCACCCGCTACCTTTTCCCAAACGAAACGATTGATCACCAGGGAGAATTGGCCGCGGCGCGGGTCATAGACCATGCCGCCCACCTTGAAGACTGCGTCCTGCACATGCGCGGAAACGACGCCCAGGTCCTCCTCGTCGAGTGCCAGCAGTTTCAAAGCATCCATGCCACCCATCCCTGTTTCTTCGCTTACCGCCTGTCTCCGTCCCCGATCAAGGACGAGGAACATGCAGCAACTCAAAGTGCTACGGCGATTTTGCGCGTCTGAGACGACGCGCGGCGCTGTAGCGTCTTTGGCGCCGCAACCGCCAAGGACATAGGACGTCGCGCTCGAAACCGCAACGGTTTCAGTGCGGAGCTGGAAATCAGTCGCTGACCCGCTCCACATGGGCGCCGCAGCGCGTCAGTTTTTCCTCGAGCCGCTCGAAACCGCGATCAAGATGATAGACGCGCGAGACCACGGTCTCGCCTTCCGCCGCAAGCCCGGCAATGACGAGCGAGACGGAGGCACGCAGGTCCGTCGCCATGACCGGCGCCCCTTTCAGCCGGCTGACCCCCTCGATTTTCGCCGTCTGGCCGGAGAGCGAGATCTTCGCGCCGAGGCGCGCCAACTCCTGCACATGCATGAAGCGGTTCTCGAAAATCGTTTCGGTGATGTGGGAGACGCCGGTAGATTTGGTCATCAACCCCATGAACTGCGCCTGAAGGTCGGTCGGGAATCCCGGGAAGGGATCGGTGACGATGTCGACGGGGCGGATGCCGGCGCCGTTGCGGACGATCCGGATACCGCTGTTGGTCTCGCTGATCTCGGCACCCGCGCGGCGGATCGCCTCGAGCGCCGTGTCGAGTAGGCTTGCCTCGGTATCCTCGAGAATGACGTCGCCGCCGGCCATCGCCACGGCCATGGCGTAGGTTCCGGTTTCGATGCGGTCAGGCAGCACGCGATGGCGGGCGCCGGACAGCGAGCGCACGCCCTCGATCGTGATCGTGCTCGTGCCGTGGCCGGAAATCCTGGCCCCCATGGCGTTGAGGCAGCGGGCAAGATCGGCCACTTCCGGTTCGCGCGCGGCATTGCCGATGACGGTCGTGCCGTTGGCAAGCGTCGCCGCCATCATCAGCACATGCGTCGCCCCGACGGAAACTTTCGGGAAGACATAGCGCCCGCCGAGAAGCCCGCCTTCCGGCGCCTTGGCGTTGACGTAACCGCCATCGATCTCGATCTCGGCTCCAAGCGCCGTCAGCCCTTCGATGAAGAGATCCACCGGTCGGGTGCCGATGGCGCAGCCGCCGGGCAGCGAGACGCGCGCCTTGCCTTCGCGGGCAAGCAGCGGACCGATGACCCAGAAGCTCGCGCGCATCTTGGAAACCAGCTCATAGGGCGCCGTCGTCGATACGATGTTGCGGCTGGTAAAATGGATCGTGCGGGCATAGCTCTCGCCCTGACGCTCGCGCCGGCCGTTGACGGAAATGTCGGCGCCATGATTGCCGAGGATGCGGATCAGCTGCTCGACGTCGGCAAGATGCGGCACGTTTTCCAAAGTCAGCGTATCATCGGTCAAAAGCGACGCGATCATCAGCGGCAAAGCGGCGTTCTTGGCGCCGGAAATGGGGATGACCCCATGAAGTTCGTTTCCGCCTACGATCCTGATGCGATCCATGAGACCTCTTGCACGGGCGCCGCCCGCCTTTCCAAAATTCCAGTGTTGCTAAAGCGCGTCTCTTAGTGGAGATGCCGTGAAAATAGAAGTGCCTTGAAGTGCAAGTTGAATGCCGGAAACCGCGAGAACGCACAAATTTTGCGCCACTCACCGCCGGACAGGGACCTAATCTTCCGATTCGTCCGTTTTTGCGGCAGGCAATCCGGTCGTCTCGTCGGCCGCTCCTGCCCGACGCGCGCGCGCCTGCTGCTTGCGGCGCTGGAGATTGTCGCGCAGGTTCTTCGCCAGCCGCTTACGCCGCACCTCCGCCCCGCTCGCCGGTGCCTGCGCACCGCTTTTTGAGCCCGGTGCGCGCTCCTTGTCGTCATCGTTCTGCATGTATTCTGGATTAGCGCAAAACCGCGACGTCCGGAAGCGGCAAGGCGCTCTCCAGCAGCGCCGAGTCCTAGAATGCGGCGAGACCGGTTTCCCTCTCCACCTCAAGGCTAAGACATTGAAACCGTGCGCCCCCTTCGGCTGTCCGCAGGACGGTGCGACAGCCCGCCCGCCAAGCCGGACCAAAAACTTCGAAATGCTGCTTGCGCTTGCCGCCAAGCTATGGCAATAGGCCCCTCGCTTGATGCGGCTCGCAACGAAGCCGCCGAATGCTGCTATAGCTCAGGGGTAGAGCACTCCCTTGGTAAGGGAGAGGCCGAGAGTTCAAATCTCTCTAGCAGCACCAGTTTTTCTCAACGCACAGCACCTTAGCGGCTACTAGCGCAGCCACCTGAATAGCCCTGTGGCACAAACCTGGCACAGCCTGATCACCAGCCGCTCCGGCATCGCCGCTGTGATTTCCGTTTGATTAAAATTCAACCAGCGCTTACATTAAAGCCATACGGCCCCTCTCGTCGTTGACCACGGATGTACTGGCAGCGACGGGAGGCGGCTGCGGAAGGTCGGGTTCAGCCCGGCCTTTTTTGTTGGGCGAGGTTTCGCGACTGTAGCTCGATTGGAAGGCCCTGGATTGCATAGCGCGGCAGCGAAAATGCGCAGGTTCGCCTGTTTTTGGCGGCCTTGCCCAATTGACACTCAAGCTTCGCCGCCAGGCCGGATCGGGACCACTCACCCGCCAGGAACAGCTTGGTCACAAGCAGCGCAGCAGTGTTGAAAAGGTGGTGGTCCTCGGCAAGGAAGCCGGAGTCGTAGCCAGCGTCATCCAAGACAGACTGGATCATTCGCCTATCGGAAGGTGAGATCGTGTCTACGGTGGAAGACATGGCGTCCTCCTTTCGTTGAGGGCTAGGGCAATTAGCCCTCAAGCAGTAGTGCCCGTGATATTGCTACTGAAGGTTGGACCTTGCGCCCTTGTGGTCTGAATAGCAACAACCCCCAGGTTTAATATGGAATTGCGCCACATCATCGGTCTACCCGTTGCTCTCCTACCCCCATTGGGCGACGCCACTAAGCCTTGACTGCACCTCCGCCTATGCGACCCTTGAAGCTCCTGATTGTAATGCGTAGGGGGCGATCATGATTTTTCCCAGCGTGGAGCGTCAGCGGACGAGGGCCTACGATGATGTTGAGCCGGCCCTCGATGCCGCCTGCAAAGAGCTGGAGATGACGCGAGACGAGTTGATCCGCCTCATCATTCGCGAATGGCTTGAGCAATACGGCTTTCTCCTGACCCATTATATGGACGAAGGCAGTTGGAAAGAGGACAGCCCGTAGCGGCAGTCATGCTGGCATCGGGCCATTGTCGGGTCGATGGGCTTGTGCTTGTTGGAGCGCTTTGCCATCCGGAGCCATTCAACCCTCATCCGGTCGTTGCGCCCCAATTCGGGTCCCATTCGACGCCTTCGGCAAGCTCGACATAGATCGGTGCTGCGCCCAGGCTGTGGGTCTTTGCCAGCTTCAAGGCATCCTCCGGTCCCATTTCCTCGCCTGGGAAAATGGTGTCGTCCTCCGAGGCATCGGTGACCTTCCGGACATAACCTCTCACCTGACCATCGGAACGGTAGAGCTTGACGATTACGGCGCCCGGCACGGGCTGGTCAGGAAGCCGATGATAGGTAGGCATGTCGATTTCTCCGAATGATGAGCCGTCATCCCGCTGTTGGGGATTAACCGCCGGCGAGGCCATCGGTTCCTCTGGATAGAGCCACGCGGGTTCTGCCAGGGGAACATCTTCGGCAAGCTTGCGTTCGTCCCCTGCCATGAGGCGTGGCCACGAGGACTGAGGGCGGTTCGTACGCGCCAATGAACGCCCGCTGTGGGCGCCGAGAGGAGGAGGTCCGTGAGGGGCTGGATCACCAGTTCAATCGCCCGTAGGTTAGGCTTTGTCGTCGCAGCTGCTGCCGCTTTGCTTCGGCGCGGCGGCGCGGGTCGGCGATACGGGGGATCTGGCGCCGCTGCGCGCCGAGGCGCTCGCCCTGGTCAATGAGGCTCGCAGCCGGCATGGTCTTGATCCACTGCACCTGACGGAGACACTCAATTCCGCGGCGCAGGCCCACGCGGAGGACATGCTCGCGCGGAACTACTATTCCCATACCGCTCCCGAAGGTGAGGAGGTCGGTGACCGTTATCGCCAGCGCGGCGGGAGCCGCTGGGAAAAAGTTGCAGAGAACATCGCCCGCTGCACCGGCTGCCCGAGCGTGCCGACGACCGAGGGCGTTTCCGAGTTTCACGAGGGCTGGATGAACAGTCCCGGACATCGCAGGAACATTCTCGCCACGGGACTGGAAGGCTTCGGCTTCGGCATCATCGGCGAGAGCGGCAGGCAATTTGCGGTGCAAACATTTGCCGGCCCGGGCATGCCATTGGCGCTGAAGTCCGACGAAGAGCCCGTCGCGCTTTCGGCGAAGGAGCAGATTGCTGCGGCCGCGCGTCTGATAAACGCAGAACGTGAACGGGAGGGCCGCGCGGGCTTGAAGACGAGCGAGGCGCTCAATGCGCTTGCGCAGCGCCTCCTGCCAAAAGACCTGTCCGACGACAAGGTCATGGAGCGGCCGGACGGCTTTTTCGAGCTGCTGCCTTCCGGTTCTGCAAGGGAGTGGCGCACGATCACCGTGGCAGCAGGTGGTTGCGGCGGCTGCGGCACGCAGCCGACCGGAGCCGATATCCGTTACTTCGTCGATCAATGGCTCGAAAATTTCAAGAACCGGGCAGCGCTTCTTGGTTCCGAGCCGACCCATCTCGGATTTGCGATGCTTGCCACCGGTGAGGGACGGAAGGTTGCGATTGCGGTCGCGGGCAAGCGGCAGGAATAGCCTGAGCCGAAGTCAGGGACACGGCCTACTTCTCGCAGAGCCGCCGCGGCCCATCATAGGGCTGGAAGGTGCAATCATCCGGCCGGAAGGAGCGGTAGGCGCGGGCGCAGGCGCGGAAGTTGCAGGCGGGCGCCGAGCCGGCTACCCGGGCACCGGGCTCCTCGGGATCGCCTTCGGCCAGGGCGGCCGTCATGAAATTCCGCCAGATGCGCGCCGGCAGCTTGCCGCCGGTGACGCCCTTCATGGGCGTGTCGTCATCATTGCCGACCCAGACTCCGACGACGAGGGGCTCGGTGAAGCCGACGAACCAGGCGTCGCGATGGTTCTGGCTGGTGCCGGTCTTGCCGGCGGCGGGCACATCGATGCGCGCTTCGCGGCCGGTGCCGCGCTCGACGACGAGCCTCAGCATCCCGACAAGATCCGGCCGGTATTCGCCGATATCGATGGTCGGCTGCTTGGAGGGTCCCACCCGGAAGGCCCGCGGCTGGCCGTCGGCATGCACGAAGACAATGCCCCAAGGCTCGATGGGCGCCCGGCCCGCGCGGACCGATGCATACGCGCCGGTCAGGTCGAGCAGGTTCACTTCCGACGACCCCAGCGCAAGGCTTGGAGTGTCCACAAGCTTGGCATCGATCCCGAGTTCGCGCGCGGCGGCGACGACCCTGTCGATGCCGACCTCCATCTCCAGGGCGACGGTCGCCGCATTCAACGACCGCGCGAAGGCTTCCGCGATGCTGACCGGACCACTATAACCGCCGCCGAAATTCTCCGGCGACCAGCCATTGATTTCAATCGGCGCGTCGTCGATCGGATCGAACGGGGTCAGACCAGCCTTCAGGGCGGCATAATAGACGAACAATTTGAAGGCCGAGCCGGGCTGGCGCATGGCCGACGCGGCGCGATTGAACGTGCTTTTCGAATAATCACGGCCGCCGACCATCGCAACGACGGCCCCTTCCGGAGTCATGGCGACGAGCGCCGCCTGCGAGACTCCCGCCTTTTCGCCCTCCCGCTCGAGCGCTTCGGCGACGACTTTTTCGGCGATCCGTTGCAGCCTCGGCACCATCGTCGTCCTGACCTTGATCGTGCCGCGATAGGGTCCGGCGAGCTCGCGGGCATCCTGCATCACCCAGTCGGCGAACCAGCTGCCCGAGCGGATCGCCGGCGTCGACGGCCGGAGGCTGGCGAACTCGGCGCGCGCCGCCTCCGCCTGTTCCGGCGTTATCTTGCCGCCAGCGCGCATGGCGGCAAGAACCTGCTCCGCCTGCTGGCGGGCTCCCTCTGGATTGGTGAGCGGATTGAGCTGCGAGGGAGCACGGATGATGCCCGCGAGTATCGCCGCCTCGCCGACATTGAGCTCGTGCACGTCCTTGTCGAAATAGATGCGCGCGGCCGCCGGCACGCCGGTTGCCCCCGCCCCGAGATAGATGTTGTTCAGATAGCGCGCAAGAATCTCGTCCTTGCCAAGCTTTCGCTCCAGCCAGAAGGCGATCACCGCCTCCTGGATCTTTCGCTTCCAGGTGCGCTCTCGCTCAAGATAGAGAATCTTTATCAATTGCTGCGTAATCGTGCTGCCGCCCTCGATGACCTCGCCGGCGCCGAGATTTCTGTAGATCGCCCGGGCGATGCCCCGGAAGTCGATGCCGGCATGCGCATAGAAACGGCGATCCTCCCGGGCGAGGACGGCATCGATCAGGTGCGTCGGGAAATCTTCTCGTGCGGCGTAGGGGCCCTGAAGCGGTCCCTGGCTGACGAGGGGCTTGCCATCGGCTGTTTCAAGGACGACGACAGGTTTCCGCGATCCGTCGGCAATTTCGCCCCACGGAACGTCGTAAAGCGCCCAGGCGAAAACGGTGGTGAAAAACACCAGTATCGCGGCGATTCCGACCAGGAAACGCCGCACCAATACCGATCGCGTGACGCCACGGCCGGGCCCGGCAACCGGATCCAGTCCGCGGCCGGCGCCCCTCGGCCACATCTGCACCGAAGGCGCTGCCGGCGCGGCCGCGGGCTTCGCCTCGGAAGAAAGGGCTTTCTTCTGCCGCTTCCGGAAAGCGACGCCCCGCGCGCCGGATTTTCCGATGGCTTGACGGGTCGCTGCCGGTACTTCCTCGCGCAGAGCCCGGCCGAGCCTGACGACCGCGCGCCCCAGTTCGGCAAGTGCCTTCTTCGTCTTTGTGAATGCCGAAGGCTCCGCCCTACCGGAGCGAAGCCGACGGTCGGGCCGAGGCACGTCCGCTCCGGGGGCCTCCTCACCGCTTTCCTTTTGCGACATCGCTTTCCGCCATCCGAGCTCTCGATCCGCCAGTTCCCCTACTGCATCTACCTCGACCTAAGGGCAAAGACATGCAGCAGCTCAAAGTGCTACACCGACCTTCGCGCGTCCGATAATACGCGCGGCGCTGTATTAGCGGCGATGCGCAGAGACATCAGTATACGTCATAATAGACGGGAACCCGACGGCCGCGCTTGCACTTGATCTCTTCCTTATATTCGTCCTTGTCCCACTTGCGCTCGATCTTGCAATTGCCGCGTCGCTTGTGGCGATGCTCGCGATAAAAACGACGGGGGTGCTCCTCGTACCGCGGCGACCATCTGCCGTGACCGCTTTCGTCGTTCAGGCTTCGGCGGCCGCCGTCCCCTTCTGACCGGAAACAAGTACCGCGACGATTGTCCCGATTTTCTTCATGAAGGTCTCCCTGGGCTCTCGCGCATAACGCAATTGCCGGCGAGTGGTTGCCAGTAAGATGTCCGAAACGTGATCGCGCCTCATCGCCAGGGGCAATAGGCGGCGACTTCGGCCTCGGTGTGGACCTTCGGCCACGCATCCTGCGTGCAGATCTGGATCAAGACATTCTTAACCATATCCTGAGTTACGCGGGGAACAGACGGATCACTGCCACAGGATTATCTCCATTGAGCGTTCTTTGGGGGTCACTGCACGTCTCCTGAAATCGATCTCGGTTTAAGGCAAAGACGTGCAGCAACTTCAAAGTGCTACGGCGACCTTAGCGCGTCTCTTAAGACGCGCGGCGCTGTAGAGCCCCGCAATTCTTGCGTTCTGAAGGACATGGATATGATCAAATCGGGTGTTGGCGCCACTATTGCCGTTCTTGTTGTCTCGATCATGGTCAGCGGCATCCTGCATCTCGCCCTGTCCCAATACAGGACGGAAGCGAACGCCGCCGTTTCGGGCGAAATCACCTCTTCCATACCGCGCTGACGATCTCGCGCGAACGGCGCTCGGCTCGAGGCAGCACCGCCTGACCTACGAGGAAACTCCCCCGGCCTCGGCGTCTACGCTTTGCCGGCCGTCCGCAGGCGGAAAAGCGCAAGTCTCTTCCGCATACCTGCTACAAGCTGAGCTGGCCGAAAGCCGCCATCTATCAGGAAAGCTGGTGATGCTGGGCCGGCATGAAGTCTCCCATGCGGGCCAGGAGCTCGTGGCAGGAGCACTTCTTCTGATCCATCAGGTCGAGGATCCGCCGGGCTGCCCGGTTGGCCTCCGCGCCATCTTTCCCGACATTGTGCAGAGCGCACCAGATGTCGAGCGCTCCGCGCATGACATCCACGTCATCCGGTGAATAGGTTTGACGCACGAACCCCTCCCAAGGTGTACCTCAATGTGCGCCATCATGGGGTATTTCGAACGAAATTCAAGAAAATAGTGAGGCGCCTCAATAAGTCATATGATTGGAGGAAATGTGCGGATTTCCGTCGCTTCCCCCGGACCTTACAGCGCCCCCCTACAGCGTCGCGCGCCATATTAGACGCGCAAAGGTCGCTGTAGCACTTTGGATTGAACCTTCACGACCTTGACGCGAGATCAAGCTTCCATGGCCCTATTTGACTGGGCGATCGCGGATATTCGCATTGCCTGTATCTCCGCTGGAATGGACCGTGTCAGTTCAGGAGCAGGACACGCTAAGCGTGAGGCCGGTCAGACCCGGACGGTCTGCTCGACGAAATCCTCCGTTCCGAAGAATTTCAGGTAGCGCTCCACTTCGGCGGGATCGCCGATGACCTTGCGCGGATTGTCGGAGAGCTTGACGGCCGGTCGGCCATTGGCTTCGCTGACCTTGCAGACGATCGAGATCGGATTGAGGCCGCCGATCTCCGTCGGGGCGCACCCGGCGAAATCATTGGTCAGGTTGGTTCCCCAGCCGAAGCTCATGCGCACGCGGCCTTCGAAATGGCAATAGGTCCTGATGATGGTGTCGACATCCAGCCCGTCGGAGAAGATCAAGAGCTTTTCGCGGGGGTCGCGACCCATCTTCTCCCACCAAGCAATAATCTTCTCACCGCCTTCGATCGGCGGGGCGCTGTCCGGCCGGAAACCGGTCCAGTCCGCCACCCAACCCGGCGCATTGCGCAAGAATGCCGCGGTGCCGAAGGAATCCGGTAATACGATCAAGAGGTTGCCACCATAAAGCCGGTTCCAGTCCTGCAGCACCTTGTAAGGCGCGGCGGCGAGTTCTTTGTCGTCGCGTGCGAGTGCCGCCGCCACCATCGGCAGCTCGTGCGCATTGGTGCCAAGCGCTTCGAGATCGGTATCCATGGCGAGAAGCACGTTGCTCGAGCCCGTGAAGGACGCGCCAATGCCCTCCTTCAGCGCCTCGACGCACCAGCGCTGCCACAGGAAGCTGTGGCGACGGCGCGTGCCGAAGTCTGAAATGCGCAGGTTGGGATATTGCCTGAGACGCTCGACCTTCGACCACATCTTGGCCTTGGCTCGTGCATAGAGCACATCGAGCGTGAAGGGACCGAGACCCTTCATTGCCGCACGCGAACGCAATTCGTTGATGATCGCGAGCGCCGGGATTTCCCACATGGTCGTTTCCACCCAGCGGCCACGGAAATTCAGCTCGAACTGGCCATCGCGCCGCGACAGCTCATAATCGGGCAGGCGGAACTTGGCGAGCCAGGCGAGGAAATCCGGGGAGAATATCTGCTTGCGGCCGTAAAACGTGTTACCTGCCAGCCAGATCATCTCCTTCTTGGTGAAGCGCAGGCTGCGCGCATGTTCGAGCTGGTCGCGCAATTCCTGCTCGTCGATTTCCTCGGCTAGCCGCACGGTCCTGGTACGGTTGATCAGCGAGAAGGTCGCGTCGACGTCCGGATAGAGCTGCCATATCATCTGCAGCATCAGAAGCTTATAGAAGTCCGTGTCCAGCAGGCTGCGGATAATGGGATCGAGCTTCCAGGTATGGTTGTAGACCCGCCGCGCAATATCGGTCTTAGGCATCTGCGAGAATACTCCCTTCGGATCACCACGGTCGAGCGATTCTAAACCCGGTGATCGATTCGTGTCAGCCAAAGCGGACGGAGGTCAAGGGTACATTCGCCCTCGCGCCCGGCATCACTGGGTCAGAGCCCTAGCCGACCTGCACGCCGGCCTGGCGCATGCGCTCAATCATCGCCGCAAGCGACCCGTTCAGGTCGATTCCGCGGCAGGCGTCGAGCACGACCGATGTCGAAAAGCCCTGCGCGACGGCATCGAGCGCGGAAAAGGCGACGCAGAAATCGGTCGCGAGACCGCAAAGCTGCAATTTCGTGATACCGCGCTCGCGAAGATAGCCCGCCAACCCCGTAGGCGTTTTGTGATCGTTCTCGAAAAATGCGGAATAGCTGTCGATTTCGGCGCGGAAGCCTTTGCGCACAACCAGCTCCGCCGAAGTCCACCGCAGCCCGGGATGGAAATCGGCACCGGCGCTGCCCTGAACACAATGCTCCGGCCAGAGCGTCTGCTCGCCATAGGGCATCGAGATCGTTTCGAAGGGGGCCTTGCCGGGATGGCTGGAGGCGAAGCTCGAATGACCGGGCGGGTGCCAGTCCTGGGTCAGGATGACGTGCCGGGCCCGTTCGATCAGGCGATTCACCACCGGCACGATCTCGTCGCCGCCCTCGACCGCAAGTGCTCCGCCAGGGCAAAAGTCGTTCTGCATATCGATGACGATCAAGGCGTCTTCGGCCATGGTCCCTCCTCTCGATCCGGCGAATCCCGTGTTCGCGATCAGCAAATCGATTTGGACGCAAGATCAATCATAGAACGCGGGAGGCGGCAAGCATGTTCACGGCGCGGCCGATGATCCGCCGCGAATTGAATTTCGCCCGGTATGGATGAGATCACCTGCTCCAGGCGGGCGCCCGCTATCAGTTGCCGAGATCGTTGATATTGTCGGCGATGTTGACTCCGGAATTTGCAATTCCGATGGGTCTTGCGATGAAGTCCATGAATTTGGTGATATCGACCGAGGGGTGGCGCGATGCATAGATCACATCGCGGTTCTTGATCGGGAAAGTCTGGCCGACGATCAGGCTGTCGGGATTCGTCATATCGAAGCGATAGACGAGCGGGTAACGGCCGACGCTGTCGGGCTTCATGCCTTTCTTGAGCATGGCATGGAATCGCTCCTGGCCGAACAGACTCATGACGATGTCCGGTTCCTCGTAACGGAAGACGAAATAGCCCTTGGCATCGACCGTCCGATCGGAACCACCGCCACCAAGCGCAACGGCCTCCAGCAGGTTGAGATCGTTGGAACCGAACTCGACGCGCTTGTTAAGCCGCACCTGGCCAAGAATCGTGAAGGTGCGCGGATCGCGGGTCACGAAGATCTGGTCGCCCGGCTTGACGTGAATGTTCTCCGATGGGCTTTCGATGATCGACTTCAGGAGGACCGTTCCGGTCTTCTTGCCGCGCACGAGCGTGACATAGGTCTCGTAGGGCTGCGCCGAGGGTCCGCCCGCCTTGGCGATTACCTCGTTGATGGTCTCACTGACGAGATTGAGCGGCACGACCGATGGACGACCGACCGCCCCTGAAACGGTGACGATGCGCGAGGCAGTCGACGTGCTCGTCACGATGACGTCCGGTTCCACCGCTTTCTGCCTGAGGGCCTCGAGAATGGCCTGGCGTGCCTGCTCGAGCGTCAGGCCGGCGAACCGGACCGAGCCGACATACGGAATGGCAGCCTTGCCGTCCGGCTGGACGACGAGATCGATGCTCGTCTGCTTCGATTCGGTTGTGGAAAACAGGCCGTCGCTGCCCGCCTCGAAGATCGTGACCTTCAGCTGATCGCCGACACCGATGACGACTTGACCAACGCCGCCGCCTATTCCAAAGCGGCGGCTGAGCGTCGTCGCCACATAATCGGAAACGAGCCGGGCGGATTGTCCATCGACGTCGACAATATCGAAAACGGTGGCGTTCTTCCTGCCGATCGCCGCGCCGGACTGCCCTGCTTCCGCAACGATATCAGTCGTTAGAGGCCCCTCTCCCGGTACGGCCTGACATCCCGCAAGCGCGGTACAGATCAGAAGGGCAGTCACTCGCTTCACCACGATACTCCAGTATTCAGCACAGCCATGATTCCGTTCATGTTTCTGCGCCGCATATTTCCCGGCAGGCAATCCGCCGGTCCCTGAAAAGCACAATCGCCGCCCCACAACAAGTCACCCGCAGTCACGGCAACCAAATTTATTCGGCACTGCGCCTTTACGGTCATACCTCGGCAATCTCGGTTACAGACTGTCGTCTTATTTGTGTTGGATAGAGCTTGCGCGAGGGATATCTAAGCCTTCGGGCTTGAAAGCTAGGCTCTATCGGTTAAAAGCTCGCTAATACAGTAGAGGGTTCAAACGGGGAAATTTCACCCAAGGAGAGCATCTTCCATTGCAATCCCGCGTTCGACGTTGCAATGGGCTGGAACAACTTTAACGACAGTTCAGAGCGTTCGATCGTACATGACAGTTGAAATCATTGGGCGTGCATGCCTGGCTCCTGGAGCGCAGTCACCAGAGGCGCTATTCGAAATCCTTCGTCAGGGCATGTGCACCGTGTCCCGGGTGCCCGAAGACCGATGGGATCTGGCGCGATTCTGGCACCCCAGCATGGGGACGCAGGGCAAGACCTACACATTCGCCGCCGGCGTCCTCGATCGCATCTATGATTTCGATCCTGCCGTATTCGGCATGTCGCAGCGCGAGGCCATGTATATGGATCCGCAGCAGCGCGTGCTGTTGCAGCTTGCCTGGCGCGCGCTGGAAGACGCAAACATCTCGGTTGCCTCTCTGCATGGCGAGAATGTCGGCGTCTATGTCGGCGCCTCGAGCCTGGACCACGCCAACCTGACGGTCGAAGACCCGGCCGCCGCCGGTCCCTATTTCATGACCGGCAACACGCTGTCGATCGTCTCCAACCGTATTTCCCACGTCTTCGGCTTGAGTGGACCGAGCATGACGGTGGATACCGCCTGCTCCTCCTCACTGGTGGCGCTCGACCAAGCGATGCGGGCGCTCAATGCCGGCGAGATCGACACGGCGATCGTCGGCGGGGTCAACGTGCTGGCCCATCCGCTCCCCTTCGTCGGCTTCGCACAGGCGCGCATGCTTTCTCCCGAAGGTCTCTGCCGGGCCTATGACAATGATGGCGCCGGCTATGTGCGCGCCGAAGGCGGCGTCGTCTTCATCCTGCGCCGTTCGGACCGGGCCCGACGGGAGCGGGACAGGAGCTATGCGAAGATCGTCGCGACCGGCGTCAACTCCGCCGGCCGCACAAACGGTATTTCGCTGCCGTCGCGCGAGGCGCAGGCAAACCTGCTCAGGTCCATCTACGAGGGCAACGGCATCGATGCCAATCAGGTGGCCTTCGTCGAGGGACATGGGACGGGCACCAAGGTCGGAGATCCGGCGGAAGTCTGGTCCATCGGCACGGTCATCGGCGCCAAGCGCAGTGCCCCGGTACCGATCGGCTCGATCAAGTCGAATATCGGCCATACCGAACCGGCGTCAGGTCTCTTTGGCATGATGAAGGCCGTCCTTGCGCTCGAACACAATTATCTGCCGGCGTCGCTGCACTTCGACACTCCGAACGAGCACATTGATTTCGATGGGCTCAATGTTCGCGTTACGGCCAATCCGATCGAGCTTCTGAAGGGCAAGCGTACGCGCCTCGCGGGGGTCAATTCCTTTGGATTTGGCGGTGCCAACGCGCATGTCGTCATCGGCGATCCGGACGTGCAGCCTGAGCAAAAACCTGCGGCCGCGCCCTCCGGGCATGTGTTTCTCGCGAGCGCTCACACGCAGTCGAGCCTGGAATTGTTGCTCAAGGATTACAAGGCCGCGTTCGCCGGCGCCTCGAAGGAGAAGGCGCGCGCGATCATCGCCGCCTCGGGCGCGAACCGCACCCATATGCGCCACCGTTTCGTTGCGCGCAGTGACAGTCCCGAAGACATCGCCAGGGCCATTGCCAGCCATCTCGACAAGCCGGGTTCCGATATCGGCGAAATCGGCGAGGCACCGGTGAAGAATGCGCCGATCGCCTTCGTTTTCTCCGGCAACGGCTCGCAATGGGCCGGCATGGGCGTAGAGGCCTTCCGGGAGAACCTGCACTTCCGGCAATCCTTCACGTCCATCAGTGCCCTCTTCCGATTCCATGCCGACATCGCGCTGACGGACCTGCTGACGGATCCGGCGCTCGACAAGAAGCTCCCTGATACGAAAGTCGCACAGCCGCTGCTCTTCGCAATCCAGGCGGCCCTTTCCGACTCGCTCGTGGCGATGGGTATCAAACCGGCCGCCGTGTTCGGCCACTCGGTCGGCGAGATCGCCGCCGCTTACGCAGCCGGCGCGCTGTCGCTCGTCGACGCCGTGGCGATCGTGGCCAAGCGATCGCTGCACCAGGACGGGCTTGCGGGCCACGGCACGATGGCCGCCGTGATGCTTGGCGAGGAAGCGGCCGAAGCCTTCGCCCAGGCGCGTGGGCTGAACGCGCTCTGCGTCGCCGCAGTCAACGCGCATAATTCGGTCACGATCTCCGGACCGGCGCACGAGGTTACCGCTTTCCGCGACGCCGCGCGCAAGGCGAAGATCCCGGTCCAGATTCTGGACATCAACTATCCGTTCCACCATCCGATCATCGATCAGGCCAAAGAAGCCTTCCTGGCCGATATACCGGACATTGCCCCGCGCCGCACGGAGCTGACCTACTTGTCGACGGTCACCGGCGGCGCCCTCGACGGCACCGAACTCGACCCGGAATACTGGTGGAAGAACGTCCGCGAACCGGTCCGCTTCCAGGCGGCGGCCGAAGCCGCGCTCGAGCTCGGCTGCCGTCTGTTCGTCGAAATTTCCCCCCGCCCAATCCTCTCCTCCTATGTCAAGGAAACCGTGAAGCAGGCGGCGCTTCCGGCAACGGTGGTGCCGACCTTGCTGCGCGATGCGGGAGAGCCGGGACACGACCCGATCTCCGCCTCTATGGCCCGCGCCGTCGCGCATGGCGCCACCGTCGACCGGCCCCGCGTCTACGGCAGGCGGGATGCCTTCGTCGAATTGCCTTGCCTGCCTTTCGAGCCGGTGGAACTGCGCCCACAAGCGACCAGCGACGCGACGGACCTCTTCGGCCGCTCCGGCAAACCATACCGCCTGTCCGGCTGGCGCGCCGACCCGAACAGCGGCAGCTGGAAAAACCACATCGATGCGCATCTCTATCCGGATCTCGCCGAACACGTCGTAGACGGCAAGGCCATCCTGCCGGGCAGCGGATTCATCGAAGTGGCGATCTCGGCTGCGCAGCAATATTACGGCAGTGACGAGGTCGAGATCACCAATCTGGAGATCGTCCGACCGCTCGAACTCAGCGACAGCCGCATCATGGAACTCTCGACGGTCCTGTCGCCGGAGACCGGCGACATCGAAATCCGCTCGCGCGAGCGCCTGTCGGAGGACGATTGGACGGTGCATGCCGTCGCCAGGAGCCGCAAGCCCATACCGGGCGCAAATGCGGGCTGTCCGTCCTTCGCGGGCGTGGCAAAAACAGGAATCGTAACGCCGGCAAAAGCCTATGAAACGGCAAGACAGTTCGGACTCGACTACGGCCCGCGCTTCCAGTTGCTCGCTGAGGCCGTCGCCTATGGCGACCGGCTGATCGACGTGGAACTGAAGGCACCGGCAAAGCCGGGCCATCCGTTTGTCAGCTATGCGCTCAATCCGATCTCCATCGATGCGACCTTCCATGGCCTGGTGGCGCTCTTCGACCGCTTCACCGGTGACAGGGGCGGCGCGCCTTACATCCCGGTGCGCTTCGGCTCGGTGCGCGTTGTCAATTCGGGTCGGACGATCGCCCGTGCAACGATCGAAATCGAGCGCGTCAGCGCCAATTCGATCAAGGCGCGGTTCCACTTCTTCGACGAGCAGGGCGCGGCGGTCGCGCGTTTCGACGACTGCCGTTTCCGGCGCACCTATCTGCGCAAGCATAAGACGCTCGGCGACCTCTCCTTTCACTACGAGGCGGTGCTGTCCGAGGCAGCACTTCCGGGCAGGAAGCCCCTCCTGTCGATGCCGGCAAGGCTGACGGAGCAGGATGGCGCCGCAAGCGGCGTCGACAATGCGACGCTGCTCTTCAATGCCGCCATCTATCGCGCCTGCCAGGAGATTGCTCTGAAGCTTGCGAACGGTAAGGGCCTGATCGCGAGCGATGCACTGCCTGGGGACCGTGCGTTCCAATGCTTTCTCACGAGTTGCCTTTATGCTCTCGAAGATGCAGGGCTCTGCGAACACCAGAACGATCACTGGCAGGTCTCCACGGAGTTCACCCTTCCGACGGTTGAGGAGATCCTCGGCGAGCTTTACGGCGAGCGCCCGGATCGTGCCGTCGAAGCGGTTCTGATCAACAATGCTTATCGGGAGGCGCTCAGCCGCCTCGACGCACTGCTCTCCGCGCGGTTCGGCGGCGAAGCCTTGGCCTTCAACGGAGCCTTCATCAGCGAGGCGACGCTCGACCATCAGGCCGTTCATTCTCCGGCAAGCCGGTCGCGCATGGAGCAAGTCCTCGCTGCGGTGGACCGTGCCCTGGCCGGGCAGCCGAAGGGCAGCCGCTTGGGCATCGTCGAATTCGGCAGCGTTTCCGTCGGCTTCACGCGTCGGCTCGCGGAGCTCGCGCTCCGGCACGGAGCACGCCTTTCCGTCGTCGAGCCGCGCGACAACGCCCAACGCAATCTCGAGATCGCCTTCGAGCAGGACGCACATGTGCGGATACTCGAGAAGAGTGAATTTTCCGCCCTTGGTCCCTTCGATCTGGCCGTGAGCGCCTCCGACAGCCTTTATGAGCTGATCGAGGAGGAGAGCGGCGTGCGCAACGCGCTCGGGTCGATGCTGCGGGAGAACGGTGCCCTGGTCGCATCCGTCAGCGCGCCGTCGATCTTCCGCGACTTTGCGCTCGGCCTCTGCGATGGCTGGTTCGCGCGCAGCCAGACGGCGGAGTTCCCGATCGGCAAGCTTGCCGCCGTACCGCATTGGCAGAAATGCCTCAGCGATCTCAAACTGCGTGAGGTCAGGATCGCCGAGCGCGAATGGCCGCACGGCAACGCCATCCTTATCGAAGCCCGCGGGGCGGCAGGCCAGCCGGCGCAAGGACCTGTCTCCGGCGCCATCCCCTATCTGCTACTCGAAACTGCAGGGAGCCGACCGGCAGCGGTGCCCGCAGATGCGATGCGCATTTCGCTTGGGGGCGACATGGCGACGGACACGGTCAAGCTTCGCGGCGCCTTCGCTGCCTTTGGAGAAAGGCCGGTTCGCGCAGTGCTCCTCTCGCCGGCCACCGGTCCTGCCGGCGACGACGATTCCGCCTTGTTGCAGACGCAGGTGTTGGCGCTCAGCGCTTTCGCCGAAGCCCTGCGCCAGCACGTCGGAGAGGGCAGCGGGGACGAGCGTCCCCGCCTCGTGCTCGTTGCACCGGGAGGCGCGCCGATTTCCGCCCCGACGAACTCCGGCGTGAATTCAGGTCTGTGGACCTTCGTCCGCGTGCTCGAGAATGAATACGAGTTTCTCGACGTCCATTCGCTCGATTTCAGCGACAAGATCGAAGCGGGGGCGGAAGCGATGATCGCCTCCGCACTGCCGCTCCTGACAATCGAAGGCTCCAATCGCGAGTGGCTGCTCGATCGCAGCTCGGGCCTCTTCTCCGAGATCCGGGCAGTGCCCGGCCCCGTCGGCAAGAGCGAAGGTAAAACGCGCAGCTTCGCTGCGGCGACCATTCGCCAGCGCGTCAGTTCCCAGGTCGGCAGCATCGCCTGGGAGGAGACCGACGTGCCGCGGGCCGGACCGGGAGAGATCGTCGTTGCGGTCGCCGCGACAGGCCTCAATTTCCGCGACGTCATGTGGGCCATGGGCCTCCTGCCCGAGGAAGCGCTCGAAGACGGCTTTGCCGGAGCGACGATCGGCATGGAGCTGTCCGGCCATGTGGTCGAGATCGGCGAAGGTGTCGACGACCTCGTCGTCGGCGACGCCGTGATGGCGATCGCCTCCTCCGCCTTCTCGACCCACGCGGTCGTCTCGCGCGCCGGCGTTGCCAAACTGCCGCGAACAATCAACCCGGTGGCAGCCGCCACCCTGCCCGTCGCCTTTCTTACGGCCTATTACGCCATGGTTGAGCTCGGCCGCGTCCGGCCGGGAGAAACGATCCTCATCCACGGCGCCGCCGGCGGTGTCGGCCTTGCCGCACTCCAGGTGGCGAAACTAAACGGGGCGACGGTCATCGCGACGGCCGGAACCCGGGAAAAGCGGCGCTTCCTGAAGATGCTCGGCGCCGATCACGTCTTCGATTCCCGCTCGCTCGGCTTCGTCAACGATATCCGGGCCGTAACCGGCGGCGAAGGCGTGGACCTCGTGCTCAACTCGCTCTTCGCCGAGGCGATGGAGCAGAGCCTCGCGCTCGTCAAGCCCTTCGGCCGCTTCCTCGAACTCGGTAAGCGCGACTACTATGCCGACAGCAAGATCGGCCTGAGACCGTTCCGGCGCAATATCAGCTATTTCGGCATCGATGCGGATCAGCTTCTCGTCAACCAGCCCGGCTTGACAAAGCGCATCTTCGTGGAAATCGGCGCGCTCTTCGATGAAGGAAAGCTAACGCCGCTTCCCTACCGCGCCTTCGACTTCGATGAGATCGGCAATGCCTTCCGGCTGATGCAGAATGCCGGTCATATCGGTAAGATCGTGGTGCTGCCCCCGGTAACCGGCAGGCATGAGATTACGGCGAGGCCGAACGCGGGCATGAACGTCGATCCGGACGGCATGCATCTCGTCGTCGGCGGCATCGGCGGCTTCGGCCTCATGGCGGCCAATTGGCTGGTCGAGAAAGGCGCGCGCAAGATCGCCCTTTGCTCCCGACGCGGCCAGCCCGACGCGGAGACCACGGCGATGCTGTCGCGCTGGGAGAAAGCCGGCGTGTGCGCCTCGCTTCACGCCTGCGACGTGACCGACGCCGCAGCCGTCGAAACGCTGCTTTCCACGCTTCGGGGGCAAGCACCGTTGCGCAGCGTCGTGCATGCCGCGATGGTGCTCGACGACGCGCTGATCAGCAATCTCAACCGCGAACGCAACCGGGTCGTGATCGACACCAAGGCTAAGGGCGCGGCTATCCTCGACCGGCTGACGCGCGGAGACCAGCTTGACAATTTCCTCCTGTTCTCCTCGGCTACCACATTGGTCGGCAATCCGGGCCAGGCGAACTATGTCGCGGCCAACGGCTATCTCGAAGGTCTGGCCCGGACGCGACGTGCAGAAGGCCTGGCGGGCCTGGCGGTCGGCTTCGGCGCGATCGCGGATGCCGGCTATCTGACGCAGAACGCCGACGTCAACGACCTGCTCGCCAAGCGCATCGGCAAGACGGCGCTCAAGGCCCAGATGGCGCTCGACATGGTCGCAAGCCATATCGCCGCGGACACGGGAACCATCGACGCCGGCGTCGTCATGATTTCGGAGATCGACTGGGCGGCGGCGCGCAACCTGCCGATTGCCCGCAATGCGCTCTTCGAAGTGGTCCTGCGCAGTGCCGACCAGCACGTCTCCGGCGCCGAGGGCACCACGATGGACCTTGTCGCGATGATCGAGGGCAAGTCGCCACAGGAGGCGGAAGACATTCTGTTCGATCTGGTGGCGGGAGAAATCGCCGCGATCCTGCGTGTGTCGAAGGATACCGTGACGCGCGGCAAGATCCTCAAGGAGATCGGCCTCGACAGCCTGATGGCGGTGGAACTCGGCATCAGCTTCCAGCAGAACACCGGTTTCGACATGCCCTTGAGCGGCGTTGCCGACCATACGACTGTCGGCGATGTTGCGCGCAAGCTCTACGAAAAAGTGAGCAAGCGCGACCTGGGCGATGAAGGCGAAGGCGCCGACGACAAGCTCGTTACCGAGTTGACGCAACGCCATGTTGGAGCGACCACGGCGCCGCGTGCCCTGGCAGACGCGCAAAGGTCGATCTAAATCCACGTTCTCGTTCCTTGAACCGCCGGCTCAAGGAACGAGAACGGCAGCCGCGAAAAAGCACAGAGCCAATGAGCAACGACGGAAACGGCCCAAGCTTCTCCAAGATGAACAGCAGTCTCAAGGAGAACCTGCTGGACAGGATGAGGAACACGCACCAATCGTCCGAGCGGAACCGGATGGCGCGGTCGGAGCGCGAATTGCCGCCCGCGCCCCGTCGCCAACAGGCCCGCTTCGAGGACCTCGCCGAATACAAGCAGGTGATGGCGCAGAAGTTCGCAAGCGAACAGCTCGGCATCGCCAACCCGTTCTACCGCCCGCATCAGACGGCGGCCGGCGCGACGACGGTGATCGATGGCCGCATGCTGATCAATTTCGCCTCCTACGACTATCTCGGGCTGAACAAGCATGTCGATGTGGTGGAGCGCGCGCGCGAGACGATCGGCACGTTCGGGATTTCCGCCTCGGCGAGCCGGCTGGTCGCCGGTGAGCGGCCCGTCCATATGGAGCTCGAGGAGAGGATAGCACGCTTCTACGGCGTCGATGCCGCGGTCTGTTTCGTCAGTGGCTATCTCACTAACGTGGCGGCCATCAGCTGTCTCATGGGCCCGAAGGACCTCGTCATCCACGACGAATTCATCCACAACAGCGCACTTGCCGGCATCAAGCTTTCGGGCGCCACCCGCCGGCTGTTCAAGCATAACGACACGGCGGATCTCGAGCATGTGCTGCGGACGGTTGCCGGTGACTACCGCCACATCATGGTGATCGTCGAGGGCATCTATTCGATGGATGGCGATGTCGCCAATCTGCCGGCACTGCTCAAGCTCAAGGCGGAATATGGCTTCTGGCTGATGGTCGACGAGGCCCATTCGATGGGGGTGCTGGGAAAGCGGGGCAAGGGGCTGGCAGAACATTTCGGCATCGACCCGCACGAGGTCGACATCTGGATGGGAACGCTGTCGAAGACGACGTCGAGCTGCGGCGGCTATGTCGCCGGGAGCGCGGCGCTCGCCGCCGTGCTCAAGGCATCAGCCGGCGGTTTCGTCTACAGCGTCGGCCTTGCGCCGGTGCTCGGCGCAGCAGCGGTCGCGAGCATCGATATTCTGGAACGCGAGCCCGAGCGCACTGCGGCACTGCGGCGGAACGGCAGTCTTTTCCTGAAACTCGCAAAAGAAGCGGGGCTCGATACGGGCTTGAGCGGCGGCTATTCGGTCGTACCGGTGATCGTCGGCGACTCGCTGCGTGCGGTGCAGCTTTCGAACGACCTTCTTTCGGATGGCATCAACGTCCTGCCGATCATCCATCCCGCCGTTCCGGAAGGTTTCGCGCGCCTTCGCTTCTTTATCACCAGCGACCACACCGAGGAGCAGATCCGCCGCACAGTGACGCTGACCGCAGAGCGCCTCAACAACCTCACCGCGCGCAATTTCGGCCTTGGCGGGGTTGACATCGAACAGATGCTTAAAGCGATTTCGGAGCGCTAATGCTGCCTATGGCTGAAAAGTGTGCGGTGGATTTGGCATGGGTTTTCAATCCCCCATCCGCTCCGGCACGTTAACAGATCCGCCGTCAGCGGCGGCAAGCGGGATCTCCGCATGACTCATGTGATCATCACCGGCGGCTCGAGCGGCATAGGCCTGGCACTCGCCTCCCTCTATGCCGGTCGCGGGGCCCGGCTCTCGCTCATTGCCCGCTCGCGCGTTTTGTTGGAGCAGGCGGCGCAAAAGCTCGTTTCGCCGCACGGGGCCCGCGCCGAAGACATCCGCATCGAAACAGCCGACGTGGCGAGCGAGGATCAGATCGACGCCGCGATCTTCCGTTGCGTCGAGGCGTTCGGCCCCTGCGACATACTGGTGACTTCGGCGGGCATCGTCGAGCCGGGGCCGTTCGTAGCCATGCCCAGCCTGTCCTTCCGCCGGCAATGGGAGACGAACTTTTCCGGAACCGTCAATGCGGTGCGCGCCGTCTATCCCGACATGGTTCGGCGCCGACAGGGACAGATCGTGATAATATCCTCCGGTGCGGGGCTCATCGGCATCTATGGTTATTCCGGCTACTGCGCATCGAAATTCGCGCTGCACGGGTTTGCGCAGGCGTTGCGCGCCGAAGCGTGCTGCCACGGCGTCCAGGTGACCGTGGCCTTTCCGCCGGATACCGAGACCCCGCAACTCGAGCGGGAGCTCGAATTGCGTCCGCCAGAGGCAACCGTCGTCATGGGCACAGTTCGGCCCTGGAGCGCCGATGCCGTTGCGAGCAAGATTGCTGACGACGTCGTACGGGGACGGTCCGAGATTTATTTCGGCTTCACGCTCTTACTGCTCGGCCGCTTCGGTCCGGCCGTCCGGCCATTTCTCAATTGGTGGTTCGACAGGGCAATCGCACGCAGTCGTGGACGGTGATCGCAGGAGAGAATGCGTGCTTGTTCCTGCCGGTATTAGGATTTAAGTGTCGATGAGCCCCGCTGCCGAGGCGGCGCCGGCAGTAAACGGCTCAAAGGTATGGGTTTGGCGCTAGTTCCCTTTCAATTGCACGACCACCCGAAAGCGCTGATCCTTGGCTGCTATCTTCTCTCCTGTGCGGTGATCTTCTTTACCGACCGCTTCGCGCTGCCGAAGCGGGAGCGGCGAAAGAATGCCTCTCCCTACGGCCGCAATCACGACACCGTCGACATTCTTGCCCGCCTCCCGGTGGTTGCGCTCGTCTTTGCCGGATTCTTTGCAATTTCCTGGCGCCCGCTCTATGCGGCGGCCGGCACGATGAGCTTCTTCATCATCTTCACCGGTATTTCCCGTGCCAAGTTCAAGTTCATCCGCGAGCCGCTGGTCTTCTCGGACATCGCGCTCGTCGCCGATGTCTTCAAGTACAAGTCGATCTTCTACGCGACTTCGCTCAACATCGTCTTCTGGATCGTCGCCTTCCTGTATGTCTTCGGCGTCTCGGGCCTTTACATGTATTTCGAACCGAGCGTCCTGCCGACGCGGGACAAGCTCTTCTGGATCGTCCTGATGGTCCTTGCCGCAAGCGCGCCCTGGATCTCGCTTTTCTACGGCCCGGTCAATCGCCCGACCGCCGCGCTCGTCCAGCGGCTCGTCGGCAAGGTGAATGTCAAGATGAGCACGGTGCGCTTCGGCACCTTCGGCTCTGTGGTCTTTCACTTCATCATCTGGCTGGGCGTAAAGCGCGAAAAGATCGTTGCCGAACTCTCGGAACGCTTGCTTGCGGCGGTCCATGACCTCATCGGCCATGAGGAAGCGCCGCTGGTGGTCGTCTGGCAGTCGGAATCGTTCATCGACATGCGGCATTTCGGAGTAGACACGATCAAGCTGCCGACGATTGATCGGCTGCGCAAGCACGCGGTTCAATGGGGCCGCCTAAGCAATATCTTCGAGGGCGGCTATACGCTGCGCACCGAATTCGCCGTCCTGAGCGGGCTGCTGCCCGACGATATCCATGTCGATGCCAGCTATCCCTATCTGCGAGCGTCGCACTATGCCGACGTCGTCTGGCCGGGAAAGATGAAGCGCGCCGGCTGGCACACGCATTTCATCCATCCCTATGACCGCACATTCTTCCTGCGTCACAAGGCGATGCCGTTGCTCGGCTTCGAGAAGCTCACCATGCTAGACGCCTTCGACCATGATCCCGCGCGCGACGGGCTTTATGTGTCGGATGCGGCTCTTACGGAGCGGGTCGTCGCCGAGGCGCGGAGGCTGCCGCTGGAGGAAAGCGGCTTCTTGTTCGTTGCATCGATGGCCAATCACGGACCATGGGAACCCGGACGCGTCGGAGAGCTCGCCAATCCCGTCGACATATATCTGGCGATCCTCGAACAATCCGATGCCGCGCTGAAACATCTGATCGACAGCCTCGAAAAGTTCGACCGCCCGGTCTGGCTTGCCTTCTATGGCGACCACGCGCCGTTGTTGAAATCGTTCGCCGATCCCTTCCCCGACCCGCGTACGGACTATTTCATCGTGCCGCTCGCCAAGGCCAAGCCAGCCAAGCATCGCCCCGGACCTCCGCAGGACGAAGATCCATGGAACCTTCTGCGCGCATTGCTCCAGCACGCCAACCTGCACAAGGATGCGCTGCAATAGCGGCTGCAGAATGGACATGACGGAAGGCACAATGATCAGGCATACGGGGCGACGGACATTCCTGTTCCTGCAAGGTCCTTCGTCGTCGATCTTTCCCAAGATCGCCACCCGGCTCGAAGCCTATGGACATCGCTGCGTCCGGATCAATCTCAACGTCGGCGACCGGATCTTCTGGCGCCGCCGCGGCGGGTACAATTATCGCGGCTCTCTTGCCAGGTGGCCCGGCTATGTCGACGCATTTATTCGCTGTCATGGGGTCAGCGATCTCGTTCTGCTCGGCGAAGAGCGGCCTTATCACCAGAAGGCCATTGCCGCCGCCAGGAGGTACGGGGCTGCAGTCTACGTCGTGGAAATGGGCTATCTCCGACCCGATTGGCTGACCCTCGAATGCGGCGGCATGTCGTCCAATTCGCATTTTCCGGCCGAGCCCGAGCAGATCCTCAAGGCCGCCGCATCCCTGCCCGAGCCGGATTGGCAGCGACGCTATTCGCAGACATTCCTGGCCGAGGCGGCCTATGACCTCTTGTACAACCTGCCGAACGTCCTTCTCTGGTTTCTCTTCCCGGGCTACCACCGGCATGGGATCTTTCATCCGCTGGCGGAATATGCCGGATGGTTGAGGCGCCTTGCCGGAGCCAAGCGCCAGCAGCGGGCGGCTGAGGCCGTCATCCGCTCGCTCACCTCGGATCGTCTCCCCTATTTCGTCTATCCGCTGCAGCTCGAGACCGACTTCCAGCTGCGCGCCCACTCCCCCTTCAACAGCCAGGAGGAGGCAATCGGAGATATCCTCGCCTCCTTTGCACGCCAGGCGCCCCCGACAAGCAAGCTGGCGATCAAGGTCCACCCTCTCGACAACAACCTCATTCCCTGGCGCAGGATCATCGCCAGCCAAGCGGCGGCGCTTGGCATCGAAGATCGTGTCGCCTTTCTCGACGGCGGTAACCTGGACCTTCTCATGGCCGGGAGCGCCGGCATGGTCACGGTCAATTCGACCGCCGGGCTGCACGCCCTCAAACAGGGCAAACCGGTCAAGGTGCTCGGCCGGGCGGTCTTCGATATTGCCGGGCTGACGGACCAGCAGCCGCTCGATGCATTCTGGGCGGCGCCGACGCAACCGGATCCCGACTTGAGCGCGGCGACTTTCCGGCTGATGGCCGCGTCGATCCAGGTGCGCGGCAATTTCTACTCGCATGCGGGGACGGATGCCGGCGCGGAAGCAATCGCCGAACGTATCCACAGGAACATGGTCAACCAGCCGGGCGCCTTCATAGATCCGCCGCCCCGGCAAAAACCCGAGAAGAGAAGCCCCTCACCGCTGCGGGATTCGCTCACAGGCGCTCGCGCCAGCTCTCCGTTCGATTGATCAGGCCACGCCGGCGCGCAGCAGGTCGTGGATGTGCAGGATACCGACCGGCATTTGCGCCTCATCGACGAGGAAGAGCACGGTCACCTTGTGCTCCTGCATGAATTCCATGGCGGCGCTGGCGAGCACGTCGCCTTTCACTACGCGAGGGTTATGCGACATCACCTCTTCGACCGGCTGAGCGAGCAGGTCGCCAGCCATGTGACGGCGCAGGTCGCCGTCGGTGATCACGCCGATCAAGGCGCCACCTTCATCGACGATGCCGACGACGCCGAAGCCTTTCGAGGACATCTCGATGACCGCCTCGCTCATCGGACGGCCGACTGTAAGCAGCGGCACCTGTTCCGCCACATGCGCCAGTTCATGAACCAGGCGCAATTGGGCACCCAGCTTGCCACCCGGATGGAAGGTCTTGAAATCCTCGGCGGAAAAGCCGCGCCGCTCCAGGAGCGCGATCGCCAGTGCGTCCCCGACGGCAAGCTGCAGCATGGCCGAAGTCGTCGGCGCCAGCCCGTGCGGACAGGCCTCCGGCACTTTCGGCAGCACCAGCGCAACATCCGAATTGCGCGCGAGGATGCTGTCGCGGTTGGATGAAATCGAGACGATCGGCACGCTGAAGCGCTTGGCATAGGTGAGCATGTTGGCGAGTTCCGCCGTTTCACCGGACCAGGAGAGCAGGATGAGGGTGTCCTCCGAGGTGATCATGCCGAGATCGCCGTGGCTGGCTTCCGTCGGATGGACGAAATAGGCAGAGGTGCCGGTGGAAGCCATGGTTGCGGCAATCTTGCGGCCGATATGTCCGCTCTTTCCGACGCCGGAGACGACGACACGGCCCCGGCCCTCGCCGATCAGTTCGACTGCGTCGATGAGGCTCTGCGCAAAGGCTTCGTCCGTCGCCGCATGATCGGCGAGAACCTTGATGCCATTGCTTGCCGTCGCCAGTGTCCTATTGATCGAATCGAGCACCGCAGCGCGCGAATGCCCCTCCGCTTTCACATGTCTCAAGCCCATCTTCGGTCCCTGGTCTGAAGCGGAATCGGCAGCCGTACCGGCCGTCCGAAACGCGGCGAAAAACGATTGGAGCCAAATAGGCCCATTCTTCCGGCAAACCAAGCTCCCCTGGGCCGAATTTCTACGGCGCCAGGAATATTGCGGGCCGCTGTGATCAGCCGGCGCGCTTTTCCACAGGCACTTCCGGAATCAATACGGCTCCGGTCGCGAACTCGGCAAGCGTCATCGAATCGAGAATGGAGGCGATCGCATCGCGTACGGACGTCATGGAGATGCGGACCTGGCAGGTCTCCGGATCGCGACAGTCCTCACAGACTTCATAGGCGGTACGACTGGCACAGCGGATGGGTGCAAGGGGACCATCGAGCGTTCGGATGACGTGGCCGATGCGGATCTCCGATGCCGGGCGCGACAAGGAGTAGCCGCCGCCGGGCCCCTTCTTGGAGCGCAGCACCCCAGCATTGCGCAATTCGAGCAGGATCGTATCGAGAAATTTTTTCGGAATGTTGTTGCGAAGCGCAATCTCGTTGATGAAGGCCGTTTCGCCTGGTTCAAGGCGTGCCAGGTCGACAAGGGCTTTCAATCCGTATTTTCCCTTTTTTGTCAGCATTCCGGCAGAGTCTCCCCGCGCGCGGATCGTCGGCAACCGTCCACACGCGCACAAGCTTATGTGTTCGGCATAGCACAGAATTGCTCTGCCAATACAAAATTATGCCGACTTTTGAAGAGGCGACCGGTGCGCACCCGCAGCGCCGTGCATCTCATTTGCACGGCGCTGAAGCCTGGACTTACACTTGATATTCACGCAGTAACAAGGAAAAACCGCGGCCGGACAAAGTCATGCCGCCGCGGCACCGCCTTGGCGGGCATGGGGAGCCTGACCGGTGAGCAGGTGCCGGATCGCCGCGCGCGCCTCATCGGCCGAGCGGAACCGCTGCGCGTCGAGGTCCCAGACCTGATACTTCACGGCCACAAACTTCACCTGATCTGCATCGGGAACAACGACGCCGACGGGCACACCATTATGTTCGATGACTTGCTTGTTCATGCAAATAACCCTCCTCCACGCATCAAGCGCGGATCTTCAATTCTCGGCAGGGATAAGTCCGGTGGTGCGAACGGTCACATTCGGCAAAGCGTGCCAATGAGACCTTTCACCGTTGCACGACAAAGGGAACGCGAGCCGCAGAAAGCGGCGGTCGAGACGGTTCTTGACATGTCACTCTCCTTTGGCTTGTGGCGGCGCAAAGCGCCGCGACGGTTCATGAACGATGGGAGGCGGAATCCTTCCGCGTCACACTGCGTAAGCTAGGACAATCTCACATCTCAGTCAAACGACAACCGGTCTCGAAAAATCAATGCCTCGAAGACCTAGTCAGGAGACTGCCCTGCAGATTATCCCGCCGCCCCAGGTGGGCTATCGCGCTACATGGTGAGCGTCGAATCGACCTGCAAGGGACGCCTCGTATATAGTCAGCTCTTTCGGACGAAAAAGGGGCAACTCGTCCGAGTCACCCCTTTTTGCAGTCTCGCGATGGATCGGGAGCGGTCTTCCCGTTCCCGAAATCCGAATGAACCCATTGGGTCCGCTAGGCCGTCGGCGTGCCTGCCTCCTGCGCACCGGAACGGCGGACCTCCCGGTCCTTCCACCAGCGGCTGAGGAACAGGAGGATCGGCCCTCCGATATAGATAGACGAGGAAGTAGCGATGATCACGCCGAAGATCATCGGCCAGGCGAAGCTGCGCACGACCTCGCCTCCCCAGATGGCCATGGGCACCAACGAAAGAGCCGTTGCCACCGAGGTGAAGATGCATCGTGCGATCACCTGGTTGATGCTCATGTCGATGAGTTCGGAGAAGGGCATCGATTTGAACTTACGTAGGTTTTCGCGCATGCGGTCATAGACCACCACTTTGTCGTTCACGGAGTAGCCGATCATCGTCAGGAGCGCGGCAATCGCCGTCAGGTTGAAGTCCACGCCGGTCAAAGCGAAGAAGCCGATGGTCTTGGTGATGTCGAGCAGAAGCACCGCGATCGCACCGACCGCAAAGTGCCACTCGAACCGGAACCAGATGTAGAGCAGGATCGCCAGCATGGCGAGACCGACGGCAAGCGAGCCGGAACGCGCAAGCTCCGTACTGATTGTCGGGCCGACTACCTCGGTCCGCTCCAGCGTCGCATCCGGCACGGCATTCGTCACGGCATCCTTGATCCGGTTCAGCGCCGCCGTCTGCTCGTTTTCGCCGCCCGGCTGACGTTGGACGCGGATCAGCACCGATTGGCCGTTGCCGAAATCCTGCAACGCCACTTCGCCAAGTTCGAGCGAGGAGAGACTGCTGCGCAACCTCGACAAGTCGACCTTCTCCTTGGAAACGGCTTCGACCTGAATACCGCCGATGAAATCGATCCCGTAATTAAGGCCCGGCGTGAAAAACAGGATAACAGAACTGATCGACAGGAAGGCCGAAAGGCCGATCGCCTGGAAGCGCCGTTTCATGAAGGAGATGGTCGGCAGTTTCGGCACCCGGCCGAAGAGCGACGGAATTTCGAGCTTCTTCATCTTTCGGCGGATCACGACTTCGCGCATGAGCAAGCGCACGATCGTGACAGACGTGAACATCGAGATGGCGATCCCGAGCATCATCGTCACCGCGAAACCACGCACCGGTCCGCTGCCGAGCCAGAACAGCAGGATCGTGCCGGTGAGCGTGGTGATGTTGGCGTCGATGATGGTGGCGTATGCCTTGTTGAAGCCGAGGTCCAGCGCCTTCATCGCCCCGGCGCCGTTTTCTGTCTCCTCCCGGATGCGGGCATTGATGAGAATATTGGCGTCGACCGCCATGCCGATGCCAAGAATAATGCCGGCGATGCCGGGCAGGGTCAGCGTCGAGCCGATGAGCGCGAGAACGCCGATCGTCATGATCGTGTGCAGCAGCAGGCCGACATTGGCGATCATGCCCCAGGCACCGTAGAGGACGACCATCAGGGCGATGACGAGAGCGAAGCCGACGAGACCGGTATAGAGGCCCATACGGATCGAGTCGCTGCCGAGATTGGGTCCGACGGAGCGCTCTTCGATGATCGTCAGCGGCGCCGGCAGGGCACCGGAACGCAAGAGCGCCGAAAGGACAGTTGCCTCCTCGGCCGTGAAGTTACCGCTGATCTGACCACGACCGCCAAGGATCGGCTCGTTGATGACGGGCGCCGTCAGAACCTTGCCGTCGAGCACGACCGCAAAAGGCCGGCCGACATTTTCCCGGGTGATCTCCGCGAACTGGCGAGCGCCAAGTGAATCGAAGCTGAAATCCACGACCGGCTGGTTTGTACGCTGGTCGAAGCCGACTTTGGCATCGGCAAGACGTTCACCGGAAATCGCGACGCGGCTTTCGATCGGATAGCGGTTGCCGTCATTTGCGCCGGGAAGGATCTCGACGCCGCGCGGCGGCGGCTGCGTCACATCCACGGTCTGGTCGAGCATATGGAAGCTCATTTGAGCTGTGGAACCGAGAAGTTCACGAAGGCGCGTCGGATCCTGAAGGCCCGGAAGCTGCACGAGAATGCGGTTTGAGCCGATCCGTTGGATCAGCGGCTCGGCGACGCCGACCTGGTCGACGCGGTTCCGGATGATCTCCAGGCTCTGCTCGACCGCCTTGGTCATGCGATCGGCAAGGCCGGCTTCGGTGAGCGACAGCGTGACGACGTCGCCGGCCGTGGTCACCTCGACCTCTGGCGCCGAGCCGCCGAAGCCGATGACACTGACCGGCGTCGCCAATTCCTGCAGCTTCGGCAGCACCCTTTCCCGATCCGCCGGATCAGGGATGCTCACCGTTACCATATTACCGCTGATGCGGGCCGAAGAGGCGGAGACACGCTCGCCGCGCAATGCGCGCCGGGTGTCGTCGAGAAGCGTGTTGAGCCGCGCCTTTTGCAGGCCGGCGCCGTCGACCTCGAGCACGAGATGCGAGCCGCCCTTGAGGTCGAGGCCAAGCGTGACCGGCTCGAACGGCAGAACGGACGTGAATTGCTGCCGCATCGCCGGCGGCAGCATGCTGGGTAGCGCCGCGAGGCAGCCGAAGATAGCGATCGCGACATAGGCGAGAATCGCCCATCTGGATGTACGCATTTGGAAATTCCATGAACGGCTGGACGCGCCTTTTCCGGGCGGCCCGGGCCTGATTTCATTATGCCGGGCAGAACCGATAGTCGGTGAGCCCGGACGTTCGAGGACGTTCTCGGCCGCAGGCGGGCCGCGAATGCGCTCGCTCTGGCGCGAGGCCTTGACCACGGCTAGCGTTTGCGCGACCGGCGCCGGATGATTACCGACGACCGCAGGCAGAACGGAAAAGGCGAGTGGAAGAGCCGGATCTGGCTCGCCGCCGGGGCTCGCCTTCCCCTCCGCCCGCGCGCCGGTGAAGCGGAAGTCGGGCAAGGCGACAGCCCTGAAAACCTGACGCGCCACCGGACGATCGGCAGAGCCCATGTCCCGAGCGGCGATATCGCCTGTCTGCGCGCCGGGACCGTTCCGACCCGTTACGCTTTGACCGACAGCGATCGCCTGCACGGCGAAGGAGGCGCAGAACAGCCACAGCACGGCAAGAAGCCGGCCCGCCTGCATGCTCTTGCTGCCACCCAGGAGGTCCATTGAGGACGCGATTCCTTTCTCTCGGCGCCTGGCGCCCACGAGACGAATTGGCCTCGACATCCGGAGACTAACGCAAGAACGTGGCCGGATTCGAACGCCGGCGCCTTTAACACCACTCCGGGCAGAAAAAGTCAAACCCTGTGCTTCTGTTGCAGCCCCTACCCTGAAGTGCCGCGACGCGGCAGGAAACCGGCCACGGATTTCTTCTTTCGCTCTCCCTCAGGCGGTAGCGCCGACAGTCCTCGTCTGGTGAATTTCGATCAGCGAGGGACCCGTTCGCGCGGCCGCATCCGCGAGTGCGCCCGGCAGTTCCTCAATGTCGACCAATCGCACGGCCGCGACGCCGTAAGCCCTGGCCGTCAGCAGGAAGTCCGGAGCCGTCGGCCTGACGCCTTCCGGGACGATGCCGGCCTCGAGCATATGGGTTTCGATCTCCCGGTAGCCGTCATTGTTCCACACAAGGAAGATCACCTTTGCCTCCGCATCGACGGCCGATCCGATCTCAGACAGCGAAAATTGAAAACCGCCGTCGCCGACAAGGCAGACGACCGGTCGCCCTGGATCAGCAATCGCTGCGCCGACGGCTGCGGGCGGCGCATAGCCGAGCGCGCCGTAGCCGGTGGCCGAGTTGAACCAGGCGCGCGGCCGCGGCGCGTCGCAATAGAGGTTGCCGGCATAGACCGCCTGGGTCGAATCCCCCACGATGGTGCAATCCGGCAGCGCCTGAAAAATCGCGTCGATGATGCCCACCTCCGCCCGCATCTTCGATGTTAACTCCTCGAGCGCTGCCTTTCGCGTCGCCTCGGCCCGCGATGTGTCGTCCTTCGCTGTTCGGTCGGGGAGCAAGCCGACTATGCCGCCCGTCGCAGCCTTCGCGCCGGAGAGGATCGAGAGCGCCGTGCGCGGACCCCGCGCAAGCTGTGCCGCATCGATATCGATGCGGATGAGATCTCGGAGCTCGGGGAAACCGCCGTCGGCATAGAGATCGTAATCGGTTTGCCCCATTTCGGTGCCGAGGGCCAGCACCAGATCCGCGTCGCGGAACAGCGCGCGCACGGTTTGGAGGCTCGGGCTCGCGGGCACGCGCAAGGGGTGACCCGCCAACAGGCCGCGCGCGTTGACGGTCGTGACCACGGGTGCCCCGATTCGTTCCGCCAACACACGCAGTTCCGCTTCGGCAGCCAGCGCGCCGCCGCCGCAAATAATGACCGGCCGGGACGCGTCGGCACAGAAGGCGGCCGCTTTCTGCAGCGTTTCTCCGTCGGCGCACGGGCGGGTCGCCATGGCCGGCCTTGCCGCTTGGCTCCCGACCGTATCAGCCATCACGTCTGTCGGGATCTCAATGTGGACTGGACCGGCGCGGCCGGATAGCAGCACGGCAAAGGCGCGGTCGATGACCAGCGGCAGGTCGGCCGGATTGAGCAGCGTATGCGAATAGAGCGCCAGGGTCGTCATCATTCCATGCTGGTCGGGCAGTTCGTGCAGCAAGCCGCGGCCATGCCCGAGCGAATCGCGGCGGTTGACGCCGGAGATCACCAGCATGGGGATCGAATCCTGCCGGGCCTGCGCCATGGCGGTAATCGTATTGGTGAGACCGGGACCGGTGATGACCAGCGCGACGCCCGGCTTGCCGCTGACGCGCGCATAGCCGTCTGCCATGAAGCCGGCGCCCTGCTCATGGCGCGGGGTAACGTGGCGGATTTTCGAAGCCGCAAGACCACGATAAAGCTCGACCGTGTGCACGCCGGGGATGCCGAAGACAACTTCGACCCCGTTTGCCTCCAGGAGTTCGACGAGAGCTTCACCGACGGTTTTCATCGCAACACTCATGCGCGGCGTTCCCTTCTCGTCGTGCGGCGCCCGGCCAAGGCTGCAATGCGACGGCAGGCTTCGTCGATGGTCTCATCCGGAACCGTGAGGCTTATCCGGAGGAAGTTCTTCGCCTGCGTGCCGAAGGACGCCCCCGGCATCACCGCCACGCGTTCCTCTTCGAGCAGTGCCCAGGCAAAGGCATCGCCGGAGAGTCCGGTGCCGGCAACGTCGATGAGGGCGAACATCCCCGCCTCCGGCGGCAGGACCGCCACGCCCGGCACATGGGAAAGACCGTCGACTATACGACGCGCGCGCCGGCCATAGGTCTCCCGCATCCGCCGCGCGGTATCGATCTCATGCGTCAGGGCATAGGCCGTCATGTCGGCGATGAAAGGTTGCTGACCGAACAGCATGGTTTCGGAAACCGGCAGGAGGCGCCGGGTGAACTCAGCCGGCCCGACGGCCCAGCCGCTGCGAAAACCAGGCGCGGCATGGGACTTCGAAATAGACGAAACGACGATCGTTCGTTCGGCGAGATCCGGATCGTCGAAGGGTGAAACGAAGGTTCCGCTGAAGACCAGCTCCTCGTAGACCTCGTCGCAGACGATCCAGAGGTCGTGGCGGCGGGCCACCTCGCCGATCGCCGCGATTTCGGCGGCCGTAAGCACCGCGCCGGTCGGGTTGTGCGGAGTGTTGAGCAGCAACACGCGACATTCGGGCGTGACGGACCTTTCCAGGTCTTCCCGCTGCATGTGGAAACCAAAATCAGGTTTCAGCGCTACGAATACCGGATGGGCGCCGGCCGCACGTATGACGCCTTCATAGGTCGCGTAGAGCGGATCGCCGACGAGCACGCCGTCGCCCGCCTCGGCCAGCCCCAGCATCACGGCAAAAAGCGCCGTCTGGGTGCCGGGGAAACAGAGGACGTTCTTCGCCGTCACGTCGGCTCGGCGGCGACGGTATTTTTCCGCAATCGCCGAAACCACGGCTGCCTCGCCGCGGCCGTTCGAGTAGCGATACCGACCGGCGTTCATGGCGCGCTGACACTCGTCCAGCAGGGCGCGGTCGGGCGGCAGGTCCGGTTCGCCGATCGTCAGTTCGATGATGTCGGCACCGCTGGCTTTCAATTGCCGCGCACGAATGTGCAGGGCCCACTTGCCGGATCCGAGATCGGCCAGCCGCGAGGTGATCGACGCATAGCGCATGTGATTTCTCCCCTCCGTCATTCGTCTATAGGCAGGCCAAGCAACGATTCGACCGAGGCCATGGCGATGCTGATCAGTTCTCCCTCGCGGAAGAGATCGCCGGCGAGGCAGCCTTCGATCCAGAGCCCGTCGACCAAACCATTGATTGCGATGGCGTAGCGGCGACAGAGCTCCGCACTCGCCGGCCTGCCCTTGGCCGCGAGAAAATCGCTCAATAGGTCCTGCAGGGCATTGCGGAAGGCCAGATAGCCTTCGCGGTGAATCTCTGCCAGGACAGGATCAACCCTCACCTGGCTGATGAAAGCTGCCCAGAGCGAGACGCTGCGGCTGTCGGCCACCGGCTCGCTGAGATTGATGCAAATAAATTCCCGGAGACGCGTCGCCGGATCGCCCTCGACTGTCTTCGCCTTTTCCGTCAACGAGGCGATCACGGCCCGGTAGGCCTCCGCGATCATCTGATCCTTGGAGTCGAAATAGTGCCGGACGAGCCCCGCGGTCACGCCGGCGCGGACCGCGATCTGGCGGACGGTGGCACCCTTGAGACCGAACTCGGATATGCAGTCGAGCGTCGCCTCGATCAGCTCCTGCCGGCGCTCGCCTTCCGGAGCGCGGTGAAAGCTGCGGCGCATCACGACCGCCCCCGGAGCCCGGCGTCTCCGGTCCAAGTCATTGCCTTCCAACCGAATGGGCTCATGGGCTGCTCCTGCGGAGGGTTCGTTCGGGCGGGAATTCCGCCAGAAAATTGGACGGCGCACCTATTATACACTTGAATAATAACGGCACAAGTGCAACCATATTGGCAGGAAACAGCGCGACAAGCCGAAAAATGCTGCACGCCACAAGGGGAACTGTTTTCATGCTTTCGAGAAGCCCGCAAACCACGGGAACCGGTCACCGATGACGGAGGCGGCCGAGGCAATCGCTATCAGTGACCTCCACAAGCATTTCGGACCGTTGAACGTGCTGAAGAGCGTGTCGCTAACGGCACGCCCGGGCGATGTCATCGCGATCATCGGCGGCAGCGGTTCGGGCAAGTCGACGCTGCTGCGCTGCATCAACATGCTGGAATTGCCCTCGGCCGGTCGGATCAGCGTTCACGGCGAAGAGATCCGGATGAAACCCGATGGGAAGGGCGGACTGGTGCCGGCGGACCGCAGGCAGGTCCAGCGGATCCGCACCCAGCTTGGCATGGTTTTCCAGAGTTTCAATCTCTGGCAGCACATGACTATCCTGGAAAATGTCATCGAGGCTCCGGTGCATGTGCTCGGCAGATCCAGGGACGAAGCCGTGGAGATGGCCGAAGCGTTGCTCAGGCGGGTCGGGCTCTACGAGAAGCGCGACGCCTATCCTGCCTTTCTTTCAGGGGGCCAGCAGCAGCGCGCGGCGATCGCCCGGGCGCTGGCGATCCAGCCGCTCGGCATGCTCTTCGACGAGCCGACCTCGGCGCTCGATCCGGAACTCGTCGGCGAAGTGCTTTCGGTGATCGGCGACCTTGCGCAGGAGAAGCGGACGATGATCCTCGTCACCCACGAGATGAAGTTCGCCCGCAACGTCGCGAACCACATCGTTTTCCTGCACAACGGCATCATCGAGGAACAAGGACCGCCGGAAGCGATCTTCGGCGCGCCGAAATCCGAAAGGCTCCAGAAATTCATCCGCTCCATTCATTGAATTCCTGAATGCTCAACAACCACAAGGGGAACAGCATGAAGAAGACATTGAAGCTCCTGGCGTTGGCCGCCGCCCTCTCGATTGCCGGCGCTGCCGCCGCCATCGCTGAAACGGTCAAGGTCGGCATTGCCGCCGAACCCTACCCGCCCTTCACCTCGCCCGACGCCAATGGCAATTGGGAGGGCTGGGAAATCGAATTCATGAAGGCGGTTTGTGCCGCGGCCAAGCTCGATTGCGTAGTGACTCCGGTCGCCTGGGACGGCATCATCCCGGCGCTCAACGCGAAGAAGATCGACATGATCGTCGGGTCGATGTCGATTACCGAGGAGCGACTGAAGACGATCGATTTCTCCGACAAGTACTACAACACGCCAACCGGGATCATCGGCGCCAAGGGCGAAGACATCCAACCGACGCCGGAAGGGCTCGCCGGCAAGACGCTGGGCGTGCAGGTCTCGACCGTGCACCAGGCCTATGCGACCAAGCATTTCGCGCCTGCCGGCGTGGAGATCAAGGAATATCAGACACAGGACGAGGCAAATCAGGATCTCGCCGCCGGTCGCCTCGACGCGGTGCAGGCGGATGCGATTGCCCTCGACGCTTTCCTCGAGAGCGACCAAGGCAAGGCGTGCTGCGATTACAAGGGCGACGTCGCCCAGGATGTCGAGGTGCTCGGCCCCGGTGTCGGCGTCGGTCTGCGCAAGGGCGAGACCGAACTCAAGGACAAGATCAACGCGGCGATCAAGGCGATCCGCGAGGACGGCACCTACGAGGCCTTCTCGAAGGAGTATTTCGACTTCGACATCTATGGCGGCTGAGCCGCAACCGGCCGGCGATCATAAGACCGCCGGCCGAAGCGTTCGGAGTTGACCGCGATGGATTCCTTCGTCAACTGGAGCCTGCTTGCTCTTTCGGCCCCGGGCTGGGGCGGCGTTCTGCTGCAGGGCTTCCTCCGCTCGATCGAAATCGCCCTCGGGGGCTATGCGCTCGGGCTCCTGCTCGGCATCGGCGGCGCCTTCGGAAAACTCTATGGCGGGCCGGTGCTGCGCGATCTGCTCGAATGCTACACCACCGTCGTGCGGGCCGTGCCGGAGCTCGTGCTGATCCTGCTCCTGTATTATGCGGGCACCGATCTCCTGAACCAGTTGCTCGGCCTTGTCGCAATCGGCCCGGTCGACATCAGCGGCCTGCTGGCCGGCATCTTCGTCATCGGCGTCGTCCAGGGTGCCTATTCGACGGAGGTGCTGCGCGGCGCGATCAAGGCGGTGCCGGCGGGTCAGATCGAGGCGGCGCGCGCCTTTGGCATGTCGCCGGCCAAGGTTGTGAGACGGATCACGCTGCCAGCGATGCTGTCCCATGCCATTCCCGGCCTCGCCAACCTCTGGCTGATCGCAACTAAGGACACGGCGCTGCTCGCGGTCGTCGGCTTTGCCGAGCTGACGCTGGTAACCCGCCAGGCAGCCGGCGCCACGAAAGCCTATTTCCTGTTCTTTTGCGCGGCAGGTGCACTCTACCTGGCGCTGACCCTCGTTTCCAACCTCTTCATCGGCGTCATCGAACGGCATGCCCGCCGCGGCCTGGTGGAGAGACGATGAGCAACGAAACCACGCACGCGCTCGCCTTGGCGCCCGAAGACCTCCCCAAAGCGGAGAGCTTCTTCAAGCCACATCGGATCGTGTTGATCGTGCTCTTTGGAGCGCTGGTCACGGCCATCGCCCTCTTCATGCGCTGGGATTGGCTGCCGCGCTACCTGCCTCGGCTCGGGACCGGCATTCTCGTCAGCCTGGCAATGCTGTTCAGTACGTCGATCCTGGGCTTCCTGCTTGCGGTCCCGCTCGGGCTCGCCCAGGTGACGGGTCCGTGGTTCCTGAAGGGCCCCGCCCGTCTCTTCTGCACCGTCGTTCGCGGCACGCCATTGCTCCTGCAGCTCTGGCTGCTCTATTACGGGCTCGGATCGCTCTTTCCCCAATTCCCGGCAATTCGTCAGTCTTTCCTCTGGCCCTATCTGCGCGAGGCCTGGCCCTATGGAGTGGCGGCGCTGACGATCTCCTTCGCCGCCTATGAGGGCGAGGTGATGCGCGGCGCCTTCGCGGGCGTGCCACAGGGCGAATTGGAAGCGGCGCGCGCCTACGGAATGGGGCGTTGGACGCTATTCCGGCGTATCTGGCTGCCGCGTGCCGTCCATCGGGCGCTGCCGACGCTCACTGGCGAAACCGTGTTGCAGCTCAAATCCACGCCGCTGGTGGCCACAATCACCGTCGTCGACGTCTATGCGGTGATTTCAAAGGTTCGGCAGGAGACCTATCTGACCTACGAGCCGCTGCTTCTCCTCGCGCTGATCTACATGTGCCTGACAGGCCTTCTGGTCCTGGCCTTCCGTTATTTCGAAAACCGCATACCAACCCGTGGTGCCTGACATGAAACTTTCCGCCGCCATCGACAATGCCACGCCGGAGCTCGTTGCGAGCCGCCGGGATTTGCACGCGCATCCGGAACTCGGACTGGAGGAAAAGCGAACCTCCGCTTTCATCGCGCGTCATCTGGAAACCCTGGGCTATCATGTCACGACGGGCTTGCGAAGACCGGAGTCGTCGGCACGCTGACAAACGGCACCGGCTCCCGCTCCATTGGTATCCGCGCCGATATCGACGCGTTGCCGATCCACGAGGAGACGGGGCTCGACTACGCAAGCCGGACGCCGGGTCTGATGCATGCCTGCGGCCATGACGGCCACACGGCAATGCTGCTCGGAGCGGCCCGCGCTCTCGCCGAGCGGAGGAACTTCGACGGCACGGTGCACCTCATTTTCCAGCCGGCCGAGGAGAATTTCGGCGGCGCGAGGATCATGGTCGAAGAGGGTCTGTTCGAAAAATTTCCATGCGACGCCATTTTTGCGCTCCACAACGAACCGGCCCTGCCCTTCGGCCAGTTCGCGCTCCGCGAAGGGCCGGTGATGGCGGCGGTGGATGAGGCGCGGATCACTGTCCACGGCCGCGGCGGCCACGGCGCCGAGCCTCAGGAGACGGCCGATCCGATCGTCTGTGGCGCCAGCATCGTGATGGCGCTGCAATCGATCGTATCGCGCAACATCCATCCGATGGACCCGGCGGTCATCACCGTCGGTGCGTTTCACGGGGGCTCGGCGAGCAACATCATTCCGGAACGGGCCGAAATGGTCGTCGGCATTCGCTCCTTCGACGCGGCCGTGCGCGATGAACTCGAACGCCGCATCCGCACGATTGCCGAGGCGCAGGCGGAAAGCTACGGCATGCGCGCGACTATCGACTACGAGCGCAGCTATGACGCGACGATCAACCACAAGAAGGAGACGGACTTCGTCCGCGACCTCGCGATCCGCTTCGCAGGAGCCGACAAGGTGATCGACCTTGCCCGTCCCTATATGGGCAGCGAGGACTTCGCCTATATGCTCAAGGAAAGGCCGGGGACCCACTTCTACCTCGGAGCGAAGGCGACAGGCGAGGAGAAGCCGCTCCACCACCCCGGCTACGATTTCAACGATGGCCTGCTTCCGATCGGCGCCGCCTTCTGGACGGAACTTGCAGAAACCTACCTTGCACGGTCTTGAGGCCGCCTTCCGACCAAAATGCCGCAGGCGAAAGATTGCCGCAGTGTGACAACGTGGCGGCAGGGCCGTCATTGACCTTTGGCAATTTTCCCTCAGATTCAATCACACGATGAAATCAACGGCGCCGACACCGGTTGCGGCGCCGATGAGCGACAATGCGGGGACGAAGTGATCCTCCTTGCGCCGAAAGGATTGCGCCGTGTTCGAAGCCTTTGATGCAACTCTCATTGCACGCATTCAATTTGCCTTCACTGTCTCCTTTCACATCATCTTTCCGGCTTTTTCCATCGGTCTTGCAAGTTATCTCGCCGTTCTCGAAGGGCTGTGGCTCTGGAAGAACGACGATGTCTATCTGGAACTGTTCAATTTCTGGAAAACGATCTTCGCCGTCGCCTTCGGCATGGGCGTGGTGTCCGGCATCGTCATGTCCTACCAGTTCGGCACAAACTGGAGCGTGTTCTCCGACAAGGCGGGCCCGGTCATCGGGCCGCTGATGGGCTACGAGGTGCTGACGGCCTTTTTCCTCGAGGCCGGGTTCCTTGGCGTCATGCTGTTCGGCCTGAACCGGGTCGGTCCGAGGCTGCATTTTCTCGCAACGGCGATGGTCGCTTTCGGCACGCTGATCTCGGCCACCTGGATCCTGGCGGTGAATTCCTGGATGCAGACGCCGGCCGGCTTCTCGGTCAACGAGGCGGGCCAATTCGTTCCCGTCGACTGGTGGGCGGTGATCTTCAATCCATCCTTCCCCTACAGACTCGTGCATATGGTGCTCGCCGCCTACCTGACGACCGCCTTCGTCGTCGGCGCCTGCGGGGCATGGCACCTCTTGCGCAACACCGCGCCGCGCCGCGCCCGCACCATGTTTTCCATGGCCATGTGGATGGCGGCGATCGTGGCGCCAATCCAGATCTTTGCCGGCGACCAGCACGGGCTCAACACGCTCGAACACCAGCCCGCCAAGGTGATGGCGATGGAAGGCCACTATCAGAGCCATCTCGATGGAGCGCCGCTGATCCTCTTCGGCATTCCCAACTCCGCGGACAAGCGGGTCGATTACGCGATCGAAATCCCGAAGCTGTCGAGCCTCATCCTGAAACATTCGCTCGATGCACCGCTTGCCGGCCTCGATACGGTACCCGAACAGTTGCAGCCGCCGGTCGGCATCGTCTTCTGGTCCTTCCGCGTCATGCTGCTCATGGGGTTCTCCATGCTCGGCATCGGCCTCTGGAGCCTCTGGTGTCGCCATCGCGGCACGCTCCACACGAATGATTGGCTGCACCGCATCGCTGTTATCATGGGCCCATCCGGCTTCGTGGCCGTACTCGCGGGCTGGATCACCACCGAGGTCGGGCGCCAGCCCTACACGGTCTATGGCCACCTCATGACGGCGGATTCGGTCTCGCCGATCGAGGCCCCGGCCGTCGGCGCTTCGCTCATCGCCTTCATCATGGTCTATTTCCTCGTCTTCGGAGCCGGGACCTTCTACATACTGCGGCTGATGGCACGCCTGCCGCGCGACACCTTGCCGGAGCTCGGCGAGGGACCAATACGCACCGCCGGCGTCGCGCCCGGGCCGGCTCAACCCCATGGAGGCCAACATGGACATTGACCTGCCGCTGATCTGGGCCGGGCTCATCGCCTTCTCTGTTCTCGCCTATGTCGTTCTCGACGGCTTCGATCTCGGCGTCGGCATCCTCTTTCCGCTGTTTCCCGAAAAACACGATCGGGATGTGATGATGAATTCCGTCGCCCCCGTCTGGGACGGCAACGAGACCTGGCTGGTGCTCGGCGGTGGCGGGCTGATGGCCGTCTTTCCCCTCGCCTATGCCACGGTCCTGCCGGCGCTCTACGCGCCGATCATCGCCATGTTGCTCGGCCTCATCTTCCGCGGCGTCGCCTTCGAATATCGCTGGCGGACGCGCCGCGGCGAGTTCTTGTGGAACTGGGCTTTTGCCGGCGGCTCGACCCTCGCAGCCTTCGCGCAAGGGCTGGCGCTCGGCGCCCTGGTCCAGGGTATCCCCGTCGAGGATCGCGCCTATGTCGGAGGCTGGTGGGATTGGCTGACGCCCTTTTCGATCGTGACGGGTCTTGCCATCGTCGTTGGCTATGCCCTACTCGGCGCCACCTGGCTGATCATGAAGACCCGCGGCGCGCTTGCCGACAGCGCTCGCACCATCGCCTTGCGCTGCTCTTTCGCCACCATCGCGGCAATGGGCATCGTCAGCCTCTGGACGCCGTTTCTGGAACCGGTTTATCTCGAACGTTGGTTCGGCTGGCCGACGGCCATCTTCAGTGTCATCGTACCGCTGCTCGTGCTCGGCTGCCTCTATCTGCTGCTGAACGGCATTCGCGACCGGCACGACACCCAACCCTTCATCGCCGCGCTCGGCCTCTTCGTCCTTGGCTATATCGGCATCGGCATCAGTTTCTATCCCTACATCGTCCCGCCGTCGCTGACCATCTGGGACGCCGCGGCTCCGGACGACAGCCTCGCCTTCCTGCTCGTTGGCGCCGTCGTCCTGGTGCCGATCATTCTCGCCTACACCGCCTATGCCTATTGGGTCTTCCGCGGCAAGGTCGATCCGGAGGAGGGCTACCATTGAGCGCCGACGGCCTTAGGCGCAAGCTCCTCTGGTTCTTCGGCCTTTGGCTTGCCGGCGTCGTCATCGTCAGCCTGGTGGGGGTGGCGATAAAGCTGGTGCTCGGGAATTGAGAAAGCCCCGCTCAAGCTTGCCGAGCTAATTTCTTCAGACACGTCGGCAGGCGATCGCCGGATGGAGACAGGACCGCACCCTGCTTCCCCGGATGATCGCCCGCCGAGGTGACCACATCCGGCACTGCGGCCCTTTTACCCCTTCTCAGCCGGCATCCGCTTTGGTAGCAGTTCGGCGCGATGAACGGGGCGCAACCGCCCCGGCAGGAGCCGGATATGTCAAAGACACCCGCAGAATGCACGACGATGGCGGATGTGCGTGCCGAAATCGATCGCCTCGACCGCGCTCTGATGATGCTGTTTGCGGAGCGCTGGGGCTACATCAACCGCGCCGCGGAGATCAAACGCCCGCTGAAGCTGAAGGCAGACATTCCCGCGCGCGTTGCCGAGGTCAAGGAAAACGCCGGCAGGACTGCGATCGAGCTCGGCCTAGAACCGAACTTCTATGCGAAGCTATGGGCGCAACTGATCGACCATTCGATCGCGCATGAGCGCCAGATCCTCGGTGAAGACGAGGCATGAGGCGAGCGCACCGCGCCTGGCGCATGGAGCCAAAGCGACCTTTGCGCGTCTGAAAAGACGCGCGGCGCTGTAATCGCCACTCGGATCAGCCGTTGACGACGAGCCGCCGGCTCTCTTCCGCCCCCCCATCGAAACTGTTCTTGCGACTGAGATAATTCTCCCAATCGAAAGCGCTCTGGATGATGTGCTCCAGGCCCGCATGGGTCGGCACCCAGTCGAGCTTGAGTCGCGCTAGCGATGGATCGGCCACGACCTGCGCGGCGTCGCCCGGCCGCCGCGGCGCGTAGTCGACGCGGAAATCCCGGCCGGAAACCCGCCGCACCGCGTCGATGACCTGCAGCACCGAGAAGCCCTCGCCGTAGCCGCAGTTCAGGACCAGGGGCTCGCCGCCCCCTCTCAGATATGCGAGTGCACTCCCGTGTGCGTCTACCAGATCGCTGACGTGGATATAGTCGCGAACCCCGGTGCCGTCCGCCGTTGGATAATCGGTGCCGAAGACGTCCACCTTGCGGCGCTTGCCGAGCGCCGTCTCGCAGGCGACCTTGATGAGATGGGTGGCTTCCCGCGTCGACTGACCGGCTCGGCCGAGCGGATCTGCGCCGGCCACATTGAAATACCGGAGCGCCACATAGCTGAAATCATGGGCCGCAGCTGCATCCTCGAGCATCATCTCGGACATCAGCTTGGAGCGGCCGTAGGGGCTTTGGGGACGCAGGGTCGCCGTTTCCGTGACCGGATCGGGCGTGTCCTGCGGGCCGTAAACCGCCGCGGTCGACGAGAACACGAAGCGGCGGATTCCTGCCTCTATGGTCGCAGCGATCAGCGTGCGCGTCCTTGCCGTGTTGTTGTCGTAATAGACGAGCGGATTGGCGACCGAGTCCGGCACCACCGCCGACCCGGCGAAATGGACCACCGCATCGATGTCGTTCTCGGCAAAAATCCGTGCAAGAGCGGACCGGTCTCCCACATCGCCGAAATAGAAGCGCGCCTCGGGCGCCACCGCCCAGCGAAATCCGGTCGTCAAGCTGTCGAGCACGACGACGCGCTCCCCTGCGTCAAGCAGGGTCCAGACCATATGGCTGCCTATATAGCCCGCCCCTCCGGTTACCAGTACGGCCATTGATTGCTTTCCACCCCTGTGAACCCGGGAACAGGAAAGACGGGTGTTGCTTTCAGAATCGGTAAAACGGACGCACTCGGCCGGGCTTCGCCGCCTATTCTCGCCGACGTCGTTAAGCCACGCTTGGCGAAAACGATCGCGTTTTATCGATCGGCCTCAGCGAGCGAGAATGTAGGCGCGCAGGCGCTCCGCCGCCTCGGCGATCTGGGCCGGATCGCGCAGGAAGCAGGCGCGCATGAAGAGTTCGCCGCCTTTGCCGAAGGCTGTCCCGGGTGCGAGGCCGACGCCGCTCTTGTCGACGATGTCGATCGCCGCCTGCCGCGAGTCGGTGACGCCGTCGATCTTCAGAAAGGCGTAAAGCGCCCCGTCGGGCTTGAGCGTTTCAACCCGATTGGTCGCAATCAGCGCATCGCAAAAATGGTCGCGATTGGCCCTCGCCCTGGCGACATTCTCGTCGACAAAGCCATCCCCCTCGTCGAGGGCCGCGACGGCGCCGCGCTGCATGAACTGCGCCACGCCGGAAGTCGAATACTGGATCAGGTTTTCGAGCACCTGCCCTATGGCTGGCGGCGCGACGATCCATCCGACGCGCCAGCCGGTCATTGCCCAGTTCTTCGAGAAGGAATTGACGAATAGAATGCGGTCGTCCTCCTCTGCGAGGTCGAAGAAGGATGAAGCCCTTCCTCCGAGATAGTAATAGAGCGCATAGATTTCGTCGGCGATGATCCACAGACCATGCTTGCGCGCCAGGGCGAGAATGGCCGCGAGGTCTTCACGAGATGCGGTCCAGCCGGTCGGATTGGACGGCGTGTTGATGAACAGTGCGCGCGTCCTCTCTCCGACCGCAGCCTCGAGCCGATCGAGGTCGAGCCGCCATTTGCCATTCGCGAAATGCAGCGGCACGGATATCGGGCGCGCGCCGGAGAGATCGGCGGCAGCTGCAAAATTCGGCCAGGCCGGCGTCAGCAGGATCATCTCGTCGCCCGGGGAAGTGATCGCCTCGATCGCAAGCTTGATCGCCTGCATGCCCGATCCGGCAACATAGAAATTCTCGGGCGACAGCGTCTTCTGAAAGCGGCGCTGATAGTAGCGCACCAGTGCTTCGCGGAGCGGAGGGATGCCGCGCTGCCAGGTGTAGAAGGTCTCGCCGGCCGTCAACGCTTCCGCCGCCTCCCGGCTGATGAAGTCGGGGGTCGGAAGATCGCCCTCGCCGACCCAGAGCGGGATGAGCCCTTCGCGACCGCGCGCATAGTTCACCACTTCGACGATGCCGCTTTCGGGCGCCGACAGGGCACGGGGACTGAGGCTGGACATGATCGTCATCGGAGGCTCCTGTTGCCCGCCGCTTCTAGACGCATTGGCGCCGACGATCACGCGATTTTCTCTGACTTATCGATCGATTTCTGTGATGCTTTCGCGGCCGGCCGGGGACGAACCCAGGCGCCGGCCGCGAACTGTGGCATCTGTCGCTCAGGTGCGCTGCTTCAGCAGATCACGGATTTCCGACAGCAGTTGGATGTCCGGTGGCGGCGGGGCAGCCGGGGGAGCCGGAGCAGCGGCCTTTTCTCTTTCGACCGACGCACGCACGCGGTTCACGAGCTTGATCATCAGGAAGATGATCCAGGCGAGGATGAGGAAATTGATAAGCACGGTTATGAAGTTGCCATAGGCGAAGACGGCGCCCTGCTCACGGGCAGCGGCAAGGGTCGGCGCCGTGACACTCGGCGAAAGCGCCAGGAAGTAATCGGAGAAGTCGAAGCCACCGCCGGTGATCGCACCGATGATCGGCATGACGAGGTCGTTGACGACCGAATCGACGATCTTGCTGAAAGCGGCGCCGATGATCACGCCGACCGCAAGGTCGATCACATTGCCGCGCGCGATAAACTCCTTGAATTCGTTCAGCATGCGCACCTCTCGGTAAGGTTACGAGCGATCGCCGCCTGACCTGTCGGCAACCGGCGGCAGGACCTTAGACCAAAGGCGGGCGCGATGGAACTCTCCCTGATACACCTGCAGTCAACGGTCCCGCAGACGCCGGCGCTCCGCGCGGACTTGGACTTAAGACGAATATGCAACCAATTCTCAATGGCATGGACTTGCCCTATGCTGCCCGTCGAGGAGTGAGGCATGCTCTCGGGTTCAATCATCTTTGCCTCCGCTTTCGCCTATCTGCTGCTGCTCTTTGCGGTCGCAAGCTATGGCGACCGCCAGGCCGGAAAAAACAAGATCGCCAGTAAGGGCAGACCGCTGGTCTATGCGCTCAGCCTGGCGATCTATTGCACCTCATGGACCTATTTCGGCGGCGTCGGGCTCGCGGCCGAACGCGGCCTCGAATTCACCGGCATCTATATCGGTCCCATCCTGATGTTCACGGTCGGCCTGCCGCTGATCCGCCGCATCGTCCGGCTCGCCAAGACGGAGAGGCTGACTTCGGTCGCCGATTTCCTGGCCGCGCGTTACGGAAAGAATCCCACCGTCGCAGCGATTGTGGCCTTGATCTCGCTCGTCGGGGCGATCCCCTACATCGCCCTTCAGCTCAAGGCCGTGTCGAGCTCCGTCGCCGCGATGATCGACACCAGCGAATACGGCATCGGTTCGGGGGAGCATTTCATCGACCTGCCTCTACTGGTCACGCTCTTCCTCGCCTGTTTCGCAATCGTGTTCGGCACGCGCCACACGGATGCGACGGAGCACCAGGACGGCCTGATCCTCGCGATCGCGATGGAATCGGTGGTGAAGCTCGCGGCCATGCTGGCGGTGGGCGTCTATGTCGTCTTCGTACTCTTCGGCGGCCCCGCCGAACTCATGGAAAGGGCGCAGCAAAGCCCGGAAGTCCTCTCCGCGCTTGCCTACGAGACGCCGGCGGCGCGCTGGATCCTGCTGATCGCGCTGTCGGCGTTCGCGATCATCATGCTGCCGCGGCAGTTCCACGTCACCGTCGTCGAGAACCGCACGGACACGGAACTGCGCACGGCGGGCATCCTTTTTCCGCTCTATCTGATCGCCATCAATCTCTTCGTGCTGCCGATCGCGATTGCCGGGATTCTGACGTTTTCCGGCTCCGGCGACGCGGACCTTTATCTGTTGACGCTGCCGCTGGCGAGCGATCTGCCGCTCTTGACATTGACAACCTTCATCGGAGGCTTCTCCGCCGCAACCGCGATGGTCATCGTCGCCTCGGTCGCCCTGTCGATCATGGTCTCCAACGACATCGTCATGCCTGTATTCCTGCGTCGCCGGCTGGGGACTCGCGGCTCGCTGCAGGAAGACATGGCCGGCACGCTCCTTAACATCCGCCGCACGGCAATTCTCTTCGTGCTGCTGCTCGGCTATGGTTATTACCGCTCCGCCGACATCAGTGCCGGCCTCGCTTCGCTGGGCCTGCTCTCCTTCGCCGCGGTCTCGCAGATGGCACCGGCGCTCTTCGGCGGGCTGGTCTGGCGGCAGGCGAACTCCCGCGGCGCGATCGCTGGCATGGTGTCGGGCTTTCTCGTCTGGGCCTACCTCTTGTTCCTGCCGAGCCTCGGCGGCCCGGACAACTCCCACGTCGCGTCGACGGTGTTGAGCTTCCTGCTGCCCTTCACCGATCTCTTCTCCGGGCCGCAGTCGGATCCGCTCGTCAGCGCAACGGCGCTGAGCATGCTCGTCAATGCGTCAGCCTACGTCCTAGGCTCGCTGACGCGCGCACCGAAACCCCTGGAGCGCATCCAGGCCGGTGTTTTCATCACCCGCCGGTCCCGCACGGAAGGAACCTTCCGCGGGCGCAAGACCAAAGTGACGGTGCGTGATCTGAAGACCACGATCGCCCGCTACATGGGCGAGGAACGCATGCAGCGCTCGTTCCACACCTATGAACAGCAATCCGGCCGCTGGCTCGACGACAACGCCTCCGCGGACATGGCCCTCGTGCATTTTTCCGAACAACTGCTCGGCAGCGCCATCGGCTCCTCATCTGCGCGACTGGTTCTCTCGCTCGTGCTCCAGCGCGTTGACGATGCCTCCTCGGACACGGCCTGGCTGCTCGACCAGGCAAGCGAGGCGCTGCAATATAACCAGGACATGCTGCACACCGCGCTTTCTCAGATGGATCAGGGCATCGCCGTCTTCGACAACGCCAACAACCTGATCATCTGGAACCGCCGTTTCCGTCAATTGCTCGATCTGCCGGAGTCAACCGGCCAGGTTGGCTTCCCGCTTGCCGACATCGTCGCGATCCTCGCCCGCCGCGGTGATCTGCGTAAGGAGGACGAGAAGGCGCTGATCGCCAACTTCCTGACGCTCGACAAGCCTTTCCTGCTGGAACTGTCCAATGGCACGCGCATCATCGAAGTGAGGACGAATGCGATGCCCGACAAGGGCATCGTCACGACCTATACGGACATCACACAGCGCGTGGCCGCCGACATGGCGTTGAAACAGGCGAACGAGACGCTGGAAATGCGCGTCGCCGAACGGACGGGTGAATTGACGCTGGTGAATCGGGAACTGGCAGAGGCGCGGGCAGCGGCCGAAGAGGCCAATATCGGCAAGACCCGCTTCTTCGCCGCCGCCGGTCACGACATTCTGCAACCCCTCAATGCCGCACGCCTCTATTCTTCCTCGCTCGTCGAGCGACTGGGCGACTCTGACAACCGTGCGCTGGTGCAGAACATCGATTCATCACTCGAATCGGTGGAGGCCATTCTCGGTGCCGTACTCGACATTTCGCGTCTCGACACCGGCGCGATGAAACCGCGGCTGCAGTCGGTGCCGCTCAATGAACTCTTCAGGCGCATCGAGACGGATTTTGCGCCGATGGCCCGGGCGAAAGAGATCAAGCTCGTCATCATGCCGACTTCGCTCGTCGTGCACAGCGACCCGAACCTCCTGCGGCGCGTCGTTCAGAACCTCGTTTCCAACGCCATAAAGTACACGCTTCAGGGCAAGGTTCTGGTCGGCGTCCGTCGGCGTGGACAAACGGCGGCAATCGAGGTGCTCGACTCCGGCATCGGCATTCCCCCGTCGAAGTTCCGTACCGTATTCAAGGAATTCGCGCGGCTCGACGAAGGCGCGCGCACCGCAGCCGGCCTCGGGCTCGGGCTGTCGATCGTCGACCGCATCTCGCACGTGCTCAATCATCCGGTCAGCCTGCAATCGCAGCCGGGCAAAGGCACCCGTTTCAAGGTGAGCGTTCCGATGGCCGTCAGTGCCGGCAAAGCGGCGGTCCAACCGGTCGCAGCCACGAAGTCGGCCGATGCGCTCACCGGGCTCAATGTGCTGTGCATCGACAACGAGTTGAAGATCCTCGACGGCATGGCGCTGCTGCTTGGCGGCTGGGGCTGCACGGTGACCACGGCGGAATCGCTCTCCGCCTGTGCGGGGATGGGACCGGAGAAGCTTGCCGTGCGGCCGGACGCCATCGTCGCCGACTATCATCTCGGCGACGGCACCGGCATCGAGGCAATCGCCTGCATCCGCGCGCTCTGGAAAGAGAACATTCCGGCGCTGATGGTGACGGCGGACCGCACGCCTGAAGTCCGCAGTGCCGCCGAACGCGACTGCGTCTCGCTGCAGCACAAGCCGGTACGTCCCGCCGCCCTGCGTGCCTGGCTGACGCAGCTCGCCGCTGCATCAAGGGCTGCGGCGGAGTAGAATAGTCGCACCGAGTTTGCACGATCGAGCGGACGCGTCAGGCCGCGACGCTTCCGAGCTTCTGCAACTGGATAACGGCCTGCGTGCGGCTGTCGACATCGAGCTTTAGCAGGATTGCCGACACATGTGCCTTGATCGTCGCCTCGGACACGCCGAGTTCGTAGGCGATCTGCTTGTTGAGCAGGCCCTCGGCAAGCATCGACAGCACGCGAGATTGTTGCGGCGTGAGGGTCTGCAGCCGATGCATCAGATCGGCAACCTCCGGCTCGTATTGCTGATTCCGGTCGTAGTCGGCCGGCACGAATACTTCGCCGGCCATCACCTTGGCGATGCCGTCGCGAATCTCTTCGATGCCCGCGGATTTCGACAGGAAGCCTGCAGCGCCGAGGTCTATAGCGCGGTGGATGGTGGCCGGATCGTCATGGGCGGAGACAATCATCACCGGCAGGCTGGGGAATTCGGCGCGCAGCGCAATCAGGCCGGAGAGACCGCTGACACCCGGCATCGTCAGGTCGAGGAGCATCAGATCCGCGTCCGGGTGGTCGGCCGCAGCCTTGCGCACCGCTGAAAAGTCGCCCGCCTCGACAATGGCCGGGGCGCCGGTCATGCCGCTCAGCGCCTGGCGCATCGCGCCTCGAAATAGCGGGTGGTCGTCGGCAATGATGATGGTCATGTCCGGCATGGTGACGCCCCCTCCCAAGAGCCTCGGCTGCAACAGTACCTGCTGCAGCAATCTTATTACCACCGAATCGGCATCGACATAAGGACGCATGCCGCAGCCCGTGTCGCCCAGGGGCGAATTCACGTCCGGTCGGGTACCTGCCCACCCTCCTCGGCGGGCGACTTCCCTTTGTCGTCGAATTCCTTCACGATCCCCATGAACTTCCGCATCACTCTTTCCATGATGCTCATTGTCCGGTCAATCTCTTCGTCGGTCGGAAGATCCGGTTTGCTTGCTGCCGCTCCTCTCCCAACGGCTTTTTCCAGCGCTTCGACGCGCCTGGTGAGAAGATCGAGCTCCCTCTCGAAGGCTGCGCGCTCGTCGGCCGCCATCCGGCAGACGAGTTCTCCGTTCTTCTCCTGGCAGAGGTCAACCTCGCCGGTTTCGGTGTCGAGCCGGGCGAACCCCGTCTCGGATTTCTGCATCGTGTAGCGTCCAGGCGACGATTCCTGGGCGGTCACCGAAAGCGCCCATCCAAGACTCAGGCCGAACACCAATGCTGCGGTTGCTTGCTTCATGACACCCTCTTCCGGAAGCCTCCTGTGCTACGTTCATCCTCGCACGCCCAAAGGGACGCTCGGCGCCGTAGAGAAATCCGCCTCGATCTGGTGTTGCACGGTGGACATGCGGCTATATTTGCGGCAAGGCCATGGCTCGGTTTTCACGACGGACGAGCGGACAGCATGAACGCTACCATATACAAGATCGTTCCGGCACTGCTTTGGCAGGAGGCGCGGCGCACGGGACGATTCGATGGCGCACCTATCGATCTCGCCGACGGCTTCATCCATTTTTCGACCCGTGATCAGGTGACCGAAACGGCCGCGCGCCATTTCGAGGGACAGACGGACCTCCTGCTGGTCGCGGTGAACGCGGCCGTGCTCGGGGACAAGCTCACCTATGAACCATCGCGTGGCGGCGCACTTTTTCCGCATCTCTACGCGCCGCTCACTCTCGATGCGGTGCTGTGGGAAAAGCCGCTGCCGCTTGACGACGACGGCGACCGCGTGTTTCCAGAGCTTGCCCCATGACCAGACCTTTCGAAAGCCTCGCCCGTCGCGGCCTGTTTCTGCTCGACCCCGAGTCCGCCCATGGCCTCTCGATCCGGGCGCTGAAGAGCGGTCTCGTCCGGAGCTGTGCAGCGCCCGCAGACCCAAGGTTGGTGCAAACCGTGGCGGGCCTGACCTTTGCCAATCCGATCGGTATGGCGGCGGGCTATGACAAGAATGCCGAAGTGCCCGAGGCGCTTCTGAAGCTCGGCTTCGGTTTTACCGAGATCGGCACGGTCACGCCGCGTCCGCAGGCGGGCAACGACAGGCCTCGGCTTTTTCGCCTCGTGGAAGACGAGGCTGTGATCAACAGGCTCGGCTTCAACAATGAAGGGCACGGGGCGGCGCTGGCGAGGCTTCGGGGCTATTCGCGGGAGGCTTTGGTCGGCGTCAACATCGGTGCCAACAAGGACAGCGCCGACCGCATTGCCGACTACGTGGCGGGCATTCGCACCTTCTACCCGGTCGCACGCTATTTCACCGCCAATATCTCCTCGCCCAATACGCCGGGCTTGCGCGATCTCCAGGCGCGCGAAAGCCTCGCGGCGCTGCTTTCGGCCGTGCTTGCCGCACGCGAGGAGGAAGCAGGAAAGACCGGTAGGCGCATCCCGGTTTTTCTCAAGATCGCCCCGGACCTGACCGACGAGGGGATGGACGACATTGCGGCGGAAGTGTTGGCGCATGATCTCGATGGACTGATCGTATCGAACACCACGCTCTCGCGCGAGGGGCTCAAGGACCAGCGGCAGGCGAAGGAGACCGGCGGACTTTCCGGCAGGCCGCTCTTCGAGAAGTCGACGGCGGTCCTTGCGCGGATGCGCAAGCGCATCGGGCCCGACATGCCGATCATCGGCGTCGGCGGTGTCGGTTCGGCCGAAACGGCGGCGGAAAAGATCCGTGCCGGCGCCGATCTCGTCCAGCTCTATTCCTGCATGGTCTACCAGGGACCGGGTCTTCCGGGTCGGATCGTGCGGGGGCTTTCCGCGCTCTGCGACCGCGACGGACTTGCCTCCATCCGCGAGATCCGCGACAGCCGCACCGATTACTGGGCCGGACGGAAAGTCTGAGCCGCCCGGCGCGGCACCAGGGCGAGCAGTGAAAGCCCTCGCATCAGCAGGAAGAGGTTGAGCCCCGCCCAGAGACCGTGATTGCCGAACAGGGGCACGAGCGCGGCGAGCGAGGCGCAATAGACGAGGAAGGCGGCGATCATCATATTGCGCATGTCGCGCGACCAGGTGGCCCCGATGAAGACTCCGTCCATCAGGAAGGCGAGCGCGCCGGTCAGCGCCGTGAGGGCCGCCCAGGGCATGTATTCGTACGCCGCTGCGCGCACCACCGCCACCGTCGTCAACAGATCGACAAGCGCATTGCCGAAGGCGAGGAACGCGAGCGTCGTCGCCGCGGCCAGCCCGAGCGCCCAGGCGACGGTCATCCGCAGGGCGCGGTCAAAAGCCGGCCTGTAGGCCGCCCCGATCGAGCGCCCCGTCAATTGCTCGGCCGCATTGGCAAGCCCGTCGAGATAGTAGCCGGCAACCAGGAAGATGCTCATCAGCACCGCATTTGCGGCAAGCGTTACCGGGCCCAGAGCGGTGCCTATCCGCGTCATCAGCGCAAAGGCGGCGAGCAGCACGAAAGAACGGATCATGATGTCGCGGTTGAGGCCGAAGAGCGCCTTCAGGCGGTTCCGCGCGAAAACGGCCGCCCAGCCGGGCGCGTCCTGCCCGTCGAAGCGGCCGAAGACGATCAGGAAGCCAAGGACCGCACCGACCACCTCGCCAGTGACCGTGGCGATCGCAACGCCGGCCACGCCCCAGCCGAGAACGAGCCCAAGCAGGATCGAAAGCACGATGTTGGTTCCGTTGATGATCGTCTGCAACAGGAGGCCGAGCGTACCCTGGCCACGGCCGAGCACGAATCCGAGAATCGCGTAATTGGCAAGCGCCGCCGGACCCGAGAGGATCCGATAGAAGAAATAGGTGCTGGTGACCGCCGCGACCTCTGGCCCGGGCGCCATCAGCCACAGGCCGACCAGGAGCAGCAGCGGAGAGAGGAGCAGGATTCCTAGCCCGCAAACGAGCGCGATAGCCATGGACCGCCAGAAGACCGCCTGCTGCTCGCGCCGATCGCCCCGGCCACAGGCCTGGGCGACGAGGCCGGTCGTGGCGGCGCGCAGGAAATTGAAAGTGGCGAAGATGAGGTCGAACATGACTGCGCCGACCGCAAGTCCGGCGAGCATCTCCGCCCGACCAAGCCGGCCGACCACGGCCGTATCGACAAGGCCGAGCAGCGGTGTCGTCAGGAAACCGAGCGTCATCGGCAGCGCGATGGAAAAAATCAGCCGGTTGCTGACGTGAAACGGGCCGGCACTATCGCCGGCGGGTTCCAGGCTTTCCATGGCAGTCATCGTTTCATCCCATGCGGCCACTCCCGCAAGGTCCGTCTCGGGGAATCAGCTCAGCCGCAGAGCACCATGGCCCAATAGGGACGATTTCCGGAAGCGGAATTTTGTGCAGTCGCAACGCCGAGACCGCGATAGTTGCCGAGCATGTTCTTCAGATGGTTCGGCGAGTTGACCCAAGCCCGATAGGCGCGCTCGGCGTCTTCCTGGCCCATGGCGATGTTTTCGGCTGCGGGCAGGGTGACGCCTTCGCCCTTCATGCGGTCGTAGAAGTCGTCGCGCCAGCCGATATTGTGCTGCATCTTGCCGGCTCTGGCCATTCGCACCGCCTGGTGCATCGCTGCAAGGGACGCTGCCGGGTCGCGCGCGAGCGCCGAAAGCCCCTTCCCCTCACGCAGCGCGTTGACGTAGCCGAGCGTCGTCTCCGTCTGGTCGCTGCGGGCGCCCTCGTCGGAGACGAGCCCATCGTAGGCAGAGCAACCGGCGATCAAGCCGAGCGAGATCACGGAACCGGCGCGCAGGATCAGCACTCTGCGGGGAAGACAAATCGAATCCGCCATGCCTACCGCCGATAGCTCAGGATACGAAGGAGGAGGAAAGCCGGGATAACGACGGCGGCGCCGACGAGGAGATAGTCCCCGACCCTACCGAGCGCGGCAAAGCCTTTGTACCAGACGTCGAGCAGGAAGTTGCGGATGCCGTAGTAGATATCGACAGGGTACCAGTCGAAGAAGGTCATGACGAAGCCGACCAGGATCGACACGACGACGAGCTTGACCAGCACGCGCAGCGGCGAGTCACCCAGGAATCTATTTATGCCGTCCGACATGGGCGAAGAATTCTCCTGTTTTCCCTCACATAAGCCGACATTCCTGCCCCCGCAACCCGCGAGCAAGGGGCCCATCCAGATTCCGCTTGTGTTTTGTCGCGCCCGGCCCCAGAAGCGTCCGTCGCAACGGAACCGCCACCGTCATGATCTTCAACCAGCTCTCCTCCGGTGACTTGATCGCCGACCGACGTGCCGACTACGCAAATATGCTCGCCGAAGGCGGCGAACTGCAAGCCGCGGCCGAACTCATGGCCCAGGCCCTCGAGCTCGCACCGAACTGGGCGGCCGGCTGGTTCCGGCTGGCGGACTATGAAGAAAAATCGGGCCGAAAAGAGGCAGCCATCGAGGCCCTTGGCAATACGCTCCGCCTCAACCCGGACGACATTTTCGGTGCCAGTCTCAAGCTTGCACTCCTCGGCGCCGCCGAGACGCCGGAGCAGCCGCCGAGCACCTACGTCGAGCGGCTCTTCGACGACTATGCAGAACGCTTCGACGAGGCGCTTACCGAGAAGCTGAACTACAGCGTGCCGGAAAAGCTCGCCGCACTCATCGATCGGACGAGCGGCAGGCAGCGCTTCCGTCACGTCACGGACCTTGGCTGCGGAACGGGGCTTTTCGGTGAGCGCGTCCGCGACCGCTCGGACTTTCTCGAGGGCTTCGATCTATCGGCCAACATGCTCGCCAAGGCCGAGGGGAAGGCGATTTACGATCGGCTGAGCCAGGCGGACCTCTCTTTGCTGCCCGAGGTGTGCGGCCTGTTCGGCGAACTGGAGGAGCGGCGTGCCGATCTCGCCAGCGCCGCGGATGTGCTGATGTATCTCGGCAATCTCGAAAGCGTGTTCCTCATCATCGACCGGTTGCTGAAGCCAGAGGGTTTCTTCGCCTTCTCGGTAGAGAAGGCGGCAGCGGAGGAGGGCTTCGTGCTCCGGCCGTCGCTGCGTTATGCGCATTCGGAGCCTTATGTCGCTTCGCTCTGCGCCGGACACGGGCTTTCGCTGATCGCGGTCGAACGCACGTTCATTCGCATGGATGCCGGCCTGCCGGTGTCCGGCATATTGTTTCTCGCCCGCAAAGGCGCCTGACGCGCAACGCTGCCATGCGAAATAGGTCAGCATTGCTTACATATTTTTCTTGATTATTTTTGTGCACTGCAGCATTGTCATGCCAGCACGAGCAGGGGATTGGTCATGGCACAAGGCAGCAGTGTTTTCGGTCTCTGGAACACCAGTCCCACCAGGCATACGCCGATAGAGGATGTGCAGGGCATCTTTTCCGGCAGCCTTATTGCCGCTCTGGGCCTCTATTTTCTCGCAAGCGCCGGCCTTCTGACCGGCAGCACCGCCGGCATCGCCTTTCTGCTGCATTACGCAACCGGCGTGAACTTCGGCCTCGCCTTTTTCCTTCTCAACCTGCCCTTCTTCTATCTGTCGCTGAAGCGGCTCGGCCCCGCTTTCACCGTAAAGACCTTCATCGCCATCGGACTCACCTCGTTCCTCACCGACGCGCAATCGCGGCTCTTTCAGATTGGCCAGATCCATCCGGGCTGGGCGGCGCTCATCGGCGGCCTACTGCTCGGATACGGCCTGCTGGCGCTCTACCGCCATCGCGCCAGCCTCGGGGGCGTCGGCATCCTCGGCATCTATCTGCAGGAACGCTTCGGCATTCGCGCCGGGCTTGTACAGCTTGTAATCGACATGGCCGTTCTCGCCGTCGCCTTCGCGGTCACCACGCCCGGGGTCGTCGCCTGGTCTGTGCTCGGCGCGATCGTCCTCAATCTCTTCGTGGCGATCAACCACCGCGCCGATCGCTACATCGCGCTCTGAAAAGAGCCGCCACGGCCGGGATGAACCGATCGGCCGGCGGATCGACGCTTCTCTTTTGCCGCACATGATCTACCTTTGTTCCCCGTGAACAGGATCGATTCCCCTTTGCCGAAGCGTGATGCTTTGACGTTGCCGGCGCCCTTTCTCCGGTGGTTCGCCGACAAGGGCTGGCGACCGCGCGCGCATCAGCTCGAATTGCTCTCCCGCGCGGAAGCCGGGGAGAGCACACTTCTGATAGCTCCGACCGGCGCAGGCAAGACACTTGCCGGCTTCCTGCCATCCCTCATCGATCTCACGCGGCGCGGCAGGATCCCGCCGGGCTCTGCCTTCGTCGGCATCCACACGCTCTATATCTCGCCGCTGAAAGCGCTCGCCGTCGACATCGAGCGCAACCTGATGAAGCCCGTCGGCGAGATGGGACTTCCCGTCCGGATCGAAAACCGCACTGGCGATACGCCGCAGGGCAAGCGCCAGCGGCAGAAGGCGAACCCGCCAGACATCCTGCTGACGACCCCCGAGCAGCTCGCGCTGCTTCTCGCCGATGGCGAGGCGGGACGCTTCTTCAAGGACCTGCGCTATGTCGTGCTCGACGAATTGCATTCGCTGGTAACTTCGAAGCGCGGGCATCTGCTTTCCCTCGGGCTCGCGCGGCTGCGGCGGTTGGCGCCCCGCCTGCAATCGATCGGGCTTTCGGCAACGGTCGCCGAGCCGATGGAACTGCAGCGCTGGCTGGTGGCGCAGCCTCCGGACGGCGATGGCCATGCCGGCCTGATCACCGTTTCCGGCGGCGCCAAGCCGGAGATTTCGATCCTGCGCTCAGACAAACACGTGCCTTGGGCCGGGCACTCTGCCCGCTATGCGATCGCCGATGTCTACGAGGCGATCAAGGCGCATGGCACGACGCTGCTCTTCGTCAACACGCGCAGCCAGGCGGAAATGCTGTTCCAGGAGCTCTGGACCATCAACGACGACTACCTGCCGATCGCATTGCACCACGGCTCGCTCGACGTCGCCCAGCGCCGGAAGGTCGAGGCGGCAATGGCCGAGAACCGGCTGCGCGCCGTCGTCGCCACCTCGACGCTCGATCTCGGCATCGATTGGGGCGATGTCGACCTGGTGGTCCATGTCGGCGCCCCGAAGGGCGCGAGCCGGCTCGCCCAGCGCATCGGCCGCGCCAATCACCGCATGGACGAGCCGAGCCGCGCCCTCCTCGTGCCGGCCAACCGCTTCGAGGTGATGGAATGCCAGGCCGCGCTCGACGCCAACTATATCGGCGCGCAGGATACGCCGCCGATCGGCCGGGGTGCGCTCGACGTGCTCGCGCAACATGTGCTCGGCAGGGCCTGTGCCGGCCCTTTCGATGCGGTCGAGCTGCACGACGAAATCACCACCGCCCTGCCCTACCGCGACCTCTCGTGGGAGACCTTCGAACGGGTCGTCGATCTCGTCGCCACCGGCGGCTATGCGCTCAGGACCTATGAGCGTTACGCTCGTATCCGCAAGACGAAGGAGGGCCTTTGGCGAGTTTCGAACCCGATGGTGGCGCAGCAATATCGGCTGAATGTCGGGACGATCGTGGAATCGCCGATGCTGAACGTCCGGCTGGTGAAACGCAATGCCCGCGGCTCGCTCGGCCGCGGCGGCATGTCGCTCGGCAAGGTAGAGGAGTACTTTCTCGAATTGCTGTCGCCGGGCGACACGTTTCTCTTCTCCGGCAAGGTTCTGCGCTTCGAAGGCATCCGCGAGAGCGAGTGCCTCGTCTCGCAAGCCTTTTCCTTCGATCCGAAGGTGCCGAGCTATGCCGGCGGCAAGTTCCCGCTTTCGACCTATCTCGCGACGCAGGTGCGAAAAATGCTCGCCGATCCCGCCCGCCGCGCGCCACTTCCCGATCAGGTGCGCGACTGGCTGGCGCTGCAGCAGGATGTCTCGATGCTGCCGCCGGAGGACCAGCTCCTGATCGAGACCTTTCCGCGCGGCAGCCGCCATTACATGGTCATCTATGCCTTCGAAGGGCGGCTCGCGCACCAGACGCTCGGCATGCTCATCACCCGCAGGCTCGACCGCGCCGGGCTGAAGCCGCTCGGCTTCGTCGCCACCGACTATTCGCTCGCCGTCTGGGCGCTCGATGATTTGGGCTCGGCCTTCCGCACCGGCGCACCCTCGCTTGGAGACCTCCTCGACGAGGACATGCTGGGCGACGACCTCGAGGCCTGGCTCAACCAGTCCTTCCTTCTCAAGCGTACCTTCCGCAACTGCGCAGTCATCGCCGGCCTCATCGAGCAACGCCACCCCGGCAAGGAGAAGACCGGCCGGCAGATCACGGTTTCCGCCGACCTCATTTACGACGTATTGCGGATTCACGAGCCGGATCACATTCTCCTGGAGGCAACCAGGAACGACGCGGCGACGGGCCTCTTGGACATCGACCGGCTCGGCTCCATGTTGAAGCGAATCAAAGGCCACGTCGCCCATCGCCGGCTCGATCGCATCTCGCCGCTCGCCATCCCGGTGATGCTGGAAATCGGGCGGGAATCGGTCCATGGAGAAGCACAGGACTTCCTGCTCACGGAAGCGGCCGATGAGCTGATCAGCGAGGCGATGGGCCTCACAGAGGAATAGGACAGGAATGCATCGGCTCGTCCACGCGACATCGGCCCCTGCTGGGTGTGCTCTTTTCCAGGCGCGCACGACGATCAACGGCGTCGCGGCCATCTGCGATGCGCTGGGGGGTCTTTATCTTCCCGAGAGCCGAACGCTCGTCGTCTCCGACCTTCACCTGGAAAAAGGCTCCGCCTTCGCCCGCCGCGGCATGATGCTGCCGCCCTACGACACGATCGCGACGCTACGCATCCTGGAGGCGGTTCTCGCGCGCCATGATCCGAAGACTGTCATCAGTCTTGGCGACAACTTCCACGACCGCAGGGGCTCGGCGGCGATGCCGGAGAACTTTCGCCAGATGATCTGCTCCATGGCGCACGGGCGCGACTGGATCTGGATCAACGGCAACCACGATCCGGACGGCGCATTCGGACTGCCCGGCGCCTTCATGGATGAACTGCGGCACGCGGGGCTCGTCTTCCGACACGAGCCATCCCTGAAGGACGGCCTCGGCGAGATCGCCGGCCACTTGCATCCCTCGGCTACCGTGCGGCGCCGCGAGAGATCGGTTCGCCGGCCCTGTTTCGCGGCGGACGGCAAACGGCTGCTCATGCCCGCCTTCGGTGTGATCACCGGCGGGTTGGACCTCCGGCACCGCGCCATGAATGGGCTCTTCGATCGCCAGTACCTCGTCGCCCATATGATGGGACGCGACCGGATCTATTCCGTCCGCTTCGCCAACCTGCTCGGATAGAAGCCTTCAGAACGCGTTGAAGGTGAGCGTCGTCAAGGAACGGGAGATGCCCGGCACGCTGGCTATATTGTCGTTGATGAACTTGCCGACGTCCTGACCCTCCTCGACATAGATCTTCAGAAGCAGGTCGTAGTCACCACTGGTCGAATACATCTCCGAGACGATTTCCTTGCGGTAGATCTCGTCGGCAACTTCGTAGGTTTTGCCGGGGGCGCATTGCAATTGCACGAAAATCGGCTTCATTGGCTTCCTCTGCTTTTCCGGGAGCGGATCCGTGGCCCAACTCCTCCCCGTTCGCGTCGATCGGTCAGGACCGTCTGGGATACTGTCGTGCGCTTCCATAAACCGCAACAGGGCAAAAGGAAATGCGTCCGCTTCAGCCGGCGCCACTGTCCAGCTGAATGAGGCGAAGACGTTAGATCATATCTGTGGGACGAGCATCGCGCCTCAATCCCGAGGAAACCGCTGCTTTTCCTCGAGCACGTTGAGATCCATGTGGTTGCGCATGTATCGCTCGGAGGCCTTCTGCAACGGCTGGAAATCCCAAGGGTAGTAGGCGCCGTTCCTCAGCGCCGGATACACCACCCAGCGACGGGCTTGGCTTTCACGCACCGCAGCGTCAAAGGCGGCGAGACTCCAACGCTTGTTTGCTTCGGCGAGCAAGCTGGTGAGGACTTCGCTGTGTTCCGCATTTGACGCAAGGTCCGTCAATTCATCGGGATCAGAGCTGACGTCGAACAGCAGCGGCGGATCCTCGTCGCAGAGCGTCAATTTGTATGCTCCCGATCGCAACCCCACGAGCGGCGCCACTGAGCCTTCTGCCGCGTATTCCATCGGCACCGGACCCCGGTCGGCCTCAGCCCGCACCAGCGGCGCGAGATCTTCGCCGTCGGTCCAAGGGAGGATCGAAGCGATGTCCAAGCCGGCGATCGAGGCGACAGTCGGCGTTACGTCGAGCGTCGACACCGGTGCGTCGACCCTGCCGGGCTTCCAGCCAGGCGCCGAGATCATCAGTGGCACGCGCGCCGAGCCTTCGAAGAAGCTCATCTTGAACCAGAGGCCACGTTCGCCCAGCATGTCGCCATGGTCGGATACGAACAGTATGGCGGTATTCCCGGCCATGCCGGTCCGCTCGAGCACGTCGAGAATCTCGCCGATTTTCTCGTCCACGTAGGAGATGCTGGCGAAATAGCCGCGCCGTGCGCGCCGTACGTCATCCGCCGAAATGTCGAATGACCGGTAGTCGCAAGCCTCCAGGAGGCGCCGCGAATGCGGGTCCTGCTGTTCAAAGGGAATGGGTCCGATCTTCGGGTCCAGCGCAGGACAGCCCTCGTAAAGATCCCAGAAGCGCTTGCGAGCGACATAGGGATCGTGCGGATGGGTGAAACTAACCGTCAGGCTCCACGGTCGATCGTCATTGCCGCGCGCAAGATCGTAGAGCTTGCGGGTGGCGTTGTAGGCAACCTCGTCGTCGTATTCCATCTGGTTGGTGATCTCGGCCACCCCGGCACCCGTGACGGAGCCGAGATTGTGATACCACCAGTCGATGCGCTCCCCCGGCTTACGGTAGTCCGGCGTCCAACCGAAATCCGCCGGATAGATATCCGTCGTCAACCGCTCCTCGAAACCATGCAGTTGATCGGGGCCGACGAAATGCATCTTTCCCGAGAGGCAAGTCTGATATCCTCCGGCCCTGAGGTGGTGCGCATAGGTCGGTATGTCCGAGGCAAATTCGGCAGCGTTGTCGTAGACGCGTGTGCGGCTCGGGAGTTGACCGGACATGAAGGACGCCCGTGCCGGAGCGCAAAGCGGGCTGGCGGTGTAGGTATTGGCAAAGCGAACCGAGCGCTCTGCCAAGCCCCTGAGATGAGGCGCATGCAGAAAATCGGCGGGACCATCGGGAAACAGAGTTCCGTTGAACTGGTCGACCATCAGGATCAGGATGTTTGGCCGCGTCATTGGATTCTTCCTTCAGTCTAGCGCATCGCCCCGGCGATCGTACCCGTTTTCGGAAGTGCGATGCACAATTTCAAAGAATTACAGCGACCTTTGCGCGTCTGAAAAGACGCGCGGCGCTGGCAGTCACGCACGTCTGCTTAGAGTCCGAGAGAGGCTTTCACGCTGTCCAATCCGGGACCACCGTCGAAGGTCGTAACGCCCGCGAGCCACTTGTCGAGCGACTGCGGATTCTCGCTGAGCCACGCCGCTGCGGCTTCCTCCGGTTTGTCGCCTTCCAGGATCTTCCCCATCAACGTGTTTTCCATTGCCATGTCGAAGGTGAGATTCTTGAACAAGTTGGCACCGTTGGGGCACATCTTCGTCCAGCCGGTCCGCGCGAGCGTATAGACCTCCGCGCCACCGTAATTGGGCCCGAAATAGGCGTCGCCACCCGAAAGATAGGTGATGTCAAACCGGTTGTTCATGGGATGCGGCGCCCAGGCGAGAAAAACGATTGCCGCCTCCTTCTGTGCAGCGCGCTCCACCTGGGCCAGCATCGCCTGTTCGCTCGACTGGACCAGCTGCCAGTCTCCAAGCCCGAAATCATTTGCGCCGATCATTTTTTCGATGCTGGCATTGGCCGGTGCCCCCGTCTCGATACCATAGATCAGTCGCTCGAACTCTTCACCATGCGTCTGGAGATCAGAAAAGTCCTTGATGCCGCGTTCCGCGACATAGGATGGTACAGCCAGCGTGAACTTAGCGCCATCGAGGTTACGATTGACGATCTCGACGGCGTCAGCCTTCTGCAGGTCCTCTATGAAAGCGCTCTGGGCCGGCATCCAGTTGCCGAGGAAGATGTCGATCTCCCCGTTCTTCATCGACTCGTAGCCGATAGGCACGGAGAGCGTTTTGATGTCGGGCTCATAGCCAAGTGCCTCGAGCAGGACGCGCGCGACGGCATTCGTTGCAGTGATGTCCGTCCAGCCCGGGTCAGACATGCGGATCACCTTGCAGGCCTCATCCTCCGCGGCCTGGACTGGCGCCATACCGGCAAGCGACAGGAACAATCCCAAGGCGAGGCAGGTGCTGACTGCATTCATCATCATGTTACTCCCCTGAACTATTTGATTTCCGTATTCGTGCCGCTATTCTAAATCCCTGTGAAGTCGGGTTTTCTTGATTCTTCCCATAAGGCCTTTCTATGAGACAGAGAGTGGTCGATCTTGGCTGGCTGCGGCTTTTCGTGGAGGTGGCAAAGCGTGGCAACCTGACATCCGCTGCGGCTGCGCTTGGAATTTCGCAGCCGGCGATCAGCTACCAAATTCGACGCATAGAGGACCAGATCGGAGTGGATCTGCTAACCCGCGTCCACCGCGGTGTCGAACTCACGCCCGCGGGCCAGAGGCTTTACGACATTGCGAAACGGGCGGTCGACGAAATCGACGATGCCGTTGGCGCTTTTCGCGCCGACCAGGAAAGATCGACGATCCGGTTGCTGACGGATTATGCATTTGCGTCGCTCTGGCTGATGCCTCGAATGCATGCATTCCGGCTTCTATATCCGGAGTTGGACATCCAGATCGTCGCGACGCAAAGGCTTCAGCGGGAACTGTTGAGAGATAACGACATCGCCGTCGCTTTCGGCGCGCAGCGCGATTTCGGCGACGATGTCATATTGCTCTTACCGGAAGCGGTCACGCCCGTGTGCACACCGGCTTTCGCCGAACAGAACGGCCCCTTCGCAGATGTCTCGTCGCTCGCGAGATCAACCTTGATACATCTCGATAGCTCGGCGCCTTCGCCCTGGTTCGAATGGCGCACCTATTTATCGCATTTCAGGGCGGTCAGGGACGTGCAGTCGGGACATGTCGATCTGAGCTTCAACACCTATTCGCTTGTCGTGCAAGCCGCCGTCGGCGGCCAGGGAATTGCGATCGGGTGGAGGGGCCTCGTGGATGAACACATTTCCTCGGGCCTTCTGGTGCCCGTCGGCCCCACTCTCGAGGTCCGCGAGCGCGGCTACTGCCTGGTCCGGCCTGCGCGGGCGAGCCAACCGGTCAGCCGCCTCGGCAATTGGCTGTTGAGTGAGGCGGAAGCACAGACCGCACTTCAGGATGGCTGCGAAGCGGGAAAGACCTCCTGACCCTAGTCCTTTCGGAAGAGCAGGCTTGCGCCCCAGCCGGTGATGACAGCCAGCGCCACGGCAAGGAGACCATAGGCGAGGGGCTGGTCATGCGCGGCCCGGGTGATGGCCTGTTCGAGACCGGTCTTGACGACCCGGAGCGACAGCGCCTTGGCGGCGACGAACAGCCCGTCCCGGAACAGATAGGCGCGCACGACGTGAATGCCGTTCGGTACGTTGGCCGGCAGCCGCACGGAGGCCTTGAACAGGCTCGAACTGATGAACTGCACGCCGCCCGGATCCCGCTGGTAGACGCCGCTTTCCTCCCGCAGGCGCCGGAAGGCATTGCGAAATTCGCCGAGATTGCTGCCGTCGCCAAAGAAACCGAGCGGCACCAGGCGCATGTGATCGACGCCGATCCCCATATTGGCAATGTCGCGCGGCGGTGCGATCGTTGCAATGTCGCGCGTGCTTGACAGCGAGTAGGCTTCGGGAACCAGCTCGAAGGTCATCGACTGCGTGTTGACCCAGATGCCGAAGACCCGCTCCTTCTTGCGCACCGTCGCATTGTCCTTCGGGCCTTCGAGGGCGACGACGACGTTGTATTTGCCCTGGGCGAGAAGGTTGGGATCGAAGCCGTCGATGGCGCCGAAAATCGTCAGGTCGGCGCCGCGAAAGTCGGAGGTGATGGCGATCTCGTCGGTCGAGATACCGATCTCGAGCTTCTCGTTGAAATTCGTGATCTGCCGCTCCAGGGGCCGTACCGGCGCCTGCGCCGCGGCCGGCGCGGCAGCGGCCAGAACAAGGACCGTCAGCAAAAGGCGGAGGCTAGCCCGCATTTCTCACACTCCTTGGGCCCTGCGTTGGACTGTGGCGAGTTGGATACGGGCTAGTGACCATCAGTATCCGAACCCCCCCGAGACGACCGAATAGACATTCTCCGGCGGAATGACGAGGTCGATCGCGAGCCGGATGCCGACGGCGAGCACGAGCAGCGCCAGCAGCGCCCGCAACTGTTCGCCACGCAGCCGCTGGCCGACGCGCACGCCGTATTGCGCCCCGATGACACCGGCGATCATCAGCACAAAGGCGAGCACGATATCGACGGTGTAGTTCGTCGACGCCTGGACGAGAACCGTGTAGGCGGAGACGAACACGATCTGGAACAACGAGGTGCCGACGACGACATTGGTCGGGATGCGCAAGAGATAGATCATCGCCGGCACCATGATGAAGCCGCCGCCGACGCCCATGATCGAGGTCAACATGCCGATCGAGAAGCCGAGCGTGGCGACCGGAATGACGCTCAGATAGATTTTCGACTTCTTGAAGCGCATCTTCAGCGGCAGGCCGTGGATCCAGATATGCTGCCCGGGCCGGCGCAAGGCAGTCGGCAGATTCTTGGCAGCCTTGCGCATGGCGCCGAGGCTCTCCCAGAGCATCAACCCGCCGACGGAGCCGAGCAGCACGACATAGAGCAAAGAGATCACCAGATCGAGTTGGCCCATGCGGCGCAGCAACGAAAACAGCCAGACGCCGACGGTCGCCCCGACGAGGCCGCCGCCGAGCAGCACTGTGCCGAGCTTGACGTCGATCGTGCCGCGGCGGAAATGCGTGATCGCGCCGGAGATCGAGGAGGCAACTACCTGGTTGGCGCCTGTCGCCACCGCCACCACCGGCGGAATGTTGTAGAAGATCAGCAGCGGCGTGATCAGGAAACCGCCGCCAACCCCGAACATGCCCGACAAAAAACCGACAGCCGCGCCCATGCCGAGAATGACGAAAATATTCACCGACAACTCTGCAATGGGCAGATAGACCGTCACGGCCGAACCTCGATGTATCAACAGCCCGCGGCGCGGGCGGCAACTGCAACTTCACAACCCCTAAACCGGAAACGATTTAGGAATTGTGCATGCCTTGAATTCTCCGCATGGCTCACGCCTTCAAGAGGCGCGGCGCGATGCGTCGAAGCGGATGGTGATTCACCACGAGCAGGGATGTAGCGGCAGACGGCCCACCTCCGAGGGACAGCAGACTGCACCTCCCCTCATGCGCCCCAGGTCCGAAACTGTCAACCTTGCCGGGCACATGGCAGGCAAATGGCGCGCAACTTCCGTGCTGACAGCGCTGTGGCGCCTATCTGCGGCATTATTGGGGCGTTTTTCTCGCGGCTGCGGAAAGAGCGTAGCCGGGCCGGCGGGCAAGTGCGACTGGGGTTCTGTGTGCGCCTGGACGTACTGCGCCGGAGCTGGTTTCGTTACGCGTTGCGCTTCAAGAGCTCTCTCACCAGCGCGTCCGTGATCTCCCCGGTCGGCTCATGACCGATCGATTTCTGGAAGGCCTTGATCGCGGCGATCGTCTTCCTGCCCATCTGCCCATCCGCCGGACCGGAATCGAAGCCGTTATTGTTGAGGATGGCCTGGATGTTGCGCACGGCTTTTGTCATGTCGACCGACGCCGTTTTTGTCGAGTTCCCGACCCAGGCGTCCGGCACCTCGACCGTATTGGCCTTGGCGTCGACCGGCTGTGCCTTCCATGCGTCGATCTTCGCCTTGGCGCTCGAAAGCACGTCCGGGTTCATCGCCCTGGCGATCTCGTCCCGCTTCTCGGCCGCGTCCTTGTCGCCGTCACGGGCTGCGATGGCAAACCACTTGTACGCCTCCTCGAGGCTCTGAGCGACGCCATTGCCGCGGGCATAGAGCACGGCGAGATTGAACTGACTGTCGCGGACGCCGAAGTTGGCGGCCTTCTCGAACCACCTTGCCGCCTCCACGAAATCCGGGGCGCCGTCGCGTCCGCTCGCGAGCATGACTGCGAGATTGTGGATCGCACTCGCATTGCCCGCTTCCGCAGCCTTCAGGTAGAGCACCTTGGCCCTGGCGGCATCGCGCTCGACGCCGGCCCCTTTCTCGTAAAGATTGGCGAGCCTGTAATCCGCCGGCACGACACCGGCATCGGCCGCACGCTGGTACCATTTGGCGGCCTCGGCGAGATCCTCCTTCACGCCGCGGCCCTCGGTGAAGCGGGCGCCGATCTCATAAAATGCCAGCGGGTCACCGCCCTTGGCCGCCGTCACCAGTGCCGGCGGTCCGAACCCTTCCGGCAGAACGACGTCGATCGCCTTCGCCTGTTCGAGCGCCGGAACCCCGGACGCCTCATGCGAGGAATGTTCGAATGATGAAACGGGACCCGTTGTCCCTGCCGCCGGCTGCAGCAGAGGTGCAGCACCCGCGCCGCGGGCGGCGGGACTTGCAGCATCTTCCTCGTCAGCAGCGGAGGCGGCCTGCGCCGCCCCTGCCGGCGCATCGCCCGCCGGCTCTTCAGCGGCCGTTTCAGAAGTTGCGGCGGGAGCTGTTTCAACCGCAGTTGCGGCGTTCGGCTGCGCGCCTTCAGGTTCCGCCCGACGTTCGATCGCCACTGCCGGCTGAGCCGGTGCTTCCTTGCCCTTCAGCATCGTGCTGACGAGCGGATAGGACATGATCGCCAACAGCACCGCGCCGACCGCCATCAGGATCGGGCGGCGATGACGGGCCAAAGCGCCGGAGAACGCCGAGGGCGCCCTGTTGTCCCTGGCCCGGTTATGCATGTCGGCCTCTTCCACGGCAAGCTGTGCCGCACGGCGCGCGGCGGCGATGAAATCCGCCTTGTCGCCACCGGGTGCCTGCTGACCGCCACGTGCCATTTGACCGGCGCGGACCCGTTCGAGGATCTTTTTGACGTCGGGAACACCGGAACCGGGCTCAAGGAGCAGATTGGCTTCCTCGGTCGCAAGCATTTCGGAGGGGTCGATCGACGGGGCCGGTTCGACAAGCTGTCGCGCCTGCGCCGGTGGCGCCGCATTGCGCTTGGAAGAAAAACGCCGGGTCAGGCCGGCCAGGAGGCCCGCCTTTGCAGGCTGTTCCTCCACCCGCTCCACGGTCGAAATATCAAGCGAAACCATGGATTCGGCCGCAGCCGGCTCCGCAACGAAATCTCTGCTCTCGGATTGCAGCGCCCGTACGCTGCGCTGCAACTCGCCGTCGCGGTAGTCGGGATCCGCAGCCGGAGACGGTTCTTCGAAGTCGGGCTGGGCGGCCTTCGGCATTGCCGGTGCGCCGACGCTCCGTTGCGGCCGGTTCTCCTCCAGCCGCTCGAGCTTTTCAGCGATGTGGACGAGCGTGTCGTGCAGGGCCTCGAAGGTACGCGCGGTCCGGTCGTCGCTCGAACGGCTGAGCTCTTCGAGCGCGCGCAGGTCTTCGGCAAGGGCCGAGATTGCGGCCATGTCGGCGCCTGCCGACGTGTGCGACGAGACGTTCTTGGAATAGGCCTCCATCACCGCTTCAGCCGCCTGCCGAGCGGCTTCGATAATATATTCGTCGCTTGTGGCCAGATAGTCTTCAAGCGCGTTCATGCGGCTCTCGAACTCCGCCGACGCCGCCTGACCGGACTCCCCATGCGGCTGGCTCACAAGCGTGGAGAGATTGCTGATCTGCGCCTCGAGATTGCGCAGGGCCTCGCGATCGTCGAAGGGAGCGGCCTGCGTTTCTTCGAGGCGCTGTGCGATGTCGGCAAGACGGTCTTCGAGCCTGTCGAAGCGAGTATCGCTCATCGGCGCTTCGGCTTGCGCATCCAGCTCGTCGATGCGGCGGGCGAGGTAATCGAGCCTTTCGACGAGCCCGCCATTGAGGCTGCCCTGGTCAAGCGCCTCTATCTTGCGCGAAATATCGGCAAGATAGCCGGTGAGCTCGGGATCGGCGGTGCGTTGGCCGTGCTCGAGAAGAGCTGAAAGATGATCGAGACGCTCCTCGAGCCGGGCGGCCGATCTCTCGCCGGCCAAGTCCTCGACGCGCGCCGACAGTGCCTCGATCCTGGCACCGAGTCCGGAATCGGAGGGGCGGGAGAGATGGTCGATTTGGCGCGAGAGATCGCCGAGCCTGCTTTCCAGGCGATTGACGAAGGACGTGTCCGTGCCGGCATTGCGGCTGTTGACTGCAATCGCCCGGCTGATTTCGTCGAGCCGCGCATCGAGATCGGAAAATTTCGTGGACAGGCGGCGGTCGTCCGGCTGAATCTGGCGGCCGAGCAGTTCGACCGCCTGGGCAACCGCCACGAGCTTATCCTCCAAAGCGTCGATACCGGGGCCTTTGTTCAGGGACGCGATCTGCGTCTTGATCTCGTCGAGTCGGTAGGCGAGCGCCACGAGTTCATCGTCGCGGTTCTGGTCGAAGGCGTTCAGCCGGTCCTCGACCCCGCTCCAGCGATTCTCCATGCGGCGCATGCTGTCTTCGCGCGCCAGGCCGTCAAGCGTCGCGCGAAGGTCGTCGAATTCGGCCCGGAGCGCCTCCGCCTGGGCCGATGGTGCATGCCTGCCGAGCTGACCGATGCTCTCGGCAAGCCGCTGCATATCGGTCCGGACGTCGGCGGCAAAGCCGCGATCCTGCGCCACCTCGGACTTGATGCTGCGGATTTCCGAGCGAAGCGCATGCATCTCGCGGACAAGACCATCGCCGATTTCTCGCTTCAGATCCTGGCGCAAGCCCACGAGCGCCTCGGCGATATCGGTAGCTGCGGAGGGCCGGAGCGAATGCGGTTGATATCGCGTCTCTTCCGGAGACCGGGGGGCCGAACGTTCTGCTTCGCGCGCGGCCAAGCGCTCTCGCAATGGCGAGCGTTCGCGGCCGGCACTGAGTACCCGTTGGCGCTGGAGTATCTCGGAAACGGGATTGTCAGCCGGTGCGCGCGGCCTCTCCCCCTGAGGCGGTTCACGGCTGACGCTGCTCATCAGGCCTTCGATGCGTGCCTCGAGCCCCTCGATGGTGCGATTGAGGGCATCGAGCGAAGACCTGTCGCCATAGGACGGGTTGCCCATGCGCTGAGAATTGGCTCGCGATCCGTTCATTGTCTCTCGCCCCTGTCGTGACCATCATCGAGAGCGCCATAGGAGGGAAGTGCCCTTACATTCAGCGGCGCTCAGCCGATGCGGGCAATGCCGCAACACGGGCGAATCGGACCGGTTGCAGCCTTGACCATCTCAAAGCGCACAATTCAGCGAACGTGGTAAACAAGCCGTTAACTGGTTCGATTTTTAACGATTTGTCAGGCTGCATAGGCTCCCACGGACGAAACTTTTCGGATTCTAATTTTTGACGTTTACGCAAACGTCAAAGTTTTGTAGCATCCTGTACACGTTGCCGCACGCGATGCTCGTGGTGCGTGCTCAAAGGCAGGAAACGGGCAAGCCGCGCGGCGCGGCCCGACGGGATATCAAGGCGAGGAAAGAATGCCCATCTACAAGGCTCCGGTTGAAGACACCCTGTTCATCCTCAACGACGTGCTCGGGATCGAACGCTACCGCAATCTGCCGGGATTCGCGGATGCGACGCCGGACATGCTCGCGGCGATCGTCGGCGAAGCAGCCAGGCTTTCCGAGGAAGTGCTATTCCCGGTCAATCTTTCGGGCGACCAGGAAGGCTGCAGGCGCCACGAGGACGGATCGGTCGCCGTGCCGAAGGGATTCAAGGAGGCCTATGATCTCTACCGTGAGGGGGGCTGGCTCGGTCTCGCGGCGCCGGAGGAGTTCGGTGGCCAGGGCCTGTCCTATACGCTGCATACTGCCGTCGGCGAATACATGTCCTCTGCCAACATGGCGCTGATGATGTATCCCGGCCTGACGCAAGGCGCGATTGCCGCCATCCTGGCACATGGGTCGGACGAACAGAAACGGGCTTACCTGCCGAACTTGGTGGACGGCAACTGGACCGGAACCATGAATCTCACCGAGCCGCATTGCGGTACAGATCTCGGACTGCTGCGTACCAAGGCAGTGCCGAACGGTGACGGAAGCTACCGGATTTCCGGGCAGAAGATCTTCATCTCCGCCGGCGAGCACGACATGTCGGAGAACATCATCCATCTCGTGTTGGCCCGCATCGAAGGTGCCCCGGAAGGCGTCAAGGGCATTTCGCTCTTCATCGTGCCGAAGTTCAAGCTCGCCGCGAATGGCGAGCCCGGCGAGCGCAACGGCGTCTCCTGCGGTGCGATCGAACACAAGATGGGCATTCACGGAAACGCCACCTGCGTCATGAACTACGATGATGCGACCGGCTACTTGATCGGCGTGGAGAACAAGGGCCTCAACGCCATGTTCGTGATGATGAACGAAGCTCGCCTCGGCGTCGGCATGCAGGGGCTGTCGATCGCCGAGATCGCCTACCAGAATGCCGTGAACTATGCCCGCGAGCGGCTGCAGGGCCGATCGCTCTCCGGCGCCAAAGAGCCGGACAAGAAGGCGGACCCGATCATCGTCCATCCCGACATTCGCCGCACGCTGATGACGATCAAGGCCTTCAACGAGGCGGGCCGCGCCTTCACGCTCTGGACGGCGCTGCAATCCGACATCGCCCACCGTTCCGACAACGAGGCGGACCGGCAAATGGCCGATGACTTGCTCAGCCTGATGACGCCGATCCTGAAGGGCGTGCTGACCGACAAGGGTTTCGACCATGCGGTCATGGCGCAGCAAGTCTTCGGCGGCCACGGCTATATAGAAGAGCACGGCATGAGCCAGTATGTGCGCGATGCCCGCATCGCCATGATCTACGAGGGGGCGAACGGTATCCAGGCGCTCGACCTCGTCGGGCGCAAGCTGGCGATGAATGGCGGCCGCGCGGTCATGGCTCTGTTCAAGGAAATCGGCGATTTCTGCGAGGAGAACCGCGGCGCCGACAGGCTCTCCGGCTATACCAAGAGCCTGAAGAAGGGACTGAGCGACCTGCAGGCCTCCACGATGTGGTTCATGCAGAACGCCATGGCCAAGCCCGACAATGCCGGCGCCGGTTCGACCGATTACATGCACCTCTTCGGCCTCGTCGTGCTCGGCTACATGTGGGCGAAGATCGCGAAGACCGCGGAGGAAAAGCTCGCGGCAGGAGCACCAGACAATGCCGATTATCTTAGGAACAAGCTGATCACGGCGCGGTTTTTCATGGAACGCATCATGCCCGAGACGGCGCTTCGCAAGGCCCGCATCGAAACCGGTGCCGACTCGATGATGGCACTGGACGCTGCCGCATTCTGATTTCAAGCTGGAGCTGGCTTGAGGAGAAGCGTGCAGCGTTTTGTCCGCATCCGGCTCCAAGTTTTCATATGCCGGCGCCGGGAGTGCCGCCGAACAGGAGATCAAGAGATGACGAAAGTCTTCGTATACGACCACGTGCGCACGCCGCGCGGCCGTGGCAAGAAGGACGGCGCACTGCACGAAGTGCCCTCCGTCCGCCTTGCAGCCAAGGTGCTCGAGGCGGTGCGCGACCGCAACGGGCTCGACACGTCGACCGTCGACGATGTCATCATGGGTTGCGTCGATCCGGTGATGGATGCGGGCGCGGTGGTCCCGAAGGCGGCTGCCTTCGAGGCCGGCTATTCGACGCGGGCGCCGGGGATGCAGATCTCCCGCTTCTGCGCCTCCGGTCTCGACGCGGTGAATTTCGGCGCTGCCAAGATCGCCCAGGGGGCGGACGACATCGTCATAGCCGGCGGCGTCGAATCGATGTCGCGCATCGGCCTCGGCATGTCGGGCGGCTCCTGGTTCATGGACCCGTCGGTCAATCTGCCGGCCTATTTCATGCCGCAGGGCGTCTCCGCCGACCTGATCGCCACCAAATACGGTTTCTCCCGCGACGACGTCGACGCCTATGCCGTCGAAAGCCAGCAGCGTGCGGCCCATGCCTGGGACAGGGGCTACTTCAAGGACTCTGTCGTGGCGGTCAAGGACCGGAACGGTCTGACCATCCTCGACCGCGACGAGCACATGCGTCCGGGCACCGACATGCAGGCGCTTGCCTCGCTCAATCCGTCCTTCCAGATGCCCGGAGAGATGGGCGGCTTCGAGGCCGTCGCGATCCAGGCGCATCCGGAGATCGAGCGGATCAACTACGTCCACCACGCCGGAAACTCTTCGGGGATCGTCGACGGCGCCGCGGCAGTTCTGCTCGGCTCGAAGGCCGGCGGCGAATCCATGGGATTGAAGCCCCGCGCCCGCATTCGCGCCTTCGCCAATATCGGCTCGGATCCGGCGCTGATGCTGACCGGCCCCGTGGATGTCACCGAGAAGATCCTGAAGCGTGCGGACATGAAGCTGTCCGACATCGATCTCTTCGAACTCAACGAGGCCTTTGCGGCCGTCGTGCTCCGCTTCATGCAGGCCTTCGACATCCCCCACGACCAGATCAACGTCAATGGCGGTGCGATCGCCATGGGTCATCCGCTCGGTGCCACCGGCGCCATGATCCTCGGCACCGTGCTCGACGAGCTCGAGCGCCGCGACCTCAACACCGCCCTGGTTACGCTCTGCATCGGCGCCGGCATGGGCACCGCCACGATCATCGAACGCGTCTGATCCGATCCCGGGAGAGAGAATATGTCTTATACGAACTTCAAGATCGAAACCGACGCCGACGGCATCGTGCTGGTCACCTGGGACATGCCCGAGAAGACGATGAACGTCTTCACTCAGGAGGTGATGGCGGAGCTCGACGCCATTGTCGATCAGACGAGTGGTGATCCGGCCGTCAAGGGCGTCGTCATCACCTCCGGCAAATCCTCCTTCTCCGGCGGTGCCGACCTCACGATGATCAAGTCGATGTTCGCGATCCAGGCCGAAGAAAAGGCGAAGGATCCGGCCAATGCGTCGCAAAAGCTCTTCGATCTCGCTGGCCGGCTGAGCGGCCTCTTCCGCAAGCTTGAAACCTCCGGCAAGCCCTGGGTCTCCGCGATTAACGGCACCTGCATGGGCGGCGCTTTCGAGCTGTCGCTCGCCTGCCATGGGCGTGTCGCCTCCAATGCGAAATCTGTGAAGATCGCGCTGCCTGAGGTCAAGGTCGGCATTTTTCCCGGTGCCGGCGGCACTCAGCGCGTGCCGCGCCTGACCAATACGCAGGACGCGCTGCAGATGATGACGACCGGCTCGTCGCTGACGGCCGCCCGCGCGAAGGCCATGGGTCTCGTGCACGAAGTGGTCGATCCAGACAAGTTGATCGACGCCGCCAAGGGGATGATCAAGAACGGCCTGAAGCCGGTTCAGCCCTGGGACGAAAAGGGATTCAAGCTGCCCGGCGGCGGCATCTGGACGCCGGCTTCCGCGCAGCTCTGGCCCGCGGCCTCGGCCATCCTGCGCCGCGAGACCTATGGCAATTATCCGGGGGCCATCGCCATCCTGAAAAGCGTCTACGAGGGACTGCAGGTTCCCTTCGATACGGGCCTCAGGATCGAGCAGCGCTATTTCACTGAAATCCTGCAGACGACCGAAGCTTTTTCGATGATCCGTTCGCTGTTCATCTCGATGCAGGAGCTCGGCAAGGGCGCCCGCCGGCCGGCCGGCGTGCCGAAGACCGAGTTGAAAAAGGTCGGCGTCATCGGCGCAGGCTTCATGGGCGCCTCGATCGCTTACGTAACGGCCGCCGCCGGGATTCCCGTCACCCTTATCGACCGCGACATGGAAGCGGCCGGAAAGGGCAAAGCGCATTCGGAGGGGCTGGTCAAGGACTCGATCGGCAAAGGCCGGCTAACGAAGGGCGAGGGCGAGGCCCTGCTTTCGCGCATCACGCCGTCGGCCGATTATGGCGATCTCAAGGACGCAGACCTCGTGATCGAGGCGGTCTTCGAAGACCGGCAGGTGAAGAAAGACGTAATCGAGAATGTGGAAGCGGTAATCGCCCAGGATGCGATCTTCGCCTCGAACACCTCGACGCTGCCGATCACCGGCCTCGCCAAGAACTCCAAAAGGCCGGACCAGTTCATCGGTATCCATTTCTTCTCGCCAGTCGAGAAGATGATGCTGACGGAAGTGATCCTCGGGAAGGAGACCGGCGACCGAGCGCTCGCGACGGCGCTCGACTACGTCGCAGCGATCAAGAAGACACCGATCGTCGTCAACGACACGCGCGGCTTCTACGTCAACCGCTGCGTCTTCCGCTATATCCACGAGGCCTATGACATGCTGATAGAGGGCGTGCCGCCGGCGATGATCGAGAACGCCGCCAAGATGGCCGGCATGCCGGTCGGGCCGCTGTCGCTCAACGACGAGGTGGCGATCGACCTCAGCCAAAAGATCCTGAAAGCGACCGTTGCCGATCTCGGCGAGAAAGCCGTCGATCCGCGCCACATGGCGTTGATCGACAAGATGGTCGACGAGTTCGACCGCCGCGGACGCAAGAACGGCAAGGGCTTCTACGAATATCCGGCAAAGCCGGCGAAGAAGTATCTCTGGCCGGGTCTTAAGGAGCTCTATCCGCAGAAGGACGCCGAGAAGATCGATGTCGAGGTGCTGAAGCGGCGCTTCCTCGCGACCATCGCGCTGGAAGCCGCCCGCACGATTGAGGAAGGCATCGTCACCGACCCGCGTGAGGCCGATGTCGGTTCTATCCTAGGCTTCGGTTTTGCGCCGTATACCGGCGGTACGCTCTCCTATATCGACGGCATGGGCGTCAATGCCTTCGTCGAACTCTGCGAAAAGCTCGCCGAAGACTACGGCGACCACTTCAAGCCGACGCCGCTTCTGAAAGACATGGCCGAGAAAGGCGAGACCTTTTATGGCCGCTTCAACCCCTATGGCGAGGCGCAGCGGGCGGCATAGGCTGCGCGCCTCCCGAACGAAGCGAGGGCCGCCCGTCAACCGCGGCCCTTCGTCAGCCTGGCGTCAAATTGAGCAGGATCAAACGGGTCGACGGGCGACCGGGCTATGAGGAAGTGAACAAATTTGCAGAAGCAATCATGCAGCCGCTCCCCTTCGTTCTCGCCGTCTCGCTGCTACTCGCAACACCGGGTCCGACCAACACGCTGCTGTGGTTATCGGGCGCGACGGCCGGCCCGCGCCGTTCCATTCGCCTGCTCGTAGCCGAGGTCTGCGGCTATCTCACCGTAACCATTCCGATATCGATGTTCGCCAGGCCATTCTTAATAGCCCTGCCTGAACTCGGGATACTGCTGAGGTTTGCAGCCGCGGTCTGGGTCCTGTTCTTAGCGCGCTCACTCTGGCTGACGTCGGCGTCGGGGGCCGCTGAGCGGCCGATCGGGGCGGGGCAGGTTTTCGTGACGACGCTTCTCAACCCCAAGGCTCTGGTCGTGGCACTGGTCATCATGCCACAGGTGGGTTTGATGGCAATGCTGCCCTGGCTCGCCTGGTTCGTGGTGCTGACGCTCACTGCCGGCTCGCTCTGGATCGGCGCCGGCGCAATTCTCGGCCGCGGTCCCACTCGCAAGGCCGGTCAGCAACTGTTCCGCCGAATCGCGGCCGGTTTCCTCGCCTTCTTCTCCCTCGCGATGGCGGGCAGCGCGCTTGCCACGGTTGTCTGATCTTCAGCGGGCGTGGCCGCACGTCTCCCAGCGGCCGAACGCCGTTGCGGGGGCACACAACTGGTGCAATAGTACAAGCAGTTCCGAGCGGCATGGAGAGAGAGCGCCGTACCCGCCCGCTGGAGGCCAACATGACTGACGACCATCGCTCGGGCTGCCCGATCAACCTCTCGCTCGAAGTCTTCGGGGATAAATGGAGCCTCTTGATCATCCGCGACATGATCTTCGGCGGCAAGCGGCATTTCCGCGAGCTGTTGCGCTCCGAGGAAGGGATTTCCTCTAATATCCTCGCCGATCGACTGAAGACGCTTACGGAGTCCGGTATGCTCACGAAGAGCGCCGATCCCAGCCATAAGCAGAAGGCAATCTACAGCCTCACGGAAAAGGCGATCGCGCTGGTGCCGATCATGGCGCATCTCGGCGCCTGGGGTCGGCGCTACCTGCCTGTGAGCGAGGAGCTCAGCATCCGCGCGCGACTGATGGAAGAAGGCGGACCGGAGCTATGGGAGCGCTTCATGGACGAACTCAGGGCGGAACATCTCGGCCCTGTCGCGAAGCCGTCGGAGGAGATTTCCGTTCGCCGCGCCCTGCAGTCGGCCTATGAGGAAGTTGTCGGCCGCAAGACAATGCAACGGGAGCTCGACGAACCCAGCGGATAGCGCATCGGCCCGAAATCGGAAGTGCGTTTCGGAAGGCCTATGCCGGATTCGAAGAGCTGCGGCGACCCTTGCGCGTCTGAAAAGACACGCGGCGCTGTACTACGGCAAAGTTCGAGGACTATTTTCCTGTGCGTTCTTTACGGCCTTCCACTGCTCGGATAGTCTAGGCCTACGGCGTCCTTTGTGCGCTCCAAAGGACGAACGTTGCACCTGATCGGTTTGATGAAAGGCGCACCAGTTTTTATAGCGTCGTCTCCCCCCTCGAGCGCCAGGCACAGCTGGGCGATGTGCATTGGGAGCGATGGCAAGGGACGGCGTCGATCGCGTTCGGGGATGGAATTCGACATGCTCTCACACGACAGCATCTGGCGCGCGATCGACGCGCTGGCAGAGCGTCATCGGCTTTCGCCTTCGGGGCTCGCGCGCCGGGCCGGCCTTGATCCGACCTCCTTCAACCGCTCGAAACGCAAATCCCGCGACGGCCGCGATCGCTGGCCCTCGACGGAATCGATCTCGAAAATCCTCGATGCAACCGGCGCGACGGTTGAGCAGTTCACTGCACTCCTGCAGCCCGGGAGTGGGGCTGCGCGCCCGGCGGGTATTCCGCTGCTCGGCTTCGCCCAGGCCGGTTCCGGCGGATATTTCGATGACGGCGGCTTTCCGGCCGGGCAAGGCTGGGATGAGATCGACTTTCCCGTCTCTGATGGGGATAGGGCGGGGGTCTATGCGCTCGAAGTCCAGGGCGACAGCATGCTGCCGCTTTACCGTGACGGCGACATCCTTATTATCGACCCGAGCGCCCACGTGCGGCGCGGCGACCGCGTTGTCGTCCGGACACAAGGGGGCGAAGTCATGGCCAAGATCCTGGCGCGACAGACACCACGCGGCATCGAGCTCATGTCGCTCAACCCCGAACACCCCGATCGCAGTTTCGAGATGAAGGACGTCGAATGGATTGCCCGGATCCTCTGGGCCAGCCAGTAGGACATTCTTGCCGATGCGGCAGCAACTCTTCACCATCGCTGGCGCACTCGCCGCCATTCTGTTCTTTGCCGGTCTCCTGATGGGTGGCGCCGTCGCCATTCGCGACCGCGAACGCGCTTTGCCGCAAGATTTCGTTCTCGATACGCCGGATCTTGCTGCCACGGAAGAGACCACCCCGTTGCAGGACGTGCCCGCCTCGCCCAGGTCACCCGCTGCCGAAAAGGAAGGCGCTGCCGGACAGGGCGCAACCGAAAAGACCGCCCGCCTGCCCTTACGCTCCGTCGATCCCGACCTATTCGCCCTTCCGGAAGACCAGCTTGCGCGGCCGCTTGAACGCATCGCGCCGCGCCCTCCACTGTCCGGGCCGGATAAAGTCCATAAGCCTTCGCCGATCGTTCTTCACCGCCCCGTCGCCCTTGCCGCGGGGCTGGTCAAATCGGGCGACCTCACGCTGCAATTCAGGGAGATAGAGCCGGAAGGCGTCGAAAAGGTCTGCGGGGGAAATGGCGAGGCCTGGCCTTGCGGTATGATCGCGCGCACGGCGTTCCGCAATTTCCTCAGGGGTCGAGCGCTCGTTTGCGATCACATGGAAGAGAAGCCGGACGGAGCCGCGGTCGCCACCTGCTCCGTCGGCGGTCGGAACGCTGCCGAATGGCTTGCGGCGAACGGCTGGGCCATTGCTCTGCCGGGCACATCTCTCGAGGCGGCGACAAACGCCGCGCGAAAAGCGAGGCGTGGCATCTATGGCGAGGATCCGAGGGATCGCGGATCGGCCTCGGGAGGCTTGCAAGCCGGAAGCGAGATTCCCAACTAACCGCTGTTACCTTCCTGGAGTGACCCGATGCCCTCAAGCCTCAGCCAACATGAAGCCCTTGTCTACGTCATGGTGATGATGTCTGCCGTCGACCGCGACATGACCGATGATGAATTCGCGCGTATCGGCGGGCTCGTGCGGTTCCTGCCGGCCTTCGACGGCTTCGACGAGAACGAACTGATTCACATCGGTCGCGAGTGCGCAACCCAGCTTGCCGCTCCCGAGGGCCTTGATGTCACCCTCGAGATGCTGCGCGAGGCACTGCCGCAGCGGCTTCATGATACGGCCTATGCGCTTGCCGTGGAAATCGCTGCCGCCGATCAGCGCATCCGCAACGAGGAGATCCGCCTCCTCCAGTTGCTGCGTGACCGGCTGCAGTTGGACAAACTCACCTGTGCTGCGATCGAACGCGGCGCAATCGCGCGCTTCCGCAGATAGCGCCGGCGGACCGGTCTTTGACAGCACGCCGCGACGCATCCTATCGTCTACAGCGCCGCGCGTCTATTGGACGCGCAAAGGTCGCTGTAGCACTTTGAATTGCTGCATGTCTTTGTCCTTTGATCGAGGTCGATTAAAGGAGACATGCAGTAGCGCATCGGTCCGAAATCGTACCCGATTTTCGGAAAGCTCGATGCGCAGATTCAAAGCGTTACAGCGACCTTTGCGCGTCTGAAGAGACGCGCGGCGCTGTAGCGGGTTGATCAGGAATGACGGACGAACAGCTTTTCTTGGGTTTCGCTGAACCGGTCTGGCGGCTGGTGGCCTTTACGACTGCCTTCGCTGCCCTGGCCGTCCTCGAGCTCTTGCACCCGCGGCTCGAACGGCCGGAACTGACGCGCATGCTGAAGGGCCGTCGCTGGGCGACGAATTTCGCAATTTTCGTTGCGTCTTCCGTGCTTTTGCGCATCGCCTTTCCGGCAGCCGCCGTCGGCGTCGCAATCTGGACTGAAGCGCGCGGGATCGGCATCCTGCCCGGCTTCGGCGTCACGCAGCTTCTCGGCGGGATCATCGCCTTCGTTGCGCTCGACTTTGCCGTCTGGCTGGAGCACGTGGTGTTCCACAAAGTCCCTCTGCTGTGGCGCGTCCACCGGGTCCATCACAGCGACCCCGGGGTGGACGTGACGACGGCGCTTCGCTTCCATCCGCTGGAGATCCTGCTCTCGATGGTCTGGAAGGGCCTCGTCATTATGCTGCTCGGCGCCCCGGCGCTCGCCGTCCTGATCTTCGAGATCGTTCTCAATGCCTGCGCAATGTTCAACCACGCCAATCTGCGGCTGCCAGGCAAGGCCGACCGGTTCTTGCGGCGGGTGATCGTCACGCCGGACATGCACCGCATTCACCATTCCGTCGAGAGGGGCGAAACCGATTCCAATTACGGCTTCAACCTTTCCATCTGGGACCGGCTGTTTGCGACCTATGTCGCGCACCCGGCAAGCGGTGACGCGATCGAAACGGGCTTGAAGGTCTATGGGCGGGTCGACCCGACGAAGCTTGTCTGGTCGATGCTCCTGCCGTTTCGGCGAGAATAGCCCGCATAGGCGCGCGGCGCCGCCGGCCAGGCATTCAGCCGTTCAATAGATCCCATTCGGGAAATAGCGCAGGTAGATCTCTTCGAGCCCGCCGCTGCGCGAAAGTGCCAGCAGGGCATGGTCGATCGCCTGGGCCAGGGCGGGCTCGGTCTTGCGGCTGACGATCGTCAGCCCTTCGCCAAGGAAGCGGTGCGAGAAATAGGCGCCTTCCATCAGACTGCAGCAGCCGGCGGCCCCGCTGCCGGAAACCCAAAAGGAGAGTTGCATACCGTCGGAAAAGGCGGCCGCGATCGAGCCTTCCCGCAGGGCGGAGAGCATCGCATCCCGATCGGAAAAGGCCTGGGCTTTGAGCCGAGGGAAGAAGGCCTTGAACATAGCCTCGTGCGTCGTAGCGGAGACGACGCCTATGGGCTTGCCGGCGAGATCGGCTGGGCTTTCCAAGCCGTTTGCCGCCTTCGTGTTGAGAATGAAGCGGGCCGGCAATTGCATGAAAGCCCTGGAAAATGCAAAGCTCCGCCGCAGTTCCGGCGTGACGGCGATGCCGGCGGCGACCGCCTCCCCCCGCCCCTCTTCCAGAGCGGGGGCCAATTCCTCATAAGTCACCGCCTGGATCTGGCATTTCGGCTCGATCTCGAGTTCCCGACAAATTTCGCGGGCGAGGTCGACATGGAAGCCCGAGAGTTTTCCGGACTGGTCGATGAAGTTGAAGGGTGGAAAATCGACGGTGGTGAGAAAGCGCAATCGCGGTAGCGCGCTCAAGTCGGGTTTGGCGATGCGCTCGCGGGCGTCGAAAAGCAAAGGGAGGCCCTTCGGCTCGGCCAGCGCCGTACCGGCGGCAAGCGACGTGCAAACGGCCACGAATCCGACTATGGCCCGAAGCAGGATTTGAATTCCACTTGCCACGGCCCCACGCCCACGGGGGGAAGAAATGGAGCGGGTGATCGGGATCGAACCGACGACATCAAGCTTGGGAAGCTGGCGTTCTACCACTGAACTACACCCGCGTCAGAAGCGGAAATTTCCTCAACGGCCGCGATCTGTCAAGCACAATGCTCACTCGGCGCGAAAATGCTTTGAGAGCTTGAGCCCCTGCGCCTGGTAATTCGACCCGAGATCAAGGCCGTAGAGCCCGTCGGGTCGCTCCAGCATGTGCTCGTAGATCAGGCGCCCAACGATCTGCCCGTGTTCGAGAATGAAGGGCACCTCGTGGCTGCGGACCTCGAGCACCGCGCGGCTGCCGCTGCCCCCTGCGGAGGCATGGCCGAAGCCCGGGTCGAAAAAGCCGGCATAGTGGACGCGGAATTCGCCGACAAGCGGATCGAAGGGGGTCATTTCGGCGGCATAGAGAGGCGGCACGTGCACCGCCTCGCGCGAGACGAGGATGTAGAATTCGTCCGGATCGAGGATCAGATCGTCGCGGCCGCGGCTATAGAGTGGCTCCCAGAAGTCGAAGACGGGGTGTTGGGCCTTCTTGTCGACATCTACGACAGAGGTGTGGTGCTTGCCGCGATAGCCGATCAGCCCATCCGGACCGGTGCCCTTGAGATCGATCGATAGCGCGATGCCGCCGCCCGTGATGTTCGGCTGCTCGCTGGCAACGAGCGTGTCGCTCTCGTGCAGCGCCAGTAATTCCCGTTCGGAAAGCAGCGATTGCCCCACACGGAAGCGGATTTGCGAGAGCCGCGAGCCGCGGCGCACGACGATCGGGAAAGTCCGTGGGCTGATTTCAAGATAGAGCGGGCCGCTATAACCGGCCGGAATCTTATCGAACTCCTGTGCCCGGTCGGTGATGACGCGGGTGAAGATGTCGAGCCGTCCGGTCGAGCTTTTCGGGTTGGCCGAGGCCGACATGTTCTCCGGCAGCGCAAGGCTTTCCATCAACGGCACGATGTAGACGCAGCCCGTTTCCAACACCGCGCCTTCGCTGAGATCGACGACGTGCAGTTTCAGCCGATCGAGCTTGTCGGCGACAAGATGCGCCGGCCCAGGCATGAAGCTCGCGCGCACCCGGAAGGCCTTGGAACCGAGGCGAAGATCGAGGCTGGCCGGTTGGATCTGGTCATGATCCAGCGCCCTTTCGCTCTTCAACCGTCCCGAAGCGTGCAGCGCGGCAATCGCGCGGTCGGCCAATATCCCTGTTTCGCGGGCCATTGCGTTCCTCTTCTCAATCTGCCAGACAAAACCAAACTCCGGGAATTGACGCAAGCACAGCCAAGCAGTATTGCAGCTTTATCCCGTGGTGATTTGGCCGGTCGGCTTGCAGCCACGTTAAACAAATAGCTAAAAAGGCCGGGTTTCGAACCGGCCGTTTTGCGGCCGGTTTTTTTGTTTTTGAAAGTGATTGTCCGATGAGCAAGAACTGGCGCCCGGCAACCCAACTCGTCCACGGTGGAACGCTCCGCTCTGAGTATGGCGAAACCTCCGAAGCGATCTTCCTGACGCAAGGCTTCGTCTACGAGAGCTCGGAAGCCGCGGAAGCGCGCTTCAAGGGCGAGACCGACGGCTTCATCTACGCCCGCTACGGCAGCCCGACCAACGACATGTTCGAGAAGCGCATGTGCATGCTCGAAGGCGCCGAGGATGCGCGCGCCACCGCCTCCGGAATGGCGGCCGTATCCGCGGCGATCCTCTGCCAGGTGAAGGCCGGCGATCACATCGTTGCCGCGCGGGCGCTTTTCGGCTCCTGCCGCTGGGTCGTGGAGACGCTTGCGCCGAAATATGGCGTCGAATGCACCCTCGTCGACGGCCGCGATCTTGCCAATTGGGAGAAGGCGATCCGCCCGAATACCAAGGTCTTCTTCCTGGAAAGCCCGACCAATCCGACGCTGGAGGTCATCGACATCGCCGGCGTCGCCCGCCTCGCCGACCAGGTCGGCGCCAAGCTCGTCGTCGACAACGTCTTCGCGACGCCGCTCTTCCAGAAGCCGCTGGAACTCGGCGCCCATGTCGTCGTCTATTCCGCGACGAAGCACATCGACGGCCAGGGTCGCTGTCTTGGCGGCGTGGTGCTCTCCAGCAAGGAGTGGATCGACGAGAACCTGCACGATTATTTCCGCCACACCGGTCCGGCCATGTCTCCCTTCAACGCCTGGACGCTGCTGAAGGGCGTCGAAACCCTGCCGCTGCGTGTAAGACAGCAGACGGATAATGCGCGTCGAATTGCAGATTTCCTTGCCGAGCAGCCGCAGGTCGCTCGTGTTCTCTATCCGGGCCGCAGGGATCATCCGCAGGCCGACATCATCGCCAAGCAGATGAGCGGCGGTTCGACGCTTGTTGCCTTCGAACTCAAGGGCGGCAAGGAGGCGGCCTTCGCGCTGCAGAACGCGCTCGAGATCATAAGGATTTCCAACAATCTCGGCGACGCCAAGAGCCTGATCACGCATCCGGCAACGACGACCCACAAGAACCTCTCCGATGAAGCCCGGGCCGAACTCGGCATTTCCGCCGGCACCGTCCGCCTTTCGGCGGGCATCGAGGACGGCGACGACCTCATCGAGGATTTTGCGCAGGCGCTGAAGGGCGTCAAAGCCTGATCCGCTCAGCCTGAACCCGAAGGAGCTTTGGCCGCCTGCGTCACGCGCGGGCGGCTTTTCATTGTTTGTCCTGGAAAGCGAGACGCGCCAGCACGATCCGGGACAAAGCGGTGTAAAGACAGACAGCGGCGAAGAACGCGGCAAGAGTTGGAAACCAGGAAGGGAAAAGACAGCAGGCGAGAAAAAAGGCGATCGTCTCCGTCGCCTCGGCGATCCCCGTGGTGAAATAGAGCGATTTCGCGCCTCTTACCTCGGTCGTCATCGCCCGCTTTTCCGCCATGACGGCGAATGCGAGAAAGGTGGCGCCGTTGAGATAGAAGGAAAACAGCAGGAAGCCGCCGGCGAGGCCGTTGGCGGCCGAGTCGGCAATGACGAAAGCGAGCGGGATCGCGCCGTAGAAGGCGAAGTCGAGGACGATGTCGAGAAAGCCCCCGAGATCCGTCTTGCGGCTGGCGCGGGCGACGGCACCGTCGAGGCCATCACATAGCCGGCTGAACAGGATCAAGGCTGCGCCGGAGAAATAGAATTCAAAGGCGATCAGGACGGCGGCCAGAAGACCGAGCAGAAAACCGGCAATGGTCACCGTATCGGCCCCGACGCCATGGTTTGCAAGCGCCATTCCGATCCGATCCAGTATTGGCTCGAGCCGCCTGCGCACAGCCCCGTCGAGCATGTCTCAGTCCTTCAAGTGAAAATTGTGTACGACTCGGGCGATATTGCCGTTATTCTTCACGAAACCTTATTGCTATAGGATATCCGCACGGAATTGGAACAGGATGTCGAAACATGTATCGCGCACTCACTCGCGACATAGAAGTCACGGTAGAGCCGTACTATCTGGAAGAGCAGTCTGATCCCGACGACAGCCGTTATGTTTGGGGTTACCGCATCGTCATATCGAACCATTCCGAAATCGCCGTTCGGCTGGTGACCCGCTACTGGCATATTACCGACGAGAACGGGCAGGTCGACGAGGTCAGCGGATCCGGCGTTATCGGCGAACAGCCGCTGCTCAATCCCGGCGATACCTACGAATATTCCTCCGGCTGTCCGCTGGACACGCCTTCTGGCGTCATGTTCGGCCACTACAGCATGGAGGCGGAGGACGGAGAGACCTTCAACGTCGCGATCCCCGCCTTCTCGCTGGACACCCCCGGGCAGGTTCGCACACTGAACTAGCGCATCGGCCCGATTTTCGGAGAGCTCGATGCGCAGATCCAATGAATTACAGCGACATCAGCGCGCCTGAAAAGACGCGCGGCGCTGTGGTCCTGCCCCTTACTCCCCCATTCGAGAGCTGGAGCGGGGCGCACAGGCGCCCCGTCCGTCTGCTACCGCGAGTGCACCTCGGTCGCCTCGAAGCGATAGGTGGTGGAGCAGAATTCGCAGGTCACCTTGATCAGCCCGTCCTCGATGCTGCTCTCAATGTCCTCCTGACTGAGCCCCTCCAACACGTTGCGGATCTTATCGCGCGAGCAACTGCATCGATCGTAGACAGCCTGGGGCTGATAGACGCGGACGCCGCGCTCATGGAACAGCCGGTAGAGTAAGCGTTCGGTGCCGACCGTCGGGTCGGTGAGTTCGTCGGTGTCGATCGTCTCGACCATTACCTTGGCTTCTGTCCAGAGATCATCCTCCTCAAAGAGGCCGTTGCTGCTGCCATCGTCGCCGTCACCGCCGTGCAGGTCCGGCTGGCGCATCCGCTCCGGAGCCTCGGGCAGGAACTGAGCCACCATGCCGCCGGCGCGCCAGCGGTGCCGCGGCTTGCCGTTTTCGTCGCGGTCGAGTAGCTCGGCAACGCCGAGGCGCACCTTGGTCGGGATCTGCTCCGATTGGCGGAAATAAACGCCAGCGATCTCCTCGAGCGTCGCACCATCAAGCGCGACGATGCCCTGGTAGCGCTGCGTGTGGGCGCCCTGATCGATGGTGAAGGCCAGGATGCCCTTGCCCAGGAGCTCGTGCGGCTGAGTACGGCCGCCCTTCTCGGCTGCCGCAAGCGCCTCCTCGTCAAAGCGCGCATAGGCACGCACCCGGTCGGGCGTCGAAAAATCGGCAACGACGAGGTCGACCGGGCCATCGCTCTGCGTCTGCACGACGAGCTTGCCTTCGAATTTCAGCGAGGTGCCGAGCAAAACCGTCAGCACCACCGTCTCCGCGAGCAGCCGGGCAACCGGAAGCGGATAGTTGTGCCGCTCGAGGATCGCGTCGAGCATCGGACCAAGCTGAACGGCGCGGCCGCGGACGTCGAGATCCTCGACATGAAAGGGCACGACATGATCGTCACCGGCGAAATCGAACTCGCCCAGCCCCGGTGCTATCTCCGTCATCGCTTGCTCCTTGTCTCGCAGGCGCTGGTCGCCGGGCATCGAATGCCCTCGTGCAACCTGCCCGTTATCCCATTTGATCCCGTTGTGAACGGATTTGTCCAGAATTCACGGCCCGCCGACGGCGCCACTGCAGAAGCAGCCTCGCTCGTCCGGACGCTGGTTTTATGGGCGGCACTCGCAGCACTCATGCCGGAGCCACCCTCCATTTCGCCTAGATTGTGTCGATCCGGGCCGGATTCAAGCCTCCGCCGACCGCTTCACTTCGACCAGCGAAGGCCCCTTCAAACGACGCCGAGACACCAGGCGAGGATCGACTTTTGCGCGTGAAGCCGGTTTTCCGCCTCGTCGAAGACAACCGATTGCGGCCCGTCGATCACCTCATCCGTGACCTCCTCGCCGCGATGCGCCGGCAGACAATGCATGAACAAGGCATCGGGTGCCGCGTGCTTCATCAAAGCCTCGTTGACCTGATAGGGCTGGAAAACGTTGTGGCCGCGGGCGCGGTGCTCCTGGTTCATCGAGATCCACGTGTCGGTGACGACGCAGTCGGCGCCGGCGACGGCCTGCTCCGGTTCATGACACAGCAGAATCTCTCCGCCGTTGTTCCGAGCCCAGTTGAGGAACTTGTCCTGCGGCTCGGAGCCGAACGGGACCGCCATGTTCATCCGATAGCCGAAGCGCGCCGATCCCTCGATCAGAGAGTGCAACACGTTATTGCCGTCGCCCGTCCAAGCGATCGTTTTCGCCCCGACAGGCCCGCGGTGTTCCTCGAAGGTCATGATGTCCGCCATGATCTGGCAGGGATGCGTGTCGTCCGTAAGGCCATTGATGACCGGCACGGTCGCGTGCTCGGCCAATTCAAGGAGCCGGCGGTGGTCAGTGGTGCGAATCATGATCGCGTCGACGTAGCGCGAGAGGACCTTCGCCGTGTCGCCGATGGTTTCGGCCCGACCGAGCTGCATTTCGGTGCCAGAAAGAAACAGCGTCTCGCCACCGAGCTGCCGCATCCCGACATCGAAGGAGACGCGCGTACGGGTGGACGGTTTCTCGAAAATCATCGCCAGCATCTTGCCGGCAAGCGGCTTGTCGGCCGTTCCGGCCTTTGTCGCCGACTTGCGCATCCGGGCGTCGTCGATGATCGTCCTGAGGTCGACGGACGTCATGGCCGAAAGATCGAGAAAATGTCTGGTGGCGGTCATATTGCTGTATTTCCTGTGATAGTTCCGTGGATCTTAGGGCATCGGCACCGCGGAGGCGCCTCGCCGCAGTTAGGCGGCAGCTGTGCCGCCCGCGGCCCTCACAGCCTCTGCGGCGCGCTCGAGCCGCGCGAGCCCTTCCCTCGCTTCAGCCGCGGTGACGATCAGCGGCGGCAGGAGGCGCAGCACGTTCTCGCCTGCCGGAACAACGAGCAGCTTTTCGGCCCGGATCGCTTTCAAAAGGTCGGGTGAGGGCACTTTCGCCTTGATGCCAAGCATCAGCCCGTCGCCGCGGAGCTCTTCGATAATATCGGGGAAACGGTCCTTGAGCGAAGCGAGCCCCTGGCGGAACACGAGCGCGACGTCACGCACATTGTCAAGGAACCCCTCGGCGAGGACGACGTCGAGGACCGCATTACCGACGGCCATTGCCAGTGGATTGCCGCCGTAGGTCGAGCCGTGCGTCCCGGCCACCATGCCTGCGGCGGCCGCCTCCGTCGCCAGGCACGCGCCGAGCGGAAAACCACCGCCAATGCCCTTGGCGACGGCCATGATGTCGGGCCGGATACCTGCCCACTCGTGGGCAAAGAGCCTGCCGGTGCGGCCCACGCCGCACTGTACTTCATCAAGGATCAGCAGCAGCCCGAATTCATCGCAGAGCGCGCGCAATTCCTGCAGGAACTCCTTCGGGGCCAGGCGCACCCCACCCTCACCCTGGATCGGTTCGATCAGGATAGCCGCGGTCTCGTCGTTGATCGCGCTCTTTACGGCGGCGATATCGCCGAACGGCACCTGATAGAAACCGGGCGCCTTGGGTCCGAAGCCTTCAATGTATTTCTGCTGCCCCCCGGCGGCGATCGTGGCGATGGTACGGCCGTGGAATGCGCCTTCGAAGGTGATGACGTGGAACCGCTCCGGATGGCCCTTGGCAAAGTGATAGCGGCGCGCCGTCTTGATCGCGCATTCCAGCGCCTCGGCGCCCGAATTGGTGAAAAACACCCGGTCGGCAAAGGTGACCGCCGTCAAGCGCCGCGCAAGGCTCTCCTGCCCGGGAACATCATAGAGATTGGAGACGTGCCAGAGTTTCTCCGCCTGCGCCTTCAGCGCATCGATCAGATGCGGATGGGCATGCCCGAGCGAGTTCACGGCGACGCCGGCGGCGAAGTCGAGATAGCGGGTACCGTCTTCCGCGATCAGCCAGACGCCCTCGCCCCGCTCGAAACGCAACGGCGCACGCAAATAGGTATCATAGAGCGGCGGCGTTGCGGCCATCCGGGCTTCTCCTTCCTCAGCATCGCAGGCGGACCGTTCGATATCCGGCCCGAAAAAATCAAAATGCCGCCTTTCGGCGGCCGGAGGCACTATTCCCATTTCGCAGCGCAATGTCAAGAAAACCAAGGGCTGCGGCCACCTTGCGAACTCGGATTCCGCGTCGCAAAAAAATCGCGTCGCGGGGCTTGCAAAAATGCAACTATGAGCCAGCAAGTTGGGGAAAACCGCGAAATCGATTCGGCGCGATTCCGGCGACTCTTGCCACAGAGTCACCCTGCCGGTAGGTTAAGATTTAATTACTAGACGCATGCGGCGGACCTAGTCACCAAAATAGTTATCGCGTTGTGACTCCAGGGGTTTTCTGGAGGACGGTGATGGATTCTGCCCATCCCAGCGCCGAGAACGGGGAGTGCAGATATGAACTGGACTGACGAGCGGGTGGAGAAACTGAAGAAGCTGTGGTCCGAGGGCCTGAGCGCCAGCCAGATCGCGGCTCAACTGGGCGGCGTCAGTCGCAATGCCGTCATCGGCAAGGTACACCGGTTGAGCCTGCCGGGCCGCGCAAAGGCGGGCGGGACCACGACCCCCGCGCGCCCCAAGCGAGCGACCTCGGCGCCGCGTGCACCGAATTACGCCGCTCGGGCCGTCACCCGCACCGTCGCCCGCCCTGCCGGTGCGACCGTCCTCAAGGAAGAGGTGGCGGTCGACCTAGTCGCCGAACAGGAATTCGCACCCGATGCCAACATCGTCCTGCCGATGTCGCGCCGCCTGGAGCTGACGCAGCTCACCGAACGGACTTGCAAGTGGCCGATCGGCGATCCGCTAAAGGAGGAGTTTCACTTCTGCGGCAACGACTCGCCGGAATCCTCGCCCTATTGCAACTATCATGCGCGGCTTGCCTACCAGCCTTCGGCGGAACGCCGGCGCATCCGCTGACGTTCGATCTCGATCGCGCAACAACGCAAAAGGGCCCATGGGCCCTTTTTTGTTGGAAACAGCATTGATTTTCGAACTTACCCCTCGAGCGAGTAGCCGGCGCCGCGCACCGTCCTGATCACGTCGGGCATGTTGGAGAGGTTCAGCGCCTTGCGCAGGCGGCCGACATGGACATCGACCGTGCGTTCGTCCACGTAGATGTCGTGGCCCCAGACACCGTCAAGCAGTTGCGAGCGGGAAAAGACGCGTCCCGGCGAAGACATCAGAAACTCCAGCAGCCGGAACTCCGTCGGCCCGAGCCGAACCTCACGGCTGCGGCGATGGACGCGATGCGTCTCGCGGTCGAGTTCGATGTCGCCGCAGCGGAGCACCGTCGACAGGACCTCCGGTTTGGCGCGCCTCAACATCGCCTTGACCCGCGCCATCAGTTCCGGAGTCGAAAACGGCTTGACGACATAGTCGTCGGCGCCGGTCGCGAGCCCTCGCACGCGCTCGCTTTCCTCGCCGCGCGCCGTCAGCATGATGATCGGCAACCGCTCCGTTTCCGGTCTTTGTCGAAGTCTGCGGCAAAGCTCGATGCCGGAAACGCCGGGCAACATCCAGTCGAGGATCAAGAGGTCGGGCAGACGTTCCTGCAGGCGGATTTCAGCCTCGTCGCCGCGAAGAATAGTATCGACCTCGAAGCCCTCGGCTTCGAGGTTGTAGCGCAGCAGCACGCTCAGCGCCTCCTCGTCTTCGACAACAGCTATCTTCGGCAACATCTAAGCTACAACTCCTTGCCTCGGTCCATCAGTTGGAAGGCGCCCCTCTCCCCTTTCGGTGTCAGTCCGTCACCGACCCCATCGTTGCTGTCGTATCATCCTTCGGCCGCTCGCCTTCCGGCTGGGCGCCTGTCGCCATGTAATAGATCGTCTCGGCGATGTTGGTCGCATGGTCGCCGATCCGCTCGATGTTTTTGGCGCAGAAAAGAAGATGCGTGCAGGGTGTTATGTTGCGCGGATCCTCCATCATGTAGGTGAGCAATTCGCGGAAGAGCGACGTGTAGATCGCGTCGATCTCCTCGTCGCGCTGGCGAATGCTGTTGGCCTTCTCCGGCGAGCGCGAGGCAAAGACGTCAAGCACTTCCTTGAGCTGGACCAAAGCGAGTTCGGCCAAATGCTCGAGGCCGCGCGCGAGCTTGCGCGGGATTCCAGAGCCGGCAACCGCAATCACGCGTTTCGCGGTGTTCTTGCCGAGGTCGCCGACGCGCTCCAGGTCGGCCGCTATACGGATCGATCCCATGATTTCGCGCAGGTCCGATGCCATGGGCTGGCGCTTGGCGATGGTGACGATCGCCTTCTCGCCGATCTGGCGTTCGGCCTCGTCGAGGAGGGCGTCGTCCGAGATGACTTTCTGGGCGAGCGCCAGGTCGGAATTGACCAGGGCCCGGACGGAGTCGGCCACCATTTGCTCGGCGAGCCCTCCCATCTCGGAGATGCGGCGCGTGAGATACTTCAACTCGTCGTCGAAGGCGGACATTATGTGTGGATGGGTCATCTTATATTCCTCGGGACGCGCTCGATTGATCGTCGGTGGAGTCGGGTTCGCTAGCCGAACCGGCCCATGATGTAGTCCTGCGTGCGCTGGTCGTCCGGATTGGTGAAGATCTTATCCGTATCGTCCACTTCGACCAGGTTGCCGAGGTGGAACATCGCCGTGCGCTGCGACACGCGGGCTGCCTGCTGCATCGAATGGGTTACGATAACGATGGTGAAGTTCTCGCGAAGCTCGTGGATCAGTTCCTCGACCTTGGCGGTCGCGATCGGGTCGAGCGCCGAGCAAGGCTCGTCCATGAGGATGACTTCCGGGCTGACGGCAACGGCCCGGGCGATGCAGAGGCGCTGCTGCTGGCCGCCGGAGAGGCCGGTGCCCGGCGCATCCAGGCGATCCTTCACTTCGTTCCAGAGGCCGGCCTTTTGAAGGGCGGATGCGACGATGTCGTCGAGTTCGGATTTTCTCGAAGCGAGGCCATGGATGCGCGGACCGTAGGCGACGTTTTCATAGATCGACTTCGGGAACGGGTTCGGCTTCTGGAACACCATGCCGACCTTGGCACGCAGTTGCACCGGATCCACCTTCGGATCGTAGATATCTTCCCCGTCGATTGCGATATGGCCTTCGACCCGGCAACTGCTGATCGTGTCATTCATACGATTGATACAGCGCAGGAACGTCGACTTGCCGCAACCGGACGGGCCGATGAAGGCGGTTACGGAGCGGGGATGGATCTCGATGGCGACATCCTTGATGGCGTGTTTGTCGCCATAATAGACCTGCACACCGCGGGCGGAAACTTTCGATTGGTTCATGGCGGCGGCCTTCATCGTCATCGTCGTTGTCGTAGCGGACATATTGTTCATCATTGCGCTCCTTTTCTACCAACGGCGCTCGAAGCGGCGGCGAAGAATGATTGCAATCAAATTCATTGCGACCAGGAATACCAGCAGCACGATGATTGCACCCGAAGCACGCTCCACGAAGGCGGGGTCACCGCGCTGTGTCCAGTTATAAACCTGAACCGGCAAGGCGGAAGCCGGGTCAAAAAAGCCTTCCGGCGGTCCAGCGGGATATTCGCGAACGAAGGCGACCATGCCGATCAGCAGCAGCGGTGCCGTTTCGCCGAGGGCCTGGGCGAGACCGATAATGGTACCGGTCAGGATTCCCGGCATGGCGAGCGGCAGCACGTGGTGGAATATCGACTGCATCTTCGATGCGCCGACGCCGAGTGCCGCGTCGCGGATCGAGGGCGGCACGGCCTTCAGCGCGGCGCGGGTGGCGATGATGATCGTCGGCAGGGTCATCAGGGTCAAGACGAGCCCGCCAACGATCGGAGCCGATTGAGGCAGCCCCACAAAGTTGATGAACACGGCCAGACCCAGGATACCGAATACGATCGAGGGGACGGCTGCGAGGTTCGCGATATTGACCTCGATGAGGTCGGTAAAGCGGTTCTGCGGTGCAAATTCCTCGAGATAAATCGAAGCGGCCACGCCGAGTGGCAGCGACAATACCAGCACGATCAGCATCATGTAAGCCGAGCCGAGAATGGCGACGCCCAGACCGGACGCTTCCGGACGGGTGTCGGACGAGTCAGGTGCCGTGAAGAAATCCCAGTTGAATTTTGTCGTCAGAATCCCGGCTTGCCTCAACGCGTCCGCAAGCATCAGTTGCTCCGGGGAGATGTTGCGGTCGAGCTCAGCGCTCTCCATCGTCACGCGGTCCTTGTAGTACCCGTCGATACGACCAGAGGCGAGGAGGTCGAAGGAAACCGTTTCGCCGATGACCGACGGATCGGAAATCACGTAACGGCGCAGGTGGGCCGGGGCTTCCTTGGAAATCAGCTCGAACGCGCTTTTGGCGTTCAATCCCTCGATGGCAATGCCCTTTGCAGCCATGGCATCGGTCAGCGCCTTCTGTATCAGGGGCGCGTAAGAAAAAGTGGTGACCTTTGCGATAGCCTCGGGAGCGCGATTGCCCTGCTTGTCCAGCTTGGCCGGATCGAGGTAGACGTTCAGTGTTATGTAGGTCTGCCGGAAGGATGACAGCCCGTTGGAGAGAATGGACGTCAAAAGGCCGACCAGGGCGAGCACACTGATGGCCACAGCGATCTTGCCCATCAGGCGAAACCGGGCTTCCGCCGCATGGCGTTGGCGGGTCCGCGCATCTACGGTCAGGATAGATTTCGACGGCGAGACTGTTTCGCGATCGGCTGGCACGGATATGTCGATCATTCGTACTGCTCCCGGTATTTGCGAACGATGTAGAGGGCCAGCACGTTCAGCCCGAGCGTGAAGACAAAGAGGGTGAGACCGAGGGCGAAAGCGACCAGCGTCTCGGGACTTGCGAATTCGGTGTCGCCGGTCAGCTGGCTGACAATCTTGACCGTCACGGTCGTCATCGCCTCGAAGGGATTGAGATCAAGTTTCGCGGCCGCGCCCGCGCCAAGGACCACGATCATCGTCTCGCCGATCGCGCGGCTTGCCGCCAGCAGGATGGCGCCGACAATGCCCGGCAGGGCTGCCGGCAGGATCACCTTCTTGATCGTCTCGGATTGCGTCGCGCCAAGGCCATAGGACCCGTCGCGCAGCGATTGCGGCACCGCGTTCATGATGTCGTCGGAAAGCGAACTGACGAATGGGATGATCATGATGCCCATCACGAGACCGGCAGTCAGCACCGAAGAGGACGAGTTGCCGAGGCCAAGCGGCTGGGCAAACCAGTCGCGCAGGAAAGGACCGACGGTGATCAGGGCGAAGAGACCATAGACGATCGTCGGAATGCCGGCGAGAACCTCGATCGCCGGCTTGGCAACGCTCCGCAGCGACTTGCTCGCATATTCGGAAAGGTAGATTGCAATCAAAAGACCGATCGGGACGGCCACGAGGAGGGCCACAAACGATACGTAGAGCGTGCCCCAGAGCAGCGGCAGGATGCCAAGCTCCGAACCGCCGCGAAACTGCGGGTTCCAAACGGTGGAGAAGAAGAACTCGGATGCCGGATACATCCGGAAGAAGTTGATGCTCTCGAAGACCAGCGACGCGACGATGCCTACGGTGGTCAGGATGGCGATCGTCGAGGATCCGATCAACAGGGATTTGATAAATGCCTCGCTGATATTGCGGGCGCGCATGTCGGGGCGGATGCGCGTGAAGGACCAAGCTCCAAGCCCGACGGAGAGGACGAGGACAGCGAGAGTCATGGCCAACGTGCCGATCTTGGCGCCTTGGCGATAAGCTTTTGCAGCTTCGAAGACTTCGGTCGGCACGTCGTTCCCGAGCGCAATGCCGACTTCGGCGAGGCGGCCGCGGACGGTGGAGAAGTCGACTCTGCCATCGGTGAGCGCGCCTTCATCCAGAGAGTTCCTGGCCAGCACCGCATCAAGACCGCCGGCGATGCGGCGCACGTCCGAAATGACCAGGCTTCGCGCGCCACCTTCGGGGATGACACTGTCCGGGATCATGCCGTCGACGCGTGCGTCGATAACCATTGGCTGGACGAACAGCCAGGCGATCATGAGCAGAAAGGCCGGAACCGCGACGAACAGGGCGACGGTCTGACCGTAATAGCCGGGAAGGGAGTGAAGTTTTCTGCCGCTCTCGGCCGCAAGAGACAGGGCGCGCCGCCTGCCGAGGAAATAGCCGAGTGCTGAAAGCGCCAGCACGACAAGGATAATGATGCTCACACTCATCCTGCCCGCATCCTTTGACAAGGTTGAAGACTGGCGACGCAATCATTGCGCCGCCAGGCATTTTCAAGTTTTAGTTCAGCGGGCCCATCGGCGTGCGCGCCTTGACTGCTTCCTGCGTCTTGGCAAGTTCCGGATCGGAGACCAGGCCGTAGGCAGACAGCGGGCCCTCCGGACCAGCCATTTCGTCCGATACGAAGAACTCGACATATTCCTGCAGGCCCGGGATGACGTCCAGGTGAGCGTTCTTCACGTAGAAGTACAGCGGACGGGAAACCGGATACTCGCCGGAAGCGATCGTCTCTACGGACGGCGTCACGCCGCCCATGGTGGCGACACGCAGCTTGTCGGTGTTGTTCTGGTAGAAGGACAAACCGAAAACGCCGATGCCGTTCTTGTTGGCGTCGACGCGAGCGAGCGTCTCGGTGTAGTCGCCGTCGATGTCGACCGAAACGCCATCGGTGCGCAGAGCCATGCAGCCCTTTTCAGCTGCCTTCTCGTCGCCGCTGTTGGCCGCCTTCAGCGCTTCGAGCGTGCCGTTCTCCTCGCAACCTGCGACGATGACCTTCTCGTCGAAGACTTCGCGGGTGCCGTGCTTCGTGCCCGGGATGAACGCGAGGATCGGCTGAGCCGGCAGCTCGGCGCGGATTTCGTTCCAGGCCTTGTACGGGTTGTCGACGAGCTGACCGTCCTTCACGACCTTGGCGGCCAGAGCGGAGTGCCAATCGGCCGGGGTGAAGGCATATTCCGGACCATTGATGTCCGAGGCAAAGACGATGCCGTCGTAGCCGATGCGGACTTCCTGGATTTCCTTCACGCCGTTAGCAGCGCAGTTGTCGATGTCCGACTGCTTGATGCGCGAGGAGGAATTCGCGATGTCGATGGTGTTTTCGCCCACGCCTTCACAGAGCTTCTTGCGGCCCGCGCCCGAACCACCGGACTCGACGACCGGGGTCGGGAAGTCGGTGTTTTCGCCGAAGGCTTCGGCCACGATGGAAGCGTAGGGAAGAACGGTGGAGGAGCCAGCGATCTGGATCTGGTCGCGAGCCGCTGCTACGCCCGCGAAGACGGCGGAGGCAGCCAGCGCCGCCACAGTGAATTTAAGAGTTTTCATAGATGTTCTCCCGGAGTGGGCTCGTGTTGGTGCGCCTTCAGTTCCCAGCGCTCTTCTCGCCGTGTCGTCGGCGGCCCCTAGTTAGCTGCCGATGGCCACATCTTTTATGTCAATTTCGTGAAACATTTGTGACAGGCCAAGTTATTGAAAATACTTTGCAATTATAGATATCTCCGCTTCCCGCCGGATTTTTGTGTCAGAAGCGGACCGTAAAGACCGTGCCTTTGCCAATCTCGGAATGAATGAGCAGGCGGGCTCGATGACGGGTAAGAATGTGTTTGACGATCGCCAGGCCAAGCCCGGTCCCTTTCTTCGAACGACTCGCCTCCACGTTAACCCGATAAAAGCGCTCGGTAATGCGCGGCACATGCTCGGCTGGGATGCCCGGTCCGTAGTCCGTGACCACCACCTCCGCCTGCCCATCCCCGCCCCCGGTCAGGCGCACGTCGACCTTCTGGCCCTCCTGCCCGTACTTGCAGGCGTTCTCGATCAGGTTTTCGAAGACCTCGATCAGTTCGTCGCGATCGCCCTTGACGACGACCGGGGTCTCGGGCGCCTCGAGCGAAATCGTCACATCGAGATCGCGGGCCAGTGGCGCCAAGCCGTCACGGACATGGCCGAGCAGTGGAACGAGGTCGACGGGTTCGTCCGGTGCAATATGCGACCTCAGTTCGAGCCGCGACAGGGACAGGAGATCGTCGACGAGGCGGCTCATTCGCGTGACCTGCTCATGCATGATACCGAAAAATTTCTCCTGTGCCTTCAGGTCGTTGCGGGCCGGCCCCTGCAGCGTTTCGATGAAGCCGCGCAGGGATGCGAGCGGCGTTCGCAGCTCGTGGCTGGCATTTGCAACGAAGTCCGACCGCATCCGATCGATGCGCCGGGCCTGGGAGATATCGCGGTAAGTGAGCAGGAAAACGCGCCGGCCGAAATCGCCACCGCCGATATCGGCGGGCGCTACCCGCACGACATAAACGGCGTCCGAGGGCAGCCGCTCCGCATGCTCGATCTGATTGACCTGGCCCGTGGCGATGGTCTCGCGCACCATGTCTAGGATGTCGGGGGAGCGCACGCGGGCGGCAAGATAGCTATCGGGAGGGATCCTGCCAAAGGTCTTCTCGGCGGCATTGTTCTGGAAGAGGACGGTTTCGTCCGCCGCGATGACGAGCACCGGCATATCGAGCGCGTTCAACACCGGAACCAGCGGATCGCTCCCGCCCTCGGCGGCAGCCGCCACGGCAGGAGCCGACGGCTGCTCCGTCGGCTCGCTTCGGTTGAGAATGACCGCCACGAACACAATCCAGAACGGCAGAATGACCAGGACATGGACGCCAGCAAGCGCCGCAAGCAGGGCCAGCACCACTGAAAGGCCGAGAATTGGGCGTTCCGCCTTCAGCTTCGGCAGCAGGGTCCGCCAGAGCTCCTTCGCGCTATCCAACACGATTCCCTCATCGCTCACTTTGCCGCCTCCCAGAACTGCGACGATTCGCCGGTAAAGGCAGAGAGATAGCGGCGTTTCATGACATGATTTTCACGTCATGCTTGAATCCGCAACGTGATTGTGGCCTCCTCGGCGAAATCCGATGGCAGCGGGAGACCGTCAAATGTCACTTGAACAGGCAACGAACGCGGCCGAGCCGGGAAGCCGGTCGGTCGAGCTCCAGATCGGCGGCAAGACCCGGATTTTCGACATCGACGATCCGGAACTGCCGAAATGGATCGACGATGAAGCCTTCGCCTCGGACGACTATCCCTATCGGAAGAAGCTCGAGGAGGAGGAATACGAGGAGACGCTGAAGAAGCTGCAAATCGAGCTCGTCAAGGTGCAGTTCTGGCTGCAGGCGACCGGCAAGCGCGTGATGGCCGTATTCGAGGGACGTGACGCCGCCGGCAAGGGCGGCGCCATTCACGCCACGATGGCCTATATGAACCCGCGCTCGGCGCGAATCGTCGCGTTGACGAAGCCCACGGAGACCGAGCGTGGGCAGTGGTACTTCCAGCGCTACGTCGCGACGCTCCCGACGGCGGGCGAAATGGTTCTCTTCGACCGCTCCTGGTACAACCGTGCCGGCGTGGAGCCGGTCATGGGTTTCTGCACGTCGGAGCAGTACGAGCATTTCCTGAAGCAGGTCCCGCGTTTCGAGAAGATGATCACCGAGGACGGCATCCATCTCTTCAAGTTCTGGCTCAATATCGGCCGCGAGATGCAATTGAAGCGTTTCCACGATCGCCGGCACGATCCGCTGAAGATCTGGAAGCTGTCACCGATGGACATCGCCGCCCTGCAAAAATGGGACGACTACACGGAGAAGCGCGACCGGATGCTGAAGGATACCCATACGGGCCACGCGCCCTGGACCGTGATCCGCGGCAACGACAAGCGCCGTGCGCGGATCAACCTGATCCGCCACATGCTCTCGGCGCTCGATTACGACGGCAAGGACAAGGCCGCGATAGGCGATGTGGACGACAAGGTCCTCGGTTTCGGCCCGGGCTTCCTGAAGTGATACACGGCACGGCGCAGGGGCCGCGGCCGCGCGCGGCTTTACAGCGCCGCACGTCGTTTCGGACGCGCAAAGGTCGCTGTAACTCTTTGAATCTGAGCATCGAGCTTTCCGAAAATCGGGTACGATTTTCGGGCCGATGCGCTAGAGCGGCGCGCGCTCACATACGTTCGCGCTGCCGCTCTACCCGCTTGTTTTTGCCGCATTTGTGCGACGTCAGGTGATTCCACCTGACTGCAGAATGCTCCGATCAGACGCGCAGCGCTTGGTTCGAACTCGATCAGCGAGACTGCGGTCACCTGTCACTGTCCGGGCAGCACGCGGATCGCGTAGACCTCGAGGCTGTTGCCGCCGCCGCTGACGTCGCTGTTAATCAGCAGCCTTCCGGGGCTGTTCGGCGCGAGGCTCCGGTCGAAGGACACCTTGAACAGCATGTCCAGCCTTTCGTCGTGAACGGTGAACCGATGGCGGCCACAGGCGCCCAGAGTGGAGAAATCGCACTCGACGGCGAATTCCGTCGCCTTGCCGGGCAACGCCTTGACGCTCAGGGCCAGAGTAGACGATTTGCCCGAGAGTTCGGACAAAACATCCGCCGGAATTTCGATGGCCACATCGCCGTCTTCCGTCACGGTCATCGAAGTGAGGCGGACGCGGGCGCCGCCGCCGTCGTCCACTGGTTCGGCCCTGGCGCGCGCAGCCGGCCTGACTGCTGCGGCTTCTGCAGCCGTGAATATCTCGATCCAATCGGAAGAGAAACCCTCCTGCTCGCCAAGCGTCGGCAGGGCCGCACCGCTGAAGTCCTCCGTCTCGACGCTCGGAGGCGGGTTGGCGACATTGGTATCGGCGGGCGGCCTCAGAAGGTCGTTTGTCTGAACCCACCAGACAGCGGCACCTGCCGCGGCGGCGAGCGTCGTGAAAACCATGAGAAAGGATAGCAAGCGTCCGCGCCGGCGCTTGCGCGGACGCTTGTCCGTGACGCCGAGGTCGGACGCCGCGGGAGTGGAGTGGGCACCGGCGGCCTGCCTCGTCTCCTCGGCGGCCGGGCGCGTGGAAACCATGGGCCCGTCCCGGTCCGCTCGCAGCGCCTGCAGCCCCGCATCGGCCTGCGCAGCCGGCCGGGCACCCTCGAACGCCGGCTCGCGACGCGTCGGCGGCTCGACGCCGGCGGCACCGCCGCCTGCCTTCACCTGTCCCGGCCGTCCTTCTCCAAAACTGACGACGGGCGGTGCCGTCGTGCGCGCCTTCAGGGCGGCACGCTCCTCCGTCTCGATTGCATGGATGATCGCTTCAAGCCGATGGCGCTGTTTGGCGATGATCTCCGGATCCTCGATCTGCTGCTTCTGCAGGCCGTTTTCCAGCGCCTGGCGTGCCGACTGATAGATGCGCGCGCGGGTCTCCGCATTGCTCCGGTCCGAACGCTCCAGCGCATTCCTGATGGCAGTCTCAAGTCCGCTCACGTCAGCTCCTTCTGCGCATCGACCTCGGGCCAACGATCACCGGTCTCTTTCCCGGCGCCATTGGTTTCATTAAGGATTGGGTAACCGCTGCTTTCGCAAACTGCAAGTCCAGCTGCGTCTTCCTCTGCCTCGCACGGGAAAAAGCTGACACGTGCGGATATTCCCTTCTACCGATAACGCTCGGGGAGACGATTGCCGTCGAGCTCGGGCCTAGCAAAGCACGCCGCTTGCTGCTATCTGTTTTGACGTTTACGCGAACGTCAATTTATAGAGGTGCCTGATGCCGTTGCCGCCAATCCTTTCCGGAACGACGAGACTGCCCGTTGTCGCAGCACCGCTCTTCATCGTCTCGCATCCGAAGCTGACGATTGCCCAATGCAAGGCGGGCGTCATCGGCGCCTTCCCGGCCCTGAACGCGCGCCCGCAGGCGCAGCTCGAAGATTGGCTGGCCGAGATCACCGAATCGCTCGCCGAGCACGATGCCAAGAACCCGGACCGTCCGGCCGCCCCTTTCGCCGTGAACCAGATCGTCCACAAGTCGAACGCCCGCCTCGAGCACGACCTGATGCTTTGCGTCAAATACAAGGTGCCTGTCGTCATCTCCTCGCTCGGCGCGGTGCCGGAGGTGAACGATGCGATCCATTCCTATGGCGGGATCGTGCTGCATGACGTCATCAACAACCGCCATGCGAACTCCGCGATCCGCAAGGGCGCCGACGGACTGATCGCGGTCGCCGCCGGCGCCGGCGGCCATGCCGGCACGCTCTCGCCCTTCGCACTCGTACAGGAAATCCGCGCCTGGTTCGACGGGCCCCTGCTCCTCTCCGGCGCGATAGCCACCGGCGGCGCAATCCTCGCTGCCGAGGCGATGGGCGCCGACATGGCCTATATCGGCTCGCCCTTCATCGCCACCGAAGAGGCCCGAGCCAGCGACGCCTACAAGCAGATGATCGTCGACAGCGCCGCCGCCGACATCGTCTATTCCAACTATTTTACCGGCATCCACGGCAATTATCTCAAGGCCTCGATCCGCGCCGCGGGCATGGACCCGGACAACCTGCCGGAGGCAGACCCGTCCAAGATGGACTTCGGCAATGCCGCCGACGGCGCCAAGGCGTGGAAGGATATCTGGGGCTGCGGCCAGGGAATCGGAGCGGTCCGTGAGATCGGTCCAGTCGCCCAAATGGTCGATCGGCTGAAGCGCGAATACGACGCCGCCCGCGCCCGCCTCGGGCTTTCGCCCCAAGGGGAGCGGCGCGCCTCCAAGGAATTTTCAGGTTCTCGAAACTGATGGCTTGAATTCTTGCCGCTTTGCGTTTATCAGCGCCTCACATCCGTTCCGCGGCCATCTGCGGAACCGCCTCAAGGGCCGCTTTAGCTCAGTCGGTAGAGCACATCATTCGTAATGATGGGGTCACGTGTTCGAGTCACGTAAGCGGCACCATTCTTTTCAAGCACATCGCCGTATAGGTCGTGACGCAAGGTTACGGCTCACAGGACTGGCTGCTCCAGCGAGTGAGTCATGTATAGAAATACCGCGTCAGGTGGAAGAAGACGGGTGCGGCGAAACTCAGCGAATCCATGCGATCCAGTACCCCGCCATGACCGCTGATCATCGTGCCCCAATCCTTCACACCCATGGAGCGTTTGACGGCGGAGAGCGCCAGCCCGCCGAGGAAACCCATGGCGACAATCGCCAGCGCCATGGCCGCTGCCTCGAGCGGCGTGAAAGGCGTGATCCACCAGAGTCCGGCTCCCGCCAGTACGGCAGAGAGCCCGCCGCCGACGAGGCCCTCTACGGTTTTTGACGGGCTCACCGCGGGCGCAACTTTTGTCCACCCCATCAGCTTGCCGAAGACATATTGCATCACGTCGCTGAACTGCGCGACGGTGATCAGGAAGAAGAGCAACAGGAACTCCTGGCCCTCGTAGCCGGCAATATCGAGCGTGATCAGGGCGGGCGCGTGGCTGATGCAAAAGACCGTCAGCATGAGCCCCCATTGAATGCGCGAGACGCGCAGCAGAAATTGCCCGGTATCGCCCCGCAACGCCGCAAGGCTCGGAAGGAGCAGGAAACCGTAGACCGGGATCAGGATCGTGAACAGCGCATACCAGTCGATCCAGACCAGCCAGTACTGAAGCGGCAGCAGCAGGTAGAAGGCGCCGACCAGGGGCAGATGATCGGCCGCACGCGTCGGCGTCAGCGATACGAACTCCCGCAGCGTATAGAATGACGTAAGCGCGAAGAGAAGCACGGTCGCTCCCCGGCCGAGGCCGAAGCTCACGGCGAAGATCGCGACCATCACCCACCAAGCCCCGATGCGGGCATTGAGATTGTCGACGGTCGCCCGGCCGGTTTCGGACGTGGTGCTGCGCGACAGCGCCAAGCCGATCATCGAGGCTATGGCGAGTAGCCCGCAAATACCGCCGAAGAGGATGAAAAGCTTGTCCATCAAAGACATGGCGGCCTCACGCGATCGCGTCCGACGCAAGTGCGCTCACGGCCTGCCGGGCGCGCTCTAGAAATTCATCCTTCTCTTCGCCCTGGCGGCGGGCGAGCGGCGCGCCGAAACGAACCGTGCAACTGATCGGAACGGGCAAGAAAGCTCCCTTGGGAAAGGCGCGCGAGGGATTGTCGAGATAGGTCGGGATCAGCTCGGCATCCGGGAAATCCTGCGCCAGCCAATAGAGACCGCTTTTGAAGGGGCCCGGAAGGCGCTCGCTGCCGCGGGTGCCCTCGGGAAAGAGAATGAGAGAGCCTCCCTCCGACAGGACACCGCGCAAAGGCGCCAACGCCGCCCCCGGCGGTCCCTTGGCGGAGCGTTCCACAAGTACGGCATTCAGCACCTTAAGCGCAATGTGGCGCCGGATGTTGCCGCTGCCCCAATAGTCAGCGGCGGCGATCGGATGCGTGGACGCACGCAACGGTCGCGGCAGCGCCGACCAGATGAGCAGCGTATCCAGGTGGCTGGCGTGATTGGCGAAATAGATGCGCTGGCGCGGTTCCGGCCCAGCGCCCGTCCATCGCGCCTGACCGCCGACGAGAAAGCGTGTGAGGGCGATCAGCAGGGTCTCGATCACGGGCTGGTTGCTCCAGGGATGCGCGAGACGATGGCTCTAGTGCGGGTCAGGCAGGTGAGAAACGACCCCACGAGGATGATCCAGGCGGCGCCGTAGAGCACGAGGCGCTCGGTCGTCAATGCCGCTTCAAATAGCGCCAGCACGCAGGCAAGACTTATGAGCGCCATACGGTGCTGTTTCGCCATGGGCCCGCGGAAATCCTGCGCCTGGCCGAGCGAGCCCCCGAAGACGCGCACATAGGCTGTGAGCGCCGCCGCGAGCGCACCCGCCCAGCCGAGCCAACCCGCTTCTGCAGCATAGCCGAGCGCAACGATGAGCACGCTGTCGGCGACTCGGTCCGGAAACTCGTTATAGAGCGCGCCGACGGCGGAACCGCGCCCGCCCTCGACGGCCACCATCCCGTCGAGCAAATTGCAGAGAAGACGCAACTGCGTGCAGAGGACGGCGATCAGATAAAGCAGCGGCCAACGCGGCGCAAAGAGGATGGCAGCAGCCCCGATTGCCGCAAAGGCGATGCTGAGGACCGAAATCTGGTTCGGCGTGATGGGTGTCTTGAGAAGGAGGGCCGTCAGCCATCGCGCGAAACCGCTCTGGCGCGCCGCAATCGGGCGGCGATCGGCACTCGGCTTTTCGCCCGCCTCGGAAACCTCATTCATCTTCGCGCAAGACCGAATGTGCAAATTTTACGATTGCAGCAAGTCTTAAAACAACTTGGCGAAAAAGACCATATGGGCCCGCGGGGCATTGCAACACCTGCGTTCCAGACGCACGGCGCTGTCGGCGACCTCTCACACCGACTTTACTTGGCGGAGAGATCCAGCCGCTTTACCGGTTCCTCCGCCTGGTTAGACGCGTCGGCCGTCACTTCGCGCATCCACTCACGCCAGATGGCGACAAGCAGTGCCATGAGGACGGGGCCGACGAAAAGGCCGAGGAAGCCCATGGTCTTGACGCCGCCGACGAGGCCGAAGAACGTCGGCAGGAAGGGCAGCTTGATCGGGCCGCCGACAAGTCTCGGACGCAGCGTCTTGTCGACGATGAAGAGCTCCGTCGTGCCCCACACGAACAGGGCGACACCGTGGATGGGTGATCCGCTGGCGATCAGATAGGCCGACACCAGCGTGAAGCACAGCGGCGCACCGCCCGGGACGAGGGCCATGATGCCGGTAATGATGCCGAGCGTCACCGGCGAAGGCATGCCGGCCAGCCAATAGGCGACGCCGAGAACAATGCCTTCGCCGATCGCGATGATGCCCATGCCGGTCACGGTGGAGCTGATGGTGAGTGGCACCACACGAGACAGTCGTTCCCAGCGCATCGGAAAGATCTGTTCGCCGAGACGGTCGAGCTGCCGCGAAAACGATTGTCCGTCACGATAGACGAAGAACAGCGTGATCAGCATGAAGAGCAGTGTCAGGAAGGCATGAAAGGCGGAGGCGCCGATGACGAGCACGCCGCGATAGATGTTGCCGATATTCGAGCCGCTGACGAGCTGCACCAGCTCGCCGAGCGCCCCCGGATGGCCGACATATTTCACCCATTGCGCACCGAGCCAGTCGCCCGCCATGGGTATGGTTGCCAGCCAATCGGGTACCGGTGCCCCGTTCGCATTGGTCGCCACCGCCCAGACGAGCCAGTCGCGAACCTCCTGCACCGCATAGATCGCAGCGATCGAAATCGGCACGACGATGAAGGCGACCACCAGGACGATGGCGATGGTCGCGGCGAGCGTGCGGTTGCCGTTTACCGCCTGCAGCAGATGGCGGTAGATCGGCCAGCTGGCAAAGCCGATGACGACGGCAGCAAGCACCGGCACCACGAAGCCGTGGAAGAAATAAACGCCGGCGAGCAGCACCAGCACGAGCAGCCAGCGCGCCGCCGAGATTGGCAGGACCAGGGCGGAGCGTGAATGGGCCGGCTGCCCGAAGAGCCGTGGCTCCGCCGGGGGATTGTCTCGCTCGCGATTGCCCAACTGCACCTGCATTCCTCCGTCTTTTAGCAACATTACAGCAAACCCATGGCCTTGCCAGCCCATCTCCCACCGGCGGCGTTCATTCGCTTCCGCTGCCGGCCATCCGGCAAGACGTCGTATGCTTCTCGGTTTCGGTTAAGGAATGCCTGCAATACATCGTGCTGATCGAAGGCCGATTCAATTCGCTTTCATCGTGATCACTTCACTGTCGGCGCTCCGTCGCGTTCCGCCTCCTGTAGCGGAAGCACATGACAGGCAGATTTAGGCGGGATGACGTCCCTTCGCTATTTGTGTTTATTGACGTTTACGTCAAGGTCATATAAGCGGGAATACTGCTTGAAGATGCGCAGCAAAAGCAGCATCTTCGTCGGAGAGGAAGATCTGGAGGGTTTTTCTCCGCCGTGAGCACAGCCGTTCGTTGGCGACCAGAGGGAGAGAGGGCATGGCGGAAGCTAGCATGCAGCAGGCAGGGTCCAGCGGGGAAAAGATCTGGCTCAATTCCTATCCGCCGGGCGTGCCCGGCCATATCGGGCCACTTAACTATCAGTCCATCGGCGCATTCTTCGATCACGCCGTTGCGCAATATTCCTGGCGCCCTGCCTTCACCTGCATGGGCAAATCCCTGACCTTCGCCGATCTGAACGCCCATTCCGGCAGGATCGGTGCCTGGCTTCAGTCGCTGGGTCTCGCAAAGGGCGATAGGGTCGCGGTCATGCTGCCGAACATTCTGCAGAATCCGGTGATCGTCTACGGTATCCTGCGGGCCGGCTACACGGTGGTGAACGTCAATCCGCTCTATACGCCCCGCGAGCTCGAGCATCAGCTTGTCGATGCCGGCGCCAAGGCGATTTTCGTTCTGGAAAACTTCGCTCACACGGTCGAGCAGGTGGTCGCCCGCACCGCGGTCAAGCATGTGGTCGTCGCCAGCATGGGGGATATGCTCGGCATGAAGGGCCTGCTGGTCAACCTTGTCGTGCGCCGGGTGAAGAAGCTCGTGCCCGCCTGGTCGATTCCTGGGCATCTCTCCTTCAGGACGGTCCTTGCCAAAGGCGCGACACTCACGCTCAGGAACCCCAATGTCACGTCCGGGGACGTCGCATTCCTGCAATATACCGGCGGCACGACCGGCATTTCCAAGGGCGCCACTCTCACCCATGCCAATCTTCTCGCCAACATGGCGCAGATGGACATCTGGCTGAACACGGCCTTCCTGCGCAAGCCGCGACCGGAAAGCCTGACTTTCATGTGCGCGCTGCCGCTCTATCACATCTTCGCGCTGACGGTGAATTCGCTGATGGGATTGGCGCTCGGCGGCAACAACATCCTGATCCCCAATCCGCGCGACATTCCGGCCTTCGTCAAGGAACTTGGCAAATACCGGACGAACATCTTCCCAGGTCTCAATACGCTGTTCAATGCGCTGATGAACAATCCCGAGTTCCAGAAGCTCGACTTCTCCTCGCTCATCCTGACCTTCGGCGGCGGCATGGCGGTGCAGAGGCCCGTAGCGGAACGCTGGCTTCAGATGACCGGCTGCCCGATCCATGAGGGCTACGGGCTGTCGGAAACCTCACCGGTTGCCACCGCCAACCGGCTCGATACGGACGAGTTTACCGGCACCATCGGAATGCCGCTTCCCTCCACCGAAGTGGAAATTCGCGGCGACGACGGTCAGGCATTGCCGGTCGGCGAGATCGGCGAAATCTGCATCCGCGGTCCCCAGGTGATGGCCGGCTACTGGCAGCGCCCCGACGAAACGGCAAGGGCGATCTCGCCGGACGGCTTCTTTCGCACCGGCGATGTCGGTTTCATGAATGCCGCCGGGCTCGTGAAGATCGTCGACCGCAAGAAGGACATGATTCTCGTTTCCGGCTTCAACGTCTTTCCCAACGAGATCGAGGAGGTCGTGGCCACTCATCCGGGCGTTCTGGAATGCGCCGCCATCGGCGTTGCCGACCCGCATTCGGGCGAAGCCGTCAAGCTCTTCGTCGTGCGTAAGGACCAGGACCTCACGGAAGAGGACGTCAAGCGCCACTGCTCCGACAACCTCACCAATTACAAGCGCCCGAAATTCGTCGAGTTCCGCCCCGAACTGCCGAAATCGAATGTCGGCAAGATCCTGCGCAAGGACCTGCGCGGTTAGCCAGAACCAACGGAGCACCGATCGCGTTGAAGGCCGTCGGCAGGCGACCTTTTTTCGCTGCAGCGCACACTCGCCCTTGATTTGCCGCGGTTAAACCGACTAGCTATCGCAGCCAATTCCGATGCAAGGAGCCCTGCGATGAAAGCGCTTGTCGAAAGCCTGAAAGCCAGTGCACGCGAGACCGATGCAACCGATATCCGCGCCGCCTTCGCGGCCGATCCGAACCGCTTTTCCCGCTTCAGCACGAGGCTAGACGATCTCCTCTTCGACTATTCGAAATGTGCGGTGAACGACCGGGTCCTGGAAGGGCTCGAAGCGCTGGCGAAGGCAGCCGGGGTCGAGGAAAAGCGCGACGCCATGTTCCGCGGCGATATCATCAATATCACCGAGGAACGCGCCGTGCTGCACACGGCGCTCAGAAACCGAGGAAACCGACCGGTCCTCGTCGGCGGCAAGGATGTCATGCCCGACGTCAATGCCGTGCTAGAAGCAATGGGCGGCTTTGCCGAGGACGTGCGATCCGGCAGCCTGAAGGGCGCCACGGGCAGGGAGATCACCGACGTCGTCAATATCGGCATCGGTGGCTCAGACCTCGGTCCTGTAATGGCGACGCTGGCTCTTGCCCCTTTCCATGACGGCCCGCGGCTGCATTTCGTGTCCAATGTCGACGGTGCCCATATTGCCGATACGCTGAAGCTGCTCGACCCCGAAACCTCGCTCTTCATTGTCGCTTCCAAGACGTTTACGACCATCGAAACCATGACCAACGCGGCAACCGCCCGCGCCTTCATTGCCGACAAGCTCGGCGAAGCGGCCGTCGGCAATCATTTCGCGGCCGTTTCGACGGCGCTCGACAAGGTCTCCGCCTTCGGCATCGATGCGTCCCGCGTCTTCGGTTTCTGGGACTGGGTCGGCGGCCGCTATTCGATCTGGTCGGCCATCGGCCTGCCGCTGATGATTGCGATCGGCAAGAAGGATTTCGGCCGATTCCTCGACGGCGGCCATGCGATCGACGAGCATTTCCGCGGCGCACCGGTTCGCGAGAACATCCCGATGCTGCTTGGCCTCATCGGCTTCTATCATCGCACCGTGCTTGGCTATCCGTCACGGGCGATCCTGCCTTACGACCAGCGCCTTTCGCGCTTCCCCGCCTATCTGCAGCAACTCGATATGGAATCGAACGGCAAGGCCGTCACGCTCGACAGCACGCCGGTCGAATTCGCGACCGGACCGGTCGTCTGGGGAGAGCCGGGCACCAACGGGCAGCATGCCTTCTACCAGCTTATCCACCAGGGAACGGACATCATTCCCGCCGAATTCATGATCGCCGCGAACGGGCACGAAAAGACACTGCGCCACCAGCACGAACTCCTGATCGCCAACTGCCTGGCGCAATCGGAGGCGCTGATGAAGGGCCGCACGCTTGCCGAAGCAAAGGCACAGCTTACCGCCAAAGGCATGGACGAGGCCAAGGCCAACCGGATCGCGCCGCACCGCGTCTTCACCGGTAACCGGCCGTCGCTCACCTTCGTCTACGACCAGCTCGATCCTTTCGCGCTCGGCCGACTGATCGCGCTTTATGAACATCGCGTCTTCGTCGAGGGTGCGCTCTTCAACATCAACTCCTTCGACCAGTGGGGTGTCGAACTCGGCAAGGAACTCGCGACCGGCCTGCTGCCGGTGGTCGAAGGCAAAGAGAGCGCCGAAGGCCACGATTCTTCAACCGCGGGTCTCGTTGCCGCAATCCTGCAGGCGGCGCGCTGATCGGAAACGATTCGAGGCGCCGATGGTATCGGCGCCTCGTCTGGCTCTCCTGTTCGGCAATCAAAGTCCGATTTCGTGCCGCCAGGGCGGATTTGCGCCGGCGCGCGACACCGTGACGGCCGCCGCCTTGGCGCCGAGCGTCAGGGCGGCGCGAACGGCTGCCTCGTCGAGGCTCGCCACGGATTGCTTCGTCAGTCGATTGTTGAGCTTCAGCGAGGCCAGCACGCCGGCGTCGAAAGTGTCGCCGGCACCGACCGTGTCGACTACGCTCACCCGCTCTCCTGCGACTTCGACCTTATGATCGCGCGTATAGCCGACCGCGCCCTCCGCCCCCTTGGTGATCAGCACCAGCTTCGGGCCGCGCGCCAGCCATTCGGCCGCAAGTGCGTCGTGGCTTCCCTCCATGCCGAACCAGGCGAGATCCTCGTCGGAGAACTTGACGATGTCGGACATCGCCGCCATGCGGTTCATGCGAGCAAGATGGGCCTGCCGGTCCGTGATGAAGCCCGGGCGAATATTGGGGTCGAAGGAGATCACTCGCTTTTCGTGCTCCCGCCGCATCAGTGCTTCGTAGGTCGAGCCGCAGGGTTCGGGGATGAGGCTGATCGCGCCGAAATGCAACGCCTCGCAGGTATCGCCGAGCGCCGGAAGATGATCGATGGTGATCATCCGTCCGGCGGTGTTCTCGTCGAAGAAGGCATAGCTCGCATGACCATCGACAAGCCTAACGAAGGCGAGGGTCGTGTGCAGCGGCAGGGTGGCAGAGGGGCTGAAGTCGACATTCGCAGCTTTCAGCGTCTCGCGCAGTATGTCGCCGAACATGTCATCGGAAAGGCCGGTGAAGAAGCCGGTCGGAATGCCAAGGCGCCCGAGCGCGATGGCCGTGTTGAAAATCGCGCCGCCCGCATAGGGCGCAAAGGCGCTTTCCCCGGACGGCGTCTCGCGCGGCAGCATATCGATCAAGGCCTCTCCGCAGCAAACGATCATGACTGTCCCTCCCTATGGGTATTCAAATTGATTGAGCGGGCGCGGCTTTCAATTGGCCGCAAGCGCGCTGACGCCGCCATTGCGGGCCGACCAGTCGAGCGGCGCATCGAGGAAGGCCTCGACTTCGTTCAGCGTCTTCTCGTCGAAGAGCACCTGCTTACGGGCGACCGCAAGCACGTTGCGCCAGGTGGCGATGTAATGCAGGTCGACGCCCTTGGACTTCATGTTGGCACGCGCTTCCGGGAAAATGTCGTAGTAGAAGAGGGCAACGCCATGCTCGACGATACCGCCGGCCGCCCGGATCGCATCGATGAACTTGAACATCGAACCGCCCGCGGTGGTCAGGTCCTCGATCACGAGCACGCGCGCGCCCTCCGGCATGTGGCCCTCGATCTGGGCGTTGCGGCCATGCCCCTTCGGCGCCTTGCGCACGTAGATCATCGGAAGCCCGAGACGCTCGGCGAGCATCGCCGCAAAGGGAATGCCGGCGGTTTCGCCGCCCGCAACCAGGTCGAACTGCTCGAAGCCGGCCTCGCCGAGGACCGTCGCGGCGGCGAAATCCATGACCGCCGAGCGGATGCGCGGATAGGAGATCAGTTTGCGGCAGTCGATATAGACGGGGCTCGCCATGCCGGAGGCAAGCTTGTAGGGCTCGTCCGCGCGGAAGTGTACGGCCCTGATTTCCCAGAGCATCTTCGCGAGCAGTTCGGCCATCACCGCCTTGTCGGTGAACGCATTTGAAAACATGACCTCTCCTTCCGGGGCTGACCGGATGTCATCCCCTAAAAAACCGATCAGACGACGGCCCAGTGGAGCGGGAACATCGGATCGAAGACTGTGATGGGACCCGCTTCCGTCTCGATCTTGGCGGGGTAGCGAAGCCGTTCCTCCTGCTTGCGCAGCGTGATCTTCTCCTCGTTGGCAGGCAGGCCGTACCAGGCGGGGCCGTTCAGCGACGTGAAGGCCTCCAGCCGGTCGAGTGCGCCCTCTTCCTCGAAGACATGCGCCAGACAGCTCAAGGTGTTGATCGAGGTGTAGATGCCGGCACAGCCACAGGCGCACTCCTTCATGGGATCGCCGTGCGGAGCGGAATCCGTGCCGAGGAAGAAGCGCTTGTCGGCGGAAGTCGCCGCCGCCCTCAGCGCCAGCCTGTGCGTTTCGCGCTTGGCGACCGGCAGGCAGTAGTAGTGCGGCTTGATGCCGCCGACGAGAATGGCGTTGCGGTTGATGATCAGGTGATGGGTGGTGATCGAGCCGGCGAGATTGGCCTTCGACGTCATGATATAGTCGATGCCGTCCTTCGTCGTCACGTGTTCCATGGTGATCCTCAGGTCCGGCAGGCGGCGGCGAAGCGGATCGAGCACCTTCTCGATGAACACGGCCTCGCGGTCGAAGATATCGACATCCGCCGTCGTCACCTCGCCATGGACGCAGAGCGGTGCACCGATCTCGGCCATGCGCTCCAGCACCGGCATCGCCTTTTCGATGTCCCGCACGCCGCTCGACGAATTGGTCGTCGCACCAGCCGGATAGAGCTTCACCGCCTTGACGAGACCGCTCTTGAAGCCCGCTTCCACGTCGTTCGGATCGGTGGTCTCGGTGAGGTAAAGTGTCATCAGCGGCTGGAAGCGATCTCCTGCAGGTACGGCGGCGAGGATGCGCTCGCGATAGGCGGCCGCATCGGCGGACGTGACCACCGGCGGCACCAGATTGGGCATGATGATGGCGCGCGCGAAATGGCGGCTCGTGTCGGCAATGACACCGCGCAGCATGCCTCCGTCGCGAAGATGAAGATGCCAATCGTCCGGGCGTCTGATTACGAGCTCTTGCATGTCAGCGTTCTCCCGATGCTCGCGCCCGTTCGGCGCGTGCGGCGCTACAGCGCCGCGCGTCTTATTAGACGCGCAAAGGTCGCTGTGGCTCTTTGAATTGCTGCATGTCTTTGTCCATTAATCGACGTCGATTAAAGGAGACATGCAGTAGAGCGCCGGCCGATGCGCTTCAAAGGCGGTCGCTCATGTGGTGAAACCGGCGCCTCGATATCATCATTGCTCCGCCGAAGACAATGGCATCTCTCAGAAATCCCGTATCACGAGATCGACCGGCCGGCGGCTGCCGATGACGCGGCGGGCATTCGGTATATCGTTGCCGAAGGCCTTCTCGCGGGCCGGCTCGTCGCCATAGCCGTGGTCGTACCAGCGTTCGAGCAATCGCCGTTCGAGCACGTCGATACCCGGGTCGATGAAGATCGAATAATCGAAGGCGCCGGCGAGTCCGTTCCAGGGTGCCTCGTCGAGCAGCAGGTAATTGCCCTCCACGAGAATGATCCTCGTCTGCGGCGCGATGACCCTCGCCGAAGCGATCGCCAGTTCGCGGGACCGATCGAAGACCGGAACCAGCACTTCACCGTCATTGGCGCGCACGGCGGCGAGCGTCGAAACGAACGCCCGCACGTCGAAGGTCTCGGGCGATCCCTTGCGGGCGATGAGCCCCTTCTCATTGAGGACGGCATTGTCCATGTGGAAGCCGTCCATCGGAAGCACCGCGACGCATTCGCCCGCATCGGCAATCGAAGCGGCCAGGGCCTCCGAAAGCGTCGACTTGCCGGCCCCGGGCGGGCCGGCAATGGCGACAATGAAACGGCCGGCATCCGCCGCCCGTTTCAGGATTTCGTCCGTCAAGGACTGGAGGTTCATGCGGCGATCGCCTCGCCCGGAGGTGCCTTTGCGCCGGTCATGAAGGCGACCGCATCCGACATGGTGTAGTCCTTCGGATTGATGACGCAGAGGCGGCGGCCGAGGCGGTGGATGTGGATTCGATCCGCGACTTCGAAGACATGCGGCATGTTGTGCGAGATCAGGACGATCGGCAGGCCGCGGCGGCGCACGTCGAGGATCAGTTCCAGCACGCGCCGGCTTTCCTTGACACCGAGTGCGGCGGTCGGCTCGTCCATGATGACGACCTTCGACCCGAAGGCGGCCGCACGGGCGACGGCGACGCCCTGGCGTTGGCCACCCGAAAGCGTCTCCACCGCCTGGTTGATGTTCTGAATGGTCATCAGGCCAAGCTCGGAGAGTTTGGCGCGCGCCTGTTTTTCCATCGCCGCCCGATCGAGCGAGCGGAACCAACTGCCCATGATTCCTGGTTTGCGGATCTCGCGGCCGAGGAACATGTTGTCGGCGATGGAGAGCGCCGGCGACAGGGCAAGGTTCTGGTAGACCGTCTCGATGCCGGCATTCCGCGCGTCCATCGGCGAGCGGAAATGGACGGGCTTGCCTTCGAGGCGGATCTCGCCCTCGTCCGGCGTGACCGCGCCGGAGATCGCTTTGATCATGGAGGACTTGCCGGCGCCATTGTCGCCGATCACGGCCAGGATTTCACCCGGGTAGAGATCGAAATCGGCGTGGTCGAGAGCGGTCACTCGGCCGTAGCGCTTGACGAGACCGCGGGCTGTGAGAATGGGTTCCTGTGCCATCACGCTGCTACCTTTCTGATCCACTGGTCGATTGCAACGGCGGTGATGATCAGCAAGCCGATCAACAGATAAGTCCATTGCGGATCGGTCCCCATCAGCCGAAGCCCAAGGGAGAAGACGCCGACGATCAGCGCGCCGAAGAGCATGCCGAGAATGGAGCCGCGTCCGCCGAAGAGCGAGATGCCACCGATCACCACAGCGGTGATCGATTCGATGTTGGCGAACTGGCCTGCGGTCGGCGAGACTGAGCCGATGCGGCCAATGAGGGTCCAGCCGGCAAGGGCGCAGATCAGTCCCGACAGCGTGTAGACGGTGACGAGCATGCGCTTGACGTCGACGCCGGCCAGCTTGGCCGCCTCCGGGTCATCGCCGACCGCATAGACGTAACGGCCCCAGGCGGTGCGATTGAGGACGTACCAGAGCAGCGAGACGAGAAGCACCATGGCGATGACGCCATAGGTGAAGACCGCATTGCCAATGCGAATGTTCTGGCCGAAAAACTGCAGGATCGGCGCGTTGGCAGAGATATCCTGGGAACGGATCGTCTCGTTGGCCGAGTAGAGGAAGTTGGACGCGAGCACGATCTGCCACATGCCGAGCGTGACGATAAAAGGCGGCAGCTTCATGCGCGCGACGAGCATGCCGTTGATGTAGCCGCAGAGTGCGCCAACGCCGAGGCCACAGAGAACCGACAGCGTCGGCGGCAGTCCGTAGCGGAAGGTGAACTGCCCCATGATGACGGACGAGAGCACCATGATGGCGCCGACTGAGAGGTCGATGCCCGCCGTCAGCACGACGAGCGTCTGGGCCGCCCCGACGATACCGACGATCGCTACTTGCTGGAGGATCAGCGTCATCGAGAAGGCGGAGAAGAACTTGCCTCCGAGAATGGCGCCGAACGCCGCCAGCGACAGGACCAGCACGATCAGCGGCACGGCGGCCGGGCTGGAATGAAGGAAGTGCTGGAGCTTCTGGAGCGGCGTCTTGTCGTGCGTATCGAAGGACGCCACCTCCGTCGAACTGTTAACCAGGACCTTTTCGAATTCCTGGGATGGCTGTGCGGCTGTGTTTGGCTCGCTCATGGAGATTCCTCCCGTGAACCCCACTCCCAAAGGGGGTCGCATTGCTTCAGGATGCGCGGCCCCCGGTCATCGCGGCGAGGTTCGGAACTTTGCCGATCTCGATGGCATGACCGAAGAAGCCGGAGCGGGACGCAAGCGGAAACGCTTTGCAAGTTCCTCCATCCCGCCCCACAAAAGTTGCCCAGGTCTTACGGCTTGTCAAAGACTTGGTGCTTACGCGAAGGGCGGCTGGCAGCCGCCCCTCTCTGAGATGCTTCGATCCGAAATCGAGGGGCGATCAACCCCAGCATTTCTCCATGCCTTCCTTGGTGTCGATCGACTCGACGCCAGAGGCCGGCTTATCGGTGACGAGCGCAACGCCGGTGTCAAAGAAGTTCTTTCCTTCGGTCGGGGCCGGCTTCTCGCCGGTATCTGCAAACTTCTTGATCGCCTCGATCCCCAGCGCCGCCATCATCAGCGGGTACTGTTGCGACGTCGCGCCGATGACGCCTTCGGCGACGTTCTTGACACCCGGGCAACCACCATCGACGGAAACGATCAGCACGTCGCTCTCGCGACCGACCGCCTTCAGCGCCTCATAGGCACCAGCGGCAGCCGGCTCGTTAATCGTATGGACGACATTGATGGTCGGGTCCTTCTGCAGAAGGTTCTCCATCGCGGTACGCCCGCCCTCTTCGTTGCCGTTGGTGACATCATGGCCGACGATGCGCGGATCGTCCTCGTCGCCGATCTTGTTCGGATCCTTGGGGTCGATGCCGAAGCCGATCATGAAGCCCTGATCGCGCAGAACGTCGACGGAGGGCTGCGCCGGCGTCAGATCGAGGAAGGCGACGCGAGCATCCTTGGCGGCATCGCCGAGCGTTGCGGCCGCCCACTGGCCGATCAGCTTGCCGGCAAGCAGGTTATCGGTCGCGAAGGTGGCGTCGGCGGCATCGATCGGCTCGAGCGGCGTGTCGAGCGCAATGACCAGAAGACCGGCGTCGCGCGCCTTCTGCACGCTCGGCACGATGCCCTTGGTGTCGGACGCGGTAAGCAGGATACCCTTGGCGCCATCGGCTATGCAGGTCTCGATTGCGGCAACCTGGCTTTCGGAATCACCGTCGATCTTGCCGGCATAGGACTTGAGCGTGACGCCGAGTTCCTGAGCCTTGGCGGTCGCACCTTCCTTCATCTTTACGAAAAAGGGATTGGTGTCGGTCTTGGTGATAAGGCAGGCGGAAACATCGGCCGCTTGAGACGGCGTGGCGAAGGCAACGCCGAGAGCAAGCGCGCCCATGGCAGCAGACAGTACAGTTTTCTTCATAAAACCCTCCCAAGGTTTTGAACATGCCGGCGCACCGGCTCCGGGCTTCGCCATCGCAGTTTCTCCTCCGCGAGCGGCGCTTCCGACGATCACTCAAACACCAAATCTCGGGAGTGTCAATAAATAAATCAAATTGAATTATTATCTGGATGTGGCATGCTGCGAAGGGCTGGCCGGACTCGAGCTCGCGGGTGAGGCGAGCACGAAACGCGCAGATGAAGAAAAAGGAGGCGTTTTGGGCGGGTGCCGTTTGGCGAAGCCTCAATGCCTTGAAAAGATCGCGTGATTCTCAGTTGCCCGATTTGAGGATCGTGCTGCCGACGGGAGGAGACCGTGGCATGTCAGTGACAGGAGATCCCCTCGGGGGGGCCTTACAGCCGGATGTGATCGACCCGAGCGGCGGGGCGAACCAGACGCGCGTGCGTGCCTATAACGAGCGGCTGGTCATGTCGCTGGTGCGTCGCCACGGCAGCCTTTCGAAGGCGGAGATCGCGCGCCGTTCCGGGCTGTCGGCGCAAACCGTCTCCGTCATCATGCGGGCGCTCGAAGCGGACGGCTTGCTCATCCGCGGCGATCCCGTGCGCGGGCGTGTCGGCCAGCCCTCGATCCCAATGCGCCTCAACCCCGATGCGGTGTTTTCCTTCGGCGTCAAGATCGGCCGGCGCAGCACCGATCTGGTGCTGATGGATTTCGTCGGATCGATTCGGCTGCATCTTCACCAGATCCATGCCTACCCGCTGCCCGCGGACCTGGTCGCCTTCATCATCGACGGTACGGAGAAGCTGCAGGCGCAGCTCAAGCCGGATGAGCGCAAGCGCATTGCCGGCATTGGCATCGCCACGCCCTTCGAACTCTGGAACTGGGCCGAGGAGGTCGGCGCGCCGCGCGAAGCGATGGACAAGTGGCGCGATTTCGACCTGACTGCGGCGGTCTCTGGCAGGAGTCGATATCCGGTCTTCCTGCAGAACGACGGCACCAGCGCCTGCGGTGCGGAACTCGCTTTCGGCGTCGGCGCCAATTATCCGGACTTCGTCTATTTCTATATCGGCTCGTTCATTGGCGGTGGCGTCGTCATCAATTCCGCCCTGTTCTCCGGCCGCACCGGCACTGCCGGTGCCGTCGGTCCGCTGCCGGTTTCCGGCAAGGACGGCAGGACGACGCAATTGCTGAAAATCGCCTCGGTTTTCGTACTCGAGAAGCTTCTGCGCGAACATGGCGTCGATCCGAAGCCGCTCTGGTACTCGGCGGACGACTGGATCGACTTCGGCGAACCGCTCGAAATCTGGATTCAGGATTCGGCGGCCGCTCTCGCCCAGGCCGTCGTGTCGGCCGCCTCGATCATCGACTTCTCCGCCGCCGTGATCGACGGCGGCTTCCCGCCATGGGTGAAGTCACGGCTCCTTGCGGCGACGCGCAAGGCGCTCAAGACGCTCGACCTGCAGGGCGTGACGGTTCCCGACCTCGTCGAGGGCGCGGTTGGAAGCCACGCCCGGGCGATCGGCGGCGCGAGCCTGCCGCTCTTTTCACGCTACCTGCTCGACACCAATGTTCTCTTCAAGGAGCTTTGAACAGACCATGTTGATCTCGAAACGAAAGGCACCCGGCCGATGTTAAAAGGAATCGACCCCATCCTCAGCCCGGAATTGCTTTCGGCGCTGAGGGCGATGGGGCACGGCGACGAAATCGCCCTCGTCGACGGCAACTATCCGGGACAGGAGCATGCGCGCCGGCTGGTGCGGCTCGATGGGCATCACCTGATCCGCGTTCTCGATGCCATCTTGAGCGTTCTACCAATCGACGATTTCGTGCCCGAAGCGATCTTCCGCGCGACCGTCGGGCAGGACAAGGAGGTGCTCGACGCGGTGCATCGGGACATCATCGAGTGCTGCCGCAGGCATGAGCCGGACCGGCCGGTCGTGCCACTCCTCGGCGCCGACTTCTATCCGCGGGTGAAGGCTGCCCATACCGTTGTGCAGACGAGCGAACCGCGGCTCTACGGCAATGTCATCCTGCGCAAAGGCGTGATTTACCCGAGCAGATGACAAAAAACCCGCCGGAGTCGCCGGCGGGTTCTTCTTCCGATAGTGGCTCAGGCACTCAGGCGGTCACGAGCGATTTGCCGAAGCGCGCGTCGATGGAGAAGGCGCCGGGACCAAATCCGGCCAGCACGAGGAAGGCGCCGGCGATCGTGATGTTCTTCATCATCATGATCTGGTTGAAGAGCGACAACAAGCCGTTTGCAGCATCAGGGAAACCCGGAATGTTGATGGCGCTGCCATGAAACACGAAGGCGGTGACCAGGCAGAAAGCGGCGAGCAGGTAAGAGGCGATCCGCGTCTGGAAGCCGACGAGGACGGCAAGGCCTGCGGCCAATTCGAAGACGCCGGCGAGATAGGCGAGCAGGGTCGCCGCCGGCCATCCGGCATTGGTGATCATGCCGGCGGTTCCGGACGGATCGCCGAGCTTGCCGAAGCCGGAGGTGATGAAGATGATCGAGAGAAGAATGCGCCCGATGAGGACGATGACATTCGGGGACATGCGCGAGGCTCCTGTTGGAAACAAGTTGGCAACAGAAGTACCAGCATTTTCCGATTGATCTAGCCGCCGCCACGGAAACAGATCGTTCACCCCACGAAGACAGACGCGTGCTTTCGTCAACACGCGGGATCTCCCCCGGCGCTGACGTGCTTTTTCTATTGCAAGAGAGGACGACACCATAAAGAATCGCCGCGCGTACGCACGGCAGCGGACACGCACGGGGGAATCTCATGGCCGAAGTTAACCGGAGTCCCGCTTTCTGGCGGTCCTTCCCGATATTCGAAGAGTTTGACAGGGACACGCTTTGCGAACTTGCCGATCTCGCCAGCTATCGGAAATGGGCCGCGGGCACCGTCATTTTCCAGCGTGGCGACGAGGGCAACTACATGATTGTCGTCGTTTCCGGACGGATCAAGATCTCGCTGTTCACGCCCCAGGGCCGCGAGCTCATACTACGCCAGCACGAGGCCGGTGCGCTCTTCGGCGAAATGGCCGTGCTCGACGACCAGCCACGCTCGGCGGATGCCACCGCGGTCACCGCCGCCGAAGGCTATGTGATCGGCAAGAAGGATTTCGTCGGCCTGATCACGCGAAGGCCCAAATCGGCCGAGGCCGTAATCCGCTTCCTCTGTGCACAATTGCGCGATACGACCGAGAGGCTGGAGACGATCGCGCTCTACGATCTCAACGCCCGCGTTGCGCGCTTCTTCCTGGCGACGCTGAGACAGATCCATGGCAATGAGCTGCCCGAAAGCGCCAATCTCCGCCTGGCACTCAGCCAGACCGATATTGCATCGATTCTCGGTGCGAGCCGGCCCAAGGTGAACCGGGCTATCTTGTGGCTCGAGGAGAACGGCGCCCTCAGCCGCTCGGACGGGATCGTCTCCTGCAATATCGAGCGCCTGCTGAACATAGCCGATCCGGAGGAGGACTAGGCCGTTTGAGCCGGACACGCTGGCTGCATCATCGCTCCAGCCCGCTTGCAGGCGGGATCATCGCGAGCCTCTCGGCGGCGGTCATGCTCTACCTCTATGCGGAGGCCGTGTTCGGTACCCAGCGCGAGCTCTTCTTCGACAGTCTCACCCAGATGGTCGCCTCGCCCCGTTCACCGGGGATCGTCGTCATCGATATCGATCGCGAGGCATATGAAACGAGCGCAGGCTCCTGGGACAGGGCCGCGACCGCCAGCCTTCTCATGCACCTTGCGGCAACCGGGGCGCAGACGATCGCCGTCGACTTCGTCTTCAGTTCCGACTGCGATCCGGCCGCGCCCGGCAATCGGGCGCTTGCTTCGGCGATCGGCGACGCGCCGGTTGTCCTGGGCTTCCTGGCTGCCGAGCACGTGCTGGAACGCCCGCGACCCGTTCCGCCACTCGCCCTGCAGCGGCCGCTCGCGGTTCCCGGGACCTGGTTCATTCAAGGCGCGGAAACCTCCTGTCCCGCATTCATGGAACGGTCGAAGGCGGCGACCGCCGCGTTTCTCGTCGGCGACAAGGACGCGCGTGTCCGGCGCACGCAGGCCTTCGCCATCCTCGGAAACAACGCCTATCCGGCTCTCGGCATCGAAGCGGGCCGGCTCGCCGCCGGAAGCAGCACACCGGTGCTCGGCGGAGAACCCGCATGGCTCCGGCTCGACCACGCCGTCATTCCCCTCGACGAGAGCGGCAATCTTCGCTTCGTCGCCAGTTCGCAGGAGACGATTGCCGCACGCACGCTGTCGGCGGCCGAGATCATGGCTGACCGGATCGAGGAAAGCCGGCTTGCCGGCAAGCTCGTGTTCATCGGCAGCAGCGTGCCGAGCCTCGGCGGGTTAAGACCGACCGCTTCCATGCCGCTCGAGCCATCGGTGCAAATCCATGCCGACGTCGCAAATGCGATCATGACGGGCTTTGTACCCTATCGCGGCGGCGGCCTGCCGTTTTACGAGGCGCTGTTCAGCTTCGCCGCCGGCGTTCTCGCCGCCTATGGCGCAACGAAGCTCCGCCCCTTGGCGGCGCTCGCATCCGCCTTCATCGGCATCGTTGCCGTCACCGCCGGCGTCGGCGCCATCTACGCGGCAACCGGCTTGCTCGTCGATGCACTCAGCATTTCGGCGGCCCTGTCGGCGGTCCTCGTCGTCACAAGCGCGCTGCAGCTTGGCCGCGTGCGCCGTGCAGAGGCGCTCGCCCGGCAGAAATTCTCGCAATATCTGCCGCAGTCCGTGGTGGCCCGCTATATCGATGAACCGGACAATGGCCGCGTCGCGGGCGAAGAACGCGTCGTGACCGCCCTCTTCACCGATATCGAGGGCTTCTCGGCGTTGTCGCAAAAGCTCGCCCCGCGCGACCTCGTGGCACTGCTCGACATCTATTTCGCCGAGGTGAATGCGCTCGTCTCCCGCCATGGCGGCATGGTCGACAAGGTGGTGGGCGATGCGGTGCACGCCCTATTCAATGCGCCGGAGGATCTGAAGGACCACGTCGACGCGGCAGTCGCCTGCGCGCTGGCCATTCACGCTCTGACGGAGGAGATGCGCAAGCGGCCGCAATTCGCAAAACAGGGGTTCGGCCGGACGCGCATCGGCATAGAGACGGGGCCGGCGGTGCTCGGGGAAGTCGGTGCTGGCGGAAAACTGGATTACACGGCCCATGGCGACGCCGTGAATCTCGCCGCCCGGCTTCAGGAGGCGAACAAGTTCCTCGGAACTGCGATCTGCATCGGCCCGGCCGCCGCCGGGGAATGCAGCATCGCAATGCAATCCCTCGGCCAGCACGACATCCGGGGCTTCGGCACCATGGAACTTTTCACGGTCCCTACGGCGACGCGCGGAGGCATGCAGTGGTCTCGCGGGCCGCTACCGTGACCCGACGCTTGCATAGGCTTCGCGAATGCGCGCCTGCCCCCAGCGCGTCGGCACACTCGCAGGCGCGCCGGGCCGCTCGAAATCCACGCCCTCGCCAGCGGAGACCGTCCGCACGGCGCCGCCGCCTCGGACCGTGACAGCGCCGTACTCGACGAAGACGGCGAAGGCGGCCGAGCGGCTGGGGCCGCAGAAGAATTTTGTGCCGCGCACGCCGATCATGCCAAAGGCGGTCCGCACCGCCAGGTCGATCCTCGGCGCCCCCTCCGGCCGCTCGAAGACCATGCGGCCGACCCCGAGTTCCAGCGTTCCGCCCTTGCCGGCGATGAAGCGGTCGATCAGGAGTTCCGTCTGCGGCCCCAGCAGGATGCGCGTCTCACTGAGCGCAAGATCGGCAAAGCTGTTGATGCTGGTGGCGACATAGTCCCGGTCGAGAACGGCGCCGCCTGCGGCAAGCCGCTCCTCCTCTACACCTTGACGACGACGAACATTCCCGCGAATTCTCTGCGCCTTGCCGATCACCGCTGCCTGCGCCGCCGGAAATCCGCCGGCGAGGCCGACGAGGAGTGCGCCGCCGAGTAATGCGCGCCTTGCGAAATATCGGTGCCGCATCGATTTCCCCGCCGCCTCATCGCAGCGCTCCCTGTTTCCGAGACCGGCCCATTCGCGGAGATCCGCCGACAGGCCGGCAGTTTCCCCCGGAACAGCCGCGGCAGCAAGACGGTTTTACCCTTTGACAACGATTGAGGTAACGTCGATGAAGCGCACGAAATCCCATATGCCGATCGCCAACTCGTGCGTTGTCGCGGCAGCCGCCTTCATTGTGGCGGTGGCGCCGGCGCGTGCCAACGATCTCTCCGTGTCCGAGCTATGCGACAAGGAGGCAGGCAGCGAAGTCGATCGCGAGCGCAATCCGGCCTTTCCGCCCGTCGCCTCCGAGGATATCCGCATCGGGATCGCGCTGTCCGCCTGCCGCGAAGCCTATAATCAGCAGGGTGGCCCGCGCATGCAGTTCCAACTGGCCCGTGTTCTCGAGCGGGCCGGGGAAAAGCTGAAGTCGCTTGGCATTCTCGGAGAGGCCGCAGAAAACGGCCACTCGCTCGCCATGGTCAATTACGGTGTCCGGCTTGCGGAACGCGGCGATCCGGAGGCGGCTCTCGAGTTTTACAGGCGTGCTGCCGCCGCAGGAAACAGCCTTGCCGCCTACCATCTCGGTATCGCCTACCGCGAGGGCATCGGTACGACCGTCGATGAGGCGCTAGCGGCGCAGTGGTTGACCCAGGCCGGAGGCGGCCAAACGCTCAGCGCGCATCGGAGCGCGGAGGGCGGCGTGGTTCGCGCCGCCCACCTGGGAAGGAACGGCCGCCTCAATTGACGGAAGAGGCGAATCCGGCAGATCGGCTGCCGTCTCAGCATCACATAAGATGCGTTCCGTGCGAGGGCAACGGCATTCCGACCCGTTCGGGGTCGTGCTACAGCGCCGCGCGCCATTCTTGGACGCGCGAAGGTCGCTGTAACTCGTTGAATCTGCGCATCGAGCTTTCCGAAAATCGGTTCCGGTTTTCGGGCCGATGCGCTAGGCTGGCGTCATGACCACCGCCATTTCTGCCGCACAGAATTTCGACTGCCAGAGCTGCGGCGCATGCTGCGCCTATTCGGCCGATTGGCCGCGATTTTCGCTGGAGACGGAGGCGGAACTCGACCGCATTCCGGCGCAATTCGTCGCGTCCGATCTCGGCGGAATGCGCTGCGTCAACGATCGCTGCACGGCACTCGCCGGCACCCTTGGAAAGTCGGTCGGCTGCGCCATCTATGCCGTTCGGCCGATCGTCTGCCGGACATGCATGCCCGGCGACGAAGAATGCCTGATGGCGCGCGAGCGCCTGTTCGGGAGCGCCGCTTGAGGAACAAATATACGGGCATTCCCGATATACTCCGTACATTGCCCGGCATGTTTTGCCATCTCTAGTGATATAAACCAAGAACGATGGAATTTGGCGGATAGATGTTCGGCTTGAGAAGGCGTATCTTCTAGCCACGAAATCGCGGGGTGCCAGCCGCCCTGCGCGCCCGGTGTGAAGGACCGCATCCAATGAGCCAAACGCATCTTCAGACATCAGCCCCGGCGAACGAATCCGCCCCCGCTCCCTTTGCCGACTTCGCGCCGCCGATCCGGCCGCAGAGCACGCTTCGCCGGGCGATCACCGCCGCCTATCGCCGGCCGGAGCCGGAATGCCTGCCGCCACTCGTCGAGGCGGCCACATTGCCGCCGGAGACGCGGGCAGCCGCCGCGAAAACAGCCCGAAAGCTGGTCGAGGCGCTGCGGGCCAAGCATTCGGGCTCGGGCGTCGAAGGCCTGGTGCAGGAATATTCGCTTTCAAGCCAGGAGGGCGTCGCGCTGATGTGCCTGGCGGAGGCGCTATTGCGCATTCCCGACACGGCTACGCGCGATGCGCTGATCCGCGACAAGATTTCCGACGGCGACTGGAAAGCGCATCTCGGCGGCGGCCGCTCGCTGTTCGTCAACGCCGCCACCTGGGGTCTTGTCGTCACCGGCAAGCTGACCTCGACCGTCAACGACCGCAGCCTTTCAGCGGCGCTGACGCGGCTCATCGCCCGATGCGGCGAACCGGTGATCCGTCGCGGCGTCGACATGGCAATGCGGATGATGGGCGAACAGTTCGTCACCGGCGAGACGATCAAGGAAGCACTGCAGCGCTCGAAGGAACTTGAGAGGAAGGGCTTCACCTATTCCTATGACATGCTCGGCGAAGCCGCGACCACGGCCGCCGATGCGGAGCGCTATTACAAGGACTACGAGGCCGCCATCCATGCGATCGGCAAGGCGTCCGCCGGCCGCGGCATCTATGAGGGCCCCGGCATTTCGATCAAGCTCTCCGCGCTGCACCCGCGTTACGCGCGAGCGCAGGCGGCGCGTGTGATGAGCGAGCTGCTGCCGCGGGTGAAGGCGCTCGCCGCGCTCGCCAAACAATATGACATCGGCTTCAACATCGATGCCGAGGAAGCGGATCGGCTCGAACTGTCGCTCGACCTCCTCGAAGAGCTCTGCATGGACGCCGATCTTGCCGGTTGGAACGGCATGGGCTTCGTCGTGCAGGCCTATGGCAAACGCTGCCCCTTCGTGCTCGACTACATCATCGATCTTGCGCGGCGCTCCGGCCGGCGCATGATGGTGAGACTCGTCAAGGGTGCCTATTGGGATGCCGAGATCAAGCGGGCGCAGATCGACGGTCTTGAGGATTTCCCGGTCTTCACGCGTAAGATCCACACCGACGTTTCCTATGTCGCCTGCGCCCGCAAGCTGCTTCAGGCCACCGACGTGATCTTCCCGCAATTTGCAACCCACAATGCCCAGACGCTTGCCACGATCCACCACATGGCGGGCACGGACTTTCGCGTCGGCACTTACGAGTTCCAGTGCCTGCACGGCATGGGCGAGCCGCTTTACGAGGAGGTCGTCGGTCCGGACAAGCTCAACAGGCCCTGCCGTATCTACGCGCCCGTGGGCACGCATGAGACGCTGCTTGCCTATCTCGTGCGTCGCCTGCTCGAAAACGGCGCCAATTCCTCCTTCGTCCACCGCATCGCCGATCCGAAGGTCTCCATCAGCGAGCTCATCGCCGATCCGGTGGAGCTCGTCCGTGCCATGCCGGTCGTCGGCGCCAAACACGACAAGATCGCGCTGCCCGCCCGGCTCTTCGGCGAGTCGCGCACGAATTCCGCCGGGCTCGACCTCTCCAACGAGGCGACGCTCGCGTCGCTGACGGAGATGTTGAAGGCAAGCGCCGCCGTCAATTGGGCCGCCGCGCCGCAGCTTGCCACAGGCGCGGCTTCGGGCGAGACCCGGGCTATCTCCAATCCCGGCGACCATCGCGACGTGGTCGGCTCGGTGACCGAGACCTCGGACGCGGATGCACGGCGGGCGGCCCAGCTTGCCTCGGAAGCGGCGCCAGGCTGGGCGGCGGTCTCTCCGACGGAACGGGCGGCCTGCCTAGACCGGGCCGCCGATCTCATGCAGGCGCGGATGCCGACGCTTCTGGGCCTCATCATGCGCGAGGCCGGCAAATCGCTGCCCAACGCCATTGCCGAGGTGCGCGAGGCGATCGATTTCCTGCGCTATTATGCCGAACAGACGCGCCGCACGCTTGGCCCTGCCCACGCACCGCTCGGGCCCATCGTCTGCATCAGCCCCTGGAACTTCCCGCTGGCGATCTTCACAGGCCAGATTGCCGCCGCTCTCGTGACGGGGAACCCGGTACTCGCCAAGCCGGCGGAAGAGACGCCGCTGATCGCCGCCGAGGGCGTCCGCATCCTGCATGAGGCCGGCGTCCTGGCGGGCGCGCTGCAGCTTCTCACCGGCGACGGCCGTGTCGGCGCGGCGCTCGTCGGCGCACCGGAGATCGCCGGCGTGATGTTCACCGGCTCGACCGAGGTTGCGCGGCTGATCCAGGCGCAACTCGCCGAAAGGCTCTCGCCGGCCGGCCGGCCGATCCCGCTGATCGCCGAGACCGGCGGCCAGAATGCGATGATCGTGGACTCCTCCGCCCTTGCCGAGCAGGTCGTCGGCGACGTGATCGCATCGGCCTTCGACAGCGCCGGCCAGCGTTGCTCGGCGCTGCGCGTGCTCTGCCTGCAGGAGGACGTCGCCGACCGCATTCTGACGATGCTGAAAGGGGCGCTGCACGAGTTGGAGATCGGCCGCACCGACCGGCTTTCCGTGGATGTCGGTCCGGTAATCACCGCGGAGGCCAAGGCGGGCATCGAAAAGCATATCGACGGGATGCGCCGGCTCGGCCGCAAGGTGGAGCAGATCGGTCTTGCCGCGGAGACCGGCCACGGCACCTTTGTGCCGCCGACCATCATCGAGCTCGAGAAGATGTCCGACCTCAAACGCGAGGTCTTCGGACCCGTGCTGCACGTCATCCGCTATCGCCGCGAGGATATCGACCGGCTGATCGACGATATCAACGCCACCGGCTACGGCCTCACCTTCGGTCTGCATACGCGCCTGGACGAAACCATCGCCCATGTCACCGACCGCATCAAGGCGGGCAACCGCTATGTCAACCGCAACATCATCGGCGCGGTCGTGGGCGTGCAGCCCTTCGGCGGCCGCGGCCTTTCCGGCACGGGGCCAAAGGCCGGCGGCCCGCTCTATCTCGGGCGGCTGGTGACGAGCCCGCCGGTGCCGCCGCAGCACAGCTCCGTGCATACGGATCCGGTTCTGCGCGATTTCGCCAAATGGCTCGACGGCAAGGGCGCGGCGGCGGAGGCCGAAGCCGCACGCAATGCCGGCAGCAATTCGGCCTTGGGCCTCGACGTGGAACTGCCCGGTCCGGTCGGCGAGCGCAACCTCTATGCGCTCCATCCGCGCGGGCGTATCCTCACTGTTCCGGCGACCGAGAGCGGCCTTTACCATCAGCTCGCCGCGGCGCTTGCCACCGGCAACAGCGTCGTCGTCGACGCCGGCTCGGGCCTGCAATCCTCGCTCGCAGGCTTGCCGCACAGCGTCGCCGCCCGTGTCTCCTGGTCGAATGATTGGGCGGCCGACGGCCCCTTCGCCGGCGCGCTGGTCGAAGGGGATGGCGAACGCATCCGTGCGGTCAACAAGGCCCTCGCCGCCCTGCCCGGCCCATTGCTCCTCGTCCAGGCGGCGTCGAGCGAGGTAGTCACCCGCAATCCGGACGCCTATTGCCTGAACTGGCTGGTCGAGGAGGTTTCCACGTCGATCAATACGGCGGCCGCCGGCGGCAATGCGAGCCTGATGGCAATCGGGTGATCGCACCGCGATTTCTCCAGAATGCCTTTCTCGATCCTCTCCCCGCATGCGATCGCATGCGGGGTGTCACGGCTGCGAGGTGGGGCAAATCAATGCCCTGCTGGCGCGCCCTCTCCCAATCCGCTATCACCGCCAAAACACGGAAAAGCGGATGTTCACGCTCCGGCGCATCGAGACCTCGACACAGGAAATCAAGAAGAGCCGCTTTCTCGCGATCGCCGGCCCCATTGAGGACGAGTCATCGGCAAGGGCCTTCCTTGCAGCCCATTCCGCCCCCGCCGCCAACCACAATTGCTGGGCCTGGCGACTCGGACAGTCCTATCGCTTCAGCGACGACGGCGAGCCGAGCGGTACGGCGGGCAAGCCGATCCTTGCCGCGATCGACGGGCAGAAGCTCGATCGGGTCGCGGTCCTCGTCACACGCTGGTTCGGCGGCATCCTGCTCGGCAGCGGCGGGCTGATGCGCGCCTATGGCGGCACCGCCGCACTCTGCCTCAAAACGGCCGAGAGGATCGAACTCGTGGACAGGCAAGGCGCGACGGTCGCCTGTGACTTCTCCGACCTGGCGCTGATAAAGGCGCGACTTGCCAGCCGCGGCGTCACGGTTACCACAGAGAGCTTCACGGACACCGGAGCCGTGCTCACGATCGAGATGCGAAAAGATCTGGTGGACGACGTGCTGGCGCTCGTCACCGATCTCAGCCGCGGCAAGGCGATCGTCTCACTGGAGAACTAAGCGGCTTTTCATCGGCACCATTCTCGTCGCAGATCATCTTACAGTATTTTCCGGCAGCCGCCGCAGGACGCTTTGCGTTGGATTCCCGAACGGGATGCCGTTTCCGTCGCCAATCCCGATGCGCTGAGGCCGCCATTGCCGACCTTTACGAGCGGCTGATCAAGGTTCATGGTCGTCAGCGGTGATGAAAATCGGAGCCGCATCGACAGCCGCTGCCGAGAGGCAGAGTGGGCGCGTGGTGACCGGCGCCAGGACTGCAACCATGAGCGAGGCCTTCGATCTCGAACGATTCCTCGAAGCGCAAGAGGGCGTATACGACATTGCGCTGGCGGAACTTCGGGCCGGTGCCAAGAGAAGCCACTGGATGTGGTTCATCTTTCCGCAGATCCAGGGCCTCGGCCATTCGCCGACAGCACAATATTACGCGCTCTCGAGCATGGACGAGGCCATCGCCTATCTGCGGCACCCGCTTCTCGGCCGCCGTATCCTGGAGTGCACCGAAGCGGTCAACGCCCTCAAGGGACGCGGCGCCCTCGAGATCTTCGGCAGGCCGGACGATCTCAAATTTCGCTCGTCGATGACCCTTTTCGAGGCCGCAGCCCCGACCGTCGGCGCCTTCGCCCGGGCACTGGAGCGCTATTTCGAAGGAATACGGGATGCCCGGACGATCGACATCCTTGCCGGAAAATGAGGCCGCCCCCTGCGACGCAGCGACGTCTGCGAGACAACGAACGGGGCCGATGCCGCTGGCGCATCTATCCGTGGATCCGATAACTCCCGACCAACCCAGCGCCGGCGTTCCGACCCATTCATCGTTGACTTCCAGGGCGATCAGGGCAGAATGGTTGCACGCGTCGCGACTTATCAGAAGGGGCGACTAAGATGACGATCGCTAAGAAACTCCAGGACTATATCGACAGCGAAGGGGTCAGCTACGACACCGTCGCGCATCACCGTACCGCAACATCGAGCCAGACCGCCGAGGCCGCCCATGTTCCGGGCAGCAGGCTGGCCAAGTCCGTGGTCGTGCACCACGAAATGGGCTATGTACTGGCCGTCGTTCCCGCCTCGCATCGCGTCGAGCTCTCGACGTTGCAGGACGTCATGAACAGGCGCTTGGGCCTCGCCTCAGAGGATGAGGTCAGTTCGCTTTTCTCCGACTGCGAAATCGGCGCGGTGCCGCCGATCGGATCGGCCTATGGTGTACCGGTCATACTCGACGAAAGCCTCGACCGGGCGAGCGATGTCTATTTCGAAGGCGGCGATCACCGGACGCTGGTGCATATGAGCGGCACCAATTTCCGCAACCTGATGAAGGATGCGCAAGTCGCCCGCTTCAGCCATCCATCGGTCTGACGCGGAACAGGCGGGATCTATTGCACCACCTCTTCCGATCGACATCGATCCGGGAAGAGGTGGAGAGCGGCCTTTGTGACAAAGCGCAAGGCAGCCAGCACCCTTTGGCGAATTTCGTGCACGCTTGAAGAAGAGTGGCGCACCGGAGAGGATGAAGCTGGGCACTGCCATGCCATTGTGGGGACGCCATGATTGGGCTGTCACGAGCGCCTTTGGTCAATCCCGGACGGGGAAGCAACAATAGACCCGTGTTTGCGGAGACCGGTTAAGGACGTCCTGCGCCGGGTCAACCTTCCGAAGGGTCCGCGCCTGTCTCGATCGATTGAATCAGTCCGCCCCGGTTCGTTTCGTAGGCACGCACGAACGCCTCCGGCGCCGCAGTTTGCGGATCGTGCTTGGCGCCCCAATAAGCCAATTCGACGAGAACGGGGAGGAGCGCGCGGCCCTTCGGAGTGGGTGCGTAGCGGATCTGCCGGCTGTCACTGACAACACGCTCGGCAGTGTCCGGGGCGGCTGCTTGTGCGGTGCTGTCCGATTCGAGAGCCGAGCGGCGATGCAACTGGTGGGCCATTGTTATTGCACCGATTGTCGCAGATCGAGCGGCACCGCGCATAGCATACACGCGATGGTGCCTGAGACGGCGTTCACGGTCACCGGCAAACTGACCTTCTACGACCGCTCCGCTGACAGCGGCAATCTCGTAAGCCGTGGATTTTGCGGCACCTGCGGTTCTCCGCTGCTGTCGAAGAATTCTGCCATGCCAGGAATGGTGTTCGTCCGGGCGTCTGCGCTCGATGATCCTGAAATCGCCAAGCCGCAGATGATCGTTTATGCCAGTCGGGCACCATCATGGGACAGGTTGGACCCGACCTTGCCTGCTTTCGCAACGATCCCAGAGGAGCGGTGCTAGCGAAGCCGTGAACAAGAGCGGCGGGTCACGATGACAATCGCGACGGCCATGCTGTTCATCGGTGCGCTTGCTCTTGGGTTTGTCGGACAGTTCCCGAAGACGCGATGACCGCTAGCTAAGATAGGGGACATCTACGGTGCGTTGGCCTTCGCCAGAATGAACGCAGCCGTTAACAGCGGGCCAAGGTGCCCATCTTTGTTCTGGCATGCTGGAGAAATGGCGCACCCGAAGAGATTCGAACTCCTGACCCCCAGATTCGTAGTCTGGTGCTCTATCCAGCTGAGCTACGGGTGCGTGTCTTGGAAGCGGTGACCACCGCTTGCGTGGCGATCCTCTAAAGCGTCCTTTCGGGGATTGCAAGCACCTTTCGGGAAAAATTTCATTTTGCGACGGTCAGGCTCGCGCATCCCGGCGCCTTTACCGGGTCCGGCAAAGCCGAGGCTCAAGAGCGTCCTTTCGCGCGGAATGCGTCGAGGCGGACGGGGCGGTCCGGCAACTCTATGCGGAAGAGCGTGCCGGGTGTCGGCTTCTCCACGAGCGCGATCGTACCGCCATGGGCGAGCACCAATTCGCGGGCAATTGCAAGGCCGAGCCCCGTGCCGCCGGAGCGGGCCGAGCCGCGAAAGGCGGCGAACAGGTTTTCGCGAGCCCTTGCCGGCATGCCGGGCCCCGTATCGTCGATCGAGATCGTCACCACGCTGCCCGTTCGGACCGCCGAAACGCAGATCGCCCGACCGCGCCCATCCTCCGGCTCGTGGTTCGCCAGCGCTTCGACCGCATTGCGGCAGATATTGTGGATGACCCGGAAAAGCTGCTCGCTGTCCGCATCCACCATAACGTCGTCGCGAACCTGGTTTTGGAATTCGATGCCGCTTTGGCCATCGATCGCCAGGAGTTCCGAGACATCGTCGACGAGCGGGCGAAGCGCGACGAAGCGACGGCGCGGCTCTGCTTCCGCGGTGCGTCCATAGGAAAGGACTTCCTGCGTGTAGCCGACCGCGCGGTCGATGGTCCTCAGCAATGTCGGTGCAAAACGCTTCACGACCGGATCATCGACATCGGCAAGCCGGTCCGATATCAACTGCGCCGAGGACAGGATGTTGCGCATGTCGTGATTGATCTTCGAAACGGCCAGGCCGAGTTCGGCGAGGCTTTTCTGCTGCTTCAAAGTTCTCTGCAACTCGCGCTGCATGCTGGCGAGGTGCTGGCCGGCGACCGCCAGTTCGTCCCCGCCCTCGGGCGGTACGAGGATGCGTTCGGGGTTCGATGGCTCGCCGGAGAATTCCTGCATGCTCGTCGTCAGGCGCCTGATCGGCAGTATCAGCATGCGGTTGATCGCGAGAAAGATCAGCGATGCCGTGATCAGCGAGATGACGATCGACAGCAGGAAAACGTTGCGCGAATAAACGAGCATCGCCTTGCGCAGGCCCGCATCCTTCATCACCAGTTCAATGGTCGCATCGCTTTCGCCGAGCGGTCCATAGACACGCATGATGCGATGGCCGCCGAAAAGCAGCGTGTCGAAAGCGTCGCGCACCGCGCCGAGCGCCGTGAGATTGGCGATGTCGTATTCGCCGTCGACTTGAGGCGGCATATCCACGCTGGCGATCATCCGCGACGCATCCTTGCGTCGGATGACGATCGCCTTGGTGCCGGTTGCCATCAACGTCTCGCGCTGCACGGCGCGCGGCAGCTCGATGTTCTGCAAACCGTCGACGACGACGGCCGCGGCCGCGACGGTGTTCAGCCGATCCTCAAGCCAGCGGATACGCATATTGGCGACGGAGGGCACGAAGATCAGCACTTCCGCGAGCATGACGAAGGCGACCGTCAGCAGAAGCAGCTTGCCGGAGAGCCCGCGCAGAAAACCGACGGCCGCGCGGGGCGGCGCCGTCGCATTCTCGTGGCGTGCCTCTTCTATCATGCTTGAAGAATTTCCCTGCCGTCAGCCGAAGCGCCGCAAGATGCGGATTGCGGTGCGGACGAAGCGATTTCGTGCCATGGGAGAATAATAGGAGATCGCTGCCTGTTTTCCAATCTCGGAAAGGGTGGGATAGGGTGCTACATGGTCGCGGAAGCTCTTGAGCGTCAAACGGTTGGCAATGGCAAGGGCCCAGATGTCGATCATTTCCCCCGCCCCTGCCCCGGCGATGCCGGCGCCGAGAATCCGTCCGCGTCGGCCGATCACCAGCTTCATCTGTCCGCATCCAAGGCCATCGATGCGAACACGGTCATTGGCTGAATAATCGCAGCGAACGACGTCAACGCTTCCGGACTTCTCCCGCGCCTCCTCTTCCGTCAGGCCGGCATGGGCGAGCTCCGGATCAGTGAAGGTGACCCGCGGTATCATGGCGCGGATCTCTCGTGCCGGCAGCCGGAAGAGGATCTGTTGCAGGACAAGCCGCGCATGGTAGCCGGCGGCATGGGTGAATTGCTGGCCGCCAGCCGCATCGCCGATCGCATACACCCGAGGGTTGCTGGTGCGCAGATTCGCGCCGATTTCGATGCGCGCGGCATCATGCCGAATGCCCGCGGCGGCGAGATTGAGCGAATCGTGATTGGCAGTGCGGCCGGTCGCGAGCAAAAGGTGGTTGCCTTTGATATCGAGGCTTCCGCTTTGATCTTCGCAGCGCAAAATTACGCCGTCCTCGCTGCTCGTCACGGAATGGATCGTCGTTCGCTGGTGGAGGACGACACCCTCGGCGCGCAGCGCGTCGAGCACGATCGCCTTCAGTTCCGGATCTTCCTTCGCGAGCGCCGTAGCGCCCTCGATGACGGTCACGCGCGCACCCAGCCGGCAATAGGCCTGCGCCATCTCCAGTCCCACCGGGCCGGCGCCGATGACGATTAGATGGCGGGGTACCTGTTCCAGCTCGAACAGCGTCTCGTTGGTGAGGAATGGCGTCTCCGCGAGACCCGTAATCGCGGGAATGGCGGGCGAGGAACCCGTGGCGATGACGAAGCGCCGGGCCCGGACGAGGCAGTCGCCGGCCGCCAGAGTCCGCTCGTCGACGAACCGCGCCGTCTCCGTAATCACCTCGACGCCGAGGCTCGTGAACCGCTCGACGGAATCATGCGGTGCAATGTCTGCGATGACCCGGCTGATCCGGTCCTTGAGCCGTTCGTTATCGCCGACCGGCTCCGCGGCAACGAGACCGAACGCTCCGGCCTTGCGGATGGCCTGCGCATGTTTCGCCGTCGCGATCAGCGCCTTGGAGGGCACACAGCCGTAATTCAGGCAGTCGCCGCCCATCTTGCCGTGCTCGATGAGAACGACCGGCACGCCGAAGGCGGCCGCGCCCGCGGCCACGGAAAGGCCGGCGGCGCCGCCGCCGATCACGCAAATGTCCGGTTTGAGTATCCTTGCCACGCTCCATGCCCCACGTCAGTTTTCCCTCCGGCGCAGCTGTATTCGCCTGTAGACGAGAGGCAGCGCCGCAATCAGCGCCAGCGCGAGAAGCGCCAGAGAAATGTGTCGTGTCGCGAAATCCGACGGAGACAACGCGCGCGCGCCTGCCGCCGCATGGGCGATCACCTCGTCAAGACCGCAGCCGAGCCAGGCATAGGCGAAGGTGCCGGGCACGATGCCGAGAAGGGTCGCCGCGGCAAAGGTGCGCAGCTTCACGTCGAAGAAGGCCGGCGCGATATTGACGATGAAGAAGGGAAAAACCGGCACGAGGCGCAGGATCAGCAGGTAATGGAAGGCATCGCGGCGAAAGCCGGCGGCAAGGCGCTCGATGAAGCGCCCGGCGCGCCGTCGCAGCAGGTCTCTCAGGGCTCCGCGTGCCGCCACAAACAGAAGGCAGGCCCCCAGGGAAGCGGCGGCGATCGCGATGACGCTTCCAAGAAGGCAGCCGAACAGAAAGCCGGCGGTAATCGTCAGCACCGATGCCGCGGGAATCGAGAAGACCACAACGATGACATAGACGGAAAAGAAGGTGAGCGCCGATCGAACAGGATAGGCGCCGACATAGGCGCTGAGCGCCTCGCTGTGGTCGACCAACGCCGACAGCGTCAAGTATCGCGGGAGGCCCAGTGTATAGCAGGCCACTCCGCCAGCGACGAGCAGCGCAAACGGCGCGAAGCGCCACGGCGAGCGACCGCCGCCGGCTTCGCCGCCAGTCCGGCTCGGCGATGCGTTCACGGAGGCTTCGTCTTCCGCGCCGTCGCTCAGTTCAGGGCCCATTTCGGTTTTGCCTTCGGCGAGGTCCGCCCGCCATGAATGGAAGCGGATGAATGATCCGTACCCTCGAAGACAGCGCGAACGGGCGGGCGGAACAAGTCACTTTGCCGTGAGACGGCGGAAGCGGCCGGTCCTGTGGATCGGCGGCTCCGGCAAATCGAAGAGACGCGAGGCCAGCCGATCAGAACTGCTGCCCTTGGTCGCGGCCGACGGCGTCCAACCACCGCCGAAAGCACGCGCCACCGTTCCCATTATCCGGCCAAGCGGCGACAAAAGGGGTCAGTCCGTTTCGCCGGCCAGGAAGATGTTCTCGATCCGCAAGATCCGAGGCGCTTCCGGTGTCTTGCGCCGCCGGCAGAAGCCGATGCCAGTCAGCCGGGGCGCATCGTCGGCCACCGGCGGGAATTGACTTTGCCGGGCTTTTGTCCCTATAAGCCGCCACGTTCGGTCATACCGCCCCGGGGCGGAGCTATGCCCGTAACGTAAACGCTCCTTGCATAATGCAAACTCAAGAAGGGCCGCACACCGCGGTATTTAAATAAATGAAGCGTACCTACCAACCGTCCAAGCTTGTTCGCAAGCGCCGTCACGGCTTCCGTGCACGTATGGCTACCAAGGGTGGCCGCAAGGTTCTCGGAGCCCGCCGGGCCCGTGGCCGCAAGCGTCTCTCGGCCTGAGCCGAGCCTGCCCGAATCCACATGTGCGGGCATATGACAGACAGACACAAGCTTCCTGTCGGACGGCTGAAAAGCCGTCCGCAGTTTTTGGCCGTCAGGGCTGGAGAAAGTCGCAAAGGGCCGATGTTCCTCCTCGAAGTGCTCGACAGGGATGATCCGGAAGCGCAGCCCCGTGTCGGCTTTACCGTCACCAAGAAACACGGCAACGCCGTCGAGCGCAATCGTATGCGTCGACGGTTAAAGGAAGCCGTGCGGCTTACCGCCGGGTTTGCAATGAAACCCGGACACGACTATGTGATTGTCGCCCGACGCGATCTCCTGAATGCTCCTTTTGACGCATTGACTCGGGCGCTCGAGGATCGCATCGAAAGCAAGCCGAAACCGAAACGGCCGCCAGCCGGTTCCAGGAAAGCATGATGGAAAACAACCGCAATTATTTCGTGGCGATTGCCCTGTCCGTACTGATCCTCGTTGCTTGGCAGTTCTTCTATGTCAATCCGAGGATCGAGAAGGACCGCATTGCCGCGGAACAGGCGCAGCAGCAGGCGCAGCAGATTGAAGCTCAGCAGGGCGGCCAGCAGGCGGCACCGGGACAAGCCCTGCCCGGCGGCGCCATTCCGGGCGCTGGCGAAAGCCGCGAACAGGCGGTCGCCAAGTCCGCGCGCATTGCGATCGACACGCCTGCCCTTGCCGGCTCCATCAACCTGACCGGCGCACGCTTCGACGACCTGAAGCTCAAGGGCTATCGTGAAACCGTCGATCCGAAGAGCCCGATCATCACGCTCTTCAGCCCTGCTGAAACGGCGGACGGCTACTTCACCGAACTCGGCTACATCGGCAGCGACGCGACGGGAGCGGTACCCGGACCGCAGACGGTCTGGACGCTCTCCCGCGGCGACAAGCTGACACCCGCGACGCCGGTAACGCTCACCTATACGAATGATAAGGGCGTCACCTTCGCCCGGACGATCTCGGTCGACGATCGCTACATGTTCGAGGTGGTCGACAGCATCAAAAACGACAGCGCCGCGCCGATCTCGCTTTCCTCCTACGGCCGCATCACCCGCTTCAACAAGCCGGCGACGCCGAGCATCTATGTCCTGCACGAGGGATTCGTCGGCGTAACCGGCGACAGTCTGCGGGAGGTCGACTATTCGGACGCCGAGGACGAAACCACCATCGAGCCCGGCAAGTCGACAGGCGGCTGGCTCGGCATCACCGACAAGTACTGGGCAGCCACGATCGTCCCACCACAGGAGACGCCCTTCGACACGCGTTTCTCGCATTTCACGGACGGCCGGGCCCGCTACCAGAGCGACTATAAGAGCGATACGATCACCGTCGCTGGAGGCCAGTCGGCAGAGGTCAAAAACCTCGTCTTTGCGGGCGCCAAGGAAGTCCCGGTCGTCGACAATTACGAAGTCGCCTATTCGATCCCGAATTTCGACAAGCTGATCGACTGGGGCTGGTTCTACTTCATCACAAAGCCGATGTTCAAGATGATGGACTTCTTCTTCCGTCTTTTCGGCAATTTCGGCATCGCGATCCTGATCACCACGATCGTGGTCAAGCTGATCTTCTTCCCTCTCGCCAACAAGCAATATGCCTCGATGGCGAATATGAAGAAGGTCCAGCCGAAGATGGAGGAACTGAAGAAGAAGTTCGGCGACGACCGCATGGGGCTGCAGCAGGCGATGATGCAGCTCTACAAGGATGAGAAGATCAATCCTCTGGCGGGTTGCTGGCCGATCCTCATCCAGATTCCGGTGTTCTTCGCGCTCTACAAGGTGATCTATGTCACCATCGAGATGCGCCATGCACCTTTCTTCGGCTGGATCCAGGACCTTTCCGCGCCGGATCCGACGACGATCTTCAACCTCTTCGGACTGCTGCCTTACGACGTGCCTGTCTTCCTGCATCTCGGCGTCTGGCCGATCCTGATGGGCATCACCATGTTCCTGCAGATGCGCATGAACCCGACGCCTCCGGACCCGACCCAGGCAATGCTGTTCACCTGGATGCCGGTGGTATTCACCTTCATGCTGGCGTCGTTCCCCGCCGGACTGGTGATCTATTGGGCCTGGAATAACCTGCTGTCGATCATCCAGCAGTCGATCATCATGAAGCGCCAAGGCGTGAGGATCGAGCTCTTCGACAATCTGAAGTCGCTGTTTTCGAAGAGACCCAAGCCGGCGGAATAGCCGGCAGCCCACTTCGCCTCGAAGCCCCGGAACGAAAGTCATCCGGGGCTTTTTTGTCCTGCCGGCGCGCTCTGTCCGAAACCATGCGAGCGGCCCGCCACGCTTGACAAGCGGCGCCAAAAGCCTGATCCCGACTGGGCAATAAGGAATGTCTGGACATGACCGAAAACAGCAACCGGAACGTCGCCGCCACCTTCGGTCGGCCGTGGATATTCATCCGCGGCGTTCCGTCGATGAAATTCCTGCCGCCCGAGGGTCCGACGGAGATCGCCTTTGCCGGCCGCTCCAACGTCGGCAAGTCGTCGCTGATCAATGCGCTCGTCGGCCAGAAGGGACTTGCGCGTACCTCCAACACGCCGGGACGCACGCAGGAGCTCAACTATTTCGTGCCGGATGGCTATTCCGGAGAGGCCGGCGACCTCCCGCCGATCGCACTCGTCGACATGCCAGGCTACGGCTATGCCCAGGCGCCCAAGGAACAGGTCGACGCCTGGACAAAACTCGTCTTCGATTATCTGCGCGGTCGTGCGACGCTGAAGCGCGTCTATGTGCTGATCGATGCCCGCCACGGCATTAAGAAGAACGACGAGGAGGTATTGTCGCTTCTCGACAAGGCGGCGGTCTCCTACCAGATCGTGCTCACCAAGACCGACAAGATCAAGGCAGCCGGGGTGCCGCCGCTCGTCGCCGAAACGCTCGAAAAGATCAAGAAGCGTCCGGCCGCCTATCCGGAGGTGCTGTCGACATCCTCGGAGAAAGGCGCCGGCATAGAGGAGCTGCGCGCCGCGATCGATCTTGCCGTCGCGCGCTGACCGGGTCGCCCGACACCTGAAGCATTCCGGACATCTTCACTGGCCCTAGAGCCGCCCTATCTCCGGCTGGCGACGTTGATTCGTCGTCTCAAGAGCAGGAGGAAGAGATGTCCGATTTGATCGTCATAGGATTCGATTCGACGGAAGAGGCCGACAAGGTTCTCTTGAAGCTCAGCAGCCTCAGGAAGGAATATCTGATCGACCTCGAAGATGCGGTCGTCGTCGTGCGCGACGCCGACGGCAAAGTACATCTTAAGCAGAGCTTCAACCTCACGGCCGCCGGGGCAACATCGGGCCTTCTTTCCGGCTCGCTCTGGGGTGGACTCGTCGGGCTGCTGTTCCTGAACCCCCTCGCCGGCTTTGCGATCGGCGGCGCGCTCGGCGCCGGTGCCGGCGCCCTCTCCGGATCGCTTGTCGACTACGGCATCGACGACAACTTCATCAAGTCGCTCGGCAATACCATCCCGAACAATTCCTCGGCTCTTTTCATTCTGGTGCGCAAGGTGCAGCCGGAAAAAGTGCTTGCAGAATTGTCTGGGCTGCGCGGCCGCGTCCTCAAGACATCGCTTTCGCCGGAGCAGGAACAGAAGCTGCAGGCGGCACTCATGGACGCGCAGACGCCGTCGCCGCAGCCGGGCACTTTTTGAAAACGCGGCTAAGTCAGCGATAACGCACGGTCCCGCGGGCAATGACCGCGCCGCTGGGCGAGCCGGTCGGCGATCCGCCGGGCGGCTCGACACTGACGGCGAGTGTGGCGCCCGAGGTGACCTTGCCGCGGTCGCCCGACGACAGCGGGATTTCCCCTTCGCCGGATTGTGGCAGCACGCCAAGCGAGACCGCCGGGGCAGTGCCTCTGATCAACCAGAGTTCCAGAGCCTTTTCTTCCGTCTGACTGGCGGCAACCGGGGTCACCATCAGGCGTCCGGATGCGGGATCGAAGCGTGCGACAAGGTCGATGGCGTTGCCTTCTCCGGAAAGGTCAGCCACCAGCGACGCTCCGCCCGTACCCCCGCCGAAAAGGCCGACCGAGGAGGCGGCAAGAACAACGACTGCGGCGAGCGATGCAAGCGCGAGGCTGCGCCAGAGAGGCAGCGACTGCCACAGACCGGGCGGGCGCTGTGGCGTGTCGACTATCGCCTGCTCGCCCGGTGCCGATCCGCGCACGGAACAGGCGACCTGTTCGTAGGCGTCGTCGAAGGAAGCGAGATTATTCTGCCAGCGGATGACCATGGCCGCAAAATCACTATCCGAGGCCATGCGCGCCTCGACCTTCCGGCGGTCTTCGTCGGATAGAACGCCCAGCACGTATTCCCCCGCGATTACTTCATCGCGGCGGGAATCCCCGCTTTCGGGCTTCTGCGTCGTCATCGCTCCATGCACTCTCTCGATATCCGGAGGCCGTGCCCGATTTTCCGCATGCAAGGCAGGATCAGTCAAATCATGAGCCCCGTCAATCGTGTTCCAATGGGATTTCGGCTGATCTCGATTCGAGGTCTCGACCCCCGCCCGCAGGCAGGCAATGGTGCTGGCAGGCGCCATTCCACGGCCGTCATTACGGCGTTATGTTGCGCCGGGATCATTCCATCCGCCATAAGTTTGCGCTAAACAGCAGCCGGTTTGTTTCGAGGGTCCGCCATGTCCGCATCAGAAAGTGAAATCCAGGCACGCCTGCTCGCGCAGGCCCTGCCCTATATGCAGCGCTACGAGAACAAGACGATCGTCGTGAAGTATGGCGGGCATGCGATGGGCAATCCCGAACTCGGCCGGGCCTTCGCCAGCGACGTCGCGCTCTTGAAGCAGTCCGGCGTCAATCCGATCGTCGTCCATGGGGGCGGTCCCCAGATCGGTGCCATGCTGAACAAGATGGGCATCGAATCGAAATTCGAAGGCGGGCTTCGCGTCACCGATCAGAAGACCGTCGAGATCGTCGAAATGGTGCTTGCGGGCTCGATCAACAAGGAGATCGTCGCGCTGATCAACCAGACCGGCGAATGGGCGATCGGCCTTTGCGGCAAGGACGGCAACATGGTCTTTGCGGAAAAGGCCAAGAAGACCATCCGCGATCCGGACTCGAACATCGAGCGCGTGCTCGATCTCGGCTTCGTCGGCGACGTGGTCGAAGTGGACCGTACACTGCTCGATCTGCTCGCACGCTCCGAGATGATCCCGGTCATCGCGCCGGTCGCCCCCGGCCGCGACGGCCATACCTACAACATCAATGCCGATACCTTCGCCGGCGCAATCGCCGGCGCACTAAACGCGACGCGCCTTCTGTTCCTGACGGATGTGCCCGGCGTTCTCAACAGGAACGGCGAGCTCATCAAGGAGCTCTCGGTCGCCGAAGCGCGCGGACTGATCGCCGACGGCACGATATCCGGCGGCATGATTCCGAAGGTCGAGACCTGCATCGACGCGATCAAGGCCGGCGTGCAGGGCGTGGTCATCCTCAACGGCAAGACCGCACACGCCGTACTCCTGGAAATCTTCACCGAACGCGGCGCCGGCACGCTGATCGTGCCGTAGCAGGGCGCCGCTTCGGCATCGGCTGCAGGATCTAGGGTCAGGACCTATAAAATTCGCCTGGGGAATCAGTCTATTTTCCTCCACCCCCATAGACCTTCTCCGCCTCTGCGCGCAGCCAGGCGACCATCGCCCGATAGGGGAACGGACCGTAGCTGATGCGGCCGACGCCGGCGGCGGCGAGCGTGGAAACGTCCGGCGCGTCGGGCTTCATCATCACGTTCACCGGCAGCGGGGAGGCCGCGCACAGCCGGCCGATCAGGTCGGCATCGGCCAGTCCCGGCGCGAAGAAGCCGCTGGCGCCCGCGCCTGCATAGGCCCTGGCGCGGGTGATCGCCTCGTTGATGAGATCCCCGTGGCGGGTCTCGTCGCTTTCCTTCAGGAAGAGATCGGTGCGGGCGTTGATGAACAGCGAAACGCTCTGGCGCTCCGCCATTTCGCGAATGGCGCGGATCCTTGCAACCTGCCTGTCGGTCGGATGGATGCCGCTTTTGCCGACGATCTGATCCTCGAAATTGATGCCGATAACACCGGCATCGATAAGCTGTGCGACATTGGCGGCCCCCTGCGCCGGATCTTCCGAATAGGCGCCTTCGAAGTCCACCGAAAGCGGGAGATCGGTCGCGGCGAGGATTTCGCGGGCGACCTCGACCAGCAGCGGGAGCGGTATCTTCTGCCCATCGGAAAAGCCATGGGCTGCCGCGACCGACCAGCTTCCGGTCGCCAGCGCTTTGGCGCCCGCTTCGGCCACACAGCGGGCGCTGCCCGCATCCCAGATATTGTAGAGAATGATCGGGTCACCCTTGCGGTGGAGCGCTGCAAAGGCAAGCGCCCTTTCCTCCTGTGTCATCACATATCCTCCTGAACCACGAGTAAAAACTGGCGCGATAGAGTCCGGCTACCATTTGCCCCGTACGATGATCGCCAAGGCCGCCGTTCGGCAGATCATACGGCTTTGTAGCATCCTGCACGTGTGCCGTCCGCCGAAATTCGGGCATCCATTTTCCTGAATCCGGCCGCTCAGAGCACGAGCAGCGTCACCACGCCGAGCACGATAAGCAGGCAGCCGATCAGTTCGAGCCGGGTGATCCATTCGCGGAAGACGAAGAAGGACGAGGCGAAGGTGAAGAGCATCTCCACCTGGGCCACCACTTTGACCATCGCCGCCTGTTGCAAGGTCATTGCCGAAAACCAGCCGAACGATGCCGATGCGCCTACGAAACCGACGAGAGCCGCGGGCTTCCATGCGCCGCGAATGCGGCCGAGTTCGTCCGGTTCCCGCAGGACGATCCAGGCCAGCATCGCGAGCGTCTGCAGCAGGATGACGAAACTCAAGGTAAAGCCTGCCTGCATCAGGTAGTCGGGAGCGGGCAGGCTCGGCGCCAGCGCCAGCGATGCGGAGCGGTAGGAGACGGCGGAGAGCCCGAACAAAGTGCCGGAGAGCAGACCAGTCCCCGCGGTGCGACTGAAGACCGAGGTTAGTAGGGACCGGATGCTCAAAGTGGTGCGAGCAACGGAAATGAGCATAACGCCGACGACGGAAATGGCGATCGCAACGACTGCGCCGGGGCTCGCTTTCTCGCCCAGGAAGAGCAGGCCGAACAGGGCAGCCTGCGCCGGCTCCGTACGGGAATAGGCGGTGCCGACAGCGAAGTTGCGGAAGGAGAACAGGTGGACGAGCAGGAATGTGGCCGCGATCTGCGCCAGTCCGCCAATGGTCGCCCAGAGAAGAAACGTGCCGCCCGGCACCGGCAAGGCATGCCCCGACCGGTAGAGAAAGGCCAGGTAGAAAAGCGCGAAGGGCAGGCCGAAGCCGAAGCGTACGAAAGTGGCGCCCGTCGTTCCCATGACGCCCTTTAAGTGTTTCTGCATGGCGGAGCGGACATTCTGGAGGAATGCCGCGGCGATGGTGATGAGAACCCAGGTTTCCATATAGGCGGGCTAGCACGAGCGGGGGCGGCAATCCATCTCCAGCCATTGGTGGCGAAAAAAGAATTCCGTTTTCCTTCGCTCGCCGGCCATGCCATAAGGCGGCGATGAAGAAGCTCGATCGCCTGCCCACCCGTGCCGAATTCTCCCATGTCACCGACTGGGTCTTCGATCTCGACAACACGCTCTATCCGCACCACGTCAATCTCTTCGCCCAGATCGACCGCAACATGACGGCTTACGTGGCAGAACTGCTGTCGCTCGATCCGGCGGAGGCGAAGAAGCTGCAGAAGGCCTATTACCGCGATCACGGCACCACGCTTCAGGGGCTGATGATCCATCACGGCGTCGATCCGAACGACTTTCTCGAGCGGGCACACGCGATCGACTACAGCGTGGTTCCCGCGGATCCGGCGCTTGGCGAGGCGATCCGGGCCTTGCCCGGGCGCAAGTTCATCTTCACCAACGGCAGCACCGCCCATGCGGAGATGACGGCGCGCGCCCTCGGCATTCTCGATCATTTCGATGAAATCTTCGATATCGTCGCCGCCGATTTCGTCCCGAAGCCCGCCGGCGACACCTATGACAAGTTCATGAGCCTGCATCGGGTGGATACCCGGAACGCGGTGATGTTCGAGGACCTGCCACGCAACCTGGTCGTCCCGAAGGCACTTGGCATGAAGACCGTGCTGCTGGTGCCGCGCAATCTCGAATATGAATTCGTCGAAGCGTGGGAGACGTCGAGCGACGCGGATGAGCAGATCGACTACGTCACCGAGGATCTGACGGGCTTCCTCAGCCGCGTCGTTGCGACCGTGTAAAGAGTAAGCCGGAGAAGCTGCCGCTCCAGCCGTCTGGCCTGGCTTGCAACGTCAGGTGATTCCACCTGACTGCAAGATGCTCTATCGCCGGCCCGATGCCATGGGCATCGACTTCGGGTCAACCGTCTCGTAGAAGCGCACGATGACGTCCCAGGCCTCTTCCGCAGTTTCGACGAAGTGGACGAGATCGATATCGTTCGGCGCGATCGTGCCGAAATCCGCCAGAGCCTGGAAATTGATGATCGAGCGCCAGAATTTTTCGCCGAAGAGCAGGAGCGGCACGAGCGCCAGGCGCCCCGTCTGCATCAGCGTCACCGTCTCGAACAGTTCGTCGAGCGTGCCGAAGCCGCCCGGGAAAACTGCGACGGCCCTGGCGCGCAGCAGGAAGTGCATCTTGCGGATGGCGAAGTAGTGGAAATTGAACGATAGTTCGGGCGTAACGTAGCTGTTCGGCGCCTGCTCGTGCGGCAGCACGATATTGAAGCCGATCGACGGGGCGCCGGCGTCGGCCGCGCCGCGGTTTCCCGCCTCCATGACGCCCGGGCCGCCGCCGGTCACCACGACATACTCCTTGTGGCCGAGCTTGGCCGACTGCTCCGAGCAGAGCCGGGCAAACTTGCGCGCCTCGGTGTAATAGACAGACGCCGCCTCCAGATTCTTGCGCTGCGTTTCGTTCTTGGCCGCCCAGGCAGGGCCGCCGGGTTCGGGAATCCGCGCGCCTCCGAACATGACGATGGTAGAGTTGATGCCGCGCTCCGCGAGCATCATCTCCGTCTTCAATAGTTCGAGCTGCAGACGTACCGGGCGCAATTCCTCACGGCACAGGAAATCGTCGTCGACATAGGCGAGACGATAGGTCGGCGAAGCGGATTGCGCCGTGAGCGGGACCGTGGAGGCGCGTTGCCTGCTTTGCTGGCTGTCCGCCAGCGGATCCCAGACCCCGCCTCTGCGGCGAAGGCTTCGCTTTTTCATGCGTCCCATGTTTCGCCTTTCCCGTCGCGTTCCGGATAGCCGACATCTCGTCCGGACACGCCCTCATAAATCTCCTCAGCCATAAGTGGGTCTCTCTGCCGGAAACGGGGAGGCTTGCCAAGTCCCCCAGTGGAAGAGAGTGGAGGAGCGGCGTAAAAGGTCCTCAACTTTCTGCCCGAGGCGATGGGAACATACGTCTTTCTGCCGTGTGTCGCTCGCGACGCCCCACTGGATTGCCATTCCATTTCCGTCCTTGAATCGATTCCGATTTCGGGATTTATGCAGTAGAGCTTGCTGGACAACCGCTGACCAATAAGGAATTCCGATGACGAACCACGACCTCGCCTCCCTATCGCAGACGATCGAGACCGCCTTCGAAGATCGCGAGGCCGTCAACACCGGCACGCGCGGGGTGATCCGCAACGCGGTGGAAACGGCGCTCAATCTGCTCGACAGCGGCAAGGTGCGTGTGGCCGAGCGGGGCGAAGACGGCACCTGGACGGTCAATCAGTGGCTCAAGAAAGCCGTTCTGCTGTCTTTTCGGCTGAACCCGATGGAACTCGTCAAGGGCGGTCCGGGCGACTCGGTCTGGTGGGACAAGGTTCCCTCGAAGTTCGACGGCTGGAGCGTCAACGAATTTGAGAAGGCCGGCTTTCGCGCCGTGCCGAACTGTGTCGTCCGCCGTTCCGCCTATATCGCGCCGAACGCAGTCCTGATGCCCTCCTTCGTCAATCTCGGCGCCTACGTCGGTGAAGGGACGATGGTGGACACCTGGGCGACCGTCGGCTCCTGCGCCCAGATCGGCAAGAACGTGCATCTTTCGGGCGGCGTCGGCATCGGCGGCGTGCTCGAGCCGATGCAGGCCGGTCCGACCATCATCGAGGACAATTGCTTCATCGGTGCCCGCTCCGAGGTTGTCGAAGGCTGCATCGTCCGTGAAGGCTCGGTACTCGGCATGGGCGTCTTCATCGGCAAGTCGACCAAAATCGTCGACCGCGCCACGGGCGAAGTGATGTACGGCGAAGTGCCGCCCTATTCCGTGGTCGTCGCAGGCTCCATGCCCTCGGGCTCGACCATGGCCAACGGCCAGCCGGCCCCGAACCTCTATTGCGCCGTCATCGTCAAGCGGGTCGATGAGAAGACCCGTTCGAAGACCGGCATCAACGAACTTCTCCGGGACTGATGATGGCGGAGGAGGGGCGGCAGCCGAGTATGACCTGGCTGTTCTTCAGCCCCTCCGGCCGGATCGGCCGCCTGCCGTTCTTGCTCTCCTGGCTTTTCTGGCTCTTCACGGGCGGTTTCCTGCTGGCGCAGGTCTTGAAATATGAGGGCCAGGACGCGGCTCTGACGCTCTGGACGCTGGCGCTGGTCGCTTCCGGATTCCTGTCGACCGTCTCGCTGGTCATGCTGGCGATCAAACGTCTGCACGATATCGGCTATCCCGGCCCGCTGGCGCTCTGCCTCTTCATTCCGGTCTTGAGCCCGATCGTCTTCATCGCCCTCTGTCTTTGGCCGGGCTCCCAGGGCGCCAACGAGTTCGGCGGGGACCGAAACGCCCCCAGACGTTAGCCCCTGTACATTCGTGCTGCCAGCGCGTATGTAGCGGCCCAATTGAACTGGCCGCGACGTGTTGGCCGCGGCAATCGACGCCTGATGACGACCTGTTCAAGGGCTCGCTCGTCTCTCGGCGCGAAGACCGAAATCCGAAAGACGAGACATGAAAGAATTCGAAGGGATCGCGCCGGCGATCGCCGAGGCGTTGGCAAAACGCGGTTACGAAACGCTGACGCCCGTCCAACAGGCAATGCTCGACCCGGCGATCGAGGGCAGCGATGTCCTGGTTTCCGCCCGGACCGGATCCGGCAAAACCGTTGCCTTCGGCCTGGCGATGGCCCCGACCCTGCTTGACGAGGCGAAGCAGTTCGGCGGGCCGGCTGCACCGCTGGCGCTCGTCATCGCACCGACGCGCGAATTGGCGCTGCAGGTCAAGCGCGAGCTCGAATGGCTCTATGCGCCGGCGGGCGCAACGATCGCCTCCTGCGTCGGCGGCATGGATATCCGCAGCGAGCGGCGGGCGCTTGAGCGCGGCGCGCATATCGTCGTCGGGACGCCCGGCCGGCTCTGCGACCACATCCGCCGCGACTCTCTCGACATTTCGGCTCTGCGGGCCGTGGTTCTGGACGAGGCCGACGAGATGCTCGATCTCGGCTTCCGCGAAGATCTGGAGTTTATCCTCGAGGCGGCGCCGGCCGAGCGGCGGACGCTGATGTTCTCCGCGACCGTGCCGCGCGCGATCGCGACGCTCGCCAAAAACTACCAGCGCGACGCCGTGCGCATCGGCATCGCTTCGGAAGAGAAGCAGCATGGCGACATCGAGTATCGGTCCCTTCTCGTCGTCCCGAGCGACCGCGAGAACGCCATCATCAACGTGCTGCGCTTTTACGAGGCGCGCAACGCAATCGTCTTCTGTTCGACACGCGCTGCGGTCAACCATCTGACGGCCCGCTTCAACAATCGCGGTTTCTCGGTGGTGGCCCTTTCGGGGGAACTCAGCCAGAACGAGCGTACCCATGCGCTCCAGGCGATGCGTGACGGACGCGCCCGCGTCTGCATCGCGACCGATGTCGCCGCGCGCGGCATCGACCTGCCGGGGCTCGAACTCGTCATCCATGCCGACCTGCCGACCAACCCGGATACGCTGCTGCATCGCAGCGGTCGTACCGGCCGGGCGGGGCAAAAGGGCGTGAGCGCGCTGATCGTACCGGTCAACGCACGCCGGCGGGCGGAGCGGCTGCTCGAAAGCGCACGCATCACCGCAACCTGGGCGAAACCGCCCTCGGCCGACGAGGTGACGCGACGCGACGAGGAGCGCCTTCTTGCCGATGCCGCCTTCGACGAGCCATTGCGCGACGACGAACGGGCAATCGTGCAGGCGCTGATCGAGCGTCAGGGTGCGGAAAGACTGGCTGCCGCTTTCCTGCGCCAGTTCCGCGCCCGACGGTCTGCACCGGAGGACCTCTCGGAAGTGTCCCTCGCCGACGATCGCCGGAAAACCAGGCAGGACGGTCCTTTTTCGCTGCGCGACGACGCGGCGCCGGTTCGGCCGGATTTCCCCGACGGCCGCTGGTTCGCGCTTTCGGTCGGACGCAAGCAGAACGCCGAGCCGCGCTGGCTGATCCCCATGCTTTGCCGCCAGGGCGGGCTTTCCAAGCGCCAGATCGGCGCGATCCGCCTGCAGCCGCAGGAGACCTTTGTCGAACTGTCGGCGGACGGCGCGGAAAGTTTGCTGGAGGCAATCGGCCCCGGTCGCACACTGGAAAAGAGCATCCGCGTCACACCGCTGACAGGCACGCCGGACTTCTCTCGGCCATCGTCGGACAAGGCGGAGTTCACAAGAAAACGGCCTCCACGGGTGGAGCGCGAAGCGTCAGAGTTCAAGCCGGGGCACAAAGGCAAAAAGAACCCGGGGCAGGAGATCCGCCCAGAGAGGCCCGGAGAGACACTGCCTGGCAAGAAGAAATCCTATCCGGGCGCCCAAAAAGAGCGCGGCGGCTTCAAGCCAAAATCCAAACCCAACAAGCCGCAGCAGCGATAGGCCGGTTTGATTCAGCCCTCCATCTGCGCCTGCGCCACTGCCTTCACTACCCAATCGGCGAAGACACGCAGGCGGCTGCTCAGGTGCCGGTTCGGCGGATAGACGAGATAGATGGGCGTCGGGTCGATCTCCCAATCGGGGAGCACCGGGATGAGAGTGCCGGCGCGGAGATCGCCGCGCACCATGAATAGCGGCGCCTGGATGATGCCAAGGCCTGCGCGGGCGGCGGCGAGATAGCTCGTCGATTCGTTGGCGGCCACGACATAACGGCCGTTTACTTCGATCTCTTCATTGCCTCGGCGGAAATGGAACGGCATCTGCCGCCCCGTCTTCGGCAGGAAATAGCCGACGACATAGCAATTCTTCTCGAGATCGGTCGGATGTCCGGGCATCGCGTGCCGGCCGAGAAAATCCGGCGAAGCGCAAGATATGAACTTCATTTCCGTGATGCGGCGGGCAATCAGCGACTGGTCCGTCAGCGTGCCGGCACGGATGGCGCAGTCGACATTCTCCGCGAGATAATCGACGGTACGGTCGGAAACGCCGAGATCGATCTGGATATCCGGATATTTCCTGTGAAATTCGGGTAGCGCCGGGATGATGATCAGGTTGGCAAAGGCGCTCGCCGTTTCTACCCGCAGCCGCCCCTTGGGCAGTCTTTGCGCAGTCGACAGGCTGCCGTCCAGTTCGTCGAGGTCGGAGAGGAGGCGGGCGGCGCGTTCGTAGTAGAGAGCGCCGTCTGGCGTCACCAGCACCCGCCGGGTCGTGCGGTTCAGAAGCTTGGTGCGCAGATGCGCCTCCAGGCCCTGGATCAGATTGGTGACTGTTGCTTTAGGCATGTTGAGGGAGGCGGAAGCGCGAGTGAAATTACCGGTTTCCACCACCCGTAGAAACACGCGCATGGCCGTGAGCTGATCCATTTCAACAACCGAATTGTTCGAAATACCGAATAGTGTAGTCGAATTCTACGGACTATTCCAAACGAAAGACAATGGTATGATTGGAATATCGCGGGTTGTCCCTCATTTAGGGATTCACCCAGCGCGGAGGCAAGAGATGGAGACGCATTTTACCGAAGAGACGATGCAAACGCACCGCGGTTCGTGCGGTGCGCGCGTCTATCGCGGCGAGTCCCTGCTGTCGCCGCCGCCGGTCGTGCTGCACCTTCACGGCGGGAGCTTTGTCGGAGAGACGGTCGCCGCAGGCGAAAAGGTGGCGACTGCATTGGCCGCCGCCGGCGCCGTCGTCGTCGCGCCTGACTATCCCTCCGCCTGTCTCAATCCATTCCCTGCGGCGATCGACGTCGCCTATTCGATGCTCGCGTCGATGCGTGGCCGCTGCCCGCAATTCGCGCACAAGAAATCGATGCTGTTCGTCGCCGGCGAGGAGGCGGGCGGCAATCTTGCGGCCGGTCTGGCACTGATGGCGCGGGACCAGTACCTGACCGATCTCAAGGGTCAGATTCTCCTCTCGCCGCTGCTCGATCCATGTCTCGCTACGCCGTCGTTCCGCAAGTTCTGTCCGCAGAGCTCGGCGCAGTCGATCGCTAACGGCTGGCAGCAATATCTCGGCGAAGACAGCGGCCTGACCCACCCCTATGCGGCGCCCGGCCATTGCACGCGGCTTGGCGGTCTTGTTCCGGCGCTGATCATCACCAGCGAGGAATGTCCGATGCGTGACGAGGCCGAGGCCTACGCCGAGCGGCTGCGCAAGGCCGATGTTCGGGTCGAGTTCCACCTGCTGCCGGGGCGCGCAGCCTGGCTGACGGCGAATGGCACGGCCGAGCATCACTGGCTTTCGCAGCAAGAAATCATTTCCGGCCTTTTCTCCCGCTTCTTTCAAGCGGCGGGGGCGAAGCCGACCAGGCAGTAATCGAAACCAAAGCCGGCTCCCAACCGGCAAGGAGAAAACATGACGTCGACCATTGCCCGCCGGGCCCTTTGGGGTGCCGGCCTCAGTATCCTGTTGTCCATCACCGGCGGTGCCGCTGTTGTATTCGGCCTGCCCACCCGATCCCAGGCGGACGCCACGGCCGCGGCGGCACCGCAGGCAATCCCTGTTTCCGTTGCCAAGGCGGAGACGCGCCGGATCACGACCTGGGAGAGCTTCTCGGGTCGTCTTGAAGCGATTGAGCGAGTCGAGATTCGCCCCCGCGTCGGCGGCGCTATCCTGAGTGCCAACTTCCGCGAGGGGGCGCTGGTCGAGAAGGGCGACCTGCTCCTGACGATCGATCCCGCGCCCTATGCCGCCGCCGTCGAGCGCGCCGAGGCGGAGGTCGCGGCCGCAGAAGCAAGGGTTGCGCTTGCAAACACCGAGCTCGAGCGCGGTCGCAAGCTCGTTGCCACCAATGCGATCCCGCAAAGCGGCGTGGATCAGAGGCTAAGCGCTTATGACGAGGCGCAGGCGAATGTCCGATCGGCCAAGGCGGCGCTCCGTTCCGCGCAGCTCGACCTGCAGTATACGGAGGTGCGGGCACCGATTACCGGGCGCGTCGGAGCGCTCGAGGTGACGGCCGGCAATCTCGTTGCAGCCGGCACGGCTTCGCCGGTGTTGACGACAATCGTCTCGATCGATCCGATCTATGCGAGCTTCAACGTCAACGAGGAAGTCGCCGCCGCCACACTTGCCAAGCTTTCCGGAACGGATGCAATCGAGCGCATTCCGGTCCAGATCGGCACCGCCGCCGACGAGGGCACGCCGATCGAAGGCCACATCCAGCTGATCGACAATGAAGTGGACGCGGCGACCGGCACCATCCGTCTCCGTGCGGCGCTCGCCAATGCCGACGGGCGTTTGATCCCGGGCCAGTTCGTCCGCATCCGCATCGGCGACCCGGAGCCGGGGGAGAAGCTGGTGATCAGCGATCGCGCGATCGGATCGGACCAGGACAAGAAATTCGTGCTGGTCGTCGGCCCCGACAACACGGTCGAATACCGGCAGGTGACACTCGGCCCGACCGCCGATGGCCTGAGAATCGTCGAGAACGGCCTGGCTCCCGGCGAGACCATCGTTGTCAACGGGCTGCAGCGCGTGCGCCCCGGCGTGATCGTCGCGCCGCAGCCGGTCGAGCAAACGACGGCGTCGATCGCCAAGCCATAGCCTATCGTCCCAAGGGGGCGTCCGAACACAAATCTGCATGCGCCGAGCCGGCGGACAAGCATTCTTGTCCGCAAAAGCCCCGCCGCGTGCCTGACTTGTCCCAAAGGGGGATGACATGAACTTCTCACGCTTTTTCGTCGACCGCCCGGTCTTCGCGGGCGTTCTCTCCGTCCTGATCTTCGTCGCGGGCCTGATCGGCATGACCGGCCTGCCCATCTCCGAATACCCGGAGGTGGTGCCCCCGCAGATCGTCGTTCGCGCCCAGTATCCCGGCGCCAACCCCGCCGTTATCGCCGAGACTGTCGCGACACCGCTCGAAGAGCAGATCAACGGCGTCGAGGGCATGCTCTACATGCAGAGCCAGGCGACTGCCGACGGACTGATGACGCTGACCGTCACCTTCGAACTCGGCACCGATCCGGACCAGGCGCAACAGCTGGTGCAGAACCGCGTATCGCAGGCCGAGCCGCGGTTGCCGGAGGAGGTGCGCCGCCTCGGTGTCACTACCGTCAAGAGCTCGCCCGACCTGACGCTCGTCGTGCATCTCATTTCGCCGAACGGGCAATACGACATCAACTATCTGCGCAACTACGGCGTGCTCAAGGTGAAGGATCGGCTGGCGCGGGTCGAGGGCGTCGGCCAGGTGCAGATCTTCGGCGGCGGCGACTATTCGATGCGTGTCTGGATCGACCCGGAAAAGGCCGCCGCGCGCGGGCTTGCGGCGAGCGACATCGCCAATGCCATCCGCGGGCAGAACGTCCAGGCGGCCGCCGGCGTAATCGGCGCCTCGCCCTCCGTCCCAGGGCTCGACCTGCAGCTCTCGGTCAATGCGCAAGGGCGTCTGAAAACGCCCGAGGACTTCGCCGAGATCGTCGTCAAGTCCGGCGCCAATGGCGAGATCACGCGTCTTGGCGACGTCGCGCGCATCGAGATGGGTGCTGCCGACTACTCGCTGCGCTCGCTCCTCGACAACAGCGCCGCCGTCGGCATGGGCGTTTTCCAGGCCCCGGGTTCGAACGCCATCCAGATTTCCGAGAACGTCCACAAGGTCATGGCCGAACTGAAGCAGACCATGCCGGAAGGCGTCGATTACGAGATCGTCTACGATACGACGCAGTTTGTCCGGGCGTCGATCGAATCGGTGGTACACACCCTGCTCGAGGCGATCGCGCTGGTGGTGCTCGTGGTGATCGTCTTCCTGCAGACCTGGCGCGCCTCCGTCATCCCGCTCGTCGCCGTTCCCGTCTCGATCGTCGGCACCTTCGCGGTTATGTATGTCTTCGGGTTCTCGATCAACGCGCTGAGCCTCTTCGGACTGGTGCTGGCGATCGGCATCGTCGTGGATGACGCGATCGTAGTCGTCGAGAACGTCGAGCGCAACATCGAGCAGGGCTTGTCTCCGGTCCAGGCCACCTATCGCGCCATGCAGGAGGTCTCCGGTCCGATCATCGCGATCGCCCTAGTGCTGGTTGCGGTCTTCGTGCCGCTCGCCTTCATCACCGGGCTCACCGGCCAGTTCTACCGCCAGTTCGCACTGACCATCGCGATCTCGACTGTGATCTCCGCCTTCAACTCCCTGACGCTCTCGCCGGCGCTCGCCGCGCTTCTGCTCAAGGATCATCGTGCGCCGAAGGATCTGCTGACGCGGGCGATGGACAAGGCCTTCGGCTGGTTCTTCCGCGGCTTCAACCGCTTCTTCGGAGCGAGCTCCGGGGCCTATGGCCGAGGGGTCGGCGGTATTCTCACGCGCAAGTCGCTGATCATGGGCGTCTATGTCGTGCTTCTCGGTGTCACGCTCGTCCTGTTCCGCTCCGTCCCCGGCGGTTTCGTGCCGGCGCAGGACAAGCAGTATCTGATCGGGTTCGCGCAGCTGCCGGATGCGGCCACACTCGACCGTACGGAGGACGTGATTCGCCGCATGAGCGACATCGCGATGAAGCATCCGGGCATCGAGCATGCCATCGCCTTCCCCGGCCTTTCGATCAACGGCTTCACGAATTCTTCGAATTCCGGCATCGTCTTCGTCTCCCTAAAGCCCTTCGAGGAGCGCACGACGCCCGAGCTTTCCGGCGGTGCGATCGCCATGCAGCTGAACCAGCAATTCGGGGCGATCCAGGATGCCTTCATTGCCATGTTCCCGCCGCCGCCGGTCCAAGGCCTCGGCACGACGGGCGGTTTCAAGCTGCAGATCGAGGACAGGAACGGCCTCGGCTACCGGGCCCTCGACGATGCCGCGAAGGCTTTCCTGGGCAAGGCGATGCAAGCGCCGGAGTTGGCTGGACTCTATTCGAGCTACCAGATCAATGTGCCGCAGCTCTATGCCGACCTCGACCGCACCAAGGCGCGCCAGCTTGGCGTGGCGGTGACGGACGTCTTCGAGACGCTGCAGATCTATCTGGGCTCGCTGTACGTCAACGATTTCAACGCCTTCGGCCGGACCTACAGCGTGCGGATCCAGGCGGATGCGAGCTACCGCAGCCATGCGGACGACATCGGCAAGCTGAAGGTACGTTCGGCCTCGGGCGAGATGATCCCGCTCTCGGCGCTCCTCAAGGTCGAGCAGACGGTGGGCGCCGAGCGGGCAATCCGCTATAACGGCTTCCTCGCCGCCGACATCAATGGCGGGCCGGCTCCGGGCTTCTCCTCGGGCCAGGCGCAGGCGGCGGTCGAGCGGATCGCGGCGGAAACGCTGCCGCCCGGCATCAGCTTCGAGTGGACGGATCTGACCTACCAGCAGATCCTCGCCGGCAATTCAGGCATCCTCATCTTCCCATTGGCGCTGCTGCTCGTCTATCTCGTGCTCGCCGCGCAATACGAGAGCCTGATGCTACCGATCGCCATCATCCTCATCGTGCCGATGGGCATCATGGCGGCGCTGGCGGGCGTTTGGCTAACGGGTGGCGACAACAACGTCTTCACGCAGATCGGTCTGATCGTGCTTGTGGGGCTATCGGCGAAGAACGCGATCCTGATCGTCGAGTTCGCCCGCGAACTCGAGCTCTCCGGCAGGAATGCCGTCAGCGCCGCGATCGAGGCGAGCCGGCTTCGGCTCCGGCCGATCCTGATGACCTCCATGGCCTTCATCATGGGCGTCGTGCCGCTCGTCACCTCCACCGGCGCCGGCGCGGAAATGCGCTCGGCCATGGGCATCGCGGTCTTTGCCGGCATGATCGGCGTTACGGCCTTCGGCATCTTCATGACACCGGTCTTCTATGTGCTGATCCGCAAGCTCTCGGGCGAAAGGCCGCTGAAGCATGCGGGAGCCCGGATCGAAGCGCCGCATCTCGCCCCGGGCGAATAGGCTTGTCCGATCAGGATGGAAGCGGGCCGGACGATCGTCCGGCCCGTTTTCGATTCCATGACTGCGTGACAGCTCGAAATCGATCGGATAAACCAGCAATTCCTCCATTGGCCCACCGGCACCGCAGGCATTCCGCTCCATGTTTCCGACCGATCCGATCTCCAATCTCGCCACCCTCATCCGCTGCCCGTCGGTAACTCCGACCGAGGGCGGGGCGCTCGCTACGCTCGAAGCGATGCTTTCGCCGCTCGGCTTCAAGGTCGACCGGATGGTCGCGCAAGAGGCCGGGACGCCGGATATCGAGAACCTCTATGCACGGCTCGGAACGCAAGGTCCGCATCTGATGTTCGCCGGCCACACGGATGTGGTCCCGGTCGGCGACGAGGCCGCATGGAGCCATGGCCCGTTCTCCGCCGAGATCGCCGGCGGCGAGATGTATGGCCGCGGCGCCGTCGACATGAAGGGCGGCATCGCCTGCTTCGTGGCAGCGGTTGCCCGTCACATTGAGACGCATGGGCCGCCGCAGGGTTCCGTTTCCTTCCTGATCACCGGTGACGAGGAAGGTCCTGCGATCAACGGCACGGTGAAGCTGCTCGAATGGGCGGCAGGCAAAGGCGAGCGCTGGGACGCCTGCCTCGTCGGCGAACCCACCAATCCCGATGCGCTCGGCGAGATGATCAAGATCGGTCGCCGCGGTTCCCTTTCCGGCCGGATCACCGTCCATGGCGTTCAGGGACATGCCGCCTATCCGCACCTCGCCGACAATCCGGTGCGCGGTGTCGTTCAGCTCGTCCAGGCGCTCATGCACCCGCCCTTCGACAAGGGCACGGAGAATTTCCAGTCGTCCAACCTGGAAGTGACGACGGTCGATGTCGGAAATGTCGCCGTGAATGTCATTCCCGCCAAGGCAAGTGCTGCTTTCAACATCCGTTTCAATGATAGCTGGACGGTCGAGAGCCTGAAGGCAGAGATCGTCTCGCGGCTCGACGAGGCCGCTAAGGACGACAGGCTCAGACCCGGCCGGGCGCCGGTCAGCTATGAAATCGTCTGGAACGAACGCCCGAGCCATGTTTTTCTGACCCGCAACGATGCGCTGATCGAGTCGCTTTCGGGCGCAGTCGAAAGCGTCACCGGACGCCGACCCAAACTCTCCACCACCGGCGGCACCTCGGATGCACGCTTCATCAAGGATTATTGCCCGGTCGTCGAATTCGGCCTCGTCGGGCAGACGATGCACATGGTCGATGAGCGCGTCGCAGTCGCCGATCTCGAGACGCTCACCAATATTTATGAATCCTTCATAGCCCGCTGGTTCGGCCATGCCGTCGCTTGAAGAGGTCCTCTCCTACGTCAAGGGACTTTGGCTGCTGATCCTCGGCAAGCGCGAAGGCTATGGCTGGCTGGACATCAGCGAACGCGGCCTGTGGCGCTCCTTCGCGGCGATCCTCTGGTCGCTGCCTGCCATGGCGGTGACCTGGGCCTCCTGGCGTCTCTACTATCTTTCCGCAATGCCGAGCGGCACCACCGTCGGCGGCAGCTTTTTCCTCAAGCTCTTCATCGTCGATCTCGCAAGCTGGCTCGTGCCGATCCTGCTGATCGTCGTCCTTTCACGGCCGCTCGGCTTCGCCGGTCTCGTGGTGCCGGTGATCGTCACCAGCAACTGGCTGTCTGTGCCCCTCTCCTATGCGATGGCTGTGCCGGCCGCGATCCTGCTCCTTACGCGAGGAAGCCAGCAGGTGACCGCATTCCTGTGGCTGATCGTGCTCTTCGCCAGCATCGCCCTGCTCTTCCGGCTGCTGCGCACGATCACCGGCAATGAGAACCTGCTCGCCGCAGCGCTGACGGGGCTGTTCCTGCTGCCTTCGATGATGGTCGGACAATATCTGCAGCATCTCTTCGGCCTGGTACCGGGTTGAACCCACGGTTCAGTAGTCCACCTGCAGGAAGTAAAGGCCGTCGGGCGGCGCGACAGGACCGCAAGCCTTGCGGTCCCGCGCTTCGAGTGCCGCCTGCAGAGCTTCCGGCGTCCATTTGCCCTCGCCGACGAGTTTCAGCGAGCCGGCGAAGGAGCGGATCTGGTTATGCAGGAAGCTCTGCGCACTCGCCCGGATCTCGATGAGTTCACCGTTGCGGGTGACATCCAGCCGATCGAGCGTACGGAGAGCGCTCGTCGCCTGACAATGGGCCGAGCGGAAAGTGGTGAAATCGTGATGGCCGACGAGCCGCTGGGCCGCCTCCTGCATCGCCTCATGGTCGAGCGTCTTCGGCACCCACCAGGCGCGCCTTGCCTCGAGCGCCAGCGGCGAACGGCGGGAAATGATGCGGTAGAGATAGTGGCGGCGGACGGCGGAAAAGCGCGCGTCGAAATCCGGCGGCACGTCCGCCGCATCGAGGATCGAGACCCTATCGCCAGCGAGCGTCAGGTGGGCGTTCAACGCGTTGCGCAGCGTGTGGCTCTTCCATTCGCGCCCCAGATCTACATGCGCCACCTGGCCGATTGCATGAACGCCGGAATCAGTGCGCCCGGCGCCGCGGATCGAGACGATCTCGCCGGTCAGCGACAGCACCGCCTTCTCGATCGCGCCCTGCACTGAACGGCCGTTCTCCTGCCGCTGCCAGCCGACATAGCCGGAGCCGTCATATTCGACAGTCAGGCGATAGCGCGGCATCAGGCGATCCTCGAGCCGGTCGCAACGGGCGTGCCGCGCAGGAACTCGGCCGTGGGAAGCGCCTTGCCGCCCGCCCGCTGCAAGCGCGTCGGCCGCACGGCCCCTTCGCTGCAGGCGATCGTCAATGCTTCGTCGAGCACAGTGCCGGGCTTGCCGGTTCCTTCGGCAAGTTCCGATCCCAAAACCTTGGTGCGTTCGATACGGCCGGCGGTCACGAGTTCGAACCAGGCGCCCGGAAAGGGCGAAAGGCCGCGAATATGGTTGTGGACCTCGCGCGCGGGCTTCGAAAAATCGATGCGTGTCTCGTCCTTGGTGATCTTGGCGGCGTAGACGACGCCCTCTTCCGGCTGCGGCGTCAGCGTCAAATCGCCCGCCTCGAGCTTCGCCATCGCTTCCTTCATCAGGCTCGCGCCGACATGCATCAGCCTGTCGTGCAGCTCGCCGGCCGTCATTGCCTCGCCGATCGCAACGCGCTTCGTCAGCGCGACGGGGCCGGTGTCGAGCCCCTTGTCCATTTTCATCACCATCATGCCGGTCTCGCTGTCGCCGGCCATGATGGCGCGCTGGATCGGGGCCGCACCCCGCCAGCGCGGAAGGAGCGAGGCATGGCCGTTGTAGCAGCCATGGCGCGTGCCCGAGAGAATCTCCTCCGGCAGCAAGAGCCCATAGGCGACGACGACGGCGACATCGGCATCGAAGCCGCGAAAACGCTGCCGATCGGCCGGATCCTTGAAGTCGACAGGCGTCAACACCGGCGCGCCCAGTAGCTCCGCCGCCTGGTGCACCGGCGACTTCTGAAGATCGAGGCCACGCCGGCCACCGGGACGCGGCGGCTGGGTGTAGACGGCGACGACCTCATGCCCGGCTTCTGCGAGCGCCGCCAGCGTCGGAACGGCAAAGTCCGGTGTGCCCATGAAGATGATGCGCAGCGGCAAGTCGGTGTACTCCGTATCTCTCGATTGCCCGAAACGGCGTCGTGCTCAAGCGCCGATCCTTCATGCCGGTTGCATCGGAGCCGTCAGATCGCCCGGCTTCCGCGTACCTTGGCAGCCTTGGTGAACTTGCGGATCACCATATCGCGCTTGAGCTTGGAGATATGGTCGATGAAGAGCACCCCGTTCAAGTGATCGATCTCATGCTGCAGGCAAGTGGCAAGCAGCCCGTCGGCCTCGATGCTCTGCTGCTTGCCGTCACGGTCGAGATATTCGACGGTGATCGCCGCCGGGCGCTCAACTTCGGCGTAATAGTCCGGAATCGACAGGCAGCCTTCCTCGTAGACCGAGCGCTCCTCGGAGTAGCGGACGACCTTGGGATTGATGAAGACGAGCGGCTTTCTCTCCTCGCCCTCCTTGGTGACATCCAGCACCAAAAGGCGCCTCGGCAAGCCGATCTGGATGGCCGCAAGGCCGATGCCAGGAGCATCGTACATGGTCTCGAGCATATCGTCGGCAAGGCGGCGGACCTCGTCGTCGATGGTCTCCACCGGCGCCGACATCTGGCGCAGAATGGGATCGGGAAGGATGATAAGCGGCTTGATCGTCATGCCGCTCCCATAACCGATCTTTCCGCTCGGGCGCAAGGAATTTGCCGATTGCGGTCCGGATGGCCACCCGATCGGCTCCCGCCAAGGCGCGACTTTTCTTTGTTCTCGTTTTGATCTGGCCATCGGAAACGAATCTGTTAGGCTGCGGCCATGGAGCCCGTCGCCTTTTCCTTCGACCAGCCGCTGTTTCAACTCGGCGCCCTGCCCATCACGGCAGGCTATTTTGTCACCGCTGCCGCCCTGCTGATCGCACTCCTGGCGATCATGGCCGCGGGCCGTGCCCGTGCGCTTCGCGCGGACGAGCGCGCCGAGCAGATTGCGTCGCTGCTTGCGGCACAGACCGAAATGCAGGGACGGATCGCAGCGATGGCGGACGTCTTCGGCGCCCGACAGGCTGAGCTCAACCAATCGCTCAGTCAGCGGATCGACGGGATGACGCACCGGATCGGTGCCTCGATCAGCGAGCAGACCAAGGCAACCCACGAAAATCTTCGGCGGCTGCAGGAGCGGCTGGCCGTCATCGACAGCGCCCAGAACAACATCCAGGCGCTCGCCAAGGACATGGCCGGGCTGCAGAGCATCCTTTCCAACAAGCAGACGCGCGGCGCCTTCGGCCAGTCGCGCATGGAGGCGATCGTCGCGGATGGGCTGCCGATCGGCGCTTACATCTTCCAGGCGACGCTCTCCAACGGCGCACGGCCTGATTGCGTCATCCGCATGCCGAACGATCAGCCGCCGCTCGTGATCGATGCGAAATTCCCGCTGGAGGCCTGGAACGCCATGCGCGATGCCGAGAGTGCCGAGCGGCGCCAGCAGGCCGCGCAGGCCTTTCGCCGCGACATGGAAGTCCATATCCGCGATATCGCCGGCAAATACCTGCTCTCCGGAGAAACGCAGGAGACCGCGTTTCTCTTCGTCCCATCCGAATCGATCTTCGCTGAGGTCCACGAGCATTTCGAGACGGTCGTGCAGAAGGCCCATCGCCAGCGCGTCGTCATCGTCTCGCCGTCGTTGCTGCTCCTTTCGATCCAGGTCATCCAGGCGATCCTCAAGGACGCGCGCATGCGCGAGCAGGCGCATCTAATACAGGGCGAGGTCGTGCGCCTCATGGAGGATCTATCCCGCCTCGACGAGCGCGTGCGCAAGCTCCAGGGGCACTTCGCCCTGACGCAGAAAGATATCGACGAGATCCTGATCTCCTCCGACAAGCTGACGCGCCGTGGCGCGAAGATCGAGGCGCTGGACCTGGAAACGCCACCCGCACCCGCGCGCAGCAGCAAGGAAGAAGGTTCGGGCGAACGGTCCATGGAGGGCCGTATCGGTCAATTGAAGCTCAGAGTGGTTGACGAGGACTGACGCGCTCGGGCACTGTCCGGCAAATCAGCAACCGATGGGGCACGTTCCAGATGATCACTGTCCTTGGGTCCATCAACATGGACCTGATCGCCACGACCACGCGCCTCCCGAAGCCCGGCGAGACCGTTGCCGGGACGGGCTTTGCCACCGCCGCCGGGGGCAAGGGCGCCAACCAGGCGCTGGCCGCCCGTCGCGCCGGCGCATCCGTGCGCATCGCCGGTGCGGTCGGCTCGGACGGCTTTGCCGAAGGTGCGCTTGCACTGCTCAGGGAGGCGGGTGCCGATCTCAGCCTTGTGAAGACGGCCGTGGAGCCGACCGGTACCGCACATATCATGGTCGACGGTGAGGGAGAGAATGTCATCGTCGTCGTTGCCGGTGCCAATGCGACCGTCAGCGCAAGCAATGCCGTTGCCGCCGTCGAGTCGATGTCAGTCGGCGACACGCTGATGCTGCAGCTGGAAATACCGGCAGCCTCCGTGGAGAAGGCACTGACCGAAGCCCGGCGGCGCCGGATCCGCTCCGTCATCAACATCGCGCCGCTGACGCCGGACGCCGCCCGCCTTGGCCGCATGGCCGACATCGTCATCGCGAACGAGACCGAGTTCGAACTGCTCGCCGGCAGGGTCGGCATCGCGGGCCCCGAACGGGAAGCGGCGATGATGGCTCTCCACGCGGAGACCGGGCAGACGCTAATCGTTACGCTGGGCGCCGACGGCGCCGTGGCGATCCACGATGGCGAGGTCCATCGCGCGAAGGGGCTGGCGATCGAGCCCGTCGACACGGTCGGTGCCGGCGACACCTTCTGCGGCTATCTCGCCGCGAGTCTGGACTCGGGACTCTTCTTCCCCGAAGCGCTTCGCCGCGCCGCCGTCGCCGGGTCGCTCGCCTGCCTGAAGCCGGGCGCACAACCGGCGATCCCGTTCGCCTCCGAGGTCGCCGTCCGCCTCTGACGACAGCGCCGATATTCGGCCATTCGCAATCAGGACAGGCTCTGTCGCGGCAACGACGCCTGCACCCTGGAATATCCCCGGAGGGCCAGGAATTGGCCGATTTGTTGCCTCTATCTTAATCTTTGATCGCTTATCCAGATTACGAAGCGGGCCATTTTAGACCCGGTTCCTTCATGCCGGTCGGCATCACGCGCTCCATGACGGAGTTTCACCCTACAGTTCGGACTGTCGCGCCGCATTGCAAGCTGCGGACTCTCAGTGCGTGAGGATTTAATGATCAAGTTCCATGCCAAATCGCTGGCGACCAAGCTGATTGCCGTGACGGGCGGCACGATCGCCCTGGTGCTGCTCGCCTCGAATTTCGTTCTCATCTCCCAGACCCAGGATCGCGTCGAGACGCTGGTCTTTGAGGGGGCGCAGGCGGAAGCACGCGCCATTGCTTCCGACATTGCCGGCAGCGTCGGTGAACTCGCCGCGGCGGCGCGGACCATGTCAGGCGTGCTCGGGCGCGGCCACGCGGGAAAGTCCGTCGACCGTGCGGGCGCCATCAACCTTTTGAAGGCGAACCTGGACCAGCATGAATTCGCCTTCGGCAGCTGGTTTGCCGAGGAGATCAAAGCCTTCGACGGGCGTCAGCGGGAAGTGGCCAGCAACGAGGAACTCGGCGCCAACGCCGACGGCGTCTTCACGCCCTATTGGTCGAAGAACCGCGACGGCCAAGCGCAATTTTCGACTTTCGGCGCCGACTATGCCGCCGAATGGTACGCGCTGGCCGCAAAGAGCGGCAAGGGTGCGATCACGCAACCTTACCTCGCCGAAGGCACTGACGTACCGACGACGATGACGTCGATCGCCTACCCGGTGATGTCGGATGGCAGGATGATCGGTGTCTCGGGGGTCGACATCTCGCTCGCTTCTCTCGCCGACCGGCTCGGCAAGCTCAAGCCTTTCGGGTCCGGCCGCGTATACCTGCTTTCGCAGAGCGGAAAGTGGCTCGCCGCGCCGATTCCCGAGTTGCTCATGAAGGAATATGAGGGCGAAGGCGCGGACGTGGTCAAGAATGCCCTCTCGTCAAACGCCTCCGGCACGATCAAGAACCTGACCTATGACGGAAACGAACCCTTCGACCGCGTCGTCTATCCCTTCAAGCTGCCCAATGTGAACGCCAGTTGGGTCGTGCTCGTGGATGTGCCTCGCACCATCATCAACGCCCCGGTCAACAACCAGACCTATATGATGATCGGTGGCGGTCTCGTCGTACTCCTCGCCGTGCTCACGGGTCTTTATCTTGCCGTGCGCAGTTTCGTGCAAAAGCCGCTCTCCGGGCTCGTGCGCGACGTGGAGACGCTCGGCAACGGCGATTACGCAAACCCGATCTCCGGCCAGGACCGCACCGACGAAACCGGCGCCGTGGCCAAGGCGCTCGAAGGCTTCCGCCACCAGCTTGCCGACACCAAACGCCTGGAAGGCGAAGCGCGGCACGAACGCGAGCAGGCGGAGCGCGAGCGCAGCCGCTCCGAGAGCGAAAGAGCCGAAACCAGTGCGCTCCAGCGCGACATCGTCGCACGCCTCGGCAACGGCCTGTCACATCTCGCATCCGGTGACCTCACCTTCCGGATCGCGGATGAATTCCCCGCGGAATACGCGCAGCTCAAGCGCGATTTCAACGCCGCGATGGACAGCCTCGAAGAGACGATCCGCACAGTCAACCAGTCCGTCGTCAACATCGGCGGCGGCACCGGCGAGATTTCGAGCGCCGCCAACGATCTCTCGCAGCGGACCGAGCAGCAGGCGGCAAGTCTCGAAGAGACCGCGGCCGCCCTCGACGAGCTGACCTCGCAGGTCAATGCCAGTGCCGAAAATGCGAAGGTCGCGGCAAAATCGGTCGAGCTCGCCAGCAGCGATGCCGAACAGTCGGGCGAAGTCGTGCAAAAGGCGATAGCTGCGATGCATGGCATCGAGCAATCCTCGCACGAGGTCAGCCGCATCATCGGCGTCATCGACGAGATTGCTTTCCAGACCAATCTCCTGGCGCTCAATGCCGGCGTCGAAGCCGCTCGCGCCGGGGAGGCGGGCAAGGGCTTTGCGGTCGTGGCGCAGGAAGTCCGCGAGCTTGCCCAGCGTTCTGCAAATGCCGCCAAGGAGATCAAGACGCTGATCAACACATCGGCGGGCCAGGTGCGCGAGGGCGTCGATCTGGTCGGCAAGGCGGGCGGCGCGCTCGAAAAGATCGCCGAGCAGGTGGTCGAGATCAACGGGCTAATCCGCCAGATTTCGAGCTCCGCCTCCGAGCAGGCCGTCGGGCTCAAGGAGATCAACGTGGCCGTCAATCAGATGGACCAGGTGACGCAGCAGAACGCCGCCATGGTCGAGGAGACTACGGCGGCCAGCGTGGCGCTCAACGACGAGGCCCGGGCGCTCAGCGCTCTCGTCTCCCGCTTCCGGTTGGCGGAGGAGGAAACGACGCAGGCGGCCGCCGAGCGGCTGCGTGGTGCCGCCGCGCGGTTGCGGTCAGCCGAAGGCGCAGCTTCCCGTCCGCATTCCGCAGCGGCGAGCCGCACGCAGCAAGGTACTGGGTACTCCCCCCCGCGGCCGCACATGCCGGCCCGGACTATCGGCGCCAACGCCCTGGCGGAGAACAACTGGGAAGAGTTCTGACCAGAGCAGGAGACACAGAAAACGGCGCCCCATTGGCGCCGTTTTCATATTCTGGGGTATCATCCGGCCATGCTCAGATACGCGCCAGGCGATCCGTAAGCAGATCGAAGAAGCCCTCATCGTCGATGTGCCGCATGACCATGGCATTGTGCTCGCGGCCCGTGACCTGCCACCAGTCGACGACAGTCATGCCGGTTGTCAGCGCCGAAGTCGTTTCGATCTCGACATTGCAGTCGCGACCGGTGAAGAGCTCGGGCCGCAACAGATAGGCGATAACCGTCGGGTCGTGCAGCGGCCCACCATCGGTGCCGTACTTCTCGATGTCGAAGCGCTCGAAGAACTCGAGCATCTCCGCAAGCGCGACCGCCGCCGGGCTGCCGATTGCGCGGATCTTCTCGACTCGGGCCTTGTGTGTGAGGACACGGTGCGTCACGTCGAGCGGCATCATCACGATCGGAATGCCGGAGCTAAAGACGATCTCGGCGGCCTCCGGATCGACAAAGACATTGAACTCAGCCGCCGGCGTGATATTGCCGCCTTCGAAAAAGCCGCCGCCCATCATCACCAGTTCCCGTACCCGCGGGGCAATCTCCGGGGCCTTGGTGAGGGCGAGCGCGATATTGGTGAGCGGACCAAGCGTGCAAAGCGTCACCGCGCCCGGCGCCTCGGCGCTGAGCGTCGCGATAATGAAATCGACGGCGTGCTGCTCCTCAAGCGGCATTGTCGGCTCGCTCAATTCGGGGCCGTCGAGCCCGGTCTTGCCATGGACGTGCTCGGCGGTGACGAGCGGGCGCGCCACCGGCCTATCCGCGCCTGCGAAAATCTTCACGTCCGTCCTGCCGCAGAGCTCGCAGACGATCCGCGCATTGCGCGCCGTCAGCGTGAGCGGCACATTGCCAGCGACGGTGGTGATGCCGAGAACGTCGATTTCTTCCGGGCTGCCTAAGGCGAGCATGATCGCGGCCGCGTCATCCTGCCCCGGATCCGTGTCGATGATGATCTTTCGCGCGTTTGACACTTGTCCTACTCCTGCCATCTCGAATCTGCGGATTTGCCGCGCAACACATAACCACGGCGCGGCTTCAGGCCGTCGCCCGGTGGACTATGATTTGCGCCCGCACCAGAGGCAAGCCGCTTGCACTCGTTGCGCACAGCCACCATATTGCTTGGCGGGATGCTGCTTGGCAGGTCCTGGAAGATGGTCGCTTGATCTCGCAAGGACTTGAAGAATGAGCAGGATTACGCCGTTTACGAGCCCGCTCCTGGTGGGCTTCGACAGCATGGAAAAGACCCTTGAGCGCATCGCCAAGGCGAATGACGGTTACCCTCCCTACAATATCGAGCGCATTCATGGCGACGGCACGGCCGGCGCGCCGGAGCGCTTGCGCATTACCCTTGCCGTTGCCGGCTTTTCCGAGGACGACCTGGATGTGACGACGGAGGAAAACCAGCTCGTCATCCGCGGCCGCCAGATAGAAACCGGCGAGCGCGATTATCTGCATCGCGGCATTGCGGCCCGCCAGTTCCAGCGCACCTTCGTTCTTGCCGACGGCATGCAGGTGCTCGGCGCGGAATTGCGCAACGGACTCCTCTCGGTCGATCTCGTGCGGCCAGAGCCGTTGAGAATGGTAAAGAAAATTAACATTTCGGTCCCAGAATAGGATAACCGGCGGGCATTTCCCGCGCCGGCGACCACGGAGCACCACCATGGGACTGAAAACCATCAACACATTGCTGTCCAAGAACGACCTCGCGCATCTCGGCGCGGGCGAAGTCGGTTATATCCGCAAGATGCGTTCGGAGGAGGTCTCCCGCTGCTTTCCGGAAGCACCCGAAATCGGCCCCGGCATCGATCTCTGGGCGTTATTTGCAGCCGACGGAACGCCGATCCTGTTGACCGACAACCGCTCCAGCACTTTCTTCAAGGCCGCCGAGGACGAATTGCGCACCGTAACGCTGCATTGACTGCTGGACAGTTTTCTTCCCGCTCACCCGGCTGCCGCTGCCGCAGCCTTCTCCCAGCGGGCGCGAAGACGGGGAAAAGGGGCGTGCCGCGGCTCTCCCCCCTGGAAGGGCTACCGCATCGACCTCGATTCCGATTTTCGGCAGATGCGCTAAGTGCGCCGGAAGGTCAGATAGGCGGAGTTGCGCCCCTCCCGGCGGGCCTTGGCCTCGTAGCGCGTGGTCGGCCAGCCCGCGAACGGTGACAGCCAGTCGGCCGCATTTTCCGCCGTCCATTCGAAGGAAGCGTGATCGCGGCAATGGATAAGGGTCCAATTGACGTAGCTGTCGATGTCCGAGGCGAAGCAGAAGAAGCCGCCGGGTTTGAGCACGCGGGCGAAACGATCGAGATTGGCCTTCGAGACGAACCGCCGCTTCCAGTGCTTCCGTTTCGGCCAGGGATCGGGATAGAGCAGATCGATCTGGTCCAGTGAGGCGGCGGGCAGCCAGTCGAGCACCTGGGTCGCATCGTCGTCGTAAAGCCGGATATTGCCGATCCCCCGCGTTTCGATCTGGCCGAGCAGCTTGGCCATGGAATTGACGAAGGGCTCCACACCGATGAAGCCCGTGCGCGGATCCTCCGCCGCGCGATGCAGGAGGTGCTCGCCGCCGCCGAAGCCGATCTCCAATCGGATCCGCTGGACCGGGACGGCGAAGAGCTCCGGGAGGGATGCAGGCGCCGGATGGTCGAGATCGAGCTTCAGAACCGGCAGAATGGTTTCCAGATTCGTGGCCTGGCGTTCCCGCAAGGGCTTGCCCTTGCGACGGCCGTAGAAGGCCTCCGTTGCTCTGGCGCGGCGCGGTTCGGTCATGTCGTCATTCCATTCAACAGGCGGGGCGGATGCCCGTTTCGAGCATCCGCCGCGATCTACAGCGCCGCGCGTCTTATTAGACGCGCAAAGGTCGCTATAGCACTTTGAATTTCTGCAAGTCTTTGTCCTTTAATCGAGGTCGATTAAAGGAGACATGCAGTAGCAGAACCATGCATCAGAATCGATCCGTGGCGCTTCGATTTGAGCGCGACGACCTCTGTCAGGCCGGCAGGTCAGGCGGCGCGGCCGTTGAGCGCCGTGGCGTCGAATGCGATCGCTTCCTTGAGCGGCTTCACAAGATCGAGCCTTTCCCAGGAGAAGGAGCCGTCGCGGCCGGCCTTGCGTCCGAAATGGCCATAGGCGGCCGTCTTGGCATAAATCGGCCGATTGAGATCGAGATGACGGCGAATGCCGGTGGGCGAGAGGTCCATGGTCTTACGGATAGCCCTTTCGACCTGGTCTTCGGAAACCTTGCCCGTGCCGTGCAGGTCGACATAGATCGACAGCGGCTGGGCGACACCGATCGCATAGGAAAGCTGAATCGTGCAACGGTCGGACAGGCCTGCCGCGACCACATTCTTGGCGAGATAGCGGGCGGCATAGGCGGCCGAGCGGTCGACCTTGGTCGTGTCCTTGCCGGAGAAGGCGCCGCCACCGTGCGGTGCGGCACCGCCGTAGGTATCGACGATGATCTTGCGACCGGTAAGGCCCGCATCGCCGTCCGGACCGCCGATGACGAACTTGCCGGTCGGATTGATATACCAGGTGCAGTCAGCGGCGATCTTCAAGTCGGCGAGCGCTTCGCGGATGTATGGCTCGACGACGGCGCGAACCTTGGCCGAATCCCAGCTCTCGTCGAGGTGCTGCGTCGAAAGCACGATCGAGGTGACCTCGGCCGGCTTGCCGTCGATGTAACGAACGGTCACCTGGCTCTTGGCGTCCGGACCAAGCTTGGCAACCTCGCCGTCACCCTTTTTGCGCGCAGCGGCGAGCAGGTTCAGAATGCGATGCGAATAGTAGATCGGAGCCGGCATGAGCTCTGCCGTCTCACGGCAGGCGTAGCCGAACATGATGCCCTGGTCGCCGGCGCCCTCCTCGCCCTGCTTGTCTGCGGCACTGTCGACCCCCTGAGCGATATGCGCGGACTGGAAGTGCAGGAGCACGTCGATCTTCGCCGTCTTCCAGTGGAAGCCGTCCTGTTCATAGCCGATGTCACGAATGGCTTTGCGGGCGGCGGATTTGAACTTCGACGGGTTGATCACCTCGTTGCCGTTCTTGTCCTTCTTCAGCAGGCTCGGCGGCAGGCGGACCTCGCCGGCGATGACGACGCGGTTGGTCGTCGCCAGCGTCTCGCAGGCAATGCGCACACTCCACGGATCGACACCGGACTTCGCCGCTTCGCGGTAGACCAGATCGACGATCTCGTCGGAGATGCGGTCACACACTTTATCCGGATGACCTTCGGCTACGGATTCACTCGTGAACAGGTAGTTTGCGCGCATGCGGGAAGTCCCCTCAATGAAAGAAGCGGTCCCGAACTGTTAGTGGTTTTGCCGCCAAAAAACAAGCGAACAACGACATAAATATATCTTTATATCAGCATTGATCAACGCTCCGCTGCGCGCCTGGGATGGACTACCGAAGGCGCCGGCCGGCACGAAAAAAGCGGCCCAAGGCCGCTTTTTCAGATTGGTGGAGCGCTTTCTCAGTCGCTCTCCGCCTCCGCGGCCAGCGCCTTCACGAGATCCACCAGCTTGCGTCGAACCTTCGGGTCGGAAATCCTGACGAAGGCGCGATTGAGCTGCAGACCCTCGGAAGACGACAGGAAATCGACCACATAGTTGGAGCTGGATGACTCCGACATTCCGGACTGAACGCCGGTTCCCTCGCCCGGGGCGTCCTCGAAGAAAAACGAGACCGGGACATTGAGGATCGTGGCAATATTCTGCAGGCGGCTGGCGCCGACGCGGTTCGTGCCCTTTTCGTACTTCTGGATTTGCTGGAAGGTGATCCCCAGACTCTCGCCGAGCTTCTCCTGGCTCATGCCAAGCATCGTCCGGCGAAGGCGAATCCGGCTGCCGACATGAATGTCGATCGGATTCGGCTTCTTCTTGTTTTCGACCATATTCGCGTTCCTAAACACGCTGTTTCAATGATCCACAACCTCTCATTGCTTGCCGCTCATCGGAAGCACGCTTCCCGCGAAGGCGGGGCTACAGCGGCAGGTGGAGGTTGACGGTAAGAACCACTATGCAATTTTAGGGGTTTTTGGTCAATTCTTCCGAAGGCTGAAACTTCTGCGTGAAATCATCGCAATCAAAAAGAGAATCCCTATCGTAACCCAGAGAATCCGGTCACGCGTAGTAGTATCAGTCGCCGTGAGCATTTTTCCCGGTAAGGTGGCGTCAATAACTCCCTTGTAATTGTATCCCAACCCTACCACTAAAACGCCGCGTGCATCAATCACTGCTGATATACCGCTATTGGCGGAGCGGATCATCGGCGTCCCACTTTCGACGGCACGCAGTTGCGCCTGATGAAAGTGCTGGCGGGGCCCGGGCGTATCGCCGAACCAGGCATCATTGGTGACGTTCAGGAGCGCGTCGGCCAAACGGCCACTACCATCAATCTCGTCGGGAAAGATCGCTTCATAGCAGATCAGCGGGTAGATGGTCTTGCCCCCCGGCAGCGTCAGCAGCGGACGTGTTCTCGCCGCCGAAAAGCCGCCCGGCATCGAGGCGGCGACGGAGCTCAGGCCCCAGGACGAGAACAATTGCTCAAACGGCAGATATTCGCCGAAGGGTACCAGATGGACCTTATCGGCGGCCGCGACGATCTGGCCGCGGTCGTCGATGACATAGATCGAATTGTAATAGCGCGGCGGCAGGCCGGCGCCCGCATCCTCGGCACGAACAGCGCCGGTGATGAGGATCTGGCCATCATCGAGAACCTCGTCGATCCGCGTCAACGCATCGGGATTGTCCGTCAGGATGAAAGGGATCGATGTTTCCGGCCAGACGACGATGTCCGGCCTTTTGGCGCCTTCCTCGCCCGGTGCGGCCGTCAGCGCGAGATGCTCGGCGAAAATGGCGGCGCGCTGGCGATCGTCGAGCTTCTTCGCCTGGTCGATGACCGGCTGAACGAGCCGCACCGTCAGCGAAGCTCTCTTCGGCGCTGGCGGCGGCAGGGTCAATCGATAGTAGCCGAAGCCGATATGGGCGGCGAAGAGTACAATGGCGGCGGCAAGTCCGATACGCGCGCCCCTTCCCGTGCCGACCAGGGCTGGGGCTGCAAACACGAAGACCGCGAGCATATTGATCGTTGCCAGGTTCACGACGCTTGCCGACTGCATCATCAGCGGCATCGGCATCGCCGCATAGCCGATCGCATTCCAGGGAAATCCGGTGAAGAGAAAACTGCGCGCCCATTCGGCAAGGCCAAAGCCGAGTGCAAGCGCGGCAATTCGGCCGACACCGTCGGACCAGAGACAGCGCGCCACGAGCACGGCGAAGGTATAGAAGAGTGCGAGAAAAGCAGGGAGGCCGATGACTGCCAGCGGCAGCGCCCAGGCAAAGACATCCGCCTCCACGAGAAGGGCGTTGCCGAGCCACCACAAGCCACCCAGAAAATAGCCGAAGCCGAAGCTCCAGCCAATCGAAGCGGCGGGCAGCAGGCGCCGGACCAAGCCCTCGTTCGGATCGGAGGCCACGCCGTCGATCAACCAGACCAGGACTGGGAAGGACAGGAAAGCGGCCGCAAAAATCCCGAAAGGCGCCTGGGTGAACACTGCCACAAGACCGGCCAGAAAGCCGACAAATGCTCGGGAAACTCCGGAAAGGAGGATGATTTTACCTGCCAGTCTTTCCATTGACACTCCAATCGGCGGCCGGAAAGCCGCGCGGGAAGAACCGAATCGATTGGCGGCAGTTTTTCAAAAAAACGGTCGCTTGTCCCGCCACGGCGGCGGCCATTCCTGTCGGACGCAGCAATTGCGTCGATGACTTCGCGCGAGGGTTGAGGTAGAATTGACGCGAGTTAACCACAGTTGCCAATATGCTAGGGCGCAGCTATCGGTTTTCTCATTTTTGCGTACCATATCGTCACTACAGCGCCGCGCGTCTTATCAGAGGCGCAAAGGTCGCTGTAGGACTTTATATTGCTGCATGTCTTTGTCCCTAAATCGAGGACGATTAAAGTGGACATGCAGTAGGCGTTCGACTCCGCCTATGGCGATCCGTTTAGGGCGCCGGGATTTGGGTATGTTGAGTGACAAAGGAGTCACAATGTTCGATTCCCGCGAAAAGATCGCACTCTTCATCGATGGCGCCAACCTTTACGCAGCATCGAAGAGCCTGGGCTTCGACATCGATTACCGCAAATTACTAAGCGCATTCCAGAAGCGCGCCTATCTGCTGCGCGCCTATTACTACACTGCGCTGATCGATGACCTCGAATTTTCCACGATCCGTCCCTTGATCGATTGGCTGGACTATAACGGCTATACGGTCGTCACCAAACCGGCCAAGGAGTTCACCGATGCCCAGGGTCGGCGCAAGATCAAGGGCAATATGGACATCGAGCTCGCGATCGACGCCATGGAGCAATCTCAGGTCGCCGACCACATCGTGATCTTCTCCGGCGACGGCGACCTTACCACGCTCGTCGAGGCGCTGCAGCGCAAGGGACGCAAGGTCTCCGTCGTTTCGACGATGGCGACGCAGCCGCCCATGGTTGCCGACGACCTGCGTCGCCAGGCGGACCATTTCATCGACCTGATCACCTTGCGCGGCGAGATAGACCGGCATCCGCCGGAATATTTACCTCAGCCGGTCAAACAGAAGAACGCAGACGTCAACCATTGACGCGGAATGGCCTCAGCGATCACTCGACGGGTGGCGGAGACCGGAGGTCGGCCTGACCGCCGCCGATCGGCGTGAACGCCTCCGGCACGCCCTCTTTCTCGGCCTTGTGCAGTCGCCGACGGGCCGGCGGACGCTTGCGCATGATGCGCACGCGCTTCACGCGGCGCGGATCCGCGTCGAGAATCTGGAATTCGAAGCCTGGAATGGCTTGAACCACCTCGCCGCGAACCGGAATCCGGCCAAGCGAGGCGAAGACGAGGCCGCCAAGCGTATCGACATCCTCGATCTGCTCCCGCACGTCGAAATCCGGTCCGATCGCCTGGGAGATCTCCTCGAGCTCGACACGAGCATCCGCCACGAAGACGTCCTCCGAGGTGCTGGCGAACATCACCTCCTCGTCGTCATGCTCGTCCTCGATGTCGCCGACCACCATTTCGACGATGTCTTCCAGTGAGACGAGACCGTCGGTGCCGCCATATTCGTCGATGACGAGAGCCATCTGAATGCGTGCGGCCTGCATGCGCTGCATCAGGTCCGAGGCGAGCATCGAGGGCGGCACGAAGAGGAGTTGGCGTATGATGCCCGCCTCTTCGACCGTTTTGTTCAGATCGACGCGCGCGAGGTCGAAGCCGGACCTTGGCTGACGCGACGCCTTTTCGCCCCTTTCAATGGCCGTGGTGGCCTGCGCCCTGCCGTTGCGGCGACGGTTGCGGGCCTGCTTCGTCACATAGGCGAGAAGGTCGCGGATATGGACCATGCCGCGCGGATCATCGAGGCCTTCGCTGTAGACAGGCATGCGCGAGCGCCCGGATTCCTCGAAGAGGACCATGAGTTCGCCAATGGTGATGCCCTGGTCCACCGCCTCGATATCGGCGCGTGGCACCATGACATCCTCGACCCGCACCTCGCGGAAGCGGAGGATGTTGTTGAGCATCGCCCGCTCCTCGGGCGAAAACACGGTGTTGCTGGCGGCATCGAACATCAACGCATCCGCGAGGTCCTCTCGCAGGCTCGACGTATTTGCTCCGCGCAGCAGGCGTGCAGCTCGGCTCCAGAAGGATGTTGTGGATCTGCTGCCCTCTGATCTGGAGGCGGAGCTACTACTGCCCGCCTCGGGCTCGCCGGAGGCTTCCGCCTCCTCATTCGCAACCGTGACCGGCTGTGTCTTGAACTCGTTCATCGTTCCAACTGTCAATGCGGGGAGAGGTCCCCGTAAGGGTCAGATAGGCCAAGACGCGCCAAAATGCGAGTCTCCAGGCCCTCCATTTTTTCTGCTTCGCCGTCTTCGATGTGATCATACCCGAAAAGATGCAGGAATCCATGGACGAGTAGATGGGTCAAATGCTCCTCGAATGGCTTTCCCAATTCGGCCGCTTCACGCTTCAACGTCTCATGGGCGATGACGATGTCGCCGAGCATCGGCCCCGGCATCTGGCCCGGAGTGACTGCAAATGCCGGAAAGGACAAGACATTGGTCGGCTTGTCCTGATTGCGCCATTCCGCATTGATCGCCCGGATCGACGCATCATCGGTAAAGACCAGTGACAGTTCCGGCGCTTCGGCGGGGAATGGCTGCCCCTCTTCAGTTGCCAGAAAATCCGCTGCCGTCGCGAGAACGCCTGCCGAAAACGACTGCAGGTCGCTCTCCGACGCCCAGTCTCCCCCTTCGACGCTGATCTGAATATCCAAGGCCGTCATGGTCGCCCGCAATCGTCAGCGATCGCTCTGCTCGCTCTCATCGTGGACGGCCGTGTGGCTTTCATAGGCCCTGACGATGCGCGCCACCAGCTCGTGGCGCACGACGTCCGCATCCTTGAAGCGGATGACCGAAACGCCTTCGACACCCTTCAGGATCTGCAGCGCCTCGACGAGACCGGATTTCACGCCGCGCGGAAGGTCGACCTGGCTCGGGTCGCCGGTCACGATCATCCGGCCGTTTTCGCCAAGACGGGTCAGGAACATTTTCATCTGCATCGAGGTCGTATTCTGTGCCTCGTCAAGGATTACGGCGGCATTCGCGAGGGTGCGTCCACGCATGAAGGCGAGCGGCGCTATCTCGATGACGCCCGCCGATATCGCCCGCTCTACCTTGTCGCCTGGCATCATGTCGTAAAGGGCATCGTAGAGCGGCCTCAGATAGGGATCGACCTTCTCCTTCATGTCGCCGGGCAGGAAGCCCAGCCGCTCGCCCGCCTCGACCGCCGGCCGCGACAGGATAATGCGATCGACCGCGCCGCGTTCCAGAAGCTGGGCCGCATGTGCGACGGCAAGATAGGTCTTGCCGGTGCCGGCGGGGCCGACGCCGAAGACGAGCTCGGAGCGGTCCATGGCACGGATATAGGCATCCTGCATCGGGGTACGGGCGGCGATCGTCTTCTTGCGCGTCGAAATCTGCGCCATGGTCAGCTTGGCCTTGCGCTCCATCGTCGGCAATTGCAGTTGGTCATCCGCCGCAACCGCCATGCGAATCGCGCCCTCGACGTCGGAGGTCTCGATGGCGGCGCCGCTTTGCAGTCGCCCGTAGAGGTAATCGAGCGCGCGCCGCGCCTGATTCGTCGCCACCACATCACCGGAGATGGCAACGGAATTGCCGCGGGGCCTCGCATGGATGCGCAGGCGCTCCTCGAGCAATTTCAGGTTCTGGTCGAATTGGCCAAAGAGTTCACTGGCGAACCGATTGTTCTCGAACGTAAGCACGAAGTGATTGGCGTCTGTCGCGGATGTCTTCGATTGGCGCGATGAGGATGAAATCATCTCGTGTCCGTTCAAGCGGTTCGGGCTCCTCGCTCTTGATCCGCGGCGCCACGCGTGGACGGCAGCGCGCAGACTCTTGTAACACTTTACCGGCGCAAAAGCTCCCGTTGAACTCCATTGCCGGTCACGGCGCTATTCGATCATCTCGGCAAACAGGCTGTTGGAGCCGGCCTTGGTGATTCGTACCTTGATAATGTCACCGATTTGCGATCGCTTTGCATCAACATTCACGGGCTGCAGCCAGGGCGAGCGACCGACAAGCTGGCCGGCCATGCGGCCCGGCTTTTCCAGAAGCAGATCGATTTCCCGTCCGACGCAGGCCGCGGCGAAGTCGCGCTGCTGCCGTGTAAGCAAAGTCTGCAATCTTTCCAAGCGCTTGGCCTTCACGTGCTCGGGAACCTGTTCCTCGAGTTCTGCGCCCGGCGTGCCCGGGCGGCTCGAATATTTGAACGAGAAAGCCTGTGCATAACCGACCGCCTCGACGAGGCCCATCGTGTCCTCGAAGTCCTTGTCCGTCTCGCCCGGGAAGCCGACGATGAAATCGCCGGAAAGCGCTAGGTCCGGTTGCGCGGCCCGGATGCGCTCGACAAGGGCGAGATATTCGGCAGCCGTATGGCGCCGATTCATGGCTTTCAGGACGCGATCGGACCCCGACTGAACCGGCAGGTGCAGGTAGGGCATCAGCTTCGCCATGGAACGATGTGCCTCGATCAGGCTGTCGTCCATGTCGCGCGGGTGGCTCGTGGTATAGCGCAGGCGCGCGAGCGCCTCGATTGCGCCAAGGCGCTTCAGAAGATCGCCAAGCCCCCAGTCGCGACCGTCCGGGCCCGTTCCGTGCCAGGCATTGACGTTCTGACCGAGCAGGGTGATCTCGCGAACGCCGCCCTCCACCAGCCTTTCCGCTTCGGCAACGATCTGCGCCACCGGCCGCGACACTTCGGAGCCGCGGGTATAGGGCACCACGCAGAAGGTGCAGAACTTGTCGCAGCCCTCCTGCACGGTCAGGAAGGCGGTGACGCCGCGGGCGCGGGTCCTTGCCTTGTCGGGCTGCGGCAGATGCTCGAACTTGTCCTCGACGGCGTAGTCCGTCTCGACGACGCGTTCGCCGTTGCGCGCCCGCTTCAGCGCCTCGGGCAGGCGATGATAGGTCTGCGGACCGATGATGAGATCGACCGCCGGCGCGCGGCGAAGGATTTCGTCGCCTTCGGCCTGTGCGACGCAGCCGGCAACGCCGATCACCATCTCGCGGCCTTCGCTCGCCCGCGCCTTCTTCAGTTCGCGCAGGCGCCCCAATTCGGAATAGACCTTTTCGGCGGCCTTCTCGCGAATATGGCAGGTATTGAGCAGGACGAAATCTGCCTCTTCCACCGCGTCGGTCGCGACATAGCCGTCACGCAAGAGCGCATCCGACATGCGGTCGGAATCGTAGACGTTCATTTGGCAGCCATAGGTCTTGACAAAGACCTTGCGTACCGGGGCGTGGTCGTCGCCGGCAACGGGCGCTGTCGGCAGAAGGGCGGTTTCCTGGCTCATGCGCGGTTCTTTAGTTCAAAGCGGCCCAAAATTGAAGCATTTTCGGCCGCCACCGTGGCTCGGCCGGACCTGCCAGGGTCCGGCGTTCGCCCGCAAGGGCGCTTGCAGCCCCGCGCAACCCTTCAGACGCGAACAGGTCGCTGCAACGCTTCGAACTGAGTACTGAGCTTTCCGAGCGATGCGCTACTGCATGTCTCCTTTAATCGACCTCGATTAAAGGACAAAGACATGCAGCATTTCAAAGTGCTACAGTGACCTTTGCGGGTCTAATAAGACGCGCGGCGCTCTAGGCCGCGTCCTGGGCGCCGCTTGCCGATCGTCCCCTCAACCGGTCCGACAACATGCGGCGGATCCGCCGTTCGACCAGGCGGCTCACCTCCTTGCGGTTGGACCGACGGTCGTAGTCCACCGCCTCGCCGAAATCGACTTCGACATCGATCGCCCCTTCCCGAAGGACGCCGAGGAGATGCGGGATCAGCCCGATATCGCCCGGCCACGCTGCGATCGGCCGGTGGTAGCGTCCCATCGGCATGCCGTGAATGCCCGTATAGGAAATCGCCACCGGCTGGACATGGACCACACCGGTCGGAGACTGCGGCACGGCCGTGGCCGCGGCGCCGAACAGGGATGATTTGATCTCGAGCAGGCGATTGCCGTCCGATGTCGTGCCTTCGGGAAACAGCACCACCACTTCGCCATCGGCAAGCCGGCGGCCGATCTCATTTGCCTGCTGACCGGCCGAACGTTTCTGCTCGCGCTCGATGAAGACGGAAGCCTGCAGGCGGGCAAGATGGCCAAAGACGGGCCAATCCTTGACCTCGGATTTGGCGACGAAGACGACGTCGGCGATGGACGAAAGAACGAGGACGTCCTTCCAGGAGACATGATTGGAACTGAGAAGCAAGGGACGGCGACGCTCCAGGGTCCCGTGCACCCGCACGCGAAGACCGAGCAGGTCGCAGGCGATGCGATGCCAGACCCGCGGCAGGTAGCGGCGCGGCATCAGGTCGTACCGGAGGCAGATCAACTGGACCGGTATCAGAAGGAAGGAGACGACGAGGAGCAGGAGGCCGTAGAACGCGACCCGTATCCAGTTGACCATCCGCAAACTTTCCGATCGCCGGCCGCGGCATCGCGGCCTCTTACGAAATCTCCCTCCACCCGCATCCGATCTACGGATGTGGGCTGGGGGATCGCCGTCGCAGGGAACTAGCGAAGATCGAGCCGCATGACAAGCGCGGCGGTGCGCGCGCCGGCGGGCCCCTGGTAATAGGCCCGGCGCTCGCCGACTTTCGAGAAACCGAGCTTGCGATAGAGCCCGATCGCAGCCTCGTTGGTTTCGTCGACTTCGAGGAAGAGCGCCTCGGCTCCCTTGACGAGCGCCTCGCGCGTCACGGCCTGCATCAGGCGCCAGCCGAGGCCGGAGCGGGCAAAGCGCGGGTCGACGCCGATCGTCAGGATTTCCGCCTCGCCGGCGGCAGCACGCGACAGAACGAAGCCGCCGAAGGAAGCGCGGAAGCCACCGCTGGTCTGGCGTGCGGCAAAACCGAAGACCGTATCCTGCGTGAGAAGCGCGTGAATTTCGCCGTCGCTCCAGGGCGCGGCAAAACGGTGACGATGAAGCGTCGCCGCGGCCTCAAGATCAGCCTCCTCCAGCGGGAAAATATCGAACTCGGCGCGGCGGGTGAAATAGTCGGTGAAACTCATCGTCGTCGATTCTGCGCATCCGGTTGCACGGCGCGGTACGTCGTCGTCGACGCACCGAATTCGTCACATCAACATTGGGTCTATCCCGCAACGGCCCGCGTCACCGCAAAACCCGCTTGAGGCTTCGCGTCCGGGCCGCGCAGATAAAGCGGCTTCGGCTTGGCCGAAGCTGGATCGGCCGCAGCACCCAACCGGGCGACCACGGCGATGTCGATCATGTCCGTCTTACGGCTCGCCTCACCTGCCATTTCGGAAGCGGCGACGAGATGCGCTGCGGAACCGCAGACGAGGCCGTCAAAGCCGGAGAACCGCTCGCGCGCCAGGTCAACCGGCAGGACTTCTGGCGCCGTCTCCGGCTGACCAAGCGCGTCGAAGAACTGGACATAGACCTCGTCGCGCTTGGCGTCGATCACGGCAAGCGCCGGCCGGCCAGGCTCAGTCTTTCGGGCGCTCTCGGCGACGGCATGGAGCGTGGTGACGCCGACAGCCGGCTTGCCAAGTGCAAGTGCCAGTCCCCTTGCCGCCGCAACGCCAACGCGGATCCCAGTGAAGGAGCCGGGACCGACGGTCACCGCGATCCGGTCGATATCCTCGAGCCGTCGGGCCGCGGCGCTGAGCGCCTCGTCGACGAAAGCCATCAGGCGCTCCGCATGTCCGCGCCCGATATCCTCTTGCGCGCGCGCCAGAATCACCCCGGCGGCGCCGTCGTAAACGGCGGTCGCACAGCCGGAACCGGACGTATCAATGGCAAGAACAAGCATGTTAGCCGACACAACCTCCCGAGCCTTGCGCGGCCGCGCAACGGCGCCCCTCTCCCCTCTCCGGTCACTCGACTGTGATGCAGCGAGCCTGGCCGGTGGGGTAATCCCGAGATCGCATGAGACCGAAAGCCGGCTCGCCGCGATCGATGTCTGGAGGGAGAGCGGCCCGTCAGCGGGACCACTCAATCCAACACGGTCCGTCCGAGCTCAGACGGCTTCGACCGACTCGACCTCCGGCACGAAATGGCGCAGCAGGTTCTGCACGCCATGGCGGAGCGTCGCAGTCGACGACGGGCATCCGGAGCAGGCCCCCTTCATGTTGAGGAACACCGTGCCGTCCTTGAAGCCGCGGAAGGTGATGTCACCGCCATCCTGGGCGACAGCCGGGCGCACGCGCGTCTCGAGCAGTTCCTTAATCGTGGCGACGATCGCCTCGTCACTCTTGTCGTAGAACTCGCCTTCCTCGTCGGTCTCTTCGGCGCGACCCGCGCCGGACATGACCGGCTGCCCGGACATGAAATGCTCCATGATCGAGCCCAGGATCGCGGGCTTCAGGTGCTGCCACTCCTGCCCCTCCTTGCTGACCGTGATGAAGTCATAACCAAAATAGACGCCGGTCACGCCGGGAATGGAGAAAAGCCGTGCCGCAAGCGGCGATGCGGCGCGCGCATCCTCCTCGCTGCGGAATTCTGCCGTACCGCTCTCCATCACGACCTTGCCCGGCAGGAATTTGAAAGTGGCCGGATTCGGCGTGGCTTCCGTTTGAATGAACATTTCTATCTCCATCGCGGCCGCGAGCGGTTCTCGACCGGCTCTTTAGAATTATTCAAAAATATAGGAGCTCCGGCACAGCGCCGCAAGCGCCTTCGACCGCAAATCCGTCAGCTCAGCGCGTCGATTTCCTCATCGGTCAGAAGATCGGGAATGACCGTCACCGGAATCGGGAAGGCGGCCGCCTTCCCGGCAATGGACGACACCAGCGGCCCAGGGCCCTCCTTGGCCGAGCCGGCTGCCAGCACGAGGATCGCAATATCGCGATCCTCTTCGATGAGCGCATGGATCTCATCGGTGGCAATACCCTCGCGGATGACGATCTCCGGCTCGATGCCGATCGTTTCCCGCACGGTCTGGGCGACCTTTGCAAGCGTCGCCTCGGCCTCCTCGCGCGCCTCCGCCCGCATGATCTCCTCCACGCCAAGCCATTGCTGGAAGTCGCCATCGGCGATGACGTAGAGCAGCACGAGACCGCCATTGGAGTTCTTCGCGCGCATGCCGGCGTAATGCACGGCACGGCTGCATTCGGGCGTGTCGTCGATCACCGCCATGAACTTGCGGCGATGACCTTCCTGTCTTGAGAGTCGGGTCGAAACCATGCGGCGAACATTACATCGCAGCACGCCGCCCGCAAGGTCTCATTTTTGCCGGCTACTGCAAAAAGCCGATGATCTCGCGAACTTCCCGCATCGTCTTTTCCGCCCGCGCCCGCGCCCGCTCGCCGCCCTTGCGCAAAATTGCGTCGATATGCGTCGTGTCGTCCAGCAGGCGGCGCATTTCGCCGCTGATCGGCGCGAGGACGCTGACGGCGAGATCGACCAGCGCCGGCTTGAAGACCGAGAATTGCTGTCCGGCGAACTCGGCAAGAACCGCTTCTTTCGACTTGTCGGAGAGTGCCGCATAAATGCCGACGAGATTTTCAGCCTCCGGACGGTCCTTCAACCCCTCCGATTCGCTCGGCAGCGCGTCCGGGTCGGTCTTCGCCTTGCGGATCTTCTTGGCGATGGTCTCCGGGTCGTCCATCAAGTTGATACGCGACAGATCCGACGGGTCGGACTTCGACATTTTCTTGGTGCCGTCGCGCAGCGACATGACGCGCGGCGCCGGGCCGCCGATCAAGGGCTCGACCGGCGGGAAATAGGCGTGAATCGGCTCCTCGCCGACGACGATGTCGACGCCATACCCGCCGCGGCGGATGTGATCCATGAAGTCGATGTTGAACTTCTGGGCGATATCGCGGGTCAGTTCCAGGTGCTGCTTCTGGTCGTCGCCGACGGGAACATGGGTCGCCCGATAGACGAGGATGTCGGCCGCCATCAGGCTCGGATAGGCGAGCAGGCCGAGCGAAGCGTTTTCGCGGTCCTTGCCGGCCTTGTCCTTGAACTGGGTCATCCGGCTCATCCAGCCGATGCGGGCGACGCAGTTGAAGATCCAGGCAAGCTCCGCATGCTGCGGCACGGCCGACTGGTTGAAGACGATGTGCTTCTCGGGATCGATGCCGGAAGCGATAAAGGCTGCGGCGATCGAGCGGATCTGACCGGGCAGGTCCTCATGGACAAGCTGCGCAGTGATCGAATGGAGATCGACGACGCAATAGATGCAATCGTGGCTCTCCTGCAGCGCGACGAACTTCCGGATCGCGCCCAGATAGTTGCCGAGATGCAGATTTCCGGTCGGCTGCACCCCGGAAAATACGAGCGGCTTGAATTCGTTCATGTCGTCCTCATCGGGCTTGTGGAGGGCCCACCAATTGATACCGCCGCGCTTATGCACGGCGGACCAACTGCAATCAAGAGGCGGGTTGCAGAAGGTCCCAACGATTGCCGAAGGGATCGGTGAACACGGCGACAGTCCCATAGGCCTCATGGCGCGGCGTCTCCAGAAATTCGACGCCGGCGGCAAGCATTGCCGCATGCTCGCGGGCAAAGTCGTCGGTGAAGAGGAAGAAGCCGACGCGGCCGCCGGTCTGATTGCCGATCGCCGCGGTCTGCCGATCGCCCTCGGCCCTGGCGATGAGCAGCGCGGTTTCGCTCGCGCCCCTCGGCCGCACCAGCACCCAGCGCTTGCCGCCACCGAGATCGCTATCCTTGATCAGATCGAAGCCGAGCCGGCCGCAATAGAACGCGATGGCCACGTCATAATCAGGAACGAGAATGGCGACACGGGCAATGGTCTGCCTCATCACTCGTCCGTCCCTTCACCTGCTGTCGAAGCAGCCGCCGGTGCCGCCTTGCGCTTCAGACTGCGGCCGATCATCGCCAGGCTGGCCCCCCCGAGACCGAAGGCGGCGGCGAAATAGATCAGCATCGCGACTGCCACCAGGGCGCAAACCGTCGCGGCGCGGACTGCGAGCGGCGCGGCCGAAGAAAGCGGGAAGGCCAACCACTGAACGGCGTAGTGGAGCGCGGCCGCCATGATCGCTGCGGCGATCACAAGGCGCGGAACGCGGGTCAGCAGCGGAATGTCGCGCCCCCAATGTCCGCGCCACAGGAGCGTCGCAAAGAGCAGAAGCGCGTTCGCCCAGCCGGCGACGATCTCGGCAATCGCAATGCCGCCTGCTCCGAGCGACGGAAAGAGCGTCAAGGCCAGAGACACGTTCACTGCCACCGATATGGCGGCGAATATCATCGGCGTACGCGTATCCTCTCGCGCGAAAAAACCGGGAATGAAGGCCTTGATCAGCACGAAAGCCGGCAGGCCGAGGCCGTAGATCGCCAGGATATGTCCGACGACGACGGTCGATTCCGGCGAGAACTTGCCACGCTCGAACAGCAACCGGACGATCGGCTCCGACATGACGAGCAGCGCGGCGGCCGCCGGCAATGTCAGGAACAGGGTGAACTCGACGGAGCGGTTCTGCAGATTGGCCGCTTCGTTCAGGTTGCCGGCGCGCAGCGCACGCGCAAGCTCCGGCAGAAGCACGGTCGCGACGGCGATGCCGACGACGCCAAGCGGCAACTGGTAGATGCGGTCGGCATAGACGAGCGACGACACGGCACCCGCCTTTCCCGAGGCAATATTGGTGTTGATCAAGAGGTTTATCTGGGTGATGCCGCCGGTGATCGCCGCCGGCAGCGCCAGCACCAGCAGCCGTTTGACGTTGGCCGTCAGCCGTGGGCGCCGCAAACCGATGCGCATCCCGGCATTCCGCACGGCGACCCAGACGATAGCGAGTTGAACCAAACCCGCCGCCAACACGCCCCAGGAAAGACCGTAGCCGACGGCGATGGCGTCATGGCCGCTGTACCAGGCAAAGGCGAGGACGCCGATCAGAATGAAGTTCAGGAACACCGGTGCAATCGCGGCGGCGAAATAGCGATGCAGCGAATTGAGCATGCCCGCCATCATCGCGCCGAGCGACATGCAGGCGAGATACGGGAACATGATGGTCGCAAAGGTGACGGTGCTTGCGAATTTCGCCGCATCATCGGCGAAGCCCGGCGCGATCAGTTCCCGCACAATGAAGGGCATCGCCAGTTCCATGGCGATCGTCAGAAGCAGAAGCACAGTGAACAGCACGCCGAAGACTTCTTCGGCGAAGCGCCGGGCGCCATCCATGCCGCGGGCCTCGATTTCCCTGGCAAAGAGTGGCACAAAGGCCGAATTGAAGGCTCCCTCGGCAAAAAGCCGGCGAAACGTGTTCGGCAGCCGGAAGGCGGTATTAAAAGCGTCGGCGACCGGGCCGGTGCCCAACGCCGCCGCCATGAAGGTCTCGCGAACGAAGCCGAAGACGCGGCTACCGAGCGTTGCGCCGCCAACAGTTGCGAACTTCTTGACCAGACTCATGTTTCGGCTTTTGTCGATTTGGGTTCATGCGATGCGCGTGGAACCGGGGCCGGCGCGATGATGCCGGAAGGCATCTGCGCGCGTGCCTCATCCACCTCGCCCGCCAGCACGGCCTTTAAGCGGGCGGCGATATTGATCTGCCGGCTCTCGCTGGTGATTTTGTGACCGACCAGGTCGGTTACGTAGAAAGTGTCGATTACCTTCTCGCCGAAGGTGGTGATGTGGGCGGAGGCGATGTCGAGGGAGAGGTCGGATAGCACGGCCGTGACTTCCGACAAGAGGCCTGGCCGGTCGAGGCCTTCGACCTCGATGACGGTGAACTTGTTCGACAGCGCGTTGCTGATCGTCACCTCCGGCGTAACCGTGAAGGCTTTGTTGCGCTTCTTCGTCCGGGCGCGGCTGGCTATGACCTCCGGCAGGCGCTTGCGGCCCGCGAGCACATCCTCGATCAGTTTGCCGATGCTTGCAGCACGGCGAGTCTCGTCCTCGTCCACCCGGAACTCGCGATTGACGAGAATAGTGTCCAGTGCCCGGCCGTCCGACGTCGTGAAGATCTGCGCGTCGACAATGTTGGCGCCGGCGGCGGCACAGGCCCCCGCGATAACAGTGAGCAGGCGCGGATGGTCCGGCGAGAGCACCGTGATCTCGGTTATGGCGTGGAACTGGTGGGTGCGGACCATCGTCGCCAGCGTTTTGCCGGCACGGTCCGCCTGCCGGATGAACTCGGCATGCCGGACCTGATCGGCGATATCGACGGTGAGGAGGTAGGGCTGATAGTGCAGCCGGACATAGGCGTCCCGCTCCTTGCGCGGCCAGTCCTCGAGCGCTTCGGACAGCTGGTGGGCGGCGTGCTTGGCGCGTTCCTTGCGCGACAGTTCCGAGAAGCCGCCCGAAAGCAGGAGTTCGGTTTCATAGTAGAGGGTGCGCAGCAACTGGCCCTTCCAGCCGTTCCACACGCCCGGCCCGACGGCGCGGATATCGCAGACCGTCATGATCAAGAGCATTCGCAGCCGATCGAGCGACTGCACCCGGTCAGCGAAATCGACGATGGTCTTGCGGTCGTTCAAGTCACGGGTCTGCGCCACCATCGACATGGTCAGATGCTCCTCGACCAGCCAGACCACGGTCTCCGTCTGTTTCGGCGAAAGCCCGAGCCGCGGGCAGAGCTTGCGCGCCACCTTCGCGCCGGCGGTCGAATGATCCTCCGGGCGGCCCTTGGCAATGTCGTGCAGCAGCACCGCGACGTAGAGCGCCTCGCGGTCCTCCACACCCGGCATCAGCGAGGCCGACAGCGGGTGCCCCTGCTCTTCCAGGCCGCGCTCTATGCGCGAAAGGATATCGACCGAGCGCAACAGATGCTCGTCCACGGTGTAGTGATGATACATGTTGAACTGCATCATCGAGACGATCTTCCCGAAATCGGGGATAAAGCGGCCGAGCACGCCCGCCTCGTTCATGCGCCTCAGGATCAGTTCCGGATTGCGCCGCGACGTCAGAATCGACAGGAACAGACGGTTCGCCTCCTCGTTGTCGCGCAATTGCGGCGTGACAAGGCTCAGCGAGCGCGTGACCTGCTTGAGGGCATTGGGATGGAACTCCAGCCCGTTGATGTCGGCGATGTGGAACAGCCGCAGGAGGTTGACGGGGTCCCGCTTGAAGACGTCGGGGCTCGCAAGCGCGATGCGCCCACCGTCATCGACGAAGTCGAGCGTGCCGGCGATCTTGCGAATGCGGTTTTTGAAACGGCTGATGACTCCGGAAATTCCCGGCGCGTCCTTCGCCTGCTGGTCTTCGAGTGCCGCACAGAAGATGCGGGTGAGATCGCCAACGTCCTTGGCGACGAGGAAGTAATGCTTCATGAAGCGCTCGACCGCGGTCAGGCCGGGATGGTCGTGATAGCCGAGCGCCTCGGCGATCTCGCGCTGGATGTCGAAGGACAGCCGCTCCTCCGCCTTTCCGGTGAGGAAATGCATGTGGCACCGCACCGCCCAGAGGAAATCCTCCGACTTCTGGAACAGCTTGTATTCCTGTTTGGAGAGAACCCCGAGCTTGACGAGATCGGCAGGATCCTTGACCCGATAGAAATACTTGGCGATCCAGAACAGTGTGTGCAGGTCGCGCAAGCCACCCTTGCCTTCCTTGACATTCGGCTCGACGAGGTAACGGGTGTCGCCCGCCTTGCGATGGCGCTCGTCGCGTTCGGCGAGTTTTGCGGCGATGAATTCGGGGCCGGTATTGCGGACGATCTCGTGATCGAAGCGTGCCTCGAGCTCGCTTGCCAGTGCTTCCGAGCCGCAAATATAGCGGCTTTCGAGAATCGCCGTACGGATCGTCATGTCGGCCCGCGATAGCCGGATGCATTCCTCGATCGTGCGGGTCGCATGGCCGACTTTGAAACCGAGATCCCAGAGCACGTAGAGAATGAACTCGATCGCCGGCTCCGCCCAAACGGCCTTCTTGGCTGGCAGAAGGAAGAGCAGGTCGATGTCGGATCCCGGCGCCAGCGTCCCGCGCCCGTAGCCGCCGACCGCAGCGACGGCGATGCGCGCAGCATCCGGGGCCTCGGCGGCGTCGAACACCTCGTTAAGCGCGAAATCGTGCAGGACAGTTATCAGTTGGTCCTGCAGCCAGGAGATACGCTCGGCGCATCGGATTCCGGCGCCATCGGCGGCAAGCATTTCGCGCGCCTTGGCGCGCCCTTCGACATTGGCCTGCCTCAAGACCGCAAGCAGGGCCTGGCGCATTGGCTGGCGTTGCTCGGCATGGGCCGATGCGATGAAATTGCACTTCGCCCGAAGCGCCGCTACGTCGAGGATCTCGGGAAAAGAAGTTTCTTGGCTGGCCATGAAGTGCCGAGAGGCGTCCTGTCCGACTGAATATGTGGTCGCTCAATGTCGCGTCTGACAAGACGCGCGGCGCTGTATAGCCTTTTTGCCGGTCGATGGACAGGAAAAACATCCCGGACCGGCAACCCCGGCTCAACGGCTGGCGAGTTCTTTTTTTAGCGCATACAGCGCCTCAAGTGCCTCCCGTGGAGTCATGTCGTCCGGATTGAGAGAGCGCAAGGAGTCCTCGACTTCGGATGGCCCGGCCGCCTTGGCCTCCTCCCGTCGCACCGCGACCTGGAAGAGCGGCAGGTCGTCGATCAGCTGGCTTGCCGGGTTCTTGCGATCCGCGTCCTCGAGCTTGGCGAGCACGTCGCGCGCCCGCGCGACGACAGATGCCGGCAGGCCGGCAAGACGGGCCACCTGGATGCCGTAGGACCGGTCGGCGGCGCCGGGCCCGACTTCATGCAGGAAGATGACGTCGCCGTCCCACTCCTTGACCCGCATCGTCGCATTGGACAGGCGGCCGAGCTTTTCGGAGAGCACCGTCAACTCATGGAAATGGGTGGCAAAAAGGCCACGACAGCGATTGACCTCGTGCAAATGCTCGACCGCCGCCCAGGCGATCGACAGGCCATCGAAGGTCGCCGTGCCGCGGCCGATCTCATCCAGGATCACCAGCGAGCGATCGGTCGCCTGGTTGAGGATCGCTGCCGTCTCGACCATCTCGACCATGAAGGTCGAGCGACCGCGGGCGAGGTCGTCGGAGGCGCCGACGCGAGAGAAGAGCCGGTCGACGACGCCGATATGCGCGGCGACCGCCGGCACGAAGGAGCCCATCTGCGCCATGATGGCGATGAGTGCGTTCTGGCGCAGGAAAGTCGATTTGCCGCCCATGTTCGGGCCGGTGAGCAGCCAGATCGCACCTGCCTCTTGGGCATCCGGCGGCGACAGGTCGCAGCCATTGGCGACAAAGGGGCTTGCCACCTGGCGCCGCAGCGCCTGCTCGACGACCGGATGACGTCCGCCGTCGATGGCGAACATCCGCGACCGGTCGACGATCGGGCGGACATAGTTCTGCTCCTCTGCGAGCACGGCGAGAGCGGCAGACACGTCGATCGCCGCCAGCGCCAGCGCCGCCGCCTTGAGCGCCTCGGCATGGGCCACCACCTCACGCGTCATCGCCTCAAAGGCTTCGAGTTCGATCGCCAGCGCCCGGTCGGCGGCGTTGGCGATCTTGGTTTCGAGGTCGGCGAGCTCGGTGGTGGTAAAGCGCATGGCGTTCGCCATGGTCTGGCGATGGATGAAGCGGGCCCGTCCGGCATCCGTGTCGGTCATCGACCCGGCATTGCCGGCGGTCACCTCGATGAAGTAGCCGAGCACGTTGTTGTGCTTGATCTTCAGCGACCTGACGCCTGTCTCCTCGCAATACTTGAGCTGCAGACCGGCAATGACGCGGCGCGACTGGTCGCGCAGCGCCCGCATCTCGTCGAGTTCGGCGTTCGCACCTTCGCGCAGGAACCCGCCGTCGCGCTTCAGGAGCGGCAGTTCCTCGGCGAGCGCCGAGTCGAGACGGGCGAGCAACTCCACTGGCAGGGCGGCGATCGCCTCTCGCGCCTCGTCGAGCTCGGCCGAAAGCTCGGCGCGGGCAAGCAGCGCGGACAGGGCCGCCGCGGCCCGCAAGCCCGCCTGGATGGCACCGAGATCGCGCGGACCGCCGCGACCGAGGGCGAGCCGCGACAGGGCGCGCGGCATGTCGGGGGCTCGCCGCAGGGCCTCGCGGACCTCTATGGCGAAGCCTGGCTGATCGGCGAGGATCTCGATTGAATCCAGCCGTTGATTGATCCGGTCGGGATCGGTCAGGGGCGACATAAGCCGCTCGGCGAGCAGCCGGGCGCCGCCGCTGGTTACGGTCCGGTCCAGCGCTCGCAGAAGGCTTCCTTCGCGGCCACCGGAAAGCGTCTTCACCAGTTCGAGATTGGCGCGCGTGGCGGGATCTATGAACAGGGTCGAAGCGACACTTTCCCGCTCGGGAATACCGAGCGCCGGACGCTCGGCGAGCTGCGTTTTCTCGACATAGGAAATGGCCGCCGAGGCCGCCGCAAGTTCGGCCCGGGAGAAGCTTCCGAACCCGTCGAGGGTCTTGACGCCGTAGTAGCGGGCAATGCGGCCTTCCGCCGTGGCGCTGTCGAAGAGCACGGCCGGCTGAGGCACGGCGACACGGCCGAGCACGTCGAAAACTGCACGCAGTTCCGGATCGTGGAAGACGGTGTCGGGCAGGATCAGTTCGCGTGGCTCGATGCGCAATATGTCGGCGAGCAGACGGCTCTCCATCGTCTCGGCAAGGCGGAAGATGCCGGTCGAAATGTCGATCCAGGCCAGCGCATAGGCCGGCTCCGAGCCGCTTCTGATGCGGGCCAACGCCATCAGGTAATTCGTTTCCGACGGCGAAAGGAGCTTTTCCTCGGTGATCGTTCCCGGCGTCACCAGGCGCACCACGTCCCGGCGCACGACCGACTTGCCGCCCCGCTTCTTCGCTTCCGCCGGATCCTCCACCTGCTCGCAGACGGCGACGCGGTAGCCGTGCGCAATCAGTTTCTGCAGGTAGTCGTCGGCGGCGTGCACCGGCACGCCGCACATGGGGATTTCCTGGCCCATGTGTTGGCCGCGCCTGGTGAGGGTGATGCCGAGCGCGCGCGCAGCCTCGACCGCGTCCTGGAAGAACAGCTCGTAGAAATCACCCATGCGATAGAACAGGAGCGAATCGGGATTGTTCGCCTTGATCGCGATGTACTGCTCCATCATCGGCGTGGCTGCGGAGCGGCTCTCCTCGCTCGCCAGATCGGACACTGAGAATATCTCACCCGTTTGGCTCGATGAATCGGTCAGCAAATTCATAGTTGTTCCAAAAAAAGAGATGGCACACTATCCGCAAGGTTTTATAGACGACAATAGCAAAGAGGCTGACCAGTAGGGTCGCCCACAGGAGGTTGAGGAAACATGCCGGCTACCGACAAGTCCGATCGCGCGATGACGAGCGTAACCGCCCAGGAAGCGCTCGACTTCCACTCACAGGGACGCCCCGGAAAGCTGGAGATTTCACCGACGAAGCCGATGGCGACCCAACGCGACCTGTCGCTCGCCTACTCGCCCGGCGTCGCCGTGCCGGTGAAGGCGATCGCCGATGACCCGCAGACGGCTTACGACTACACCGCGCGCGGCAACATGGTTGCGGTGATTTCGAACGGCACGGCAATCCTCGGCCTCGGCAATCTCGGCGCGCTCGCCTCCAAACCGGTCATGGAAGGCAAATCCGTCCTCTTCAAGCGCTTCGCGGACGTCGATTCGATCGATCTTGAGGTCGATACGGAAAATGTCGATGAATTCGTCAACTGCGTGCGCTTCCTTGGCCCTTCCTTCGGCGGCATCAATCTCGAAGACATCAAGGCGCCGGACTGCTTTATCATCGAGCAGCGGCTTCGCGAAGTCATGGACATCCCGGTGTTCCACGACGACCAGCACGGCACTGCGATCATCGCCGCCGCCGGCCTCATTAATGCGCTGACACTGACGGGTCGCGACTTCAAGTCGACGAAGCTCGTCTGCAACGGGGCGGGTGCCGCGGCAATCGCCTGCGTCGAGCTCATCAAGGCAATGGGTTTTGCCCCGAACAACATCATTCTCTGCGACACCAAGGGCGCGATCTACAAAGGCCGGACCGACGGCATGAACCAGTGGAAATCGGCGCATGCGGTGGAGACCGATGCACGGACGCTGGCCGAGGCGGTCAAGGGGGCCGACGTGTTCTTCGGCCTTTCGGCAAAGGGCGCACTTTCACCGGACATGGTGCGGTCGATGGCGAATAAGCCGATCATCTTCGCGATGGCCAACCCGGATCCGGAAATCTCTCCGGAAGAAGTTGCCCAGATTCGTGACGACGCCATCGTCGCGACCGGCCGCTCGGATTATCCCAACCAGGTCAACAATGTTCTCGGCTTTCCCTATATCTTCCGGGGAGCGCTGGACGTGCGCGCCTCGACGATCAACGATGCGATGAAGATCGCCGCGGCGGAAGCGCTGGCGCGCCTTGCCAAGGAGGACGTGCCGGACGACGTGGCGGCGGCATACCAGGGCAACCGGCCGCGCTTCGGACCGCAATACATTATTCCGGTCCCCTTCGATCCGCGTCTCATCTCTGCCATCCCGATGGCGGTCGCCAAGGCTGCCATGGAATCGGGCGTGGCCCGCAAGCCGATCGCGGATATGGACGCCTATGGACAGCAGCTATCCGCCCGCCGCGATCCGATCGCCTCGACCCTGCAGCGCATTTACGAGCGTGTCCGCCGCCAGCCGAAGCGCATTGTCTTCGCCGAGGGCGAGGAGGTGCAGATGATGCGCTCGGCTATCGCCTATGCCAACCAGCAACTGGGCACCGCGATCCTGCTCGGGCGCGAAGAGCAGATGCGCGAAACTGCCGAACGGGAGGGCATCGACCTCGACCGGCCCGGCATTCAGATCGTCAATGCGCGCCTGTCGAAACGTGTCGGCGCCTATACGGACTTCCTTTATTCGCGACTCCAGCGCAAGGGCTATCTCTTCCGTGACGTGCAGCGGCTGATCAACAACGACCGCAACCATTTCGCCGCCTCGATGGTGGCGCTCGGCGATGCGGACGGCATGGTCACCGGCTTGACGCGCAACTATTCGACGGCGCTCGAAGACGTGCGCCGCTGCATCGACGCCAAGCCCGGCCATCGGGTGATCGGCGTATCGATCGCGCTCTGCCGCGGTCGCACCGTGCTCGTTGCCGATACCGCGGTGCACGACATGCCCACGGCCGAGGAACTGGCGGACATCGCCGAGGAGGCCGCGGGGCTTGCCAAGCGGCTGGGCTATATGCCCCGCGTTGCCATGCTCGCCTATTCGACCTTTGGCCACCCCTCCGGCGAACGCTCCGAGCGGGTGCGCGAGGCCGTGAAGATACTCGACAGGCGCCGCGTCGATTTCGAATATGACGGCGAGATGGCGGCCGACGTCGCACTCAACGGCCGGGTGATGGAGCAATACCCGTTCTGCCGCCTCTCCGGCACCGCCAATGTACTGGTGATGCCCGCCTTCCACTCGGCCTCCATCTCGACCAAGATGCTGCAGGAACTCGGCGGCTCGACCGTGATCGGTCCGTTGCTTGTCGGCCTCGACAAGTCCGTGCAGATCGTGTCGATGTCGGCAAAGGATTCGGACGTCGTCAATATGGCGGCCATCGCTGCCTACAATGCCGGCACTTGAACTGGACCGTTTCGGGACGATAACCGCCGCCGGCGCCAAGCCGCGCCCTAACTGTTCAGTAACGGCACAGCTTACCCAGACAAAATAGGAGCCCACCTCCGCCCGAACGGAAGTGGGCTCAATATATCGTGGGCGGTCCGCTTCCTTAGGTCATGAAAAATGAGAGGGAATTCGTCGCGACATCGACCCCCTCGAGTCGAGTCTACGATTTTCCCTTTCTGTTTTTACACTTTCGCTTTATGAAATTCGGCCCAACCACGGAGATACACTTCCCCGTTCGACGTTGAAAGTCAAACACATACTTAACAAGTGGTTAATACCAATTCAGATTCGAAGCAAAGCCCCACCCGGGAATGGACCCAGGTTCCACGCGGCTGTGATTTGCTGATCTCACTCTCGCCATCTGGCCGGAGCCGAACACGTATCTGGAGAAAATACGTCAGGAGGCAAAGCGTCCCGCGTCGGCGCCATAATAATTGAGATACCGGCCGGAAATATTGCTGATCGGCAGGACGATCAGTACATCCGTCGTGCGAAAGGCGTGATCGACCACTGCACCGTCACCGACCATGGCGCCGAGACGCATATAGCCCTTGATGAGCGGCGGCAGGGCCGCCAGCGCCTTCTTCGGATTGATCGCCTCGGACGGCATCAGGTCCATCGTGCGGTGGAGCTCCGGCCGCGCAGCGACGGCCCAATCGTCTCGGGCGAGAACATTGTGGTGCAGGAAGGAAAGAGCGAGCGCGTGCTCCTCGGGAATCACGCCCGGAAAGGAGCCACAGCCGAACATCGCATCGACGCCATGCCTGAGCGCATAGGCCCAATTGCCCTGCCAAAGCAGTTCGACCGTACGCTTGGTCCGATATTCCGGCAGGACGCAAGAACGTCCGAGCTCCATGAAGCGCTTGTCAGGGTGGCGCGCGAGCAGCTTGTCGATCGCGAACTCCGAAGCGGAATAAAAACCGCCGGCGCGCTCGGCCACGTCCTGGCGGAGCAGGCGATAGGTGCCGACGATCTGTTCCTCCGGATCGCCTTCGATGGCGGTGTCGAGCACGAGGAGATGATCGCAGATCGAATCCCAGCTATCCACATCGCGCTTGCGCATTTCGGCTTCCGGTGCGACCTGCGCTCTCATCTCCTCGACGAAGACCCTGTAACGGACCGCCTGCGCGGCGTCGATCTCGGAGGCGGAGCGAGCAAGTCGCGTCTCGAGATTGGCAATGCGGCCGAGGACGGCCGTTGCCGGAACGGCAATCGTCTTGCGGGGGCAAGCCTGCGACGTATCTACCACGCTTGTCGATTCCAAAAGCTCGAGCGCCATTTCGTGTCATCCCGAATCGTCAGTTTCTGCCGGGCTTAGAACACGTTTGTGCAACAAGATAGTGACACTGCGCGTCGCGCATCCAATAGAAGCGCAAAGTCCGCTGTAGCACTTTTGCCGCAGCATGCATCTTAAATCGTAAGATACAGGCAGCAGACCAGCGGGCAAGCCCCAAGCAGACTTGCGTTGGCAAGCCAAGGCTTCATCCGCTCAGCTCTTTTCTTGAGACATTTTTTGGACATCCGCGGCCGGTCCCACGCAATCGGTCAATATCCGCGTAGGTTGGATCAGGCCTTGCCCGTTTCGATGAGGCGCGCGACTTCGGCAAGGAGCTGCGCCGGTTCGGCGGGCTTAGTCAGCACCGCGTCGGCACCGGCGATGGTGAGGCTCTGGTGAAGATCGCTGCGGCCGTCGGACGTCAGCACCAGGACGGGGAGCCGACGCCGATCGTGGGAGGCACCTTCTCGGCGCAGCCGTCTCAGCATGGCGGGAAGGTCGCCGCCCGGCATGTTGAGATCCGTGACGACTATCGCTGGCCCATTGGCGCCGGGCTCGTGCAGAAGGGTTTCAAGCGCGGAAAAGTCCGCCACGTGCTGTACGGCATGCCCATTGCGCTCGAGCATCGTCCGTAGCATCAATGCATTGACCGGATCGTCCTCGGCCAGAACGACGCGATGGACAGCTTTGCCAGCCCCGGCCGTTGCGGGTGCGTCGCGGAGCACAGGTCTGTTGTCGGCGATCGCGTCCCGGCTCTCAATTCCCTTCAGGCGGCCGAGCAGCACCTCGACCAGTGATTTTTCGCGCAAAGGACGAATCAGCCACGCCGCGTAGCCGCCCAGGCGATGCACCGGATGACTGCTGCGCTCTTCCGGATTGATGAGGTAGGTCCTCCGCAGCCCAAGGCGATCCAGCGCCGGGTGAAGCAAAAGCAGTTGCTGGAAGTCATCCGCCCGTCGGTGGTCGACGATGATGTCGGTCAAGCGCAGGCGATCCTGCAGCACATCCTTGACAAGGCTTCGGGCCGCATCGAGCGTCGGAGCCCGATGACAGGAGCCGCCGAGCGTTTCGATGGTCGCGGCAAGCGCGGCCGAGGCCGGGCCCTCCGGAGCCATGACGAGAACATGCGCGCCGGCGAGCACTCCGTTCCGGCTCGGCAAAGATGGCTCGGCACCTTCCATCGCAAAGCATATCTCGAATCGGCTTCCCTTTCCGGCGACGCTCGATGCCGTCAAGCTGCCCCTGAAGGCTTCCATGATCCGACGCGAGATCGCCAAGCCGAGACCGGTTCCCTTCGCGCGCTGGGCGTCGTCGCCGGCCTGCTCGAATTCCTCGAAAACGCGGGCAACCTCGACCTCCGACATACCCGGCCCGCTATCGTCAATCCGGATTCGCAGCGCGCCCTCGATCCTGGCAACCGAGACGAGAACGCCGCCGGTTTCCGTGAATTTCACGGCATTTCCGACGACGTTGAACAGCACCTGCCGCAGCCGCGCCGCGTCGAAGATCATCGAGGTGGGCACATCCGCCGCAATGGTCGCGCCAATCTCGATGCCCTTTTCATGCGCCCGGTGGGAGAGCATTTCCACGACGTTTTCGACCACTAGCCGCAGATCCTGACGGGATGGGTGCAACTGGAACCGCCCGGCGGAAAGCGAGGAGAAGTCAATCAGGTCTTCGACCAGTTGCACCAGCGCGTGCCCGGACTGCTGCATGTCGGCAAGGTAGTTCCTTTGCTCCGCAGAAAGTTCCGTCTGTCCGAGCAGGTGGCTCATGCCGAGAATTCCGGACAGCGGAGTGCGAATCTCGTGCGTCACGGTGGCAAGCAGCCGCGACTTCGCCTGGCTCGCCTCCTCGGCGCGGTGGCGCGCCGCCTCCCGCTCGCGCGCCGCCCTCGCTTCCTCGGTGACGTCGCGGCCGATGCTGTGGCGCACCAGCCTCCCCCGACCCGGCTCGCGCACGATCACGTCGTGCCAATCGAAAAGACGTTCTCCCCCCGCCGTTGCGACGCGTACGAGGAAATGATCGGGATCCGGCTTCGGCTCGAAGCTCAGGCCAAGGGAAGCGCAGGTCAGGCCCATCACATTGACCCGCCCCAGCACCTGGTGAAAAACGCCATTCGACTGCACGATCCGGCCATCCATGTCGCGCACGATAGCAATATCTCCGAGCGCGTCATGGATGGTCGAAGTTTCCGGCACGCCTCTCTGTCTCCCTGGCAGCATTTGCCATCCAGGCTCGCCTTCACCGGAAAGCATGAGGAAAGCCCCCGACAAGCCGCCAATGGCGACGATCGCCGGCAAGAAATGAAGATTTGCGCTGAGACCGATCGTGAGGACGACAAGTGCGGCCAAAACACCCGCACAGGCGCAAAGAATGCGGGTGGCGGACGGCGCGCCGTCGTGGGCGGCCGTGATCCTCATCCGCTGTCCGAGTCGTGAAGGCTTGTTCATGCTTTCAACCTGGCATGGCAAGCCTTCCGAATGGCTTCAACGTATCGCTAAAGTTTTAGCGAGCGGCCCCATTTCGTCTGCAGCAGCTCATCGAGAACGATCGCTCCGGCACCGATGGTGATCAAGCTGTCCGCGAGGTTGAAGACCGCGAAAGACCAGTTGTCCGTATGAAACAGGATATAGTCGATGACATAGCCGAACAGCAGCCTGTCCACCAGGTTACCGAGCGCGCCTGCGATGATCATCGCATAGCCAAGATGGGCGAAGAAGCGATCCTTCGGCGTCCGACGCCAAAGCCACAGAACGAAGGCGACGACGACCAGGCGCATGCCGACGATGAACCAACCCTCCATGCCGGAAAGCATCGAGAAGGCGACACCGTAGTTGTAGGTGCGGTAGAGCGCGAGCATCGGCATTACCGGCACCGCCTGCTGAAAGGGCAGGAAGGCTTCGACCAGATATTTGAGCAGTTGGTCTGCGGCAATGGCGATGACGACAAAGAGCGCGATCGGCATGGGCCGGGAAAAAAGGGTCCGGTGTCCGCTCATTGGGGTCCGTCCAATGATAGGAGGTGCCGGCGCGCCTCGAACAGCATGATGCCGGTGGCAATGGCGAGATTGAGCGAATCCGCGCGCCCCGCCTGCGGAATCCGGGCGAGTGCGGTGGCCTGGCGCGCAAGCTCCACCGGCAGGCCGGCCTGCTCGTTGCCCATCAGCAGGACGACTGGCTTCGACCGATAATCTATCGTGCGGTAATCGACCGAGCCTGCGAGATGCGTCGCCACGACCCGAACATCCGCCGACTTCTGCCACTTGACGAAATCCTCGGCGCTTGCTCGCGCGATCGGCATGGCGAAAATCGAACCCATCGTCGCACGCACGGTTTCGAGCGAAAACGGATCGGTGGTCTCGCCCACCAATATAACGCCGGAGGCGCCGGCGGCATCCGCGGTGCGGACGATCGTGCCTAGATTGCCCGGATCGCGCACGCGGTCGAGCGCCACATAGGTCTCGCCTTCCTGCGGTTGGATGTCCTTCAGCGCACGGTAGCGCTGCTCGAAGATGCCGACCACCATCTGCGGATTGTCGCGCCGGGTGACAGTCGAAATCACCTTCTCGCTCACTTCGAGAACAAGTCCGCCCTTTGCTATGGTCCTGGCCGCAACCTGCTCGACCTGCGGCTTGCCCTTTGCCGCCTTGGCATAGACGAGCGTCCTGATCTTCCAGCCGAGATCGAGCGCATCGATCACTAGCTTCAGCCCTTCCGCCATGAAGGCATGCGTCTCGTCGCGATGCTTCTTCTGCGAAAGCGCCCGGATATCCTTGATGACCGGGTTGACGAGGCTGGTGACCTCCTTCACCTGGCCGACGCGCGGCGCGCTGTGATCGTTTCTCTCTTTGTTCATTTCGGTACCCAGCGGCTGAAAAGCGACGTGGAGAGCGCCCTGCCGGGGCTCGCGCCATCAAGGCCGCCTTCGCGGATGATGAGCTCGCCCGACTCCACCCGGCCGCCGCGCCCGCGCATCGTCTCGCGCATCAACTCATGGATCGAATAGAAGCTTGCCCGGATCGAATAGGCCGTCAACACCAGGCCGCGCGCCTCGTCGGAGAGTATCTCCCGGCAAGTATCCAGCATGGCCGGCAGGTGGTCGAAGAGATGCCAGACCTCGCCATGCGGGCCGCGGCCGAACTTCGGCGGGTCGGTGAGGATGATGTCGTAGCGGATGCCGCGGCGTTCCTCGCGCTGGATGAACTTCATCGCATCGTCGCAGATCCAGCGGATCGGCAGCCTTTCGGCCCGCCCCACCGCCTGGTTCTCACGCGCCCAGCCGATCGCCTTCTTGGAGGCATCGACATGGGTGACCTCCGCGCCCGCCCTGGCGGCGATGAGCGAGGCGACACCCGTATAGCCGAATAGGTTGAGGACCTTCAGCGGTCGGCCGGCCGAGGCCACCTGGTTTCGCATCCAGGACCAATGTGCAAGCTGCTCCGGAAAGACGCCGACATGCCGGAACGAGGTAAAACGGCCGAGGAAATCCGTGTCGAGAAGCTGCATCGGCCAGGTTTCCCCGAGCACCTCGCCGGGGAAGCGCCAGCGGCCGATGCCGTCCTCGTCCGTGTCGCCGGTGAAGATGGCATCCGCCTCGTCCCAGACGACCGCCGGTACCGACTTCGGCCACAGCGCTTGAGCCTCGGGCCGCACGATACGATAGGGGCCGTACTGCTCGAGCTTTTCCCCGTCGCCGCTGTCGATCAGGTGATAGCCGGCCGTCGCCGCTGTCTCCAGGATTAACGGCACCGTTTCGACCGGCTTGTCGCCGTGTCTCAGCTCGACCGGACGGGTCGGCGCCGCCCCCTGCGCCGCCGGCCGCCCTGTCCTTTCCGACACAGGCTTTGCGGCTGGCGGCCCAGCCGCATTGCCCTTCGGACCGGCATTCCTCGGGGGCGGATGTCGCAGTTCGTGGCGACCGCCACGCGCCTCCGCCCCCCGGCCCTTTGCCGCGGTGACCGAAGCGTTCTTTGATCTCCGATCCTTTTCCTTCACGCGCTGACCCTTGGCCTTCAATCATACCATCCGGCGCCTCCGCTCATCGGGCGCGCGACATGCTCGTCGCGTGCAATAGCATCGCGAATGCTCTTGGCAAAGCCGTTTCCGATTGCGAAGATGAGGCGATAGCGGGACAAGGACCGGCGTCGGCGGCTTGCCACCCCTTGATCCCGCGGGCAAAACGGGAGGCGATGCTCATGGACATGACAGGAGAGGAACGCATTCCGGCCAGCCGCGAGGCCGTATGGCAAGGTTTGAACGACCCGGATATCCTGAAACGTTGCATTCCGGGCTGCCAGTCGCTCGAAATGAAATCGCCGACGGAACTCGCCGCTGTCGTGAAAGTGAAGATCGGCCCCGTTTCGGCAACTTTCAACGGCCATGTCACGCTCTCCAACTTGAGTCCGCCCTCCGGCTGTACGATATCGGGCGAAGGCAAGGGCGGCATCGCCGGCTTTGCCAAGGGCGGTGCCGATGTCACGCTTGACGAGGAAAACGACGAGACGGTGCTGCGTTATGACGTCAAGGCCGAAGTCGGCGGCAAGCTCGCTCAACTCGGATCACGGCTAATCGATTCGACAGCCAGGAAGCTCGCACAGCAGTTCTTCACGAATTTCAATGTTGCGGTCAGCAGTCCAACCGAAGCGGCAGGCTGACGCGCGAGAGCCATGCAGGCGTCTAAACGCTACAACCGGGCGCCGCTCAGTTTTGCGGCGTCGGTAGCGTCGGCTGCACCAGTCTTTCGGCCGCGCTGCGCTGCTTTTCGGCTTCTCTGTGCCACTTCAAGGCTTCATTGGCTTCGTTGCGTGCGCGACGGCGGTGTTTTCCCTGGGCAAACCAGGTGACGGCGGCACCGAGGATCAGGCCGACAATGGCGGCGAGAAAGAGGAACACGAAAAAGGGAGCCGAGACGGAAAGCATGCTGTCGGCCGGCTCGAACGGATTGAGCGCCAAGGTCACCGTCTGCCGGTTGGCGACGCTCAGGACGACGAGGACGACCGCCAAAGGCACGAAGACGATGATGTTGATGAGTTTCTTGAGCATTCACCCGCTCCGACTCGATTGCGATTGGATGGAGCGTGCCGGCGGATCACCGCACGCAGTTTGCCTCAGTCGCTTCTTGAGCGCTGCCTGGCACATCGGCCCGAAAATCGGATCCGATGCTCGGGCCGATGCGCCCGGTTCAAAGAGTTTCAGCGCCCCTTGCGCGACTGAAAGGACGCGCGGCACTGCAACGCGCAGGATCTCTCGTCAAGTCTCGTCCTTGCCGTTCATGTCGGGGTTGAGCCGCTCGCGTAGCTCCTTGCCGGTTTTGAAGAAGGGCACCCACTTTTCCTCGACGAAGACGGCATCGCCGGTGCGCGGGTTGCGGCCTGAACGCGACGGGCGGTTCTTGACGGAGAAGGCGCCGAAGCCGCGCAGCTCGACACGATTGCCGGCGGCAAGTGCATCCGTGATCTCATCGAGAACCGCATTGACGATGTTTTCGACGTCGCGGTGATAGAGATGCGGATTGCGCGCGGCCACAATCTGCACCAGTTCTGACTTGATCACTGTCGCCCCCTTCGTCTTTTTGCTTGTTCTGTTCGGTTCTTGCCGTTTCGAAGGCCTGATGCGGCCTGCGGGATGTCGTCAGCCCCACTCGCGCACGCCAGCAAATTTCGCCTTCCTCATTGACCTTCAACCTGCCAAACCGAAAGAAGACCGTCAAGAAACAACTTGTCTCCGCCCAGCTTTTCGAACCCGTTCATCGCCGGAAAAGCCTCATATCCCAATATCTTGAGGAGATCGGAGGCGAATCCCGCGAGTCCGAACGAGAATGTGCCGCTTGCCGCGCGCCAATCGACGACGGGCAGATCTGTCGACACCTGGCGCTCGGCCAGGAAGGCCCTGATCTCGTCATCCCCGCCGATCTCGTCGACAAGCTTGTACTCGAGCGCCTGGCGCCCCGTGAATATGCGGCCATCCGCAAGCGCGAACGCCTCCGGTCGCGACAGATTGCGCCGCTCGGCGACCAGATCGACGAACCAGTCGTAGCTGTCATTGATCATCCTCTGGATCATCGCTCTCGCCTCGTCACTCGGCGGATGGAACGGGGACGGTTCGGCCTTGAGCGGACGCGACTTGATCGACTCCAAAGACACGCCGAGCTTGTCCATCAGTTCCCTGATCTGCGGATATTGGAAGATCACACCGATCGAGCCGGTGATCGAGGTCTCGCCGGCGACGACGCGATCGCCGGCGAGCGCGATTAGGTAACCGGCGGAGGCGGCCAGCGTTCTGAGATCGGAGACCACCGGCTTCTTGGCCGCGACCTTGCGGATGGCCCGATAGATGACTTCACCTCCGTAGGTGGTGCCGCCCGGCGATGAAATCGTGACGATCAGGGCCTTGGCGGAGTCGCTGTCGGCGATTCTCTCCAGGCGCTCGACCAGCTCGCGATCGTCCTGGATGACGCCCGTTATGGTAACGCGCGCCACGTGGTCGCGGGCACGCTCCCTCGTCTCGCCCAGACCGGAAAATGCGAAAAGCGCGAAGCCGGCGGACAGAAGAACGACGGCGGCCGCCCAACGCCAGAAGCTGAGCTTCCGTCGCAGGCGGCGGCGATCGGCGATGGCGAGTTCGTCCATTGGTATCTCCCGATTTCTTGGCACAGCCTTCTGTCAGTTTCCTCAGTAACATGCTATCTGCGCGAAGCGTGAGAGCCTATAGGCCTGGGGTCGGCGGCAATTGCAAGCCCGTCCGGCGCTCCGCGCGGCGTTTCGATTTTTTGTCGCTCCATTGCCGGACGACAACAAAGGAACCATATTCGCCGTGATTTACGCCACTGTATGTAAATGCGGGTGCTGGGCCCTGCCGAGACCCAACGGAGTTCGACGAGCCATTTCATGCTGAATGAAGCGCGATTTCCCGAAATCTTTGAAGATCCGGGTGCAGCCACCGGCGATGCCTACGCATCGGCAGCGCGGCACTCCGCGCGCGTGCGGCGACTGAAGGTCGCCCTGCCGCTCCTCGCCAGCGCCATCGCCCTGATCTTCATAGCGGTTTCGTTCGTGCGCGCTTTCCTGCCCGAGGAACTGCAACTCGATGCCGCCACGATCGAGGACGGTAAGATCGTCATGCAGAATCCGGCGATCTCCGGCCGTAACAAGCAGGGCATCAGCTATTCGATGAAGGCCGAGCGCGCGCTCCAGGACATCGAGAACCCGGATCTCATCACGCTCCAGAACATTCACGCCGCCATGCCGGTCAACGACACGCTGATCGCGACCGTAGACGCGAAAAGCGGCATATACGACCGGGGCGGGAACACGCTCGACATGAACGCCCCGTTCACCATTTCCCTGAATAATGGCGTCAATGCCGATTTCCAGTCGGCCTATCTGGACATCAGTGCCGGCGAAATGGAAACGAAACGACCGATCGCGATCAGCATGAATGGCGGATCGATCATTGCGCAGACGCTGAGAATGACAGATAAGGGACGTATTGTAACATTCGAGGGCATGGTACGGGTGAACGTCGAACCCAGCGCCATCCGTAAGAACGCAAAATAATAGGACTGGGCGCTCCCATGTCGGTGAGATCTACCGTTTTTTTCAAACTTTCCGCCGGTCTCGCGGCCGTGGTTTTCGGCGCCCTGGCGATCGTCCCGCAGGCAGCCGCCCAGGCCACGTCCGGCCGCATGAAAGGCATGCAGCTGTCCAATGACCAGCCGATTCAGATCGAGAGCGACAAGCTCGAGATCAAGGATCCGGAGAGCAAGGCAATCTTCACCGGCAATGTGAAGGTCGTTCAGGGCACGACGACGCTGCAGGCCGGCAGCATGACCGTCTTCTACAAGACTGCAGGCGGCGCCACGGTCACGAGCGGCAATGCCGATATAGACCGGATCGAGGTGAACGAGCGCGTATTCCTCAGCTCCGGCACTCAACAGGCGACGGGCGACAGCGGCTCCGTCAACCTGACGACGCAGAAACTGGTGCTCAAGGGCGACAAGGTGGTGCTCTCCGAGGGCAAGAACGTCTTCGTCGGCTGCCAGCTGAACGTGCAGATGGATACGGGCGAAGCTCAGCTCGAAGCCTGCGGAGGCCGCGTGCAGATCCAGCTCGACCCAAAGTCCCGCAAGCAGAATTGACATAGACCCGCTCGTGCAGTTCCCCTTTTTTCACAAACGCAAACGGATAAAGAGGCCGTCGGCGGCAACCGCAGCTACACGCACGGTCGACAAGGCGCGCTATGAGGGCACGCTGATTGCTCGCGGCCTGACGAAGACCTACCGGTCGCGCCGCGTCGTCAACGGCGTTTCGCTCGTCGTGCGCCGCGGCGAGGCGGTTGGCCTGCTCGGGCCGAACGGCGCCGGCAAGACCACCTGCTTCTACATGATCACGGGGCTCGTACCCGTCGACGAAGGCTCGATCGAGATCAACGGCAACGACGTCACCAGCATGCCGATGTATCGCCGCGCGCGCCTTGGCGTCGGCTATCTGCCGCAGGAGGCTTCGATCTTCCGCGGGTTGACGGTCGAGGAGAACATCCGCGCCGTGCTCGAGGTCCATGACAAGAATGTCGATCGCCGAGAGGAGAAGCTCGACGAACTACTTGGTGAATTTTCGATCACGCATCTGCGCAAATCGCCGGCGATTGCACTTTCGGGCGGCGAAAGGCGGCGTCTGGAAATCGCCCGTGCGCTTGCGACGGACCCGACCTTCATGCTGCTTGACGAGCCCTTCGCTGGCGTCGATCCGATTTCGGTCGCCGACATTCAGGCCCTCGTGCGCCATCTCACCTCGCGCGGTATCGGCGTTCTCATCACCGATCATAATGTACGGGAAACGCTCGGACTGATCGACCGCGCCTACATCATCCATGCAGGCGAGGTGCTGACGCATGGCCGCGCCAACGATATCGTCACCAATCCGGACGTGCGCAGGCTGTATCTCGGCGATAATTTCAGCCTCTGATCGTCGCCGACGACGATTCAGCCGTCCTTGGCAGTCACGGCGCTTGACCAAATCCAAGTAATAAGCAAGTTTTGGGCCAAACGATTATGGCCCGTCCGAAGAAGACATGGGCACAGACATTTGACGGGAGAAGCGCGTCAGCATGGCATTGTCCGCCAGCCTACATTTGCGGCAATCTCAGTCGCTGGTGATAACGCCGCAATTGATGCAGTCGATCCAACTGCTTCAAATGACGCATGTCGAGCTGACACAGTTCATCGCCCAGGAAATCGAGAAGAACCCCCTGCTCGAATTGCAGGGCGGCGAGGAAGCGGTCGCCGACCAGGACCGAGGAGGAAGCGAGGAGGCTGCCCCGCCTGCCGCCGAGACCTCCGACGGTGCCGCAGAATCGACGGACCAGGCAGACCTCTACGACAGCGCCACCTCCCGCTCGGGCGAGAGGCTCAGCGCCGAGCTCGACTCTGATTTCGCCAATGTTTTTCCCGACGACACGATGCCGCAGCGCGCCGATGCCCCGGAACTGCTCGGCCAATGGAAATCGATGCCGGGGGCGGGCGACGGCGACAACGGCGAAGGATACGATCTCGACGATTTCGTCGCCGTCCGAGCGACCTTGCGGGAAACCCTCCTCGAACAGCTCCCTTTTGCGCTGAGCGCGCCCGGCGACCGCTTGATCGCCCAGTACCTCATCGACCAGCTCGACGCAGCGGGTTATCTGCATGGCGACCTGGCAGAGGCGGCGGCGGCGCTCGGCGCGACGACACAGGACGCGACACGCGTGCTTCTCGCGCTACAGCGGCTGGACCCGCCCGGCGTCTTCGCGCGTTCGCTCAGCGAATGCCTCGCCATTCAATTGCGAGCACGCAACCGCCTCGATCCGGCCATGGAAGCGCTGCTCGCCAATCTCGAACTTCTGGCGCGCCGCGATTTCGCAAGTCTCAAGAAGATCTGCGGAGTCGATGAGGAGGACCTCATCGACATGCTCGGCGAAATCCGCAAGCTCGACCCGAAGCCGGGCACGAGCTTTGAGACCAGCATCACCGAAGCGATCATCCCCGATGTCGTCGTGCGCACCTCCACCGACGGGTGGCTGGTCGAACTCAATCCCGACGCATTGCCGCGCGTTCTCGTCAATCACGACTACTTTGCCGAGATCTCACGCGGGAGCGTGAAAAACAGCGCTGAACAGGCCTTTCTCAGCGAATGCCTGCAGAACGCCAATTGGCTGACGCGCAGCCTCGACCAGCGAGCCCGAACGATCGTGAAGGTGGCGAGCGAAATCGTCCGCCAGCAGGACGCTTTTCTGCTGCACGGCGTCGATCACCTGCGGCCGCTGAACCTCAGGATCGTTGCCGACGCGATCAAGATGCATGAATCGACGGTGAGCCGCGTCACATCGAACAAATACATGCTGACCCCGCGCGGCCTGTTCGAATTCAAATATTTCTTCACCGTCTCCATCGGTTCGGCGGAGAATGGCGATGCCCACTCGGCGGAGTCGGTTCGCCATCGCATCCGCACGATGATCAATGAGGAAAGCGCCCACACCGTGCTTTCGGACGACGATATCGTCGATATGCTCAAAGGGGCCGGCGTCGACATCGCCCGCCGGACGGTCGCCAAGTATCGCGAGGCGATGAATATCCCCTCCTCGGTGCAGAGGCGGCGCGAGAAACGTGCGCTTGCCAAAGCCGCCGGTCTCTGACCGGGCGCATCAACTTCCCATTTGGCGCCGGATCGTACAAAAAATGGCTGATCATTTGCAACCGGGACGTGGAACCGCCAGCGCACCGTCATCGTTTAATCTCGCGGCCCGCGATTGACTCCCTGCGGCGCAGCGGATATGAGGCCGCCGCAATTTCCGGAGAACATCGACTGGACTCCGGGAGGTCGGCATGTTTGCTGAAATGCTTGGATGACGACGGCGCTTGGAATAGACTGGATGCGCAAGTCACGAACGAGAGAGGAAACTCCATGAGTGTGCGTGTGTCCGGTAAACATATGGAAATCGGCGATTCGTTTCGCTCGCGTATCGGCGAGCAGATACGCCAGGCCGTCAGCAAATATTTCGACGGAGGATATTCGAGCCAGGTCACTGTGGAAAAATCCGGGTCGCGCTTCAGCGCCGACTGCAAGCTTCATCTCGATACAGGCGTGATATTGCAGGCGAACGGCCAGGCGAACGAGCCACAGGCGGCTTTCGATGTAGCTTCGGAGCGCATCGAAAAACGGCTTCGACGCTACAAGCGCAAGCTCAAGGATCACCACAACGGCAACGGCCAGGCGGAGGTCGCCTATCGGGTGATGGACTCGGTGCCCTATGAAGACGAGGAAGTTCCCGAGGACTATGCGCCGACGATCGTTGCCGAAAGCACCAAGCAGCTGAGAACGATGACTGTCGCCAATGCCGTGATGGCACTCGATATGACGGATGAACCGGTGTTGATGTTCCGCAGCCCCGGCAAGGAAGAGTTGAATATCGTCTATCGACGGAACGATGGAAATATTGGCTGGATCGACGCCGCCAATATCAAGGCATGAGCAGAGCGGAAGGACCGGGCGAACCGGTCTTCCCGCCGCACGCGCCGACGGTGTGGTGGAAAAGGGTTACTTTTCTGTGAATGGCCCCCGCCGGAACAAAGATGGTTAGAGCCATTGCGGCATATTTGTGATGAAGTTGCCAGGCTCTAACCGGCGAACGAGGACAGAAGAATGGCATTGGCAGGCTTGCTGCATCAAAATGCGATCATCCCGGCCATGAGGGCCAACTCGAAAAAGCAAGTCCTCCAGGAATTGGCGGCCAGAGCATCCAAACTCACCGGTCTTCCCGAGCGGGAAATCTTCGATGTAATCCTTCAGCGGGAGCGGCTCGGCTCAACGGGCGTGGGCAACGGCATCGCCATTCCGCATGGAAAGCTTGCCGAACTATCCTCGCTTGTTGGCATTTTCGCCCGGCTCGAAACGCCGGTCGATTTCGAGGCACTCGACGACCAGCCGGTCGACCTCGTATTCCTGTTGCTCGCGCCCGAGGGTGCCGGCGCCGACCACCTGAAAGCGCTGTCGCGTATTGCGCGCGTACTGCGCGACCATGACATGGTCACGCGGCTGCGGGCGAGCGATTCCGCGAGCGCCATCTACACGCTTCTCAACGAGGATACGACCTCGCACGCCGCCTGAGGCCGGCTGAACGAAGCCTGGAGCGCGACCGAAACGCTTCCGCCGACACAGCAATCCGCAGCTGAGTTGACGCCGCTACGGCTTTGCGCGTCTTTTCAGACGCGCAAAGCTCGCTTTAACTCTTTGAATCTCCAAAAATCGGGTACGATTTTCGGGCCGATGCGCTAGGCTGCCGGCGTCTCGTTTTCGCTCGAGGCCACTTTCGGACCACCCTTGGCGACCCCGACCATTGCGGGACGCAGCACGCGTTCACCGATCGTGTAGCCCGCCTGGACGACCTGAACGACGGTGTTGTTTGGAACCTCGACGTTGGGAACCTCGAACATCGCCTGGTGGAAATTCGGATCGAATTTCTGCCCTGTGGGGTCGAGCTTCTTCACGCCATGGCGCTCAAGCGCGGCCAGCATGGAGCGCTCGGTCATCTCGACGCCCTCGATCAGCGCGGCGAGACCCGCATCCGCCGATTCCCTTGCTTCCGCTGGAATGGCGTCGAGGGCGCGGCGAAGATTGTCGGACACGGCCAGCATGTCGCGCGCGAAGCCCGCGACGGAATAGGACTTGGCATCCCTGACGTCACGCTCGGTTCGCCTGCGCAGATTGTCCATCTCGGCGGCCAGGCGAAGATACTTGTCACGAAGCTCTGCATTCTCCGCCTTGGCGAGCTCCAGCGGATCTGGCGCGGCCGCAGCTTCCGGCGTTTCCGTCGCTTCCGGCTCAGCGGCCTTCACGTTTTCCTCCGGCGCCGCGGCCCCAGATCCGTTCTTGTTCGTGTCGTCGGTCATGACGTTCTCCGAATTTCTTCTCTTGTCATCTCTTCGGCATCATCAAACCAGCGGAAGTCGCTCTGCTTGAACGTTCTGAAACGCTGCATGATTTGTGCTCAAATCAAGAATCCCGTTTAAGAATGATGCAGTGGGTTCGAAGCCGATATCGAGGTTTGAGCCCGAAAAATCAAGGGTCCAATCGGCCGATCGACCAACGCACAGGTTCAGCGAGACAGCCGCGACATCAGTTGCGCGGTATAATCCACCATGGGGACGATGCGCGAATAATTGAGCCTGGTCGGCCCGATTACGCCGACTGCGCCGACGATGCGGTCGTCTCCGTCGCGATAGGGCGCAACGATCAGCGACGATCCGGATAGCGAGAACAGCTTGTTCTCCGAGCCAATGAAGATACGCACGCCCGGGCCGCTTTCCGCGAGATCGAGCAGTTCGATCAGGCTGTCCTTCTTTTCGAGGTCGTCGAACAGCATGCGCAGCCGGTCGATGTCTTCGCCGCCCTCCACGCCCTCGAGCAGATTGGCACGCCCGCGCACGATGAGGCGCGCCGGCTTGCCATCGCCTTCGCTGCCCGACCAGATCGCCAGCCCGCGCTCGACCAGATCCTGCGACAGTGCATTGAGTTCGCCGCGCACCGTCTCCTTGACCTTTTCCAGCTGCGAACGCAACTCGGGTATGGTCTGGCCGGCGAGATGGGCGTTGACGAAATTCGCGGCTTCGGTGAGTTGCGCGCTCGTGATCCCCGCCGGCAGCTCGATGATCCGGTTTTCCACCTGGTCGTGCTCGCCGACGAGGACGGCGAGCGCTTTTGTCGGCGCCAGGCGAATGAATTCGACGTGCTTCAGCACCGGATCGCTCTTGGTCGTGATCACGAGGCCGGCGCCGCGGGACATGCCGGAGAGCATCTGGCTTGCTTCCGTAAGCAGGCTCTCCACCGGCTGATCGCGGTCGCCCGGTCGCACCTGCCGCTCGATCGAGGCGCGGTCTTCGGGGGAAAGCCTGCCGACCTGCATGAATGCGTCGACGAAGAAGCGTAAGCCCGTCTGAGTCGGCAGCCGTCCGGCGCTGACATGAGGCGAATAGATAAGCCCGAGGTGCTCGAGATCGCTCATGACATTGCGCACGGAAGCGGGCGAGAGCGACATCGGCAAGAGCCGCGACAGATTGCGTGAACCGAGCGGTTCGCCGCTTTCGAGATAGGTCTCTACGATTCGCCGGAAAATCTCGCCGGAGCGCTCGTCCAGCGCCGATGCGATCCCCTTTTTTGGAGGGTTGCGCGCTACCATGTCACTCCGTGCAGTCATTGGTTTCCTCGCGAATATAGTGATCCGCCGATCCGAAGGCAAAAGGGAAAAATCGCCTCCCCTCCCCGGTATCAACCGGTTCCCTTTGGCCGCGCCATGATCTAGAAGGCTGAGCAAGGTAGAACAGGAGCAGAATATGCGGCCATCCGGCAGACGAACCGACCAAATGCGCAAGGTTTCCTTCGAACGCAATTTCTCCAAGCACGCGGAGGGCTCATGCCTCGTGCGCTTCGGCGACACGCATGTCCTGTGCACGGCAAGCCTTGAAGAAAAGGTTCCCGCCTGGCTGCGCAATGGCGGCAAGGGCTGGATCACCGCGGAATACGGCATGCTGCCGCGGGCGACCGGCGAGCGGATGAGGCGCGAAGCGGCGACAGGCAGGCAGAGCGGTCGCACGCAGGAGATTCAGCGCCTGATCGGCCGGTCGCTTCGCGCGGTGGTCGACCTGCCGGCCCTCGGTGAGCGCCAGATTTCGATCGATTGCGACGTGATCCAGGCGGATGGCGGCACCCGGACAGCTTCGATCACCGGCGCCTGGATCGCGCTGCACGACTGCCTGAAGTGGATGGAAGGACGCAACATGATCAAGCTGGAGAAGGTTCTAAAGGATCATGTCGCCGCCATCTCCTGCGGCATCTTCGCCAACCAGCCGGTCATCGATCTCGATTACATCGAGGACTCGGCTGCCGAAACCGATGCCAATTTCGTGATGACAGGCGCCGGCGGCCTGGTCGAAATCCAGGGAACGGCAGAGGGCAAGCCCTTCAGCGAGGAGGAATTCGCAACGCTGATGCGGCTTGCAAAAGACGGCATTGCCGAGCTTGTAGGGCTGCAGAAGGAGGCGATAGCCGGCTGAGGATCACCTGCGGCTTCGCGCGCCTTTTCAGGCGCGCGAAGGTCGCTGCGTTGAATTGCAGCCGTGCATTGAAGAGGAGGCGTGGCATTGGCTCCGGCGCTCGAAGGCATTCTCGAAACCGCACTCTATGCGGACGATCTCGACAGCGCCGAGGCCTTCTACGGGAGGATCCTCGGCCTTGAGCGCATCACCCGTGTCGGCAATCGGCATGTCTTCTTCCGCTGCGGCGAGGGCGTGCTCTTGATCTTCAACCCGGCGGAGACCGTGAAGCCCCCTACTAATGATGCGCTTCCGGTGCCGCCGCATGGCGCGAAGGGCAACGGCCACATGTGCTTCCGTGTGGCGCCGCAAGCGCTCGACGCCTGGAAGGCGACGCTCAAGGCGGCGGGTATCGAAATCGAAGCGGATATCCGTTGGCCTAATGGCGCCCGGTCGTTTTATTTCCGCGATCCGGCCGGCAATAGCCTCGAATGCGCGGAACCGGGCCTCTGGGCCAAGAATTGACCCGAACGGAAGTGATCAGGATGCGCAAACTGCTTGACAAGACGATTGTGGTCGCGAGCCACAATGCCGGCAAGATCCGCGAAATCCGCGATTTGATCGGTCCTCTCGGCTTCGAGGCGAAATCGGCAGCCGAGCTCAATTTCGTCGAGCCCCAGGAAACCGGAACGACGTTCGAGGAAAATGCAATGATCAAGGCCGTCGCCTCGGCGAAGGCCGCGGGCCTGCCGGCGCTGTCGGACGATTCCGGCCTCGCCATCGACGCCCTTGGCGGCGCGCCCGGGGTCTACACCGCCAATTGGGCCGAACGCGAAGACGGCAGCCGCGACTTTGCAATGGCGATGGAAAAGGTCGAGAAGGCACTTCGAGAAAAAGGTGCGACAGCGGCCGAAAGCCGCACCGCTCGTTTCGTGTCAGTGCTCTGCCTTGCCTGGCCGGACGGGCATGTCGAGCTCTTCCGCGGCGAGGTGGAGGGCCGTGTCGTTTGGCCGCCGCGCGGGACGAGCGGCTTCGGCTATGATCCGGTCTTCCAGCCGAAGGGCTTCGACACCACATTCGGTGAAATGAGCGCGAAAGAGAAGCACGGCTGGAGGCCGGGCGACGCCGAGGCTTTGTCGCACCGCGCCCGCGCCTTCAAGCTATTTGCCGAGACCTGCCTCGGCGCCTGAGACGGAATATGATGCAAGCGGCTCCGCTTTCGGCGATCGGTGATGGCATGGACCCGGGATTCGGCGTCTATGTGCACTGGCCGTTCTGCGCGGCCAAATGCCCCTATTGCGACTTCAACAGCCATGTTCGCCACCAGCCGGTGGATCAGCAGCGTTTCGTCGCCGCCTTCCTCGAGGAGATGGCGGCTATTCGCGCGATTTCCGGGCCCCAGACCGTGACCAGCATCTTCATGGGCGGCGGCACGCCATCATTGATGGAGCCAGGAACGGTAGAGGCGATCCTCGACGGCATCGCCCGCAACTGGCACGTGCCGGACGGCATCGAGATCACCATGGAAGCCAATCCCTCGAGCGTCGAGGCGACCCGGTTCCACGGCTACCGGGCGGCCGGCGTCAATCGCGTCTCGCTCGGCGTCCAGGCATTGAACGACCGCGACCTGAAATTCCTCGGCCGGCTGCACAATGTCGAGGATGCGCTGAAGGCGGTAAGGCTCGCGCGCGAGATTTTCCCGCGCATGTCCTTCGACCTGATCTATGCACGACCGAACCAGACGGTCGAGGACTGGGAGCGCGAACTGAAGGAGGCCGTCTCCTACGCCGTCGATCACCTTTCGCTCTACCAGCTCACCATAGAGGAGGGCACACCCTTCTTCGGGCTGCACAAGGCGGGCAAGCTGATCGTCCCGGACGGCGAGCATTCGGCCGTGCTTTACGAGGCGACGCAGGAGATCACGGCGGCGATCGGCATGCCGGCCTACGAGGTCTCCAACCACGCGCGGCCGGGCGCCGAAAGTCGCCATAACCTCACCTATTGGCGCTACGGCGACTATGCGGGAATCGGCCCGGGGGCCCATGGGCGGCTCACCATCGGTGCCGCCAAGGTGGCGACGGCAACGGAGCGGAACCCGGAGGAATGGCTCCGTCTGGTCGAGGAGCGCGGCGACGGCATTGCCGAACGGGAACTGCTCGACCTCGAAGCGCAGGCCGACGAGCTCCTGCTGATGGGGCTGAGACTTCGGGAAGGCGTCGACCTTGCCCGTTGGCAGATGCTTTCCGGTCGCGATCCGGATCCAGATCGCGAGCAGTTCCTGATAGAGCACGGATTCCTCGAGCGGCTCGGCAATTCGCGTCTGCGCTGCACGCCCGCCGGCATGCTGATCCTCGACGCGGTGGTGGCCGACCTCGCCTGCTGACGGTCGGCGGGCCCGCTCAATCACCCTTCTTCATCGGCGCCACGATCGCCCACATGACGCCGAATGGATCGCGAAGCTGGCCGTAATAGTCGCCCCAGAAGGCGACCTCCAGCGGCATCGTCACTTCCGCGCCGGCCGCAACCGCACGTTGCCACCAGAAATCCGCGTCGTCGACGACGAGATGGAGCACGAAACCTTCCGGCGGCTTCCAGGGATGACCGAATTCCGGGAAGGGATCATTGATCATCAGCGCGCCGCCATTGATCGTCAGATGACAATGGATGAGCCGCTTGCCGTCCTCGGCATATTTGCGGTGTTGTTCCCTGGCGCCGAAGGCGCGGCCGTAGAATTCGGCGCTGGCATTGGCGTCCTGAACACTCAGATAGGCGATGACACCGGCCATCGGCGGGCGTGACGGCGCGTTCCAGTCGACCGAGGAGTCGGGGTCGAGATCGACCGCCGCCTTCAGACTTCCGTCCATGTAGAAGGGCACGGACTCGTGCTGGTGTGCAATCTTCCACCCTTCGGCCACGCGCCTCAGACCGAGTGTCAGGCGGTACCAGAAAGATGCCTTCTCGCCGTCCAGCTTCTCGCCGGAAAGATGCGCTAGCGCCGTCGCAAAAGCGACGTCGCCGTTCGCGGCAATGTCGAGATCCTGAATCCGATAGCCGAGCGGGCCCTCCCAGGTCGAAAACCACCGCTCAAGCCCCTCGGTATCCGCTTCCGGCGCCTTGAGCGGCGGCGCCAGTGAATAGATGAGACAATCCTCCGCGCCATGCGCGAGGAGGCGGCCGCCATCCTTCCGGCGAATGGCCTCCGCCCAATCCTCGATCACCGCGCGAATTTCTGCGGCGGCGGTTCTGCTTTCGATCTCGGACATGGTTCATCTCCTCGTCAACGTGAAATGCGGCCACGCAAGCGACATCAAAGTGTGGCAACGAGCGCAGCGAGCTGATCGGCGCATTGCCCCCAGCCCTCATGAAAGCCCATCTTTTCGTGCGCCTTCTTGTCCGCCGTGCTCCAGTGGCGGGCTCGCGCCGTGTAGCGGGTCTTGCCACCCTCCTCCTCGAAGGTGAGGATCGCCGTCATAAAGGGCTTCTCCGAGGGCTTCCAGGCCTCGGTATAGGCATCGGTGATGACGAGCTTCTCGTTGGGCTCGACCTCCAGATAGACGCCCTGATTGGGATAGAGATCACCCTCCGGAGAGCGCATGATAAAACGATTGGTACCGCCAGGCCTGACATCGAGTTCCGCTTCCGTGATTGTCCACGGCAGCGGCGCGAACCATTGCTTCAGGAGATCGGCGTCGGTGAAGGCGCGATAGACCTTCTCGCGCGGCGCATCGATCTGCCGAACCAGCACCAGTTCGCGTTCGTCGGTGGGTTTCCTGTCGGTTGCTGCAGTCATTTCGTATCCTCCGGGTTGGTTTCGATCCAAGGACGAATGGAGGCGACGGCTCCCGACAGGGCTGCGTATGTTTTGTCGTTTTTTCACTTCGGCAAGAGCCGTTTACAGCACCGCGCATCTCGTCAGACGCACAAACGTGGCCGCAGCACTTTGAATTGTTGCATGTCTCCCTTGAACCGAGGTCGATTTAAGAAGATATGCAGTGGCCCGCTTCGTCCGCCAAATGGTCGAGCTGCTTGCGGATATAGGCGGCCTCGGCGGCATTGGTGGCAAGCGCGATTGCGCGGTCGAAGGCGATGCGGGCCTCGCGGGCTCGCCCCAGTTGGTTGAGCAACGCACCATGCAGGCCATGAAAATAGAAGTAGCCGGAAAGGCTCTCAGCCAGCGGCTCGACCATCGCAAGTGCCGCCTCGGCACCCTCGCGTTTCGACACGGCGACCGCGCGGTTGAGCGTGATGACCGGCGAGGGCTGCAACCGTTCGAGCGCCTGGTAGAGCAGATCGATCTCCTCCCAATCGGTCAGTTCAGGCCGCTCCGCGCGGGCATGAAGGGCAGCGATCGCCGCCTGGATCTGGTAAGCACCGGGGCGGCGGTGGCGCATCGCCTTGTCGATCATCGCCAGGGCTTCCGCGATCATCCGCCTGTTCCAGAGCCGGCGGTCCTGGTCCTCCAGTAGGACGATGGAGCCATCGGCATCGAAGCGGGCGCGGGCGCGCGAATGCTGAAGAAGAAGCAGCGCCGTCAGTCCCATGATCTCCGGCTCGGCGGGAAACAGGCGAAGCAGCAACCGCGACAACCGAATCGCCTCGTCGCAGAGATCGGCGGAAACGCCGTCCGGGCCGTTCATCGCCGAATAGCCCTCGTTGAAGACGAGATAGATCATAGTCGCCACGGTCGCGAGCCGCTCGGCGCGGTCGGCGGCATCCGGCGTTTCGAAGGGAATGCCCGCGGCAGCGACACGCCCCTTGGCGCGGGTGATGCGCTGCTCCATCGCCGCCTCGCTGACGAGAAAGGCGCGGGCGATCTGTTTGACGGAAAGGCCGGAAACGATGCGTAGCGCAAGCGCGATCTGCTGGGTCGCCGGCAGCACTGGATTGCTGCAGACGAAGAGCAGCCGCAGGATGTCGTCGCGGTAGTGCGATCCGTCGAGACGGTCGGCAAGCTCCTCTTCCCGATCGCCGAGATCGGACAGCTGCTCTTCCGGCGGCAGCGGCGCCTCGCGCGCCTGGCGCCGAACCTTATCGATGCCGCTGTTGCGGCCGACGAAGATCAGCCAGGCCGCCGGGTCACGCGGCGGACCGTTCGTTGGCCAGGTCTTCAGGGCCCGGATGCATGCTTCCTGGAACGCCTCCTCCGCAAGGTCGAGATTGCGGAAATAGCGCAGCAGCGCTCCCATCGCCTGCGGGCGCAAGGAAGTGAGGGCGAGGTCGATCCAGGCCGTGCCCGTCATGAGGGAAGCCCGCCGGGTTCATAGAGGGCGAGGGGGCGGATTTCATAGGAACCGGCGCTCGGATTGGCGGTACTCAAGTCACGGGCAAAGGCGAGGGCCTCGTCGAGCGACTCGCAATCGATCAGATAGAAGCCGAGCAGTTGCTCCTTCGTTTCGGCAAAGGGGCCGTCAATGACGATCGTTTCGCCCGTTGCGTGGCGCAAGGTCGTCGCGGCCGTCGTCGGCAGCAGCCGCGCAACCGGCCCAAGCTTGCCGGTCTCGACATATTTGCTCTGGACGGCGGTCAGGTCACGCATGACCCTGTCATCCTCCTCCTTGCTCCAGGCACTGGTGACACTTTCATCGTTGTAGCAAAGCACCGCATAAAGCATCGAGAATTCTCCGCTCTGGTCTGAAGACGAATGGAGCCAGTGATAGCCGACAAGCGCGGCGAAAAAAATGGTTGGAACGCTCTCCGGGCGAAGTTGCTTGGGGCGAGTAGGCCCTCACCCCAGGCAGGCCCCCCCAAAAAAACAGGCCCGGCTGGAAAACCGGGCCGCTATAAAGTTCGGCTTACTTATGCACGCGCCGGGCGCTCACTTGCATCGGCTTCACTCGTTGATCAGCCGCTTCAAGAGTTCGATTTCGTGGCCGAGCTTCGTGTCGCCGGCAATCATCTCTTCGATCTTGCGCACGGCATGCAGCACGGTGGTGTGGTCGCGGCCACCGAAGCGACGGCCTATCTCCGGGAAGGAACGCGGCGTCAGCGTCTTCGACAGGTACATGGCGATCTGACGCGGCTTGACGATCACGCGGGTGCGACGGTTCGACACCAGTTCCTGGCGTGAGACGTTGTAGTGCTTGGCGACGACACGCTGTATGTCCTCGATTCGGACGCGGCGCGGTTCGCCAGCATTGACCAGGTGGCCGAGCAGTTCGTCAACGCGCTCGATCGAGAGCTGCGGTTCGAAGGAGCGGCGGAAAAGCAGCTGATTGAAGGCGCCCTCGAGCTCGCGGCCGCTGGCGGTGATGTTGCGCGCGACGTGGCACAGGATGTCCTGGGGAATCTGCAGCGAGGCATCGTCCTGCCGCGCCGCCTCGAGACGAAGCTTCAGCATCTCCAGCCGCATCTCGTAATCCGGCCCTTCCATTTCGATCGCCACACCACCTTGCAGTCGCGAGCGAACGCGGCTGTCGAGCGATTCCAGCTCCCAAGGCGCCCGGTCGGCCGCGACGACCACCTGCTTTGCCGAGTCGAGCAGCATGTTCAGGAGATGACAAAATTCGTGCTGGATCGACTTGCCCTGCAGGAACTGCATATCGTCGATGATCAGGAGATCGATGTTGCGCAGCGATTCCTTCAAGGAAAGGGCGTCGTTGTCGCGGATGGCTGTGGCGAAACGCCACATGAAATATTCTGCCGTGAGATAGACAACGCGCGGCGCGCGCGCGCTCTGCAGGGCCGCAAGCGCGATCGCCTGGAGAAGATGCGTCTTGCCTAGACCGACGCTCGAATGGATGAAGAGCGGGTTGAAACGGACGGCGCCGGCGCCCGCTTCCGCGATCGTGCGGGCGGCGGCAAGGGCGACGCGGTTGGACGCACCCTCCACGAAACTGTCGAAACTGTAGCGCTGGTCGAGGGGCGAGCCGAAAAGCGGCGCCTGGACCGCCTTCGGCGCGGCAGCGACCGCCGCGGCGGCAGCGATTGCGACCGGCTGCGGCGAGGTGGAGCGCCGGACCGGCGCCGGTGCCGGCTCGGCCACGGCGGGCGCCGTCTCTTCATGAGCGGCCGGACGCTGGCTGCGCGTTGCCGTGCGGACCAGAATCTCCACCTTCAGGATCTCGCCGTCTTCCTGCTGGAACAGACCGGTGATGAGATCCAGATAGCGGTTGTTGATCCAGGATTTGAGGAACGTCGTCGGCACCGACAGGCGCACGACGCTTTTCGACACGGAATGAAGCTTGAGACGCCCAAACCAACTGGCGAAGACATCCGGACCAACCTGAGCTTTCAGACGCGCACTTACCCGCTCGAAAAGTGCGTCATGCCGCAT